>NZ_CP049935.1:0-2400000 GCF_011383005.1 Phycicoccus sp. HDW14 | reverse complement strand
ATCCAGACCGACGGGCCGACGGTCCTGGTGGTCGACGACCTGCAGTGGTCCGACCCGAGCTCGTTGGACGTCCTGGCCTACCTCGTCGCGGGGTTCACCACCGGCCAGCGGCTGGCCGTCCTGTGCACGTACCGCGACACCGACCTCGACGACGGCCACCGCCTGCACGGCTGGCTGGCCGACGCCCTCCGGATGCCGTCGGTGTCGCGCCTCCGGCTGGAGCGGATGGACGCGTGGACGATGGAGGAGATGGTCCTGGCCCGAGGCGGCCAGGAGGCGGCCGGGGTCCGGGCCGAGGACGTCCTGCGCCGCTCCGGCGGGAACCCCTACCTGGCCGACCTCCTCATCGGGGAGGCCCGGTCAGCGGGCCACGACGGCCATCCCGAGGCCGGTCGGCTGGCCGATGCCCTGTCGGCGTCCTGGCACCGTCTGTCACCGTCCGGTCGTCGGGTCACCCAGCTCCTCGCGGTGGCCGGCGCACCGGTGGCCTACCCGGTGCTCAGGGACCTCGCGGCCCGTCACGGGGTGCCACCTGAGGTCGCCACCACCGCGTTGAACGCGGCTGCGGCACAGGGGATCACGGTCGAGACCGAGAGCGGGGCGATCTGGTTCCGACATCCGCTGCTGGCCGAGACCATCGCAGGTGGCATCCGCGACCAGGAGCGGGCCGACCTGCACAGCGACCTGGCCGAGCGGTGGCAGGCGGCGGTCGGTGTCGACGAGCGGGACCGGGCCAACTTCCTCGCGCTGCACTACATGGAGGCCGGGGACAGTGACCTGGCGTTCACCTGGTCGCTGCGGGCGGCCGACGAGGCCGCAGCAATCCGGGCCCGGGAGGAGGAGGCGAGCCACCTGTCGACCGCGGTGTCCGTCCTGGACAGGGTGTCCCCCCAGGTGGAGGCGACGGTCGATGACATCGGTCTGCTGACTCGTGCGGGACGGGCCTGCGAGGACGCAGGCGATGACCGCAACGCCCTCGAGCACTATGAGAACGCCCTGTCCCGGGTGGAGACCTCGGGGGTGGTCCCCTGCCGGAGTCCCGGCTCCTGCTCGCGCTGCACCTCGTGCGCAGCCGAATGGGCGAGGCGCAGCACCTCACGACGAGCGAGCCCCAACAGGTGCTCGCGCTCACGGAAGCCCTGCCCCACAGCGAGGAGCGAGCGCGCGCCTTCGCGCAGCTCGCCTTCGCCGAGACCTTCGTCGGCAGCGACCGGGCCGCCGCACACGCCGAGAGCGCAGTGCGGCTCGCGGAGCAGGTCGGCACCGCACCAGCCCTCGTCTGGGCCTACGGCGCGAGGGCGCAGAGCCGGTGGGGCAGCGACCTCGGCGTCCGGGATGCGCAACGGGCGTTCGCCGTGGGGTCGGAGGTGGACGACATCCAGCTCTTCGGCTGGTCCGCGCTCTTCCTCGGCAACAGCCTCGAGGCTGCGGGACGCTATGTGGAGGCCGCCGACATGGCGGCCTCCGCCTATCTGACCCTGCGCGACGCCGGGGCCTTCGACGACGCCGCCTTCGCCGGGAGCATCACCACCCGATGGAACCTCGCGCTCGGCCGCTGGGACGAGGCCCGGCCGATGGTCCGGCAGACGCTGACGTTCGCCCGCAGCGACAACTGCGCGGCACAGTCACGCTGCGCCGCAGCCCTGTTGTGCGCCCTCGAGGGCAGACGTGCAGCGGCCTTCATGCACCTGCGTCGTGCCGAGGAGCTGACGCCCAACGTGCCTCCGGTCGGCAACCCCCTGATCCCCACCCAGATCCAGGTCGACCTCGCGGTGGACGACCCGATGGGCGCTCTGGAAACGATCGCCCAGCACATGGCCGAGGTCGTGCGCATCAGCCGGGTGGACGCCGACGAGTGGCTCGTGCACGCGTCCCAGGCCGCCGCCCAGCTGGCCGACCGTCCTGCGGACAGTCCCGAGCGACAGAAAGCAGTCCGCCTCCTCGACGTCATCGAGGCCACCCGCGGTGACGACCCGCCGCCGTTCGCCCCGGTGAACCGGCTCGACGTCGTCCATCCCGCCTTCGCAGCGCTCCACGCCGCCCAGCGGGCTGAGTGCACCGGCGTCGGCGCCGCACTGGACGAGCTCTGGGAGGCGGCCTGCACCGCCACCGAGGCGGCCGGCCTGAGGTACGACCACGCCCGCGCCCGCTACAGCCTCGCGCGCCACCTGCTCACCCGCGGGCACGACAGGACCCGAGCGGCAGCGGCTCTCTCCGAGGCGCACGCCGTCGCGACGGACCTCGGCGCCGCACCGCTCGTGGACCGCATCGACAGCCTGGCCGCTCAGGCCCACATCGCCCTCCTGCCGCGAGACACCGCCGCGCCCACGTCGTCCGGGCGGTCGGTGGTCCTGCCCGCCAGCCCGCCGCTCACCCGGCGGGAGACGGAGGTCCTCGACGGCCTGCTGGCCGGCCTGACGTACACACAGATCGCCGCGCGCCTGTTCATCAGCGACAAGACCGTCAGCAGCCACGTCTCCACCATCCTGCGGAAGACCGGCGTCGCGAACCGCATCGAGCTGGCCGAGCGGGCACGCCGGGGCAGGAGCGCGGGGGCGGATCTGCGGGGGACGGCAGCGGGTTCTGAGGGGGGTCCCCGGATGTGGGTGGGGTGGGACCCACAGGACCGTGGAGGAGTCGGAAGACACCTCGGCCCGCAGGAGACCACCATGTTCCAGCACCACCACGACCCACGGTCCCCTCGGCTCATGAGGGGCCTCGCCGTGACCACCTCGGCCGCTCTCGTGGCCCTCACCCTCGGCCCGGGGCCGGCCGCCGCCCGGCAGGACCCCGGACCCGCGGCCGCCACGGTGGGACACACCGGCACGTGCTCGCTCCAACGCGTCGGGACCCAGTACGTCCGGTGCGACGACAACACCGGGAACGGCGTGCCGGCGCCTGGATGGATCCCCGAGCGGTGAGCCGACCCGGCGCGCCCGGACCGATCTGAGGGGCCGAGGCTCCCTTTCTGAGGGGGTTCGCCGGATGCCGGAGAGGGCGCGTTCGTCGGAGCGTGGAGGGTCGGGCACCCCACAACCCATCAGGAGATGGTCATGGTCCAGCAGCAGCGTCACGACCTCACGAGGGGGCTGGCCGCCATGGCCATGACCGCCGTCGTCGCACTGACCGGAGTGACTGCGGCGCAGGCGCATCCCCGCCAGCGCATCGAGGTCACCGAGCTCGCAACGGTCGTCAACGCCCCGTGCGCCGACGACATCTGCAGCACCGGCAGCACCGTCGGACCCGACGGCGACCTGTACGTCACCGACTCCACCGCGGGTCGGATCCGACGGGTCGACCCCCGGCGCGGAAGGGTGACCACGTTCGCCGACGGACTGCCGAAGGCGATCCCGGGCGTGGTCGGCGGCGGTGTCGCCGACATCGCCTTCCGGGGCCGCACCCCCTATGTCCTGGTCACCGGGGTGAGCGAGTTCTGGACCGACCTGATCGGGTCCTCCGCCGCTCCGGCCGCCGAGGGCATCTACCGGCTGGACAGGGTGGGTCGCGGGACGACTCGGGCGACCTTGGTCGCCGACATCTACTCCTGGAGCGAGGCGAACCCACCGCAGCACCCGGGGTTCTTCATCCCCGGCGGGTTCACCTACGCCATGCAGCCGTACCGTCACGGCTTCCTGGTGACCGACGCGCACCACAACCGGGTCCTCCAGGTGTCCCTCGACGGTGACATCAGCGTGTTCCGGGACTTCGCTGCCGACATCGTGCCCACGGGGCTCGCCCTCACCGGCCATCGGGTTCTCGTCGGCCAGGCCGGACCGGTGCCGCACGTCCCCGCCACGGGCCGGGTCGTCGCCCTCCGTGGTGCGGGTGGGCCGGTGGCCGGCGTGGCCTCCGGTGCGCCCCTGCTCGTCGACGTCGAGGCCCGCGGGCACACCGTGTACGGGCTGGCGCAGGGCGACTGGCCCTATGCCGGCCAGGAGGGCAAGGAAGGGTTCCCGGCCTCCCCGGACACCGGGCTGCTCATGCGGGCCGACGGGCACGGCCGGTTCCGGCCCGTGGTGTCCGGACTGGATCGCCCGACGACGTTCGAGATCATCGGGAACACGGCCTTCGTCGTCACCATCACGGGCAAGGTCCTCGAGATCACGGGCCTCGAGCGCGGTCACGCCGACCGCTGACGAGAGCTCAGGGGGAGGGGTCGAGGCAGCGCTGGGCGCTCGTCGCCGCCGCCGAGCCGTCGAAGGCGCCGACGACGTAGCAGACCTGCGACGCCGACGGGTCGACCCCCTCGACGACGCCCTTGGTCGTGCCGGGCGGGAACTGCGCGACGACCTTGGGCTCCGGCAGCCCCACCTGGGTGACGAAGAACGTGACCTTGCCCTTCGACGGGTCGGTCCACTCCAGCTCGACGCTCGTGCCGCCGGCCCGGGCGTCGACGATGACCGGCCGCAGCCCGGGTTCCTGCACGGGCGGCACCGGTGTGGCCGAGATGCTCGGGTCGAGGCTCGTGGTGGGGACCGTGTTGGCGATCGGGGTCCGACTGGGCTGGGCCACAGGGGTGTTCGGACGGTCGAGGACCAGCACGAGAGTGACGCCGATGGCCGCTCCGGCGACGAGCCCGAGCGCCACCCGCCGCCCTGGGGTGCCGAGGAGCCCCGGGCGGCCCGGCGCGGGGGCGGGCGCGACGACCGACGCGGGGTCCTCGGCGGGGGGCGCCGGGGCCGTGCCGGTGGGCTCGGCGTCGCGCGGTTCGGCGGAGGTGTGGGCGAGGGCCGACACCGCCGGAAGCGGCGCCGGCGCGGTGTCGGGCGGCGGGCCCGGAGGGAGGGAGGGGGTCAGCGGCTCGTCGACCGTCGCGACCGGCTCCGTCGGTGCCGGGGACGTCGTCGGTGCCGGGTGCGCCGGGGGCGCCGACGCCTCCGGGACGGGCGCGGCCACCGAGCGGTCATTGGTCACCGGCTCGGCGACGTCCACCACCGGTGCCGCAGAACCCGGCTCGACGCCCGTGGCCGTCGGCGCCCAGCTGCTCGAGGCGCCCTCGACCCGGGAGAGCTCGTGCAGCAGCTCCTCGGCCGTGCCGATGCGCAGCGCGGGGTCCTTGGTCAGGCACCGGGCGATGACGTCGGCCAGCCCGGGCGGCAGGTCGACCCGCGTCAGCGCTCGAGGCGCCTCCGTCCGGACCCGTCGCAGGTAGGCCAGCGCGGTGTCGTCGGCGGGGTCGTCGCTCGCGAACGGCGGGCGCCCGTCGAGCAGCGTGAAGAGCGTCGACCCCATCGACCACACGTCGTCGGCAGCGGTCGGCGGCAGACCGTCGAGCACCTGCGGCGCCGCGTGCCGGTACGAGAACTGCTCGACCGACGCCGTCGCCCCCGAGTCGGCGAGCCGGGCGATTCCGAAGTCGGCGAGCACCCACGACGTCGGCAGCACGAGGATGTTCTGCGGCTTGACGTCGCGGTGCAGCACCCCCTGCCCGTGCGCGAAGGCCAGGGCGTCGGCGATGACCTTGCCGACCCGCACGACGTCGGCGGCCGGCAGCGGACCCGACGCGCGCAGGGTGTCCTGCAGCGACCCCCGCTCGAGGTACTCCATGACGATGGCCGGCCGACCGTCCGCCGTCGCGCCCGTGTCGAGGACGGTGACGATGTGCGGGTGCAGCCGCCCGAGCCGCACGGTGAGCTCGAGCTCGCGGGCGAAGCGCGCCGCCGTCGCGGGGTCGTCGACCTGGAGGACCTTGACGGCGACGTCGCGCCCGAGGGCCCGCTGGCGCGCCCGGAAGACGACGCTGTCGGCGCCCCTGGCGACCTCGACGGCCTCGTCGTACCCGGGCAGCAGCTCGGGGCCGGTGACGACGGGCGTGGGCGGCTCCGGGGGACGCCACGCGTCGTCGGTGCTCACGCCGCACCCCCCGACCCGCTCGACTCCACCGTTCCCCTTCCAGGACCGCTCCGACTCGCCGTCATGCTATTGCCCTGACGCCGACCCCGCCCTTTCGGCCATGATCGTCCCCGTGCAGGGAATCCCGGTCGTCCTCGACGTCGACACCGGCGTCGACGACGCCTGCGCGCTGCTGCTCGCCGCGCTGCACCCCGGCCTCGACCTGCGGGCCGTCAGCTGCGTCGGCGGCAACGCCCCGCTCGTCGACGTCGTCCGCAACACCCTGACCGTCCTCGAGCTCGTCGGCCGCACCGACGTCCCCGTCGGCATCGGCGCCGCCCGCCCCCTGCTCGAGGACCCCGTCGATGCCCGGCACGTCCACGGCTCCGACGGGATGGCCGACCTCGGCCTGCCGTCGCCGGCGATGCGACCCGACGGGCGCATCGCCGTCGACCTGCTGCGCGACACCATCGAGCAGGCCGCCGACGAGGGCCGGCCGCTCACCCTCGTCCCGCTCGCCCCGATGACCAACATCGCCCTCCTCGCGCGCCTGCACCCGCACGCGTTCCGGCGGCTGGGTCGCGTCGTGTTCATGGGTGGGGGCGCGAACGTCAGCAACGCCACGGCCGCGGCCGAGTTCAACGTCTTCCACGACCCCGAGGCCGCGGCCGTCGTGCTCGACGCCTGCGCCGTGCACGAGGTGCCGGTGACGATGTACGGCCTCGACGTCTTCTACGAGCCGAAGGTCACCGACGCCCACGTCACGCGGCTGCGCTCGATCGACACCGCCGCCGCCCAGCTCGCGGCGGCCCTCATCTCCTTCCACCACCGCCGGTTCGCCAGCGACGGCGCGACCATCGGCGACGCCGGTGCGGTGGTCACCCTGCTCGCCCCGGACGCCGTGCGCACCGAGCGCCGGCCGGTGCGGGTCGAGCTCTCCGGCACGTGGACCCGCGGCCGGACCATCGTCGACACCCGTGACTGGAGCGGTGACATGGACCACGACCCCCACGGACCGGCGCCCGCGAGCGTCGACGTCGCCCTCGAGGTCAACGGGCCCTGGCTCGCCGACGTCTGGCTGCGGACGGTCGGGGGTGAGGACTGGTGAGCGGCCGCGTCCTCGTCCTCGGGTCGCTCAACGTCGACCTCGTGACCCGCGTCGAGCGTCATCCGCGTCCCGGCGAGACCGTCCTCGGCGAGGGCCTGCGACGCCTCGCGGGCGGCAAGGGCGCGAACCAGGCCGTCGCCGCGGCGGCCTCGGGCGCCACGGTCGCGATGGTCGGCTGCGTCGGCGACGACGACGGCGGCCGGTCCTACCGCGCGCGCCTCGAGCGCCTCGGCGTCGACGTCGGCGGCGTGCGCGTCGTCGACGGAACGGAGACCGGTCACGCCCTCATCCAGGTCTCCGACGACGGGGAGAACTCCATCGTCGTCGTCCCCGGGGCCAACGCCGCCCTCGACGAGCGCGAGGTCGCCGCGGTCGACGCCCTCGGCCCCGGCGACGTCCTCGTCCTCCAGCTCGAGGTGCCGTTCGCCGTGGTGTGCACCGCGGCCCGGCGGGCGGCCGGCCGTGGTGCCCGGGTCGTCCTCAACGTCGCGCCCTGGGCGTCGCTGCCGCCGGACGTCGTCGCGCTCGCCGACCCCGTCGTCGCCAACGAGCTCGAGATGCAGGCCCTCGCCGAGGCCGGCGCGCAGCCGGCCTCCCTCCTCGTGACGTTCGGCGCCAACGGCGCCTCGTGGGACGGGGTCACCGCGCCCGCCCACCCGGTCGCGGCCGACGAGGTGGCCGACACGACGGGCGCCGGCGACGCCTTCTGCGGTGCGCTCGCGGCCGCGCTGGCCCGCGGCGCCGACCGCGGGAGGCCCTCGACGCCGCCCTGGCCGCCGGGGCCGACGCGGTCCGCCGGGAGGGCGCCCAGGCCGACCCCTACCTGTGAGTAACTTCTGCGTCGCGAACCTCCCGGAGGGCCGGACGGCCGTGCCATCGTGACGGCATGGCCGCCACCGACGCCGTCCGCACCGACGACCCGACCCGACGCCCGGCACCGCTCGCCGCCGACCCCGCCGTGCTGCGCTCCTTCCTCGACGGGCCGCACGCGGCGGTGCGCGACGAGGTCCGCGACGCCCTCGTCGAGCACGCGACGCTCCTCGACGAGCGGCTCGACCTGCCCCGGGCCGACCTGCGTCGCCGGGTCCGCGACCTCGTCGTCGAGATCGGGTCCAGCGGCCGTGCGGCACACGGCTTCCCGCGCGAGTACGGGGGCGGCGGCGACATCGGCGCGTCCATCGCCTCCTTCGAGACGCTGGCCTACGGGGACCTGTCCGTCCTCGTGAAGTCGGGCGTCCAGTTCGGGCTGTTCGGCGGTGCGGTGCTCCAGCTCGGCACCCGCAGCCACCACGAGCGCTACCTGCCCGACATCCTCACCGGCCGCCTCCTCGGCTGCTTCGCGATGACCGAGACCGGCCACGGCAGCAACGTGCAGGCCCTCGGCACGACGGCCACGTACGACCCCGCCACCGACGAGCTGGTCGTCCGCACCCCCGACGACGCCTCGCGCAAGGACTACATCGGCAACGCGGCGCACGACGGCGAGCTGGCCGTCGTCTTCGCCCAGCTCGAGGTGGGCGGCGAGGGGCACGGGGTGCACGCCGTGCTCGTCCCCATCCGCCGCGACGGCGAGGGGCTTCCCGGTGTGCGCGTGGAGGACTGCGGCGCCAAGCTCGGGCTCGAGGGTGTCGACAACGGCCGGCTGTGGTTCGACGACGTGCGCGTGCCCCGGGCCAACCTGCTCGACCGCTTCGCCACCATCGACGACGACGGCACCTACTGCTCGAGCATCGAGAACCCGAACCGGCGCTTCTTCACGATGCTCGGCACGCTCGTGCAGGGCCGGGTCAGCGTCGGGGGCGGGGCGATCGCGGCGTCGAAGGTCGCGCAGGAGATCGCCATCCGGTATGCGTTGCGGCGCAGGCAGTTCGAGACCGGTGCCGGCGAGGAGGAGCAGCTGCTCCTCGACTACGGGATGCACCAGCGCCGGCTCCTGCCGCTGCTGGCCCGCACCTACGCTCTGAGCTGCGCGCAGCAGGAGGTCGCCCGGCAGCTGCACGAGGTGTTCTCGCACGACACCCCCGAGGCCGACGACCGGGCCCGCCGTGCCCTCGAGTCACGGGCCGCCGGCACCAAGGCGCTGGCCACCTGGCACGCCAGCCACGCCATCCAGGAGTGCCGCGAGGCGTGTGGTGGCGCCGGCTACCTGTCGGCCAACCGGTTCGCGGCGCTCAAGGCCGACACCGACGTCTTCACGACCTTCGAGGGCGACAACCACGTCCTGCTCCAGCTCGTCGCCAAGGGGTTGCTCACCGACTACTCCTCCGACTTCGAGGACCTCGACCAGTTCGGGATGGTCCGCTTCGTCACCGGTCTGGCGGTCGACACCCTCGTCGAGCGCACCGCCGCCCACCAGCTGCTCGAGCGGATCCGCGACGTGCTGCCCGGCGGCCGCGACGGCTGGGACACCGAGGCGGGGCTGCTCGACCCGGACTACCAGCTCGCGATGCTGCGCTACCGCGAGGAGCACCAGATCGCCGGCGTCGCCCGGCGGCTCAAGGCCGGGGTCGGGGCGGGGACGCCGGCCGGCGAGGTCTTCAGCGCGGTGCAGGACCACGTCATCACCGCCGCCCGGTCGCACGTCGAGCGGCTGGTCCTCGAGGCCTTCGTCGAGCGGGTGCGGGCGCAGCCACCGTCGCCGAGCCGCGACGTCCTCGCGGCGCTCTGCGACCTGCACGCCCTGGCCACCATCGAGGCCGACCGCGGCTGGTTCCTCGAGCACGGCCGGCTCTCGGCGCCGCGCTCGAAGGCCATCACGCGAGAGGTGTCGTCGCTGCTGCGCCGGCTGCGGCCGGTCGCCCTCGAGCTCGTCGAGGCCTTCGGCATCCCGCCCGAGGTCCTCGGCGCCCGCGACCTCGTCGGCCCCTGAGGCCCGGTCGGCTCAGGGTGTTGCAGGCGTCTCGACCGGCGCGGGGTCGACGACGATCGCCGTCTGCTGCCCCGCCACCCGGGTGAGGATGACCGTCGCCTGCGCGCCGTCGCCGGCCTTGCGCCCGATCTTCAGCTGGCGGCGCAGCTCGTCGTCGTCGAGGCGCACCCCGCGCTTCTTGACGGTGAGCCCCGTGACACCGTGCTGCACCAGCCACGAGCGCAGCGTCCTCACCGTGAAGGGCATCGACTCGCGCACGGCGTAGCGGCGGGCGAACGGGATGTCGACCTCGGCCTCGGACAGCACGTACCCGAGGCCCCGGTCGACCTCGACCCCGAGCGTCGCCGCCGTCACGGCCCCGAGCAGGCCCGCCTGGGTGACGGCGCGGTCGGGCTCGTAGAGCCACGCCCCGATCGAGTGCGACCCCTCGGCGACGGGCGGGTCGGGCTCGGCCATCGTCTGGTCGACCTCCACGGGGAGCGGCCGGGGGAGAGGATGCGCGCGCTGCGGCCGGGCTGCTGGGCGAGGGGACCCCACCACACCGCGCACTCGAGCACCTCACCGGCGTAGGAGGTCCACTGCGCCTCGGTGCCGAGCGGGATGGCGTCCTGGGGCATCGAGGGCGACAGCTTGGCCCCGGTGGCGGGGACGGCGGTGGCGACCTGGAGCACGAAGTCCCAGGACGGGCGGATCTCGTCGAGGCGGAAGACCCGCTTGATGCGCCCGTGCCGGCCGGTCTTCCCGGGCACCCGGCGCGCGGGGTCGAGCCAGACCCCGACCCGGGAGCGGAGCGGGTCGCGGGGGGCCTCGAACTCCTCCGCGTACCCCTCGCGGGCGCGGGAGTCGGGCCACGGCCGCAGGTTGGTGTCGGCGATGGCGGCCGTCACGGGGTCGATGTCGACGCCCTGAACGGTGACCCCGAGCGCCGACATGGCGACGGCGTCGGACCCGATGCCGCAGCCGAGGTCGTGCACGGTGGCCAGGGAGGCGTTGTAGAACCGGCCGGCGTGTGTGGCGGCGACCTCGAGGCGCGAGGCCTGCTCGAGACCGTCCGGGGTGTAGAGCAGGTCGCCGGCGAACTCGCCGAACTTGGCCACGGCCCGCGAGCGCAGCCGCTGCTGGGTGAGCACGGCCGCGACGAAGTCGGCCGGGTGGCCCTCACGGCGCAGCCGGTCCCGGAGCCCGAACACGGCCGCCTCGTCGTACGGCGGGAGGGAGCGGAGGAGGGCCTTGCCGTCGGGCGACCCGAGCGCTCGTACGGTGCCGACGTCCACGGCGGCACATCCTGCCATCCGGAACCGACCGCCCGACCCGAACCCCGCGGACCCGTCCCGGACGCCCGCCTGCTGGCACTCGAGTTGACCGAGTGCTAACGGCGTCCTAGATTTGCCCTATTGGCACTCGTCACCGGCGAGTGCCAGCGCAGCCCGGTCCGGGGATCGACCCCCGCGACGGCGTGACACGGTCCGGCCAGCGCAGTCCCCGTCCACTTCGACTCATCCCACAGGGGAGGAGCACACCGTGTCGGTTTCCATCAAGCCGCTCGAGGACCGCATCGTCATCAAGAGCCTCGAGGCCGAGCAGACCACCGCGTCCGGGCTCGTCATCCCGGACACCGCCAAGGAGAAGCCCCAGGAGGGCGAGGTCCTGGCGGTCGGCCCGGGTCGCATCGACGACAAGGGCAACCGCGTCCCGCTCGACGTCAACGTCGGCGACCGCGTCATCTACAGCAAGTACGGCGGCACCGAGATCAAGCACGGCGGCGAGGAGTACCTCATCCTCTCCGCGCGTGACGTGCTCGCCGTCGTCGGCTGACGCACGCACCACCAGCCGTGACCGCGCCCCGGTGTGCACCCGACCGGGTGCCGCCGGGGCGCGTCCGGCTCTCCTGACGCACAGCACCCACCGCCGGCGGGCGTCTCGTCGCCCCGGCACCCTCCACCGAGAAGGACAGCAATGGCCAAGGAACTGGAGTTCAACGACTCCGCCCGCAAGTCGCTCGAGCGCGGAGTCGACGCGCTCGCGAACGCCGTCAAGGTGACGCTCGGCCCCAAGGGCCGCAACGTCGTCATCGACAAGAAGTGGGGCGCCCCGACCATCACGAACGACGGCGTGACCATCGCCCGTGAGATCGAGCTCGAGGACTCCTACGAGAACCTCGGCGCGCAGCTCGCCAAGGAGGTCGCGACCAAGACCAACGACGTCGCCGGCGACGGCACCACCACCGCCACCGTCCTCGCCCAGGCCATGGTTCACGAGGGCCTGCGCAACGTCGCGGCCGGCGCCTCGCCGTCCGGCCTCAAGCGCGGCATGGACAAGGCCGTCGAGGCCGTCTCCACCCGCCTGCTCGAGACCGCCCGCGAGATCGAGTCCAAGGACGAGATCGCCCAGGTCGCCTCGCTGTCGGCGCAGGACCAGGAGATCGGCGCCACCATCGCCGACGCGTTCGACAAGGTCGGCAAGGACGGCGTCATCACCGTCGAGGAGTCCTCGACCGCCTCCACCGAGCTCGAGTTCACCGAGGGCATGCAGTTCGACAAGGGCTACATCTCCCCGTACTTCGTCTCCGACCCCGAGCGCATGGAGGCCGTCCTCGAGGACGCCTACGTGCTCGTCAACCAGGGCAAGATCTCGGCCATCGCCGACGTCCTCCCGGTGCTCGAGAAGGTCGTCCAGGCCGGCAAGCCGCTCCTCGTCATCGCCGAGGACGTCGACGGCGAGGCCCTCTCGACGCTCGTCGTCAACAAGATGCGCGGCACCTTCAACGTCGTCGCCGTCAAGGCGCCCGGCTTCGGTGACCGCCGCAAGGCGATGCTCCAGGACATCGCGACCCTCACCGGCGGCCAGGTCGTCGCCGAGGAGGTCGGCCTCAAGCTCGACCAGGTCGGGCTCGAGACCCTCGGCCAGGCCCGTCGCGTCGTCGTCACCAAGGACAACACCACGGTCATCGACGGCTCCGGCGACACCGCCGACGTCGAGGGCCGCGTCGCCCAGATCAAGCAGGAGATCGAGCGCACCGACTCCGACTGGGACCGCGAGAAGCTCCAGGAGCGCCTCGCCAAGCTCGCCGGCGGCGTCTGCGTCATCAAGGTCGGCGCGCACACCGAGGTCGAGCTCAAGGAGAAGAAGCACCGCATCGAGGACGCCATCTCGGCGACCCGTGCGGCCATCGAGGAGGGCATCGTCGCCGGCGGCGGCTCGGCCCTCATCCAGGCCGTGACGGTGCTCGACGACCTCGGGCTCGAGGGTGACGAGGCCGTCGGCGCCCGCATCGTGCAGAAGGCCGCGGCCGAGCCGCTGCGCTGGATCGCCGAGAACGCGGGCCTGCAGGGCTACGTGGCCGTCGCCAAGGTCTCCGAGCTCGCGGCCGGCCACGGCCTCAACGCCGCCACCGGCGAGTACGTGGACCTCGTCAAGGCCGGCGTCATCGACCCGGTCAAGGTCACCCGCTCGGCGCTGCGCAACGCGGCGTCCATCGCCTCGATGGTGCTCACCACCGACACCCTCGTCGTCGAGAAGAAGGAGGAGGAGGAGCCGGCCGCCGCCGGTGGCCACGGCCACGGGCACGGCCACTGAGGCTGCTCCCCCTCGCACCACGCCCGCCGCCCGGTCCCCGCTCAGGGGGCCGGGCGGCGTCGTGCGTCCGGCCGTCGGGTCCCACCGCCCGCCCCTCCTGCCCGACTCATTGCGCATCCGCCACCGCCAGAGGCCCCCACGGGCCTCCTGGAGGTGGCGGATGGGCAATCAGTCGGCAAGGGACACGCGTAGGGTCGGAGGATGCGGCTGCTCGGAGTGCTCGGCGGGATGAGCTGGACCTCGACCGAGGCGTACTACCGTGGGCTCAACGCCGGGGTGGCGGCACGGCTCGGTGGGCTGCACTCGGCCCGGCTGCTGCTGCACTCGGTCGACTTCGCACCGGTGGCCGAGGCGCAGCACGCCGGCGACTGGGGCGCGACGGCCCGCATCCTCGGTGACGCGGCCCGGGGCCTGGCGGCGGGCGGGGCCGAGGCGCTGCTCCTCGCGACGAACACGATGCACAAGGTGGCGGGGGAGGTCGAGGCCGCGGCCGGCGTCCCGCTGCTGCACATCGCCGACCCCACCGCCGACGCGCTGCTCGCGGGCGGCCACCACCGGGTCGGTCTGCTCGCCACCCGCTTCACGATGGAGCAGGACTTCTACGTCGAGCGGCTGCGCGCCCGCGGCCTCGACGTCGTCGTCCCCGAGGCCGACGACCGCGACCTCGTCCACCGCGTCATCTACGACGAGCTCGTCCACGACGTCGTCCGGCCGGAGTCGCGTGCGGCCTACCTCGACGTGGTCGGCCGGCTCGTGGCCGAGGGTGCCGACTCGGTCGTCCTCGGCTGCACCGAGATCGGCCTGCTGCTCACCGACGGCGACGCCGAGGTCCCGCTCCTCGACACCACGGCCCTGCACGTGGCGGCCGGCGTCGACTGGCTCTGCGCCCCCGACCCCGACTGATTGCCCAGAACACACCTGGAGCGGCCCTCTGAAGGCCCCTCGACGTGGGTTCTGGGCAATAAGTCGGCAGAGACCGCAGAGACGCGGGGCTCAGGGGCCGAGGTGACGCGCAGCGACCCGCCGCCGTCCAGCGACACGAGGTCGCCGACCCGCACCTGCCGCCCGCGCCGGGTGTCGACCTCGCCGTTGACCGAGACCAGCCCGCGCTCGACGACCTCGCGCGCGTCGGCGCCGTCGTCGACCAGCCCGCTCAGCTTGAGCAGCTGGCCGAGCCGGATCGACTCGTCACGGATGGGGACCTCGAGGGTGTCGTCGGGCACGTCGTCAGGCTACGCGGTGGGAACGACGGAGCCGCAGGGCCGGTCGTGGGCTCTCGCCCCCACGACCGGCACCTGCGGCTCGACGGGCCTGACGGTGGACCGTGGGCTCTCGCCCCCACGGTCCCCCGTCGGCCCGGGGCGGCCCCGGAGGGCCGCACTGACGACCCGTGTGGGGACGGGCGCCGGGTCAGGTGGTGGCGTCGGTCAGGACGCCAGGTGACGCTCGCGGGAGTACACGCTCTCGCGCTCGTCCTCGGTGAGACCGCCCCAGACCCCGTAGGGCTCACGGACGGCCAGTGCGTGCTCGCGGCACTGCTGGATGACGGGGCAGCCGAGGCAGACCTCCTTGGCGGCGGTCGCCCGGCGGTGGCGCTTGCTGCCGCGCTCTCCCTCGGGGTGGAAGAAGACCTCGGGCCCGACGCGCCGGCAGGCGCCGTCGAGCTGCCAGTCCCACAGGTCGGCCACGGGGCCCGGAAGCCGGGTGATCTCGGCCATGTGTGACACCTCCACGCACTGTCGGGCCGCGTCCATCAGCGGCAGCGAAGACCACGCTAGGTGGCGTTTGTGAAGGGGTGGGCAAGCGTTGGGTAAGGCTTTGGTCAAGGGGGACGCCCCCGGGGCCGTGGCCTCCCCCGAACGGCGGATGGGTGCCTCGTCCTCTGGTCGGCGGGGGTCGGCCGGGCGGCCCCCGCGAGCCTCTCCGGTGGTCGCGAGCCGCGTTCGGCGAGACCCGCGCGGGGCCGTAGAATCGGGCGATGAGCCTCGGACTCGACGAGACCGCCCCCGTCACCGACACCACCGCGCGCCCCACCCCGGCGCCGCCGGACTCCGTGCCCGCCGCCTCCGCCGAACCCGTGCCGTCCGGTCCGTTCGCCGAGCTCGGCCTGACCTACGACGACGTCCTGCTCCAGCCCGGCGAGACCGACGTCATCCCCAGCGAGGTCGACACCACCTCCCGGCTGACCCGCGAGATCTCGCTGCGCGTGCCCCTCGTGTCCGCCGCGATGGACACCGTCACCGAGGCCCGGATGGCCATTGCCATGGCCCGCCACGGCGGCCTCGGCATCCTCCACCGCAACCTCTCGATCGAGGACCAGGCCTACCAGGTCGACCTCGTGAAGCGGACCCAGACCGGGATGATCCCCAACCCGGTCACCATCGGCCCGGACGCGACCCTCGAGGAGCTCGACGACATCTGCGGTCGCTACCGCGTCTCGGGGCTGCCGGTCGTCGACCCGGGCGACCACCTGCTCGGCATCGTCACGAACCGCGACCTGCGCTTCACCCCCGTCGCCGAGTGGGGTCACACGCTCGTGCGCGACGTCATGACCTCGATGCCCCTCATCGTCGGCCACGTCGGCATCGGGCACGACGAGGCCACCCGCCTGCTGCGCCAGCACAAGCGCGAGCGGCTGCCGATCGTCGACGACGAGGGCCGCCTGCGCGGTCTCATCACCGTCAAGGACTTCGTGAAGTCCGAGCAGTTCCCGCACGCCAGCAAGGACGGCTCCGGCCGGCTGCTGGTCGGCGCCGCCGTCGGGTACTTCGGCGAGGCCTGGCAGCGCGCCACCACCCTCGTCGAGGCCGGGGTCGACGTGCTCGTCGTCGACACCGCGCACGGCCACGCCCGCCTCCTCCTCGAGATGGTCCAGCGGGTCAAGGCCGACCCCGCCCTGCGGCACGTCCAGGTCATCGGCGGCAACGTCGCCACCCGCGCCGGCGCCCAGGCGCTCGTCGACGCCGGGGTCGACGCCGTGAAGGTCGGGGTCGGGCCGGGGTCCATCTGCACCACGCGGGTCGTCGCGGGCGTCGGGGTCCCGCAGGTCACCGCCATCCACCAGGCCTCGCTCGCGTGCGGCCCGGCCGGCGTCCCGCTCATCGGCGACGGCGGCCTCCAGTACTCCGGCGACATCGCCAAGGCGCTCGTCGCCGGCGCCGACACCGTGATGGTGGGCTCGCTGCTCGCCGGCTGCGAGGAGTCGCCGGGTGAGCTGGTCTTCATCAACGGCAAGCAGTTCAAGGCCTACCGCGGCATGGGCTCGCTCGGGGCGATGAGCTCGCGTGGCAAGAAGAGCTACTCCAAGGACCGCTACTTCCAGGCCGACGTCACCTCCGACGACAAGATCGTCCCCGAGGGCATCGAGGGCCAGGTCGCCTACCGCGGCCCGGTCGGTGCGGTCGTGCACCAGCTCGTCGGCGGCCTGCACCAGTCGATGTTCTACGTCGGCTCGCGCACGGTCCCCGAGCTCAAGGCCCGGGGCCGGTTCATCCGCATCACGACGGCCGGGCTGCGCGAGTCCCACCCGCACGACATCACCGGCATCGTCGAGGCGCCGAACTACAGCGGCAAGGGCTGAGGCCCGGCACGGCTGAGGTCGCCGAGTCGTGCCGTGGCACCGTCCGACGTAGGGTCTGGGCCGTGCGCCGCGTCCTGATGCTCCTCCCGCTGCTCGCGCTGGCGCTGGCCGGCGGGTGCGGGACGGCGACCCGGTCGGCGACCCCGTCACCCAGCGGCACGAGCGCCGGCGCGGTGCCCTCGACCGCGCCGACCCCCTCGCCGCGACCGGTCGTCACTGCCGCCGAGGAGCTGGTGCGCGCCGTGCCCGACCCCACCGTCGCCGCCCCGCCCGCCGGGGGTCCGGAGGCGGTGGCGGGGCCCCGGCCCAGGGCACCGGCACGGGCGGTCTGACCAGCCTCACGGGCAACACGCGCAACCAGATCGTCTGGGCGCCGCTGTCGAACCCGTCGGCCGTCCGGACGGAGGGGTCGGTCTCGCGCTACAAGGCGTGGTCGACCTCGAAGGTCCTCGTCGTCGCCGCCTACCTCGACACCGTCGTCGACGGTGACCCCGCGAAGATCCCCAGCGGTGACCGCAGCCTGATCCGGGCCGCCCTGACCCGCAGCGACGGCGACGCGGTCGTCGCCATCCGCGAGCGGATCCCCGGCAGCCCGGGGGCCGCGATCACCACCGTGCTGCGCTCCATCGGCGACACGGCGACCGTGGCCCCGGACCGCTCGCAGGGGTCGATGTCGTGGAGCCCGCGCCAGCAGGTGCGGTTCATGGCCGCGCTCGCCGCGGGCCGGGTGGTCAGTGCGAAGGCCAGCTCGTGGCTGCTCGGGCAGATGCAGCCGATCTCCGCGCACCGCTGGGGGCTCGGCACCATCGGGGCCTCGTCGTTCAAGGGCGGCTGGCTGACTCCGGAGTCCGAGACGCGGCAGATGGGCATCGTCGGTGGCTACGCGGTCGCCATCATCACGGTCGGGGAGGGGCCGGCCGTCGTGCAGACCGACGGCGACTCCGCCCACGTGCAGCAGATGAACCGGCTCGCCGCGCTGCTCGCCAAGCGCCTCGGCTGAGGCCGCCGAGCGCGACCCGCGACCCGCGTCAGCCGGAGGTCAGGGCGTCGCGCCAGGACCGCGCCACGAGCCCGCCGTCCGCGGAGCGGTCGACCGACGTCGAGGCGAGCAGGGCCGAGACGATGGCCCGGGTGACGCACCGGGCGGCGGCGTCGTGCAGGTCGACGAGGTCGAGCCCCTCGAGTGACGGGCCGGCCCCGGTCGCGAGGGTGAACACGGTGTCGCCGTCGAACGGGGTGTGCACGGGCGACAGGGCCCGGGCGATGCCGTCGTGCGACACCGTGGCCAGCCGCCGGCACCCGCCCTTGCCGAGCGTCGCGTCGGTGGCCACGACGACGAGCGTCGTCGCCGTTCCCGCCCGGAGCGCCTCGGCCTCGGCGCGCCTGGCCTCCCAGTAGGCCTGCGCAGCAGCCGGATCCGAGGTCGGCAGCGTGGAGAACTCGTCGTCGAGCCCCCACGCGGCACCGATGAGGGACCCGTCCGCCATCACGGGCGACCCGATCGCGTTGACCGCCACGAGCGCCCCGACCACCGTGCCGGACGCGAGCACCGCCGAGGCCGTGCCCACCCCGCCGTGCAGCCCACCGGCTCGTGCGCCGGTACCCGCCCCGACCGCCCCGCACGCCACCGGCCCGTCGCTCGCGGCGGCGTAGGCCTCGGCGCCCTCGGCGGGGCCGGGGTGGTGGCGCCAGATGCCCCCGCGCCCCAGGTCGAAGAGGATGGCCGCGGGCACGATGGGCACGCGCTCCTGCTCGCCGGGCCCGACCGGCCAGCCGCGCCCGTCGGCCCACGCCGCGTCGGCGACCCCGTCGGCCGTCCCGAGCCCGAACGCGCTGCCGCCCGAGAGCACCACCGCGTCGACGGCGTCGACGGTGTTGGCCGGGTCGAGCAGGTCGGTCTCGCGGGTGCCGGGCCCGCCGCCACGCACGTCGACGCCGCCGACCGTCCCGACCGGCGGCACGACGACCGAGACCCCGGTCAGCCAGCCGGGCTCGTCGCGGGTCACCTGGCCCACGAGGACGCCGGGGACGTCGGTGATCGCGTTCTGGGGTCCGGGTCGCATCCCCCCAGCATGACGGTGCCGGCCCCGCGCAGCGGGACCGGCACCGGTCAGGAGCCGAGGACGGGGCCTCGGCGAGGCGACCTCAGTGGATGACCACCGGGGGCGCCACCTCGTCGGCGTCGGCACCCTCGAGCAGGTGCGACTCCTCGTGCTTGCGCGGGAGGAAGGCCGCCGCCACGAGGGTGAGGGCGACGAAGCCGGCCGCGAACCAGAAGGTGTGCGCGTAGGCGTCCGCGGCGAGCTCGGCGACCTTGGCGCCGAGGGCGCCGACGGCCGCCGCCGGGTCGGACCCGGCCGAGGACAGGAACTGTCCGACGAGCGGCAGCTGCCCGAGCAGGCCCTGGGCCGCCTCCGGGCCCTTGGTCTGGACGGCCTCGAGGTACTGGCCACCCTGCCCGACGAGCGGGCGGTCCTTGAACGCGTTGGTGAGGATGACCGAGAACGTCGCGACACCGACCGAGCTGGCGATCTGCTGGGTGATGTTGAGCAGCGTCGTGCCGCGGGCGACCTCGTGGTGGGTGAGGGTCTTGAGCGCCGAGGTCATGATCGGCATCATCGTGCCGCCCATGCCGAGGCCCATGACGAAGAGGATCGGGATGAGGTAGCCCCAGTGCGAGGAGTCGGCCTCGATCTGGGTGAGGGCGAACATCCCGCCCGTGATGAGCAGCAGCCCGAACGGCACGATCCGGCCGACCGGGAACTTGTCGACGAGGGCGCCGGCGATGGGCATCGTGAGCATCGCGCCGAGGCCCTGCGGGGCGAGCAGCCAGCCCGCCGACAGCGGGGTCTCGCCCTGGACCTGCTGGAGGAACTGGGGCACGAGGAGCAGACCGCCGAAGAAGGCCGCGGCGAAGATGAACATCGTGATGATGGCGACCGTGAGGTTGCGGTTCTTGAACAGCCGGAAGTCGAGCAGCGGGTGCTCGGGACGGAAGCTGTAGACCACGAACGAGACGATGAGCGCGAGCCCGACGCCGGCCGGGAGGAGCACCTTGGTGTGGCCGATGCCGCCCTCGCCCGGGATGGACGAGACGCCGTAGAGGAACAGCGCGAGGCCGGGGCTCATCATCAGGACACCGCGCCAGTCGAAGGACTCGGACGGGTGCGGGCGGTCGCCGGGGAGCGCGAAGAAGGCGTAGGCCAGCGCGACCATGCCGATCGGCAGGTTGATGAGGAAGATCCAGTGCCAGCTGAAGTGGTCGATGAGCCAGCCGCCGAGGATCGGGCCGAAGATCGGGCCGAGGAGCATCGGGATGCCGAGGACGGCCATCAGCCGGCCCATCCGCTTCGGGCCCGCGGCGCGGGTCATGATCGTCATGCCGAGCGGCATGAGCATGCCGCCGCCGAGGCCCTGGAGGACGCGGAAGGCGACGAGCATCTCGATGCTCGAGGCGGTGGCGCAGAGCACGGAGCCGGCGACGAAGAGGCCGACCGCGAGCATGTAGAGGCGCTTGGTGCCGAACCGGTCGGCGGCCCAGCCGGTGAGTGGGATGACCGTCGCGAGCGCGAGGGTGTAGCCGGTGACGGTCCACGCGACGGTGGAGTAGTCGAGCGGCACGCCGTCCTTGGCGAAGTCGACCTGGAGGGTGCGCAGGGCGACGTTGACGACGGTGATGTCGAGGATCGACATGATGGCGCCGAGGACGACGACGCCGGCGATCTTCAGGACCGCGGCGTCGATCTTCTCGGGGTACTCCGGGGGCGCTGGGGGCGCCGATGCTGCTGAGGACACGTGGTCTCCATGTCGGTGTTCGGGGCGGGGGTGCCGTCCCGGGAGGTGGCTCGCACCGTCCCCGCCAGGGCGGGTGGCGACGGTGCCGTGGAGAAGTCTGCCGGAGGGGTCCGACAGGGCGGAAACGTTTTTGGGTTCCCGGCTCTTCCCGAGGGCCCGGACGCCGTCCGAACGGCCGAGGGAGGCGTCGGTAGGCTGCCCCGGTGAGCGAGATCGAGATCGGCCGTGGCAAGCGGGGGCGCCGTGCGTACTCCTTCGACGACATCGCCATCGTGCCGTCCCGGCGCACCCGCGACCCGCAGGAGGTGTCGACCGGCTGGCAGATCGACGCCTACCACTTCGACCTGCCGGTCATCGCGGCCCCGATGGACTCCGTGATGTCGCCGCAGACGGCCATCGCCTTCGGGCAGCACGGGGGTCTCCCGGTGCTCGACCTCGAGGGTCTGTGGACCCGCTACGAGGACCCCGTGCCGCTGCTCGCCGAGATCGCCACCCTCGACGCGGCCCTGGCCACCCAGCGGATGCAGGAGATCTACCGCGAGCCGATCCGGCCCGAGCTGGTCACCGAGCGGCTGCGCCAGGTCCGCGCGTCCGGCGTCACCGTGGCCGGCGCCCTCAGCCCGCAGCGCACCCAGGAGCTGTGGAAGACCGTCGTCGACGCCGGGGTCGACCTCTTCGTCATCCGCGGCACCACCGTCTCGGCCGAGCACGTGTCCGGCCGGGCCGAGCCGCTCAACCTCAAGCGCTTCATCTACGAGCTCGACGTGCCGGTCATCGTCGGCGGGGCGGCGTCCTACTCGGCCGCCCTGCACCTCATGCGCACCGGGGCGGCGGGCGTGCTCGTCGGGTTCGGCGGCGGGGCGGCGCACACGACCCGCACGACGCTCGGCATCCACGCCCCGATGGCCTCGGCGCTCGCCGACGTCGCGGCGGCCCGGCGCGACTACCTCGACGAGTCCGGCGGCCGGTACGTCCACGTCATCGCCGACGGCGGGGTCGGCACGAGCGGCGACATCGTCAAGGCCGTGGCCTGCGGCGCCGACGCCGTGATGCTCGGGGCGGCCCTCGCGCGGGCCACCGACGCCCCCGGCCGCGGCTACCACTGGGGCCCGGAGGCCCACCACCCCGAGCTGCCGCGGGGCGAGCGGGTCGAGGTCGGTGCCGTGGCGTCGATGGAGGAGCTGCTGTTCGGGCCGAGCCGGCTCGCCGACGGCACGACCAACCTCGTCGGGGCCCTGCGCCGGGCGATGGCCACGTCGGGCTACGTCGACCTCAAGGAGTTCCAGCGCGTCGAGGTCGTCGTCGCGCCCTACCAGCGCAGCTGAGACCTCCTGCCCGCGACCGCGTGACGCGGGGGCGCGCGGTGGTTACCCTCGGGTAATGCCCGACGTCATCGCCGACCCGGAGACCGACCCGCGCGCCACGTACGCGGTGGACCCCGCGCGGGTACGCGCGCTGACCGTGGGGGTGGTCGCCTCGGGGGAGCCGATGACCACCCACACGCCGATGACCGGCGCGCCGCTGGCCGTGCTGCCCACCTCGACCGGCACCGACGTGGGTGTCGCCGTCGACCGGGCCCGCGCCGCGCAGCGCCGCTGGGCCGCCGTGCCCGTCGAGCGGCGGGCGCGCATCCTCCTCGCCCTCCACGACCTCGTGCTCGAGCGGCAGGGCGAGCTGCTCGACCTCGTCCAGCTCGAGTCGGGCAAGGCGCGGGCGCACGCGTTCGAGGAGGTCGCCGACGTCGCGATCGTCTGCCGCTACTACGCCCGCCGCGGCCCCGGCCACCTGGCCGCCGAGCGCCACCTCGGGGTCTTCCCGCTGCTCACCCGCAGCACCGAGCACCACCGGCCCAAGGGCGTCGTCGGCATCGTCTCGCCGTGGAACTACCCGCTGAGCCTGGCGGTCACCGACGCCCTGCCGGCCCTGCTCGCCGGCAACGCCGTCGTCCTGCGCCCGGACCCACAGGGCTCGCTCACCGCCCTCGCGGCCGTCCGGCTGATGGTCGAGGCGGGCGTCCCCGACGACCTGGTCCAGGTCGTCCTCGGCCCCGGCGACCCCACGGGCCGGGCGGTCGTCGAGCGCACCGACTACGTGTGCTTCACCGGCTCGACCGCCACCGGGCGCACCGTCGCCGCGGCCGCCGGCAAGCGGCTCGTCGGCGCCAGCCTCGAGCTCGGCGGGAAGAACACCGTCTACGTGGCCGACGACGCCGACCTGCGCCGCGCCGTGCCCGGTGTGCTGCGCGCGTGCTTCGCGTCCGCCGGCCAGCTGTGCGTCAGCGCCGAGCGGCTCGTCGTCCACGAGGCGGTCGCCGACGAGTTCCTGGGCCGCTTCCTCGAGGCCGTCCGGGGCATCCGCCTCTCCACCGGCCTGCACTGGGACGCCGACATGGGCAGCCTCGTCGGGCCGGCCCAGCTCGAGCGGGTGCTCGGGCACGTGCAGGACGCCGTCGCCAAGGGCGCCACGGTGCTCGCCGGCGGGAACGCGCGCCCCGACGTCGGCCCGTTCGTCGTCGAGCCGACCGTCCTCGAGGGCGTCACCTCGGCGATGGCCTGCCGCGACGAGGAGACCTTCGGACCCGTCGTCGCCGTCTACCGCGTGCCGTCCGACGACGCCGCCGTGGCGCTGGCCAACGACACCGAGTACGGCCTCAACGCGTCGGTGTGGACCCGCGACGTCGCGCGCGGCCGGGCGCTCGCGGCCCGCATCGAGGCCGGCACGGTCAACGTCAACGAGGGCTACGCCGCGGCGTGGGGGAGCATCGGTTCGCCGATGGGCGGGATGAAGGCCTCGGGGGTCGGGCGGCGGCACGGGCGCGAGGGCGTCCTCAAGTACACCGAGAGCCAGAACGTCACCGTGCAGGGGCTGGTCAACGTCGCCGACGTGCCCGGCATCGCGGGAGAGGCCTATGCGCGCACCCTGACCCGGGCCCTGCGGGCGCTCAAGGCGGTGGGGCTGCCGTGACCGCGGCGGACGCGCCCGACGTCGACCTCGTCGTCATCGGGTCGGGCTTCGGCGGCTCGGTCGCGGCGCTGCGGGCTGCCGAGAAGGGGTACCGGGTGCTCGTGCTCGAGGCCGGCCGGCGCTTCGAGGACGAGGACTTCGCGCGCACCTCCTGGGACCTGCGCCGCTTCCTCTGGGCGCCGCGGTTCGGCTGCTACGGGGTCCAGCGCATCCACCGGCTGCCCGACGTCGTCGTGCTGGCGGGCGCCGGGGTCGGCGGTGGGTCGCTCAACTACGCGAACACCCTGTACCGCCCGCCGCGACGCTTCTACGAGGACCCGCAGTGGCGTGACCTCGCCGACTGGGAGGCCGAGCTCGCCCCCCACTACGACACCGCGAGCCGGATGCTCGGGGTCGTCACGAACGCGTGCGACGGCCCGGTCGAGCGCGCGATGGAGGGGGCAGCCGAGGACCTCGGCGTGCGGGACACGTTCCGCCGCACCCCGGTCGGCGTCTTCTTCGGCAAGCCCGGCGAGACCGTCGACGACCCGTACTTCGGCGGCGCGGGGCCGCGGCGCACCGGCTGCACCGAGTGCGGCAACTGCATGGTCGGCTGCCGGGTGGGTGCCAAGAACACGCTGATGAAGAACTACCTCGCGCTCGCCGAGGGCCTCGGGGTCGAGATCCGCCCGATGCGCACCGTCACCCGGCTCGGTGCGGTGCCGGCCTCGGACGGCGGCGACGGCGAGCCGACCTACCGCGTGCTGCACGAGCGCACCGGGCCGCGCAGCGGGCGTGACCGGCAGGTCGTCACCGCGCGGCGCGTCGTCGTGGCGGCCGGCGCCTGGGGCACCCAGACGCTGCTGCACGCCATGCGCTCGGAGGGCGAGCTGCCCTCCCTCTCACCGCGACTCGGCCACCTCACGCGCACCAACTCCGAGGCCCTCGTCGGGGCGATGACCGAGCACGCGCCGGCGTCCGCCGACCTGACGCACGGCGTCGCCATCACCACCTCGTTCCACGTCGACGACGACACCCACGTCGAGAACTGCCGCTACGGCAAGGGCTCGAACGCGATGGGGCTGCTCGCCACCCTCGCAGTGCCGGGCGGCACCGGTCGACCGCGCTGGCGCGAGTTCCTCGCGATGGTCGCCCGCGACCCCGAGCCGCTGCGCCGGATGCTCCCGACGACCCGGAACTGGAGCGAGCGCATCGTCGTCGGCCTCGTGATGCAGAGCCGCGACAACTCGCTGCGGGTCTCCGGGCGCCGGCGGTTCGGCCGTCCGACGCTCACCTCGACCCAGGGCCACGGCGAGCCGAACCCGTCGTACATCCCCCAGGGACACGTCGCGATGGAGGCGCTCGCGGCCCGCATCTCGGCGGCCACCGGCGAGTACACGGTGGCCGGCGGCTCGTGGCCCGAGGTGCTCGACGTCCCGATGACGGCGCACTTCCTCGGCGGCGTGGCCATCGGCGGGTCGCCCGAGCAGGGCGTCCTCGACTCCTTCCAGCGGGTGTGGGGTCATCCCGGCGTCTCGGTGCTCGACGGCTCGGCGGTCTCGGCGAACCTCGGGGTCAACCCGTCGCTGACCATCACGGCCCAGGCCGAGCGTGCGATGGCGCACTGGCCGGCGGCGGGGGAGGCCGACGCGCGTCCGGCCCAGTCGGCGATGCTCGCCGCGAGGGTGTCCGCCCCGGCCTGACGCCGAGGCGGCGCAAGCCGCCACACCCGACCGAACGACCCGGGTCGGGGGGACGTTCGGCCGACCGGACCGCTGAACGTCCACCGGGCCCGGCTGTTCGGCCGAGGAGTGCCCTGACCTGCGGTGATGCGGCTGAGGGCTGCCTACGGTGACGGCTCCAGAGCGTTCCACCACCGTCGAAAGAGGCCGTTCGTGCCGTTCCCCGCCCCCCTGCGTCCCCGAGACACCGCGGCGCCCCGTGCCGCCTCGTCGAGGCGGGTGGTCGCCGCCGTCGCGGTGCTGGCCACCGCCGCCGTCGGCACCGTGCTCGGCGCCTCGCGCGTCGAGGCCGAGCCGCTCCCGCCGCAGACGACGACCCTCTTCGCGGAGACCTTCGCCGGCGCCTCGACGACCTCGCCGACGTGGTTCCGCCCCTCGCCCGGGGGGAACACGGCGTGCCTGACCGGTTCGGACGACTGGACCCAGGTGCCGATCCCCGGCTGCGGGGGCGACGCCCCGGGGTCCGGCGTCCTCCGCCTGACCTCCACCGGGGGCGGCCAGGTCGGCACGGTCTTCTTCGACTCCTCGCTGCCCTCCGCGCAGGGGATCGACGTCTCGTTCGACAGCTACCAGTGGGCCGGGTGGTCCGACCCCGCAGACGGCCTGAGCTTCGCCCTCGCCGCGACCGACCCGTCCGCACCCGAGGCGCCCGCGCACGCCGGCCCTGCGGGTGGTGCGCTCGGCTACGTCGGGTCGCCGGGACTGGACGGCCTCCCGCACGGCTACCTCGGCGTGGGCCTCGACGTCTACGGCGGCTTCTCCTACGGCGCCCCCGGAAGCAGCCAGTGCGCGTGGAACCCGGGCATGCAGCAGACCGTCAGTGTCCGCGGTCCCGGCCACGGGAGCGCCGGGTACTGCGTCCTCGGGTCGCAGCAGAGCGCCGGGACCCTGGACCAGCAGTGGAGCTGGAGCCGGCCCGCGCCGGTGCCCGTCGTCGTGTCGGTGAACCCGGGGACCACCGCGACGACCAACCGCGCGGGCGACGAGGTGCCCGCGCGCTCGTGGCTCGTCGCCTGGACCGCCTACGGCGCCCAGCGCCAGGTGATGACCGGTGCCCTCCCGGGGGCCGCCGCGCTCGAGGCCGCGCAGATCCCGTCGTCGTGGGTGGACCCGGAGACCGGTGTGCCCTACCAGCTGAGCTTCGGCTGGTCCGGGTCGACGGGCTCGCTCGCCGAGAACCACGCGGTCGGCAACGTCCGCGCCACGACCCTCACCGGTGCGCTCCCCGTCTTCGGGGTGTCCGTGACCGACGACGGCGACGGTGTCGTCGACCCCGGTGCCACGGCCACCGTCACCGTGACCCCGACCCTCGACGCTGCCGGTGGGGACGAGTCCCGCCCGGCCGTCGTCACCACGACCGTTCCCGCGGGTCTCTCGGTCGGCACGCCGGTCGCCCCCGGCTACGACTGTGCCGTCGCCGCCCAGGTGGTGACGTGCACGACCACCGGGTCCGGCCCGTGGCTCGCGGGGTCCGACCTGCCCCCGATCTCGCTGCCGCTCACCGCGACCGGTGACACCACGGGGACGGCCACCGTGGGCGCCAAGGTCTCCTCGGCCGACGGCAACCCCGCCGCCGCCCGTCACGACCTCGTCCTGCGTGCCGTGCAGGAGCTCACCTTCGCTCCGCTCGCCTCGCCGGCGACGATCGGGACCAGCCAGCCCATCGACGTGACCGGGGGCGGCGCCGAGTCGCCCGTCACCGTGTCCGTCGACGGCACCTCCACCGAGGGCGCGTGCGAGGTCGACGGCGACGTCGTCCGCTTCACCGGCGCCGGCAGCTGCGTCCTCACCGCCACCCAGGACGGCGACGCCACCCGGGCCCCGGCCGCCCCGGTCAGCCAGACCGTCACGGTCGAGAAGGTCGTCACCGCCGTCTCCGTCGCCCCGAGCAGCACCGCCAGCGTCCGCGGTGAGCCGGTGACCGCCACCGTGAGCGTCGCCGACGGTGTCCCCGGCACCGTCGGGCTCCTCGTCGACGGGCAGGCCGTGGGCTCGCCGGTCGCGGTGGGCGACAACGGGACCGCCACTCTCCCGGTGACCACACCCTCCGGCGCGGACCTCCCGGTCGGAGCCCACACGGTCTCGGCGACGTTCGCCCCGACCGACACCGCGATGTACGGCGCCAGCACCGCTGCGCCGCAGACCGTCTCGGTGGACAAGGCCGCCACGACCACCGCGGTCTCGGTCGCCCCGTCGACGCTGACGGCGAGCGTCGTCGTCACCGCTCCCGGCCGCGCGGACGTCACGGGCACCGTGTCGTTCTCGGTCGACGGGTCGGTCGTCGGCACGGCACCCGTCGTCGACGGGGTCGCCACCCTGGCCCACACCACGCCGACCGACCGTCGCCGCAACGTCTCGGCGACCTACTCGGGCGACGCCGGCCTGCTCGGGTCCGCGGGCTCGACGGCGCGCGACAACCCGACGGTCACCGCGACGGTGACGAGCGCATCGCCGCGCTCCAAGGCCGGCTGGTACCGCAGCGCGGTCACCGTCACCTTCCGGTGCACCACGAACGGGGCTCCGCTGACGGCGCCCTGCCCGTCGCCGGTCACCCTGAGCCGGAACGGCGCCGCGCAGTCGGTCGTCCGCACCGTCTCGGCCACCGACGGCGGCGTCGCCACGGCGGCCGTCTCCGGCATCTCCATCGACCGGACCGCCCCCACGGCCCGCGTCACCGGGGTCCGCGCCGGCGCGCTGTACTTCGCGTCGACGGCCGCCGCCCGGTGCGCCGGGTCGGACGCCCTGTCCGGGGTCGCCTCCTGCCGCCTGACCCGCACGCGGTCCGGCAGCACCGAGAAGATCACGGCGACGGTCACCGACCGGGCCGGGAACGTGCGGACCGCGTCGGTGAAGGTCCACGTCACCGACGTGACCATCGCCGGGGCGCGCTGGAAGAACGGCGTCTGGACGGTGCGCCAGGGCCGCGCCTACACGCTCCTCGCCGCCGGGAAGGTGCGTCCGCGCTACGTCGACGCCGCCTACGCCCCGCGTGCGCCGAAGGGCGAGGACAACTGGTTCGTCCGCACCGGCAAGGACCGCTGGGCCAGCGGGGTCACGATGGGCCCGTCGATGCGGACCGGGATGTGGAACCTCGGCGTCCGCCGGGGGAGCACCCTCACGGTGCTCAAGGTGCGCGTCGTGCGCTGAGCCCGGAGCGGCCTGACGCCGTGACGCCCGGTGGCCCCTCGAGGGTCACCGGGCGTCCGCGCGTCCGGTCGGTGTCGGGAGTCGGTGCCACCATGGCCGGATGGACGGCGGCAACGGGCACTCCTGGCGCTTCACCGTGCCGCTGTGGCGCTGGCGCGAGGGGTCGTGGCACTTCGTCACCGTGCCGCAGGACGTCAGCGACGAGGTCGACGAGGCGGTCGGCGACGCCACGGGCGGCTTCGGGTCGGTGCGCGTCGAGGTCACCGTCGGGGAGTCGGTCTGGCGCACCAGCCTCTTCCCGTCCACCGAGGAGGCCGCCTACGTGCTGCCGGTCAAGAAGGCCGTGCGCGCCAAGGAGGGCCTCACCGAGGGTCGGCCGGCCGACGTCACCATCCGCCTCGTCACGGGCTGAGTTCCGGCACACCGGCCGCCGTCCCGTAGCGTTCGGGGATGCAGAGCATCACCGGGCCCGTCGTCGACGTCATCGACTCCGTCGGCGAGGTCGGGGTCGGCGGGCTCATCGCCCTCGAGACCGTGCTGCCGCCCATCCCGTCCGAGGTGATCCTCCCGTTCGCGGGCTTCGCCGCCGCCGACGGCCGGCTCAACGCACCGCTCGCGTGGGCCTGCGCGACGATCGGCTCGCTGCTGGGCGCCGGTCTCCTCTACTGGTTCGGCCACGCCCTCAGCTACGAGCGCCTGCACCACCTGGCCGGCAAGCGGTGGTTCGTGCTCTTCGGCCAGCGGGACCTCGACCGCGGCTTCCGCTTCTTCGACCGGCACGGCTCGGTCGTCGTGCTCGTCGGGCGGTTCGTGCCGCTCATCCGCTCCATCGTCTCGGTGCCGGCCGGGATGGACCGGATGCCCGTGCCGCGCTTCCTCGCGCTGACGGCGCTGGGCAGCGGCATCTGGAACGCGGCGTTCATCTGGCTCGGGTACCGGCTGCGCGAGGACTACGAGCTCGTCGAGCAGTACATGGGGCCGGTGAGCCGGGGGGTGGTCGTCGTGTGCGGCATCGTCCTCGTGTGGCTCGTCGTCCGGCGACTGCGCGAGCGGCGTGCCGGGGCCGACGGGGCGTCGGCGGACGAGCCGTTCCACCCCGGCGCCGACCGCGAGCCGGCCCGCGCCGACGACTGACCCGGCCTCGGGGGCCTCACGCCTCGTCGCGCCAGGACCGCCAGAGCGCCGCGTACGAACCGTCCTCGGCGATCAGCGCGTCGTGCGACCCCAGCTCGGCGACCCGTCCGCCCTCGACGACGGCCACCCGGTCGGCGTCGTGTGCGGTGTGCAGCCGGTGCGCGATGGCCACCACCGTGCGCCCGGTGAGCACCGCACCGAGCGAGCGCTCGAGGTGGCGCGCGGCGCGGGGGTCGAGGAGCGAGGTCGCCTCGTCGAGGACCAGGGTGTGCGGGTCGGCGAGGACGAGCCGGGCCAGCGCCAGCTGCTGGGCCTGGGCCTCGGTCAGCTCGTGCCCGCCGGACCCGACGACGGTGGCCAGGCCCTCGGGGAGGGCGGTGGCCCAGTCGAGGGCGTCGACGGCGTCGAGCGCGGTGAGCAGGTCCTCGTCGGTCGCGGACGGGCGTGGCAGGCGGAGGTTGTCGGCCAGCGTCCCGACGAACACGTGGTGCTCCTGGGTGACGAGGGCGACCTGGCCGCGCAGCTCGTCGAGCTCGAGGTCGACCAGCGGCACGCCGCCGACCGTGATGCGTCCGGTGCGCGGGCCGTCGACCCCGGCCATCAGCCGCCCGAGGGTCGACTTGCCGGCGCCCGAAGGTCCCACGACGGCGAGGCGCTCGCCGGGCTGCAGGTCGAGCGAGACGCCGTGGAGGACGTCCTGGCCCTCGCGGTAGGCGTAGCGGACGTGCTCGACGGCGAGCCGGTCGCCGGCGGGTGTCGCGCCCGTGGCGACGCGGTCCGGGGGCACCTCGCCGACCCCGAGGATGCGGGACATCGAGGTGGCGGCGAACTGGATCTCGTCGAGCATCCCGACGAGCTCGCCGAGGGGGTCGAGCAGGCGCTGGACGTAGAGGACGACCGCGGTGGCCGTCGCGACGGGGACGACGCCGTCCCAGGCCAGCCAGCCGCCCCAGAGGAGGGCGCCGGCGATCGGCGCGAAGAACCCGACCTCGAGCCAGGGGAACCAGCGCAGCCGCAGCCCGACCGTGTAGCGCTCGGCGTCGTGGCTCTCGCGGATGGCCTCGGCGAACCGGACGCCGCGCTCGTCGGAGAGCCCGAGCGCGTCGACGGTCGAGGCCCCCTCGACGGTCTCGGCGGCGACGCCGTTGAGCCGCGCGTAGGTGGCGTGCTCCCAGAGGTAGCCGGGGCCGGCGAGGCGCAGGTAGCGGCGGGTCGGCAGGAACCACACGAGCGGCGTGAGCAGCAGCGGCAGCGCGGCCAGCGGCGAGGCCAGCACGGTCGCGACGCCGGTGACGAGCACGGTCGTGATCGACACGACGATGGTCGGGATGCCGAAGCGGATGACGTAGCTGATGGCGTCGATGTCGTTGGTCGTGCGGGCCAGCAGGTCACCGGTGCCGGCGCGCTCGACGGTCGACAGCGGCAGCCGCACGGCCGACGCGACGAAGCCCTCGCGCAGCTGAGCGAAGATCCGTTCTGACAGCACGAACGAGCTGCGCCGGGCGACCCAGGTGGCGGCCGTCTCGGCGACGACGGCCGCCGCGAGCAGCCCGACGAGCACCCCGACGTCGGTGATGGCCGCGCGTCCGGTCGTCACCAGGCCGACGACCTGGCCGATGACCCACGGGCCGGTGAGCCCGACGACGGCCGCGACGAGGTGCCACAGGAGGACGACGAGCAGCGGCCGCCGGTGCTCGCGCAGGAGGACGCCGACGTGCTCGCGGACCACCTTCCCGGGGGCGATGGGCAGCGTCCGGCGGGCGTGGTCGGTGCGCAGGGCGAGGGGGCTCATCAGTCCTCCTCCCGCGCACGACGACGTCGCGGTAGGCCGGGTGGCTGCGCGAGAGCTCGCGGTGGGTGCCGGTGGCGACGACCCGTCCGTCCTCGACGAGGTGGACCACGTCGGCGTGGTCGAGGAGCAGCGGGCTGGCCGTGACGACGACCGTCGTGCGGCCCTTGCGGTGCTCGGCGAGCCGGCCGGCGATGCGCGCCTCGGTGTGCGCGTCGACCGCGCTCGTGGGCTCGACGAGGACGAGCACGTCGGGGTCGCGCAGGAGGGCGCGGGCCAGGACGAGGCGCTGGCGCTGGCCGCCGGAGAGCGAGCGGCCACGCTCCTCGACCTCCCCGTCGAGCCCCTCGTCGACGGCGGCGAGGGCGTCGTCGGCGTCGGCCACGGCGACCGCGGCGAGGCGCGCGTCGTCATCGGGGCCGGCGAGCTCCTCGCGCAGCAGCCCGCTGAAGAGGCGGGGGTCGGCCTGCGAGACGAGGATCCGCGCGCGGACGTCGGCGAGCGGCAGGTCGTCGAGGGCGGTATCGCCCCACGTGACGCCGTGCCGACCGCGGGCCGTGCGGCCCAGGCGCGCGGCGACCTCGGCGGTCTCCTCGGGCCGGCCGCTGACCAGTGCGGTGAGGACTCCGGGCTCCACGGTGACACCGGAGGTCGGGTCGACGAGGGCGGCGTCCGGCGGGGTCCAGCCGAGGGCGGGCAGGTCGGGGTGGTCCGGGTCGGTCGCGAGGATGCGCGCGATGCGGCGGGCGGCCACCCGGGTGGTGATGAGCTTGTCGGCCATCTCGACGGCGGTCTGGAGCGGGATGGTGAGGAAGGCCGTGTAGCCGTAGTAGGCGACGAGCTCGCCGGGCGAGATCTCCCCGGCGACGGCGAGGTTGGCGCCGACCGCAGTGACGACGAGCACGAACAGCCCGGGCAGCAGGACCTGCGCGGCGTCGAGCGTCGCCTGGGTGCCGGCGACCCGCACCCCGGCGAGGCGGACGGTCTGGCTCTGCGCGCGGTAGCGGTCGAGGAAGGAGTCCTCGCCGCCGATGCCACGCAGCACCCGCAGGCCGGCGACGGTGTCGGCGCCGAGCGCGGTGAGCCGTCCGGCCTCCTCGCGCTGGGCGCTCTGGCGGCGCTGGAGCGGCTTCATGACGAAGGCCAGCGAGGCGACGAGCAGCGGGCCGCCGACGAGCATGATCAGCCCGAGCAGCAGCGAGCCGCGCAGCAGGATGGCCCCGACGACGACGAACGAGACGACGGCGCCCATGAACCGCGCGAGGACGTCGAACGAGTTGCCCATCCGGCCGAAGTCGCTCGTGAAGCTGGCCAGCACCTCGCCGGCGGGCATCGTCCGGGTCAGGGCGGGGCCGGACCGACGGACGGCGCGGTCGGCGACGACCCCGGCGCGGAAGGCCGCGGTCAGCCAGTTCTTGACCGCGAACCAGTGCCGTCCGTTGCCCGCGGCCGCCGAGACCAGCCCGAGCCCGACGACGGCGAGCGACCAGAGCACGAGCGCCTGCCCGTCGCGCGCGACGATGCCGTCGTCGACGGCCCGTCCGATCGCCGCCGGGACGAGGGCGATCGAGAGCATCCACGGGATGCCGAAGCAGGCACCGGCTACGAGGGTGCGCCACTGCCGGCGTGCGAGCCACACGAGGAGGCGGTCGGCATCCGCCGGGGCCGCGTCGTCGGGTCGCGCGCCGTACTGCCACGGTGGTCGTCGGGTCGGCATGGTGCCGTCCACGCTACGGCCCGGACGGGTCGCCCGGCGAACCGTTTTCGGGGCGCCTCCGGCGCGCGGGACCGCATCGTGTGTCCCAGTTGTCGCTCGGTGCGTGGACCGCCGTCGCCGGCGGGGTGACGCGCGAGTGAAGTCTGCCTAAGAGGCGGAAGGGCGCGGCGAACCACGGGCGGCGATGCGGGGCGGGCCCGACCTTGAACGCTCCCATCGGTTGCCGTGGGACGTTGACGACCCCCAGACTTCGGTCATGTGGTTGGGCGCTCTGTGGGCAGGGCTCAAGCACGACCTCCGCCGGCTCGCTGGTCAACAGCAGCAGCATGGGGAGGCCGTCCCCGCGTGGGATCCCACCCTCCCCACGGGCATCTCGTCGTACACCGGCGGACGACGACGGAAGCGCCCACTTAGTCCAGAGAAGTAGCCCGGCTCGCGGCGGTGTGACGCAGGTTGCACCGCGCTACTTTTGGGCCCTCGGTCTTCGAGCGCAGGGCGCATTCGACTATTGCCACGATCCCTGGCAGGCAAGGCCCGACTAGGGGTCGCAGTACCTCGGCCGAATGGTGCCTCAACTGTCCAGCATGTGCCATTCGTCGCCGAGGACCCAGCGCAGCGCAGAGATGCGTCCCGAGAGGTAGCCCCAAGCCCAATCGGACTCCACGTCCTTCGCAAGCTCCTCCACGCCGTACTGTTCCTCGACGCGACGCTTAGCCGCGAGCATCCCCGCCTTGATGTCGTCCGCCCAGGCGAGCTTATCCACCTCCTCGTCAGCAGGTTTGCGCCCGTACCAGAGCCGATCCATCAGCTCCGACTCAGCCTCGAGGATTTCGGAGACCCGCCGCAGCGTGCTCGTGCCGACGTCGTGGCGGAAGGCGAGGTCGAGGTTCTTCTCCACGAGCCGGAGAAGCTGGGGCCTCTCCCAGACCCGGATTCGAAACGGCGGTCGGTTGGTCCGCTGGTAATCCTCGATCCAGTCTTTGGCGCCGTTGGTGAGGTAGCCGGAGGCGATAAAGAGCACAACGGCGGGGCGCTCGGCCGTAGCCCAAGCCAAAGTGCCCTGGAGGGCGTCAGGCGGAACCCCGCGCTCGTAGTGCTTGCAGTCGACGAACCATGTCTCCGCGTATTCGTGGCCGTCGAGGTCTCGCAGCGTCCTGCGGGCTACGAGGTCCCGCCCTCGATCCGAGGGCGATGCAGGGAGGGGCGTTCCCTTTCGCCAGTCCACATTGGAGAAGCCGCTCTCGGCCATGAGATCGAAACAGAACTCCTCAAAGTCCGTTGGAGAGAGGCCGTCGAAGTTCAGCGAGCCGAGCGCGAAGTCGTCGTCCGACTCAGCCAGCTCTGTAGCCTGCTCGTTGGGTTGATCTCCGCCCGCGCCGGCTTCGGGTGTCTGCTCGTCCGCTCGCTCGGCGGGCCCCGTTGACATGCTCTGAGCATACGAAGCACCGGATATCACGCGGCGAGGAGAGGCGGGTCGAAACGCCTGCAGAGCCGGCCGCGTCTCTTCTACCCACGTCGACTCGCCCGGGCTGCCGTTGGCACGGGGTGGCCTCGTACAGGTCAACTCGCCGCAGGCGATCGGCAGGATGAGGGCATGGATGCGAACCTGTGGTCGAACGTCATTAGTGCCGTGGCGGGTCTCGTGGGTGCTGCCATTGGTGGATTTCTGACTCTTCGAGCCAGCCAGAGCCAACGGGAGCACGAGGTAGCGATGGCGCGAGAGGCTCGAGTCCGAGACCGTGCGGGCGACTTCATGACCACGGCCCAGCGGATGGCCTTCATCGCTTCTTCCGATCGCGGGATGACCGACCCGCAGCCTTGGTACGCACTGCAGGAGTCCGCGGACCTGCTTGTGGCAGAGGCGGTCGCGTCCACCTCAGACCGAGGCCAAGAGCTGGCTGGCTTCGTTAGTCGCAACGTGGACGCGCTGGCCGCCAACCTCGAGGTCAAACGCCGGAGGGACGTCGGCGAAACCCGACGCCTGATCTGGGAGGTCGTCGCGAGGGTTGACTCCGCGCCGCGAGCGCTGGCGCTGCGAGAAGGCGTCATGGAGTGGCTGGAGGGTAAGCCGATTCCCGATTTCGACGAGATGGAACACAAGTACTTGGGCACGGGCTGACAGACTGTCCGCCGCGGTTCTTCGTGGGCGCGGGTGCAGCGGCGACGTCACGGCCGGTCATCGCCGGGCTTGAGCCGAGCCCACGACCGACGCCACCGACGAACTTGCCCCTCGCGGCGGAAGGACTTGTCTCCGTGTCAGAGCGGATCGCCCGCTTGGCTCGACTGGGATCGCAGTGCTGTTCTCAACGACGCCCCGCGGCGACCACACACCCCCCGCGGTGGCGCTGGGCCCTGGGCAAGAAGTGCGAGCATGAACTATGAATACTTGGAAGGTAGCGGAGGAGGCTTCCTCTGCAGGGACGAACTGGGTCACGGTTGGTATCACTGCCGCCGGAGTTCTCCTGGGCGTGGTCATCACCGTTCTGGGCTCGCTGTATGTGGCCAACAAGCGCATAACAGAACTTGAGATCACGCATGCTCAAAAGCTGCAGGAAGTCTTCCTGTCCAACGCCCGCGACTACTTGGAAGCCGTCTACCTCCCCCTCCACTTGGCTCAGGCGCGACTGGCGTCCGGCTACCGCCAATTTCAACTGAGTGGCGCGTCTGCCGACGTCGCTACCTCACAGCCTGAAGCGCGCTGGACTGAAGCGATTGGTGACTACCTCAGCGTTGTGGACCAACTGATGGACCGGGCGGCCGGTGCATTCTTATCGCCCCAACTTGAGGACGAAATCGAAGATCTCAGTTCGTTTCTTCGTTCGTCGCTAACCGCAGAGGCTGTCACGAGGCGGATCACTTTCACGCTCCAGGTGTATGGAACGAGGATGAGTCGCGTGGTTGAATCGACCGCGAAGGTCTGGCCAACGAGCATTAGTGGCTCTTCCCAGATGAGGGTGTAGGTCGGCCGGGCGCGTCGGTCCGCAGATAGACGTCGAGGTCTCCCGACGACGGAGGTTCCTACGCCATCCATCCGAAAGACCTCGACGTGTCCGACGCTACCCCGCCGGCCGGCTTCGGCCGCCCTGACCTGACCGCCTTCGCGTCTCATCCCAATCGACCCTGATCGATGTTGACCCCCTCGACGAGAACGCAGCGACATCACAGCCACCCAACCCCGACCGTCCGGGAAGCCGGGACACGTCACATGGCCTGTGCTGCGGGCGTGTCGAGTGGGTCGTCCAGGGGCGACGCAGGAGCGTCGACGCGACGTGCTGAGAGGTGGTTCCAGTCGAGCACTAGGACACCGGCTACAGGCATGGCGATAGGTCAGGAACGGCGTCGCTCCCTACGCAGGAGGGAGCGCAGAGTCTCGGCGTTCGCGTAGCCGACCCGTAGCGCGATCTCGGCGGAGGTAAGGTCCGTGGTTGCTGAGAGGTGCCGAGCTCGTTCGATGCGAAGCCGTTGGACGAAGCCGAGCGGAGTGAGGTTGAGCGCCGCACGGACTCGTCGTTCGAGGGTGCGCCGGCTGGTGCCGAGCGACTGCGCGACGAAGGCGACGTTGAACGGTTCGTCCAGGCGGGCGCGCACGAAGCGTTCGAACTCGACGACGATCGGGTCCTCGTGCCGGAGATGTTCGTAGGCGACGAAGGCCGCCTGCGACGGACGCTCGTCGATGATGAGGAGCTTGGCGACATGTTGGGCCAGGTCGGGGCTGATCGATCGCACGAGTGAGAGCGCGAGGTCTATGTGGGCGAACGCGGCGCCGGCGGTGACGAGGTTCCCGTCGACCACGACCATGGTGTCGAGATCGAGGGCGACGGTCGGATAGCGCTTCAGGAACTCCGGCCCCAGGAACCAGCTGGTCGTCGCCCGCCGATGATGCATCCGTCCGGTCTCGGCGACAGCGAACACGCCGGTGCACGCCGCGGCGATCCGGGTGGTCGCGTCGTCGAGGCGCCCGAGCGAGGCGATGACCGAACGAGCATCTCGGCTCTGGAGGGCGTCGTTGGTAGCGGCGGCCGTGAGGGTTCCAAGCGCAGGGACGACGACCACGTCGAACTCTGCGGACTCCGACAGCGGGTGGTCCACCGACAGGGTCATCGATGCCGTCGTGGTCACTCTCCGTTTCGGTCCGAGGATGGCGAGTTCGATCGGGTCGATCCGCGGGTCGACATCGCCGCGGGCTCCGTCGGCCACCCGCACGATGTCGATGACCGACGCGACAGCCGAACCGAAGCAGCCGTCGATCGCGATCAGTCCGATACGCATGGCGCGAACAATAGCAATACTGCCGTATACGCCACTTCTCACATGCCGTTGCTCGTCATACGCTGAACTCGCTTCACCAAGAAACCTCGACACCTAGGAGAACCCCTCATGTCCACACCCGCATCACTTCCGTATGCCTTCGTCGCCAAGATCGTCGCGGCCGATGGACAGCACGACGCGCTCGCCGATCTGCTCGCCGGCGCTGTCGCGCTCGCCAACGAAGAAGTAGGAACGATTGTCTGGTTCGCGGTCAGGACCCACGCCGACACCTTCTGGATCTTCGATGCATTCCCCGACGAGGCCGCTCGCGACGCCCACGCCAACGGCGCCATCGTCGCAGCCCTGATGGCCAACCAGCACCTCCTCGGCGCAGCACCCGAGATCCTGGCGGCCGACGTCCTCGCGTCCAAGCTCCCGTAGTCCGCCAACGCACGAGACGATCGCGCCCCGCCGAGCCGTCGCCAGGTCGCGACGCAACGCTACGCTGCGTTGCCGAGCGGTGCGAGGCCTATCGGCACACGGACAGGATGCCGGCCGCGAGCGCTCAGCCGGCGAGCGCTCAGCCGGCGAGGGGTCCGTCGCAGAGGAGAGCGACGTCGGTGTCGGGCAGAGCCGTGAGGCCAGCGCATCGCGCGACCACCAGAACCGAACCGCCCCTGCCCTGCGTTTCCGCAGGTCAGGGGCTGTTCGCCGGAGCCGCCTGGCGGAATCGAGCCGACGACCTAATCACGTCGGCTTTGCGTCTATCGCTTGATGCGCCCACTGGGCGAACGAGCCGTTGACCTGCGCAAACGCCGAGCGTGGGGGACGCCGCCATCCGGTGGTGACCGACGACGACCGACCAGTACCGACCGTTTCACCGGAGCTTGCGGCGGCGTCGAAGCCGAGCAAGCTCCATTCCTTTAGCTCACCGCGCCCTCCTCCTCGCCGGTCCCGTCGTCGTCGAAGACGTTTCAGGGGTCTTCTCAGATGAGGGTGTAGGTCGGCCGGGCGCGTCGGTCCGCAGATAGACGTCGAGGTCTCCCGACGACGGAGGTTCCTACGCCATCCATCCGAAAGACCTCGACGTGTCCGACGCTACCCCGCCGGCCGGCTTCGGCCGCCCTGACCTGACCGCCTTCGCTCGACTCGACGGCCTCGGTCTGAGCGTGACCGGACAACGACTTGAACCGGATCGTGCGGTCCTCGCGTGCCACGTGGTGGAACCAGATCAGTGGTGCCGACGGTGCGGCAGCGAAGGCGCTGCTCGTGACACCGTGATCCGGCGGTTGGCCCACGAGCCGCTGGGCTGGCGACCGACCGTGCTGGAAGTTGTAGTGCGCCGCTACCGCTGTGCCGACTGCGGACACGTGTGGCGCCAAGACACCAGCGCCGCGGCGGAGCCACGCGCGAAGCTCTCGCGCACCGGGCTGCGGTGGGCGCTGGAAGGGATCGTGGTCGCACACCTCACCGTCGCCCGTGTCGCCGAGGGACTCGGGGTCGCGTGGGACACCGCCAACAACGCGGTCCTGGCTGAAGGCAAGCGGCTGCTGATCAACGACCCTACGCGGTTTGAGGGCGTGAAGGTCATTGGCGTCGATGAGCACGTCTGGCGCCACACCAGGCGTGGCGACAAGTACGTCACCGTGATCATCGACCTCACCCCGGTCCGCGATGGCGCCGGCCCAGCAAGGCTGCTGGACATGGTCGAGGGCCGGTCGAAGGCGGCGTTCAAGACCTGGCTCGCCGACCGCGACGACGCCTTCCGTGACGCGGTCGAGGTGGTCGCGATGGACGGCTTCACCGGGTTCAAGACCGCCGCTGCAGAGGAGATCCCGGACGCGGTCACGGTGATGGATCCCTTCCACGTCGTGCGCCTGGCCGGTGACGCCCTCGACAGGTGCCGGCGCCGGGTCCAACTCGCGATCCACGGGCACCGTGGGTTCAGGGACGACCCGCTCTACAAGTCGCGGCGCACGCTGCACACCGGCGCGGACCTGCTCACCGACAAGCAGAGCGACAGGCTACGCGCGCTGTTCGTTGATGACGCTCACGTCGAGGTCGAGGCGACCTGGGGTGTCTACCAGCGCATGATCGCCGCCTATCGCCACGAGGACCGGCAACGTGGCCGCGAGCTCATGGAGAAGCTGATCACCGACCTCAGCGCCGGCGTCCCCAAAGGTGCTCACCGAGCTCACCACCCTGGGCCGGACCCTGAAGAAGCGAGCCGCTGACGTGCTCGCCTACTTCGAACGACCCGGCACCAGCAACGGGCCGACCGAGGCGCTCAACGGACGGCTCGAACACCTGCGCGGCTCCGCACTCGGGTTCCGCAACCTGACCAACTACATCGCCCGAAGCCTGCTCGAGACCGGCGGCTTCAGACCCCAACTCCTACACCCCGATTGGGATGAGCCGCATTAGTCTCCTGGGAGTCGGCTCGTCCGTCGAAGTCACCAAGGTGTTGGCGGCGCCGCTTTCGAGCCACGAATTCGAAGAACAGTTCGTTGTCGCCACAGCGAGGGTGAGGGGATTGATCAAGGAAGTGACTCTAGGAGCGCACGCGCGCGCACGAGCGTAGAGACCAGTCCGCCATCCGCGGTCTCGGGATTAGGGAGCATGCTGCGGCACTCTGCTCGCCGAGGTCACTCGGTAGAGCCCGAATAGAACAAAGCTCGCCCGTCGGGCCCTACAAGTGGCCGAATCTGGGCGGTGTGCAGCAGCCAGAAGGATAGCCCTATTTGGGCGGAAGGACGCAGAAGAGCTTGGCGATCCGCGGCGGCGCAGTGTGTGCGCGTCAGGCGACGAGGTCGTCGGCGAAGGGTGGGTCGAACCACGGGAGGTCGTCGTCCTCGGCCCACTCGGGGTCCGGGAACGGTGACCGAGGGGGCGGTGCCGCCAGGGGTGGCGCCTGGCTGACGGCCCGGTCGTAGGAACCGTCGGCGAGGTCCCAGACGACGTGTCGGCCGCGGTCGTCCGGGTGTCGGCGGACCTCGGCCACGAGTCGTCGGCGGTGGACCACGTGGTGGTGGCGGGCGCAGAGCAAGGCGGCGTTGGTGACGTCGGTGGCGCCGCCGTCGGCCCAGTGGATGACGTGGTGCGCCTCGCACCAGCTCGCGGGTGCCGTGCAGCCGGGGAAGGTGCACCCGCGGTCGCGGAGGCCGAGGTGACGCCGCTGCCCGCGCGAGAAGAGTCGCTGCGCACGGCTGAGGGCGAGGGGCTCGCCGTGGCCGCCGAGCAGGTGGGTGACGAGGGTCGCGTCGCAGGCGAGGCGGCGGACGAAGGCCGGCGGGAGGAGCGTGCCGCCGGCGACGGTGCCGAGGACCTCGCCGGCCCCACGCTGGGACGCGAGGTCGGTCACCGGGACCGTGACGTGCAGGACGACGGCCGACCCGGCGACGGCGCCCGAACCCTCGGCGGCGACGATGCTGCCTCGGCGGCAGACCTCGGTGAGCGCCTCGACCCGCCGCTGCCCGGCCGGACGGAGGTCGGTCTCGCCGCCCTCGCGGTTCGGGGCGGGCGCGGAGAGCGGGCCGATGGCGGCCTCGAGGGTCGCGGCTTGCTCGGGGGTCATCCACAGCTGGTACTCCGTGAGGTCACCGGACTCGACGTGCGGCATCGACAGCCGCGCGGCCGCGCCCAGGCGGCGGTGCAGCCCTCGAAAACTTCGGGCCGGCCGTGGTCGGCGAGCAGCTGCGGCCGCAGGCGACGCATCATCGACGGGCCCCAGTCGGCGGCGAGGTCGACGAGGGCCGCGGTGACGGTGGGGACGGCGGCGTCCTGCAGGTGCGGAGCGAGCCGCGACGCCTCGCGCAGGACCGCGCACCCGGTACCGGCCTCGAGCCGGCCCTCGCGCACCGCCGCCCAGACCATTCCGAGCGGGGACCCGTCAGCGGGCCCGGACCCCTCGAGCCCGCTGCCCGCCGCAGCGAGGTCGACCGCGAGCCGGGCGACCGGCGCGGCACCTCCCTGTCGCAGCGACGGCGCGTGCTGCCGCAGCCATCCGTGCACCTCCGACCCCGCCACGTCACCCCGCCGCGTGGCCTCAGCGGCCACCTGCACCCGGGCTGCCGAGGCCAGCGCCGCCACGTGATCGAGCGACTCGAGGAGCTCGGTGAGGTGGGGCCGGACGCGAGCGCCAGCAGCTCGCCGAGCCCCTCGAGGGCGGTGCGCGCGGCATCGATCGCGGAGTGTCGTTCCGCAAGATCGAGAGGTCCCCTGGCCATACCCCATCCTATCGAACAGCAGTTCGACCGTCAAGCCTCAAGCGCACCAGAACTCATCGGGTTTCGCACCCGCAGAACCGTTTTCGGACCGGACGCCGCCCACCTCAGGGCAGCCGACGGTGCGGGGGAGCGGCGGCAGCGGACCGCGAGGCGGCCGCCCGCCGCGCGGCCTCCTGCGGGTCGACCGGCAGCTCCTCGTAGCGGTCGCCGACCGCGATGCGCCCACCCTCGACCACGCGGAACACCGTCCCGGCCCGGTCGTGGAGGGCAGCCGCCACCCCCGGCCCGATCTCGTCGTCGAGGATGCGGCACGGCGCGGCCACCCGGACGACCTCGAGCAGCACCTCGCCCACCCGCGCCCGCGCCCCGGGCGTCGACACCACCCGTCCGTGCGACACGGTGAGGTTGCGGCGCGTCCCCGCCGGCGGCACGTCGGCCCCGAGTCGCTCGGCCGCCTCGGCGAGCTGCTCGGCCGACTGCACCGTCACGTGCCGGTGACGCGTCCCGTGGTAGCGGTCACCGACCAGCCCCACGCCCGCCTCGGCCACCACCGAGTCGACGGCGCGCATCGTCAGCCGACGGCCGGGCGCGACGTGGATCGCGGTGACGACGGGCGGGTCGGCGGTGGACCGGTCGTCGGCGGGCTGGGGCACCGGGCCATCCTCCCCGACGGACGGGCGGGCGCCCCAGCCCGGTCCCGTACCCTCGAGGACGTGCTCCGGACCGCCCTCACCCCGCGGTTCCTCGGGCTGCTCGGGCTCGTCCTCGTCGTCGGCGCCGTCTTCGTCCAGCTCGGTCGGTGGCAGCTCGGGGTGGCCGAGGGGACGGCCCACCAGGACGCCGTCGACGCGGCGCGCGCGGCGGCCCCGGTCGCCCTGACGTCGGTGCTGGCGCCGCACACCTCCTTCCCCGGCGAGCTGTCGTCGCGGCCGGTCACCGTCACCGGGCGCTACACCGACGGCCAGCTCCTCGTGCCCGACCGTCGGCTCGACGGGCGCGCCGGGTCGTGGGTGGTCACGCCGTTCGTCGTCGACGGCACCGGTGCCACGCTGCCCGTGCTGCGGGGCTTCGTCACCGACCCGGGGGAGGCCGGCACGCCGCCGACGGGCACGCTCGCCCTGGCGGGAGGGCTGGCGCCGCCGGAGTCGCCGGTGACCTCGCCCGTCGGCCCCGGGGAGATCGGGTCGGTCGACACCTCGGTGCTCGCCAACACCTGGCCGGGTGACCTCTACAACGCCTTCCTCTTCCTGCGCACCGAGACCCCGCAGGCCGGGGCCGACGCCGGGACCCCGCTGACGAAGGTGCCCACCCCGCTCGCGCCGACCGGCCTCAGCTGGCGCAACGCCGCCTACGCCGTGCAGTGGTGGGTGTTCGCCGCGTTCGGTCTCTGGCTGTGGTGGCGGATGGTCCGCGAGGAGGCGCACCGGGGCGGTGCGCCGGCCCTCGTAGCGGCGGGCGACAATGGGTCGCGTGAGCACACCTGACACCCGGCCCGCCACGACGATCGCGCCCGAGGACGTCGACGCCGTCCGGCCCCGGCTGAGGTTCTTCGAGGTGATGGCCTTCGTCGTCGGTGTCGGGCTGCTCGTCCTCGTCGTCGAGATGGTCCTGTCGTACGTCTTCCAGATGAAAGGCGACGACAACCCGCTGCACTGGTGGCCGCAGCCGCACGGGTTCATCTACATGGGGTACCTGCTGGCGACCGCGCTGCTCGGCTTCAAGGTCGGCTGGTCGCTGCCGCGGATGGTGCTCGTCATGCTCGCCGGCTGCGTGCCGTTCCTCTCCTTCTGGGTCGAGCGCCGCGTGGCCCGGGAGGTCGCGGACGGACTGGCCGCCGCGCGCCGATAGCCTTGGCCGCGTGAGCGACGCCCCCGAGCTGCCCGCCGACCCCTCGCCCGTCGACCCGAGCCACGCCGTCGTCGAGGGCGCTGACCCCATCCACCTCGCCGACCGCCCCGTGCTGGTCGTCGACTTCGGCGCGCAGTACGCCCAGCTGATCGCCCGGCGCGTGCGCGAGGCCAACTGCTTCAGCGAGGTCGTGCCCTCGTCGATGAGCGCCGAGGACATGCTGGCCAAGGACCCCGCGGCCATCGTCCTGTCCGGCGGCCCGTCGTCGGTGTACGAGGAGGGCGCCCCGCGCCTCGACCCCGCGCTGCTGCAGGCCGGCGTCCCGGTGTTCGGCATGTGCTACGGCTTCCAGGCGATGGCCCTGGCGCTCGGCGGCGTCGTCGAGAAGACCGGGCTGTCGGAGTTCGGGGCCACGCCGGCCACCGTCCTCGACACGTCGTCGACGCTCTTCAACGGCCAACCCGCCGAGCAGTCGGTGTGGATGAGCCACGGCGACTCGGTGGCCGAGGCGCCGGCCGGGATGCGCGTCACGGCGACGACCTCGGGGGCGCCGGTCGCCGGGTTCGAGGACGACGAGCGCCACCTGTACGGCGTGCAGTGGCACCCCGAGGTGATGCACTCGACCTTCGGGCAGCGGGTGCTCGAGAACTTCCTCGTCAAGGGCGCCGGGCTGTCGGGGGAGTGGACGGCGGCGAACGTCGTCGAGGAGCTCGTCGGGGCCGTGCGCGAGCAGATCGGCGACAAGCGCGTCATCTGCGGGCTGTCCGGCGGGGTCGACTCGTCGGTGGCCGCGGCGCTCGTCCAGCGGGCCGTCGGCGACCAGCTGACCTGCGTCTTCGTCGACCACGGCCTGCTGCGGGCCGGTGAGGCCGAGCAGGTGCAGCAGGACTTCGTCGCGGCGACCGGGGTCGACCTCGTCACCGTCGACGCCGCCGACCGCTTCCTCGCCGCGCTGGCCGGCGTCAGCGACCCCGAGGAGAAGCGCAAGGCCATCGGGCGCGAGTTCATCCGGGTCTTCGAGCAGGCGGCGCGCGACGTCGTCGGGTCGCACGCCGGGGACGACGACCACCCGGTCGAGTTCCTCGTGCAGGGCACGCTCTACCCGGACGTCGTCGAGTCCGGCGGCGGGACCGGGACGGCGAACATCAAGTCGCACCACAACGTTGGCGGGCTGCCCGACGACCTGCAGTTCACGCTCGTCGAGCCGCTGCGGCTGCTGTTCAAGGACGAGGTGCGCCAGGTCGGGCTCGAGCTCGGGGTGCCCGAGGGCATCGTCTGGCGCCAGCCGTTCCCGGGGCCGGGCCTCGGCATCCGCATCGTCGGCGAGGTGACGCACGAGCGGCTCGAGGTGCTGCGCGCCGCCGACCTGATCGCCCGCGAGGAGCTGTCGACGGCCGGGCTGGACCGGGAGATCTGGCAGTGCCCGGTCGTGCTGCTCGCCGACGTGCGCTCGGTCGGGGTCCAGGGCGACGGGCGCACCTACGGGCACCCCATCGTGCTGCGGCCGGTGTCGTCCGAGGACGCGATGACGGCCGACTGGACCCGCCTGCCCTACGACGTGCTCGCGAAGATCTCGACCCGCATCACCAACGAGGTGCGCGAGGTCAACCGGGTCGTGCTCGACGTCACGAGCAAGCCGCCGGGCACCATCGAGTGGGAATGACCGTCGCTGCCTGAGCCCTGGTGCGCCTGGGGTCGGAGGTTGGCCGGGGCGACCGCCCCACGGGTAGGTGGGTGCTTGCGAGATCCAGTCGCTCGGGAGGGATCCCGGTCGCGAGGGAGGGATCCCGGTCGCTCGGGGAGGGATACCGGTCTTTGGAGGAGGGATACCAGTCGCGGCGACTGGACTTCTGGACCACACCATCTCCTCCTGGCCGGCCGCGTGACCGACCGGCTCGACCCGGCTCGCCACCGCAGCCCACCCACCGAGCCGCCCCGCCTCCCGAGACGGGGTCCGGTCCCGGCCACCGGACGCGTCCCGGTCTGGCAGGCTGGGCCGGTACCCGCCGGTAACCCACCTCCGAGGACGGACCCATGGACAGCTCGACGACGAGCGTCACCGCCACCGACGGCACCGCCGTCTTCACCCACCGCTGGCTGCCGGAGGGCGCCCCGAAGGCGGTGGTCGTCATCGCCCACGGGATGGCCGAGCACTCCGCCCGCTACGCCCGCCTCGCCGAGGCCCTCACGACCGCCGGCTACGCCGTGTACGCGCCCGACCACCGGGGCCACGGCCGCACCGCCTCGGCCGCCGACCACGGCTACTTCGCCGACTCCGGCGGATGGGACACCGTCGTCGCCGACCTGCGCGCCGTCACCACGCACGCCCGGTCCGAGCACCCCGGCCTGCCCGTGTTCCTCCTCGGCCACAGCATGGGGTCCTTCCTCTCCCGCGCCTACGTCATCGAGGACTCCCGCGACCTCGCCGGCCTCGTCCTGTCGGGCACCGCCGGCGACCCCGGCCCCCTCGGCAAGGTCGGCGCCGGCATCGCCGCCGCCGAGGCCCGGCTGCGCGGCCGCCGGCACACCAGCACGCTCCTCGACAAGCTGACGTTCGGCCAGTACAACGCGGCCTTCAAGCCCAACCGCACCGACTTCGACTGGCTCTCGCGCGACGACGCCGAGGTCGACGCCTACGTCGCGGACCCGTTGTGCGGCAACACCTTCACGTCCGGGTTCTTCAAGGACCTGCTCGGCGGGCTGGCCGTCATCAACGACGCCAAGCGGGTGGCCGGCGTGCGCCGCGACCTCCCCGTGCTCCTCGTCTCGGGCGACAAGGACCCGGTGGGCGACGGCGGCAAGGGCCCGCGCGCGGTCGCGCAGCAGTACCGCGACGCCGGGGTCGCCGACGTCACCATCACCCTGTACCCCGACGCCCGGCACGAGCTCTTCAACGAGACCAACCGCGACGAGGTCACCGCCGACGTCGTGCGCTGGCTCGACGCCCACCTTCCGTCCTGAGCCGGGCCGCGGCGGCCACGGATTCGGGGACCGCGCCCCGGCTGGCTAGGGTTGGCGGATGCTGAGAACGGCCGCCGCCGTCGTCGCGGGCAAGACCGCCCGGGTCCTCGCCCGCCGTCGGGGCGGTGGCTCGGCCTTTCCCGGCCTCGTCGCCGAGCGGATCGACCCGCGCATCCTCCGGCACGCCCTGTCCGACGTGCGCGGCGGCATCGTCGTCGTCAGCGGCACCAACGGCAAGACGACGACGACGAAGATGCTCGTCGCCCTGCTGCGGGCCCACGGGCGCAGCGTCTTCACCAACCCCACCGGCTCGAACTTCACCCGCGGCGTCCTCTCCGAGATGCTGCCGCAGCTGCCCCTGGGCGGCCGGCTGCGCAGCGACATGGCCGTCGTCGAGCTCGACGAGGCCCACGCGATGCGCTTCATCGCCGAGGTGCCGCCCACCCACTCGCTGCTGCTCAACGTGGCCCGCGACCAGCTCGACCGGTTCGCCGAGATCGACCACACCGCCGACCTGCTCGCCCGGCTCGGCGCCGCGAGCACCGAGGGCGTCGTCGCCAACTGCGACGACCCGTTCATCGCCCGCGCCGCCGACGCCGTCGACGTGCCGGTGCGCTGGTTCGGTCTCGACGCCTCGATCGCCGACCGGCTCCCCGAGCTCACCGAGCACGACGCCCGCTTCGACGACGGCCCGGCCCCCCGCGACCCCGGCCCCGGCGACGCCCGCCTCCGTCCGCGCGACGAGCGCACCTTCGACGTGGTCTTCGACGACGTCGTCGTCGGTCCGGTCACCCTGCAGCAGCGCGGCCTCGCGGCGATGATCAACGCCACCGCCGCCGTCACGACCGCCCGGCTGCTGCTCGGTGAGGCCTTCGACGCCGGCACCTGCGTCGAGGCCCTCGCCGCCGTCCGCCCCCCGTTCGGCCGCGGCGAGGTGGTCATGGTCGACGGCCAGCCGCTCGAGCTCGTCCTCGTCAAGAACCCCGCCGGCTTCGGCGTCGCGCTCTCGACGTACGGCAGCACCCCCGTCGCGACGATGGTCGCGATCAACGACAACGACGCCGACGGCCGCGACGTCTCCTGGCTCTACGACGTCAGCTTCGCCTCCCTGCGCGAGCGCGGTGTCGCCCTGACCAGCGGCGTGCGCGCCTACGACATGGCGCTGCGCCTGCACTACGACGACGTCCACACCGACCGGGTGGTCCCCGACCTCGACGAGGCGCTCGATACGTTCGTCGCCACCCACCACGACGAGCCCAAGCGCATCTTCTGCACGTACACCGCGATGATGGCCCTGCGCCGCACCCTGGCCGCCCGGCACGGGCTGGCGCACTTCGGAGAGGACGGCCCGGCATGAGCACCGAGCTGCTGGCGCCCGACGGCCCGAGCAAGGGCACCATCACCCTCGTCCACCTCTACCCGCGCGAGATGAGCATCTACGGCGACCGCGGCAACACCCACGCGCTCGCCAGCCGCATCCGCCGGCACGGGTACACGGCCGAGGTCGTGCTCCACGACCCCGGCACCCCGTTCCGCGACGACGCCCACCTCTTCATGGGCGGCGGCGGCCAGGACTCCGGGCAGGCCCGGGTCGAGGCCGACCTCGAGGCCATCGGCCCGACCCTGGCCTCGATGGCCGCCGACGGCGTCCCGATGCTCGTCATCTGCGGCATGTACCAGCTGTTCGGCAACTCCTTCCACACCGTCACCGGCCAGGTGCTGCCGGGCCTCGGCATCCTCGACGTCACGACGCGCGGCAACGACAAGCGGATGGTCGGGCCGGTCTGCGTCGACACCGAGTTCGGCAGCGTCGTCGGCTACGAGAACCACTCCGGCTCGACCGTCCTCGGCGCCGGCCAGCGACCCTTCGGCACCGTCCGGGCGGGCTACGGCAACAACGGCGAGGACGGCACCGAGGGCGCACGCACGCTCAACGTCATCGGCACCTACCTCCACGGGCCGCTGCTGCCGGCCAACCCGATGGTCTCGGACGCCCTCATCGCCGTCGCCGCCGAGCGCGCGACCGGCCGGCCGTTCGAGCCCGAGCCGATGAGCGACCCGCTCGCCGACGAGGCCCGCAGCCGCCAGGTGCGCCGGCTCGTCGGCACCCGCTGAGCCCGAGCGCCCGGCACGGGCAGCCGGCTGACAGGATGGCCGGATGAGCACCGCCGCCGCCCGCGACACCCTGGCCACCGCGTTCGCCGAGTACGTCACCGCGTCCCCGACGGCCTTCCACGCCGCCGCCGTGGCCCGCGACCGCCTCGTCGCCGAGGGGTTCACCGAGCTCGACGAGGCCGTCGCGTGGCCGGCCGACCCGGGCGCCTACGTCGTCGTGCGCGACGGCGCCGTCATCGCCTGGCGGGTGCCGACCGGAGCCGGTCCCACGACCCCCTTCCGCATCCTCGGGGCGCACACCGACAGCCCGACCTTCCGGCTCAAGCCGAACCCGGTGGTGCGCGAGCACGGCTGGGAGCGCCTCAACGTCGAGGTGTACGGCGGCCCGACGTTCCCGTCCTGGTTCGACCGCGACCTCGCCGTCGCCGGGCGCGTCGTCGACGCCGACGGCGGCGTCCGGCTGGTGCGCTCGGGTCCGGTGGCGCGCATCCCGCACGTGGCCATCCACCTCGACCGCGCGGTCAACGACGGCTTCGCCCCGGACGTCCAGCGCCACCTCTCGCCGGTCGTCGGGGCCGCCGACGGCCCCGACGCCGCGGACCCCTCGCACTGGCTGCGCGAGCTCGTCGGCGACGCCGTCGCGTGGGACCTGTACCTCGCCGACACCCAGGCGCCGGCGCGCATCGGGGCCCGCGAGGACCTGCTCGCCTCGTGGCGGATGGACAACCTCACGAGCGTCCACGCGGGGCTGCTCGGCCTGCTCGACACCCCGGCCGACGCCACCCACATCCCGGTCCTCGCCGCGTTCGACCACGAGGAGGTGGGCTCGGCGTCGGTGACCGGCGCGGGCGGGCCCTTCCTCGAGGACGTGCTCCGCCGCGTGCAGGAGGGGCTCGGCGCCTCCCGCTCGGAGGCGGCCCGGGCCTTCCGTGCGTCGTGGCTGCTCTCCAGCGACGCCGGCCACCTCGTGCACCCCGGGCACCCCGAGAAGCACGACCCGACGAACCGCCCCCGCCCCGGTGGCGGCCCGCTGCTCAAGGTCAACGCCCGCCAGCGCTACACGACCGAGGCCCGGGGCGAGGCGCTGTGGGCCGCGGCCTGCGAGCGCGCCGGTGTGCCGTTCCAGCACTACGTCAACCCGAACACCATCGCGGGCGGCTCGACGATCGGCCCGATCGCGGCGACCCGGCTCGGCATCCCCACCGTCGACATCGGCGTCGGGCTGCTCTCGATGCACTCGACCCGCGAGCTCGTGCACCTCGACGACCTCGCCGCGCTGCACGGAGCGGTCGCGGCCTTCCTCGCCGGCTGATCCCGAGCGGGCCCGGTCGGAGATCGGGGCGAGCCGTCAGGCCCGACCGGCGAAGACCGGCTCCTCGCCCTCGCGCGGCGGCTCGCTCTTGGCGCTGACCGACCACAGGAGCCACCCGAGCCCGCCGAGCGGCACCTCCATGAGGTGGGTGATGAGCGAGAAGAGGACGACGCCGGCGGTGGCCTCGGCGCTGCCGGCACCCCAGCCGACGAGGACGGTCGTCGTCGCGACCTCGGTGACCCCGACCCCGCCCGGCGTGATGCCGACCGCGGTGAGGAGCCTGCCGATGGCGTAGGCCGCGAAGAGCAGGTTGAGCGGCAGCATGACGCCGGTCTCGCGCATCACGAGGACGAAGAGGACGTAGTAGGCGCCGAAGAACCCGACCATGCCGAGCGTCATCGACCACCAGCGCCAGCGGACGACGTCGATGATCCGGCTGCGCAGGTCGCGCACGAGGTCCTCGACGCTCATCGTCGTCTCCGGGCGCCGACGGCGCACCATCGGCCCGATGAGCCGGTCGAGGACACCCCCGAGCCGCTGGGCGACCCGCTCGCTGGCCAGCATCCCGGTGATGACGCCGATGACCCCGAGCCCGGTGAGCGACCCCGCGATCGCCAGGTCGGTGAGGGCCTTGGGCAGCGTGACCCCGCCGACCATGAGCACGAGGATGGCCACGACCGGCAGGGCGATGCGGGCCAGGACGTTCCAGACGCCGGTGACGATGGCCGACGTCGAGGTGGCCCGGCGCGAGAAGCCCCACGAGCGGCACATCGCGTAGGTCGCCGCGAGCCCGACCGCGCCGCCACCGGGCAGCAGGTTGGACACCGAGGACCCGCAGAGGTTGATGATCAGGGCCTTGCCGTGGGTCAGCCCGCGCAGCGACCCGGTGAAGGTGAACGTGTAGCAGTACAGCCCGACGAGCATGAGGACCTGGAAGCCGACGACGTGCAGGGGCGGCACGCTGCGGATGACGTCCCAGATGTCGCCCCACGAGGTCTTCGCGAAGTGCGGGAGGCCCCACACGAGCAGCACGACGGCCAGGGCCAGGCCGAGCCCGAACTGCACCAGCTGGCGGGTGTGCGTCGGCACCTGCACGCCGGCCGCCCTCACGGCAGGCCCTCGAAGACGTCGGTGCTCACGGATCCCCCTGGTGCTCTCGTGGGGTCGCGGAACCACTCGCGACCGAACACCAGATCGTAGAGGGGTCGGGGGATGCGGAGGAACACCCCCAGGGTCCGGTCGCCGGTCTGGCCGCCCGCGCCGACCTCGGCGGCCCCGCCCCCGGTGGCCTGCGAGGCGTGCGCCCGCATCGAGGCGCGCTTGGCCCGCACGTGCTGGCGCACGTCGACCCGGTGGGTGATGTCGGCCCGCGCGGTGAAGGCCCGCTCGAAGCTCGTGGGGTCGAACTCGGCCGGGAACCGGTAGACCCGCGCGGCGAGCCGGATGGCCCGCACGATCGTGTCGCGGGGGACGGTGGCCTCGAGGACGCGGGGGGTGCCGGCGATCTCGGCGGCCCGTGCGGCCACCTCGTGCACACGCCGGTGGTCGCGGTGGCCGTACCCGCCGTTGGCGTCGTAGGACAGCAGGACGTCGGCCCGCTCGGTGCGCAGCACCGCGGCCAGCCGCTCGGCGGCCTCCTCGAGCGGGGCCCGGCAGAAGCGCACGACGCCCGGGGCGTCCGGCTCGGGCTCGGGTCCGGAGCCGCTGTCGGCGTACCCGAGCCACTCGACGCGGGCCACCCCGAGGGCCGCGGCCGAGCGCTCGGCCTCGGCGAGGCGGCGGGTGCCCAGGGCCCCGTCGCGGCGCAGGTCCTCGGCCGCCAGGCCGGCCCCGCCGTCGGTCGCGAGCACGAGGACGACGCGGTGCCCCTCGGCGGCGGCACGGGCCATCGTGCCCGCGGTGAGCAGGGCCTCGTCGTCGGGGTGGGCGTGGAACGCCACGAGCGTGCGGGACATCGTCGGCCATCCTCTCGCATGGCAGGGTGGACCCTCGTGAAGGTCGCCCTCCTGTCGGACTGCTACCCGCCCCGGCTCGGCGGGATCGAGCGGCAGGTGCACGACCTCGCCCACCGGCTCGCGGGTGACGGGCACGAGGTCGAGGTGTTCACGGCGACCACCGGACCGCACGGCGAACGGCACGGCGCGCGGACCGTCGAGGAGGACGGCGTCGTCGTGCACCGGATGGCCATCCCGCTGCCGAACGGGGTGCCCGTCAACCCCTTCGCGCCCCGCGAGGTGCGACGCCGGCTCGACGCCGGGGCCTTCGACGTGGCCCACGCGCACCTCGGAGTGGTCAGCCCGTTCGCCACCGACCTCGTCCGGACGTCCCTGTCCGCCGGCCTCCCCGTGGCCGCCACGTTCCACTGCGTCATCGACCGCTCGGCGCCCCTGTTCCGGGTCGCGGGACACCTCGGCCGCTGGGCGCGTCGCGGCGTGGCGCTCAGCGCGGTGTCGACGATGGCGGCCGGCCGCGTGCGGGCGGCGGCCGGCGACGTCGAGGTGGCCGTCCTCAACAACGGCATCGACGCCCGGTGGTGGGCGCCGGACGCCGACGCCCCGCCGCGCGACCCGGCCGACGGGGTCCACGTCGTCTCGGCCCTGCGGCTCGTCAACCGCAAGCGGCCGCTCGCGCTGCTCGGTGCCCTCCACGAGGCGCGCCGCCTCCTCGACCCCTCCGTGCCGCTGCGGGCGACCCTCGCCGGGGAGGGTCCGCAGCGCCGGGCCATGGAGGGCTACCTGCGAGCCCGGGGGATGGACTGGGTGTCGCTGCCCGGCCGGCTCGACCGCGAGGGCCTGCGCCGGATGCACCACTCCGGCGACCTCTACGCCTCGACCGCTCGGCTCGAGGCCTTCGGCATCGCCGCGCTCGAGGCCCGGGCCGCGGGGCTGCCGGTCGTCGCACCGCGCGGCACCGGGGTGGACGACGTCGTCACCGACGGGCTCGACGGCCTGCTCGCCGACTCCGACGCCGGCGTCGCGCAGGCCCTCGCCCGGCTGGCCGCCGACCCCGGGCTGCGCGAGCGGATGCGGACCCACCTGCGCGCGGACCCGCCGCGCCAGGACTGGGCGAGCACCATCGCGGCCACCGTCGCCGAGTACCGCCGGGCGGGGGCGCCGGGGTGATCGTCGTCCGGGGTGAGCGGGCCGGCGCCACCGTCGTCGAGTTCCCGCTGGAGCACGGCGAGGACCCGGTGGTCGGGCTCTCCGTGCGCGGATGGAGCGGGCGCAGCACCGGGGTGGAGGGGGTGCTCGGCCGGCTCGTGCTGCGCTTCGAGGTCGTGGCCGTCACGCCGCTGCGCGGGCGCCCCGGCCCGCACGGACCGGGGCTCGACACCGAGGAGGCGGCCGGCGTCCGGCCCCACCAGCGCGTCGCGGCCTACGCCGTCGTCGTGGCCGACGAGCGGCTGCTGCTGACCCAGCTCGCCCCCGCACCGGGGCGGCGGGCCGCTGGAACCTGCCGGGGGCGGCCTGGAGCCGGGCGAGACGGCCGCCGGGGCGGTGGTCCGCGAGGTGCTCGAGGAGACCGGCCAGCACGTCGACGACGTCGAGTTCGTCGACGTCATGACCCAGCACTGGGTCGGCCGGTCCGAGCGCGGACCCGAGGACTACCACGCCGTCCGGCTCGTGCACACGGCCCGCTGCGCGCAGCCGACCCGCCCCGTCGTCCATGACGTGGGCGGGTCGACGTCCGACGCGCGGTGGGTCCCCCTCGAGGACCTCGACCGGGTGCCCGTCGTGGCGAGCATCCCGGCGGCGCTGCGCGTCGCGGGTGTGCCGGTGCCGGGGACCTGGCCGCAGTCCTGACGCGGGGGGCGCCCGGCGTCAGTCCTGGCTGCGGCTGCTGCGCAGGCCGACGAGGCCGACGAGCAGCACGAGCGCGCCGCCGCCGACGATGGTCCACGGCCCGAGGTCGCTCCACGGGACCGAGACGTCGGTCAGCTCGGTGACGAGCACCGCGCCGGCGGTCAGCAGCCCGAGGATGCCGAGCAGCAGGGCGAAGGGTGCCGGACCCGACCGGTACCGGGGGCCGGTGGGCGCCGCGGGGGCGGTCGTGGCGGTCGGCGCCGCCGGAGTGGTGGCGGTCGGGACGGCCGTCGTCGTGGCGGTGGTGTCCGTCGCGTCGGGGGCGGTGTCCTCGTCGCGGTCCTCGAGGCCGAGGTCGGCGCTCAGGGGGCGGGTGCTGTCGTCGGTGGTCATGCTCAGCTCTCCTCGATGATGACGACGTCGCCGATGCCGATCTCGGCCGAGACGACGAGCACGGGGGTGCCGTCGCCGATGGTGACGTCCTGGGTGTAGTCGGTGCCGGAGCGGTCGTCGACCGTCGTCGTGCCACCGGTGGCGGTGCGCACCTCGTGGGAGACGTCGCCGACGCCGACCTGGTTCTCGACGCGGACGTCGAGGCCCTCGGGCACGACGACCCGCAGCTCGCCGGCGCCGAGGCTGACGTCGATGGTCGCCGGCGTGGCGCCTGCCTCGAGCGTCGCCAGCCCGGCCAGGTCGAGCTGGGCGTCCCCGACCCCGAGGTGGTAGGTCGCCGGCAGGCTGGTGGTGGTGGGCGTCCAGACGCGGTCACCCATGCCGTTGGTCGTGGGGATGTGCGAGACCAGCGTGGCGAAGACCGTGGTCAGCCCGAGGACGATGACGAGGAAGCCGCTGAACCCGGAGGCCCGCCCGGTGGCGCCGAGCCCGAGGACGACGGCCGAGGCGCCGGCGAGGGCCAGGGCCAGGCCGAGCACGACCGGCTCACCGGAGAAGCCCAGGGGGTCGGCGACGGCCACACCGAGCCCGACGAGGGCGATGACCAGCCCGAGGGTGACCAGTCCGACGAAGCCGCTGGGGCGACGCCGGCGCGGAGCCGGCGGGACGGGCGGGGGCTGCGGGGCGATCGGCCGCGGCGGGACGGGCGGTGTGGGGGTGCCGCCGTAGGGGCCGGGCTGGCCGTACTGACCCTGCGGGGGTACGGACCCGTACGGTGCGGTGGGCTGGCCGTACGGGGTCGGCGGGTGGCGGTAGCCGGCGGGCGGGGCGGTGGGCGCGGGGCCGGCGGACGCGGCGTAGGGGGTCGACGGAGCCGACATCGGGGTACCTCCGGGGGGTGGGGGCGGTGGGTAGGCGGTCTGGGCGGCCCACGGCGTGGGGCGCGGGGAGCGGCTGCGGGTGGCGAGCACCCAGACGACGAGTCCGACCGGGATGAGCAGCCAGAACGAGCCGCCCCAGGCGTCGCCTCCCGAGCCGATGGACACGAGGGCGCCGAGGACGACGACGCCGGCGAGCACCGCGAGGACGATGGCCCAGGCGTCACCGTGGCGCAGCGCGCGCTCGCCGAGGATCTCGCCGCCGCGGTCGGGCAGCAACAGCCAGAGCACGAGGTAGAGCGGCAGCCCGATGCCGCCGGCGATGGTCAGCGCGATGGCCGCGGCGCGGATGAGGAGCGGGTCGACGTCGAAGCGGGCCGCGATCCCGGCGCACACGCCGCCGAACCAGCGGCGGTCGGTGTCGCGGCGGATGCCGACGCGGCGGAGGCGTTCGAGGCCGTCGTCGAGGACGGTGGACCCGCCGGAGGGCGGGGTCTGGGAGGTGGAGGTGTCCGTCATGGCACTCACTCTCCCGCCGGGCGGCCCACGGCCGCCATGAGGGTCGACCCTGAGCACCCCCTGACCGGACCCCGGGAGGGGGCCGCATCGGCCCGTCCGTGCGTCAGGATGGAGTCGTGCCCACCCCCTACGAGCCCGCGGCGACCCGCGTGCGCACCGACTCCGGCCCCGCGCCGGAGCCGGTTCCCGCGCGTCCGGGCCTCATCCGCGACCGCTCGGGGGCTGGACCCCGGGGGTCTGCGACGCCGTCGCCCGCCACCTCGGCGTCTCCCGCCGGCTCGTGCGCGTGGCCTTCGTCGTTCTCGCGCTCTCGGGCGGCGCGGGCGTGGCCGCCTACCTGTTCCTCTGGGCGATGACGCCCGAGGGCCAGGTCGACGGCTCGGGTCCGCTGACGGCCACGACGTGGTCGGAGCGGCGGCGCTGGAGCGTCCTGCTGGCCGCGGGTGCCGTCCTCGTCATCGCGGGCATCGCGCTGCTCGTCCCCGGCGTCGGCGTCTCGGCGCGCGGGTCGGTGCTCATCCCGGTGTTCGTCATCGCGGTCGGTGCGGTCGTCGCGTGGTCCAACCTCGACCAGACGCAGCGTTCCCGCTGGCTCACCGGCGGCCGCGACGGCATGGGCTGGGTGCGCGTGGCCCTCGGCACCGTCCTGGCGATCGTCGGCATCCTCGTGCTCGTCACCCGCGGCAGCTCGGTGAGCGTCCTCTGGGACGCCGTGCTGGCGGCCTTCGCGGTACTGGCCGGGGCGCTGATCCTCGCCGCTCCGTGGGCCGTCCGGCTCTGGGGCGACCTGCGGCGCGAGCAGGTCGCCGCCGCGCGGGCCACCGAGCGCGCCGACATCGCCGCGCACCTGCACGACTCGGTGCTCCAGACCCTCGCCCTCATCCAGCGCCAGTCCGCCGACCCCGCCGCCGTCACCCGCCTGGCCCGGGCCCAGGAGCGCGAGCTGCGCACCTGGCTCTACGACGGGCCGCAGGGCTCGCAGTCCTCGCTCGCGGCGGCCGTCACCGAGGTCGCCCACGAGGTCGAGGACCTGCACGGCGTCCCCGTCGACCTCGTCGTGACCGGCGACCGGCCCTTCGAGCAGCACGGCGCCGCCCTCTCCCGGGCCATGCGCGAGGCGCTGCTCAACGCCGTCCGCCACGGCAGCCCGCCCGTCACCGCCTACGTCGAGATCGGCCCCGGTGGCGTCGAGGCGTTCGTCCGCGACCGCGGCGCGGGCTTCGACATCGACACCGTGCCCGAGGACCGCCTCGGTGTGCGCCAGTCCGTCCTCGGCCGGATGCAGCGCCACGGAGGCTCGGCCCGCATCCGGCAGCGTGAGGACGGCACCGAGGTCGAGCTGCGCCTCCCGCCCATCGAAGGAGAAGAGTCATGACCAGCCAGAGCACCCCGGCCACCCCGGCCCCCATCCGGGTCGTCCTCGTCGACGACCACCGGATGTTCCGCACGGGGGTGCGCGCCGAGCTCACCGAGGCGATGGCCGGCGGGGGAGCGGTGTGCGAGTTCGTCGGTGAGGCCCCCGACGTCGACAGCGCCATCGCCGTCATCCGCAAGGAGACCCCCGACGTCGTGCTCCTCGACGTGCACCTTCCGGGCGGCTCCGGCAACGGCGGCGGCGACGTCATCCGCGGCTGCGTCGGGGTCGAGACGGCCACCGGCACTCCGGTGCGCTTCCTCGCGCTCTCGGTCTCGGACGCCGCCGAGGACGTCATCGCCGTCATCCGGGCCGGCGCGCGCGGGTACGTGACGAAGACGATCAACGCGCGCGACCTGGTCACCGCCATCCGACGGGTCTCCGACGGCGACGCGGTGTTCTCGCCCCGGCTGGCCGGCTTCGTGCTCGACGCCTTCGGGGCCGCGGCCGGCGAGATCGCCGAGGTCGACGAGGAGCTCGACCGGCTCTCGGCGCGCGAGCGCGAGGTGATGCGCCTCATCGCGCGCGGCTACCAGTACAAGGAGGTGGCCAAGGAGCTGTTCATCTCGGTGAAGACGGTCGAGACGCACGTGTCGTCGGTGCTGCGCAAGCTCCAGCTCTCCTCGCGCCACGAGCTCACGGCGTGGGCGATGGGGCGCCGGCTGGTCTGAGCGGGAGGGCCCTACGCTGTCGCCATGGAACTCCTGGTGAACGTGTTCATCGTCCTCCACCTGCTCGGCATGGCCGCGATCATCGGCAGCGCGCTCTTCCTCTCGCGCGGCGTCGTCACGCCGTACCTCCTGTGGGGTGCGCGGGCGCAGCTGGTCACCGGGCTCCTCCTCGTCGGGCTCGTGCAGGCCAACGACGAAGAGGTGAACAACACGAAGATCGCCGTCAAGCTGGTCGTCGCCATCGCGGTCGTCGCGTGCGCCGAGATCGCCGGCGCCGCCGAGCGCAAGGGGAAGGGCTCGCGCCCGCAGCTCGTCACCGCCGCCGGGGTGCTCGCCCTGCTCAACGTGCTCGTCGCCGTCCTCTGGACCACCGCCAGCTGAGGCCCCGTGACGGGCTGTCGGGGTCAGGGGATGAGCAGGAGCTTGCCCTGGGTGCGGCGGCCCTCGAGGTCGCGGTAGGCCTGCGCCGCGTCCGTGAGGGCGTAGCGGCCCCCGATGCCCACCTCGAGCGACCCGTCGGCGATGGCGGCGAAGACCTCCCGGGCCCGCCACTCCAGCTCCTCGCGGGTCGCCAGGTGGTGGCCCAGGCTCGGGCGGGTGAGGAAGAGCGAGCCGCCCGCGTTGAGCCGCTGGAGCTCCAGCGGCGGCACCTGGCCGCTCGCGGCACCGAAGAGCGCGAGCGTCCCGCGCGGACGCAGGCTGGCGAGCGAGGCGTCGAAGGTGTCCTTGCCGACCCCGTCGTAGGCGACGTCGACCCCGCGGCCCGCGGCCTCGCGCACGGCGGCGGCCGGGTCGTCGACGGCGCGGTAGTCGATGACGTGGTCGGCACCCAGGCGGGTCGCGGTGGCGCACTTCTCGGGGCCACCGGCGGTCGCGACGACGATCCCGCCGCGCGCCCGGCACATCTGCACGAGCAGCTGCCCCACGCCGCCGGCCGCCGCGTGCACCAGCGCGACGGTGCCCTCGCCGACCGGGAAGGTGCTCGTCACGAGGTAGTGCGCCGTGAGGCCCTGGAGCATCACGGCCGCGGCGACGTCGAGGTCGACCCCGTCGGGGACGCGGACCGCGGAGGCCGCCGGCTGCACCGAGTACGCCGCTGCACTGCCCAGCGCCTGCGGCCAGGCGACCCGGTCGCCCACGGCGAAGCCGTCGACCTGCGGGCCCACCGCGAGCACCGTGCCGGCGCCCTCGTTGCCGGGGACGTAGGGCGTCGGAGTCGGGTAGACGCCCTCGCGCTGGTAGACGTCGATGAAGTTGACGCCCGCCGCGGCGACCTCGACGAGCAGCTCGCCGGGTCCGGGGTCACCGGCCGGGCGGTCCTCGACCGCGAGGACGTCCGGGCCACCGGAGGCGGTGACGACGAGGGCTGGTCCGTGCAGGTCGCTCATCCGGCCACCCTAGGACGCGCTCAGGCGCCGGCGGGCACCCAGTAGCGCCGCTTGCCCTGCCGGACGTCCTCGAGGACACCGCCGTTGCCCTCGATGACCCGCGCCGAGCCCTCGTTGTCGGTGTCACAGGTGACGAGCACGGGGTCGATGCCGAGCGCCCCGGCCTCGGGCAGCGCCAGCCGGAGCGCCTCCGTCGCGACCCCACGGCGCCTCGCCGACGGGCGCACCGAGTAGCCGATGTGGCCGCCCACCTCGAGGAGGAAGGGCGTCAGCCGGTGCCGGATCGACAGTGACCCCAGATAGGTGTCGGGGTCCGCGTCGTCGACGACCCAGAAGAACGTGCACGGCACGTGACCGGTGATGCGGGGGGCGTCCTCGCGGGCCTGGTCGCGCCGGCGGGCGGCGAAGCGCTCGAAGCCGTCGGCGGTCTCGAGCTCCTCGCGCGTGAACGCGACGCCCGCGAAGCCGCCGTCGTCGGGCTCCTCGACCCACACGCCGTCACCGTCGCGGTGGCCCTCGCCGATCGCGACGAACTCGTCGTGGGCGGCGAGGTAGGACCGCTGCATCCGGGCGTCGGGCGTGGCGAGGACGATCATCCGCCGACGGTAGCCACCCGGACGGCTGCGGGCCAACGGGTTACGCGCGCAGGCCGAGCAGCACCTCGTCGAGCATGGCCGGGGTCAGCCGTCCGGTGAAGGTGTTGTGCGGGCTCACGTGGTAGCTGCCGACGAGCCGGACCGAGCGCCCGCTCGGCGTCGTCAGGGCCACCTCGGCCGCGTGGGCGAACCTCGGCTTCGGGCGGGGGACGTCCCACCCGAGGGCCCGGGTGGCCGCCAGCGCGGCGTCCCAGCCGATGGAGCCGAGGCAGAGGACGGCCCGCAGCCGGGGCTCGGCCAGCTCGAGGTCGCGCTCGAGCCAGGCCGAGCAGGTGGCCCGCTCGTCCGGCGTCGGCTTGTTGGCCGGGGGCGCGCACCGCACCGCGGCGACGATGCGCAGGCCGGTGAGCGCCTGGCCGTCCCCGGCGGCCACGGAGGTCGGTTGCGCCGCGAACCCGGTGCGGTGCAGGGCGGCCCAGAGGAAGTCGCCCGAGGAGTCGCCGGTGAACATCCGGCCGGTGCGGTTGGTGCCGTTGGCCGCCGGGGCCAGGCCGACGAGCAGGGCCTCCGCGTCCGGGTCGCCGAACGAGGGCCCGGGGCGACCCCAGTAGGGCTGGTCCGCGAAGGAGGCGCGGCGTCCGGTGCGGGCGACGTCCTCGCGCCAGCGGACGAGACGGGGACAGGCCCGGCACACCGAGATCCGGGCCTGGAGCTCGGCGACGTCGGACGAGCCGGCCGCGAGCCGGCGGACCCGGGCCGGGGTCGTGGCCACCGGGGTCTCGGCGGTGGCGGGGTCGCCTGGCCAGCCGGCCCCGGGCGGTGCGGGGGAGGGGAGGAGCTCGCCGGTGACCGGGTGCGGGTCGCGGCGCTCCATGGAGCCGACCCTACGGCGTCCGGCGTGGCGCGGGCCGGTGCGACGCCGGGGTCGCGACGATGGTGCCGTGGCGCGCGTGACGGTGGTCGGTGGCGGGGTGGTCGGCCTGACGTCGGCGCTGGGCCTCGCGGAGGCCGGTCACGACGTCCACTGCGTGCGCGACGTGCCGGCCGCCGGCACGGTGTCGGCCGTCGCCGGGGGCCTCTGGTTCCCGTACCACGTCGAGCCGCGCGACCGGGTGGTCGCCTGGGGCCTCGTCGCCCTCGAGCGCTTCACCGGCCTCGTCGCGGACCCCACCGCCGGGGTCGCCCTGCGCGAGGGCCTGCTCGTCGAGCGCCACGGCCCCGACCGCTGGTGGACCGAGGGCGTGCGCACCTGGCGCGAGGCGACCGCCGACGAGCTCCCCGACGGCGCGACGTCGGGGGTCGTCGCACGCCTGCCCCTCGTCGCGATGCCCGTGCACCTCGACTGGCTCGAGAAGCGGTGCGTCGCAGCCGGTGTCGAGCTGGAGACCGGCCGGGTCGACGACCTCGACGAGCTCGAGGACGACGTCGTCGTGCTCTGTGCGGGCCTGCGCGCCGCCGAGCTGCTGCCCGGCGTCGACGTCACGCCCTCCCGCGGTCAGGTCGCCCTGCTCGCCAACCCCGGGATCGACCGCTGGCTGGTCGACGACGACTTCGCCGGGGGGATGACCTACGTGCTGCCGCACCCCGGCTGGGTCGTCTGCGGGGGCACCGACGTGCCGGACGCCTCGGACGAGCCCGACCCCGCCGTCCACGCCGCCATCGTCGAGCGCTGCCGGGCGGCGGTGCCGGCCCTGCGCGAAGCCGAGGTCCTCGGCTCGCGCGTCGGCCTACGCCCGGTGGCCGCCGCCGTCGACCTGCGGGTGCACGAGCGGCACGGGCGTCCGGTCGTGACCAACGTCGGGCACGGCGGCGCCGGGGTCACCCTCTCGTGGGGCTGCGCCGCCGAGGTCGTCCGGCTCGTCGACGCGCTCGCCTGAGGGCTCGTCGGCGTCGGTCCTCAGGCCTCCGGGCCCGGCCGTCCGCGGGCCGCCTTGGTGTCGGCGCGACGGCGCTTGGCGTCGAGCCGCCGCTCGACTGACCCCCGGGTCGGTCGCGTCGCCCGCCGGGCAGGCGGCGGCGGGGCCAGCGCCTCGCGCAGGAGGGCGGCCAGCCGCTCGCGCGCCGCGACCCGGTTGCGCCGCTGCTGTCGGTGCTCCGAGGCGGCCACCACGAGGCGTCCGTCGACGAGGCGCGTCGCGAGGGCCGCCTCGAGCCGCCGGCGCTGGGCCGCGGTGAGCGGGAGGACGGCGACGTCGAGCTCGAGCTCCACCCGGCTGTCGGCCGTGTTGACGCCCTGCCCGCCGGGGCCGGAGGAGCGCGAGAAACGCTCGACGAGGTCGGAGGCGGGAACGGTGAGGCCCTGCGGCACACCGGGTCCGGCCGGGACGACGAGGTCCATCAGGGCTTCCCGGTGTCGTCCTCGGGCTCCGGCGGGGACTCCGCGCCCTCGGCCTCGTCGCGCGCGGCCCACTCGAGCAGGGGGCTGATGTCGAAGACGGCGTCGTCGATGCCGGCGTGTAGGTCGCCAAGGCGGGCGTAGCGCTCGGGCATCGTCGCGATGGTGAAGTCGTCGGGCTCGGCGTCGTCGACCTCGTCCCAGGTGATGGGTGCCGACACCGTGCCGATGTCGTTGCCGCGCACCGAGTACGCCGCCGCGATGGTGTGGTCGCGGGCGTTCTGGTTGTAGTCGACGAACACGGCGGCGGGGTCGCGGTCCTTGCGCCACCACGTGGTCGTCACGTCGTCGGGAAGGCGGCGCTCGACCTCGCGGGCGAAGGCCAGGGCCGCGCGCCGGACGTCGCCGAAGCCGTGGTCGGGCGCGATCCGGACGTAGACGTGCAGCCCGTGGCCGCCGCTCGTCTTGGGCCAGCCGACGGCCCCCAGCTCGTCGAGGACCTCGTGGGCGGCGTGGGCGGCCTTCCGGACCCGTGAGAACGGCGCGTCCGGCATGGGGTCGAGGTCGATGCGCCACTCGTCGGGCTTCTCGGTGTCGGCGCGCCGACTGTTCCACGGGTGGAACTCGACGGTGCTCATCTGGCAGGCCCACGCGACGTCGGCCAGCCTGGTGACGCACAGCTCGTCGGCGTGCAGGCCGTACCGCGGGAAGTGCAGCCGGACGGTCTCGACCCACGGCGGTGCCCCGCGCGGAAGTCGCTTCTGGTGCACCTTGTTCCCGGCGACGCCGTCGGGGAAGCGGTGCAGCATGCACGGTCGCTCGCGCAGGGCGTTGACGATCCCGTCGCCGACCGACAGGTAGTACTGCACGAGGTCGAGCTTGGTCTCGCCGCGGGCGGGAAGTAGACGCGCTCGGGGCTGGAGACGCGCACGTCGAAGCCGCCGACGTCGAGGACGACCGGCTCCCCGAACTCACCCTTGCGCGAGGCCATGGACCCACCGTAGGGCTCCCCGCCGACGCCCGGGCGACTCAGGAGGTGGAGAGCGCCGCCGAGATGCCGACGACCAGGACCACCGCGACGAGCAGCCCGAGCAGGCTGAAGCGCTGCCAGGCGGTCGGGGCCGGCAGCTCGCCACCGCCGGCGGCCAGGGCCTGCTCCGGCGTGAGGTCGCGGTAGGCCACCGCGCCGTCCTCCTGGACCCGGGCCAGCGCGTACTTCGCCCCCAGGTCACGGTGAACACGAAGAAGAGGCTGAAGTAGCGGAAGCTGACGAGCAGCGCCTCCGCGGCGTTGACCTGCCGGCTGCGGGACTTGCGTCCCCACCCCCAGATGAGCATGTGGTTCCCCTCGCGACGGGGCCCGCGCGTCGGCGGGCCGGGCCCGCTGGTGCGCGGGCCGGGCGCGACGCTAGCACCGGGGTCGCGCCCGCCGGGCCGGATCGGGCCGGGGAGCGCTCCCCGCACCGCGCCCGCCAAGGCCTTGGACAAACCCTAGACACGTGGGCCGCGTCGGTCCTATTCTCGGCTGAGGCCCTCCGATGGGGTCGGCGCCCACCCCCTGCACCGGTCGCCGACCCCCGGAGGGCCACTCACGGCCGTGGGGTGGCGTCGGCGCCGGCACGTAGGGTGGACCCCGAGATGAGCACCCTCTTCGACGGCCTCGACTTCGGTACCGGCCGGCCGCCCCACGTCGACCCCGCCACCCACACGAGCGCCCAGGCCGCGCTCGTCAACGCGGCGGGCGTGCCGACGTGGGCGGAGGCGGCCGCCGAGGGGCGCGGACCCGAGGGCGGCCCCGGTGCCCGCCCGGCGCTCGACGCCGCGGCCCTCCTCGAGGGGCTCAACCCCCAGCAGCGCGAGGCCGTGCTCCACGAGGGCCCGCCGCTGCTCATCGTCGCCGGCGCCGGGTCGGGCAAGACGCGGGTGCTCACCGTCCGCATCGCCCACCTGCTCGCCGACCGCGGGGTCCAGCCCGGGCAGGTCCTGGCCATCACCTTCACCAACAAGGCCGCCGCCGAGATGCGCGAGCGGGTCACCGAGCTCGTGGGCCCGCGCGCCAAGGCGATGTGGGTGATGACCTTCCACAGCGCCTGCGTGCGCATCCTGCGCCGCGAGGCCGACAAGGTGGGGCTGCGCTCGCAGTTCTCCATCTACGACGCCGCCGACAGCCAGCGGCTCATGGCGATGGTCCTGCGCGACATGGACCTCGACCCCAAGCGCTACAACCCCCGCGCCTTCGGCCACCAGGTCTCCAACCTCAAGAACGAGCTCGTCGACGAGGAGACCTTCGCCCGCCGCATCAGCGAGGAGGGCACGCACCAGGAGCAGGTGCTCAGCGAGGCCTACACCGAGTACCAGCGCCGGCTGCGGCAGGCCAACGCCATGGACTTCGACGACCTCATCATGACGACGGTCCACATGTTCCAGGCCTTCCCCGACGTCGCCGAGCACTACCGCCGCCGCTTCCGGCACGTGATGGTCGACGAGTACCAGGACACCAACCACGCCCAGTACCAGCTGGTCAAGGAGCTCGTGGGGTCCGACGACACGCGGACCGAGCACGGGGTCGAGCCGAGCGAGCTCGTCGTCGTCGGTGACGCCGACCAGTCGATCTACGCCTTCCGGGGCGCGACGATCCGCAACATCGAGGAGTTCGAGGAGGACTACCCGCAGGCGCGCACCATCCTCCTCGAGCAGAACTACCGCTCGACCCAGACCATCCTGCGGGCGGCCAACGCGGTCATCGCCCGCAACGAGGGCCGGCGCCCCAAGAACCTCTGGACCGACTCCGGCGACGGCTCGCGGATCATCGGCTACGTCGCCGACAACGAGCACGACGAGGCGTCGTTCGTCGCGCGCTCCATCGACCGGCTCGGCGACGACCACGGGGTGCGCCCCGGCGACGTCGCGGTGTTCTACCGCACCAACGCCCAGAGCCGGGCCCTGGAGGAGGTGTTCGTGCGGGTCGGGTTGCCCTACAAGGTGGTCGGCGGCACCCGGTTCTACGAGCGCCGCGAGGTCAAGGACGCCCTGGCCTACCTGCGGGTGCTCTCCAACCCCACCGACACCGTCAACCTCCGGCGCATCCTCAACGTCCCCAAGCGGGGCATCGGCGACCGTGCCGAGGCCTGCGTCGTCGCGCTCGCCGACCGCGAGCGCATCCCGTTCGTCGCCGCACTGGGCCGCGCCGAGGACGCCCCGGGCATCGCCACCCGCTCGGTCGCCGCCATCGCCGGGTTCACCGCCATCCTCGAGAACCTCGGGAAGGTGCGGGACGACGAGGAGGCCGGCGTCTCCGACCTGCTCGAGGCGATCCTCGACCGCAGCGGCTACCTCGCCGAGCTGCGCGACAGCCGCGACCCCCAGGACGAGACCCGCGTCGAGAACCTCGCCGAGCTCGTCGCCGTGGCCCGCGAGTTCGACGACGCCCGGCGCGAGACCGGCGAGGTCATCGCCCTCGAGGACTTCCTCGAGCAGGTCTCGCTCGTCGCCGACGCCGACGAGATCCCCGACACCGAGGAGGCCGAGCAGGCCGGTGTCGTCACCCTCATGACGCTGCACACGGCCAAGGGGCTGGAGTTCCCCGTCGTCTTCCTCACCGGCATGGAGGACGGCACCTTCCCGCACCTGCGCAGCCTCGGCGACGCCAAGGAGCTCGAGGAGGAGCGGCGGCTGGCCTACGTCGGCATCACGCGCGCCCGCGAGCGCCTGCACATCTCGCGCGCGGCCGTCCGATCGGCCTGGGGTGCACCGCAGTACAACCCGCCGTCGCGCTTCCTCGACGAGATCCCGGCCGACCTCGTCGAGTGGGAGCGCGAGCTGTCCGGTGCCGCCGCCGTCGGCCGGCGCGACCAGCGCCCGGCCGTCGCCACGCTCGCGGCCCGACCCGGCGTGCGGTCACCCGGCAACCGCCCGATCATCCACCTCTCGCCCGGCGACCGCGTCACCCACGACACCTACGGCCTCGGCTCCGTCGTGCGCACGATGGGGGAGGGCGACAAGACCCAGGCCGAGGTCGACTTCGGCGGCGAGCTCGGGGTCAAGCGGTTCGTCCTGCGCTTCGCGCCCCTCGAGAAGCTCTAGGCGGTCCGGACGCACGAAGACCCCGGCGAAGGGCCGGGGTCGGGTCGTGGAGGGTCGTGCGGGTGGCGCCGGGGCGCCGGCTTCACCAGAGGCCGTGGTTCTTCAGCCAGGGCACGGGGTCGAGCGGGGTGTCGTGGGCGACTTCCTTCTGCACCTCGAAGTGCAGGTGCGACCCGAACGAGTGCCCCGTGTTGCCGACGAGGCCGACCTGGTCGCCCGGCATGACCGAGTCGCCGGTCTGGATGTCGATGCGGCTCATGTGGCCGTACCAGATGACGCTGCCGTCCCAGTACTGGATGGCCACCTTGTTGCCGAAGGAGTCCTCCCAGCCGGCCTTGATGACCGTGCCCTTGGACATCGCGTAGAGCGGGGTGCCGGTGGGGGCGGCGAGGTCGATGCCGTCGTGCGTCTTGCCCCAGCGCCAGCCGAACCCCGAGGAGATGTTCCAGATGTGGATCGGCCGGACCCACTTCTTGGCCCGCTTGGCGGCCTCGGCCTTGGCCTTGGCGTCGGCGACGGCCTTGCGCTTGGCGGCCCGGGCCGCGCGGTCCTGGGCCTCGACCCGGCCCTGGAGGGCGGCGGTCTGGATGGAGGCGGCCTGGCGACGCTCGGCGATCTCGGTGGCGGCCTGGTCGGCCGCGGCCTCCTGCGTGCGCGCCATCGCCGTCTGGGACCCGGTGAGGTCGAAGCTCTGGGGGCCGACTCCGCGACCGTGGCCCCGGTGGCCGTCACCACGAGCATGCCCGCAGCGGCCGTCGGGAGGACGAAGCCGGAGCTCAGGGCTCGGGGGAGACGCCTACGCTGCTGGACGGCGTGGCGTCCGGCGTAGTGGCGCCCGGTGTACTTCCGGGAACTCACGACGGGCTTGACCTCGGGATGGGTGGCAGGGGACCTGGCGGGGCCGTCACACCGTACCGTGACCATTCCGTGACACAAACTCCGTCCACAGGGAAGTTCGTCGTGTCGGGGCGGCTGTGGCGTTTACCCCCGGCCTGACCTGCGCAAACGCGATCGGACGTGGCCTGCGTCACCTGAAGTTTCTCTCAGGAAGATTCCACGGTGTGGATATCCGGGGGCCGTCGGTCACTCCCGACGCGACAACGGTGTCACCCCGCGGCGCACCGTGCTGCCGTCGGTGTCGAGCTGGGTGAGGGCCGCGGTGATGCCGTGGACCACCTCGCCGAGCATCGGCAGGGTGAGGTGGCCGGCGCCGTGGAGGCGGACCGTGCGGGCCGAGAGGTCGGGGTGGCGCAGCGACGCCGAGCGCTGCGGCACGACGGCGAGGTCGCTGTCGGACCAGTACGCGAGGAACCGGGTGCGGCAGCCGCGCACCGGCCGGGCCAGCTCGCGCATCAGCCCGCTGCCGGGCCGCATCTGGCGCATCAGCCGGGTGGGGACGGCGTACGCCGCCCAGGTCCCCTCGTGCGGCGTGCCGAGGGTGACGAGGGTGTGCACCCGGGAGTCGCCGCCGAGGCGGGTGACGTAGTAGCGCGCGATGAGCCCACCGAGGCTGTGGCCGATGACGTGGATGCGCTCGAACCCCGTCTGCTCGCACACCGCCTCGACCTCCTCGGCGAGGCGCAGGGCGGCGGTCCGCACGTCGGTGGCCACCGTGGAGTAGTTCATCGCGAAGACGTTGGAGAAGCCGCGACGGGTCAGGCCCCGGCGCAGGACGGTGAAGATCGAGCGGTTGCTGACGATGCCGTGCACCAGGAGGATCGGCGTGCCCGCGGCCTCGACGTCGGAGACGAGCATCCCCCGCTGCACGGGCGGCAGGTGCTCGAGCCGGTAGGCGGGCTCGCCGGCGCCCCGCCCCCGTGCACCAGCCCCAGCGGCCACGTCGCCACGTGCGCCCCGAGCCAGACGGCCTCGACCGCGGCACCCGCGAGCACCGCGGGGTCGGCGACCCCCCGGACCACCCGCGCGGCGAGGGCGGGCAGCGCCGACACCGGCCGCGGGAGGACGCCCGTCCCGGGCCGGAACCCGTGCGGCGGCTGCTGCGGTGCAGTGGTCATGGCGGGCTCACCGTAGCCGCGCGACGTCGCCTCCCGGAAGGTCCGGTCCGATGGTCAAGGTCACGTCGCGCCGCGGTAAAGAGTTCCGTCCGCCGGGTCAATTCTTCGCAAGAAGTCTTGTCCCGGGGTCGGGGGGAGGGCGAGGTTTCCCCTCGTGCCCGGATCCGGGCGTGACCACCCTGAAGGAGAACAGCGACCGTGAGACGACTCACCCCAGGCCTCGCCATCGGCGCGGCGCTCGCGACCATCGTCGTCAGCGTCCCCGCCGCGACGGCCGTCGGCGCCACCCCTGCCGCGGCACTTCCCTCCGCCTCCTCCCCGGGCCCCGACCACGCGGCCCTCGGTCTCGCCTCCGACGAGAAGCTCGTCCCCCGCTCGGTGCTCACCGACCGGGACGGCACCCAGCACGTCCGCTACGACCGCACGTGGAACGGCCTGCGCGTCCTCGGCGGCGACCTCGTCGTCGAGAAGAGCAAGGCCGGGAAGCTCGAGTCGGTGCGCTTCAACGCGGGCCGCAAGGACGTCGGCGCCCGGACGAGGACCGCCAAGGTCGCCCGGTCCGCCGCCGTCGCCACGGGCGCGGAGCGCTCGAAGGCCACGAAGGAGAAGAGCCAGGGCGAGCTCGTCGTCTGGGCCGGCTCGGGGACCCCGCGCCTGGCCTACGACGTCGTGACGACCGGGGTCAAGGCCGACCAGACCCCGAGCCGACTGCACACCGTCGTCGACGCCGACTCGGGCGCGGTCATCTCCAGCTGGGACGAGATCGTCAACGGGACCGGCAACTCGATGTACTCCGGCACGGTCACGCTCAACAGCACCCAGAGCGGCAGCACCTGGCAGCTCAAGGACACCATCGGCAACTACACGACCGACCTCAACGGTTCGACGAGCTCGACGGCGGCCGGCACCCTCTTCACCGACGCCGACAACGTGTGGGGCACCGGGGCGGCGTCCAGCCGCCAGACCGCCGGGGTCGACGCGCAGTACGGCGCCGAGAAGACCTACGCCTACTACAACACCCAGCTCGGGCGGGCCGGCATCTGGAACAACGGCACCGGCGCCCGCAGCCGCGTCCACTACGGCAACGCCTACGTCAACGCCTTCTGGGACGGCACCCAGATGACCTACGGCGACGGCATCGGCAACACCCACCCGCTGACCTCGATCGACGTCGCGGCCCACGAGATGAGCCACGGCGTCACCGAGAACACGGCCGGCCTCGCCTACACCGGCGACGCGGGCGGCCTCAACGAGGCGACCTCGGACATCTTCGGCACCGCCGTCGAGTTCTACGCCAACAGCTCGGCCGACCCGGGCGACTACCTCATCGGCGAGAAGATCGACATCAACGGCAACGGCACCCCGCTGCGCTACATGGACAAGCCGAGCAAGGACGGGGCGAGCCAGGACTGCTGGACGACCGGGACCAAGAACCTCGACCCGCACTACTCCTCGGGCCCGCTGAACCACTGGTTCTTCCTGGCCTCCGAGGGCAGCGGCGCCCGGACCGTCAACGGCGTCTCGTACAACAGCCCGACGTGCAACGGCTCCACCGTCACCGGCGCGGGCCGCACGAACATCGAGAAGGTCTGGTACCGGACGCTGTCGACGAAGCTCACCTCGACGAGCAACTACGCCGCAGCCCGTGAGGGGGCGATCGCGTCGGCCAAGGAGCTCTTCCCGTCGAACGCGGCCGTCTGCACCGCCGTCGAGAGCGCCTTCTCGGCCATCGCGGTCCCGGCCGGCAGCCAGAGCTGCGGCGGTGGCACGACGCCCCCGCCCACCGGCGGCAACATCCTCCAGAACGCGGGCTTCGAGTCCGGCGCCACGGTCTGGACCGGTACCGCCGGCCCGGTCACCAACAACACGGGGCGCCCGGCGCGCACCGGCAGCTGGAAGCTCTGGCTCGGGGGCAACGGCTCCGCGGGCACCGAGACCCAGCAGCAGACGGTGACCATCCCGTCGACCGCCACGAGCGCGACCCTCTCCTTCTGGGTGCGCATCGACACCTCGGAGTCGGGCTCGACGGCGTACGACACGATGAAGCCGCAGGTGGTCGTCAACGGGACGACGACGACGCTGGCGACGTACTCCAACGCCAACGCGAACTCGTCGTACGTGCAGAAGTCGTTCAACCTGCTGGCCTACAAGGGCCAGTCGGTCACCGTGAAGTTCACCGAGACCGAGGACTCCTCGCTGCAGACGTCGTTCGTCGTCGACGACACGTCGCTCGCCGTGAGCTGACCACCCGCACCTCCCGCACCACCGCTCCACGACGGGCCGGCGCGCCACCGCGCGCCGGCCCGTCGCCGTGCTGGCCCGTCGCGGCCCCGGCCCGTCGCGGCCCCGGTCCGGACGGCCCCGGTCCTGCGCGTTCCGCCTGCTCGGGCGCCGTCGCCGTCCTATGATCGCGACCCACCCGACACTCGAGGAGCACCGTCATGCCCCGTCGTCTCCTGGCCGGTTCCGCGCTGGCCGCCTCCCTGGTCGCCGGGGTGGTCGCCGCGGCGCCCGCCACGGCCGGCCCGTCCCCGACCCCGACGGTGCGGCGGTGGCGCGGGTCACCGCGGCCGCCCGCGCCGGCGCTGCCCGCGTCGCCGTCGCACGCAGCGCCGAGCAGCGCCTCACCACCCCGACCGCCCGCGCCCTGCGCCTGCCGTCGGACGAGGGCCTGACCGTGCGGGGCGTCATCGTCGACCCCGACGGCACCCGCCACGTCCGCTACGACCGCACGACCGGCGGCCTGCGGGTCGTCGGCGGCGACCTCGTCGTCACCAAGGGCGTCGACGGCTCGGTGCGCCAGAAGTACCTCGCGACGACGCGTCCGCTGGCCGTCGCCTCCCACCGCCCGGTCGTGTCCAAGGCCGCCGCGCAGGTCGTCGCCCGCCGGTCCGCCGGCTACCGCCCGACCTCCTCGACGACCGAGCTCGTCGTCCACGCGTCCGGGTCGGCGTCCCGGCTGGCCTGGGAGGTCAGCACCGAGGGGGTCCGCGCGAGCGGCACGCCCAGCCGCCTGCGCACCTACGTCGACGCCCGCACGGGTGCCGTGCTCGACAGCCTCGAGGGGATCCACGAGGGCACCGGCAACACCCAGTACTCCGGGACGGTGACGCTCAACACCGTCACCGGCGGCTCCGGCTTCCGCCTGCGCGACTCGGTGGGCAACTACACGACCAACCTCTTCAACGGGACGTCGGGCAACGGCAGCGAGTACACCGACGTCGACGACGTCTGGGGCACCGGCTCGCCCACGGCGTCCGACACCGCGGCCGCCGACGCGCAGTGGGGTGCGCAGCAGACCTTCGCGTACTACCAGAGCGTGCAGAACCGGGCCGGCATCTGGGGCACCGGGGTCGGCGCCCGCAGCCGGGTCCACTACGCCAACGGCTACTCCAACGCCTTCTGGGACGGCACCCAGATGACCTACGGCGACGGCCGCAACAACCTCAAGCCGCTCACCTCGATCGACGTCGCCGGCCACGAGATGAGCCACGGCGTCACCGAGAACACGGCCGGGCTGAGCTACCGCGGCGAGTCCGGCGGGCTCAACGAGGCGACCTCGGACATCTTCGGCACGGCCGTGGAGTTCTTCTCCAGCAACCCGTCCGACCCGGGCGACTACCTCATCGGCGAGAAGATCGACATCAACGGCAACGGCACGCCGCTGCGCTACATGGACAAGCCGAGCAAGGACGGCAAGAGCGCCGACTGCTGGAGCCGCACGGTCGGCCGGCTCGACGTGCACTACTCCTCCGGGCCGCTCAACCACTGGTACTTCCTGGCCTCCGAGGGCAGCGGTGCGCGCACGGTCAACGGGGTCTCGTACAACAGCCCGACCTGCGACGGGTCGTCGTTCTCCGGCGTCGGCCGCGTCGCGGTCGAGAAGGTCTGGTACCGCACGCTGACGACGAAGCTGACCTCCTCGAGCGGCTACGCGGCCGCCCGCAACGGGGCCATCGCGTCGGCGAAGGAGCTGTACGGCAGGAACAGCTCCACGTGCATCGGCATCGAGAAGGCGTTCAAGGCCATCAAGGCGCCGGCGGGGACGCAGACCTGCGCCAACTGACGGCACGGTCGCACCACGGGCGGTGCGGCGCGAGGCGCTGCACCGCCCGTGGTGCGTCCGGGGTCCGGTCGTCGACCCACCCGACCGCTCGGGCGTGAGATACCCCCATCGAGCGCCTCGGGTTCGGCAGGGCGAGCAGGCGCCGATACGCTGCCCGCGGACCACCTTTCGCCGACAGTGAGGACGGATCGCCTCGTGGACCTCTTCGAGTACCAGGCCCGTGACGTGTTCGAGAAGCACGGTGTCCCCGTGCTCGCCGGGGCAGTCGCCTCGACGCCGGAGGAGGCCCGGGCGGCCGCCGAACGGATCGGCGTCGCCAGCGGCGGGGTCACCGTCGTCAAGGCCCAGGTCAAGGCCGGGGGTCGCGGCAAGGCCGGCGGCGTCAAGGTCGCCAAGACCGCCGACGAGGCCGAGGAGCACGCGCGCGCCATCCTCGGGATGGACATCAAGGGCCACACGGTCCACGAGGTGATGGTCGCCCAGGGCGCCCAGATCGACGAGGAGTACTACTTCTCGATCCTCCTCGACCGTGCCAACCGCACCTACCTCGCGATGTGCAGCAAGGAGGGCGGGATGGACATCGAGCAGCTCGCCGTCGAGCGCCCCGAGGCCCTGGCCCGCATCGCCGTCGACCCCAACACCGGCATCGACGCGGCCAAGGCCCGCGAGATCGTCGAGGCCGCGGGCTTCGACGCCGAGACGGCCGCGAAGATCGAGCCGGTCCTCCAGACGCTGTGGACGGTCTACCGCGAGGAGGACGCGACGCTCGTCGAGGTCAACCCGCTCGTGAAGACGGCGGCCGGCGACATCGTCGCCCTCGACGGCAAGGTCTCGCTCGACGAGAACGCCTTCTTCCGCCAGCCCGAGCACGCGGCCCTCGAGGACAACAGCGAGACCGACCCGCTCGAGATCGCGGCCCGCGAGAAGGACCTCAACTACGTCAAGCTCGACGGCTCGGTCGGCATCATCGGCAACGGCGCCGGCCTGGTCATGAGCACGCTCGACGTCGTGGCGTACGCCGGCGAGGAGTTCGGCGGCCAGAAGCCGGCCAACTTCCTCGACATCGGCGGCGGAGCCTCGGCCGAGGTGATGGCCAACGGGCTGCACATCATCCTGTCCGACCCGCAGGTCAAGGCGGTGTTCGTCAACGTCTTCGGCGGCATCACGGCGTGCGACGCGGTGGCCAACGGCATCGTCGGCGCCCTCGACTCGCTCGGCGACGAGGAGGACCGCCCGCTCGTCGTGCGCCTCGACGGCAACAACGTCGAGGAGGGGCGGCGCATCCTCCAGGAGCGCGACCACCCCCGGGTCATCATCGAGCCCACGATGGACGGCGCGGCGCGCAAGGCCGCCGAGCTGGCCTCCCAGAACTGACCCCGAGCGAGCGAGAAGAGAGAACAGACACCCATGGCCATCTTCCTCACCGCGGACTCCAAGGTCATCGTCCAGGGCATGACCGGCTCCGAGGGCATGAAGCACACGCAGCGGATGCTGCGCTCCGGCACCGCCATCGTCGGGGGCGTCAACCCCCGCAAGGCCGGCACCGAGGTCGAGTTCGAGGGCGACACCACCGTCCCCGTCTTCGGCACCGTGGCCGAGGCGATCGAGGCCACCGGCGCGGACGTGTCGGTGATCTTCGTGCCGGCCGCGTTCACCAAGGCTGCTGCCGTCGAGGCGATCGACGCGGGCATCCCGCTGGCCGTCGTCATCACCGAGGGCGTCGCCGTCAAGGACACCGCCGAGTTCTTCAACTACGCGCAGGCCAAGGGCGGCACGCGCATCATCGGCCCGAACTGCCCCGGACTGATCAGCCCCGGCGCCTCGAACGCGGGCATCATCCCCGCCGACATCTCCGGGTCGGGCCGCATCGGCCTGGTCTCGAAGTCGGGCACGCTGACCTACCAGATGATGTACGAGCTGCGGGACTTCGGGTTCTCCACCGGCGTCGGCATCGGTGGCGACCCGATCATCGGGACCACGCACATCGACTGCCTCGAGGCCTTCGAGAACGACCCCGACACCGACGCCATCGTCATGATCGGCGAGATCGGCGGCGACGCCGAGGAGCGGGCCGCCGCCTACATCAAGGACCACGTGACGAAGCCGGTCGTCGGCTACGTCGCCGGCTTCACCGCCCCCGAGGGCAAGACGATGGGTCACGCCGGCGCCATCGTCTCCGGTTCGTCGGGTACCGCCCAGGCCAAGAAGGAGGCCCTCGAGGCCGCCGGGGTCAAGGTCGGGAAGACCCCGTCCGAGACGGCCGACCTCATGCGCGAGATCATGCAGGGCCTCGCCGGCTGAGCCCGCACCCCCTCCCACCGGCGCGGCTCCGGCGAGGGGCGGACGCGCTGTCGCACACTGGTCCCGATGACCGTCACCGACCGCCTGCGCTCCGCCCTGCCCGGGTCCGCGGACCCCGATGGCGAGGGCGGCTCGACGTGGGGTCCGGGGTGGCGCCGGTCGGCGCTCATCGGGCTCGCGACCGGCCTGGTGTCGGTGCTCGTCGTCCTCGTCCCCGTGCTGCTCGCGTGGAGCGCCGACCCGCGCTCGAGCGCGCCCGGCGGTGACGCCGTGGCCGTCGGTGCCTCGCTCTGGCTCCTGGCCGGCGGGGGGCACCTCGCCGCCGGGTCGGCCACCGTCTCCCTCGTCCCGCTGCTCGGCGTCGCCCTCCTCGTCGCGCTCGCCCGGTACGGGTCACGCGAGGCGATGGTGCGGGTCAGCACCGAGGGCGGGTCGTGGGCGGGGCTGCTGCCGCGCCCGCTCGCCGCCGCGGTCGGGGCGTGGTGGGCCGGGTACCTCCTCGTCGGGGTCGTCGCCTGGGTGCTCGCCGCCCGCGGGCCGCTGCCGCCCGAGACGCCGAGCCTGCTCCTCCCGCTGGTCCTCGTCCCGCTGCTCGGCCTCGGCATCGCGCTGCGGGCCGTCGGCCGGGACGACCCCGACGTGCTCGGCCCTCGCGTCGTGCCGGTGCTGCCCGACGTCGTGGCCCGCGCGGTGGGCCCGGGGCTGGCCGGGGCCGCACTCCTCGTGGGGCTCGGCGTCCTCGTCGTGGTCGTCGCCGTCGTCGTCTCGTGGCCGCAGGTGGCCGCCGTGCAGGCCGAGCTCGCCCCGGCCGGCGCCGGCGCCGCCGTGCTGCTCGGCGCGCAGGTGGCCGGCCTGCCGAACCTCGCGACGTGGGTCGTCTCGTTCCTCGCCGGGCCGGGGTTCACCGTCGTCGACGGCGCGGGCATCTCCTGGGACGGCGCCGAGAGCGGCCTGCTCCCGATGGTCCCCGTGCTCGCCTCGCTGCCGCAGCCGGGGCGCTTCCCCGGTGTCGTCGGCGTCGTCTGCGTCCTCCTGCTCGTCGGGGTCGGGGCCTGGGTCGGACGGCGCGCCGTCGCCACCGTGGCCCGGCTCTCGCGGCTGCGCACCAAGCTCGCCGTGGCCGTCTCGGCCTGCGCCACCACCGCCCTCGCCATCGGCCTGCTCGACCTCGTCGGCGGCGGCTCGCTCGGCCAGTTCCGGCTCTCGAGCATCGGGGCACCGGCCACGCAGGTGACCCTCGTGCTGTTCGCCGAGCTGCTCGTCGGGGCGGTCGGCTACGTCGTCCGCGACGCGTGGCGGCTGCGGCGGTGAGCGGGGGGCCGCTGCGCCTGGCCGTGCTCGTGTCGGGGTCCGGCACCAACCTCCAGGCCCTGCTCGACGCGGTCGACAGCGACGCGGTCGACCCGCCGTTCGAGGTCGTCGTCGTCGGCGCCGACCGGGAGGGCACCGGCGGGGTCGCGCGGGCGCAGGCGCGGGGCATCCCGACCTTCGTCTGCCCGGTGTCGGCGTTCGGGACGCGACCCGAGTGGGATGCCGCGCTGGCCGGTGTGCTGGCGGGCCACGCACCCGACCTCGTCGTGTCGGCGGGCTTCATGAAGGTCCTCGGGCCGGCCGTGCTCGACGCCGTCCGCGTCGTCAACACCCACCCGGCCCTGCTCCCGAGCTTCCCGGGGGCGCACGGCGTGCGGGACGCCCTGGCCCACGGGGTGCGCGTCACCGGCTGCACGTGCCACTGGGTCGACGCCGGCGTCGACACCGGCCCGATCATCGAGCAGCGGGCGGTGCGGGTCGAGGTCGGCGACGACGTCGGGTCCCTCCACGAACGGATCAAGGTGCAGGAGCGGGAGATGCTCGTCGAGGTGCTGGCCCTGCTCGCCGGGGACCGGTCGTGGCGCTGACCCCCGCCGAGCTGCCCGCCGCGGCCGTCGAGTTCATGCGCGAGCGGCACCTCGCGACCTTCACGACGCTGCGCCGCGACGGCAGCCCCCACGTCGTGCCCGTCGGGTTCACCTGGGACGAGGACGCCCTCGTGGCCCGGGTCATCGCGAGCCGGGGGAGCGCCAAGGTGCTGCAGGCCAGGGCCGGGCGTCGGGCCTCGCTGGCCCAGGTCGACCGGCGGCGCTGGCTGAGCCTCGAGGGCACGACCCGGGTGCTCGAGGACGCCGCGTCGGTGCGCGACGCCGAGGACCGGTACGCCGCGCGCTACCGGCAGCCCCGGCCGAACCCCGAGCGCGTGGTCGTCGTCCTCGACGTCGACCGGGTGCTCGGCGCCTCCTGGCCCGACCCGCTGCCCCCGTCGCCCTACGCCGGCTGACGTCTCGGGGTGTGATTGGCCCGGCGCCGAGGGCCTCGGTACCCTCGTCGCAGACGACTGGCGCGGGTGGGTCACCACCGGGGAGTTGAGCAGTCGGGGCATCGCCCGCCTGGGTGCCCCGTGGCACCGACCGACCCCGAGGAGCCCCCATGGCCGCCGTCTCCACCCCCGGACCGACGCAGGACGTGCGCCCCGTGCGGCGCGCGCTCGTCTCCGTCTACGACAAGACCGGTCTGGAGGACCTCGTCCGCGGGCTGCACGACGCCGGCGTGGCGCTCGTGTCGACCGGCGGCAGCGCGGCGCTCATCGAGTCGCTCGGCCTGCCGGTGACCAGGGTCGAGGACCTGACGGGCTTCCCCGAGTGCCTCGAGGGCCGGGTCAAGACCCTGCACCCGCGGGTGCACGCCGGCATCCTCGCCGACACCCGCAAGCCCGACCACGTCGCGCAGCTCGAGGACCTCGGGGTCGAGGCCTTCGAGCTCGTCGTCGTCAACCTCTACCCGTTCGCGGCGACCGTCGCGTCCGGCGCCACCCCCGACGAGTGCGTCGAGCAGATCGACATCGGCGGCCCCTCGATGGTGCGCGCCGCCGCGAAGAACCACCCGAGCGTCGCCGTCGTCACCGACCCCTCGACCTACGGCACCGTCCTCGACGCCGTGCGCGGCGGCGGCTTCACCCTCGCGCAGCGCAAGCGCCTGGCGGCCGAGGCCTTCGTCCACACGGCGACCTACGACGTGCACGTGGCGTCGTGGATGGGCAACGCCTACGTCGACACGAGCGACGGCAGCGGGTTCCCCGCGTGGATGGGCGCCACCTGGACGAAGTCGGCCACGCTGCGCTACGGCGAGAACCCGCACCAGCGGGCCGCCCTCTACACCAACGGTTTCCAGCCTGTCCCGGCGCTCGCCCAGGCGACGCAGCTGCACGGCAAGGAGATGTCGTACAACAACTACCTCGACGCCGATGCCGCCGTGCGGGCCGCGTACGACCAGGGCGACCAGCCGACCGTGGCCGTCATCAAGCACGCCAACCCGTGCGGCCTTGCGGTGGGCACCGACGTCGCCGACGCCCACCGCAAGGCCCACGCGTGCGACCCGGTCTCGGCCTTCGGCGGCATCATCGCGACGAACCGCCCGGTCACCGCGGAGATGGCCCGCACGGTCGCGGACATCTTCACCGAGGTCGTCGTGGCACCCGGGTTCGAGCCCGAGGCGCTCGAGGTGCTCACGGCGAAGAAGAACATCCGGCTGCTCGAGTGCCCCGCGCCGGTGCGCGGGGGCGCCGAGGTGCGCCCGGTGTCCGGCGGCCTGCTCGTGCAGGTCCGCGACACGGTCGACGCCGTGGTCCGCGACGACGACGGCGCCGTGACCGGCGGTGACGACGCGGCGCACTGGCGCCTCGTGGCCGGCGACGTGGCCGACGACGCGACGCTCGCCGACCTGCAGTTCGCGTGGCGGGCGGTGCGGGCCGTGAAGTCCAACGCGATCCTGCTCGCCCGGGACGGCGCGTCGGTCGGCATCGGGATGGGCCAGGTCAACCGGGTCGACTCCTGCCACCTCGCGGTGACCCGGGCGGGGAGGAGCGGGCGCGCGGCTCGGTGGCGGCGTCCGACGCGTTCTTCCCGTTCGCCGACGGCCTCCAGGTGCTGCTCGACGCCGGGGTGAGTGCGGTCGTGGCCCCGGGTGGGTCGATGCGCGACGCCGAGGTCGTCGAGGCCGCGCAGGCCGCCGGCGTCACGCTCTACTTCACCGGGACGCGCCACTTCGCCCACTGACGCACCGGGGGCGGGCGCGGGTCAGGTCGTCGCCGACCGCTCGCGCTCGACCTTGGGGGCGGAGCGCACGAGCCGCAGGAAGGTCACGAACCCCACGCCGCCGACGATGTTGCCGAAGCTCGCCCACACGAGCGCGGTCACGAGCTGGCCGAGGGTGATGTCGGACCCGGCGATGATCGCGCCGATGATGAGGATCTGGTCGAGCACCGCGTGGAACAGCTCGGCGCCGACGAGCACGGCGCTCAGGAGGACGGCCGGGACGATCTTCACCCCCACGCTGTCGGTGCTGTTCTGCATCCGCGTCATGAGCGTGATGACCAGCCCGCCGAGCACGGCGAGCATGAGGCTGCGGAGGTTCACGCCGAGCTCGGCGTAGTGCTCGCCGGTCTCCCGGGTGACCTCCGCGAGGTCCGGACGGGCCACGAGGATGACCCAGATGACGAGCGCGCCCCCGGCGATGTTCGTCACGAGCGTGACCGCCCAGAGCCGCAGCAACCGTCCCCAGTTGCCCTTCTCCGCGACGGCCGTCGTCACCGGCACGAGGAAGTTCTCGGTGAACAGCTCGCTCTGAGCCAGCAGGAGGGCGACGAACCCGACGGAGAACGCGAGGGCGGCGAGCAGCTGGCTGTCCGTCTCGTGCTTGACGACGAGGTAGGCCAGGATGCCGACCCCGACGTCGATGCCGCCGAGCAGCCCGGTCGGGACGAGGGTCCACAGCGGTCGTTCGAGCCGGTCCCGGCCCTCCTCGAGCAGCCGGTCGAAGGCCTCGTCGATCTCCGCCTCCGGCTGCTCCTCGTCGATGTGCACGAGCGGAATGTAGCGCGCCGGAGCGCCACCGCCGAGGGGTGCGGCCGCGGGCCCGTCAGCCGGCCCGCTCGACCCGGACGTCGATCGGCGTGCAGGTGCCGTTGTTGGACTTCTCGGCCGAGCAGGCCGTGATGCCCGCGACGAGCGGCACCCGGGCCTCGATCGTGAACCGGTCGCCGGGCCGGGTCGGCGGCGGGTCGATGTGCAGCTCGCCGCGCTCGTCGGTCCACACGTCCATGAAGACGTTGAGCGTCACACCGATCCGGTCCGGGTCGACGCCGTACGGCCCGAGCGCGCCGACGAGGTTGGCGAAGCAGCTGGGGTGTGGTGCGCCGCCGAGGTCGGGGTAGAGGACGTCGAAGGTCGCCTGGCTGCACGGCGTGAGCGTCAGGTCGTGGACGCCGACGGTGTCGTCGACGACCTCGGCGAGCCGGGTGCTGCGGTTGCTCCACAGGAGCGAGCCGGTCGAGACGTAGACGCTGTTGCCGAAGTCGGTCGTGCGGCCGGAGGAGAACTGCTCGGCGACGTCGTCGGCGCTCACGAGGTAGAGGTCGCTGACCTGCTCACCGCAGGGGTCGAGGAGGGTGAGCCGGTCGCCGGGCGCCAGCTCGACCGCCAGACCGGTCTGGGGCGCGATGCGCTGCCAGCCGTCTGCCGGCCCGTCGGGTCCGCCGCCGTAGGGCGGGGCGTCGCCGCTGCGCGGGTACCGGGTGCGGGCGGGGTTCATGCGGGCTCCTCGTCGAGGGGGCGGGGGCGGAAGGGCGGGACCCAGCCGGGCGCGACCTCGCGCCCGGAGTACTGGAGGGCCTCAGAGGCCTCGCCGTGGTCGGCGACCATGGGGTTCAGGCTGCCCTGCAGATCGGTGTCGCGGCGGCGGATGGTGTCGCGCATCCGCTCGAACCGGCCGTCGGAGCGCAGCCGCTCGAACTGCTCGTGGAGGTTGAAGACGAGCGTCGGGACCGGCGCGCGCCGGGCGATGCGGGAGGCGTCCGGGTGCAGGCCGACGACGAAGAACGGCGTCCCCCGACGCTGAACGCGAAGTGCGGGTCGACCGGGTCGTCGGCGACGGCACCCGGCCACGGCGACTCGTCGTGGGCGTGGAGGTGGCGCAGGGCCGCCCAGAGCCGCTTCTCGTAGGCGCGCTCGCCGGCCGGTGCGGGGCCGCGGAAGCAGGCGACGAACGAGACGAGGTCGCCGGTGGGGTCGGCCGAGGCGGCGAACGCGCGCAGGTGCTCGCCGAGGGCGTCGAGCGAGCCGCCGGGCGAGGTGTCGGTGAGGTCGTCGAGCACCACGGAGGTCACGGCGTCGCGGCGGAAGACCGAGCGGGCCCCGAGGCAGGGGTACTCGGGATGGGCGACCATCTCGGCCACCGCGGCGGTGATGGAGGCGGCGGGGGAGGTCTCGAGGTGCTCCTCGCGGCGGGCCGAGAGCAGCTGCTCGAGCGGCCCGGTGGGCGGGTTCTGGGTGTCGTGGGTCGGTGGCACGCCGCTCTCCTACCCACGGGTACCTCCGGGCATGCGACATCGGCGCAGGTCAGGGACCCGCCGTTACCGGGACCGGGGTCAGGGGCGGTAGCCGGTGGGGTCGTCCCCGAGGTCGACGATCGCCGCGACCGGGCCGCCGCCGTCGGGACCCTGGTGGGCCGCCGACACCGACACGAACACCGCCGGGTCGCCGGTGACCGCCGCAGTCACGCCGCCGACCGCCGCCTTGATCTGCCGGTGCCAGTGCACGTCGGAGTCGTCGAGCATCGCGTTCCGCCGCCCCGGACCCGCCCGTCCTGGCTCGCCTCGCACTTGAGGAAGAGGTTGACCAGCCGGCCGTCGAGGTCGCTGTGGTGCGGCCGCTCGGGCAGCTCGAGCCCCGCGTCGCGGATGGCCGCCCAGAGCCCGTCCTGGTCGAGCGCGTCGGTCATCACCGAGTGCCCGATGCGGTAGCGCCCACCGACCCCGCGCGCGTTGCCGACGACGACGACCTGGGCGCGGTCGAGCTCGACGCCCGAGGAGCACGACGCCACGGACGAGTACAGCGACCGGTCCCGCAGCACGTCCTCGTCGCTCGGCATCTCGATCTCGCCGAGCGCGACGGCGATGCCGAGGGCGGTGCCGCCGTTGGAGACGTCCATCGAGGTCAGCGTGTCCTCGGTGAAGACGTCGTGGCCGCGCTTCTTGGCGTCACGGATCGTGTCGATGGTCAGCAGCGGCGTCTTGGTCTGCACGTAGTGCACGTCGGCCGGGTCGGTGATGCCCGCCCGCTCCATCGCGACCTTCACGGCCTCGGCCACCTTCGTGACCATCGCCGTGCGTCCGATGTCCTCGGGCAGCAGCTGCTCGCTCATCGCGAAGCCGACCGTGAGGCGCGGCTCGTCGGTCTGCTCGGCCTTCTCGGCGGGCACGGTCGCGAAGATCGTCGCGTGCGGGCTGATGACGCCGTCGGTGCCGCCCGACCAGACGATGGGCACGTCCTTGACCCGCTCGGGGTCGGCCCCCTTGCTGACGAGCAGCTCGCGGAAGGCGCGGTCGGCGATGATGCGCGTGTAGTCGTTGACCCCGCCGTTGCCCTCGGTCTTGCCGATGACGGCGATGACCCGGTCGGCCTCCAGCACACCGGCGTCGATGAGGGCGCCGAGCTCTGAGGCGTCGGAGACGGAGTGCAGCGGGACCTTGCGGACCTCGATGGCGTCGGGCACGGCGGTTTCCTCTCAGTCGGGTTCGACGACGGTGCCGAAGCCCCCGTCGACGGCGTCGGTGATGTGGGTGAGTGACGTGATGACGCCGCGCGGACCTCCGGCGGCGACGAAGCGGGAGACGGCCTCGACCTTCGGGCCCATCGAGCCGGAGGCGAACTCGCCGGCGTCGGCGAGGTCGTGCAGCTCGGAGAGCGTGACCCGGCCGAGGTCGCGCTGGGCGTCGGTGCCGAAGCCGACCGCCGCGTGGTCGACGTCGGTGGCGATGACGAGGACGTCGGCGTGCAGGGCCCGGGCGAGCAGCGCCGCCGTGAGGTCCTTGTCGATGACCGCCTCGACGCCGCGCAGCACCCCGTCGGTGTCGCGGACGACCGGGATGCCCCCGCCGCCGGCCACGACGACGACGTACCCGGCGTCGAGCAGCGTCCGGGCGGCCGGCACGTCGAGCACCTCGAGCGGCTCGGGGCTGGCCACGACCCGGCGCCAGCCCTTCTCGCCGCGGTCCTCCCAGACCTGGCCGTGCTCGACCATCCGCCGCGCCTGGTCCTCGGGCAGGTACCGGCCCACGGGCTTGCTCGGGTGGGTGAAGCCGGGGTCGTCGCGGTCGACGAGGGTGCGCGTGACGAGCGCGGCCACCGGCCGGTGCGCATCGGCGGCGGCCAACGCGCCGTCGAGCGCGTCGAGGATGGTGAAGCCGAGCGTCCCCTGCGTCTGGGCACCGCACCAGTCGAGGGGGACCGGCGGGACGACGTGCGCGGCCAGCTCGTTCTTCACGAGGAGGTTGCCGACCTGCGGGCCGTTGCCGTGGGTGACGACCAGCTCGTGGCCGGCCGCGACGAGGCGGGCGGCGGCCTGCATCGCCCCGGTGACGGCGGCGATCTGCGCGCCGGGGGTGGCGCTGCCGTCGGGACCGGTCATCGCGTTGCCGCCGAGGGCCAGCAGGACCCGCATGTCACCTCGCTCCGCCGTCGCCGGGCGGGTGCCCGGGACTCGACCCTAGGGAGCGCGCCGCGGGGTCCGCGTTGTCAGGTTCTGCCCAAGAGGCGGCGTGCCGTTGGCAGGACGGGGCACGCCGTCAGGTGTGGGCGGGGCCGTCCGCGGCGTCGGCCCCGTCGAGCCAGGCCCGGATGGCCGCCCCGTGCTCGTCGAGGGCCGGTGGCGGCAGATGGGTCTCGCGTCCACCACCGAAGGCGTTGTCGTCGAACCGGATCGGCGGCCCGGGCAGCTCGACCGGGCCGAGCACCGGGTGGTCGACCGAGACGACCAGCCCCTGCGAGCGGGTCTGGTCCCAGTCGTAGACCTCGTCGACGGTGCGGACCTTGCCGGCGGGGATGCCGAGCTCGGCGAGCCGGGCCAGGAGGTCCTCGGCGCGCCAGGTGCCGAACGAGGTGTCGATGACCTCGACGAGGTGCTCGCGGTGCGCGACGCGGGAGGCGTTGGTGGCCAGCAGGGGGTCGGCGGGGTCGATGCCGAAGGCCTCGGCGAAGCGCACCCACAGCCCCTGCGAGCCGACCGCGACCTGCACCGGGCCGTCGCTCGCGTGGAACAGCCCGTAGGGCGCGAGCGCGGGGTGGTGGTTGCCCTGCGCCCGACCGACCTGGCCGGCGACCGTGTACGCCGTGCCCTGGAAGGCGTGGACCCCGACGACCGCCGCGAGCAGCGAGGTGCGCACGACCCGGCCGAGCCCGGTCAGCTCTCGCTCGCGCAGGGCCGCCGCGACCCCGTACGCACCGTGGAGGCCCGCGAGCAGGTCGGCGATCGGCACGCCGACGCGCTGCGGCTCGTCGGGCCCGGTGCCGGTGACCGACATCAGCCCGGCCTCGCCCTGGGCGATCTGGTCGTAGCCGGGCGGCCACCCTCGGGCCCGTCGTGGCCGAAGCCGCTGATCGACAGGATGACGAGCCCGGGGTTGAGCGCGTGCAGGTGCTCGACCCCGAACCCGAGGCGGTCCATCACCCCGGGCCGGAAGTTCTCGACGAGGACGTCGGCCCGGCGCGCCAGCCGGGTCAGCACGTCGCGGCCGTCGTCGGACTTCAGGTCGAGGACGATCGACTCCTTGTTCCGGTTGCACGACAGGAAGTACGTGGACACCGGGTCGTCCTCGGGGCCGACGAACGGCGGACCCCAGCCGCGGGTGTCGTCACCACCGGCCGACTCGACCTTGACGACGCGCGCGCCCATGTCGCCGAGCAGCATCGCGGCGTGCGGGCCGGCGAGGGCCCGGGAGAGGTCCACGACGGTGATGCCGTCGAGCGGTCCGGACATGGTCGGCTTCCTCCTGGCTCGGTGTCCGGCCAACCTAGTCCCGCCCCGGCGCCGTCCGGCGTGCGGTCGGGGTCCGGCGCGCCGCAGCCCGACCCGCCGGCCGCGGCGCGACCTGACGAAGAATTGACCAACTCCATGACTTCCTCAGGTTCTTCTCAGGTGGACGGTCGGGTTGGGTGGTCGGATGCGACGGGGCCGGGGGCCCAACCACACGGTCGCGGTCGGGATCCGGTCCGCGGCGACCTCGGTGCCTCCCGTCGTGCCACCCACACGGAGGAGCACCGGGATGAGACCCACCACCCGCGCGAGGAGGGCCACCGCCCTCGGCGCGACGGCCGCCGTCGCCCTGAGCATGGCCGTCGCCGTGCAGCAGTCGGCGGTCGCCGCACCCCCACCCGCCGCCGGCGGCCACGAGTCGCAGGCGCCCGGGGACCACGAGCACGGCCTGCCCGACCTCGACACCCGCAAGGGCACGGCCGCCCCCTCGGCGGAACAGCGCCGCGCCGCGCAGCGGTCGACGACCACCGGCCGGGCCTCGGGCGCGAAGACGGTGACGTGGAACCGTTTCGGCGCACCCGCCACCTACGTCCTCGACGGCACCTCGCCCGTGGCCCGCGGCCTGGCGAAGGACCCCGAGCAGGCGGCGCTCGACTTCGTCGCCGGCGAGCGGGCGACCTTCGGGCTCAGTGCCGGCCAGGCCGATGCCGTGGAGGTCATCGGGACCAACCGCATCGGGGACGCGACGGTCGTCCTGCTGCGCCAGACCTTCGGCGGGCTCCCCGCCGGGCTCGACGGCACCGCGGCGGTCGCCGTCCAGGACGGCGCCGTGCGGTACGTCAGCTCCACCCTGACCCCCGACGCCCAGGCCCCGGCCGCGGCCACCGTGGGCAAGGACGCCGCGGTCGCCGCGGCGGCCCGCAGCGTCGAGGCCGACGCCGCGAAGCTCCTCAGCACCCGTACCGACGAGGTCGCCGTGCCCTCCCCGGGCCAGGCCCCCGGGCCGCCTGGCGGGTCGAGATGGTGGTCGACGAGGAGACGGCGTACACGGTGCACGTCGACGCCCGCTCGGGTCAGGTCATCGCCCGCGAGAACCTCGTCGACGCCGACAGCGACAACCCGCGCTGGAAGGTCTTCACCGGCACGCCGAACACCGACCGGTCCTCGACCGACACCCGAGCGACGTTCTGCTGGGTCGCGGCCGAGGGCTGTGACGAGGTCGTCGGCAGCCCGGCGTCCCCGAAGGCGTGGGACGTCGACCCGGCCACGAACCTCACCTTCACGACGAACGGCAACAACGCGCTGACCTACGAGCAGTGGCGCACGACGCCCGGCCCCACGGCGTCACCGCGCAGCGACCGGAACTACGTCTACCCGTGGACCAACGTCTGGCAGACGAGCAAGTGCAGCCCGGACGCGTACACGAGCGAGACCCGCAACGACATCGACGCAGCGACGGCCAACCTCTTCGGGATGCACAACCGGATGCACGACTGGTCCTACCGGCTCGGGTTCACCGAGACCGCGTGGAACCTGCAGCGTGACAACTACGGCAAGGGCGGGCTCGGCGGTGACCCCGAGCAGGGTCGTGCCCAGTCCGGCGCCCAGGTCGGTCTGCGCAACAACGCGAACCAGCTGACCCTCGGTGACGGCGGCACCGTCTCGAGCAACATGTACATGTGGCAGCCGGTCGCCGGCTCGTTCTACGCCCCGTGCGTCGACGGCTCGTTCGACATGTCGGTCATCGGCCACGAGTACGGCCACGCCATCAGCAACCGGATGGCCGGCGGCCCGGCGATGGGCCTGTCCGGGCTCCAGGCCGGGGCGATGGGCGAGAGCTGGTCGGACCTCATGGCGATGGAGTACCTGCAGGAGAACGGCTACGCGCCGCTCGGCGGCGAGGCGACCCCGATGGGCGCCTACGTCACCGGGAACCCGCAGCAGGGCATCCGGAACTACAACATGGGCCAGAGCCCGCTGAACTACTCCAACGTCGGGTACGACCTCACCGGCCCGCAGGTCCACGCGGACGGCGAGATCTGGTCGGCGACGAACAACGACATCCGCGCCGCGTTCATCGGACGCTACGGCCTCGGGACGCCGCCACGCAGAAGGCCTGCGCGAACGGGACCACCCCGGTCGCCCAGTGCCCGGGCAACCGGCGCTGGATCCAGCTGGTCTTCGACGCCTGGCTGCTCATGCCGAGCGGGTCGGTCTCGATGGTCGACGCCCGCGACCGGATGCTCGCCGCCGACCTGCTCCGCTTCGGCGGTCGCAACCAGGACCTGCTCTGGAACGCCTTCGCCGCCCGTGGCCTCGGCCAGGGTGCGGCCTCGACCAGCTCGTCGGACTCCACCCCGGTGCCGAGCTTCTCCTCGGCCTACGCGGGTGACGCCACGCTGCGCTTCTCGCCGACCGACGAGGAGGGCCGTCCCGTCGTGGGGGCGAAGCTGTACGTCGGTGAGTACACGGCGCGCTCGCGCCCCGTGGCCGACACCGACCCGGCGACCGACCTGCCGGACACCTTCGCCGTCGTGCCGGGCGAGCGCACCTACACGGCCGCGGCACCGGGTCACGGCCAGGTCCGCGTCACCCTGACGGCCAGGCCGCGCCAGACGCGCGACCTCCCGGTCAGGCTGCGGGACAACCTCGCCAGCAGCACACGGGGCGCGACGATCAGCGGTGAGGGCGTCGGGCTGGCCAAGCTCGTCGACGACAACGAGGGCACGACCGGTACGACGGTCGACCAGCCGAGCGCGGCGCAGAAGGTGTTCACCGTCGACCTCGCCGGAGGCCGCCAGGTCGTCCGACGGGTCCAGGTGAGCGCCCTGCCCGAGCCCGGCTCGGTCGCCCGCTTCCAGGCCCTGCGCCAGTTCCGGGTCTGGGCGTGCGACGCCAGGGGCCGGGTGGACTGCTCGCGCGACGCCGACTTCCGCGCGGTGTACACCTCCCCGGCCGACGCGTTCCCCGCCGGGGTCCCGCGGCCGACGGCACCGGCACTGAAGATGCGCTCGTTCGACATCCCCCAGACCGCGGCGACGCACCTGCGCCTCGAGGTCGTGGCCAACCAGTGCCAGGGCGGTCCGCTGTACGCCGCTGAGCAGGACGCCGACCCGGCGAACGTCACCGACTGCGTCACCGGCTACTCCGGCGCGCAGAAGGTCGGCATCACGGAGGTGCAGGTCTTCCGCCGCTGAGCGGCCGAGGGCCCACGCCAGGGCGGGTGGGGTCGCTGCGGCGGCCGCACCCGCCCTCGCGCCGTCAGCGGCCGGACGCCGCGACGGTCTCGGACCACCGGGTCGGGCGGCGTCCGAGCAGGGTCGCGAGGTCGGCGGGGTCGCCGACGAGGCCGTCCTCGTCGTACGCGGCGAACATCTGCACGAGGTCGTCGCGCGCCCGCGGCGGCAGGCCGGCCCCGGGTCCGGTGGCCCACGCGGAGGGCGTGACGACCCGGACCGCGACCGGACGGCCGAGCACCTCGGCGGCCTGCTCGACCATCTCGCGCGTGGACAGGGCCTGCGGGCCGGCGAGGTCGTAGGTCGCGCGGCGGCTCGCCGGGTCGAGCAGCACCTTTGCCGCGGCCTCCGCGACGTCGTCGAGCGCGACCGCGGTGAACGGCGCGTCCGGTGAGTAGGGGAGGACCACCTCGCCGGCGAGCACCTGCGGCAGGAGGTTCTCCTGGTACGCGCACGGGCGGAGGACGACGAGCGAGGCCGGCAGCCGCTCGCGCAGCACCTGCTCGGCCGCGGCCTTGCGGAGGTGGTGGGGCATGCGCCGGTCCTCGGGGTGCAGCACCGAGTGGAGGACGGCGTGGGGGAGCCCGGTCGCGGTGGCCGCGGCGGCGAAGCGGCGGGCCATCCCCACCTCGTCGGGGTGCACGTTCGGGGCCAGGTGGTAGGCGGCGCGGCACCCGGCCAGTGCGGCCTCGAGGCCGTCCCCGGTGTCGAGGTCGACCTCGGCGGGCTCGACGCCGTGCGGGGTGTCGTCCGCGCGGTCGGGGCGGACCGTCCCGCGCACCGGCACGCGGCGTCGCCGGAGGGCGGCCGCCACGGCCCGGCCGGTCTTCCCGGCCACCCCGACGACGAGCACCGGGCGGTCGTCGGCCGCCTCGGCCACGTCAGACCCAGTCGACGTCGGCCGAGGTCGCGCCGCCGGAGAGGCGGGCGTAGCCGGGCCCCGGTCGAAGAACGGCTCGGCGCCACGGGCCGCGCGGCGCCCGGCGCGCAGGGCGTCCGAGGCGACGACGTCGACCACGGGCTCGTCCTTCGTGCCGGTCGCGACGACCCCGTAGTCGCGCCGGGCGCCCTCGAACGACACCTTGCCCCAGCGCAGGTCGCGCTCGACCTCGTCGTAGGGACGCTCGAGCGGGTCACCCCACCCACCACCGCCGGTCGTGCGGATCCGGATGACCTGCCCGGCGCGCACCGGCTCGGCGTCGGCGAGGGCGTCGACGACGCGCTCGTCGGGGCCGCCGAGGTCGACGGTCACCTCGAACGGCCGGCCGGCCCTGCCGCCCTTGACGCCCCAGCAGGCGAGGATCGAGCGGTCGGCGATGGACATGAAGTGCGCGTCCCGGAGCATCCGCACGTGCTTCTCGTAGCCGAGCCCGCCGCGGTGGCGCCCAGCACCTCCGGAGTCGACGGCGAGCCCGAGCCGCTCGACGCGGAAGGGAAAACGGCTCTCGGTGAACTCGGTCGGCAGGTTCCGGCTGTCGGGCACGACGTGGATGGTGTCCTCGCCGTCGGCGTAGTAGCGCCCGCCCGAGCCGCCACCGAGCACCTCGCGCATGAGGTAGTCCTCGCCGTCGGCGTCCTGGCCGTAGACCCCGGTGTAGCGGATGGTCTCCTGGTCGGCGGGCATCCGGCCGTCGACGGCCTTGGCCACCACTCCCGCGAGCACCCCGAGCAGCCGGAGGATGACGAAGGTGCGGGCGTTGGTCGGCGCGGGGTAGATCGGCGTGAGCAGGGTCCCCTTCTCGGGGAAGCGCATCTCGATGAGCGGCACGACGCCCTCGTTGACGTCGAGCTCGGCCATCCGCTCGGGGGAGTCGGCGAGGTTGCGCAGCACGGGGCCAGCCACTTGACGAGGAAGTTGCCGCCCACGTAGTCGCCGCAGTGGTTGATCGGGCCCTTGGCCTGCGGGCCGGTGCCGGTGAAGTCGATGACGAGGCGTGGGCCGCCGTCACCGGGCCCGGGGCCGCCGGTGCTCGTCTTGGTGAGGGTGATCCGCTGGGTGTGGAGCATGGGCTCGTCGACCCCGTCGTGCTCGGCGTAGTCCTCCCAGACGTACGTGCCGTCGGGGATGCGGTCGAGCACCTCGCGCCGGTAGGTCTCGGTCGTCGCGTCGAGGATGGCGTCGAACGCCGCCTCGACGGTGTCGCGGCCGTAGCGGGCGAACAGCTCGCCGAGGCGCCGGGCGCCCATGAGGCAGGCCGAGCACTCGGCGTCGAGGTCGGCGGCCAGGCTGTCGGGCATCCGGCTGTTGCGGGTCATGATGCGCAGCGCGGCGCGGTTGGGGACTCCGTTGTCCCACAGCTTGATCGGCGGGACGGAGAGTCCCTCCTCGAACACGGTCCGGGCATTGCTGGGCATCGAGCCGGGCACCGCGCCGCCGATGTCGTCGTGGTGACCGAAGGCCTGGACGAACGCGACGACCTCGCCGTCGTGGAAGACCGGGACGGTGACGCAGAGGTCGGGCAGGTGGCCGATGCCGCCCTCGGACTCGTAGACGTCGTTGTGGAAGTAGACGTCGCCCTCGCGCATCTGCTCGACCGGGAAGTCGCGGACGACGGGGTGCACGAGCGCCGAGTACGAGCGGCCGGTGAGCTTGCGCAGCTGCCGGTCGTGGATTCCGGCGCGGAAGTCGTGGGCGTCGCGGATCATCGGGCTGCGGGACGTGCGGGCGATGGCCGTCTCGACCTCCATCTCGACGCTCGCGAGGGTGCCCTGGACGATCTCGACGAGGATCGGGTCGACGGCGGTGCCCTCGGCGGTGAGGCGGCCGCCGTGCTCGTACGCGGTGGGGAGGCCGGCCGGGTTGACCGGCGGGCTCGCGAGGTAGGCCGCGGTCTCCTCGGGGGTGCGCGGCGTGCGCGGCTCGGCGGTCATCGGGACTCCTCCTTCGTGACGACGAGGTTGCCCCAACCGTCGACGCGCACCGCGAAGCCGGGGTGCACCGGGACGGTCGAACCGAACTCCTCGACGATGGCGGGGCCGGCGAAGGTGTCACCGGCGCGCAGGTCGGGGCGCCAGAGCACCGGGGTGTCGACGGAGCCGGCCCCGGGGTCGAAGCACACCGGCCGGGTCGAGCGCTGCCCCGGCAGGCTCTCCGTGTCGGACCACCCCCGTCACGGGTGGGGAGGGGCTGGAGCTCGGGGCGGGTGATCGGGCCGACCCCGGTGACCCGCAGGTTGACCCACTCGACGCGCTGGGTGGGGTCGTCGCGGAAGTCGTAGCCGTAGAGCTGCCGGTGCTCGTCGTGGAAGCGCGCCGCCACCTCCTGGGCCCAGGCGTCGTCGACCGTGCCCGACCCGGCCGGGACGCGCACCTCGTAGGCCTGGCCGAAGTAGCGCAGGTCGACGGTGCGGACGAACTCGTGCTGCTCGGGCGTGAAGCCCTCCGCCGTCAGGGCCGCGGCACCCTTGGCGGTCAGGGCCTCGAGGATGACGGAGACCTCGGCGAGGTCGAGGGCGTCGTGGCGCGCGACGTGGGTCTGGACGTAGTCGTTGCGGACGTCGACGGTGAGCAGCCCGAAGGCGCTGAGGTTGCCCGGGTTCTGCGGCACGACGACGCCGGCGAGGTCGAGGACGTCGACGAGCCGGCAGGCCAGCAGCGACCCGGAGCCGCCGAAGGTCGTCAGCATGAAGTCGCGGACGTCGAGCCCGCGCTTGACCGAGACCTGGCGCAGTGCGTTCGCCTGGTTCCACGCAGAGATCTCGAGGACGCCTGTGGCGCAACGCTCCAGGTCGAGGCCGAGTCGGTCGGCCAGCGCCTGGAGGCCGACCCGGGCCGCCTCGACGTCGAGCGGGATCTCCCCGCCCAGCAGGTGCGGAGGGATGCGGCCGAGCACGACGTGCGCGTCGGTGATCGTCGGTTCGGTGCCCCCGCGGCCGTAGCAGAGCGGCCCCGGGTCGGCGCCCGCCGACTGCGGCCCGACCTTGAGCGTGCCCTCGGGGGACACCCACGCGACCGACCCGCCACCGGCACCGACGGTGACGACGTCGATCATCGGGATCTTGCTGGGGTAGGCCCCGACCGACCCCTCGGTGGTCAGCGTCGGCTCGCCGTCGAGGACGACGGAGACGTCGGTCGAGGTGCCGCCGCCGTCACAGGTCAGCACCTTGGGGAAGCCGGCGCGCTCGGCGATGAGCGCAGCGCCGAGGGCCCCGGCGGCCGGCCCGGACAGCACGGTGGTGATCGGTTGGTGCACGACCTCGTCGGCCGACAGCACACCGCCGTTGGACTTCATGACGTAGAACGGCACGGGCCGCCCGCCCGTGAAGCCGTCGAGGCGCTCGTGGATGTTGCGGACGTAGCGGCTGACGTTCGGCTTGACGGCGGCGTCGACGAGCGTGGTCATCGCCCGCTCGTACTCGCGGTACTCGCGCAGCACCTCGCTGCTGATCGAGACGACGGCCTCCGGGTGCTCGCGTCGCAGCACCTCGCGCATGGCCAGCTCGTGCTCGTCGTTCGCGTAGGAGTGCAGGAAGCAGACGCCGATCGTCGTGATGCCCCGGTCCCGGAAGAAGTGGGCGGCGGCGACGGCGTCGTCCTCGGAGAACGGACGCACCTCGGCGCCGGTGACGTCGAGGCGGCCGCGCACGGTGCGCACCGCGTCGGCGGGGACGATGCGGGGTGGCTTGACCCAGAAGTAGGAGTTGCCGTAGCCGTCGGGGACCGCCTGGCGGGCGATCTCGAGCATGAACTCGTAGCCCTCGGTCGTCACGAACCCCAGCCGCTCGACCTTGCCCTCGAGGAGCTTGTTCGTCGCGACCGTCGTGCCGTGCGAGACGGCCGTGAGGTCGTGCCCGGTGGCGCCCAGGGTGGCGAGGATCTTCTCGATGCCCGCGATGAACCCGTCCGCGGGGTTGGCCGGTGTGCTCGGCGTCTTCGTCGTGACGACCTCGCCCGAGTCCTCGTCGACGGCCACGACGTCGGTGAAGGTCCCCCGGTGTCGATGCCCACCCGGATCCGCCGCTGCCGCTCGGTCATGCGCTCGATCCAACCGGTCGGGCGCGGCCCCCGCGCTGGCAGATGCTGCCGACGGACCGCCCACCCGACGGCCATCCTCGCCGAACGGCGCGCGCGACCGGGGTGACCGGACGCGCGTCAGCCCGCGGCGACGACGTCGAGGTCGACCGGCCCCTCGATGCCCTCCACCGCGGCCCGGCTGCTGACCTGCCACCACGCCCAGCCGTCGTCACCCGGGCGCAGTAGGAGCCGGCGCACCCAGCGGTCCCGGTCGGCCAGCGCGTCCGGCAGCGGGTACCGCTCCTCGAACGACCCGAGGAGGTAGAGGCGCACCTGCTGACCGGTGGCCTGCTCGACGGTGCTGACGAAGGTGGTCAGCCGCTCCTGCACGACGGCTCGGGACGGACGGGCGGCGCAGTTGCCGCTCAGCTCGAGGTCGACGACCGGGGGGAGGGTCGAGGCGTCGGCGCCGACCTCGCGCAGCCGGGCGAGGAGGTTGGCCGCCTGCTCGTCGCCGTCCTTGCAGAGGGTGAAGAAGTGGTAGGCGCCGACCTCCAGGCCGGCTGCCCGCGCGCCCGCCCAGTTCGCGGCGAACCGGTCGTCGGCGAAGGTGGCGCCCTCCGAGGCCTTGACGTAGGCGGCGTCGATGCCGTCACCGGCCACGGCCGCCCAGTCGATGTCGCCCTGGTGCGCGGAGACGTCGACCCCGAGCCGCTCGCCCGCCGCGAGTGCGGGTCGGTGGTGGGGGAGGGCGTAGGTGTAGCCGGCCCACCCGGCGACGCCGAGCAGGACGACGACGCCGAGCACCGCCGCCCCCCACCGCACCACGCCCCGGACCATCGCAGCAGGCTAGTGGGGCGGGCAGTCGAGTGCGGATGTGGTCGCCGGGGCGACCACATCCGCACTCGACGCGGGATGCCTCGTCAGGCCGTCGGGCCGTCGACCGCCGGGACGACCTCCGCCGACACCGACGTGCCGGCCGGCCCGCCCGTGTACTTCTGGAGCAGCGTCTGGATGTCGATGCCCGTCGTGCTCTTGACCATCGCCATCGTCTGGGTGAGGTTGTCGGTCACCTGCTTCGGCAGGGCCGCGGCACCGTCGGTGGAGAGCACCGTCAGCTGGTCGATCGAGGCCATCGGCGCCGCCAGCTCGCGGGCCACCTGCGGCAGCACCTCGACGAGCATCTGGAGCACGGCGGCCTCGTTGTACCGGGCGAAGGCGTCGGCGCGCTTGTTCATCGCCTCGGCCTCGGCCTGACCGGTGGCGAGGATGGCCGACGCCTGCGCGTCACCCTCGGCGCGGGTGGCCTCGGACTGCGCGACACGCAGTGCCTTGTCGGCCTCACCGCGCCGGGTGCCCTCGATGGCCTCGGCGTCGGCCAGGGCCGTGCGTCGGGCCTTCTCGGCCTCACCGGTGAGCCGCGCCTTCTCGGCGTCGGCCTGGGCGGCGGCGATGCTCGCGGCCTTGCGGGCCTCGGCCTCGGCGATCGCGGCGTTGCGGGAGGCCTCGGCCTCCTGCTCGACGCGGTAGCGCTCGGCGTCCGCGGGCTTGCGGACCTCGGTGTCGAGCTGGCGCTCCTTGAGCGCGGCCTGCCGGACGGCGACCTTCTCCTGCTCGGTGAGGATCGCCTGGTCGCGGTCGGCCTGGGCGAGCGGTCCGGCCGCGGCGGCCTGGGCCTGGGCGGCGTCGGTCTCGGCCTTGATCTCGGCGGTCTTCAGCGCGAGCTGGCGCTGGCTGACGGCGATCTCCTGCTCGGCGACGATGCGCGCCTGCTCGGCGGCCTGCCGGGCGTTGGCCTCGGCGATGGCGGCGAGCTGGCCGACCTTGGCCGACTCGGGGCGCCCGAGGTCGGAGAGGTAGGTGCCGTCGTCGGTGATGTCCTGGATCTGGAAGGTGTCGAGCACCAGGCCCTGGCCGGTGAGCGAGGACTCGGCCTCGTCGGCGACGCGCTGGGCGAACGCGGCCCGGTCACGGATGATCTGCTCGACGGTCAGCGAGCCGACGATCGAGCGCAGCGAGCCGGCGAGCGTCTCCTGGGTGAAGGTCTCGATCTCGCCCTGCTGGGTGAGGAAGCGCTGGGCCGCGGCCCGGATGGAGTCCTCGTTGCCGCCGACCTTGACGATGGCCACGCCGTCGAGGTTGAGCTTGACGCCCTGCCCGGAGACCGCCCCGCGGATCTGGACCATGATGCGGCGGCTCGACAGGTCGAGGATGTGCAGCCGCTGGACGAACGGGACGACGAAGATGCCGCCGCCCATGACGACCTTCTGGCCGGACAGGTCGGTGGACATCTCCCCGGTCTCGGGGTTCTTCACCTCCTTGCCCTTGCGCCCGGTGACGATGAACGCCTCGTTGGGGCCCGCCACGCGGTAGCGCGAGGCGATGATCAGCCCGGAGAGGACGACGAGGAGGACGAGCCCGAGGACGGCGACGAGGCCGACCGAGACGTCGAACCCGAACATGGTTCCTGACCTTTCAGGGGCGCCGGAGGCACCCCGGGTGTGGGTGGTGACTGGTGGACGCGGCGCGAGGTCCCCCGGTTCCGCGCGCCGGTGTGCGTGAAGGGAGTCGGCTCAGGCCTCGCGGCGCGACACCCGGACCGAGGTCGGGCTGAGCACGGCCGTGACGACGACCGCCGTCCCGCTGCCGAGCGGTTCGTCGGCGCGGGCGTTGAGGCGGGTGATGTGGCCGGCGGCGACGACGCTGACCATCCCGTAGCCGTCCTCGGGCACCGGCTCGACGACCGTGCCGGACAGCCCGACGAGGCCCGCCGAGCGCACCGTGGACTCGTCGCCCCCGCGCATCAGGCGCCGGCTGGCGTACCCGGCGGCCAGCGCCACGGCGACGCCCGCGACGAGGCCGGCGATGATCGCGACGGTGGCGGAGGCGCCCCCGGAGAGCACGAGCGCGCCGACGAAGCCGAAGGCGGCGAGGAACCCGGAGACCGCGAGCCCGGAGAGCAGGTCGGGGCCGATGCCGTCGAGGAAGCCGTCGACGACGTCGCCGACCACGAGCGAGACGAGCAGCAGGAGGATGCCGACGCCTCCGATGACGAGCATCGTGACCTGCATCGTGCGTCCCTCCCCGGACCTCGGCGCGGCGATGCACCCGTGGCACGCCGTCGCGGCGAGGCTACCGGGTGGCGTGCTCGGGGGGCAGGGGTCCGGGGGAACTCGGGCCGGTCGGGGGCCCGGGACCGGCCTAGAGCTTGCTGAGCCGGGTGAACGGGCTGGTGACCCGCGCACGCTCGTGACCGAAGTCGACGAGGACCGCTGCGGGCTCGATGCCGATGACGCGGCCGAGGCCGAACCGGTCGTGCGTGACCCGGTCGCCGACGGCGTAGATCTCCACGGGAGGAGCCACCGCCTGCTTGAACGGGCTGCGGGCGGAGTAGCTGGGCGGACCCGGGGGGCGTCGTGACGTCACACCGCATTGTCCCCCGAAGCCGTCGGCGACACGCCGGTGGGGGTCGACGGGTTCCTCAGGCGTGCGGGAAGGAGGTCTTGGCCGGTGCCTCGAGGTCGTCGCGGTGGCTCCGGATGAGGTCGAGGTTCCGGTCGCGCAGGTGGTCGAAGCCCTGGCCGATGTTCGAGCCGGGGGTCAGCGACGCCAGCGCCTCTGCGGGGTCGAGCCGCGCCGACACCCAGCCCTCGTGCGAGGCGGCCTTGGCGACGATGTGGCCGAGCGGGGTCACGACGTGGCTGTTCCCGAAGTAGTGCACGCCCGCGGCGTCGGTTCCGGTGGCGTTGGCGCCGACCACGTAGACGTGGTTGTCGTACGCGCGGGCCCGGGAGGTCAGCTCCCAGACGTCGGCCGAGCGCAGCAGCGCCGACGGCCGGACGATGACCTCGGCGCCCCGCACCGCCTGGATGCGGGCCAGCTCGGGGTAGTCGCCGTCGAAGCAGATGATCATCCCGATCCGGCCGAGCGCGGTGTCGACGACCGTGACGGAGTCGCCGGGGGTCACCCACCCGCCGCCCGCGACGGCCTCGGAGCAGAACGGGTGCGTCTTGCGGTACACCCCGCGGATCACGCCCTGGGGGTCGACGAGGACGGAGGAGTTGAAGACCACGTCGGGCGTCGGGCCTCGCTCGTAGGTGCCGGCGACGAGGTGGACACCCAGCTCGGCGGCGGCGTCGCAGAGCCGCTGGGTGACCGGCCCGGGGACCTCGGAGACCAGCTCCCAGAGCTCCTCGGTGGGGATGCCCGGGGTGAAGCCGGTGGTGCACGACTCGGGGAGGACGACGAGCTCGGCGCCGGTGGCCTCGACGCAGCGGCGCGTGTAGTCGATGCAGCGGTCGATGTTGCGGGTCACCGACTCGGCCGTCAGCGGGCCGGGGTGCGGGGCGACCTGGACGGCGGCGGCGGTGAAGGCGCGCATCAGGACCGCCGCCCCAGCCGCCAGCCGAGCGCGACGCCGGCGAGGGCCAGCAGCCCCCCGGCCACCGCGGCGACGACGAGGTCGCGGGCGCTCGTGCTCGCCGCCGGTCCTGCGGCCCGGCCCGTGAAGGTGGTGCCGACGGCGGGCGCGGCCGGTGCGGAGCCCGAGCCCGCGGTGCCGGCCACCAGGGCGCTCGCGGGCGCGGCGGGGAGCGCTCCGCCGCCGGCGATGTCGGCGTCGAGGGCGCTGAAGAACTGGCCGGCCATCTTGCGGGTGACGCCGGCGAGCATCCGCTGGCCGACCCCGCCGATGGTGCCGCCCACGGTCGCGTCGGCCTCGTACGCGAGGTCGGTGCCGCCGGCACCCGACGGCGTGAGGTGCACCCGGACGTCGGCGTCGATGGTGCCGGGACCGCCGGCGCCGTTGGCCTTCAGCCGCAGCGCCGACGGCTTCTCCATGTCGGTGAGGGCAACCTCGCCGGTGTACGTGCCCTTGATGGCCGCGACGCCGGCCGTGACGGTCATCGCGTACCGGTCCTCACCGACCGTGGTCAGCGCCTCGCAGCCGGGGATGCAGCGGGCGAGGACCGCCGGGTCGAGGATGGCCCGCCACACCGCGTCGGGGGCGGCGTCGAGGGTCGAGGTGCCGGTGATCTTCATGACGGACCTTCCTGCGCGGGAACGGGGTCGGTGGCGCGGGCCCGCCGCAGCTCCCAGAGCTCGGCGGGGCTGATGGGCATCGAGCGGATGGGGAAGCCCTCGGCGTCCTCGATGGCCGAGGCGATGACCGCCGACACCGGGATGGTCCCCGCCTCGCCGGCGCCCTTGAGCCCCAGCGGGTTGAGCGGCGACGGCGTCTCGAGGTGGTCGGTCTCGACGTGCGGCACCTCGGAGGCGTACGGGACGAGGAAGTCCATGAACGAGGCGTTGAGCAGCTGGCCGCCCTCGTCGTAGACCATCCGCTCGTAGAGGGCGCCGCCGACGCCCTGCGCGACGCCGCCGTGCACCTGGCCCTCGACGATCATCGGGTTGACCATGACGCCGCAGTCGTGGACGACGCAGTACCGCAGGATGCGGATCTCGGCGGTGACGGGGTCGGTCTCGACGACGGCGGCGTGCATCCCGTTGGCGAAGGTGGCCTGGGTGGGGGAGTAGAAGTCCTGGCCCTCGAGGCCCGGCTCGTCGTCGTCGGCGACCGGGGCTTGTCGGGGTCGAACGTGCCGGCGAACTGGGTGGCGGCCGCGGCGGAGGCGTCGAAGGCGTAGCGCAGCGGGTTGGACAGGACGGCGACGGTGCTCAGGCCGATGGAGGTGCCGGGCGCCCCCTTGACGGAGATGACCCCGTCCGCGATCTCGAGGTCGTCGGCGGAGACCTCGAGGGCATCGGCGGCGATGCGCAACGCCTTCTCGCGCACGACCTTCGCGGCCAGCGCGACGGCGTTGCCCGACATCACGGCGCCGCGCGAGGCGAAGGTACCGACGGCGTAGGCCATCCGGCGGGTGTCGCCCGTGGTGACGTGGACGTCCTCGAGCCGGACGCCGAGCTCGTCGGCGACGATCTGGGCCAGCACGGTCTGGTGGCCCTGGCCCTGGGTGGTGAGGCCGGTGGCGACGTTGACCCGCCCGGAGGTCTCGACCTGCACGTGGCCGCCCTCGTACGGGCCGACCCCGGTGCCCTCGACATAGCAGCCGATACCGAGGCCGACGCGCCGTCCCTCGGCGGCGGCCTGCTCGCGGTAGGCGGCGAAGTCGTCCCACCCGACGAGCGCCTTGAGCTTGGCGAGGCTGGCCGGGAAGTCGCCGGAGTCGTACTTGAGGGGCCGGCCGTCCTGGAACATCAGGCCGTGGTCGTACGGCATCTCGTCGGGCTGGATGAAGTTGCGGCTGCGGACCTCGGCGCGGTCGAGGCCGAGGTGGGCGGCGATGGCGTCCATCGTGCGCTCCATCGCGTAGCAGCCCTGAGGTCGCCCGGCGCCCCGGTAGGGCGTCACGAGAACGGTGTTCGTGTAGAGGCTCCAGAACTCGACGCGGTAGGCGCCCGGCTTGTACGGCCCGAGCAGCTGGGTGGCCGTGATGATCGGGACGATGATGCCGTAGGGCGTGTAGGCACCGTTGTCGTGCCAGAAGCGGACGTCGAGGGCGAGCAGCCGGCCGTCGTCGTCGAAGCCGACCTCGACCTCCTGCAGCTGGCCCCGCTCGTGCGCGGAGGAGACGAAGTGCTCGCGGCGGTCCTCGGTCCACTTGACGTCGCGGCCGAGCCGGCGCGCGGCCCACGGCACGAGGACCTCCTCGGGCCACGGGTGGACGATCTTGACGCCGAAGCCGCCGCCGACGTCGGGCGTGACGACCTCGACCTTGGCGAGCGGCATCCCGAGCTTGGCCGCGACGGCGGCGCGCACCCCGGTGCTGGTCTGGGTGGAGGAGTACAGCCGCAGCGACTCGTCGTCGGCGTCCCAGCGGGCGTAGACGCCCTTGCCCTCCATCGGCATGCAGGCGCTGCGCTCGATCTCGAGGTCGAGGGTGAGCCGGTTCGGGGCCGCGGCCATCGCCGTGTCGACGTCGCCGACCTCCTGGCGCAGGGTGGCCGACACGTTGCCCGGGACGTCGTCGTGCACGAGCCGGTCTGCGGCTCGGGCGTTCTCGAGGCCGACGACGGCGGGCAGCGTCTCGTACGTGACGGTGATGCGGCCGCAGGCGTCCTCGGCGACGTACCGGTCGCGGGCCACGACCATGACGACGGCCTCGCCGACGTGATTGACCTCGTCGCGCGCCAGGCAGGTGCCGGTGCGGGCGTGGGTCATCGCGGGGTGGGGGATGAGGACGGGGAGCGGCTCGGCGACCCGGCCGTCGAGGTCGTCCCACGTGTAGACCGCCTCGACGCCGTCGAGCTCCCACGCGTCGGCGATGTCGATGTCGACGACGCGCGCGTGGGCGTGGGGGCTGCGGACGAACGCCGCCTGCAGGGCACCGCGCCCGAGGTCGTCGACGTAGCGGCCGTTGCCGGTGAGGAGGCGGGGGTCCTCGCGGCGCTGGACCCGCTCGCCGACCTGGCGCGTGGTCACGCGAGCCCCCGCTCGTGGCGGATCTCGGCGGCGCGCACGACGGCCGTGACGATGTTCTGGTAGCCGGTGCACCGGCAGAGGTTGCCCGAGATGGCCTCGCGGGCCTCCTCGCGGGTCGGGTCGGGATGCTCCTCGAGGTACGCCGTGATCGTGGTGATGAACCCCGGTGTGCAGAAGCCGCACTGGAGCGCGTGGCACTCCGCGAAGGCCTGCTGCACCGGGCTGAGGGCGGACGGGTCGTTGCCGATGCCCTCGACCGTCGTGATGTCGTGGGCCTGCGCGGTGACGGCGAACATCAGGCAGGCCCGGGCCGGTTCGCCGTCGACGAGCACGGTGCACGCGCCGCACACGCCGTGCTCGCAGCCGACGTGGGTGCCGGTGAGGCCGAGGTCGTGGCGGAGGAAGTCGGAGAGCAGCCGACGGGCCGGTGCCGATGCCGTGCGGTGGACCCCGTTGACGCGCACCGTGATCGAGAGCTGCTGGTCGGTGACGGGCTCGCTCATGCCGCCCCCTCGGCCGCGGTGCCGGCCGTCTCGAGGAGGGCGCGACGAGTCAGCTCGGTGACGAGCATCCGCCGGTAGTCGGCGCTCGCGTGGATGTCGGTCTCGGGGTCGACGTGGCCGCGGACCAGCTCGGCGGCGTCGTCGAGCGGCAGGTCGCGCAGCGGGTGACCGGCGAGCGCGGGGCCGAGGTCGAGGACGTCGGGCACGGGGGTGACGGAGACGAACGAGGCGTGGGCGGTGGTGACGACGTCGCCGTCGGTGCCGAGGGCCAGGGCCACGCCGGCCAGGGCGTAGTCGCCGGACCGGCGGGCGGACTCGAGGAAGGCGGTGCGCGTGCCGGCCGGCAACCGCCCGAAGCGCACCGCGACGACGAGCTCGTCGGGCGCGAGGGTGGTCTCCAGCGGGCCGGTGAAGAACCCGTCGGCGGCGACCTCGCGTGCGCCACGGGGCCCCACGACCTCGGCCACCGCGCCGGTGAGGACGGCCACCGAGGGCATCTCGCCGGAGGGGTCGGCGTGGGCGATCGAGCCGACCGTCGTGCCTCGCGTGCGGACGGCCGGATGGGCGACGTTGCGGACCGCGGTGCGCAGCAGGGGGAGTGCGGCCACCGCCGCCTCGTGCCGCTCGAGCCCGGCGTGCCGCACGAGCGCCCCGACGCGCACCCATCCGTCGGTGACCTCGACCGTGTCGAGCCCGGGGACGCCGTTGACGTCGACGAGGTGTCCGGGGGAGGCCAGGCGCATCGAGAGCAGGGGGACGAGGCTCTGGCCGCCGGCGAGCACCTTCCCGTCGTGGCCGACCTCGCCGAGGGTCGCGACGGCCTCGTCGACCGAGCGCGGTGCGTGGTGCACGAAGGGGGCGGGCTTCACCTTGTCGATCCTGCCTCTCGGGACGGGCCCGCGGAAGGGTGGGTGCGGGCGGGTCGGGAAACGGGTGCGCCCCACCCGGCGAGGTGGCCGGGCGGGGCGCACTCGTGCGGGCTCAGGGGCGACGGTCGCGCTCCGGGTCGCGCGCGCCCCTCGACCCCGGGTAGCCCTCCTGGGCGAGGTCGTCGATGCCGTCGCTGTCGCCGTAGACGTGGTCGCCGACCGAGATCGCCGTCCCCTCGCGGTCGGTGAGGAGCTCGCGGGGGCGAGGGAGCGCGCGAGGTGCCATCCGGCCACCGTGACGATGGTGCCGAGGGCGATGCCGCTGAGGGAGAAGTCGTCGGTGATCTTGAGGGAGACGTCACCGATGCCGATGATGATGCCCGCGGCGACCGGGACGAGGTTGAGCGGGTTGCCGAAGTCGACCCCGTTCTCCTTCCAGATCTTCGCGCCGAGCAGGCCGATCATCCCGTAGAGGACGACGGTGATGCCGCCGAGGACCCCACCGGGGACCGAGAAGACCAGGGCGCCGAACTTCGGCGAGAGCCCGAAGAGGATGGCGACGGCGGCCGCCACGTAGTAGGCGGCCGTGGAGTACACGCGGGTGGCGGCCATGACGCCGATGTTCTCGGCGTACGTGGTGGTGGGCGAGCCGCCGACCGAGCTGGCGATGACCGTCCCGATGCCGTCCGCGGCGATCGCCCGGCCCATCACGGGGTCGAGGTCGTGGCCGGTCATCTCGGCCACCGCCTTGACGTGGCCGGCGTTCTCGGCGATGAGGGCGATGACCGCGGGGAGGACGAGGAGGATCGCGGCGGCGGTGAACGACGGCGCGTGGATGCCGACGACCTCCTTGCCGTCGGCGCCGACGGTCGTGCTGGGGGGCAGGCCGAACCACGCGGCGTCGCCGACCCCGGCGGTGTTCCACCGGAGGTGGGTGGTGGCCTCGGTGGCGCCGCCGAGGACGGAGGTGATCTGCCCGACCGTGTGGTCGAGGACCCAGGACAGCAGCGTGCCGAAGATCAGGGCGAGGAAGACGGCGATGCGTCCGATGAAGCCCCGGAACGCCACGGCGACGACGATCGTGAAGACCATCGTGAGGATGGCCACCCACTGGTCCTGCGGCCAGTAGGTCTTGGCCACGACGGGGGCGAGGTTGAAGCCGATGAGCATGACGACCGCGCCGGTGACGACCGGCGGGAGCACCTTGTGCAGCACTCCCGAGCCCAGGAAGTGGATGACGACGCCGACCGCGACGAGCACGACGCCGGCGACGAGGATCGCCCCGGTGACGTCGGCGGAGTCCCCGCCCTGGGCGCGGATCGCGATGACACCACCGAGGAAGGACGCCGAGGTGCCGAGGTAGCTCGGGACCTTTCCCTGCACGATGAGCAGGAAGGCGATGGTCGCGATGCCGCTCATCATGATCGCCAGCTGCGCGTTGAGGCCCATGAGCAGGGGGAAGACGAAGGTGGCGCCGAACATCGCGACGACGTGCTGGGCGCCGAGGCCCACCGTGCGTCCCCACGAGAGGCGCTCGTCGGGGGCGACGACCTCCCCGGGGGCGAGCGACTTCCCGTCGCCCTTGACCTTCCAACCGAGACCGAGCGACATGGGGAGGGACCTCTCTGCCGGTGCCGCGGCGGTGACGCGGCTCACAGGGACCGTGATACCGGGAACCTAGTGACCGTGTCCGGCGACACCCCCGGCAATGGTTGACAGCCGAACCCCTCCGCCGTTGGCAACGTCGGCCCGGAGCGATGGCCGTGGCCGGGTGGACGTGGCCTCAGGGTGCTCGGCCACGTGCGAGACGGTTCGCTGCGGCCGAGCCTGCTGCAGCAGGCTCGGCGACGCAGGACCGGCTCGGGGTCGGGGAGGCGGCTCGGACGGCGGGTCGGCGAGGATGGGGGAGTGCACAGCGTCGAGCTCGTCCTCGACCCGGCCGCCGACCAGGGGGTGCGGGCCGAGTGGGCGCGGCTGGCCGAGGCCGGGCTGCCGAGCCAGGCGTTGCACCCCAGCCCCTCGAACCGTCCGCACGTGACGGTGACGACGTCGGAGGGATGGCCGGGGCCGGACGGCCTCGCCGCCGTCCTCGCCCCGCTCGGGGTCCTGCCCCTGCCGGCGTGGCTCGGACCGCCCGTGCTGTTCGGACGTGGGCCCCACGTGCTCGCGCGGGTCGTCGTGGCGTCCGAGGCGCTGCTCGACCTGCACGCCGGGGTGGCGGCCGCGCTGGCGCCGCTCTCCTCCGAGCTCGTCGCCCCGGGCCGCTGGCTGCCGCACGTGACCCTGGCCCGGCGCCTGGCGGCGGACGCGGTCCCGGAGGCGCTCGCGCTGCTCGGCGGCGAACCGCTGGAGGTCCTGCTCGACGGCGCCCGGCACTGGGACTCGGTGGCGCGCCTCGACGAGCTGCTCACCCCGCCCCGTGCCACGTCGGACGCCCGTAGCGTCGACGGATGACGACCCAGCGCTTCGAGTTCGCGTTCGACCGCCGCTACCGCATCGCCGGCCTGCCCTTCGGGGTGCTGCCGGCCACGACGTGGGTCGAGGTGGGCGACGGCCGGCTGCGGTCGCGGTTCGGCTGGTGGCGGCTCGAGACGTCGCTCGACAACGTCGCGCACGTCGAGACCTCCGGCGGTTACTCGTTCGTCAAGACCGCCGGCCCGCCGCACCTCTCCTTCTCGGACCGGGGCGTCACGTTCGCGACCAACGGCGAGCGGGGCGTCTGCGTCGCGTTCCACGACCCCGTGCCGGCCATCGACCCGACGGGTCGGATCCGCCACCCGGGCGCCACCTTCACCGTGGCCGACCCCGAGGCGTTCGTCGTGGCCCTGCAGGTCCCCTGAGGGTCGACCGGCGAGGCGGCCTCGCCGTCAGCCCACGGCCTTCGGGGTGCACAGCAGCTCACCGTGGAGCACGGCGAACCATGCGTCGGGTGCGGCGGCCCAGCGCCGCCAGCCCGCCGCGAGGCGGTCGAGGTCGGCGGCGCACGCGAGCCCCCGCTCGAGCGCCTGCTCGGCCAGGCCGGACGTGAGCACCCGCTCGGCCCACGTGCTGCCCCACCACGCGACGTCGTCCGCGGTGGAGAAGCACCAGGCCCCGGCGGTCGACGAGACCACCTCGAGCCCGGCCGCCAGGGCCCAGCCCTTGAGGTGGCGGCCGGCGTCCGGCTCCGCGGCGTTCCCGCGGGCCACCTCCCGGTACAGGTCGAGCCAGTCGTCGAGCTCGGGCACGGCCGGGGACCAGGTGAAGGCCGAGTAGTCGGCGTCGCGGACCGCGACGAGGCCGCCGGGGCGGCAGACCCGGCCCATCTCGCGGAGCGCGGCGACGGGGTCGGTGAGGTGTTGGAGCACCTGGTGGGCGTGCACGACGTCGAACGAGCCGGCCGCGTGGTCGAGCGCGTACACGTCGCCCACGGTGAGCTCGACGTTCGTCAGGCCGGTCCGCGCGGCCGCAGCGCGAGCCTCCTCGACGACGGCCTCCGACCGGTCGGTGCCGACGACGCGGCCCGCGCCGGCCCGTCGTGCGAGGTCGAGGGTGATGGTGCCCGGTCCGCAGCCGACGTCGAGGATGCGCGAGGTCTCGGTGATGTGTGGCAGCAGGTACGCGGCCGAGTTCTCGACCGTCCGCCACCGGTGGGAGCGCAGGACCGCTTCCTCGTGCCCGTGCGTGTAGACGTCGTCGGGTGCGGTCATGGCGCGATCGTCCCACCCCCGTGCCCGGTGGCGCGTGCGGGCTCCAGCGCGGGCTCCACCACGGCCGGCTCGCGAGCCGTGCGGGTCGTTGCGGAGCCGGGTCGGCGCGGCTCGCGACCACCGGTCGGGCTCGCGAGCCGAGGTGGACGGGCGGTCAGAGGCCCTTCATCCGGTGCACCCGCAAGGCCAGGGCGAGGGTGAGCCGCAGCTGCGGGTCGGTGGTGAACGGGCCGAGCATCCGCTCGAGCTTGGCGATCCGGTAGCGCAGCGTGTTGTAGTGGAAGAACAGCCGCCGGGCGGTCTCGGCGACGTTGAGGTTGGTGTCGATGAGCACCGAGAGCGTGTGCCGCAGGTCGGCGTTCTCGGGGGAGGCGTCGGTGGCCAGCTCGCCGAGGCTCTCGGTGACGAAGCGCCGCAGGTCGGCCGAGTCGGGGACGAGGGCGAGCAACCGGTAGATGCCCAGCTGGTCGAAGTGCGCGACGCCCGAGCCGCCCTCCACCTGCCGGCCGACCTGCACGGCGGTCTCGGCCTCCTCGTACGCCCGGCGCAGGTCGGCGACCGACGACACGGTGCGCGACACCCCGACCGTGAACGTCCGCCGACCACCGCCCCCGTCGCCGCGCACGACCCGCACGAGCTCGCCGACCCGGCGCAGCACGGCCTCGGCGTCCGCGTCCTCCTCGACGGGCTGGAGGACGACGACCTCCTGGCTGAAGCCGGCGACCGCGATGGAGGTGTCGCGGGCTCGGACGGCCTGGGCCCACGCGCGGGCGAATCTGTCCTGGAGGACCCGCACCTCCTCGGCCGACCGGGTGGTCTCGGCGTCGTTCTCGTCCGTTTCGGCGACGACGACGACGAGCGGCCGGGCGACGTCCCACCCGAGCGACGCGGCGTGCGACGCGGCGTCGGCGGGCTCGCCCCCGCGCCCGGCGAGCAGGTCACGGAGGAACTCGGCGCGGTAGCGGCCCTCGACCGCGGCGACGGCCTGCTCCTTGGTGATGGCCAGCGCGGCCACCGTGGCGGCCCGCTCGAGGACGTGGACGTCGGTGGGGCTCAGGGCCGGACCGGGGGAGAAGGCGCCGAGCACGCCGAGCTCGGAGGAGCCGGCGACGATGCGCACCAGGGCGCGGGTCGGGTCGGCCGGGCCGGCGGGGTCGCGCCACCCGACGGGCTCGTCCTCGACGAGCAGCCGGCCGGTGCGGTCGAAGCACGGCAGCGCGGTGACGTCCGGGAGGTCCTCGAGGGCGCCGGCGCTCGCCACGAGCCGTCCGTCGGTCGTCGTGACGGCGGCCGCCCCGCCGTAGAAGCCCGCGACCGCCTCGGCGACCTCGGACAGGCCGCCGCCGTCGAGGACGACACGGACGAGGACGCGGTGCACCTCGTCCTCGCGCTCGAGGAGGGCCCGCTGCTGCTCGACGAGGGCGGCGAGGGCGGCCGGGTCGGACTCCGGGGAGGCGGGAGCCGGGGCTGGCAAGGTCTGTGCGTCCTTCGGCCCATCGTTGGCAACTCTGACCATCCGGCCACTGTAGTGCCGTCACTAGCGTCTCCGTATGCCCTCGCCCGCGCAGGCCCCCTCGCGCGGTCGGCTCGTGCTCCCGGGGCCCTCTCGCCCCTCACCGCCGACCTCGTCCGCTGCCCGCGCCGGCCGCTCGTCGTCCTGGGGGTGCACCGCGCGGGCGCCTACCTCGCGGCCGCCGACCGGGTCCTGCCCGTGCTCGGCCACGACGCCCTCGCGCTGCCGGGGGCCGTCCGGCTGGGGGAGCCCTGCGACCGGCTCGAGCTCGGCGTCGTGGCCGGCGACGTGGTCGTCGTCGGGGCGGGGACCCTCGCGTTCCCGGCCCTCACCGTGCGCGGCGTGCGGACCTGGCGCCCGGCCCGCGTGGCCCGGGGTGCCGTCGCGCACGCGGCGACCGGTCCGGTGCGGTCGGCGCTCGCTGGGGGATGCCCCGCCGCGCCCGACTGGCTCGCGCCGGCCGTCGTCGAGGCCCTGACGGCCACCGCACCCGAGCAGGCGGTCGGGCGCCTCGTCGGGCGGGGGCCCGGACTCACGCCGAGCGGCGACGACGCCCTCGCCGGTGCACTGCTCGTGCGTCGGGCGCTCGGGCACGTCCCGCCCCGGGGTCGCCCCGACCCGCTGGCCGCGGCCGTCCGGGCCCGGCTGCACGCCACGACGGCCGTCTCCGCGTCCCTGCTCGCCGCGGCCCTCGACGGGTGGGCCACCCCCGAGGTGGTCGCGCTCGTCGACGCCGTCGCGGCCGGTGACCTCGCCGCCACCCGCGCCGCGCTCCCGCCGGTGCTCGCCGTCGGCCACACCTCCGGGGCCGACCTCGTCGCCGGCCTCGGCGCCGCCCTCGACCCGCTCGCCGCCACCGGGAGGACCGCCGCATGACCGTCCACGTCGAGCTGCGCCGCGGCGCGTACCACGACTCGGTGAGCCTGTTGCAGGTGTCGCGCACGGTCGCCGGTGCCGCCGGGGTCGAGGCGGCCCAGGTCGCGATGGCCACCGAGCTCAACGTCGAGGTGCTGCGCGGCATGGGGTTCGAGGTACCCGGCGACGCCGGCCCGAACGACCTCGTCGTCGCCCTGCGGACCGTCGACGAGGAGGCCGTCGCCACCGGGGTCACCGCCGTCGACGACGCCCTGCGCGCGCTGTCGGCCCCGACCGGCGGAACCGGTGCCGACGACGAGGTGCCGCCGGGCACGCTCGGCTCGGCGGTCCGTCGATCCGGTGCCGGGCTCGCCCTCGTCTCCGTCCCGGGCGCCCACGCCGTCACCGAGACCTACGACGCCATCGCCGCCGGCGCCTCGGTGATGCTGTTCTCCGACAACGTCTCCGTCGAGGACGAGGTGGCGCTCAAGGAGGCCGCCGCCGCCGCCGACGTGCTCGTCATGGGTCCCGACTGCGGCACCGCGCTCGTCGGCGGTGTCGCCCTGGGCTTCGCCAACGTCGTCGTCCCCGGCCCCGTCGGCATCGTCGCCGCCTCGGGAACCGGTGCGCAGCAGGCGATGTGCCTCCTCGACGCGGCCGGTGTGGGCGTCAGCCACTGCCTCGGCGTCGGCGGGCGCGACCTCAAGGCCGCCGTCGCTGGCCGTTCCACCCGGCAGGCCCTGCGCGCCCTGGCCGCCGACGCCGCCACCGAGTGGGTGCTCGTCGTGTCCAAGCCGCCGGACGACGCCGTGCTCGACGACGTCCGCGCGGAGGCCGACGCCCTCGGCCTGCGCGTCCACTGGGCCACCCTCGGCGCCGGCCGTCCCGACCTCACCGCAGCGCTCGAGCAGGCGCTGGCCGCCGAGGGCGTCACCGTGCCGGACTGGGCTGCGACACAGGCCGACCCCGACGACCCCGGCCTCACCCGCGGGCCGTCCCTGCGCGGTCTCTTCTGCGGAGGCACCCTCGCCGAGGAGGCCCTCCTCGTCGCCGCCGACGACCTCGGGGCCATCGCGTCCAACCTCGGCCACGAGCCCGCACTCGGCCCCGACCTCACCGACCCCGGCCACGTCGTCGTCGACTTCGGAGCCGACGAGCTGACCCGGGGCCGGGCCCACCCGATGATCGACCCGACCCTGCGCACGGCGCGCATCGCCACCGAGGCCGCCGACCCCACGTGCGGCGTGCTGCTGGTGGACCTCGTCCTCGGCCACGGCGCCCACCCCGACCCCGCCGGCGAGCTCGCCGACGCCGTGCGGGCGGCCCGCGCCACCGCCCACGCGGACGGCCGTGCGTTGCCGGTCGTGGTGTCGCTCTCCGGCACCGATGCCGACCCTCAGGGCCGCGCCCGTTGCGCCGACGCCCTCGCCGCCGCCGGCGCCTCCGTGTTCCTGTCCAACGCCGCTGCCGCCCGCCACGCCGTCGCCGCCCTGGGAGCCACCCGATGACCGCCCCGCTGCACGGACTCCTCGCCGCCGACCCGGTCGTCGCCACGTCCGGTGTCGCGCTCTTCGCCGCCGCCCTGCGCGAGCAGGCCGTGCCGGTCACCGAGGTCGGCTGGCACCCCCCGATGCCCGGCACGGAGGTCGCCCTGGCCCGGGTGATGGCCGACCCGCGCCGCGAGGCCGCCAACGCCACGGCCCTGGCCCGGATGACCTCCGCCGAGGCCGTCCTCGTCGACGTCGCGCCGGCCGCCGAGGCCCTCGGCCTCGAGCGCGGCACCTTCCTGCACGCCGGCCCGCCCATCGGCTGGGACCGCGCGTCCGGGCCCCTGCGCGGCGCCCTCATCGGAGCCGTCCTCCTCGAGGGGCTCGCCGACACGGCCGAGGACGCCGAACGGCGCCTCGCGGCAGGCGAGTTCGACCTCGAACCGTGTCACCACCGTGGAGCCGTCGGACCGATGGCCGGGGTCATCAGCCCCTCGATGTGGGTCTACGTGCTGCGCGACGACGTGCACGGCAACACCTCGTGGTGCTCTCTCAACGAGGGGCTCGGCAAGGTCCTGCGCTACGGCGCGTACGGCCCCGAGGTCATCGACCGGCTGCGCTGGATGGGCGCTGTCCTCGGCCCGATCCTCCGGCAGGCCGTCCGCTCCACGGGGCCGGTCGACGTCCGCGCCGTCATCGCCCAGATGCTCCAGATGGGCGACGAGGGCCACAACCGCAACCGCGCCGGCTCGCTGATGCTCCTGCGTGAGCTGCTGCCCGGCATGATCACCGCCGACGCCCCCTCCTCCGACGTCGCCGAGGCCGTGCGCTTCTCGGGCGCCAACGAGCACTTCTTCCTCAACCTCGGGATGCCCGCCTGCAAGCTGGCCACCCGGGCGGCCGAGGGCATCCCCGGTTCGACGGTCGTCACGACGATGGCCCGCAACGGCACCGACTTCGGCATCCGCGTCTCCGGCACCGGCGACCAGTGGTTCACCGGGCCCGCGAACACCCCGGAAGGGCTCTTCCTCGGCGACTACGGACCCGACGACGCGAACCCCGACATCGGCGACTCGGCGATCACCGAGACCGGCGGCATCGGCGGGTTCGCGATGGCCGCCGCGCCGGCCATCGTCCGCTTCGTCGGCGGGGACGTTCCGTTCGCGCTGCGCGCCACCCGCCGGATGTACGAGGTGACCGTCGGCGAGCACCCGCTGTTCCAGGTTCCGGTGCTCGGGTTCCGCGGCACGCCGGTCGGCATCGACGTCACGAAGGTCGTTCGCACCGGCGAGCTGCCGCAGATCAACACCGGGATGGCCGGTCGGGTGGCGGGGACCGGCCAGGTCGGTGCCGGCCTCGTCACTCCTCCGGCGGAGTGCTTCCCGGCGGCTCTGGAGGCCCTCGCCGCTGCCGTGCCGCGCTGACCGCGTCGCTGAGGGCCGCCCCGGGCTGCCACCCGTCGGGCAGCCGGGCGAGCCGGACGACGAGCTCCAGCGGACCCGTGCCCCACGTGCGGTCGAGCAGCCAGGCCGACCCGACGACGACCGCGGTCGTCAGCAGGAGGACCGGCCAGGTGTCGTCACGGGCGCCGCCGCGCACGGCCGCCACGACGGCGAGGAACAGCACCTGCACCGTGTAGGCCGTCAGGGCCAGCCGGCCGAGCGAGAGGACGGGGTCGAGCGCGCGGATCCCCCACCGCGCCACCGCGGCCACGTCGGCGAGCGCGCACGACGCCGCGACGACGCCGGCCGCGAGGAGCGAGCCGGCAACCACCTCGGCGGTGGTCCCGGAGTAAGGCGCGGCCCCGCCGCTCGAGGCCGCGCCGAGGGCGTGCACCACACCGGCCGCCGCCAGCAGCACCGCGGCGACACCGGCCGCGGGACGCCACGCGGCGAGCCGGGGCAGCAGGAGGGCCAGGGCGAGCCCGCCGAGGGCCATCGGGAGGAAGGACACGAGCCGGTAGCTGGGGCCGGCCGCGAGCCAGTCGAGGAGGTGCCGCGCGCCGGTGCCGGTGGCCGGCCCGCCGGAGACGAGGGCGTCGCGGGCCCGCTCCGTGACGACCGGCCCGAGCACCGCCGCCCCCACGGCGAGCCCGAGCGTGAGCACCGGCAGCCGGTGCAGTGCCACGGCGAGTGGGGCCAGCACGACGACGAGCACGCCGAGGTAGGGCAGGACGACGTCGATCTGCGGGTACAGGGCCTGGAGCATCACCCCGAGGGCGACGAGCAGCAGCCCGCGCAGCGCGTTGTCGGCGACGAAGCGGACCGGGTCGGTGCCGGGTCGGGCGAGGACCAGGCCCATCGCGGCCCCGACGAGCACGGCGAACAGCGGTGCCGTCAGGTACTCGCTGAGGTCGAGGACGCCACCGACGGGGCTCAGGTGGGCGACGAGCATCGAGAGCACGGCGAGGCCGCGGGCGAGGTCGAGGCCGGGCAGCCGGGGGCCCGCCGCGCCCGGGGCGATGCGCGCGGGCACCGACACGCGTCCGCCCGAACGGTGCCGGCCGGACCGGCGGGTGGTCTGGTCGGTGCTCACGCGCTCGTCGCGTCGAGGTGCTGGAGGAGGTCGTGCGCGGCGAGCTCGACCTCCTTGTGGCGCCACTCCGACGCCCGGTAGACGCAGGCGATGAGGGCGCTGCGGTGGACCCGGCGGAAGTCACCGGCGACGAACGCGTACCGGGCCTTGGTCTCCTCGCCCGGCCCTCGGTGAGCCCGAGGTGCCAGGCGGCGTACGCGTCCCAGCCGTGCCGCTCGAGGTAGGCGTTCTGGGCCGCCGCGTCGGGCTGGACCTCGCCCCAGTCGCTGTCGAGCACGTACTGGTGGGCGTCGATGAGCGCGCGGACGTGGGCCGCGCCCGCCTCGTTCACCGCGTACTTCGCCACAGGGGTCACGCTAGTCACTCCAGCGCCATCGTGGGAGGTCAGGCCCCCGGCGTGGGGACCCATCCGCGGGCCGCCCGGGTCCGAACCCCCTGCACGGTGCCGCCCGCGAGGGTGGGTGCCGGGCGCCGGCGGGGCGGTGGAGCAGAGGGGCTGCCCCGCCGGACGTCGTCGGGGGCCGCCCCGACCGATGGAAGAATGGTGGCGTGACGGCCACGACTCTCGACGGCAAGGCGATCCTCGCGACGATCAAGGACGAGCTGCGCGCCCGCGTGGCCGCCCTCGCCGAACGCGGTGTGGTGCCGGGCCTCGGGACGGTGCTCGTCGGCGACGACCCGGGAAGCCGGTGGTACGTCGGCGCCAAGCACAAGGACTGCGCCGAGATCGGCATCCACTCGATGCGCCACGACCTGCCCTCGGGTCGACCCTCGAGGAGGTGCTCGCCGTCGTCCGCGCGCTCAACGAGGACCCCGCGTGCACCGGCTTCATCGTCCAGCAGCCCACCGGCCTCGACGAGAACGCGATCCTGTCTGCCGTCGACCCCGCCAAGGACGTCGACGGCCTGCACCCCACGAACCTCGGCTGGCTCGTCCTCGGCGAGCCCGCCCCGTTGCCGTGCACCCCCGTCGGCTGCGTCGAGCTGCTGCGCCGGTACGACGTGCCGATCGCCGGCGCCAAGGTCGTCGTCGTCGGGCGCGGCATCACGGTGGGCCGCCCGCTGGGGCTCATCCTCACCCGACGCTCCGAGAACGCCACGGTCACCCTCTGCCACACCGGGACCCGCGACCTCGCGGCCGAGGTCCGCCAGGCCGACATCGTCGTGGCCGCGGCCGGCGTCCCCGGCATCGTCACCGCCGACATGGTCAAGCCCGGTGCGGCCGTCCTCGACGTCGGGGTCTCCCGCCTCGTCGACGACGCGTCCGGCAAGGCCCGGGTGGCCGGCGACGTCGCCGACGACGTGTGGGACGTCGCGGGCTTCGTCAGCCCCAACCCCGGCGGGGTCGGGCCGATGACCCGCGCGATGCTGCTGTCCAACGTCGTCGAGGCCGCCGAGCGCGCCGCCGGTCTGCACCCGGGAAGTGGCTGAGGTGGCCGCTGCCGGAACGCATCCGGTCCTCGCCCGCACCTGGACGTTCGCCCCGTCGTCGGTCTCGTGGCCCTCGCGGCGACGTGGGGGCGCGACCTCGGGCCCGTGCTCGTCCTCGTCGTGGCCCTGCTCCTGGCGCTCGCGGTGCTCGCCGCCGTGCACCACGCCGAGGTCGTCGCGCACCGGGTCGGTGAGCCGTTCGGGTCGCTCGTGCTCGCCGTCGCGGTCACCGTCATCGAGGTCTCGCTCATCGTCACGCTGATGCTCAGCGGCGGCGACGAGGCGGCGACCCTGGCCCGCGACACCGTCTTCGCCGCCGTGATGATCACCGTCAACGGGATCATGGGCCTGTCCCTGCTGCTCGGCGCCCGGCGCTTCGGGTTCGCGAACTTCAACGCCGAGGGCACCGGTGGCGCACTGGCCACGGTCGCCGCGCTCGCCGCCACCTGCCTCGTCCTGCCGACCTTCACCACCGGGCAGGCCGGACCCGAGTTCACCGGTGGGCAGCTGGCCTTCGCGGCCGTCGCCTCCGTGGTGCTCTACGCCGCGTTCGTCGTCACCCAGACCGTCCGGCACCGCGACTTCTTCCTGCCGGTCACGGGCGAGGGCGAGGTGCTCGCCGCCGACGACCACGCCGACCCACCCACCGACCGGGAGGCCTGGACCGCGCTCGTGCTGCTCCTGCTCTCCCTCGTCGCCGTCGTGGGGCTGGCCAAGATCGAGTCACCGGCCATCGAGTCGGCGGTGCTCGCGGCCGGGCTGCCGGTGTCGTTCGTCGGTGTCGTCATCGCCCTGCTCGTCCTGCTCCCGGAGACGATCGCGGCAGCCAACGCGGCGCGGCGCGAGCGCATCCAGGTCTCGCTCAACCTCGCACTGGGGTCGTCGATGGCGTCCATCGGCCTGACCATCCCGACGCTCGCCGTGGCCTCCATCTGGGTGCCGACCCCGCTGCACCTCGGGCTCGGGGCGACCCAGATCGTGCTGCTCGCGATCACCATGGTCGTCGCGGTGCTCACCGTCGTGCCGGGCCGCGCGACACGGCTGCAGGGCACGGTGCACCTCGTGCTGCTCGCGGCCTTCCTCTTCCTGTCGATGTCCCCGTGACGGGGTGGGCCCGCCGGGCGGCAGGGTGACGACGACGTCGAGGTAGGGGCCGTCGAGCGTGGTGTCGACCTCCCACCCCGACCGTCGCAGGAGGGCCAGGAGGGGCCGGTTCTCGGCGAGGACCGTCGCCGTGACGTGGGTGATGCCGTCGGCGGACGCTCGGGACGTGACCTCGGTCAGCAGGCGGACGGCGATGCCCCGGCGGTGGTGGCTGTCGGCCACCTCGACCGCGATCTCGGCGTGGTCGGGCTGCCGGTCGGAGCGGAAGGTCTGCGCGAGGCCGACGAGGACGCCGCCGTCGAACGCCCCGACCGCCACGTGGCCGGGGCTCGCGTCGACGAGGCGTGCGAGGTCCGCGGGCGCGAGCGAGCGCACGATGCGGAAGTAGCGGCGGTAGCTCGACTCGGGCGACAGCCGCCCCAGCAGGCCGGCCACGTGGTGCGCGTCGGGCGGTCCCAGGCGGCGCACCAGGAGGGCACGGGCCGGCCGGCGGACCCACCTCGGGCAGGGCGCGGCGCCGATCTGGTGGTCCATCGGCTCAGGCGACCGCGGTGCCGGCGACGTGGGTGGTGAACGGCAGGAACGCCGACCGGATCCGGTAGCGGCGCAGGTCGACGCTGCGGAAGCCCGCGCCCTCGACGGCACCGGCCAGGTCGCGCTCGCAGGAGCACCCCTCGAAGACCCAGGCCCACGGCCGGCGCACCGCACGCTGCGTCCAGCGCGTCAGCGTGCCCGGGTCGGCGACGACGTGCTCGGCGAAGCTGAACCGGCCACCGGGTCGCAGGATCCGACGGACCTCGGCGAGCACGGCCTCCGGGTCCCGGACGCTGCACAGGACGAGGCTGGAGATGACGGCGTCGACGCTGTGGTCCGGCAGGTCGATCCGTTCGGCGACGACGCCACGCACCTCGAGGTCGACGCCGTGGGCCCGGGCGGCGTGCCGCAGCCGCGCGTGCATGTGGGGGTTGGGCTCGATCGCGATGAGCCGCGACCCGGACGCCAGGTAAGGCAGGTTGGCGCCGACCCCCGGGCCGAGCTCGACGACGGTGTCGGGCAGCCCGGCGAGGACGGCCCACTTGTGGTGGCGCATGCGCCGGTCGAGGTACCCGCCCATCACGCGGAAGAACAGCGCGTTGAACCGTCCCCGGACGGCGTGCTCCTCGAAGGGAGCCGGGGGAGTGACGTGGTCGCTGGAGGTCATGCCTCGAGCCTGCGCGGCGGCCCGGCGTCCCGTCAGCAGTGGAACTACCGCACTTCGCCCTCAGCCGGACGGGGTCGAGCCGACGTACCAGGCCGCGACCTGGGCGCGGGAGCGGAACCCCAGCCGGGCCCGGATCCGCTCGACGTGCGACTCGGCCGAGCGCTCGGTGATGACGAGCGCCTCCCCGATCTGCCGGTTCGACAGGCCCCGGGCCACCAGGGCCGCCACCTCCAGCTGGCGCGGGGTGAGGGCCGGTGGCTCCACGGGGTCGAGGGCCGGCAGGCCCAGCCCCTCCCGGATGGCCGTCAGGAGCGCGTGGGTGTCGCCGGCGAAGGGCACGTGGGCCCGCCCGGGCAGGACCCGCAGCGTGGCGCCGGGGATGCCGGCCGCGAGCCGTCGTCCCTCGGCGAGGGGCACGGCCCGGTCGTACTCGCGGTGGAGCACCGTGGTGGGGCTGCTGATCCGGGCCAGGTCCTGCGAGACGTCGACGCCGTAGCAGGCCGCGAGGATCTGGTGGGCGCGCTCGGCCGACGCCGAGGCGCGCTGGTAGCGGGAGAACATCGCCCGGAACCCGGCGTCGGCCTCGGGGGCGAAGATCTCGGTGAGGACGTCGGAGGCCAGGCCCCAGTGCTGCGCGACCAGGCCCAGCACGTGCTCGCGCACCGCCGGCTCGGCGACCCCGTCGCCGTCGACCCAGCCGCCGTAGAGCACGAGGCGGTCCACCGACTCGGGGTGCCGGGCCGCCCACCGCACGGCGAGGGGTGCCCCGAACGAGGCGCCGACGAGGTCGAACCGCTCGACCCCGACCGCCGCCACGACCGCCTGCAGGACCTCCATCTCCTGCTCGACGACGTCGGCGCGCCCGGTCGGCCCGGACAGCCCGCACCCGGGGCGGTCGTAGCGCACGAGGGTGCGGCCGTCGGTCAGTCCCTCGTAGAAGCGCCGCTCGACGGGCAGTGCCCACCCGAGCTCGAGGTGCGAGACCCATCCGGGCACGTGGACCACGACGGGCCCGCGGCCGGTGACCGCGAACCGGATCTGCGTGCCGTCCTCCAGCGCCGTCTGGCCCAGGTGCTGCTCCACCCGCGACAGTGTGTCGCGGGTGGAGGCCCGGGGAAGTCGGGGTGGGTGGGCTCAGATGAGGCCGAGGCCCTTGACGGCGTCGCGCTCCTCGGCGAGCTCGGCGACCGAGGCGTCGATGCGCCCGCGCGAGAACTCGTCGATCTCCAGGCCCTGGACGATCTCCCAACGGCCGTCCTTCACCGTGACCGGGAAGGAGGAGATGAGCCCCTCCTGGACGCCGTAGGAGCCGTCGGAGCGCACGGCCATCGAGACCCAGTCGCCGTCCGCGGTGCCCTGCACCCAGGTGCGGGCGTGGTCGATGGTGGCCGACGCCGCGGAGGCGGCCGACGACGCACCGCGCGCCTCGATGATCGCCGCGCCGCGCTTGGCGACGGTCGGGATGAAGGTGCCCTCCAGCCACTCCTGGTCGCCCACGGCCTCGGCGGCGTTACGACCGCCGACCTCGGCGTGGAACAGGTCGGGGTACTGCGTGGCGGAGTGGTTGCCCCAGATCGTCATCTTCCTGATCTCGGTGACCGGCACGCCGAGCTTCGCCGCCAGCTGGCTGATGGCGCGGTTGTGGTCGAGGCGGGTCAGGGCCGAGAAGCGCTCGGTGGGGATGTCGGGGGCGTTGGACATCGCGATGAGCGCGTTGGTGTTCGCCGGGTTGCCGGTGACGGTGATCTTCACGTCGTCGGCCGCGACCTCGTTGAGCGCCTTGCCCTGCGGGGCGAAGATGCCGCCGTTGGCCTCGAGCAGGTCACCGCGCTCCATGCCCGGGCCGCGCGGGCGGGCGCCCACGAGGAGGGCGAGGTTGACGCCGTCGAAGACCTTCGTGGGGTCGTCGCCGATCTGCACCCCGGCGAGGGTCGGGAACGCGCAGTCGTCGAGCTCCATGACGACGCCCTCGAGGGCCTTGAGCGCGGGGGTGATCTCGAGCAGCCGCAGCTCGACGGGGGTGTCCGGCCCGAGCAGCGCGCCGCTCGCGATGCGGAACAGGAGGCTGTAGCCGATCTGGCCGGCGGCGCCGGTGACGGCCACCTTGACGGGCGTGCTGCTCACGGTGGTACCCCTTCGTACGCGGGTGGGTGGAGTGTCGGTTCGACGCTATCAGCGCGCGGACCCGGCGCGGCAGGCGCCCGATGTGGTGGGCTGGTCACATGACGGCTGCGGCGCCGGGCGGGCGCGACCTGAGACCAGTGGTCGTGACGGGGGTCACGGCCGTGCTCTCGCTCGCCCTCGTCGTCCTCGCCGCGCGCGGGGGCTGGTTCGGCCCGGACGTCGGGCGCGGTGACGGGTTCTGCGAGGCCGCCCACCCCGGCTGGGTGCGCCAGCCCGCCAACACCTGGAGCAATCTCGGGTTCGTGCTCGCCGGCCTGGCGGTGGCGTGGCACGCGTCCCGGCCCGGCCGCCTCGGGGGTGCGCTCGGCGCCCACCCCGGTCTCGCGACGGCCTTCGCGGTGCTCGTCGTCCTCCTCGGCCCCGGCAGCATGGCGATGCACGCGACGCAGACCGACGTCGGCGGGCACCTCGACCTGCTGAGCATGTTCCTGCTGTCGGGCTTCGCCGTCGCGCACGGCGTCATGCGCTGGCTGCGTCGCGGACCCGGAACGCTCGCATCGGTGTTCGTCGTCACCGTCGGCATCGGGATGGCCGGTCACTTCCGCGGTGGCGACGTGCCGGTGCTCGGGCACCTCGGCAACGCGGTCTTCGCCGTCGAGCTGTGGGTGGCCATCGGCCTCGAGGTCGCGCTGTGGCGGCGCGGCCGTCGCGGTGACGGGCCCGCCCAGGACCTGCGGTTCGGCATCGGGTCGGTCGCGACCCTCGCGCTGGCCTTCGCCATCTGGACGACGGGCATGCGCGACCACCCGTGGTGCCGGCCCGAGGCCCTGCTCCAGCAGCACGCGGTCTGGCACGCGCTCGACGCCCTCGCCGCCTACCTCCTGTACCGGCACTACGCCGCCGAGGGTCGTCCCACGGCGGCGTAGCTCAGCCGGTCACCGGCTCAGCGGGGGGCGTCGGGGTCGACGCCCTCGGCGACCGCGAGGTCGGCCGGGTCGATCTCGCCGGAGATGTCGCGGTCGCGCCGGTCGACCCCGGTGATGAGGTGGAAGGTCGCCCCGCCGATGGCCGCGCCGATGATGGGAGCGACCCAGAAGAGCCACAGCTGCCCCGGCGCCCCGTTGCCGTTGAAGAAGGCCACGGCGGTCGAGCGGGCCGGGTTGACCGAGGTGTTGGAGATCGGGATCGACACGAGGTGGATGAGGGTGAGCGCCAGGCCGATCGCGATGGGCGCGAACCCCTCCGGTGCCCGTGAGTCGGTGGCGCCGAGGATCACGTAGAGGAAGACGGCGGTGAGCAGGATCTCGGCGCACAGCACGGCGACGAGCGAGTAGCCGCCGGGGGAGTGCTCGCCGTAGCCGTTCGCGGCCATGTTGCCCGTGGCGTCGAAGCCCGGTGCGCCACGGGCGATCGCCCAGAGGGACAGGCCGGCCAGCAGGCCGCCGAGGACCTGGGCCACGACGTAGCCCGGCACGTCCTTCCACTCGAAGCGGCGGGCGACGGCGACGCCGATGGTCACCGCGGGGTTGAAGTGCGCCCCGGAGACGTGGCCGACCGCATAGGCCATCGTCACGACGGTGAGGCCGAAGGCCAGCGCCACCCCGAGGAAGCCGATGCCGAGGTGCAGGCTGCCCCCGCTGACGACGTTGGGCGCGAGGAAGGCCGCGGCGAAGATCGCCGAGCCGCAGCCCCCGAAGACGAGCCAGAAGGTACCGACGAACTCCGCGCCGAGGCGCTGCGCGATGGAGGGGGGTCTCATGGGCCCTCAGTGTGGCCCTCCCGCGGGTCCTCGTACAGAGGACCCGCGGGAGGAGGTGGCGCGAGTTCCGGTCAGGCGGAGAGGCCGTCGATGATCGCGTTGAAGGTCGCCGACGGGCGCATGACCCCGGCGGCCTTCTGCGCGTCCGGCCGGTAGTACCCACCGATGTCGGCCGGCTTGCCCTGCACCGCCAGCAGCTCGGCCTCGATGGTGTCGCTCTGGGCGACGAGCTGCTCGGCCACCGGGGCGAAGATGGCGGCGAGCGCGGCGTCGTCGGTCTGCGCGGCGAGCTCCTGGGCCCAGAACCGCGCGAGCCAGAAGTGGCTGCCGCGGTTGTCGATCTGCCCGACCCGCCGGGCCGGCGACTTGTTCTCGTTGAGCAGCGTCTCGGTGGCGCGGTCGAGGGCGTTGCCGAGCAGCTCGGCGCGCCGGTTGCCGTTGCCGGCCTCGTGGCGGAACGACTCCGCGAGGGCGAGGAACTCGCCGAGGCTGTCCCAGCGCAGGTAGTCCTCGGCGACGAGCTGCTGGACGTGCTTGGGGCGGAGCCGCCGGCGCCGGTCTCGAAGAGGCCGCCGCCGTTCATCAGCGGGACGACGGAGAGCATCTTCGCCGAGGTGCCGAGCTCGAGGATGGGGAAGAGGTCGGTGTTGTAGTCGCGCAGCACGTTGCCGGTGACCGAGATCGTGTCCTCGCCGCGGCGGATGCGCTCTACCGAGAGCTTCGCGGCCTCGACGGGGGAGAGGACCCGGATGTCGAGCCCCTCGGTGTCGTGCTCGGGGAGGTAGGCCTCGACCTTGGCGATGAGGTTGCGGTCGTGGGCGCGGGAGTCGTCGAGCCAGAACACCGCGGGGGTCTGCGAGGCGCGGGCGCGGGTGACGGCGAGCTTGACCCAGTCGCGGATCGGGGCGTCCTTGGTCTGGCAGGCGCGCCAGATGTCACCGGCCTCGACGTCGTGCGCCATGAGCACGGCGCCGGAGGAGTCGAGCACCTCGACCCGGCCCGCCGAGGCGATCTCGAAGGTCTTGTCGTGGCTGCCGTACTCCTCGGCCTTCTGGGCCATCAGGCCGACGTTCGGCACCGAGCCCATCGTCGTCGGGTCGAAGGCGCCGTGGGCGCGGCAGTCGTCGACGACCGCCTGGTACACACCGGCGTACGAGGAGTCGGGGATGACGGCCAAGGTGTCGTGCTCCTCGCCGTCGGGGCCCCACATGTGGCCGGACGTGCGGATCATCGCCGGCATGGAGGCGTCGACGATGACGTCGCTCGGGACGTGCAGGTTGGTGATCCCCTTGTCGGAGTTGACCATCGCCAGGCGCGGACCGTCGGCGAGGCCCTGCTCGAAGGCGGCGCGGATCTCGTCGCCGTTCGGCAGCGCGCCGAGGCCGTCGAGGATGCCGCCGAGGCCGTTGTTCGGGGAGAGGCCGGCCGCGGCGAGGTCGGCGCCGTAGCGCTCGAAGACCTCGGGGAAGAAGGCGGTGACGACGTGGCCGAAGATGATCGGGTCGCTGACCTTCATCATCGTGGCCTTGAGGTGCACGGAGAAGAGCACGTCGTCGGCCTTGGCCTTCGCGACCTGCTCGCGCAGGAAGGCGTCGAGGGCGGCGACCCGCAGGACGGTGGCGTCGACGACCTCGCCCTCGAGGACCGCGAGGCCGTCCTTGAGCACGGTCTCGGTGCCGTCGGCAGCGGTGTGCCGGATCGTCAGGGTGTCGTCGGCGGGCAGGACGACCGACTGCTCGTTGGAGCGGAAGTCGTCGACCCCCATCGTGGCCACCGAGGTCTTGCTGTCGGAGGACCAGGCGCCCATCGAGTGCGGGTGGCTGCGGGCGTAGTTCTTGACGGCGGCCGGGGCGCGGCGGTCGGAGTTGCCCTCGCGCAGAACGGGGTTGACGGCGCTGCCCTTGACCTTGTCGTAGCGGGCGCGGATGTCGCGCTCCTCGTCGGTCTGCGGGTCGTCCGGGTAGTCGGGGAGTGCGTACCCCTGCGACTGCAGCTCCTTGACCGCGGCCTTGAGCTGCGGCATCGAGGCGGAGACGTTCGGCAGCTTGATGATGTTGGCGTCGGGCGTCGTGGCCAGCTCGCCGAGCTCGGCGAGGGCGTCGCCGACCCGCTGCTCCTCGGTGAGGGTCTCCGGGAAGAGGGCGAGGATGCGTCCGGCGAGGGAGATGTCACGCGTCTCGACGTCGACGCCGGCCGAGGACGCGAAGGCCTCCACGACGGGGAGGAGGGAGTACGTGGCCAGCATCGGGGCCTCGTCGGTCAGGGTGTAGATGATCGTGGCCATGGTCGTCGTCGACGCTCCTCGGTGGTGGCGGTTATCTTGACGTCAAGACAAATCCTAGCGGAGGTGCGGTCCCGGGGACAGCCCGGCGCCCGGTGCGTGCCGTCACGTCACCCCTCCCCGCTCGACTATGATTCCGAGGTCGTACCGCGGGGGTGGACCGAGGGAAGGGTGTGAGGGGCTCCATGTCGTCGAGCCCGCAGCCGCGTTGGCTCCCGGCCGACGACGTCGACCGCGTCATCGTCTCCTGCACGGCCCGCCTGCGGGGGGTCCCGGTCCGCAGGCTCCCCGACCGCCACGACGCCCACGGGCCGCTGGCCGCCGTGCTCGTCGAGACCGCCGAGGCCGCTCGCGAGGTGCTCACCGCCCTCGACCGGCCGGGTCGCACCCTGGCCCTCGACGTCGAGCGCAAGCAGGACCTCGACCTCCCGGCCATCGCCGCGCAGGTCGTCCGGCACGCCCGGCTCGTCCCGACGAAGCCGAACGACGCGACCGTCCGCTCCCTCGACGTCCTCCTCACCCGGGTCGCCGGCCTCGATCTCGCCGGGCTCACCGCGGTCGTCGTCGGCACCGGCAACCTCGGGCTCAAGGCCGCCCTCCTCCTGGCCGAGCGCAACGCCACCGTCCGGGTCTCCGGCCGGGACCCCGCAGCCGTCGACCGCACGGTGGCCGCCGTCGCCGCGGTGCTCCCCGCCTTCCACGGGGCCCCGCCGCGGGCCGACGACCCGGCCAGGGGACCCGTCGACCTCCTCGTCACGGCCGTCAGCGCCGACGGCGTCGTCGGTGCGGAGTGGCTCGGGCGTCTGCGCGAGGGAGCGACGGTCGTCGACGTCGGCATCGGCAACGTCTCCGGCGGGCTGGTGGAGGGGGCGCCCGCCCGCGGGGTCGCCGTCGTCCGGCTCGACACCCGCCTCGCCGAGGCCCAGGTGCTCTGGCCGGCTCCCGGGGTCGGGGCCGCCGGGCCCGCGCAGGCCGAGCTCGACGGGGTCCCCGTGGTCTCGGGCGGGCTGGTCGGACCCCGCGGGTCGGTCGTCGTCGACGACGTCTCCGACCCGCGCCAGGTCGTCGGCGTGGCGGACGGGGTGGGCGGGCTCGTCCCGCTCGAGTCGCTCGAGCCGTGGATGACCGAGAGGATGAGCCGTGTCCGGCACCGCGTACCACGCCGCTAAGCGCGGCCTCGACGTGGCGGCCGCGGCGGTCGGGCTCGTGCTCACCTCCCCGCTCGTCGCCGCCGTCGCGGTGGCCGTCAAGCTCGACGACGGCGGTCCGGTCTTCTTCCGCCAGCCGCGGGCGGGACGGGCGGCACCCCCTTCCCGATGCTCAAGTTCCGCACCATGTCGGTCGCGGGCGAGTTCGCCGGAGAGGTCGACACCAGCACCTGGGCCGACGGCGTGCCCGACGACTTCGTCTTCAAGACGGCGGCCAGCGCCCAGGCCCGGGTGACCCGGGTCGGCGCGGTGCTCCGGCGCACGAGCCTCGACGAGCTGCCCCAGCTGGTCAACGTCCTGCGCGGCGACATGAGCCTCGTGGGGCCGCGCCCCGAGATCCTCCCGATCGTCCGCCACTACAGCGCGGACCAGGCGCGCCGGCTGCTCGTCAAGCCGGGGCTCACTGGCTGGGCGCAGGTCACCGGCCGGTCCTCGCACGACCACGGCCAGAAGATGGCCGCCGACCGCTGGTACGTCGAGAACGCCGGACTGGCGCTCGACGTCCGCATCCTCGTCCGGACCCTCGTCGTCGCGCTGCACGGCCGGGGGTCGTTCTGATGGCGGCCCGCCCCCTCGTCCTCTACGGGATGACGTCCGGCGTCTCGGCGCAGGGGTTCATCCGGGGCCAGGCGCCCTTCCTCCGCGAGCGCGGCTGGGACGTGGCCCTGACCTGCAGCGACGAGGCCGACGTCGCGCGCTTCGCCGCCGGGGACGGGATCGTTTTCCACCCGGTGCCGCTCGAGCGCAACCCCTCGGTGCTGCGGGACCTGGGCGCTGCGTGGAGCCTGTTCGGGCTGCTGCGCCGGCTGCGCCCGGACGTCACGCTGTGGGGCTCGCCGAAGGCCAGCCTCCTCGGGGTGGCGGCCTGCCGCGTCCTGCGCGTCCCATCGGTCTACGTGGTCCACGGCCTGCGGCTCGAGGGGGCCTCCGGCCTCGCGCGCCGGGTGCTCACCCTGCTCGAGGCGGCGACCTGCCGGCTCGCCGACGTCGTCGTCGCCGACGGCTTCGAGCTGCGCCGGATCCTCGAGGACCGCCGGATCGTCCGTCGCGGTCGGGTCGTCGTCCTCGCCGACGGGTCCTGCAACGGCGTCGGGCCCGAGGTGGCCGCCCCCGCTACCGGCACGAGCTGGGCCTGGCCGCCGACGACGTCCTCGTCACCTTCGCCGGTCGCCTGACCGGCGACAAGGGCATCCGCGAGCTCGTGCGCGCCTGGACCCGCCTCGCCCCGAGCCGACCCGGGGCCCACCTCGTCGTGGCCGGCCGCGTCGACGGGCCCGACCCCGAGGGCCCTGCGCTGCTCGCCGCCCTCGAGGCCCTGCCCCGGACCCACCTGCTGGGGCACGTCGAGGACCTCGAGCGGCTGTGGGCCGACACCGACGTCTGCGTCCTGCCGAGCTACCGCGAGGGGCTGCCGCTCGTCGTCATCGAGGCCGCGGCCGCCGGGGTGCCGACCGTGGTCACCGACTGCACCGGCGGCCGCGAGGTCGTCGACGACGGCACCACCGGGCTCGTCGTGCCACGCCGCGACGCCGGGGCGCTCGCCGCGGCGCTCGAGCGGCTGGTCGACGACGGCGCCCTGCGCACCCGGATGGGCATGGCCGCGCGCGAGCGGGCGCTCGCCCGCTACGACCGTCCCCGCCTCTGGACCGCCCTCGAGGGCCTGCTGCGGTCGGCGGCCCGACGATGACGCCTGCCCGCGAGCCCGAGGCCGGGGGAGTGGCGGCCCGCCTGCGGAGCGCCCTGACCCACCCGCAGCTCGGCACCTGGTCCTTCGTCGCCGGTGTCGCACTGCTCGCCGGCGGGTGGGCGACCACGCAGCCGATGCCGGTGCTCGTCGCGTGCTTCCTGCTCGCCCTGTCGGCGCTGCGCCACCTCCTCGTGGCCCCCCGGGTCTCGGCCCTGGGGCTGGCCTTCCTCGCGGCCTTCGTCGTCTTCCTCCTCGCCCGGCCCCTGCTCGAGGTGGTCGGCTACCCGCCGGGGAGCACCGACCAGTTCGTGATGCCCTTCAACCGCGACGACGTCTACACCCACGTGTTCGCCTGTCTCGCACTCTCCCTCGTCGGGCTCCAGGTCGGGTGGTGGATGCTCCCGTTCGCTCGGGGGCGGGGCAGCCGGGCGACCCCCCGGCCGTACCGCAGCGACGCCATCGTGCCGAGCATCCGGGTCGCGTCCGTCGTGCTGCTCGGGGTGGCCCTGGTCTGCCACGTGGCCCTCGGGGTCGAGGCCGCGCTCTTCGTGCGCCACGCGTCGTACTTCGACCTCTACACGACCTTCGCCTCCGGCCTGCCGCTGCCGGTCCGCCTGCTCGGCCAGTCGGCGACGGCCGTCTTCCTGTGCTACCTCGCCACCGACCCGCGCCCCCGGGCGGTGTGGTGGGCCTCCGGGCCTACCTCGCGGCCGCCTCGGTGGCCCTGTTCTCCGGGCAGCGCACCGAGCTCGTGCTCTCGGTGACCGTGGTCCTCGTCTACCTCTCCTACCGCTCGGCGACCGACCCGTCGGGCCGTCGGTGGGTCGGGCGGCGGCTGCTCTGGGTGGCCGCCGGGGCCATCCCGGTGGTGCTGGGCCTGCTGGCCCTCGTCGGGCGCACGCGGACCCTCCAGGCCCGGCAGGCGGAGGGCCTGTTCGGGCCGCTCTGGGACACCGTCTACGCCCAGAGCTCGAGCCTCGAGGTGATCGGGTACGGGTACGTCTACCGGGCCCAGGTCCCCGACCACCTGTACTCGCTCGGGCACCTCGTCGACCTGCTCGGACGGCGGCTCCCGGGCCTCGTCGGTCTCGGCGACGGCGCGCTCTCCGGCCAGAGCGTCGAGCGGGCCGAGCAGAGCGGCCTGTTCGGGCAGCTCATCTCCTACCGCGTGCTCGGCGGTGAGTACCTCAAGGGCCGCGGCATCGGCTCCTCCTACGTCGCCGAGCTGTGGGCCGACGCGGGCTACGTCGGCGTGCTCGTCGGCAGCATCGTGCTCGGGGTCGTGCTCTGGCAGCTGACCGTGGGCCTGCACCGCTCGTGGGAGGTCCGCCTCCTCTGCCTCCTGCTGGCCCGCGAGGTCGTGCTCGCCCCCCGCAGCGGCTACAGCCAGTTCGTCGTCGAGGCCTTCACCGCCTCGAGCCTGGCCGGTATCGGGCTCGTCCTCCTCGGGGCGCTCGCCGTCCGCCGGTGGGTCCAGCCCGTTGCCGCACCCCGCCGTGCCGACCGCCCGCTGCGGGTGGCGCGGTGAGCCCGACCACCGAGGCCTCCCTCCGGCGGCCGATCGTCTGGACGGTGGTCGGCAACGCCGTCTACACGCTCGCGCAGTGGGCGGCCGTGGCGGTCGTCGCCAAGACCCTCGGACCGGTCGACGTGGGCGTCTTCGCGCTCGCGGCGTCGGTGACCGCGCCGGTCCTCGTCCTCGTCCAGATGCAGCTGCGCATCGTCCTGGCCACCGACGTCGAGCACCGCCGCCCGCTGGGCGACTACGTCGTGGTGCGGGTGTGGGGTGCACTGGCCCTCGTCGCCCTCTCGGTCGCCTACGGGCTGCTGTCGGGCCGGCCGCGCGACGTCGTCCTCGCCATCGGGGTCTTCGCCGTCGCCAAGGCCCTCGACGCGGTCGCCGACGTGCTCTACGGCTACCACCAGCGGCTCGAGCGGATGGACGTCATCGCCCGCAGCCAGGCGGTCAACGGGCTCGCCTCGCTCGTGCTGCTGGCCGTCGGTGTCGTGGCGACCGGGAGCCTGCTCGTCGGGCTCGTCGGCTTCGCGGCCGGCTCGCTGCTCAACCTCGTGGGGTACGTGGTGCCCGCCACGCTGCGCGCGCGACGGGTCGACCCCGGCCCGCCCGACGGTCCCGGCGACGGCCGGCTGGCGCTCGTGCGCACGGCCCTGCCGCTGGGCACCGTCCTCGTCCTCTCGGCGGTGGCCACCAACGTGCCGCGCCTCGTCGTCGAGGACGACCTCGGCGCCTACTCGCTCGGCCTCTTCGCGGGCGTCGGCTACGTCGTCCTCGCCGCGGGCAACGTCGTCAACGCCGTCGGCAACGCGATCGGGCCGCGGCTGGCCCGGCTGCACGCGTCCGGCGACCGGCCGGGGTTCGAGCGCCTCCTGGGCCTCGGTGTGCTGTTCGGCGCCGGGGTGGGGGTGCTCGGGGCCCTGCTGTCGTGGGTCGTGGGCGACGAGGTCCTCGGGCTGCTCTACACCGACGACTACCGGCACTCCGGCGCGCTGCTCGCCGGGCTCTCCCTCGCCTCGGCCGTCTCCTTCGCCGCGAGCTTCCTCGTCGGCGGGGCGACGGCGGCGCAGCGCTTCTCGGCCCAGCTGCCGACGGCGGTCGTCGCGACCGTCGTCGCCGTCGTCGTCTCGCTGGTGGCCGTGCCGGCCCTCGGCCTGAACGGTGCCGTCGTCGCCGTGGCGGCCGCGTCGGCCGTCCAGCTCGTCGGGTTCGGGCTCGTCGTGCGGCGCACCCTCGAGGAGATGCCGTGACCGCCGCCCGCCCGCTCGAGGTGCTCGCCGTCGTCGGCGCGATGAACCGCGGTGGCATCGAGACCTGGCTGATGAACGTCGTCCGGGCCCTGCCGCCCGAGGAGGTGCGCCTGTCCTTCCTCGTGCACGGCGACGGGCCGTCGGACTACGACGACGAGATCCACGCCCTGGGGCACCGCGTCCTCGTGTGCCCGCTGGGGCGCGACGTCGTCGGCTACGCCCGACGGCTGGCCGGGATCCTGCGGGCCGAGGGGCCCTTCGACGCGGTCCACTCGTTCACGAGCACCTTCTCCGCCGTGCCGCTGGCGGTGGCCAGGGCGCGGGGGGTCCCGGTGCGGATCGCCCACAGCCAGACCGACCGTCGCGCCGTCGTCGCCGCCTCGGGGCTGCCGCGGCGGCTCTACAGCCGCGCGGCCACGGCGGCGATCCTGCGGACGATGACCACCGGCCTGGCCTGCACGACGGAGGCCGCGGCCTTCCTCTTCGGGCCCGGCGCCGCGTCGGACCCCCGGGTGCGCATCGTCCCCAACGGGATCGACCTCGCCCCGTTCGCGCACGCGGCACCGAGCCTGCGGGCGGAGCTCGGCATCGCGCCGGACCGGCTGGTCGTCGGCCACGTCGGGCGGTTCGTGGCCGTCAAGAACCAGCGCTTCCTCGTCGACGTCGCCCGCCGCTGGCGCGACGCGGACGACGACGTGACGCTCGTCCTCGTGGGGGACGGCCCCGACCGGGAGGCGGTCGCCCGGGCCGTGCGCGACGCGGGGCTGGAGGAGCGCGTGCACCTGGTCGGCCTGCGCACCGACGTCCCCGGCGTCCTCGCCGACCTCGACGTGCTCGTCCTGCCCTCGCTCTGGGAGGGCGCCCCGATCACGCTCGTGGAGGCCCAGGCCAGCGGGGTGCCGGCCGTCGTCTCGCACGCCGTCACCGGGGCCACCGACGCCGTGCCGGGGCTGGTCACCCGCACCCCGGACGGCGCGGACGCCGACGAGTGGGCGCGCACGGTGCTCGCCGTGGCCGCTGCCCCACGGCCGTCCCGCGAGGAGGCACAGGCGACGATGGCCGGCACGCCCTGGAGCCTCGAGCACGTCGTGCCACTCCTGCGCGACGCGTGGTCGGCCGATCGCCGCGGGAGTGGCCGTGGCTGAGGTCACGGTCGCGATCTCGTTCTGCGACAACGCCGGGACGCTCCTCGACTGCGTGCGCTCGGTGTACGCCCAGACCGTCACCGACTGGCGGCTCCTGCTCGTGGACGACGGCTCGGTCGACGGTGGCGGCGACCTCGTGGCCGCGCTCGACGACCCTCGCGTCGAGCTGTTCCGTCACCGCGAGAACCGGGGGACCCCGGTGCGGCTCAACGAGATCTCGCAGCGGGTGTCCACGCCGCTGCTCGCCCGGATGGACGGCGACGACCTGATGCACCCCCGGCGGCTCGAGCTCTCGCTCGCCGCCCTGGCCGAGGGCGCCGACCTCGTCGCCGGCGCGGCGGTGTCGGTCGACGGCGACACCCGGCCGAGCGGCTTGCGACCGTCGGTGGCCACGAGCGACCCCCTCGCACACCTCCGCCACGCCCCGCTCGTGCACGCGAGCGTGACGGGGCGGACGCAGTGGTTCCTCGAGCACCCCTACGACGCCTCGCTGCGCCGCTGCCAGGACCAGGAGCTGTGGGTGCGGACCCTCGGCGACCGCGACACCGTCGTCCTCGACGACGTCGTGCTCTACCTCCGGGAGGCCGGCACGGTGCCGGCCGCCAAGTACGCCCGCAGCATGGCCGGCACGCGCGCCGTCGTGCGCCGGCACGGGCCGGTGCTCGTGGGTCGCGGTCGCGCTGCACGGATGTCCGCCCTGACGGTGGCCAAGGAGGTCGCCTACCGGGTGGCGGAACCGCTGGGTCTCGTCGACCGGCTCGTCGGGCGACGGTCCGCCACCCTGGGGCCCGCCGACCTCGTGGCTCACGCCGAGGTGCTGGAGGCCATCCGCAGCGTCCGGCTGCCCGGGGTCGACCCCGCCTGAGCGGACCGCCCCGCGAGGGCGAACCTCGTCAGCGCGTCGTGCATCTCGTGGGGCTCGGGGTGGGTGGTCCCCACGACCGACGCCGGCAGCGGGGGCACGTCGGTGGCGGTGATCAGCTCGTGCGTGGTGACGCGGTGGTCGTCGGCCTGGCCGAACAGGTCCTCGGCGAGCTTCTCGCCGGGACGCAGCCCGGTGAACGCGATCTCGACGTCGGGCTGCCCCGACATCGAGATGAGGGTGCGGGCGAGGTCGACGATCTTGACCTGCTCGCCCATGTCGAGGACGAGGACCTCGCCGGCCGCCTCCATCGTGGCCGCCTGCATGACGAGCTGGCAGGCCTCGGGGATGAGCATGAAGTAGCGGCGCACGTCGGGGTGCGTGATGGTCACCGGCCCGCCGCGGCGGATCTGGGCGGTGAACGCCGGGACGACCGAGCCCCGCGAGCCGAGCACGTTCCCGAAGCGGACGCTGAGGTAGCGCCCGTCGCCCCGCTCGGCGAATCCGGCGGTCAGGCGCTCGGCGACCCGCTTGCTGTAGCCGAGGACGGACGTGGGGTCGGCGGCCTTGTCGGTCGAGACGTTGACGAAGGTCCCGACGCCGACCTCCTCGGCGGCCGTGAGGACGTTGAGGGTGCCGAGGACGTTGGTCTGCCAGGCCTCGGCGGGGAAGCGCTCGAGGAGCGGCAGGTGCTTGAGCGCGGCCGCGTGGAACACGATGTCGGGGCGGTGCTCCCGGAAGCGCCGTCGCAGCGTCGACAGGTCGCGGATGTCGGCGAGGACGATGTTCTCGTTCTGCAGCAGCCCCTCGCCGTCGAGGTCGAGCTGGACGGCGTGCAGCGCGGACTCGTCGCGGTCGAGGAGGACGAGGCGCTCGGGGAGAAGCGGGCGATCTGGCGGCACAGCTCGGCGCCGATCGACCCCCCGGCCCCGGTGACCAGCACCACCTTGTGGTTGAGCTGCTCGCTGATGGCGGTGTCGTCGAGCCGGACCGGTCGGCGGCCGAGCAGGTCGGCGACGTCGATGTCGCGGATGTCGGAGGCGGTGAGGGAGCGGCCGATGACGTGGCTCAACGAGGGGACGACGAGCGGGCGCAGCCCGGCGGCCTCGGCGGTGGCGCTCAGCTCGCGGATGGTCTGCGACGTCGCGCTCGGGATCGCGATGACCACGTGCTCGGCGCCGGTGGCGTCGGCCACGCGGGCCATGTCCTCCCGCGTCCCCCGCACCCGGAGGCCCTCGATGCGGCTGCGGCGCTTGGCGCGGTCGTCGTCGAGCAGGGCGACGGGGAGGTAGGAGGTGCGCTCGTCGTGGAGCAGGTTGCGCACGAGCAGGCGTGCGGCCGAGCCGGCACCGACGACGATGACCCGGGTGGCGTCCGGCCGGCGCGCGGCGCGGCGGCGGGAGTGGGTCCGGAACAGCAGCCGGGTCGAGAGCTGGACGGCGTAGGCGGTGAGTCCGCCGATGGCCGGCACGGTGCCGGGGACGAGGATGCGGCCCCCCTCGGAGGCCGCCTCGACGGCCACCGCCGCCCCGAAGAGCGCGAAGGTGACCAGGGCCGTCGTCGTGGCGAGGGAGCGGACCTCCTCGAACGACCCCCGGTGCGTGCCCCGGGTGTACGGCCCGAGGACGAGCCCGACGAGCAGCTGGGCTCCGGCCGCGCCGCCCGCGGCGAGGTAGGTCGACGGGACGAAGGTGAGGTCGGGGTCGTACTGGTAGCGCAGCCACGTGGCCACGACCACGGCGACGAACCAGATGGCGGCGTCGACGACACCCCACCCCAGGGCCAGGACGGTGCCCCGGCCGCGCGACTGGCGACTCATTCCCTCTCCCACCGCTGTTCGGCCCCGTGGGGCCTGGGTCCGTCCCCCTGCGGTAGGTACCCTTCCGACAGCGAGCCACTGTAGTCGAGATGGGGTGGAGGCGGAGACCTCGCGCGGCGAGTCGCCGCAGGTCAGCGCCGAGCGGGACGGCGGCGGCGCCCGAGGTCAGCCACGGACGCGGTGCAGGACGGCGAGCACCTGCTCGACGCACTCCTCGACCGGCCGACCGGTGGTGTCGAGGCGCAGGTCGGGCTCCTCGGGCACGTCGTAGGGGGCGGAGATGCCGGTGAAGTCGGCGACCTCGCCGCGCCGGGCCGCGGCGTAGAGGCCCTTGCGGTCACGGCGCTCGCACTCCTCGAGGGGTGTCGCGACGTGGACGAGGACGAAGCGTCCGCCGCGAGCGGTGGCCATCGCGGCGACCTCGCGGCGCACGGCGTCGTGCGGGGCGATCGGGCTGCACACCGCGATGCCGCCGTGGTGGGCCACCTCGGCGGCGACCCAGCCGATCCGCCGGACGTTGGTGTCGCGGTCCGCCGCGGAGAACCCCAGGCCGGCGGTGAGGTGGCGGCGCACCCGGTCGCCGTCGAGGAGGGTCACCCGCGTGCCCTCCTCGACGAGCCGGCCCGCGAGGGCCCGGGCGATGGTCGACTTCCCCGACCCCGACAGCCCGGTGAGCAGGACGACGACACCCGTCGCCGCGGGGGCCTCGACCGGCACCGCCCCGGCGTGCGCAGTGGGGTGCGCCCCCGGCACCGTGGCCGGGTCGATCCCGAGCGTGTCGAGCAGGGCCGCCCGCCGGTCGGCGTCCTCCGGGAGCGGTGCGACGAGGACCCGGGCCCCGACGGGTCGCGCCGCGGCCAGCGCCGCCCGCACGGTGTCGGTCCCGGCGGTCGTGCCGTCGAGCGAGGTGGAGGCCAGCACCAGCAGGGTGGCCCCGGCGGCACCGAGGAGGGGACGTCGGCGGCCGACTCGACGAGGAGCACGTCCGCGCCGGACAGATCGGTCGGCCCGGTGAGGTGCAGCGCCTGGAACGGTCGCGGTGACGGGTCGGCCAGCCAGGTGGGCCGACCGGTGACGAGCCCGCCGTGAAGCCGCTCGAGCGCGTCGAGCCGGACGAGCGGCACCCCCTCGGGGTCGACGACGACGAGGGACCCGGCCGCGACGGCCCGGTCGGTCTCCTCCGGCGGCAGGTGGAGCGGGCGGATCGGCGCGTCGGGTCCGTAGAGGCCGCGGCGCAGCAGCTCGAGGTCGTCGAGGTCCTCCTGCGGCGGGCACCAGCGGGGCGCGTCGTCGGTCACCGGGCCAGTCTGCCCGTCCCACGGTGGCCAGCACTCGGACACCTCACGTGGCGATACCGGCACCACGTTTATGGTTTCCCAAACATTCCGTGATGAGAGGTCCCTGCCGTGCCGTCCCGTGCCGACTACCGGCTCTCCCACCTCGAGGAGCTCGAGTCTGAGTCGATCCACATCCTGCGCGAGGTCGTCGCGGAGGTGGAGAAGCCCGTGCTGATGTTCTCCGGCGGCAAGGACTCGATCGTCATGCTGCGCCTGGCCGAGAAGGCCTTCCACCCCGCGAAGCTGCCGTTCCCGCTGCTCCAGGTCGACACGGGGCTCGACTTCCCCGAGGTGCTCGAGACCCGTGACCACTGGGTCGCCCGGCTCGGGGCGCGGCTGGTCGTCGCCTCGGTCGAGGACGCCATCGCCTCCGGAGTCGTCGTCGACGACGGGCGCACGAGCCGGAACCGGATGCAGACCGCCACCCTGCTCGACGCCATCGAGGCGCACGGCTTCACGGCGGCCTTCGGTGGCGGCCGGCGCGACGAGGAGAAGGCCCGCGCCAAGGAGCGCGTCTACTCCCACCGTGACGAGTTCGGGCAGTGGGACCCCAAGAACCAGCGCCCCGAGCTGTGGTCGCTGTACAACGGCCGGCTCCACGCCGGCGAGCACCTGCGCATCTTCCCGCTCTCGAACTGGACCGAGCTCGACGTCTGGCACTACCTCGCCCGCGAGCGGGTCGAGCTGCCGTCGATCTACTTCGCCCACCGCCGGCGGGTCTTCGAGCGCGACGGGATGCTGCTCAGCGAGCACCCGGCCAACCCGTGCCGCGACGGCGAGGTGGTCACCGAGCGCACCGTGCGGTTCCGCACCGTCGGCGACCTCAGCCTCACCGGCTGCGTCGAGAGCTCCGCGACGACGCTCGAGGAGGTCGTCGAGGAGGTGTCGCTGGCCCGGGTCACCGAGCGCGGCGCCACCCGCGGCGACGACCGGTTCTCCGAGGCCGCCATGGAGGACCGCAAGAAGGAGGGCTACTTCTGATGGACCTGCTCCGCTTCGCCACGGCCGGCTCGGTCGACGACGGCAAGTCGACCCTCATCGGGCGGCTGCTGCTGGACTCCAAGGCGATCTTCGAGGACCAGCTCGAGGCCGTCGAGGCCACCTCGCGCACCAAGGGCTACGACTACACCGACCTCGCCCTGCTCACCGACGGCCTGCGCTCGGAGCGCGAGCAGGGCATCACCATCGACGTCGCGTACCGCTACTTCGCCACTCCGCGAAGGAAGTTCATCATCGCCGACACCCCCGGGCACGTGCAGTACACCCGGAACATGGTGACCGGGGCGTCGACCGCCGACCTCGGGCTCGTGCTCGTCGACGCGCGCCAGGGCCTCACCGAGCAGTCGCGCCGGCACGCCGTCATCCTCTCGCTGCTGCGGGTGCCGCACCTCGTGCTGGCCGTCAACAAGATGGACCTCGTCGGCTTCGACGAGCAGGTCTTCGAGGCGATCCGGGAGGACTTCGTCGCCTTCGCGGCCCGGCTCGACGTGCCCGACCTCGAGGTCATCCCGATCTCGGCGCTCAAGGGCGACAACGTCGTGACCCGCAGCGCGTCGATGCCCTGGTACGAGGGGCCCTCGCTCCTGCACCACCTCGAGCACGTCCACATCGCCTCCGACCGCGACCTGCGCGACGTCCGCTTCCCGGTGCAGTACGTCGTGCGGCCGAAGTCCGACGACCACCACGACTACCGCGGGTACGCCGGCCGGGTCGCCGGTGGGGTGCTCAAGCGCGGTGACGAGGTGATGGTCCTGCCGAGCGGCCTGACCACCCGCGTCGCCGGCATCGACCTGTTCGACGAGGAGGTCGAGGAGGCGTTCCCGCCGATGTCGGTCGTCGTGCGGCTCGAGGACGACCTCGACGTCTCGCGCGGCGACATGGTCTGCCGCCCGCACAACGCACCGGAGGCCACGCAGGACGTCGACGCGATGGTCTGCTGGATGACGCGCGAGCCGCTGCGGCCGCGCCAGAAGCTGGCCATCAAGCACACGACGCGCTCGGCCCGGGCGGTCGTCAAGGACATCCGGTACCGGCTCGACATCAACACCCTCCACCGCGACCCGGAGGGCAGCGAGCTGGGGCTCAACGAGATCGGCCGGGTCACGCTGCGCACGACCCAGCAGCTGCTCCTCGACCCCTACGAGCACAACCGCACGACGGGGTCGTTCATCCTCGTCGACGAGGCCACCGGTTCGACGGTCGGCGCGGGGATGGTCAACTAGGGGCGTGCTGCTCGTCTCCGCCAACGTCAACGGCATCCGTGCCGCCCTCCGCCGGGGCGGCCTCGCCCGGCTCGCCGCCACCGGCGCCGACGCCATCGCCCTCCAGGAGGTGCGGGCCGACGACGAGCAGCTGCGGACGGTGTTGGCCGAGAACGGTTTCGGCGACTGGGCCGTCGCGCACTCGCCCGCCGAGGCGAAGGGTCGCGCCGGGGTGGCCGTGCTGACGCACCATCCCGTCAAGGACGTGCGCACGGGCATCGCTGAGGAGTTCGAGGGGCAGGGTCGCTGGGTGGAGGCCGACGTCGTCGTCGACGGCCGGGTCGTCACCGTCGCGTCGGCGTACGTGCACACCGGTCAGGCCGGCACCGCGCGCCAGGCGGAGAAGGAGCGCTTCCTCACGGCGGTCGGCGACCGGGTGGGGGAGTGGGCCGCCGACGGCCGGCTCGGGGTGCTCACCGGCGACCTCAACGTCGCGCACACGGCCGACGACCTGAAGAACTGGAAGGGCAACCGCGGCAAGGCGGGTTTCCTGCCCGAGGAGCAGGCCCACCTCGACCGCTGGGCCACCGAGCACGGCCTCGTCGACGTGACGCGGCGGCTGCACGGGCCGGGGCCGGGGCCCTACACGTGGTGGTCCTGGCGCGGGCAGGCCTTCGACAACGACTCGGGCTGGCGGATCGACTACCAGCTGGCCACCGCGCCGCTGGCCGCGCGAGCGGTCGAGGCCTCCGTGGGACGGGCGGCCAGCTACGCCGAGCGCTGGAGCGACCACGCGCCGGTCCTCGTCGAGTACGCCGTCTGAGGCGCGACACGACCCACCGGCGGCGTCGTCCCGGGGTCACGGGGTCAGCAGTACCGGGCCTCTGACCAGGTCCAGCCGGTGCCCTCCCGGTCGAACTGGAGGGCGGCCCGCAGCGAGCCGTCGACGTCCTGCGCGACGACGACGAGGCTCTGCGTGCCGTCGAGCACCCGGAGCCGCGCCCCTGGGTACTGGGTCGCGAACCCGGTTCCGGCCCACCATCGCTCGGCTGCGGCGAGCGGCGACGACCAGCCGCCCGACCCGTCGATGGTGCCGGTGTTGACCCCGGCGCCGCCGCACTCGACGTGGACGTCGGCGGCGCGGACCACTGCCGGCGCGCCCGCCCTCGACAGGAAGACCGGGTCGGCGCCGGGTCGCCCGACGAAGGCGCCCACCAGCGCGAGGGCCGCGACGACGGCCAGCCCGGCGAGGCCGACGCCGGCGGTGCGTGTGCTCGGCGGCCCCCCTGCGGTGGAGACGGTCACGGGGTCAGTATCGCGGCTGCCGACCCCGCTGACCAGACCCTCGCCCACGCTCCGGGTCGAGGAGCAGCACCGACGGGGGCCCGGTCGTGGGGGCGGCGCCGCGCCGGGGTCCGCCCCAGGCCGTGGCCTCGTCGGGCGCGGGCCGGAGCAGGTCGTCGCGGGCCAGGTCGAGCAGCCCCGCCGGGTCGGGACCGCGCAGGTAGAAGGTGATGCGGTGGGCCTCGAGGAACGGTCCCTCGACCGTCGCACCGGACGCCCGGGCCGCGGCGCGGGTCCGCTCGAGGGCGGCCGGCAGGGCCCGGGCCCACTCGAGGGTCCGGTCGGAGAGGTCGAACACCGCCCCCACCGTGAGCCGCACCTCGACCTGGTCCGCCCGGACGGGACCCGCCGAGTGCTCCGGCGCGGGCGGCAGCCCCTGACCGGTGACGACCCAGGTGTCCTCGGCGCAGACGCCGTCGCGGGACGCGACCACCGAGCCGGAGAGGTCACGGGCCACCAGCCGCTCGTCGGTGCACCCGGCCACGGGCCACTCCTCGGTGGCGACGGCGAGGACGACCGGGAGGGGGGAGTCGCGGGCCGGGTCCGCGGCCCGTTCGACGAGCAGGACGCGACCGCTGGTGTTCTCGATGGTCATGCTCCGGTCGGCCTCCCGGAACGCGAAGGGCAGCGCCAGGCCGAGGCCGAGCACGCCGGCCACGCACAGGCCACCGCCGATGAGCATGAACAGCACGAGCGTGCGTGCCGCCGTCGATGTCGTCCCCATCCCCGTCCCCTCCGTCGGGTCGTGACGCTAGAGGCGGAGCCGGTCCGGCGCAGCGGAAGTGGGGCCATCGTGTGCAACCCGTGACCTCCCGGGCGCGGGTCGAGGTGGTGGCCGACGACGGGACCGGCGTCAGGTGTCGCGGGCCGCCGGGCCACCGGCGGTGACGACGAAGCACTGCGGCTCGCGCCACCCCCGGGCCGCGAACGCCGCCGTGACCGCGTCGCGTGCCGCCTCGACCGACCCCTCCGGCAGCAGGGCGACCGACGAGCCGCCGAAGCCGCCGCCGGTCATCCGTGCCCCGAGCGCCCCCGCACCCTCGGCGGCCTCGACCGACACGTCGAGCTCCTCGCAGCTGACCTCGTAGTCGTCGCGCAGCGAGGCGTGCGAGGCCCGGAACAGCCGCCCGACCTCCTCGAGGTCGCCCGCGCGCAGGGCGGCCACCGTCGCCGAGACCCGGGCGATCTCGTTGACGACGTGCCGGGTCCGCGACCGCAGCTCGTCGGACGACAGCCGCGCGAGCGCCTCGTCGAGCCCGGACGCCGGCACCTCGCGCAGCGACCGCACCCCCAGCTCGGCCGCCGCCGCCTCGCAGGCGCGGCGCCGCTCCTCGTACTGCCCGTCGTTGAGCGCGTGCGAGGCACGGGTGTCGGTGACGAGCAGCACGTGACCGGTCGCGGCGAGGTCGAAGGGCACCTGCTCGGTCTCGCCGGAGCGGCAGTCGAGCAGCAGGGCCGACCCCTCGGCGCAGAGCAGCGCGGCCGACTGGTCCATCCCCCGGTCGCGGCACCGGCGACCTCGTTCTCGGCCCGGACGCAGGCCCGGGCCAGCCGCGCCCGCCCGTCGGCGGTCCCGAGCAGGTCGAGGCCGAACAGGTCGCTCGCCGCCGCCCCGACCGCGCACTCCAGCGCCGCCGAGCTCGACAGCCCGGCGCCGACCGGCACGTCGCTGTCGACCGTCACGTCCATCCCGCGCACCGCGAAGCCGTCCTCGCGCAGCGCCCAGAGGACCCCCGCGACGTAGGCCGTCCACCCCTGCGGGGACCCCGGCCCGACCGACCCGAGGTCGACCTCCACCGTCTCGCCGAGCTGGACCGAGTGCACCCGCAGCCGGTCGTCGTCACGCGTCGTGCACGCGGCACGGGTCCGCTGCCGCAGGGCGATCGGGAGCACGAGGCCGTCGTTGTAGTCGGTGTGCTCGCCGATGAGGTTGACCCGCCCGGGGGCCGACCACACCCCCTCGGGGTCGGTGCCGAACGCGTCGCGGTGGGTGGCGGCGGGGCTGGTCATGCGGGTGAGTCTAGGGACGGTCGGCAGGGCACAATGGGGCGCATGCCCACCCTCCCCACCCCCGATGGCGCACGCCCCCGCATCCTGTCCGGGATGCAGCCGACGAGCGACTCGCTCCACCTCGGCAACTACCTCGGCGCGCTGGTCAACTGGGTGGGGCTGCAGGACGACTTCGACGCCTACTACTTCGTCGCCGACCTCCACGCGCTGACCGTCCCCACCGACCCGGAGGTCCTGCGCCGTCGCACCCGGGTCACCGCCGCCCAGTTCATCGCCGGCGGCGTCGACCCGAAGCGCTCGGCCGTCTTCTGCCAGAGTCACGTCACCGCGCACGCCGAGCTCGGCTGGGTGATGAACTGCCTCACCGGGTTCGGCGAGGCCAGCCGGATGACGCAGTTCAAGGACAAGACCGCCAAGGGTCAGAACGCCAACGTCGGCCTGTTCACCTACCCGATGCTCATGGCCGCCGACATCCTCATGTACGACGCCGCCTACGTGCCGGTCGGCGAGGACCAGCGCCAGCACCTCGAGATCACCCGCGACCTCGCCGAGCGCTTCAACACCCGCTTCGGCGAGACGCTCGTCGTGCCCGAGCCGTACATCGTCAAGGGCTCCGCGAAGATCCAGGACCTCCAGGACCCCACGGCGAAGATGAGCAAGACCGGGTCCTCGCCGAAGGGCCTCATCGACCTCATGGAGGACCCGGCGCGGATCGCGAAGAACATCCGCTCGGCGGTCACCGACACCGAGGCCGAGGTCCGCTACGACCCCGAGGCCAAGCCGGGCGTCAGCAACCTGCTCGTCATCCACTCCGTGCTCTCCGGCACACCCGTCGAGGAGGTCGCGGCCTCGTTCGCGGGCCGCGGCTACGGCGACCTCAAGAAGGAGGTCGCCGACGTCGTCGTCGCCGCCCTCGGCCCGTTCCAGGAGCGGATGACGGAGCTGCTCGACGACCCCGCCGAGCTCGACCGCATCCTCGCCGACGGTGCCGACCGCGCCGCCGAGGTCGCGCACGCCACGATGGCCCGGGTCCGCGACGCCGTCGGCCTGCTGCCGGCCGCGCGCTGAGGCCGGCGCCCATGCCGATCCACGGTGTCGCCGTCACCGTCCCCGAGCCGTGGGGCACCACGCTCCAGGCCGCCCGCGAGGAGGCCGGCGACCCCATGGCCCCCGCGATCCCGCCGCACGTCACGCTGCTGCCCCCGACCGCCGTCGAGCCCGACGTGATGGACGCCTTCGTCGCGCACCTCGAGGAGGTCTGCGGCCGCGCCCGACCGTTCGAGATGGTCCTCTCGGGCACCGGCACCTTCCGCCCGGTCTCGCCGGTCGTCTTCGTGCAGGTGTCGCGCGGCATCGTCGAGTGCGAGCGGCTCGAGGCGGCGGTCCGGTCCGGGCCGGTGCAGCGCCACCTCGACTTCCCGTACCACCCGCACGTGACCATCGCCCACCACCTCGGCGACGCGGCCCTCGACGGTGCGTTCGACGGGCTCGCCGGCTTCCGCGCCCGCTTCGAGGTGGCGAGCGTCGAGCTGTACCACCACGACCCGGACGGCGTGTGGCGGGTCGTGCGCTCCTTCCCGTTCGGCGCGACGCGGGCCGGGGGCTGAGCGAGCGCCGGCACCCGAGCGGCTACCCTCGGCGCCATGCCTGACGTCGCGGGGTTCTGGGCCGTCGTGCCGGCGGGAGGTGCGGGCACCCGGCTGTGGCCGCTGAGCCGCGCCGGGCACCCGAAGTTCCTCCTCGACCTCACGGGTAGCGGGCGCACCCTCCTCCAGGCCACCGTCGACCGCCTGGCCCCGCTGACCGTCGACCGGGTCGTCGTCGTCACCGGGGCCGCGCACGCCGAGGCCGTCCGCGGGCAGCTCCCGGAGCTCGACGCCGGACGGGTGCTCGCCGAGCCGTCGCCGCGCGACTCGATGGCCGCCATCGGCCTGGCCGCCGCGGTCGTCGAGCGCAGCGACCCCGACGCCGTCATCGGCTCGTTCGCCGCCGACCACGTCATCCCCGACGCCGCCGCCTTCCACACGGCGGTCCGCGAGGCCGTCGAGGTGGCCCGCGACGGCCACCTCGTCACCCTGGGGGTCGAGCCCACCCACCCCGCCACCGGCTTCGGCTACATCCGTGCCGGCGAGCGGATGGACGGCTTCCCGACCGCCCGGCACGCCGTCGAGTTCGTCGAGAAGCCCGACGCCGAGCGCGCCACCGCCTACGTGGCGTCGGGCGAGTACCGTTGGAACGCAGGGATGTTCGTCGTCCGCGCGTCCGTGCTGCTCGACCTGCTCGGGCGCTGGCACCCCGAGCTCGCCGCCGGCCTGCGCGAGGTCGCCGCCGACCCCTCGCGCCTCGACGCCGTCTGGCCGCACCTGACGAAGATCGCCATCGACCACGCCGTCGCCGAGCCGGCGGCCGCGGCGGGGCACGTCGTCGTGGTGCCGGCGCCCTTCGGGTGGGACGACGTCGGCGACTTCGCGAGCCTCGCCTCGCTGCTGCCCGCCACCGACGGCCTGACCGTGCTCGGGTCCGCCGACGACGTGACGGTCGTCGGCGGCTCGGGCCTGGTGGTGACGTCCGGTGGTCGCCGGGTGGCGCTCGTCGGTCTCGACGACGTGGTCGTCGTCGACACCCCGGACGCCGTCCTCGTCACCACCCGGGCGCGGGCGCAGGACGTCAAGCGGGTCGTCGACGCGCTCAAGGACTCGGGGCGCACCGACCTCACCTGAGCCTCAGGCGACGTCGCGACGCCGGTAGGCCACCCCGCCCGCCACCATGAGCGCGAGCGCCGCGGCGGTGAGGACGAGCGCCGCCACCCACCCGAACGACCCGGCCGGCAGCGTCGACAGGTGCGTGAACGGCGAGGCGTCGAGCAGCCACGACGGCAGGTCGGTGAGCGGACCCACCTCGGAGACGAGGAAGGACGCCAGCAGGACGCCCCAGGCGAACGGCGCGAACCGGGGGAGTGCGCCGGCCAGCAGCGCGGCGACACCGGTCATCAACCACACGACCGGCAGCGCGGCCAGCGTCGCCCCGACCGACTCGCCGAAGGTCGGTGCGTCCGGCGTGACGGTGGGACCGACGAGCCCGACGACCGCCCCGAGCAGGGCGAGCAGCGCGGCGGTGAGGACGACGGGGACCACGAGGTGCGCGGTGTACCAGCGGACCCGGCCGGTGGCGGTCGCGAGGACCACCTCGCCCTGACCCGTGCGCTCGGCGGCGACGAGCCGCAGCACGAGGGCGGTGGCGGCCGCCGCGACGGCCGCGGCGACGAAGTGGATCTCGGTCGCGACGTACACGTCGGCGAAGAGTCCGCCGGCGCCCCCGCCCATCTTCTCGAGCAGGTCCCGGATGGCCGGGTCGCCCGACATGTCGGTCACGGCACCGAGCAGGGAGCCGACGAGCACACCGCCGAGGACCATCCCCACGGCCCATCCGACGATCGTGCCGCGGGCCAGCCGCGTCACGAGGGCGAGCGGGCCGGCGAGGCCCGCGCCGGCCCGGCGCGGCCCGGCACGCACGGGGATGACGCCGGCGCCGAGGTCGCGGTGGTCGAGCACCCGCACGGCGACGAGCACCCCGACGGCCAGGGCCAGCAGGCCGAGCACCAGCACCCACTGCCGGTTGGCCCCGTAGGCCTCGACCCGGCCGGCCCACCCGAGCGGCGAGAGCCAGGCCAGCCCGTGCAGGACGGTGCCGGGGTCGGCCGAGTCGGCGACGGCCCGCACCGCGAAGAGCACCCCGAGCGCGCCGAAGCCCAGCCCGCCGGCGCCGCGGGTCGTCGACGCCAGCTGGACGGCGACGGCCGCGATGCCGACGGTGGCCAGCCCGCCCGTGAGCCACGCGACCGCGAAGGCCGCGCTGCCGGCGGGGTCCATCCCGAGCGCGGCCAGGCCCAGCGCCGAGAGGACGCTCGCGGCGACGACGGCGGCCGTCGCGAGGGTGACCGCGGCGGCCAGCGGCGCCCACCGCCCCACCACACCGGCGCCGAGCAGCTCGAGGCGGCCCTCGTCCTCCTCCGTGCGGGTGTGCCGGCGGACGACGACGAGCCCGAGCACGCCGACGAGGAAGGCGCCGAGCATCACGGTCTTGATGACGGCGAGCGCGTCGGCGGACTGCGCCGACGCCGGGCCGTAGAGGGCGACGACCGCGGGGTTGGCGAGCACCGACGACAGGCCCGCCGTCGCGGCCGCGTCGGTCGGGTAGAGGGCGAGGGTGGCCTGCGCCGACCCGACGGAGAAGAGCACGAGCCCGAGGACGCTGCTCGGCACGAGGATGCGGTCGCGCCGCCACGCGAGGCGCAGCAGCTGGCCGAACCCCGTGAGCCGGGTGGCGACGGGGATGCGCGGGGTGGCCGGTGCGGTGGGGGCGGTGGCCGCGGTCATGCCGGCTGCGCCTCGTTCTCGCGCTCGCGGTCCGTGGACCCCGTGCCCTGGTAGCGGGCGAGGAAGAGCTCCTCGAGGGTCGGCGGCTGCACGGTGAGCCCGGTGACGCCGCGGCGCCCGAGGTCGGCGACGAGCGTGCCGAGGTGCTCGGCGTCGACCGAGCAGCGGACCTCGTCGCCCTCGACCGTCACGTCGTGCGCGCCGGGCCAGCCCGCGACCTCCTCGGCGCTCGGGGCGTGCTCGAGGACGGCGTGGACCCGGGTGCGGGTGAGGTGGCGCAGCTCGTCGAGGCTGCCGGTGTCGACGATCCGCCCGGCGCGCACGATGCTCACACGGTCGCAGGCGCGCTCGACCTCGCTGAGGATGTGGCTCGAGAGCAGCACCGTGCGCCCGTCGTCCCGGAGCGCGGCGAGCTCGCGCTGGAAGACCTCCTCCATCAGCGGGTCGAGGCCGGCCGTCGGCTCGTCGAGGACGAGCAGGGGGACGCCGCTGGCCAGGGCCGCGACGAGGGCGACCTTCTGCCGGTTGCCCTTGCTGTAGGCCTTGCCCTTCTTCGTCTCGTCGAGCTCGAAGCGCTCGACGAGCCGGCGCCGGCGGTCCTCGTCGATGCCCCCGCGCAGCCGCCCGAGCAGGTCGATGGTCTCGCCGCCGGTCAGGGTCGGCCAGAGCACGACGTCGCCGGGGACGTAGGCGAGGCTGCGGTGCAGGTCGGTGGCGTCGCGCCACGGGTCGCGGCCCAGCACGGTGGCGGTGCCGGCGTCGGCGCGCAGCAGCCCGAGCAGGACCCGGATCGTCGTCGACTTGCCGGCGCCGTTCGGGCCGAGGAAGCCGTGGACCTCGCCCGCGCGCACGGTGAGGTCGAGGCCGTCGAGGGCGACGGTGCGCCCGAAGGTCTTGCGGAGCCCGGAGACGGTGATGGCATCGGTCACGCCACCGACGGTACACCTCATTCACAACCTTGTGAATGTTGTAATGTGGCGCCATGGCCCCGGCACCCTCCGACGTGATCCCCGACCCGCCCGCCGACGTCGTCGAGCGGCTCGGTGGTGCCCTCGCCGAGGTCGGGATCCCGCTCCAGCCCGCGCGGGTCTTCGCCGCCCTCCTCGCGACCGAGGACGGGCGGCGCACCTCCGCCCAGCTCGTCGAGCTGCTCGACATCAGCCCGGCCGCGGTCTCCGGCGCCGTGCGCTACCTCTCCCAGGTCCGGATGATCCGCCGGGAACGCGAGCGCGGCTCGCGGCGGGACGTGTACGTCGCCCTCGACGACGCGTGGCACGACATGATGATGCAGACCGAGCAGCTCTACGCGCCGATCCTCGCCGCCCTCGTCGTGGCCCGCGACAGCGTGGGCGCGAGGTCGCGGGCGGGCGAGCGCATGCAGCTCTCGGCGGAGTTCCTCGAGTTCATCCAGCGCGAGATGGACGCCGTCGCCCGCCGCTGGGACGACTACAAGGCCGCCCGCGCCGTCGGCTGAACGGCTGCCCGTGCCGGACCTGCCGGTGGGGGAGGGCCCATCCGCGTAGACTCGGCCTCCTCATGAACGACGATGCCCTCCTCGCCGCGCTCGGCGAGCGCATCACCTCGCTGTCACCCGAGCTCACCGACCTCCGGCGGGACCTCCACGCCCACCCCGAGCTGTCCCGCGAGGAGACGCGCACCACCGAGACCGTGGTGCGCCGACTCGACGCGGCGGGGGTCGCCGTCCGGCTGATGCCGGGCACCGGCGTCCTCGCCGACCTCGGCGCGCCCGAGCCCCTCTACCGGGTCGCGCTGCGCGCCGACATGGACGCCCTGCCCGTGCGCGAGCGCTCCGGCCTCGACTTCGCCTCCCAGGCTCCCGGGGTCTGCCACGCGTGCGGGCACGACGTGCACGTCGCCGCGCTCGTCGGCGCCGTCCTCGCGCTGCGCACCGTCGAGGACTCCCTCGCCGAGCGGGGCATCGCCGTGCGGGCGGTCTTCCAGGCCGCCGAGGAGGTCATGCCCGGCGGCGCCCTCGAGGCCATCACCGCCGGCGCGCTCGAGGGGGTCGACAGCATCTTCGCGGTGCACTGCGACCCGAGCATCGACGTCGGGGAGGTCGGGCTGCGCGAGGGTGCGCTCACCGCCGCCGCCGACCAGATCGCCGTCACGCTGCACGGCCGCGGCGGTCACACCTCCCGGCCGCAGCTCACGGAGGACCTCGTCTACGCGCTCGCCAAGGTCGTCACCGACGTGCCGGGCGTGCTCGGCCGGCGGCTCGACCCCCGCACCGGCGCGGCCCTGGTCTGGGGCAAGATCGAGGCCGGCCGGGTCGCCAACGTCATCCCGAGCACCGGCGAGTGCCGCGGCACGCTGCGAATGCTCGACGCCGAGTCCTGGCTCACCGTCGGCCCCCTGCTCGAGGAGATCGTCCACGGGGTCGTCCAGCCGTACGGGGTGCAGGCCAAGGTCGAGCGGCTCAAGGGGGTCCCGCCGGTCGTCAACACCGCCGACGGCATCTCCGCGCTGCGCCGGGCCGCGCTGGCCTGCCGGGTCAGCCCCGTGCCCACGGCGCAGTCGCTCGGTGGCGAGGACTTCGCCTGGTACCTCGACCACTGCACCGGCGCGATGGCCCGGCTCGGCACCCGTACGCCCGGAGGGCCCACCTACGACCTGCACCAGGGCGACCTCGTCGTCGACGAGCGGGCCATCGCCCTCGGTGCGCGGCTGCTCGCGACGGCCGCCGTCGTGCGTGGCCTCGACGCCCGCCGCGCCGCCCCCGAGGAGGACTCGTGACCAGCGCCGTCCCCGCCCCGAGGTCGACTGGGAGGTCCTGCGCGCCGAGGCGGTGCGGATGACCACGCTCGCGTACTGCCCGTACAGCCGCTTCCCCGTGGGGGTCGCCGGTCTCGTCGACGACGGTCGGGTCGTGGCGGGCTGCAACGTCGAGAACGCCGGCTACGGGGTCACCCTCTGCGCCGAGTGCGGCATGGTCTCCACCCTGCACGCCACGGGTGGCGGGCGGCTCGTCGCCGTGTGGTGCGTCGACGGCCGCGGAGACACCCTGATGCCGTGCGGCCGGTGCCGACAGCTGCTGTGGGAGAACGGAACTCCTGACACCTTGCTGCAGACGCCCGAGGGCATCCTCACGATGCGCGAGGTGCTGCCCCAGGCCTTCGGTCCCGAGGACCTCGAGACCCGCCGCCCGTAGCCCGCGCGGCCACCCGGGGTGGTTCTGGTGGGGGCCGCGCCCCTGCCATGATGGGCCGATGACCGAAGCCTTCGACGCCGTCGACGTCATCCTCGCCAAGCGCGACCGCCACGAGCTCACCGACGACCAGATCCGCTGGGTCGTCGACGCCTACACCCGCGGGGTCGTGGCCGAGGAGCAGATGAGCTCGCTCGCGATGGCCATCCTCCTCAACGGGATGACGCGCCGCGAGATCGCCACCTGGACCGGCGCGATGATCGCCAGCGGCGAGCGGATGGACTTCTCCGGGCTGTCCCGGCCGACCGCCGACAAGCACTCGACCGGCGGCGTCGGCGACAAGATCACCCTCCCGCTGGCGCCCCTCGTCGCGGTCTTCGGTGTCGCGGTGCCGCAGCTCTCCGGCCGCGGGCTGGGCCACACCGGCGGCACGCTCGACAAGCTCGAGTCGGTCGCCGGCTGGCAGGCCGCCCTGTCGAACGAGGCGATGATGCGCCAGCTCGAGGACGTCGGCGCCGTCATCTGCGCCGCCGGCTCGGGCCTGGCGCCCGCCGACAAGAAGCTCTACGCGCTGCGCGACGTCACCGGCACGGTCGAGGCCATCCCGCTCATCGCCTCCTCGATCATGAGCAAGAAGATCGCCGAGGGCACCGGCGCCCTCGTGCTCGACGTCAAGGTCGGCAGCGGCGCCTTCATGAAGACCCGCGAGGACGCCACCGAGCTGGCCCGCACGATGGTCGACCTCGGCACCGACGCCGGCGTCACGACGGTCGCCCTGCTCACGGACATGTCGACCCCGCTCGGCCTCACCGCCGGCAACGCCCTCGAGGTGCGCGAGTCGGTCGAGGTGCTCGCCGGTGGCGGTCCCGACGACGTCGTCGAGCTCACCGTCCGGCTCGCCGAGGAGATGCTCGACGCCGCCGGCCGTGGAGGCCAGGACGTGCGCGCCGCCCTCACCGACGGCCGGGCGATGGACGCCTGGCGCCGGATGATCGCGGCCCAGGGCGGCGACCCCGACGCCCCGCTGCCCGTCGCGCAGCACACCGAGGAGGTGCTGGCCCCGGCCGACGGCGTCGTGACGCAGATGGACGCGTACGGCGTCGGCGTCGCGGCCTGGCGCCTCGGGGCCGGCCGGGCCCGCAAGGAGGACCCCGTGCAGGCCGGCGCGGGCGTCGAGCTGCACGTCAAGCCGGGCGCCACCGTGCGCGCGGGGGAGCGGATGATGACCCTGCACACCGACACCCCCGACCGGTTCGAGCGGGCCAGGGAGGCCCTCGAGGGAGCGGTGTCCATCGCCCCGAGGGCTCGCGCCCGGCCATCGGCCCCGTCGTCATCGACCGGATCGCCTGATGTCCGCCACCCCGACCGCCGAGGTCGTCCGCCGCGCGCCGAAGGCCCTCCTGCACGACCACCTCGACGGCGGCCTGCGCCCCGCGACGGTCGTCGAGCTCGCCGAGGCCTCCGGCTACGACGGCCTGCCGACCACCGACCCCGCTGCCCTCGGCGCCTGGTTCCGGGACGCCGCCGACTCCGGGTCGCTCGTGCGCTACCTCGAGACGTTCTCGCACACCGTCGCGGTGATGCAGACCGAGGAGCAGCTGACCCGCGTCGCGCGCGAGTGCGCCCTCGACCTCGCCGCCGACGGCGTCGTCTACGCCGAGTCGCGCTTCGCCCCGAGCTGCACATCGAGGGCGGGCTGCCGCTCGAGCGGGTCGTCGAGGCCGTCCTCGCCGGGTTGCGGGAGGGCGAGGCCGAGGCGGCCGCCGCCGGCACGCCCATCCGGGTCCGGGCCCTGCTCACCGCGATGCGGCACGCGGCCCGCTCGCGCGAGATCGCCGAGCTGGCCGTCGCCTACCGCGACCGCGGCGTCGGTGGCTTCGACATCGCCGGGGCCGAGGCCGGCTTCCCGCCCACCCGCCACCTCGACGCGTTCGAGTACCTGCGTCGCGAGAACGCGCACTTCACGATCCACGCCGGTGAGGCCTTCGGGCTGCCCTCGATCTGGGAGGCCATCCAGTGGTGCGGTGCCGACCGGCTCGGCCACGGCGTGCGCATCGTCGACGACGTGCAGGTGGGTGACGACGGGGTGGCCGTGCTCGGCCGGCTCGCCGACTACGTGCGCGACCGGCGCATCCCGCTCGAGATGTGCCCGAGCTCGAACATCCAGACTGGCGCCGCCGAGTCCGTTGCGGCACACCCGATCACCCTGCTCAAGAACCTGCGGTTCCGGGTCACCGTCAACACCGACAACCGGCTGATGTCGGGCACGTCGATGTCGCGCGAGATGCAGCTGCTCGTCGACGAGGCCGGCTGGACGCTGGCCGACCTGCGCTGGGTGACCATCAACGCGATGAAGTCGGCGTTCCTGCCCTTCGAGGAGCGGCTCGAGCTCATCGAGCACGTCGTCAAGCCCGGGTACGCGGCGCTCGGCGCCTGAGCGCCACCACCATCCGACTGATTGCCCAGAACCCACCTCGGAGGTGCCGAAACGGGCCCCTCGAGGTGGGTTTCGGGCAATGAGTGGGGGTCAGGCGAGCGGGTCGGCGCCGACGACCCGGCGGCGCAGCGCGTCCTCGCGGGCCAGCCGCTCGCTGTCGCGCCGGCGCCGCTCGGCGATGACCGCCGACAGCACGTACTCCTGGTGGAACCCCGGCGGTGGTGCGGGGGCGACGTACCGCAGCACCTCGCCGAGCAGCTCGCGACCCAGCGGCTCGCGTGACGACGGCGCGAGCGCCCCTGCGCGGGAGAGGAACTGGCGCACGGCGACGGTGAGCCCGGCGGGCATCGCGGCGACGTCGGCCCGGGTGGCCCACTCGGCGAGCGGCAGGGGCATCTGCGGCGGGGGGAGCAGCCGCATCCGCGAGCGCTGGCTGATGACGTAGGTGCCGGCGGCGTAGTCGCCGAGCCGCTTGCTGCGCGAGCTGACGACCGAGCTGACGAGCGCGGGGACGCCGACGAACGGTGGCAGCCACAGCTCGACGAAGCCGACGAGCGCCCGGGTGATGGCGTGCCGCGCGGTGATCGGGCCCCCGTCGTCGCGCACGACCCGCAGACCGAGGGCGAGCTTGCCGAGGGTGCGACCCCGGGTGAGGGTCTCGACGGTGGCGGGGACGGCGACGGTGACCGTGACGACGCCGACGAGCAGCAGGGCGGTGGCGACCGCCTCGCTCGTGTCGGCGACGAGCACCCCGACCGTCCACACGGCGGCGATGAGCAGGACGATGGCCGCGATCATGTCGATGATGCCGCTCGCGGCCCGCATCAGGGTGCCGGCGACGGGCAGCTCGACGGAGACGCCCTCGCCCGTCACGACGTCCTCGGACGCGTAGGCGCGGTAGCCCTGGCCGGCGGTGTCCTCCACGGGCACAGGCTAACCGCCGGCCGTGGCCGCGCGGGTCGCCTAGGCTGCATCCGTGGACCTCGACGCGTACGTGGCCGCCCACCAGGCGCAGTGGAACCGGCTGGAGACCCTCGTGGGCCAGCGCCGGCACAGCGGGGCCGAGGCCGACGAGCTGCTCGACCTCTACCAGCGCGTCTCCACGCACCTGTCGGTCGTGCGTTCCTCCAGCCCGGACCCGGCCGTCGTCGCCCACCTCTCCTCGCTCGTGGCGCGCGCGCGGATGGCCACGGCCGGGCGGCGGACGGGGACGTGGGCCGCGCTGCTCGGGTTCTTCACGACCACCTTCCCGGCGGCGCTCTACCGGCTGCGCTGGTGGTGGGTGAGCACGGCGCTGGCCAACGTCGCCATCGCCTTCCTCGTCGGCTGGTACGCGTACCGGCACCCCAGGTCTGGACCAGCCGGATGTCCCCCGAGGAGATCAACGCCTTCGTGGGCACCGACTTCGCGCAGTACTACTCCGAGTACGCGCACCTCGACTTCACCGGGCTCGTGTGGACGAACAACGCGTGGGTGTCGGCGCAGGTCATCGCCCTGGGGATCCTCGGGCTGCCGGTCGTGGTCATCCTCGCCCAGAACGTGCTCAACGTCGGGGTCGCCGGGGCGCTGATGGCCTACCACGACCGCACCGCGCTCTTCTTCGGGCTGATCCTCCCGCACGGGCTCCTCGAACTGACGGCCATCTTCGTCGCCGGCGCGGTGGGGCTGCGCATCTGCTGGTCGTGGATCAGCCCGGGGCCGCTGCCGCGGGGGCAGTCCCTCGCCCGGGAGGCCCGAACGGCGGTCGGCATCGCCATGGGGCTGGTCGTCGTGCTCTTCGTCAGCGGGGTCATCGAGGGCTTCGTGACGCCGTCGGGGCTGCCGACGTGGGCACGCATCTCCATCGGGGTGCTCGCCGAGACCGCGTTCCTGCTCTACGTGTTCGTCGTCGGCCGGGCCGCCGTGGCCCGCGGCGCGACCGGTGACGTGGCCGCCCGGGACGCCGGCGACACCCTCCCCGTCGCCGCCTGACCTTCACAGCCACCCGAGGCCCACGTCGGCGTCCCGGGGAGGGTCGACCGGGTCCGCACCCGGCGAACCCTCCCGCGGGCGGCGGCGCGCGGGCCGCTACCGACCGGCGAGCTCGGCGACGACGGGCGCCATGACGTCGACGGCGTGCGAGCCGACGACGACGTACGAGTAGCCGATCTCCTCGCGGCGGCGCCGGAGCTCCTCGACGGCCGCGGCCGGGTCGGCGGGGAGCACGAGCAGCGAGTCCTCGGCCCGGAGGGCGGCGATGTCGGTGTCGCGCGCCGAGGCCATGAACGGGGCCACGAGGTCGCCCACGACGGGGACGTGCTGGGCGAGCTCGACGTCGCGTCCGGCGAGGATGCCGCGGGCCGTCGCGGCCATCGACTCGCGGCCGTCACCGGGCATCGCGGCCAGCGTCACCGTGTCGGCGACCTCGACCGCCAGCGCCCGGGCCCGCGGGCCGCTCACCGCCATGACCACCGGCGTGTGCCGGTCCGCACCGTCGAGACGGCGCAGCTCCTCGACCGTCTCGCGCACCCGGTCGAGGCGCTCGCGGGGGAGACCGGGTCCATCCCGCGCTCGCGCAGCTCGTCCTCGATGCCCGGGCGCCCCGTGCCGATGCCCAGCTCGAAGCGCCCCCCGGTGACCACCGACAGCGAGTGCGCCTCCCAGGCCAGGGCCCACGCGGGGCGCAGCGGTGTCGCCGACACCCAGGTGCCGACGCGCACGTCGGCGATCGACGCCGCGGTGGCCAGCAGGGGCGCAGGGGCCGGCTGCCACGAGGGCACGTCGGGCACGAGAACGGTGCCGAACCCCGCGTCGGCGGCCCGGCGCACGTCGTCGCGCCAGGCGGCGAGGCCGTTGGTCACCGGCGCGACGACGCCGAACCGGAACGGCCGGGTCACGACGTCGCCGCCTGCGGGCGACGGACCTTGTACTGCAGGTGCAGCACCCGCTCGCCCGGGATGACCACGTGCGGGTCCTCGAGCATCTGGTGGCCCGCCACCGACCCGAAGTAGCGCTTGCCGGACCCGAACACGACGGGCACGACGTCCATCGCGACCTCGTCGACGAGGCCCAGCTCGAGCGCCCGCCCGCCGACCTCGCCGGCGCATACGGCCACGACCCGGTCCCCGGCGCGGCGCCGCGCCTCCTCGACCGCGGCCGTCACGTCGTCGAAGAACGGGACGTCGGCCTCGGGGTGCCAGCCCTCCGGCTTCGACCGGTGCGACACGACGAGCAGGTGGTCACCGGCCGGTGGCCGCGCCTCCCACCCGTTCGTCAGGTCGAAGAGGTGGCGGCCCTGGATGGTCGCGCCGATGCTGCCCCACAGCGAGCGGACGTGGTCGACGGAGCGTTCCCCGACCCGGAAGGGCGAGTCGGGGTCGTCCGGGACGATCGGCCGGTCGCCGCCGAAGTACCAGTCGAAGAGGGGCCCCACGTCGTCGCCGGGGTCGGCGATGAAGCCGTCGACGGACACCACTGCGTGCATGATCACGGTTGCCATACCCCGACAGACTGCCGGAGCCGGCCGGACTCATCGGTGCGACGGCCCGACCGGTCAGAGCAGGCCCTCGCGCTTGAGCGCGAGGTAGTGGTCGGCGAGCCGCACGGCGAGGTCCTCGGGCGGGGCGTCGAGGACGTCGACGCCGAGCCGACCGAGGGCGGAGGCGGCACCCCGACGCAAGGACGCGGTGCGCTCGGCGGCGACGGCGCCCCACACCTCCTGCGACCCGTCGCGCGCGTCGCGCATCCGGTCGAGCACGGGGTCGGACACCGACGCGACGACGACCCGGTGGTGCGCCACGAGCGCCGGCAGCACCGGCACGAGGCCCTCCTCGACGGCCGCCGGCTCGAGGGGCGTCAGCAGCACGACGAGCGAGCGGTGGGTCGAGCGGGTGACCTCCGAGGCCAGCACCGACCAGTCGGTCTCGACGAGCTGCGGGTCGACCGGGGCGAGCGTGCTGATGACGTCGTGCAGGAGGGTGGCGCGGTCGGCGCCGGTGATGCGGGCGTGGACCCGCCGATCACCGGCCACGACCTGCACGCGGTCGCGGGCGTGCCCGGCCAGCGCCGTGAGCAGCAGGGCGGCGTCCATCGCGGCGTCGAGGCGGGGGGCGTCGTCGACCCGGCCGGCGCTGGTCCGCCCCGTGTCGATGACGATGACGATGCGCCGGTGCTGCTCGGGCTGCCAGGTGCGCACGACGAGGTGACGGCGGCGGGCCGTCGCCCGCCAGTCGATGGACCGCACGTCGTCGCCCTCGACGTAGTCGCGCAGGCTGTCGAACTCGGTGCCCTGCCCACGGGTGCGCACGGCCGCCCGTCCGTCGAGCTCACGGAGCACCGCGAGCCGGCTCGGCAGGTGCTTGCGCGACGGGAACGCGTGCAGCACCCGGACCCGGCCCGGCACCTGCACCGAGCGCTGGCGGGCAGCCACCCCGAGCGGCCCCGCCAGGCGCAGCGTCACCCGGTCGGCGGCCCGGTCGCCGCGTCGCGTCGGCACGAGCGTCGTCGTCACCCGCCGGCGCTCGCCGGCCGGTACGGACACCCGGTGCCGCGCGGGTCGCGTTCCGGCAGAGGGCGGCCAACCGTCGCGCAGCAGCCCGCGCGCCGTCCGGCCGGTGGTGTTCTCGAGGACCAGCGACGTCGTCACCGACTCCCCGAGCCGCACCTGCAGCGCCTCGCCCTCGCGGACCATCCGCACCCGGCTGGGCGACACGGCGAGCAGCAGGTCGGCCCCCACGACGACGAGCCACACGAGCAGCCACGCCCAGACCGTCGACCCCGCCGGCCGCAGCACGACGGGGACGAGGCCGAGCAGCAGCAGCGCCGCGGCGCGCGTCGTCAGGGCCATCAGCGCGGGACGGGGACCGACGCCAGCACGCCGTGCAGCACCGAGGTGACCGACGTGCCCTCGAGCTCGGCCTCGGGGCGCAGCATCAGCCGGTGGGCGAGGGTGGCGACCGCGAGCGCCTTGACGTCGTCCGGCGTCACGTAGTCGCGGCCGCTCAGCCAGGCCCACGCGCGGCTGGTGGCCATCAGCGCGGTGGCGCCACGCGGCGAGACCCCGAGGGCCAGCGACGGCGAGTGCCGGGTCGCGCGGGCGAGGTCGACGACGTAGCCGATGACCTCGTCGGACACCTGGACCCGACGGACGGCGGCGGCACCGGCCTCGACGTCGGCGGCCGATGCGACCGGACGGATGCCGGCCGCGGCGAGGTCGCGCGGGTCGAAGCCCGAGGCGTGCCGGCGCAGCACCGAGACCTCGTCGGCCCGCTCGGGCACCGGCAGCACGACCTTGAGGAGGAAGCGGTCGAGCTGGGCCTCGGGCAGCGGGTAGGTGCCCTCGTACTCGACGGGGTTCTGCGTGGCGGCGACGAGGAACGGCGCCTCGAGCCGGTGGGCCGTGCCGTCGACGGAGACCTGCCGCTCCTCCATCGCCTCGAGCAGCGCGGACTGGGTCTTCGGCGGCGTGCGGTTGATCTCGTCGGCGAGGAGCAGGTTGGTGAACACCGGGCCGGGGCGGAACGAGAAGTCGCTCTCCCGGGCGTCGTAGACCAGCGAGCCGGTGAGGTCGCCGGGCATGAGGTCGGGGGTGAACTGGACGCGCTTGGTGCCGACGTCGAGCGAGGCGGCCAGGGAGCGCACGAGCAGCGTCTTGGCCACGCCGGGCACGCCCTCGAGGAGGATGTGGCCGCGGCAGAGCAGCGCGACGAGCATCCCGGCGACGGCGGCGTCCTGACCGACGACGGCCTTGGCGACCTCCTCGCGGACGCGGACGAGCGCGGCGCGGGCGTCGCCGGCCGAGACCCCGAGGGCGGGGGCCCCGAGGTCGGAGCCCCGGCGGCGGGCGCGGGCGTGGTGGGGGTGTCAGTCATGACGTACGGACCTTCTCCTCGAGGTGGGCGAGCTGCTGGGCGAGGGTGACGAGACCCTGCTCGTCGGCGGGGGCCGGCCCGCGCAGGAGCCGGTCGACGTCGGCGGGTGGGAGGCCGGCGGCCGCGGCGGCGACGGGTGCGACCTCGTCGGCCGGGGCGCCGGCGGACATCCCGAGCCGGGTGGCCAGCCGCCCCGTGGTCGCCAGCCGCAGGACCCGGGCCGCGCGGTCGCGGTCGCCGGACGCGCGGTACAGCTCGGCGCGGCTCTCGGTGGTCTCGGCGGCGCGCACGACGACGGGAAGCGGCTCGGGGACCAGTCGGCCGAGTCGGCGGCCGCGCGCGAGGGCGAAGGCGACGAAGGCCAGCGCGAGGACCACCATCCCGGGCCCGACCCACTCCGGCCACACCGAGGCGTCGGTGGTCGAGGGGTTGGCCGTGGCGTCCTCGTCGTCCGGGTGGTACCAGACGAGATGCGGTGAGCCGCCGAGCAGGCGGACGACGAGCCCGGCGTTGTCGGCCTCGGTGACGAAGCGGTTGGTCGCGGCGTCCGGCATGCCGACGACCGTGACGGCGGCGTGGTCGGGCCCGGCCGGCACCTCGACGGCCGCGAAGCCGGACGGCAGCGCGGGGTCGTCGGAGCCGGTGGGGAAGCAGCCCCGGGCACCGTCGCGACGGGCCTCGTCGCTCGGGACGATGGCCCACGACAGGTGCGTGACCCGGTCGCCGCCCGCGACCCACGGCAGCGAGCAGTCGGCGGCCGCGGGCCGCTCGGCCGGGAGGCCGACCGAGAGCCCGAGGTCGAGACTCAGCAGCACGCCGGGGGCGCCGTCGAGGAACACGACACGGTCGGCGCCGCGCGTCCCCTCGAGCAGGCGCCGGGCGGCGGAGTCGGTGAGCAGGTCGGAGTTGCCGACGACGACGGTGGCCGGTCGGCCGTCGCCCGCGGCGTCGACGGCGTCCTGGGAGGTGCTCACGACGTCGACGTCGATGCCCTGGTCGCGCAGCACCTCGACGAGCGCCTTGGTGCCCGACTGGCCGGTGCCGTCGGGGTGCAGGTAGTCCGCGGGCGGGGGCTGCCGGCCGCGAGGGCGAGGACCGCCCCTCCGACCACGAGCAGGAGGACCCACACGACGACGGTGCGGCCGCGGCGCAGGGCCCGGCGGCCGTCGACGCCGGCCGCCGCGACCGGCGCCGGGGCGGTGGAAGGAGGGCTGGAGGTGGAGGCGCTCACGGTGCCGCCCTCGCCGGGACGTCGTCGGCCACCCGACCGGGCCGCGCCGGGCGGGCCTCGGCGAGCCGGTCGTCGAGGGCGAGCACGGCGCGGGCCGTCTCCTCGCCCGCACGGCGGTGTCCGTAGCGGACGGCGTCGAAGGCATCGGCCGCGTCGACGAGCGGGCCGCTCTCGGCCGGGAACGGGGTGCTCAGGGCGAGGGCGACCTCGTGGGCGGTGCGACCGGGGGCGTCGTCGAGGACGACCCGCTCGACGGCGCCGCGGGCCACGGCGCGCACCCCGTCGAGGACGGCGAGGTCCCAGTCGCCCCGGGCCAGCGCCGACCGGGCGGAGGCGCGCAGCTCGGCGGCCGGGACGTCGGGCACGTCGAGGACGCCGAGGCCCTCACCGCCCGTGCGACCGACCTCCCGGCGCAGCACCCGCCACAGGACGAGGCCGACGACGGCGAGGACCAGCCCGACGGCGATCGGCACGGCGAACGACGGCAGGCCCCCGCCCGGCGAGGCGTTGAGGAGCCGCTCGATGAACTCCCGGATCCGGTCCAGGAGGCCGGGCTGCGCGTGGTAGCGCGGGCTCGAGAGCTCCTCCTCGAGCCAGCGCCGGGCCTGCTCCGAGGAGGGGTCGAGCGGTGCGTCCGACGGGGTCACGGCGTGGTGAGCGGCCAGGGCGGCGGTGCGGCTCCCTGCGTGGCCTGGATGAGCCGCACGTCGAGGCCCTCGGAGCGGATGCGCGCGTCGACGTAGAGGAGGGCGTCGACCCCGGCGCTGAACGGGGTGGTCAGGGCGCCGGTGATGAGGCCGGCGATGCCCGTGCTGACCGTCTGGACGACGAGGGGCGTCGCACCGTCGGCGCCGTCACCGACGGCCACGACCCCGATGACGACGAGGAGCAGCGTGATCGGCAGGGTGATGACGGAGGACGCCGTGCCGACGATGAGGGCCGTGAGCAGCCGGAGCCCGAAGATCCGCCAGAAGGGGGCGCGCAGGGGGCTGCCGACGAGCCCCCACGAGCGACCCAGCCCCGGAAGACCCCGACCCGTTCGAGGACGATGGCCGGGGTGGCGAAGGCCCACTTCGTGCCGAGGAAGGCCAGGGCCAGGACGGTCGCGACGACGCTGACGAACACGAGGAGGATGACCAGCCCGATGTCCGACATGTCCGTGCCGACCGTGGCGACGCCGATCGCGATGGGCCCGCCGACGGTCACGGCGAGGACGAGGAGGAAGGCGACGATCGTCACGAGGACGGCGCCGACCATCGCGAGCAGCCGCCCGCGGGTCGCGCGCCACACCTCGGACATCGAGACCTTCCGGCCGAGCACCGCCTGGCCGACGACCTGGGCGAGGAAGCCCGCGAGGAGGATCCCCGAGAGCAGCTGCCCGATGGTCGGCAGGTAGACACCGAACAGTCCGGCGCCCGCGCCGTCGGGCAGGGTGTCGGAGGCGGCGGCGGACTCGTCGAGGACACCGAGCCCGCTCTGCCCGGAGAGCCAGGCGCCGAGGGCGGTCGTCGGGAGGAGGAAGGCGAAGGTGGTCAGCGCCGCGAGGCCGATGGTGGCGGCGGGGTTGCCACGCACCGCCTTGAGCACGCCGCCGTAGAGGTCACCGATCCGCAGCGGGCGCAGGGCGACGATGCCGGGGCGGAACTCCATCGAGCGGTACGGCGCGGGCCGGGCACCCGGAGGCGGGGACGAGCCGGGCGGAGGGTACGAGCCGGGGGGAGGGTACGAGCCGGGGGGAGGGTAGGAGCCCGGGGGAGGGTACGAGCCGGGCGGAGGAGGCGGCGGGGACCCGGCGCCGGGCGCGGGCGGGGTGGTCCCCGGTGGTGGGCCCGCCGACGGGGATCCCGGTGCCACCCACGGCTGGTCGCTCATCCTCGTGCCCCCTCGCTCGCCACGGCGCCACCCTAACCGAGCAGCTCGCGCTCCACGGCCGAGGCGCGAGAACCCACGGCGCCCAGGGCCGTCTGCCGGGCGACGATGCCCGGCTCGTCGCGCATCAGCACCCAGCCCCGGTGGAGGAGGACGGCCGGCGGCTTGCGGCGTTCGCGCAGGTCACGCAGCAGCCGGCGGACGAACGTGACGGCCGGTCGGTGCCGGACGCACCACGCGCTGTGCAGCATCCCCTCGGCGTCGAGCCGGCCCACGACCTCGGCGGCGAAGATGCCCTCGGCGAGCACGAGGTCGTCGGGACGCGCGGTCACCTCGTGGCTGCCGACCGCGCGGCTGCTCGAGATGTCGTAGACCGGCAGCTCGGTGCGGCCGGTGTCGAGGAGCTCACGGAGGGCGGCGAGGGCGCGGTCGGCGTCCCAGCTGTCGGGGTGGTCCCAGTCGACGATGCCGAGCTCGGCCTGGCGGGGCATCGCCGGGTCGTCCTCGTCACGGTAGAAGTCGTCGAGCCGGAAGACCGGCCAGCCGCGCGCGGCGTGCAGGCGGTTCGCGAGGCGGGACTTGCCCGAGCCGCTCGGGCCGGCCAGCACGACCACCCGTCGGCGGTCGGTGGCGGGGGACCCGAGGTCCTCGTCAGCAGCCCGTCCGTCCACGGGTGGCGAGTCTAGGCGGGCCCGGGGCGGTCGACGAGGGCGACCAGCTTCTTCGGGGCCATGACGCAGTAGGACTCGACGACGAGCTCGGCGACCTCCTCCCAGTCGGTGTGCTCGCCGAGGGTCAGGCCCATCGCGTCGCGGCCCCAGCCGAGGACGTAGAAGGGCGGCCCGGCGTGCCGCAGCGCCTCGAGCTCCGCACCCGAGGCGCGGAAGGTCATGACGACCGAGGTGCCGTCGACGGGGTCCTCGATGCCGAGCACGTGGACGAACGTGCGGGTCCGCACCCGCCAGCGGGTGCCGACCCACGCGGGTTCCTCGTAGGCGTCCGGGAGGCGCAGGCACAGTCGGCCCAGCCGTCGGACGGTGGCGGACGGCACCTCGTCGGTGAGGCGGCGGCGCGGTGCGGTGGCCATCGGCGCAGGCTACGTTGAGCCACCGACGGGCCGGTCCCGGCCTCGGGCGCGGGGGTGACCACTCCCGCATCCGGCTCGTGCCCCGGGGGGAGGGTCGGCCGGGTCGGGGCCCGGTCGAGCCTCCCGGGGAGTCGGCCAGCGCCGTCAGACCTCGCGGCCGGCGAAGGCGGCGAGCCGGGTGTAGGCGTCGGCGCCCGCTGGTGCCTCGCGGGCCGGCCCGAACGCCTCGCCGCGGTTGTCGTCGGTCAGGCCCTGCTCCATGAAGGTCGCGCCCCTCTCGGCGACGGCCGGGTCGAGGTCGCCGGTGTCCCGCCCGAGCCCGCGCGCGAGGTCCCACGTGTGCACGGCGAGCTCGGAGCACTGCCACTCGGGCGGCGGGCCGTCGGCGTCGGCGGGGGCGTCGGCCCAGGCGGCGAGCAGGTCGTCGCCGGCGGCGCGCAGGGCGGTGGCCCGGTCGCCCTCGACGTGCGGCGTCGGGGTCGACCAGTCGACCTCCTCGCCCCGCACACCGCGGGCGAAGTTCTGCACGCCGTTCACGACGTGGTCGACGAGGTCGTCGACGGTCCAGTCGCGGCAGGGGGTCGGGCGCCCGGCGGTGTCGTCGTCCACCTCATCGACGAGGTCGACGAGCTGGTCGAGCGCGGTCTCGAGGGTGCCGGTGTCTGCTGCCATCCTCGGACCGTACAACCGGTCGACCCCCGTCGAGGGGTTAGCGCCGCCCCGATGTCCCCCGAACGTGTGTGAAGACCGTCGGCATGCCGACGGTCTTCACACACGTTCGCGGTGAGGTGGGGTGGGGTGGGCGGTCAGCGGCCCTTGGGGTGCCAGACGGTCTTGGTCTCGAGGAAGGCCGTGAGCCGGGAGAGGTCGGGCGTCGCCTCGAAGTCCGGCTCCACCGCCTCGGCCCCCGACCCGCCCGGGCGCAGCACGCGCTTGAGGTTGTCGGCCGCGGCGAGCTCGAGGTCACCCCACACGACCCCGTCGGCACCCGCGGCGCCCGTGAGGTCGATGGCGTTGACGTCGCGGTGCGAGGCCAGCCACGGCGCGACCTCGGCGGTGCGACCCGTGACGACGTTGACCACGCCGCCCGGCACGTCGGAGGTCGCCAGGCACTCGGCGAGGTCGATGGCCGGCAGCGGCCGCTCCTCGGACGCCAGTACGACGCAGGTGTTGCCCGACACGACGACCGGCGCGACGACGGACACGAGCCCGAGCAGCGAGGAGGACTGCGGCGCGAGCACGGCCACGACCCCCGTCGGCTCGGGTGCCGAGATGTCGAAGTACGGCCCGGCGACCGGGTTGAGCCCGCCGAGCACCTGCGGGTACTTGTCGGACCAGCCCGCGTACCAGACCCAGCGGTCGATGGCGGCGGAGACGACGGCCTCGGCGCGCGTCGGCGTCAGGCCCTCGGAGTCACGGACGTCCTGGACGAGCTGCGCCCGGCGGCCCTCCATCACCTCGGCGACGCGGTAGAGCACCTGCCCGCGGTTGTACGCGGTGGCCCCGGCCCACCCCGGCTGGGCCTTGCGCGCCGCCACGACCGCGTCGCGGGCGTCCTTGCGCGAGCCCATCGCCGCGTTGGCGAGGAAGCGGGGCGTCGCCCGCCGGCCGGACGGGGCGGCCATCACCTCGTAGGAGCGGCCGCTCTCGGAGCGCGGGAACTTCCCGCCGATGTACAGCTTGTACGTCTTGCGGACGTCGACCCGCGCGCTCACTGCTGCGCTCCCGTCTTCACGTAGGCCTCGAGCCCGTGGCGGCCGCCCTCGCGGCCGTAGCCGGACTCCTTGTACCCGCCGAACGGCGAGGTGGGGTCGAACTTGTTGAACGTGTTGGCCCACACCACACCGGCGCGCAGCTGGTCGGCCATCCAGAGGATGCGGCTGCCCTTCTCGGTCCAGATGCCGGCCGAGAGGCCGTACGGCGTGTTGTTCGCCTTGGCGACCGCCTCGCCCGGGGTGCGGAACGTGAGCACCGAGACGACCGGCCCGAAGATCTCCTCCTGGGCGATGCGGTGCGACTGCGAGACGTCGGTGAACACGGTGGGGCGGAACCAGAACCCGGCGGTGGGCAGCTCGCAGCCGGAGTCCCAGCGCTCGGCACCCTCGGCGGCGCCGGCGGCCGTCAGCTCCTCGATGCGGGTCAGCTGCGCGCGGCTGTTGATGGCACCGACGTCGGTGTTCTTGTCCATCGGGTCGCCGACGCGCAGGGTGCCGAGGCGGCGCTTCAGCCGGCGCACGACCTCGTCGGCGACGTTCTCCTGCACCAGGATCCGGCTGCCTGCGCAGCACACGTGGCCCTGGTTGAAGAAGATGCCGTTGACGATGCCCTCGACGGCCTGGTCGACCGGGGCGTCGTCGAAGATGATGTTCGCGCCCTTGCCGCCGAGCTCGAGGGTGGCCTTCTTGCGCGTTCCGGCGATCGAGCGGGCGATCATCTTGCCGACGTTGGTCGACCCGGTGAACGCGAGCTTGTCGATGCCCGGGTGGTCGACGATGGCCTGCCCGGTGGCGCCCGCGCCAGTGACGATGTTGACGACGCCCGGGGCAGCTCGGCCTGCTGGCAGACCTCGGCGAAGAGCAGCGCGGTGAGCGGTGTGGTCTCGGCCGGCTTGAGCACGACCGTGTTGCCGCACGCGAGGGCCGGGGCGACCTTCCAGGCGAGCATGAGCAGCGGGAAGTTCCACGGGATGACCTGGCCGACGACGCCGACCGGCCGCGGGTCGTCGCCGAGCGCCGCGTACGACAGCTTGTCGGCCCAGCCCGCGTGGTAGAAGAAGTGCGCCGCGACGAGCGGGATGTCGACGTCGCGGCTCTCCTTGATCGGCTTGCCGTTGTCGAGCGTCTCGAGGACGGCGAACTCGCGGGCCCGCTCCTGGAGGATGCGGGCGATCCGGTAGAGGTACTTGCCGCGGTCGGCGCCGCTCATCCGCGACCAGACGCGGGTGTAGGCGCTGCGGGCGGCGCGCACGGCGGCGTCGACGTCGTCGGCGGTCGCCTCGGAGACCTCGGAGAGGACCTCCTCGGTGGCGGGGTTGACGGTCTTGAACGGCTTGCCGCCGGTGGCCTCGACGAACTCGCCGCCGATGAACAGGCCGTGGCTGCTCGCGATGTCGACGACCGCCCGGGACTCGGGGCCGGCGCGTACTCGAAGGTGGGCATCGGGTGTCCTTGCTGGTCGGGGTGGGTCAGTAGCCGCTGGGGGCGTCGTCGGCGACGTAGTCGGCGCCGGAGTAGGCGCCCGTCGTCATCTTCTGCCGCTGCAGCACGAGGTCGTTGAGCAGGCTCGAGGCGCCGAAGCGGAACCACTCGTTGGTCAGCCACTCCTCGCCCGCGACCTCGGACACGGTGACGAGGAACTTGATGGCGTCCTTGCTCGTGCGGATGCCGCCGGCCGGCTTGACGCCGACCTGCTCGCCCGTGGCGTCGCGCCAGTCGCGGACGGCCTCGAGCATGACGAGCGTCACCGGCAGGGTCGCGGCAGGGGAGATCTTGCCCGTGGAGGTCTTGATGAAGTCGCCGCCGGCGAGCATCGAGAGCCACGAGGCGCGGCGCACGTTGTCGTAGGTGACGAGCTCGCCGGTCTCCATGATCACCTTGAGGCGCGCGTCGCCGCAGGCCTCCTTGGTCTCGGCGATCTCGCGGAAGACGCCGAGGTAGTCGCCGGCGAGGAAGGCGCCGCGGTCGATGACCATGTCGATCTCGTCGGCGCCGTTGGCCACGGCGTCACGGGTGTCGGCGAGCTTGACCGCCCGGCTGGCCCGGCCGCTGGGGAACGCGGTGGCGACGGCGGCGATGTTGACGGCGCGGTCGCCGATGACCTCACGGGCGAACGGCACCATGTCGCCGTAGACGCAGACTGCCGCGGGGCTGGGGGTGGAGAGGTCGCTCGGGTCGGGCACGAGCGCACGCGTGGCCAGGCCGCGGACCTTGCCGGGGTGTCGGCGCCCTCGAGCGTCGTCAGGTCGATCATCGAGATGGCGGTGTCGATGGCCCACGCCTTGCTCGTCGTCTTGATCGAGCGGGTGGACAGGGCCGCCGCGCGGGCCTCGCAGCCGACCTGGTCCACGCCGGGCAGGCCGTGCAGCCAGCCGGTGAGTGCGGAGTTGGTCAGGCGGGACACCCCGAGGATGTCGCGGGCGCGCGCCGTGGGGTCGAGGTCGGTCGCGGTGCTCACCCCGAGAGTGTACGGGGGTCCCGAGGCCCCGGACGCCCCCGGAGCGGGCACCTCCGGACGACGCCGAGGCGGCGGTCCTGTCACGTTCTGCCACCACCGCGGCCGGTCGGCAGCGGCGGCGGACCCCGCCTCGAGGTCAGGCGCAGCTGAGGACCAGCGGGTAGACGAGCATGTCGTCGCCACTCGTGGCCGAGGTGTTGCCCGGGGTGCTGATGCTCGTGCGCACGGCCACCGTCACCGTCCCCGTCGACGTCGCGACGTAGGACGCCGTGCGCGAGGAGACGTGGTAGCTGCCCCCCGAGTTGACCGCCAGGCTCGAGGTGTCGACGAGGGCGGCGCCGGTGAGCGGCGAGCCCTGGACGTCGAGGAAGGTCCGCATCGGCTGGGTGTTCGTGACGTAGGCCCGGAAGCTGAGGACGAAGGTGTAGACCACCCCGGCGACGACGGCGAGCGACGTGGAGACCGTGGCGACGAACGTCGAGCCGCGCGCCGCGTCGAGGGTCTGCTCGAAGGTGCCGCCGCTCAGGGTGACGGCCCCGGTGCCGGCGACGCTGGTGCCGCTCGTCGTCAGGGTCCAGGGTGGCGTGGCGAAGCCGGCGAGGGGCCGCAGCGCGAGGCGGCCATGGCCGGCGCGGCGGCACCGACGGCGATGACCGGCACGCTCCACGCGGCCCCGGCCGCGACCGTGCGTCGGCTGACCGACCGCGGGAGTCGGGCCGCCGGGGTGGTGCCACCCTGCGAGGTCACCGGCCGACGATATCGACCGGCCGGCAGGGGGCGCCAGCAACGTTCGACAGGTGGGGAGCGGGTCAGGAGCCGTTCAGGGGCGGGTGGCTTCCTCGAGGTCGGCCCGCAGCGCGGCCAGCCGGGTGGCCGCGCGCTCGCGGGCCCCGCGCAGGTCGTCGGCGGTGACCGGCTCGACGACCTCGAGGTAGACCTTGAGCTTGGGCTCGGTGCCCGACGGCCGGACGATGACGCGCGAGTCGTCGGCGAGGAACCAGCGCAGCCCCTCGGTGGGCGGCAGGCCGCCGTCGCCGCGGGCCAGGTCGTCGACGCGCGTGACCTCCACACCGGCCACGGACGACGGCGGGGATGCGCGCAGCCGGTCCATGACGCGACCGATGAGCGAGAGGTCCTCGACCCGCACCGAGAGGGCGTCGGTCGCGTGCACCCCGTGCTCGCGGGCCAGCTCGTCGAGCCGGTCGACGAGGCCACGGCCCTCGGCCTTGAGGGTGGCCGCGAGCTCGGCGACGACCAGGGCGGCCGAGACGCCGTCCTTGTCGCGGACGTGGCCGGGGTCGACGCAGTACCCCAGCGCTTCCTCGTACCCGTACCGCAGGCCCGGCACGCGCCCGATCCACTTGAAGCCGGTGAGCGTCTCCTCGTGCCGGACGCCGGCCGCCCGGCACATCGCCGCGAGCAGCCGGGAGGAGACGATGGAGTTCGCGAACACGGCGTCGGGAGAGTCCTGCTCGACGCCCTGCGACAGCACGTGCGAGCCCAGCAGCGCCCCGACCTCGTCGCCGCGCAGCATCCGCCAGCCGCCCGGCCCGGGCACCGCGACGGCGCAGCGGTCGGCGTCCGGGTCGTTGGCGATGACGACGTCGGGCGAGGTCTGCTCGGCCAGCTCGAGGGCGGCGTCCATCGCGCCGGGCTCCTCCGGGTTGGGGAAGGAGACGGTCGGGAACATCGGGTCGGGCTCGGCCTGCGAGGCCACCGGGATCGGCGCCGCGTACCCCGCGGCGAGGAACGCGCGGCGCACGGTCTCGGACCCGACGCCGTGCAGCGCGGTGTGCACGACGGTGAGGTCGCGCGGGCTGTCGGGCGAGACGACGGTGACGACGTCGGCGAGGTAGGCCTCGAGCACGTCGTCGCCGAGGGTGTCCCAGCCGTCGGTGGCCCGGGGGACCGACGCGACCGACGCCACGGCGGCGATCCGTCCCGCGATGAGCCCGTCGACCGGCGGCACGATCTGCGAGCCGTCGCCGACGTAGACCTTGTACCCGTTGTCCTGCGGCGGGTTGTGCGACGCGGTGACCATGACGCCGGCGTCGGCGCCGAGGTGGCGGATCGCGTAGGCCAGCACCGGGGTCGGCAGCGGGTGGGGGAGCACGACGGCCCGCCCGCCCATCCCGACGACGACCGCGCACGTGTCGTGCGCGAAGACGTCGGAGTTGGTCCGAGCGTCGTAGCCGACGACGACGAACGGCTCCGGGTCGAGGGTCCGCAGGTACGCCGTGAGGCCGGCCGCGGCCCGGATGACGACGGCCCGGTTCATCCGGTTCGGTCCGCCGCCGAGCTTCCCGCGCAGCCCGGCCGTGCCGAACTCGAGCATCCCCGACATCGCGTCGGCGAGCTCCTCGCGCGCGGCGTCGTCACCATCGGCGGCCCGGTCGGCGAGGTCCTCGAGCTCGGTCCGCGTGGCGGGGTCCGGGTCGTCGGCGGCCCAGGCGCGGGCGGCGTCGAGGAGGGTGTCGAGGTCGGTCGTCGTGCCCACGGCGCCCGACCTCAGATGCGTCCGACGACGGCCGCGAGCAGCCGACCGCAGCGGTCGGCGGCGGCCCGCCCGGCCTCGAGGACCTCCTCGTGGCTCAGCGGGTCGGGGGAGATGCCGGCCGCCGCGTTCGTGACGAGCGAGACGCCGAGCACCTCGAGGCCGCTCTGCCGGGCCGCGATCGCCTCGAGCGAGGTGGACATGCCGACGAGGTCGCCGCCGAGCACCTTGGCCATCCGCACCTCGGCCGGGGTCTCGTAGTGGGGGCCGCGGAACTGCACGTACACGCCCTCGTCGAGGGTGGGGTCGACCTCCTGCGCGACCGCCCGCAGCCGCGGCGAGTACAGGTCGGTGAGGTCGACGAAGTTGGCGCCCTCGATGGGGGAGTGCGCGGTGAGGTTGATGTGGTCGCTGATGAGCACCGGTGTGCCGGGCGCCCAGTCGGGGTTCAGCCCGCCGCAGCCGTTGGTGATGACGATGGTCGAGCAGCCGGCCGCGGCGGCCGTGCGCACCCCGTGGACGACCGCCCGCACGCCGCGGCCCTCGTAGAAGTGGGTGCGGGTGCCGTAGACGAGGGCACGACGGCCGGTGTCGCCGATGGCCACCGAGCGCATCGACCCGCTGTGCCCGGCGACCGCCGCCTTGCCGAAGCCCGGGACGTCGGTGTTCTCGATGGTGGCCAGGGTCTCGCCGACGAGGTCGCCGGCCTGGCCCCAGCCGCTGCCGAGCACGAGCGCGACGTCGTGGCGCTCGGCCCCGGTGCGCTCGGCGATGACGGCGGCGGCGGCGCGGGCGACCTCGAACGGGTCGGTGGCGGGGTCGGAGAGGTCGTGGGCGGCGGCGGTGTCGGTCACGGGCGCAGCCTAGCGACGCGGGTGGACACGGGGCGACCAGGTACCTTGCGCATGCAAGTTGCATGTGCAAGTCTAGGGGACGTGCCCACCCTCGCCCACGAGCTCCACGTCCTCGTCGCCCTGATGGACCGCCGCGCCGAGGCCCTCCTGGCCCGCTCGGGGAGCGGCCTGACCTACCGGCGCTACCTCGTCCTGCTCCACGTCTCGCGCCTCGACCGACCCACCCAGCGCGAGCTCGCCGACGGGCTCGGTGCGAGCGAGGCGGCGACGAGCCGGATGGTCGCCGGCCTCGCCGCCGACGGGCTGCTCGAGGTCGGCCGCGGGCACGGCAACCGCCGCGAGCTGGCCCTGACGCCCGAGGGCGTCACCCGCCTCACCGCGTCCAGCGCCGTGCTCGGTGACCGCTTCGACGACGCGGTCCGGGCCGTCGGGGCCGATCCCGACGACCTCCTCCACGTCGTCACCACCCTCTCCACCGTTCTCCGGAAGGACTGACCGTGCACGCCTGGACCCTCCTCCTCGTCTCCCACGTCACCGCGGCCGTCGTCTCGGTCGGCCTCGGTGTCGTCCAGCTGTCACGCCGCAAGGGCGACACCAGGCACCGCCTGCTCGGCCGGGTCTGGGTCGTCCTCATGCTGTGGACCGCGGTGTCCTCGTTCTGGATCCGCCACCTGCGCGACGGCGCCTTCAGCTGGCTGCACATCCTCAGCCTCGTCACGCTCGTCACGGTGACCCTCGGGCTGCTGGCCATCCGGCGCGGCGACGTCCGCGGGCACCGCGGCAACATGGTGGGCAGCTGGCTGGGGTCGGTCGTCGCGATGGTCTTCGCCGTCGCCCTGCCCTCGCGGATGATCCCCACCTTCGCCGTCGACGAGCGACTCGGGGCCGCCACGGCCCTGGCCACGCTCGCCGCGGCCACCGCCGTGCTCGTGGTCGTCGGCGACCGGCTGGCCCGTCGCGGTGTCGCGGCGGACGCTCCCGGGCAGCCGGCCCGGTCGGCCTAGTCGGCCGAGACGGCGAGGGCCGCGTCGCCGCGGGGGCCGAGGACCACCGCGTCGCCCGGCCGGTACCGCGTGACGTCGGTGTTCGGCACCTGCACGGTGACCAGCTCGTCGTCGGTGGTGCGGGCGATGACGCGTCCGTGCCCGCCGAGGAAGCTCGCGCTGACGACGCTCGCCGACCCGGCGGCCGACGCGCCCTCGGCCGGCGCGACCGTGACCCCCTCCGGGCGCACGAGCACGACGACGTCGGGGCCGGTGGCCGAGCCCTCGAGCAGCGGGATGCTTCCGCCCAGCACCTGGGCCCGGCCGCCCTCGACCCGCGCGCGCAGCCGGTTGGTCAGCCCGACGAAGTCGGCGACGAACGGGGTGCGCGGGGAGGTGTAGAGCTCGGCCGGTGCGGCGACCTGCTCGAGCCGGCCGGTCGACATGACCCCGACCCGGTCGGCGACGGCGAGCGCCTCCTCCTGGTCGTGCGTGACGAACAGCGTCGTCGTGCCGACCTCGAGCTGGATGCGCCGGATCTCGTCGCGCAGCTGGGTGCGCACCTTCGCGTCGAGCGCCGAGAGCGGCTCGTCGAGGAGCAGCACCTGCGGCTCGATGGCCAGCGCGCGCGCCAGGGCCACCCGCTGCTGCTGGCCGCCGGACATCTGGTGGGCGTACTTGTCGGCGTGCTTCCCCAGCCCGACGAGGTCGAGCATCTCGGCGGCCCGGGCCCGGCGCGCCGAGCGGTCGCGACCCCGCAGCTCGAGGCCGAACTCGACGTTCTGGCGGGCCGTCATGTGCGGGAAGAGGCTGTAGGCCTGGAAGACCATCCCCATGTCGCGCTTGTTCGTCGGGATGCGGGTGACGTCGCGGCCGCCGACCTCGATGGTGCCGGAGTCGGGGTCCTCGAGCCCGGCGAGGCAGCGCAGGGCGGTGGTCTTGCCGCAGCCGGACGGCCCGAGCAGCGCGACGAGCTCGCCGGGCTCGAGGTGCAGCGTCAGCCCGTCGAGCGCGGCGACGCCTCCGTAGACGCGGCGCAGGTCGGTCAGCTGGACGGGCGTGCCCTGCGCGGTGGCGGTGGCGCTCATGCGGACGGCTCCTTGCGGCGGCGGAGGCGGGAGAAGGGGGAGGTGCCGGCCCGAGCGCTGCCGACGAAGGACATCGCGAAGAGCACGACGAAGCCGAACACGAGGGCGGCGAGGCCGACGGCGACGGAGATCTTCGCGTCGGACTTGCCGAGCTCGTACATCGCGACCTGGAGGTTCTTCTTGGAGAACAGGTTCGCGATGGTGAACTCCCCGAGCACGAGCGCGACGGAGAGGAACGAGGCGGACAGGACGGCGGTGCGCAGGTTGGGCAGGATGACCCGCCACATCACCGTGAACCAGCTCGCCCCGAGGGAGCGGGCGGCCTCGGAGAGGGTGCGCACGTCGATGGCGCGCAGGCCGGCGTCGAGCGAGCGGTACGCGTACGGCAGCACGAGGATGACGTAGGCCAGCGCCAGGGTGAGCGTCGAGGAGCCGAGGAAGTAGTAGACCCACGCGTAGACCGGTGTGAGGCCGACGACGAGGACGATGGCCGGCACGGTGAGCGGCAGGAGGCAGATGAACTCGACGGTGCGCGAGAGCCCCGGCAGCCGCAGCCGCACCCACGTCATCGTCGGCACGAGGAGCAGGAGCATGACGACCGGGGTGATGACCGCGAGCCCGACCGAGGCGAGGAACCCCTCGCGCAGCGCCGGGTAGTCGACGGAGATGGTGCTGACGTCGGCGAGCGTGCGCCACGTCGCGAGGGTGCGTCCCTGGCCGCCCGGCCCCTGCGTCGTGAAGTCGAGCATGCCGAGCAGCGGGAGGACGAAGAACAGGAACACGACGACGAGGACGACCCACCGCAGCAGGGTCTGCTTGCGCCGGAACCGGGCCCGCTGGCCGCTCATCGCTGCATCCAGCGGCTCGCGCGCTTGTCGAGCCAGGCGTACACGGCCATGACGACGGCGACGACGGCGACCATCGCCAGGGCCATCGCCTTGCCGAGGTTCTCCTGCCCGAGGATGACCTCGGAGGTGAAGGTGCTGCCGATCTGCAGCGGGATGAGCGGGGAGCCCTGCGAGACGAGGGCCTTGGCCGTCGCGTACGCGGAGAAGGCGTTCGTGAAGAGCAGCAGGGTGGCGCCGACGAAGGACGGGAAGAGGATGGGCGCCGCGACCCGGCGCCAGTAGGTCCACGTCGTGCCGCCGAGGGTCTCGGTGGCCTCGCGCCACTGCGGGCGCAGCCCCTCGACGGCGGGCAGGAAGACGATGAGCATCAGCGGGATCTGGAAGTACAGGTACACGAGCATCAGCCCGCTGTCCCACTCGTAGAGCCAGAACCCGGTCCCCGTGCTGACGCCGACCTTGCCGAGCAGGACGGTCAGCAGGCCGGTGCCGCCGAACGAGGCGATGAACGCGAAGGCCAGGGCGACACCGCCGAACTGGGCCAGCACGCCGCAGAGGGAGGTGAAGAACCGCTTGGTGACCGACCCGTCCCGCGCGGTGCTGACGGCGTAGGCGAGCAGCCCACCGATGGCCGCGCCGCCGACCGAGGTCACCGCCGACAGCACGAGCGACTGCACGATCCCCCGGACGACCGAGGGCGAGGACAGCCCGTCGAGGTTGCCGAGGGTGAACCGGTTGTCACCGTCGAGGAAGGCGCCGATGACGACGACGAGCGTCGGGATCAGCAGGAAGACGGTGGTGTAGGCGAAGAACGGCACGACCCCCGCGAGGGCGCCGGACGGCCGCAGCCGTCGCAGCGCCCCCGCGGGGCGGGCCGTCGCCGACTCAGCCAACCGCGTTGGCCCAGTTGTCGGCGAGGTACTTCTTGCCGCTGTCGGAGTCGGCCTGGGTCGGGACGACCGGGGTGCCCTCGACGGCCGGCAGCGCGGCGGCCGCCGTCTCGTCGAGCGTGCCGGCGGTCTTCATCGCGTCGAAGCGGACCGGACGGGCGCCGCCCTTGAGCCAGAGGTTCTGGCCGTCGTCGCTGTAGAGGAACTCCTGCCACAGCCGCGCGGCGGCCGGGTGCGGGGCGTCGGCGTTGATCGCCTGGTAGTAGTAGCCCGCGACGACGGCCTCCTTCGGCACGAAGACCTTCCACGTCGGGAGCTTCGCCGAGTACGCGGCGTTGAGGTAGTCCCAGTCGATGACGAGCGGGGTCTGGCCCGACTCGACGGTCGCGGCGGTCGGGTCGACGGGCAGGAAGTTGCCCGCGCTCTTCAGCTGCTTGAAGAAGTCGACGCCCTTGGTGAGGTCACCGGCGGTGCCGCCCTCGGAGATCGAGACCATCTGGACGCCGGCGAAGGCGGCCCCGGCCTCGGTGGGGTTGCCGTTGAGGGCGACCTTGCCCTTGTAGTCGGCCTTGAGGAGGTCCTTGACGCTCGTGGGCGCCGGCACCTTGGCCGAGTCGTAGCCGATGCTCATGTAGCCGCCGTAGTCGTTGACCCACGCACCGTCGGCGTCCTTGAAGTCGGCCGGGATGTCGTTGAAGGTCGCGACCTTGTACTTGGCGTACATGTCGGTGTTGGCGAGCGCGACCGCGGCACCGAGGTCGAAGACGTCGGGGGCGCCGGACTGGCCCTTGAGCCGCTTCGCGGTGGCGATCTCGTCGGCGCTGCTGGCGTCGGGCTGGTCGCTCGTCACCTTGATCTCGGGGTACTTCGCCTGGAAGGCCTTGATGACCTCGCCGTAGTTCGCCCAGTCCGGCGGGAGGGCGATCACGTTGAGCTCGCCCTCCTTCTTGGCCGCCGCGACGAGCGCGTCCATGCCGCCGAGCTCCTCGGCGCTCGTGGCCGTCTTGGCCGACGAGCCACCGCTCGACGACGAGTCGCCGGAGCCCTCGTCGGTGGGCGGGGAACAGGCGACGAGCGCGAGAGCGGTCAGGCCGGCGGCGGCGAGCACACCGGCCCGGCTGCCGAGGGGACGGAACATGTGGACCTCCTCGAGGGGGACGGCGAGAGCCGGGGACCGACAGCGGTCCCGGTCGCACTCTAGGGTCGGGACCAGTGGTTCGGAAAGGGACCTTTGCCACATCGTCACCCCGGGTGGCCCGATCGTGACCTGCGACGAGGGTGGTTGGATGGGGGCCGTGAACGCGCGGTCGAGCAGAGTCGTCATCCTCGGCGGGGGCCCCGGCGGGTACGAGGCGGCCCTCGTCGGCGCCCACCTCGGGGCCGAGGTCACCGTCGTCGAGCGCACCGGCATCGGCGGCGCCGCCGTGCTCACCGACTGCGTCCCGAGCAAGGCCCTCATCTCGACCGCCGACTACATGAGCGATTTCGAGACGGCGGCCGACCTCGGCGTCCACCTCGAGGACCTCGAGGGCGACGAGGTGTCCGACGCCGTCGCCGACCTGCCCGAGGTCAACCGCCGCGTGCTGACCCTGGCCCGGGCGCAGAGCGCCGACATCCGGGCCCGGCTGCTCGAGGTCGGGGTCCGGGTCGTCGAGGGCGACGGGTCGCTCGTGTCGCCGACCGCCGTGCGGGTCGCCTCCGGGGTCGCCTCCGACGCCGCCACCGAGGAGCTCGAGGCCGACGTCGTGCTCGTCGCCACCGGTGCCTCACCGCGGGTGATGGACACCGCCGTGCCGGACGGCGAGCGCATCCTCACCTGGCAGCAGATCTACGACCTGCGCGAGCTGCCGCAGCGGCTCGTCGTCGTCGGGTCCGGTGTCACCGGCGCCGAGCTCGCCCAGGCCTACCTCGGGCTGGGGTCCGAGGTCGTCCTCGTGTCCTCGCGCGACCGGGTGCTGCCCGGTGAGGACCCGGACGCCGCCGCCGTCATCGAGGACGTGTTCCGCAAGCGCGGGATGGAGGTGCTCGGGCGCTCGCGGATGGCGGCGGTCGAGCGCACCGCCGACGGCGTGGTCGTCCGGCTCGAGGACGGGCGCGAGGTCACCGGGACGCACGCGCTGCTGGCCGTCGGGTCGGTGCCGCTGACCCGGGGCATCGGGCTCGAGGAGGTCGGGGTCGACCTTCTGCCCTCGGGCCACGTCGCCGTCGACCGGGTGTCGCGCACGTCGGTGCGAGGGGTCTACGCAGCCGGGGACTGCACCGGCGTCCTGCCGCTCGCCTCCGTCGCGGCGATGCAGGGGCGCATCGCGATGTCGCACGCGCTCGGTGACGCCGTGGCCCCGCTCAACCTCGGGGTCGTGTCGGCGAACATCTTCACCGACCCCGAGATCGCCACGGTCGGCATCACCCAGAAGGACGTCGACGACGCGAAGGTCGACGCCGAGGTGCTCATGCTGCCGCTGGCCCGCAACCCCCGCGCCAAGATGCTCGGCATCACCGACGGCTTCGTGAAGCTGTTCGCGCAGAAGGGGTCCGGCGCCGTCGTCGGGGGAGTGGTCGTCGCGCCGCGGGCCTCCGAGCTGATCTTCCCGGTGACCCTCGCCGTGCAGCACCGGCTCAACGTCGACCAGGTCGCCTCGACCTTCACGGTGTACCCGTCGCTGTCGGGGTCGATCGCCGAGGCGGCGCGCCGGCTGCACCCCATCGCCTGACGCCATCGCCTGACACCTCCGCCGCCGTCGGGAACTCCGCGCGGGCAGGATGGGTTGTCCCCGTGAGAGCCCATCCCGAGGAGGACGACATGGCCAAGGTCCGCGCGGCCGCGCTCATCGCCGCCGTCACGAAGGTCAAGGACTACGCCCGCGACAACCCGCAGAAGGCCGACGAGGCGATCGGGAGGGTCGAGGGCTTCGTGCGCTCCAAGGCCGGTCCGCAGCACGCCGACAAGGTCGGGAAGGGCGGCCAGGCCCTGCGCAAGGGCCTCGGCCTGCCGCCCACCGGGTCCGGCGGGGTCGTGGGGGGCCCAGGTGGTGGCCAGGTGCCGCCGCCCCCGCCGCCCTCCCAGGGTTCCCGGGCGTGAGCGCCGTGTCGACCGGGACCGGCCCCGACCTGCCGCAGCCGCCCGACGAGGACCTTCCCGCCTCGCCCGAGGCGCCCGACCCCGTCGACCCGGACGCGCCCGACACCCTCGACCCCGACCCGGTCGAGCCGTGGCACCCGCACGACCCGGCCGACCCCTCGCCGGTCGCGCCCAACCCGGCGCCCGGCACCGGGGACGACCCGCAGCCCCGCCGCGACCTCACCTGAGGCCTCAACCCGTCGAAAGTACAGAACACGCCGTGTGAGCAGGTGCTCGCACGGCGTGTTCTGTACCTTCGACGGGGTCGAGGGGGGCGCGTCAGCCCTCCGCGGGGGCCTCGGCGTCCTTGATCTCGCAGAGGACGGCGCCGTTGCTCACGGTGGCGCCGACCTCGGCCGTCAGGCCCGTGACGACACCGGCCTTGTGCGCGGTGATCGGCTGCTCCATCTTCATGGCCTCGAGGACGACGACCTGGTCGCCGGCGGCCACGGTGGCCCCCTCCTCGACGCTGACCTTGACGATCGTGCCCTGCATCGGGGCGGTGAGGGAGTCGCCCGAGGCGGCTGCACCACCGGCGCCGCCACCCGAGCGGCGGGGAGCCTTCTTCTTGACGGTCGAGCCGCCGCCACCCCCACCGAAGGAGAGGCCCCCGGGAACGGAGACCTCCAGGCGCTTGCCACCGACCTCCACGACGACGGTCTGACGCTCCTCGGCCTCGGGGGCGTCGCCCGACGGGCCCGCGTAGGCCTCGATGTCGTTGTCGAACTCGGTCTCGATCCAGCGGGTGTGGACCGAGAACGTCGAGTCGGGGTCGGCCGGGGCGAACGCGGCGTCGGCGACGACCTTGCGGTGGAAGGGGACGACGGTGGGCATTCCCTCGATGACGAGCTCGGCGAGGGCGCGGCGCGCGCGCTCGAGCGCCTGCTGGCGCGTGCGGCCGGTGACGACGAGCTTGGCGATCATCGAGTCGAACGCCCCGGCGACGGTGTCGCCCTCGACCATGCCGGAGTCCCAGCGGACGCCGGGACCCTGCGGCACGACGAGGCGGCTGACGGTGCCCGGCGCCGGGAGGAAGCCGCGGCCGGCGTCCTCACCGTTGATGCGGAACTCGATGGAGTGCGCGTGCGGCTCGGGGTCCGGGTAGTCGAGGGTCTCGCCGTTCGCGATGCGGAACTGCTCGCGGACGAGGTCGATGCCGGTGACCTCCTCGGAGACCGGGTGCTCGACCTGGAGGCGGGTGTTGACCTCGAGGAAGCTGATGTCGCCCTGCGGCCCGACGAGGAACTCGCAGGTGCCGGCGCCGACGTAGCCGGCCCGGCGGAGGATCTCCTTGGACGCCCGGAGCAGCTCGGTGTGCTGCTCGTCGGTGATGAAGGGCGCGGGCGCCTCCTCGACGAGCTTCTGGTTGCGGCGCTGGAGCGAGCAGTCGCGCGTGGAGACGACGACGACGTTGCCGTGCTGGTCGGCGAGGCACTGGGTCTCGACGTGGCGCGGGTGGTCGAGGAAGCGCTCGACGAAGCACTCGCCGCGGCCGAAGGCGGTGACCGCCTCGCGGACGGCGGAGTCGAACAGCTCGGGGATCTCCTCGAGCGTGCGGGCGACCTTGAGGCCGCGACCGCCGCCGCCGTACGCGGCCTTGATGGCCACGGGCAGGCCGTGCTCCTTCGCGAACGCGACGACCTCGTCGGGGCCCTCGACGGGGTCCTTCGTGCCGGGCACGAGCGGGGCCTCGGCGGCCAGCGCGATGTGTCGCGCCTTGACCTTGTCGCCGAGCGAGTCGATGGCCTCGGGTCCCGGGCCGATCCAGACCAGGCCCGCGTCGATGACCTTCTGCGCGAAGCCGGCGTTCTCGGCGAGGAAGCCGTAGCCCGGGTGGACGGCGTCCGCTCCGGCGGCGTGGGCGACCTCGATGAGCTTGTCCTGCAAGAGGTAGGACTCACCGGGGGTCGAGCCGCCGAGGGCGTGCGCCTCGTCCGCGACCTTGACGTGGAGGGCGTCGCGGTCGGGGTCGGCGTACACGGCGACGGACGTGATGCCCGAGTCCTTGCAGGCACGGGCGATGCGAACGGCGATCTCGCCGCGGTTCGCGATGAGGACCTTGCTGATCGGCATGGTTCGACCCTATCGGTCCCGTCGAGCGGTCACCTCGCGCCGGGGCGAGTCCTCGCTCACACCCCGAGCGACTCGGCGAGCCGGCCGAGCAGCCGGGCGAGGGCGTCGCGGTCGCGGGCGGGGAGGGCGGCGAGCAGGCGGGCCTCGTTGGCGGTGTGCGCGGTCATGGCGTCGTCGATGAGGTCCCGCCCGGCGGGCGTCAGGGTGACGGGACGGGACCGGCCGTCGGCGGTGCTCGCCCGGCGCTCGACGAGGCCGCGTTCCTCGAGCCGGTCGAGGCGCTTGCTGACGGCGCCGGAGGTTACCATCGTCCGGTCGGAGAGCTCCCCGGGGGTGAGCGTGAAGGGCGCGCCCTGCCGGCGAAGGGTGGCCAGCACGTCGAACTCGCCCTCCCCGAGGCCGAACTCGGCGTACACGGCGGTCAGCTCGGGGGTCAGCGCGGCGGCGAGCCGGTGGATGCGTCCGATGACGAGCAGCGGGGTGGTGTCGAGGTCGGGGCGCTCGGTGCGCCACTGGTCGTGCACGGTGGCCACGTGGTCCATGGCTGGACTCTATCTTCCACGGAAGGTAATATGCCTTCCGTGGAAGATGGTTCGAGGATGGTCCGCACGGTGCTGCTCACGGCGGTCGCACCGGTGGTGTGGGGGTCGACCGACGCCGTCACCCAGCTCTGGCTGCCGCCGGGACGTCCGATGTTCTCCGCGGCGATGCGCCTGCTGCCCGCCGGCCTGCTCATGCTGCTCTGGTTGCGCGAGCTGCCCCGGGGTCGCTGGTGGGGACGGGCCCTGGTGCTGGGCACCCTCAACCACGCCGTCTTCTTCGGGCTGCTCTACGTGGCGGCCTACCGGCTGCCGAGCGGCCTGGGGGCGACCCTGACCGCCGTCTCCCCGCTCGTCGTCATGGGCGTCGCGTGGTTGGCGCTCGGGGAGCGCCAGCCCCTCGTCACCCTGCTCGCGGCCGTCGTCGGGATCGGCGGGGTCGTGCTCCTCGTCTGGCAGAACGACAACATCGGTCCGGTCGACCCCGTCGGTGTCGCGGCGTCCGTCGGTGCCGTCGTGTCGGCGTCGGTCGGGTTCGTCCTCGTGAAGCGCTGGACCGCGCCCGGGCGGGTCCTCGTCACCACGTCGTGGCAGCTGGTGGTGGGTGGCCTGCTGCTCGTCCCGGTGGCCGCCGTGACCGAGGGCGCCCCACCGGCCCTCGACCTGCCGGCGCTGCTGGCCCTGGCCTACCTCGGGCTGGTCGGGTCGGTCGTCGGCTACGTCGTGTGGTTCCGCGGCCTCACCCGGATGGACGCGGGGGCGGTCGCCGTCGTCGGGCTGCTCAACCCGGTCGTGGGGACGGTCCTCGGGGTGGTGCTGCTCGCCGAGTCGTTCGGGCCGGTGCACCTCGTCGCGATGGTGCTCGTGCTCGGCAGCGTGCTCGTCTCCCAGGCGCCGGTGCGGGCCGCGGTCGCCGCGCGGCTGCGCCCTTCCGCGCCCGCCCGGGCGGTCCCCGCCCCCGACCCGTCGGACGCCGCGCCCTGCCGCACCTGACGATCGTCCGGACTCCGGTGGCAGCGACCAGATCCAGGACACCCGGGCGCTGCACCCGTCACCTCGGGCCGGCGGCGCGCCCGAGTGACCGTGCTCATGGCGCGACGGGTGCGCCGGCGGGACACTGGAAGCGGCCCCGCCAGGGCGCCCTCTCGCACCAGGAGGCCGCGATGTCCGCGCCACCCACCTCCGCCCCGTCCCACTCCGCGCCCGGCAACGGTGACCGTCCGCCGCGCCCCCACACCACGGTCACGCCCGCCCAGCTGGCCTGGCTGGACGCCCAGCTCGCCACGTGGCGGGCAGAGGGCCTCGTCGACGACACGACGACGGCCGCCATCCGGGAGCGTTACGTCGCCCACCGCCGCGTCACCCTGTCCCGCATCGTGCTCACGCTCGGGGCGTTGTTCGTCGGGGTCGGCCTGATCTGGACGGTCGCCGCGAACCTCGACCAGATGTCGCCGCTCGTGCGGTTCGTCGTCGTCACCGTCCTCTGGCTCGGCCTCCTCGTGGTCGCCGAGGTCCTCCAGTCCCGGCGTGAGCGGCTCGGTGACGTCGCGTCACCCGTGGTGGGCGCGGTCCGCCTCCTCGTGGTGGCGGCCTTCGGTGCCGTCGTCTTCCAGGCCGCACAGAGCCTCCAGGTCGCCGCCTACGAGCCTGCGCTCGTGGGGTCTGGGCGCTCGGGGCGCTGCTGTACGCCTACGCGGTCGCCGGGGTGGGGCCGGCCGTCGTCGGCATCGGTCTCGCGGCCTTCTGGCTCGTCTGGCACACCGTCGACGCCTCGTCCGACGTCCTCTCGGTCACGCTCGCCCTCGCCACCGCGGCCCTCGTCGCCGTCGCCGTCGGTGTTCTCCATCGGCGCCTGCCCGCCCGCGCGACCGGTTGGCGGCCCCTCGGCGTCCCGTGGCGTGAGGTCGGCGGCCTGCTCACGCTCGGTGCACTCTTCGGCGCGGCGCTGCCGTTCGCCCAGGAGACCGGCTCCGGCACACCGCTGCTGTGGGTGGCCCTCGGGCTCGCCCTGGTCCTCGGGGTCGTGGCCGTGCTCCGTGGCGAGCGACTCGACCGCCTCGAGGTCGGCCTGTCCGCCCTCGGCCTCGTGCTCGTCGTCCTCCTCGCCCTGTGGCGCGCGTCCGCCGAACCGGGCGTCGCCTCCGACCTCACGCCGGGCGACTGGCTGCGGGCCGTCGTGGCGGTCGTCGTCTACCTCGCGGTCGCCAGCGGCTACGCCGTGCTCGGCGGGGCGCGCGACTCCGACCGGCTCACCTGGGCTGCCACAGCGGCCCTCGTGCTCTTCACGACCACCCAGGCCTTCGCGGTCTTCGCCCCGATCCTCTCCGGAGCGGTCCTGTTCCTCGCGGTGGGGGTGGTGCTCCTCGGCACCGGTGTCCTCGCGGACCGCGGTCGCCGCCGGCTGCTCGCCGAGCAGGGCGGCGGCGCGTCATGACCCCCCGCACGACCCGTGTCGTGGCGGCGGCCGCCGCCCAGCTGGTGCTCGTCGGCGTGGCCGTGTGGGCCCCGCTCTCGGCCCGCCTCACGGGGAGGAGGTCCGGTTGCGGGTGGCGGCCGTCGACCCCGTCGACCCCGGCCGCGGCGCGTACGTCGACCTGTCCTACCCCGACCTGCCCGGCAGCTCCGGCCTCGGCGACGGCCCGTCGGTCGCGGCGGTCGAGGGCGAGCGCGGGACCGCGTACGTCACCCTCACCCGCGAGGGCGCCGTGTGGGTCGGTGGGCCCGTCCGCCGCACGCCTCCGGAGCAGGGCCGCTACCTGCGGTGCGACGACTCCGGCTGGCGGCTGCGGTGCGGCATCGAGAGCCTCTGGCTGCCGCAGGACGAGGCGTCGTCGGTCACCTCGGCGGTGCAGGCCGGTACGGCCGTCGCCACCGTGCGCGTCGACGCGCGGGGGCACGCCGCCCTCGTCGACGTCACGACGGGCTGACCGGCACCGCCCGACCCGGGACGCGGAGCGGGGCCGCCACCGCCCTCACGGCTGGTGGCGACCCCGCGGTCGGGGACCTGCCTCAGCAGGTCGACTTGTAGGCCGCCTGGCCACCCTCACCGGACAGGTTGTCCTTGGTGATGATGGTGAAGCCGGTCTGGATCTTCTTCTCGACGGACTTGCCGGTCAGGGCCGCGACGGCCTGCTCGACACCGTCGGTGCCGATGGTGCCGGGCTGCTGGGCCACGAGGGCCTGGACGGTGCCGTCCTGGAGGGCCTTGATCTGGTTCGGGCCGGCGTCGAAGCCGACGATCGTCAGGTCCTTGGCACCGGCCTGGCGGACACCGGTGGCCGAGCCCTCGGCGGAGAAGAGGTTGGTCGCGAAGATGCCGACGATGTCGGGGTCCTTCTGCAGCGCCGACGAGACGAGGTTCGCCGCGGTCGCCGGGTCGTTGTGGCTGTACTGGACGCCGAGGTAGTTGAACGAGCTGTCGGCCTTCGCCGCGTCCTCGAAGCCCTTGACGCGGGCGTCGACGGTGGAGACACCGGGGTCGGTGGAGATGACGAGCACCTTGCCGCCGCTCGGCTTGGCCGCCTTGATGGCCTCGAAGGCCGCCTTCCCGCCGCCGACGTTGTCCGAGCTGATCTCGGAGACGGCGAACGAGGGGTCGTTGACGGTGGTGTCGACGAGCACGACCTTGATGCCGGCGGCCGCGGCCTGCTGCAGCGGGGCCTGCATGGCCTGGACGTCGGTCGGTGCGACGAGCAGCGCGGCCGGCTTGGACGCGGTGACCGAGTCGACGATCGGCTTCTGGAGGGTCGGGTCGAACTTCTGCGGACCCTGGGTGGTCACCGTGTAGCCGAGCTCCTTGGCCTTGGCCTCGATGCCGCACTGCATGGTGATGTAGAACTCGTCCCCGGCCACGCCCTGGACGAAGGCGATGTTCTTGTTGTCGTTGCCACCGCTGGTACCGGACGACGAGCTGGTCGACGGTGCGCCGGTGGAGCAGGCCGCGAGGGCGAGGGCTGCTCCGAGTCCGGCAGCGGTGAACCTGAGGGTGCTTCGCATGGGTCGTGCCTTTCTGGGTGACTTCGTTGTCGGGTGGTGCAGGGTCGAGAGGACCGTCATCCGCCGCGCACGGCGGCGGCCCGCCGGTGCTGGTCGACGTAGACGGCGGTGATGAGGATCGAGCCGACGGCGACGGTCTGCCAGTACGGGGAGACGCCGACGATGACGAACCCGGACTGGAGGACCGCCGGGATGAAGAGGCCGACCATCGAGCCGAACATCGACCCCTGGCCGCCGAAGATGGACGTGCCGCCGATGACGACCGCCGCGATGACGTTGAGGTTGGTCAGGGACTGGCCGGCGATCGTCGTCGTCCCGTACTGGGCGAGCGAGAGGATGCCGGCGATGCCGGCGAGGAAGCCGGACAGCGCGTAGATCTGGACGAGCTTGCGGTCGACGTTGATGCCGACCCGGCGCGCCGAGGTCTCGTTCGAGCCGATCGCGTAGGTGTAGCGACCGAAACGGGTGCGGTGCAACATGATCCCGCCGATGATGACGATGATCAGCGCGATGATGCTGATGGCCGGGATGCCCGCCAGCCGGCCGTAGCCGATGTTGTCCTGGAGCACCTGCGGGGCCGAGCGGATGTCGAGCCCCCCGGTGGCGATCTGCGCGACGCCGAGGGCGACCGAGAGCGTGCCGAGGGTGACGATGAGCGGCGGGACGTTCGCCTTGGCGACGAGGAACCCGTTGAGGGCGCCCCAGAAGACGCCGACGACGACGGCGAGCCCGAGCCCGACGAGGGCCGTGGACCACCCGTTGTCGCCCATCGACTCCATGACCTTGGCCGAGACGACCGAGGAGACGACGAGGACCGAGCCGACCGAGAGGTCGATGCCCGAGGTGATGATGACGAAGGTCATCCCGACCGCGAGAACGGCCCAGATGGACACGTTCTGCGCGATGTTCGTCAGGTTGCCGGTCGTGAGGAAGGTGCTCGGGGACATGACGCCGAAGACGGCGACGATGACGAGCAGGACCCGAGGATCCACACCGACTGCATGGCCTTGACCCGCTCGGTCAGGCTGCCGTGGTCGGCGCTGGTCTCGATGGTCGACGGCGTCGTGGGGGTGCCGGTCTGGGTGCTCACGCTGCTCCCTCCTTCGGGTCGAGGGCTCCGGTCATGGCGCCCACCAGCTCCTCGATGCTCGTGTCGGCCGCGCGGTACGTGGCCACCCGCCGGCCGAGGCGCAGCACCTGGATGCGGTCGGCGACCTCGAGCACGTGGGGCATCGAGTGTGAGATGAGGACCACCGAGATGCCGCGGTCGCGCACCTTGCGGATGGTGTCGAGGACGTTGCGGGTCTGGATGACGCCCAGTGCGGCGGTGGGCTCGTCGAGGAAGAGGACCTTGTCGGCCCACGCGACGGCGCGGGCGATGGCCACGGTCTGCTTCTGGCCACCGGACATCGAGCCGACCGGCGTCACGACGCTGCGCACCGCCGACCCGAGCTCGGTGAAGGCCTGGGCCGAGCGCTTGCGCATCTGCGGGGTGTCCATGAAGCCGAGGTGTCCGAGCACGCCGGGGCGCATCACCTCGCGGCCGAGGAACATGTTCTGCGCGGCGTCGAGGTGGGGGGCGAGCGCGAGGTCCTGGTGGACGACCTCGATGCCGAGCCGCGAGGCGTCCTGCGGCGTGGCGAAGTGCACCGGCTCGCCCTCGAAGCGGACCTCGCCCGCGTCGACGTCGAGGTTGCCGGTCAGCGCCTTGACGAGCGTCGACTTGCCGGCGCCGTTGTCACCGATGAGCGCGACGACCTCGCCGGCCTCGACGTCGAAGTCGGCCTGGTCGAGCGCCTGCACGCGCCCGAACTTGCGGCTCAGACCCCTGGCCTCGAACCGGGGGCTCATGCCGCCGACTCCCGGTACGAGCGGGCCCGGCCCTCGATGATGGAGCGGTACTCGTCGAGGCGACGGCGCCCGGTGTCGGAGAGGAACGCGACGCGCTCGGCGTGGTCCATCGCGACCGCCTCGCGCCACACGGAGCGGCCGGCGATGAAGCCGCTGGCCCCGCCCTCGTCACAGCTGACCCGCAGCACGTCGGCGAACTCGTCGGAGGAGACGCCGGCCGAGAGGACGGCCCACGGCGCCGAGATGCGCTCGGCGAGACGGCGGCACGCCTCGGGACTGCCGGGGTACTCGAGCTTCAACAGGCTCGGGTTGAGCTGGTCGATGAGCACAGCGGCCTCGATGATGGCGTCGGCGCGGGCCTCGGGGAGAGGGGCTCCTCGCCGGCCAGCGGGAAGATGAGGTTCTCGATGACCGAGGGGATGCCGACCGACGCGCAGTCGGCCACGAGCGCGCGCATCACCTGGACGGCCTCGGCCGTGGTGTCGCGGCCGTCGGCGCCGGGCCGCCGGTCGGCCCGGACCTGGACGAGGAACTTCATCGCGTGGGCGCCGCTGTCGCGCACCCAGGCCGCGTCCTGCGCGGGGTCGAGCGAGACGGTGGGCTCGCCCTCGTGCGTCCCGCGGCTGGACGGCTCGGCGGCGAGCAGCAGGCCGAAGCTCTCGGACGTCTCGGCGGCGTGCGCCCCGGGAGGCCGAAGGTCGGGTCGACGAGGAACGCCGAGGCGCTGCCCGCGAGGGAGGCGATCTTGTCGCGCTTGAAGGCGATGATCTCCTCGTCGGTGGTGTCGGCGCGGCCGACCGCGTCGAGCATGCGGCGCAGGGTGCCGCGCTGGTCCATCGCGAGGACGGCGAAGGTGCCGGCCTCGGTGGCGATGGCGTCGAGTCCGATGGTGGTCATGCGGTTGCCTCCTGGGTGGGCTGCTGGGATACGGGGGCGAGGTGGTCGGTGAACCACTCCGCGGGGGTCGGGGGTCGGGGCCGGCGGTGTCGGCGTGCAGGGCCGCCCAGGCGCCGAACCGGGCGGCGCCCCACGTGCCGGGCTGGTCGACGGCGGAGACCTCGACGACCGGCGCGAGGTCCTGGCGGGCGGCGAGCACCGACCGCATCCGGGTCCAGCCGCCGGCGACCACGAGGCGGTCGACCGGGACGCCGGCCTCGCGCAGGGTGGCGACGAGCTCGCGGCCCCGGGCGGTGCCGCCGTCGATGGCGGCGCGCCACACGTGGGCCGGGGTGTGCGCCTCGGACCCGAGGTGGATGTCGACCGCGTGGTCCTCCATCGCGTACCCGGTGACGGTGACGTCGGCGGTGTCGCCGGGGCGAGGGCGAGGGTGGCGGCGTCGAGGGCCGAGCGGGCCGGGTCGTGCTCGGCGCCGAGGACCTGCTGCACCCGCTTGAGCACCAGCCCGGTGCGTGTGCCGCCGATGAAGCCGGTGGCCCGCGCACGGTGTGCGGGTACACGGAGATGCCGCGCAGGGCGAGGTCGCGGACGACGGCGGGCTCGGGGACGTGCGATGCCGACGCGAGCCAGGCCTCGGCGGTCCCGAAACTGTCGAGGGCCGATCCCGGTGCGCCGCAACCGGTCGCGGCGGCCGCCACGGCGTGGTCGTGCCCGGCGATGGTGAGGACGGCGCCCCGCAGCGCGATGACGGGGTGGTCGTCGCGCACGGTGCCGGCCGGGGTGCCGGCGGCGACGACCTCGGGGAGCAGGTCGGGTCCGACCCCCAGGTGCTCGAGGGCCGGGAGCCACGGACGGTCGGTGTGGACGTCGAGCAGGCCGGTGCGCCCGAGCAGCGACAGCTCGGCGACGCGCCGGCCACCGAGGCGCAGGACGACGAACTCGGGCACCGAGAGCCACTGGAGGCCGCGCAGGTCGAGGCCCTCGTCGCGCAGGTGGAGCAGCTTGAAGAGCGAGGCGACGTGGCTGACGGGCAGGCCGGTGCGCGCCGGGAAGGCGTGCCGGAGGTCGGCGGGCAGGGCCGCCGCCTGCGCCGACCCGCGGGGGTCGTACCAGGCGATGACCGGCGACTGCTCGCGGCCGGCGGCGTCGACGAGGACACCGGCCTCGGCCATCGACGTGAAGCCGACCGAGCGGACGGTGGTGCCCGGGGGCAGGTCGGCGGCGACCCGGCCGAGCAGCACCTCGACGGCCTCGACGACGGACGCCGGGCTGCGGTCGACGCGGCCCTCCCCGGTCTCGCGCCACGCGGTGGCGAGCGAGTGGTCGAGCAGGCGCCTGCCGTCGTCGGCGACGGCGCTGACCTTGGTCACCGTGGTGCCGAGGTCGAACCCGAGGTCGACGGTGCTCACGAGTCGGCCCTCGGGGCCAGCTCGCCCGAGCCGCGGGGCACGAGGAGGGTGGGCAGGACGGTGTCGAGGACCTCGGCAGCGGGGTCCTGGATGCGGCGGGCGAGCAGGTCGAACGCGGTGTCCGCCAGGGCGCTCGGCCGCTGGTCGATGACCGTCGTGGGCGGCGTCATCAGCTCGGCGACGGGGTAGTCGCCGAAGATGACGAGGGCGACGTCCTGACGGTGCAGGCGCTGCTGGGCGCGCAGCACGCCGAGGCCCATCATCGGGCTGGCCGCGAAGACCGCGGTGGGGGCGTCGGCGGTCGCGAGCATCGCGAGGGCGTACGGGTAGGCCTCGTCGGCGGTCCACGCACGGGTCTCGACGAGGCGTGCGTCGACCTCGATGCCGGCCTCGGCCAGGGCCTTCTCGTATCCGGTGTAGCGGTCCTCGAGGGTGTTGAACGCGGAGGTCTTGCCGAGGAAGCCGATGCGCCGGTGGCCCCGGGCGACGAGGTGACGCACCGCGTCGGTGGCCCCCTGCTCGTCGGTGACGCGCACGACGTCCTTGTCGGTGACGCCGCACCGGCGGTCGATGACGACGACGGGGACGTCGTCGGGGAGGGCGGCCGAGACGTGCTCGGGCTCACCGAAGGGTGCGACGACGAGGCCGGCGACACCGCGGCGGGCGAGGCGCTGGATCTGCATCCGCAGACGGGTCTCGTCCATGCCGGTGGAGGCGACGAGGACGTCCATCCCGACGTCCATCGCGCGCGCCTCGATGACCGCGACGACCTGGGCGAAGAACGGGTCGTCGATGGAGTCGACGAGGACGCCGATGGTCGGCAGCTTGCCGCCGCCGAGCCGCTGGGCGGCCGGGTCGGGGTGGTACTGGAGGAGCTCGATCGCGGCGCGCACGCGGTCGACGGTCTCCTTGCGCACGTTGGGCGCCTCGTTGATGACGCGGGAGACGGTCTTGATCGAGAACCCGGACTCGCGGGCGACGTCGTAGATCGTGGGCCGGCTCATGCCGTCACCGCCGCGGGGAGGGCCGCGAGGGCGGGGGCGACGAGCGCCGGGTCGAGCATCCCGCCGACCTCGTGCTGCACGGCCGCGGCGGCGACGGCCATCCCGTACCGGACCGCCTCGACGTCGCCGGCCCCGCCGACGAGCGCGTCGGACGTGCCGGCGAGGAAGGAGTCGCCCGCACCGATGGGGTTGGCGACCGGCACGCGCGCGGCGCCGAGCCACCAGGTGCCGGCAGGGGTGACGAGGGCCGCGCCGTGCGACCCGGCCGTCACGACCGCCCGTCGGGCGCCGCGGGCGTGGAGCTCGCGGGCCGCGTCGACGCAGCGCTCGACGAGGTCGTCTCCGGACTCCTCGACGGCCTCGTCGGTGCGTCCGTGGAGCAGGGCCTCGGCCTCGCCGACGTTGGGGCTCACGAGGTCGGGTCCGGCGGCGAGGGTCGCGGCGAGGACGGCGGGCGCGGCGTCGACGTAGGCCTCGATGCCCCGCTCGTGGGCTGCGGCGACGACCTCGGCGTAGGTGGTGTCGGGCAGGCCGGGCGGGAGGGAGCCGGAGCAGGCGACGGCCGGGGCGGCGTCGAGCTCGGCGCGGACGCGGGGGAGCAGGGCGGAGGGGTCCCAGTCCTCGGGCTCGGGTCCGCGACCGTTGACGACCGTGACGCGGCCCTCCTCCTCGAGGAAGATCATCGCGATGCGCCCCTGGCCGCGGTGCCGCACGGGGACGAAGGCGGTGCCCTCGGCGGCGAGCAGCTGCTCGAGGCGGGGGTCGTCGGCGGGGGAGAGGCCGACGAGCCGCGGGCTGCGACCGAGGGCCCGCAGGCTGCGGCAGACGTTGACCCCCTTGCCGCCGGCGGTCGAGGCCGTGCGGGTCGAGCGGCTCACGGTGCCCGGCGCGAGCGTGGCGAGCCACGTCGTCACGTCGATGCACGTGTTGGGGGTCACGACGAGCAACGGGGGCCTCCTCGCCCTGCGACAGCGCTGTCAACTGCGTCCGACTCTTGTCGGAGAACCTGCTGTCTCGTAAGGTATGGCGGTATGACAGCGCTGTCAACACCCCGAGTCCCCAGTCCCTCCACGATCGGCCTGCACCGCCGCCTCGCCCGCCTGTGCGACGCCTCCGGTCACATCCGCACGATGGCCATCGACCATCCCGAGAACTACCTCAAGCTCTTCGACGCCGACCTGTCCGCCGTGCGGTTCGAGGAGGTCGTCGAGTCCAAGCTCGAGATGGTGCGAGCCCTCTCGCAGCACGCGACGTCCGTCCTGCTGGACCCCGTGTGGAGCCTCGGGCAGTCCGTGGCCGCCGGGGCGGTGCCCGGCGACGTCGGGCTGGTCAGCGGCATCGAGGACCTCTACTACCGGCCCGACAGCGCGGTCGGCTTCGACACCGAGCTGCGGCTCAAGCCGGGCTGGGACCCCGCCGTCCTCGCGACGCTCGGGGTCGACGCGGCCAAGCTCGTCGTCTTCCACCGGGAGGACCAGGACGAGGAGCTCGTGGCCCGACAGCACGCGGTCGTCGCCGAGGCCGCGGCGCAGTGCCGGGCCCAGCAGATGCCGCTCGTCGTCGAGCCCCTGTGGTTCCCGGTCGGTGACGAGGACACCGCCGACCCGGCCGTCCAGGCGGTTCGGCGCAGCAGCGTGCTCTCCTCGGCCCGCTCGTTCCGGCAGGCGGGTGCCGACATCATGAAGGTCGAGTTCCCCGTCGTCGACCTCGACGACCTCGATGCCGCCCACGAGGCCTGTGCCGCAATGGACTCCGCCATCGACGGACCGTGGGTGCTGCTCTCGGCGGGCGTGACCTACGAGGGCTTCCGGACCCAGCTCGACGTCGCCGCCGACCACGGCTGCAGCGGCTTCATGGCCGGTCGGGCCATCTGGGGCGACGCCGTCGGACGGATGGACGCGCCGGCCCGGGCGGCCGGTGCCGAGCTGGCCGCCCGTCGCCTCGACGAGCTCGCCGAGGTGCTCGAAGGCCGGGGCGCGCCGGCCTGGACGCCGGTCGATCCGGCCGAGGTCGCCTCGCTCATCGGCCCCGAGTGGTACCGGGGCGCGGTCGGCTCGTCGTCCTGATGACGGGATCGGGAGGCCCGGGTCGGCTGCTCTGCGTGGGCGGCCCCCCGGGCTCGGGCAAGACGACCGTCGGGTCGCTCGTGGCCCGCTCGGCCGGGGCGGCCCTCGTCGACCTCGACAGCGTGACGACGCCGCTCGTCGAGGCGGTGGCCGTGCTCGTCGGCGAGCCGGTCGACCTCGACGCTCCGCGCTTCGTCGCCCTGCGTGATGCGCGGTACGCCTGTCTCGCAACGGTGGTCGCCGACTGCCTCGGGACCGGGGTCGATGTCGTGGCCGTCGCGCCGTTCACCCGCGAGGCCGTCGGCGGGACGTGGTCGGCCTGGGGTGCCGGGGCCGGTGCGTCGTCCGTCACGACCTGCTGGCTGTCGGTCGGGGAGGAGGTGCTCGCCGACCGGGTGCGGGCCCGGGGGCTGGCGCGGGACCTCGCGAAGAGCGGGGCGCCGGTGCGTCCGGCCGTCGTCGACCCGGCGGGCGTCGACCTGCTCGTCGACGCCGGCGACGCCGACCCCGGCGCCGTGGCCGCCCGCGTGCTCGCCGGGTGGTCGGCGGGTCGCTGAGCGCGGTGGCACGATGGCCGCCATGAACGACGACGCGGTCGACCGGGCCCAGCGAGCGCTCGAGGAGGGCATCTCGCGCGACTTCAGCACGGCGATGTCCTACGGCGCCTACCTCGACCTCGACACCCTGCTGTCGGCGCAGCACCCCCGCAGCGAGCCGCCGCAGCACGACGAGCTGCTCTTCATCGTCCAGCACCAGGTGTCCGAGCTGTGGCTCAAGCTCCTGCTGCACGAGCTGCGTTCCGCCCGAGCCCTGCTCGCTGCCGACGAGCTCGCGCCGGCCCTCAAGCGGCTGGCCCGCGTCAAGCACGTGCAGCGCCAGCTCGTGGACATGTGGGACGTGCTGGCCACCCTGACGCCGAGCGAGTACGCCCTCATCCGGCCCTTCCTCGCGACGAGCTCGGGCTTCCAGAGCGACCAGTACCGCTCGGTCGAGTTCCTCCTCGGCAACAAGAACGCCGACATGGTGCGGGTCTTCGAGCACGACGAGCGGGCCCGGGTCGGCCTCGAGGCGCTGCTCGCCGAGCCGACGCTGTACGACGAGTTCCTCCGGCTGCTGGCGCGCCGCGGGTACCCGGTGCCGCCGGCCGTGCTCGAGCGCGACGTCACCGCGCCGTACCGGCTCGTGCCCGAGCTCGTCGAGGTCTTCGCCTCGGTGTACGCCGCCCCCGACGAGCACTGGGGGTGTACGAGACCTGCGAGGAGCTGGTCGACGTCGAGGACCTGTTCCAGCAGTGGCGTTTCCGCCACCTCCAGGTCGTCACGCGCACCATCGGGCACAAGACCGGCACCGGGGGCTCCAGCGGCGTCGACTTCCTGCGCCGTGCCCTCGACCTCACCTTCTTCCCCGAGCTCTACGAGGTCCGCACCGAGGTCGGCTGACCCCGTGCTGACCCCGCTCGCCGCTAGGGTCGGCGCATGGCCGCCCCCGCGTCATCCACACCGCGCAGGCCCTCGTCGACGCCGTCCTCGAGGTGCCGGTGCTGCCCTCGCGCGGCGGCAACGTCATGGCCGGGTCCTACCACCGGTACGCCGGGGGAGCGGTGACGATCCTGCTCGCCGCCGCTCGTTCCGGGGCCCACGCGGTGCATGCCGGGGCGGTGGGCACGGGTCCGAACGGCGACATCGTCCTCGCCGCGCTGGCCGCCGACGGCATCGAGGTCTCCGCGCCGCCCGTGCCCGACCTCGACACCGGCGTCTGCGTCGTCCTCGTCGAGCCGACGGCCGAGCGCACCTTCGTCACGACGCAGGGGGCCGAGCGCGCCATCACCGCGCAGTCCCTCCAGACGAGCGACCCGCAGCCGGGCGACCTCGTCTGCGTCAGCGGCTACAGCCTCCTCGGACGCACGCGCGACCCGCTCGTCGAGTGGCTCGAGGGCCTCCCCGACGGCGTCGTCGTCGTGCTCGACCCCGGCGCCGCCTTCGTCGAGGCCGACGCCCGGGTCCGCGACACGGTCCTCGGTCGCACCGACGTGTGGACGGGCAACGCCGACGAGGCCGACGCCCTCGCCGGGGTCCGCGGCATCCGCGAGGCCGCGCAGGTTGTCGCCGGGATGCTGCGCCCGGAGGCCGTGACCATCGTGCGCGACGGCCCGCGCGGCTGCCTCGTGCGTGAGGGGTCGGACCAGGTCTTCGTCCCCGGGCACCCCCGCCGGCCCGTCGACACCAACGGGGCGGGCGACACGCACACCGGCGTCCTCCTCGCCGAGCGGGCGGCCGGGCTGTCGTGGACGGATGCCGCCGCCCGGGCCAACGCCGCCGGTGCCCTCAAGGTCACCCGGCGCGGCCCCGACACCGCCCCCACCCGGGCGGAGATCGACGCCTTCCTCGCCGGCCGACCGGCCTGACCCGTCGGCCGGCCCTGCCTAGACTGGCGCGCGTGACCTCGGCCGATGCCCTCGACCAGCAGCGCAGCCTCTACGGCGCGCCGCTCGCCGACCTCGTCTCGGAGGCGACCCGAGCCCTCGGCCTGACCCAGGGGCGCCTCGCCGAGGTGCTCGGCCTCTCGGCTCCGATGCTCTCCCAGCTGCTCAGCGGCCAGCGCGTCAAGATCGGCAACCCCGCTGCGGTGCACCGGTTGCAGGCCGTGCTCGCGCTGGCCCGACAGGCGTCGGGGCTGTCGGCGGACGCCGTGGCCCACCGGCTCGCCGAGATCCGGGCCGAGCAGGCGACGCTGACGAGCGACCCAGCCTCGGACGCCGCCGCCGCCGCCCGGGCCCTCGGGCGGGTGCTGCCCACCGAGGAGCTGCTGGCCGCCGCAGGGCAGGTCGGGTCGCCGGCCCTCGCCGCGCTGCTCCGCCAGGCCGCCGACCTCGCCGGCCGTGGGTGAGGTCTTCGCGGGCAGGTACGAGCTGCTCGACCTCATCGGTGAGGGGGGCATGGGGTCGGTCTGGCGGGTCTGGGACCGCCGGGAGGAGCGAGTGGTCGCGGCCAAGGTGCTGCGCCAGTCCGACGCGGTGTCCCTGCTGCGCTTCGTGCGCGAGCAGGCCGTACGCGTGCGCCACCCGCACGTCCTGACCCCACTCGGCTGGGCGGGGGAGGACGACCGCGTCCTCTTCACGATGCCCGTCGTCGACGGCGGGTCGGCGGCCAGCCTGGTCGGCGACCACGGCCGGTTGCCACCGCTGCTCGTCGCCGAGCTGCTGCGCCAGCTGCTGTCGGCCCTGGAGTCCGTGCACGGCGCCGGACTCGTCCACCGGGACGTCAAGCCGGCCAACCTGCTCCTCGTCGCGACCGGCACGGGGCGTCCGCACGCGCTGCTCACCGACTTCGGCATCGCCGTCGACGAGGACGGGCCCCGCTTCACCCGTAGCGGGGCCGTCACGGGGACGCCGGGGTACATCGCGCCCGAGGTGGAGGAGGGCGCCGACCCCGCCCCGGCCGTCGACCTCTACGCGGCCGGGCAGGTGGCCCGGGCCCTGCTCACCGGCACCCGCCCCTCCGACCCGGCCGCGGCAGTGCTCCCCGAGGGAACCCCGCCGGCGCTCGCGTCGGCCGTCGCCGCCCTCACCGACCCCGACCCCACCGCAAGGCCGGCCTCGGCCGGGGCCGCCGGCGACCTGCTCGCCGACCCCTCGCTCGCGTGGACGGACGCGGCGCTCGGCGAGGTCGAGGTGCTCACCCACGTGCCGGCACCCGGCGACGGCCGCCGGCAGCTGCGGGTCGACCCCGTCGACGACCTGCCGACCCGGGTCGCGGCGCCGACCATCCCCCCGCCACCGGAGGCCGACGACCTATCGGTCAGCGCGTCGCGCCCCGGGTCACCGCGCGGTCCGCGCCGTCCGCTCGTGGCCGTCGCCGCAGCGGCCGTGCTGGTCCTGGGTGGCGGGCTGGCCTGGTGGGCCGTCGGCACCGACGGCGATCCGGACCCGGGCACGACACCCACACCCACGGCCTCGCCGTCCCGGTCGGCCACGCCGACTCCGAGCGGAACACCCTCGACCTCGTCCCCGTCACCCACCCCGTCGCCCAGCCCGTCGACGAGCCGGGGGAGCGTGCAGGTGGGGACGGTCGTGGTCCGGGTCGGGCAGGAGTGCTCGTTCAGCGACGTCGGGCTGCGCGAGGAGACGATCGCCGGCGAGCCGGTGGTCTGTCGGCAGCGCGACGACGGCCGCTACGCCTGGGACCCGCCCGGCGGCTGAGTCGGCCCCGTGCCGCGACCGCGACGCAGGGCGTACAGCACCCCACCCGCACCGAGCAGCGCCACGAGGCCCCCGCCGGCGACGATCGGCCACGGGCTGCCGTCGTCCTTGTCACGGGCCGGGCCGGACGCCACGGGAGTGGTCGAGGCCGAGGGCGTGGGGGAGGCCGAGGGCGTCGTCGACGGGCCCGTGGCCGCGACCGCGCCGGCGTACTGCGGTGCACCGGTGGGTGATCCCTCGACGGCGACCCGGAGCCGGACGTCGACCGGGGCGGCGCTGTCCGCGCCGTCGGGCTCGTCGGTGCGGCCCACGGCGAAGTAGTAGTAGCCGGCGAGCGAGGCCTTGCGCAACTGCACGAACGAGTACGGACCGTTGCCGAAGGCCGTGCGGTTGGCCCACCGCACCTCGGGGGTGTACTCGGTGAGCTGGAGCGAGGTGCCCGCCGGGCCGAGTGACCCGGCGTTGCGGGGCTCGCCCGAGGTGCGGGTCAGGACCGCCCGGTCGGGCGCGTAGACGTCGACGGCGAACCCGGTGTACGAGGTCGAGCCGAGCGTCAGCTTTTCACCGGGCTCCGGGGCGTCGACGGTCAGCGCGGCGCGCTGGCCCCAGTCGAGGCGCACCCGGTAGAAGATCTGCTCGGCGGGCAGGAGGGTGTCGCGGTACGTGCCGGGCGTCAGCGTCAGCGCGTCGGAGAAGCCGCCGCCCCCGACCACCGTCTCCCCGGCGCCCGAGGCGGGCGCGACCAAGGCCTTCACCCCGGTCGGCTCGAGCGTCGCGGGCAGGCCGGTGGCGTCGCGCAGGGCCGGCTCCTCGATGTAGAGGACCTCGACGGGGACGTCCTGGTCGACCCCCTTCGGCCGGTGGACGCTGACCCGCAGCGTCGTCGCCGTGTGGCAGGGGTCGGTGTCCGAGGCGTCCTCCGGGCCGTCGACGCGGATCTGTGAGACGACCGCCTCGGCGCGGCGGCCCGGGTCGAAGCGCAGCGCGTTGTCGTTGCGGCACTGCTTGCCCTCGGGCGTCATGACCGTGACGTCGAGGCGCTCCGTGGAGTAGGACTCGGGGTTCGCGGGTGGCCGGGCGGTGAGGGAGAGGCGGATCGTGGAGCCGGCCGTGCGCTGCACCGCGTAGTACCGCGGGGCGGTCCCCACGGCGAAGGTGTCGGTGTACTGACCCGGGGTCAGCACGGGAGCGGTCTCGGCGGTCTCGGTGGCGACCACCGGGGTGCCGCTGACCGTGAACGGGCGCAGGGCCCGCTGGGAGAGCTTGCCGAGCGAGGTGGCGAGCGCCCCGGCGTCCTCGGCGTCGTAGTAGGTGCCGCGCCCGGCGTCGGCGATGCACTGCAGCTGCTTGCGGGCCTTCGCCGAGACCGCGAAGCCCACGGTGTCGATCTGCAGGTCGACGCCGTCGGCGACGAGCTTCTTCACCGTGGGGCACGGGTCGGGGACGCAGGACTCCTCGCCGTCGGAGACGAGGACGATGTTGCGCTTGCCCGTGGGGCCGAGGTCGGCCAGCGCCTTGGTCAGCGAGTAGGCGATGGGGGTCTCGCCGACGGCCCGGAAGCGGGAGATGGCCCTGGTCAGGGCGGGCCGGTCGAGTGCGCCGACCGGCACCACGGCCTGGCTGTCCGCGCAGGCGGCCTTCGTCGGCTTGCCGTTGCTGTCGACCGTCGCGCCGTAGACCCGCAGCCCGACCTGGCTGTCCTCCGGCAGGGCGCCGACGACCGAGGTCAGCGCCTTCTTCGCGGCCTCGATCTTGCTCAGGCCGGAGGGGTCGGGCTTCTTCATCGAGCCGGAGGCGTCGAGCATGAGCAGCAGGCGTCCCGGCGTGGTCTCGTCGGCCGGGCTCGGCGCAGCGGCGGCCACGCCGAGCCCGAGGGCGACGACGACGGTGGTGGCCAGTGCCGTGAGGCGTGACGTGCGGTGGTGTGACATCGGATCCTCCCCTGTGTGTTCGCGATCGCAAACGTAGTGTTTGCGATCGCGAACGTCAACCCCGGTGCGGGCCCAGCCTAGGGCGGCGACGGGACGGGGTCAGCCGAGGCGCTCGAGGTCGGCGCGGCAGCGGCGCTCGAACTCGGTGAGCTCGGAGAGGGCGGCCTCGAGGTCGCGGCGGCGCTGCTCGAGGTCCTCGCGCCGCTCGTCGATCTGGCCGAGCACGTACTCCAGCTGGCTGCGGCGGCCGCGGGGCGCGTCGTAGAGGTCGATGATCGTGCGGATCTCCTCGAGCGGGAAGCCGAGCCGCTTGCCGCGCAGGATCAGCCCGAGGCGGGTGCGGTCGCGCCGGTGGTAGACGCGGGTCGTGCCCCGGCGCTCGGGGGAGATCAGCCCGAGCTCCTCGTAGTGACGCACCGTGCGGTGGGTGACGCCGAACTCGTCGGCCACCTCGGCGATGGTCCGGGTGCGGTCGTCCGCACCGGGGGTACGGGCCGCGCGGGTGGTGCTCGGGCTTGTCACGAGGGCGAGTATTGCTTTACGTTGACGTCAACGTCAAGAACGTGACCACCTGCCGGCCGCCGCGACCCGGGGCCGGGGACCCGAGCGCGAAGGGGCGCACCATGTACGAGCTGGGCAAGGACCACGAGGACTTCCGGGCGGTCGTCCGCGAGTTCGCCACCGAGGCCGTCGAGCCGCACGTCGCGCAGTGGGACCACGACCACCACTTCCCGACCGACCTCGTGCCACGGATGGGCGAGCTCGGTCTCTTCGGGCTCGTCGTGCCGGAGGCGTTCGGCGGCTCCCTCGAGGACGCCGACGGCGGCGCGTTCACCAGCCTCTGCATCGCCATCGAGGAGCTCGGCCGGGTCGACCAGTCCATCGGCATCACCCTCTCGGCCGGTGTGGGCCTGGGCATCAACCCGATCCTCACGTACGGCAGCGAGGAGCAGAAGGAGCGCTTCCTCCCCGACCTCGTCGCCGGGCGCGCGCTCGCCGGCTTCGGGCTCACCGAGCCGGACGCCGGGTCCGACGCGGGCGCCAGCCGCACGAAGGCCGTCCTCGACGAGGCCACCGACGAGTGGGTCGTCGACGGCGCCAAGGCCTTCATCACCAACTCGGGCACCGACATCACCTCGGTCGTCACCGTCACGGCGCGCACCGGCACCCTCGAGAACGGCCGCCCCGAGATCTCTGCCGTGATGATCCCCTCCGGCACACCGGGGTTCACCGTCGAGCCGGCCTACCGGAAGATGGGCTGGAACATCTCCGACACCCACGGGCTCTCCTTCTCCGGATGCCGCGTGCCGTCGGGCAACCTGCTCGGCGAGCGCGGCCGCGGGTTCCACCAGTTCCTCAAGACCCTCGACGACGGCCGCATCGCCATCAGCGCCCTCGCCCTCGGTCTCATCACCCGGATGCGCGAGGAGGCCGCGGCGTACGCGAAGTCCCGCACCGCCTTCGGCCGTCCGATCGGCGTCAACCAGGGCGTCGCCTTCCCGGTCGCCGACCTCGCCGTCATGGAGGACGCCGCGCGCCTGCTCACCTACCGGGCGGCCTGGCTCAAGGATGAGCACGAGGCCGGGCGCCGCTCGGTCGAGGAGGTCAAGCAGGCCGCGGCCAAGGCCAAGCTCTACACGTCCGAGGCCGCGGTCACCGCCACCCGCATCGCCACCCAGGTCTTCGGTGGCAACGGCTTCATGGAGGAGTACCCCGTGGCCCGCTTCTACCGCGACGCGAAGATCCTCGAGATCGGCGAGGGCACCTCCGAGGTGCAGCGCATGGTCCTCGCGAAGGGCCTCGGCCTCCCGGCATGAGCGACATCGTGACCCCCGACCCCTCGGCCGACCCCCGCGTCGCCGACGTGCGGGCCCGTCTGGAGGCGGCGCACGCGGCCTCGGCCGCGCCCACGGAGAAGGCCGCCGCCAAGCTCGCGAGCCAGGGCAAGCTGTACGTCCGCGACCGGCTCGACCTGCTGCTCGACGCCGGCTCGTTCGTCGAGGACGGCCGCTACGCCAACTCGCGCGCGGCCGGGCTGCCGGCCGACGGCGTGGTCACCGGGCGGGGCACGGTCGAGGACCGGCCGGTCGTCGTCATCGCCAACGACCCCACGGTCAAGGCCGGCTCGTGGGGCGCCCGCACGGTCGAGAAGATCGTCCGGGCGACGGAGACCGCGCTGCGCGAGGAGCTCCCGGTCTTCTGGCTCGTCGACTCGGCGGGCGCCCGCATCACCGACCAGGTCGAGATGTTCCCCGGCCGCCGCGGCGCCGGCCGGATCTTCCACAACCAGGTCGCGCTGTCGGGCAAGGTGCCGCAGATCTGCTGCCTCTTCGGCCCGTCGGCGGCCGGTGGCGCGTACATCCCGAGCTTCTGCGACGCGATCATCATGGTCGAGGGCAACGCGTCGATGTACCTCGGCAGCCCGCGGATGGCCGAGATGGTCGTCGGCGAGAAGGTGTCGCTCGAGGAGATGGGCGGCGCGCGGATGCACTGCACGGTCTCGGGCGTCGGCGACCTGCTGGCCGCCGACGACGCAGAGGCCATCGAGCTGGCCCGTCTGTGGTTCTCGTACCTGCCGGACACCTGGCACTCGGCCCTGCCGACGTACCACCCCGAGGAGCCGTCGGCGCCGCTCACCCGGGCCAGCGTGCCCGAGCGCGAGAGCCAGCCCTTCGACGTCCACGAGCTCATCGACGGCCTCGTCGACGAGCACAGCTTCTTCGAGGTCAAGCCGCTCTTCGCGCCCGAGCTCGTCGTCGGCTTCGCACGGATGGCCGGCGAGAGCGTCGGCATCGTCGCCAACAACTCGGCCGTCAAGGGCGGTGTGCTCTTCACCGACTCGGCCGACAAGGCGTCGCGCTTCATCTGGCTGTGCGACGCCTTCTCGATCCCGCTCGTCTACCTCGCCGACGTGCCGGGGTTCATGATCGGCTCCGAGGTCGAGCGCGGGGGCATCATCCGGCACGGCGCGAAGATGGTCTCCGCCGTCGCCTCCGCCACCGTGCCGCAGTTCTGCGTGGTGGTCCGGAAGGCCTACGGCGCCGGTCTGTACGCGATGGGCGGTCCGGGCTTCGGCCCCGACGCGACGATCGCCCTGCCGACCGCCCGGATCGCCGTGATGGGCCCGGAGGCCGCGGTCAACGCGGTGTACGCCAACAAGATCGCCGAGGTGGAGGCGGCCGAGGGGGTCGAGGCGCGGGACGCGTTCGTCGCCGCCCGGCGGGCCGAGTACCTCGAGGACGTCGACCTCGAGCGGCTGGCCGCCGACCTCGTCGTCGACCACGTCGTCGAGCCCGAGGAGCTGCGCTCCGAGCTGCTGCACCGACTGCGGTACGCCGCCCGACGGGACCGGCACTTCGCGACCAAGCGGCGCGACGTCCCGCCGGTCTGACCCCTTGTGACCCGCAGTTCGACGGGGTCAGCCGCCGGCGATCTCGCGCAGGGCGGCGAGGTGCGACTCGTAGGCCGCCCGGCCGGGGCGGGTCAGCGACAGCCAGGTGCGGGGCCGCTTGCCGACGTACCCCTTGCGGACCCGGACGTAGCCGGCCTGCTCGAGGGTGGACACCTGCTTGGAGAGCACCGAGTCCGAGACCTCGACCTCGTCGCGCACCAGCGCGAACTCGGCCTCGTCGACGGCGGCCAGCGTGGCGACGATGCTGAACCGGACCGGTGCGTGGATGACGTCGTCGAGCCGGTGCCGGGCGTGGCCGGGGCGGGTGGTGCCGCCGGTGCTCACGCCCGGGTCCCGCGCTGGACGACGAGCCCGGCCAGGACCATGGGGACGGCCACGAGCACCCCGGCGAGGACGAGCAGCCCCGGCTCCTCAGCGGTGGCGAGGCCCGCGAGCTCGCGCTGGTGCTCGCGGTAGTTGAACGTCATGACGCCGGCCATGAAGAGCAGGAACGACCCCGCGAGGCCGGAGTAGCAGATCGTGCGCGCCCGCCGCGGCCAGCTGCGCGTGGCCCGCGTCTGCCAGAGCGTCAGCAGCACCAGGAGCCCGGCGTAGGCCGCCAACAGCGGTGTCTGCCAACCCGTTCCCTCGCCCAGCCGGGAGAGCGTCAGGTAGGCGCCCATGATCAGGCCGAAGGCGGCGGTGGCCCGGCCGTGGACGCGCCGGTCGCCGGTGCGGCGTTCGGTGGCTGCCTCGGCGTGGGCGAGGCGGGCGCGGGCCTCCTGGGGCGTGATGTCGTTCATGGTCGGTCCCTCCCGTGTGGTGTCGTTCATGCGGACGACCCTACGAAAGTACTTTCCACTCTGTCAACCACTTGCCGGACGAGATGCCCGCGGTCAGGGGGTGCGCAGGTGGTGCCACGCGATGCCCAGCTCGCCGACCAGCTCGCGCACGAGGGGGAGCGAGACGCCGACGACGTTGCTCGGGTCGCCCTCGATGGCGCTGACGTAGGGGCCACCGAGGCCGTCGAGCGTGAAGGCGCCGGCCACCCGCATCGGCTCGCCGCTGGCGACGTACGCATCCACCTCGTCGTCGTCGAGGTCGGCGAAGTGCACTGTCGTGGAGGCCGTTCCGCCGACCATCCCACCGCTGCCGCCGTCCTCGACGTCGCGCAGGTCGAGCAGCCAGTGCCCGGTGTGGAGGACGCCGGAGCGCCCCCGCATCCGGTGCCAGCGCTCGGTGGCCTCCGCGGCGTCGGCCGGCTTGCCGTGCACCTCCCCGTCGAGCTCGAGGACCGAGTCGCAGCCGAGGAGCAGGTCGGCACCGAGGTCGTCCGGCGCCCCGGCGACGTCCTCGGCCTTGGCGCGCGCGAGCAGGAGGGCGACGTCGGCCGCGTCGAGCCGGCCGTGCCTCGCCTCGGCCTCGGCGAGCGCGGCGTCCTCGTCGACGCCCGAGACCCGGACGAGCGGCTCGACCCCGGACGAGCGGAGGGTCGCGAGACGGGCGGGGGAGGCGGACGCGAGCAGGAGGGTGACGGGCATGCCGCCACGGTAGACGGCGCGGCGCCGTCGGTCGGTCAGCCGAGCACCTCGTCGACGAAGCACCAGCGCCAGGCCTCGCCCGGCTCGATCGAGCGCATCACCGGGTGGGCCGAGGTGTGGAAGTGGGCCGTCGCGTGCTTGCCGACCGAGGAGTCGCAGCAGCCGACGTGCCCGCAGGTCGTGCACGAGCGCAGGTGCACCCACGTCAGCCCCTCCGCCCGGCACTCGGGGCAGCCGTCGGTCTCCGAGGGCGGGTGCGGCGCACCGTCGTCCGCGAGGTGCTCGCAGGCGCCGGCGACCCGCTCGGGCGGGCGCAGCTCTGACTCCCGGACCCCGGCCGTGCGGGTCGCGGCCCACCCCAGCGCCGTCTCCTCGGCGTCGAGCTGGGCCAGCACGCTCGTCAGCACGGCGTGGTCGACCTGCCCCTCCTTGCGGATGCGGAGCAGCTCCTCGCGCTCGTGGTGGATCATCTCGACGCGCAGGCGGGCCCGGGCCTCCGCGGGGCTCTCGCGCTCGCCGGGGCCGAGCGTGCCGAGCCGCTCCCAGCTGCGGTTGACGCGGTCGTCGGCCTGCTGGCGGATGACGGCGAGCACCTCGCGGTCGGTGGCGGGGTCGTCCTCGAGGGCGCGCAGCCCGACGCCGGTCGTCGCGCCGAGCACGGTGGCCTCCTGGAGGGCGTCCTCGCGCGGGTCGGGGCCGCGGACGTCGAGCGCGCGGGCGAGCGCGGGGAGGGTCGTGCCCTGGAGGACGAGCGTCCCCACGGTGACGACGAGGGCGATGAGCACGAGCTCGGGGCGCATCGGCGTGTTCTCGGGAGGGTCAGGGCCGCGGCGAGCGTGACGACCCCCCGCATCCCGGCCCAGCCGCTGACGAGCGACCAGCCGAGCATCGCCCGCCGCTCGGCCCTCCCGCGCAGGACCTGGACGGCCGCCTGCCCGAGCAGCCAGAGGGGCCGCAGGACGAGCACCGTGAGCAGGACGGCGACGGCGACGGCCAGGGTGCGTCCGGTGCCGAGCTCACCGTCCCGGGTGTCCTGCACCAGGCTCCACACCTGGAGCCCGATGAGGAGGAAGACGGCGTTCTCGAGGACGAAGGTGACGCTGGACCAGTTGATCCGCTCGGCGAGCCGCGACGGCGCCGACTGGAGCACCGGTGCCCGGTAGGCCAGGAGCAGCCCGGCGGTGACGACGGCCAGCACGCCGCTGGCGCCCACCACCTCGGCCGGGGCGTAGGCGACGAACGGGGCGATGAACGACAGGGCCGTGTCGGCGGCCACCTCCGTGAGGCGCCGGCGCAGCCATCCGACGAGGAGGAAGGCCACCACGCCCACCGCGACCCCGCCGACGACCGCGACGAGCAGGTCGAGGCCGACCGACCCCAGGCTGATGCCGCCCGGTGCCGCGTCACCGGCGCCGTGGGCGGCGAGCCCGGCGGCGGCCAGCGCGGTGCGCAGCGTGACGAGCGCGGTGGCGTCGTTGAGCAGCGACTCGCCCTCGAGGATCGTCGTGATCTTGCGCGGCAGCCCGATCCGTCGGGCGACGGCGGTGGCGGCCACGGCGTCCGGCGGCGCGACGATCGCTCCGAGCGCCAGGGCGAGCGCGAAGTCGATGTCCATGAGCGCGGACACGACGAGGGCGACCCCGACCGCCGTGAACAGCACGAGGCCCACCGAGAGGCTGAGGATCTTCGAGCGGTAGGTGCGGATGTCGACGAGCGAGCTGGACAGCGCGGCCGAGTAGAGCAGCGGCGGCAGGAGGCCGAAGAGGACGACGTCGGGGGAGAGGCGGACCTCGGGCACCTGGGGCAGCACGGAGAGCACCGCCCCGACGCCGAGCAGCGCGATCGGCACCGGCACCCCACGGGGTGCGGCGAGACGGCTGACGACGATGACGACGAGGACGATGGCGACGACGAGCACGGCGGTCTCCACGGGGAGATTGTGTCCCACGCGCCGTGCCCTGCGGTGCCTCAGCCCGGGTCGGGGCCCTCGAGCCGGCCCGTGAGGTAGTGCTGCAGCACCGGTCCGACCACCTCCGCGAGCTCCTCGGCGTCGGCATCGGCGAGCCCCGGCAGGGCCACGACGTACCGGGCGAAGAGGTAGCCGGTGAGCTGGGCGCCGATGAGGGCCGCGCGCAGGTCGGGCCGGTCACCGCTGAGCATCCGGGCGAGGGGCGTGAGCATCCGGTCGGTGAGGATGCGCTGGACGAGCAGCGCCGCCTCGTCCTCGGAGGCCGCGGCGCGCAGCAGGCCGGTCATCGGCTGGCGGGTGGCGGCGACCTCGAGGCTGCGGATGGTCAGGTCGGCCAGGCGCCGGCCGGCGCGGTCGGGGCCCTCGGCGAGGACGCCCTCGGCGAGCTGGTCGGGGTCGAACGGGAAGTCGACGACGCTGATGAACAGGTTCTGCTTGCTGCCGAAGTAGTGCGTGACGAGGCGGGTGTCGACGTCGGCCTCGCGCGCGACCGCCCGCAGCGTGGTGCGCGGGTAGCCCAGCTCGGCGAACTGGTGCTTCGCGGCGGCCACGATCGCCTCCCGCGTGTTGCTTCCCGCGGGGCGTCGGCCTCGTGCTCGCGGCACCCGTCCTCCTCCGTGTCCGGTCCGGCCACGGCGTTTCCCAGGACAAGTATGGTCCCGCGCGAGGGCTCGGCGTAACCCCCCGCGACGCCACCCTAGGGCCTGGCCGGCGGGCGTGGTGGGGTGGCGTCCTGCGTGTCTCCGGACGGGGGCCGGGGTCAGGCCGGGGCGAGCACCGCCTCGCGCAGGACGTCGAGCCCGACGGACCCCACGTCGAGCGCCCGCCGGTGGAAGTCCTTGAGCGAGAACGCATCTCCCTCTCGGGTGGCGACCTCGTCACGCATCTGGAGCCACAGGCGCTCGCCGACCTTGTAGCTCGGGGCCTGCCCCGGCCAGCCGAGGTAGCGGTCGAGCTCGAAGCGCAGCGTCGACTCGTCGTTGCTGGCGTGCCGGGTCAGCAGCTCCCAGGCCTTGTCGTAGGTCCACTCGCCGCCCCGACCTCGGCCGGGGCCTCGAACCCGCAGTGCACCCCGATGTCGATGACGACCCGGGTGGCCCGCAGCGACTGGGCGTCGAGCATCCCGAGGAGGTTGCCCGGGTCCTCGAGGTAGCCCAGCTCGGCCATCAGTCGCTCGGCATAGAGCGCCCAGCCCTCGCCGTGGCCGCTGACCCAGCACATCATGCGGCGCCACCGGTTGAGCAGCTCGCGCCGGTACACGGTCTGGGCGACCTGGAGGTGGTGGCCCGGGACGCCCTCGTGGTAGACGGTCGTCAGCTCCTTCCAGGTGCCGAACTCGGTGACGCCCTTGGGCACCGACCACCACATCCGGCCGGGACGGGAGAAGTCGTCGCTCGGGCCGGTGTAGTAGATGCCGCCGGTCTGGGTCGGCGCGATGCGGCACTCGATGGTCCGCACGGCCTCGGGGATGTCGAAGTGGCGGTCGGCCATGTCGGCGATGACCTCGTCGGCCTTGACCTGCATCCACTCGCGCAGGGCGTCGGTGCCGCGCAGCAGGTAGGCCTCGTCGCGGTCGAGGTGGGCGATGGCCTCGGCGACGGTGGCGCCCGGGAGGATGCGCGCCGCCGTGGCCTCCATGTCGGCGGTGATGCGGGCCAGCTCCTCCTGGCCCCAGGCGTACGTCTCCTCGAGGTCGACGGTGGCGCCGAGGAAGGAGCGCGACGCCAGCTGGTAGCGCTCGCGGCCGGCGGCGTCGGACTCGGGCGCGCGGTCGAGCAGGTCGGCGGCCAGCCACCGGGCGGCGTCGGCGTACGCGGCGGCCGCGGACTCGACGCCGCGACGCAGGTCGGCCGAGACGGAGTCGTCGAGCGGCTGGTCGCCGGCCTTCGCGTCGGCGAGGAAGGTGGCGAAGAAGCCGTCGGGCGTCGTGAGGTCCTCGCACTGGCGGATGCAGGACTCGACCTGCCGGCGCGGCGTGACCAGGCCGCGGTCGGCGGACTCGCGCAGGGTGCTGGCGTACTGGTCGAGGGCGCGCGGGACCTCGGCGAGGCGCTGGGCGATGGTCGCCCAGTGCTCCTGGGTGTCGGTGGGCATGAGGTCGAAGACGTCGCGGCAGCCCTGCAGCGGGGAGGCGAGGACGTTGAGCTCCATCCGGTCGTAGCCGGCCTCGTGGGTCTCGACGACGAGGCCGAGCCGCTCGCGCATCGCGGAGACGGTGACGCGGTCGACGGCGTCGACGGGCTCGACGGCCGCCAGCCGGGCGAGGGTGTCGCGGGCCAGGTCGGCGTGGGCGGCGTAGCCCTCGGGGAGAGGTCGTCGAGCGCGTGGTCGTGGCCCGGGACGCCGAGGTAGGTGGCCTCGATCGGGCTCATCGCGACGACCGCGTCGAAGTGCGCGTCCGCCACGGCGTCGACGGCGGTGGGCTGGCGGGTGGTGGTCTCGCTCATCCGCCGGACGCTACCCGAGCCGTGCACGCCGGTGCCTCCCCGTTGCCGTCCGCCTAGGCTCGAAGGATGCAGCCGCACATCAGGTCGGTCAACGTCGGGCACGGGCGCTCGGGCATCGGGGTGAAGGGCCGGGTCACGGGCATCGACAAGCGCCCGGTCGACGCCGTCGAGGTGCGCGACCCGGGTCCGCGGGGCACCGGCCTCGGCAGCGGGGTCGTGGGTGACGACGTGCTCAACGCGAGGCACCACGGCGGGTCCCGCCAGGCGGTGTACGCGGTGGCCCGCGAGGAGCTCGACTTCTGGGCGGGGGAGCTGGGGCGCGACCTGGCCGACGGGTGCTTCGGCGAGAACCTCACGACGGAGGGGCTCGACGTCGACGGCGCGCTCGTCGGGGAGCGCTGGCGGGTGGGCGAGGTGCTCCTCGAGGTGTCCGGGCCACGGACCCCTTGCGCGAACTTCGCCGCGTGGATGGGCGAAAAGGGCTGGGTCAGGCGGTTCACCGAGCACGGCCGGCCGGGTGCCTACGTCGCGGTGCTGGAGCCGGGCCGGGTCGCGGTCGGTGACCCGGTCGAGGTGGTCTCCCGCCCGGACCACGAGGTCACCGTGCCGGTCGTGTTGCGGGCGTTCTCGGGTGACTTCGGCGCGGCGCAGGTGGTGCTCGACACCGGCGTGCTCGGCGAGGAGCACCACGCCGAGCTCGAGCGGATGGTGCGGCGACGCGCCCGCTGAGGCCGGTCCCTGCCCCCCAGGTTCCCCGACTGATTGCCCAGAACCCACCTCGAGGGGCCTCTCAGGGCCCTGGGGAGGTGAGTTTCGGGCAATAAGTCGGTCGGGGACGGCGGGTCAGCGGCGGAAGGTGGACTGCCAGGCGCCGGGCCCGTGCCCGACCGGCCGGCGGTGCGCGGCCCGGTGGTCGGCCCAGGTCGAGGCCGCGGACGGCGGCTCGGGGTCGCCGCCGCCACCGGCCGCGGCGAGCACGGCGACGATCGCCGCGACGTCCTCGGCGCTCGCCGGACCCGCGATGCGGATGGCCGGGGTCACCGGCTCGTCGGCGCCCGTCACAGTGGGATGTTCCCGTGCTTCTTGGGCGGCAGGGACGCGCGCTTGGTGCGCAGCGCCCGCAGCGCCTTCGTGACGTTCATCCGCGTGTTCGACGGCGTGATGACGGTGTCGATGTACCCGCGCTCGGCGGCGACGTAGGGGTTGGCCAGCGCGTCCTCGTACTGCTTGATGAACGCCGCGCGCGCCTCCTCGACCGACTCGCCCTTCTCGCCGGCCTTCTTCAGCTCCTTGCGGTACAGGATGTTCACCGCACCCTGCGCGCCCATGACCGCGATCTGGGCGGTCGGCCACGCGAGGTTGATGTCGGCGCCGAGGTGCTTGGAGCCCATGACGTCGTACGCCCCGCCGTACGCCTTGCGGGTGATGACGGTGACGAGCGGCACGGTGGCCTCGGAGTACGCGTAGATCAGCTTGGCGCCCCGGCGGATGATGCCGTCCCACTCCTGGTCGGTGCCCGGCAGGAAGCCCGGCACGTCGACGAGGGTCAGCACCGGCACGTTGAACGCGTCGCAGGTGCGCACGAAGCGGGCCGCCTTCTCGGAGGCGTCGATGTCGAGGGTGCCGGCGAACTGCATCGGGTTGTTCGCGACGACGCCGACCGAACGGCCCTCCACGCGACCGAAGCCCGTGATGATGTTCGGCGCGAACATCGGCGCCACCTCGAGGAACTCGCCGTCGTCGAGGATCCGCTCGATGACCTCGTGCATGTCGTAGGGGACGTTCGGGCTGTCGGGGATGATCGTGTCGAGGAAGCGGTCGTCGTCGGTGATCTCGAGGTCGAGCTCGTCGCCGAAGACCGGCGGGTCCTCCATGTTGTTCGACGGCAGGTACGACAGGAGCGCCTTGACGTACTCGATGGCGTCGTCCTCGTCGGTACCCATGTAGTGCGCCACACCGGACTTCGTGTTGTGGGTGCGCGCGCCGCCGAGCTCCTCGAAGCCGACGTCCTCACCGGTGACGGTCTTGATGACGTCCGGGCCCGTGATGAACATGTGCGACGTCTGGTCGACCATCACGGTGAAGTCGGTGACGGCGGGGGAGTAGACGGCCCCACCGGCGCACGGGCCCATGATGAGCGAGATCTGCGGGACCACCCCGGAGGCGTGGACGTTGCGGCGGAAGATCTCGCCGTACAGACCGAGCGAGGCGACACCCTCCTGGATGCGCGCCCCGCCCGAGTCGTTGAGCCCGACGACCGGGCAGCCGACCTTCATCGCGAAGTCCATGATCTTGACGATCTTCTCGCCGAAGACCTCGCCGAGCGAGCCTCCGAAGACGGTGAAGTCCTGCGCGAACACGGCCACCGTGCGGCCGTCGACCGTGCCGTAGCCGGTGACGACGCCGTCACCGTAGGGCCGGTTCTTCTCCTGGCCGAACGAGTTCGAGCGGTGCCGGGCGTACTTGTCCATCTCGACGAACGAGCCCTCGTCGAGCAGCATCTCGAGGCGCTCGCGGGCGGTCTTCTTCCCCCGCGCGTGCTGCTTCTCGACCGCTCGCTCCGAGCCCGCGTTCGCGACCTCGGCGACTCGTCGCTTGAGGTCGGCCAGCTTGCCCGCGGTGGAGGTGGTGTCGATGTCGGCGGGGACGTCCGTCCCGCCGATGCTGTGCAGGTCGCTCGTCGCCATGCTCCGAGCCTAGCCTTGGCGTCGTGAGTGAAAAGCCCCGAAAGGCCCCTCTGGACGCGGTATCCGTCACACCCGGCGACCCCTGGCTGCCCGTCGAGGTGTTCGAGCGGCTCGGCTCGACCAACGACGAGCTGCGCCGCGACCTCCGACCCGGGCGGGTCGTCGTCGCCGACGTCCAGGAGGCCGGCCGGGGTCGGCTGGGCCGACGGTGGACCACGACCCCCGGCACCGCGATCGCCGTCTCGGTCCTCGTGCCCGTGCCGCCGTCGGGAGCCGGATGGGTGCCGCTGCTCGCCGGGCTGGCCCTGCACCGGGCGGTCGCCGACGTCGCCGGGGTCCCGACCGCGCTCAAGTGGCCCAACGACCTCCTCGTGCCCGGTGACGGCGACCGCAAGCTCGCCGGGCTGCTCTGCGAGTGGACCCCGGAGGGCGTCGTCGTCGGCACGGGCGTCAACGTCGACACCGAGCGCGCCGACCTGCCCCTGGACACCGCCACCTCGCTGCGGGCCGCCGGGGTGCCGGACGTCGACCGCGCCGCGCTCCTCAAGTCCTACTTGCACCACCTCGCCGTCGTGCTCCGGGAGGACACCGGCCCGGCCGGCCCGGCGGTCGCCGCCTACCGCGACGCCTGCTCCACGGTGGGGCGCGACGTCGAGGTCCACGGGCCCGACGGAACCGTCCGACGGGGGAGGGCGACAGGGGTCGACGCGGAGGGCAGACTGACCGTGCGCACCGACGGCGGGACCACGAGCGTCTCCGCCGGCGACGTCGTCCACGTCCGGTCGCGCTGACCGAGGAGGTGGGATGCCGGACGAGCTGCCCCCGGGCGAGCAGGCCCTCCCGCCGTCCGCACCCGCCGCCGACGACCTCGCCGGACGCGTCGAGCGCGCACTGCTCGGGCGCTCGGCGTCGATGGCCCGCGCCGAGGTCAGCGAGCAGGCCGGTGTCGACCCCGCCGAGGCCCGCCGGTTCTGGCACGCCATGGGCTTCCAGGTCGTCGAGGACGACGAGGCGATGTTCACCGACGCCGACCTCGAGGCCCTGGCTCGGGTCACCGAGATGGTGCGCGGTGGGCGGGTCAGCGAGGAGCTCGCGCTGGGGATGACCCGGGCCTTCGCCCGCACCGCCGACCGGCTCGCCGTCTGGCAGACCCAGCTCGTCGCGGAGTCGCTGACCCCCGACACCGTCGACGACGAGCGCGACGGCCGCGACACCCGCTCGGTGCCGGAGCCGGTCGTGGCCGCCGACGCCGCCAACCTCCTGGCCCGCACCATCGACGAGATCGAGCCGCTGCTCGTCTACGTGTGGCGCCGCCACCTCACCAACGCCATCCAGCGCATGCTCGCCGATGCCGACCCCGCCGTGCGTTCGGACCCCTCGGCGCCCGTGCGGGCCGTCGGGTTCGCCGACCTCGTGGCCTTCACCTCGTTCGTGCGCCGGATGAGCGAGCGCCAGCTGGCCCGCCTCGTCCAGCGCTTCGAGCTGCTGGCCAGCGACGTCGTCGCCGAGCACGGGGGACGGGTCATCAAGACCGTGGGCGACGAGGTGCTCTTCGTCCACACCGACGCCGCGGCCGCCTCCGCCATCGCCCTCGACCTCGTCGACGCGATGGCCGAGGACGAGCTGCTGCCGCCGGTGCGGGTCGGGCTGGCGCACGGCCGGGTGGTCTCGCGCCTCGGCGACGTCTTCGGCGTCACGGTCAACAAGGCGAGCCGGATCACCGCGGTCACGCCCTCGGGCACCGTCTACGTCGACGAGGACATGGCCCGGGCGCTCGGCTCGGTGTCGGGGTTCACGGCCGTCGAGCGCCGCCGACGGATGTTGCGCGGCATCGGCGTCGTCACCCTCCACGAGCTGCGACGCGCGCCCCTCGGACGCCGTCCCGCCGTGCCGAACGCCTCATCGTGACTACGATCGCCGCATGACGAAGGTGCTGCTGGCCGAGGACGACCCCGCCATCTCCGACCCGCTGGCCCGCGCCCTGCGCCGCGAGGGCTACGAGGTCGAGGTGTGCACCGACGGGGAGTCCGCCCTCGAGCACGCCCTGCGCTCGCCCGACCTGCTCGTCCTCGACCTCGGCCTGCCGAAGATGGACGGCCTCGAGGTCTGCCGGCGGCTGCGCCAGGAGGGCAGCACCGTGCCCGTCCTCGTGCTCACCGCCCGGGCCGACGAGGTCGACACCGTCGTGGGGCTCGACGCCGGCGCCGACGACTACGTGACCAAGCCGTTCCGGCTCGCCGAGCTGCTGGCCCGGGCCCGGGCCCTGCTGCGGCGGGGCGTCGTCGAGGCGAGCGAGTCCGAGGAGGACCCGCTGCTCGACATCGACCCCGACGGCCGCCGCGTCTTCCTGCGCGGCGAGGAGGTGCAGCTCACCGGCAAGGAGTTCGAGCTGCTCCGCGTCCTCGTGGCCAACGCCGGCAAGGTCGTCTCCCGCGAGAAGCTGATGCGCGACGTCTGGGACAGCGCCTGGTACGGCTCGACCAAGACCCTCGACATGCACATCTCGGTCCTGCGCCGGAAGCTCGGCGACGACGCCGCGCACCCGCGCTACATCACGACGATCCGCGGCCTCGGGTTCCGCTTCGACGCCCCGGAAGTCTGAGCCCCGGTGCGTCGCATCGTCCTCGAGGTCGCCCTGCGTGTGGCCGTCCTCACGGCCCTGAGCGTGACCACGGCGGCCGTCGTCATCGGGTTCGGGCCACGCCCCTCGGCCGACGACCCGCAGACGTGGGTCGTGCCGGGCATCGCGGTGCTCGCGGCCCTCGGCGTCGCCGGCCTCGGTGCGGTCTGGTTCGCCGACCGCAGCGCCGCCCGGCTCTCCGAGCTGCTCGGCACCCTCCGCCAGCGCGTCGACCGGCTCAACCAGGGCGACCGGCCGGTGCCGCTCGGCTCGGGCATCGACGAGGTCGACACCCTCGACGCCGCGCTCATCCGCGGGGCACAGCAGGGCGCCAAGCGGCTGGCGTCCGAGCGGGACTTCGCGGCCGACGCCTCGCACCAGCTGCGCACGCCGCTCACCGCCCTGCTCATGCGCCTCGAGGAGATCAACCTCACCGACGACCTCACCGTCGTCGCCGAGGAGTCGACGATCGCCATCGGCCAGGTCGAGCGGCTGAGCAAGGTCGTCGACGACCTGATGTCGCGCACCCGGCACGGCGCGGAGGCCAACCCGTCGGTCTCCCTCGACTCCGTCCTCGCCTCGCTGCAGCGCGAGTGGCAGCCCGCCTTCGCCGGGGCGCGGCGCAGCGTCAAGGTCAGCGGCGAGCGCGGGCTCGTCGTGCGGGCCACCCCCGTCGCGCTCGGCCAGATCCTCACGACCCTGCTCGAGAACTCGCTGGCCTACGGCCGGGGCACGGTCGAGGTCAACGCCCGCCGGGCCGGGCCGTCGGTCGTCATCGAGGTCACCGACGAGGGCGACGGCGTCTCGCCCACCCTCGCGCCGCACATCTTCGAGCGGTCGGTGTCGTCGTCGGGCTCGGGTCTCGGGCTCTCGCTGGCCCGCGACCTCGCCGAGGCCGCGGGGGCCGGCTCGAGCTGGCCCGGGCCACTCCGCCGGTCTTCGCGCTGTTCCTCTCGGTCAGCCAGAGCTGAGGGCTCGTCCTCGGCCGCGGCGGTCAGCCCTTCGTGAGGTCCTGGGCGAGCATGAGGAGGATGTCGCTCGGGCCGCGCAGGTAGGTCAGCCTGTACACGTCCCCGTAGGTGGCCACGCCCCGCAGGGGACGGCAGCCGTGTCGCGCGGCGATCTCGAGGGACTCGTCGATGTCGTCGACCGTGAAGGCGATGCGGTGCATCCCGATGTCGTTGGGACGCGTGGGGTGGGTCTCCACGGCGTCCGGGTGGATGTACTCGAAGAGCTCGAGGCGTCCACGGCCGTCGGGGGTCTGCAGCATGGCGATCTTCGCGTGGTTGCCGTCGAGGCCGACGGCCGTGTCGGTCCAGTCGCCGCTCACCTCGTCCCGACCGAGGACGGTCAGCCCGAGGTCGGTGAAGAAGGCGATGGTCGCGTCGAGGTCGCGCACGGCGATGGCGACGTTGTCGAGGCTGATGGGCACGGGGGCCTCCTGGGTCAGTTCTGCTCGGTGAGCAGGACGATGGGGATCACGCGGTCGGTCGCCCGCGCGTAGTCGTCGTACAACGGGAAGATGCGAGCCATCATCGGCCACAGGCGTTCTCGCTGCGGTTCGCTCGCGACGCGGGCCCGCGCGGTGAACCGCCGGGGGCCGACCTGGACGCCGGCGCTCGGGTCGGCCTCGAGGTTGAGGAACCAGTCCGGGTGCCGGTCCTCGCCCCCCTTGGAGGCGACGAGGACGAGGTCGTCGCCCGAGGTGCCGTAGATGAGGACGGTCCTGCGGGGTGTGCCGGTCCGGCGGCCGGTCGTCGCGAGCACGAGCATGCGCACACCGCCCGACTCGTGCCCCTCGGCTCCGGCCGAGGCCAGGTAGGCCCGGGTCTGCTCGGCGGCGAAGTCCCACGCCGAGTCGGTCGCGCGGTCGAGGTCCTCGGCTACCGCCATGGTGCGCTCCTGTCGGGTCGGTGGGCTGCGGGTCGCAGGGTCGTCACCGGTCCCCGCCCCCGTAGCGCAGGAGGGCGACGCCGTTGTCGTAGGCCGTGGCCTCGAGCAGCCGGAGGTCCTGGCGGTCCTCGAAGAGGCGTCGACCGGTGCCGCGGGTCGTGGGGCAGAGGAGCATCCGGTACTCGTCGACGACGCCGGCCTCCTGCAGGGTGCGCAGGAGGGTCAGGCTGCCCCAGAGCCAGAGGTCGCGACCGGGCTGCTCCTTGAGCCCACGGATCGTCTCGACCGGGTCCCGGGTCACGGTGGCGGCGGGGAAGTCGCCCCAGGGGGCCTCGTCGAGCGTGGACGAGGCGACGACCTTGGCGAGGCGGTTGAGCTTCTCCCCGTACTCGCCCTGGTCCTCGGCCTGCGGCCAGTAGTCCCGGTTCTGCCGGTAGGTGGTGGCGCCCAGGACCATCGTGTCGACCGAGTCGATGAAGCCCATCAGGTCGGCCTTGAACGCACTGGTGTCCTCCTCGGAGAACGGTTCCCCGGAGACGAACCCGAGTCCGCCGTCCTCCTCGGCGGCGATGGCGTCGGCGGTCACCCACTGCTGGACGATCAGCTTGCGCATGGTCAGGCACTCCTCGTGGTGGTGGTGGTGATGGCTGTGGTGGTGGCGGGTACGGGTCCGCCCCGGTGGCCGCCCCCGCGCGGCCGTGGTCCGGTGGCCCGGACGAGTGCGGGCGTGAGGGCCGCCGACACGATCAGCGAGACGGCGGCGAGCAGGGCGATGGTGTGCCCGGGGGCGACCACCTCGGCGACCGCCCCGGCCGCGAGTGCGCCGAGCCCCTGGCAGGTCGCACGGGCGGCGGACTCGGCGCCGAGGACCTGCCCGGAGAGGTGCGGCGGGGTGAGCTCGACGAGCAGCTCCTGCTGCGCGAGGGTCGCGGCGTAGCCGAGGCAGGCGCAGCCGGCCAGCACGGCCGCGAGGGGGACCCCCGGCCCGAGGGCGAAGAAGAGGAACGGGAGCGCCAGCCACCAGCGCAGCCAGCGCGCCGCGGCCCGCCGCCGGGCCCGGTCCAGGAACCGACCGACGGCCACGTCCCCGGCGAGCATGCCGGCGGCGCCCGCGACGAAGAGCGCCGCGGCCGCGTCGCCGGCGTAGGGCACGAACAGCGCCTCGCAGCCTGCGACCAGGCCGTTGGGGACGGTCAGGGCGACGAGCAGCGGCCGGGTCGACGGGAGGCCCAGCAGGAGGCGGTTGCCGTGCCAGGTCTCGCGCAGCCCCGTCCGCCCGGCGCGGCGGGCCGGGCGGTCGCCGAGACCACACCAGGTCACGGGCACGGCGAGCGCGGCGAGAACGGCGGCGACCCAGAGCACCTGCCCGGTGTCGAGGAGCAACAGCAGCGACCCGCCGACCGCGAAGCCGACGACCTGCATGACGCCGACGGAGACGTTCATCGCCGAGCGGGCCAGCGCGTACTGGCCGCCGGGCAGCACCTCCGCCAGCAGTCCCCACCGCACCCCGTTGCCGAGGGCGGCCACGAAGGCTCCGGCGAGCGCGACCGGCAACCGGGCGCCGGGGTCCAGCGGCAGGGCGGCCTGCAGGACGAGCGTGATCGCGCCCGCGGCGCAGACCGCGACCAGCGCGTGCCGCGGGCGGAGGGTGTCGGCGGCGGACATCAGGGTGCTCGCCCCCGCCAGCTGCACCAGCGACGGCCCGAACATCGTCGCCGCGGCGAGCAGGGGGGAGCCGGTCTGCGCGTAGACGAGGGTCCCCAGCCCCAGGCCGGCCACCGTCGCGGCGGCGACGCCCAGGGCGCTGCCGGCCCACAGCGCCCGGAACTCGCGGTTCCGGACGAGGTGGGCGTAGCCGTCGGAGGTCATGGCTCCACCCTCGACCGGGAAGGACTCATGCGTCCAATGCCAATTCCTGCCCAGAATGTTCGATATCTTCGATGGGTGTTGGACCTCTTCCGCCTCACGGTCCTGTCGACGCTCGCGCGCACCGGCTCGGTCACCGCCACGGCGCGCGAGCTCGGCTACGCGCAGCCGTCGATCAGCCACCACCTGTCCCGGCTCGAGGCCGAGGTGGGGCTGCCCCTGACGCAGCGTGCGGGACGGGGCATCCGGCTGACCCCGGCCGGCGAGCTCCTGGCGCACCGGGCGGCAGAGATCCTCGGCCGGGTCGAGGCGGCCGAGGACGAGCTCGCCGCGCTCGGCGGGTTGCGCAGCGGTCGGGTCCGGGTGGCGGGCTTCCAGTCCGCCCTGAGCAGCGTGGTGACGACGGCCGCCGGCAGCATGCGCACCTCGGCCCCGGCCATCGAGCTCACCCTCCAGGACCTGCACCCGGACCTCGCCCTGCAGCAGCTCCGGGAGGGACTCATCGACGTCGCCGTGGTCTTCCGCTACGACGACGAGGTCCCCGACGGCCTGCGCTTCACCCACCTGTTCGACGACTCGATGCACCTGCTGAGCACGGAGGGTGGTCGGACCCTGGAGGAGAGCGCCGACGCCCCGTGGATCGCCGGTTGCGAGAACTGCCGCCGCGAGCTCGTGAGCGCCTGTGCGGCAGCAGGTTTCACGCCCCGGATCATGTACACGAGCGACGACCCGGTGGTCCAGCAGTCGATGGTCGCGGCCGGCCTGGGGGTCACGACGATGCCCGGGCTCTCCGTCGCCCAGCACCGGGTGCCCGGGGTCGAGACGACCGAGCTGGAGGACTTGCGGCGCCGGGTCCACGTCGCGACCTACGGCGAGCCCCCGGACCCGCCCGCGACCGCCGCCTTCGTCCGGGCCGTCGTCGAGGCGTCACGCGCGCTGGTCGGCGGCCCCTCCGGCCGGCTCTCCCTGTCCTGAGCCCGACGGCTCAGATGGGCTCGTGGGAGAAGACCCAGCGGCGGTAGGCCCAGAACCGGAACAGCGTGCCGAGGCCGATGCCGACGACGGTGGCGATGTTGTCGGCGAGCCGGCTCGTGAAGCCCAGGCCGTAGTGCGACGCCGCGAGCGCGACCGCCGAGATGCCCAGCGCGACGAGGTTGACGCCGAAGAACAGCCCGACCTCGTGGTGCACCGGCCGACTGCGGCGGTGCCGGAAGGTCCACTGCCGGTTGCCGACCCACGCGAAGAGGGTGGCGACCGCGCCGGAGACGATCTTGGCGGTGGTGACCTTGTCGGCGAGCGGGCCGTGCCACAGGAGGTTCGCGAGGCCGAGGTCGATGACGAACGCGATCGCCCCGATGACGCCGAACTTGATGGCCTCGCGGTACAGGACGTCGACCGCACCGCGCACGGTGTCGAGGGCGCGGCTCACGGGTCCCCGGGTCGGGGTCTCCTGTGCGGTCACCCATGCAGCCTACCGGCGCGGGCCTGTCGATATCCTCGCCCGGTGACCACCCCTCGCCGTGCGCCCGGAGGTTTCCCCGTCATCGGCATCGTCGGTGGTGGCCAGCTCGCCCGGATGTGCGCCGGCCCGGCCGCCGAGCTCGGCCTCACGCTGAGCGTGCTCGCCGAGGACCCGGACGCCAGCGCCGCCCTCGTCGTGCCGAGCTCGCCGGTGGGGGAGCACACCGACGCCGAGGCCGTCCTCGCCTTCGCCGCCGCGTGCGACGTCGTCACCTTCGACCACGAGCACGTGCCCGCCGAGGTCCTCGACGAGCTCGTCGCCACCGGCGTCCCCGTCCACCCCACGCCCGAGGCGCTGCGCTTCGCCCAGGACAAGCTCGCGATGCGCGAGCGGTTGGGCGAGCTGGGCGTGCCGTGCCCCCGCTGGGCACGTGCCGACACCCTCGCCGACGTCGAGGCCTTCGGCGCCGCGGTCGGCTGGCCGGTCGTCGCCAAGACCCCGCGCGGCGGGTACGATGGCAAGGGCGTGCGCGTCGTCGACACCGCGGCCGAGCTCACCGACTGGCTCGAGCGGGCCGCCCACGCGGGCACCGGGCTGCTCCTCGAGGAGCGGGTCCCCTTCCGCCGCGAGCTCGCCGTGCTGCTCGCGCGCAGCCCGTCCGGGCAGGCCGCGGCGTGGCCCGTCGTCGAGACCGTGCAGACCGACGGCATCTGCACCGAGGTGCTCGCCCCGGCCCCCGACCTCGACCCCGACCTCTCGGCGCGGGCCGTCGAGGCGGGGCTGCGGGTCGCCGGCGCGCTCGGGGTCACCGGGGTGCTGGCCGTCGAGCTCTTCGAGGTCGAGGACACCGACGGCGAGCCGGCCTTCGTCGTCAACGAGCTCGCGATGCGCCCGCACAACTCCGGCCACTGGTCGATGGACGGCGCCGTCACCGGCCAGTTCGAGCAGCACCTGCGGGCCGTGCTCGACCTGCCGCTGGGCTCGCCACGCCCGCTGGCCCCGTGGACCGTCATGGCCAACGTCCTCGGCGGCGACTACCCCGAGCTGTACCCCACCTACCGGCACGTCATGGCCCGCGACCCCGAGGTCAAGGTCCACCTCTACGGCAAGGGCGTGCGCCCCGGCCGCAAGATCGGGCACGTCAACGTCTCCGGCGACGACCTCGCCGACCTGCGCGAGCGGGCCGGCCACGCCGCCGACTACATCCAGGGAGTGGTCACCGAATGAGCACCACGGGCAGCAGCGCACCGGTCGTCGGCGTCGTCATGGGGTCGGACTCCGACTGGCCGGTCATGGAGGCCGCCGTCACCGTCCTCGAGGAGCTCGGCGTGACCTGCGAGGTCGACGTCGTCTCCGCCCACCGGATGCCCGAGGAGATGGTCGAGTACGGCCGCACCGCCGAGGAGCGCGGGCTGCGCGTGCTCGTCGCCGGCGCGGGCGGGGCCGCCCACCTGCCGGGGATGCTCGCCTCGGTCACCTCGCTGCCGGTCGTCGGCGTCCCGGTGCCGCTGAAGTACCTCGACGGGATGGACTCGCTGCTCTCCATCGTCCAGATGCCGGCCGGCGTGCCGGTGGCGACGGTGTCGGTCGGTGGCGCCCGCAACGCCGGGCTGCTCGCGGCCCGCATCCTCGGTGCCGGTGAGGGGCCCGAGGCCGAGCGGCTGCGGGCGGCCCTGGCCACCTTCCGGGAGGCCCTGCGCGACGAGGCGCACGCCAAGGGCGCGGCCCTGCGCGAGCGCCGTCAGGGCTGAGCCACCGGTCCGCCCGAGCGGCGCGGGCGCCTCAGCGCTGCATGCCGTCGCTGCGGACCTTGGGCCACTCGATCTTCGGGCAGGTGTCCATGACGACGTCGAGCCCCGCGGCGCGGGCGCGCTGGGCGGCGGCCTGGTCGACGACCCCCAGCTGCATCCAGACCGCGTCGATCTGGAGCCGGTCCTTGTGCACGATCGCCTCGTCGACGACGGCCCCGACGTGCGAGGAGTTGACGAAGCAGTCGACGACCTTGAGGTCCTGGTCGGGGATGTCGGCCAGGCTCGCGTAGCCCGTCGCACCGTGCACCGTCTCGGCCTTCGGGTGCACCGGGATGATCGGCTTCCCGAGCTCGTAGGTGAGCCACTGCGAGACCCCCCACGCGGGTCGCTGCTGGTTGTTCGACAGCCCGACGACGACCCAGATGCCGGGGTCCATCAGCAGCTCGCGGACGAGGTCGGGGTCGTTCTGGTGCATGAGGGCTCCCATGGCGGCCATCATGCTCCTCCGCCCCCGCCCCGGGGCGAGGTCGGCGGGCGGACCGCCGGGCAGGGGGACGGTCGTCGTCCGTGGACATCGAGAGCGTCTGCCACCCTTCGGGCGCGAGCACGGGAAGGAACCGGACACACCGGGGTCATGGCACGGGTTTCCCCGGGCGCTGACACCGCCGAGCAGTCCGACGCTCATGCCGTTGCGCGGTGAGGTGACGCATCGAATCAGAACGGAGGTGGGTCGCTCGCCCTCGCTCGGCGGGGTAGCGGGTGTGGTCGGGCTTCGCAGCTGACCGGGACGGACGGGCGGACGACGTGGACCCGGCACGCGAAGGGGCCGGCGGCCTCGTGCTCGAGGTGGTGTTCGAGGGTCGAGTGGGGGCCGTCGCGCAAGACGAGCGAGTGGATCGTCGGCGGTGGCGGACGGTCGGTGCCGCGGTCGGGGAGTACGGCCTGATGGAGGGCGGTGGGTGGGTGGGTGGTGCGGGTGCGGCCGGTGGGGTCGGTCCAGGTCATGGTGGCGTCGGGGTGGAGGGTGGCGGTCCAGCCGGTGCGTTGCTTGACTCGGTGGTGTCGGCGGCAGAGGCAGGCGAGGTTGCGCGCGGCGGTGGGGCCGGTGGGCCAGGCGACGACGTGGTCGAGGTCGCAGAACCGGGCGGAGACGTGGCACCCGGGGAAGCGGCAGTGCTGGTCACGGGCGCGGACGAAGGCGGCGAGGCGGGCTGAGGGCCGGTATGCGGTGGAGCTCAGCTCGCCGGTGGGGTCGACGGGGGCACCGGTGTCGGGATCGCAGGGCAGGAGCCGGGGCCGCCCGAGCGGGTCGCGACCGGAGACGAACGTGCGCTCGATCGCCCGGTCGAGCCAGGCGCGGTCGACGAGGACCGGGTCCCCGGCCCGCCCGCCGCTGACCTCGACGAGGTCGCCGGGGGTGCCGGTCGGCAGCGGCGGAGTGCGGTCGTCGGCGACCGCGCCTCTGGCAGTGGTGAGGACGACCTGGAGGTCGATGGTGGCGTTGCTCGTGACGAGGTCGGTGAGGGCCCTCGCCCGGGCCCGGTCGATGCGCTCGCAGGTGCCGTCGGCGAGGTACTGGTGGGCGAGCGCGTCGATCGCGGCCCACGCGGCGCAGGCCTCCTCGGAGGGGAACGTGCCGTGCCAGGTGTCGACCCCGGGCTCGTCGACCCACCGCTGCAGCGATGACTGGCTACGGGCGCGGACGGCTCGCTGCCGCAGCAGGTCGGGGGAGATCCGGGAGAGGAGGCGCCGGACCCGGCGCCGCAGCCCCGGGCCGTCCTCGCGGTCGAGCCAGGGGTCGAGGGCTTCGATGACGGTGGCGGCGACCTCGGCCGGCATTTCCTCCAGCTCGTGCGCGGCGACCTGCGCCCGGTAGGCGTCCAGCCGGCCAACGGCCATTGCACGGTGCAGCCCGCCGAGACCGGTGCAGGTGTCTGTCCCGGCGGATCCGTCCGCCGCCCGACGGACCGCGTCGCGCACTCGTCGCTCTGCGTGGACCGACGACACGCTCAGCACCCCGGAGACGATGGCCGGCGCGTCGAGGGCGACGTGCCCCGGAGCATGCCGCGACTCCACCAGGGTGCCGTCCTCGGCGACCTCGGTCTCCACCGCGGCCAGGGCCACGACCGTGGTGTCCTGGAGGGCGGTCGCCACGTTCACGAGGGCCTGCAGCTCACCGAGCAGCTCGGCGCACTCGGCGAGCGAGCCGGTGGGCGGAGGCGCGTCCGTGGCCTCCGCGAGGAGCGTGCGGGCTGCCCGTGCGACGTCCACCAGGTGCGCTGTGCGAGCCATCGGCTCCCCTCCGAGGGCTCCATCGTATCGAACCGACGTTCGAATGGCAAGCGAGATCTGCGGCAATTCTGGTGCAACGCAAGACTGTTGGGACCCCAAAGGGTTGAGCCGGTGGGCCTCGCCGGCGTCAGTCGGCGCCGAAGAGGTCGCGCGTGTAGACGCGGTCGGCGACGTCGGCGAGGTCGGGGGTCAGCCGGTTCGCGACGATGACGTCGGCGCGCTCCTTGAGCTCCTCGAGGTCGACGACCCGCGAGCCGAACCAGGAGTCGGCCTCGAGCTCGGGCTCGTAGACGACGACCTCGACGCCCTTGGCCTTGATCCGCTTCATGACGCCCTGGACGCTGCTGCTGCGGAAGTTGTCCGAGCCGGCCTTCATGATGAGCCGGTGGATGCCGACGACCTTCGGGCGCCGGGCCAGCACGTCGGCCGCGACGAAGTCCTTGCGGGTCGTGTTGGCGTCGACGATGGCCCCGATGAGGGTCTGCGGCACGTCGGCGTAGTTGGCGAGCAGCTGCTTGGTGTCCTTGGGCAGGCAGTAGCCGCCGTAGCCGAAGCTCGGGTTGTTGTAGTGCGCACCGATGCGCGGGTCGAGCCCGACGCCGTCGATGATCTGCCGCGAGTCGAGGCCGTGGGTGGCGGCGTAGGTGTCGAGCTCGTTGAAGTAGGCCACGCGCATCGCGAGGTAGGTGTTGGCGAACAGCTTGATCGCCTCGGCCTCGGTGCTGTCGGTGAGCAGCACGGGCACGTCGTCGTCGAGGGCGGCCGCGGCGAGCAGGTCGGCGAAGCGCTGCCCGGCCGGGCCCCGGTCGCCGACGACGATGCGCGACGGGTGGAGGTTGTCGCGCAGGGCCAGGCCCTCGCGGAGGAACTCGGGGGAGAAGACGACCCGGTCGGTGTCGAGCCGCTCGCGCAGCCCGGCGGTGAAGCCGACGGGCACCGTGGACTTGACGACGGCGGTGGCCGAGGGTTCGATCCGCCGGATGTCGCCGACGACCTGCTCGACGCTGCTCGTGTCGAAGTAGTTGGTCGCCTCGTCGTAGTTGGTCGGGGTGGCGACGATGACGAACTCGGCCCCGCGGTAGGCCTCCTCCTTGTCGCCGGTCACCGAGAGGCGCAGGCGGCCCGAGGCGAGGTGCTCCTCGATGTCCGGGTCGGAGATGGGGCTGCGGCCCTCGCGGAGGGCGGCGACGCGGGACTCGTCGATGTCGAAGGCCATGACGTCGTGCTGCCGGGCGAGGAGAACGGCCAGCGAGAGCCCGACGTACGAGGTGCCGACGACGCAGATGGTGTGTGCCACGGGGGCAGCCTACGGTGGCCGCGCACCGCGCCCGAGCCGGTGGCCACGGCCTGCGGCATGATCGGTGGCACCACCACCGCGAGGAGCACGCATGAAGTTCGGACTGTTCATCCCGCAGGGCTGGCGCCACGACCTCGTCGGCATCGACCCCGACCAGCACTGGGGCGTCATGGCCGGCCTGGCCCGGCGGGCCGACGGCATCGAGGACTGGACCTCGATCTGGGTGTACGACCACTTCCACCCCGTGCCGCAGCCCACGGAGGAGGCCGTGCACGAGGCGTGGACCCTCATGGCCGCCTTCGCCGGCGTCACCGGCCGGGTCCGGCTCGGCCAGATGTGCACGTGCATGGCCTACCGCAACCCGGCCTACCTCGCGAAGGTCGCCGCCACCGTCGACGTCGTCTCCGAGGGGCGCCTCGAGATGGGCATCGGCGCCGGCTGGTACGAGCACGAGTGGCGGGCCTACGGCTACGGCTTCCCCCGCGCCGGCGAGCGCCTCGCGATGCTGCGCGAGGGTGTCGACGTCATGCGCCAGATGTGGACCACCGGCCGGGCCACGCTCGACGGCGAGCACTACCAGGTCGACGGTGCGATGTGCTTCCCGCGGCCGCTGCAGGGCACCTCGCAGCCGGGCAGCAGGAACAACGGCATCCCGATGTGGGTCGCCGGCGGCGGGGAGCGCAAGACGCTGCGCATCGCGGCCGAGTACGCCGACTACACGAACTTCGACGGCACCCCCGAGGGGTTCAGCGCCAAGAGCGCCATCCTCGAGCAGCACTGCCGCGACATCGGCCGAGAGTTCGGCGAGATCGTCCGCAGCGCCAACTACAACGTCGTCATCGGCCGTGACGAGCGCGAGGTCGCCGACCGCCTCGCCGCGATCCGGGACCGCCTGCTCGGGGCGGGCGTCCCGGAGGCGAAGGTCGACGACACGGTCGAGACCTATCGCACGGGGCCGCTCGTGGGGACCCCCGAGCAGGTCGTGGAGCGCCTCCACGACCTCGAGGCGCGCGGCATGACCTACGCCATCACCTACTTCGCCGAGCAGGCCTACGACCTCACGGGCGTCGAGCTGTTCGAGCGCGAGGTGCTCCCCGAGCTCACCGACCGCGAGCAGCACGGCCACCTCTGGCACCTGCTGCGCGGCGAGTGACGTGACCGGCGTCTGGGGCGTCCTCGCGGTGCCGTTCCTCGCCGCCGCGACGCTCCTCGTGCTCGCCGGGGCGCCGAAGGTGCTGCGCCCGGGCGACCTCGTCCGCGCCCTGCGCTCCACCGGGCTGCCGGCCCCCGCCGCCGGGGTGCGCGCGTTCGCGGCCCTCGAGGTGGTCGTCGGGGTCGCCGCGGTCGTGGCGCCCTCGCAGGTCACGGGCGCGCTCGTCGCTGTGCTGTACGCCGGGTTCACCGCCTTCGTCGTCCGCGCCCTGGCCCACGGGGGCGTCCTGTCCAGCTGCGGCTGCTTCGGGAAGGCCGACACCCCGCCGACCCGGGTCCACGCCGCGCTCACCGGGCTGGCCGCCCTCGTCGGGCTGGCCGTCGCCGTCGCGGCTCCCGCCGAGCCGTGGCAGGGTGTCGGGGCGGGCACGGTCGCCGGCCTCGCGGGCCTCACCGGCCTCGTCGGCTTCCTCGCGTGGCAGGTCATGGCCGTCCTGCCGTCGGTCGAGGTGCGCGCGGTCCGCAGCGCCAGCACGAGGAGGGTCTGACATGGTCTGGGTCGTCGTCGCCGAGGGGGTGGCGATCGCGCTGCTCGGGGTGCTCGTCCTCGGGTTGCTGCGCAGCCACGCCCTGATCCTCAAGGCGCTCCACGAGCTCGGCGCCGGGCTCGAGCTCGAGCAGGAGGCCGCCGCGGCCGGGACCGCCGGGCACGACGGCCCTCCCGGAGCCGTTCCCGTGCAGATCGAGCCCGGGGTCGTCCCCGCCACCCGGCCGGCCTCGAGCGCGTCGTTCGACGTCGTCGGCCAGGACCTCGAGGGCCGGCACGCGGTCGTCGAGGTCGCCGGTCCCGCGTCACCGACCACCCTGCTCGCGTTCCTCACCTCCGGCTGCAGCGTCTGCCTGACCTTCTGGGACGAGCTCGACGGCGACACCGTGGCGCCGGCCGGCGCCCGCGTCGTCGTCGTCGTCAAGGACACCCCCGACGAGTCGCCCGCCGTGCTCGCGAAGCTGGCCCGGCCGGGTACCCGGGTCGTGGCCTCGAGCGCCGCGTGGAGCGACTACGACGTCCCGGGCTCGCCGTACTTCGTCCTCCTCGAGCAGGGCGTCGTCACGGGCGAGGGCTCGGCGACGTCGTGGCCGGCCGTGCGCGACCTGCTCCAGCAGGCCGTCGACGAGACGAGCCACGCCCGGACCGCGGCCGGACGCACCGGCCCCGGCGCGGTCGGAATCGACGACCGCGGTGAGCGCGACGACCTCAGCCGCGTCGACGCCGAGCTGCTCGCCGCCGGTGTCACCCCCGGCCACCCGAGCCTGCACACGTCGCCCGAGCCCGAGGACGCCGAGGGCCCCCACGCGTGACCGCCCTGGCCGTCGTGCTCGCCGTCGGGGTGCCGATGGCGGTGCTCGCGGCGGTCCGGGCCACCTGGAGCCCTTGAGGCGAGTCGATGCTCACGAGCATCAGCCCGTTCGGTGAGCGGGCCCGCGCCTCCCGCTGGTGGCTGACCACGAGCGCGTACGTCCTCTCCTCCGCCCTCGGCGGCACGCTCGTCGGGCTGCTCGCCGCCCTGCTCGGTGCCGCGGTGCCGGAAAGCTGGCGGTGGTCGGCCGGTGGGTTCGCCCTCGCCGCCGTCCTCCTCGTGCTCGGGCTGCTGCTCGACCTCGGGGTCGGGGGAGCGCGGCTGCCGTCGTGGCGCCGGCAGGTCGACGAGGCCTGGATCGGGCGCTACCGCGGCTGGGTCGTGGGGCTCGGCTTCGGGGCCCAGCTGGGCGTCGGGGTCGTCACGATCGTCACGAGCTCGACGACCTACGCCGTCCTCGTGCTCGCGGCCCTCGGCGGCACCCCGTGGGCGGGCGCGCTGATGGGGCTGGTCTTCGGGCTGGTCCGGGCGCTCCCGCTCGTCGCGATGGTGGGGGTCGACTCACGCGAACGGCTCTGGGCCGTCCTGAGACGTGTGGAGCTCGCCGCGCCGTCGGCCGACCTCGTGGCTAGGGTGGGCCTCTCGATGGGGGCCGCGGCCCTCGTGTGGACGGCGTTGGGCGGAGTGGCATGAGGCGGACCGGCTACGGGATCAGCCTCGACGTGCCGGCCGGGTGGTCGGCGAGCATCGTCCGGCGTCCGGCCGACATCGGCACCGACGAGGCGGCCCGCGGCATCGCCCCGTCCGACCCCGGTCCGCAGGGTCCCGGTGAGCGGACCCTTCCGGTGCTGCACACCTGCTCGCGGCCCATCCCCGCCGGCACCGGCGACTTCGGGTCCGGCCTGGTCGAGGAGCTCGCCGCCGACGACGTGTTCGTCGCGCTCGTCGAGTACGGCACCGACCTCGCCGGCAGCGGTCTGTTCGCCCGCAGCGGCTGGCCCCGGCTCGCCCCCTCGCAGTTCTCGCCCGGACGGATGCCGCGCCAGCTGCCCGGCCGCTCGGCGAGCCAGCACTTCTTCAGCGTCGGCGACCGCGCCTTCTGCCTGTACACGGTCATCGGCAGCCACGCCCGCCGGATGGCCACCGTGCCCCGGGCGGCCGGCGTGGTCCGTTCCTTGGGCGTCGAACCCGCCGCGGTGATGCGGCGGAGAGGGGTGGTCCTGTGACCACGAGCCCGTCCCGCGCCACGCTCGACGAGGTGCTCGAGCGCCCGAGCGGCATCGTGCGCGTCATCGACCGGCTGACCCGCGGACGCGGCGCCAGCCGCCGTGGCGTGCTCGTCGGCGCCGCGGTCGCCGGCTCGGCGCTGGTCACCGACCCGAAGGCCTACGCCCTGCGGCCGGTGTCGGCGTACGCGACGATCTGTGGGCCGGCCAACACGGCCGCGGGCGGCTGGACGGTCTTCTGCGCCACCATCAACAAGGGCGTCAACGGGTGCCCGCCGGGCAGCTTCACCGCGGGCTGGTGGAAGGCCGCCGACTCCTCGTGGTGCGGCGGCGGCTACCGCTACATCGTCGACTGCAACGCCAAGTGCACCAAGTGCACGAGCGGCTGCTCCGACCACCTCTGCGACAGCAAGTGCTGGAACTGCAAGTGCGGCTCGGGGTCCAAGGCCACCTGCGACCAGCGGCGGGTGTGCTGCAACGACTTCCGCTACGGCCAGTGCAACACGCAGGTGAAGTGCAGCGGTGGTGTGCACTGCCGCGTCGTCTCCTGCGTCCCGCCGTACAAGTGGGAGAACTGCTCGACGACCTCGCTCAGCTCGAACGCCACGGCCGAGCACAGCTCGCCGTACCTGCCGCAGTGGGGCCCGATGGAGAAGCTCTACTCCGCGATGGGCGGCCACCGGTCCTACCTCAAGGCCTCGACCGGGCCGATCAAGAACACCATCGACGGCCGCGCGAAGTACGTGAACTACCAGGGCGGCCGGATCTGGTGGACCAGCGCCACGGGCGCCGCGGCGATGACGAGCTTCGTCCTCACGAAGTACGCCGAGTACGGGGGCCCGGACGTCCTCGGGTTCCCCACCGGCGCGCGGCTCGAGGGGCTGAGCGACGGCGGCTGGATCCAGCGCTTCCAGAAGGGCGCGATCGTCGACAGCGCGAGCACCGCCACCACGTGCGTCTGGGGCTACCGCTGGACGATGTGGACCGCGAGCGGGCGTGAGACCGGCCCGCTGAAGTGGCCGGTGGCCCTCGTCGAGAACCTCCCGGGCGGGGCCTGGATCCAGCGCTTCCAGAAGGGCGCGACGGTCAGCGGGCCCACCACCGGGCGGGCCATCGTCCACAACTACGCCTGGGCGGCCTGGGTGGCCCTCGGGCGGGAGGGTGGCGTGCTCGGTCTCCCGCGCGGGGACCGGCAGGTGGTCGCCCGCGGCTACACCCAGGCCTTCGAGCGCGGCGGCCTCTGGGGGCTCACCGACAAGCCGGCCTGGGGCGTCTGGGGGCCCGTGCTCGACGCGTGGCTGGCCGCCGGTGGGCCCACCGGGTCGTACGGCTTTCCCGTGGCCCACGTCGAGGAGTCCGGGGGCTCGGCCACCGGGCGCTTCGAGGGCGGGACCATCACCGTCTGACCCACTCCGGGTACCGGGCAGTAACATCGCCTCCATGAGTGGCAACCCCGACTTCGACACCTACCGGCTCGGCGAGGACCACGAGGCGGTCCGGGAGGCCGTCCGGGCGGTGGCCGAGGACAAGATCGCGCCGTTCGCGGCGGCGGTCGACGAGGACTCCCGCTACCCGCAGGAGGCGCACGACGCCCTCGTCGCCTCGGACTTCTTCGCCCCCACGTGGCCGAGGAGTACGGCGGGGTCGGGGCCGACGCGCTGGCCACCTGCATCGTCATCGAAGAGGTCGCCCGGGTCTGCGCGTCCTCCTCGCTCATCCCGGCCGTCAACAAGCTCGGCTCGATGCCGCTCGTGCTCGCGGCGTCGGACGAGGTCAAGAAGCGCTACCTCACCCCGCTGGCCGCCGGTGAGACGACGTTCTCGTACGGGCTCTCCGAGCGCGAGGCCGGCTCGGACACCGCGGCGATGCGGTGCAAGGCCGTGCGCGACGGCGACGACTGGGTGCTCACCGGGCAGAAGTCGTGGATCACCAACGCCGGTGTCTCCGAGTACTACACGGTGCTCGCCGTCACCGACCCCGACGGCCCGCGCGGCAACAACATCACCGCCTTCGTCGTCGAGAGGTCCGACGAGGGGTTCTCGTTCGGCGAGAAGGAGCGCAAGCTCGGCATCAAGGGCAGCCCCACGCGCGAGCTGCACTTCGACCACTGCCGCATCCCCGGCGACCGCGTGGTCGGCGAGGTCGGCGCCGGCCTGAAGCTCGCCCTGGCCACCCTCGACCACACCCGCGTCACCATCGGGGCCCAGGCCGTCGGCATCGCCCAGGGCGCCCTCGACCACGCCGTCGCGTACGTCAAGGAGCGGCAGCAGTTCGGGAAGGCCGTCGCCGAGTTCCAGGGCGTCCAGTTCATGCTCGCCGACATGGCGATGCAGCTCGAGGCCGCCCGCCAGCTCGTCTACGTCGCGGCGGCCAAGTCCGAGCGCGGCGACGCCGACCTGCCCTTCTTCGGCGCCGCGGCCAAGGCCTACGCCTCCGACGTCGCGATGCAGGTGACCACCGACGCCGTGCAGCTGCTCGGCGGCGCCGGGTACACCCGCGACTTCCCGCTCGAGCGGATGATGCGCGACGCCAAGATCACCCAGATCTACGAGGGCACCAACCAGGTGCAGCGCATCGTCATGGCCCGCCAGCTCCTCAAGGGCTGACTCCGGGGTCCTCCGGCCGCCGCGTCAGGAGGTCGAGCAGATGTCGGCGTCCGCCGGGCGGGCCGAGATGGTCGGCGTCGGGGTCGGAGCGGGCTTCGGGGCCTTGACCGGCTGCTTCGGCAGGTCCTTGGTGCCCGTGCGGTTCGGCACCTCGACGACGTTCTTCGAGCCGGCGCCGAGCGTCACGTGGACCGTCTTCCCGAGCCCGGTGGCCTCCTCGAGCCTGGCGCCCGGGAAGGCCGCCGCGACCGTGCGCGCCGCCTCCTCCTGGCCGGCGGAGTACTCGACGAGCGTGCCGGTGCGGGACTCGCCGTTGCCGGTGCCCGTGACCGTGAAGCCCTGGACCTCGAGGGCGGCCTTGGCCTGGCTGGCCAGCCCCGAGGTGCCCGAGCCGTTGCGCACCTGGACCCTCACGTCGGCGGGGGAGACGGTGAGCGGGCTGGCGGTCGGGGACGGCGTGGCCGTGGAGGACGGCTTCTTCCCGAGCGGGTGGTCGTCGCGGAAGGCCTCCCAGATGACGTCGGCCGACGCCTGCCACTGCACGCGGTTGGGGTCCGGCGCGTAGCTCTCGTTGGGGACGGTGACGAACTGGATGTTGTCGAGCCCGATGCCGCGCACGCTCTCGGCGAGGTCCTTCATCGTGCCGAGCCCGAAGTCGGGGTCGGTGGTCAGCGACTTCGTCGCCGCGTCGAGGAACCCGAAGAGGGCGGTCGGCTGGAAGAGCAGCTGGCTCGAGGTGGCCTTCTGCGCGATCGAGGAGAGGAAGGCCTGCTGGCGCTTGATCCGGCCGAGGTCGGAGCCGTCGCCGAGCGACTTGCGGGTGCGCACGTAGGCCAGGGCCTGCTTGCCCTTGAGGGTGTGGGTGCCGGCGGACAGGCGCAGCCCGGACTGCCGGTCGTCGATGGCCTCGGTGGTGCAGACGTCGACACCGTCGAGCGCGTCGACCATCGACTGGAAGCCCCGGAAGTCGACGACGGCGTAGTGGTCGACGCGCACGCCCGTGTTGCCCTCGAGGGTGCGGATGAGGCAGCCGATGCCGCCGATCTTGTAGTTGTGGTTCCACTGCCGGGTGACCCACTGGTCCGTGGGCGCCTTGGGGGAGCACTCCGGCGGGGCCTTGGTCATCGAGTCGCGGGGGATCGACACGACGGTCGCCCAGGTGCGGTCCTTGGAGAGGTGGACGAGCAGGTTGGTGTCGGAGTGCTGGCCCGGGTCCTCGACGACCTCGCCGATCTTGTCGTTGCCCTTGCCCTCCCGGGTGTCGGAGCCGACGAGGAGGATGTTGACGGCCCCCCGGGCCTGCGGCGCCTGGGTCGGGCGGTCGGTGCCCACGGCCGCCGAGACGTCGACCTTGGTGATGTTCGCGTTGAGGTGCCAGGTGGCCCACGCGGCGCCGGCCCCGACGAGGGCGACGACGAGCACGAGGGCGATGGCGACGCGGCGGCGCCAGGGCTTGCGCGTCCGGCCGTGCAGCTGGCGCCGGGAGGGGAAGGCGTCGTCGGGATCGAGGTCGTGCTCATCCCCGCGCGGTGCGGCGCCGTCCACCGGTCCTCCTCCTCGCGAGCGCGTCCAGGCCCCGCGGGCGCGGGACCGGGCGAGTCTAACGGCCCCGACTGGGCATCCCCTGAGAGCGCAGGTGGGGAGCGGGTGCGCGGGGTGTCGTGCCTGCTCAGCCGCCGGTCGGCTTGCCGTCGGTGCCCTCGGGCGGCGCCTCCAGCGGGGTGCCGTCGCGCAGCATCCGGAAGAGGTCCTTGGCGCGCTGGGTGTCCCAGAGCACCGAGGAGCCGGCCGACGTCGTCGCGTTGAGGTCGGAGATCGGCACGACGAGGCTGAGGGCCTCGTCGGACGAGACCTTCCGCATCGTCGAGAGGATCCGGTAGGCGTCGAGCAGGGAGGTGTCCTCGCCGACGATGACGCTCGAGGCCGCCGAGTGCGTGAAGGACCACCACCGCCACGGGACGAGCACGGTGCCGGGCGTGGCGGCCTTCTTCATCACCGCGCCGAGGAACTGGCGCTGGCGCTCGGCCCGGCCGAGGTCGCCCCGGGGGTCGGAGTAACGGGCCCGCACGTACCCCAGCGAGGTCGGGCCGTCGAGGGTCTGGCAGCCCTTCTTGACGTTCAGGTGCGCCTTCTTGTCCTTGATGTTGCGGGGCACGCAGATGTCGACCCCGCCGAGGCTGTCGACGACCCCGGCGAAGCCGCCGAAGCCGATCTCGACGTAGCCGTCGATGCGCAGACCGGTGGCCTGCTCGAGGGTCTGCACGAGCAGCTTCGGGCCGCCGAAGGCGAAGGCGGCGTTGACCTTGTTCCTCCCCTTGCCGGGGATCGGGACGTAGCTGTCGCGCGGGACGGAGATGAGCGCCGGCTTGCCGGAGCCCGACGGCACGTGGACGAGGATGATCGAGTCGGTGCGCCGGCCGGCCGCCGAGCCGGTGCCGAGGGCCTTCTTCTGCGCGGCGGTCAGCCCTTCGCGGCTGTCCGAGCCGACGAGCAGGTAGGTGTGGCCGTCGCCGGCCGCGGGGCGCTCGCCGGAGGGCTCGGTGTCCTCGCGGCTCACCGTCGACCACGCGTGCCACGGGGCGAAGGCCGTGAACCCCACCCAGCCCACGAGCAGGAGGACGAGCAGGGTCGCGGTGCGGCGGCCGCGGCGACGGGTGCGCGGCGGTCGCTCGGGGCGGGACGGGCGCTCGGGACGGGGCGGGCGCGAGCCCCCGCCACTGCCGCCTCCGGGCGGTGGGCCGGCGGGCAGCGGGCGGCCGAGCTCGTCGTAGCCGCCGGCGGCCTCCGGCGGGGGAGCGGCGGGCGGCCGTCCGGCCCGGGGAGGCGTCCGGTGGGCGCGGGACGGGCGGAACCGGCGGAACGGGCGGAACCGGCGGACCCGGCAGCGGGCGCGCGGCCGCGACGGCGGGTGTCGACGACGTAGACGTCGTCGTCCGGCCCGGACCCGGACCCCTGGGGGATCGGACGGGCTCGTTCGTCGTCGGTCATGGACACTCCCACTCCGGTCGGTGCGGCCACCCAGTATGACCGCCCCGGCGCGCCTCGACCGCACCCGGCGCACCCGTGCCGATACTGGCTGACCATGGGAGACCAACGGGGCACCGGCGTGCTCGAACGCGGTGCCGTCGAGGACACCGTGCGCGTCGACACCCGCGACCGGCGCGACGGCAGCCGCGACCGGCGCCGCGCAGTCACCCTCCTCCTGCTCACCCTCGTGCTGCCGGGCAGCGCCCAGGTGGCCGCCGGCAGCAAGCCGCTCGGCCGGTTCGCGCTGCGGGCCTTCGGGGGCGCGCTGGTGCTGGCGATCGGGCTCGGGCTGCTCGGTCTGGTCAGCCGCACCGCGCTCCTCACGGTGCTGACCCACCGCATCAGCCTCGTGCTGCTCCAGGTCCTCCTCGCGGCGCTCGCGCTGCTCTGGGTCGTGCTGCTCGTCGACGCCTGGCGCCTCGGCCGGCCCGACCGGCTGCCGACGAAGGACCGCCGCCGGATGATCGTCCTGCTCCTCGTGCTGCTCCTCGCGCCCGGGCTGGTCGGCTGGCTCGGGTCGACCGTCGGGTCCGCCCGGGCGGCGATGACGTCGGTGTTCGGCACCGGCGAGGCGGCGGGGGCGGTCGACGGCCGGTACAACGTGCTGCTGCTCGGCGGTGACAGCGGGGCCGGCCGGATCGGGCTGCGGCCCGACTCCATCCAGCTCGCGAGCGTCGACGCCGAGACCGGCCGCTCGGTGCTCTTCGGGTTCTCCCGGGAGACCGAGAACATCCACTTCCGCCGGGGTTCGGTGATGGCCGGGCTGATGCCCGAGGGCTGGACCTGCGGCGACGAGTGCCTGCTCAACGCGCTGTACACGTGGGGTCACGACCACGCCGACCGCTTCCCGGCCGGCACCAAGGACCCCGGGCTGCTCGCGACCCGCGAGGCCGTCGAGAGCCTCACCGGGCTCGACATCCAGTACTACGTCATGGTCGACCTCAAGGGCTTCAGCAGCCTCGTCGACGCGGTCGGCGGCCTCGACATCACCGTCCAGCGGCGGACCCCGATGGGCGGCGGCTCGCGCGAGATCTTCGGCTGGATCGAGCCCGGCCGCCGGCACCTCGACGGCTACCACGCCCTCTGGTACTCCCGCAGCCGCACCAAGTCGACGAACTACGAGCGGATGGCCCGCCAGCGCTGCGTCGTCACGGCGCTCGTCAAGCAGCTGGATCCCAAGACCGTGCTGCTGCACTTCGGGGACCTGGCCGCCGCGAGCAAGGGCGTCTTCCGCACCGACATCCCGCAGGACGCCCTGGCCGGGCTCGCCGACGTCGCGGTGAAGACCAAGCAGGAGAAGATCACGTCGGTGAACTTCGTCCCGCCGCTCATCAAGCCCTGGGACTACGACCCCGCCGTCGTCCGCTCGACCGTCCGCGCGGCCATCGAGTCGTCCGAGAAGACGCCGGCCAGGGCCGGGTCGGCAGCGAGTGGCAGCAGCTCGGCGAAGGCGTCGACGGGCACGCCCGCCCCGAAGGCCTCGAAGCCGGCGGTCATGGAGCGCCCCGGCACCGACCCCGACGCCAACACCGGCGACCTCGCGAACGTCTGCTCCGCCGGCTGACCCCGCCTCGCCCGCTGGGTCGAGGTGATGGTGGGACGTCTGGGGGTCTGGTTTCACCTCGAACCGCTGTGGGTGCTCGCGGGGTCGAGGTATCCGGCCGTCGCGCCGGGGTGGCGTAATACCTCGAACCGCGGAGGATGCCTGCCGGGTCGAGGTGATGGTGGGCCGTCTGGGGTCTGGTTTCATCTCGAACCGCTGGGGGTGCCCGCTCGGTCGAGGTAATCGGCCGATGTCCCACGGTGGCGGGATACCTCGAACCGCGGAGGGAGCGCACGCAGGCATGCGCGATACTGGCGCGCGTGCCCGACACCGCCTTCGCCCGACGCAACGTCGAGAAGGTGCTCTGGCTCCCGCGGTACGCCCTCGGCGACCTCGTGACCCGGGTCGTGCCCCGGCGGCGCGACACCTGGGTGGTCGGCAGTGCGTACGGCGTGCACGACGGCGCCCGCGCCCTCGTCGAGGAGCTCGTCGCCCGTGGCCGCGCCGACCGGGTCACCTGGCTGGCCCGCACGCCGCAGGAGGCCGCCGACGCCCGCGCGCTGGGCGTCCGGGTCCTCGAGCACGGCTCGGCCGCCGCCTTCCGCGCCGCCACCCGGGCGGCCGTCGTCGTCCTCACCCACGGCTACGGCGACGCCAGCCGGTTCGGCACCGGGGGCGCGCTCGTCGTCCAGCTGTGGCACGGCAGCCCGCTCAAGCGGATGCACCTCGACAGCCCGGCGGCGATGCGCCTGCCGGTCGTCGGCGACCGCGGCCCGGTGCCCCGGATGCTCGCCGCCATGTACCGCCGCGGCGGGCAGCGGATCGGCCTGCTCCCCGTCTCGTCGACGACCGTCGCCCCCCTGATGGCCAGCGCCCTCGGTGCCGACCCGGCCCGGGTCGAGGTGCTCGGCGAGCCGCGCGCCGACGTGCTCTTCCGCGGCCCCGAGGACGAGCGCCGCGCCGCCGCCCGGGCCCGGGTCGGGGCCGCGGTGGGCGACCTCGGCGGCCGGCGCGTCGTGCTCCTCGCCCCGACCTGGCGCGACGGCTCCGCCGACCCGGTCGTGCCGACCCCCGCGGAGTGGACCCTCGTCGAGGAGTGGCTGGCCGCCCACGACGCGGTGCTCCTCGTCCGGCCGCACCCGCTCGCGGTGGGGGACTGGAGCCACCGGTCGGACGCCGTCCGGCTGCTCGACTCGAGGGTCGAGCCCGAGGTGATGCGCATCCTCTGGGCCACCGACGCCGTCGTCAGCGACTACTCCTCGATCGTGCTGGATGCCGCGGTCACCGGCGTTCCGCTCGTCTTCCTCGCCCCCGACCTCGAGGACTACACGCGCCGGCACGGGCTGTACGAGCCCTACGAGGCGACGACCGGTGGACGGGTCGAGCGCACCTGGGCCGAGGCCCTGACCCGCCTCTCCGACACCTGGCCCGGCGGCCCCGCGCGCGAGGAGGCCCTGGCCCACACCCGCGCGCTCGCCGACCGCTACCACCAGCGTCGCGACGGGCGGGCCGCCGCGCGCGTCGTCACCCGGGTCGACGCGCTGCTCGGCCACCCCCCGAACCCCGTCGCGCCCGGGCTCGTCGGGGCACCGCGTTCTTCGAGAGCTTCCACGGGCGCAACGTCTCCTGCAACCCCGCGGCCATCGACCGCGAGCTGGCCCGGGTCGCCCCGCACGTCGAACGCCTCTGGTCGGTGTCGCGCGACGGTGTCGAGGTGCCCACGGGCGCGACGGCCGTCCGGGTCGGCACCCCCGAGTGGCGGGCCGCCCGCGACCGCGCCGACCTGCTCGTCCTCAACGACTGGATCGAGGACTCCTGGCGCCCGCGCCGCGACCAGTTCGTGCTCCAGACCTGGCACGGCACGCCGCTCAAGCGGATCGCGCTCGGCCGGCGCGACCGAACCCCGAGGCTGTTCGCGGCCGTCGTCAAGCAGTCGACCCGCTGGTCGGTGATGTTGGCGCAGAACGACTTCGCCGCGCGCGCGTTGCGGCGCAGCTACGCCGTCGTCCGCCCGATGTGGACCCTGGGCTACCCGCGCAACGACGTCGTCGTCACGTCGTCGGGGGAGGAGGCGCGCACCTCCCTCGGTGTCGTGACCCCCCGGGTCGTCCTCTACGCCCCGACCTGGCGCGACGACGCGCTCGACCAGCCCGACCCGCTCGACCCCACCGCCCTCGCCGAGCGGCTCGGCCCCGACTGGACGGTGCTCGTGCGCGGTCACGCCCGCACGCTCGGGCTGCGGGCCGAGGTGGCCGCCGACCGTGTCCTCGACGTCACGGCCCATCCCGACGTCAGCGACCTGCTCGCCCTCGCCGACGTCCTCGTCACCGACTACTCCTCGGTGATGTTCGACTTCAGCGCCACCGGCCGCCCGATGGTCTTCCACGTCGCCGACGCCGAGCGGTACGAGGCCGAGGTCCGCGGCTTCGCCTGGGACCTCGGCGAGCGGGCGCCGGGACCCCTCGTGCGCACCACGGACGAGGTCGCCGACGCCGTGGCCCGGGCCGACGAGCCCGACGAGCGGGCGCGCTGGGCGGCCCGCTACGCGCGCTGGCGCGCCGACTTCAACCCGCTCGACGACGGCCACGCCTCGGAGCGCGTCGTGGCCCGGCTGCTCGCGCTCGGGGCCCTCCCGCGCCGCTGACCGCCTCCGGCCGCGGCGCACCGGGGCCTCAGCGCCGGCGGACCCGCGACCGGTCGACGGTCGTGCCCGCCCCGCGCGTCACGCCCTTGAGGAAGCCCGCGCCCCACGAGGCCTGGATGGTCGCGACGACCGCGGCGTCACGCACCCGTGACGGCAGGTCCGAGGCGCCGGCCGTGGCGCCCGCCCAGCCGAGGAAGCCCGCGTAGGCGAGCGGGGCGAGGTGGGCCAGGGCGAAGGGGAGCGGGTGGCGCCGGTCGAGCCCGGACACGGCCACGGCCGCACTCGTCCCGAGCCCGAGCACCACCGCCGGCGCCGCGAGGTAGCGCAGCCGGGTGCGACCGGAGCGGCGCACCATCTCACCGCGCCAGACGCCGGTGGCCCACATCTGCCGGACGAGGGGCGCCCAGTCCGAGCGCGGCCAGTAGGTGACCTCGACGTCGGGGACGAACCACACCTCGTACCCCGCGGCCCGCAGCCGGACGTTGAGGTCGTAGTCCTCGCCGCGCCGCAGCGTCTCGTCGTAGCCCCCGACGGCCAGCAGCGCCGAGCGCCGGAAGACCCCGAGGTAGGCGGTCTCGGCAGGCCCCGCGGCCGACCCCGCGTGGTGCACACCGCCGCCCAGCCCGAGGCCGCTGTTGTACGCGCGGGCCACCGACTCCTGGAGGGGCGTGCGACCCTCGGCGCGCATGATGCCGCCCGCGTTGGCCGCCCCGGTCTCGAGCAGCACCTCGACCATCCGGCGCGTGTAGCCGTCCGGGAGGGCCGAGTGCGCGTCGACCCGCACGACGACGTCGCCGGTGGAGGCGGCCAGGGCCCGGTTGAGGCCCGCGGGGATGTCGGTGGCCGGGTTGTCGACGACGCGCACGCGCGGGTCCTCGCGCGCCAGCCGGGCGGCGACCTCCTCGGTGCCGTCGGCCGAGGGCGCGACGGCCACGACGACCTCCTGGGCCCCGTCGTAGTCCTGACCGAGCGCGCCCCGCACGGCGTCGGCCAGCCGACCCGCCTCGTTGAGGACGGGCACGAGGTACGAGACGCTCGGGGTGGGCACCGGGGACCTGTCGTCGGGGACGGGGCAGGTCACGCTACCGGACCCGTATGCTCCCCCTCGATGAGCACGATCGCGCACGTCGCCCGGACCCTGTGGGTGCAGGCCGGCAACTGGTGGCGGGCCGACGCGACGGCTCGCGCGGCCGTGGCCGCCGCCCCACTGCCCCCCGCACCGGTGGCCGTCTTCTTCGCCGGCGGGCCGGTCGAGCTCTACCAGCTCGCCGACTGGCTGCCCGTCCTCGAGGACCTCGACGAGGTCGTCCCGCTCGTCGTCGTCTGCACCCGCGCCGACGGTGCCCGCGCCGCGATGGCCGTCACGCGGCTGCCGGTGCGGCTGGCCAAGGGCGCCCCCGACCTCGAGCGCCTGGTGCGCTCCGACGGCGTGCGCGGGGTCCTCTACGTCAACCACCTCGAGCGCAACTTCCGGATGCTCCGCTTCCCCGAGCCGGTCCACGTCTACCTCGGCCACGGCGAGAGCGACAAGGACTCGAGCATCTCGAACCAGAACAAGGCCTACGACTTCTCGTTCGTCGCCGGCCCGGCCGGGCGCGAGCGGCTCGAGCGGGTGCTGCGCGGCTACGACGCCGCCACCCGCGCGCCGATGGTCGGCCGCCCCCAGCTCGACCACACCGTGCCCGGCGCTCCGGCCTGGGAGCGCGACGGCCGCACCCGCGTGCTCTACGCCCCGACGTGGGAGGGCGACCGGCCGGCGATGGCGTACGGCTCCATCGCCAGCCACGGCGAGGCCCTCGTGCGCGCCCTCGTCGAGGACGGCGGCTTCCGCGTCGTCTACCGCCCGCACCCCCGCGCGGGCGCGACCTCGCCGGCCTACCACCGTGCCGACCTCGCCGTCCGGGCGCTGCTCACCGGGCCCGACCACCTCGTCGACACCGGTCCCTACGGCTGGCAGGCCGGGTTCGCCGACGCGTGCGTCACCGACGTCTCGTCGGTCGCCTACGACTGGGCGGCCACGGGCAAGCCCCTCGTCGTCACCGACCCCGGGCCCGCCGTGCCCTCGACCGGTGACTCCCTGCTGCTCTCGACCGTGCCCCGCCTCACCGCCGCCGAGGCCGGGCAGGCGCCCGCGCTGCTCCGCTCGCTCGGCGGGCGGATGCCGGTGGGGTGGGACGAGGTCGTCGCGCACTACTTCGGCGACACGACGCCCGGGGCGGCCACGCAGCGCTTCCGCGCGGCGGTCCGGGCGGCCCTTCAGTCCTGAGCCGGTCCCGAGGCGTCGCAGCCGCTGAACCGGTACAGCGTGTACGGGCCCTCGGTGCGCACGCGCTGCCACCCCGGGGCGCCGTCGACGCCGTCGACGCCGCGGTAGGGCCGGACCGCGCCGGCGGACGTGCTCGCGGGCTCGCCGCCGGTGATGGCCCAGCCGACCTCGAGCCGGGTGACGAGGGCGCAGACCTCGGGGTCGGTCGCCACCTCGTCGAGCCGGGCGCCGAGCAGCTGCTGCACCGGGCTGCCGGGCAGCGTCTTCTCGTTCGGGAAGAGCATCCGCACGTCGCGGACCAGGCCGAGGTAGGAGCCGCCGCGCCACGGGTTGGCGGCGACGAGGGCGTCGGCGGGCACCTCGCTGCCGAGCGAGGTGAGGGCGCGCAGCTCCGTGCGGCTGACCCACGAGGCCCGGGAGTCGGTGGGGAAGTAGGCGCCGAGGACCTGGGCGCGCGCCGCCGCGTTGGCGCCGAGCGTGACGAGGACGAAGACGACGGCCGCGGCCGCGGCCCGCCGGGTCGCGGTGCGGGTCCGCTCGCCGTCGGCGCGCACGAGCGCGACGAGCGCCGCCGTGACGAGCAGCGCGCCCGGGACGACGAGCAGGCCCGCCAGCCGGGGGGAGTTGTTGAACCACGGCCAGGTGAGCAGCCGGGTCCTCGGTGAGTCGACGGCGGCGACGGCGAGGTAGAGGCCCCCGACGAGCAGCCAGGCCAGCGACAGCCAAGCGGTCCGGGCCCGGCGCAGGGCCACGACGACCCCCACGAGCACGACGACGCCGGTGACCCAGAGGGCGGGGGAGGAGCGCGGGGCGGCGAAGAGCACGTCGACGAGCGCGGCGCCCCAGCCCATCTCGGGTCCGCGCGGGTTCGACTCGCGCATCGACGGCGCGAGGCGCGCACCGAGGAACCACACCGCCCCGGCTCCGCCCACGAGCAGCACCACCCCGACCGCGCTGAGCAGCCGGTGGGCCGGGCGCCCGGCGCGCACCGTGCCGACGACGAGCAACCAGCCGAGGGCCACGCCGCCGAGCACCACGAGCCCGATGACCGCGTTGGGGTGGGCCGCACCGAGGCCGCCGACGAGGACGGCGAGCAGCGCCCACGTCGAGACCTGACGGGGTCGGCGCAGCGCCAGCAGGCCGACCGCCAGCACCGCCGGCAGCAGGGCCTGCCCGAGCAGGTTGGGCCAGAGCACCCCGTACCCGAGCAGCCAGGTCGGGAAGGCCGTGAACGCGACGGCCGCGACGGGGGCGACGAGCGCCACCGCGTCACGCCGGCCGAGCACGACGGTGGACAGGAAGGTCATGGCCAGCGGCCAGAGCACCGCCGCGGCGACGAGGGCGACGACGTTGGCGGCGACGTCGACGCGGCACCCGGTGAGCTGCACCAGCGTGGCCGCGAGCGCGTGGAAGCCGGCGGGGTAGAAGCCGGTGGCGTCGGGCTGCACGAACGACTGCCCGTGCAGCGTCGAGACGTCGTGCCGCTCGACCATCCCCTGGATCGTCTCGAGGTGGAAGATCGTGTCGGGCTGCTGCGGCAGGGCCCCGGCGGACCCGGTGGCGGCGAGCAGCGGCCACGCCGCGAGGACCACCCCGACGACGAGCCCGCCCCCGACCGCCCAGCGGGAGAGCGCGGCCCGGTCGGGTGCGACGGCGCCCCGGCGGGCCCCACCGACGGCGGCGGCCACGAGCCAGACGACGAGCGTCGCGAGCACGAGCGACAGTGGCGACCACCGGACGCCGGCCGCCGCGGTGACGACACCGGAGACCGTGACGACCGAGACGGTCAGCGGGCCGGCCGCCCCGAGCACGAGCATCCCGTCGGCCCGGGCCAGCCGCAGCGCGACGGCCCCGGGGACGAGGAGGAGCGCGACGGCGGCGAGGACCACCGGCGCGGCCGCGAGCCACGACTCGGGGGAGGCCGAGATCACGGAGCCGGCTCGGGAGGCCGGGGGGTCACGTGCTCGGGCATGGCGCAGAGTCTAGGGCGGCGCGCTGCGCCCCCAGCGGCCCACCCGCCGCGCCCCGGCGGCTCACGCGCGAGGGGCCGGGGCCGTGGGTGCCCGGTGCCGACGCACCCCGGTAGGGTCGGGAAGGTGAGTGAACTGCGGACCGTGGCCGTCGTCCTGGCCGGTGGAGTGGGCAGCCGGGTGGGGCTGAGCATCCCCAAGCAGCTGATCAAGATCGCCGGCCGCCCCATCATCGAGCACACCATCGAGACCCTCGACGCGAGCCCCCTCGTCGACGAGATCATCGTCATGATGACGCCGGGCCACCTCGACCCCGTCCAGGAGCTCGTCGACCGCGGCGGCTACACCAAGGTCACGCGGGTGCTGCCCGGTGCCGAGACCCGCAACGGCACCACCGTGCGGGCCCTCGAGGCGATCGGTGAGGAGGAGTGCAACGTCCTCTTCCACGACGCCGTCCGCCCGCTGCTCAGCCAGCGGATCATCGAGGAGTGCGTCGCGGCGCTGGCCACCTACGAGGCCGTCGACACCGCGATCCCGTCCGCCGACACGATCATCGAGGTCGACGAGCACGAGGTGATCCAGGACGTCCCGAAGCGCGCGATGCTGCGCCGTGGCCAGACGCCGCAGGGCTTCCGCCGCTCGGTCATCGCCCGGGCCTACGAGATCGCCGCGACCGACCCCGACTTCACGGCCACCGACGACTGCACGGTCGTCCTGCGCTACCAGCCCGACGTGCCGATCTTCGTCGTCGCCGGCGACGAGCGGAACATGAAGGTCACCGAGCCGATCGACGTCTACCTCGCCGACAAGCTCTTCCAGCTGACGAGCCACGACCTGCCCCAGGACCGCTCCGACGAGGAGATGCGGGCCGCGCTCGAGGGACGCACCGTCGTCGTCTTCGGCGGCAGCTACGGCATCGGCGCCGACATCGTCGAGCTGGCCACCGAGCTCGGGGCGACGGTCCGCTCGTTCAGCCGCTCCTCGACCCGCACGCACGTCGAGCGCCGCTCCGACATCCGCAAGGCCCGCGAGGAGGTCGTCGGCGAGACCGGCCGGGTCGACTTCGTCGTCAACACCGCCGGTGTCCTGCCGCGCGGCACGCTCGAGGAGACGAGCGAGGACACGATCTACGCGGCGACCGAGATCAACTACATCGCCCCGATCCTCATCGCCCAGGAGTTCTACCCCTGGCTGCGCGAGACCTCGGGGTCGCTGCTGCTCTTCACGTCCAGCTCCTACACGCGTGGCCGCTCCGGCTACAGCCTGTACTCCTCCGCCAAGGCGGCCACGGTCAACCTCACCCAGGCGCTGGCCGACGAGTGGGCCAAGGAGGGTGTGCGCGTCAACTGCGTCAACCCCGAGCGCACCGGAACCCCGATGCGCACCAAGGCCTTCGGCGAGGAGTCGCCCGACACCCTCCTCGACTCGCGCACCGTGGCCCGGGCCGCGCTGCGGGTCATGCTCTCGCCGCAGACCGGCTACGTCATCGACGTGCGCCGCGCCGACCCGTTCGCCAGCCACGAGCTGAGCGCCCAGGTCGCCGACGACATGCACCAGACCGAGCCGCACGACGAGATGCCCGAGGGCGCCGACGCGGCGTCGAGCCGGTGACCGAGGAGACGGCCGCGATGTCCCAGCCCGCCGAGACCGTCGGCGCCGACGAGGTCCCGGCGCCCAAGATCTCGCTCGTCGTCCCCGTGTACAACCCGGGACCCAACATCCGCTTCCTCCTGGACTCCCTGGCACGCCAGAGCATGCCGGCCGGTGAGTTCGAGGTGGTCTTCGTCGACGACGGCTCCACCGACGGCACGGGGGAGTCGTTGCGGGCGGAGTGCGAGAAGGTGGCCCACTTCAGCTACCGGCGGATCGAGAACTCCGGCTGGCCCGGCCGCCCGCGCAACGTCGGCACCGACCTCGCGCGCGGCGAGTACGTCTTCTACGCCGACAACGACGACGTCATCCCCGAGCGCGGCCTCGAGCTGATGCACGCCTACGCCAGCACGCACCGGGCCGACGTCCTCGTCGCCCGCGAGGTGGGCCGTGGTCGGGTCGTCTCCAAGGAGGTGTTCCGCAGCGACGTCCCCGATGCCGAGCTCGGCCGCGACCCGATCCTCGGCATCCTCACCCCCACAAGCTCTACCGGCGACAGTTCCTGCTCGACCACGGGATCCGGTTCCGCGAGGGGCGTTTCCGGCTCGAGGACCACCTGTTCAACATCCAGTCCTTCGTCGCTGCCGAGCGCATCGCGGTCTACGCGGGGTTCCCCTGCTACGTGTGGACCAAGCGCAAGGACCCGGACGGGAGGACCAACGCCTCCTACGACGAGTGGTCGGCCGCCGACTACTACCTGAGCAGCCTCCACGCGACGCTCCGGGTGGTCCACGACTCCGTGACCGACCCCGAGCTGCGGGACCGCCTGCTGGCGCACTGGTACGACACGAAGATGCTCATGCGCCTCACCGACAAGCGCTTCCTCTCGTACACCCCGACGCGCCGCCGCGAGCTCTTCGACGCGATCCGCGAGCTGACCGGGACCACGATCCCCCGAGCGTCGACCGCCACCTGCCGGTGCGCGTCCGGATGCGCTCGGCCCTGCTGCGCGCGGGGGACCTCGACGCCCTGCTCCCGCTCGCCGAGTCCGACGTCGACGTCGTCGGCCGGCTCGAGACGACCTCGGTGGGAGCCGCCGACGACGCGGTGACCTTCACGGTGTCGATGCTCGTGCAGCACCGCGACGGCCGGCCCGTCGAGCTCGACGCCGCCGGCGACCGCCTCCACCTGCGCGTGCCGCCCGGTACGCCCGACGTCGTCCGGCAGCCGGAGGTCCTCGACGCCACCGACGACGTCGCCCGCGCCCGCTTCGACGGGCTGGTGGTCGAGCGCGGCAGCCTCGACGAGCGCTTCGTCGACACCACGGGCGAGGTGCACGCGGAGCCGCTCGCCGACGACCCGTCGACCCTCGTCGTCCGCGGAACCGGCACGGCGACGCTCACCGGGTCCCTCCTGCGTGAGCTGGCCCCGAGCGAGCCCCTCGACCTCAAGGTCCGGATGTGGGTCGGCGGCTGGTCGATGATCCGGCGCCTGTCCGCCCCCGAGGGCGCGCAGCCCGGCGCGGTCCTCGCGGCCGTCGGGGAGGGCCCGCAGCGGGTCGAGCTGTACGTCACCGAGCACGGCAACCTCAGCGTGCGGTACGGCCTGCGTCGCCCGACGCCGCGGCCGACCAAGCCCCCGCCGCCCACGGGCGTCCGGGGTGTGCTGGCCAGGTACCCGCGCCTGCGTCGCGCGCTCAAGTCCCTGCTCGGGCGCGCCTGAGCCTCAGGGCCGTTCGCCGGACGCTGCCGCCTCGGCCTGGAGGCGCTGGCGCGTCCCCACGGCCTCGACGGCGGCGTCGATCGCGGCGTCGAAACGCGCCACGGGGTCCCCGGAGGTGTCCCGAGCAGGTGGGCCGCGGTCTGCTCGCGCTCGGTCGCGTACCGGTCGCGCCCCCGGGCGTCCTCGACGGCCTCGACGATGCCCGAGCCGTCGCCGGTGAGCACCCACGCGCCCCGCGCCGACGGGAAGGCCTCGCGGAACTCCTCGACGTCGCCGTCGTTGGGGTCGGTGACGACGTAGGGCTTGCCGGAGGCGAGGAAGTCGGTGATGACGCTCGAGATGTCGCTGACGAGGACGTCGGCGCGGTTGAAGGCGCTGTAGAGCCCCTCGGTCGACTCGACGACCTCGTGCGGCTCACCCGCGGCCCGCACGAGCGCGAGCAGACGCTCGCACTCGAGCGCGAACGCCGGGTCGTCGGTGCCGGTGCCGGGGTGCGGCTTGAAGAGGAGGCGCACCCGGGGCATCGCGAGCAGGCTCTCGATGATGCCGGCCCCCTGGGCCAGGACGGAGGAGTACTGCCACGTGGCGAAGAAGCCCTCGCGGGTCGGCGCGTAGAGGACGGTCGTGACGTTCTCGGTGTCGCGCTCGGCGTCGACGTCGTCGGTGCGGGCGATGACCCGCTCGATCTCCTTGAGCTGCGGGCGCCCGATCTCGCGGATCTGGTCGTCGTGCACCCCGACCTGCTCGGCGTGGTAGCGCTCGCGGGCGGCCGGACCGCTGACCCAGGCCTCGTCGAAGATGCGGGTGAGCGTCGTGGCGCTGCCGCCCTTGTCGCTGTCGCCGTGCCCGATGAAGACGTCGACGATGCCCGGCACCCGGATCAGGTGGTTGTTCGTCGCGACGTTCGAGGGGTACATCGCCAGGCGCACGGTGGGCGGCACGACCCGCTCGATGTCGTTGGGCACCGTGACGCAGACGACGGGGATGCGCGAGGTCTCGACGAGGTCGGCGTTGTACTGCTCGCGGGCCAGCACGACGACCGAGCGGTCGAGCTGCTCGAGGACCGGCATCCAGACGTTGGCGATGTAGCCGACCGCCTCGGGTCGGCTGTAGTAGAAGACGACCTCGGGCTCGAGCTCGGCGAGCCGCTCGCCGACGAGGCTCGCGAGCCGCCCCGGCCCGGGCTCGCGGCGCACGCGGAGGGCGTCGAGCGCCGCGAGGGCGGCGAGGACGGCCGCGACGAGCACCGCCACCGCGGCCCCGGCCAGCAGCACCCCGTCACCGGCCCCGAGCTCGCGGGCCGCGGCGACGACGGACAGGACGACGAGCACGATGGAGAGCACGACGTCGCGGGCCGCGAGCAGCCCCGGCGCGAGCGGCCGGGAGACCCCGGCCGCGGGCACGTCGAGGTTGCGCCAGGACACCCGCTGCTGACGCCGCAGGAGCGTGTCGTGGCGCAGCACCTCGGTGCCGCCGCGCAGCAGCCAGACGAGGCCGACGGCACCGGCGACGACGAGGAAGGCGTGCCGGTCCTCGCGCAGCCAGGAGGCCGCGAAGCCGACGAGCAGGGCGTCGCGCGCCCCCGCCCGCACGGTGGCGCCGACCTGCGCCGACTCGAGGGAGGCCGAGACCCGCGGGGTGCGCTCGAGGACCACCTCGGCGACGAGGGCGGCCACGGCGGCCAGCGCGAGGAGCACGCCGGCGACGGGGGTGGTGCCGGAGAGCAGCATGGCCAGCACCCCGAGGGCCAGGCCGACGCCGGTGATCCCGAGGACGGGGAGCACGTCGCGCCTCATCAGGGGGCCTCCCGCACGGTCTCGAGCGCGTGGTCGTGGCGGGCGGCGGCCCGCAGGCAGGCGGCGTCGACCTCGTCGGCGAACCGGCCGATCGGGTCCTCGGAGGGCTCGCCGAGGAAGTAGGCGGCGAGCCGCTCGCGCCGCTCGCGGTAGGGGTCGGTGGTGACCGCCTCGCGGACGAGGTCGACGATGCCGCTCCCGCCCGGGGTGAGCAGCGGACCGCCCGAGGTGGACGGGAAGTCGCGCTGCATCCCCTCGGGGTCGCGGCCGCGCGGGTTGGTGACGACGTACGGCTTGCGCGAGGCGAGGAAGTCGGCGACGACGCTCGAGACGTCGGCGACGAGCACGTCACAGGCGTTGAACGCGTCGTAGAGGGCGTCCGGGCCCGGCCCGACGAGCGTGCCGCGGGGGGAGCGGCGGACCATCTCGGTGATCTCGGCGAGGGCGCCCGCGGCGTCCGAGCGGCGGTTGCCGGTGGCCGGGTGGTGCTTGAAGAGCACGTGCACGGGCGGCTCCGCGCGCAGCAGGTCGCGGACCAGGCCGACGCCCTGCGTCGCGACGGAGGAGTAGTCGACGTCGTCGAAGTTGCCCTCCCACGTCGGGGCGTAGAGCACGGTCGGGGGCTCCTGGACCGGCGCCTGCGGCCGCAGCGCGACGTGGGCCAGCTGCGGCCGGCCGACGACGACGAGCTGGTCGGGCCGCACCCCCTCGCCCTTGGTGAGGTAGCGGTCGCAGGCCGCCCGGCCCGCCACCCAGATCTCGTCGAAGACCCGGTGCAGCGGGCTGTAGGTGACCGCCTTGTCGCCGTCGCCGTGGTTGATGAAGACGTGGCGCACCCCGGGCAGGCGGATCATGTGGTTGTTGCGGATGACCGTCGTCGGGTAGAGCGCGACGAGGACCGAGTCGGTGTGGATGAGCTCGACGTGCACCGCGCTCGGGGCGATGACGAGGGGCAGGGTGGTCGGCAGCAGGTCGTCGAGGTGGTGGCGCTCGCGCACGACGAGCAGCGTGCGGCGGCGCACCCGCTCGAGGGCCTCGAGCCAGACGTTGAGCTGGTACGTCGTGCCGACCGGCCCGCTGAAGTAGACGACGACCTCCGGGGCCCAGGCCTCCACGGCCCGGCGCAGGCGCTCGTTGTCGTCGACGGCCGTCGGCAGGTGGCGCACGACGAGGCTGCGCCGCACGCCGGCCGCGATGCACGCCGCGAGCGCGAGGAGGGTGAGCCCGGCGCCGACGGCGAGCACCACCGAGCCGGCTCCCGCGACGACGGCCCAGAGCGCGACGACGACGAAGACGTCGGAGAGCAGGAGGACGAGGCGTCCCCTGAACGGCCCGACGAGCGGGAGGATCGGGGGCAGGCGCAGCGGCCCCTCGAGCTCGCCCGCGACGTCGAGGCGCCGCCAGGCGAGACGGCCCCGGCGCACCGACGCGTGGTGCGCCGTGAGCACCCGGTAGCCGAGGTGGGCGGCCGGGACGGCGAGGACGGTGAGCACGACCGGCACGACGAGGCGGGCCGACGGCTCGACGGTGAGCAGCCAGGCGAGCACCGACACGGCGTCGCGGAGCATGGCCCGCTGGAGCGGCGCGAGCTCGCGGTCGGCCAGCCAGGCGTCGACGCGGACGTCGCCGGCGGCCAGCGCCCCCTCGGCGGCGTAGAGCAGGGCCACCGCGAACAGGCCGAGCCAGGCCAGCCCGAGCACGGCCGCGAGGACGGCCAGCCCGACGGCGACGAACCACCCGAGGGCACCGAGGGCGGCGGTGCGGACGGCGGGGTCGCGCAGGGACTGCATGCGGCGGGTACCTCTCGGCGGGGACGGACGGGAGCCGATGACGATCGTAGACGGGCGGCCGCCGTCGGGCCGTCGCGGGCGCGGGCCCCTCGCCGGGTAGCGTGTACCGCTGGCAGCCGGTCACCGACCACCCCGAGGAGCCATGGAACTCGTCCGCCGCACCCGCGCGCTGTGGGCCCGCCGTGGCGTCCTGTCGACCCTCGTGACCCGTGACCTGCGGGTCCGCTACGCGCAGAGCGCCCTCGGGTACGTCTGGACGGTCCTCGACCCCCTGCTGATGTCCCTCATCTACTACATCGTCTTCGTCCTCATCCTCAAGCGGGGCGACCTCGGCCACCAGCCGTACTTCCTCTTCCTCGTCATCGGACTGCTCAGCTGGCAGTGGTTCTCGGCATCGCTCACCGACACGAGCCGGGCCCTGATCTCCGAGGCCAAGCTCGTGCGCTCGACGAACCTGCCGCGCGAGATCTGGGTGGTGCGGGTCATCGCGAGCAAGGGTGTCGAGTTCGTCTTCTCGTTGCCCGTGCTCGTCGTCTTCCTGCTCTTCTACATCGTGCGCGGGCAGGCCCACCTCAACGGGTGGCTCGTGCTCTTCCCGTTCGCCCTGGTCCTCGAGGCGGTCGCCCTGCTCGGGCTGGGCCTGATCCTCGCCCCGGTCACGGTGCTCGTCACCGACATGCAGCGGGTCGTGCGCATCGTCCTGCGGATGCTCTTCTACGCCACCCCCGTCATCTACACGACGCACCTCGTCGACGCGCCGTACAACAAGATCTTCTGGCTCAACCCGATGACGGGCATCCTCGAGCTGATGCGCGCCGGCTTCTTCCGCCACGACCGGTACCCGATCGTCTGGGGAGCCGTGGCCACCTCGGTCGCCGTCTCGGTCCTCCTGCTCTTCGTGGGGGTCGCGGTCTTCCGTCGGCTCGAGCGCCCCGTGCTCAAGGAGATCTGATGTCCGAGCCGGTCATCTCCGTCGAGGGCCTCGGGGTCGAGTTCTACCGCTCGCGGCGGCGGCGGATGCAGCTGCGCGAGATGCTCTTCCGCGGTCGCACGGGCGCCCCGCGCGAGACCTTCTGGGCCCTGCGCGACGTCTCGTTCGACATCCTGCCCGGTGAGGCCGTGGGGGTCGTCGGCGGCAACGGCGGCGGCAAGTCGACGCTGCTCAAGATGCTCGCCGGGGTCCTGCTGCCCGACGAGGGCACGGTCTCGGTGCGCGGCGGTGTGGCCCCGCTCATCGAGCTCACGGGCGGCTTCGTCGGCGAGCTCACCGCGCGGGACAACGTCTACCTCATGGGCGGCCTGCACGGCCTGCCCAAAGCCACCATCGACGAGCGGTTCGACGAGATCGTCGATTTCGCGGGGCCGCAGGTGCGGGCCGGCCTCGACACCCCGTACCGGCACTTCTCCTCGGGCATGAAGGTCCGGCTCGGCTTCGCCGTCGTCACGACGCTCGACGAGCCGATCGTCCTCGTCGACGAGGTGCTCGCGGTGGGGGACAAGGCCTTCCGCGACAAGTGCTACGACAGGATGGAGGGCCTGCTCGCCCAGGGCCGCACGCTCTTCCTCGTCAGCCACAGCGAGAAGGACCTGCGCCGGTTCGGCGACCGCGCCCTCTACCTGCGCTCCGGCGAGCTGGCGATGGACGGCCCGATGGACGAGGTCCTCGACCGCTACAACCACGACCTCGAGAACGGCTGAGCCGCAGGCCGGTCCGGCGCCTCAGCCGGCTGCGGGGTCCTGCGGGTCGCGGGCCGGCGGCTCGGGGGTGCGCAGGGTGCCGGCGACCTCGTCGAGCGCGATCCGCCGGGCCAGGCGCGTGTAGCGGGTCTCGAGGTCGCGGAAGCGCAGGTAGGTCGTCACGGTGAAGCTGAGGAACGCGACGACCAGGCCGTAGAGGACGAGGTCGGTGCCGCGGCCGATGCCGAAGAAGTTCTGGGCGATGCGGGTCCACACGTCGGGGAAGATGATCGACACGACGGCGAACGCGCCGAAGGCGAGCACCCCGAGGCGCCGGATGGCCTGGGCCCGCGCCCCGCGCGAGCGGAACAGCCGGGCCGCCACGACGAAGACGACGACGATGAGCAGGATCTGGACGACGACGAGCTTCATCGGAGGATCAGCTCCACGAGGATGTTCACCGAGTTCCACAGCGACTGGCCCTTGGACCGGCTGTAGTCGGTGTAGAGGATGTGGACCGGGCTCTCGCCGTAGCGCACCGACAGCGCGCCGATCTGCTCGACGAGCTCGGAGGCGTGGGCCATCCGGTTCTGGGTGATGTCGAGGCGTTCGACGACGTCGCGGCGCAGCAGGCGCAGGCCGTTGTGCGCGTCGGTGAGCCGGGTGTGCGTCGTGAGGTTCGTGTAGCCGACGGCCGCGCGCAGCACGAGCTTCTTCGCGAGGCTCGGGGTCGTGCGGTCGTCGAGGAAGCGCGAGCCGAAGACGACCTGGAGGTCCTCGGCGCGGGCCTTGGCGAGCATCGCCAGCACGTCGTCGGTCTGGTGCTGGCCGTCGGCGTCGAAGGTGACGACCCACTGCATGTCCGGGCGGGTGAGCGCGAACTCGAAGCCGGTCTGCAGCGCGGCGCCCTGGCCGAGGTTGACGGGGTGGCGGACCACGACCGCGCCGGCCTGCCGGGCGACCTCGGCGCCCCCGTCGACCGACCCGTCGTCGACGACGACGACCCCCGGGAAGACGCTGCGGGCGTGGGTGACGACCTCGCCGATGACCGACGCCTCGTTGTAGAGCGGGATCACCAGCCAGACACCCTCGGTGCCGACCTGCTGTGTGGTGTTCATCGCGCCCCAGCGTACGGGGGCGGCGGCCCCGGTGCGGGCACCCGCCGCGCCGTCACCACCCGGCGTCCGCGGCCCGGCGCGCCCACCACCGCAGGCCTTCGTACTTCACCCGGGCCACGTGGCCGCGGCGGCGGCTGCCGGTCGCCACGTGCTCGGTGTGGAGCAGGCGGGCGCTCGGCAGGTAGCGCACGGTCAACCCGAGGCGCCGGCACTCGCTGGCGAACCACAGCTCCTCGCCGAAGAGGGCGAACGGGTAGTCGGTGCTGCCCCCCTCGGCGAGGTAGCGGGGCGTCAGCACGACGCAGGAGCCGTGCCCGGCGAAGACCGCGGTGCCGGGTGCGACGCCGGTGACCGTGCGGGAGCTGTGGCCCTCGCGGCGCAGGAGCAGGAGGTCGGCGACGGCGGGGAACCGGTGCACCGCCGCGAGCATCCGCAGCCAGCGGGCGCCGGGCGGGGCGAGCAGGTTGGGGTTCTGGTCCTGCCCGAGCGCCCCGATGACGCTCGGCGCGAGCCAGCCCGCGTCCGGGTGGGCCGCGACCCCGTCGAGCAGGGCCTGCACGCAGCCGGGGTCGGCGACGAGGTCGACGTTGGAGAGGACGAGCGGCAGCGCGGGGTCGACCTCGGGCACGGCGCGGTGCAGGGCCGGCAGGTAGCCGGGGTTGTCCTCGAAGTCGAGGACGCGCACCCGGGGGTCGTCGGCGAAGGCGGTGCGGGCCGCGGCGGCGTCACCGGGCTTGTTCGCGCAGAGGACCACGTCGACCGGCACGTCGTGGCCGAGCGAGGCGACGAGGGCGCGGGCGTCCTCGACCCCGCCGTAGGAGACGGCGACCCAGGTGAGCCGTGCTGCCCCGCTCATGCGCCGACCTCCTGCGAGCGGCGGAACAGCAGGGCGTACACCGGGCCGAGCAGCCGCCGGGGGACCAGCCGGAAGGCGCCGCGCAGCACGAGGTTGACGGCCAGCCGCGGCGTGCCGATGACGCCGGCGGCCCGCAGCCGGCGCTGGATGGTCAGCTCGTGGCGCAGCATCCGCCAGCCGCCGCGGCGGGCGATCATGTCGTCGCCGGCGTTGAACAGCACGAGCGGCTCGGCGAGGTTCTCGGCCCGGGCGCCGGCGGCGAGCATCCGCGCGAAGAGGTCGTAGTCCTGCATGTAGCGCAGGTCGGAGTAACCGCCGACGGCCAGCGCCAGCTCGCGGCGGAAGACCGAGGTCGGGTTGTTGACCGGGTTGTTCATCGGCAGCCGCCGCAGGATCGCCTCGTGCGACGTCGGGACCGAGCGCAGGCCGAGCACGGTGTCGGGGTCGCCGCGGAACTCGAGCATCGCGGAGCCGACGAGGTCGAGTCCGTGCTCCTCGACCCGGCGCATCTGCTCCTCGAGGCGGGTCGGCAGGGAGACGTCGTCGCTGTCGTGCCGGGCGACGAAGTCCCCGGTGGCCAGCTCGAGGCCACGGGCCGAGGCCAGGCCGCTGCCGACGTTGCGGGGCAGCCGCTCGACGCGCAGCGCCGGGTGCTCGGCCGCCGCCCGGCCGATGGCCGCGTCGAGGGCCTCCGGCACCGGGCCGTCGACGACGACGAGGAACTCCTCCGGCGGCCGGGTCTGGCCGACGATGCACCCGACCGAGCGCTCGAGCTCGGCGACGGAGGTGCCGTGGTAGGTCGTCATGAGGACGGTCACGGAAGGGGGCACGGTGTCGAGTCTAGGAGGGGGCGGGGGTCTCGCCGCCGCCCCGGAGGGTGCTCCAGAGGGCGGCCACCTCGCGCCGGTTGAGCCAGGTCCACACCGCCCCGAAGACGATCGCGGCCCCGACCTGCGCGAGCGCGCCGGTGACGCCGTCGAGGTCGCGCGTGGCGAGGGCCAGGCCGACGACGAGCGCGACCCCGGCCGCGAACCGGGCCGCGAGGTCGAGCCACGCCTGCCGCTCGATCCACCAGACGGCGGCCAGCGTGCCGAGCGAGGCGCTGCCGGCCCCGACGAGGTAGCCGACGGCGACCCCCTCGATTCCGTGCGAGGGGGCGAGGAGGAACCACGCCGCGACCCCGAGCACGAGGCCGCCGAGGTTGATGCCCGCGACGACCTGCGGCCCGCGCCGCCGGGTGGACTGCAGGGCGGTCGAGCCGCCGAGCGCCACCGAGGTGAGCATCACCGCGCCGAGCAGCACCGGCAGGACGGAGGCCGAGCGGGCGAACGACGGGCCGTAGACGACCGCGATGCCGAACGGGCTGACGATGACGAGCACGCCGATGACCCCGACGAAGATCGCGACCAGCCGCCGCGCGATGTTGTCGGCGTGCCGGCGCACCCCCGCGTGGTCGCCCCGGCCGGCGGCGGCCACGAGCGGGGGGACCAGGGCCGTGCTCAGGGCGATCGCGAACATCGACATCGGGGTGGCCAGCGAGAGGGCGGCGGCGAAGTCTCCCGCCCCGCTCTCACCGCTCCAGTGGTGCGCCGCGAGCTGGGAGGCCTGGAGCAGCCCGCCGCTGGCCAGGACCCCGAGCGCCGAGAAGGCGATCCAGTGGTCGATCTCCCGCCGGGCGTCGCGCTCGAGGCGGCCCCGGGTGCGCGCGGGCCACGTGACGACGGCGAACAGCCCGTACCCGACGGCCAGCGGCAGCAGGGTGAGCAGGTCGAGGTGCAGCAGCAGCACGACCGCGAGGACCGTCAGGGAGGTGGCGGCGGCGACGGTGTCCCAGAGCGCGACCTGCCGGAAGCCGAGGAGGCCGAAGCGGACCCCGCGGGCCGTGTTGTACACCGAGTAGGCCCAGCAGAGCACGACGCAGGTGACCACCTGCACCGGCTGCAGCCCGAGCCACCACGCGCCGAGCAGGCCGGTCGTCGTCGGCAGCACGGTGGCCACGAACAGGGAGCGCAGGGCGATGTGCCGGGCCACGACGGCCGCGCCCTCCTCGTCACCGAGCGCCTTGCGCAGCGCGACGAAGCGCGTGCCGGCGGCCGCCGCGGGGGCGGCCCAGACCAGGCTCGTGAGGACGGAGATCGACAGGGCGCTGTTGGCCTGCCCGAGCAGCTCGCGTGACCCGAGGCGGCCGATGACGACGCTGTAGGCGAGCCGGGCGGCACCCTGGACGGCGGTGGCGTAGGTGCTCAGCGCCGCGTGGTCGCGCAGCCCGCCGCCGGGAGGCTGACCCCCGGACGGCCGTTCCGGCTGCTCGGGCGCGGGGGACACCGGCGCAGCATACCGGCGAGAGGTCACCGACCTCGGCGAAACCCCGGTACGCAAGTGACGGTTGTGACAGACTCGGAGGACCCTGCACTCCCCGGTGACGCCGTCGCGCGCCCTCGGGGCCCTCTGAACCGTCGTGGATCCCCCATGAGAACTCTTCGCCTGCTCGCCGCCTCCAGCCTCCTGTCCGGGGTGGTCGTCCTCGTGCCCGTCGCCGGACCGGTGACCGCGCACGCCGTCGCCCCGACGGTCGAGAACGTCCCGCTGCCCACGGCCGCCCCGACCCCGGCACCCTCGCCGGGCGGGACGCCGACGGAGGGCCCCGCGCCCACGTCGTCGGCCACGCCGTCGGCCCGTCCCTCGGCCACGCCGGAGGACGCCGGCGCCCCGTCGACGTCGGCCGACGACGGTCACGCGCACTCCTCGGTGGCGCCCTCGACGCCCGCCGGGCCGCAGGAGCAGAGCATCCTCACCCGCGACAGCTCGAACCTCGACGTCGTCGGGGTCGCCTTCCCCGACGAGGCGCTCGCGACCGAGGCCACGGTCGAGGTCCGCACCCGGACCGGCGGCACGTGGAACGACTGGGTCGAGGCCGACATCGACGGGCATGGCCCGGACGGCGGTACCCAGGAGGCCCGCCGGGCCAAGGTCGCGACCGAGCCGGTCGGCGTCACCGGGTCGGACGAGGTCCAGGTCCGGGTGCGCGCGCCGCACGACGTCGACCTGTCCAAGGCCACCGTCACCCTCGTCGACGCCGGCGACAGCAACGCCGACGCCACCATCGGTCAGCAGCCGCTGGGCGCCGCCCACGCGGCCGGGCTGGCCCCCTCGATGATCACGCGCGCGCAGTGGGGCGCCGACGAGAGCCTGCGCGGCTGCGGGCCGGACTACAACACCCACATCAACGGCGCGGTCGTGCACCACACCGTCAACGCCAACACCTACTCCTCGTCCGAGGCGGCCGGCCTGGTCCGGGGCATCTACGCGTACCACACGCGCTCCAACGGCTGGTGCGACATCGGCTACAACTTCCTCGTCGACCGCTTCGGCCGGCTCTACGAGGGCCGCTTCGGCGGCGCCGGACGCAACGTCCAGGGCGCCCAGACCGGCGGCTTCAACTCCCAGACCGTCGGCATCGCCTCGATCGGTACCCACGCCAGCTCGGTCGCCGGCGCGACGACGCCGTCGAGCACCGTCCTCACGACCGTGGCCGACGTCATCGCCTGGAAGGCCTGGCTCAACGGCTGGGACCCGCGCACCTCCTCGAGCTTCACGGCGGGCACCGGGGCCGACAAGTTCTCCCCGGGCACGAAGATCACCCGGCCCCGGGTCTCCGGGCACCAGGACTTCAGCCTGACCTCCTGCCCGGGCAACCTCTACGAGGCGCTGCTGCCCTCGCTGCGGACCCGCGTCGCCACCCGCTACCAGGCCTACCTCGCGAGCGCGGCCACGAGCGTGGCGGCTGCCGCCGGTGACGAGGTCTACGGTCGCCCGGTCACCTCGTCGTTCGCCCTGTCCGGCAAGGGTTTCGGCCACGGCCGCGGCATGAGCCAGTACGGCGCCTACGGTGCCGCGCTCAAGGGCCTGAGCACCGAGTCGATCCTCGCCTTCTACTACCCGAAGACCACACTGGTCTCGACGGTCGGCAACCCGACCCTGCGGGTCTGGCTGTCGGTGGCGGGCTCCTCGAGCACCTCGGTCCGGTCGACGAGCACGCTGAAGATGACGTGGAACGGGAAGACGGCCGTGGTGTACGGCAAGAACTCCGACGGCAGCGTGCGCGACCGCTGGCGCCTCGTCCCCGACTCCACCGGTGTGGCCCTCCAGTGGTACGAGAAGGGCGCCTGGCACAACACCGCGACCTGGCGCCGGATGACCGGGACGGTCCAGCTGGCCGACGCCACCGCCGGCAAGGTCCGCGTCGTGCTGCCGAGCGGTGAGGAGCGCGCCTACCGCCGCACCGTGGCGACCACCCGGAACGGGTCCGGGACGCTGACGACGAACGTGCTCTCGCTCAACTACTACCTGCAGAGCGTCGTGCCCTCCGAGATGCCCGCCTCTTGGTCCGCGGCGGCGCTGCGGTCCCAGGCCGTCGCGGCCCGCACCTACGCGCTGTACCAGAAGGGGCACCGCCCGTCCGGGTCGCTCTACGACGTCTGCGACAGCACCTCCTGCCAGGTCTTCAAGGGCCTCAACGGCTACACGTCCTCCGGCGCCGTCATCCCGTTCGAGAACTCCGCGACCACCGCGGCGGTCGCGGCGACGAGCGGGCGCGCGGTCTACTACGGCGGCGCCCCGGCGCTCACCGAGTTCTCCTCGGCCAACGGCGGGTACACGGTGGCCTCGTCGCTGGCCTACCAGGTCTCGGTCAAGGACCCCTACGACAACGTGCCGTCGGGCAGCCCGAGCCAGTGGACGACGAACCTGTCGGTCGCCTCGGTCGAGCGGGCCTTCCCGAGCGTCGGCACCCTCACGGCGCTGCGCATCACCGGCCGCAACGGCATCTCCTCGTGGGGTGGCCGGATCGAGTCGGTCACCGTCGAGGGGCTGGCGGGGTCGAGCACCGTCTCGGGCGACTCGTTCCGTTCCAAGCTCGGGCTGCGCAGCACCTGGTGGACCGTCACGTCGGCCCCCGCGGTGTCGGCCGCCTCGTTCCCGAAGGACCTCTCGGGCGACGGCCGGGGCGACCTGCTCGCCGTCGACACCTCGCGCCGCCTCCAGCTGCTGTCCGGCAACGGGTCCGGCGGCTTCTCGAGCTCGCCCGTCGCGGCGGAGTGGGAGAAGGTCTCGCTCATCGCGAACGTCGGCTCCTGGGACGGCGACAGCCGTCACGACGTCGTCGAGCGCGACGGCGGGACGCTGTACTACCACGCCGGCGACGGTGCCTCCGGCTTCTTCCCGCGGCAGAAGATCAGCTCCGGCTGGGAGGGCGTCGACTGGGTCGGCGGCACCGGCGACATGGACCAGGACGGACACACCGACTTCCTCGCCCGGCAGGTCAACGGCCAGCTGAAGATCTACCGCGGCGACGGCAAGGGCGGGGTCGTCGGCACGAAGCTCATCGGCACCGGGTTCGGCGCCTACCGCGACCTCGTCACGCCGGGCGACGTCACCGGTGACGGCCTGCCCGACGTCGTGGCCATCCGGGCGAGCGACGACGCGATGCTCCTCTTCGCCGCGGCGCCCTCCGGCGACGGCCGCCTCTCGTCCCCGGTCGTGGTCAGCGACTCGGTGGCGGGCTTCACCGACCTCCTCGGTCCGGGTGACGTCACCGGCGACGGCCGCAACGACATGGTCGGGCGCCGGGCCTCCGGGGCGCTGACCGTGCTCGAGGGCAACGGGTCCGGCGGGTTCGCCGCCCTGTCACCCGACGTCGCCGGCACCTCCACCTGGGGGACCTGGACCCGCTGGGCGTCCTGACCGGCGTCAGGGCCCGCTCGGGGTCCTGGACCGGGGTCAGGCGAGGTCGACGGTCAGCGGGGCCCCGGTGGCCTCGCGGACCTGCTCCTCGGTGACGTCCGGCGCCAGCTCGCGCAGGACGAGGCCGCCCTCGGTGACGTCGATGACGGCGAGGTCGGTGATGATCCGCTGGACGACCTGCTTGCCCGTGAGCGGGAGGCTGCACTCCTGGACGATCTTGTGCGAGCCGTCCTTGGCGACGTGCTCCATGAGGACGATGACGTGCTTGGCGCCGTGGACGAGGTCCATCGCGCCGCCCATTCCCTTGACCATCTTGCCGGGGATCATCCAGTTGGCGATGTCGCCGTTGGCGCTCACCTGCATGGCGCCGAGGATGGCCGCGTCGACCTTGCCGCCGCGGATCATCCCGAAGGAGAGCGCGGAGTCGAAGTACGAGGCGCCGCGGCGGACCGTGACGGTCTCCTTGCCGGCATTGATGAGGTCGGGGTCGACGGCCTCCTCGTCGGGGTAGGCGCCGACGCCGAGGATGCCGTTCTCGGACTGCAGGACGATCTCGACGTCGTCGGGCACGTAGTTGGGCACGAGGGTCGGCAGGCCGATGCCGAGGTTGACGTAGGCGCCGTCCTCGAGCTCGGCGGCGGCGCGGGCGGCCATCTGCTCACGGGTCAGCGGCATGCTCAGGCCTCCTGGGTGGCGCGCACGGTGCGCTTCTCGATGTGCTTGTCGGCGGCCTGCTCGGGCGTCAGCGGCAGGACGCGCTGGACGTAGATGCCGGGCAGGTGCACCTCGTCGGGGTCGAGCTCGCCGGGCTCGACGAGCTCCTCGACCTCGGCGACCGTGATGCGGCCGGCCATCGCGCACAGGGGGTTGAAGTTGCGGCTGGACTTGTTGAAGACGAGGTTGCCGTGCCGGTCGCCCTTCCAGGCGCGCACGAGGCCGAAGTCGGCGACGATCGCGTGCTCGAGCACGTACTCGCGCTCGGCGCCGTCGCGCTCGAAGACCCGCACCTCCTTGGCGGGGGAGGCCTTCTCGACGCCGCCGGAGCCGTCGTACTTCCACGGCAGGCCGCCGTCGGCGACCTGGCTGCCGACGCCGGTGGGCGTGAAGAACGCGGGGATGCCGGCGCCGCCGGCGCGCAGCCGCTCGGCGAGCGTGCCCTGGGGCGTCAGCTCGACCTCGAGCTCGCCCTCGAGGTACTGCCGGGCGAACTCCTTGTTCTCCCCGACGTAGCTCGAGACCATCCGGCGGATCTGCTTGCTCGCCAAGAGGATGCCGAGCCCCCACTCGTCGACCCCGCAGTTGTTGGAGACCACCTCGAGGTCACTCGTGCCGGCCCGGTGGAGCTCGGCGATGAGGACCGAGGGGATGCCGCAGAGCCCGAACCCACCGACGGCGAGGGTCGCCCCGTCGGAGATCCCGGCCACGGCCTCGGCTGGTGTGGCGACGACCTTGTCCATGCTCGGCACCCTAGCGCGGGGCCCTCGGCGTCCGGGCGGGTGCCGGCCACACACGTCCGGCTCGCGGGCGGGCCCCGGCGACACCTGCGGGGCCCCGCCGGGGCCATGACCTGCGACATCGTCCGAACGGACCGATGCGGACAAGTACACGTTTGTAATTCGACGGAAACGGTTGCGCACGCGTGAGGCGCGATGAGAGAACAGGTGTGCCCGGTGATCCGGTCGTGACGGATGTGACGTCTGTGACGACGGAATCCGGGTGCGCCCGGCCCCCTGCCCCGGGCGCGCCCGTTCGTTGGATGGAGCCCTGCGTGTCCCTGCCCAGCCCTGACCCGTCGTCGATCCGGCGCGTCCCCGTGCGCACCCTCGGAGCGCTCTCGGCGTCCGTCATCGTCCTCCCGCTCGCGGCGGGGACGGCACAGGCGGCGACCATCCCGCTGCCCAAGCCGAGCCGCACCCTGCCCTCCGCCCTCGACGTCGCGCCGCCGTACCAGCCCGGCACGCTCTGCCTCACGGAGAACCAGACCGGCCCGGTCGCCTTCGCGAAGCTGCTCAACGCGACGTACGGCGCCCACGTCTACGGCGTCCTGCGCAAGTGCGACCAGGAGCACGGCGAGGGCCGGGCGCTCGACTGGATGCTCAACGCGAAGAAGCCCTCGGACCTCGCGATGGGCAACGCCATCACCCGCTGGCTGGCCGCCCCCGACGCCCAGGGTCGCCAGGGCGCGATGGCCCGCCGGCTCGGCGTCAACTACATCATCTGGAACCACCAGCAGTGGAAGGCCTGGGCGCCCGAGCGCGGCTGGACCGACTACCACGGCTCCTCGCCGCACACCGACCACATCCACATCTCCTTCACCTGGGACGGCGCGGTCAAGCGCACCTCCTGGTGGACCGGCACGGCGGTCACGACGTACCTGACGGGCCCTCCCGGTGCCTCGCAGCCGACGTCGAACGACCCGAAGGACTACGTCAACGTCACGCTGCGGCGCGGCTCGCGCGGCAAGGCGGTCGAGGTCCTCCAGAAGACGATCGGCGGCATCGCGGTCGACGGCTCGTTCGGCCCGGCCACCGAGACGCGCGTCAAGGCGTACCAGAAGTCCAAGGGCCTGACCGTCAACGGCGTCGTCGACAGCCGGGTCTGGAAGGCCCTCGTCGCGGCCCCGACCACCACGCCCGGCGGCCCGGCCGGCTCGGGCTCGAGCACGACCACCTCCACCCTCGCGAAGTACGCCGGCACGGTGCTGCGGCGCGGCTCGCGCGGCGAGGCCGTCAAGGCGATGCAGAAGGCGATCGGCAAGCTGACCGTCGACGGCTCGTTCGGCCCGGCCACCGAGGCGCGGGTCAAGGCGTACCAGAAGTCCAAGGGCCTCACCCCCAACGGCGTCGTCGACAGCCGCGTCTGGAACGCGCTGATGGGCAAGAAGGTCACGCCCTCCTCGACGAGCAACCCGCTCGCGAAGTACTCGGGCATCGTCCTGCGGCTGCACAGCCGCGGCGAGGCCGTCAAGGCGATGCAGAAGGCGGTCGGCGGCCTCGTGGTCGACGGCTCGTTCGGGCCCAAGACCCTCGCTCGCGTCAAGGTCTGGCAGAAGTCCAAGGGCCTCGCGGTCGACGGCGTCGTCGACGCCAAGGACTGGAAGGTCCTCGGCGGCGGCTCGGCCGGGGTCGCGGCGGCCACCGTCGCCCCCGCGGCGGCGCCGGCACCGGCCCCGTCCCCCGTGACGACCACCGAGCTCACCGCGCACAAGGCGACCACGCTGCGCACCGGCTCGTCCGGCGCGGCCGTCCGGGCCCTCCAGCAGGCCCTCGGCGGCCTGGCGGTCGACGGTCGCTGGTCGACCGCGACGCAGGCCCGCGTCGTCTCCTTCCAGCGGTCGGCCGGCCTCCAGGCCACCGGCGTCGTCGACCGGGCGACGTGGGACGCGGTCGAGAAGGCCGTGCACCCGCTCCTGCCGTACTGGAACGTCGTGCTCAGGCGGGGCTCGCACGGCCCGGCCGTCGTCGCGCTGCAGAAGGCGCTGCGGGTGACCGCCGACGGCTCCTACGGCGCCTCCACCGAGACCGCGGTCAAGGCCGCGCAGAAGGCCTCGCACCTCGCCCAGACCGGCGTCGTCGCGACCCTCACCTGGAAGGCCGTCGAGGCCCGCTCCCGCTGACGCCGGTCCGCCGCCGCTGCGGCCCCCGGCTCCGTGCGATCTGCGCGGCTCCGCGTGCGACCGCACCCGGACCCGCGCACATCGCCAGGAGCGGGGACGCTACGCGGTGGCGGTGACGCCCTCGCTGGCCAGCCGCGTCCGCAGGACCTCGGGGTCCGGCGTCCCCCGCGACAGCACGAGCGAGCCGTCGCCCGCCCACGTCGTGAGCGCCAACCGCAGCAGCTCGGCGGTGTCCGCGGTCGCGGTGTGCACGCGCCCGCCCGTCGCGTCGACCGGGACGACCTCCCCGAACGTCCGCTCGACGCCGCCCGAGCGCAGGGCCACGTCGTCGGGGTCGGGCTCGTCGAGGGGCAGGAGGACGTCGCCGTGGGTGGCCAGCTCGCGCGCCTCGTCGACCGCGCCGGTGGGCACCTCGACCCCCGACTGCCGGGCCAGCGCCGCGAGCGTCACGACGACGAGGTGCTCGGCGCCCGCACCGCGGGCGGGGTCGTCCGTGACGACCACGTCGGCACCGCTGCCGTCGTCAACGGTCCCGGCCACCTCGACGCACGCGCCGACCGACCACGCCGCGAACGCCCAGTAGAGCGTGCGCCAGTGCGGGGGCAGCGCGAGCCGCACGACGGTGCCCGGCCCGGCGTCCAGCTCGTCCTGGAGGAGGTTGCCCGCCTTGGCGACCCAGTTGGCCAGCACCCGGGCCGAGAGCTCGATGCGCTCACCGCGGGTCGGACCGTCGGTGTCGTCGTAGACGGTGATGCGCGGGCGCCCCGGGTCGGCCGCGACGAGGCGGGCGAGGAGGGCGGCGGGAGCGGGTGCGGTGGGGGCCATCTGGCGCACGGTAGCAACGGGGCCACCGACTAGGCTCCCCTGCCATGAGTGGGCGCACCGTCATCACGTTCGGGACCTTCGACGTCTTCCACGTCGGCCACGTCCGGGTGCTCGAGCGCGCCGCCGCCCTCGGCGACCGGCTTGTCGTGGGGGTCTCCGCCGACGCCCTGAACGTCGCGAAGAAGGGCCGGCCGCCGGTCTACACGCAGGACGAGCGGATGGAGATCGTCCGGGCGATCCGCGTCGTCGACGAGGTCTTCGTCGAGGAGTCCCTCGAGGCCAAGCGCGACTACATCGTCGAGCACGGCGCCGACGTCCTCGTCATGGGCGACGACTGGGCCGGCAAGTTCGACTGGGTCTCCGACGCCTGCGAAGTCGTCTACCTGCCGCGGACCCCCTCGGTCTCGACGACGGGCATCATCGAGCACATCGCCGGCCTCGGCTCGTGACCGGCCGGGCCCTCACGGCCTCGGCCCTTGCGGCGGGCCTGTGGGTCGTCGGCGTCGCATCGGCCGGAGGCGTGCTCGCGGCCGTCGGCTGGTGGACGCCGTGGGTGGCCTGGCCGCTGGCCGTGCTCGTCGCGGTGGGAGCGGCGGTCCTCGTGCGCGGGCTGCCGGCCGTGCGGGTCGCACCCGCCGCCGGGGTGGCGATGGTCGCCGTCGTGCTCGGCTTCGCGGTGTACGCCGGGGTGACGCACTCCGAGCACGTGCTGCCGCGCCGTGACGCCGCGAGCAACCTCCAGGCCGCCGTGAGCCTCGCGACGACGCACGAGCGGGTCGTGCCCGTCGACGTCGCGGCCCTCGGGGTCGGCGACGCGCTCGCGCGCGGTGACGTGACCCTGGCCAGCGCCGCGTTCTACCAGGTGGGGTCGGCGAGCGACCCGGCCGTGCAGCCGCAGTTCCTCATGGCACCGGCCGTCGTCTACGGCTTCGGGGTGTGGGCGGGCGGTCCGTCGCTCGCCCAGCTGCTGCCCGCGGTCGTCATGGCCCTCGGGGTGCTGCTCGTCGGCCTGCTCGGCGCGCACCTCGCCGGGTCGTGGTGGGGGGTGGCGGCGGCCGGGCTGACCGCCGTGCTCTTCCCGGTGCTCAACGTCGCGCGCGGCACCTACTCCGAGCAGCTGGCGCTGCTCACGCTCTTCGGCGGGCTGCTGGCGCTGACCCTCGTGGTCGGACGAGACGACGACCGGGCGACGCGGCGGCTGGCGCTGCTCGGCGGCGTGCTCGTCGGGGGCACGGCGCTGGCGCGGGTCGACGCCCTGCGCGAGGTGCTCCTCCTCCTGCCCTTCCTGGCCGTCGGCGCGGCGCTGGGGCAGCGGTGGGTGCGGCCGGTCGCGCTCGGGCTCGTCGGGTCGACCGTCGTGGCCTGGGCGCTGGCCGTCCTGCTGTCCTACCGGTACCTCGGCGACATCCACGCGAGCCTCCTGCCCCTCGTGGCCATCGCCGTGGTCGTGCTCGTGGGGTCGCTCGGGGGCTGTGGCTGTGGCGGCGTGGCCGTCGCCTGCGGGGGGCGGTCGTCCGGCGCTCACCGGACGTCCTCGCCGGGCTCGTCGTGCTCGCGGGCCTGGGGCTCTGGAGCCGGCCGTGGTGGATGACGGTGCGCCAGGACCCCGACGACCCCGGGTCGCGGTACGTCGCCGGGATGCAGCGCCGGCAGGGCCTGCCCGTCGACGGCGGACGCACGTACGCCGAGCACACCGTCGACTGGCTGTCCTGGTACGTCGGCTGGGTCGCGCTGGTGGTGGCCCTCGTGGCCCTGGCGCTCCTGCTCCGACGGGCGCTGGCCGGGCTGGGGGAGGGGCGGCTGGCGCCGTGGGCACCGGCCCTCGTCGTTACGGCGGCCTCGACCGTCCTCACGCTGCTGCGGCCGGGCATCACGCCGGACCACCCGTGGGCCGACCGCCGGCTGCTCATCGCCCTGCCGCTCGTCGTGCTGCTCGTCGTGGCGGCGGGGTCGTGGGCGGCGCGCCGGCTGACGTCATCCGGGAAGCGGTGGGGCACAGCGCTGGTGGCGGTCGTCACGGTGCTGGCGGTCGGGGTTCCGGCGGTGCTCGCGACGTGGCCGTTCCGGGGGGTGGGGGTCGAGCGGGGGTCGCTGGCGGCCGTCGACCGCGTCTGCTCGGCGCTGGGCCCCGACGACGTCGTGCTCGGCATCGACAGCCGGGCGTCGTCGGAGTGGCCGCAGACCGTGCGCGGCATGTGCGGGGTGCCCTACGTCGTCGCGGCGACTCCGGTGCGCCAGGACCCCGCGAGGCTCTCGGAGGTCGTCGGTCAGCTGGCCCGCGCCGTGGCAGCCAGGGGTCATCGGCTCGTCGTGCTCGCCGCGGACGGACCGGAGGCCATCGAGGGCCTGGGTCTGACGCCGCGGTCGGTGGCCGACATCCGCTTCCCCGAGGAGGAACACGCGCTCGACCGGCCGCCGCGCCGCACCGACCGGGGGGCCGTGCGGGTGTCGGTCGCCGAGGTGCCGGCGGGCTGAGGCGCCGGCGGGCCGAGGTGCGGGCGGGCCGAGGTGTTGGCCCGGGCCGGGTCAGCCGCGGGTGAAGGCCCGCTCGGCGCGCCGTTGCACGGCGCCGCAGGTCTGGGCGTCGACGGCGACGACGAGGCCGGGGAGCAGCGACGTGGCGCGGTAGGGCGAGCCGTCGGGGTGCACCACCGCACCGCCGGCCTCCGTGACGAGGAGCGTGCCCGGTGCGTGGTCCCACGGGTTGGAGCGCGAGTAGACGATGTAGTCGGTCTCGCCCTCGACGAGCTTGGGGTAGTCGACGCCGCAGCAGACCCAGGACAGGCGCATCGGCGGGAGGTCGTCGAGGGACTGGTCGCGCAGGGCCCACATCGAGGTGACGCCCTGCGGGGCACGGTCCTCGGGCACCGGGGAAGTGTGCATCCGCTCGCCGTCGCGGTAGGTGCCGGACCCCTTCTCCGCCACCCAGGTCCTGCCGTGCTCGGGCTGGAAGACCCACGCCCGGACGCTCTCGCCGCGCACGACCTCGGCGACCATCACCGCGTGGTCGGGGAGCCGTGGACGAAGTTCTTCGTGCCGTCGACGGGGTCGACGGTGAAGGCGTGCTCGGCCGCGAGGTAGCGGTCCATGAGCGTGTGGTCGGCGGCGTGGGCCTCCTCGCCGAGCACGACGGCGTCGGGGTAGGCCTCGAGGAGTCGGGCGGTGATGAGGACCTCGGCCTCGCGGTCGGCGACGGTGACGAGGTCGCCGGGGTTCTTCTCCATCACCTCGCCGTCGGCGAGGGAGCGGAACCGGGGGGTGATGACCTCGGCGGCGACCTCGTGGAGCAGGTCGGCGACGGCGTCGGTCGAGAGGCCGGGCATGGGGGCCACGCTTCCACACGGCGCACGCCCGGCCCAAACCGCGCCGTCGAAGCGCGCTGACCTGCGGGCTTGCGGCGGGGTTCGCGTGGGTAGGGTCCCGGCATGGCGAGGTTGCGGCGGGTGTCCCCGCGGTCGGCGGGGTGGACCCGCAAGCGGGCGGGCAAGGGGTTCTCCTACCGCGATGCCGGGGGTGAGGCGCTGCCCGCCGAGCAGGTCGAGCGCATCCGGTCGCTGGCCATCCCCCCGGCGTGGCAGGACGTGTGGATCTGCCCGCACCCCAACGGGCACATCCAGGCCATCGGCACCGACGCGGCCGGGCGGCGGCAGTACCTCTACCACCCGGACTGGCGGACGGCCCGCGACGAGCTGAAGTTCGACCGGGTCAAGGCCGCGGGCACCCGGCTGGCCAAGGCGCGCGAGGCGATCGTCGGCGACCTCGCGGGGGAGGGGATGCCCCTGGCGCGGGCCGCGGCGACGGCGACCCGGCTGCTCGACCTCGGGTACTTCCGCATCGGGTCCGACGCCTACACCGACGCCAACGGCTCGTTCGGGCTGACGACGCTGGAGCGCCGGCACGTGCGCCGGCAGGGGTCGGACCTGGTGTTCTCGTTCGTCGGCAAGTCGGGCATCGAGCACTCGATCACGGTCAGCGACCCGCAGGTCATCGACTCGCTCAACTACATGCGGCAGCGGCGGGGCGGGTCGAAGCGGCTGCTGGCCTACCGCGGCGAGGCGAAGTGGGCGGACCTGCAGGCGGCGGCGGTCAACGAGTACATCTCGCAGATGGTCGCCGAGGACCTGACCGCCAAGGACTTCCGCACCTGGCACGCGACGGTGCTCGCGGCGGTGGCGCTGGCGGAGTCGCCGGAGCCGGGGTCGACGGTGGCGTCGCGCAAGCGGGCGGTCAAGGCGGCGGTCGAGGAGGTCTCGGCCTACCTCGGCAACACGCCGACCATCGCCCGCAAGTCCTACATCGACCCCCGCGTCATCGACCAGTACGAGGACGGCGTGACGATCGCCGGGACGCTGCGCAAGCGGTACCGAGACGACGCCAAGCGCCAGGCGGCCATCGAGAAGGCCGTGGCACGGCTCATCGACGGCGCCTGAGCACGGCGAGCCCACGCGGGACGGCGGGGCGGCCCCGCGCCGGTAGGCTCGCGGGCGATGAACGAGCACCCCGAGACCGCGGCCGCCGGCACCGACCACGACGCCGTGCACGCGGCCCCCACCGAGCAGATCGACGTCCGCACCGGCGAGCTGGCCGGCCGCAGCACCGACCCCGCGTCGGCCCGGCCGCTCCCGCCCCGCACGGGCGGCGGCTACGTCATCGAGGACGGCGCGGACGGCCCCGGCCCCGCCCCGTACGTCACCGTGGTCCTGCCCTGCTACAACGAGGGCGCCCACGTGCTGGAGGAGATCGACCGCTGCTCGCGCGTGCTCGAGGAGTCCGAGCTCACCTACGAGATCCTCTGCATCGACGACGCGAGCACCGACGACACCCTCGAGGTCCTGCGCGCCGCCCAGACCCGGTACCCGCACATCCGGGTCCTGCCGTTCCGCCGCAACGGCGGCTCCGGCACCGCCCGGCGCATCGGCACGCAGCAGGCCCGCGGCGAGGTCGTCGTCTGGACCGACGCCGACATGACCTACGAGAACGAGCGCATCCCCGAGCTGGTCCGCATCCTGCGCGACGACCCCACGTACGACCAGGTCGTCGGCGCCCGCACCACCGAGGAGGGCACCCACAAGTGGGCCCGCGTCCCGGCGAAGTGGCTCATCCGCAAGATCGCCGAGTGGCTGACCAAGACCCGCATCCCCGACCTCAACTCCGGCCTGCGCGCCTTCCGCCGCGACGTCTCGCTGCCCTACCTGCGCCTCCTGCCGGCCGGCTTCTCGTGCGTCACGACGATCACCATCGCGTTCCTGTCCAACCAGCACGACATCAAGTACGTCGAGACGGCCTACGCCAAGCGCGCCGGCGTCAGCAAGTTCCACTTCGTCGGCGACGCCTACCGCTACATCCTCCAGGTGCTGCGGATGGTCATGTACTTCGACCCGCTCAAGGTGCTCATGCCACCGGCGCTGTGGCTCGTCGTTATCGGTCTCGTCAAGGCCGTCGTCGACATGGTGCGCCACCCGTTCTACTTCCCGGCGAGCACGGTGCTGCTCGTCGTCAGCGGCATCATGATCGGCTCCCTCGCCCTGCTCTCCGACCTCGTCGTGCGGTCCAGGGACGGTGTCTGACACCGTGACCGGGCCCGACGGGGGGACGGACGCGACGACGCTGACCGGTGGGTCCGGCGACCCCGACCACGGTTCGGGCGCTGCCCTGCGGGTCGCCCTCGTCGGCCCGACCCACCCGTTCAAGGGCGGTGTCGCCGCGCACACGACGACCCTCGCGCACGAGCTCGCCGACGCCGGCCACGACGTCACCCTCGTCTCGTGGAGCCACCTCTACCCCTCGCGCCTCTACCCGGGCGAGCAGGCCGTCCCCGGCGGCACCCCGGACGTCGACCCGTTCCCGCGCACGCTGCGCGTCCTGTCCTGGGCCCGCCCGGACACCTGGCTGCGGGCCGGCCGGCGGCTGCGCGACGTCGACGTCGTCGTGCTCGTCCACGTCGTGCCGGCCGTCGTGCCGGCCCACCTCGCGTTGCTGCGGGCCGCCGGAGCCGGCGGGGGAGGGCGCGGGCCGCGTGCGGTCGTCATCGCCCACAACGTCCTGCCGCACGAGACCAACCCCGGCGACCGGCAGCTCGTCGGCGCCCTGCTCAAGCGCGCGGACGCCGTCGTCGTGCACTCCGACGAGCAGGCCCGGGTCGCGGCCGACCTCGGCGCGCGCCGGGTCCGCGAGGTCGACCTGCCCCCGCACCTGCCCGGCGGCGAGCCCGAGCCGCGCCCTGAGCACGACGGTCCCGTGCGCCTCCTGAGCCTCGGCATCGTCCGCGACTACAAGGGCGTCGACCTCCTCCTCGAGGCCCTGCGCGAGGTCGACGGCCCCACGCTCACCGTCGCCGGCGAGCTCTGGGGGGACGCCGGTCGCCGGGTCCGCGAGCTGGCCGCCGACCCCCGCCTGCGCGACCGGGTCGAGGTGCACGGCGGCTACGTGCCCGCCGACCGGATCGCCGGCCTGATGGCCCGCCACGACGTCGTCGCCCTGCCCTACCGGTCCGCGACGGCCTCCCAGAACGTCCTCCTCGCCCGGCGCCACGGGGTGCCGGTGCTCGCCACCGCCGTCGGCACCTTCCCCGGGCAGGTGCGCGACGGCGTCGACGGGGTCCTCGTGCCCCCGTCCGACCGCGAGGCGCTCGTCGGGGCCCTGCGCCGGCTGGCCGACCCCGCCGCCGTCCGGGCGCTGGCGGCCGCCGTCCGCGAGCCCGACCTCAGCGGGCCGTGGGCGAACTACGTCGGGGCCATCGAGGCGCTCGCAGCCCCGTCCTCCGCCTTCGCCGACGACGAGCCCCCCACCCCGGTCGTGCCCCTGAACCCCGTGGCGCGGATGCGGTCGGTCGCCGCCGTCTGGCGGGCCCGGCGCGGCCCGGTGCTCGACCTGTCGCCGGTCGACCTGCCCGAGACGGTGCGGGCCACCGACCTGCTGACCGTCGACGCCGAGGCGGTCGAGGCCGTCGAGGTCGCCCGCGACCTCGGGCTGTCCCGCGCCGCCAAGGACCCGGTCGCCGCCTGGGCCGCGCTCGGGGCCGTCGCCGCCCTCGTCCGCATCCTCGACGACCGCACCCACTCGGCCGTGCTCGTCGACGAGTCCGGCAGCGGCAGCCCGTTCTCGCGGTGGGCACGCGCCCTCGGGTTCGCGCCCGTCGAGCTCGAGCTCACCGGGCCGCGGGCGGCCATCGAGGTCCTCGACGTCGACACCGCCAGCCTCGACGTCGTCGCCCGGCTGCACCCCGGCGGCTGCACGGCCACCGACGTCGACCTCGTCGTCGGGCAGGCCTCGTGGGCGCTGCGCTCGGGCGGTCTGCTGCTGCTCACGGTGCCCATCGGCGACGACGACCCCGACTTCGCGGTTCGCCCGGCCGACGTGCGCGGCATCCTCGCGCGTGCCGACGACCTCGGGCTCACCCTCGTCGGCGACGTCGACGGCGACGTGCTCGGCCGGATGCGCGAGGCGCGGATCGCGTTCGGCGGCAACGACTCCCCGGCCTACGCGGTGCTGCGCCTCACCTTCCGGCGCCGGTGACGGGCACCCGATGACCCGCTCCCGCGTCCTCGTCGTCGTGCGCTACGGCCTGCTGGCCCTGGTGCTCGTCGCCGTCGGGTGGGCCCTGGCCCGCAACTGGTCGGAGGTCTCGCGCGAGCTCGGCCGGATGAGCTGGCCCGCCGTGCTGGCCGGTCTCGTCCTCACGACCGCGGCCCCCGTGGCCACGCTCGTCGGGTGGCGGTTGCTGCTCGCCGACCTCGGCACCCGGCTGCCCGTGGCCCCGGCCGCGAGCGTCTTCTTCGTCGGCCAGCTCGGCAAGTACGTGCCCGGCTCGGTGTGGACCGTTCTGGCCCAGGCCGAGATGGGCGCCAAGCTCGACGTGCCGCGCCGTCGGATGGCCGTCACCGGGTTGCTGTCCATCCTCCTGGCCATCCTCGTCGGGAGCCTGCTCGGCGTCGTCGCGCTGCCCCGGCTGCTGGCGCGGGGCAGCTCGCCGGTGACGCTGTGGGTGCTCGTCGCGGCGGCGCTGCTCGGCGGCGTGCTGCTCTGGCCGCGGCTGCTCAACGCACTGCTCGCCCTCGGGCTGCGGATCCTGCGCCGCGAGCCGCTCGAGCACGCGCTGTCCGGACGGGCCATCGTCCTCACCTGCCTGTGGTTCGCCGCCGCCTGGGTCTTCGCGGGCCTCGGGGTCGCGGTGCTCGTCCTGTCGCTCGCGCCGGACGCCGGCGCCTCCGACCTGGTCATCGGTGTCGTGTGCGGGTTCGCCCTCGCCTCGGCCGTCGGCCAGCTGTCCGTCCTCGTGCCGGCCGGCGTCGGGGTGCGCGACGGTGTGCTGGCCCTGCTCCTCGTCACGTTCATGCCGCTGTCGGCCGCGACGGCCGTCGTCGTCGTCGCCCGGTTCCTCGCGATCGTCGCCGACCTGGTCGTCGCGGGGGCGGGCTGGGCGTGGGGACGTCGGCACCACCTCCTAGGATCCGTGGGATGAGCGAGCGACCGGAGCGTGAGGAGCAGCTCGCCTACTCGGAGTCGATGGCCAAGATGCTCGACGAGCAGGCGCGACGGCAGAAGGCGGCCAAGCTGATCGCCGTCGTGCGGCACGCCCTGGGGGTCGAGTCGCTCGCCGGGCTGACGGCGGTCGACGTCGGGTGCTCGGCGGGGTTCATCGCCGACGAGCTGGCGCTGGCCGGAGCCACCACGAGCGGCGTCGACATCGACGAGCCGGGGCTCGAGAAGGCGCGGGCCCGGTTCGGCGAGCGGGTCGACTTCCGGCTGGCCCGCGGTGAGGACCTGCCGTTCGACGACGACTCGGTCGACGTCGCCGTGCTCAACCACATCTACGAGCACGTCGTCGACCCCGAGGCCGTCGTCGCCGACATCCACCGCGTCCTGCGGCCGGGTGGGCTGCTGTACCTCGGTGTCGGACACCGCTTCCAGGTCATCGAGCCGCACCACCGGCTGCCGTTCCTGTCGTGGCTGCCGCAGCGCGCCGCCGACCGCTACATGCGCCTCACCGGCAAGGGCGAGCAGTACTACGAGCACTACTACACGCCGCGCGGCCTGCGTCGCCTCTTCGCCGACTACGACGTCTGGGACTACACGCTCCCGGTGCTCGCCGACCCCGCGGCCTTCTCCGCCGGCGACAACGTGCCGGCGTGGGCGGCCCGGGTCCCCGAGCGCGTGCTGGCCGCCGGGCTGCCGCTCGTGCCCACGTACGTGTGGGTGGCGTTCAAGGGCGCGGCGACCCCGGCCGGCCCGGCGTTGCGGGTGCCCCCGCGCCACGTGCGCTGATGGCCGGCGCGGGCGTCGACGGCGGTGGGGCCGAGCGCGTCGTCCGGGCCTCGCGGCCGGTGCCCCTCGGGGCGGTGCTCTCGACCTTCCGGCGCGGTGGCGGCGACCCCACGAGCCGGCGCGACGACGCCGGGTGGTGGTTCGCCTGGCGCACGCCCGACGGTCCGGTGACGCTGCGGCTCACGGCACCCGCGGGTGTCGCCGAGGAGGTCACGGCGCACGCGTGGGGGAGCGGCGCCGGGTGGATGCTCGAGCAGGTGCCGGCGCTGCTCGGCGAGGACGACGACCCCAGCGGCTTCGAGCCCGCCCTGCACCCGCTCGTCGCCGACGAGTGGCGGCGTCGGCCGGGCTGGCGGGTGCCGCGCTCGGGGCTGGTCGTGCAGAACCTCGTCGCGTCGGTCATCGAGCAGAAGGTCACCGGCAAGGAGGCGTTCGCGGGGTACCGGCGGCTGGTCCGGCGCTTCGGCGAGCCGGCGCCCGGGCCGGGGGAGGCGCTGGGGCTCGCCGTCCCGCCGACGCCCGCGGGCTGGGCGGCCGTGCCGTCGTGGGAGTGGCTGGAGGCGGGGGTCGACCCCGGCCGCTCGCGCACGGTGTCCGCGGTGGTCCGGTACGCCGGGCGCCTCGAGGAGTGCGTCGGGATGACCCCCGAGGCGGCGCGCGCCCGGCTGACGGCGCTGCCGGGCATCGGGCGGTGGACCTGGGCCGAGGTCGCCCAACGGGCCCTCGGGCTGCCCGACGAGGTGAGCTTCGGCGACTACCACGTCGCCAAGGACATGACGTGGGCGCTCACCGGCACCCCGCAGGACGACGACGCCCTCGAGGCCCTGCTCGAGCCGTGGCGCGGGCACCGGTACCGCGTGCAGCGCCTCCTCGAGCTCGGCGGCCACCACCGCCCCCGACGCGGCGCCCGGATGACCCTCCCGACGCACCTCCCCACCCGCGGCCGCTGACCCCGGCGCCTGCTCTGCGGGAGGGACGACCGGGTCATCACACGTACAACCCTCCCGTGGAGCGGGCCTGTGGACGAGCGCCGCCGGCGGCGGGCCGGGTGCGGGACCCTGTGGCGGGGAGGTCGGCATGTGGGAGCAGCGGGGGAGACTGCCCGTGGGGAGCCCGGTCGGGGCGTGGTCGGCAGCCCAGTTCGGGCTCGTGACCCGCGCCCAGGCCTCGGCCGCGGGGATGACGAGCGATGCGATCGAGTGGAAGGTCGCGTCGGGTCGCTGGACCGTGGCCGCCCGGGGCGTCTACCTGACGACACCCGGCCGGTCGGGATGGGAGGTCCGGGCGGGAGCGGCGTTCCTGCGGGTGCACTCCACCCACGGACTCGCCGATGCCGCGCTGGTGGGCAGCTCGGCGGCCTTCGTCCTGGGACTGCTTCCGACGTCACCCGCCGTCGTCCGGGTCGGCATCCCGCACGCACGCCGGGTCGAGGCACCCCACGGTGTTTCCCTGCACCGGATGGTGCGCTTCGACGAGGTCCTCGACGACCTCGCCTACCCGTGGCGCACGACCGTCTCGGTGACCGTCCTCGACTGCGCCGCCGAGGGCGACGCCGACGCTGCCCTCGCGCTGGTGGCCCGTGCAGTTCAGCGCGGACTCACGACGGCCGAACGGCTCGACGCCGAGCTGCGCGCACGGGGTCGTCACCGCCACGGTCGGCTCCTGCGCCAGGTGCTGGGGGAGGTGGGCGACGGGGCACACAGCGCTGCCGAGCTGCGGTACGTCCGGGATGTCGAGACCGCTCACGGCCTTCCGCGCGGGCGTCGGCAGGCCGCGGGGAACAGGGGCGCCGTGCACGACACGGAGTACGAGGGCTTCGCGACGATCGTCGAGGTCGACGGTCGTCTGGGCCACGAGCGGTGGGCGGACCGGGTGCGTGACGGTCGTCGGGATCGGGGTGCGGCCGGTCGCGGCGCCTTCACCACGCGGGTCTTCTGGCCCGACGTGGCGGTGACCCCCTGCCGGACCGCCGTCGAGGTGGGGTCGGTCCTCCGGGCCCGGGGATGGCTCGGATCGCCACGACCGTGCCGACGGACCGGGTGCGTCGTGCCCCGTCGGTGAGACGTCCCGGGGAGGGTTGACCGCGTGGAGACCCGGTCGAGGCTCCCGTGGGCGCCGCGTCAGGTGAGGCGGAGGGTGACGGACGTCGGTGTGCGGGAGATGGGCTCGGCCGCGAGGTCCTCCGAGGCCGCGGCCACCTCGGTGCGGACCACGAGCCGGCCGAGGTCGTAGGAGTCGTCGGCGGCCAGGACCAGCTCGGCGGCGTCGGCGGCGACCGAGACGTCGGCCGACCCGTCGGGGACGTCGTGCAGGGCGAGGGCGACGACGCGGCCCACGCGGTCGGCGAGCGGCTCGGGGGCGACCGACCGGAGGCCGACCTCCGTCGAGTCCGCCGACCCGGGCTCCACCCCGAGGGCGGCCCGCAGGGCCTCGACGTGGCCGAGCGCGAACCAGTCACCGGCACCGGTGCGCACGAGCGAGCGGGCGCCGGCGCCGTCGCCGGCGTCGGCGAACCACGCGGCCGGAAGCCCTCGCACGAGGGCCGCGGGCACGCCGTCGGCCTTGCCCTTGACGAGGTCGGCGGCCGCGGCGACCTCGTCGGCCACCGCGCGCGCCGTGACGGCCAGCGGGCGGCCGTCGTGGTCGACCCCACCGCGCAGGTCGTCGAGCACGGCCAACCCGGCGCAGCCCAGCGCGAAGTCGGTGAGCCCGGCGCGCCACGGCCGACCGGCGGTGTCGGACAGCACGACCCCCAGCGACACGGCGACCCCGAGACCGGCCGCGGCCAGCAGCGCCGAGCGCAGCCGGGTCGCCTCGGCATCCGGGTCCTCCGGCAGCAGCAGCACGGCGCCCGACGGCCCGGTGTTCGAGGCGTCGACGCCGGCGGCGGCCATCACCGGACCGGCCACGGACTCGACGACACGGGTCACGCCGGTGCCCCCGCGCGTTCGGCGACCACGCGGCGCGTGTGCGCCTCGACCGCGTCCTCCCGCGACCCCGACCCCGTGAGCCCGAGGGCCTTGGAGACGACCTTGCTCGAGACGACGAGGCAGTCGCCCTCCGCGAGAATGAGACCGGCGCGGTCGAGGGCCGCCAGCAGCAGGCCGGCGAGGTCGTCGCCGGCCCGGACCTCGGGGACCCCGACGAGCGCCCGGACCTCCAGGGCCGGAGCGTTCACGCCCTGACCGAGGACGCGAGGCGCAGCGCGTGCGCCGCGATGCGACCGGTCGCCTCGACGTCGGACATGAGCAGCGGACCGTCGAAGGCCTCGACCCGCGCGCGGGCCAGGTGGGTCCCGGCGTCGGCGGGGTCGACGAGCCATCCGTCGAGGAAGTCCTCGTACAGCCCGGCCACCCCGGCGGCGGTCACGGGCACCCCGACGGCCTCGAGGCAGGCGTCGGCGTGTCCGCGCACGGGCCGCCCGGAGATGAGCGGCGAGACGCCGACGACGGGAGCAGCGGTGCCGCGCAGGGCATCCCGCACCCCCGGCACCCCGAGGACGATGCCGATCGACACGACCGGGTTGCTCGGCGGCAGGAGCACGACGTCGGCCTGGCGGATGGCGTCGAGGACGCCCGGCGCGGCGGCGGCCCGGTCGAGCCCGGCGACGACGAAGCGCCGCGCGGGCAGGGACGCCTGGTGCCGGACCCACCACTCCTGGAAGTGGATCGCCCGCTCGCCACCACCCGCCCCTCACCGTCCCCGTCGTCGTCGACGACCACGTGGGTCTCGACCGGGGTGTCGGTCATCGGCAGCAGCGTGATGCCCTTCTCGGGCAGCCCCCACCGGGCCGCGAGCCGCGCCGTGACCTCCGACAGCGGCACGCCCTGCCCGAGCCACTGCGAGCGGACGACGTGCGTGCCGAGGTCGCGGTCGCCGAGGGTGAACCACTGGGGAGGGCGCCGTAGGCGGCGAGCTCGGCCTGGACCACCTGCGTCTCGCCGGCCCGCCCCCAGCCCTGCGACTCCTCGACGCCGCCGCCGAGGGTGTAGAGCAGGGTGTCGACGTCCGGGGAGACCCGCAGGCCGAAGAGCGTGATGTCGTCACCGGTGTTCGCGATGACCGTGACCTCGGAGTCGGCGAGGCCGGGCGTGGTGTCGAGGTGGTGCCGCAGCCCCCGGACGAACCGGGCCCCGCCGACGCCGCCCGCGAGGGCCGTGATGCGCATGCGGGGAAGTCTCCCAGCCCGACCCCCGGGGACCGAATCCGGCTCCGGCGTCACTCACGTACCACAGGCAACCGTTCGGGTGAAATTGACCCGATAACACCGAACGGCTTGACGAGCGTGGCATGACACGCGTGTAATTCCATGCATGTACCTCCGGAGCGACCGGCCGGGGTGCACGGGTCGAGGTCGAGGAGGAACCATGCACGAGCTCTTTCTGGTCGAGGGGATGCTCGGGAACGTCGAGCCGGAGGAGGGTGCCCTGTCCTGGCAGGAGCGCTCCCTCTGCGCGCAGACCGACCCCGAGGCCTTCTTCCCGGAGAAGGGGGGCTCCACCCGCGAGGCCAAGAAGGTCTGCGTCGGGTGCGAGGTCCGGTCCGAGTGCCTCGAGTACGCCCTCTCGAACGACGAGCGCTTCGGCATCTGGGGCGGGCTGTCCGAGCGGGAGCGCCGCAAGCTGAAGAAGCGCGCGGTCTGACGCAGGGGTCCCCCCTGCCGACCGCCCCCTTCGCATGACGCTGGCCCCGCCGCGCCCCGTCGACACCGCACCGGCCTCCTCCGCCGGTGCGGCCGCTCCCGACGTCACGGCGCTGGTCGTGACCCACCGCGACCCCGCCGGGGTGCGTGAGGTCCTCGAGGCCCTCCTCGCCCAGACCCTGCGACCCGACGCGGTGCTCGTCCTCGACCGCACCGCCGGCGCCGTCCTCCCCGAGGGCGACCCCGACGCCGGCCGCACGCTCGCCGACCTCGTCGCGCACGTCGCCCACGACCTGCCGGTCTCCGTCGTCGCCGCCGACCCCCGGGCCCCCGCGCGCAAGGCCGCCTTCCGGGCCGTCCTCGACCACGAGCCCGACCCCTCGGCCCCGAGCCTGCTGTGGTTCCTCCCGGTCGGCACGCACCCGGAGCCCGCCGCCCTCGTCCGGCTCGTCGACGCCTGGCGCCGGTCGCCGTCGACGGGGGTCGTCGGCCCGAAGCACGTCGACGTCGACGCCCCGCACCGGTTGCGGGCGGTCTCCATCCGCACGACCCGCGGCGGCCGCCTGCTCGCCCGGCCGGTCCCGGGCGAGCCCGACCAGGGCCAGTACGACACGACGAGCGACGTGCTCGCCGTGCCGTTCGCCGGGTCCCTCGTCGAGCGCGACCTGCTCGTGGCCCTGCGCGGCTGGGAGACCACCTTCGGCGACGTCGGGGCCGACCTCGACCTCGGCTGGCGGGCCCAGGCCAGCGGCCGGCGCGTCGTCGTCGTGCCCTCCTCCCGCGTCCGGTCCCGGGCCGGGGTCGCCGTCGCCACCGCCACCACCGGTGCCCGCCGCCGCGCCGCCCGCCGGGTCGCGATGGCCCGGGCCCCTGGTGGTCCACGCCGTTCCTCGCCGTCTGGGTCGCCGTCAGCTCGGTGTTCGCGGCGCTGGCCCTGCTGCTCCTCAAGCGCCCGCGCAGCGCGTGGGCCGAGGTCGCCTCCCTCACCTCGCTCGACCCCGTGCGTGGCTGGCGGGCCCGCTGGCGCACCCGGCACCGCCCGGCCGTGCGCCGCCGCGACCTGCACGCCGTCTTCGAGCCGCGCCGGGCCGTGCTCACGTCCTGGGGCGACTCGGTGCACCACGCGCTCGTGACGCCGCAGCCGCCGATCGGCGACGAGGCCGCCGACCTCAACCCCCGCTCGTGGGTCGTCAAGGTCGTGCGCCACCCCGGGGTGGTCGCCGTCCTCGCCGCCCTGGCCACCACCGTGGCGGCCGGGCGGTCGCTCGGCCTCGACCTCGTCACCGGGCTCGGCAACGGCCTCACCGGCGGCGAGCTGGTCGGCTCCCGCGCCGACGCCGCGAGCCTCTGGCACGCCTGGCGCGACGGCTGGTCCGGCCCGGGCCTCGGCGGCCCGGAGCAGGCCGGCCCGGCCAGCGCCCTCCTCGCCGCCCCCGCCTGGCTCGTCGACCACCTGCCCCTCGTCCCCGACCCGGTGTCACCGGGCGGAGTCGTCGTCGCCCTCGCGGTCCTCCTCGCGATGCCCGCCGCCGCCGTGTCGGCCTACCTCGCGCTGCGCGTCGTCGCGACCCGGCGCTGGGTGCGCACCCTCGGGGCCGTCGCCTGGGCCTGCTCGGGCCCGGCGGCCGCGGCCGTCGCCCAGGGACGGCTCGGCGCCGTCGTGGCCCTCGTCCTCCTGCCGGCCGTCGCGGCGGGGCTCTGGCTCGTCGCCACCCGCCGCTCCACGGCCACGAGCGCCTTCGCCACGGCGCTGGCCACCACGCTCCTCGGGGCCTTCGCGCCCGTGCTCGCCGGGCTCGCCGTCGTCCTCGCGCTCGTCCTCGCCGTCGTCCGTAGCCGGGTCCGGGCCCACGCCCTCGTCGCCGCGCTCGTCCCGTCGGCCGTCCTCGCGCCGTGGGTGCTCGCCGCCGGCTCGGCCTCGTGGCCGGCCGTCGTCGCCGGCACCGGTCTCGCCCAGTGGGGCGGCAGCGCGCCGGCGGCCTGGCGCCTGGCCCTGCTCGACGCCGGGGGCGCCGGAGCCCCGCTCGTCTGGACGGCCGTGCCCCTCGTCGTCGTCGGCCTCGTCGGCCTGCTCCGGGGCCGCTCGTGGCGCCGCGCCCCCACCGCGCTGGCCGCCCTCCTGCCGGTCCTCCTAGCACTCGCCCTCGTCGCGCCCCGGCTGCGCCTCGGCACGGTCCCCTCCGGCGTCGAGCCCGCCGGCGAGGCCATCACGCTGTGGGCCGGGACGATGCTCCTGCCGCTCACCCTCGTCCTCGTCCTCGCCCTCGCGCACGGCCTCGACGCCCTGCCGGTCCACGCCGTCCGCGACCGCTCGCGCGTCCTGCTGCGGCTCGTGGCCGCCACCGCGGTCGCGGCCGTCGTGGTGCTCGTCGGGGGCGTCGTCCTCGGCACCCTCGGCACCGGGCTCGCGCCCTGGCGTGACCCGCGCCCCGCCGTCGCCGTCGACCAGGCCGCCGGCGCGTTCGCCACCCGCTCGCTCTTCGTCGAGCCGGGCGACCGCGGCGCCGCCTACCGCTTCGTCGGCCGTGAGGACGCGCGCCTCGTGCGGACCCTGCCGGCCGAACCGGGGGCCGACGCCGCCGTCGCCGCCGACGTCACCGGCCTGCTCGGTGCGGTCCCGGGCAGCCAGAAGCTCGTCGGCGCCACCGCCGCTGACCTGCTCGCCGTGCGCGGCGGTCAGGTGCCCGAGGTGGTCCGGCGCCTCGACGCCACCGACGGCCTCCAGCGCATCTCGCCCAAGGACGGCTGGGAGCTGTGGCGGCTCAGCCCCACGGGCACGAAGTCCGAGGCCCTCGTCGCCCCTCCGCGCCTGCGGATGGAGAGCAAGGCCGGCACCCGGCTCGTCGTCACCACGGGCGACCACGCCGCCACGACGACGACCATCGACGCCCCGCGGGCGCGCGCCTCGTCGTCGCCGAGCCGGCCGGATGGGCCGAGCACGCCGTCGTCGAGGTCGACCGGCGGGTCCTGCGGCCGGTCGCCGACGCCGCCTCGCCCACCTACGAGCTCCCGCAGGGCACGGGCACGCTCACCGTGACCCTCACCGACCCGCAGCGCTGGTGGCACCTCGGCCAGGTCCTGGCCCTCGCGGTGCTCGCCTTCCTCGCCGTGCCCTTCGGCCGGCGCGAGACCCGGGTGGTGGGTCGATGAGCCGCCTCGCGCGCCTGCGCCCTGCCGTGCCGGCCGTCTCCCGCGTCGTCCTCGGTGGCGGGGTCGCCGCGGCCCTGGTCTGGGTCGCGGCCACGCACGGCGAGGGCCTCGACCTCGCGGCGGCCAGCGGCGCGCAGGAGGCCCCCGTCGCGCCGACCAGCCTCGCGACGAGCATCGACACCATGTGCCCGGGCAACGAGCTGAGCGGCATCTCCGGCATCGACGACGTCTCCGTCGGCGGCACCGTCGCCGCGGTCACCGGTCCCGAGTCGCTGCTGCCCGTGCCGGCCACGGGGCCCGGCACGGCCCGCGTCACCGGCGGTTCGGCCCGGCTCACCGACGTCCCCTCGCGCCCCGGCGCCGCGTCCGCCGCCCTCCCGCGCAGCGGCCCGGTCGCCCTGCGCGCCACCGGCTCGCTCGCGCCGGCCGTCGTCGGGATGCAGGAGTGGTCGAGCACCCGCAGCGACCTGCGCGGCCTCGTCACCACCCCGTGCCTCGCGGCCGGCACCGACCTCTGGCTCCTCGGCGGCGGGGCGGGCGCCGGTCGTCAGGAACGGCTCGTCCTCGTCAACCCCGGCGGCAACCCGGTCACCGCCGACGTCACCGTGCACGGGGCTGCGGGCCCGGTCGCGCCCGCGCGCACCGAGACCGTCCCACCCGGCGGGCGGGTCACGCTGCTGCTCGATGCCGTCGCGGGGGAGGAGGCCACCCCGGCCGTCCACGTCGTCGCCGACGGCGGGGGGCTGCACGCCACGCTCACCGACACCTGGCTCGTCGGCAGCACTCCCCGGGGGGCCGAGACCGTGGTCCCGGCCGACCCGCCGTCGACCGTGCAGGTCGTCCCGGCCGCCGTCCTCGGCTCCGGCAGGACCACCCTGCGCGTCGTCTCGCCCTCCGGTGAGGACGCCGTGGCCAGCGTGACCCTCCTCGGGCGCGACGGCCCGGTCGCCACCACCGACGACACGGTCGTCACCGTGCCCGCCGAGGGGGTCGGCGAACTGGCCCTTCCGGCCGTCCCGCCGGGGGCCTACTCCGTCGTCGTGCGCTCCGACGTCCCGGTCGCCGCCGCCGTGCTCAGCACGCCGGGCGACGCCGCGGCGGCCGGCGACATCGGCTGGGCGGTCTCCGCCCCGGCCCTGTCCGGGGTCGGTGGCGCCGCCCTCCCGGCCACCCCCGGGGTGTCCCGCTCGCTGCGGCTCGTGAGCACCGGCGGGGCCTCGACGGCCGAGCTCACCCTCGTCGTCGGTGGCGACGAGCGGACCCGCACGGTCAGCCTCCTCGCCGACCGCGCCGTCGACGTCGACCTCGCCGGTGCCTCCGCCGTCTGGGTCGAGCGCACCGGCGGGTCCGGCAGCCTGCGCGGCGGCCTGACGTCGGTGTCGGGCAGCGGGGCCGCCCTGCTGCTCTCCGAGGTGCCCCTCGAGCCCGTGGCCGTCACCTCACCGGTCAGCCGCGCCTTCCCGCTGCCCTGAGCCCTGAGCCCCGCGCTCGCGGTCAGCGGTCGGGGTCGACGTCCGGGTCGAGCTCGTGGGCGGGCACGCCGAGCAGGGCCGCCACCTGCTCGGTGACCACCTCGCGGACGATGTCGGCGAGGTCCTGGTCGTCCTGGGCGCGGGCCTCCACCGGACGCCGGTAGACCACGACCCGGTCGGTGCGCGAGGTCGTGGCCCGCAGCAGCCGCCCGAGCGGGGCGACCTGCTCCTCCCACGGGGCCGGGTCGGTGGGCGGGACGTCCTGCACGGCGAACTCGGTTCCGGCGTAGCGCGTCCCGAGGTGGGGCCGGAGCCGGTCGGCGGCGTCGAGGACGAGGTCGTCGAAACGCTCACGGCGGGTCGTCATCGTCGGCACGGTCGGCCACGCGAGGGGTCCGCGGTGGCCCCGTCCGTGGCGGTCGCGGCGGCGGGCGGTCACCCGGCCGACTCTACGGCGTGCCTCCGGGAGGTCGTCGCAGCCGCCGCCTAGAGTCGAGCGCGTGAACCTGTCGCGGAAGTGCACCAAGACCGGCTGCCGGCAGCCGGCGGTGGCGACGCTCACCTACGCCTACTCCGACCGCGCCGCCGTCCTCGGGCCGCTCGCCACGTACGCCGAGCCGCACACCTACGACCTCTGCGCCGACCACGCCACCCGGCTCACCGCACCGCGCGGGTGGGACGTGCTGCGCCTGGCCACCGAGTACCCCGACCCCGAGCCCACCACCGACGACCTGCTCGCGCTCGCCGACGCCGTCCGCGAGGCCGGGCGTCCCCGCGCGGCCGCCGACGTGCCGCCGCCCCTCCCCGAGGTCACCGGTGAGGTGGCCCGCCGCGGCCACCTGCGGGTGCTGCGGGGCAGCGCCGAGGCCTGACCCCGCCGGCAGGCCGCCCTCGGGCGCCCTGCGGCCACACGGCCTTTCCTGCTCGGCCGTTCGGACGATCCGACCCCTCGACCCGTCGCCCACGGGAAACCCCCGGCCCTACCGTCGGTCCCGCCCAGGTCGTCTCGCAGGGAAAGGGGTTCGCCGTGCATCGGCTGCGTCCGCGTCCCCTCCGACCCACCCCGGCCGAGACCCGTGACGAGCGGGGCGCCGTCGCCCTCGAGGCCGCGCTCGTGTTCCTCTTCCTCTTCACGATCCTCGCCGGAGTCGTGGACCTCTCGATGTTCTTCAAGACCAGCTACCAGCTCTCCAGCGGCGCCCGGGCCGGTGCCCGCACCGCCGCCTCGGAGCCGCTGGCCTCCAGCTACGCCGGCGACGCCGCCGCGCAGGTGGTGAGCACGCTCATGGGGATGGAGGCCGCCCGGGTCCAGGCGATCTGGGTCTACAACGCCAACTCGACGACCGGGGACCCGGTGAACGCCGGGTGCGCCGCGGACTGCGTCCGGTTCTCGGTGACGTCCGACGCCCAGGGGAAGATCACCGGCGTCGGGACCTCGACCGGCACGTGGAGCAGCCGCTCGGCCTGCGCCACCGGTACCCCGACCATCCAGTCCGTCGGCGTGCGGGTGCAGTACCGGTACGACGCGCCCATCCAGTTCGCCGAGAACACCGTGATCACCGAGTCGAGCGTCATGCGCTTCGAGGAGATCCCCTCGACGAAGACGTGCTCGACATGATGTTCCACGCCCGCCGCGACGAGCGCGGCGCGTCGGCCGTCGAGGCGGCCTTCGTCACCCCCGTCATCCTCCTGCTCATGGTCGGCATCCTCGAGTTCGGGTTCTACTTCAAGGACTCGCTCTCGACGTCGCAGGCCGTCAAGGCCGGGGTCCGGCTGGCCTCGTCGCAGCCGCGCAACTCCGGCTACGCGCAGGCCGCGGCCGACCGCATCCAGGAGAGCTCCGGCGCCCTGGGGCGTGGGGCCATCCAGCAGCTGTGGGTCTACAAGGCCAACGTCAACAACAACTTCCCGCAGGGCCGGTCGGACTTCGCCGACTGCTCCACGTGCATCAAGTTCACCTGGAACGGCACGCGCTTCGTCCCCTCGGCATCCCCGACGTGGGCCGCCTCGACGCACGACGCGTGCGCGAGCAGCCCGCCCGACCGGATTGGTGTCTACATGCAGGTCCGTCACGCCGCCATCACCCGCTTCGTGTTCACGAGCATCGACATCAACCAGGCCGATGTCCTGCGCTTCGAGCCGATGCCCCGGACCGGGGGCTGTCGATGAGCGCCCGCCGGGTGCTGCGCGCCCTCCGCCCCCGCCGACGGCAGCGCGACGAGCGCGGCTACATCGCCGTGATGAGCGCCCTCCTGCTCATCGTCCTCGTGTCGCTCTCGGCCTTCGCCGTCGACGTGGGCAACTGGTACCTCGTGAGCCAGCGCGCCCAGCGCGCCGCGGACGCCGCCGCCCTCGCGGGCGTCACCAAGCTGCCGGGCAGCCAGACCAACGCCTACGCCCTGGCCCAGCAGTACGCCAAGAACAACGGCTTCGACAACGCCGACACCAGCGTCACGGTCGTCCCGAGCCGGGGCACCAACGCCACCCAGCTGCGGGTCGACGTGAGCCGCACGGTCAACAACTTCTTCGGCAGCCTGCTCGGCCTGTCGACCTCGAACGTCAGCAGCCACGCGATCGCCGACTACACCGGCCCCATCCCGATGGGCAGCCCGTGCAACGAGTTCGGCAACGACCCCGAGGCGTCGTCGTCGGTGCGCGCGAGCTCGTGCAGCGCCGTCAACGGCAACCTCTGGGCCAACGTCAACGGCCCGGACGCCCAGAAGCAGAACGGCGACGCCTACTCGTCGCTGCGCTGCAGCACGACCGCCGCGGGGCAGGACGGCTGCTCGAGCGGGACGAACTCGCAGTACGACGCCAGCGGCTACCTCTTCGACATCACCGTCAAGAGCGCCCTGCCCTCCCTCAACATCCAGCTCTTCGACCCGGTCACCGTCAACGTCGGACTCACCTGCGGGACGGGCTTCGGCTCGAACACCACCGCCGCGACCCAGGCGGTCAACCCGTGGCACGCCGCCAGCAACTCCGGGTCCGACCGCTACGTGAGCGGTGTCTCGAGCGACTACTGCACGGGTGACAACCACTACGACACCTCGAACAGCCAGGTGCAGCGCACGCGGTTCGTGGTCCGCGCCCCCGGGGTCAGCTCGTGGGACCCGATGAGCGGCGCCATCGTCTGCGACGTCACCTACGACGGGTACACCGGCACCCTCTTCAACGTGCTCAACGCGTCGTCGTCGAGTACCTACAAGGCGAGCATCGCCGAGAACTTCCGCCGCTGGGTCGACTTCTGCCCGGTGTCCAACCCCGTCCAGGGCACGTACACCCTCCAGGTGACCTCGAACGTGGCCGGCGCGTACCAGAATGCCGACACCGGCAACCGGTTCGCCGTCCGCGCGACGACGGGCACGACGGCGGGCCTCAACGCCATCACCGTCTCCGGCCGTGAGCGGATGGGCATCTTCGCCAACAAGAACGGCTCGGTGACCACCTTCCATCTCGCGCGGGTCCCCAGCGGCACCGGCGGCAGCACGCTCAAGGTCTCCCTGTACGACGTCGGTGACTCGACGGCAGCGGGGACGATCAAGATCGTGAACCCGACCGGGGGGAACTACAGCGGCTGCACCGGGAGCGGGGTCACGACGACGATCTCGGCGACCTGCTCGTTCTCGGTCCCGGCGGGGACGTCGAGCAGTCCCAACGCCTTCAACGGCCGCTTCCAGAACATCAACGTGCCGATCCCGACCGGGTACTCGTGCAACGACAACGACCCGACCGACTGCTGGGTCAAGCTCGTGTACGACTACGGCTCGAGCGCACAGCCCACCGACGTGACGGCCTGGTCGGCCCAGCTCGAGGGCGACCCGATCCGCCTCATCGAGTGACGGCGGGGCCCGGTCACCCGGCCGGCGCCCCTCCCGTAGGCTCGTCGGCCATGACCGCTCGCTCCCTCGCCGACGTCGTCAAGGCCTACGACGTGCGCGGCACCGTGCCCGACCAGCTCGACGCCGAGGTGGCCCGCGCGCTCGGTGTCGCGTTCGCCGACGTCGTCGTGCGCCCCGACGGAGCGCCCGGCTGCGTGCTCGGCCACGACATGCGCGACAGCGGCCCCGGGCTGGTCGAGGCCTTCGCCGACGGCGTGCGCTCGCGCGGCCTCGACGTCACGCTCATCGGTCTGTGCAGCACCGACGGCCTCTACTACGCCAGCGGGTCGCTCGACCTCCCGGGTGCGATGTTCACGGCCAGCCACAACCCGGCGCGCTACAACGGGATCAAGCTGTGCCGCAGCGGGGCCCGTCCCGTGGGGCAGGACTCCGGCCTCGCCGACATCCGCAGCCTGGCCGAGCAGCTGCTGGCCGACGGCGTCCCCTCCGGCGAGCCCACCGGTGCCTTCGCCGAGCGTGACGTCCTCGCCGACTACGCCGGCTTCCTGCGCGGCCTCGTCGACCTCTCCGGCATCCGCCCGCTGAAGGTCGTCGTCGACGCCGGCAACGGGATGGGCGGGTTCACCGTGCCGGCCGTGCTCGGCACCGGTGCCGGGCTGCCCGCCCTGCCGCTCACCGTCGAGCCGCTGTACTTCGAGCTCGACGGCACCTTCCCCAACCACGAGGCCAACCCCCTCGAGCCCGAGAACCTGCGCGACCTCCAGGCCGCCGTCACGGCCCACGGCGCGGACATCGGGCTGGCCTTCGACGGCGACGCCGACCGGTGCTTCGTCGTCGACGAGCGCGGCGAGCCGGTGAGCCCGAGCGCCATCACCGCCCTCATCGCGCGCCGCGAGGTGGCTCGCGCGGTGGCCGACGGTGCCGACCCGGCCGACGTCGCGGTCGTGCACAACGTCATCACCTCGGCGCAGGTGCCCGAGGTCATCGCCGAGACCGGCGCCCGGGCCGTGCGCACGCGCGTCGGCCACTCGTTCATCAAGGGCGAGATGGCCCGGCACGGAGCGGTCTTCGGCGGCGAGCACAGCGCCCACTACTACTTCCGCGACTTCTGGTTCGCCGACACCGGGATGCTCGCCGCGATGCACGTGCTCGCCGCGCTCGGTGAGCAGGAGGCCCCTCTCAGCGGGCTGATGGCCGACCTCAGCCGCTACCCGGCCTCCGGCGAGGTCAACTCGACCGTCGCCGACGCCGCAGCGGCCACCGAGGCGGTGCTCGCCTGGGCCGAGGGGGAGGGCGTCACCGTCGACCGGCTCGACGGGCTCACCCTCGTGCACGCGGGCGGCGACGACGACCCGATGTGGTGGCTGAACCTGCGTGCCTCGAACACCGAGCCGCTGCTGCGCCTCAACGTCGAGGCCGCCGACTCGGTGACGATGGCCCGGGTCCGCGACACCGTGCTGGGCATCGTCCGCGGCTGACCCGCGCAGCCGCCGCGCAGCGCCCTCGCAGCGGCCCGGGACAGGCTCGGGGTGTCCCGGACACCCACCCAGGAGGCCGCCGTGAACCGTCGTCCCGTCCTCGCCCTCTCCCTCGCCTCGCTGTCCGCCGCGTCGTTGGTCGCCGCCCTGACGGCGGTGCCCGCGGCGGCCGACCCGCTGCCCGGCACCTCCGGCCTCTCGGCGCTGCGGCAGGCGACCGTCGACCGCGCCGACGCGGCCCTGAACAACCCCCGGGCCTTCAAGGTCGCCGGGTCCGAGACCGTCCACCAGAGCGTCGTGAAGCCGGCCCAGAACCGCAACGTCCTCGAGCTGTCGGGCAGCAACGACAACCGGACGGTCTTCAACCACTACAACGGCAACTCGTGGTGCGGCTCGTTCATCGCGGCGATGTGGACCGGGAAGACGATGCCCGACCCGGCGGCCTACCCGCGCATCCCGACGAGCTACGAGAGCTCGCAGGCGTGGCGCACCGACCCGCGGGTCGCCGGCCGGTTCCACGCGTACTCCGGTGCGGGGCAGACTCTCCCGAAGCCCGGTGACGTCCTCGTGTGGAGCGACGACGGGTCGAGCTGGGCCGGCCACGTCGGACTCGTCGTCAAGGTGACGGCGAGCACCCGGACCGTCCTCACGGTCGAGGGCAACGTCGACGGCGACGAGATCGCCCGCAAGAGCTACACCTGGCACACCGGCGGGCCGCTGCGGGCCGGCAAGACCTTCCGCGGGTACACCTCGCGCGAGTGAGCGCCCGACGCGGGGCCGACACCGGGCCGACGCCTGCGTGCGGCGGGGAGTCAGGCGGGGCCGGGGCTGCGCCGCTGCGGGGCCGCGGCACGTGAGGCGCTCGCGCGACGCAGGGCGGCCTGCTCGAGCCGCAGCGCCTCGCTCGCGCCGACCGCGTCGCCGGCGGCGTCGAGGGCGGCGGCCAGCACCTGGTAGGTGAAGGCCACGCTGAGCGGCCGGTCGAGCGCGGTGAACTCCTCGACCGCACCCCGCAGCTCGCTCTCGGCCTCGCCGAGCCGTCCGAGCGCGAGGAGGGCCCGGGCGCGGGTGCGGCGGGCGCGGGCGGTGAGGAAGGCGTCGAGCGAGGCCGAGGCCCGCTCGAGGCTGGTGCTCGCCTCCTCGAGCGCCTCGGCCGCGTGACCGCCCGCGAGGCTGACCTCGGCGCGGGCGTCGAGGGCGTACGAGTACATGTGCACGGCCTCCACCCCCGACAGGATGTCGAGCGACTCGTCGACGAGCAGGGTGGCGGGGCCGAGCTCGCCGGTGCGCCGCCGGGCCCGGGAGAGCTCGAGCGTGGCGAGGGCGTAGGCCACGGTCCGCGGTGTCTCCGTGAGGATCTCGCGGGCCCGCGTGAACTCGCGCGCGGCGTCGTCGAGCTCGTCGTAGTCGTTGTGGACCGTGCCGCGGGCGATGGCCGCCCACGCCGCGAGGGTGCTGTCGGTGGTGCGACCGATGGAGGCCTCGGCGGTGGCGATGGCCGCCTCGGCCTCGTCGCGCCGGCCGAGCGAGGTCGAGGCCTGGGCGCTGACGAGGGAGGCAGCCGCCGCGGCCGCGTGCGCGCCGAGCAGGAGCAGCCGGGGGCGCGCTGCCTCGGCCAGGTCGCGGGCGTCGCGGGAGGCCGAGCGCCGGTCCTGCAGCAGCCAGGCCCGGCACAGCAGGAGGTGGGCGGCCCCGAGCCGGCTGTCGTCGTCGGCCCCGTGCAACGCCTCGGCCACCTCGTGCTCGGCCTCGAACCACGCGTGCAGGTCGCTCGCGGCGTCGGTGCCGAGGGCCGAGTCGGCGAGCAGGCGCCACGAGAGGTCGGGCCGGTGCCCGGCCAGCGATCGAGCCAGCGCGACGAACAGCGGTGTCTCGGTGCGGAAGAAGCGCCGCGAGCGCCGTCGCACCCGCGGCGTGGGCTGCGGGGCGGTCAGGGTGGCCGGACGCGGCGCGACGGGTAGGAACCGGTGCGGCCGGTCCTCGAGGAAGGCGCCCGAGCGGGCCACGGCGGCCTCGGCGAGGGCCTGGGTCTCGTCCTGCGTGCCGGGGTCGGCGGCCAGGCCGCGACCCGCCCGGGCCCGGACGTGGGTGCGCACGAGGTCGTGCAGGCGGTACTGGGTGTCGTGGTCCTCGCGCAGGACCGGCTCGACGAGGCTGGCCTCGAGCATCGCGTCGAGGGCGGCGTCACCGGCGGCGGGGTCGCCCAGCACCGCGCCGGCGACCCATCCGCTGAAGGCGTCGGCGGGCAGGTGGGCGAGGGCCTCCACGCAGCGCCGGGCCGTGGGGTCGAGCCCCTCGAGCAGCTGGTCGAGGCTCTCGCGCAGCACCGCGATCTCGTCGGTGCCCGACCCGGGGCCGAGCCGCTCGAGTCGCTCGACGAGGTCGTCGAGCCCGAGGTCGGGACGCTGCGCGAGCCGTCCGGCGACCAGCCGGAGCGCCAGCGGCACGGCGCCGGTGAGCCGGACGACGTCGTCGACCGCGTCGGGGGCCTCGGCGACCCGCTCGTCGCCGACCAGCGCCTCGAACAGGCTGCGGGCCGCTGCGGGGTCGAGGCTGCGCAGCCGGACCCGCAGGCGCGCCCCCAGACCGCCCACGGGACGGCGCGAGGTGACCAGGGCCATCGACCCGGCACCGGCCGGCAGCAGGTCGGCGATGCGGCGGGCGTCCGCGCCCTCGTCCGTCCCCGTGACGTTGTCGAGCACGACGAGCACGCGACGGCCGTCGAGCAGCGAGCGGAAGAGGCCGGCCCGCGCGCGGGGCGAGGCGGGCACGGCCTCGGGGTGCACGCCGAGCAGGGGGAGGAAGGAGGTGACGACGGCCTCGACGGGGACGCCGCCGGGGGTGTTGGCGCCGTCGTGGTAGAGCGTGCCGTCGGGGAAGAGGTCGCGCAGGGCGTGGCCGGCCTCGAGGGCGAGGGCCGACTTGCCGGACCCCGGGAGGCCGGTGACGGCGACGACGACCGGGCCGTCGGCGAGCCCCTCGGCGGCCCGGCGGACCTCGGCCAGCTCGCCGGTGCGGCCCGCGAACGGGTCGGGACGGCGCGGGAGGGTGCGGGGGACCGGCAGCCCGAGTGCGGCGGGGTGGTGGGCCGGCTCCGCGGCGTCGGTGCCGGCGCTCGCGCTCGCGCTCGCGCTTCCGCCCGCGTCCTCCACCGGTTCCGGGCGGCGTGCCACGGGCACCCCGGACAGGACGAGGCGCTGGGCCTCGGCGAGCTGGTCGGACGGGCGCACCCCGAGCTCGTCGTCGAGGCGCGAGCGGGCCTCCTGGAAGACCTCCAGCGCGCGCCCCTGCTGCCCGGTGGCGGCGAGGGCGAGCATGAAGAGGGCGACGAAGCCCTCGTGGTACGGGTGCCGGGCGCAGAGCGCGTCGAGCTCGGCGACGAGCCCGTCGAGGGCGCCCGAGCGCAGCGCGGCGTCGTGCCGCTCCTCGAGCACCGAGAGGCGTTCCTGGGCGAGCCGGCCGCGCTCGACCTCGACGGCGGCCGTGGCCGGTGCCCCCTGGAGCGGGTCGTGGACGAAGAGCCCGAGGGCGGCGTCGTAGCGGCCGAGGGCGGCGGCGGGGTCCTCGGGGCGCAGGGCGCGGGCGGCGGTCACCTCCTCGACCCACCGGGCGAGGTCGACGGCGACTCCGTCCCCGAGCCGGTAGCCGCGGCCCTCGGTGACGATGACGGGCTGCTCGGTGCCGGCCTTGCGGCGGATGCCGGAGACGAGCGACTGCACGCGGTTGCGCACCGACGAGGGCGGGTCGCCGTCCCAGAGCCACTCGGCGAGGGTGTCGACCCCGACGTGGCCGTGCAGCGCCGCGGAGGCGAGCAGGCCGTGCTCGAGCTCGGTGAGCCGCACCGGGCCGGCGTCGGTGGACAGGCGCACCCTGCCGAGGATCTCGAGCTGCACCGTCCGTCCCTCCCACGTGTCGTCACACGGGACCCTAGGCAGCACCACCGCAGGTCACAACACGGACGCCCGGGGAGCACTCCCCGCGGCGAGCGGCGTGTGGAAGGATCGGGGCCGTCCCGGACGACCCCTGCGAGAGGACCCCATGAGCGAGCCGGCCGGCCCCAGCTCCCACGTCGAGCCCTGGCTGCGGGAGATCCTCCGCTGCCCCGCGTGCCGCAGCGAGCTGCGCGACGCCGAGGGCCCGACCGGTCCCGAGATGGTCTGCACGAACGAGTCGTGCGGGCTGGCCTACCGCGTCGACGAGGGCGTCCCGGTGCTGCTCGTCGACGAGGCGCGCCACCCCGCCTGAGCCACCGGCCGGTCCGCCGGCCACCGCCTCCGGCCGGGCCCCGGCCGCAGCCACCGGCCCGCGCGGCGCGGGCCCGACGCGAGGAGCCGCCTGCGATGGCGTGGGTCGACGAGAACCGGTTGGACGACGTCGAGGCCCTCGCGGCGCTCGACACCCGCGACACCCTGCGCTGGCTGGCCTCGGCCGGCGCGCAGGTGCGCCGAGCGCTCGTCGCCGCGGAGGAGGCCGGGGTCGGGAGGGTCGCCGGCGGCGAGCGACCCCGCTCGGTGCTCGTCGCGGCGCTCGGCGGCTCGGGCATCGTCGGCGACGTCCTCGACCTGCTCGCCGAGCCCGGTTCCCCGGTGCCCGTCGCGGCCCGCCGGGACGCACCGCTGCCCGGATGGGTCGGGCCGCTCGACCTCGTCATCGCGGTCTCGCAGTCGGGCCGGGCGGCGGGACCGCTGGCGCTGGCCGCCGAGGCCGCCCGTCGCGGCGCCTCGTTGCTCACCGTCGGGGCGGCCGGCTCGCCGCTCGCCGACGTCTGCGCCCGGGCCCGCGGCGTGCACGTCGACGTCGCGCTGCCGGCGCCGTCCTCGCGCACGGCGCTCTGGTCGCTGCTGACGCCCGTGCTCGTCGCCGCCGACGCCCTCGGGCTGGCGTCCAGCCCACCGTCGGTGCTCGAGTCCGTGGCCGACGTCCTCGACGAGGTGGCCGAGGAGTGCCGACCCTCGTCGGACGCCTTCGTCAACCCGGCCAAGGTGCTGGCCCTCGGGCTCGACGGCACCGTCCCCGTCGTCCTCGGCGACGGCGCGCTCACCGGCGTCGCCGCGTGTCGCGCGGCCCAGATGCTCTCGCGCACCGCTCGCGTGCCGGCGACGCACGGCGCCCTCCCGGATGCCGCGGCCTCCGTCGTCGCCACGCTCGACGGTCCGTTCGGCAGCGGCCTGGGCGCCGCTCCGACCGGCGGCGGTGACATCTTCGCCGACCCCTACCTCGACGGGCCGGCGGTGCCGCGGCTCGGGCTGCTCGCGCTGCGCGACCCGGCCCTCGGGCCCGCCGGGGCGTCCCTGGCCGAGGCGGTCCTCGGGTCGGCCCGCGAGTCCGGGGTGGTCGTCCTCGAGCAGGAGGCGCGCGCCGGGCACCCCGTCGAGCGGCTGGCCTCGCTCGTCGCACTCACCGACTACGCCGCGACCTACCTCGCCCTCGGGCTCGGCCTCGACCCGTCCGTCTCCCGGCACGTCACGGACCTGCGCGACCGCACGTCCTGAGGCTCACCCGTTCTCGGCGTGGTGGCGCCCGGTCCGGGCCTCCCGGGCCTCGCCGATGCTGCGCTCCTGAACGGCGCCCGGGTCGTGCGCGGGGTCGGGGACCGGGATGGAGGTCTCGACCTCGTCGCCCATCGCCTCGGCCCGCTCGAGCGCGTCGCCGTGCATCTCCGCGATGCCTTCCGCCTCGGTCCGCCACTGCCGCGCCGCCTTGCCGGTGCGCTGCTCGTCCTCCGCAGCCTGGCCCTGCTCGGCGGTCTGCTGCGCCTGCTCGCTCGGTTCGATGTCCATGACCGGTCGCTACCCGGGGCAGGCCGGCCGCAACCGTGAGGGCGTGCCGGTCCTCGCGCGTGGCGCCGGCGATGGGCGTGATGTGCGAGGTTGATGGGACGAAAGAGGTTGTCCAACAAACAGATTGATGAGATCAGCCATTGCCGGGGTGCCGTCGGGGAGTAGGATGGAACCCACGAGGGGAGGGGGAGCCGATGGTCGCGACGACAGCCGCAGACACGCTGGCCGAGCTCGCCGGCGACCTCCTCGACCGGCTCCACCAGGCCCCCACCGACCGGGACGGCTGGACAGCCCTCGTCACGTCCTGCCAGGGCGTGCCCAACGTCGTCACCGCCCTCCAGGACCAGGCCGTCGTCGAGCTGGCTCGCCGCGAGAGCGTGTGGGACGAGGACGGGACGCTCGGCGAGGTCGAGCACCTTGTCGGCACCGTCGCCCTCGACGCCGCCGACCTGCTGGCGCCCCTCGTCGGAGCCTCACACGGTCAGGCCCAGCGACGGGTCGAGACCGCGGTCCGCATCTGTGGTGGCCGCGAGCCGTCCGAGGCCGGCGACGGGGTGCGCGGCGCCGCCACCGGACTGCGCGGGCTGCACGCGGCGATGCTCGACGGGCGGCTCGACCCCTACCGCGCGTCCGTCGTCGCCACCGAGCTCGCCGAGGCGCCGGCCGACGTCGCCGCGGCGGTCGTCGACGCCCTCGACCCGTTCCTCGCCGACTCCGACGCCCCCGCCCTCCGTCGGCGCTGCCGCCGGCTCCTCGCGCGGATCTCGCCCGACCTCCTCCGGCAGCGCGCCGTGCGGGCTCGGTCCCGGTGCGGGCTGCGCCGCTGGGTGGCCGAGCCCGGCGTCGACACCTGGCTCGGCACGTTCCCCAGCGAGGATGCGGCCGCGGCCTGGACCGCCGTCGACCGGCTGGCCCACAGCTACGTCGGCGACGGCACCTGCGCCACCGTGGAGCAGGCCCGGGGCAAGGCCCTGACCGACCTCGTCCTCCAGCACTCGTCCGTCGACGTGCGGGTCGTCCTCACCGCCCCGGTCGACGGCGTCGAGGGTGCGTCCTCCACCCGGCCGGCCGCGGCCGAGGGCCCCGGCCGCGACGACGACCTCGTCCAGGTGCACGGATCGCGACCTTCCGAGCCGGTGCTCGTCCCTCGCGCCTGGGTCCGTGAGCACCTCGACCCGACGTCCGGCCCGCTCCCGTGCCACTCGATGAGCGGCGCCCGGCTCGACCCGGAGAGCCGGTTCGCGTCCGACGGCTACCGGCCGGGCGCCCGGCTCGCGGCCCTCGTCCGGGCCCGCGACGGCCGCTGCCGCTTCCCGGGATGAGCCGTGGCGGCCCGGTTCTGCGACCTCGACCACGTCCGGCCCTGGCCGCTCGGGCCGACCGCGGCCACCAACCTCCTGTGCCTCTGCCGTCGACACCACCGCCTCAAGCAGTCACCCGGGTGGCGGCTGCGCCTCGCTCCGGACGGCACGGCCACCTGGACCGACCCGACGGGTCGCCTGCGCACGACGGCGGCCCTCGACGCCCTCGAGTCGGTCGTGCTGCCCGCAGCCGACGCGGCGCGGTTCCCTCCTCGGGGCCCGGAGCCCCCGCCCCCGTGGAGCGCGCTCGAGAGCCGCCTCACGGTGCTCGCCGAGCACGCCCGACCGTGCCGGCTCGAGGTCCATGGCCGGGAGCACCATGGACGGCGCCACCGCTCGAGATGGCCCGAACGCCCGCCCTTCTGAGCGCCGCCCTCGTCGGCGCCCCGGCCGCCGTCAGCCCGTCGGCTGGGCCAGCGCCAGTGACCGTGCGCCCGGTAGCCGCAGGAGGTTCTCGCCGGTCAGCAGCAGCTTGCTGCGCCGCAGCCCGCTGCCGACGACGACCTCGCCGGCGGCCACGACCGCCTCGTCGACGAGCACCGGCCAGCCGTCCGGCAGCCCGACCGGTGTGATGCCGCCGTACTCCATCCCGGTGAGCCCCACCGCGTCGTCCATCGGGGCGAAGGAGATCTTGCGGACGTCGAGGTGGCGGCGCACCGCCCCGTTGACGTCGGCCCGGTGGGTGGCCAGCACCATGACCGCCGCGTACGACGTGACCCCACCCCGCTTCCCGGCGACGACCACGCAGTTGGCGCTGGCGCCCAGTGCGACGTCGTAGGCCTCGCAGAAGGCGGCCGTGTCGGCGAGGTCGGCGTCGATGGGTGCGACGAGCGCCCCGGGCACGGCCGCGAGGGCCGGATGGACCGGCGGAGCGAGCAGCTCGGGGTGGTCGGTGGCGGCGGCCCAGTCGAGGGTCCCGCGAGAGGTCGGCATGCAGTCGACGCTAGCCGACCCGCGGTCCCTAGGATCGGGTCATGGCGAGCGAGGGTGGACGAGCGGCGATCCTCGCGGCGCTGTTGGCGAACCTCGGGGTGGCGGTCACCAAGCTCGTCGCGTTCCTGCTCACCGGGTTCTCCTCGATGCTCGCCGAGGCCGTGCACTCCCTCGCCGACACGGGCAACCAGGTGCTGCTCCTCGTCGGCAGCCGCCGCGCCAGCCGCGACGCCACCCTCGAGCACCCCTTCGGCTTCGGGCAGCAGCGCTACGTCTACTCCTTCATCGTCGCGATCATGCTCTTCGTGCTCGGTGGTGTCTTCGCGCTCTTCGAGTCGTACGAGAAGGTGCGGGAGTCGTTGCACGAGAACGACTACGACCCGTTCGAGTCCCGCTGGTGGTGGGTGCCGCTCGCGGTGTTGCTCGTCGCGATGGTGCTCGAGGGGTTCAGCCTGCGCACCGCGGTGCGCGAGTCCAACGCCATCCGCCGGGGTCGCTCGTGGGTGCGCTTCATCCGCACGACGAAGTCCCCCGAGCTGCCCGTCGTGCTCCTCGAGGACTTCGGCGCGCTCATCGGCCTGGCCTTCGCGCTCACCGGTGTCGGGCTCACCCTGGTCACCGGCAACCCGGTCTGGGACGGCCTGGGGTCGGGGGCGATCGGCGTCCTGCTCGTCGGGCTCGCCGCGGTGCTCGCCGTCGAGATGAGCTCGCTGCTCGTCGGGGAGTCGGCTTCGCTGCCCGTGCGCCAGGGCATCCTCCGGGCCCTCGAGTCGCCCGAGGTGGTCGACCGGGTCATCAACAGCCGCACGATGCACCTCGGCCCCGACGAGCTGCTCGTCGCCGCCAAGCTCGCGGTGGGGGAGACCGACAGCGCGGCCGAGGTGGTCGCGGCCATCAACGAGGCCGAGCGCGCCGCGCGCGAGAGCGTGCCGCAGCTGCGCCTCGTCATCTACCTCGAGCCCGACCTCGACACCGCCCCCGGCAGCCCGAGCGTCGACGGCCCCGGGCATCCCTCCGTCGACGTCTCCGAGTCCGACGTCGAGGACGCCTCCCGCGGCTGAGCTCCGTTCCCGCTCAGGGGATGCGGGCGGCGGAGACGTCGGCGACGACGAACACGTAGCGGATCCACACCCACTGGAGCACCACCTCGAGCGCCACGACGACGGCGAGCAGGACGGCGCGGCGCCGCGGCGTCAGGTGCGCGGCCATCGGACCGAGCGTGCCGAGCGGGACGAGGGTCAGCAGGGTGTGCCGGACGATGCCGGCGTTCGGCGGCGCGGTCGCGAGCACGAAGAGCAGGTAGACCCCGGCCCAGGTGCCGAGGTGGTCGGCGGGGCCGTCCGGGGTCCTCCGCCTCAGCCGCAGGGCGACGAGCGCGACGAGGATCACCACGAAGAGGACGACGGGCACCTGCAGCCCGTTGGTCCACAGGCCGCTGAACCACCCACCGACCGAGAGGCCGTCGGACCGCCAGGCCTTGAGCGTCGTCGAGTAGGCCGTGGCCGACCCCGAGATGACGCCCGCGAGGACCGGCCAGAGGAACGCGAGGGCGCCGATCCCGACGACCCGGGCGAGCAGCACCCGGTCGGCGAGCAGCGTCCGCACGTGGCCGTCGGCGGCGCGCCAGCGGACCACGAGGACCAGCAGGGCCACGGGCAGCAGCACCGGGCGGGTCAGCGCGAGGGCCGGGGCCACGGCCCACGCGACCCGCCAGCGGTCCTCGGCGACCGCGCGGAGCAGGACGACGACGAGGAGCAGCGCCAGTCCGTCGCTGTACGCGGCCTGGAGCACCGGCGCCGCCGGGAAGAAGGACAGGACGAAGACCGCGGCGACCGCGGCCCCCGGCCCCGGGTCACGAGCAGCCACCGGAAGAGCAGGACGACGGCCGCCGCCGACGCCACGAGGCTCACGCCCGAGGCCGCGGCCTCGAAGCCCAGCCCGGTGACGGCCATCACCGCGCGCACGAGGAAGGGGTAGACGGGGGAGAAGGCCAGGGCGCTCTGGTCCGAGGCCCGGCCGTCCGCCACCGCCCCGTACCCGTGCAGGGCGATCGTCTTGAACCACTGCCCGTCCCAGTTCGACAGGACCTCGAGGTAGGAGGGGTTCGCCGGACGGGTGCCCTCGACGTGCCAGAAGGGGTCGTCGGTGAGGTCCGGCTGGAGCCGGGCGGTGACGGCCAGCATCACGCCGGAGACGACGCGCGCGACGGCGAAGACCGCGAGCGGCACGAGCAGGTCCACGGGCGGGCGCCGGACCGTCGCTGCAGGCCGGGTGGCGGAGGTGCTCGGTGCGCTCGGGGACACGCCGCGCAGGCTAGCCGCCCGTCGAACCCCTGTCGCGGCTTTGCGGGGCACGGGGGCCGTTGCGGTACCCTGAACGACGCACTACCGGCCTGGGTGATGACCCTCGCACTGCGCGGCCCAGATGGGCGACGCCGGTCAACTCGAACACACGATGTCTCCGAGGAGCTCACGCATGTCCGTTGACCACAAGGTCCGCGACCTCTCGCTCGCCGAGTCCGGTCGCCACCAGATCCGCCTCGCCGAGCACGAGATGCCCGGCCTGATGTCCCTGCGCGCCGAGTTCGGCGACAGCCAGCCGCTCAAGGGCGCGCGCATCGCCGGCTCGCTGCACATGACCGTGCAGACCGCCGTCCTCATCGAGACGCTCACCGCGCTCGGTGCCGAGGTCCGCTGGGCCTCCTGCAACATCTACTCGACCCAGGACGAGGCCGCCGCGGCGATCGTCGTCGGGAAGGGCACCCCCGAGGACCCCCAGGGTGTCCCCGTCTTCGCCTGGAAGGGCGAGACCCTCGAGGAGTACTGGGACTGCACCGAGCAGATCCTCACCTGGCCGGGTGGCCAGGGTGCCAACATGATCCTCGACGACGGTGGCGACGCCACGATGCTCGTCCACAAGGGCAAGGAGTGGGAGACCGCCGGCCAGGTGCCCCCACGACCGAGGAGGACACCGAGGAGTTCGGTGTCTTCAAGGCCCTCGTGCGCCGCACGATGCAGCAGGACCCGCAGAAGTGGACCACGGTCGCCGCCGAGATCAAGGGCGTCACCGAGGAGACCACCACCGGCGTCCACCGCCTCTACCAGCTGGCCGAGGCCGGCGAGCTGCTCTTCCCGGCGATCAACGTCAACGACTCGGTCACCAAGAGCAAGTTCGACAACAAGTACGGCTGCCGCCACTCGCTCATCGACGGCCTCAACCGCGCCACCGACGTCCTCATCGGCGGCAAGGTCGCCGTCGTGGCCGGCTACGGCGACGTGGGCAAGGGCTGCGCCGAGTCGCTGCGCGGCCAGGGCGCCCGGGTCATCGTCACCGAGATCGACCCCATCTGCGCGCTGCAGGCCGCGATGGACGGCTACCAGGTCGCCAAGCTCGACAGCGTCATCGACCAGGCCGACATCATCGTCACCTCGACGGGCTGCTTCAACGTCGTCACCGCCGAGCACATGCAGCAGATGAAGAACAAGGCGATCCTCGCCAACATCGGCCACTTCGACAACGAGATCGACATGGCCGGCCTCGCGAAGGTCGGGGGCATCCAGAAGCAGGAGATCAAGCCGCAGGTGCACGAGTGGACCTTCGAGGACGGCGACTCGATCATCGTCCTGTCCGAGGGCCGCCTGATGAACCTCGGCAACGCCACGGGCCACCCGAGCTTCGTGATGTCGAACTCCTTCTCCAACCAGACGATCGCCCAGATCGAGCTGTTCGGGAAGACCGACGAGTACTTCGACGAGGACGGCAAGCCGGAGGTCAAGACCCTCCCGAAGCACCTCGACGAGAAGGTCGCCGAGCTGCACCTCGAGGCCCTCGGGGTCGAGCTCACCGAGCTCACCAAGGAGCAGGCCGAGTACCTCGGCGTCGACGTCGCCGGCCCGTACAAGCCGGAGCACTACCGCTACTGAGCCCAGCGCCCCGAGCCCAGCGCTCGGTTCGCGGCCACGAGGGCGCCGTCGGGGACTCCCCGGCGGCGCCCTCGGTCGTCCGCCCCGAGTCGGGTCGGCCGAACGTCCAGTTGTCCCGGCGTCCCCTCGCCCCCTGCGATCCCGCGCTCCTAGCGTCGACCCGTCACAGTCGGACGGTTCTGCAGGAGGCTCACGGTGTCGGACACGCACCCCTCCTCCCGCACGTCCCCGGACGCGCAGTCCGGCGCCGCGTGGCCGGGCGGCGTCTCGGTCGTCGTCCCCTGCTACCGCTCCGAGGGCACGGTCGCCGACCTCGTCCGCGGCCTCCTCCCCGTCCTCGCCGGGCTCACCCCGCACCACGAGGTCGTCCTCGTCGTCGACGGCTCGCCCGACGACACCGCCGGCGCGGCCCGTGCGGTGGCCGCGGAGCACGCCGCCCACCTCGTCCGGGTCGTCGAGCTGCGGCGCAACTACGGCCAGCACAACGCCCTCCTCGCCGGTGTGGCCCGCGCGCGGTACGCCGTCACGGTCACGATGGACGACGACCTGCAGCACCGCCCCGACCAGGTCGCGACGCTCCTGGCCCCGCTCGCCGACCCGCGCGTCGACCTCGTCTACGGGGTCGCCGTCGACGAGGAGCACGGCGCCGCCCGCTCGTTCGCCTCGCGGCTCGTCAAGTCCGCCCTGGCCATCGCCGGTGTCCCGAACGCACGTGACGTCAGCGCCTTCCGGGCCTTCCGCACCGACCTGCGCGAGGCCTTCAGCCACGTCACCGACCCGTTCGTCTCGCTCGACGTCGTCCTGTCGTGGGCGACGACCTCGGTCGAGCGCGTCCCCGTGCTCATGGACCACCGGAGCGTCGGCACCTCGAACTACACCGTCCGCGGCCTGCTCAAGCACGCGGCGAACATGGCGACGGGCTACAGCGTCCTGCCCCTGCGCCTCGTGACGATGCTCGGCCTCGCGGTGTCGGTGCTCGGGGTCGTCGCCCTCGTCGCCGTCCTCGGGATGTACTGGACCGGCCGGATCCAGGTCGCCGGCTTCACGACGGTCGTCGCGATGCTCGGCATCCTCTCCGGCGCGCTGATGCTCTCGCTCGGCATCGTCGGGGAGTACCTGGGCCGCCTGCACGTCCGCTCGATGCAGCGACCCGCGTACGTCGTGCGGCCCGAGCCGCTGCGCACCGGTGGCCTCCTCGAGGTACCCGCCGCGACCGGCGCCGCCGCGCTGGGGGACCGGTCGTGACCGTCCGCACCCGGCGCGCCCCGGCTGCCACGCGGGTCGTCGCCCCCGTCCGGTTCACCGCTCCCTATCGCACCGGCCGCGAGCAGGAGCTGCTCGCGCAGGTCCTCGCCTCGCCGATGTGGCACGGCGACGGCGTCCACACCCGGACGGCCGAGGCCCTGCTGCGCGAGCGGCTCGGCGGTGGGTCGGTGCACCTCACGCCCTCCTGCACCCACGCGCTCGAGCTGGCCGCGGTGCTCCTCGACCTCGGACCGGGCGACGAGGTCGTCTGCCCGAGCTTCACGTTCACCTCCACCGCGACGGCCATCGCCATCCGCGGGGCCACCCCGGTGTTCGTCGACGTCCGCCCGGACACCCTCAACCTCGACGTCGACGCGGTCGCCGACGCGCTGACCGAGCGGACCCGGGCCGTCTTCGTCGTGCACTACGGCGGGGTCGCCGCCGACGTCGAGCGGCTCCGGGCCCTCTGCGACGCGCGCGGCCTGGCCCTCGTCGAGGACAACGCCCACGGCCTCGGTGGTGCGTGGCGGGGCCGCCCCCTCGGGTCCTTCGGCACCTTCGCGACGCAGAGCTTCCACGACACCAAGAACGTCACGAGCGGCGAGGGCGGGGCGCTGGTCGTCAACGACCCAGCCCTGCGCGCGCGGGCAGAGGTGGTGCGGGAGAAGGGAACCGACCGCTCCCGCTTCCTGCGCGGCGAGGTCGACAAGTACACGTGGCAGGACCAGGGGTCCTCCTACCTCCCGAGCGAGCTGCAGGCGGCCGTCCTCGTCGCCCAGCTCGAGGCCTTCGACGAGATCCAGGCGCGGCGCCACCGGGTCTGGGACCGCTACGCCGCCGAGCTGGCGCCGTGGGCCGCCGCCCACGGGGTGCAGCAGATGGTCGTGCCGGACGGTGCCGAGCACCCGGCCCACCTCTACTACCTGCTGATGCCCTCCGCGGCCGACCAGGCCGGCATCATCCACCACCTCGGCACGCAGGAGGTCTCGGCGGTCTTCCACTACCAGCCGCTGGACTCCTCACCGGGTGGGCGCAGGCTCGGGCGCACGCCCCGGCCCTGCACCGTCACCGCGGACGTGGCCGCACGCCTCGTGCGGCTCCCGCTGCACGCCGGCCTCACCACGCCGGAGGTCGACCGGGTGGTCTCGGCAGTGACCGCCTATCGTCCCGTGGCATGAGCTGGGACGACCTCGAGGGCACCGGGATCCGCACGAGCGCGAGCGAGCTCGACACCCGACGCTTCGGGTTCCCCGTGGCCCGGCTGACCGTGGGGCGCGACACGACCGACGCCCAGGCCGCGCAACACGTCGTCGACGACCTCGAGCGGCTCGCGCCCGCGGTGACCGTCGCCCGCTGGCCCGCCGACCGGGTCGGGCTCGCCGGCGAGCTGGTGCGCCGCGGCCTGCAGGTCCTGCCCGCCGACACCCTCGTCTACTGGGCGGGGGAGGTCGCTGACGTTCCTTCCGGAGGGGAGCCGGGGCCGGTGTCGCTGGCCGACGCCCCCGCGCTGGCGCCGGCCGTGGAGGAGCTCGTCGCCGCGACCTTCGCCGACTACCCGACGCACTACCTCGCGTCCCCCGACTTCCCGCCCGACCTCGTGCTCGCGGGCTACGTGGAGTGGGCCGGCCGCACCGCGCGCGAGCACCCGGAGGACGTCCTCCTCCAGCTCGTCGACGGGGTCCCGGCCGCGGTCGCCACGACCGCGCGCGTCGACGGCGGCCGCGGCGTCGAGGTGCTGCTCGCCGGCACCCACCCCGACCACCGGGGCCGGGGGGTGTACCGGGCGCTGCTCGCAGGCGTCCTCGCCCGTGCCGGTGCGGACGGGGCCCAGCGGGTCGTCATCTCGACGCAGGCCTCGAACACCGCCGTCCAGCGCGTGTGGTGCACCCTCGGGCTGAGGCCGGTGTCCGCCTGGACCACGGTGCACCTGCGCCGTGGCTGAGCCGGCCGGGCCGGACCGTCGCGGGTCGGCGGCCACCCTCCCGCTCGTCCTCGTCGCGGTCGTGTCCGCGGCGGTCCTCGTGCTGCTCCTCGGCTCCGCGTGGCGCGGGCTGGACCCCATCGACGAGAGCTACGTGCTGCGCCTCGTGCGCTTTCCCGAGGCGTCGGTGCCGGCCGGCGAGGTCTACCTCTTCCCGTTCCTGGTCCACCCGCTGCTGGCCCTGTGCGGCAACGACATCGGGCTCTTCCGGCTCGTGGGCGACCTCCTCGTCGGTGCGGTGGCCGCCGGGTGCTTCGTCGAGGCCGCCGCGCTCGTCGTCCGCCACCCTCGACGCCTCCCGCTCGCCGTCGGCGCGACGGCCGCGGCCGCGTCGGCGCAGGTCGTCTTCCTCCTCGAGGTGCGGGTCCTCAGCTACCGCTCGCTCGCCCTCGTCGGCCTGCTGCTCGCCGCGTGGGGCGTGGCCCGCCTGCAGCGGGGGCGTCCGGTCGGGGGAGGGGTGCTCGTCGGCGTCGGCGCCTGCGTCACGTTCGTCGCGAAGCCGACGTCCGCGGTGGCCCTCGCGCTGGCCGTCATCGTCCTCGCGGTCTGGGCGCGTCCTCCGCTGCGCGCCCTCGGGGCCGCCGTGCTCGGTCTGCTCGCCGGGCTGGCGGTGGTCCTCGTGCTCGCGCGGATGACCCCCGCCGAGGCCGTCCGCTACCTCGTCGGCGGGTTCGACGTCGTCGACCGGATCGGGGCCTACCCCAGCCTTGCCCAGCTGCTCGGCCTGGGCCCGGTCGACGTCGGGAGCCTGCTCCTCGCGGTCCCGCTGCTCGTGGTGCTCGGCGCGTGGCTGCTCGGCCGCCGGCACGCCGACGACGACGTGGCGCGGGTCGACGTGCTCGTCGCCCCGGTGCTCACGGTGGTCGGCATCGCGACGGCGTGGCTGGCCGTCCAGCTGCTGTCCCAGGCCACCAACGGCTACCGCGCGCTGGGCCTCGGTGTGGTGCTCCTCGGCCTGGCCCTGACGGCGCTGTGGGGATGGGAGCCCGACCGGCGCCGCACGGTCCTGCCCGTGCTCGTCCTGCTCGCCCTCGTCCCGTACCTGTACGCCGTGGGGTCCAACCGGGCCCTGCTGACCACGGCCGGACAGACGAGCGTCGCCTGGGTGCTCCTCGCCGCCCTGCACGTCGTCCGCTGCACCGACCGCCCCACGGCGGCCGAGGCCTCGTCGGCTGCCCGGCGGTCTCCGTCGGTCGCGGCCGGTCTCCTCGTCGCGGCCACCTCGTGCGTCGTCGTCATGGTGGCCGCCCTGTGGTGGGACGGTCCGCTCGGCGCGCAGCCCGGCCGCGCCACCGAGCCCGTCCGCGTCCTCGGGGGACCCTCGACGTGGCACCGGCGGCAGCGGCGGCGCTCGGGCCGCTGCACGAGGTGGCACTCCGGGGCGGCCTCGACGAGCGCACCCCGGTCGTCGACCTCAGCGGCACCGAGCCCGCGGCCGCCCTCGTCCTGGGCGGGCCGCCGCTGGGGCGCGCGCACCTCTACACGGCGTGGTCGGGCGGTGTGGAGTCGGCCCGGCTGGCCCTCTCGAAGGTGTCGTGCCAGGAGCGGGCGCGGGCGTGGGTCATCGTGCCGGCCTCCGGCACACCGCCGCTCGCCGACGCCTGGGCCACCGACTGGTCGCGCGCGGTGGGGGAGTACGAGGTCGCGCACCGGTACCCCGGGTTCGCGAGGAGTGCGCGGACGGAGCTGCTCGTGCTCCGTCCCGGACCGGGGGTCGCTGCCGCCCTCGGGTGCGGCTGAGGCCCGCGGTCAGCGGGCCGGGAGCACCAGCTGCCAGCCGCCACCCTGCGCGTCGACGTCCCACCCGGAGCGCACGAGCGTGTCGGCGGCGGGGAGCCGTCGCGCACCAGGGCCGCCGCGCACCCCCGGCGCTGCACCTCGGCCTCGGTCCCGGGACCGCCGGCGACGAACCGCGTGTAGGCCCGCAGGTCCTCCGGCGTGTAGAGCTCGGTGCGACCGTCGATGACCGGGACGAGGTCCGGGTGGGACCACCAGAGCCAGCCGCCGGCGTCGTAGTCGTTGCAGACGACCGTGCCGGCCGGCAGCGCGGACAGCCTCGGCGAGAGCGCCGTCGGGAAGCCGACGGGCGTGCTCGCCTGCGCCGGCGCGACGAGGGCCGTGAGCCCGAGGCCGAGAACGGCGGCGACGGACACGGCGAGCACCTCGGTCCGCCCGGTGCGCTCGCGCTCGAGCGGCACCCGGCGCTGCACGGCGGCCGCCAGCAGGGGGACGAGGAGCACGGCCGCCAGGGAGACCGTGCGGCCGTGGGCGACCAGGAGGTAGGCCGCGACGACGAGGACGCCCACCTCGGCCCAGTGCGGGGGGTCCCCGAGCGACCAGAGCACGACGAGCACGACGGCCATCGCGCAGCCGGCCACGAACGCGGGGGCGCCGGGCGACGGCGGCAGCCACTCCTCGATGAAGCCGGTGATCGTGCTGACCTCGAACGGCGCCGTGAGCAGTCGCGGACCGACCGGGGTGAGGGCGGCCACGACGAGGGTCGCCGCGGCCAGCGCCGACGACCGGACGACGGCCCGGGCCGGGGCGCGCTCGAGGACGAGGCCCACGACGACGACCGCGCCGAGCGCGGGGACGAGGAACCAGAAGCCGTGGCAGCAGGCCCACGCCCAGGTGAGCGGGGCGAGCCACCACCGGGGGCGGTGGTCGTGCGCTGTCGACAGCCACACGCCTGCAGCGATCACGGTGAGCGGCAACGAGATCGACTGCGGACGGGCCGAGAGCGTCATCGAGGCCCCGACGAGCGCGACGACGGCGACCCCCGCCGACACGAGGACGGAGGCGCGGCGCCGGGCGACGGAGTAGGCGGCGACGACGGTGGTCACGGCGAACGCGGTGACCAGCCAGGCGACGCCCGCCAGCCCCGCGACGTCGTGGACGCCGGCCATCAGCAGGTCGCCCAGCCACTGGTGGCGGATCCACTCGTGCGTCGTGAACGGACTCCAGGGGTCGGGCCCGACGAGGTCGAGGGACCGGCGCAGCTCGGCGCCCGTGCGCAGGTGCCACCACGTGTCGGGGTCGTCGACCCGGTGGAGGGTCTGGACCGCGGCGACGACGACGAGCAGGACGACGGGGGTCAGCCGGCCGGCCAGCGGGATGCGCCAGGGGCGGTCCGTGCGGTCCTCGGGCTCGGCGTCGAGGACCGCCGTCCGCTCGTCCACGTCACACTCCTCGCCGTCGGCAGCCGGTGCCGGTCCCGCCGCAGCGAAGATAGCGGCCGGGGCGGCCGGGGCGGATGCGGGTCGCATCGTCCGTTCGGGTCTTTCGCCCCTGCGGCGGCCGCCCGTGACGCGGGCCGGTGCCCGCCCGGTACCCCGTTCGTCCCGGGCCGTCGGCCGAACGGCCCCAATGCGGGCCCGGCCTCTGGGCGCCGGAGCCGGGGCGGCCCTAGCGTGGCCGGCGTCCGTCCCACACCGCCCGACGCCCGAAGGAGTCCGATGGCCCAGCCGACCCTGGCCCCCGCGCCGGTCGCTCCCGACCTCGGGCGGCTCCGGCGCACGTGGGCGTCGCTGCCCGTCGTCGTGCGCTACGGCGTCGTCGGCGGCGTGACCCAGGTCGTCTACCTGTCGGTGCTCGGCGGCGCGCTGGCCCTCGGGGCGCACTACCTCGTCGGGCTCGTCGCGGCCCAGCTGAGCGCCATCGCCTTCGCCTTCCCGGCCTACCGGGGCCTGGTCTTCCGGGCCGACGGTCCGCTCGGGCGGCAGGTCGCCACGTTCCTCGGCATCTGGTGGACGGGCGCGGCCACGAGCCTCGTCGGCGTGCCGCTGTGCGTCGAGGCGTTCGGGCTGCGGCCCTTCGTCGCCCAGCTGCTCGTCCTCGTGCTGGTGGTCAGCCTCTCCTTCCTCGGCCACCTCCGGGTGACCTTCCGGCAGCGCCCCGCCGCCTGAGCGAGGGTCAGCGCCGCACCCACACCCCGAGCCCCGGCACCGAGCCGGCGGCTCGCCACGCCGGGTCCGCGTCGAGGGCCGCCGCGAGCCGCCCGGTCGGTACGTCGGCGGCCGACAGCACGGCGCAGGTGGCACCCGCCACCGCCGGCACGTCGGTGGCGGAGCCGGACAGGACGTCGAGGGCCTCCCGGTTGCGCTCGGCCCCCAGTAGTCGGCGCGCGTGTCGATCCACACGCGGACGTCGGGGCGCAGCAGCAGGATCGGCCCCGCCGACGCCGGGTCGGACACCAGCCGGCAGCCGCGGGGGAGGGCGTCGACGACGGCCGCCTCGGCCGGCCGCCCGAGCCGGGCACCGGCGAGCAGGACGAGCGGGCCGAGCAGCACCAGCGTGAGCCACCCGACGACCCGCCAGGGGGCGCCGACCGACCACCGCCGCACCACCGGGCTGCGGAAGGCCCCGGTCGGCTCGACCGCACGAGCCCGGGCCCCGGCGCGCGACGCGAGGCGGGTGGCCCCGACCGCCGCGAGCGGGGCGAGGGTCAGCAGGGCCAGGCCGACGAACCGCACCCCGAGCAGGCCACCCGCCGCCGCCGGGGCCGCGAGCACCAGCAGGGCGGCCGCGAGCCCGACCCGGGGGTCGCGGGCCCGGTCCGGCCACCGGCGGAGGGTGCGCACGACGCCGACGACGGCCAGGACGAGGGCGACCGCCGCCGTGGGCAGCCACCGCAGCGCCAGCCCCGGGGCCGCCGGGGACATCCACTCGAGGATGACGCCGTCGGCGGCGTCCTGCACCGTGCGCGTGACCGCCCAGACCTGCGTGCCGTACGGGCCGGCGAGCACGCCCGCCCCCAGCCCGAGACCCGTGGCCACCACGACGACCACCCCGCGGACCCGGCCGAGGGACGGCGTCGCGAGGCAGAGGACGACGACGGCGAGCCACAGGGCCGGCGCCAGCAGCAGCCAGGAGAGGTGGACCCAGCTGCCGGCGGAAGCGACCGCGAAGCCGCCGAGCAGCCCGCCGGCCCCGAGGGCGAGGACCGGCAGGCGGGCGGCCGGCCCGCGCACCCGGTCGGCACCGAGCACCGCCGCGAGGAAGAGCGACTGGGCCACGAGGGTGGCGCGCGGCGAGACCATCGGCAGGGCGAGGAGCAGGACGGCGAGGACGCCGCCGAGGGCCGGGAGCGGACGCGCCCCGAGCCGGCGTGCGGTCGCCAGGACGAGCGTGGTGAAGAGCAGCATCGAGGCGAGGGAGACCCGAAGAAGCCGGCGAAGCCCGCGGCGTGCCAGCCCGTCGCGAGCGCGTCGTTCCAGGCCGGCGAGGTCTGGGTGAAGAGCCGGTCGACGGGCGCCCAGCTCCAGGAGTCGGGGCGCGAGAGCGGCGCCCCGCGCAGGTTCTCGAGGCCGGCGCGCACCTGCCAGTAGGGGTCGCGCTCGTCGACGACACCGGCCCGCACGACGGCCAGGGCGGCCAGGGCCAGCCACGGCAGGAGCCATCCGCGCCGGGCCGGCGCCGGGGTCACGGGAGGACCCAGCCCGTCGCGACCTGGTCGAGCAGTGACACCGCCCGCCGGTCGCCCTCCGCGGTGACCGTGAGGCCGGTGAGGAAGGCCGTGGTGACGCGGTCGCCGGAGGACTCCTTCTCGGTGGGCCCGGACACCCGGACCACGAGGTCGGTGACGCCGCGGCGGGCGTCGACGCTGAGGGACAGGCGGGTCGGCACGTCCGGGGAGGCCGTGACCCGCGCCAGCACCGTGTCGCCGTCGCTGACGGTCAGCTCGCGGCTCGAGGTGCCGACCGCGCGCACCTCCATCGCCATCGAGACCCGGACGGGTGCACCGGGGTTCGCGACCGAGAGGCCGCCGAGCGGACCGAGGTACTGGCCGAGCTCGCCGTCGACCTCCTCGGGCTCGAAGCCGCCGACCGACACGAGCACCGGCTCGAGGAGCTGCGCGCGCCGGGCGGCGTCGCCCTCGCCCGCGGCGCCGGCCCTGCGCAGGTCCCAGGCGACGAACGTGCCGTCGGGGGTGCGGGCCACGGGGTTGCCCCACGCGGCGGTGAGCCGGCCGGAGGGGTCCTGCGCGGCCGAGAAGCCCTCGGTGTCGACCTCGAGGGCGCAGAACCCGGCCGAGCGCAGGTCGGCGGCGAGCGCGTCGAGGTCACGGGTGTCGACCGCCGACTGCCAGGTGCTCGCCGCGGTGCCGCGCATGGCGGCGACGCTGAACCTCAGGTCGTGCGAGGCGAGGTAGGGCTTGAGCTGGTCGTAGCCCTCCATCCGCTCCGGCCCGAGCGTCTCGGGGTAGGGCAGCACGGGGATCTGGAAGACCCGCAGCCGGCCCCAGGGTCTGCTCCAGGGACGAGGTGTAGGCCCGCAGCCCGGCCATCTCGCGGTCGATCGCCCGGTGGTCGGCGGCCAGGGCCGGGTTGGTCTGGTCGAGGCTGCCGACGACGACGAGCAGACCGGCGACGAGCCCGGCGGTGAGCACCCCGCGCCGGCGCTGCAGGCGGGTCAGCCACGAGCCCACCGCCAGCAGCGCGAGGACGAGGACGAACAGCGACATCCGCGACCACGTGCGCACCTGCGGGGTCGCGAACACCGCGACGAACGACCCGAGCCCGCCGACCGTGTAGAAGAGGAACGCGACGAGCATCAGCCCGGACCACCGGGAGTGCTCGGCACTCGCCCGCCGCCCGGCGAGCAGGGCGAAGAGGCCGATGAGCGCGAGGCCGACCATCCCGGCCGTGCCGACGACCCCGAGGGCCGAGGTCTCGACGGTCGCGCGGGTCGCGGTGCGGTAGGCGAAGGTCAGGTACTCCAGGCCCGGGACGCGGTGGCCGGGCCAGGGCAGGACGAGGTCCATCAGCTTGCCGGCGAACAGCTCGGACTCGGCGGGGTTGCGCTGCGCCGGGACCCGGCCGGTGACGAGGACGCCGTGCGCGCCGAGGCGGGAGGCGGCCAGCGGGAGGGCGATGCCGACGACGATGCCGGCCATCACCGCGAGGCCCCGGAACAGGTCGACGGGCGAGCCGACGACCCGGCGGGCCACGGCGGCCACGAGCAGCAGCACGAGGGTGAACGCGACGTAGTAGACCCCGCTCAGCCCGACGACGAGGACCGCCGCGACGGTGACGAGCGTGCGGCCCCCGCGCCACCGGGGCGTGCCGGTGCCGGCGGGGGTCAGCAGGGCACGCCCGCGGGCCACCTCGAGCACGAGCCACATCGCGACCGGCACCACCCAGTACTGCGCGAGGTAGAGGTGACCGAAGCGCTCGGCGTGCCCGGGGGCGTTCGCGAACAGCACCCCGACGACCAAGCCGGCCGGCCGCGAGAGGTGCTGGCTGCGGGCGAGCAGGTAGCCGGTGGCGCCGGTGAGTGGGAAGGACAGGACGAAGTAGACGCTGCCCGCGGCGAAGGTGCCGGGCAGCACGAGGTCGAGGGCCTTGATCACGAGCATGTGCACGACGTTGAGCTCGGGGAAGAGGGAGCCGTTCTGCCCGAACGGGAACCCGAGGTCGGGGTTCGACCAGTACCAGCCGTGGTCGTGGATGTCCTTGAGCTGCATCGAGATCTGGGTGTGGTCCCAGCCGAGGGCGATGGGGTTCTGCGGGTTCCACTCCCAGAGCCGCAGCGACCAGGCGCCGACGGCGAACGCGACGAGCACCGTCGCCGCGAGCCACGCCGTCTCGGGCGTGCGTCGAGGTCGTGTCGCGGTCGGGGGGCCATGGTCGTCGATTATGGTCGAGCAGCCGTTCCGACCCCGGCAGCTCGAGGATTCCCGTCATGTCGCGGACCCCCGCACCCGCCCGCAGAGGGGCCCTGCCGCTCGCGACGGTCGTCGCCGGTGCCTGGGTGCTCGGCCTCGCGTGGTTCGTGGTGCTCGGGGCCGACCTGCTCTGGGTGGTCGCGCTCGGCGACTCGGTGCGCGCCACCGGGTCGGTCCCCGACGGGGTGCCGTTCGCCACCGCGCCGCAGGCCGGCTGGCACAACCCGATCGTCCTCGCCGAGCTCCTGCTCTCCCTCGTCGACGGGCTCGGCACACCGGCTCTGGCCGCGCTCCAGCTCGTCCTCGTCGGGGTCACCCTCCTCGTGGTGCTCGCCGACGGGCGCCGCGCCGGGGGCGGTGAGCTGCGTGGCGCCCTCGTCGTCTCGCTCCTCGTCGTCGGCGCGTCGGCCGGCTTCGCCGTGACCCGGCTGCCGTCGCTGTCGCTCGTGCCGTTCGTGCTCGCCGTCGCGGTGATGCGCCGCCAGCACGAGCACCCCGACCGGGGCGTCTGGTGGCTCGTGCCGCTCGTCCTGCTCTGGGGCAACCTGCACGGTGCGGTGCTCGTCGGGCTCGCCGTCCTCGGGGTCTTCCTCGTCCTCTCACCGGGAGGCGGTCCGTGGCCGCGCCGGGTGGGGGTCGGCGTGGGGGCGGCCCTGACCCTCGTGCTCACCTCGGCCGGCACCGGGACGCCGGCCTACTACCTCTCCGCGCTGCGCAACGAGGCCGCCGCGCGGCACACCGACCTCTGGGCCCGGCCGAGCCTCGGGCACCCGCTCGACGTCGCGATGCTCGTCGCGGCCGCGGTCCTGCTGCTCCTCGCGCTGCGCGGCCGGCCGGCCCTGTGGGAGTGGGTCGCCGTCGCCGGGCTCGCGGTCGGCACGGCCTCGGCGGCCCGCAACGGTGTCTGGCTGCTCCTCTTCCTCGCCGGGGCGGCGATGCGCGCCCGCCGGCAGCCCGAGCCCGAGACCGAGCCCGAGACCGAGGGCGGGTCCGAGGTGGTGCCCGAGCGGAGGCCCTCGCTCGGCCGGCGGCTCGCGGCGCCACTCGTCACGGTGGTGGTCGTCGGGGTCGGTGCCGGCGTGGTGCTCGCCGGCCGCGGGACCTCCGTGGGTGCACCGGGGGAGCGGCTGGTGCCCATCGTCCGGGAGGTCGCGCAGGGACGCCCGGTGCTCGCGGTCGAGCCGCTCGCCGAGACCCTGGCCCGCGACGGGGTGCGGGTGTGGGCCGCGAACCCGGTCGACGCCTTCCCCGCGAGGTCCAGGCCGACTTCCTCGACTTCCTGCACGACGGCACGGTGCCCGAGGCGGCCGACGTCGACGTCGTCGTGCTCGCCGCCGACGACGCGCGACCCCTCGTCGACGGTGGCGGTTGGCGCCTGGTCCGCGAGGTCGACGACGTCGCCGTCCTCGAGCGCACCTCGTCCTAGCCGCTCAGCGGGTCCAGAGCGACCAGGTCGCGTCGCCGGCGGTGCGGGTCCAGCCGCCCGCCGACCCGAGGGCGCGGTCGAGCGGTTCGCCCACCCGGACGACGACGGCCCGCACGCCGTGGGCATCGGCCACCGACGGCCAGCCGGGGCGCGCCCGCTCGAGGACCTCGTACTCCGCCGCCCGGCCGGGTGAGTAGACCTCGGCCCGCAGGTCGCGCAGCACCCGGACCCGGGGGTGCGCCCACAGCACCCAGCCGGAGGCGTAGGCGTCGACGACCGTGGGGGTGCCGTCCGGCAGCCGGTCGACGGCCGCGTCGACGGCGGCGGGCAGCGGACCGTCCTCGTCCCCGCCGAGCACGACCCCCGGCACGAGGAGCAGGGCCACCGCGGCGACGAGGGCCGGCAGCCACTCGCGACGGACCGGCTCCGCCGCCCCCGCCGCCCCGACCGACCCCCCGGACGACACCGTCCGGGACGAGCGGGCCAGCGCCGGCGCCAGCAGCAGCGCCCCGAGGGCGATGGTGCGCACCGACGTCGCCGCCAGCCCGACCCCGGCCGCGACGAGGAGGAGCGTGGCGACGTCGACCCGCCGCGCCCGCACCAGCCGGACGAGCACGAGCAGGGCGAGGACCACGACGAGGACGAGCAGCGGGTTGCCGGGCGAGGGGGCGCGCCACTCGGCCACCGTGCTGCGGGCGGCGACCCCCACGGCGAACGGCTGCAGGAGCAGCCCGGGACCGAGGGGCGTCAGGGCCGGGACGAGGGCGCAGCCGGCGAGCACGAGCCCGAGCAGGCCCCACCGCACCGGCCGACGGGGACGCTCGAGGGCCAGGCCGACGAGCACGAGCGCCCCGAACGCGACGCCGAGGGGCCACGACCCGTGGACCATCGCCCACAGCCACGCCACCGGCACGAGCAGCCACCGGGCCCGGCCGTCGGCGAGCGTGCGGCACCAGAGCAGCAGGGTCAGTGCGGCGAGCACGACCCCGGCCAGCTGCGGGCGCTCGCCCCAGGCGGCCGAGGTGGCGAGCAGCGCGGCGGTCGCGATGACGACCGCCCCCAGCGGGCCGGCCCAGAGCCGCGCGGTGGCGTGCAGCAGGCCGGCCAGGGCGAGCAGCAGCAGGGCCCGCACGAGGTGCACACCGGTGACCCCGGCGACCTCCTCGACGACCGAGAGCCCGCGTTCGGCGAGCCACTGGGTGGGGACGTACACGCGGTCGGCCAGCAGGGCCAGCGGGTCCGGCAGCACCCCGAACCACGTGCCGGACCGCAGCTCGGCGCCGATCCGCAGGTGCAGCCACAGGTCGACGTCGGGCCGGCCACGCAGGCGCACCAGCTCGGCGACGAGCACCACGCAGACGCCCCACGCGATCCAGACAGCACCTGTGGCAGAACGCTTTTCGCGCTCCGCATCAGTCTCGCTGGTCGTGCTCGTGGTCATCGCCGGCTTCCGTCGGGAGGGGTCGGGGGAGGTGTCGAGCATGGCAGAACCGGCCCCCGGCCCCCCTCCGGACCGATCGGCCGAACGGTTGACCCCGGTGCGCCGTACGGGCGGCCCAGCACGGACCCATCGGCGTATGTCGGCGGAGCGTCGGACCTGACAGCGTTGTGCTTGCTCGACAGCACCCCTCCAGACCGAAAAGGAAACACCCGCCATGACCAAGGCTCTCGTCAAGTTCCAGGCCAAGCTCGCCGACATCCGCTCCGAGAAGGGCGCCACCGCCGTGGAGTACGGCCTGATGGTCGCGCTCATCGCGGTCGTCATCATCGTCGCCGTCGCCCTGCTCGGCACCCGCCTCAGCACCATGTTCAACACGGTGTCGAACAGCATCTGATCCACCGGATCGCCAACGAGTCGGGGCGTCGGTCACCGTCGGGTCACCGACAGGGCCGGCGCCCCGAACCACTTCCGAAGGACAGGTGACACCCCTGATGACCTCCCTCCTGACCCGGACCTCGCTCCGCGTCCGACACGACGTCGAGCGCGCCCTCCAGGCCCACCGCGAACACGGCGCCACCGCCGTCGAGTACGCCCTCATGATGGCGCTCATCGCCCTCGTGATCATCGCGTCCGTCTTCATCCTCGGCCGCAACCTCTCCACCTTCTTCCGCGACGCCGCGACGAGCATCTGACCTCACGGCCCGACGGCGCCCCACCCTTCTCCGCACCCGCCACCACCTCGGCGCGGCGCGGGCCCCGGTCTCCGGGTCGCACGCACGCGACCCGAGGCCAACCCAGACCTCCGCGCGACCGGGTCGCGCCGCCCAGCACCCCCACCTCTGTTAGGACAAGGTTTCCATGGGTCGTCGTATCCTCGCCATCCTCGCGGCTGCGGTCATCGCCCTCGTCGGCGCGGTCCTCGTCCTCGTCTACGCCCGCGGCGCCGACGCCCGGGCGGTCGCCGCGGCCAGCCCCTCCAAGGTCTACGTGTCCACCTCCGTGGTGGCCGCCGGCACGACGCTCAAGGACGCGGTGCGCCTCGGACAGCTGACCCAGACCGATGTCGCGGCCCGGGCCAAGCCCGCCGGCGCGCTCGAGACGGTCGACGAGAACAACAGCGACCTGGTCGCCCTCACCGACATCGCCCCCGGCCAGTACGTGCTGGCGTCCGGGTTCGGCGACACCCCGCTCGGTGAGAAGGCGCTGCAGGTGGGCGCCGGCAAGCTCGCCGTCTCCGTGCAGCTGCAGGACCCCGCCCGGGTCGGCAACTTCGTGCGGCCCGGCTCGATGCTCACGATCTTCATGACCTACGAGCTGGCCAAGCTCGAGAAGAAGACCGGCGGCAGCACCGAGAAGACCGACGTCGGGTCCGGCACCTCGATCCTCCTCGACAACGTCAAGGTCATCGCGATGGGCGATGCCTCGCTGACGCCGGTCCAGACGACGGGCGAGGGCGGCGACCCCGCCCAGCAGACGGCGAGCTTCCTCGTGACCCTCGAGGTGACGCCCGAGCAGGCGGCCCGCCTCGTCCACGGCATCAACAACTACACGCTCTACGCCGGCCTGCGCGGCTCCGAGCTGAAGATCGACCCGAACCTCGCCGTGAGCGACCTGACGATGTTGAAGGACAAGGTCCGGTGAACATCCTCTGGGACCCGGACCCCACCGCCCTGGAGCGGTACCGCTTCGCCCTCGGTCCCGACACCACCGCCCTCGACTCCTCGGGCATGGTGGCTCGGGCCCTGCACGACAACCCGCAGGTCGAGCAGGTCGTCATCGGCGCGGACGTGCCCGTCGAGGAGGCCTGCCAGCTCTCCGAGGCGGCCCGCCTGGACCGGCCCGAGCTCGGGGTCATCCTCCTGCGCAGCCGGATCGACGTCGCGACGCTCTCGCAGGCGCTGCGGGCCGGTGTCCGCGAGGTCGTCGGCGCCGACGACCACACGGCCATCGCCGACGCGCTGCGCCGCAGCCGCGAGCTGACCTCCCGCCTCATCGGCCACGCCGGCGGCGGGACCTCCCGCGAGGGCAAGGTCATCACCGTGTTCTCGGCCAAGGGCGGGGTCGGCAAGACGACGCTCTCGACGAACGCGGCCGTGGCCCTGGCGAGCGAGGGGCACCGCACCCTGCTCGTCGACCTCGACCTGTCCTTCGGCGACGTCGCCATCAGCCTCCAGCTCGTGCCGCACCAGTCGATCTTCGACGCGGTCTCGATGTCGGGGAACCTCGACGAGGAGGCCCTGCGCAGCCTCGTCACCCGGCACGAGCCGAGCGGCCTCGACGTGCTCTGCGCGCCGAACGACCCGGGCGACGCCGACCGCATCCCCGTGCCCACCGTCGCCGAGGTCATCAAGATCGCCCGGCGCCACTACGACTACGTCCTCATCGACACCCCGCCGTCGTTCACCGAGCACGTGCTGGCCTCGATCGACGTCTCGGACGCCCTCGTGCTCATCGCGACGCTCGACATCCCCGCGGTGAAGAACCTGCGCGTCGCGCTCGACACCCTCGACATGATCGGCAGCCCCAAGGACGCCCGGATCATCGTGCTCAACAAGGCCGACACGAAGGTCGGGCTGCGCCCGGAGGACGTCGAGTCCGCCATCAAGACCGGCATCGCCGTCAACATCCCGAACTCGCTGACCGTCCCCGCGTCCGTCAACCGCGGCGTACCGATCGTCCTCGACGACCCCAAGGCGCCGGTCACCGTCGCCATCAAGGACCTCGTCGACAACCACATCCGCACCCAGCGCAGCGGCGAGGAGCCCGACCACGCCGACGCCGCCGCGCGCAAGGGCCTCTTCAGGAGCCGTCGATGAGCCTCGCCGACCGTCTCGACAGCGTCCGCCGTGCCCAGGCGGCCGCCACCTCCCAGACCGACACCACGGCCCAGGTCGCGACGGCCCGCCCCGGCCACGTGGCCCGCCGCCGGGTCGTCGACCCGTTCGCGGAGGTCAAGGGGCGCGTGCACCAGGCCCTCATCGACAGCCTCGGGCCGCGCCTGTACGACCCGCACCTCGCCGAGGCCGAGCTGGCCCAGCAGGTGCGCACGACGCTGCAGGAGACGATCGACGCCGAGCAGACGCCGCTCAGCCACGCGGACCGCACCCGCATCGCGCAGGAGGTGTCGGACGAGATCCTCGGGCACGGCCCGCTCGAGCCGCTGCTGCGCGACCCGGACATCTCCGAGATCATGGTCAACGGCGCCGACATGATCTACGTCGAGCGCTCCGGCAAGCTCTACCGGGTCGAGACCCACTTCTCGAACGAGGCCCACCTGCGCCGGGTCATCGACAAGATCGTCGGCCGCGTCGGCCGCCGCGTCGACGAGGCCAGCCCGCTCGTCGACGCCCGCCTCCCCGACGGCTCGCGCGTCAACGCGGTGATCAACCCGATCGCCCTCGACGGCGCGATGCTCACCATCCGCAAGTTCTCCCAGGACCCCTACACCGACGCCGACCTCATCGCCTTCGGGACGATCACGGCCAGCGTCCGCGACTTCCTGCGGGCCTGCGTCATCGGCCGGCGCAACGTCATCATCTCCGGCGGTACGGGCTCGGGGAAGACGACGACGCTCAACGTCATCTCCGGCTTCATCCCCGAGGACGAGCGCATCGTCACCATCGAGGACGCCGCCGAGCTCCAGCTGCACCAGGACCACGTCCTGCGGCTCGAGTCGCGCCCGGCGAACATCGAGGGCAAGGGCTCGATCGCCATCCGCGACCTCGTGAAGAACAGCCTCCGCATGCGGCCCGACCGCATCGTCGTCGGTGAGGTCCGTGACGGCGCCGCGCTCGACATGCTCCAGGCGATGAACACCGGCCACGACGGCTCCATCACGACCGTCCACGCCAACACCCCGCGCGACTCGCTCTCCCGTCTCGAGACGATGGTCCTCATGGCCGGCGTCGAGCTGCCGGTGCGGGCCATCCGCGAGCAGGTGGCCGGCGCGGTCGACCTCATCGTCCAGCAGGCCCGCCTCAAGGACGGCTCGCGGCGCATCGTCGCGATCACCGAGGTGGTCGGCATGGAGGGCGACGTCGTCACGCTCCAGGACATCTTCACCTTCGACTGGTCCGCCGGGCGCGACGAGAACGGCCGCTTCCGCGGGACGCTCGTCTCGACCGGGCTGCGGCCGAAGTTCCTCACCGACCTCCAGGACCTCGGGGTCGAGGTCTCCCCGCAGCTCTTCGTCCCCGGGGCGAGGCTGGCGTGAGGGCCCACCCCGTCCGCTCCCTGGGCCGGCGGCTGTCCGCCGCGCCGGTGGCGCTGGCCACCCTGGCGGCCATCGTGGTGCCGGTGCTCGGTGCCCCCGCGGCGCTGGCCGACGACGGGATCCCGTCGACCCTCAGCGACGTGCGCGTCGCCAAGGACACCGTCACCGCCACCCTCGTGCTGCGCCCGCGCAGCGCCGTCAAGGTCGACTGGAAGAGCGTCACCGCGACGTTCGGCTCGCGGCTGGTGCCCGTCAAGGTCTCCGAGCCCTCGAAGCAGCCGCGCGCGACGATGCTCGTCATCGACACGAGCGGCTCGATGGGTGCCTCGGGCATGGCCACGGTCCGCGCCGGTGTCGCCAAGTTCCTCTCCGAGGCGCCGTCCGACGTCAAGGTCGGTGTCGTCTCGTTCGCCTCGACCAGCGGCATCGACGTCTCCCCGACGACCGACCGCGCCAAGGTCTCGCGGGCCGTCAACTCCCTGCGCTCCGGCGGGGAGACCTCGCTGTACAAGGGCGTCCAGGACGCGGTGCGCGGCCTCGGCACGAAGGGCGAGCGCAGCATCATCCTCCTGAGCGACGGTGGCGACACCGTGGCGTCGATGGAGGGCGGCGACGCCCGCTCCGAGAACCAGCGGCAGGCGGCGCTCAGCGCGCTGACGAAGGCCAAGGTCCGGGCCGAGGTCGTCTCGTTCAACTCGGGCGAGGCCAACACCGCCGTGCTGCGCCAGTTCGCCTCCGCCGGTGGAGGGTCGGTGGCCAACGCCGCCGACCGGGCCGCCGTCTCGTCGGCGTTCTCGGCCGCGGCCATCGCCCTGAACTCCCAGGTGCGCCTCACGATCACCCGCCCCGGGGACGTCGGTGGCGAGCAGACCCTCAAGGTCGACGGCACCGCGTCGGGCCAGTCCTTCCACAACACGTCCCCGCTGAACCTCGGCGACACCGCTCCCGTCGTCGTTCCCGCGGACGACGGCCCGCTCGTCGTCCCCGACCTCGACGAGACGCCGGCCGCGCTCGCCTCGCTGACCGCCGTGTCGCCGGCCCTGCTCGTGCCGGCCGTCGCCGTCGTCTTCATCGGCATCTTCGTCCTCGCGGTCGCCTTCGCCGGCCCGACCTTCCGCAGCAAGCGCAGCGAGCGCATCTCGGCCATCGACGACTACGGCCTCGGCAAGGCCCGCACGCCGCAGCGGCAGGCGGCCAACGCCTCGGCCATCAGCGAGTCGATCGTCAGCATGGGTGAGCAGCTGATGGAGGGTCGCGACTCCACGACCCGCACGATGGAGCTGCTCGTGCGCGCCGACCTGCCCTGGCGCGCGGGGGAGTGGCTCGTCATGCGCCTCGTCGCCGTCGTCATCGGCATCGCCGGCGGCATCCTGCTTCTCGGCTCGCACCCGATCATCGGGGGAGTGCTCGGGCTCGTCGTCGGCGCCATCGCCCCGCCGTTCGTGCTCCGCTTCCTCGCCAAGCGTCGCTCGCGCAAGTTCGAGTCGGTGCTCCCGGACGTCATGATGCTCGTCGCGACCTCGCTCGCCTCGGGCTTCAGCCTCCTCCAGGCGCTGGACTCGGTGGCCAAGGACGCCCCCGAGCCGGCCGCCAAGGAGTTCAGCCGCGCGCTGGCCGAGGCCCGCATCGGCGCCGACGTCAGCGACGCGCTCGACAAGATGGCCCTGCGGATGGACAGCCACAACATGCGCTGGACGACGATGGCCATCCGCATCCAGCGCGAGGTCGGCGGCAACCTCGCCGAGACGCTGCGGACCACCGCCGCGACGCTGCGCGAGCGCGAGATGCTCCGCCGCCAGGTCAAGGCGCTCTCCGCGGAGGGTCGCCTCTCGGCCTACGCGCTCGTCGGCCTCCCGATCGGCATCTTCTTCTACAGCATGTGGGCCAACCACGACTACGTGAGCATGCTGTGGACGCGCACGCTCGGCCTGTTCATGCTCGGCGGCGGCATCGTCGCCATCGGGCTCGGCATCCTCTGGATGCGCAAGATCGTCAAGATCGAGGTGTGACGTGATCCTCCTGCTCGCTGCCGTCGTCTTCATCGGCGTCGCGCTCGTCCTCCTCGTCCTCGCCGTCGGGATGGGAGCCAACAGCTCGACCGGCGTCGCCCGCTCGCTCGAGCTGCTCGACCACAAGCCCACCGTGCGCGAGGTCGCCCGCAACGAGCTCGGGGTCCAGGAGCGCCTGCTCGCCCCGATGCTCGAGAAGCTGCGTGGCTTCTCGGCCCGGATCTCCCCGGCCGGCACCGGCGGCCGCATCGCCCGCAACCTCGACCGCGCCGGTAACCCGCAGGCGTGGACCGTCGAGCGGGTCATGGGCGCCAAGGGCCTCGGCCTCATCGTCGGCTTCGTGCTCGTGCTCGTCCTCATGGGCTTCGAGCTCAAGGCGCTGCTCATCGCGATGGTCGCGGGCGCGGCGGGCTTCTTCCTGCCCGACCTGCTCGTCTACAACGCCGGCCTCAAGCGGCAGAACGAGATGCGCAAGGGCCTGGCCGACGCGCTCGACATGCTCACCGTGTGCGTCGAGGCCGGGCAGGGCTTCGACGCGGCCATCCTCCAGGTGGCCCGCACGGTCACCGGTCCGATCGCCGGCGAGTTCGCCCGCGTGCTGTCCGAGATGCAGATCGGCAAGTCCCGCGGCGAGGCCTTCTCCTCGCTCGGCGAGCGCACGACCGCGCCCGAGCTGAAGAACTTCGTCTCGACGCTCGTCCAGGCCGACCGCCTCGGCCTGCCCATCGCCGGTGTCCTGCGCGAGCAGACCAAGGAGATGCGCGTCGTGCGCCGTCAGCGTGCGGAGGAGCAGGCGCAGAAGGTGACCGTCAAGATCCTCTTCCCGCTGCTGCTGTGCATCTTCCCGGCTCTGTTCATCGTCATCATCGGGCCCGGCGCCCTGCAGATCATGGACGCCTTCTCGAACATGTGACCCGGAGCGCCCGCGCTCCCACCCGACGAAACCGGTGCCCTGGCACCGGTTTCGTCGGTTCGTCCGCCGGCGGCGCGTCCTAGGTGCGGTCGACGTCGGCGACGAGGCCGAGCCGGACGGCGGCGATGACCGCGCTCGCCCGGTTGTGGGCGCCGAGCTTCTCGTAGATCTTGCCGATGTGGGTCTTGACGGTCGACGGGCTCATGAAGAGCTGGCGGCCGACCTGGGCCACCGACGCGCCCTCGACGAGCAGCTTGAGCACCTCGGTCTCGCGGCTGGTCAGCGTCGTCTGCGGCGTCTCGTGCTGGCGGCGCATCGCCTCGGCGAGGCCGCTGGCGGAGAACTCGAGCGGGAAGTCGGCCGCGCGGCGCACCGCCGAGAGCACCTGGTCGGCGGGCGCGCTCTTGCGCACGAGCGCCGAGGCCCCCGCGTCGAGGGCCTCGAGGAGGGTCGAGTCGTCGCTGAGCATCGTCAGGACGACGAGCCCGATGTCCTTGGAGCGCTCGCGCACGGCCCGCACGAGCGCCAGCCCGCTGCCGTCGGGCATCGTCACGTCGATGACGGCCACGACCTTGCCGGGGGCGGGGTGCGCAGCAGCCGGTCGAACAGGGCCCGGCCCTCGGCCAGCGACCCGGCCTGGCCGACCACGCTGATCTCGGGCTGGGCGCCGAGCATCCCGGCAACGGCCTCGCGGACCACCGCGTGGTCGTCCACGAGCACCACGCTGATCGTCACGGCTCTTCTCCTCGGCGTTAGGTGGCCCGGAGCGCACCCGCGGTGGACGGCTCCTCGACGGTCAGGTTAACGGTGGTGCGCCCATTAGGCTCGTTGCGCACCACGAGTGTCCCGTCGAGTTCGTCCAGCGTCGTGTTCCGGTAGGAGCGCCGGGCCCGCCGCGGGTCGCCGTCGTGCGACACGTCGACGACGGCCGGACCGACCACCGAGGTGGCCAGGCTGACCCAGGCGTTGCGGGCCCCGGACGCCTGCGCGTCGGCCAGCACGTCCATGACGAGGCGGTGCACGAACATCTCGACCCGGGGGTCGAGGCGGCGCCGTCCCTCGCTGACGGTGATCGTCGTGCGCACGCCGGTCATCGAGCCGAAGCTCTGCACGGCGGCGCCGAGCACGGCCCCGAGCCCGGTGCCCGGCCGCTCGGCGACGCGCAGGTCGGTGATGTGCAGCCGCAGGTCGGCCATCGCCTCGCTCAGCTGCTCGCGCAGGGCGTCGAGCTGGTCGCGCATGCCCTGACCGGGCGGACCGGCCTGCATCCGCAGCGCGTCGACCCCGTAGCCGAGGGCGGCCAGCTCCTGGGCGATGCCGTCGTGGATGTCGCGGGCGATGCGGTTGCGCTCCTCGAGGCTGGCGTACTGCCGCAGGTTGCCGAACAGCAGGCCGGCCTGGACGGTCGGGGCCAGGCGCCGGGTGACGTCGGAGACGGCGCTGCGCTCGGCCTCGGTGAACGGGTGGTCGATGCCGCGCTCGACGACGACGACGGTGGTCGGGCCGGTGCCGTAGGCGAAGGGGACGACGAGGGCGCTGCGTCGGCCCATCTCGTCGCTGAACGGGACCTCGGTGGGGCGCCAGCTGGCCGAGTTCTGCGCCAGCAGGTCCGACACCGCCTCGGCGAGGTGCCACGGCGCGCGGGTCGAGCCGCGCAGCGCGACGGGTACGAGGTGCTCGGAGTCGGACGCCACGAGCACGGCGCTGCGCGCGGAGGGGACCTCGGCGGCGAGCAGGTCGAGGGCGAGGGTCGCGCCGGCGGGGGCGTCGAGGCCGGTGGCCATCTCCTCGGAGAGGTCGTGCAGGCGCTGGATGAGCTGGATCGCCTCGCGCGCGGCCGGGTCGGACAGCTCGTGGCCCTCCTCGGAGGCCAGCCGCTGGTTCCACGCCCCGAGCGCCCCGAGGACGAGGGCGGCGGCGAGCCAGGCGACGAGCCCCACCTGGAGCCCGGCGTCGTCGGCCCCGGTGTTCGACTTGGTGAGGAGGTAGACCAGGCTCCCGACGACCCCGGTGAGCAGGTAGCCGATCCGGCCGAAGCGGGTGCCCGCGTGGTAGCTCGGCACGAGGATGAGCAGGGCCGCGGCGACGTCGACGAGGGCGTAGCCCGCCCCGGCAGCGCCCGCGCAGAGGCAGAGCAGGGTGAGCACGACGGTGTCGAGCAGGCCCTGCCGGGAGATCGGCATCCGGTCGAGCGCGCCGACCACGAGGTCGAGGACGACGACGGCCACGAGCCACGGCAGGGCGACCAGCAGGTTGTGCGAGCCCACGGCGAGGGAGACGCTGAGGACCACGAAGGCCAGCCGGATGGTGGCCGACGCGTCGAGGCGCGAGAGGCCGAGGGTGTGGAGCACGCCCACAGGGTACGGCCGGGACGCCCCGGACTCCTGCGTTTCGTGGGTCACGAGGGCCGTTTGTGTGATGATGGGGCCGCTGTCAGCGCTCGGGGAAGGACGGGACAGGGTGAAGGGTCGCGTGCTCGTCGTCGACGACGACCTGGCACTGGCCGAGATGCTCGGCATCGTGCTGCGGGGTGAGGGGATCGAGACCGAGCACGTCGCCGACGGCGGCGCGGCGCTCGAGGCGTTCCGGCGCTACCGTCCCGACCTCGTCCTGCTCGACGTGATGCTGCCGGGCACCGACGGCCTCGAGGTCTGCCGCCAGATCCGGTCCGAGTCCGGGGTCCCCATCGTCATGCTCACCGCCAAGACCGACACCGTCGACGTCGTCGTCGGCCTCGAGTCCGGGGCCGACGACTACGTCGTCAAGCCCTTCAAGCCCCAGGAGCTCATCGCCCGGGTCCGGGCCCGCCTGCGCCGCGGCGACGACCCCGCGCCCGAGCGGCTCACGATCGGTGACCTCGCCATCGACGTCGCCGGCCACTCCGTCGTCCGCGACGGCGCACCGCTCAGCCTCACCCCGCTCGAGTTCGACCTGCTCGTCGCGCTCGCCCGCAAGCCGTGGCAGGTCTTCACCCGCGAGGTGCTCCTCGAGCAGGTGTGGGGCTACCGGCACGCCGGCGACACCCGGCTGGTCAACGTCCACGTGCAGCGGCTCCGCAGCAAGATCGAGCACGACCCGGAGCACCCCGAGATCGTCGTCACCGTGCGGGGCGTGGGGTACAAGGCCGGCAAGGCCTGACGATGTCCGGGTCCGCCGAGGTCGGCGCGGGGCCGGTGGCGCACGCGGGGCGTGCGGCCCGGCTGCGCTCCTCCCTCACGACGCTCGGCTCGGCCGCGCGCACCGGCCTCGCCGGGGTCCGCCGCCGCTGGCGCCAGTCGCTGCGGCTGCGGGTGGTCGCGACGACGATGCTCCTCGGCCTCGTCGTCGTCACGGTGCTCGGCTCCGTGCTGCACGCCCAGATCGCGGGGGGCCTCGAGCGCAGCCGGGTCCAGAGCGCGCAGTACGAGGCGCTCTCGCTCACCGCGCAGGCCCAGAACCAGTGGGACGCCTCTCGGGCCACCTCGAGCGAGGAGCTCACCCGCGCCGCCGGCGAGATCATGACGAAGTTCCTCAGCGCACCGGGGCCGGACCCCAGCCGCTACGTCGTCATGGCCCGCTCGGCCGCCAACGACAGCGACATCGCGATCGGGACCCTGTCGAGCGTCAGCTCGGTCGGCATCGACGCGGTCTCCGAGGAGCTGCGCGACCGGGTCGCCGCCAGCCCCGGCCGCCAGCAGTCGCAGCTCACCGAGGTGCGCATCGGCACCCGCGAGGTCCCGTCGGTCATCGTCGGCAGCGTCGTCGAGCTGTCGAACGACGCCGGACCGTACGCCCTCTACTTCATCTACCCGATGGAGCAGGAGGTCGCGACGATGGACCTCATCGGCAACGCCTTCCTCATCGCCGGGGTCATCCTCACCCTCCTCGTCGGAGCGGTGGCCTACGTCGTCACGCGGCAGGTCGTCACCCCGGTGCGGCGCGCCGGCGAGGTCGCCCAGCGGCTCTCGGCCGGCCGGCTCAACGAGCGGATGCCCGCCCGCGGCGAGGACGACCTCGCCGTGCTCGCGACGTCGTTCAACAACATGGCCGACAGCCTGCAGAGCCAGATCCGCCAGCTCGAGGGGCTCTCGGCGGTGCAGCAGCGCTTCGTCTCCGACGTCTCCCACGAGCTGCGCACCCCGCTGACGACGATCCGGATGGCCGTCGACGTCATCCACGACTCGCGCCTCGACTTCCAGCCGCCGGTGGCCCGCTCCGCCGAGCTGCTCGCCGGCGAGCTCGACCGCTTCGAGGCGCTGCTCGCCGACCTCCTCGAGATCAGCCGGTTCGACGCCGGCGCCGCGGCCCTCGACCTCGAGCCGGTCGACCTGCGCGGCACCGTCGCCAAGGTCGTCGCGGCGGCCCGCCCGCTCGCCGACCGGCGGGGCAGCGTCATCACCGTGCACGCCCCCGAGACGCCCGCCGAGGCCGAGATCGACGAGCGCCGGGTCGAGCGGATCCTGCGCAACCTCGTCGTCAACGCCGTCGAGCACGGCGACGGCGGGCCGGTCGACGTCCACGTCGCGGTCGGTGCGGACGCCGTCGGCGTCGTCGTCGAGGACCACGGCGTCGGCCTGCGCCCCGGCGAGGCGGCCAACGTCTTCACCCGGTTCTGGCGCGCCGACCCCGCCCGGGCCCGCACCACCGGTGGCACCGGGTTGGGGCTGTCGATCTCGCTCGAGGACGCCCGGCTGCACAACGGGTGGCTGCAGGCCTGGGGCGAGCCGGGGGAGGGCTCGCGCTTCCGGCTGACCCTGCCGCGCCACGCGGGTGAGAGCCTCCACGCCTCGCCGCTGCCGCTCAGCCCCGCGGACGACTCGTGAGCGTCCGGCTGCGGGTGCTCGCGGCCGCCGTCGCCGCCGCGCTGCTCGCCGGGTGCGGCGGCCTCACCGGCACGGGGGAGGTCGAGCCCGGCCTCGAGGTCGGGTCCGGCAAGGCCCCCGACCTCGGCTTCCTGCCGGCGGGGCCGCGTCCCGGGGCCGGCCAGGACGGCATCGTCCGGGGCTTCCTCCAGGCGGGGGCGGCGAGCGGCGGGGTGTACGACAACGCCCGCAAGTTCCTCACCGCGCAGGCCAGCGAGCGGTGGGACCCCGACGAGACGATCGTCCTGCTCGCCGACGACGAGCCGCCGGCGACCACGCTCGTGGACCCCGCCACCGTGCGGGTCACCGCCAAGGCCGCGGGCACGGTCGACAGCCGCGGACGGCTGCGCGCGGCGGCACCGGGGGCCACCGTGACGGCGACGGTCTCGCTCACCTCGGTCGGCGGGGAGTGGCGCATCGCCGAGCTGCCCGACGGGTTCGGGCGGTGGATCGCCCAGAGCGACGTCCCGCGGCTCGTCCAGCCGTTCGCCGTGCACTACATCTCGACGAGCCGGAGGGCCACGCTGCCCGACCTGCGCTGGTTCCCCCTCGACCGGCTGGCCACCCGGCTGGCCCGGGCCCAGCTCGACGCCGTGCCCGAGCACCTCGTCGGTGCGGGCACCACCGCCGTGCCCAACGGCGCCCGGCTGCTCGGTGACGCCGTGTCGGTCGACACCGACGGCGTCGCGTCGGTCAACCTCGTCGCGAGCCGGATGGCCCCGGGTGAGGTGGCCCGGCAGAACCTCTGGGCGCAGTTCCTCACGACCCTCACCCAGGACCCGTCGGTCAGCGCCGTCTCGCTCGCCGTCGACGGGGTGGCCGTCGACCTCGACGGGGTCGACGGGCCCGTCGACTCGCTGAGCCGGGTCGGCTTCCCGGCGGCCGCCCCGTCGACGACGACCACCAAGCCGGTGGTGCGCCGCGGCACCCGGGTCGACGTCTTCGACCCGACGGCCGGCACCCGGCAGCAGGACCGGCCGGCGACCCCGCCCGGCGGCTACCCCGCGGTCCCGGCCGACGACACGCACCTCGCGCTCTCGGCCGACGGCGCGGAGCTCGCGGCCGTGACCCCGTCCGGCGACGGCCTCTCGCGCTGGCGGGGGAGCACCCGCTACGAGGTCCCGGGGCTCGGGGTCGACGTCGGCGCCCCGGCGTACGACCGCCGCGGCTTCCTGTGGGTCGGCGCGGTCGGCCAGCAGGCGCAACGCCTGTTCGTCGTCGACACCCGCGCCGACCCCGCCACCGCAGGGGCGACGGCCTCGGTGGTGCGCGCCGACTGGCTCGCCGGCCGGCGGGTGCTCGAGGCCCGGGTCGCGGCCGACGGTGACCGGATCGCGGTCCTCTCGGTGCGGGCCGACGGCAGCGCGCCGGTCGTCGACCTCGCCGGCGTCGTCCGCGGCAGCGGCCAGCGTCCCGAGCGGCTCGCCGCGCCGCTGCACCTCGGCGTCCCGTTCACGGCGGCCCGGGGGCTCGCCTGGCTCGACGAGCAGCAGATCGCGACGATCGCGGCGACGCGCGGGTCGGGCGCGCGCCCGCTCGTGCTGTCGGTCGACGGGTCGGTGTCCACGCTGACCGCCGCCCCGGGCGCCCGCACCGTGGCCGCGACGGGGGAGAGCGCGGCCTCTACGTGCTCACCGACAAGGGCCGGCTGCTGTCGCGCTCGGGGGTGCGCTGGGTCGACAGCGGCCCGGCCGACGACCTGGCCACGGCAGCCGGCTGACGCCTCTTCGCCGTCGCGTCCGCCCGGTCGTCCACAGGCGGGCCCGACGCGGTCGTCGTCCACAGGCCGGGGCGCGGTCCTCGCGGACCCGTCGCCACCGGGACAGGCTCGGGGTCGTGGGTGGGACCGGGCAGCGATGGAGCGGCAGCCTGCGGGCCGCGGCCGGCCTGGTCCTGCCCACCCGGTGCGCGGGGTGCGGGGCTCCGGGCGCGCCGTGGTGCACCGGGTGCCGGGCGCTGGCCCGTCGGCCGCCCCCGGAGGGCCGCCCGGTGCCCTCCGCGCCGCCCTGCTGGACCGCCACCGTGCTCGAGGGGCCGGTGCGCCGGGCGGTCTCGGCGCACAAGGACGGCGGCCGGCGCGACCTGCACCCCGAGCTCGTCGACCTCCTCGTCGTCGCACTGACCCGCGCCCTCACCGAGGACCCCGTGCTGCGGCAGGCCCGGCGCTGCGGCCGCCTCGTGCTCGTCGTCCCGGTGCCCGAGACCCGCTCGGCGGCCCGGCGCCGCGGCGACGACCCGGTCGGCCGCCTGGCCGCCGCGGCGGTCGCCCGGCTCGACGACCCCGGCGTCGTCCGGTCGGCGGGCCTGCGGCACGCCCGCCGGGTGGCCGACCAGTCCCGGCTCGGGCGGGCCGGACGGGCGGCGAACCTCGCCGGCGCGCTGCGGGTGCCTGAGGCCGCCCGGCCCGCCGTCGAGGGGTCGGTGTGCGTGGTCGTCGACGACGTCGTCACCACCGGGGCCACGCTGGCCGAGGCGGCTCGGGCACTGCGCGCCGCCGGGGCGTCGTACGTCGCCGCGGCCACGGTGGCGGCGACCCCGCGGGGCACGACGGGCGCGTCCGGCGGCGGGACCCGGGCGTGACCGACACGACCCGTCCACGTCCGTCCGTTGCTGTTGTGGGCGGTGGGTCCGGGGGCTAGCGTCTGTGCATGGACCCGATTCCTCGGGAGGTGGTGCTTCCCACGCCGGACCAGTGCTGAGCCCGAACACCACCGAGCACGAGGAGGACCACGTGGACATCGTCGTCACCGGACGGCACCTGACCGTCTCCGACCGTTTCCGGGACCACATCGAGGAGAAGCTGGCGAAGATCACCCAGCTCGCCCCCCGGACCCGACGCGTCGAGGTCAAGGTCAGTCACGAACCCAACCGCCGCCAGGCCAAGGCCTGCGACCGGGTCGAGGTCACCTGCTACGCCAAGGGGCCCGTCGTCCGGGCCGAGGCGTGCGCGGATGACAAGTACGCCGCCCTCGATGTCGTTGTCGACAAGCTCATGGAACGGCTGAGGCGCCAGGGTGACCGGCACCAGGTCCACCGCGGGCGCCGGACCCCCGAGTCCGTCGCCGCCGCGACCGCGCGCATCGAGGCGCCCGACGAGGTCGAGGACGACGACGGTGGGGCCGACGGCCGGCCGTTCGGCGACTCGCCCATCGAGGTCCGCGAGAAGGTGCACCGCTCCGAGCCGATGACCCTCGCCGACGCGCTGCGCGAGATGGAGGCCGTCGGGCACGACTTCTACCTCTTCCACGACGTCGAGACCGACCGCGCGAGCGTCGTCTACCGCCGCCGTGGCTGGTCCTACGGCGTGCTCCACCTCGACCTCGACGGGTCGCTCGCCGACGCCGGCGAGGACGAGGTCCGGGTCGCGGCGTCCTGACGCACCATGCCGGGCGTGGGCGCTGGGTTCGCGGCCCCCGACCTGACACGATGACCCCGTGGAGGAGACCGTGAGCGGCGATCACGACGGAGACGCCCCGCCCGGGGTCATCCGCGTCGTCATCGCCGACGACCACGCGCTCTACCGCCAGGGGATGGCCGTCGTCGTCGAGCTCGACGGCGCGGCCAAGGTCGTGGGCCAGGCGAGCAACGGCGCCGAGGCCGTCGAGGTCTGCGCCCGGCTGCGTCCCGACGTCGTCCTCATGGACGTGCGCATGCCCGTCGTCGGCGGCATCGAGGCGGCCGGCCTCCTGCACGCCGCCGACCCGGGCGCGCGCATCCTCATGCTGACGATGAGCGACGACGAGAGCGACCTGTTCCAGGCCATCAAGGCCGGCGCCAGCGGCTACCTCCTCAAGGACCTGCCGGGCGAGGAGGTCGCCGACGCCATCCGGCGGGTGCACGACGGGCAGGCGATCATCCCGCCGGGCATGGCCGCCACCCTGCTCCAGGAGTTCTCCCGGCTCAGCCAGGACGTCGCGCCCGGCGCCCCCACCGAGTCCCACCTCACCGACCGCGAGGTCGAGGTGCTGCGGCTCGTGGCCCGCGGCATGGTCAACCGCGAGATCGCCGAGAGCCTCGGCATCGCTGAGAACACCGTGAAGAACCACGTCCGGAGCATCCTCGAGAAGCTGCACCTGCACTCGCGGGTCGAGGCGGCGGTCTACGCCCACCAGCAGCGGCTCGTGCCGCCGGATGGCTGAGCCGGCACCGGTCCGGCTGACCCGCCCCGCGGCCCGGCGCATCGCCCTGGCCGCCCAGGGCTTCGCGCGGCCGCGGCCGCCCGTACCGGGCACGCGTGACCTCCAGCGGGTGCTCGACGCCGTCGGCATCGTCCAGATCGACAGCGTCAACGTCGTCGTCCGCAGCCAGTACCTGCCGTTCTTCTCCCGGCTCGGGCCGTACGACCGCGCCCTGCTCGACCGCGCCCGCGACCGCGCACCCCGCCGGGTCGTCGAGTACTGGGCGCACGAGGCCTCCCTCGTCCCGCCCACGACCTGGCCGCTGCTGGACTTCCGGATGCGCCGGGCCCGCTCCGACGCCTGGGGCGGGATGCAACGGGTGGCCCGCGACCACCCCGACCTCGTCGCGATGGTGCTCGCCGAGGTGGGCGCCGGCGGCCCGATGACCAGCCGGGAGGTCGAGGCCGCCCTGGCCCACGACCTGCCGCGCGAGCGCGAGCACTGGGGCTGGAACTGGTCGCTCGTGAAGAACGCCCTCGAGCACCTGTTCTGGTCGGGCGAGCTCTCGAGCGCCGGCCGCACGACCCAGTTCGAGCGGCGCTACGCCCACCCCGCGCGCGTGCTGCCGCCGGCCCTGCGCGCCGAGGCGCTCGACCCCGCCGCCCGGCCGGGCGACGAGGAGGCCTTCCGCCGGCTCATCGAGATCTCGGCCCGTGCGCACGGTGTCGGCAGCGAGCAGTGCCTGCGCGACTACTTCCGGCTCAGGCCCGAGCAGGCGCGCCCGGCCGTGGCATCGCTCGTCGCCGACGGCACGCTGCTGCCGGCGAGCATCGAGGGCTGGCACCGCCCGGTCTACCTGCACCGCGACGCCCGCCGGCCGCGCCGGGTGCGGGCCCGCGCGCTGCTCTCACCCTTCGACTCGCTCGTCTGGCAGCGCGACCGCACCCGGGCGATCTTCGGGTTCGACTTCCGGCTCGAGATCTACGTGCCCGAGGAGCTGCGCGTGCACGGCTACTACGTGCTGCCGTTCCTGCTCGGCGACGAGCTCGTGGCCCGGGTCGACCTCAAGAGCGACCGCGCGGCCGGCGTGCTGCGCGGGCGCCGGTGCACGTGGGAGCCGGGGCGCGGCGGGGTGGAGGACGCCCGCGAGCTCGACGAGGAGCTGGGACTCATGGCCGGCTGGCTCGACCTGCCGGGCGGCGTCAGCGACTGAGCAGCTCCCAGTGCAGCGACGCGACGGGGCGTCCACCGGGCAGCACGTCGGCCTCGGTCTCGCGCCCCCAGATGTCGAAGCCGAGGGAGTCGAGCACCTTGTTGCTGCCGGCGTTGTCCTCGGCGGTCTGGGCCACGAGGCGCCGCAGCCCGAGCCCGCCGTCGGCCCGGGGGGCCAGCGCGTGCCCGGCGACGAGGCGGGCGGCCGCCGTCGCGACGCCGCGCCGCCGGCCGCTCGGGAGCACCTGGTAGCCGAGCTCGGCGGTGTCGTCGTCGAGGGTGCCCTCGGTGACGAAGACCAGCGCCTCGCCGAGCGCCCGCCCGGTGGCGGCGTCGGCGACGCACCAGCTGAGCGTCGTGCCGAGGGCCATCTTCTCGCGGCGGGTGAGCAGCCACTCGGGAAAGGTGTCGGGCTCGAGGATGCCGCGGGCCGGCATGTGGTGCGCCGGCTGGTCGCGGGGCTCGAGGGCGTCGACGTCCTCGTCGAGCCAGGGGCGCAGCACGAGACCGCCGGCCTCCTCGGTGCGCAGGACGAGCGGTTCGGGCCAGGGGGTGCGGGCCTCCAGGACGTCGTCGGCGCCGAGGCTGGCCATCCACGTGTCGACGGCCGGGCCGCCCTGCGGGTCGGGGTGCGAGCCGGGGAGGGTGCCGTGGTGGGTGAAGCCGCACGCCCACGCGACGCGCCACGAGGCGAAGTTGCCGCGCACCGCCCGCCAGTGCAGCCGGGAGCCGCCCTGCTCGAACCAGTGCTGGGCGAGGAGCCGCAGCGCCCCGGCCATCAGCCCCCGGCCCCGGGCGTCGGGGTGCAGGCCGAACCCGACCTCCGCGACGCCGGCGGCCGCGGACGGTCGCAGGTCGATGGTGCCGGCGTAGCGGCCGTCGGGGTCCTCGGCGTCGGTGATCGCCCAGTACCGGTGGCCGTCGGGCTCGTTCCAGGCCGCCTCGATGAGGGCGAGGAACTCGCGGCCCTGCTCCTCGCCGTAGGGCCGGGGCACGAGCGTCCAGCGCATCGACTCGGGGTCGGCGCTCTGCTCGACGATGCGCTCGAGGTCGTCCGGGCGGTGCGCGCGCAGCCGGACGTGGCCGTCGGTGAGCACCGGCACGCCCGCGGGGAAGGTCGCCTCGGTCATGACGACAGCCAACCACCGCGGGCGCACCGGGGGGAACTCGCCACGGCCTTCGACCCGTTGGACCTTCGGCACGCCCCACCGCGCGGCCCGGGCCCGGGGGGCTCGACTACCCTAGGTGGGTCCGGCGGCGCCACACCGCCGCTCTGCTCTGCCCCGCGTCGCGTCCTGCCTCGCACCGTTTTCTGCCTCAAGGGAGTCCCACTCGTGAAGATCGTCGAGAAGCTGCTGCGTGCCGGTGAGGGGCGCATCCTCAAGAAGCTCGACAGCATCGCGGCGCAGGTCGGGTCCATCGAGGAGGACTTCGAGAAGCTCAGCGACGCCGAGCTGCGCGAGGAGACCGACAAGTTCCGGGCCCGGCTCGCCGACGGCGAGACCCTCGACGACATCCTTCCCGAGGCCTTCGCGGCCGTGCGTGAGGCCAGCCGGCGCACCATCGGCAAGCGGCACTTCGACGTGCAGATCATGGGCGGCGCCGCGCTCCACCTCGGCAACGTCGCCGAGATGCGCACCGGTGAGGGCAAGACCCTCGTCGCCACCCTCCCGAGCTACCTCAACGCGCTCGAGGGCAAGGGCGTGCACGTCATCACCGTCAACGACTACCTCGCCGAGTACCAGTCCGAGCTGATGGGCCGCGTCCACCGCTTCCTCGGCCTCGAGACCGGCTGCATCCTCGCCTCGATGACGCCCGAGCAGCGGCGCGTCGAGTACGCGAAGGACATCACCTACGGCACGAACAACGAGTTCGGCTTCGACTACCTGCGCGACAACATGGCGTGGTCGACCGACGAGCTCGTGCAGCGCGGCCACAACTTCTGCATCGTCGACGAGGTCGACTCGATCCTCATCGACGAGGCACGCACGCCGCTCATCATCTCGGGGCCGGCCGACGCGCCGACCAAGTGGTACGTCGAGTTCGCCCGCATCGCCCAGCGTCTCGAGCGCGGCGAGCTGGAGTCCGGTCGCGGCGACTACGAGGTCGACGAGAAGAAGAAGACCGTCGGCGTGCTCGAGCGCGGCATCGACAAGGTCGAGGACCACCTCGGCATCGACAACCTCTACGAGTCGGCGAACACCCCGCTCATCGGCTACCTGCAGAACGCGGTCAAGGCCAAGGAGCTGTTCACCCGCGACAAGGACTACGTCGTCATCGACGGCGAGGTCCTCATCGTCGACGAGCACACCGGCCGCATGCTGCCGGGACGGCGCTACAACGAGGGCATGCACCAGGCCATCGAGGCCAAGGAGGGGGTGGAGATCAAGAACGAGAACCAGACCCTCGCGACGATCACCCTCCAGAACTACTTCCGCATGTACGACAAGCTCTCGGGCATGACCGGTACGGCCATGACCGAGGCCTCCGAGCTCAACTCGATCTACAAGCTCGGCGTCGTGCCGATCCCGACGAACCGGCCGATGATCCGCGCCGACCAGGCCGACCTCGTCTACCGCACCGAGGAGAGCAAGTACAAGGCCGTCGTCGACGACATCGCCGAGAAGCACGAGGCCGGCCAGCCGGTGCTCGTCGGCACGGTCTCGGTCGAGAAGTCCGAGTACCTCTCCGAGCAGCTGCGCCGGCGCGGCATCCGCCACGAGGTCCTCAACGCCAAGCACCACGAGCGCGAGGCGAGCATCGTCGCCGACGCGGGGCGCAAGGCCGCGGTCACCGTCGCGACGAACATGGCCGGTCGAGGCACCGACATCATGCTCGGTGGCAACCCGGAGTTCCGGGCCGTCGCGGCCCTCAGGGACCGCGGGCTGGACCCCCACGACACGCCGGAGGAGTACGAGGCGGCCTGGGACGAGGCGCTCGCGCAGGCCGAGGCGCAGGTCGCGGCCGAGCACGCGGAGGTCACCGAGCTCGGCGGCCTCTACGTCCTCGGCACCGAGCGGCACGAGTCGCGCCGCATCGATAACCAGCTGCGCGGCCGCTCCGGCCGTCAGGGCGACCCGGGCGAGTCGCGGTTCTACCTCTCGCTCGAGGACCACCTGATGCGGCTGTTCAACGCCGGCCTCGTCGACCGGGTGATGACCACCGCCAAGCTCGAGGACGACCAGCCGATCGAGTCCAAGCTCGTGTCGCGCTCGATCGCCTCGGCGCAGGCGCAGGTCGAGGCGCAGAACTTCGAGATCCGCAAGAACGTCCTCAAGTACGACGACGTCCTCAACCGCCAGCGCACCGTCATCTACGACGAGCGGCGCCGGGTGCTCGAGGGCGAGGACCTGCACGAGCAGCTGCGCTTCTTCGTCAACGACGTCGTCGAGGGCTACATCGACGCCGAGACGGGCGAGGGCTTCGCCGAGGACTGGAACCTCGAGCGGCTCTGGGGCGCGCTGCGGGCGCTGTACCCGATCTCGATCACGCCCGAGCAGCTCGACGAGGCGGCGGGTGGTCGCAGCGCGCTGACCAACGAGCTGCTCAAGGAGGAGATCCTCTCCGACGCCCACCGCGCCTACGACGAGCGCGAGGAGGCCCTCGGCGAGGAGGTCATGCGCGAGGTCGAGCGGAGGGTCATGCTCTCGGTCCTGGACCGCAAGTGGCGCGAGCACCTCTACGAGATGGACTACCTCCAGGAGGGCATCGGCCTGCGCGCGATGGCCCAGCGCGACCCGCTCGTGGAGTACCAGCGCGAGGGCTTCCAGCTCTGGCAGGCGATGAACGAGTCGGTCAAGGAGGAGTCGGTCGGGCTGCTCTTCCACGTCGACGTCAAGGTCGACGAGCCCGAGGAGGCCCCGGCCGTCCAGCCGATGCACGTCTCGCAGATGCTCGGGGCGCTGAGCGGCGGCGCGCGGGCGGCCGAGGAGCCGGCGGGCGACGTCGTCGTCGAGACCGAGCACGAGGCCGGCGCGGACGCCGACGGGCACAAGCACGTCGAGGTGTCCGGGGTCGGTGTCGGGCGACCGCGCACGGGCGCGCTGCACTACGCCGGGCCGACCGAGACCGGCGAGGTCGAGGTGCGCGACGAGCAGGGCCCCGGGTCGGTGCTCACCGACGAGCAGCTGTCGAGCACCCCCAAGAACGCGCCGTGCCCGTGCGGGTCCGGCAAGAAGTTCAAGATGTGCCACGGCCGCCGCTGACGCAGGCTCAGCCCACCTGGAGGGCAGCGACCCGCCACTTGCCGTCCTGACCGACGAGTCGCAGCGCGACGGCGCGCACCCGCGGCCCGTCCTGGACGACGACGGCGGCCTCGGCGACCCCGTCGACCGGTTCGCAGACCCGGACCCGGCGGACGCTGAGCCGGTGCCGCCGGGCCGAGCGCCCCTGGGCCGCCCGCCGCGCCACGAGGGCACCCCGCCGGGCGACGACCGCGTAGACCTCGGGGGTGGTCCAGCGCACCACCTGCGGCGCCGGCCGGGCGCCGGTCATCACCTCGAGGAGGGCCTGGGCCATCCGGGCCGCCCACTCGGCGGGGTCGGGCAGGTCGGTGCGGGGGGTGCGCTGCGGCCCGAAGACCTGCTCGTCGGAGGCGCAGGAGAAGTCGACGGCGAGGGCGTCCTGGACGTAGCCGGGCACCCGTCGGGCGCCGGGGTCGGCCGCCCGCGCGCGACGCACCGCCTCGTGGAGGGGCAGCGCGGGCGGCAGGGCGCGCACCGCCGGAGCCACGTGCAGCGGGGCGCCGCTCACGAGCCGACCACCGTGGGCACCCGCAGCACCTGACCGGGGAGCAGGCGGTCGGGGTCGGGGCCGACGACGTCGTGGTTCTCGGCGTACCAGTGCGGCCAGGCCCGGGCGACCTCGGCGTCGGTGGCCCCCGGCCCCAGGTGACGGGCCGCGATGGACCACAACGAGTCGCCGCGGTGGACGACGACCTCGTCGTCGACGGCCGGCGCAGCGCCGCGGCCGCTGACGACGGAGACGTCGGGCTGGCGGCGGACGGTGGGGGCGCTGGGGGTCCAGCCGGGGTCGGGCGCCGGGCTCCAGCCCGGGTCGGGGAGCGGGGCGTCGGCCGACCCGGCCGGGCCGCCGGACGCACCCGTCGCGGGCGCCGCCTCGAAGGCCACCGCCCCGGCCACGGCGGTGCCGACGACCCGGGCCGGCCCGGCGACCGCCGTCCCGGCCCCGAGCCCGCTCGCCCCGACCCCCACCCCGAGGACGACGGCGGCCACCCGGCGCACGACGACGGGGGACAGGGCGGCCGAGGCCCGCGCGGCCGCCGCACCGACCGTGCCGGGCACCCGGGCCAGCCCCTCGAGGACCACCCCGAGGGCGAGCCAGGCCAGCCCGAGCAGGCCGAGGGCGGCGAGCAGGGCGAGCAGCGCCTCGGGGACTCCACCGGGGCCCCGCGCAGGGAGGCGTCGAGCGTCGTGGCCGCCACCCGGGCGAGCACCGTGGCGCACACCGCGAGCACCAGGACGGTGAGGAAGCCACCGAGGAGATGCATTGGAGCGCGTTTGGTGCTGTTTGCCATCGTTTGCATGATCTGGACGATAGACGGTCGGTCCGACACCGGCAAGGGGTGGTGCGTAGCCTGTGCTCCCATGAGGTGGGAGGGGCTGTTCGCGGACCTCGAGGGGCAGCTCGCGGCCGAGGAGCGTCGCGAGCTCGACAGCGAGGTCGCCGAGCGGACCCGTCGCGAGCGGGCGCTGGTCGACCTCACCGGCCGGCTGGCCGCGACCGTGGGCTCACCGGTGTCGCTGCTCGTCGAGGGCGGCCGGGTGGTCTCCGGCGTCCTGGCCGACGTCGGCGACGGCTGGCTGCTCGTCGCCGACCCGCCGCGCGAGCTGCTCGTCCCCCGGGGCGCCCTCGTCACCGTCGAGGGGCTGCCGCCGCACGCCGACCCGGCCCGCACCGCCCGCCGCTTCGGCCTCGGTCACGCGCTGCGCGCCCTGGCCCGCGACCGCGCCACCGTGACGCTCGAGGTGTCCTCGGGGCGCCGCTCGTCGGCACCATCGACGTCGTCGGTGCCGACCACCTCGTGCTCGCCGAGCACCCCGAGGGCGAGCCGCGCCGGCGCGAGAACGTCCGCCGGCTGCTCACCGTCCCGTTCGCGGCCGTGCGCACCGTGGGGTCCGGCCGCTGAGCGGTGGCCCGCGACGGACCGGGCCGCGCCCCCACGGGGCAGGCGTCAGCCGTCGGTCGGCTCGGGCGCGTCGGTGTCGCCCTCGGTGCGTGTCGTCACGAGCTCGCGGGTCTCGGCGTACATCCGCTGGATGTAGCTCTCGAGCTCACTGGTCTCGACGCGCCACTGGCCCCGCCCGCCGACCTTGATGGCCGGCAGGTCGCCGCTGCGCACGAGCGCGTAGGCCTGCGCGGCGGAGACGTCGAGGATCTCGGAGACCTCGGTCAGCGGGATGAAGCGTCGCGGCACGCGGACAGTGTGCCACCGACCGCACCGGCCCCGGCAGGCGTCGTCCACAGGCTCACGGGTTCGGCGGGCACGGGCCGTCGCGGTCGGGCAGGATCGCGGCCATGAGCGACCTCCCGACCCCCACCGCCTCCCGGCTGCGGGCCCCGTCGTGGCGCGACTCGCGCCTGCTCGTCGGCGTGCTGCTCGTCGTCGTCTCGACGGTGCTCGGTGCCCTGGTCGTGGCCCGCGCCGACCGCCGCGTGCCGGTGTACGCCGCGGCCGGGGCCGTCGCGCCGGGGCAGCCGCTCACCGCCGACGACCTCACCGTGGTGCGGGTGCAGCTCGGTGACGGCACGGCCGCCTACCTGTCCGCCGACGGCCCGCTGCCCGCCGACTCCTACGCCCTGCGCGACCTGCGCCCCGGCGAGCTCGTGCCGCGCTCGAGCGTCGGCACCGCGGCCGCCGTGGGGGTCCAGCAGGTCGCCCTCCAGGTCGACGCCACGTCGGCCGCCTCGCTGCGCCGCGGCACGCTCGTCGACGTCTACGTCAACCGGCCCGTCGAGGGCTCCACGGTCGGGGTGGTCAAGCTCGCCGGTCCCGAGCGGGTGCTCGAGCGGGTCGCCGTCGTCGCGGTCGCCGAGGAGGACTCCGTACTCGCGGGCGCCGAGCAGACCCGGGCGGTGCGCGTCATGGTGCCGCGCGACGACGTGCGGGGCCTCGTCGCCGACGTCGACGTCGGCGCCCGCATCACCCTCGTCCCGGTGCCGGGGGGCGGCTCGTGACGACCGTCCTCACGGCGCTCACACACCGGCACGAGGCGGGCTTCGTCGAGGTGCTCGGCGCCGCGCCCGGTATCGAGCTGGTCCGCCGCTGCGCCGACCTCGCCGAGCTGCTGTCCACCGGCGCGGCCGGCGTCGCCCGGGTGGCCGTCGTGTCCCCGGACCTGCGCGGCCTCGACCGCGACGCCCTGCGCCACCTCGCCGGGCACGGGGTGCGGGTCGCGGGCCTGGCGTCCGGGGACGACGAGGACGGTGAGCGCCGCCTGCGCCAGCTGGGCGTCGCGACGGTGCTCCACCCCGGCGACCCCTCCGACGTCGTCGCCGCGGCCCTGTCCGCGCTCGCCGACGCCACGACCTCGCGCCCGAGCGGGACGGGCGGGCCGGCCGCCGCGCTCGACGACCTGCCCGACGACCCCTCCCGCACCCCGACCCCCGCGTCCCGACCCCGGTCACCGTCGTCTGGGGACCCACCGGCGCCCCCGGCCGCTCGACGGTGGCCGTCACGCTCGCCGCCCGGCTGGCCGGCTCCGGCATCCGCACCCTGCTCGTCGACCTCGACACCTGGGGCGCCTCGGTGGCCCAGCTGCTCGGCATGGTCGACGAGGCGCCGGGCGTCGCCGCGGCCGCCCGGGCCTCCGAGCAGGGCACCCTCGACGTCCCCGGCCTGGCCCGGCTCGCCCCCGAGGCGCTGCCCGGCCTGCGCGTCCTCACCGGGCTCCCGCGGGCCGACCGCTGGCCCGAGCTGCGTGCCGCCGCCGTCGAGGACGTGCTCCGGCTGGCCCGCGGCGTCGTCGACCACGTCGTCGTCGACACCGGATTCGCCCTCGAGGACGACGAGGAGCTGAGCTACGACACCGTCGCCCCCCGGCGCAACGCCGCCACCCTCACCGCGCTCGAGGCCGCCGACCGGCTCGTCGTCGTCGGGGCCGCCGACCCGGTCGGCCTCCAGCGGCTGGTCCGCGGGGTGCAGGACGTCGCCGTGCTGCCCTGCCCGCGTCCGCTCGTGCTCGTCAACAAGGTCCGCGCCTCGGCGGCCGGCCCCCGCCCCGAGCGGACCATCCGCGAGGTCCTCGGCCGGTTCGCCGGGCTCGAGGAGGTCCGGATGCTGCCCTGGGCGCCGGACGACTGCGACGAGGCCGTGCTCACCGGTCGGGCCCTCACCGAGGTCCGTCCGCGCTCGCCGCTCGTCGCCGCCCTGGGCGCCGTCGCCTCCGTGCTCGACGAGCGCTGCCCCGACACCTCGGGCGCCGACCGGCAGGGCCGTCGGAGGCGGGTGCGGGTCTGACACGATGGACCCGTGACCGACCGGCTGAGCGCCCTCGACTCGTCCTTCCTCCGCCTCGAGGACGCGACGACGCCGATGCACGTCGGCTCGGTCATGGTCTTCGACGTCCCCTCCGGTGGCTTCGACTACACCCGGCTCGTCGACCTCATCAGCGAGCGCATCGCCCACGTCCCGCGCTACCGGCAGCGGATCAAGACAGTCCCCGGCGGCCTCGGCAACCCCGTGTGGGTCGACGACCAGTCCTTCGACATCGGCTACCACGTGCGGCGCAGCGCCCTCCCGCGCCCGGGGTCCGACGAGCAGCTCGAGGAGCTCGTCGCCCGCATCCAGCCGCGTCCCCTCGACCGATCGCGACCGCTCTGGGAGCTCTACCTCGTCGAGGGCCTGGCCGAGGACCGCTTCGCGATCATCACCAAGAGCCACCACAGCCTCGTCGACGGCGTGCACGGCGTCGACATCGGTGGGGTGCTCGTCGACGGCAACCCCGGCGGCGCCGACGGCGTGCTCGCCACGTGGCGCCCCAAGCCCGAGCCCACGTCGGCCGAGCTGCTCGTCGGGGCGCTCGCCGACGTCGTGCGCACCCCGAGCCAGCTCGTCGACACCGTGCGCTCCGGGGTCGACGACGTCGCCCGCACCGCCTCGAAGGTCGCCTCGGTCGCCGGTGACGTGATCTCCACGCTGGCCCGGATGTCGGCGCGGCCGGCCCCCGAGAGCCCGCTCAACGCCTCGGTCGGCCGGGCCCGCCGCTACGTGATGGTCGGCACCGACCTCGACGACTACCGCGCCGTGCGCTCGCGCCTCGGGCAGGGTTCGTTCGCCGACGAGGTGACGATCAACGACGTCGTGCTGGCCACCATCGCCGGGGCCTTCCGCTCGTGGCTGCTCATGCGCGGCGAGCCGGTGTACCCCGGCACCACCGTGCGGGCCCTCGTGCCGGTGTCGGTCCGCTCGGCCGACGTCGGCGAGGACGCGCCGCCCGGCGCCGAGGTCACCGCGTGCTTCGTGGACCTGCCTGTCGGAGAACCGAAGCCGTCGATGCGCCTGCACCAGATCGCCTTCTCGATGCGCCAGCAGACCGAGGGCGGCGGCCGTCGCGCGGTGTCCGCCGAGGCGCTGGCCGGCGTCGGGGGTTCGCCCCGCCGACCCTGCACGCCCTCGGGGCGAGGCTCGGCGGGATGGTCTCGCGCCGGCTGCACAACGTCGTCATCACCAACGTACCCGGGCCCCAGACACCGCTGTTCGCCGACGGCGCCCAGATGGTCTCGACCTACCCGGTGACCCCGCTCGGCGCCGGCCAGGCGCTGTCCATCGGCCTCACCTCCTACGACGGCGGCGTCTACTACGGCCTCTACGCCGACCGCGACGCCATGCCCGACGCCGACGTCCTCGGCCGCGGTGTCGTCGACGCGCTGCAAGAGCTCCTCGACGCCCCGCGCCCACGCGGCCGTCGCCCGTGATCCACCGACGGAACCACCGAAGGACGAGCCGATGCCGCTGACCCGCGTCTACCTCCCGCTGACGGCCGACGACCTCGAGGCCCTGGCGACCGGGCGAGAGCTCGGCCCCGCCCCCTCGCGGCGCACGGCGTCACACCGGCGCTCGGTCGGCCCGGCCTGACCACCGACGAGGAGGAGCTCGAGCACGACGCCTGGGTCGCCGCCACGGAGGAGGCCACCAGCCGGGCCGCGGGCGCGCGCCGGGTCGTCGCCTCGGCCGACGTCGACGCCGCCGTCGTGGCGGTGCCCGAGCGGGCCGACGTGCCGTCGCGGGTCGAGGTCGGGTCACCGGTGGCGCGCAGCCGGGTCGTGTCCTTCCACGTCGACGAGGAGCCCGGTGGCACCGGCACCGCCGACCTGCTCTGGTACGACGTCACCGAGCTCGAGGCCGTGCGCGCGCTGCTCGCCACCTGAGCCCGGGCGCCGACCTGCGCGAGTTGCGTCGGGGGAGCACCGGACGCGAGAGTGGGTGGTCATCCGTCGTCGTGACCCGAGCGAGGTGCCCCACCCCATGGACGCTGTGACCCACGTCCCCGCCCCCACCAACGAGACCGTCCTCGACTACGCCCCCGGCAGCCCGGAGCGCGCGTCCCTCGAGGTCGCCCTCGCCGAGCTCGCCTCCGTGCGCCACGAGCTGCCGCACACCATCGGCGGGAAGCGGGTCATGGGCGGCGGCAAGCGCTTCGAGGTGCGCCAGCCGCACGCGCGCCGCAGCGTCCTCGGGGTCTCCAAGGGGGCCACGAAGGCCGACGCCACCGCCGCCGTCGAGGCCGCCCGGGCCGCGGCGCCCGGCTGGCGCGACCTGTCCTTCGACGACCGGGCCGGCATCCTCCTCAAGGCCGCCGACCTGCTCGCCGGCCCCTGGCGTGCCCGCCTCAACGCGGCGACGATGCTCGGCCAGAGCAAGACCGCCTACCAGGCCGAGATCGACGCCGCCTGTGAGCTCATCGACTTCTGGCGCTTCAACGTCCACTTCGCCCGCAATGTCATCGAGGAGCAGCCGCCGGCCAACTCCCGCGGCATCTGGAACCGCAGCGACCACCGCTCGCTCGAGGGCTTCGTCTACGCGGTGACGCCGTTCAACTTCACGGCCATCGCCGGCAACCTGCCGACCGCGCCCGCGCTGATGGGCAACACCGTCGTCTGGAAGCCCTCGCCCACCCAGCAGCTCGCGGCGCAGCTGACGATGGAGCTGCTCGAGGAGGCCGGGATGCCGCCGGGCGTCGTCAACCTCGTCACCGGCGACGGCGTCGCGGTCTCCGACGTCGCCCTCTCGCACCCCGACTTCGCCGGCCTGCACTTCACCGGCTCGACGGCCACGTTCCAGCACCTGTGGCGGACCATCGGCGAGAACCTCACGGGCTACCGGCACTACCCGCGCATCGTCGGCGAGACCGGCGGCAAGGACTTCATCCTCGCCCACCCGAGCGCCGACCCCGACGTCCTGCGCACCGCGATGGTCCGTGGTGCCTTCGAGTTCCAGGGCCAGAAGTGCTCGGCCGCCTCGCGCGCCTACGTGCCGCGCTCGGTCTGGAAGGTCATCAAGGACGACCTCGTGGCCGTCACCGAGTCGCTCACCCAGGGTGACGTGCGCGACCTGTCGAACTTCATGGGCGCGGTCATCGACGAGCGGGCCTTCGCCAAGCACCAGGCCGCCATCGACCGGGCCCACGCCACGAGCCACCTCGACGTCGTGGCCGGCGGCACCTACGACGACTCCGAGGGCTGGTTCGTCCGCCCGACCGTCGTCGAGTCGAGCGACCCCACCGACGAGATGTTCTCGACCGAGTACTTCGGCCCGATCCTCGCCGTGCACGTCTTCCCGGACCGCCAGTACGACAAGGTCCTCGACCAGATGGAGTCGGTCGCGCCGTACGCGCTCACCGGTGCCGTCATCGCCCAGGACCGGGCGGCCATCGCCGACGCCACGCACCGGCTGCGCTTCGCGGCGGGCAACTTCTACGTCAACGACAAGCCGACCGGCGCCGTCGTCGGCCAGCAGCCGTTCGGTGGCGGGCGCGCCTCGGGCACCAACGACAAGGCGGGCTCGGCGGCCAACCTCATGCGGTGGACCTCGACGCGGTCGATCAAGGAGACCTTCGTCCCGCCGACCGACCACCGCTACCCGCACATGGGCTGAGGCCCGTCAGCCCCCGAGGCGCTCGCGCAGCAGCTCGACCTCGATGCCGACCGCGGCGTTGATGGGCTCGGCGGCGGCCTTCTCGATCTTGCCGCCGACGAAGGGGATGTTGGCCTTGAGCTCGGCGTCGAGGACCTCGGCCGACCCCGCGCCGACGGCCTCGAGGCGCAGCACGCCCTTGAGGGTCAGCGGGGCGCCCTTGACGTGCAGGTCGACGACCGCCGCCCGGCTGCCGTCCGCGGCCGCTGCGCCCCACTCGTAGTCCTCGACGACCGTGAGGGTCGACCCGACGAACGAGCGGGCGACGTCGGGGAGGCCGTCGGCGGGCAGCTCGCGCGAGGTGTGCACGCGGTGCCCGGTGGCCGTCGCCGTGACCCGCGCCTCGTACGCGCCGCCGTCGGTCGTCGCTTCGCACTTGGCCTCCTGGAAGGCCGGGTCGGTGAGCACCGCGTAGACCTCCTCGGGGGTGGCCGGCAGCTGCTCTCGCCTCGTCAGTCGCACTCGGGTGGTCCTCTCCGCACGGGTGGGGGTCCGGGCGATCCTCTCACCCGTGGCGCAGGCCGTGGGAGAGCGCGGCCAGCCGCTCGGTCGACTCGCGAAGCACCCCGAGGACGAAGTCGCGGCGGCGCCGGTGCTGGGCCAGGACGAGGTCGAGCTCGGCCTGCAGCCGGGCGGCCAGCTCGTCCTGGGCCCGCTGGGCGGCGGCGTCGGCCTCGCCCCGCACCCCGTAGGCGGGGACGACCCGCTCGTCGCGCATCTCGAGCCCGCCCGCAGTCGCGCGTTCCTCGACGGTCCGGGCCCGGGCGAGGAGGTCGGCGAGGTCGCTGGCCTGGTCCTGGAGGACGCCCGCGACCCGGGTCAGCTCGTCGGCGGTGGAGGTGCCGGCACCGGCGAGCGCCGCACCCCGTCGTCGGGTGGTGACCGACGCGCGGCCCGGCCAGCCCTCGCCGAGCGCCTCGACCTCGGGGCCGAGCGCCTCGGCGAGGACACCGAGCCGCCGCCCGACCGACGCAGTGGTGGCTGCGCACGCCGACAGCGAGCCGGGGTCGCCAGGGACGGTGCTCACCGCTCGACCCCGTGCGGTGCGGACGGGCGGGTGAGGGGTGTCGCGGCACCGGGAGGCACGGGCCCGGGGGCGGCGTGCGGGGCGAGGGTGACGGCGACCTCGTCGGCGGCCTCGCCGAGGGCCCGCAGGGTGTCGGCGACCTGGTCGAGCCAGTCGTCGAGCACCCGCTGGGGCCGGGGCTCGCCGGTGACGACGAGGCTGGCGAGGACGTCGTCCTCGGCCTCGGCGAGCGTGTCGCGCAGCGCATCGAGCCGGCTCGCGGCGGCGCGGGCGCGGAGCGGGTCGGGGCCGGTGGGCACCCGGCCACCGTAGCCCGGATGCCGCGTCGCCCTGCCGGGTTGCCCACAGGCCCGCTAGCGTCGGCGCCGTGACCGACGGAGCACCCGACCTCGCCGCGGAGGCCGTCCGCCTCGCGGCCGCCCTCGTCGCCGTCGACTCGGTGAACCCCGGGCTTGTTCCCGGCGCGGCCGGGGAGGCGGCGGTCGTCGAGCACCTGCGCGCGCGGCTCGTGGCCTCCGGGTTCGAGACCTCCGTGCACACCCCGCCCGGTCACCTCGACCGCCCGAGCCTCGTGTCCGTCGGCCCGGAGGGCGTCCCCGGCCCCACGGTCGTCCTCACCGGCCACGTCGACACCGTCGGCGTCGCCGGGATGGACGACCCGTTCACCCCGCACACCGACGGCGACCGGATGACCGGGCGCGGCGCCGCCGACATGAAGGGCGGGGTCGCCGGACTCGTCGTGGCCGCGGAGGAGCTGGTCCGGCGCGGGACCCCGGGGCGGGTGGTGCTCGCCCTCGTCGCCGACGAGGAGGACGCGAGCCTCGGCACCGAGACGGTGCTCGCCGCCCTGCCGGCCCTCGGCATCCACCCGGACGTCGCGCTCCTCGCCGAGCCGACCGGCCTGTCCCGCACCACCTCGCTGCGCGGGTACGCAGTGGTCGAGGTCGACCTGGCCGGGCGGGCCGCGCACTCGTCGCAGCCCGCCGAGGGCGTCAACGCGGTCGCCCACCTCGGGCGGCTGCTCGCCGCGGTCGAGGCGCGCGGCGACGAGCTCGCGACGTCCGGCGGGTCGCTGATGGTCACCGTCGCCCGGGCGGGGGAGTCGCCGTTCGTCCTGGCGCAGCACGCGCACGCCGTCGTCGAGCGGCGCACCGTGCCGGGCGAGGACTCCGGCGCCGCGCTCGCCGAGGTCGAGGCGCTCCTGGCCCGGATGCGGGAGGCCGACCCCACCGTCGACGCCCGGGCCCGGCTGGTGGTCGCCCGCGAGCCGTGGCGGCTCGACGGCACCGGCGCCGCCACCGCGCTGGCCGACGCCCTCGACGCGGCCCTCGGCGACGCCTCCCCGCCGGACCCCCTCGACGCCCCGTACTGGATGGAGGCGCCGCTGTGGCAGGCGGCCGGCGTGCCGACGGTGGTCTGCGGGCCGGGCGGCGGCGGGCTGCACGCTGCGGACGAGTGGCTCGACCTCGCCCAGCTCCTGGCCTTCACCGAGGCCGTCGTCGGGGCCGTCGAGGGCTGGGTGGCGCACCGTGCCGACTGACCCGCGCGGGTTGCGTTCCGACGCACCGCTGCTCGATGCCTGGCTGCGCTTCCAGGAGCAGGACCCGACCCCGTTCACCATCCCCGGCCACAAGCGGCGGCTCGACCTGGTCGGCGACGTCGTCGCCGGCGACGTCCCGCTCTACGCCGGCCTCGACACCATGCAGCTCTCGCGCGGCGTGCTCGCCGACGCCGAGGCCCGCGCGGCCCGTGCCTGGGGCGTCGACCTCTGCCGGTTCTCGGTCGGCGGCTCCACGCACGGCAACCAGGCCCTCGCGCTGGCCGTCGGGCGGCCCGGCCAGCGGGTCGTCGTCTCGCGAACCCTGCACCGCTCGATGCTGCTCGGGCTCGTCCTCGCCGGCCTCGAGCCCGTGTGGGTCCGGCCCCGGGTCGACCCCGCGCACGGCCTGCCGACCGGTGTCCATCCGGACGACGTCGCCGCCGCGCTGGCCGGCGCCCCGGACGCCGTCGCCGTCCTCGTCGGCGACCCGTCCTACGTCGGCACCGTCGGCGACGTCGCCGGCCTGGCCGACGTGGCCCACGCCCACGACGTCCCCCTGGTCGTCGACGCCGCGTGGGGCGCCCACCTCGGCTGGCACCCCGACCTGCCGCCGCACGCGCTCGCCGCGGGCGCCGACGCCCTCGTGACGAGTGCGCACAAGGGCCTGCCGGCGGTGTCGCAGGCCGCCCTCGTGCTCGCCCGCTCGGGGCGCATCGACCCCGCCCGCCTCGACGCCGCGGTCGAGGCGACGGCCACGACCAGCCCGGCGGGCGCGATCCTCGCGAGCACCGACGCCGCCCGGGCCCTCCTCGAGCGCGACGGCGCGGCCCTGCTCGGCGATGTCGCCGCCGCGGTGGCCGCGGTGCGGGCGCGGCTGTCCCGCACCGAGGGGTTGCTCGTCCTCGACGGCCCGGGCGTCGACCCCACCCGCCTCGTGCTCGTGCTGCCCGGCACCGGCGCGGACGGCAGCCGCGTCGAGGCCGACCTCGTCGCCGCGGGGATGCCCGTCGAGATGGCCGACCGCGACACCCTCGTCGCGATGGTGACGATGGCCGACAACGCCGAGGGGCTCGACGCCCTCGCCGCGGCCCTCGAGGCGTCGCTGGCCCGGCACCGGGGGTCCCCCGTCCGGTCCTGACCTCCGGGGTGTGGGCCGTCGACCCGGTGGCGGCGCTCTCCCCGCGCGACGCGTTCTTCGCCGACCGCGAGCGGGTGGCCGCGGCCGACGCCGTCGGGCGGGTCAGTGCCGAGCTCGTCGCGCCCTACCCGCCCGGCATCCCGGTGCTGGCCCCCGGCGAGGTCGTCACCCGGGTCGCGTTCGACGCCCTCGAGGCGGCCCGCGCCGCCGGCAGCCGCATCGCCTACGCCGCCGACCCCACGCTGGCCACCCTCGACGTCGTCGCGGGCTGACGTCACGGGCTGACGTCCGCGGGCTGAGGGGACGGTCCGCCCGGAACCGGGCGGACCGTCCCGTGGGCGAGACACCCGGCCGGGTCCCCGTCGGCCCCCAGACGGGTCCGGGTGGATAGGCTCGGGCGAGGCCACGAGGGCGTGGCCCGCCGCCACCGCGGCGACCCCCGACGAAGGAGTGCGACCGCACATGTCGACCGCCCCGGCCACCTCCCGCGAGCAGATCCTCGCCCCGATCGCGGCAGCGTACGAGGACCTCGCGCCGGACGGGTGGGGACGGGAGTTCGTCGAGCGGTACTACCGCTACACCCCGCTCGACGAGCTGACCTCGCGCGACCCCGAGACCTTCGCCGGCGTCGCCCACAGCCACCTCGTGCTGGCCCGCACCCGCCCTCCGGGCACCGCCAACGTCCGGGTCTACAACCCCTCGACCGAGTCCGACGGGTGGTCCAACCCGCGCACGATCATCCAGGTCGTCACCGACGACATGCCCTTCCTCGTCGACTCCGTCACCGGAGCGCTGGTCCAGGCCGGCATCGACATCCACCTGATCATCCACCCGCAGCTCGTCGTCGTCCGCGACGCCGTGGGCGAGCTGCAGTCGGTCGAGAACCGGGACATCACGAAGTCCTTCCGCAGCGGTGCCGTCGGCGAGCTCGCCGAGTCGTGGATGCTCCTGTCCATCGACCGCGAGGGCGACGAGGAGCAGCGCGCCGCCCTCGAGCGCACCATCCGCGCCGTGCTCGAGGACGTGCGGCAGTCGGTCGAGGACTGGCCGAAGATGCGCAGCCGCTGCCTCGTGCTGGCCGCCGAGCTCGAGGGCAACGCGCCCCCGCAGGCCCAGCCCGAGGAGGTCGCGCTGACCACGCGCTTCCTGCGGTGGATGGCCGACAACCACTTCACCTTCCTCGGCTACCGCGAGTACACGCTCGACCGGACGCCCGAGGGCGAGGTCATCTCGCCGGTCACCGGCACGGGCCTGGGCCTGCTGCGGGCCGACCCGCCGCTGGGCGCCGAGCCGGAGGTGCTCACCGACGAGGCCTCGGCCATCGCCCACGCCGACGACCTGCTCGTCCTCACGAAGGCCAACTCGAAGTCCACCGTGCACCGGGTGGCCCACCTCGACTACGTCGGGGTCAAGGCCTACGACGCCTCCGGCACGGTCGTGGGGGAGCGGCGCTTCCTCGGGCTCTACGCCTCGACGGCCTACACCGAGTCGGTCACCCGCGTGCCCCTCGTGGCCGAGAAGGTCGAGGCCGTCCTCGAGCGTTCGGGGCTCGCCCCCGACAGCCACACCGGCAAGGACCTCCTCGGCGTGCTCGAGGCCTACCCGCGCGACGAGCTCTTCCAGGCCGGCGTCGACCAGCTCTACGAGACCGCGCTGGCCATCACCCAGCTCCAGGAGCGGCGGCGCACCAAGCTCTTCATCCGCGAGGACGACTTCGGCCGCTACGCCTCGTGCCTCGTCTTCCTCCCGCGCGACCGCTACAACACCGCGGTGCGCACCCGGATGGCCGACATCCTCAAGGAGGCCTTCGGCGGCGAGGAGGTCGAGTTCGCGGCCCGGGTCAGCGAGTCCGCCCTCGCCCGACTGCAGTTCGTCGTGCGCGTGGCCAAGGGCGAGCACGTCCGCACCCTCGACCGCTCCGAGCGCGACGCCCTCGAGCAGCGCCTCGTCGAGACCAGCCGCACGTGGTCGGACCGCCTCGGCGACGCCCTCGACGCCGCCCACGGCGAGGAGACCGGCGACCGGCTGATGGACCGCTTCGGCCGCGCGTTCCCCACCGCGTACGAGGAGTCGTTCGGCGTCGTCCAGGGCGTCGCCGACATCAGCCACCTCGACCGCCTCGGACCCGACCAGGGCACGAGCGTCGCCCTCTACCGGCCGCTCGACGCCCCCGACGACATCCGCCGCTTCAAGCTCTTCCGAGTCGACTCGTTGTCGCTCACCGACATCCTGCCGATCTTCACCCACATGGGCGTCGAGGTCGTCGACGAGCAGCCGTTCGCCGTCGAGCGGGCCGACGGCGAGGACCTGCACGTCTACGACTTCGGGCTGCGGGTCACCGACAGCGCCATCTGGGACGCCTGCCCGCACGAGCGGCTGCGCGATCTGTTCGAGGGGCCGTCGCCGCCGTGTGGGACGGCCGGGCCGAGTCCGACGGTTTCAACAAGCTCGTCCTCGGGGCGCACCTCACGTGGCGCCAGGTCGTCGTCCTGCGCACCGTGGCCAAGTACCTGCGCCAGACCCGGGCCACCTACTCCCAGGACTACCTCGAGGACGCCCTCGTCGCGCACCCGGCGATCGCGCGCGACCTCGTCGACGTCTGGGAGACCCGTTTCGACCCCGAGGCCTTCACCGACGACGCGGCCGGCCGCGAGGCCCGGACCGCCGCCGAGGAGGAGGCCGCCCAGCGCGTCCTCGACGCCCTCGACGAGGTGTCGAGCCTCGACCACGACCGCATCATCCGGGCCTTCCTCGGGGTGGTCCGGGCCGGGCTGCGGACGAACTTCTACCAGCCGGCGCGCGACGGCGCCGAGCACCACGCATACGTCTCGCTCAAGCTCGACCCGCGCGCCGTGCCCGACCTGCCCGCTCCCCGACCGCAGTTCGAGATCTTCGTCTACAGCCCGAAGGTCGAGGGCGTGCACCTGCGCTTCGGCCCGGTCGCCCGCGGCGGCCTGCGCTGGAGCGACCGGCGCGAGGACTTCCGCACCGAGGTGCTGGGCCTGGTCAAGGCGCAGATGGTCAAGAACGCCGTCATCGTGCCCACCGGCTCCAAGGGCGGCTTCTACGCCAAGCAGCTGCCCGACCCCGCCGTCGACCGCGAGGCCTGGATGGAGGAGGGCAAGGCGGCCTACCGGATGTTCATCTCCGGGCTGCTCGACCTCACCGACAACCGGGTGTCCGGCGCGATCGTGCCGCCCGAGCACCTCGTGCGCCACGACGGCGACGACCCGTACCTCGTCGTCGCCGCCGACAAGGGCACCGCGACCTTCTCCGACATCGCCAACGGCGTCGCGCAGTCGTACGGCTTCTGGCTCGACGACGCGTTCGCCTCCGGTGGCTCGGCCGGCTACGACCACAAGGCGATGGGCATCACGGCCCGCGGCGCGTGGGAGTCGGTCAAGCGGCACTTCCGCGAGATGGGCGTCGACACCCAGTCCGAGGAGTTCACGGTCGTCGGCGTCGGCGACATGAGCGGCGACGTCTTCGGCAACGGGATGCTCCTCTCCGAGCACATCCGCCTGGTGGCCGCCTTCGACCACCGGCACGTCTTCATCGACCCGAACCCCGTTGCGGCACAGTCGTTCGCCGAGCGCCGGCGGCTCTTCGACCTACCGCGCTCGTCGTGGGACGACTACGACCGGTCGCTGGTCTCCGAGGGCGGCGGTGTCTTCCCGCGCACGTTGAAGTCCATCGCCGTCACCGAGCAGATGCGTGAGGCGCTCGGTCTCGACAAGGCCGTCCGGACGATGACGCCCGCCGAGCTGATCCACGCGATCCTGCTCGCGCCCGTCGACCTGCTGTGGAACGGCGGCATCGGCACCTACGTCAAGGCATCCACCGAGGACCACCTCTCGATCGGCGACCGGGCCAACGACGGCATCCGCGTCGACGGCAAGGAGCTGCGGGTCAAGGTCGTCGGCGAGGGCGGCAACCTCGGTCTCTCGCAGCTGGGTCGCATCGAGGCCGCCTTCCACGGCGTCCGCGTCAACACCGACGCCATCGACAACTCGGCCGGCGTCGACACCTCCGACCACGAGGTCAACATCAAGATCCTCCTCGGCGAGGTCGTGCGCGACGGTGCGCTGAGCATCGAGGAGCGCAACGAGCTGCTCGCCTCGATGACCGACGACGTCGCCGAGCACGTGCTGCGCGACAACTACGAGCAGAACGTGCTGCTCGGCAACGCGCGGGCCCAGGAGCACGCGATGGTCACCGTCCACGAGCGGTTCATGCACTGGCTCGAGGACCGCGGCCTGCTCGACCGGGCGCTCGAGTTCCTCCCCACCGACCCCGAGCTCGAGAAGCGGGCGCACGAGGGGCTCGGCCTCAAGAGCCCCGAGTTCTCCGTGCTCGTGGCCTACGCGAAGCTCGCGCTCAAGGAGGACATCCTCGCCAGCTCGATCCCCGATGACCCGTGGTTCGCCACGACGCTCGCCGAGTACTTCCCGCCCCCGATCCGCGAGCGGTACGCGGGCGAGCTCGAGGAGCACCCGCTGCGCCGCGAGATCGTCACGAACGCGGTCGTCAACTCGATGGTCAACCGCGGCGGCATCACCTTCGCCTACCGGTCCCAGGAGGAGGCGGGCGCGACGCCCGAGCAGGTCACCCGAGCGTTCGTGGTCTGCCGCGAGGTCTTCGGGCTCGCCGACTACGTGCGCCGGGTCGAGGAGCTCGACAACGTCGTGCCCACGGCGGCCCAGACCGCGCTCTACCTCGAGTTCCGGCGGTTGCTCGACCGTGCGGTGCGGTGGTTCCTCACCGCCCGGCCCTCGCAGCTCGACATCGGTGCCGAGATCGAGCGGTTCGCCGGGGTCGTGCACGCGCTCGCCCCGACCGTGCCCGACCTGCTGCGCGGCGAGGAGCGCAAGCGCCTCGACCGCCGGGCCGGCGAGCTCGCGAAGGCCGGTGTGCCCGAGGAGCTCGCGCTGCACGCGGCCTCGCTGCTCGACCAGTTCTCGCTGCTCGACATCGTCGACATCGCGACCGACAGCGGGCGCGAGCCCACCGACGTCGCGCCGCTGTACTACCTGGCCTCGGAGCGCTTCGGCATCGACACGATGCTCTCGAAGGTCACCCGGCTGCCGCGCGAGGACCGCTGGGACGCCCTGGCCCGCGGGGCCCTGCGCGACGACCTCTACGCGGTGCTCGAGGCGCTGACCCGCTCGGTCATCGAGACGAGCGGTGCGGCCGGCGTGGCCGCCGACGACCCCGCGGCCCAGTACAAGGCGTGGCACGCGGCGAACGAGGAGTCGGTCGAGCGGGCGCACGCGGCGCTGGCGGGCATCAAGCGGCTCGACGCCCCGAACATCGCGGCCCTCTCGGTGGCCCTGCGCACGCTGCGCTCCGTCATCCGGGTGGGCGCGTCGAGCTGACCGGCCGGTGACCTAGGCTCGGCGGCGTGAGCACGCTGGCCGAGATGCTGCGGACGACGACCGACCTCGAGCCGGCCCAGTCCGAGTGGCTGCACCTGCTCGTCGGCGACTGGCAGCAGGTCGCCGACCTGTCCTTCGCCGACCTCGTGCTCTGGGTGCGCGGCGGGCCGGACGGCTGGCGGGCGGTGGCGCACGTGCGGCCCAACACCGGGCCGATGGTCTTCTACGACGACATCGTCGGACGCTCGTCGAGCCGTTCGCGCGCCGCCATGCTCGACAACGCGGCGAAGCAGCGGCGGATGGTCGCCGCGCCGGTGCCGAGGGTGCGCGAGGACATGTCGATCCGCGAGGACGCCGTGCCCGTGGTCTGCGGCGACCGGGTCCTCGCGGTGCTGACGCGGCACACGAACCTCACCGGTGGGCGCACCCCGAGCCGTCTCGAGCTGACCTACCGCGACCTCGCCGACTCGATCCTGAGGATGGTCGCGACGGGCGAGTTCCCCTCGCCGTCCTCGCCGACGGGCACCCGCCGCGGGGCGCCGCGGGTGGGCGACGGGGTCATCCACCTCGACCCCGACGGGGTGGTGCGCTACGCCAGCCCGAACGCGGTCTCGGCCGTGCACCGGCTCGGCCACGTCGGCGACGTCGTGGGGGAGACGCTCGCCAAGGTGGTCGCCGACCTCGTCGCCGAGGCCGGGCGGGCGGTCGACGAGTCGCTGGCCGTGGTCGTCATGGGGCGGGCGTCGTGGCGCACCGAGGTCGAGACGGCCAACGCGACGGTGACGATGCGCGCCATCCCGCTGACCATCGCGGGGGTGCGCACCGGGGCGATGATCCTGCTGCGCGACGTCTCCGAGCTGCGCCGGCGCGAGCAGGAGCTGCTGACCAAGGACGCGACGATCCGCGAGATCCACCACCGGGTGAAGAACAACCTCCAGACGGTGGCGGCTCTGCTGCGGCTGCAGTCTCGGCGAGCGCCGGAGGAGCACGCGAAGGCCGCGCTCGAGGAGGCGGTGCGCCGGGTGGCGACCATCGCCCTCGTGCACGAGACGCTGAGCACCGGGTTCGACGAGACGGTCAGCTTCGACGAGATCGCGCTGCGCGGGCTGCGGGCGGTCGTCGAGGTCGCGACGCAGGAGCACCACGTCGACTCGCGGTTCGAGGGCTCGTTCGGGCGGGTGCGGGCCGAGGACGCGACGGCGCTGGCGATGATCATCTCCGAGCTCGTGCAGAACGCCGTCGAGCACGGGCTGGCCGACCGCGACGGCTCGGTGGTCGTCGCCGTCGACCGGCGGCCGCACGAGGCGGGGGACGAGCTGACGGTGACGGTGACCGACGACGGCGCCGGGCTGCCCGCGGGGTTCCGGCCCGGCATGGCGGGGCTGGGCACGCGGATCGTCACGTCGTTCGTGCAGGACCTGCGGGGGCGGATCCGGTGGGAGAACAACGTGCCGTCGGGCACGCGGGTGGAGTTCGTCGCGACGCTGCGGCCGGTCGGGCCGCGCTGAGGCGGGTGTCCGCGCGCACGAGAGCGGCGCCCGCTCGGCCGGAGCCGGGGGCGCCGCAGGTGCGGTGCTGCTGGGCGGTGTGGTGGGTCAGCCGGCGCGGCGGGCGCCGATGTCGTGGCGGCGCGGCGCCGCCCGTTCAGCCGGCGCGACGGGCGCGGGCGTTGCGGCGCTTGAGGGCGCGGCGCTCGTCCTCGGACATGCCGCCCCAGACGCCGGCGTCCTGGCCGGACTCGATGGCCCACTTCAGGCAGGTGTCGAGCACCTCGCACCGACGGCAGACGGCCTTGGCCTCCTCGATCTGAGCGATCGCCGGGCCGGTGTTCCCGATCGGGAAGAACAGCTCGGGGTCCTCGTCGAGGCAGGCAGCGCGGTCGCGCCAGTCCATGGATGGAGCTCCTTGGTGTGGGGTACGTCGGAAGATCGTGGGGCACCGGTCGACAGGGGGTGGGGTCTGGCGGTGCGTGGGCGCACCGTTGCACCCCTGTGACAGACGTGTTAAGCACAGACGTCCGTGGCGTTACTCTACCGTGACCTACCCAATCGCGGCTAGGGGATACCCCCAGCCGTTCCGGGTGTCGGTGGTCACGTCGGGCTCAACGGGTGGACAGGGGTCACGTGTTCCCGAGGGTGGGGTAGGTCGACGCGACGCGTGATCGTATCGCTCGCCTAGGCTCCGATGGTGCCTCCGCTCCCGCCTTTCGACAGCGCCCCGTCGGCCGGCCCGCGCCGCCTCGCAGCGGTGCTCTGCGGGCTCCAGTCGCTCGCGCTCCTCGGCTTCGCCGTGTTCTACGTGTACGAGCTGGTCGTGGGGGAGGGCAGCGACACCGGCCGGGTCGTCATGTCGGCCGTGGTCATCGCCCTCGGGGGTGTGGGTCTGGCGCTCCTGGCCCGCGGCTGGCTCGGCGAGCGGCGCTGGCCGCGCACGCCGACCATCGTGTGGGACCTGCTCCTCGTGCCGGTCGGCATCAGCCTGCTCCAGGCCGACCGGACGGGGCTCGGCTGGCTCGTGATCGTCCTCGCCCTGCTGACCCTGGGTGCCGCGCTCATCGCGCGGGTTCCCGACGTGGAGTTCGACGACCCCGAGTGACCTCTGGGTCCACCGCCCCTCCGGCTCGTCCGGTGCGACCGGCGCGCCCCTCGGTGCGTCGGTCCGGGTGTCGAGGAGGACCTGGAGCGCCACCACCTCCCGGTCGACGACCAGCAGCCCCCGCCCCGGCGGGTCGTGCGCGCCCGACGAGACGGCGGCGGCGCGAGGGAGGCCGAGTGCGGCCGGGTCGTCCGGTCCGGGCCGCAGCAGGAGACCGGTGCGGTGCCGCGCGACCGACACGTCGAGCCCCCGGAAGCGCGTGCCGAGGCCGGTGGCCGACGTCGCGACGGCGATGGCCCCGCCGTCGCGGTCGACGAGGTCGGCGATCTCGTCGAGCACCGGACGGCAGGCGGTGTCGTCGAGCCGGTTGGCGTCGTCGACGAGCACGACGAGGTCGGGGTGGTCGGTCCGCAGGGCGACAAGGCGGTCGACCTCGTCGGGCCCGAGCACCTCGAGCCCGGGTACCCCGAAGGGGGGCGTCTCGGGCTCCGTGGGGACCTCGATACGCCTGGGCTCCCTTGGGCCGCCACCGGGTCGCACGAGGACCACCCGGCGCCCGTCGGCGACCGCCGCAGCCGCGAGGGTGCGCAGCGCCGTGCTGCGACCGGACCGTGGCGGCCCGGCGACGAGCAGCCGTCGGCCGTGCTCGGCGGGGCGCCACGCCCAGCAGTCACCGCCGGGCGCCGTGACCCCGAGGGGCCACCCCCCACCGGGCAGCGCCTCGACCTCGTGTCGCCCCACCCGCGTCGGCAGGGGCTGGAAGGTCCACGGCGCCGGCGCGCCCGCGGCGAGCGCGCGGCGTGGCGGGACCGCTGCCGACGACGGGTCGAGCACCTGCACCTCCCGCCCGTCGAGCGCGCGCAGGCCGCGCCCCGGGCCCACCGGACCGGTCAGGCCACCGGACCCGATGCCGAGCAGGGCGAGGTCGAGGGGGTCGCTGGTCCCGAGGAGCACGACCTCCCCACCCAGCCCGGACCACCTCGGGCGGAGCAGGTCGCGACCACCCGAGACCGCGCACACCACGCCGGTGCGTGCGCCGTCGCGCGCGAGCCGCAGCAGGCGTTCGGAGGCGGGGGCGAACGAGCGGGCATCGTCGGCATCGGTCAGCTGGTCCCACCCGTCGACGAGGAGGAGGCGCAGAGGAACCCCGGGCCCCGGGGGCGCCGAGAGGTGGTCGAGCAGCGCGTGCACCGCCGCGGCATCGCCGAGCCGGGCGACGGTGCCCACGTGGGGGAACGGCCACGGCTCGAGGTCGGGACCGAGGACGTGGACGTGCAGGCGCTCGGGCGGCAGGAGCGAGGCCGCGGCGGCCACGAGGGCGCGCAGGGCGGTGGTGCGACCGGAACGCGGGCGACCGACGACACGCCACAGGGGGACGGTGGGGTCCCAGGTCCACGGCACGTGACGCTGGCGGTCGGGCTCGTCGACGAGGGCGAGCGTGCCCGGAGGCGCGTCCCCCGACGGCAGGGTGGTCGGCAGGGGTGGGACCCAGGGACGACGCGGCGGTGCGGCCCCGGTGGCGTCGTGCGCGCTCCGGACGACCTCGACGACAGCGGCCAGCTCGGCGGCCCGGTCGGCGGTGGCGGTGCCCGGACCGGCCCCCGTGCCCGGACCGGTCCCCGTACCCGGACCGGGCTCCGTGCCCGCGGGGAGCACGACGAGCGACGGTCCGGACGGCACGGGCGGGGCGACGAGGGCGGCCTGGAAGGTGGTCGACGTGCCGTCGCCGCCGCGGGCGACCCCACGCCCCGGCACGTCGGCGGGCAGCGAGGCCGCCGAGTCGTCCTCGACGACGTGGACGGAGTCGGCGCGGTCCCGGACCCGGAAGGCCACCCGGAGGTTGACGTTGGCCTGCACCTCGGCGGTCACCGTGCCTGCGGGTCGCTGGGTCGCGAGGACGAGGTGGATGCCGAGGCTGCGGCCCTGCGCCGCCAGCCGGACCAGGGCGCTCACGGCGTCGGGGTGCTCGTCGACGAGGGCCCGCAGCTCGTCGACGACGACGACGAGGCGCGGCATCCGGTCGGCCGGGTCGAGCCGGTGCCGGTGCTCGTCCAGGTCCGCGCAGCCGGCCCTGGCGAGGACTCCTTCCCGTCGCCTCAGCTCGGCCTCCAGTGACGTGAGGACTCTGCGCACGAGGTGCTCGTCGAGGTCGGTCACCAGCCCGACGACGTGCGGCAGGTCGGCACACGGACCGAAGGCCGCGCCACCCTTGAAGTCGACGAGCAGGAGGGTGAGGTCCTCCGGGGACGAGTCGAGGGCCAGGGCGGTGACGAGGGTGCGGAGGAACTCGGACTTGCCGGACCCCGTCGTCCCCCGACGAGCACGTGGGGTCCGTCGGCGGCGAGGTCGAGCCGGAACGGGCCGTCCGCGGTGGTGCCGACGACGGCGGTGGGACGTCCGACAGAGACCGACCACCGGCCGAGCAGCCCGGACGGGGTCAGGGCGTCGTCGCCGGCTGCCTCGCCGAGGGTGAGCGCCCGCGGGAGGGCGGTGGTGGCGGAGCCCTGTTCGCGGACCGGTGCGAGGGCGCGGCCGAGCCGTTCGCACCACGCCGGGCCCACACCGTCGGCCACCAGGTCGCGCGTCACTCCGCCCGTGGTGACTTTCGATCGCCCGCCCCCGCCGACCTCGACCTGCACGGTGCACGCGTCGGGCAGCACGTCGGCCGAGCCGGCCACGGCCAGGACCACCCCGCCGGCGGCGTGCACCTCGGCCACCCGCGCGGCCACGCCGGGGGCCGTGGCGTCCGGCACGACGAGCACGACCCCGCGGCGCGCGTCGGGCGGTCCTCGGTGGGGGAGGAGGCCGGCCCAGGCCCAGACCGGTCCGCCGCCGAGGACCTCGACACCGAGGTCGGACGGCGGGCAGCGCACGACGAGCTGGCCGAGCAGCGCGGCGAGCAGGCGACGCGCGTCGTCCTCGGGTCCGACCACGCCCAGCCCGCGCGCTTCGGCGAGGTCGACGACGACCGGGACCGCATCCAGCGTGCGTCGGTCGGCGCGGCCGGTGTCGTCGACGACACGGCACGACGCGGAGACCTCGCCCAGCCCGAGCCGCACCGACCGGTCGCCGTTCATGGCCCAGAGGCCAGAGGTGCGCCCCGCGGCCCGGCGGACGACCTCGTGCGGGTCGGGGTGGCGCAGGTGGCGCAGCCGGGACTCGGCCGCGAGGGCGGTGGCGACCCCGAGCTCGTGCTCGGCGACCCGCTCGGCGTGCGCGGCCAGAGCCCGCCGGTGGCGGCGCCGTGACCCCACGCGGTCGCCGAGGCCGGTGGCGAGGAGGACGACCGGCCCGAGCACCGCGAAGGCCAGCACCTGCGGACCGAGGAAGACGGCGAGCACGGCGACGACGGGGACCGGGGCCAGGACCGCGACCCACGGCACCCGTCCGCGGACCGGTGGCTCGGGGGCGCGCGGGGCGAGGAGCTCGGCCGTCGGTACGGCGGGCGGAGCCGTCGGCACCGGGGCGACGACGGCGGTGCCGTCGCCGGGATGGCGCACGGGAGCACCGGGTGGACCGGCCCGACGCAGCTGCAGCGTGGTCGCGCCGATGACCATCCGCGACGTGGTGTCGACCGGGGCGCTGCCCACGACGCGGGCGCCGTCGACCTCGACGCCGTTCGTCGAGCCGAGGTCGACGACGCGCACGCCGTCGGTGCCCACGTCGAGGCGGCAGTGGGCGCGGCTCAGCGACGGGTCGTCGAGCCGCAGCCCGGAGGTGGGGGAGCGACCGACGACGAGCCCCGGCGCCGCGAGGGGCAGCCCGCGGCCGGAGTCGGGGCCGCCGACGGACACGACCTCGAGGACGGTGGCCGGGCGCGCCCCTGCGCCGCCCGGCCGACCGGCCCCGGGGTCCGGGAGGACCGCCACCGAGACCCCGTCGAGCAGCGGTGGCTCCCCGACGAGCAGGCCGTCGGGCAGCACCCGCCCGTCGACGGCCAGCGCGCCAACGGGCTCACCGAGGTGGTCGGCGAGCCGCGTGCGCAGCACCGCCACCGGCTCGGGCCGGTGCCAGCGCACCACGAGCTCCTCGGGGCGCGGGCGGCGCCTCGGGGCGTGGAGCGTCAGGCGGATCTGCATGAGGGCGACCGTAGGCGGCGCGTCCGTCACTCCCGTCGAGTTATCCACAGGGGCACCATTCGGCGTGCGCGGAGAGCGTCCGGTGCTGTTGTCTTGTCCCGGGACACCGGGCCGCGCAGGGGCGGCCCACCGGAAAGGGGGTCGCGCGTGGACGCCGTCCGCACGCTCGAGGGAGAGGTCCGCGAGCTCATCCGACGCTCCGGGCTCGACCCCGTGCGCGACGAGGGAGCTGTGAGGCGGCTGGTCCGCGAGGCCGTCAGCGACTACGACGAGCGCTCGATGCACGGCGGCATGCCGGTGCTCGCCGACCTCGATGTCGCGTCGAAAGCGGTGTGGGACAGCGTCGTCGGCTACGGCCCGCTGCAGCAGTACTTCGACGACCCGCACGTCGAGGAGATCTGGGTCAACGAGCCGTCCCGGGTCTTCGTGGCCCGCGACGGCATCGCCGAGCTGACGACCACGCTGCTCGAGCACGAGCAGGTGCGCGACCTCGTCGAGCGGATGCTCAAGTCCTCCGGCCGCCGCGTCGACCTCAGCTCGCCGTTCGTCGATGCCGTGCTCCCCGACGGCAGCCGGCTGCACGTCGTCATCCCCGACATCACCCGCGAGCACTGGTTCGTCAACATCCGCAAGTTCGTCGTCAAGGCCGACTCGATGGACGACCTCGTGCGGCTCGGCACGCTCACGCCACAGGCCGCGCGCTTCCTCGAGGCCTCGGTCGCCGCCGGGCTGAACATCCTCGTCGCCGGTGGCACCCAGGCCGGCAACCCGACAAACTCTCAGTACGCCCCTCGCGGTCCACACGAATGCGCGCGCTTGTGGGAGTGTGCGGGCGTGAGTAAATCTGAAGCGCCGTCCAGTGACGACCTGGGCGCGGGGGTGAAGTTGGAGGATGTTCACGCAGCAGTGCGACAGTCTGGTTACCCGCTTCAGTTGAGGGTCGAAGCGCTCTTGAGCGGGGATTACGACACTCAAGCCGAATGGGGCTACGCAGACAGGTTCAGCGCAGAAATGCGATCGATTGATCTCGTCGCCACTAAGTACCTGGCTAAAGCATCGCACGGCGACAACCTAAGGGTGCGGCCGGACTTGTCACTGATTATCGAGTGCAAGAAATCGGATATGCCGTACGTTTTCTTTGGCACTTCCGGGAAGACTTGGGACTCGTTTCCGGAGATTGTCGGTCTGGCTCATGAGTACGTTTCTACGTCCAGCGGCGGTACACGATCAAAGTTCCTTTTCACACCTTTTCAGGTACTCGGCCTGCCAGAGATGGATTTTGTGGTGGATGCCGAGTGCGCGATTACCCTGAGCAGGTGCACACGGAAGGGCAAGGACCTCGTGATGTCGGGGAGTGAGGCCTACCAGTCCACCGTGATGCCAATCCTCAGCGCGCTGGATCACTACCGTAAGGCGATGCGTCCGCCGTCCAGCGCTTACTACTTTCGGGCCAGCCTTGCAGTCCCGCTTGCCGTCATCGATGCCCCTATGCTTCGAGCCGACCTGGATGAGTCCGGCCAGACCGTACTGAAACGTGTTGAGTGGCAGCGACTAATGCGCCACGAGCCAGCCACCGGGGCCAGTTCCCGGGACCAGGGGCGCTCTGCCGCGATTGACTTCGTACACGTGGACTACTTGACTACCTATCTTGACGAGCAGCTTGGCCCATTTGCCGACGAGTTCGCCGCGCGATGCCTGCGACACCCGGAGGAACTGTCCACCGGAAGGGGTTACGTGAAAGACATTGGCGCGAATATGTTCGGCTCTATTGAGCCGCATCTAGAGCCGCGCTCGGTGTCAATCCCTGTCGTGCACGAGCCGGTCGACGGAAGGGAGGCTGCCTCACTCACGAGACGACTTCTCGCAGCAGGGCGAGAGCGGGCGCTCTTGGCATGGAGGCAGCGCCGGTGACGACGGTCTTGACTTGAACTAGCAACACAACTCGTCATCGTGACCACAGGGAGGCTGGCGACCCATAGCGGCTGTCGTTGAGCGGCGGGGGAGCCGGTCAAGGGCGCGCAGCGGCGTAGCGGACCCTTGACGGGCGGGGGAGCCGTCAGAGACTGGCGCGGCGGGTCGGCGGCCGAGAAGGTGAGCCGAACGGCTGAGGTGACACGCGGGTAGTTCGCGTGCTGTGATTTGGGGGCGGCGCCTCTGACCGGGGCGAACTAACTACTACGGAGAACTCCCTGGCCACGGGGTGCAAAGCAGTCACAGCCGGACGCAGGTGTAGACGTCCAAAACCGACTTGCAGGGTGACGGGATTACGGCAGCAGGCCCATCCGCAGGGGTCTGAGGTCGCCCTGATGACGACACGAGACCGGTCGAGCCAAGGGCTCCCGGTCTTTCGCATGTCCGGGTGCTTCGCCTTCGTCCTGTGGAGCGTTTCGTCGTGTCGTCGTCAGTGCTGCGTGAGCCACCGATCTTCAAGGGGTGGCAGTTGTCCCTGTGTGCTGCTGCGGGGGAGGCGGGGGGTGGCTTCGTGTCATCTCGACCGCGTCCGCCGGGTGTGCGGTGTGGTCCGGCTGCGGACCCTGAGCGGTCTCGAGAGGAGGCTGGTCGGCGTGCTCGCTCGCGGATGCGGCGCTACTGCGCTGCAAACGGGCTGAATCGGCTGGGGACCCTCACCTATGCGGGGTCTGGGGTGCACGACCCTCGGCAGGCTCGGGCAGACGTGGGGGTGTTCTTCCGCAGGCTGCGCGCTGAGACCGGTGGCAAGCCGTTCCCGTACGTGTGGGTGCCGGAGTGGCACAAGTCCGGGCACGGCCTGCACCTGCACTTCGCGGTGGGGGACTTCATCGCGCGGGGCAAGATCGACCGGGCGTGGGGGCACGGGTTCGTCCACATCAAACTGCTGGGTGACCTGCCGGTGGGGTCGGGTTCGTTCGCGCAGTCGCGCAAGGCGGCCGGGTACCTGTCGAAGTACGTGGGCAAGTCCTTCGATGACGACGCGGCCGGGGTGAGGCGACCCAGGGGGCTGCATCGCTTCGACGTTGCGCAGGGGTACACGCCGCGAAAGGTGCTGCTGCAAGGTGCGTCGCGGGATGAGGTCCTAGAGGCGGCAGCGGGGGCGATGGGGGGCCCGCCGGATGTGTTCTGGTCCTCGGATGAGGCCGTGGACTGGCAGGGGCCTCCGGCGGTGTGGGTCCAGTGGCGCGGCTAGAACGGGAGGCCCTGGTCGCGTGGGTGGCTGCCACGTGTGAGGCCTCGGGAGTGCCGGTGTTCGTGTCCGATCCCGTTGTGCTGCGTCAGGTGGCTACGTTGTCGGCGGAAGCGGGAGGGGAGGGGCGCAAGCGCGGCAGCGCGGCCGCTCCCCGCCCGCTGCGCCTAGACGCGCCAGGTGATGCCCACCCGGGCCGGGTCGATGGTCCGCGCTCCTGGGGTGCCGGGGTGGATGGTGATGTGGCTGATGAGCGCCCGCACGATGGGGACTTGTCGGCTGAGGTTCATCTGCGGCCACTCACGGCGTAGGGCGGTGGCGTTGCCGATGTGGCCGGCTAACGCGGTCGAGCCGGCTTGGCTGGCTTGCCGCGCCCGGTTGGCCTTGATCCGTGCGTCGATGGCCGCGCGAGCGGTGACCCACTCCGGTCCCGTGATGGCCTTTGCGGCGTAGAGACCTGCGAGCTCGTCAAGCTGCGCGGCGTCGGCGGCGATGGACTCGGACAGGGCGGCGCTGCTTTCGTCGTCACGCTGCTGGCCGTCGATGGCTGCTGCCAGTTCGGGCGTGTCGAGCCGGTAGAGCACGGCCTCGGCCACGAGTTCTTCGACGGTGGCGCTGATCATCGTCCCGCCGCAGCCTCCGAAGTCCGGGCCGGTCCGGCACATGTAGCGGCGGCGTTCCCGGGTGCGTCCGGTGACCATCTTGGAGCCGCACTTGCCGCAGCGCAGGAGCCCGGAGAGTAGGTAGGCGCGGGCGCTGCGGTTGGTACGTCGGGCGGGGTCCGTCAAGAGCCCGACGATGCGGGCGTGGTCTTCTTCGGTGATGATCGCGGGCCACGCGGCCATGCCGATGACCTGACCTTGGTGCTCGCGCAGCCCGGCAATCCGGGGTGACAGCAGCAGGTTGCGCACTGTGGGGGTGCGCCACTCCTTGCCGGTCACGGTTTGAATGTCGCTGTCCTGCAGCCATCGCACGAGACTCACCAATGGCTCACCGGCCAAGAGGCGGGAGGCCAGGGTGCGGATCGCGGCCGATTCGGTGTCGTCCAGGTGCAGCCGATCCGGGGTGAAGCCGAACGGTCGCATCCCTCCGCCGGAGGGCAGGCCCCGCTCTGCCAGTTCGCGCTGCTTGCGTTTCGTGCGCCGAGACTTCGCATCCGACTCGTTCGCCGCGACCGCTGCCATCAGTCGCGCCACGAGCAGCCCGTCACCGCTGCCCAGGTCGAACTCACCGTGCAGCGTCACCACGTCCTTGACTCCGGCGCGGGTGCAGGTGTCGGCGAACTCCTCCAACTCAATCGGCCTGCGGTGCAACCGGTCCATGTGCCACACCACCACCGCGTCCACGTCCCCGGCACGGATCGCGTCCAGCATCGCCCGGTACTGCGGACGGGCCTTCCCGCTGTACGCCGACGTGTCATCGTCTACGTACTCCACAGCCACCGGCCACCCGCGACGCTCGGCCTCGGCGCGGCAGTCGGCAAGTTGGCGCTGCACGCCCAGGCCCTCACCGCCCCTGTCCTGGGAGATGCGGGCGTAGATGGCGGGGGCGATCGGCATGGGGGCACACTAACGACAAGTCGGCAAGACGACGCTCCTCAACTGCCTGGCCTCCGCGGTCCCCGCGCGCGAGCGGGTCGTCACGTGCGAGGAGGTCTTCGAGCTGCGCATCCCGCACCGCGACGTCGCCGCGATGCAGTGCCGGCAGCCGTCGCTCGAGGGCACGGGCGAGATCCCGCTGCGCCGCCTCGTCAAGGAGGCGCTGCGGATGCGGCCCTCGCGCATCATCGTGGGCGAGGTACGCCAGGCCGAGAGCCTCGACCTGCTCATCGCGTTGAACTCCGGTCTTCCCGGCATGTGCACCATCCACGCCAACAGCGCGCGCGAGGCCGTGACGAAGATGTGCACCCTGCCCCTTCTGGCGGGCGAGAACGTGTCGGCGCGCTTCGTCGTCCCGACGGTCGCGGCCTCGATCGACCTCGTCGTCCACGCCGCCCTCGAGCGCGACGGCCGGCGCACGGTGCGCGAGATCGCCGCCGTCCCGGGGCGCGCCGAGGAGGACGTCGTCGAGATCGCCGACCTCTTCGTCCGGCGCGGCGGGGAGCTGGTGCGCGCCGACGGCTTCCCGCCGCACGTCGACCGCTACGAGCGGGCCGGGTACGACGTCGCGGCCCTGCTCGCGAGGAGTGGCGGATGACCGGCCTCCTCCTCGGCCTGACCCTCGGGTCGGTGTCTTCCTCGTGTGGTGGAGCTGCTGGGTCCCCACCCCGGGCGAGTCCCGCCGCTCCCGCCGCCCGGGGCTCGGCCGCGCCCTCCACGACGAGGTCGTGCAGGCCGGGTTCTCGGGCCTGACGGTGCGCAGCCTCCTCGTCGCCTGCGTCATCGCGGCCGGCTTCGTGCTCGCCATCGTGCAGGCCACCGTCGGAGTCCTGCCCATCGCGGCGTGCTTCGCGGTGATCGCCGGCGCCGCACCGGTGGCCCTCGTGCGCCGTCGCGCCCGCCGACGGCGGGCCCTGCTGCGCGACCTGTGGCCCGAGGCCGTCGACAACATCACCTCTGCCGTGCGAGCCGGGATGGCCCTGCCCGAGGCGCTCGGCCAACTCGGCACGCGTGGCCCGGAGGAGCTGCGCGAGCCGTTCCGCCGCTTCGCCGACGACTACCGCCTCACCGGACGGTTCTCCGACTGCCTCGACCGGCTCAAGGACCGGCTGGCCGACCCCGTCGGCGACCGTCTCGTCGAGAGCCTGCGGATCGCCCGCGAGGTCGGCGGGAGCGACCTCGGCCGCCTGCTGCGCACCCTCTCCGGCTTCCTGCGCGAGGACGCGCGCACGCGGGCCGAGCTCGAGACCCGCCAGTCGTGGACCGTCAACGCGGCCCGATTGGCCGTCGCTGCACCGTGGTTCGTGCTCGCCATGCTCTCGACGAACCCCGAGTCGGTCGCCGCGTACTCGTCGGGCGTCGGGGCCGGCGTCCTGCTCGCAGGGGCCGTCGTCACCGTCGTGGCCTACGCCCTGATGGTGCGCATCGGCCGCCTCCCCGAGGACCAGCGGGTGCTGCGGTGAGCGGCCTGGTGCGTGACGGCGCCCTGCTCGGCCTCGTCGCGGGCCTGGGGCTGCTGCTCGTGTGGACCGGGCTGCCGCGCAACCGTCGTCACGGTCTGGCCGAGCGGGTCCTGCCCTACCTGCGCGACACCCCGCGGCCCTCCCGGCTGCTCGATGACTCGGCGTCGAGGGGGGTGCTGTCCACGGTGGCGGCGCCCCTGGTGCGCGAGCTCGGTCAGGGCATCGAACGCGTCCTCGGGGGCTCGGCCTCGGTGCGCAGCCGTCAGCTGCGGGCCGGCCTCGCACCGGACGTCGACCGGTTCCGGGCCGAACAGGTGCTGTGGGGCGTAGCCGGTGCAGTCGTGGGTGGCACCGCCGGCACGGTCCTGGCCTTCCTGCGTGACGGGTCCGTCGCGCCGGTCGTCCTCCTCACGGCCATCGGGCTCGGGCTCGGCGTCACCGGCGCCGACTACCTCCTGACGGCCCGCGCCGTGCGCCGCGAGCGTCGGATGCTCGCCGAGTTCCCCACCGTCGCAGAGCTGCTCGCGCTCGCAGTCGGTGCCGGCGAGGGGGCCGTGGGCGCGCTCGAGCGGGTCTGCCGGCTCTCACGTGGCGAGCTCGCCGACGAGCTGCGCCGCTGCCTCGCCGACGCCCGGGCCGGCGCCAACCTGCCGACCGCGCTCCAGGGCCTCGCCGACCGCACCGGCCTGCCGAGCCTGCGGCGCTTCGTCGACGGGGTCGTCGTCGCCGTCCAGCGTGGCACGCCCCTCGCCGAGGTGCTGCGGGCCCAGGCCCAGGACGTCCGCGAGGAGGGGAGGCGCGCCCTGCTCGAGGCCGGGGGAAGAAGGAGATCGCGATGATGGTCCCGGTCGTCTTCCTCATCCTCCCGGTCACCGTGCTGTTCGCCGTCTACCCCGGATTCAGCTTCTTCCGATTCACACTCTGACCCGCACGACCCGAGAGAGGACCGACATGACCCCCACGAGAGCCGCCGCGCGCGCACACGTCGCGGTGTTCCACCTGTTGGGCCGCGCCGAACGCCGGCACGTCGCCCGTGACGAGCGCGGCGACGTCCCCGGCTGGGTGCTCATCACCCTGATGACCGCCGGGCTCGTCACCGTCCTGTGGGCCGTGGCCCGCGACCAGCTCGTCTCGATGTTCAAGAGCGCGCTGAGCTCGGTCACGGGCTGAGCCCGTCCGTGCCCGGAGCCCTGCGGGAGGAGCGCGGTGCGGCCGTCGCCGACTTCGCGATGGTCTCCGTGCTCGTGCTCGCCATCGTGCTCGCGCTGCTGCAGCTCGGGCTGGCGCTGCACGCCCGCAACACCCTCATCTCCTGCGCGTCCGAGGGGGCCCGGGCCGGCGCGCGGGCCGACGCGGTGCCCGGCCAGGCCGTGGCCCGCACCCAGGAGCTGGTCAGCGCCTCCCTCTCGCCGCGCTACGCCCGGTCGGTGTCCTCCCGGGAGGCGGTCGTCGACGGGGTGCGGGTGGTCGAGGTCCGCGTCGTCGCCCCCGTGCCGGTGCTCGGCCTCCTCGGTCCCGAGGGCAGCATCGACGTCGTGGGCCGGGCCTTCGCGGAGGACCAGTGAGGGCGGCCCGGCCTCGGGGTCGCGACCGCAGTGCCGGCCGCGGCGCGCGCGACGAGCGGGGCAGCGCCGTCGTCGAGTTCGTCACCCTGGCCGTGCTCCTGCTCATCCCGCTCGTGTACCTCGTGCTGCTCCTCGGCCGGGTGCAGGCCGGGGCCTACGCGGTGAGCCAGGCCTCGCGAGAGGCCGGTCGCGCCTACGTCACGGCCGACACCGGCGAGGACGCCGCCGCCCGGGCCCGCGCCGCGGCGCGCATCGCCTTCGAGGACCAGCGGTTCGGCGACGTCGGCCGGCTCGAGCTGGCCTGCGACGGCACCCCGTGCCTGCGTCCGGACGGCCGGGTCGAGACGACGGCGACGGTCCGGGTCCCGTTGCCGCTCGTGCCGGCCTTCGTCCGCGACGTCATCCCGCTGAGCGTGCCCGTGTCGGCGTCGCACGTCTCGACCGTCGACCGCTTCCGGGGCCTGCCGTGAGCGCCACGGTGGGAGTCGGTCGGCCGGGGCCGCGGCGCGACGAGCGGGGGACGATCACGGTCTACGTGCTCGGCCTCGCCGTCGTCGCGATGCTGCTCATCTCCGGGACGGTCGCGGTCACCGCGGCGCACCTCGCCCGGATGCGGCTGCTCGACGTCGCCGACGGCGCGGCCCTCTCGGCGGCCAACGGCCTCGACGACAGCGCCTACCGGCAGGGCGTGGGTGAGTCGGTGCCGCTGAGCAACGCCTCGGTCCGGCAACGGGCGGCCTCCTACGTCGGCGGCCTCGAGCGGCCGCCGGGAGTCGTCGGCTGGCGGCTCGGGCCGGCCACCGGGACGCCGGACGGAAGGACCGCCGTCGTCGACCTCACCGGCGAGGCCGAGCTGCCGATGGTCGGTGGCGCGCTGCGCGAGCTCGGGGTGAGCATCACCATCCACGTCACGTCGCGGGCGCGCTCCGACCTCGTCCTCCCGTGAGCGGCCGGCCTGGCGGTGAGGCCGCAAGCGCCCGCGGGAGGGCCGACCGGGTCATCACCCGGTGAACGCTCCCCGGGGAAGGTGCCGCGGGGTTCCGCGCGGCGGCCGCCGCGCGTAGCGTCGCCGCCATGAGCGACGTCCCGAAGGCCCTGCGTGGCAAGTGGTGCATCGCCTCGACCGACAGCTTCCTGTCCATCGGCTCGCGCGGCTCGGTGCTGTCGATCGGCAGCATCGGCTCGGTCCTGTCGGTCGCCAGCATCGGCTCGTTCGCGTCCGCGTTCAGCATCGGGTCCTCGATGAGCCTGCTGTCGGCGCTGTCCAACATGTCGCGCTTCTCGGCCCTGAGCCACCAGAGCGACGCCAGCCTGCTCTCGGCGCAGAGCCGACGCTCCGTGCTCTCCTATCGCAGCTCAGGGCGGAGCCACCGCGTGCTCCCGCTCGACTGAGCCCGGACGGCCGATCGCAAACGCCCCCGGACGTGGTCGTGGGGCGACCGGGCCCTGCTCCCGATCGCCCCACCGCCCCGGACGCCGGCGCCCCTGCGCGCCTGCCCCTTCGGACCGCGTCGGCACACGAACCCCGCCAGAGGCCACCTCGTGCCGACCGGCCCTGTCCGGGCCGTCGCACGAGAAGAGTGGTGCCGGGGGCGTCCTGATACACGCCCTTGAGAAATCGTCCGGGACTCCCCGGCCGGGCCGCCACGACACCGGCGGGCAGGAGCCTCAGGCGTCGTCGGCGGCCGAGCGCACCGCGGCGCTCGCCTCGTCGATGATCGCCGTCATGGCGGCGGTCGCCGCCACGGCGTCACCGGCCCCGATGGCCTGGGCCACGTCGGAGTGCAGCCGGATGGCGACCTGGCGGGGGCGCGCCGGCATGAGGTCGTGGTGGGTCCGCCCGGCGAGCACCTCGCCGACCACCCCGGCGAGGGCGGCGAGCATCTCGTTGCCGGACGCCTCGAGCATCGTCGCGTGGAAGACCTGGTCGGCGGCGAGGTAGGCCTCGAGGTCGCGGGCGCGAGCCTGCACCTGCATCTCCATGACGGCGGCCGCCATCCGCGCGCACTGCTCGCCGGTGGCGCGTTCGGCGGCCAGACCCGCTGCCACGGGCTCGAACCCGCGCCGCAGCTCGCCGAGTGAGAGCAGCTGCTCTTCGCGACCGGGGCCGTCGAGCCGCCATCGGATGACCCGGGGGTCGAAGACGTTCCACTCGGTGCGCGGGCGCACCATCACCCCCACGCGGCGGCGCGTCTCGACCAGCCCCATCGACGACAGGACCCGGACGGCCTCGCGGACCACCGAGCGGGAGACGCCGAAGCGCTCGTCGAGCCGGTCGATGCGCAGCACCGAGCCGACCGGTGCCGCGCCGGACACGATCTCGGCCCCGAGCACGTCGAGCACGTCGCCGTGCAGCCCCACCCCGGGGGTGCGCGACGGCCCGTCGGCGGGCGGGGTGGAGGTCATGGCCACAGCGTGCCAGACGCCGACGTATCGCGGCACCCCTCCGATGTACTCGGAGTTTCTTGCGCTCTCCTCTTGATAAATCGGACGTAATGCTCCATCCTGATCGACGACCGCCTCTCACCGCCGAGGGCCCGCCGACACAGGAGTCGCGCAGCATGACCACCACCTCACCGCCCCTCGTCGTCGTCATGGGGGTGTCCGGATCCGGGAAGACCACCGTGGGTGCTGCGCTGGCCCAACGTCTCCGGGTGCCGTTCGCCGACGCCGACGACTTCCACCCGCCGGAGAACGTCACGAAGATGGCCGCCGGCGTGCCCCTGACCGACGAGGACCGCGCCCCCTGGCTGCGGACCATCGCCGCCTGGCTCGACGAGCACACGGCCGGCGGGGGAGTGGTCTCCTGCTCGGCCCTGCGGCGACCCTACCGCGACGTCCTGCGCGAGCACGCGACGCACGCCTTCTTCCTCCACCTCCACGGCGACCGCGACGTCATCGCCGCCCGCGTCGAGGGACGCCCCGGCCACTTCATGCCGAGCGCCCTCGTCGACAGCCAGTTCGCCACCCTCGAGCCGCTCGAGCCCGACGAGACCGGCGCCGTCCTCGACGTCAGCGCCCCCGTCGACGAGCTCGTCGAGCAGTCCCTGCACACCCTCGCCCCGAAGGACGGAACCCTCCGATGACCGACCTGTCCAGCCTGTTGTTCCCGGCCCTCGGGGCCGCCGACGAGGCCGCCGCCGCGATCCCGGCGAGCCGCCTGGTGCCGGCGGCCCTGCTCGGCATCGCCGTCATCGTCGTGCTCATCACGAAGTTCAAGATCCACCCGTTCCTCGGCCTGACCCTCGGCTCCCTGACCGTCGGCGCCGTCGCCGGGGTGCAGATGGCCGACGTCGTCGACTCGTTCACCAAGGGCTTCGGCTCGACCGCCGCGGGCGTCGGCACGCTGATCGCCCTTGGTGCGATGTTCGGCAAGCTGCTCGCCGACTCCGGGGCGCCGACGAGATCGTCGACACCCTCATCGGACGCTCCTCCCCGCGGACGCTGCCGTGGGCGATGGCCGGCGTCGGCGCGCTCATCGGCCTGCCGATGTTCTTCGAGATCGGCCTCGTCCTCCTGATGCCGGTGATCTTCCTCGTCGCCCGGCGTGCCCAGGTCTCCATCGTCAAGGTCGGCATCCCGGCGCTCGCAGGCCTCTCGGCGATGCACGGTCTCGTGCCGCCGCACCCCGGCCCGCTCGTGGCCATCGACGCGCTCAAGGCCAACCTCGGCATCACCCTCGGCCTCGGCGTCCTCGTGGCCCTCCCGACCATCGCCGTCGCCGGCCCGCTGTTCGCCAAGGTCGCCGGCCGCTGGGTCGACGTCCCCGCGCCGCACATGTTCGACACCGACGAGGACCAGCGCGAGTCCCGTTCGCGCCGACCGTCGTTCGGCACCACCCTGTTCGCCGTCCTCACCCCCGTCGTCCTGATGATGGGCAAGGCGCTCGCCGACATCTTCGCCGCCGAGGACACCCCCGTCCGGACCGTGCTCGACTTCATCGGGACGCCGGTCATCGCCCTGCTCATCGCCGTCTTCGTCGGGATGGCCACCCTCGGCCGCGGCGCCGGCATGGGCATGAAGGAGATGGGCAAGAGCCTGGAGTCCTCCCTCCCGCCGATCGCCGGCATCCTGCTCATCGTCGCCGCCGGCGGTGGCTTCAAGCAGACCCTCGTCGACACCGGCATCGGCGAGCTCGTCGCCGACTGGGTGCGCACGAGCGGCATCTCGGTGCTGCTGCTGGCCTGGGTCGTCGCCGTCCTCATCCGGCTCGCGACCGGCTCGGCCACGGTGGCCACCGTCACCGCCTCGGGCATCCTCGCCCCGATCGCCGCCGGTCTGCCGGCCGCCGAGGTCTCGCTGCTCGTCCTCGCCATCGGTGCCGGCTCGGTGTTCTTCAGCCACGTCAACGACGCCGGCTTCTGGCTCGTCAAGGAGTACTTCGGCCTGAGCGTCGGCCAGACCATCAAGTCGTGGTCGGCGATGGAGACCCTGCTGTCGGTGACCGGCCTGGTCGTCGTGCTGCTCGTCGGTCTCGTCGTCTAGCGGACGAACGCGCTGGTGAGGGGCCCGGTCGGACTATGGACCGGGCCCCTCGCCGCACTCGATACTCGGGCCCATGGGTTGGGGGGTCGAGCACCGGCTGGCGGCGGCAGTGGCGTGTGCGGCGCTGCTCACCCTCTCCGCGCCGGTCGCCGCCACAGGCGCAGTCCCGACCGCCGATCCTGCCGGCTGCGCCGTCGTCGCCGCCCTCGTGGCCACCGGCGACCTGGACGACGCGACGACCATCGCGGCGGCGCTGGACGGAGGGAAGGGTCCTTCCCCCGAGGTCGACGCAGATCGCGCCTGCCCGGAGGCGATCGCGCAGAGCCGGACCCGGCGCGAGGCGGCGAGCAACCTCGTGGCCCGCGCCAAGACGACCGCCGACCCGACGACCAAGGCGTTGCTGGCGTCGGCCGCCCACACCCTCGACGGCGACAACGCCGAGGCCACCGCGCTCGTGGGGACGGCGAAGACCCCGGCGCAACCGACACTCTGCGCCGCCGCCGAACGGGCCACCGCTCGCGGCGAGTTCGCCCGGGCGCAGGCGGTGTACGACGCCCTCGAGGACGTCGAGGCAGCGAAGAAGTGCCGGGAACAGGGCCTCGTCGCGCTCACGGAGGCCGAGCAGGCCGACCCGGCCACCGTCGTCACCGACAGCGTCGGCAAGGACCTGCTGCCGACCCTGCTGCTGCTCGCGCTCTCGTTCGCGGTCGGCGCCTGGGTCTCGGTCTGGCTTCGCTGGCGGGTCCGGATGCGCCGCACCTCCCTGGCCCTCGCGGCCACGGCCGTGCTGCTCGGCGCCGTCGCGCTCGTCGTGCTCCGCTCGAGCCCCCGCACCACCCATCGGCTGGGGGAGTGGTGGGACGCCGTGACGCCCTGGGACGGCGGATGGCCCACCCGCGGAACGGCGACGGTCCTGGCCCTCGTCCTCACCTGCGCCCTCGCTGCCCTGCTCGGATGGGTCGCCGCCAACGTCCAGCGCGACCGGATGCCCGTGACCATCGAGGTCACGGGCACGTCGACCGAGGGTTTCGCGGCGCGCGTCGTCGACGAGATCGGAGTGCTCGGCGCCGACCGGTCGGCGGGCGCTTTCGTGCCGCAGGGGACCGACGTCGCGAACAGCGGTCTGACCGCGGCACTCTCCGCGGCCACCTCGAACGCCCTCGCGAAGCTCGTGCTGACGGTGTGGAACCTCGTCCGGCTCCGCGTCTCCGACACCGTGCGCGTCGTCCTCACCGGCGAGAAGGGCAAGCCGGTCTCCGCCGTCGTCGCCCTCTGGTCCGGGCAGCGCGTGGCGAGGACCCGCGCCGTCGACGGGCACGTCTTCTGCCTCGACGCGACGACCCCCACCGCGGACGAGCTGGCGAGCAGCGCCCGCGACGTGGCCACGGCCGTCGCCGCCGTCGTCCTCGTCGAGCGGGTCACGTCCCGGGAAGCTGCGAAGGCCCGTCTCTACGGGGCGAGCGACCCGATGTCGCTCGCCCTCTGCGTCGTCGCCGCTCGCCGGCTCGAGGACGAGGAGATCGCCGCGGCCCGCGAGCTGTACGAGGCCGCCATCGATCTCGACCGCGGCAACCTCACGGCGCAGCACGGCGCCGCGGCCGCGCGCCTGCGGAGCTATCCCGGCCCGCGCGAGGCGGCGCAGCTCATCCGCGTCCTCGACCGGCTCGACGCGAAGCTCAAGACGCTGGACCACGCGCCCGACCGGGGCGATGGATCCCTGCTGCCGGTCGACCCTGACGTCAGCCGACTCCCCGAGCCCCGGAAGAGGAAGACCCCGCCGTCACCGCTGCGGTGGCGGCTCTGGTGGTTGCGTGCGGCAGCCCGGGCCAACCTCCAGCTGGCCGGGGACGGCACGCCGACCTGGGCCGGTCTGACCACCCCCTCCGCCCGGCGCGCCTTCCGTGCGGTGGACGCCGACCTCAAGCGGCTGGAGGGGCTGGCTCGTCGGGACGTCCGTGAGGCAGACCTGGCCCTCGCACGGCACCTCGTGGCCAACGCGCGCACCGCCCGTCGGGGCCTTCGCCTGCTCGCCGGGAACGGCCGGCCGCCTCTCGTGGCCTCCGACGTCGTCGTCGCGGACCGAGCCGTCCAGTTCACCGCGGCCTGCGGCCTGGCCGTCGAGCACGCCGCGGCCGCCGCCGACCCACGACAGGTGCAGGCCGCGGAGCACCTGGCCACTGCCTGCGTCGACCTCGTCCGGGCAGCGGGTGGTCGGGCGTCCTGGCGCGCCACCCTGCTCGACGACCCGTTCCTCGAGCTCGTCGCCGACACCGACCCCCTCGCCACCCTGCGCGCGGAGTGGAGGCCCGCCACGAAGTACGACGGCGTCGCCTGCTTCGGGAAGGTCACGGCCGTCGTCGCGGCCGCCTACCCGGAGCCCGCCGACCTCGCCACGGCGCTCGCCGACCCCGTCCGGGCGACGGCCCTCGCGCGCCGGACCCGCGTGGCCCACCCGCCCCTGCACGAGTGGGCAGGAGCCGCCGCCTGGCTGGCCCGCGAGCAGAAGGCAGCGGTCATCACCCTCTACCAGGCGGCCGGACTCCCCGACGCGGCAGCGGCTCGCGCCCTGACGAAGCGGGCGGTCAAGGCCAGGCTCCGGGGGGCCATGTCGCTCGTCGGCGCCACCGAGCTGCCCGACAAGGCCACGCGCGCCGCGATGCGCCGGGCCTGAGGGCACCCGGGGCTGACGCCGGCCGCCCGCCGCTCCCGTAGGCTTGCCCCTCGTGGCCACCGACTTCACCCAGGAGATCAAGGACCTGCGCAGCACGATGGCGTCGGTCCGGGAGGTCACCGACCTCGCCAAGCTCGAGCAGCAGATCGCCGAGCTCGAGGAGCAGGCCGCCGACCCCGCCCTCTGGGACGACCAGGAGCGCGCCCAGCAGGTGACCTCCGGGCTCTCGCGCGCCAAGGCCGAGCACGACCGCGTCACCGGCATGGACACGCGCATCGACGACCTCGAGGCCCTCGTCGAGATGGGCCAGGAGGAGAACGACGCCGAAACCCTCGCCGAGGCCGAGAAGGAGCTCGTCACCGTGCGCAAGGCCGTCGGCGAGCTCGAGGTCCGCACCCTGCTCGCCGGCGAGTACGACGAGCGCGCCGCCGTCGTCACCATCCGCGCCGGCGCCGGGGGCGTCGACGCCGCCGACTTCGCCGAGATGCTCATGCGGATGTACCTGCGCTGGGCCGAGCGGCACGGCTACCCCGTCAAGGTCCTCGACACCTCCTACGCCGAGGAAGCGGGCCTGAAGTCGGCCACCTTCGAGGTCGACGTGCCCTACGCCTACGGCAACCTCAGCGTCGAGGGCGGCACGCACCGCCTCGTGCGGATCAGCCCGTTCGACAACCAGGGCCGCCGCCAGACCAGCTTCGCCGCCGTCGAGGTCGTCCCGCTCATCGAGCAGACCGACACCATCGAGATCCCCGAGAACGACCTGAAGATCGACGTCTTCCGCTCGAGCGGGCCCGGCGGCCAGTCGGTCAACACCACCGACTCCGCCGTCCGGATGACCCACCTCCCCACCGGCACCGTCGTCTCGATGCAGAACGAGAAGAGCCAGATCCAGAACCGCGCCGCGGCCCTGCGCGTCATGCAGTCGCGCCTGCTGCTCCTCAAGAAGGCCGAGGAGGCCGCCGAGCGCAAGGAGCTCGCCGGCGACGTCAAGGCCAGCTGGGGCGAGCAGATGCGTTCGTACGTCCTGCACCCGTACCAGATGGTCAAGGACCTGCGCACGAACTTCGAGGTCGGCAACACCTCGGGCGTCTTCGACGGCGACATCGACGGCTTCATCGAGGCCGGCATCCGCTGGCAGATCGCCCAGGGCAAGGCCGCCGCCGAGGGCTGAGCGATGACCGCCGAGCCGACCCCGGCCCCCGAGCCGACCCCGGCCCCCGGACCCGCCACCTGGTCCGCGTGGGAGGACGCCCTCGTCGCGGCCGTGCGCGCCCTGCCCGAGGAGGGCTCGCTCGTCGTCGCGGCGCCCCCCGCCCACGCGCGCCGGGCCCGGCCCGCGGGTGCCGGACGTCTCACCCGCCTGCTCGGCGGCGCCCGCAAGCGACCGCTCGTGCCCTCGGCCCGGCTCGTGCGCGTCGAGGACCACCTGCGCGGCCACTGGGTCGGCGCCGAGCGCTTGGGGGGCCGCTTCCCCTGGACCCGCGAGGAGATCGACGCCGTCCTCGCGGCCGGCTGGCACGCCCCGAGCGCCGGCGACGGCGAGGACTTCGTCCGCTTCTGGCCCGACGACGTGCCGCAGGGCCCGTTCCTCCCGGAGGCCGACGCGCGCGTCGCGGCCCGGGCCCTCGGCGCGACCTTCCGCGACGTCCTCGGGGTCACCGACGACGACCTGCCGGTGCTGCGCACCCCCTGACGCGCAGGCCCGGGCGAGCGGAAACGCCGACGTCCGGGCGCTCACCGGGATCGGCCCCGTGCCGACCTATCCTCGATGCTGCCGCGTGTCACGCGGTCCCTGCTCCCGAGCCGTGAGGCCAGCCCCACCGCATGATCCGCTTCGAGAACGTCACGAAGGTCTACCCGAGGTCGAGCCGCCCGGCCGTCGACGACATCTCCGTCGACATCGACCGCGGCGAGTTCGTCTTCGTCGTCGGCCCCTCCGGCTCCGGGAAGTCCACGATGCTGCGCCTCGCCCTGCGCGAGGAGGCCGCGACGACGGGGCTGGTCCTCGTCGCCGGCCACGACCTCAACGCGATGCCCATGCGCCAGGTGCCGCGGCTGCGGCGCGAGATGGGCGCGGTGTTCCAGGACTTCCGGCTGCTGCCGAACAAGACCGTCCACGAGAACGTCGCCTACGCCCTGCAGGTCATCGGCAAGCCGCGTCACGCCATCCGCCAGCTCGTCCCCGAGACCCTCGAGATGGTCGGGCTCGCCGGCAAGGAGAAGCGCTTCCCGCACCAGCTCTCCGGCGGTGAGCAGCAGCGCGTGGCCATCGCCCGGGCCGTCGTCAACCGGCCGCAGATCCTCCTGTGTGACGAGCCCACCGGCAACCTCGACCAGAAGATCAGCCTCGAGATCGTCCGCCTCCTCGACCGGATCAACCGCACGGGGACGACCATCGTCATGGCCACCCACGACCACGACATCGTCAACGACCTGCGCCGCCGGGTCATCCAGCTCGACGACGGGAAGCTCGTGCGCGACGAGCAGGACGCCTCGTACCACCAGCGAGCGGGCGAGGGGGTCTGACGATGCAGGCACGCTTCCTCGCCTCCGAGGTCGGCTCCGGCCTCCGGCGCAACGTCTCGATGGCCATCTCGGTCGTCCTCGTGACGATGGTCTCGATGTTCCTCCTCGGCCTCGGGCTGCTCGCCCAGCGCCAGGCCGACACGATGAAGGGCTACTGGTACGACCGGATCCAGGTCTCGATCTACCTCTGCACCGCCGACTCGCTGCAGCCCAACTGCGAGAACAAGGCGGTCACCGACGCGCAGAAGGCCGCGCTGCAGTCCCAGCTCGAGGCTCTGCCGGAGGTCAAGCGGGTCTTCTACGAGTCCGAGCAGGAGGCCTACGACCGGTTCAAGCAGCAGTTCCGCAACAGCCCGATCGCCGGGAACGTCCAGGTCGGTGACATCCCGCAGAGCCTGCGGGTCCAGCTCGACGACCCGACGAAGTACGCCGTCGTCACGAGCCAGTTCGAGGACGCGCCCGGCGTCGCCACCGTGCAGGACCAGGAGAAGGTCCTCTCGAAGTTCTTCACGATCATCAACTGGATCACCGTCTTCGCGGTCTTCCTCGCCGCGCTCATGGCCTCGTGCGCGGCGCTGCTCATGGCCACGACGATCCGGCAGGCGGCGTTCATCAGACGCCGCGAGATCGGCATCATGCGCCTCGTCGGTGCCTCGAACTGGACGATCCGGATGCCGTTCGTCTCCGAGATGGTCATCGTCTCGGCCACCGGTGTCGCGCTGGCCGTCGGGCTGCTCGTCGGCTTGACGAAGTACGTCTTCACCGAGGGCGCCAGCCAGATCGCGCTCTCCCAGGCCTTCATCGGGGTCTCGGACGTCTGGCTGCTGGCGCCGTGGATGCTCGGCGGCGTCGTGCTCATCGCCGTCGGCACGAGCCTCGTGACCCTCCGCCGCTACCTGCGCGTCTGACCTGCGGCGCCGCTTCGGCGCTGAGAGACTCCTGATGCACGTGGTCACCCGTGTGGCTGGTTTTCCGCCCGTCGGGTGGGCAAACCGCTGTGGTTCGTGTTACCAATGGTGATCATGGGACGACCTGACCGCGCGCGCGCCGCTGCCCCCCGACGCGCGATGGGGGCCCTGGCGGCCCTCCTGTGCGCCGTCGTCACCGTCACCCTCGCCGCGCCGTCGGCCCCCGCGGCCACCGACCCGGGCGACCGCAAGCGCACCGTCGACCGCAAGATCGACAACCTCAAGGACCACCTCGAGGACACGAGCGCGGCCCTGAGCAAGGCCTACTCGAGCCTCAAGGACACCCAGGACAAGCTGCCCGCCGCGCGCGACGCGCTCGACAAGGCCCGGCAGGCCGCGGTGGCCGCCGACCAGGCCGAGGCCGAGGCCACCCAGCAGCTCGAGGTGGCCAAGGCCAACGAGAGCAAGGCCCAGGGCGACCTCGAGAAGGCCACCGACGAGGTCGCCGCGGGTCGCAAGCGGCTGGCCCAGTTCGCCGCGCAGATCTACCAGCAGCAGGGCTTCGGCCAGCTCGACGTCGCGCTCTCGAGCACCGAGCCGCAGGACTTCGCCGACCGGCTCGCGATGGTCGACACCGTCCTCGACGTGCAGAACCGCACGATGGAGCGGCTCTCGACCGAGCAGGCCGGCCTCACCGCGCTCGAGGACCACCTCTCGGCGCTGCGCGTCGACTCCGACCGCAAGCAGAAGGCCGCCGCCGCCGCCCTGAAGCGGGCCCAGGCCGCCCGCCAGGCCGCCGTCCAGGCCCAGGCCGACCTCGAGGCGCTCGCCGCCACGCAGACCAAGGCCGCGAAGGGCTACGAGGACCAGCTCGCCGCCGACAAGAAGCAGCTGGCCTCGATGCAGGCCGAGGCCGCCCGCCTCCAGAAGATCCTCGCGGCCCGCGCCGCGGCCGCCCGGGCCAAGGCCGCGGCCGAGGCCAAGAAGCACCCGCACAACGGCGGTGGCGGAGGCGGTGGCGGTGGTGGCACGTCCAACGGTGCCGGCGTCCTCAGCCGACCGGTCCGCACCGGCTGGGTCAGCTCCGAGTTCGGCATGCGCTTCCACCCGATCTACCACTACTGGAAGCTGCACTCCGGGCGCGACTACGCCGTCAACTGCGGCACGCCCGTCTACGCGGCGGCCGGCGGCACGGTCATCTCGGCCGGCTGGGGCGGCGGCTACGGCAACCGCGTCGTCATCGACCACGGCCTCGAGCGGGGGGTCGGGCTGGCGAGCACGTACAACCACCTCTCCCGGATCGTCGTCGGGGGCGGGCACGTCAGCCGCGGCCAGCTCATCGCCTACAGCGGCACCACCGGCACCTCCACCGGCTGCCACCTGCACTTCGAGACCCTCGAGAACGGCAACTTCGTCAACCCGCGGAAGTGGCTCAACACCCTGTCCTGACGCGGTCACCGGGAATCCCCGGCGCGCCCACCGGGACCGGACGGTAACCTCCCTGTCGTGGCCAAGGACAGCGGGCGGGACCCGGGGAAGAAGCTCGTGGCGAGCAACCGCAAGGCGCGCCACGACTACCTCGTCGAGGACACCTACGAGGCCGGACTCGTGCTCATGGGCACCGAGGTCAAGGCCCTGCGGATGGGCCGGGCCTCCCTCGTCGACGGCTGGGCCGGCTTCGACCGCGACGACGAGCTGTGGCTCGAGGGCGTCCACATCCCCGAGTACGTCAGCGGCACGTGGACCAACCACACCCCCCGGCGCCGGCGCAAGCTACTGCTGCACCGCCGCGAGCTCGACAAGATCGCCCAGGCGACGCGCGAGTCGGGCTACTCGGTCGTGCCGCTGAGCCTGTACTTCCTCGACGGCCGGGCCAAGGTCGAGATCGCCGTCGTCAAGGGCAAGAAGGCCTACGACAAGCGCCAGGCCCTGCGCGAGCGCCAGGACAACCGGGAGGCCGACCGGGCCATCGCGGCCCGGCGCCGCGGCGAGGACTGACCCCGTGGCTCGTGGCGGGCGGCGGCTGGCCGCCGCCGTCCTCGTGGTCCTGGGCCTGCTCGTCGCCTCGGTGCTGCCCGCCTGGGCGCTGCCGTCCGAGACGCTCCCGGCCGGGCCGTCAGCGGGCGAGCGGGTCGGCGCGTGGGGCGGGTCGGTGGCCACCTCGCTGGTCGCCGAGGAGCAGGCCGACAGCCTGCACACGAGCATCGAGGCGCAGCCCGACGGCTCGGTGCTCGTCACCGAGGACATCACCTGGCGCTTCCCGACGGCGAGGACCGGCACGGCATCTACCGCCTGGTCCGGGTGCGGGCGGGGTACGAGGACAGCGACACGCAGTACCGGTACTACGAGCTCTCGGGCATCGAGGTCTCCTCGCCGTCGGGGGCGCCGACCGACATCACCGTCGAGGACTACGGCGCCGACCGCCGCATCCGCATCGGCAGCCCCTCCGAGACCGTTCGCGGCACCGCGCGGTACGTCGTGCGCTACCGGCTGGCCCACCTCGTCAACGACATCGGTGACGGCACGGCCGAGGTCTACTACGACGTGGTCAGCACCGCGAACGGGTTCCCGCAGAGGGACGTCCGCGCCGAGGTGAGCGGCCCGGCCGCCGTCACCAAGGCCGCCTGCTTCTCCGGCCCGTACGGCTCGACCACGGCCTGCCCGGCGACCGCCGGCCCCACCGCGACCTACGAGGTCCCCGACCTCGCGGCCGAGGAGGGCGCGTCGGTCGTCGCCTCCTTCCCCCGTGACGCGTTCGGCGACCTCACCCCCGACCTGCGCGAGGGCGACGTCGCGAGCGAGGGCGGCAGCGCCGTCAGCCCGGGCGCCAGCCGCACGCTGGGGGCCCTGACCATCGGCACGGGGCTGCTCGTGCCGCTCGCGGCCGGGTCGCTCATGGGGCTGCTCGTCTGGAGCCGCGGCCGCGACGAGCAGTACGCCGGACTGACGCCCGGCCTCTCCCCGGGGCTCGGCGAGCAGGCCGTGGTCGTCACCGGCGGTCCGACCCCGACGGTCGCGGTGCAGTTCACGCCACCCGCGGGGGTCCAGCCGGGGCTGGTCGGCACGATCATCGACGAGGAGGCCGGGCTCGTCGACGTCACGGCGACGATCATCGACCTCGCGGTGCGCGGGCATCTCACCCTGGCCCGCCAGGACCTCGCGCTGCGCAGCGACGACTGGGTGCTCACCCGCACCGCCCCTCCGGCCGGCGCCACCCCGCTCGCGCCCTACGAGCAGCTGCTCCTCGACGCGCTGTTCGCGGGCTCCGGCACCACCGCCCTGTCCTCGCTGAAGAACCGGTTCAAGCCCACCCTCGAGGCCGTCCAGCGGCTCATGTACGAGGAGGTCGTCGAGCGGCGCTGGTTCCGGCGCAGCCCGGAGGCCCAGCGCTCCGGGTGGGTCACCCTCGGCACCGCCCTCGTCGGCCTCGGCGCCGTCACGGTCTTCTTCCTCTCCGGTCCGGCGTCGGCGCTGTTCGCCGACTCCGGCTACCCGGTCAACCCGCTGTGGGTGCTGGGCGGCGGGCTCGGCGTCGCCGGCCTCGTCACCCGGTCGCTGGGCCGGCGGATGGCGGCGCGCACCGCGGAGGGCTCGGCGGTGCTGGCGCAGTCACGCGGCTTCGAGCGCTACCTCGCGACGGCCGAGGCCGGCCAGATCCGGTGGGAGGAGGCGCAGGACGTCTTCAGCCGGTTCCTCCCGTACGCCATCGTCTTCGGCCTCGCCGACCGCTGGGCCTCGGTCTTCGAGGAGGTGGCGTCGGCGGCCGCGGCGGCCGGGCACGTCATCACCCCGCCGCTCTGGTACGCCGGGTCGTGGGGCGACGGCGGCTTCCACGACGTCGCCTCGAGCATGGACTCGTTCTCCACCGTGGCCGCCGGCACCTTCGTCTCGACGCCGGGCTCGTCCGGCTCCTCGGGCTTCAGCGGGGGCGGGGGATTCTCCGGGGCGGTGGGGGAGGGTCCTCCGGCGGCAGCTGGTGAGCACGACGGACGGGCCGCCCCCTGGTGGGGGCGGCCCGTCGTGGTTCCCCGACGGAGCCGGGTGGTCCGGGGTCAGTGCTTGAAGGCGTCCTTGACGTTCTCGCCGGCCTGCTTGAGGTCGGACGTGGCCTGCTCGCCCTTGCCCTCGGCCTCGAGGCGCTCGTTGTCGGTCGCCTTGCCGGCGGCCTCCTTGCCCTTGCCCGTCAGGTCGTCCTTGATGTTCTCGATCTTGTCGCCGAGGCCCATGGCGTGCTCCCTTCGCTGGTGACGCGGCGGCCCGGTCGGGGCCCTGCCGCGATGACTCCTCCACCGTAGGCACCCCGTCGGCGCGATGGGCCGTTAGCGACGGAGAACTTTCGACGAACATTCGACGTCGCAGGTGGGACGGGGTCAGTCCGCGGCCTCGGCCTCGCCCGCGGGGGCCGGCGCACCCTGCCCGACGACGAGGACGAGGTCGCCACCCTCGACCTGCTGGTGCCCGACGATGGCCAGCCGCCGGACCGTGCCGCCGGTGGCCGAGGTGATGCTGGCCTCCATCTTCATCGCCTCGATCGTCGCGACGACCCCACCGGGCTCGACGGTGTCGCCCTCCGCGACCGTCGGGGTGACGACCCCGGCGAACGGGGCGGCGACGTGGCCGGGGTCGGACGGGTCGGCCTTCTCGGCGGCCTTGGTCTCGGCCTCGACGGACCGGTCGCGCACCTGGACCGGCCGGAACTGGCCGTTGAGCGTGCACATGACCACCCGCATACCCTGCCGGTCGACCTCGCCGACCGAGCTGATGCCGAGCAGCAGCCGCTTGCCGGCCTCGATCTCCGCCTCGTACTCGACGCCCTGCTCGAGGCCGTGGAGGAACTCGATGGTGCCGAGCACCGACAGGTCGCCGTAGACGTCGCGGGTCTCCTCGAACTCCCTCGTCGGTCCCGGGAAGAGCAGCTGGTTGAGCGTGCGCCGGGTGTCGGTGACGAGGGCGGCCTCCTGCTCGTCGGTGAGCTCGGTGACGCGGGGCTTGGCCTGCCGCCCCTGGAGGGCCTTGGTGCGGAACGGCTCGGGCCATCCGCCGGGCGGGTCGCCGAGCTCGCCGGCGAGGAAGCCCAGCACCGAGTCGGGCACGTCGTAGCGGGTCGGGTTCTGCTCGAAGTCGTCGGGGTCGGCGCCCGCCCCGACGAGCGCGAGCGCGAGGTCGCCGACGACCTTGCTCGACGGCGTGACCTTGACGATGTTGCCGAGGATGCGGTTGGCCGCCGCGTACATGTCCTCGACGTCCTCGAACCGGTCGCCGAGCCCGAGCGCGATGGCCTGCTGGCGCAGGTTGGACAGCTGGCCGCCGGGGATCTCGTGGAAGTACACGCGCCCGGTGGGGGAGGCCAGCCCGGACTCGAACGGACGGTAGATCCGGCGCACGGCCTCCCAGTACGGCTCGAGGGCGAAGACGGCGTCGATGTCGAGGCCGGTCTCGCGGGCGGTGCCGTCGGTGGCGGCGACGAGGGCCGACAGGCTCGGCTGGCTCGTCGTGCCCGACATCGTCGCGGTCGCCGCGTCGACGGCGTCGACCCCGGCGTCGATGGCCGCGAGCAGCGTGCCGACCTGGCCGCCGGCCGTGTCGTGCGTGTGCAGGTGCACCGGCAGGTCGAAGTTCTCGCGCAGCGCGGTGACGAGGCGGTGGGCGGCGGGGGCCCGTAGCAGGCCGGCCATGTCCTTGATGGCCAGCACGTGCGCCCCGGTGTCGACGATCTGCTCGGCGAGGCGCAGGTAGTAGTCGAGCGTGTACAGGGTCTCGCCGGGGTCCATGAGGTTGCCGGTGTAGCAGAGGGCGACCTCGGCGACGGCGGTTCCGGTGTCGAGGACGGCGTCGACGGCGGGCCGCATCTGGGAGACGTCGTTGAGCGAGTCGAAGATGCGGAAGATGTCGAGCCCGGTGCGGGCGGCCTCGTGGACGAAGGCGTCGGTGACCTTCGTCGGGTACGGCGTGTAGCCGACGGTGTTGCGCCCGCGCAGGAGCATCTGGAGCGGGATGTTCGGCATCGCCTCGCGCAGCAGGGCGAGGCGCTCCCAGGGGTCCTCGTGGAGGAAGCGCAGCGCGACGTCGTAGGTCGCGCCGCCCCAGGCCTCCATCGAGAGCAGCTGCGGGGTGGTGCGCGAGACGTGCCCGGCGACGTGGAGCAGGTCGCGGGTGCGCATCCGGGTCGCGAGCAGGCTCTGGTGGGCGTCGCGGAAGGTCGTGTCGGTGACCGGGACGTCGGTGCGCTCGCGCAGCTGCCGGGCGAACTCGGCCGGGCCCACCCGCTGCAGCAGGTCGCGCGTGCCGGGCGGCAGGGGGGCCTCGCGGTCGAGGGCGGGCAGCTTGGTGCGCGGCTTGAGCCGGGTCGTCACCGGGCCGTGCGGCTGGTTGACCGAGACGTCGGCGAGGTACTGGAGCAGCCGGGTGCCGCGGTCGCCGCCCATCCGGGCCTCGAGCAGCTCGGGGCGCTCGTCGATGAAGCTCGTCGTCGCCTCCCCGCGCTGGAACACTGGGTCGGCGAGCACCGCCTCGAGGAACGGGATGTTCGTCGACACCCCGCGGATGCGGAACTCCGCCAACGCCCTTCGCGCACGGCGCACGGCCGTCTCGAAGTCGCTGCCGCGGCAGGTGAGCTTGACGAGCATCGAGTCGAAGTGCGGGCTGACCTGGGCGCCGACGAACACGGTGCCGCCGTCGAGCCGCACGCCACCGCCGCCGGCGGAGCGGTAGACGGTGATCTGGCCGGCGTCCGGGCGGAAGCCGTTCGCGGGGTCCTCGGTGGTGATGCGGCACTGGAGGGCGGCTCCCCGGGTGCGGATGTCCTCCTGGCGCAGGCCGAGGTCCTCGAAGGTCTCGCCGCTCGCGATCCGCATCTGCGACACGACGAGGTCGATGTCGGTGACCTCCTCGGTGACCGTGTGCTCGACCTGGATGCGCGGGTTCATCTCGATGAAGACGTAGCGGCCGTCCTCGCCGAGGAGGAACTCGACGGTGCCGGCGTTGCGGTAGCCGATGGCCTCGGCGAACTGCACGGCGTCCGCGCACATGCGCGCGCGCAGCTCGGGGTCGAGGTCGGGGGCCGGGGCGATCTCGACGACCTTCTGGTGACGCCGCTGCACCGAGCAGTCGCGCTCGAAGAGGTGCAGCACGGTGCCGGTGCCGTCGGCGAGCACCTGGACCTCGATGTGCCGCGGGCGCACGACGGCCTGCTCGAGGTAGAGCGTGGGGTCGCCGAAGGCCGCGTCGGCCTCGCGCTGCGCGGCCTCGAGCGAGTCGCGCAGGGTCGAGGGGTCGTCGACCCGCCGCATCCCGCGCCCGCCACCCCCGGAGACGGCCTTGACGAACACCGGGAAGCCGATGTCGTCGGCCGCGGCGGCGAGGGCGTCGAGGTCGGTGGTGGGCTCCGCTCCCCGCAGGGTCGGCAGCCCGGCCTCACGGGCGGCGGCGATGGCCCGCGCCTTGTTGCCCGCGAGGTGCAGGGCCGAGGCCGGCGGACCGATGAAGGTGATGCCGGCGGCCTCGCAGGCCTCGGCGAGGTCGGGGTTCTCGGAGAGGAAGCCGTAGCCGGGGTAGACCGCGTCGGCGCCGCACTCGACCGCCACGCGCACGATGTTGTCGTGGTCGAGGTAGGCCCGGACCGGGTGGCCGACCTCGCCGATCTCGTAGGACTCGTCGGCCTTGAGCCGGTGCTCGGAGGTGCGGTCCTCGTGCGGGAAGACGGCGACCGTCTTGGCCCCGAGCTCGGTGGCGGCGCGGAACGCCCGGACGGCGATCTCCCCGCGGTTGGCGACGAGGATCTTCTGGAACACGGGGGACCTCCGGGTCGGCGGCGCAGCGGCTTCCACCCTAGTGACGAGGCCGCCCGGAGGCCCGCTCGTCCATCGGCGGGGTCATCACGCCGCCGGCCCCGGCGCATCGTCCGTTCGGTTGTTTTGGCTGCTCCGGGGGCCGCTTAGGGTGGAGGGGTGCACGGACATCGCAGGGGACGTGCCACCTCACAGCGGGCCAGGGGGCTACAGGTGGCGGCTGCCGCATGCGCCGGCGTGCTCTCCGTCATCGGGGTCGTCGTCCTCCAACCCAGCAGCCTGACCACCCTCAAGCTCGCGCCCACCGACCCGGCCTTCCTCCAGCCGCTCGGCTCGCACGAGGAGCCCATGGCGCGCCCGTCGGACGGGCCGACGCCGACCCCCGTCGGGCCGACGGCCACCCCGCACGTCTCCGAGCAGCCCCTGCGCGGCACGGCCCCGGCCACCGGCCCGGCCGCCCCGTCGCCGGCACCCTCGCGGTCCGCCGACCCCGCGCTGCCGGTCCCGGTGACCTCGCCGACCAGCCCCGGCACCCCGACGCCCACGCCCACCCCGACGCCGACCTCCGACGGCGGCACCGGAACCGGCACCGGCGGCACCGGGGGTACGGGCGGCGACGCGGGCACCGGCACCCCACCCCCGACCGGCGACGCGGGCAGTACCGGCAGCAGCGGCGGCACCGGGTCCTCGACCTCGGGTGACGCCTCGGCCCCGACGGGGCCGGCGCGAACCAGGCCCCGGACGCCGGCTCCTCGTCGGCCCCGACCCCTGACCGACCGGTCCGCGGCCGCGCCGCGCGGGAACAAGGTTGGGCGGCCCGTGCGTTGGACGGCATACTGGCGGTCCGGGACGTCATGCGACGGCCCGGCGGACAACTCAACAGCGTGGGAGTGGCCCCCTCACGGGGGTGATCGGTTTCGACATTGGTCGGATGTCCAGTGGGAAGCGGGTCGAGGACGCACGGTCATCTCGTACAACGCTCCGTGCAAACCAATAGGTGCCGATTCCAAGCGCACCGACTTCGCCCTCGCCGCCTGAGCGAGCCCGAAGTCCGTTGGCCTAGGCTCGATCTCGGCCTAGTCACCAGCGTCAGCTAGAGATCTTGCTGCGTCGTCATGCCGAGGGGCGACGCGGGACTCCCACTCGGCTGGGCCTGTCGGGGAACGTGTGCGCGCGAGCCCCGGGGCCGAGAAAATCCACAGCGCACTGCACCCGGAGAAGCCCTGGGCTGCCGTCAGTGGACGCGGGTTCGATTCCCGCCACCTCCACCACACGGTGCACTCCCACGCCGTCGAGCCACGGCCCGGTCCCTCACGAGGGGCCGGGCCGTTCGCCGTCCGTCCGGGTCAGCCGCCGACCACCGCGCGGCCGGCCTCGAGGCGGGCGACGGGCACCCGGAACGGCGAGCACGACACGTAGTCGAGCCCGCGCTCCTCGAAGTAGCGCACCGACTCGGGGTCGCCGCCGTGCTCGCCGCAGACCCCGACCTTCAGCCCCGGCTTGGCGGCCCGGCCCTCGTCGGTGCCGATCCGCACCAGCCGTCCGACCCCCTGGGGGTCGATGGTCTCGAACGGGGAGACCCCGAGGATGCCGGCCTCCATGTAGCGCGAGAAGAAGCTCGACTCGACGTCATCGCGCGAGAAGCCCCACGTCGTCTGGGTCAGGTCGTTGGTGCCGAACGAGAAGAAGTCGGCCGCCTCGGCGATCGCCCCGGCGGTGAGCGCGGCCCGCGGCAGCTCGATCATCGTGCCGACGAGGTGCTCGAGGGGGACCGAGTGCTTGCGCCGCGCGCGGTCGGCGGCGTCGTCGATCTCGGTGCGGATGGCCCGCAGCTCCTCGACCGCCCCGACGAGCGGGACCATGATCTCCGGGCGGGCGTGCCCGCCGCGCTCGTTGACCAGGGCCGCGGCCTCGAGCACCGCCTGGCTCTGCATCTCGAACAGCCCCGGGATGGCGATGCCGAGGCGCACCCCACGCAGCCCGAGCATCGGGTTCTCCTCGTGCAGCCGGTGCACGGCGAGCAGCAGCAGCGAGTCGGTGTCGTGCGGCGCCCCGGTGGCCTCGGCGACGGCCACCTTGACCGAGAGCTCGGTGAAGTCGGGGAGGAACTCGTGCAGCGGCGGGTCGAGCAGCCGGACGGTGACGGGCAGGCCGTCCATCGCCTCGAAGATCTCGACGAAGTCGCTGCGCTGCAACGGGAGCAGCTCGTCGAGGACGGCCTGCCGGTCCGCCGGGCCCTCGGCGAGGATGAGCCGCTCGACGAGCTCGCGCCGAGTGCCGAGGAACATGTGCTCGGTGCGGCACAGCCCGATGCCCTCGGCGCCGAAGCGGCGGGCCCGGGCCGCGTCCTCGGCGGTGTCGGCGTTGGCGCGCACCTGCATCCGGCGGTGCTTGTCGGCGACCGACATCAGCCGGTCGACGGCCGCGACCACCGGGCCGCCCTCGTCGACCGACGCGCTGCCCTCGAAGTAGCGGACGACGGGGGAAGGGCGCACCGACACCTCGCCGAGGAAGACCTCGCCGGTGGAGCCGTCGATCGACAGGACCTCGCCCTGGCGCACGACGGTGCCGTCGTGCGTCGTGAACAGTCCGGCGCGGGTGTCGACTTCGAGGGTCTCGGCGCCGCACACGCAGGTGCGGCCCATGCCCCGGGCCACGACCGCGGCGTGCGACGTCTTGCCGCCGCGGCTGGTGAGGATGCCGGCCGCGGCGACCATGCCGTGCAGGTCGTCCGGGGTGGTCTCGCGGCGCACGAGGATGACCGGGGTGCCCTCGGCCGCCATCCGCACGGCCGTGTCGGAGTCGAAGACGGCCGCGCCGACCGCCGCCCCGGGCGAGGCGCTCATGCCCGTCGCGAGCAGCGAGCGGGCGCCGGTGGGGTCGAAGTGGGGGAACATCAGCTGCGCGAGCTGGCCGCCGGTGACCCGCAGGAGGGCCTCCTCCTCGGAGATGACGCCCTCGTCGACGAGGTCGACGGCGATGCGGAACGCGGCCGCGGCGGTGCGCTTGCCGACGCGCGTCTGGAGCATCCAGAGCCGGCCCTGTTCGATGGTGAACTCGATGTCGCACATGTCGCGGTAGTGGCCCTCGAGCCGGGCCATGATGGCGAGCAGCTCGTCGTAGGAGGGTCGGTCGAGGCGCTCGAGGTCGGCGAGGGTCAGGGTGTTGCGGATGCCGGCGACGACGTCCTCGCCCTGGGCGTCCTGGAGGTAGTCGCCGTAGACGCCGGGCGCGCCGGTCGCGGGGTCGCGGGTGAAGGCCACGCCCGAGCCGGACGTCGCACCGCGGTTGCCGAAGACCATGGCCTGCACGTTGACGGCGGTGCCCAGGTCGGCGGGTATGCGCTCGCGGCGGCGGTAGAGGACCGCGCGGTCGGAGTTCCACGAACGGAACACGGCCAGCACCGCGCCGCGCAGCTGCTCGCCCGGGTCCTGGGGGAACGGCGCGCCGGAGTCCTCGGCGACGACCGCCGTGTAGGTGGCGACCAGGGCGCGCAGGTCGTCGGCGTCGAGGTCGACGTCGGCCGTGACGCCCTTGGCCGCCTTCGCGGCGTCGAGGGCGTCCTCGAAGCGCTCGCCGTCGAGACCGAGCACGGTCTTGCCGTACATCTGGACCAGGCGCCGGTAGGAGTCCCACGCGAACCGCGGGTCGCCGATCTGCGCGGCGAGGCCGTCGACCGAGCGGTCGCCGAGGCCGATGTCGAGGACTGTCTCCATCATCCCGGGCATCGAGAACTTCGCACCCGAGCGGACCGAGACGAGCAGCGGGTCGACAGGGTCGCCGAGCCGGCGGCCCGTCCGTGCCTCGAGGGCAGCGACGTGGGTGGCCACCTCGTCCCAGAGGCCGTCCGGCACCGACCCGGTCGCGAGGTAGTGGCGGCAGGCGTCCGTGGTCAGGGTGAACCCGGGGGGCACGGGGATGCCGAGGCGAGTCATCTCGGCGAGGTTGGCCCCCTTGCCGCCGAGGAGGTCCTTCTCCTCCATCGAACCGGTCTCGAAGTCCCGGACGAAGTCGGTCACGGTACTCGCCTCCTCGTGGTCGCGCAGACCAAATACTACGTCATGTAGTAGGAGATCGTAGTACCCAAGGGGGTATGCCGGGCGGTGAAGTGGTGGGGGTCTCAGGCCAGCTCGAGGCGGTACCGGTCGCCGTCGCGCGTGAAGCCGAGCCGGTCGTAGTACGGCGCGACCATCCCGGGCGCGGTGAGCACCCGGGCGTACCCGCGGTCGCGGAACAGGCCGGAGCGACGGAACACGAACTCGCCGGGGGCGAAGTCGCGGAACCGCGGTGTCACGTAGTCGAGCTCGACCTGCGCGGTGCCGTCGCCGGCGTCGCGCACCGCGATGACGCCGGCGGTCTCGTCACCGTGCTGCACGAGGTAGGTCGAGCGGCCGTCGGCGGGGGCGGCGGCGAAGTCCGGGAAGAAGCGCTCGATGTCGGCGCCGTGGACCGCGAGGAAGTGGCCGAGGTAGGAGTCGTCCTCCCGGACGGCGAGCACGGCGTAGGCGCGGTCGTCGCCGCGCTCGCGGACCATCCGGGCGATGAAGAAGAGGTTGATGCCGGCGAGCACGACGTTCATCGCAACCATCGGCCAGACGCCGAGAACCGCGTTGAAGACCGTGAGGATGACGCAGGCGACGGTGTTGAGCACGCGCAGCCGCAGGATCCGCGCCTGGAGCAGCGAGAAGACGAGCAGGGCCGACCCGAACCAGCCGAGCGCGTCGACCCAGCTCACGCGGGACCCAGGGCGAAGCGGGCGACGACGCCGGCGCTGACCGAGGACTCGCCGCCCTCGACCGGCACCCCGCCGCCGGCGTCCATCGCGGCGAACCGCATCTTCGGCATCGGCGCCGGTCCGCTGTCCGGGCCGACCTCGCTGAGGGCGAGCACCGGGCCGAGCGAGCGGCCGGCGAGGTCGGCGTACTGGCGTGCCCGCGTGCTGGCGTCGGCGAAGGCCGCGGCCCGGGCCCGCACGAGCAGCGGCGAGGGGTCGGCGACCTCGAGCGAGACGTTGTCGACGGCGAGGGCGTCGCCGGCGGCCCCGGCGAGGGCGGCGATGACGTCGCTGACCCGGGCCCGCTCGCGCACCCGCAGGCGCAGGGCCTGGTGCGCCGTGTAGCCGGTGACGCTCTGGCCCTCGCGGTCCCAGCGCGGGGAGACCCCCATCCCGGTGGTGCGCCGGTCGTGCTCGGCGACGCCGTGGTCGGCGGCGGCCGCGACGGTGGCGTCGAGGCGGGTGGCGAGCGCGGCGAGCGCGGAGGCGACGTCGCGCGCGTCGACGGCCACCCGCACGTCGAGGACGACGACGTCGGGAGAGGCGCTCGCGGTCCCGGTGCCGATGACTTCCACGTGGTCCGACATGCGGGTCACTGTAGGGCTCGGGCGGGCGCGCCCACCACGGACCGGATTCGGGCTACCTGCCGGTACGTGGTGTCATCGACCCCATGCCCGCCGCGCCCTCGATCGCCAACAGCGTCACCGTCCGCCTCGTCCTGCCGGCCCGGCCCACCGCCGTCAGCGAGATGACCAGCCTCATCGAGAAGGCGGGCGGGGTGGTCACCGGCCTCGACGTCACCGGTTCGGGCCACGCCCGGATGCGCGTCGACATGACGATGCTCACCCGCGACCCCGGCCACGCCGACGAGATCGTCGCCGTGATGCGCACCGTCGAGGGCGTCGAGATCGGCAAGGTGTCCGACCGCACCTTCCTCATGCACCTCGGCGGCAAGCTGACCGTGGAGTCGAAGGTGCCGATCCGCACCCGCGACGACCTGTCGCTCATCTACACGCCCGGCGTCGCCCGGGTCTGCCTGGCCATCGCCGAGAACCCCGAGGACGCGCGCCGGCTGACCATCAAGCGCAACACCGTCGCCGTCGTCACCGACGGCACCGCGGTGCTCGGGCTCGGTGACATCGGGCCGCTCGCGGCGCTGCCGGTCATGGAGGGCAAGGCGGCCCTGTTCAAGCGCTTCGCCGACATCGACGCCTTCCCGATCTGCCTCGACACCACCGACGTCGAGGAGATCATCCGCACCGTCAAGGCCATCGCGCCGACCTTCGCGGGCATCAACCTCGAGGACATCTCGGCGCCGCGCTGCTTCGAGGTCGAGGCCCGGCTGCGTGACGAGCTCGACATCCCCGTCTTCCACGACGACCAGCACGGGACGGCCATCGTGGCGCTCGCCGCCCTGCGCAACGCGCTGCGGGTGGTCGGCAAGCGGCTCGAGGACGTCCGGCTCGTCATGAGCGGCGCGGGGGCGGCCGGCACGGCCATCCTCAAGCTGCTGCTGCACGCCGGTCTGCGACACGTCGTCGTCACCGACGTCGACGGCGTCGTGCACCGGGAGCGGGCCGACGTGCTCTCCGGCCACCACCCCAACCACGCGTGGATCGCCGAGAACACCAACCCCGACGGCATCAGCGGGTCGCTGGCCGACGCGGTGCGCGGGGCCGACGTCTTCCTCGGCGTCTCGGCGCCGAACATCCTGTCCGAGGCCGCGGTCGAGTCGATGGCCCCCGACTCGGTCGTCTTCGCGATGGCCAACCCGCTCCCCGAGATCGACCCCGAGCTGGCCGCCCGGCACGCCGCGGTCGTCGCCACCGGCCGCTCGGACTTCGCGAACCAGATCAACAACGTGCTCGTCTTCCCGGGGGTGTTCCGCGGGCTCATCGACGCCGCGAGCAAGCACGTGACGATGGACGTCCTCCTCGCCGCCGCCGACGCGCTCGCCGGCGTGGTCACCGAGGACGAGCTCAACGCGACGTACATCATCCCGAGCGTGTTCCACCCGGACGTCACGCACGTCGTCGCCGACGCCGTGCGCCGGGCCGTGGCCGCCGACCCCGGGCCGAGGCGGGGGACCCCGAGGCGTGACCTCGCGCGCTCGCGCCGCCGGGTGGTGGCGTCGGCTGCTGCTCGTCCTGCTGGTCCTCGCCGTCCTCGGCCAGCTCGTCGTCCTGTACCTCCCGTCGGACCCCGGGCCGCTGCCGTTCCCGCAGGCCGACAAGGGCGTCCACCTCACGGTGTTCCTGCTGCCGGCGCTGCTGGGGCTGCTCGCCGGGCTGCCGCCCCGCTGGGTGGTCGGCGCCCTGGCGGTGCACGCCGTGCTCAGCGAGGTGGTGCAGGGCCTGCTGCTGCCCGACCGCAGCGGCGACCCGCTCGACACCCTCGCCGACCTCGTGGGCGTCGGTCTCGGGGTGCTGCTCGCCCGGGCGGTGGGGCTGCGCCTGGGCGCCCGGTGGTCACGGGACCCCTCGTCCCGCTGGTAAACTCGCTTCTCCCACCGAGGTGGCGGGCGCCTGGCCGCGTCCACCGTCGCACACCGCGACCACCCCCCACTCCCACCCGGTACCGCCGGTGACACCCCAGGGTCGAACCGGCCGCCCAGGACCACAGCTGGTCCGGAGACTCGTTGTACTCGCTGTTTCGCCACCGGCTCACGACGTGTCTGTCCGAACGTCTGCCGATCGACGAGAACAGGTGAACATCCCCATGCCCAAGAAGGCATCCGGGCCCAAGGCCCGCTGGACCGCTGCCCAGAAGGCGGAGAAGCGCAAGGGTCCCAAGAAGCCGCACCGCGGCCAGGCCGTCACGAAGACCGGCCGGCCCGCCGCCGGCCCCGGCCGTCCCGCCGACGGCGAGGAGCGCGCCAAGCGCCCCCGCGCCGAGCGCTCCGCGCGCTGGGACCGTGAGGACCCCCGCCGCGGCGGCAAGCCCTCGCGCGCCGAGCGCCGCGAGGACCTTCCCGCCCGCACCGAGCGGGACGAGCGCCCGCGCCGCGAGGAGCGGTCCGACCGCCCGGCGCGTGTCGAGCGCACGGAGCGTCCGCGCTTCGACCGCGATGACCGTCCGCGTCGTGAGGAGCGCACGGAGCGTCCGCGCTTCGAGCGCACGGAGCGTCCCCGGTTCGACCGGGACGACCGTCCGCGTCGTGAGGAGCGCACGGAGCGTCCCCGCGTCGAGCGCACGGAGCGTCCCCGGTTCGACCGCGATGACCGTCCGCGTCGTGAGGAGAGGACCGAGCGTCCGCGCTTCGACCGCGACGAGCGCCCGGCCCGCGCCGAGCGCCACGTCCACCGCCCGCACGACGAGCGTCCCCGCCGCGAGCGCGGCGACCGCCCGGTGCGCGACCGCGCCCCCGCGTCGCCGACCCCGTGCGCCGCGACCGCCACGAGGGCCGGCACGCCGACCGCCCGTGGGAGCGCGACGAGCGTCCCCGCACGTTCGAGGACGCCGAGGCCGAGCGTGCCGAGGCCGACACCTGGACCACCTACCGCTCCGCCTCGGCCGGCGGTCCGAAGTCGGTGACCGACGACAACGGCTTCGCCGCGCTCGGCCTGCCCGAGCGGATCGTCGAGCGGCTGGCCCGCGACGGCATCACCGACCCCTTCCCGATCCAGGCCGCGACCATCCCCGACGCCATCGCCGGGCGCGACGTCCTCGGGCGCGGCCGCACCGGCTCGGGCAAGACGCTCGCCTTCGGCCTGCCGACCATCGCCCGCCTCGCCGCGGGGGAGCGCCCGCAGCCGAAGCGGCCCAAGGCGCTCGTCCTCGTCCCGACGCGCGAGCTGGCCATGCAGGTCAGCGACGCCCTTGAGCCGTTCGTGCACGTCACGGGCATCACCCACCGGCTCGTCGCCGGCGGCCTCTCCTACGAGCCGCAGATCAAGAGCCTGCAGCGCGGTGTGCACCTGCTCGTCGCCACGCCGGGCCGCCTCGTCGACCTCATGGACCGCGGCGCGGTCGACCTCGGTGGGGTCGAGGTCGCGATCCTCGACGAGGCCGACCACATGGCCGACATGGGCTTCGTGCCCGAGGTCACCGCGATCCTCGACGCCGTGCCCGACGGCGGCCAGCGCCTGCTGTTCTCGGCGACCCTCGACCGCGGCGTCGACACCCTCGTCGACCGCTACCTCGTCGACCCGGTGACGCACTCCACCGACGAGGCCCAGGCGGCCGTGACGACGATGAGCCACCACGTGCTGCTCATCGACCCCCAGGACAAGAAGGCGCTGACCGCCGAGCTCGCCGGCCGCGCCGGTCGCTCGGTCGTCTTCGCCCGCACCCAGCTCGGCGCCGAGCGCATCGCCGGCGAGCTGCGCGGCCGCGGCGTGCTCGCCGCGGCGCTGCACGGCGGGCTGTCCCAGAACGTGCGCAACCGCGTCCTCGGGGCCTTCCGCGACGGCAAGCTGCCCGTCCTCGTCGCCACCGACGTCGCCGCGCGCGGCATCCACGTCGACGACATCGGGATGGTCATCCAGGTCGACCCGCCGACCGACCACAAGGACTACCTGCACCGTGCCGGGCGCACCGCCCGCGCCGGCGAGGAGGGCGCGGTCGTCATGCTCGCGCTCCCGCACCAGCGCAAGATGGTCACCCGCATCATCGAGGGTGCCGGCGCCGAGGCGATCACCGCCAAGGTCGCGCCCGGTGACTCGGTCGTGTCGGCGCTCGGCGGGGTCGTCCCGTCCGGAGTCCCGGTGCCCGACGAGGTGTGGCGCCCGATCCTCGAGGGCAACCCCCGCCCCGTCGCGGCGGCGGACGCCCGTCGGGGCCGCGCGGCGGTCGCCCCCAGCAGCGTGGTGGAGGTGCGCCGAGGTCCGGCCGCACCGGCGGTCGCGGAGGCAGAATGGGGGCGTGAGCCCCTCCCACGCCACCGGGAAGCTCCTCGTCGCGACACCGCAGATCGAGGAGGGCGTCTTCCACCGCAGCGTCGTCCTCGTGCTGCACCACGGCGACGACGGTGCGCAGGGCCTCGTCCTCAACCGGCCGATCGAGGCCGGCATCGAGGCCGTCCTGCCCGGCTGGGAGGAGCACGCCAGCCGCCCGGCGACGATGTTCCAGGGCGGCCCGGTGCAGCTCGACTCCGCGCTCGGGCTGGTCGCCGTCCCCGGTGACCCGCCCGACCCCACGGGAGTGCGCCGGCTGTTCGGCGGCGTGGCCCTCGTCGACCTCGACACCCCTCCGGTGCTCGTCGCCCCCGAGCTCACCGGGCTGCGCATCTTCGCGGGCTACGCGGGCTGGTCGCCGGGGCAGCTCGAGGAGGAGATCGCGACGGGCTCCTGGTTCGTCGTCGAGGGGGAGGGGCGCGACGCCTTCACCGACCACCCCCACGACCTGTGGCAGCACGTGCTGCGCCGCCAGCGCGAGCCGCTGCGCTGGATGGCCTGGTACCCGCCGGACCCCACGCTCAACTGAGCCGCGGGTCGGCCCGGCGTAGGCTCGGGCGCATGAGCGAGACGATGCCGCCGCCCAGCGACCCGAACGCCCCGCAGGGCGAGCCCGGCGGCCCGCAGACGCAGACGGCCGTGCTCGAGCGCACCGAGACCGTTCCCGAGGTCGCCGAGCCCGGTGACCACGAGCGCTTCGCCCACTACGTGCGCAAGGAGAAGATCCTCGAGAGCGCCCTGTCCGGTGAGCCGGTCACCGCGCTGTGCGGCAAGGTCTGGATCCCCGGGCGCAACCCCGACCGCTTCCCCGTCTGCCCGACCTGCAAGGAGATCTACGAGGGTCTTCGCCCGCCGGAGGACGGCGACTGAGGGTCTGCGCCGCTCCGGCGGTTCGAGGTGATGGTGGGCCCTCTGCTGGTGCGTTTTCACCTCGACTCCCGGGTGGACGCTGCGCGTTCGAGGTGATGGTGGGCCGCCTGGTGGTGCGTTTTCACCTCGACCGGATGGATGCTCCAGCGGGTGGAGGTATTCGGCCCCCCGCATCCGGTGGCCGGATACCTCGAACGGCGGGCGGCGGAGGGAACCCCGGGCCACTCGCAGGCGTCCCTCCTCCGGAGCGCCACGGGTGGTCCCGCGGGACTTGACGCACTTCTTAACTCCGGATGACCCACGGGCGGGACGAGGGGCGTATCGCGCGAGGCCGAGGTCTTACCCAACCCTGACGCGGGTCTGACCGACGGCACGCAACCGCGCGCCTAGCGTCCTGCGGGTGCCCTCGCCGACCGGTGGGGCCAAGCCCCTGGAAGGACGTCCATGCGCACTCGTTCCCTGACCGCCCTGGCCGCACTGACCCTCGGTGTCGCCGGAGCCCTCGTCCCCGCCACCGCCTCGCAGGCCCGCCCGATGACGGCCGACACCGCCGCCTCCGCCCAGTGCGAGACCCACTCCGACGCCGTCGGCGGGCGCCACGCGAAGGGTCCGAACCGCGCCGACCCGCACGAGCTGAGCGACGCCGAGGCCGCCAAGCTCACGGCTCGCTTCGAGCGGGACATGGCGGCCAAGGGCGTCGGCACGGCGGCCCGCACCCAGGCCAGGAAGCCCGCGGCCGCCTTCGCCGCGACCGTCATCCCCGTGCACTGGCACGTCATCACCGACGGCAGCACCGGCAACCTCACCGCCTCCGAGCTCGCCGGCCAGATCTCGGTGCTCAACAGCGCGTACTCCGGCAGCGGCTTCTCCTTCCGGACGGCGAGCACCGACTACACGAACAACGCCACCTGGTACAACGGCATCACCGACGGCACCACCGCCGAGCGCAACATGAAGAGCGCCCTCCACATCGGCGGCAAGGGTGACCTCAACCTCTACACGGCGAGCCTCGGCGGCGGCCTCCTCGGCTGGGCCACCTTCCCGAAGGCGAGCGTCGACCCGATGGACGGCGTCGTCATGCTCGACGAGAGCCTGCCCGGCGGCAGCGCCGCGCCGTACAACCAGGGGGACACCGCGACCCACGAGATCGGCCACTGGCTCGGGCTCTACCACACGTTCCAGGGCGGCTGCAGCGGCTCGGGCGACTCGGTCGGCGACACCCCCGCCGAGGCCTCGCCGGCCTACGGCTGCCCGACCGGTCGCGACACCTGCACCGCGTCCGGCGTGGACCCGATCAAGAACTTCATGGACTACACCGACGACTCGTGCATGAACACCTTCACGGCCGGTCAGATCGCCCGGGCGCAGAGCCTCTGGACGACCTACCGCGCCTGACCCGGCGCCGCGCGGACCCCGTTCTGTGCTAGCACATCCCGAGGGCCCCGACGAGTTCCGTCGGGGCCTTCGGTGTGTCGGCCGGGCGGCGGTTATCGTGGCCGACGCCCATGAGTACCTCTGCCGCCGGCCACCTCCCACCCGCCTATCCCGAGCGGGCCGCGTGGGGTACCGCGGCGAAGCTGCGGGCCTGGCAGGAGGAGGCCCTCGAGGCCTACCTCGGGCGCGACGCCACCGACTTCTTGGCCGTCGCCACCCCCGGCGCCGGCAAGACGACGTACGCCCTGCGGATCGCCACCGAGCTGCTCGACCGGGGGATCGTCCGCGCGGTCACCGTCGTCGCGCCGACCGAGCACCTGAAGACCCAGTGGGCCGATGCCGCCGGCCGGGTCGGCATCCAGCTCAACCCCGGGTTCTCCAACTCCGCAGGCGTGCACTCGAGCGACTACGACGGCGTCGCGCTCACCTACGCCCAGGTCGCCGCGAACCCGGGGCTGCACCGGCGCCGCACCGAGCACGAGCCGACCCTCGTCATCCTCGACGAGATCCACCACGGCGGCGACGCCCGCTCGTGGGGCGACGGCATCCGCGAGGCGTTCACGCCGGCCGTCCGGCGCCTGTCGCTCACCGGCACCCCGTTCCGCTCCGACACCAGCCCGATCCCGTTCGTGCGCTACGAGATGGGCCAGGACGGCATCCTGCGTTCGGCCTCGGACTACTCCTACGGGTACGCCCCCGCGCTGCGCGACGGCGTGGTCCGTCCGGTGCTCTTCCTCGCCTACGGCGGGGCGATGCGCTGGCGCACCAAGGCCGGCGACGAGGTCGCCGCCCGGCTCGGCGAGCCGCTCACCAAGGACCAGACGGCCCACGCGTGGCGCACGGCGCTCGACCCCAAGGGCGAGTGGATCCCGTCGGTGCTCGCCGCGGCCGACACCCGCCTCTCCGAGGTCCGGCGGCACGTGCCCGATGCGGGCGGCCTCGTCATCGCCTCGAACCAGACCGCCGCCCGGGCCTACGCGCGCATCCTCACCGCCGTGACGGGGGAGGAGACCACGGTCGTGCTCTCCGACGACGCCGGGTCCAGCGCGCGCATCGAGGCGTTCACCGAGTCGACGAGCCGGTGGATGGTCGCCGTCCGGATGGTCTCCGAGGGCGTCGACGTGCCCCGGCTCGCGGTCGGCGTCTACGCGACCTCGACCTCGACGCCGCTGTTCTTCGCCCAGGCCGTCGGGCGCTTCGTGCGGGCCCGGCGCCGGGGTGAGACCGCCTCGGTCTTCCTGCCGTCGGTGCCGGTCATCCTCCAGCTCGCCGCGACGATGGAGGAGGAGCGCGACCACGCCCTCGACCGCCCGAGCAGCGCCGAGGACGAGGCCTCCCTCTGGGCCGAGGAGGAGGGGATGATCGCGGCCGCGAACCGCAGCGAGTCCGCGCTCGACCTCGAGGACTCGCGGTTCGAGGCGCTGGAGTCCGACGCGCACTTCGACCACGTGCTCTTCGACGCCAAGCAGTTCGGCCTGCACGCGGCCGTCGGCTCGGAGGAGGAGCAGGACTACCTCGGCCTGCCGGGGCTGCTCGAGCCCGACCAGGTGGCGATGCTGCTCACCGAGCGGCAGGCCAAGCAGGTCAAGGGCGGACGCGCGAAGCCTCCGGAGCCCGCCGGCCCCACCCCGGTCGCCCAGCACCGGGCCCTGGCCGCCCAGCGCAAGGAGCTCAACAAGCTCGTCGCCGCGTACTCGAGCAAGACCGGCGCCGCGCACGCATCCATCCACCTGGACCTGCGCCGGGCGTGCGGCGGCCCGAGCTCGCGTCGGCGACCACCGAGCAGGTCCAGGAGCGGGTCGAGCGGATCCGGCGCTGGTTCGTCGGGCGTCGCTGAGGCCCTTCTCAGGCCGTTCACCTGCAGGTCCACATCCGGCCGTCCTCCCGACGCGCGAGGTGGCCCTCGCCGGGCTAGGGTCCCGAGCCGTGACCGACACCTCCTTCTCCGCCGCCACCCGCCGCCAGCTCCTCACCCTCGCCGCCGTCGGCGGTGCCGGGGTGCTCTCCGCCCCGCGGCGAGCGCCGACGACCGCCACCACCCCGGCCACGGACACGGCCACGGGCACGGGAAGACCACCCGCGTGACGGTGCTCGGCACCACCGACCTGCACGGCAACGTCTACAACTGGAACTACTTCGCCAACAAGGCCTACAGCGACGCCAAGGGCAATGAGATCGGTGTCGCCAAGGCCGCGACGCTCATCAAGGCCATGCGCGAGGAGCGTGGCGCCGACCGCTGCATCACCCTTGACGCCGGCGACACCATCCAAGGCACGCCGCTCGCGTACTACTACGCCAAGATCGACCCGATCACCGGTGGCGCGAAGCACCCGATGGCCACCGCGATGAACGCCGTCGGCTACGACGCCGCCGCGCTCGGCAACCACGAGTACAACTACGGCCTCGACACCCTGCGCGCCTTCGAGCGGCAGTGCCGGCACCCGCTGCTGTCGGCGAACTCCGTCGACTGGAACACCCGCCGCCCGATCTTCCGCCCCTACGTCATGAAGCGGATCCACGTGCGCGGCCAGAAGCCCGTCACGGTGGGCATCCTCGGCCTCGTGACCCCCGGCGTCGCGATCTGGGACGCCGCCAACGTCGAGGGCAAGGTGCGCTTCCCCGGCATCGTCGAGCAGGCCAAGGTCATGGTGCCGCGGATGAAGCGCGAGGGCGCCGACGTCGTCGTCGTGTCCTGCCACTCCGGCGCGACGACCTCGTCGAGCTACGGCGACGCCCTGCCCTACCCCGAGAACGCGAGCAGCCTGCTGGCCGCCCAGGTGCCCGACATCGACGCGATCCTCGTCGGCCACGCTCACGTCGAGATCCCCCAGCAGTTCGTCACCAACGAGAAGACCGGCCGCAAGGTCCTGCTCACCGAGCCCCTCTACTGGGGGATGCGGGTCGCGGTCATGGACCTCGACCTCGAGCAGGTGCGCGGCCGGTGGCAGGTCACGAAGGCGGCGGGCTCGCTGCTCAACGCGAACAAGGCCCCCGAGGACCCGCGCATCGCCGCCCTCGTGCGCCCGGCCCACGAGAAGGTGCTCACCTACGTCAACTCGGTGATCGGCACGAGCACCGAGGCGATGTCGGCCTCGACCTCGCGCTACCAGGACACCGCGGCGATGGACTTCATCAACCTCGTCCAAGGGCAGGCGGTCGAGGACGCGCTGGTCGGCACCCCGCAGGCCGGCCTGCCCGTGCTGTCCATCGCGGCGCCCTTCAACAAGGACGCGGCGATCCCGGCCGGCGACGTGACCGTGCGCGACGTCGCGGGGCTCTACATCTTCGACAACACGCTGCTCGGTATCACCCTGACGGGTGCGCAGGTCAAGGCCTACCTCGAGTGGTCGGCGCGCTACTTCAAGAAGGTCACCGGCGCGGGACCGTTCACGGCCGACCAGGTGACCAACGCCGTCACCGACACCGCACCGGGCGGCACGCCGGACTACAACTACGACATCATGGGCGGCCTCGACGCGCCGCTGACCTACGACATCGACATCGCCCAGGACCCCGGGGCTCGGATCACGAACCTGCAGTACGCCGGTGCGGCCATCGACCCGGCCCAGCAGTTCGTCATCGCCATCAACAACTACCGCCAGTCCGGCGGCGGCAACTTCCCCGACGTCAAGAGCGCGCCGGTGGTCTACAACCGGCAGGTCGAGATCCGGCAGCTGCTCATCGACTGGGTGACGGCGAAGGGGACCATCGACCCGCCGGCCTTCGCCTCCACCGACTGGCGGCTCACGTCGGGCGGCGCCCCGGTGGTCGTCACGGGCTGACCGACCGCGCGGCGGACTCGACGAGCGGGCCGGTGCGGTGCGCCAGGTGGGTCACGAGGCAGATGGCCGTGTTGGCCCGCAGCACGTGGACGTCGTCGATGATCTCGTCGATGACCCGGCCGAGGTCGGCGTTGTCGCGGGCGGCCACCCGCACGACGAGGTCGCCGACCCCGGTGATCGAGTGGATCTCGAGCACCTCCGGGATGGCCGACAGGTGCGCGACGACCGGCTCGTGACCCTGGCGCTGGCTGATCTCGAGGGTGCAGAAGGCGGTCACCGGGTAGCCGAGGGCGGCCGGCTCGACCTGCGGTGCGAAGGAGCGGATGACCCCGCGCTCCTGGAGCCGGTCGAGCCGGGCCTGCACGGTGCCGCGGGCGACCCCGAGGGCGCGCGACGCCCCGAGGACCCCGACGTGCGGGTCCTCGGTCCAGAGGGCGATGATCCGGGCGTCGAGGGGGTCCACCCCGTCCTGTCGTGCCATGGGCACATCGTCCAGTACGAGGGGGTCGGCAGGCAACACCATGCACATCGTGACCACCGTGTCGTGGTGTGGTTGCACATCCCGACCAGGTCACGGACAGTGGCCGGATGACTGACACGACGACGACGTCCGCCAGCCACCTCGACCTCACGGAGCAGGAGCGGCAGGCCGGCCTCGACCTCCAGCAGCTCAAGCAGCTCGTGGGCCTCGTCGAGTACGACGAGCTCCAGGACCCGTTCCCGGTCACCGGCTGGGACGCCATCGTGTTCGTCGTCGGCAACGCCACCCAGACCGCGCACTACTACCAGTCCGCCTGGGGCATGGAGCTCGTCGGCTACACCGGCCCCGAGCACGGCGTGCGCGACCACAAGGCCTACGTCCTGAAGTCCGGCTCGATCCGCTTCGTCGTCAAGGGCGCGGTCACCCCCGACAGCCCGCTCATCGCCCACCACGCGGCGCACGGCGACGGCGTCGTCGACATCTCCCTCGAGGTGCCCGACGTCGACCGCTGCATCGAGCAGGCCCGCCGCGCCGGCGCCACCGTGCTCCAGGAGCCCGAGGACCTCACCGACGAGCACGGCACCGTGCGCGTCGGGGCCATCGCCACCTACGGCGAGACCCGGCACAGCCTCGTGCAGCGCGTCGTCGACGGCGTCACCTACGACGGCCCGTACCTGCCCGGCTACGTGCCCGCGTCCTCGACCTTCGTCAAGCGCGACGGCTCCCCGAAGCGCCTGTTCCAGGCCCTCGACCACATCGTCGGCAACGTCGAGCTCGGCCGGATGGACGAGTGGGTCGGGTTCTACAACAAGGTCATGGGCTTCGTGAACATGGCCGAGTTCATCGGCGACGACATCGCCACCGACTACTCGGCCCTGATGTCCAAGGTCGTCGCCAACGGCAACCACCGGGTGAAGTTCCCGCTCAACGAGCCGGCCGTGGCCAAGAAGAAGAGCCAGATCGACGAGTACCTCGAGTTCTACGCCGGCCCCGGTGCCCAGCACCTCGCCCTGGCGACGAACGACATCCTCACCACCGTCGACCAGCTGCGCGCCGAGGGCGTCGAGTTCCTCGACACCCCGGACGCCTACTACGAGGACGCCGAGCTGCGCGCCCGCATCGGCGAGGTCCGCGTGCCGATCGAGGAGTTGCAGTCGCGCAAGATCCTCGTCGACCGCGACGAGGACGGCTACCTCCTCCAGATCTTCACCAAGCCGCTCGGCGACCGGCCGACCGTCTTCTTCGAGATCATCGAGCGGCACGGCTCGCTCGGCTTCGGCAAGGGCAACTTCAAGGCACTCTTCGAGTCCATCGAGCGCGAGCAGGACAAGCGCGGCAACCTCTGAGGCACACTGCCCCCCGCACGCCACGACGGCCCGGCCCCCTGGGGGACCGGGCCGTCGTTGCGTCCGGGGCGACCCGGGTCAGGAGGCGTTGAGCCGGGCGTGCCGGCGGCCGTAGAGGAAGTACACGAGGAAGCCCAGCACCATCCAGATCGCGAAGCGAAGCCAGGTCTCGAGGGACAGGTTGCTCATGAGGTAGACGCAGGCCAGGGCGGAGACGACCGGGACGACGGGGGAGAACGGCGTCCGGAACGGCCGGGGCAGGTCGGGCTTCGTGCGCCGGAGGATCGGCACGGCGATCGACACGACGACGAACGCGAAGAGCGTGCCGATCGACACGAGGTCGGCCAGCGCCGTCAGCGGCACGAAGCCCGCCAGCACGGCCACGAGGACGACGGTCATCATCGTGATCTTCCACGGGGTGCCCCACCGGGGGTGCACGGCCGCCACCGAGCGGGGGATGAGGCCGTCGCGGCCCATCGAGAAACCGATCCGGCCCATCGCGACGAGGTCGACGAGGATCACCGAGGTCAGCCCGGCGACCGCGGCGATGGAGACGAGCGTCGAGGCCCAGCCGGCGCCGACCGCCTCGAACGCGCTGGCGATGGGTGCGCCCTCGTTGAGCTCGTCGTAGGGGACCATCCCGGTGATGACGAGCGAGACGCCGACGTAGAGCACGGTGCAGACGGCCAGCGTGCCGAGCAGCCCCAGCGGGAGGTCGCGGCTGGGCTTCCTGGTCTCCTCGCCGAGGTTGGCGACGGCCTCGAAGCCGGTGTAGGCGAAGAAGACGACGGCGGCGGCGGTGAGGACGCCGGCGAACCCGAAGGCCGTGGGCTCGATGCCGAAGAGGGCCTGGCTGACGGGCTGCTTGAGCCCCGAGGTCCCCTCCTCCACCGGCCGGGCCGGCGGGATGAACGGGGAGAGGTTCGCGGCCTTGACGTAGAACGCGCCGGCGACGATGACGAAGATGCAGACCGCGACCTTGACGACGACGAGCGTGTTCGTGACGCGGGCGCTCTCGCGGATGCCGACGACGGCGACGACGCCGAGGAGCAGGACGATGGCGATGGCACCGACGTTGACGACCGACCCCTCGCCGAACACCGACGTCGGCAGGTCGAACAGCTCCTGGAGGTAGCCCGACCAGCCGCGGGCCACGACCGAGGCGCCGAGGGCGAACTCGAGGATGAGGTCCCAGCCGATGATCCAGGCGAAGACCTCGCCGATGGTCGCGTACGCATACGTGTAGGCCGAGCCCGCGGTGGGGACGGCCGAGGCGAGCTCGGCGTAGCAGAGGGCCGCCAGCAGGCTCACCGCACCGGCGATGAGGAAGGAGACGACCACGCCCGGGCCGGCGTGGTTCTTGGCCTCGATGCCCGTCAGGGTGAAGATCCCCGTGCCGATGACGATGCCGATGCCGAAGCCCATGAGGTCGAACGGGCCGAGGCGGCGGGTGAGCCGTCCGGGGCCGTGGCCGTCGTCCCCGCCCTCGCCGTCGGGTCCGCCCGCCTGGGCCAGGACGTCCTCGACGGGCTTGGTGCGCAGGACGGAGGAGTCGTCGCTCATCGCTCGACCCTAGGGCCCGGGTGGGGCCCGTGGTGCCAGAGGTGCGCAGCCTGCGCAGCGTGCGGTCAGGCCGGCTCGAGGCCCGCGGACCAGGGCGTCGCCGGGCGCGGCACCGCCACGCCGTCGACCTCGAGGTCGGTGCGCTCGGCCCAGAAGCAGAACATCCCCCGGACGGCCTCGACCTCGTGCAGCGGGTGCGGGTAGGTCCACGCGACGTCGTGGCCGGCCTCCTCGTCGAGGCCCGGCACGGCGCCCGGGCGCAGCGAGACGTACGCCGCGTGCCCCTTGTACGCGCACGTCGACGTGGTCGGGCTGCCGACGAGCAGGTCGGTGACCACGTCGTCGTGCGGGACGTACCAGCGGGGTGGGAGGTGCGTCTCGTACAGGGCCAGCGCCCGGTGCGTGTCGGCGAGGACCACGCCGCCGAGCGAGACCACGACGTGGCGCTCGGTCGCGAGCAGGTCGATGCGCTTGAAGGGGTCGTGGGGGTGCCCGGTGACCGCCTGGGCCTCCTCGGTCCAGTCGAAGGGGTCCCACTCGATCACCACGCGCCCGCCGAGGTCGGGGTCGTCGGGCGCGAACGCCGCGTGCGCGAGGGTGCGCTCGCCGACGACGACGTCGAAGCTCGTGCCCGGGGTGTGGTGCCACTCGAAGTGCACCGGGCCGAGCTCGGGCGGCAGGTCGTCGGGGACGGCGGCGCGCGCCCGTGGGGCGAGGGTGGCGGAGAGGTCGGCGGGCGGCACGGCGTACATCGGCACCACCCGGCGGGGTTCCCAGACGAGGACCGCGTCGGTCGTGTCGAGCACCGGCCGGCCGTCGAGCCGGGCCCGGACGCGCCGGGTCACCGGCTCCCAGCGGAGCCGGTCGGTCAGGGAGTCGAGGTGGGCGCCGAGCCGGAGGGCCATCACCCGATCGTGCGCCTCCGCGAGCCCGGGGTCAATGGACCCGCACCGGGACGGTGACGGGCTCGTGAGACGCTGAGCCCATGAGCACCCCCACCGCCGCCGGGTGGTACGACGACCCCGACGACCCCTCGCAGCTCCGGTACTTCGACGGGGTGGTCTGGTCGTCGCACACGACGTCACGGGTGTCGCCGACGGCGGCCAGCTCGACGATCGGTCACTCCCCGGACGTGCGCCCGGCCGCCGAGCGGCACCAGGGCGAGCACGGGTGGCAGCAAGGGGCAGCCCGCCCGGAGGCCGGCTCCGGGTGGTCCTCCGCGCCGGGTGCTTCCTCGGTCCGTCCCGGCGAGCGGCGCCTGCCCGACGGCGCGGTGCTCGCCGAGTGGTGGCGCCGGCTGCTCGCCCGGGTCGTCGACGCGATCATCGTCAACATCGTCGGCGGACTCCTGTCGCTGCCCTTCCTCGGGCCCCTGCTCGACGCGTTCGACACGTGGTTCTCGGCGGCGCTCGAGGGCGGGACGGGATCCCAGCCGGACCCCGCGGTGATCCAGGCCGCGGTCGCCGAGGTGGCGCTCCCGGTCACCCTCGTCGGCCTCGCCGTCGCGCTCGTCTACGAGGTCGGCTTCCTCGTCTGGCGCTCGGCGACCCCCGGCAAGATGCTGCTCGGCACGGTGGTCCGTCCGGTCGAGGCCGCGGGGCCGGTCACCCTCCCGGTGGCGCTGCGCCGCCAGGCGATCAAGGTCGTCTCCGAGCTGCTCTCGCTCAACGCGCTGCTCGGCCTCGCCGGGTTCCTGCTGTCGGTGGTCGACCCGGCGTGGCTCCTGCGGGACCCGCGCCGGCAGACGCTGCACGACAAGGTCGCCGAGACCGTGGTCGTGCTCAAGCGCTGATCAGCGCGCGGGGAGGATGGTCCCCACGCACTCACCGAACCCGATGACGCCGCCGTCCGGGCCGGGGCCGTGGCCCGCAGCACGACCGTGTCGCCGTCCTCGAGGAACGAGCGCTGCGACCCGTCGTCGAGGGTCACCGGCTCGCGTCCGCTCCACGACAGCTCGAGGAAGCTGCCCCGGGTGTCCTTGGCGGTGCCGGAGATCGTGCCCGAGCCGAACAGGTCGCCGGGGCGCACCGAGGCGCCGTTGACGCTGAGGTGCGCGAGCATCTGGGCCGGCGACCAGTACATGTCGCGGTACTCGGGGCGGGAGACGACCGTGCCGTTCCACTCGACCTCGACGTGGACGTCGAGGCCCCAGGCCGTGCCGGGGTCGTCGGGGCCGGCCGCCGACCCGTGGAGGTAGGGCAGCGGCTCCGGGTCCTGACCGGGCAGGGGCACGCGTGCGGCACGGAGGGCCTCGGTGGTGACGACCCACGGGCTGATGCTCGTCGCGAAGGACTTGCCGAGGAACGGCCCGAGCGGCACGTACTCCCAGGCCTGCAGGTCGCGGGCCGACCAGTCGTTGAGCAGGACGACCCCGAAGAGGTGCTCGTCGGCGTCCTCGAGGGCGACCCGGTCACCGCGGGCGGTGGCGCCGCCGACGACGAACCCGAGCTCGGCCTCGATGTCGAGGCGGGCGCTGGGCCGAAGGTCGGGGCGGCGTCGGCGGGGGCCTTGCGCTGCCCGGTGGGGCGCACGACGTCGGAGCCGGAGACCACGACCGTGCCGGCGCGGCCGTGGTAGCCGATGGGAAGGTGCTTCCAGTTGGGCGTCAGCGGCTCGGAGTCGGGACGGAAGATGCGGCCGACGTTGCTCGCGTGGTGCTCACTGGCGTAGAAGTCGACGTAGTCGGCGACGGAGAACGGAAGGTGCATCGAGACCTGCTGCACCGGAACGAGGTTGGGCTCCACGCAGTCGCGGTACTCGTCGTTCGACAGGTGCTCGACGAGCCACTCCCGGGCCGCCGTCCACGCCGCCCGGCCCTCTGCGAGGAACGGGTCGAGCGAGCCGCCGCGCCAGACGGCGGCCGACTCCATCCCGGCGCGCTCGGCGCAGGCGGCGAGGTCGAGGACCTGGTCGCCGACGCGGACGCCGACGCGCCGTTCGCCGTCGGGCTCGGTCGAGTACACGCCGTAGGGGAGGTTGTGCAGGCCGAACGGGTGGTCGGCGGGCAGGTCGAGCCAGGTCATGGCGCGTCGGTCCTTCCGGGTCGGTCGGGTGCGGTGGGCAGCCCGAGGTCGGCGAGCTCGCCGAGGGGGTCGGTGACGGTGCAGCATCCGTAGGCGGTGAAGGCGGCCCGCACCCGGGCGGTGGTGTCGCCGCTCCATGCGAGGACGAGCTCGGTGAGGGCGCCGGAGTCGCGGACCGCGAGCAGCGCGGCGACCGTGTCGGTCGAGGCGCCGTCGAGGGCGGCGGCGGTCGCGACGAGCACGTCGAGCACGCCGTGGTTCTCCTCGGGGACGCCGTCGACGCGGTAGGTCCCCCGGACGGCGTGGTGCAGCCCGCCGGTCAGCTTGAACGGCACGGGAGCGGCCGCGGCGGCGCAGAGGAAGGCGGCGAGGTCGTGCTCGTCGGGCCACGGCCACGTGGGGGTGGGGCCGGTGCGGTACTTCGCGACGACCGCATCCCCCTCGGCCACCGAGGCCCGGACGTCGGCGAGCGCCTCCGCCTGCTCGGGGCCGCCGCGCGGGACCTCGAGGGCCAGCGGCAGGTCGCCGGGGAGGTCGAGGCGCCGCCACTGCGGGGTCCACCCGAGCTCGGCCCCGCGAGCCGGACCCGCGGGTCGGCGCCGAGCAGCGCGAGGGCGTCACGGAGCACGGCGGGGTCGGTGCCGGGGCGCGCCACGACGCCGAGGCCCAGCGGCTCCGGCCCGGTCCAGCGCCCGGCGTCGAGGTGCTCGAGCAGCTCGGCGGCGGCGGAGGTGGGCACGAGCAGTGGGCCGACGCAGGCGCCGTACGTAGCGGCGCGGTGCTCGGCGTGCGACGAGACAGCCTGTGCGAGAGGGCTGTTGCCGGGAGGGAAGACGGCGGCGTCGTCGACGAGGGCGCGCAGGAGGTCCGGCGTCGTCGGCATGGCGTCCAACCTAGCGCGGTGTCGTGCACCTCCCGGACCGCGGAGGGCGCCGGCCGGTTAGCGTCGGGGGATGGGCAAGGACGACGAGGGACAGGTCTCCGAGGTGCAGCAGATGCCGGCGGAGGACGCAGACACCGAGATCAGCGACGACCAGGCGGTCGCGGGGCAGCCGGACGGGGAGTCGGGTGCGGTGCAGGAGGGCCCGACCGGGCCGAACGCGTGGGTGCCGGGGACGACGGCGAGGACCCGTCGCACGGCAACTGACCCCGGAGTCCCCCTCCACTCCCAACGTATAGCGCAGCCGGGGGCTTGTGGCAAGGCCCCCTCTCCGTCGCACAATCGTCGGCCCAGATCCCCGACGACCCCGGAGCCGCCGACGTGCCCGACGCCACCACCCGTGTCATCCACCTCCCCGACCACCTCGCCGCGAAAGACGACCCGGCCCTTCTCGCCGCCGACGAGCGCTTCTTCGCCACCCTGTCCGAGACGCTCGACGCCCGGGTCGCCGAGCTCGCCGACCGCCTCGACGCCGAGCGCCGCGCGCCCGCCGGGACGGGGCAGGAGGCGCTCGACCGCGACCTCGAGGTGCACCGCCTCACCGCCCGGCTGCGGACCCTGAGGCGCTACGGCGTCGACCTCTGCCTCGGGCGCATCGTGTCCGCCGACGGCGGCGACCCCGTGTACGTCGGCCGGCTCGGCCTCACCGAGGGTGCGGGCGAGCCGCTGCTCGTCGACTGGCGGGCGCCGGCCGCCGAGCCGTTCTTCGCCGCGACCCACGGCGACCCGCGCGGCCTGGCCAGCCGGCGCCGCTACCGGTGGACGCTCGGGCGCATCACCGACTACTGGGACGAGGTGTTCACCCCCGAGGGCCTGGAGGGGCACGCCGCCCTCGACGACCAGTCCGCGTTCATCGCCAGCCTCGGGAGCAGCCGCTCGCCGCGGATGCGTGACGTCCTCGGCACCATCGCCGCCGACCAGGACGCCGTCGTGCGGGCGGGGTCGCGCGGGGCGCTGGTCGTCGACGGCGGTCCCGGGACGGGCAAGACCGTCGTCGCGCTCCACCGCACCGCCTACCTCCTGTACTCCGACCCGAGGCTGGGGCACCGCAGCGGTGGCGTCCTGTTCATCGGGCCGTCGCAGCCCTACCTGGCCTACGTCTCGGACGTGCTGCCGAGCCTCGGGGAGGAGGGGGTGCGCACCTGCACCCTGCGCGAGCTCGTGCCCGAGGGCCCCGGGGCGGGGAGGAGCGCGACCCCGCGGTGGCGCGGCTGAAGTCATCGGCCCGGCTGGTGTCGGCCGTCGACGCCGCCGTCCGGTTCTACGAGGAGGCGCCGTCGTCACCGATGCTGGTCTCGACGCCGTGGGCCGACGTGCGGCTCGACCCCGCGGACTGGCGCGAGGCCTTCGACGCCCCGGAGCCCGGCACGCCGCACAACGAGGCTCGGGACCGGGTGTGGGAGGCCCTGACCGACGTCCTCGTCGACAAGCTGTCCGCCGAGCTGGACGAGGGGACGACGGCTGGGGTGAGGAGGAGGTCGACGAGTTCGATGCCTACGGGGTGTCTTCCGAGGACCCGAGGGCCCGGTTCCGCGGCGCGCTGGCCGCCGACGAGGACCTCGTGGAGGCGTTCGGCCGGGCCTGGCCGCTCATCGAGCCGACCGACCTCGTCGGCGACCTGTGGAGTGTGCCGGCCTACCTCCGCCTCTGCGCGCCGTGGCTGACGCCGGACGAGGTGCGCACCCTCCAGCGCGCGGACCCCGCGGCGTGGACGACCGCCGACCTGCCCCTCCTCGACGCGGCGAGGCGCCGGCTCGGTGACCCCGAGGCCACCCGGCGCCGGGCCCGCCGCCGGGTCGCGGACGCCGCGGAGCGCGCCCGGATGGCCGACGTCGTCGAGCACCTGCTCGAGAGCGACGACTCGGACCTGAAGGTGATGTCGATGCTCCGGGGGCAGGACCTGCGGGCCGCCCTCGTCGACGAGGGGGCGCTGCCCGAGGACCAGGCCGACGCGCTCGCCGGGCCGTTCGCGCACGTCGTCGTCGACGAGGCCCAGGAGCTGACCGACGCCGAGTGGCGGATGGTGCTCGAGCGCTGCCCGTCGCGCAGCCTGACGATCGTCGGCGACCGGGCGCAGGCGCGGCACGGCTTCACGGAGTCGTGGGAGGAGCGCCTCACCCGGGTCGGCCTCGACGCGGTGTCGCTGGCGTCGCTGACCATCAACTACCGCACGCCCGAGGAGGTGATGGCCGAGGCCGAGCCGGTCATCCGTGCCGCGATCCCGGACGCGAACGTGCCGACCTCGATCCGCAGCAACGGGATTCCGGTCCTCCATGCATCCGCGGGGACCGGGACGCCATCGTCGGGGACTGGCTGGCGAGCCATCCGGAGGGGTGGCCTGCGTCGTCGGCGACCCGTCGTTCGTCGCGACCGACCGGGTGCACTCACTGCGACCGGAGCAGACCAAGGGCCTGGAGTTCGACCTCGTCGTGCTGCACGACCCGGAGCGGTTCGGCACCGGCATCGAGGGGCGGTCGACCACTACGTGGCGATGACCCGCGCGACCGAGCGCCTCGTCGTGCTCAGCGGCTCGGGAGGGTGAGCACCTCGACGCCGTCCTCGGTGATGGCGACGGTGTGCTCGCTGTGCGCGGTGAGACAGCCGGTGGCGCTGCGCAGGGTCCAGCCGTCGGCGTCGGTGACGAGCTCGTCGGTGTCGGCCATCACCCACGGCTCGAGGGCGAGGAGCAGGCCGGGGCGCAGCCGGTATCCGCGTCCGGGGCGTCCGGTGTTGGAGACGTGCGGGTCCTGGTGCATCGTCGAGCCGACGCCGTGCCCCCGAACTGCGTGTTGACGCGGTAGCCGGCGTCGGTGAGCACCGAGCCGATGGCGTGCGAGACGTCACCGAGCCGCGCGTCCGGGCCGGTGGCGGCGATTCCCGCGGCGAGGGCACGCTCGGTGGTCTCGATGAGCCGGGTGGCCTCGGGGGTCGCGGTGCCGACGACGAAGCTGACCGCCGAGTCGGCGACGACCCCGCCGAGCGAGACGGCGAGGTCGAGGGTCAGCAGGTCGCCGTCGCGCAGGGTGCGGTCGTGGGGGAGGCCGTGGAGCACGGCGTCGTTCACCGAGGTGCAGATGTGGTGCCCGAACGGGCCGCGGCCGAAGGACGGCTCGTAGTCGACGTAGCAGGACAGGGCGCCGGCGGCCTCGATCATCTCCCGGGCCCAGCGGTCGACGTCGAGGAGGTTCGTGCCGACCTCGCAGCGGGCGCGTGCGGCGACGAGGATGTCGGCGACGAGCCGGCCGGTGGCGCGGGCGCGCTCGACCTCGCGCGCGTCGAGCAGCTCGATCATCGGGGGTTCCTCCGCCGGGGTCGTGGACCGCCCACTCTAGGTCGCGTCCCGGCCCCCACCCATCACGGGCTACGGCGCAGTACTCGTCGCGATCACGACGGGTACTGCGCCGTAGCGTGGGTGGTGACGCGTACCTACAGGACCCAGTTGTTGGTCCAGCCGCTGCCGCTGAGGACGGCCGCGTTCAGGAAGGGTGTCGTGGACTTGCCGCGGTAGAAGTACAGGTCGCCGTCCGGCTGGATGCCGGCCCAGTCCACGTTCCCGTCCCGGTCCCAGTCGTCCAGGGGGACGATCTGGGAGAAGACGTTCCACCCCGACCCGATCTGGGTCCGGGCGCCGACCCCGTTGCCGTCGACCACCCCCGGGTAGAGGTACAGGGCACCCGTCGCGTTGTACCTGCCGAGGATGTCCACGCGCCCGTCGCCGTTGACGTCGCCGGGGAAGACGGCCGTGTAGTTCGTCCAGATGTTGCCGATCTCCAGGCCCAGGGTGCCGTCCGGGACCGACACCATCCCGTTGTCGTTGGCGAGCAGCCACAGCCGGCCGTCGGGGGTGCGGGCCGCGAGGTCGGGGTCCCCGTCGGAGTCCCAGTCACCCGCGCCGTAGACCTCGACGTACGGGCTCGCGTCGAACACCGTCGGGTTGAGCAGGTCGTCGTCGGTGAGGTCCTCGACGACCGTGGTGTCGACGCCTCCGGCGCCGTTGCCGCGGAAGAGCCGCAGCTTGCCGCCGGTCAGCGTGACGACGTCGTTCGTCTCGGTGTCGTCGAAGACGCCGTCCCAGTTGCCCACGTCGACCGCTTTCGACCCTGCCCCGAGGTCGGCGTTGCTCGTGACCGCGCACCCGGAGCCGGCGGAGAAGGTCGTCGCACTGTTCCCGATCGCCCCCGACCCGAGGTAGTCGCAGATCAGCGAGTCCTGGTACCACCGGAGGATGTCGGGCTTGCCGTCGCTGTTGAGGTCACCACGGGTGTACGGGGTACCCGACGGCACCGGGCCGGCGAGGATGTCGAAGCTGTTGTTGATGCCCGACAGGTTGCCGGCGGCATCGACCAGCTGGACGTTGAGCGTCGACGGTCCGGTGCGGGTCGGCATCATCGTGACCACCGCCTTGCCGGCCGTGACAGGGGAGCGGTAGATCGGGTCACGGTCGAACGCGAGCCGGACGTAGACGGCGTCCGCCGGGGTCGTGATCGTGAAGACCGCCGGCCTCCCGGCGCTGCCCTGGACGCTGTCGGGGTTCTCCGAGTAGTCCGGGAAGGTCGGGCTCGTCACGGTGACGGCGGCCGGGTTCGGGGCCGTGAGGTCGACCGTGAACGAGCACGTGGAGGTCGGGAGTGACCACCGAGACGTCCCGTTGGCGTCCTTCGCGACGGTGCGGACCTCCCAGTACCACTTCCCGGCTCCGAGAGTGCGCTTGAGGTCCAGGACCGCCGGCTTGCCCGCCGTCGCTGCCACCTGTCGCACGGTGGTGGGCGTCGAGGTCGTCCCGTAGCGGAACTCGGCGATCACCGAGCCGCCGTCCTTGTCCTGCGGTACCGCTCGCAGGCTGATGTCGGTGTTCCCGATCGAACCGCCCGTGCACGCGGTGTACGGCACCGTCGTCGCCGAGGTCGGCGTCGTGGGCAGGTTGTCGTACGTGACCGACAGGGTGGGGTTGTTCTGGAAGCGCTTGAAGGCGTAGGTGTCGGTCTCGCTCGCTGCCCGGATGCCGATGGCCATGTACGACCAGCTGCCCTTGGCGGCGTTCGTCGCCTGCGTCTTCACGTCGAACTCCACGCCCCCCGAGGGGTTGGGGCACGGCGAGGCCTGGCCGCTGGGGTACCAGTTGTAGGCGAAGGTCTTCGCCGACTGCTTGTAGGCCCAGGTGGGCTGGGTGTTCCACGTCGTCTTGGACGTGATGCTGTTCGTCGCCCACACCTGCATCTCCCGCGCGGTGCACGACCAGGACCAGGTCTCGTTGAGGCGGAAGGTGGCGCTGAGGACGCTCGTGCCGGCGAAGCCCGTCGTCTTCATGTGGAAGAAGCTCCGCTTGGTCGTGCCCTCCTGGGACTCGTACCCGACCCGCGCGTCACCCGTGGAGTTGTAGTAGCTGACGGTGGGGTACTTCTTGTCGACGTACCCCCAGGCCACCTTGCCGCCGCTCCACGCCGGGTCGATCTGCACGGGGAACGTGGTGCCGGCCCCCGTGAGCAGGGACCGGTCCGGGACCACGTCGAGGTGCCCGCCCGAGAGCCGGGTCGTCATCGGCCGGGACCGCGACCCGGCGCCGGCGCTCATGAGCCGGTCGGACGCACCTCGACCCGCCACCGTCGCACGTGCGCTGGGCTTCGCGGCCAGCTCGGCCGTCGTCTGGGGCCCCGACGAGTCCCACATCTGCGGCTGCGCCGACGCGAACACCGGCCGCCCGGAGGGGTCGACGGCCTGGACACCACCGTTGCCCGCGCGCAGGCGCAGACCGGGAGCGGCGACGGAGAAGCGCAGGCTGCGCAGCGCGGGGTTGGCCGCCGCCGTCCGGTTCTTGACCACGAGCACCTCGGAGAAGGTGTCGGTGTCCGCCGTCAGCACCAGGTCGACCCCGGGCAGCACCTCGGGGTAGGTGGCGCGGTCGCCGTCGAGCACCGGCGTCGGGAGGGTGACGCCCGGCCAGCCGAAGGACAGGGTGCGCTTCTCGGCACCCAGCGTGGCCAGGGCCCCTGACCCGCCTGCAGAGAACGTCATGGGGAGCGCGGCGGCTCGTGGACGCACCCGGTTGCCGTCGCGCACAAGGGTGTTGTCGATGGGAACCCACCCGCTCGCGGTTCGCGTGCGGACCGCGCGAGGGCTCGTCGTGACGGTGAACGTGCCGTTGGCGTGTGCGACCGTCTGCGACGTCTCGGTCGTCAGGCCGGTGACGACGACGTCCTTCTTCTGCTTCACCGCGAGGCCGGCGGCGGATGCCTCCGTGAGGCCGTCGGCGCCGGCTGCTGCCGCGTGGGCGGAGGCCGGAGCGGCACTGCCGACCTCCGCACCACTCGCTGGAGCCACGAGGGCGGCCTGACCTGCGCCGATGGCCAGGACCGTCGCAAGTCCTGATGCGAGGAGGTGTCGCCCTCGCCGTGTGGTGTGTCCGTCCATGTCTGATCCTCGGCTCGGGGTCGTTGCGCACGGCCGTGGACCGGCTCGTGGCGGCCGGAGCGTAGCGCGCGGGTTTCGCTCTGCGGAAGGCCTTTCCGACGCGTCGGGGCAAAGTTGCGAGAACTCGCAAGGTCAGGTTGCGAGTTCTCGCAACTTCCTTGTCACGAGTCCTCGGTGGCTGCTTCACTTCCCCGCGCCGGACGTCGGACCGGCCCGAGCGAGGAGGTCGCCGTGCGCATGAGCTCGGTGTCGTGGGTGCGGATGCGGTCCCGTTCGGCAGTCGGCGGCGCGGTCGTCGCCGTGCTGATGGCCAGCACCGCCCTGGCAGCGCACGCGGAACCCCGACCGGTGGACCCGACGGTCCGTCCGGCGGCCGTCGACGTCGTCCGGCCCGTCCACTCCGCGAAGGTGGCCAAGCGTCCTTCGCCCACCGTCCGCGCACTGCCCTCCGCGAAGGTCGAGGCCGCGCGGTGGCCCTCCGCCGACACCGGGACCATCGCCGCCGGTGCCACCCCGGGGACGCGGGCCACGGCCGGCCCGGTGAGCGTCGGGTGGGGCAAGCGTCGACCCGCCGCCCGCACGGACGTCGCGCTCCAGGCGTCGTCGGTCGCCGAGCGGCTCGGTGTGCGCGGCCTCGTCGTCGACGTCCGGGCCGGGGGCGCCGACCGGGCGAAGGCGCCCTTCGACGTCCGCCTGGACTACTCCCGGCTGGTGGGTGCCTACGGCGGCGACTGGGCCTCGCGGTTGCGGCTCGTCGAGCTGCCCGCGTGCGCGCTGAGCACGCCGACCCGCAGCGAGTGCCGGACGGCGACACCCCTGACCTCGACGAACGACCCGACCACCCGCACCCTCGTCGCCACCGTGCCGGCCCGACCGGTCTCCGGCAGCGCGCGGACCGTCGCGTCGGCCTCCACCGTCGTCGCGGCCGTCGCGAGCCCCTCGGGCAGCGGCGGCACCTTCACGGCGACCTCGCTCGCACCGTCGGGCTCGTGGAGCGCCGGCGGTTCCTCGGGCGGCTTCGGCTGGACGATGCCCGTCGCCGCGCCCCCGGCGCCGTCGGGCGCCGAGCCGCAGGTCGCGCTGTCCTACTCGTCCTCGGCCGTCGACGGCCGGCAGGTCTCGACGAACAACCAGTCCTCGTGGGTGGGGAGGGCTGGGACTACAACCCCGGCTACGTGGAGCGGCAGTACAAGGCCTGCTCGGAGGACCAGTCCGGCGGCAACAACACCGTCAAGACGGCCGACCTCTGCTGGTACTCGGACAACGCCGTCCTCAACCTCGGCGGCAAGACCACCGAGCTGGTCCGCGACGACACCACGGGTGCGTGGCGGCTCGCGGAGAACGACGGGTCGCGCGTCGAGCGCCTCACCGGTGCCGCCAACGGGGACAACGACGGCGAGTACTGGCGCGTCACCACGACGGACGGGACGCAGTACTACTTCGGGCGGCAGCGCCTCCCGGGCTGGGTGAGCGGCAAGGCCGAGACGAACTCGACGTTCACCGTCCCCGTCTTCGGCAACCAGGTGGGGAGCCCTGTCGCGCAACCACCTTCGACGCCTCGTCGTGCACCCAGGCGTGGCGCTGGAACCTCGACCACGTCGTCGACCCCAGCGGCAACACCGCGAGCTACTGGTACACGAAGGAGACCAACTACTACGGCAGGAACCTCAAGACCACCGGAGCGGCCTACGTCCGCGGTGGCTACCTGTCGCGCATCGAGTACGGCGGTCGCCTCAACGCCGAGTACTCGACACCGGCGCCCGACCGCATCGTCTTCGACGTCGCCGAGCGGTGCCTTCCCACGACCGGGTTCACCTGCTCGGACGCCGAGTTCGTCGCCGCCAACGCCACGCGCTGGCCGGACGTGCCGATGGACCAGGCCTGCAAGTCCGGTGAGGCCTGCACCAACCGCTACTCACCGACCTTCTGGAGCCGCAAGCGGCTCACCGCGATCCGGACCGAGGCGCTGGCGTCGGCCACCACCTACGCCGCGGTCGACACCTACTCCCTGGCGCAGTCCTACCCGAACAGCGGCGACGGCCTGAGCCCCGCGCTGTGGCTCTCGTCGATCACGCGCACCGGCAAGGTCGGCGGCACCGCCGCCCTCGCCCCGGTCACCTTCGGTGGTGTCCAGCTGGGCAACCGGGTCGACTCGGGGACCGACGGCATCCCGGCGCTCTACCGCTACCGGGTCAACGCCGTGACGTCGGAGTCCGGCGGCGTGCTGGGGGTCAGCTACTCGGCCCCCCAGTGCTCGCCGACGAACCTGCCGGCGTCCGACTCCACGAACGGCCTGCGCTGCTACCCCGTCACCTGGAGCCCGCCGGACAGCACCGGCAGCCCGATCAAGGAGTACTTCCACAAGTACCTCGTGACGCAGGTCCTCGAGCAGGACGGCACGGGCACGCAACCCGCGAAGGTCACCGCGTACGAGTACGTCGGTGCCCCGGCGTGGGCGTACGACGAGTCGGAGGCCACGAAGCCCGAGAACCGCAGCTGGAACCAGTTCCGCGGCTACGGCACGGTCCGGACGCGCGTCGGGTCCGGGACGGACCCGGTCACCCTGAACGAGACGCGGTACTTCCGCGGGATGGACGGCGACAAGCTGCCGACCGGTACCCGCTCCGCGACCGTCACCGACTCCTTCGGCGCCGCTGTCACGGACGTCAAGGAGTACGCGGGGACCGCGCGCGAGGTGGCCGCCTACGACCGCAACGGCGGGAGCATCGTCACCACGACCCTGAACTCGCCCTGGCGCAGTGCGGTCCTCGCGACGCGGGCCCGGTCCGGCCTCAGCGCGCTGACGTCCCGCGCCGTCCAGGTGGTGGGGGTCGACACGAAGCAGAAACTCTCGACCGGGGACTGGCGGACGACGCGGACGACGCGGACCTTCAGCAACGACGGCGTCCCCCTCACCGTGGAGGCCACCGGCGACACCGGGTCGACCGCGGACGACACCTGCACCCGGATGGAGTACCCGGCGGCGGGGGCCGCGTGGATCACCGCGTCGCCGTCGCGCACCTGGACGACCGTGGGACCGTGCTCCACGGCCGTGACGAGCGGGGCCCAGGTCGTCGCCGACGCCCGCAGCTACTACGACAATGCCACCTCGCTGACCGCCGCGCCGACGCGTGGGCTCGTCACCAAGGTCGAGGAGCTCGCCTCGTGGCCCTTGGGTGGATCCGCGAGCTACGCCTCGGCGACCACGACGACCTACGACGCCACCGGACGGGTGTCCTCCAGCACCGACGCCGCCGGTGCGAAGACGACGTACGGGTACACCCAGACGCCGGCCGGAGGCCCGCTCACGTCGACGACGTCGACGAACGCCCTCGGGCACGTGACGACGAGCACCGTCGACGCGGCACGTGGGGACGAGACCGCCCTCGTCGACCCCAACGGCAAGCGGACGGACGCGACCTACGACCCACTCGGCAGGCTGCTCAAGGCCTGGCTGCCCGGGCGGGCCAAGGCCACCCAGACGCCGAGCATGGACGTCTCCTACGTCCTGTCGACCTCGGCCCCGTCGTCGGTGACGACGAAGCGGCTCAAGGACGACGGCACGTACGAGACGAACGTCGAGCTGCTCGACGGGATGCTGCGCCAGATCCAGACGCAGGTGCCGGCGGCGACGGGCGGCCGGCTGGTCACGGACACGTTCTACGACACCGCAGGTCGGGTCCGGAAGACCAACGCCCCGTACTACGCCCTCGGGACGCCGGGCACGTCGCGCTTCACCGCCGCGGACAACGAGGTGCCGACGCAGCACGTCACCGAGTTCGACGGCATGGGTCGTCCGACCGCCGCCGTCCTGCGCGGGTACGGCACCGAGAAGTGGCGCACCACGACCGCCTACGCCGGTGAGCTGACGACGGTCGACCCGCCGGCCGGCAGCCCGGCGACCGCCGAGGTCACCGACGCCCTCGGCCGCGTCACCGAGCGGCGGCGGTACCCGTCCGGTGCCCCCACCGGCGCCTTCGACAGCACCCTCTTCGCGTTCGACGCCAAGGGGCGCCTCGACACGGTCACGGCCCCGGGTGGCGCGCGCTGGACCTACGGGTACGACCAGCGTGGCCGGACGACCCGAACCACCGACCCGGACACCGGAGCGACCGACCTCACCTACGACAGCGCCGGTCGGGTCGAGTCGTCGCGGAACGCGGTCGGGCAGACCGTGTTCACGACCTACGACGTCCTCAGCCGGCCGACGTCGACCAACGACACGACGAAGACGGGAGCGACGCGGACGTCGTTCGTCTACGACACGGTCATGAAGGGCCAGCTGACCTCGGCGTCGCGCTGGCAGGGGACCAACGAGTACCGCACGACGGTGCTCGGGTACGACGACGGGTACCGGACGACCGGGACGCGGTGGACCATCCCGGCGAACGAGGGTGCCCTGGGCGGGAAGTCCTACGACGTCCAGCAGGTGTTCTCACCGAACGGCAACCTGCTGCGCCAGCTCCTGCCCGCGGCCGGCGGCCTACCGCAGGAGCTCGTCACCTACGCGTACTCGACCAACGAGGACCTGGCCCGGGTCACGAGCAACCTCGGGAAGACCTACCTCAACGACGTGCTGCGCACCAGCTACGGCGAGGTCGGGAGGCTGTACCTCGGCGGCAGCGGGAAGACCGTCTACGTGGGGTACCAGTACGACGACGTCACCCGGCGCCTGACCCAGATGGCGATCGACCGGGACGTCGCGCCGACGCGGGTCGAGGAGCGGGGCTTCGGCTACGACCAGAGCGGGAACATCCTCAGCCAGACCTCGACCGTCGCGGGTGTCAAGGACTCGCAGTGCTACGCCTACGACGGCCTGGCCCGGCTGCGCGAGGCGTGGACGTCGACGGACGCCTGCGCCGGTGCGCCGTCGGTCGGCACCAGTGGGACGGTCGGCGGGCCGCAGGCGTACTGGCAGACCTACTCCTACGACGGCTCCGGCAACAGGGACATCGAGACCCGCCACGCCGTGACCGGGACCGGCACGGACGTCGTGCGCGACTACACGTACCCGACCGTCGCCGCGGGCCAGCCGCACACGCTGCGGTCCGTGGGCGAGACCGGGCCGTCCGGCCAGGCGACGCGGTCGTACGCGTTCGACGCCGCCGGGCGGATGACCTCGCGCGACGGCACGACCCAGACCTGGGACCCGGAGGGCAAGCTCGCGTCGAGCACCAAGGGCGGCGTCACCTCCACCTACGTCTACGACGCTGCCGGTGAGCGGCTGATCCGGCGCGAGCCGGGCGCGGTGACGCTCTACATGGGCGGCACCCAGCTGACCCTCAACACGGCGACGCAGGCGGTCACCGGCGAGCGCATCGTCGGTCTCGGCGGGGCGTCGGTCGTGCGCAGCAGCACGGGGTCGATCACCTACGTCGTCGACGACCACCAGGGCACCGGGCAGTGGAGCATCGACGCCACGACGCTCTCGGCGACGCAGCGCACCCTCGACCCCTTCGGTCGCCAGCGCGGCACGTCGGGCTCGACCGGGTGGCCGGCCGGCAAGGGCTTCGTCGGCGGCGACGCGGACGCCTCCGGGCTGACCCACCTCGGGGCGCGCGAGTACGACCCGGAGATCGGCTCGTTCGTCTCTGCGGACCCGTTGCTCGACCTCTCGGACCCGCAGCAGATGAACGGGTACGGGTACGCCAACAACAGCCCGGTCACGAACTCGGACGCCACCGGCCTCGCGCCGCTGGGTCCGACCGACGACTCGGTCATGGGCTACACGTGGAACCCGAAGACCCAGCGCAACGAGCCGGACGCGGGCAAGATCCACTACACCAAGCCGAAGAACGCCGGCGGTTCGAGCACGCACCACGGTGGCTCGGGTCCCAGCGACCCGGAGCAGCGCGAGAAGGTGCGCAAGGCTCAGGAGGTCAAGAAGCGCAGCGTCATGGACATCGTCCTGTCCACGGGCGCCGACATCCTCCTCGAGGTCACGGGGATCAAGGACATCCAGACCTGCTTCGGCAAGGGCGACATCGGCGCCTGCATCAGCATGGTCATCGGCTTCATCCCGTGGACCAAGCTCGCCAAGGCCGGCAAGGTGATCGGCGCGCTGCGGCGTGCGTGGGATGCCTACTTCGACTGGCGGCGTGAGGCCGCGGCGGCCGACCGCTTCCTGGCGTCGGTCTGCATGCTGTCGTTCTCGGGCTCGACGCTCGTCCTCATGGGCGACGGCTCCCAGAAGCCCATCGAGGACGTCGACGTCGGCGACGAGGTCGTCGCGACCGATCCGAAGACGGGGGAGCAGTCGGTCCGCAAGGTCGAGCACGTCTGGCTGCACGAGGACGAGGTCGTCGACCTGGGGGTGGACGGCGAGGTCGTCACGACGACCGAGGACCACCCGTTCTGGTCCGAGACCGACCAGAAGTTCGAGGACGCCCAGGACCTCGCCCCCGGCGAGAAGGTCCTCACGGCCGACGGCCGGCGGCTGACGGTCTCGGGGCTGAAGGACGGGACGCAGCACCTCGCGCTCGCCTACAACCTCACCGTCGAGGGCGTCCACACCTACCACGTGGGCCGCAACGCCATCCTCGTCCACAACAACGACGGCTGTGGCGACGAGATCGCAGATCTCGGTGCCGCGGCTGCCGATGCCGTGAGTCCGTCCATCAGGAATGGTGGACTCGCCGGCGGTGTTCATCCGTCCACCGGGGTTCCGTTCGACAATCGGGGGTTCCCCGACTTCGCACAGTGGCGTCACCCGGACGTGCCGGATGTCTCCATCAAGCCGGCTGGTTCGCGGGCAGGCGACTTCGCCCGCGCGAATGAGGCGGCTGGGCTGGGGCGCACACCTGAGGGGTACACGTGGCACCATCACCAGGACTACGGCCGAATGCAACTCGTCGACCGGAGCGCTCACGCTGCGACAGGGCATACTGGAGGATTCTCGATGTGGGGCAGAAGATGACTGTGAGCATCGAGTTCACCGATTCTCTGTACTACACCGGGCCAGCCCTGACAGACGACATGGTCGCAGCCGCTGAACTGAGCCTCGGGCGTCGACTGCCTCGCGCCTATGTCGAAGTCCTGCGTATTCAGAATGGTGGCTGTCCCACTCGCTGCTGCTTACCGACCAGCTTTGAGACTTCGTGGGCGCGGGACCACTTTGAGATCTCGGCCATCCGCGGGATCGGAGGACCGTGGGGAGTTGACGGTGACGGCCCACTGTCGTCCCGCGCGTTGATCCGTGAGTGGGCGTACCCCGATATCGGGGTGGTCATCTGCGACATGCCCTCCGGAGGCCACGACGCCGTCATGCTCGATTACCGATCGCAGGATCGCGAACCTCAAGTCACATACATAGACGAGGACCGTTTGCCTCGCGTCGTAGCCCCCACGTTTGCGAGCTTCGTGGAGAGCCTGCGCGACTGTCGGGATGAAGCGCTCTGAGGACCTAACGGACGCGCTTCCCCCAGCAGACTTCAGGGGCGGTCGGCTTCGTGCCCGGTCCGGTCGGCGCACCCGAGCGCTGCCGCCGGGGCGCCCCCGGGGGAGCGCGTGGATTTCGTCGCACCCAGGGTCAGGGTGATCGAAGTTCGGGTCCGGTTCGTCGGCTCTGGTCCGGTTCGCCGGGTGGCGGCGATATGTCACCGCCATCCGGGAAGTGGGACCAGAGCCGGGCGCTGCGAGGGCTCGGTCGGGGATGGTCAGGGGGAGTGCCGCCGCGGCGCCGGGGGCGAACGCAGGCGGGGTTCCGCAGATCGCGCGAACTCGGGAGCGGGTGGGTGAGGAGGCGTGCCTCAGACGCGGCCGCGGACGGGGGTGCGCGAGACGTCGTCGCCCTCGTCGGGCATCGTCATCTCGGCCCGCACCCCGAGCAGCCGCACCTCCCGGCCCTCCTCGAGGTGGTCGGCGAGCAGCGCCTGCACGACCTCGTGCACCGGCCCGGCCTCGGCCGTCACCGTCGGTAGCTTGCGGCTCCGGTTCACGGTGAAGAACGGCGCGTACCGGATCTTCAGCCCGATGCGCACGACCGGCCGGTCCTCGCGCCGGACGTCCTCGAGCACCTGGTCGGTGAGCACCCGCACCGCCTCGCGCACCTCGTCGGGGGTCGCAAGGTTCGTCTGGTACGTCGTCTCGCGGCTGTGCCCGCGCGCGACCCAGGGGGTGTCGTCGACCTCGGCGGACCCCTCGCCGCGTCCCAGCGAGCCGTACCAGGCGCCCATCCGCGGCCCGAACTCGCCGACGAGCACCGCCTCGTCGGCCGCCGCCAGCTGGGTGACAGTGTGGATGCCGAGGGCCGCCAACCGCGCCGACACCCGGGACCCGACGCCCCAGAGCTCGACCGTCGCCAGGTGCCCCATCACCTCGGACCAGTTCTCCGCGGTCAGCCGGTAGACCCCCTGCGGCTTGCCGAAGTCGGTGGCGATCTTCGCGCGGACCCGGTTGTCGCCCACCCCGACCGAGCAGTGCAGCCGCGTCCGCTCGAGCACCGCGGCCTGGACGGCCCGCGCCAGCGCCTCCGGGTCGTCGGTGTCACCGCCGACGAACCCCTCGTCCCACCCGAGCACCTCGACGACCACCCCGAGCGAGCGCACCGCGTCGAACACCTCCGCGGAGACCTCGAGGTAGTGCGGCCCGTCGACGGGCAGGAACACGGCGTCCGGTGCCTTGCGGGCGGCGATGCGCAGCGGCATCCCCGACCGCACGCCGCGCTCGCGCGCCGGGTACGAGGCGGTGGAGACGACGGCCCGCTCGGTGGGGTCGCCCCGTCCGCCCACGACGACCTCGCGGCCGGCGAGCTCGGGGTGGCGCAGCACCTCGACGGCGGCGATGAACTGGTCGAGGTCGACGTGCAGCACCCACGGGAACGCGCGCGCCATCATCGCCCCCCGGGCGTCGCCGGGCTCAGTGGCCGGAGTCCTCGGGCAGCGGGGTGCGGGCGGCGTCCTCGACCCGTCGGTTCTCGCGGGTGCCGCGGCGCCGGGCGTCGTTGACGAGGGCCCGGGCGAGCCGCACCGTGGACGACGGCAGCCGGAACACCGGACCCTGTCCGGTCGTGGCGGTCATCACGCCTCCTCCTGCTCGACGTCACCATCATCCCCCGGAGCGAGCGAGAGGTCCACCTCTTCGGACGCTCGCACGCCCCGTGGCTCCCCGACGATCTGCTGGCCGAGCCGGATGCGGGCGATCCGCCGGGCCAGCTCGCGGTCCTCGTCGCTGCCGAGGTCGGACCCGATGAGCTCGGCGAGCAGCTCGTCGCCGATCTGCTGCTCGGCGTTGGAGTCGGCGGTGACGAGCGCGATCGCCTGGTCGAGGCGCTGGCGCCATTCACCGCGCGCGTCCTGGCGCTGGCCCCGCAGCGCCACCCACGCCGCGGCCGCCGCGCCGACGACCCCGCCGGCGAAGGAGAGGAACAGCACGAGCCACGACATGGCGACCATCATCGCGGCGCGCACCGCCGCTGTCGCGCCACTGCACAGGTTGTCCGGCCGCACCGGCCGTCCACTGGACAGACCTGACCACGCTGACCGGCAGGGACGGTGCAGGGGTGCCAGCGAGGGCCCCCGCGCCTAGGGTGAAGGACGACACCGGCCCCGACCACAGCGAGGTGGACACCGACCGTGGCGCACTACCAGGCGATGGGGAGCATCCCTCCCAAGCGGCACACCCAGCACCGGCGCCCCGCCGGCCGCGGCAAGCAGGGCGAGCTCTACTACGAGGAGCTCATGGGCGAGGAGGGCTTCAGCAGCGACTCCAGCCTGCTGTACCACCGCAACATCCCGTCGACGATCGCCGGCGCCCGCGAGTGGACCCTGCCCGACCAGTCGACGACCCCGAACCACCCGCTGACGCCGCGCCACCTCCGGCTCCACGACCTGTTCACGCCGAAGGACGTCAGGACCACCGACGCCGTCACCGGCCGGCGGCTCGTCCTCGGCAACGGCGACGTCCGCATCTCCTACGTCGTCGCCGGTGCCGACAGCCCCTGGTACCGCAACGGCGTCGGCGACGAGTGCGTCTACGTCGAGCGCGGCGCCGCCCGCGTCGAGACCGTCTTCGGTGCGTTCGACGTCGCCGAGGGTGACTACCTCGTCGTCCCGCGAGCCACGACGCACCGCTGGCTGCCGAAGCGCTCGCCCAAGAACCCGTTGCGCGCGTATGCGATCGAGGCCAACAGCCACATCGCGCCGCCGAAGCGCTACCTCAGCCGGTACGGCCAGCTGCTCGAGCACGCTCCCTACTGCGAGCGCGACCTGCGCGGCCCGCAGGGCCCCTGCTCGCGGAGGACGTGGGGGAGAAGGCCACCGACCACGCCGAGGTCCTCATCAAGCACCGCGGCAACGGTCCCGGCGGCATCGTCGGCACGGTGCACGAGCTGCCGTTCCACCCGCTCGACGTCGTCGGCTGGGACGGCTGCCTCTACCCGTACGCCTTCAACGTGCGCGACTACGAGCCCATCACCGGCCGCGTGCACCAGCCGCCGCCGGTGCACCAGGTCTTCGAGGGCTGGAACTTCGTCATCTGCAACTTCGTGCCGCGCAAGGTCGACTACCACCCGCTGTCCATCCCCGTGCCGTACTACCACTCGAACGTCGACAGCGACGAGATCATGTTCTACGTCGACGGCGACTACGAGGCGCGCAAGGGCTCGGGCATCGGCAAGGGGTCGGTGTCGGTGCACCCGGGTGGTCACGCGCACGGCCCGCAGCCCGGCGCGTCGGAGGCCTCCATCGGCGCCGAGTACTTCGACGAGCTCGCCGTCATGGTCGACACCTTCCGCCCGCTCGAGCTCGGCGAGGGTGGCCGGGCCGTCGACGACGGCGTCTACGCCGACTCCTGGAACCGCGGTCGGGGCTGACCTCCCGCGGCTCCTATCCTTGGGGCGTGTCGCTCGCGCCCGTGACCGAGGAGGTCGTCGTCCCGGAGGGGGACGTGGCTCCCGACACCCCGTGGGTGACCATCGTCTGGAACGACCCCGTCAACCTCATGTCCTACGTCACCTACGTCCTCCAACAGCAGTTCGGCTACGGGAGGGCGAAGGCGGAGAAGCTGATGATGCAGGTCCACAGCGAGGGCCGGGCGGTCGTCAGCAACGGCCCGCGCGAGGCGATGGAGGCCGACACCGAGGCCCTCCACGGCTGGGGCCTGTGGGCGACCTTCCAGAAGGACTCCTGATGTCCCGGGGGTTCAAGCGCTCCGGGCGCGGCGCCGAGCGCAGGTTCGTCGCCACCCTCGACCCGCTCGAGCGGCAGATCGTCGCCTCGGTCATGGAGCAGGTGCACGACCTGCTCGAGCCGCCGGACCGCCCCGACACCGGCGACTCGGTGTTCGACGACCTCGTCGCCGGGCTCGACCTCGGCAGCACCGAGGGGGCGGGCGCGGCCGAGGTCGAGGACCTCGCCGACCGCGACCCGGCCCTGACGCGGCTGCTGCCCTCGGCCAACCGTGAGGACGAGGCCGCGGCCACCGAGTTCCGCCGGCTCACCGAGGGCGGGTTGCGCCACCGCAAGGCGCTGGCCCTCGCCGCCTCGGTCGCGGCGCTGCGCGGCGACACCGACCGGGTGGTGCTCGACGAGGCCGGCGCCCGGGCCTTCCTCACCGCGCTCACCGACGTCCGGCTGGTCCTCGGCGAACGGCTCGACCTGCGGACCGACGAGGACCTCGAGCTGCTCGAGCAGGCCGCCTCCTCGCTCGACGACGACGAGCCGCTCGTGCACGCCATCGCCCTCTACGACTTCCTCACCTGGCTCCAGGAGTCGCTCGCCGGCGCCCTCCTGCGGGGCTGAGGATGCTCCGCCGCGTCGGCACCGTCCTCGCCCTCGTCTTCGCCGTGCTCCTCGGCGGCGTGCTGTTCTGGCCGGACGGCTCGCTCGTCAACGACGGCGTCGTCGAGCTCTACGTGCTGCTGCTGCACGCCGGTGTCCCCCGTCGGTGCGTCCGGAGCACTACGGCGCGGCGCTCAACGTGCTGGCCTTCGTCCCGCTCGGCTGGCTCGGGGTGGCCTGGCTGCGGCGCCGGGTGCTCGTCGTGGTCCTCGTCCTCGCGGGCTTCAGCTCCACCGTCGAGCTGCTCCAGCTGCTGCCGTTCCTGCACCGGGAGGCCACGCTGCTCGACGTCGCGTGCAACACCGCGGGGGCGCTGCTCGGGGCGCTCGCGGGCTCACTCGTGCGCGACGAGCCCGCCGGCGACGAGCTGGTCGACGAACGTCGCGACGTCGGCGGCCACCACCTCGGCTGAGGCGCCGACCTCCGCCGCCACCCGCGCCACCACGTCCTCGAGCGACCCGCCCGGCACGACCGCGCGCCAGACGACGGCGCCCGGGCCGTCGAGGACGACCGGTGGGCCGTCGGGCAGCGGAGCGGCGTAGACGACGTCGTCGTCCTCGAGCCAGGCGGCGTCGGGGTGCACCCGCAGGACGCTCACCGCCGGACCGCCCCGGCGACGCGTCGGCCCAGGGCGCGGCCGAGGTGGGCGAAGCGGCCCAGCGCCTCGCGCGCGACCTCACCCCGTGACGGTTCGTGCCCCAGCCGCTGGGCGAGGTAGTACCGGTTCACCCCGAGCGAGCGGACCGCCACCGACGCCTTGGCCCGGGGCCCGCGCGCCGTCCGCCAGCGGGCCCGCCACTCGTCGAGCCGGTCGCCCCCGCCGGTAAAGACCTCCCAGAGGGCCGCGTCCGGGGTGCCGGCGTGCGCCGCGAGGTCGCCGGTGGCCGCGGCCAGCCCCACGGTCGCGCCGGTGCGGGCGGCGAGGACGCGCAGGGCCTCGCGCTCGGCGTCGGTGCGCAGCGTCCAGTTGGCCGGGACGTCGGGGTGCTCGCCGCCGGTGGGGGTGCGGGCGGCGTGCAGGAGCAGGACGAGGGACTGGGCGAGCGGGTCGGGGACGACGCACGGGACGTGGGCGATGTCGGCGCGGCCGCGGTCCTCCCAGAGCACGGCGAAGGCGCCGGAGGGGTCGCGCTCCATCCCGGGGTAGAGGCGGTGGACGTCGAGCAGGCCCCAGCTCGGGTGGAAGAGGTTGGCGGCGTGGTCGAAGGCCGAGCCGGCCTCGAAGGTGGTCTCGGTGCGCCAGCCGTGCCGGTCGAGGGTGGTCATCAGCCGGTCGAGGTGCTCGGGCCGGACGATGACGTCGACGTCGCTGCCGCCGCTGGCCCAGGGGCGCAGGCCGGGGGCCACCGCCGGCCCCTTGATGTGGAGGACGTCGGCGCCGGCCTCGTCGGCGAGCCGCTGGACCGCCGCGTGGGCCAGTGCGACCCGCGCGGAGGTCGGCACGTCACGGGCCTCGGGCACGCGACAACTCTAGGGTGGCGCGCCCCGCGTCCACCGGCGCGACGCGGGGTCCGCCGGTAGCATCGACGATCGAGCCGCCGTACCCTGCAGCGGCCAGCCCGGAGGACCTCTTCGTGACCCTGCTCGACTTCGTGCGCCTGACCCGTGCCCACCTCCTCAGCCTGGTGTTCCTCACCCTGGTCGGGGGAGCGGTGGCCTACGGGCTGACGCTGCGGATGCCGGAGGTCTACCTCGCCGACGCCAGCGGGTACGTGCGCGTCGCGGGGTCGGGGACGAGCACCGGCGACAGCCTCGCGGCCAACTCCCTCGGTGGGTCCAAGGCCGACTCCTACCTCCCGCTCGTCACGAGCCGGGCGGTCGCCGAGCGGGCCATCGCCGCCACCGGCATCGACGCCTCGCCCGCCGAGGTCGCCGGCCGCGTCGGCGCGAGCGTCGCGGCGAACTCGGTCATCCTCAAGGTCACGGCCACCGGCCCGACGCCCGAGGAGTCGCGCGTCCTCGCCGACGCCGTCATCAAGGCCACGGCCGAGGAGGCCAACGCCATCGAGACCGCGGCCGACCCGTCGGCCAAGCCGATCGTCTCCATCGTGCCCATCGAGTCGGCGCTGCCCGGCGGCAAGATCGCGCCGAACCCGAAGCGCAGCGGGCTCATCGGGCTGGTCGTCGGGCTCGGCGTCGCCTACGCGCTGGTCTTCGTCCGCCGCCAGCTCGACACCCGGCTGCGCACCGTCGGCGACGTCGAGGAGCTGACCGCCGCGAGCGTGCTCGGGGTCGTGCCGCAGACCAAGGAGCTCGGGGTGGTGCGCGGTCGCGGCCGGGTCGGCCAGCTGGGCATCGCGACGGAGGCCTTCCGGCAGATCCGCACCAACCTGCGCTTCGTCGGCGTCGACGACCCCGCGCGCAGCATCGTCGTCACGAGCGCCAATGCCGGCGAGGGCAAGTCCACGGTGGCGGCCACGCTCGCCCGGGTGCTCGGCGCCTCGGGCCAGTCGGTCGTCATCATCGACGCCGACCTGCGCCGCCCGACCCTCGCGAAGGTCTTCGACGTCGTCGGCACGGTCGGGCTCTCGCACGTGCTGACCGGCCAGGTGCCCGTCGAGGACGTGCTGCTCGAGACCGACGAGCCGAACGTCCGGCTCGTGACGTCCGGACGCACGCCGCCGAACCCCAGCGAGCTGCTCGGGTCGGTGCGGATGCACGAGCTGGTGGCCCGGCTCACCGAGGACCACGTCGTCATCCTCGACGCCCCGCCGCTGCTGCCGGTCACCGACGCCGGTGTGCTCGCGGGCTTCTGCGACGGCACGCTGCTCGTCTTCGCCGTGGGTCGCACCCACAAGGAGCAGGCCCGCCTCGCCGCGCGGATGATGTCGCAGGTCGGCGGTCGGGTCCTCGGTGTCGTGCTCAACCTCGCACCGCAGCGCAAGGTCGGCGGGGTCGTCTACGGCGGGTACGGCTACTCGTCGTACTCCTCCGACTACGCGAGCCGGAAGGCCTACGACACCGCCCCCGTGGCGGAGTCCGACGTCGTCGAGCCGGTCGTGCCGGCGGGTCCGGGGGTGCCGGTTCCGGTGGCCAAGCCGGCCTCGAAGGTGCGCCGCACCGCGGCCCGCAAGGCCGACTGACCCGGGACCAACCTGGCCCGGCGCCGGACCCGTTCGTGGGGTCCTCGGGACCGTCGGCTCCCGGTGAAGTGCGCGCCTCCGGGTGCGACCGCACGCGGAGCCGCGCAGATCGCACGGACTCGCGGGTGCGGGGCAGGGGCCCCTGGGAGAGCGACTGACCGCGGTCGGTCAGTAGGCGCCGCGGGCGGTGAGCACCGCGGAGACCGTGCGCCAGAGGATGGTCAGGTCCTGCACGAGCGACCAGTTGTCGACGTAGTACAGGTCGAGGCGGACCGAGTCCTCCCACGACAGGTCCGAGCGGCCGGAGACCTGCCACAGGCCGGTCATCCCGGGGCGCACCGCGAGGCGCGTGCGCACGTCGTCGGTGTAGCGCTCGACCTCCTCGGGCAGCGGCGGGCGGGGGCCCACGAGGCTCATCTCGCCGCGCAGGACGTTGAGGAACTGCGGCACCTCGTCGATCGAGAAGCGGCGGATGAACTTGCCCGGGCGGGTGATGCGCGGGTCGTCGGCGGCCTTGAAGAGGACGTGGTCCTCGCCGTGCTTGTTCTGCGCGGCGACCTGGGCGGTCATCCGGTCGGCGTCGACGACCATCGAACGGAACTTGAAGCAGTCGAAGAAGGAGCCGGTGAGGCCGACGCGGGTCTGGCGGAACAGCACCGGGCCGCCGTCGTGGAGGCGGATGGCCAGGGCGGTGGCGAGCAGGACGGGTCCGGCGAGCAGCAGGCCGGCCGAGGCGCCGACGATGTCGAAGGCGCGCTTGGACAGGCGGCTGGCGCGGTGGGCGCGCGGGCGGTCGAGCTCCATGAGGTGCAGGCCGGCGGCGGGGCGCACCCGGACCCGGTCGGTCGCGACGTCGGTGAGGCTCGGGACGAGCATGATCTGGACGTCGGAGTCCTCGAGGTCCCACGCGGCGCGGCGCATCTCGCGGGCCGAGCCGACGGCCCCACCGGCGAAGAGGACGACGTCGCAGCCCTCGCTCTCGACGACGGCCGCGGTGCGGTTCGTCGTGCCGAGGACGGGGACGCCACCGGGGGTGGTGGCCGGGCCGGGGGCCGGCAGCAGGCCACCGACGACCTCGTAGCCGAGCCACGGCTCGCGGCGCAGCACGTCGGCGACCTCGTCGACCTGGTCGGGCGAGCCGGAGACGAGGACGCGGTGGGTCAGCCGGCCGCGGCGACGGGCGGCGTGCACGGCGCGGCGCAGCAGGTGGCGGCCGAGGACGAGCACCGGCACGCCGAGGATGATGAGGAGGAAGAAGAAGCCGCGCGAGAACTCGAGCTTGGCGAGGTAGGAGACGACGCCGATCGCGCCGGCCCCGACGAGCGTGGCCCGCACGACCTGCTTGTACTCGGCCGACCCGGCGCCGAAGAGGTGGCGCGCGTAGCCGCCGTGGGCGGCGATGGCGAGCAGCCAGCCGGCGGCCAGCGGCACGGCCGCGGCGATGGCCAGGTCGTGGACGTCGGCGGCGGCGTTCGCGAACGGCAGGTGCATCCGGCCGAGCGCCGCGAGGGTGATGACGAGGGCGATGCCGACGAGGTCGGTGGCGACGGCGGCCGGGGCGATGAGGCGCGGCGTGGCGGCCCGGACGCGCGGGCCCGCGGTGACCCGGACCGGGGAGACGAGGGCCATCAGTCGGTGACCGTCGTCGGGGCGAGCGCGAGGCGGGAGGCGACCGAGGCGGCCCAGGCGGGCGCCGGGGAGCTGCCGCTCAGGACGAGGCGCTCCCGGGCCGGCAGGGCGCGCGGTGTGCCCGGTCGCACGGAGGCGACGGCCTCGCGGATGCGGCGGCCGAAGCGCTCCTCGCCGAACTCGTCCGCGTGCTTGAGGACGACCTCGGTGTCCCAGGACCGGCGGGTGGCCTCGGCGATGCCGGAGCGGAAGGCGGAGGCGGTGGGGCCTCGACGTAGAGCCCGGTCAGGCCGTCGACGACGGTGTCGAGGTAGCCCCCGGCGCCGAGCGAGACGGTCGGGACGCCGAACGCGGCGGCCTCGAGCGGGGTCAGGCCGTAGTCCTCGAGGCTCGGGGCGAGCAGCAGGCGGGCCTGGGCGTAGACCCAGCGCAGCTGCGCCTCGCTGAGGCCCTCGACCATGCGCACGTTCGGCGGGGCGATGGCCTGCAGGCGAGCCTTCTCCGGGCCGGTGCCGACGACGACGAGCCGCTCGTCGGTGCCGCGCACGGCCTCGACGAGGACGTCGACGTTCTTGTAGGGCAGCAGCCGCGAGACGACGAGCAGGTAGCCCTCGGCCGCCCAGTCGTGCAGGTCCGGGACGCTCTCGCGGGGGGCGTCGAAGTCCATCGCGTGCGGCGGCGGGACGACCTCGGCCTCGATGCCGTAGGCCTCACCGATCTGGTCACGGACGACGCGGGAGTTGCACAGGTACTTGGCCGGGCGCTGCGCGGCGCGGCGGTCCCAGGCGAGGAGCGAGGGCTTCATCATCGCCAGGGCCAGGCCCTTGGCGGAGGAGCGCATCGGGCCGCCGAGGTAGGCCTCGGCCTGGTAGAGCCAGCGGGCGGGGGCGTGGCAGTAGGCGACGACGTCACCCTCGGCGCGGAAGCCGTGGGCCCAGCCGGAGGTGGAGGCGACGACGACGTCCTCGGTCGGGCGCACCGACGAGGCGGCGAAGGGCAGCAGCGGCAGGGCGGCGCGGTAGGAGCGGCGGGCCGGGCCGAAGCGGTTGAGCGAGGAGGCCCGCACGTCGAGCTCGCCGAGCTCGGGGTAGGTGGCCTCGGGCTCGTGCAGGGTGGTGTGCACGGGGGCGCCGGGGAAGGCCTTGGCCAGCGAGAGGACGACGCGCTCGGCGCCACCGCGCTGGGTGAGGTAGTCGTGGGCGACGGCGACGGTGCGTCCGTCCGGCAGGGTGTGGGCCACGGATCCAGCATCCCGGGAGGGTAAAGACCACGTAAAGCGCAGGAAGGCTGACCTGCCCGTTCGTGCTCGGTGGGCATCCGTTCCGGTGAGGGGGTCCCTCGTCCGAACGGCCGAGGTTCGCCGGGCGCGGAATCCGGGGCGCCTCAGGCCTCGAAGCGCTCGGCGTCGACCATGCGTGCGACGAGCTCGGTGAAGGGCACCGTGGGGGCCCAGCCGAGGGCGGTCCGGGCCCGGGTCGCGTCGCCCACGAGCAGGCTCGGGTCGGCCGGGCGCAGCAGGGCGGGGTCGACCTCGACGAGGGGTTCCCAGTCCTCGATGCCCGCCCGGGCGAAGGCCGCGGCGACGAGGTCGCGCACCGTGTGGGCCTCGCCGGTGGCGACGACGTAGTCGGCCGGCTCGTCGTGCCGCACGGCCCGGACCATCGCGTCGACGTAGTCGGGCGCCCAGCCCCAGTCGCGGCGGGCGTCGAGGTTGCCGAGGACCAGCCGGTCGGCCCGCCCGGCGGCGATGGCCGCGACGGTGCGGGTGATCTTGCGGGTCACGAAGGTCTCCGGCCGGCGCGGCGACTCGTGGTTGTAGAGGATGACCGAGGTCGCGAACTGCCCGCGCGCCCGGGCGATGCCGACGCCGTGGTGGGCGAGCGCCTTGGCCGCGCCGTAGGGGCTGACCGGGCGCACCGGGGTGTCCTCGTCCTGGGGCGCGACCGGCGGCTCCCCGAAGATCTCGGCGCTGGCGGCCTGGAGGACACGCACCTCGCGGCCGGTCCGCTCGCCGACCCGGCGGGCCGCTTCGAGCAGGACGAGGGCCGCCGTGCCGCTCACCCGGGTCGTGAGCAGCGGCTCGGCCCACGACTGCGCCACCGAGCTGACGCCGCCGAGGTTGTACAGCTCGTCGGGCGCGACCCGCTCGACGAGGCCGGCGAGGTCGTCCTCGGGCCCGCCGAGGTCGACCTCGTGGACCACCAGCCCCTCGGGAGCGTGCCCCCGAGGTCTTCGCGCCGGACCAGCCCGTGCACCTCGTGGCCCTCGGCGAGCAGGCGCTCGACGAGGAAGCCGCCGTCCTGCCCGGTGGCCCCCGTGACGAGGGCGGTGCTCACCGGTCGGCGCGCAGCAGCGCGCGGTCGGCGTCGACCATCATCCGCACGAGGTCCTCGAAGCCGACGGTGGGGATCCAGCCGAGGCGGTCGCGGGCCTTGGACGCGTCGCCGACGAGGAGGTCGACCTCGGCGGGCCGCATGAAGCGGGGGTCCTGCTGCACGAGGCCGGACCAGTCGTCGATGCCGACGTGGGCGAACGCGACGTCGAGCAGGTCGCGGATGGAGTGGGTGCTGCCCGTGGCGAGCACGTAGTCGTCGGCCTCGGGCTGCTGCAGCATCCGCCACATGCCCTCGACGTAGTCACCGGCGAAGCCCCAGTCTCGCTGGGCGTCGAGGTTGCCCATCGTCAGCGTGTCCTGGCGGCCCTCGGCGATGCGGGCGACGGCCATCGAGACCTTGCGCGTGACGAACTCCGGTCCGCGACGGGGCGACTCGTGGTTGAAGAGGATGCCCGAACTGGCGTGCATCCCGTAGGACTCGCGGTAGTTGATGGTCATGTAGTGGCCGAAGACCTTGGCCACCCCGTAGGGGGAGCGTGGCCACAGGAGGGTCGACTCGCGCTGCGGGACCTCCTGGACCTTGCCGAACATCTCCGAGCTGGACGCCTGGTAGTAGCGGACCTTCCCGAGGTCGTCGCCGCAGTAGAGCCGGACCGCCTCGAGGACGTTGAGGACGCCGTTGCCCGTGACGTCGGTGGTGACCCGTGCGTTCTCCCACGAGTACGCGACGAAGGAGACCGCGCCGAGGTTGTAGACCTCGTCGGGCCGCGCCGTGGCCATCGCGCGGATCAGGCTGGAGAGGTCGGTGAGGTCGCCCGTGTGCAGGTGGACGTCCGGGACGGTGCGTCGCACGAGCTCGCGCTTGGGGTTGTTCTGGCCGCGGACGATGCCGTGGACCTCGTAGCCCTTGGAGAGCAGCAGCTCGGAGAGGTAGAGCCCGTCCTGTCCGGTGATGCCGGTGATGAGCGCGGTGGGCATGGGCGGCAGGGCCTTCCGGTCCGGGTGGCGGGTCGGCGCCATCCTCGCAGACGGCGCCGGGTCAGGCCGGGTGGACGTGGAGGTCGCGCAGGAGGGCGGCGATGCGGTCGTGGGCCGCCTCGGGCGAGTGCTCGGCCTGCCATCGGGCCCGTTGGTCGGCGACGACGGACGCGCGCTCGGTGGGCGCGGCTGCGGCCCAGGCGGCGACGGCCGCACGCAGGGCGTCGGCGTCACCGGCGGCGGCGACCCACGGGTGGTCGGGTCCGACGAGCTCGGGGAGGGCCCCGGCGTCGGTGGTGACGACCGGCACGCCGGCGGCCATCGCCTCGGCGGCGGCGAGCCCGAAGGCCTCGGGGGCGACCGACGGCACGACGAGCCCGTCGACGGCGGTGAAGAGGGCGGCCGGGGTCACCCAGCCGACGCGCTCGACGGTGTCGCCGAGCGGGTCGAGCGCTTCGGCGACCCGCCGGGCGGTGGCGGCGTCGGTGAACCGCGGCTCGCCCGCGAGGACCAGCCGGGGGCGCTCGCCCTCGGGGAGGCCGGCCAGCGCCTCGGCGAGGACCACGAGCCCCTTGTCGACCGTGTGCCGGCCGAGGAACCCCAGCCGGGGCGCCCCCTCGTGGGGCGCGTGCGGGGGGACCGGGCCGGGGTCGGCGGTCCAGTTGGGCAGCACGCTCGTGCCCGAGACCCGGGCGGCCAGCCAGCGGCTCGGGGCGAGGGTGGCGGTGGCCCCGCTGCGGGCGGCGAGCAGGGCCGCGCGGTGCGCCCGGCTCGGCAGCTGGTGGAGGTGGACGAGGCGGTGTCGGCGCCCGGCGGTGGCCAGCGACGGCACGAGCCCGTGGCACCACGTGAGCCCGGTGGTGCCGCGGTGCCACTCCCGCAACTCGTGGGCGTAGCGGCGCCGGTCGGCGTCGAGCCGGTGCACCGGGAAGCCCGCCTCCTCGGCCGCGTCGAGCACCCCGCCCTCGGCATCGGGGCCGACCACCTCGGTCTCGACCCCGAGGTCGCGCAGCACCCCGGCGGTGGCGAGGAGCATCACCTCGCCGCCCCCGACCTCCCCGTTGTTGGCGGCGAGGACGACGGCGCTCACCGCAGGTTCCCGGTGACCGAGTCGTAGACGCCGGCGATGCCCGCCGTCATGTCGGCGCGCGTGGGCCAGCCGGCGGGGAGGGTCGGTCGGGTCGTGGGGTCGAGGGCCTGGCGCTCGACGGCGTCGGCCACCCTCTCGGCGTCGGAGGCCTCGACGAGGGCATCGGCCGGGAGGATCTCCGGGTTGCCGCCGACCGGTGTCGCGACGGCCCCGACGCCGTGGACGAGGGCGTCGAGCAGCGAGTAGGAACAGTTCTCCCACACCGAGAGCTGGACGAGGACGTCGGCCCGGGCCAGCAGCGCGGGGGCGTCGACGTGGCCGGGGAGCCCGACGACTCCGGTGAGCCCGAGGTCGGCGACGAGGGCGCGCAGGGCGGCCTCCTCGGGCCCGGTGCCCGCGAGGGTGAGCCGGGCCTCGGGGCGCCGGGCGTGGAGCACGGCGAAGGCCCGCAGCAGGTCGTCGAGGCGCTTCTCGGGGGCGAGCCGGGCCACCGAGCAGACGTGCAGGCCGGGGGCCCTCGGTGGGGCGACGGGCAGCGGGTCGACGCCGTTGGGGACGACGTGCACCGCCGTTCCCCGCCCGGGGTGCCACTTGGCGCGCAGGGTCTCGGCGGTCGCCTGCGACACGGCGATGACGGCGTCGGCGCGGCGCAGCCGGGCGGTGTGCAGGGCGACCTTGAGCCGCGAGCGCCACGCGGTGCCGTGGTAGACGAGGTCGTCGGCGGCGATGCCGTGCTCGGTGGTGACGACGGCGCTCGACGCCCCGGCGGTGGCTGCCGCGGTGACGACGTCGGCCCAGGACAGGTGCGAGTGGACGACGGCCGGGGCGAGCGAGCGCACGGCGTCCCGGACGGCCGCGACCGACTCGCGGACCCCGTGCTCCGGCCCGACGGGTGCCGTGGTGACAGCGGCACCGAGGGTGCGCAGCCGCTCGGCGAGCGGCCCGGGCGGGCACTGCACGACGAGTCGGTACCCCGGCACCCCGACCTCGGCGGTGTCGAGCACGTGCCGTGCGACCCCGCCGAGCTCGGCCACGGGGACGACCCAGAGGGCGAGCGGCGGAGCGGTCAGAACCACTGCTCCAGCCGATCGAGCGCGACCCAGAAGCCCTCGCCGTGGTTGACGTGGCCCTGCCAGATCTCGGGGATGAACGAGACCCCCGGGGCGTGCCGGTCGAGCTGCTCGGCGAGCACGGCCCAGTCGACCTCGCCGTCTCCGACCTGCACGCCCTCGCCGTCGACGCCCACCGCGTCGACGAGGTGCAGGTGCTCGGTGTGGGGGGCCAGCAGCTCGACGGCCTCGGAGAACGGGACGCCGAGGAAGGTGGCGGCGAGCTTCGAGTGCGACACGTCGAGGCAGAGCCGGCGGCCGTACGTCGTGGCGAACTCGGCTGTGTCGGACGGGCGCACGAAGAGGTTGCAGTAGAGCTGGCCGCCCATGTACCACGGGAACGGAGGGAGCGTCTGGCAGGCCAGGCGCACCCCGGAGTCGTCGACCCGGTCGAGCCCGGCGGCGACCCGGGCGTACATGTCGGGCATCTCGTCGGGGGAGACGTGCCGGTCGGTGGTGAAGCCGCCGACGCTCGAGATGACGACGGGGTCGGCCTCCTGCTCGAAGCGGTCGCGCATCGAGCGGGTGATGTCGATGACCCGCTGCAGCTCCTCGGCGGAGCGCTCCCAGTGCGCGTCGTCCTCGCTCGCGAGGTTGAGGATGAAGTCACCGGCGAACAGGTCGGGGGCGTGGCAGGCGTAGCCCATCGGCAGGGCGCGCGGCACCGCGGTGTGCGGGTCGATCTCGAGGTCCTTGTAGGAGAAGTGGAACTCGAGGAAGTCCGGGGTGCAGTCGGCGATGAGGGCGCTGACGTCGTGGTAGCGCACCGGCAGGCCCCACGGCCGGCGGAAGTCGTACTGGCGGCCCGTGGGCACGGCGTCGGCGAGGTCGGAGGCGTAGAAGAAGTCGCCGGCCGCCATCGCGCGCTTGGCGGTGCGCCCGACGAGGGTGTCGAGGGCGTTGGGCTGCAGGCCCCGGCCGGGGCTCTTGACGTCGACCGCCGCCAGGTCGATGGTCTCGCCGGCGGCGAGGTCACGGGCGGCGACGAGGCTCTTGGCGAGGTTGACGCGGTTCATCATCTCGCCGGTGCTGACGACGCGGGGCTCGGTGGAGCCCAGCGCCTCCTCGACCTCGCGGATCCGCTCGACCATCGCGCGCAGCTCGTCGGGCAGCAGCGAGACCTTGTGGTCGTTGCCCTCCATCGACTTGTCGACGGTGACGTGCTTCTCGACGATCGTCGCGCCGAGGGCCACCGCCGCCACCGGCACGTGGTACCCGCGCTCGTGGCCGGAGTAGCCGACCGGACAGTCGCCGAGCTCGGCGAGCCGGGTGAGGTAGCGCAGGTTGACGTCCTTGAACGGCGCCGGGTAGGTCGACTGGCAGTGCAGCAGTGCGTACGGCGTTCCCGTGGACCGCAACAGGGCCACGCTCTCGCGGATCTCGGCCTCCGTGGACATGCCGGTGGAGACGACGAGCGGGGTGCCCGAGGCGGCCGCGTGCCGCAGCAGGGTGTGGTTGGTCAGGTCGGCGGAGGCGATCTTCAGCGCGGGCACGCCGTACTCGACGAGGGCGTCGAGGCTCTTGGGGTCGAAGGGGGTGCACATGACGTCGACCCGAGCCCCTTGGCGTGGTCGAAGACCTCGAAAAGCCGCTCGGCGGGGAGGTTGAAGCGGGAGAGCAGGTCGAGGGTGTACTGCGGTCCGAGGTCCTCGCCCTCGCTGCCGGTGCCGCCGCGGTAGAGCGCGCCCATGTCGCGCAGCTGGAACTTCACGGCGTCGGCGCCGGCGTCGGCGGAGAGGTCGACGAGGTGCTTGGCGAGGTCGACCGACCCGTTGTGGTTGATGCCGATCTCGGCGATGACGAAGGCCGGGTTGCCCTTGCCGACCTCGTGCCGGCCGACCCGGAAGGCGTCGCTGCGGTTGACCGCGACGGCCACGAGGTGGCCCTGCTCGTCGACGAGCGGCACGTGGTCGACGGCTCCGTGGAAGAGCGTGCGGACCTCGGCCGGCGTGGCGGTGGCCGGCGCGCTGACGGCACCGGTGTTGGCGGCCTCCGAGCAGGGGCGCGAGAGGTCGACCTGGTCCTGCCCGGAGATCCACCGGCGGACGTCGCCGTCGGTGATCGACCCGATGAGGTGTCCGTGCTCGGTGACGCAGAAGACGATGCGCGCCTTGTTGGCGGTGATCTTCTCGAGGGCGCGCAGGACCGGGTCCTCGCCGTAGACGACGAAGGGCGTGACGGTGCGCTCGATGATCATGCGGGGTCCCCGGGGGTCGTGGTCTGGTGCAGGGCGAGCAGCTGCTGCTCGGCGACGGCGAGATCGAGCTCGGTGTCGACGTCGACGCCCTCGACCTCGTCCATGACGAAGAGCCCGGTGCGTCCGCCGATGCGGTTGTCGAGCTCGTCGTACACCCAGGTGCGGGTGAGGTAGAGCGAGCCGGTCTCGCGGTAGCGCAGGGTCTGCGGCGTGAGGTCCTGACGGCGCGGCCGGGCGGTGACGTCGTAGGCGGCGCTCGGCTCGGGGCCGTCGGTCCAGATGAACGGCGCCTGGGGGACGACCCCGACCAGCGAGTCGACCCCGCTGGCCTCGAGCTGGGCGATGGCGCGGGAGGCGGTGCCCGGCAACCGGACCGGCGAGGTCGCCTGGAGCAGCATCACGGCATCGGGGGCGGCGTCGGCGGCCCGCGCGGCCTCGATGGCGTGCCGGACGACGGGCTCGGTGGGGGTGTCGTCCTGCGCGAGCTCGGGGGGACGTCGGAAGGGGACGAGGGCGCCCGCCGCCTCCGCCGCCGCGGCGATCTCGTCGTCGTCGGTGGAGACGACGACGTCCATCGACGGCCGGGCGGCGAGCGCCTGCTCGACGGTCCACGCGATGAGCGGACGCCCGGCGACGAGCCGAAGGTTCTTGCGGGGGACGCCCTTGGAGCCGCCGCGGGCGGGGACGACGCAGAGGATCCTCACCGCGCCATCATCCCCGAGATGGCCTCCGCCGCCGCCCGGGAGGGCTCGAGGGCGGGCCGTTCGGGGAGGGCGTGGGTCCGGTACCCCAGCGGGTCAGGCCGTAGCGGTCCCAGAACGCGGTGAGCCACGGCGGGGCGTCGGGGCAGTGCACGTGGGCCGGCAGCCCCGCGGCCGCCGCCTCGAGGACGCCCGTCGAGAAGACGGCGACGACGGGGGCGCCGAGCTCGCGCAGGGGTCGGCCGCTGCGGTCGATGCTGATGCCCTCGGCCTCGAAGCGGGCGTGGACGGCGCGGGAGGCGCGGTCGCGCTCCGCGGGGTGCGGACGGTAGGCGGCGCCGTTCTCGCGGCAGAACGACTCGGCGGCGGCGACGAGCCGCTCGCGGGGCAGTTCGGCGCCGTGCAGCTGGCCGAGGAAGACGGGTGCGGCCGCAGGGTCGGGCTCGGCGAGCGGCGGCTCGCCGGCCTCCCAGAGCAGCTGGGAACCGACGACGACGGGCTCGGCGAGGTCCCGGCGGCCGGAGGCCCAGAAGGCGGCGTCGGCCGCGCTCCAGGCGAGGAGCGTCGTGCCCTCGGCGAGCGGCGGGGCGTCCGGGGTGAGCAGCCCGTGCTGGGCGGTGACGAAGCGGTGCGGTTCGGCCACGGCGTCGCGGGCGGCGCGGCCGAGCGGCAGGTAGTGCCCCGTCGACAGGACGACCTGCGCCTCGCGCGCCAGCCGGGGCAGGTCGTCGTGGAGCACGGCCGTGGACTCGGTCCAGACCCACGGCGGCAGGAGGTCCTTGACGGGTTCGGGGGAGAGCACGGCGACGCCGGCGAGGTCGGGGAGGGTGCGCAGCGGCGAGAGGAGGGCGAGCACGCTCGTGGGAGAACGGGTCTCGAGGCAGACGAGCAGCCGGACGGGCCCCGGGCCGCCGCGCGTCAGGGTGAGCGCACCGGGGCGGGCATCTGGGCGGGCGATCGTGCGCAGCACGCCGGCGACCTGCCCGAGGCGCCGGCGCAGCGGCTGGCGGCCGAGCTGCCAGCGGTGCCACGCCTCGAGGTCGCGGGGGTGGGTCAGGCCGTCCACAGGGCCTCCAGGGCTCGGGCGCGGTGGGTGAAGGTGTGCTCGCCGCGGGTGCGGGCGGCCCCGGCCCGGCGCAGACCCGTGGCCCACGCGTGGTCGGTGGCGGCCCGGCGAGCCAGCTCGGCCGCCTCCTCGACGCCGTCGAAGACCGCGACCTCCGTGCCGGGCTCGTAGTAGCGGGAGACGTCGGCGCGGTCGACGAGCTGCACGGCGCCGACGCCGCAGGCCTCGAAGGTGCGCATCGTGAAGCCGTCCTGGTCGCCGTGGACGTTGAGGGTCGCCCGGGCCCCGGCCATCGCGGCGTAGGCGTCCGGGCGGGTGAGGTCGCGCCCCGCCGCCACGCGCGGGGTGCCCAGCCGCCACGTGCGCAGCCGGTCGACGGGGTGACCGGACCAGTCCCGGCCGTGGGCCCGCACCGGGACGCCGCGGGCGGCCAGGCCCGTGAGCAGGGCCTCGCGAGCCGGGTAGCGCGCGCCGACGAACACGACTTCGTCGGTGGGCCGCGGCGGGCCGAGCGGCTCGTCGGGGTCGTGCGCGAGGGGGACGTGCGCGGCCCGCAGGCCCCGGGCCCCGAGCGCGGCGACGTCGAGCGGGCTGTACGAGGCGATGGGCCCGGCCGCGCCGAGCGAGACCTCGGTGTGGCCGGTGCGGCGCAGCTCGTCGTAGAGCCAGAGGACCCGGCGTTGCCGGCGCTGCTCGACCAGCTCCCAGAATCCGTCGTCGAAGGCGTCGCCCTTGACGACGAGGAGCACCTCCGGGTCGTGCCCGGTGACGGCGGCGCGGGCGCGGGCCCCGAGGAGGGCCCGGCGCCGGGAGTCCGCTCCGCCGAGCCGCTCGGGCAGGTCGTGCCCGAGCTTGGCGGCCACCCGACCGAGCCCCCGGTGCTCGTCGTACCGGACCGTCGTGACGCCGTGGCCGAGACCGGTCAGGGCCCGCTCGAGGGGGCGCCAGTACCCGTGGAACGCCGGGCTGAGGACGAGGACCCGGGACGGACCCGTCACGACGTCAGGCCGCGGCGGGCCAGCTCGTCGAGCGCGTCGTCCCAGGCGGCCGCCCCCGCACCCGGCTTGTCCCACGACCAGCGGATGAAGTCGACGATGGCCTCGCGCGCGGTCCAGGTGGGCTCCGGGGCGCCGGCGTCACGCAGCCGCGCCAGGTCGGCACAAGCGTGCTCGATGTCGCCGGCGCGGTGCACGTCGACGTGCGTGACACCCGGTGAGGGCAGCGGGCTGCCGGCGATCGCGGCGTCGGCGAGGTCGAGCAGGCTGGTGCGGACCCCGGTGCCGGAGTTGAGGACACGCGGGGTGCCGGACTCCGGCGGGTGGTCGACGGCCCAGGCCAGCAGCGCGGCGAGGTCGGCGACGTGCACGAAGTCGCGCGTCTGGTGGCCGTCGCCGTAGACGGAGAGCGGCCGCTCCTCGCGCAGCATCGCGAGGAAGGCCGCGAGCACGCCCGTGTAGGGGTTGTGCAGCGCCTGGCCGGGGCCGATGACGTTCTGCGGGCGCAAGACGGTGAGCGGCACCTCGGCGCCGCACTCGGCGGCGGCGGCGTCCTCCGCGAGCGACTTGGTCTCGCCGTACACCGACACCGGGCGGTGCGGGTCGTCCTCGTGCGAGGCGACGGGAGACGCTGCGGCGCAACAGCGCTCGCCGAAGACGGTCCCGTGCTCGGCGCACTCGTACCGGCCCTCGCCGTAGACGGCGCGCGAGCTCATCGACACGAGGGCGGCCCCCGGGCGCGGGCGAACTCCGCCGCCAGCCGGGTGCCCTCGACGTTGACCCGGTGGTAGCGCTCGGTCTCGTACATCGACTGCCCGGTGCCGGTCTCGGCCGCGAGGTGGACCACGCAGGTGACGCCCTCGGGCAGCCCCTCCCAGGCGGCGGGGTCGGCGACGTCGCCGACGACGACCGGCCCGGGGAACGCGGCCACGGCGGCCTCGGGGTCGGCGTGCACCTGCGGGTGGAGCAGGTCGAGGGCGACCACCTCGTGCCCGGCGCCGACGAGCCGCCGCGCGAGGTGCTGGCCGATGAACCCGGCGCCGCCGGTGAGCAGGACGGTCATCGGGTGGCCTCCACGACCTTGGCCGGGACGCCGGCGACGGTGGCCCCGGCGGGGACGTCGCGGGTGACGACGGCCCCGGCGCCGACGGTGGCGCCGTCGCCGATGCTCACGCCGCCGAGGACGACCGCCCGCTGGCCGACGAAGACGTGGTCGCCGATGGTGATCGGGCCGGTGCCGTGCACGACCGAGCGGTCGCCGCGCCCGTGGTCGGTGGACGCGACGAACACCCCGTCGGCGAGGACGACGTCGCTGCCGATGCGCACGGGGTCGATGGCGTGCACGTGGACGTCGTGGCCGAGGTAGACCCGGTCGCCGACCGTGATGGACCCGTCGGCCCCCTCGGCCTGCAACCACGCCCCCTCGTGCACGGCGCACCCCGCGCCGAGGGCGATGTGCTCGACGCCGCGCAGGATCCGCGGACGGACGACCACCGTGCCCGCACCGAACGCGGCGAACGCCCTGCGGTAGACGGGGGTCCGCGCTCGGGCGAGGTGCCAGCGCAGCGACGGCGGGGCCTCGACGAGGCGGCGGGCGGTGCTCATCGGCATCCTCCGTGGATGAGCCGCAGCTCCTCGCGGGCGGTGGCGACCGGAGCCACGTCGCGCCCGGCGAGGCGTCGGCCGGTGTTGGCGACCGCGTTGACGGCGGTGGCGGCGGTGAGCGCGGCGGCCAGCCGCCGTCGACCGCCCCAGCGCCCGGCGTAGGCCATCCGCGACTCGACGAGCCAGCGGCGGCGCAGGCCCGGGTCGGAGGACCCGCCGCCGATGTGCGTCAGCGACACCGTGCCGGCGAAGACCGACGGCACGCCGGCCTCCCGCAGCCGGCGCTGGAGGTCGACCTCCTCGGAGTTCATGAAGTACCTCTCGTCGAAGCCGCCGACGGCCCGGAACGCGTCGGTGGGCAGCAGCATGGCCGCCCCGACGACCCAGTCGACGGGCAGCACGGCACCGGCGACGGCCCGCGTGTCGTGGCCGACGGCCTCGCGCAGGGTCCGGCGCCCCCGGAACCGGGCGAGCGGGGTGAGCCACTCGACGGCCTGGTGCGACACCCGGGGGAAGTGCCGGGCGGTGGGTGCCGGTGTGCCGTCGGCGTCGAGGACCAGGGGCCCGACGACGGCCGGCTGCCACGGCGCCGCGGCGGCGAGCAGGTCGGCGACGAAGGTCGGGCCGAACGACACGTCGCTGTTGAGCACGAGCAGGAGCGGCGCGGTGACGGCCTCGACCCCGGTGCCGACCGCGGCCCCGAAGCCGCCGTTGCGCTCGCGGCGCACGACCACGGCGCCGGGCACGTCGGGGAAGGGCTCGGGGGAGGCGTCGTCGGCGACGACCACCTCGAGGGCGACGTCCCGCTGCGCCAGCAGCGCCCGCACGGTCTCGAGGGTCGGGGCGGGGTCGCCGTGGTGGGGCACGACGACGGCGACCTCGGGCACGGTGGCCCCGTCGGGCTCAGCCGTCATGTCCGCCCCCGGTGGGCACGGGGTCGAGGGAGCCGAGCCGGACGAGGTGGGCGAACTCGGGGCTCGCCGCCCGGACCTCCTCGAAGGTGCCGGCCGCCGCGACCCGCCCGCGCTCGAGGAAGACGACCTGGTCGCAGTGCCGCACGGTCGAGAGCCGGTGCGCGACGACGAGCACGGTCATCCGGCCGTGCAGGGCGGTCACCGTCTCGGTGATGCGGCGCTCGGTCTCGTTGTCGAGGGCCGACGTCGCCTCGTCGAGGACGAGGAGCACGGGCTCGCGGTAGAGCGCCCGCGCGATGCCGACCCGCTGGCGCTGCCCGCCGGAGAGCCGCGACCCGCGCTCGCCGACCCGGGAGGCGAGCCCCTCGGGGAGGTCGGCGACGAGCGGCCCGAGCTGGGCGTCGCGCACGGCGGCCGCGAGGCGCTGCTCGTCGACGAGGTCGGCCGGCTCGCCGAGGGCGATGTTGGCCCGGAGCGTGTCGTCGACGAGGAAGACGTCCTGGGGCACGAGCCCGATCGAGCGCTGCCACGAGGCGACGTCGGAGGCGATGTCGCGGCCGTCGGCGAGCACCGCCCCGGACACCGGGGTGTGCAGCCCGAGGACGGTGTCGACGAGGGTCGTCTTGCCCGCACCGCTCGTGCCGACGAGGGCCACCGAGGTGCCGGCCGGCACGGTGAGGTCGATGCCGTCGAGGACGTTGACGTCGCCGTCGGAGTACCGGTGCACCACGTCGCGCACGACGAGGGACTCTCGCAGGGGCAGCCGCTCGGTGACAGCCGGGTCGTCGCCGGGGACGTCGGGGAGGTCGGGGTCGGTGAGGTCGGCGAGGACGAGGGCGACCCCCGGCCGTCCCATCCGGACCATCTGGAGCGAGGCCATGATGCGCGTGAGGCTCGGCAGCATCCGGAAGCCCGCGGCGACGAAGAGCGACAGGGTGGTCAGGGTCGTGGTGGAGTTGCCCTGGGCGAAGGCGACCGCGACGAGCACCGCCACCCCGCCGATGAAGGTCAGCTCGAGGACGCTCTTCGGCAGGTCGGTGAGGAAGCTGCTCGTGCGCCGGGCGGCGGCGTAGCGCAACCGGGCCGACCGGTAGCGGCCGAGGAAGACCTCGGACGCCCGGCGGACCCGGATCTCCTTGATGCCCTGGATCGTCTCCCAGGAGGTCAGCGCCATGTCGAGCGAGGCCTCCTGGAAGACCGTGCCGACCCGCTCGGAGCGTGCGCTGACCAGCCGCTGGAAGAGGAGCCCCGCGGCGCCGAAGTACAGCACCGCGGCGAGCGCCGGCAGGGGGTCCATCACGAGGAGGACGACGGCGAGGGCCACGACCGAGACGAGCTCGGTGACGACCGAGATGGCCCCGGCGACGACGAGGCTGTAGGTCTGCCCGACCGACTCGCCCATGACGCGGTTGAGGTCGGCCGTGTGCCGCGCGAGGTGGACCCGGTAGGGGGCCGCGAGGTAGCGGCGCAGCAGCGACTGGGCGGTGTCGGCCTCCTGGACGGCGAGGAAGCCGACCATCCACCACCGGAAGGCCAGGCCGACGGCGGTCTTGGCGACGAAGGCCACGAAGACGACGAGGGCGATGATCGTCGCCAGCCGGTCGGGCGGCGGGTTCCCGAAGAGCGCGGAGAAGCGGCCCAGCAGGCCCGTGGTGGGGTCGGCACCGGTGAGCAGCTGCATGAGGGGGACGACGCTCGCGACACCGACGACCTCGAGCAGGGCGGTGAGCACCGAGCCCGCGACGGCGAGCCCGAGCCGTCGCCGGGTGTCGGGGGAGAACAGGACGGACATCCCGCGGGGGATTCCGAACACGCGCATCCTCCCGGTGTGTGGCGGGTGTGGTCCCAGTGGCGACAGTGTAGGGGCGGTGTGACGCGCACGACCGGTGCTGCGTGAAGACCGCGTCGGTGTCCGCGCCTACGCTGGGTCGGGTGACCGACTCACCGATCGGGGTGTTCGACTCCGGCTACGGCGGCCTGACCGTCATGCGGGCGATCCTCGACCAGCTGCCCCACGAGTCGGTGGCCTACTTCGGCGACACCGCCCGCGCGCCGTACGGCCCGCGCCCCATCGCCCAGACCCGCGAGCTGGCCCTCGAGTGCCTCGACCGGCTCGTCGAGCACGGCGTCAAGGTCCTCGTCATCGCCTGCAACACCGCGTCCGCGGCCGTGCTGCACGACGCCCGCGAGCGGTACGACGTGCCCGTCGTCGAGGTCATCCGCCCGGCCGTGCGCCGGGCCGCCGCGGCCACGCGCACCGGACGCGTCGGGGTCATCTCGACGCGCGGCACGCACCAGTCCGGCGCCTACCTCGACGCCTTCGCCGCGGCGCCGCACCTCGACGTCGTGTCCACCCCGTGCCCGCGCTTCGTCGAGTTCGTCGAGGCCGGGGTCACCGGCGGCCCCGAGCTCGTCGGCGTCGCCCACGAGTACCTCGACCCGCTGCGCGAGCGGGGCGTCGACACCCTCGTCCTCGGCTGCACGCACTACCCGCTGCTCACCGGGGTCATCTCCTACGTCATGGGCGACGACGTCACGCTCGTGTCGTCGGCCGAGGAGACCGCCAAGGACGTCTTCCGGGTGCTCGCCGACGCCGACCTGCTGCGGCCCGACGACCTGCCCCCGCCGTCGCACGGCTTCACGACCACGGGCGACACCGACGAGTTCCGGCGTCTCGCGGTCCGCTTCCTCGGGGTCGGCTCGTCGGTCGGCCCGGTCTTCACCTCGCCGCCCACCGTCGTCCGGGCGGGGATCGCATGAGGCTCACCGTCGTCGGCTGCTCGGGGTCCTTCCCGGGCCCCGACTCGCCCGCGTCCTGCTACCTCGTCGAGGCCGAGCACGAGGGGCGCACGTGGCGGGTGCTCCTCGACCTCGGCAGCGGCGCGCTGGGCCCGCTGCAGCGGCTGGTCGACCCCACGTCGCTCGACGCCGTGCTGCTCAGCCACCTGCACCCCGACCACTGCGCCGACCTGCTGGGGCTCTACGTCGTGCGGCGCTACCGCCCCGAGGGGCCGCTGCCGGCGAAGCTGCCCGTGCACGGCCCGGCGCCCACCGCCGAGCGGCTCTCGCTGATGTACCACGGCCTCGAGCCCGGGGGGATGGACGGCGAGTTCGCGTTCTCGGTCGTCGCCGACGCCGAGCCGTTCACGGTCGGGCCGTTCCGGGTCACGCCGTACGCCGTCGAGCACCCGGTCGAGGCGTACGGGTACCGGGTCGAGGCCGACGGCGCGGTGCTGGCCTTCACCGGCGACACCGACGACTGCCCGGGCCTGGACCCGCTGCTCGCCGGCGCCGACCTCGCGCTGCTCGACTCCGCGTTCGTCGACGGGCGGGACGACGCGCGCGGCATCCACCTGTCGGGGTCGCGGGCGGCCGGCGCCGCGGTGCGGGCCGGTGGGGTCGGGCGGCTGGTCCTCACGCACGTCCCCGCCTGGAACGACCGCGAGCTCTGCCGGGCCCAGGCCGCGTCCGTGTGGCCCGGGACGGTCGAGGTCGCCTCGGCCGGCGACGTGTTCGAGGTCGGACCCCCGACCCCGAACGCGTTCGGCGTCCCCGTCGACCGCGCGGCCGGCCTGCGGATGTGGGCCGACTACCGCGCGGCCCACCCCGGCCTGCCGTCCGAGGACGAGGTCTACGTCGACCACTTCGGCGACGGGCCCCGGATCGCCGACGAGCTGCTGGCCTACATCACCGACGGCCCCAAGCGGGCCACGGCCGGGCTCGTCGCGTCCTACGAGCACGACGGCGACGCGCTGCCCCGCGTCGGGTCGCACTGGGTGGCCTGCGACGGCTCCGGCGCACCGCGGGTCGTGCTGCGCACCACCGAGCTGCGGGTCGGCCCGCTCTCCAGCGTCGACGAGCGCTTCGCGTGGGACGAGGGGGAGGGCGACCGGTCGCTGGCGTACTGGCTCACCGAGCACCGCCGCTTCTTCGGCCGCGAGTGCGAGCGCATGGGCATCGGGCTCTCCGACGACCTCGAGGTCTGCTTCGAGCGCTTCCGGGTGGTCTGGCCGCCCGAGCACGCCGACTCCTGAGCCCCTCGGGAGGCGGGTCCCGGGGCGTCAGTCCCGGGCAGGCAGGATGCCGCGCTCGCGCACGACGTCGTCGAGCTCGGTCCACATGTGGTCGGCGTTGAACCGCTCCTCGACCGAGCGGCGGGCGGCGGCACCGAGCCGGGCCCGGCGCTGCGGGTCGTCGCGCAGGGCGGTGAGGGAGGCGCGCCAGCCGTCGACGTCGCCCTCCCGGACGAGCACCGCGGTCTCGTCGTCGGTGAAGTAGTCGCGCATGGCCCGGGTGCCGGTGACGGCGACGGCGCACCCGGACGACGCCGCCTCGAGGGCCACCGACGAGCCGGTGGGGTAGGCGAGGTCGCGCGTCGGCACGGCGACGACCTGCGCGCGCCGCAGCATCTCGCGGTAGGTGGGGAGCGGGACGGTGCCGTGCACGCGGACGTTCGGCGGCAGGTCGAGGCCGTCGAGGTTCTCCGGCTTGCAGACGACGTCGAGGGTCAGGTCGGTGCCGCGCACGGCCTCGACGAGGGTCGCGTAGTCGCGGCCGCGGTCCTGCCCCACGGCGAGGAGCTCGATGTCGCGCTCACCATCGCCGGGTGTGTAGAACCGGTGCGAGACACCGTAGGTCACGGGGAAGAGCCGCTCCTCGGGGATGCCGAGGTCGACGAGCGTGCCGGTCTCGTGCCGGGACAGGTGGGTGACGAGGTCGGCGCTGCGCATCCGGCGGCCCAGCCGGGCCCGGGTCGCGCGGTCGGCGGTGCGGACGTCGTCGGCGAGCCAGCACGACCAGACCACCAGGGGGGTCGAGCGGAACGGCGGGACGCGCAGGCCGCGGCCGATGCCGGCCAGCATCCCCTCGCGCTCGAGGAGCGCCAGCACGAGGTCGGCCCGGTGGACCGCCCCGAGGGAGCGCACCGTGCGCTCGACGGGGATGCCGCTGCGGTGCTCGACGACGTCGCGGACCTTGGCGGCCGGGCCGGTGACCGGGGGCGGGGGTCCGGCGAGCTCGTGGCCGCGCGAGGCGAGGACGTCGACGCCGTAGGGGAGGGCCGAGGGCACCTCGCCGCGCTCGAACCGGGCACGCCACGCACCGAGCGGGTGCTCGGTGAGGAGCAGCGTGCGGGTGCGGGCGGTCATCGTCGTGAGGTTAGCCTGACGCCCATGACGCGACACGACGGACGCACCGCCGACCAGCTCCGCGACGTGCGGATCACCCGCAACTGGCTCGACCACGCCGAGGGCAGCGTCCTCGTCGAGTTCGGGCGCACCCGTGTGCTGTGCGCCGCCTCGTTCACCGAGGGCGTGCCGCGCTGGCTCAAGGGCCGCGGCACCGGCTGGGTCACGGCCGAGTACGAGATGCTGCCGCGCTCGACGAACACCCGCAGCGACCGCGAGTCGCGCCGGGGCAAGGTCGGCGGCCGCACCCACGAGATCAGCCGGCTCGTCGGCCGCAGCCTGCGCGCGGTCATCGACACCTCCGCGCTCGGCGAGAACACGATCGTCCTCGACTGCGACGTGCTCCAGGCCGACGGCGGCACCCGCACGGCCGCCATCACCGGGGCCTACGTGGCGCTGGTCGACGCCGTCGCCGACGCCACGGCCCGTGGGCTGGTCAAGCCCGGTGCCGAGCCGCTCACCGGGTCGATCGCGGCGGTCAGCGTGGGGGTCGTCAAGGGCGAGCCCGTGCTCGACCTCGACTACCCCGAGGACTCCACCGCCGAGACCGACATGAACGTCGTGATGACCGGCGACGGCCGCTTCGTCGAGGTGCAGGGCACTGCCGAGGGCGTGCCCTTCGACCGCGAGCTGCTCGGCCGCCTCCTCGACCTCGCGACGACCGGCTGCGCCGAGCTGACCCGCGCGCAGGCCGCCGCCCTCGAGGCCCCCGCCCGGGAGCGCGTGCAGTGAGCCGCCGGGTGGTGCTCGCGACCCGCAACGAGCACAAGGTCCACGAGCTGCGCCAGATCCTCGCCGGGCTGGTCGACGAGCTCGACCTCGAGATCGTGTCCGCCGCGGAGGTCGACGGGCCCGACGTCCCCGAGACCGAGGTCACCTTCCTCGGCAACGCCCGGCTCAAGGCCGTCGCGCTCGCCGAGGCGACGGGGCTGCCGTCGGTCGCCGACGACTCGGGGCTGGCCGTCGAGGTGCTCGGCGGGTCGCCGGGGGTGTTCTCGGCGCGCTGGTCGGGTTCGCACGCCGGGTCCGGCGCCGCGCGGGCGGACGTCGACCGGGCGAACCTCGGCCTGCTGCTCGAGCAGGTAGCCGACGTGCCGGACGAGCACCGGGCCGCTGCCTTCGTCTGCGCGGCCGTCGTCGCGATGCCGGACGGGCGGGTCGAGGGCGTCGAGGGCCGGGTCGAGGGCGTCCTGGGTCGCGCGCCGCGGGGGACCAACGGGTTCGGCTACGACCCGGTGTTCCACCCGACCGGCGACACCCGCACGCTCGCCGAGTACACGGACACCGAGAAGAACGCGATCTCCCACCGCGGCAACGCCTTCCGTGCCCTGGAGCCGGTGCTGCGCTCGCTGCTCGGCTCGGACCCCCAGGTCTGACGCCGGTGAGCGGGACGCCGGTCTGCTCGGTCGTCATCCCCACGTACAACGGGGCGGCGACGATCGGTGAGCAGCTCGCGGCCCTGGCCGACCAGACGATGACCGAGCCGTTCGAGGTGGTCGTCGCCGACAACGGGTCCACCGACGGGCTGGCCGCCGTCCTCGACGAGTGGCGCGAGCGGCTGCCGCTGCTGCGGCGGGTCGACGCCTCACGGGCCCGCGGTGTGTCCGTCGCGCGCAACGAGGGGATCCGCGCCGCCGCCAGCGACCGGCTGCTCATCTGCGACGCCGACGACGTCGTCGACCGCGACTGGGTGCGCGCGCTGTCGTCCGCACTCGACGAGCACGCCTTCGTCGGAGGTGCGTTCGAGACCGAGACCCTGTCCGGGCGGTCGGCCGCGTGGGTGCCGGTGCCGACGCGCTCGGACGGCCTTCTCGAGATCTGGGGTGTCGCCTACCCCATCGGTTGCAACACCGGCTTCCGGCGCGAGGTCTTCGACGCGGTCGGCGGCTACGACGAGGGCTACCCGCCCGGGGCCGAGGAGATCGACTTCGCTTGGCGTGCACGGCTTCAGGGCTACGCCGCGGCCTACGTTCCCGACGCGCTGCACCACTACCGGATTCGCACCGACCTGCGCGGCGTCCTCCGACAGCAACGGAACTCCGGACGGGGCGTCGTCGCCCTGTACGAGCGGTTCCACCCGGAGGGAGTTCGCACCCTGTCACTGCGCCGACGGCTCCACCACGAGGCCCTGCTCGTCGCTCGCTTTCCGTGGCGTGGGCCCTCCCCCGAGCGTCGGCGATGGATGTCCCTGCTGGCTTTCGAGGCCGGCAAGCTCGCTGAGGCCACGGCCCGGCGGGTCCGCGCGCCCTGATCCGACGTGCCGCGGGTCGCCCGCTCCCTCCGGGACCGGGCGTGCCACGATGTGCACGCCCGGGACCCGAGCGCGGAGGCCAACGAGATGGATATCCCCGACGAGCTGCTCGACACCATCGAGGGGGCCTTCTGGCCTCCCGATGTCGACCTGTTCCGGACCCTGCTCGCGGCGACGGCCACCCACCTCCCCGGTGACCTCGCGGAGCTGGGCGTGTTCTACGGCAAGTCAGCCGTCCTGCTCGGGGCATCGCTCGGGGACGGGGAGGTGCTCACGGTCGTCGACCTGTTCGAGGCCGGGGCCCCGGACGAGCAGAACCAGGGCGAGAACGACGCCTCCTACGCGGGCTTGACCAGGGCTGCGTTCGAGGCGAACTACCGGCGCGTCCACAGCGCGCTGCCCGTCGTCGTCCAGGGCCTCAGCGAGAGCATCGTCGACCACGCCCGACACGGCACTCACCGGTTCGTGCACGTCGACGCCTCGCACCTGCACGCGCACGTCGTCGCGGACATCGACGCCGCGCGACTCCTGCTGGCACCGGACGGGATCCTCGTCCTGGACGACTTCCGCGAGGAGCACACCCCCGGCGTTGCCGCAGCGGCCTGGCAGGCCGTGCTGACCAGCGGTCTTCGCCCGTTCGCGGTCTCTCCGCACAAGATGTACGCGACCTGGGGCGACGGCAGCCGATGGCAGGCGGCCGTCGAGGAGTGGGCCACGGGGACGACGTGGGTGCTGGAGCGGCAGGTCGTCAACGGCGACAGCCTGGTTCGGATCGGCAGCCCCGTGTCGGGCACGCTTCCGCCGGACCATCCGGCACGGCGGTTCGTGCCGCCGGTGGTCTGGCCCCTCGTCCGTCGGATGGGGGAGCGCGCCGGCCTCCGGACGGGCGGGACTCGCGACCAGCGCTGAGCGGCGGTGGCGCCCGACCTCCCGGCGCTCACGGGGCATCGGTGCGAGGATGACGGTGCTCACGGACCGGTCGGCGAAGGGATGCGTGTGAGACGGCTCGTGGTGGCCCCGCACATGGACGACGAGTCGATGGGCTGCGGTGGCCTGATGGCCAAGTACCCCGACGAGTGCGTCGTCGTCACCGTCACCGACAGCGGGCCCGTGCGCGCGGCCGAGCACGAGCGGGCGATGGGCGTCCTCGGCGTCACCGACACGCGCAACCTCGGCTTCGAGGACGGCGTCACGGGGCAGCACATGACCGAGCTGGTCGGTGCGCTCGACGCGGTGATGGGGGAGGTGCGGCCGGACGAGCTGTACCTGCCGTTCCCGTCGCTGCACCAGGACCACATCGCGGTCTACGAGGCGGGGATGCGCTCCTCGCGGGTCTCGATGTCGGCCGACCACTGGTTCCCGCCGAGCGTGCTGGTCTACGACATCGCCGCCTACGACGTGAACCTCTACCCGTCGGACCTGCGGTGGAACGTCTTCGAGGACCTCACCGAGGAGCAGGTGACGAAGAAGGCGCTGGCCTGCACCGCGTACCAGTCCGAGATCCCCACCGAGATCCACCCGATCAACTCGGTCAAGCAGCTCGCGGCGGCGGCCGGGCTGGTGCGGCTGATGGCCTACGCGGAGCAGTACGCCCTCGTGCGCCAGGTGCGACGGTGACGGCGGTGCGGGTCGCGATCCACCAGCCGGACCTGCTGCCCTGGAGCGGCTTCTGGTTCAAGATGGCCAACACCGACCGGTTCGTCCTCGCCGTCCACGACCAGCTCCAGAAGCACTGGGTGCAGCGGCGCGTGACGATGCGCGACTCGTGGGTGACCCTGCCGCTCGTCGGGAAGCCGCACCTCGTGCCGATCAACACCGTCGAGGTGAAGCCGGGGTGGCAGGACCACCTCGTCGCCTCGATGGAGGGTCGGTACCGCAACGCGAGGCACTGGCGGACGCGGGGGCTCGAGGTGGTCGACCTCGTGCGGTCGGTGCAGAGCCACAACCTCGCCGAGATCAACATCGAGCTGATCCGCGGGGTGCAGCAGATGCTCGGCATCGACACCGAGCTGGTCGTCACCGACCCGCCGCGGGAGGCGGGGCTCGAGCGGGTGCTCGAGGTGCTGCAGGAGGTCGGGGCGACCTCCTACCTTTCGGGCACCGGTGCGCGGGACTACATCCGCGACGAGGGGGAGCGCCGGTTCGCCGAGCTCGGCATCGAGCTGCGCTGGTCCGACCACGAGAAGACGACCGGCGACTCCATCGTCACGGTGCTCGTCGACCACGACGACCCCCTGGAGGTCGTGCTCCGCCGGCACGCCCCCGCCTGACGGCGGGTCACCGGGCGCACCAGGAGGGGTGTGGTTCCCGGGATGCAGTCGCCGCGACCGCAATCCCTCCCCGAACGGGAGGTATCCCTCGCCGGGGGACCGGGATCCCTCCCCGGGTGACCGGGATCCCGGACGGGGCGACAGGATCCCGGCTGCTCACCACCTGCTCCCGGCGCTGAGCAGGCGTCAGCCGCGCCCCAACCGGCGTCGCGCCGCGCCGGCCAGGCGGCGGGCCCCGACGTAGGCCGCCCCCGCCCGCCCGTACCGTGGGCCCCGCGACATGTAGTGCGCCACCGTCGTCGGCCCGTCGACCAGCGACGGCGACCCCGGAGCCGTGATCACCTCGAACGCCCGCCCCAACGCCTCGCGCACCGCCGCGGACGAGTGCCGCTCCAGCACCCGCGAGCGCCCGAGCTCGACCCGCGCCTGCAACGAGGACCGGTCGTGGTCGAACGCGTCCATCGCGGCGAGCGTCGCCTCGGCCATCCCCACGACGTCGGAGTCGAGGACGACGGACGCCACGTCGGGCGTCAGGTACTCCTTGGCCCCGTCGCCGGTGAACCCCACGACGTAGCAGCCGGCGGCCATCGCCTCGGCCCCCGGCAGCCCGAAGCCCTCGCGCTCGGCGCCGAAGAGGAAGATCGCCGCCCGCCCCAGCTCCTCGGCGACCTGCGCCTGGGTCATCCCGTCGACGAGCACGATCTCCCAGCCGTCGAGCCGCCCCGAGCGCCGCAGCAGCTGCACCGCCCCGATGAGGTCCTCACGCCGTCGCCGGGGCATGAGGGCCAGCCGGCGCTCCTTCTCCAGCGGCACGAACCACTGCTCGATCTCGACCGGCACGGCGTGCACCGGGAAGCCGGGCGGGCAGGCGTGCTGGAGGAAGGTGACGATCGCGTCGGACACCCCGAGCGCGCAGGTGGCCTGTGGCCAGCCCGGGTAGTCGCCCGGCACGTCACGCAGGAAGTCGGCGTCGGCGAAGACGAAGTCCATCCCCTGGCAGAGCATCACGGTCGGCACGCCGGGGTTGAGGCCGGCCCACCGGCCGCCGCCCGTCTCGGGCATCACGAGCACGTCGCCGGCGGCGAACGGCAGCGCGAGCCCCGTGTCCACCGGCGCCGTGCTGCCCCAGCCGGGGTAGGCGAAGCCGGGCGTACCGTGCCAGACCCGCGCGTCGTGGCCGAGCGCGACGAGGTGCTCGACGTAGTTGTAGATGACCTTGATGCCGCCGGACGGCGTCGGCAGGTCCGGCGCCATGACACGGATCACGCGTCCACCGTACCCATCGGGTCGTGGCCCGGTATGAATGACGCGTGCCCCCGTCCCGTCGCGTCGTCGTGCTCACCGGTGCGGTGCCCTTCGACGACGTGCCGCACGCGGGTGGCCGCTACCTCGGCCGGTTGCTCGGCCACCTCGACGAGCAGGGCCCGGTCACCGTCGTCGCCGCCTCGACGCCGGCGAGCCGCGACGCCGCCGGCCGCCCCGGCGCCCCGGCCGACCTCCTGCTCGTCGGCGGAGCGCCCGGCCGCACGCCCCGCGACCGCGTGCTCGGGCGCCTCGTCGCGCTGGGGGAGCGCTGGTGGCGCCCCGTAGACCCGGGGCTGCCGCCGCTGGCGCTCGTCGCCGACTTGCTCACCGACGGGCCCGCCGCCCGGGCCGTGCGCGCCGCCGACGTCGTCGACCTCCAGTGGTCCGAGCAGGCCCGCCTCGTGCGGCTGGTGCGGCGGCTGGCCCCGGACGCGCGGGTCGTCGCGACCTTCCACGACGTGCAGTCCCAGCTCTTCGCGCGCGAGCCGTCGACCACCGGGCTCGGCCGGCTCGCCTGGCGGGCCCGGGCGGCCCGGGCCCGCGCCCACGAGCGGCGGGCCGTCCGCGGCCTCGACGCCGTGGTCGTGTTCAGCGACAAGGACGCCCGGCTGCTCGGCTCCCCGGCGACGGCGCACGTGGTCCCGCCGCCGCTCGCCCCGGACGTCGTCGTCCGCCACCCGCTCGCCCTGCCCGTCGAGGGAGACCCGGCCGACCCGGCCACCCAGGCGGACCCCCGCCAGCCCGTCGTCCTCCTCGTCGGACACCTCGCCCGGCCCGAGAACGACGACGGCACGCGCTGGCTGCTCGAGCGGGTCTGGCCGCTTGTGACCGAGCGGGTCCCCGGTGCCCGGTTGCGCCTCGTCGGGGCCGGAGCCGGAGCCGCGCTGGCCGAGGCCGTCGCCGCGCGCCCCGACGTCACCCTCGCCGGCTTCGTCACCGACCTCGACGCCGAGTACGCCGCCGCCTCCTGCTGCGTGGTGCCCGTCCACACCGGCGCCGGGGTGAAGTTCAAGACCGTGGAGGCGCTCGTGCACGGCGTGCCCGTCGTGTCGACCCCGGTCGGCGCGGAGGGCATCGGCGCACCGGACTGGTTCGCCGGCCTCACCGCCGACCCGGACGCCTTCGCCGCGGCCGTCGTCGGGGTCCTCGACGCCCCGCGCGAGGCGCTCGCCCGCGCGGCGGTGGTGCAGGACCGGACGGTCGCGGCGTACTCGCAGGCGGCGTTCCGGGCCGCGGTGGACGCCGCCCACGGCGCGGCGGCGGGCGGCCGCGCGCCGTTACAGTGAGCCCCGCGCGCGAGTGGCGGAACTGGTAGACGCGCCAGATTTAGGTTCTGGTGCCTTCGGGTGTGCGGGTTCGAGTCCCGCCTCGCGCACTGCGGGTCCGGCCTCGCGCACTGCGCGCACTGCGGGTCAAGAACACCCACGGAACACGCCCGGCCCCGGTCAAGGGACCTGACGCACCTGTCACGGACCCGTCAAAGACTCGGTCAAGTCGGTCAGGACGCGTTGCGCCGCAGCGCGGGTCCGTGATGACGGTGGAGACAGGGCCGTGCAGCGGCCCTGTCCGGCACCGGCCGCGCGCCGGTGCAGTCGACCTCTCCAAGGAGACACCGTGAAGCACCGCACCTCCGTCCTCGGCGCCCTCGCCGCGACCGCGGCCCTCGCCGTCGGCCCCCTCGCCGTCGCCGACGCCGCGCCCGCCCCGGCGCCCTCGACCAGCGGGACGTCCGGCTACACCCCGAACAGCGGCGAGGCCGCGCAGAACGCGCGCCTCCAGGCCATCGTCGACAAGGCGCTGGAGAAGCGCGAGAACGCCGAGCGCAAGGGCATCACCCAGAGGCTCGCGGCCTACACCGTGTACTACTCGGCGAGCGGGGCCCCGTCCTTCCAGACCGAGATCTCGCAGTCCGCGCAGATCTGGAACTCCTCGGTCTCCAACGTCCAGCTCGTGCGGACGACCGGCGGCGGTGCCTCGCTCACCTACAGCGAGGGCAACGACCCGCGCGGTTCCTACGCCCAGGTCTACGGCGCGGGCAGCGGCTCGGTGTTCCTCGACTACGCCCAGAACCAGCAGTACGACAGCCTGCGCGTCACCGCCCACGAGACCGGGCACGTCCTCGGCCTGCCCGACAACTACTCCGGCCCCTGCAGCGAGCTGATGTCCGGTGGTGGCCCCGGCCCCTCGTGCACCAACCCGTACCCCGACGCGCAGGAGAGCGCCGAGGTCGACGCCGTCTTCGGGGGTGGCTTCGCGGCTCCGTCGCTCGACGCCGCCGCGTTCTCGACCCGCTGAGCACCCCGGGCGCCCGCCGCGACACCCGTCGCCGCGGGCGCCCCGTCACGTCCGGGGGAGCCACCCGCACCCCACCGACGGACGATGGCGGTAGGTTGGCACGGACGAGGACGCCCCGACCGACGTCAGGAGAGCAGCAGATGAGCGCGAGGCTCGAGGCCGGCGACGCCGCCCCCGACTTCACCCTTCCCGACGACACCGGGACGGACGTGACCCTGAGCGACCTGCGCGGTCGCAAGGTCATCGTCTACTTCTACCCGGCGGCGATGACCCCCGGCTGCACGAAGCAGGCCTGCGACTTCAGCGAGTCCCTCGACTCCCTGTCCGGCCAGGGCTACACCGTGCTCGGCATCTCGCCCGACAAGCCCGAGAAGCTCGCCCGCTTCCGCGAGAAGGAGCACCTGAGCGTCCCGCTGCTGTCCGACGCCGACCGCTCCGTGATGGACGCCTGGGGCGCCTTCGGCGAGAAGAAGCTCTACGGCAAGACCGTGCAGGGCGTCATCCGCAGCACGGTCGTCCTCGACGAGCAGGGCACGGTCACGCACGCCTGGTACAACGTCAAGGCCACCGGGCACGTCGCCAAGCTGCGCCGTGACCTGGGGCTCGACGAGGGGGCGTGACGATGAGCCAGAACACCTCCATCGCCTCCCTCGAGGCCGAGGTCGTCGCCCGGCGCGAGCGGCTGGCCCGCACCGTCGACGAGCTCGTCGGCAAGGCCACCCCGAAGGCCATCTTCCGCCGGCAGACCGAGGCCGCCCGGGCCCGCTTCGCCGACGTCGCCCAGACGCCCGAGGGCGAGCTGCGCGTCGAGCGCCTCGCGGCCGTCGTCGCGGTCGTCGCGGTCGTCGGCGGGGTCGTCGCCTACCGCGCCCTGCGTCGCCGCTGAGGTGTCCCCCTCGCGCAGCCGGTCCAGGCTGCCCATCCGGATGCTCCACGACCGCGTGCTCGTGAGCCTCGAGGGCGAGGCCGGCGAGCGCCGCTCGGGCGGGGCATCGTCATCCCCGCGACGGCCAGCGTCGGCCGGCGCCTGTCGTGGGGCGCGGTCGTCGCCACGGGCCCGAACGTCCGGCAGGTCGAGGCGGGCGACCGCGTGCTCTTCGACCCCGAGGACCGCGCCGAGGTCGAGATCGGCGTCAAGGACTACGTCCTGTTGCGCGAGAAGGACATCCACGCCGTCGCCGCCGAACGCGTCGACGAGGGGAGCACCGGGCTCTACCTCTGACGCCCGGCGTCCCGTGCGGCGTCCCGTGCGGCTGCCCGACGGGCCTCGCCCTCGAGCTCGGCGTCCTTCTGGCTGCGGTAGGCCCGCTGCTCGGGGCGGCCGTGTCGGCGGCCGGCGCGCGCCGCGGCCTCGACGGCCAGCGAGACGACCCGGCCGGCCGCGCCCAGCGGCAGGACCCGGAGCAGGCGGTCGACGGCCGACCCCACCCGCCGGGCGGCCGCGTGCGAGGGCATGAGGGCGGCCAGCGCCCCCGTCGCCGCCTCCCACGCCTGCGCCGCCGCGCCGGAGGGAGCCGGTACGGCGGGCGGCGCGACGTCGGGGTGGCGCTGGGCGAAGAGGACCTCGGAGGCGCCGCTGACCCAGGCCCGCGCGACACGCGTGCGGGCGTCGGCCGGTGCACCGCGGTGGGGCAGGACGAGGGCGGGGTCGACGACCATCCGCACGCCGTCGCGGGCCAGCCGCAGCCCGAGCTCGGAGTCCTCGCGGTAGGAGAACGCGGGGTCGTAGCCGCCCGCCTCCTCGAGGACGTCGCGACGCACCGACGTGTGCGCCGCCCAGTGCCTCCAACGCTCGGGCTCGGGGCGGCCAGCACCGCGGTGACCGCCCGCTGGGTGGCCGCGCGCCCGTACGCCCGCGCGTAGCGGGAGTCGGGCAGGACGTCGCGCGTCGGGCCGATGACCCCGACCCGCTCGTCGCCGGCATGGTGGGCCAGGTGCCGCGCGACCATGTCCGGGGCGGGGGTGAGGTCGTCGTCGCAGCGGATGACGACCCGCCCGCGCGCCGCCTCCGTGCCCGTGTTCAGGGCGGCCGCCACGCCCGTGGAGGCCGGGCGGTGCACGACGACGAGGGGGAGGTGGCGCGGGGCGATCGCGAGGACGGCGTCGGTGGCGGCGTCGGGGCCGTCGACGACGACGACGACCTCCCACGGCTCGTCGACCTGCTGGGCCCCGAGCGCGTCGAGGAGCAACGGCAGGCGGTGGGCGCCGCGGTGGGTGGGCACGACGACGGAGGCGGCCGGTGCGGCGTCGCGGTGCTCCATGCGTCCTCCGGGAGGTCCGGATACGGGTGAGGCTCCCCGTGGTGCGGGGAGCCTCGTGCTCGGTGAGCGGTGGTGCGCCATCAGGGACTCGAACCCCGAACCCGCTGATTAAGAGTCAGCTGCTCTGCCAATTGAGCTAATGGCGCGCGAGCGGAGACATTATCAGCCGCCCGCCGTCGGTGCGAAATCGGCGTCAGGGCCGGTCGGTGGGTGCGCCCGTGGGCCCGCCGGTGGAGCTCCCGCGGCGGGCCGCGCGGGCGAGGACGAGACGCACGACGACGGCCCCGAGGAGGACGCCGATGACGAGGCCGATGACGATCGCCGCCCACGGGGTGGAGTCCTCGTCGGCGCTCGTCGCAGCGGCCGCCGAGCCCGGGGTCGGGGACGGGGTGGGAGTCGCCGTGGCGCTCGGCGTCGGGGAGGCGCTGGCGGTGTCCGAAGGGGTGGGGGTGGCGCTCGCCGGGGCGGTCGTCGTCGTGAAGGTGACCTTCCCGGACACGGGGTGGCCGTCGACGCTGACGACGCGGAAGGTCACCTCGTGCTCGCCCCGAGGCAGGTCGGCGAGCAGCGGCTGGGTGACGGTGGCGCCGTCGACCGTGGGCTTGCCGTCGACCTCGTCGCCGTCCGGGCCGGTGACCTCGACCCGGAGGAACTGCTCGTTGACGTCCTCGCTGAAGGTCATCCGCACCTCCTGCACCGTCGGGACGGTGGCGCCGTCCTTCGGGGTGGTCGCGACGAGCCTCGCGTGCAGGGGCAGGGCCGAGGCCTGCCCGGCGAAGACCGGCAGGGCCGAGGCCACGAGGGCCAGGGTGACGAGCGCGACGAGGAGCAGGGTGACGGCGGCCGAGACCTTGCGGTTGAACATGCGCTCCATCCTCGCAAAAGGCCCCCCGTCCCGCCGGAGCGGGTCGGGGGGCCTCTCGACCTGGGGTGAGTGACGGGACTTGAACCCGCGGCCCTCGCGACCACAACGCGATGCTCTACCAGCTGAGCTACACCCACCACGACGGGCGCCGGTCATCCGACGGATCGGATGGCGTGCGCCCGCAGCGCGGATCATCCTACCCGCTACGAGGAGGTGCTCTCGACCGCCTCCGGTCCGGGCGCCGCGGAACCGCCCTCGGGGGTCGCGTGGTCGACGACGTGACGGGCCGCGAGGGCCTTGAGGTCGTCGCTGGAGCGGCCCGGCGGGTCGACGAAGACGGCGCCCCGGTAGTAGCGCAGCTCGGCGATGGACTCGCGGATGTCGGCGAGCGCCCGGTGCCCGCCCGTCTTGGTCGGGGCCGCGAAGTAGGCGCGGGGGAACCAGCGGCGGGAGAGCTCCTTGATGGAGGAGACGTCGATGATCCGGTAGTGCAGGTGCGCCTCGAGCTCGGCCATGTCGCGCGCGAGGAAGGCCCGGTCGGTGGCGACCGTGTTGCCGCCGAGCGGCGCCTTACCGGGCTCGGGCACCCACTCGCGGACGTACTCGAGGACCCGCGCCTGGGCCTCCTCGAGGGTCGTGCCGCCGGCGAGCTCGTCGAGGAGGCCGGACGTCGTGTGCATCCCGCGGACGAAGTCGTTCATCTGCTCGAGCGCCTCGTCGGGCGGGCGGACGACGACGTCGACGCCCTCGCCGAGCACGGTCAGCTCGAAGTCGGTGACGAGCGCGGCGACCTCGACCAGGGCGTCGGCCTCGAGCGAGAGACCGGTCATCTCGCAGTCGATCCAGACGATGCGGTCGGTGTGTGCTCGGTCGCTCGGGGTGGACATGCGGGCCATGCTAGGGCGCCTCGGGGTCGGGCCGGGCGGTGAACGGTCCGGTCCGGCTAGGGTGCGGGCCATGAGCGGGGACCTGCAGGCGGTGGCGCCGGGGACGCTGCGGGTGGCCCGCACGAGCCGGTCGGCCATCCGCTCGTGGGTGGTCGTGGGCGTCGGCGGGGTCGGGTTCCTCCTCGCCGCCCTCGTCGTCTCGGCCTACCTCGGGGCGACCTTCGGGGTGCAGACGGTGCTGCTGTCGCTCGTCGTCGCCGCCGTCCCGCTCGGCATCGTCATCCCGACCTTCCTGTGGCTCGACCGCTACGAGTCCGAGCCGACGCGCTACCTCGTCGTCGCCTTCCTCTGGGGCGCGCTCGTCGCCACGCTGGTGGCCGCCGTCTTCAACACCGGTGCGGTCGTCGTGCTCCAGGGCGCCACCGACCCCGACGCCGCCCTCTCCACGACCGCCGTCCTCGTCGCGCCGTTCGTCGAGGAGGCGCTCAAGGGCGTGCTCGTGCTGCTCGTCTGGTGGTTCCTGCGCCGCGAGTTCGACGGGGTGACCGACGGCATGGTCTACGCGGGGATCTGCGCAGCGGGCTTCGCCTTCACCGAGAACATCCAGTACCTCGCGCAGGCCTACACCGACGGCGGCGGGGAGTCGCTCACCGCGACGTTCGTCATGCGTTGCCTGCTCTCGCCGTTCGCGCACCCGATGTTCACCGTGCTCACCGGGGTCGGGGTGGGCGTCGCGGCGACGAGCCGCACCTGGCTGCCGCGCCTCGTGGCGCCGGTCGTGGGCTACCTGCTCGCCGTCCTCGCCCACTCCCTGTGGAACCTCGCAGCGGTCTCGGGCGGCTCCGGCCTGGTCACCGTCTACCTGCTCGTCGAGGTGCCGGTCTTCCTCGCCTTCCTCGGGTTCGTCGCCTGGGCCCGCAGCCGGGAGGGACGGCTCATCGGCCAGTTCCTGCGGCCCTACGTCGACGCCGGCTGGCTCTCGCGCGGGGAGGTCTCGATGCTCTCGTCGATGGCCCGACGCCGCGAGGCCCGGGTCTGGGCCCGGGCCAACGCCGGCCCCCGCGGGCTCGCGGCGATGCGGGCCTTCCAGGACGCCGCGAGCGAGGTCGCCCTCCTGCGCCGCCGGATGCACCACGACGCCGCCGACCCCGCCGCGCTCGACCAGGAACGCGAGCTGCTCGCGGTCCTCGCCGCCCGGCGCACCGAGTTCGTCGGGATGCGCGCCGGCTGAGCGCACGTCATCCGCCGCCCGTTCGTCCTGTTCCCATTGCCGTCCCCCGACCCCCGAGGAGAACCGTGTCCGACGCCCTCGCCGCCGCCCACCGCATCGGCCCGGAGCTCGTCGAGCTGCGCCGCCGCCTGCACCGCGCCCCCGAGCTCGGGCTGCACCTGCCCGACACCCAGGCCACCGTCCTCGCCGCGCTCGAGAGCCTCGACCTCGAGGTGCACACGGGGGAGGGGCTGTCGTCGGTCGTGGCGGTCCTGCGCGGGCGGGCCCCGCACGACGGCGAGCGGCCGGTCGTCCTGCTGCGCGGCGACATGGACGGGCTGCCGGTCACCGAGGAGGTCGACGTCGAGTACCGCTCGGAGAGAACGGGGCTGATGCACGCTTGCGGTCACGACCTGCACGTCGCCGGACTCGTCGGGGCGGCGCGGGTGCTGGACGAGCTGCGCGACGAGCTCGTCGGCGACGTCGTGCTGATGTTCCAGCCCGCCGAGGAGGGGCCGGGCGGCGCCGAGCCGATGATCCGCGACGGGCTGCTCGAGGCGGCCGGGCGACGGGTCGACGCGGCCTACGCGGTGCACGTCTACTCGGCCGACCACCCGCGCGGCACGTGGTTCGGGCGGCCGGGGCCGCTGATGGCCGCCGCCGACGAGGTGCACGTCGTCGTGCGCGGGGTGGGCGGCCACGGGTCGGCGCCCGAGCGGGCCAAGGACCCGGTGCCGGTGGCGTGCGAGGTCGTCCTGGCCTTCCACACCGCGGTGACCCGGCGCTTCAGCGTCTGGGACCCGGTGGTGCTCACGGTCGGGAAGATCGCGGCGGGGACCAAGGACAACATCATCCCGGACGAGGCGGTCATCGACGCGACCCTGCGGACCTTCTCGCGCGAGCACCGCGAGCTGGCGCACCGGGTCGTCACGGAGGTGGCGCAGGGCATCGCGGCCGCGCACGGGCTGACCGCCGAGGTGACCATCGGCAACGGCTACCCGGTGACCGTCAACGACGAGGCCGAGTTCGCCTTCGCGCGCGACGTCGTGCACGACCTGTTCGGGGCCGAGCACTGGGCCGACATGGACAACCCCGAGGCCGGGTCCGAGGACATGGCCTTCGTGCTCGAGGAGGTCCCGGGCGCCTACCTCAACGTCTCGGCGTGCGCCCTCGAGGACCACACGCTCGCCGAGGACAACCACTCGCCGCGCGCGGCGTTCGACGACTCGGTCGTGCCCGACGTGGCCGGTGCGCTCGCCGAGCTGGCCCTGCGGCGCTCGAGGACGCTCGCCGGCGACTGACGCCGACCTGCTGGTTCGAGGTGATGTCGGGCCGTCGGGGGGTGCGGTTTCACCTCGAACCGTGGGGCGGCGTGGTGGGTCGAGGTATGCCGCCGTCCGGATCCGGTGGCCGGATACCTCGAACGACCTGGCTGCGCGTGCCCCCGGCAGGATCCGGTGTCGGCGCCACCTCGTTCCTCGGTGCCGCCTCCACCTCCCGTCGTCCTGCCGGGGGCGCGACGTCGATGCGCTTCGCGCATGGACGTTCGTGCCCCCGGCAGGACTCGAACCTGCGACCTCGAGATTAGAAGGCTCTTGCTCTATCCGGCTGAGCTACGGGGGCCCGGCACCCGGAGGCGCCGCCGCACAGTCTAGGGACGCGTCGACGCCGTCAGCCGCCGAGCGGGCAGCGCGCCAGCACCTCGTGCCGTGGCCGGTGACCGCGCTCGCGCGGCAGGTGCGACTGGACCACCACGACCTCCGGGGCCACCCACGACGGGCCCCGGTACGTCTCGAGCACCCGCACCCAGCGCGTCGCGTCGACCGCCCGCCCGAACCGTCCGAGCGTCACGTGCGGCACGAACGGCCCGCCGTCCGGCGCCCCACCGACCACGGCCACCGCCGAGCGCACCGCCCCGCGAGCGGCGCCAGCACCCCACCGTCGGACACCCCGGCCCACAGCACCTTGGCGCGCGAGACGTCCGGGAAGCACCCGCCCCCGGCCACCTCGAGCCGCAGCGGCGACCGGCCCCGCGCCACCGACGCCACACGGTCGACCAGCGGCTCGAGCACCCGCTCGCGCACCGCGCCGGCGAAGGCCAGCGTCACGTGCCAGCCCGACGGGGAGGACCACCGGGGGCCCTCGACGTCGCGGCGCGGCTCGAGGAACTCCTCGAGGTGCAGGGCGACCTCCGGGGGTGGCTGGACCGCGACGAAGACCCTCACGGACGACATCATCGGCCCGGGCATCGTGGAATGGCGGGCGGGACACGGTGTGGTCGTTAGGCTTTGCCCGTGGGTGCGGACCGAGATGTGGAGGCCGTGGTCTCTGCCGTCGAGGTGCTGCGGGAGGAGGTCGAGCGGGCGAGCCTGCCCCTCGACGTCCCCGGACGCCCGGCCGCCGAGACCGCGCGCCGCCGCCTGCTCGACCAGCTCGACGACTACGTCCTGCCCCGCCTGCGCTCCCTCGACGCCCCGCTGCTCGCCGTCGTCGGGGGCTCCACCGGCGCCGGCAAGTCGACCCTCGTCAACTCCGTCGTCGGCGCCCGGGTCAGCCGCGCGGGCGTCCTGCGCCCCACGACCACCTCGCCGGTGCTCGTCCACCACCCGCAGGACCGGCACTGGTTCGAGGGCGAGCGCATCCTCCCCGGCCTGGCCCGCGTCACCGGCGCCGACACCGGCGAGGACCAGCCCGGCACCGTGCGCCTCGCCGCCTCCGACACCCTCCCGGCCGGGATGGCCCTGCTCGACGCCCCCGACATCGACTCCGTCGTCTCGGCCAACCGCGAGCTCGCGACCCAGCTGCTGTCGGCCGCCGACCTCTGGCTCTTCGTCACCACCGCCGCGCGCTACGCCGACGCCGTGCCGTGGGACCTGCTGCGCACCGCCGCCGAGCGGGGCACGGCCGTGGCCATCGTCCTCGACCGCGTGCCGCCCGAGGCCGTCGACGAGATCCGCCCCCACCTCGCCTCGATGCTGCGCGAGCAGGGCCTGCCGACGGCACCCATCTTCACCGTCCCCGAGACCGCCCTCGGCGACGACGGCCGCCTGCCCGCCGAGTCCTTCGCGCGGCTGCGCGCCTGGCTCGAGGCGCTCGCCGGCGACGCCCGCGCGCGCGACATCGTCGTCTCGCAGACCCTGCGCGGCGCCGTGTCCTCGCTCACCGGACGGGCCGCCGAGCTGGTCGCCGCGAGCCACGAGCAGCAGACCGCCCGCGACGAGCTGGCCGGAGCGGCGACGGCCGCCTTCGCCGACGCCCACCGCCGGGTCGCCGACGGGATGACCGACGGCACCCTCCTGCGCGGCGAGGTGCTGGCCCGCTGGCAGGAGTTCGTCGGCACCGGCGAGTTCTTCCGGCAGGTCGAGTCGACCATCGGGCGCTGGCGCGACCGCATCGCCGCGGCCGTCAAGGGCACACCGCCTCCGGCCAAGGGGCTCGGTGAGGCGCTGCACACCGGCGTCGCCGCCCTCGTCCTCGCGAACCTCGAGTCGGCCGAGTCGGACACCGCCCGGTCCTGGCGCCGGATGCCGGGAGGGTCCGGCGTGCTCGCCGACGTGCCGTCGGTCGGCACCTCGACCCCCGAGACCGGTGCGGCCGTCGAGCGCCTGGTGCGCGACTGGCAGGGCGAGGTGCTCGAGCTCGTCCGCACCGAGGGCCAGGGGCGGCGCACCAACGCGCGCATCGCGGCCTACGGCGTCAACGCGATCGGGCTCTTCCTCATGCTCGTGGCCTTCGCCCAGACCGGTGGCCTCGTCGGCGCCGAGATCGGCATCGCCGGGGGCACCTCCGTTCTCGCACAACGGGTCCTCGAGGCGATCTTCGGCGACCAGGCCGTGCGCGACATGGCCGCCAAGGCCCGTGCCCGGCTGCTCGACCTCGCCGACGACCTCTACGCGGAGGAGCGGGCGCGGTTCCTCGACGCGCTCGCGGCCCACGCCGCCCCCGAGGACCAGGCCGCGCGGCTCGAGGCCGCCGCCGCCGGCCTGAGGACGGTGTCGGTGTGAGCCCCCTCGTGATGGGCGGCGCCCGCGGCGCCGTCGTCTCGCCCGAGCGCCTGTCGGCCGCCTCCGGCGCGCTGGCCGCCGCCGTCGAGGCCGGTGGCGACGAGCTGCCCGCTCGGGGCGGGGCACGTGCGGCCCAGGTCGTCGCCAAGGTCGGCGAGCGCACGGCCCTGGTCGGCGGGCACACGGTCGTCGCCCTGGCCGGTGCGACCGGCAGCGGCAAGTCCTCGCTCTTCAACGCCCTCGTCGGCACCGACGTCGCGACCGTCGGGGTGCGTCGCCCGACGACCTCCACACCGACCGCCGCCGTGTGGGGCGCCGAACCCACCGGCGAGCTGCTCGACTGGCTGGGCGTCGGCTCGCGCCACCTCGTCGACGGGGAGGGCCCGGGTGGTCACGTCGGCACGCTCGACGGGCTGGTCCTGCTCGACCTGCCCGACGTCGACTCCCGCGAGACCGGCAACCGGGCGGAGGCCGAGCGGGTCCTCGAGCTCGTCGACCTCTTCGTCTGGGTCACCGACCCGCAGAAGTACGCCGACTCCCGCCTCCACGACGACCACGTCGCGGCGCTCGCGGCGCACGAGGCGGTCACCATCGTCGTCCTCAACCAGGCCGACCGGCTCGCCGCCGACGACCTCGCCCGCTGCCGCACCGACCTCGCCCGGCTCATGGAGCGCGACGGGCTGCCGGGCGCGACGGTGCTCGCGACCTCGGCCCTCACCGGCGACGGCCTCGACGAGCTGCGCCAGCGCCTCGCCAACGCCGTCGCGAGCCGCACGATGGCCCGGGCCCGCCTCGCCGCCGACGTGCGCACGGTCGCCGGCGAGCTGTCGTCGCACGTCGCGGCGGCCGAGCCCGAGGTCGACGCCGCGACCCGGGCAGAGCTGCTCGAGGCCCTGGCCCGCGCGGCCGGTGTGCCCACGGTCGTCGACGCCGTCGCCCGCGACTACCGGATGGAGGCCGCGACGCACACCGGCTGGCCCTTCACCCGCTGGCTGCACCGGCTGCGCGCCCGACCGCTGCGCCGGCTGCGCCTCGACGGGCGCGACGTGCGGGTCACCGAGTCCGACGTCCGCTCCGTGCTCGGCCGCTCCTCGCTGCCGCCACCGTCCCCGGCCGCGCGCGCCGCGGTGGCCCTGGCCACCCGGCGGGTCGCCGACCGCGCGGGCGCCGAGCTGCCCGTGCCGTGGTCGGAGGCCGTGGAGCGGGCCGCGACCCCGCCCGGTCCCGAGCTCGGCGACGCCCTCGACCAGGCCGTCGTCGGCACCTCGCTCCTCGCGCGCGCTCCCGTCTGGTGGCGGGTCGTCGGCGCTGTGCAGCTCGCCCTGGCCGCCGCGGCCGTCGCGGGGGTGCTGTGGCTGGGGGCCTACGTCGTCGCGGGCTGGCTCCAGCTGGACTCGCTCGTCCCCGAGGTGCCGACGCTCGGTGTGCTGCCGTGGCCGCTCGTGCTCCTCGTCGGCGGGCTGCTGCTCGGGTTCGTGCTCGCGGCGCTGGCGGCCTGGCTGGCCCGGATCGGCGCCCGACGGCGCGGAGTGGTCATGGACCGGCGGCTGCGCGAGTCCATCGCCGGGGTCGCCGACGGGCAGGTCCTCGGACCCGTGCGCCGGGTGCTCGAGCGGCACGCGGCCACCCGCGAGGCCCTGCGGCACGCCGCCGACGTCTGAGTCACGGCTCCTCGCGGGTCGGTGACGGTCAGTGCCGACCGCTGCCCGTCAGGGCGTGCGGCCGCCCGTCCATCGGCGCCGTCGGGCGGATGCCCATCGCGGCGAGCACGGTCGGCAGGAGGTCGGGGGTGCGGAAGGCCTCGTCGGTCGCCCGCGGACGGGCCCCGGGGGTCCAGAAGACCATCGGCACGCGTTGCACCGACTCCTGGGCACCGCCGTGGTCGCCGTACACGCCGTAGCTCGTCCGGTCGTGCAGCAGGCCGACCACGTCCGGGCCGTCGTCGGCCGCCATGGTGTCGACGATGGACTGCGCGTGGGCCGCCCACCACCTGCGCTCCGAGCGGGTCATCCGGTTCGTGCCGTCGAGGACGAAGTGGTCGCCGGCACTGTTCTTGCGGTAGGTCGCGATGACTCCCGGCAGCGTGAGCATCCGGGCGCTCGTGGCCTTCTTGGCGCGCGTCGAGCGGTCGAGCAGCCACGCCTCGATCGCGGTGGACTGGTACGAGAACTGCACGTTGCCGTCGGCGTTGAGCGCCGCGATGGCGGGGGACGGGCTCGAGTAGGTGGTCGTGTCGAGCACGCCGTTGGTGCCGGCGTCCCAGACACCGAGCTCCGGCGGGGCGTAGTACCAGTTGCTGTTGCCCGCGTCGGCGGTCCGCTCGCCGAGGAAGGTCTCGCCGTACGTGGCGCCGTGGTCGGCGGTGAGGACGACGAGGGTGCGCCCGCCCTTCTCCCGGTCCACCGCCTCGACGGCCGCGCGGATCTTGCCGAGCTGGACGTCGGCGTTCTCCGCCGCGCAGCGCGTGTGCGTCATCCCGGCCAGGGTGGTGCAGTCCTGGGGGCGGTGTCGGCCTGCGCGCCCCACATGTGGGCGGCCTTGTCGATGCCGCCGAGGGTGACGAACATCCCCGACCAGTTCTCGTGGTGCATCATCTCGATCGCCGCGTCGGCCGCCCAGGTGTCACCGCCGAGGTGCGCCGGGTCGTTGCCGGGGACGAACCGGTTGCCCTCGCCCGGGTAGAGCCAGGAGGGGAAGGCGGCCTTGGTGCCGTAGTCGTTGTTCTTGTCGGCGTTGATGAAGTACCGGCCGCAGAGGGTGGGGTCGGTCGGGTCGGGGCGGTTGAGGTACGCGGGGACGTTCTTGCCCGCGGGGGAGCGCCACTGCCCGTTGCCGGGGACGCCGGGGATCGACAGGTTGCGGCACCCGGTGGGCGCGTCGCCCGTGACGTTGCTGCGCCGGCTCGACAGCCGGACGGCGATGTCGCCGCTGGCACCGGTCGCGGACTCGACCGCGTAGGACTTCTCGCCGACCGTGATGAAGCTCGTGCCGGGGTAGCGCGCGTGGAGGTAGTCGGCCAGCTTCGGGTAGGCCACACCGTCGCGCTTCTCGAGCAGGGTGAAGTCGGCGAGGCTCAGGTCGCCGGTGATGTGCATCTGGTCGACGCCCTTGCCGAACACGTTCGCGTGGTCGCGGAACGCCTCGTCGGTCCAGCCCATGTGCCGGGGTTCGAGCCCGGACGTGATGACGTTGTGGGCCATCACCGTCTCGGAGGCCATGTACCCGAGGTGGGCCTGCGCGAAGCTGGTACCCGAGTCGCGCAGCGCGCGGAAGTTGGGCATCGCGAACTGGTCCGCGTACTGCGGGACCATCTGGTCGAACAGGACGATGAGGACGCGGGTGGGCGTCGGGGTCGGTGGTGGCCGGTGGCGGCCGTCGGCCTGCGAGGCGGCCGGGCTGAGGGCGAGGGCGCCGGCGGTGAGTGCGGCAGCGGCGACGGCGATGGTGCCTCGACGGTCCATGGGCTCTCCTCAGGACTCACGACGGCCACGACGCCCTCGATGGGTCGGGAATCTGCACCCTCGTGAGGCGCCGTGTCAACGGTCGCCTCCGGGGAGGGCCCGGGTGGTGGGTCGGGCGCGGGTCGTCGGTCGGGCGCGGCGGGTCCCGCGGGGTCCGTCGTCCACAGGGGGCCACGTCGGGCAGGTTGTCCACAGGGTGCCGGAGAACCGTTGTGGGGCACCGGCGTCGAGGGGACGGTGGTCACGGCGCACCGACGGGCGGTGCTGCCGGAGGGAGCACACGATGTACGAGACCATCACGACGGTCCAGGGCCGCCTCGTCGCCGACCCCGTCGTCAAGCAGGGCCGGTCCGGGCCGTTCACCGTCTTCCGGGTGGCCCAGTCCGAGCGCCACCCCGACCGTGCCGACCCCGGCCGCTGGACCGACTCCGAGCCGAGCTTCTACGACGTCTCGGTCTTCCGCGGGATGGGCGAGAACGCCGCGCGCAGCCTGCGCAAGGGCCACCCGGTCGTCGTCCACGGCAAGGTGCGGGTGCGGCAGTTCCGGCGCGACGACGGCTCGCTCGGCACCACCGTCGAGCTCGTCGCCGACTCCCTCGGGCACGACCTGCGCTGGGGGGCCACGCACTACACGCGCAACGGCGACCTCGCGCCGGCCCTGCCCTCCGGCGCGGTGGGTCCCGAGGAGTTCACCGACGCCGAGCACGACCCGTACGTCGTGCGCGACGACGCGGTGGGCGTCGGCGGGGCTGCGGCGTCCGTGGCGTCCGGGGCCTCCGCGGAGCAGCCCGCCCTCGACACCGGGCCCCCCCTGCGGCCGGGCGAGCACCGGGCGGCCTGAGGCGGCGATTCGGGCCGGGGCCCGGGTGCTGGCTACCCTGACCCCATGCCCGAGTTCATCTACGTGATGTCGCGCGCCCGCAAGGCGCACGGCGACAAGGTCATCCTCGACGACGTCACGCTCTCGTTCCTGCCCGGCGCCAAGATCGGCGTCGTCGGTCCGAACGGCGCCGGCAAGTCCTCCGTGCTCAAGATCATGGCGGGGCTCGACCAGCCGAGCAACGGCGAGGCGCGGCTGACCCCGGGCTACTCGGTCGGGATCCTCATGCAGGAGCCCGAGCTCAACGAGGAGAAGACCGTCCTCGGCAACGTCGAGGAGGGCGCCGGCGAGATCAAGGCCAAGCTCGACCGCTACAACGACATCTCCGCCGAGATGGCCGAGCCGGACGCCGACTTCGACGCGCTAATGGCCGAGATGGGCCAGCTCCAGGAGGCCATCGACGCCGCCGACGCCTGGGACCTCGACTCCCAGCTCGAGCAGGCGATGGACGCCCTGCGCTGCCCGCCGCCGGACGCCGACGTCACCGTGCTCTCCGGCGGTGAGCGCCGCCGGGTCGCCCTCTGCAAGCTGCTCCTCCAGAAGCCCGACCTGCTGCTCCTCGACGAGCCGACCAACCACCTCGACGCCGAGTCGGTCCTCTGGCTCGAGCAGCACCTCGCGGCCTACCACGGCGCCGTCGTCGCGGTCACCCACGACCGGTACTTCATGGACAACGTCGCCCAGTGGATCCTCGAGCTCGACCGCGGCCGGGCCTACCCCTACGAGGGCAACTACTCGACCTACCTCGAGAAGAAGCAGGCCCGCCTGGCCATCCAGGGCAAGAAGGACGCCAAGCTCGCCAAGCGCCTCGCCGAGGAGCTCGAGTGGGTCCGCTCGAACGCCAAGGCCAAGCAGACCAAGTCCAAGGCCCGCCTCCAGCGCTACGAGGAGATGGCGGCCGAGGCCGACCGCACGCGCAAGCTCGACTTCGAGGAGATCCAGATCCCGCCGGGGCCGCGCCTCGGCAGCAAGGTCATCGAGGTCAAGAACCTCCGCAAGGGCTTCGGCGACCGGGTCCTCATCGACGACCTGTCGTTCACGTTGCCGCGCAACGGTATCGTCGGGGTCATCGGCCCCAACGGTGTCGGCAAGACGACCCTGTTCAAGACCATCGTCGGGCTCGAGGAGCCCGACGCCGGCACCGTCGACGTCGGCGAGACGGTCACGGTGTCCTACGTCGACCAGAGCCGCGGCGGCCTCGACCCGAACAAGAACCTCTGGGAGACCGTGTCGGGCGGGCACGACTACATCAACGTCGGGCACGTCGAGATCCCGAGCCGCGCCTACGTCAGCCAGTTCGGCTTCAAGGGCCCGGACCAGCAGAAGAAGGCCGGTGTGCTCTCCGGTGGCGAGCGCAACCGCCTCAACCTCGCGCTGACCCTCAAGGAGGGCGGCAACCTGCTCCTCCTCGACGAGCCGACCAACGACCTCGACGTCGAGACCCTCGGCTCGCTCGAGAACGCCCTGCTCGACTTCCCGGGCTGCGCCGTGGTCATCAGCCACGACCGGTGGTTCCTCGACCGCGTGGCGACGCACATCCTCGCCTACGAGGGCACCGACGAGGACCCCGCGAGCTGGTACTGGTTCGAGGGCAACTTCGAGTCCTACGAGGCCAACAAGATCGAGCGGCTCGGCGCCGAGGCGGCCCGTCCGCACCGCGTCACGTACCGCAAGCTGACCCGCGACTGAGCACCGGTGGGCGGCACTAGGGTGGCCGGCGTGGACACCCCGACGACAGGCCCCCTGCCGCACCGGGTCTCGGTCGTCGTCCCGGTGTACCAGGGGCGCAGCACCCTGTCCTCGCTCGTCGCCGAGCTGGAGCCGCTGACCCGGGTCGGCACGACCCCCGGCGGCCGGCCGTACGTCGTCGAGGAGGTCGTGCTCGTCGACGACTGCGGCCCCGACGGCTCCGACACGGTCGTGCGGGCGCTGGCCGTCGAGCACGAGTGGGTCCGCCCCGTCTGGCTGAGCCGCAACTTCGGGCAGCACGCCGCCACCCTCGCCGGCATCTCGGCCTCGGGCGGCGAGTGGGTCGTCACGATGGACGAGGACGGCCAGCACGACCCCGCGTACGTCGCCCTCCTCGTCGACACCGCGATGGACGAGCAGGCCGACGTCGTCTACGCCCGGCCCTCCAACGAGCCGCCGCACGGCGCCGCCCGCAACCTCGCCAGCCGCTCGGCGAAGTGGCTCGTCGCCCGGCTGGCCCGCGGGGCCCGGGCCTCCGACTTCAACAGCTACCGCCTCGTCCTCGGCGAGGTCGCCCGCTCGGTCGCCGCGTACGCCGGTCCGGGCATCTACCTCGACGTCGCGATCTCGTGGGTGGCCCGGCGGGTCACCACCGCACCGGTGCCGATGCGTGACGAGGGCGGCCGCCCCTCCGGCTACGACGTGCGCCGCCTCGTCTCGCACTTCTGGCGGCTCGTGCTCTCCAGCGGCACGACGCCGCTGCGCTGGGTGAGCTTCAGCGGTGCCGCGGCCATCGTCCTCGCGCCGGTCATCGCCGTGGCACTGCTCGTCGGCCGCACCGCGAAGTGGTGGGACGCCCCGGGGTGGACCTCGACGATGGTGCTGCTCATGGCCGCGACCGGGGCGATCCTCTTCGCCCTCGGGGTCATCGCCGAGTACGTCGGCATGGCCGTCAACATGGCGATGGGCAAGCCCCTCTACCTCCCGGTCCGCGACCGGCGCGACGGCCCCCTCGGGCGGGACGACGCGTGACGTCCGGCGCACACCCGCAGGCTCCGGTCGCCTGGGTGGTCGGCGCCGGCGGGCTGGTCGGCCGTCACCTCGTCACCCGGCTGCGGGGTGAGGGCTGGGAGGTGATGACCTCGCGCGTGCCGTGGGCCGACGAGGCCGCCACCGTCGAGACCCTCGCCGCCGAGCTGGCGCGCTTCGGTGGGCTGCGCGCCGGGCGGCCCTGGCTGCTCGCCTGGTGCGCGGGCGCCGGTGTGGTGGCCACCGACGAGCGCGAGCTCGACTGCGAGAGAAGGGTTTTCGAGCGGTTCACGGCACTGCTCGGCGACGGGGTGGGTGACGGCGAGGACGGTGTGGTGCTGCTCGCGTCGTCGGCGGGGGGTCTGTACGCCGGCTCCGAGGGGCCCCGTTCACCGAGGCGACCCCGCCCGTCCCGCTCGTGGCCTACGGGCGCACGAAGCTGGCGATGGAGGAGGCGCTGACCGGCGTCGTGGCCCGGACCGGCCTGCGCGCGGTCCTCGCCCGGCTGGCCAACGTGTACGGGCCGGGGCAGACGCTCGGCAAGCCGCAGGGCCTGCTCTCCCAGCTCTGCCTGTCCGACGCCACCGTCCGCCCGCTGCCGGTCTTCGTCTCGCTCGACACCATCCGCGACTACGTCTACGTGCTCGACCTCGCCCGGATGCTCGCGCGCTGCGCCGTGCTGGCCCGCGCCGAGCCGGCCGGCACGAGCGTCGTCAAGGTCGTCGCGTCCGGGCGGCCCGTCACCGTGGGGCACCTCGTCTCGGAGGCCCGGCGCGTCTTCCACCGCCCGCTGCGCACCGCGATGGCCCCCGGCGGCCGGGGCAGGTGCTCGACCTGCGCCTGGCGTCGGTGCGCTGGCCGGAGGTCGACGCCCTCGCCGAGACCCCGCTCGTCGCGGGGCTCGCCGCGACGGCCGCCGATGTGCGGGCCCGGGTCGTCTCCGGCCGACCGCTCGACGCCTGACGAGGGCCGGCGGCCCGGCGCCCCGACCGGGCCTCAGCCGGCGCGGGTCGCCGCGAGGAAGACCGAGGACCCGAACGGCAGGTCGGTGCGGCGCAGGAGTGTGCGGTCGACCCCGCAGAGCGAGCGCAGCGCGGTGTTGAGCGCCCGCGGCACCGGCGGGACCTCGACGATGTCGTGCGCCCCTCCGTGCGGCGTCGGGTCAGCTTGCGCACCGCCCGCTCGGCCGCGAACAGGGGAAGACGGTCGTGAAGCCGTAGGTCGCCCGCTCGACCCGGAAGCCGGCGGCCGTCACCGCGGCGGCGGCCCGGGCGCGGGTGTAGCGGCGGTGGTGGCCGTTCGCGACGTCGAAGTCGCTCCACGCCCAGGTGTAGGCCGGCACCGACATGAGGAAGCGGCCGCCGGGCCGGAGCACGCGGTGCACCTCGGCGAGGGCGACCGCCTCCGGGGCACAGTGCTCGATGACGTCGAACGCGGCGACGGCGTCGAAGGTCCCGTCGGCGAACGGCAGCTGGAGGGCCGAGCCGCACACGCCGTCGCTGCCGAGACCCCGCGGGTCGATGTCGAGCGAGACGGTGCGGGCCGCGGCGTCGCGGAACCACGCGGCGCTCGGGCCGTCGGCGCTGCCGAGGTCGAGGGCGGTGCCGGAGCCCTCGACCAGGTCGCGCAGGGCGGCCTCGAGGAGGTCGGCGCGGGCCACGTACCACCAATAGTCCGGCGTCGCGATGGAGGGGGAGCCGCCGTGGCCGAGCGCAGTCACCGGCTCAGGCTACCCAGCGCCCGGGACGGGTCCGGGGTGGGCCGGGCGGACCGGTACGCGAGCAGCCCGAGCAGGCCGCCGGCCACGGCGAGCGTCGCGGCGGTGGCGCCGAACACCTCGCCGAGGCGCAGGGCGCACACGAGGATCGTCAGGTTCGCGGCCTCCGCGGTCACCCACACGTGGGCGACCGGACCGCGCCGCCAGATGCCGACGGCGACGACGATGAGCAGCAGGTAGGCCCCGAGCAGCACCCAGCCGCCCTCGACGAGGGCCGCCCAGTAGGAGTTGTGGAAGAGGTACTGCCGGTCGCCGATCCAGACCCACGCCTCCCCGAGGCCGAGGCCCTGCGGGGGCTTCCGGCGAGCTTGGCCTGCGACGCCGCGTCGATGCGGGCCCGGAAGGCGTCCGACCCGTCGCGGCTCGCGAAGACGCCGGCCCGCGCGAAGTTGTTCTCGACGACCTGCACGCCGATCCCGAGCGCGACGGCGAGGGCCACCCGGGCCGCCGGCCCGAGCCGTGGCCGCAGCACGACCCAGACCAGGCCGCAGGCCAGCGCGGCGATCGAGGTGCGCGAGCCGGTCGTCCACACCAGCGCGGCGCCGACGACGACGACCGCGACCTGGCGCCGTCGCTCGTCGACGAGGCTGAGGTAGAGCAGCGTCACGACGGCGTAGGCCAGCCCGGCCTGGTTCTTGTCGAGCAGGAAGCCGGAGAGGTACTCGCCGTAGGGGGCGGGGGCCACGCCGACGAAGAAGAGCGCCGCGTTGACGAGGAGCCCGACGGCGGTGCCCCGCACGAGCGAGGGCCAGTGCACCCGCCCGGAGACCACGGCGACGAGCAGGGCCAGCACCATCGTCAGCCGGAACGCGCGGCGCGGCCAGCCGCTGATGGAGTCGTCGGGGGAGGAGATCGAGACGAGGACGAGGAAGCCGACGAGCAGCACCAGCCCCGGGGCCAGCCAGCCGAGCGACCCGCCGGGCCCCCCGAGGCGGGTACCGCCCGGGCGCACCAGGGAGAGCCCGAGCAGCCCGGCGACGCCGACCAGGCCGAGGGACAGGAAGCCCGGGACGCCGGGCGGGGCCCACGCATAGAGGACGACGACGCCGAGGAGGAACTCGGCGAGGCGGGTCGGCTGGCGCGACGCGGGCAGGTCGGGGTCGTCGGCGAGGGGATGCAAGCCCTTCGCGACCCCGGGCGCGCGCGGCGTCGTGCTCACGCGGCCCAGTGTTCCCTACGCGGGGCGGCGCGCGAGGCGGACCGCGAGGTCGCCGTAGGTGCGCTCGATCGCCTCGGGGTGCGGCGGCCGCCCGGCACGTACCAGCGGGCGACGTCGATGGCCATCGAGAGCAGGGCCAGCGCGGTGGCGGGCACGTCGTCGACGTCGAGCTCGCCCGTCTCGACCCCGGCCCGCAGCACGTCGGCGACGACGCCGTCGATGTCCTTGCGCAGCTCGATGACCTCGGCGCGGTGCTCGGGGGAGAGGTGGCGGAACTCGAACTGGACGATGCGGCCGAGCTGGTGGTGCTCGGCGTGCCAGCGCGAGAAGCCGCCGACGATGGCCCGCAGCGCCTCGGTGGGGGAGGCGGCGTCGCGCGAGGCCTCGACGAGCAGGTCGCGCGCCCGGGCGTGTCCCCGCCGGCTGATCTCGAAGAGGAGGACCTCCTTGGACGCGAAGTGCACGTAGACGCCGGCGGGGGAGAGGCCGGCGCGCGAGGCGATGTCGCGGGTGGTCGTCGCGGGGAAGCCGTGCTCGGCGAAGGCGTCGGCGGCGGCGAGCATGATCCGCACGGCCGTGTCGGAGACGTCGGTGGCGCCGCCGGGGCGCCCGCCCTCGGGCGCGAGCGCGGCGAGGACGGCGGTCTCGGTGAGCGGCGGGGTGCTGGGCACGGTTGACAGCATGCCGCACGCGGGACACACTAAGCAAGCGCTTAGTCAACGGCGGCGCGCCGACGCCGCCCCGCACGCCGAGTCGAGGAGACCCATGCCCCGCAACGTCTACGCCAGCGAGCACGAGGACTTCCGCGCCTCCGTCGCCGAGTTCGTCGAGCGCACGCTCAAGCCGCGTGCCGAGCAGATGCTCGAGGTCAAGTCGGTCGACCGCGACCTGTGGAAGGAGGCCGGCAAGCAGGGCCTCTTCGGCCTCGACATCCCCGAGGAGTTCGGCGGGATGGGTGCCGAGGACTACCGCTTCAACGCCATCGCGGCCGAGGTCATCGCCGGCTTCAACTTCGCCGTGTCCTCCTGCTTCGGCATCCACAGCGACGTCTGCCCGCCGTACGTCGTCGACCTCGGCACCCAGGAGCAGAAGGAGCGCTGGCTGCCCGGCATGGCCAACGGCGAGCTCATCGCCGCGATCGCCATGACCGAGCCCTCCGGCGGCTCCGACCTCGCGGCGCTCAAGACCACCGCGGTGCGCGACGGTGACGACTGGGTGCTCAACGGCTCCAAGACCTTCATCACCAACGGCTACCAGGCCGACCTCGTCATCGTCGCGGCCCGCACCGACCCCTCCAAGGGCGCCAAGGGCATCACGCTGCTCGTCGTCGAGGAGGGCATGGAGGGCTTCAGCCGCGGCCGCAAGCTCGACAAGGTCGGGCAGGAGGAGGCCGACACCTCCGAGCTGTTCTTCGAGGACGTCCGCGTCCCCGACGCCAACCGGCTCGGCGAGGAGGGCATGGGCTTCATCGCGATGATGCAGCGCCTGCCCCAGGAGCGCATCGGCGCCGCCGTCGCCAACACCGCGCACGCGTTCCAGATCTTCCGCGAGACCGTCGAGTACACCAAGGAGCGCAAGGCCTTCGGGCAGCCGGTCGGCTCGTTCCAGCACAACAAGTTCAAGATGGCCGAGCTGCTCACCAAGCTCGAGGTCACCCAGGCCTACGTCGACGACTGCATCGCCGCGCACGCCGAGGGCAAGCTGACGCCCGTCGACGCCGCCAAGGCGAAGTGGTTCTCGGCTCAGGTGCAGAACGAGGTGCTCGACGAGTGCGTCCAGCTGCACGGTGGGTACGGCTTCATGAACGAGTACCGCGTGGCCCGCGCCTGGCGCGACGCCCGCGTCTCGAAGATCTGGGCCGGCTCGAACGAGATCATGAAGGAGCTCATCGGCCGCGACCTCGGCCTCTGAGCACCTGACGCGACGACGCCCCCGGACCGAGTGGTGCGGGGGCGTCGTCGCATCCGCGCCGGCTCGGGAGCCGGCCCGAGCGGTGCCGAGCCGTGTCGTCGCGGCTCGGCACGGCCGGGACGGCTCGCGAGCCCCGTAGAGATGAGGGACCGGGCGGGCAGGCTCGCGGGCTCAGGCGGCGACCGCCAGCGCACGCTGGACGAGGGCAGCGACGCGGGCCGGGTGGTCGAGGTCGGCCCAGGTGAGCCGCACGACGACGTAGCCGAGGGCCCGCAGCCGGTCCTCGCGCACCTTCTCGGCCACCAGCGCGTCGCGACCCTCGGCGCCGCCGTACTTGAGCGCCCCGTCGAACTCGACGACCACCCGGCCGACCAGCAGGTCGACCCGGCCGACCACCCCGTGGGCGTCCCGGATCACGACCTGGGACCGGGGGCGGTGCCCGAGGGCGAGCAGGAGGAGCCGGGTCCTCGTCTCACCGACCGACTCGCACGCCGGGTCCGCGAGGGCGAGCATCCGCCGGGCGCGGCCCGTTCCGTACCGGACGACTCCCGCCGCGAGGACGCGCTCGACCTCGTCGGTGGTGCAGAGCCCTCGGTGGAGGGCGGCGTCGAGCGCGACGACCCCGGACTCCGCCCCGGCGGTCGCCGCCACCTGGACGGCGGCGACGGCCGGACCCGCCGTGGCGCACCCGTCGCGGACGGCCGCGGTGACGTTCCCCTGGACGTGGACGTGGGTGCCCGGTCGGATCTTCGCGGTGTGGGTGCCGGCCAGGACGTCGACGACCCTGAGGTCCGTGCGCCAGAGCGGGAGGCGCCACAGGGCGAGCGCCGCGTGGTGCGAGGCGGCCCAGCCCGGCCGGCCGAGCAGCACGCCGCGGACGGTCAGGCGGTAGCGCTCGTCGGGGTGCGCGCCGACCCAGCGCGCCGGGTCGGCGAACAGACCCGGGCGGATGCGCACGAGGCCCCCGTCGCGGACCGAGGCGGCGAGGACGGCCGGAGGCACGCCGCGGGGGACGAGCTGCGCCCGCGACACGACGCCCTCCTGGGCGGCGAGCAGGTGGCTGACGACGGGATCCATGCGTCCACGCTGCCGGATCCTCGGCCCGCCGGGCCACCGTCACGCCCGGGCCTGTGGACGACACGGCCGGACGCCCGCCCCTGTGGACGACGGACGACCCGGCTCGCGAGCCGACGTGACCGTCGGGCGCCGCGTCGACGCGGCTCGGCACGACCGGGACGGCTCGCGAGCCGGCCCGGACGCGGAGCGGTCAGTCGAGGGGGCCGCCGGCGACGTAGATGACCTGGCCGCTGACGAAGCCGGCCTCCTCGGACACGAGGAAGGAGATCGTCGCCGCGATGTCCTCGGGCTGGCCGACGCGCGCGACGGGGATGGTCGAGGCGGTGTGGGTGATGAAGTCCTCGAACGAGACCTTGAGCCGCTCGGCGGTGGCGCGGGTCATGTCGGTCTGGATGAACCCCGGCGCGACGGCGTTGGCGGTGACCCCGAACTTGCCGAGCTCGATGGCCAGCGTCTTCGTGAAGCCCTGCAGCCCGGCCTTGGCGGCCGAGTAGTTGGCCTGCCCGCGGTTGCCCTGCGCCGAGGACGACGAGAGGTTGACGACGCGCCCGTAGCGCTGCTCGGTCATGTGCGCCGAGCAGGCCTTGGTCATGAGGAAGGCGCCCTTGAGGTGCACGTCCATCACGGCGTCCCAGTCGGCCTCGGTCATCTTGAAGAGCAGGTTGTCGCGGATGATCCCGGCGTTGTTGACGAGCACGACCGGCGGGCCGAGCTCGTCGGCGACCCGCGCGACCCCCGCGGCGACGGCCGCCGCGTCCGACACGTCGACCCCGACGCCCACGGCCGAGCCCCCGGCGTCGCGGATCCGTCCGGCGACCTCCTCGCACGCGGCCTCGTCGAGGTCGAGGACGGCGACGGCGAACCCGTCACGGGCCAGCCGCTCGGCGGTGGCGGCCCCGATGCCGCGGGCGGCTCCGGTGACGACGGCGACGCGCTGGTCGGACATGGGGGCTCCTCGGGGTGTGCTCGACGGGACCGTCCGACCCTAGTCGAGCGCGGAGCACCGCCACGCGGCGCCGCCGGGGAGCCTGTCGAGTGTCGACGGTGACGGTGAGTAGGAGCCGGCGGAACGGGTAGGTTGGGGACCTCGCGCGGGCCCCCGGCCCGCGGCGTGCCGGCAGAGTCGCTGGCCTGCGACGACTCACCTCGGAAGGCAATCAGTGGAGATCTGGCCCGGTACCTCCTACCCCCTCGGCGCCACCTACGACGGCAGCGGCGTCAACTTCGCCCTGTTCAGCGAGGTCGCCGAGCGCGTCGAGCTCTGCCTCGTCGACGACGACGGCGCCGAGACGCGTCTCGACCTGCCCGAGGTCGACGGCTTCGTCTGGCACGGCTACGTGCCCGGGATGCAGCCGGGCCAGCGCTACGGCTACCGCGTCCACGGTCCGTACGACCCCGAGAACGGCCACCGCTGCGACCCGAGCAAGCTGCTGCTCGACCCCTACGCCAAGGCCGTCGAGGGCCAGGTCAGCAACGACCCCGCCCTCTTCTCCTACGACTTCGACGACCCCGAGACGCGCAACACCGACGACAGCCTCGGCAAGACGATGCTCGCCGTCGTCACCAACCCCTACTTCGACTGGGGCCACGACCGCCCGCCGCGCCACGAGTACCACGAGAGCGTCATCTACGAGGCGCACGTGCGGGGCCTGACGATGACCCACCCGGACATCCCCGAGGAGATCCGCGGCACCTACGCGGCCATCGGGCACCCGGCCGTCGTCGAGCACCTGAGCGGCCTCGGCGTCACCGCCCTCGAGCTGATGCCGGTGCACCAGTTCGTCCAGGACACCTCGCTCCAGGCCAAGGGGCTGTCGAACTACTGGGGCTACAACACGATCGGGTTCCTCGCGCCGCACAACGCCTACGCCCGCGGCCAGCGCGGCGAGCAGGTCACCGAGTTCAAGGCGATGGTCAAGGCGCTGCACGAGGCCGACATCGAGGTCATCCTCGACGTCGTCTACAACCACACCGCCGAGGGCAACGAGATGGGCCCGACCATCTGCTTCCGGGGCATCGACAACGCGGCGTACTACCGCCTCGTCGACGACGCCAAGGAGCACTACTACGACACGACGGGCACGGGGAACAGCCTCCTCATGCGCAACCCGCACGTGCTCCAGCTGATCATGGACAGCCTCCGCTACTGGGTCACCGAGATGCACGTCGACGGCTTCCGCTTCGACCTCGCTGCCACGCTGGCCCGCCAGTTCCACGAGGTCGACAAGCTGTCGGCGTTCTTCGACCTCATCCAGCAGGACCCGGTGATCAGCCAGGTCAAGCTCATCGCCGAGCCCTGGGACGTCGGCGACGGCGGCTACCAGGTCGGCGGCTTCCCGCCCCTGTGGACCGAGTGGAACGGCAAGTACCGCGACACCGTCCGCGACTTCTGGCGCGGTGAGCCGGGTTCGCTCGGCGAGTTCGCCTCGCGCCTCACGGGCAGCAGCGACCTCTACGAGCACAACGGCCGCAAGCCCATCGCGAGCATCAACTTCGTCACTGCCCACGACGGCTTCACGCTGCGGGACCTGGTGTCCTACAACGAGAAGCACAACGAGGCCAACGGCGAGGACGGCCGCGACGGCGAGGGCCACAACCGCTCCTGGAACTGCGGCGCCGAGGGCCCGACCGACGACCCCGAGGTCAACGCCCTGCGCGCCCGCCAGCAGCGCAACTTCCTCGCCACCCTCCTGCTCAGCCAGGGCGTGCCGATGATCGCGCACGGCGACGAGCTCGGCCGCACCCAGGACGGCAACAACAACGTCTACTGCCAGGACAACGAGACCGCCTGGATGGACTGGGACCTCACCGAGGAGCAGCGCGACCTCTACGCCTTCACCGGCGCCGTCGCCACGCTGCGCCGCGAGCACCCGGTCTTCCGCCGGCGCCGGTTCTTCGCCGGCAGCGCCGACCACGGCGGCCAGTCCGACATGGGCGACATCGCCTGGTTCCAGCCCGAGGGCGAGCCGATGGGCGAGAGCGACTGGTCCGACGGCCAGGCCCGCACGATGACCGTCTTCCTCAACGGGGGGCCATCCCGAGCCCCGACCTGCGCGGCCGACCGGTCGTCGACGACGACTTCCTCGTCCTCTTCAACGCCGACCTCGAGGCGCGCGACTTCGTGCTCCCCGGGGAGGAGTACGGCGGCCGGTGGCTCACCGAGGTCGACACGGCGGCCGCCGTCGTCGAGCCGGAGCGGCACGACGCCGGCGCCAAGGTCCGCGTCGAGGGCCGGTCGGTCATCGTGCTGCGCGGCCCCCGCGAGAGCCCGACGCCCGCGGCCGGAGCGGCCGGCGCGACCCGGGTCTGACGCCGTGGTGGCCCACCGACCCGACCCCGCCCGCGTGGTCCCGACCGCGACCTACCGGCTCCAGGTGCACGGCGGCTTCGGCTTCGACGCCGCCGCCGAGCAGGTGCCCTACCTGGCCTCGCTCGGGGTGTCGCACGTCTACCTGTCGCCGGTCCTCCAGGCCGCACCGGGGTCGGCGCACGGCTACGACGTCCTCGACCACACCCGCATCAGCGAGGAGGCGGGCGGCCGCGAGGCCTTCGACCGCCTCGTCGCCGCGTGCCGCGAGCACGGGCTGGGCATCGTCGTCGACGTCGTGCCCAACCACATGGCCGTGCCGCAGCCGGAGCACCTCAACGCCCCGTTCTGGTCGCTGCTGCGCGAGGGCCGCCGCTCGCCGTACGCCGGCTGGTTCGACGTCGACTGGGTCGCCGAGGACGAGCGGCTGCTCATGCCGGTGCTCGGCGGGCCGCTCGAGCGCGTCCTCGAGGCCGGCGAGCTGGTCCTCGCCGACGACGGCGGCCCGAGCGGCGCCGAGCCGGTGCTGCGCTACTACGACCACGAGTTCCCCGTCGCACCGGGCACCGAGGAGCTGCCGCTCCCGAGCTCGCCCTGGCCCAGGCCTACCGGCTCTCCAGCTGGCGCGAGGCCGGCGACGCCCTCAACTACCGGCGCTTCTTCGACGTCACCTCGCTCGTCGCGGTACGCGTCGAGGACCCCGTCGTCTTCACGGCGACGCACGCCCTGCTCCTCGCCCTGCACGGCCACGGCGAGGTCGACGGCTTCCGCATCGACCACCCGGACGGCCTCGCCGACCCCGGCGGCTACCTCGAGCGGCTCGCGGCGGCCACGGGCGACGCGTGGGTCGTCGTCGAGAAGATCCTCGAGGGGGAGGAGCGGCTGCCCGAGGCGTGGCGCTGCTCCGGGACGACCGGCTACGACGCGCTGCTGCGGGTCCAGCAGGTGATGACGCCCGCCGACGACACCGGCACCCTCGACCGGCTCTGGGCGTCGGTGGCGCCCGAGGCCGCCGACCTCGAGGACGTCGTGCTCGAGAGCAAGCGGCTCGTCGTCGACGACGTGCAGGCGGCCGAGGTCGACCGGCTGATGCGGCTGGTCCGCCGCGTGGTCCCCGACGTCGACGCCGGGGCGGCCCGGCGGGCGCTCGAGGCGCTGCTCGTGTCGATGGACCGCTACCGGGCCTACGTCGTGCCCGGTCGCGGGGTCGATCCGGAGCAGGCGGCGGTCGTCGAGTCGGCGGCCGAGCGGGCACGCGGGGTGCTCGCCCCGAGCGACCACGACGCCCTCGACCTCGTCGTGCGGCTCGTCCTCGACCGCGAGGTGCCCGAGGCGGCGCTCGACAGCGGCCGGCTCGCCGACGACTTCCGCGTCCGCTTCCAGCAGACCTGCGGCCCGGTGATGGCCAAGGGCATCGAGGACACCGCGTTCTACCGCTGGTTCCGGCTCGCCGGGGCCAACGAGGTCGGCGGGCACCCCGAGGTGCTCTCGGCCGGCGTCGAGGAGTTCCACACCTGGTGCGAGCGCCAGCAGGCCGAGTGGCCGACGTCGATGACGACCCTCACGACGCACGACACCAAGCGCTCGGAGGACACCCGGGCCCGGCTCATGGTGCTCGCCGAGGACGCACCGGGCTGGGCGTCCTGGCTCGAGACGGCCCGCGAGCTCGCGGCGCCCCACCGCACCGAGCGGGTCGACGCCCCCACCGAGTACCTCGTCTGGCAGACCCTCGTCGGCACCTGGCCGGTGTCGGGCGCGCGGCTCGAGGAGTACCTCCTCAAGGCGGTGCGCGAGGCCAAGGTCCACACGGCGTGGGTCGACGGCGACACCGGGTACGAGGACGAGGTCGTCGCCTTCGCCCGGGCGCTCGGGCGCGACCTCGCCGTGCACGAGCACCTCGACGCCTGGACGGTTCCGCACGACGCCGCGGTGCGCGCGAACATCCTCGGGCAGAAGCTGGTCCAGCTGACGATGCCCGGCGTGCCCGACGTCTACCAGGGCTGCGAGATCGGGATGCTCTCGCTCGTCGACCCCGACAACCGCCGGCCCGTCGACTGGTCCGACCGCCGCGAACGGCTGGCCCGGGTCGACGACGACGAGCCCTGCTTCGACCTCGACGACGACAAGATGCGGCTGACCTCCCTCGCGCTGCGGCTGCGGCGCGAGCACCCGTCGGCGTTCGTCGGGCCGGAGTCGACGTACACGCCGGTGGCCGTCGGGTCCGCGCACGCCCTGGCCTTCGCCCGCGGTGACGCCGACGGCGCGCGGTCGGTCACGCTCGTGACCCGCGGCGCCGGGCGGCTGGCCGACGCCGGCGGCTTCGGCGACGCGACGCTCGAGGTGCCGGCGGGGGAGTGGGTCGAGGTGCTGTCCGGACGCCCCGTCGACGGCGGCGGCCCGGTGCCGCTGGCCGACCTGCTCGCCGACCGACCGGTCGCGCTGCTCGTGCGGCCCGAGGCCGAGGTGGCGCCCGAGCCGGCGCCCGAGCCGCCGGTCGAGGGTGCGGAGGAGTCGGGCGAGGGGCATCCCTCGTGAGCGTGCGCGTCATCGAGGTGTGGGCTCCGCTCGCCGGCCGGGTCGAGCTCGAGTGGTCTCCCGTCCCCGGTCCGGCCGACGGCCCACCGGAGGTCCGGCGGGAGGCGATGGAGCCGGCCGACGGCGGCTGGTGGCAGCTCGCGTTGCCCGAGGGCACCGGCCCGGTCGACTACGCCTTCGTGCTCGACGGCGCCGACCCCGCCCTGCCCGACCCGCGCAGCGCGTGGCAGCCGGCCGGCGTCCACGGCCCCAGCCGCACGCTCGACCCCGCCGACCTCGTGTGGACCGACGACGCCTGGCGCGGTCCGCGCGACGGCGCCGGCAGCCTCGGCGCGGTCTTCTACGAGCTGCACGTCGGCACCTTCACGCCCGAGGGCACCTTCGACGCCGCCGCCGCGCACCTCGACCACCTCGTCGCCCTCGGCGTCGACGTCGTCGAGGTGATGCCCGTCGCGGCCTTCCCCACCGACCGCGGCTGGGGCTACGACGGCGTCGGTCTCTATGCGGTGCACGACGCCTACGGCGGTCCGCACGCCCTCGCCCGCTTCGTCGACGCCTGCCACGCCCGCGGGCTCGGGGTCTGCCTCGACGTCGTGCACAACCACCTCGGCGCGAGCGGCAACTACCTGTCGCGGTTCGGCCCGTACTTCACCGAGGGCCACCACACCCCGTGGGGCGCGGCGGTGAACCTCGACGACGACGGCTCGGCGCAGGTGCGCCGCTTCCTCGTCGAGAGCGCCCTGCGGTGGTTCCGCGACCTCCACGTCGACGCCCTGCGGCTCGACGCCGTGCACGAGCTCAAGGACGACTCGGCGCGCCACTACCTCGCCGAGCTGTCCGAGGAGGTCGCCGCGCTCGCCACCGACCTCGGGCGCCCCCTCGACCTCGTCGCCGAGTCCGACCTCAACGACATCGTCATGGTCACGGCCACCGGCGACGGCGGTCGCGGCATGACGGCCCAGTGGGACGACGACGTCCACCACGCGCTGCACGTCGCCCTCACCGGGGAGGCGCAGGGCTACTACGCCGACTTCGCCGGTGCGCCGGACGGCCCGCACCCCGGCCCGCTCTCGGTGCTCGCCAAGGTCCTCACCCACGGGTTCCTCCACGACGGCACGCACTCGAGCTTCCGCGGCGCCACCTGGGGCGCCCCGGTCGACCGCGAGGGCCTCGACGCCCGGCGTCTCCTCGGCTACCTCCAGACCCACGACCAGGTCGGCAACCGGGCCACCGGAGAACGCATCTCGGCCCTCGTGGCCGACCCGGCGCTGCAGGCCGCCGGCGCCGCGCTGTACCTCCTGGCGCCGACGACGCCGATGCTCTTCATGGGCGAGGAGTGGGCCGCGTCCACCCCCTGGCAGTTCTTCACGAGCTTCGCCGAGGACTGGCTGGCCGACGCCGTCCGCGAGGGCCGCCGCGCCGAGTTCGGCTCGCACGGCTGGTCGGCCGATGACGTGCCCGACCCGCAGGACCCCGCGACCCGCGACCGCTCGGTCCTGGACTGGAGCGAGCTCGGCGAGCCCGACCACGCCCGGATGCTCCGCTGGTACACCGACCTGACCGCCCTGCGGCGCCGCCTGCTCGGGTCCGGGCCGACGCGCCTGGCCGACGTCGAGGTCGACGTCGACGAGGAGGAGCGCTGGGTGCTCCTGCGCCACCGCCCGGCCGGCGGCGAGCCGTTCGCCGTCGTGGCCACCCTCGGTGGACCCGCCGAGGTCCCGCTCTCGGGCGCCGGTGCGCCGCACCTGGAGTGGGAACCGGGAAGGACCTCCGTGGGCCCCACGTCGGTCGCACATCGTTGTCGATCCGTGTCCGTCCACCCCCTGGGCCCCGCCTGAGCCACGGCTAGCCTGCCGGGGGCGGAGGGTCCGCCGGGGAGGACCGGGTGACGTGGGCGGTGCACGACTGCTGCGTCGCCGGCTGGGCTCGCACCCCGTCGCGGTCGCGGCCATCGCCGTCTCCGTGCTCGCCTCGCTCGTCGTCGTCACGGCGCTCCAGGTGCTCTCGGCGGCGATCACCGACGCCGGCGTGCGCTCGGCCCTCGTCGTCCCTCCCGCGGAGCGCTCCCTCGTGCTCAGCGCCGCGCTGCGGCCGGGCGACCTCGCGGCGGTCGACGCCGCCTTCACCCGCGGGGTCGCGGGGCTGCCGTCGTCGACGGTCACGCGGGTGGGCACCGCGACGACCCGCTCCCTCCCCGGCCGCGCCACCACCGACCGCGCCCTGCTCGCCGACGTCCGGGGCATCGACGGGGCCGCCCGACTGACCGTCGGGCGCTGGCCGGTGCGTCCCGACGACGCCGCGGCCCGCGGCCGGGGGCGGGTCGAGGTGGCCCTGCCCGACGCGGCGGCCGACGGGCTCGGCGTCGGGGTCGGTGACACCCTGCGGCTCGGCGACCTCATCGACCCCAAGGCCCCGGTCCTCACGGTGGAGGTCGTCGGCACCTTCCTGCCCCGCTCGCCCCAGGACGGGCTGTGGGCCGACCTGCCGCTCGGGCTCGAGGGCGTCACGGAGTCAGACTTCACGACGTACGGGCCGTTCGTCGTGGCCGCGGGCACCTTCGACGGCCCGCTCGTCGGCAGCTCGACGGTCACCTGGCGGGCCACTCCCGACCTCGGCGGCGTCCGGGTGGGTGACGTCGACCGGCTGTCCGCGCAGGTCGACGACGCCGTCACCGGCCTGCGCCGGGTCGTCGGACTGCCGCTCGTCGAGGGGTCGCCCGAGACCGCGCAGCCGCCGTCCGTCCCGGCCGGCAGCCCCCGGGTGGTCACGGCGCTGCCCGCGCTGGTGGACGAGGCCGGCCTGGTCGGTGACCGGGTGCGCGTCTCCCTGCTCACCCCGACGGTGCTGCTGGTCCTCCTCGGGACGGTCGCCCTCGTCGGCGCCGCGGCGCTGCTGGCCGCGTTGCGCGACACCGAGACCCGGCTGCTGCGCACGCGGGGAGCATCCACCGCCCGGCTCGCGGGGTTCGCCCTCGGGGACGCCGTGGTGGTCGCCGCGCTCGGGGTCCTCGGCACCTCGCTGGCGGCACCCGTCCTCGCCCACCTCGTCGCCGGCTCCGACGGGCCGGTGTGGTCGGTGGCGGCCGTGCGCGACCCGGTGCTCTGGCGCACCGCCCTGCCCCTCGCGGTGCTCGCCGTGGTCGTCACCGTGCTGACGACCCTGTGGGTCGGGCGGGCCCGCGGTGGCGGTGGCGGGCGCACCCGCGCCGGCGGGCTGCGGCTCGCGGCCGGGTCGGGGCTCGACGTCGTCCTCGTGCTCCTCGGGGTGCTGGCGGCCGTCCAGCTGCGCCGCTACGACGCCGTGGGCGAGACGACCGTCGACCCCCTGACGACGGCCGCCCCGGCCCTCGTCGTCGCCGGCCTCTCGGTCGTCTGCCTGCGGCTGCTGCCCGTGCTGGCCCGTGTCGCCGCCGGCTGGGGCGCCCGGCGCCCGGGTCTCGACGCCGCCTGGGGCGGTTGGCAGTTCGCGCGACGGGCGGCCGGTCAGAGCGGCACGCTCCTGCTCGTCCTCCTCGCCGTCGCGATGGGCACCATCGCGCTCGGCCACCGCGCGACGGTCGACCGCGCGATCACCGACCAGTCGGCGTTCGACACCGGGTCGCCCGTGCGCGTGGTGCGCGAGGTGTCGGGGCCCGCGAGCGCCGCGACCGGTGACCTGGTCGACGACGCGGCGGGCGGGGCCGCCCGGGTCAGCCCGGTGTGGCGCGGCACGGTCGACCTCGGCGGCGTGTCCGACGTGACCGTGCTCGGCGTCGACGCCCGGGCCGCGGCCACGGTCATGAGCCCGCGCCCCGACACCCTCGACGCCCCCTGGTCCACCGTGACCGACCGGCTGGTGCGGGCCCGCGACCTCGGCGGCGGGGTGCCCCTGCCCGGCTCGCCGCAGCGGCTCGTGGTCACCGCCAAGGTGGTCACCGACTCGCCCCTCGCCGTGGACGGGTTCGCCGGCTCCGTGCGCGTGCGCGACGCCCGCGGCCTCGTGTCGTCCGTGCCCCTCGGCCCGGTCTCGAGCACGCAGCGCGACCTCACCGCCGACCTGCGCGGGCTCGGCCTCGTGCCCCCGCTCGCCGTCGTCGGGGTCTCGGTGCCGCTGCCGGACTACGTGTACTACTTCCTGCCCGAGCCGACCTTCGACCTCGTCGTCAGCGGGCTGACCGCCGACGGGGCGCCCGTCGCGCTGGGCAACGAGCTGCGCCCCTCCTCCGACCGGCTCGGTCTGTGGCAGGCCGCCCGGGCCGGCGCCGCCCGACCGGTTCCCGCCGTCGTGACCCGGCAGGTCGCGGACGCGCTCCAGGTCGGGGCGGGGCGCCAGGTCACCCTGCCCCTCGGGGTGCGCGACCTGTCCATCACCGTCGTCTCGGTCGTCGACTCCCTGCCGACCGCCCAGGTCCCGGCCCGCGGCATCCTCCTCGACCTGCCGACCGTCGAGGCCACGCCGGAGCGGGTCGGCGGCGGGTCGGACGTCCGCAGCCGCACCGTCCTCGACCCGCAGGAGTGGTGGGCGGCACCGGCCGACCCGGAGGCCGCCGCCCGGGTCGTGCGCGCGAAGGCGCCGTACGGCACGATCGTGCTCGTCGCCGACGAGCAGGTGCGTGAGCGCCTCGCCGACCCCGTCAACGCCGGGATGCGCTCGGCCATGCTCCTCGTGACGCTCGCCTCGGTGCTGCTCGCCGGGGTCGGGTTCGCGGCGAGCACCGCGGCCCTCGGGCGGGCGCGCCGCCACGAGAACGCGGTCCTTCTCGCGCTGGGGATGCCGCCGGGGCGCATCCGCTCCGTCCTCGTCCTCGAGCGGGTGCTCGTCGTCCTCGTCACCGTGCTCGTCGGGCTGCTGCTCGGGGTGCTCGCCGCGGTCACCGTCGTCCCGCTCCTCGTCGGCGGTGACGGCCACCCGCAGGTGCCGTCGGTGCTCGTGCGGCTGCCCGTCGGGTCGCTCGCCGGCTACGCGCTGCTGCTCCTGCTCGCGCTCGTCGTCGTCGGGGCGGCCGTGCTGCGCAGCACGAGCCGCGACCTCGCCGGCGAGCTCCGGGAGGGGAGGCGTCGTGACCGGTCACGGACCCGGACGCCACGCGGCGCACCGGCACGACCCGGGGGAGGCCCCGAGCGGCCTGTCGGGCCGGGTGCTGTCGTGGCGAGGTCTCCTCGACGCCCGGGCGCCGGCCGTCGTCCTCGCCCTGCTGGCCGCGGTCACCGCCGCCTACCTCGTCGTCACGCCGCGGGTCGAGTCGGTCGCCGTCGACGAGGCCGTGGGCGACACCGTGGCCGCGGCCCGCGCCCAGGCCCGCGAGATCGGGCTGCGCTCCGCGCCGGCGCGCTCGCTCGACCTTCCCGCACCGTCCGAGACCCCCGGGGCCGGGCCGCCGGCCCCCTTCGCGGCGGTCGACGAGGCGCTGCGCGGGGTCGTCGGGCCCGACGTCACCCGCCTGCTCGGAACGCCGACCTGGGCCGCCCAGAGCGACTCCGCGACCATCGCCCGGCCGGACGGCACGACGCTGCGACCCGACGGCTCGCTGGCCGTCGTCCGCGTCCAGAGCGAGCTGGCCTCGCACGTGCGGTGGGCCACCGGGGGCGCCCCCGGGGCGCCGACCACCACGCGCTCGGTCGCGCCCCTCGCCAGGGGCCACGTCACCGCCGTCGTGCCCGTCGCCCTCGCCGAGTCCACCGCCAGGGCCTGGGGCGTCGAGGTCGGTGACGCCCTGACCCTCGTACCGGACGGCCGGCTCACCCCGCTCGCCCTCGTGGTCAGCGGCACCTTCGTCGCCACCGACCCGGACGACGGGTTCTGGCAGGCCGAGCCGCGGATGACCGGGCTCGCCGCGATCCTCACCGGCCAGGGGGGTGTCGTCACCGAGGGTGCCGTCGTCGCGGCCGCCGAGTCCTACGGCGCCGTGTCGGACGGGCTCTGGCGGGACCCCGTCGGGTCGGCGTCCTCACCGGTGCTGTCGGCCTCCTGGCGCTATCCGCTCGTCACCTCGCGGCTCACCGCCGCCGACGTGCCCCTCCTGCGCCGGGCCCTCGTCCGGCTCGACACCGACTCCCGGCTCGGGCAGGCCACCGCGCAGCCCGTCGAGGTGAGCACCGGCCTCGCGGGCGTGCTCGACGACTACGAGGCCTCGGTGGCCAGTGTCCGGGTCATGACCTCGTTCGCCACCGCGGGGCTCACCGCGCTCGCCGCCCTCGTGCTGGCGCTGACCGCCGTCGTCGCCGTGGCCCGGCGGCGCGGCGACGTGCGGCTCGTCCGGGCGCGGGGCGGCTCGCTGCGCCAGCTCGTGGGCAGGTGGTCGGTGGCACGGCGCTGCCCGCGGTGCCAATCGTCGTGCTCGCCGTCGTCCCCGTGCTGCTGCTCGTCACCGGCACGCAGGGTGCCGGCACCTGGGTCGAGGTCGCCCTCGTCGCACTGGTCCCCGCCCTGGCCGCCACCGCCGCCGTGCTCCTGCGCGTCCGCTCGCTCGAGCACGACGACTCGGGCGAGGACGCCGTGCGGCGCGCGCGGGTGGTCCGGGTGGCGCGCCGGGTCGTCGCCGAGCTGGCCGTCGTCGCCGTCGCGGCTGCCGCCGTCGCCACGGTGCGGTCCCGGGGCGGCGAGATCGCCGGCGGCCGCACCGACTGGTACGCGGCGCTCACGCCGGTCCTCGTGGCCGCGGCCGCCGCGCTGCTCGTCCTCCGGCTCCTCCCCGTGCCGGTCCGCGCCGCGGCCCGGGTGGCCGCCCGCCGGCGCGGGCTCGTCGGCTTCCTCGGCCTGGCCCGCGCCGCGCGCACCGGGGCCACGGCCGCGCTGCCGGTGCTCGCGGTGGTCGTCGGGGCCGCGGTCCTCGCTCTCCTCGCCGCCCTGACGAGCACCATCGGCGAGCAGCGCGAGGTCTCCGCCTGGCGCACGGTCGGTGCGGAGGTGCGGGTCGACGCCGTGCGCGTCGACGCCGACGACGCCGCGGCCCTCGCCGCGCGCCCCGGCGTGCGGTCGGTGGTGCGCGCGTACGTGGCCACCGGCGCCACCCTCGTCAGCGGGCGGCGGGCCACGCCCGTGCTGCTGCTCGGCGTGGACCCCGCGGAGTACGGGCGCCTGCTCGCCGACACCCCGCTGCACCTGGGGGCCCCGCCCGCCGCGACCGGGTCGGGGCTGACCCTGCTCGCCGGCCCGGGCATCGCCACCGACGGCGACCTCGAGCTCGCCGTGCGGGGGTCCCGCGTGCCGGTGGGGCGCCTGGTCGTCGACCCCGGGCTGGCGCGGCTGGCCGCCGGGCAGTCCCTCCCGGCCGTCCTGGTGCCCCTCGACGACCTCGGCGAGCTCGTGCCCTCGGCCCAGCCGAACACCGCCTTCCTCGCGGCCGACGCCTCCGCCGCCGAGGCCCTCCGGACGCTGCGCGAGCCCGGCACCGCCACCCCGAGCGGACGGGTCACCGGCGTCGACACCGTCGCCGCGGCCGAGCAGCGGGTCGCCGGGCGTGCCCTGCCCCGGCTCATCGCCCGCACCTACCTCGTGGGGGCGCTGCTCGCCGGAGTCCTGACCCTCCTGGCCGTCGTGCTCCTGCTCGCCGCCACCCGGCCCGAGCGCGCCGCCCTCGTCATCCGGCTGCGGACGATGGGTCTGCCGCACGGCGGTGAGCGGGGCCTGGCCTGGACCGAGGTCCTGCCCGTCGTCGCGCTCGCCGGTCTCGCGGGGGCGGTCGTGGGCGCCGCGGCACCCTCGCTCGTCGAGGCCGCGGTCGACCTGGCCCCGTTCACCGGCGGCGCACCCCACCCGGCCCTGCCCGTCGTGCCCCTCGCGGCCGCCGGCGCCGGGGTCCTCGTCATCGTCCTCGGGGCCCTGGCCCTCCTCCTCGACGCCGCGGCTGCCCGCCGCGGCCGCCTCGCCGACCACCTGCGCAAGGGAGACACGGCATGACCACGTCACCGGCCACCACCACGAGGACCCGCCGCCGCGGGGATGCAGGGGTCCCCGACGGCCCGGACATCCTCTGCGACAACCTCGTCCGCATCTACCGCGCCGAGGGGCTCGAGGTCGTGGCGCTCCAGGGGCTCGACCTCGAGGTGCAGCGCGGCGAGCTCGTGGCCCTCGTCGGCGCGTCCGGCTCGGGCAAGTCGACCCTGCTCGGCATCCTCTCCGGCCTCGACACCCCGAGCGCCGGCCTGGCCCGTGTCTCGGGCCACGACCTCGGCTCGATGGCCGGGCGTGAGCGGCTCGAGTACCGCCGACGGACGGTCGGCTTCCTCTTCCAGCAGGCGGCGGCCAACCTGCTGCCCTACCTCACCGCCGCCGAGAACGTCGAGCTGCCGATGCTCCTCGCCGGCGTCCGGGCGGGGGAGCGGGCCACCCGGGCCCGGCAGACCCTCGAGGTGCTCGGCATCCCCGACTGCGCGGACCGGCGGCCGGGGCAGCTCTCCGGCGGGCAGCAGCAGCGGGTGGCCCTCGGGGTCGCCGTCGCCAACCGGCCACGGGTGCTGCTGGCCGACGAGCCGACCGGCGAGCTCGACACCCGCAGCAGCGACGAGGTGTTCGAGGCGATCCGGTTGGCCAACACCGAGTTCGGCACGACCGTGCTCGTCGTGACGCACGACCCGCTCGTCAGCGAGCAGGTGGCGCGCACCGTCGGCATCCGCGACGGCCGGACCTCCACCGAGGTGCTGCGGCGCGACGAGGTCGGGGCCGACGGCGCCGTCGGACGGGTGGCGGAGGAGTACGCCGTCCTCGACCGCGCCGGCCGCCTGCAGCTGCCGAAGGCCTTCACGGCCTCGCTCGAGATGCGTGACCGGGTGCGCCTCGGCCTCGAGCCCGACCACATCGCGGTCTGGCCCACCGGGCAGCCGGACGGTGCCGGGGAGCGCGGCGCGGACGGCAGCGGGGAGGAGCGGCGATGAGCGGCGATTTCCTCCGGGTGGCCGAGGTGCACCGGACCTTCGGCTCCGGCCCCACGGCCGTGCACGCCCTGCGCGGGGTCTCCCTCGAGGTGGCCCGGGGGAGCTGGTCGCCCTGCGCGGACGCTCGGGGTCGGGCAAGACCAGCCTGCTCAACGTCATCGGCGGCCTCGACCGGCCGGACGGCGGCACGGTGCACCTCGGCGAGCGCGAGGTCACCTCGATGTCCGACGCCGACCTGCTCGCCCTGCGCCGGGGCCCGGTGTCGTACGTCTTCCAGTCCTTCGGCCTCGTCCCCATCCTCACCGCTCGTGAAAACGTCGGGGTCCCGTTGCGGCTCAGGGCCGTCGACGGCGAGGAGCGCGAACGCCGGGTCACCGAGGCGCTCGAGCACGTCGGGCTCGGCGGGCACGGCGAGCACCGGCCGGACGAGCTCTCGGGCGGTCAGCAGCAGCGGGTCGGGCTGGCCCGGGCGCTCGTGGCGGAGCCGGGGCTGCTGCTCGCCGACGAGCCCACGGGGCAGCTCGACTCCGAGACGGGGCGCGAGATCATGGGGCTCATCGCCCGGCTCGCGAAGGAGCGCGCGATGACCACCCTCGTCACCACCCACGACCCGGCCCTGCTGTCGGTCGCCGACCGGGTGCTCGAGATCGCCGACGGCCACCTCGTCGACCCCGCCTGACCCGACATATTGCCCACAACCCACCGCGCGAGGGCTTCCCGGGGCTCCTCGAGGTGGGTGATGGGCAATCAGTCGGGGACGCGCACCATCCCCTCCTGGGCGACGGTGGCCACGAGCGTGCCGTCGGCGGCGAACATCCGGCCGAGGCCCAGGCCCCGCCCACCCTGCGCCGACGGCGACTCCTGGGCGTAGAGCACCCACTCGTCGGCCCGTGCCGGCCGGTGGAACCACATCGCGTGGTCGAGGCTGGCCATCTTGAGTCCTCTTGTGCTCCAGGGCAGTCCGTGACGCCGCAGGACCGGCTCGAGGAGGCTGTAGTCGGAGGCGTAGGCGAGCACCGCGTCGTGCACGAGCGGCTCGTCGGGCAGCCGGCCGACCGCGCGCATCCACACGTGCTGGCTCGCGACCTCCTCGGCCGGCGGCGCGGCGAAGAGGTTGCCCTCGACGTGGCGCAGCTCGATGGCCCTCCGCGACAGGTGCTGCGCGCGCGGGTCGTCGACGCCGGCGAACAGCTCGGCGAGCGAGGGGACGGTGTCGGGGCCCGGGACCTGCGGGGCGGGGTCCTGGTGGTCGAGGCCGCGGTCGGGGACCTGGAACGACGCGCTCATCGACAGGATCGGCTTCCCGTGCTGGATCGCGTGCACCCGGCGGGTCGAGAACGAGCGGCCGTCGCGCATCCGCTCGACGCTGAAGGTGATCGGCTGGGTGTCGTCGCCGGGGCGCATGAAGTAGGCGTGGATGGAGTGCAGCCGCCGCGGCTCGTCGCCGACCCCGACCACCGTGCGGCCCGACGCGACGACGCCCTGGGCGAGCACCTGCCCGCCGAACACCCGTCCGTGGGGCTGCTTCTGGCTGCGCCCGCGGAAGAGGGTGATGTCCTCGGCGAGGGTCTCGGGGATGACGAGGCCGCTCGGCACGGCCGGGTCGCGCGGCTGGACGCTGACCTCCGCCGAGCCGAGCTCCTCGAGGTCGAGGGTCTCGAGGAGGTCGGTCAGGGGGTCCGGGTGCTCGCTGGTCACGCGCGCCACGATAGCCAGCCCGGCGCCGGCCCCGAACCTGACGCGGTGGGCTAGGCGACGAGGGGGCGCCCGGGGCGGGCGACCCGGGCCGGACCCGGCGCGGCGCGACCCGAGCGGACCCGCTCGGCGGCGCGGGCCAGCCGGCGCACCGCCTCGGTCATCGTCGCCGGTGGGAGCGGGTGGGGCAGGCGCAGCCAGCGGTCGAGGCCGCCCTCGACCGCGAAGCGCGGACCGGCGGCGACGAGCAGCCCCTCGTCCTCGGCCGCGGCCGTGAGCGCGGTGGAGGAGAGGCCGACGGGCAGCTCGCACCACAGGGACAGCCCGCCGCGCGGGACCCGGAAGCGGACGTCGGGCAGCTCGGCGGCCAGCGCCTCGGCGAGCGCGGTGCGCGAGGCGACGAGGTCGGTGCGCCGCTCGGCGGTGAGGCCGGGTGAGCGCTGCATCAGCTCGGCGAGGACGAGCTGCTCGAGCACGGGCGCCCCGAGGTCGCCGGACACGCGGGCCTCGACGAGCGAGCGCAGCGCGCCGCGCGGCGCCCGGACCCAGCCGGTGCGCAGCCCGCCCCAGTGCGACTTCGAGGAGCTCCCGATGCTCACCGCCTCCGGGGCGTGGGCGGCGAACGGCAGCACGGCCGCCCCGCCGTCGAGGTCGACCTCGACGATCGACTCGTCGACGACCGGGGTCGTTCCGGTGGTCCGCAGCCGGTGCGCGAGCCGGGCCCGCTGCTCGTCGGGCATCAGGGCACCGGTGGGGTTGTGGAAGTCGGGGATGAGCACGGCCGCTCGCCCGGCCGCCGCCGTGAGGGTGCGCTCGGCCTCCTCGACGTCCCAGCCGTCGGGGTCGACCACGAGCGGCCGCAGCCGTGCCCCCGCGGCCCGGAGCGCGTCGACGGTGTTCGGGTACGAGGGGTCCTCGACGACGACCCGGTCGCCGGGCCGCAGCAGGGCCCGGACGACGACGCCGAGCCCGGCGACCGCCCCCGAGGTGACGAGCACGTCGTCGGCCGAGGTCGGCAGCCCGCGGTCGCGGTAGCGCTGGGCGATCGCCTCGCGCAGGTCGGGGACGCCGTGGGTGAGGTAGCCGGCGCCGCACAGGTACGCGGGGAGCCGCGCGACGGCCCGCTCGTAGGCCTCGACGACGCCGGCCGGGGCACGGGTGGCGGCGCAGGTGAGGTCGATGACCCCGTCGGCGACGTCGGCGGGGAACAGTCCGCCGGTGCCGCGCCGCAGGGTGCCGGCCGGCAGGGTGGCCACCGACCCCGAGCCGCGCCGCGACGTGAGGTAGCCCGTCTCGCGCAGGACGTCGTAGGCGCGGGTGACGGTCGTGCGGCTGACGCCGAGCGGCCCGGTGAGGTCGCGCTCGCTCGGCAGCCGCGTCCCCGCGGGGATGCGGCCGTCGGCGACCGCGAGGCGCAGCGCGTCGGCGAGGGCACGGTAGGTCGGCCGGCTCGTGGCGAGGTCACCGACGAGCCGGGCGGTGCGGGCGGCGCTGACGGTGGGTGCGGAGGCGTTCACGTGGCCACTGTGGCACGATTGGCCCTCGATTCAAGTGCCAATTCACCGGACGATGGACCCCATGACACCGCTCCAGCTCGCCCGCCGCGGGGTGCGTCGCCGCGTCGACCTCGTGCCGATGACCCCCATCCAGCAGCTGCGCGCCGGCCACCTCGCGCACCGGGTCGTCCAGCTGCTCGTCGGGCTGGTGCTGTTCGGCGTGACGATGGCCCTGATGCTGCGGGCGACCCTCGGCCTCGAGCCCTGGGGCGTCCTGACCTACGGCCTGACCCTGCACATCCCGATGTCGTACGGGCAGATGGTCATCGCGAGCAGCTTCGTCGTGCTCCTGCTCTGGATCCCGCTGCGCCAGTGGCCGGGCCTGGGCACCGTGCTCAACGCGGTCGTCATCGGGCTGGCCACCGACGCCATGCTCTCGGTCGTCCCGCCGATCGAGTCCCTGGGCTGGCGCGTCGGGGCGATGCTCGTCGGCGTCGTCGGGAACGGGATGGCCGGGGCCCTGTACATCGGCAGCCAGCTCGGGCCGGGGCCGCGCGACGGCCTGATGACCGGGCTCGCCCGGCGCACCGGCCGCTCGATCCGGTTGGTGCGCACCTCCCTCGAGGTCACCGTCGTGGCCCTCGGCTGGTCGCTCGGTGGGGTGGTCGGGGTCGGGACGGTGCTCTACGCCCTGCTCATCGGACCGGTCGTCCAGTTCTTCCTGCCCCTGCTCACCGTGCGGGTCGAGGTGCCGCCGGTCGCTCAGCCCGTCGCGGCCGCCGGCTCGGAGCGCCACGACCACACGGCCGCCACCCAGGCCCCCGCGAGCAGCACGAGCGAGGCGCCGAGCGCCCAGCGCAGCGCGGAGCCCGGGTCGTCGGTCCGCGACACCGCGACCTGGTAGGCCGTCATGAGGACCGCGGCGCCGATGGCCGACCCGATCCGCTGACCGGTCTGCAGCGCCCCGCCGGCCGCCCCGCCCATCCGCGGTGGCACCTCGGCGAGCGAGAGCGTGACGTTCGGTGAGACGACCGCGCCGCCGCCCAGCCCCGCGACGAGCAGCGGCACGGCGAGGACCAGCCAGCCCACCGGCGCCTTCCCGGGGGCGAGGACGGCCAGCGCGACGAGGCCGGACATCATCACGCTCAGCGCGACCACGGTGAGCGGGCGACCCACCCGGCTGACGACGCGGCCGGCGAGCGGGGCCGCGACCGCCGAGCCGACCGCGAACGGGGTGAGGAGCAGGCCGGCGTGCAGGGGCGTGTACCCGAGGCCGTCCTGGAGGTAGACGCTCAGCACGAGGAAGACCCCGGTGAACCCCGTGAAGTAGAGGCTGCCGACGACGATGCCGCTGGCGTACCCGGGGTGGTGCGCAGCAGGGCGAGGTCGAGCAGGGGCGCACGGCCGTCGTCGACGACGCGGCGCTCGTGGCGCACGAAGGCCAGGCCCAGCGGGACGACGAGGAGCAGCAGGAACAGGGGCCAGCGCTGGCCGGTCTCCAGGCTGACGACGGGATAGAGGAGGGCGAGCACCCCCGCGCCGAGGAGCAGGGCACCGCGTCCGTCGAGCCGGGTGTCGACCGGGGTGTCGTCGTCGACCCGGCCCGGGACGAGCCGGGCGATCGCGACGAGGAGCACGGCACCGATGGGGACGTTGACGAGGAAGATCCAGCGCCAGCCGCTCTCCTCGCCGAAGGCCGCGATGAGCAGGCCGCCGAGCACCGGCCCGATGGCCGAGGACACCGACACGGTGAACCCGAACAGCCCGAAGGCGATGCCGCGCTCCGGGCCCCGGAACAGCGACTGGGTGAGGCCGGTGCTCTGCGGCGTGAGCAGCCCGGCGGCCAGCCCCTGGACCAGCCGCGCCGCGACGAGGACGCCGACGTGCGGCGCCAACCCCGCTGCGGCGGAGGAGAGCACGAAGCCGGTGAGCCCGATGAGCATCATCCGTCGGCGGCCGTGGGCGTCGCCGAGCCGGCCACCGCTGACGAGCATCAGTCCGAGGGCGAGCGCGTACCCGGAGACGACCCACTGGATGGTGCCCGCGCTCGTGTCCAGCCCGGTGCGCATCGAGGGGATGGCGACGTTCACGATCGTCACGTCGAGCAGCACCATGAAGCCGACGGTCAGGGTGACCCCGAGGATGCGCCAGCGGCGGGGGTCGGGGGTGTCCTCGCGCGTGGCGTCGGCGCGCTCGTCGGTCTCCTGGCTCACCCGGCCACGCTAGGTGCTGGCGGGACCGGGCGGGGTCGGAGGGTCGGCGTGGCCCGGCGCTGTTCAGGGTGGGCCGGGGCCCGCCCCACCGCGCCCCGGTCAGCCGTCGACGGCGAGGGCGAAGGGCAGCACACCGGGTGCGCCGGCCAGCCGCAGGGCCCGGCCGGCGATGGTGAGGGTCCAGCGCGAGGAGACGACGTCGTCGACGAGGAGCACCGGGCCGGGGCACCCCTCGAGCGCGGCGGCCAGCTCGGGGCCGACGACCAGCCGCTCCCAGACGCCGGCGAGCCGGTAGGCGCTGTTGCCGCCCATCTCACCGGTGGGCCCGTCGTGGGCGAGGTCGAGGGTGCCGAGGAACCGCAGCCGCCCGATCTCGGCGAGCCCGGAGGCCAGCGACCCGACGAGCTGGGGGTGGCTGCGCGACGGCATCGCGACGACACCGACGGGCCGCTCGGCCCAGCCCCACTCCGCGAGCACCGGCACGCAGGCGCGGACCAGCTCGGGGGAGGCGAGGGCGTCCTCGCGCAGCACCTCGCGCAGGCGCTGCCCCCAGCCGAGGTCGGACAGCCGGGCCAGCGCACGGCCGCGCAGCAGGCCCTCCTCGGGCGGGATCTTCCCCTTGACCGGCACCCCGAGGCGGTCCATCCCCGTGGGCCACTGGACCCGGGGGTCGAGGTCGACCCCGACCCGGGTGAGCCGCTCGCGCGCGGCACCGACGACGGTGTCGGGGACCTCGGTGGAGTACCAGGGCCCGGCGCACCCGTCGCAGCGGCCGCACGGGACGGCGGTGTCGTCGTCGAGGGTCTCCTGGAGGAAGGCCATCCGGCAGGCGTCGGTCTGCTCGTAGTCGACCATCAGCTGCTGCTCGGCCCGACGGGCGGCCGCGACCCGCTCGTACCGCTCGGCGTCGTAGTCCCACGGGACGCCGGTGGAGGTCCAGCCGCCCGAGACGCGCTGCACGGCGCCGTCGACGTCGAGCACCTTGAGGAGCAGCTCGAGGCGGGTGCGGCGGACGTCGACGATGGTCTCGAGGGCGGCGGTGGACAGCGGCCGGCCCGACTCGGCGAGCGCGCGCAGGACGGCGGCGGCCTGGTCCTCGCGGGGCATCGAGACGCTCGCGAAGTACTGCCAGATGTCCTTGTCCTCGGGGCCCGGCAGCAGGAGGACGTCGGCGCGCTCGGTGGCGCGACCGGCACGCCCGACCTGCTGGTAGTACGCGACCGGGCTGTTCGGCGCGCCGAGGTGGACGACGAAGCCGAGGTCGGGCTTGTCGAAGCCCATGCCGAGCGCTGAGGTGGCCACGAGCGCCTTGACCTGGTTGTGCCGCAACGCCTCCTCGAGCCGCTCGCGGTCGGCGGGGTCGGTGCGCCCCGTGTAGGACGCGACCTCGTGGCCGGCCTCGCGCAGGGACGCGGCGACGTCCTCGGCGGCCGAGACGGTGAGGGCGTAGACGATGCCCGAGCCGGGCAGCTCGGCGAGGTGGGCGAGCAGCCAGCCGAGCCGCTGCTCGGGGGACATCGAGCGCAGCACCCCGAGCCGGAGCGAGTCGCGGGCCAGCCCGCCGCGGACGGTGAGGACGGGCCGGCCCCCGACGGCCAGCTGCTCCTCGACGTCGTGGACGACCCGGGCGTTGGCCGTCGCGGTGGTGGCGAGCACCGGGACGTCGTCGGGCAGGGTGGCCAGGAGGTCGCGGATGCGGCGGTAGTCGGGGCGGAAGTCGTGCCCCAGTCGCTGACGCAGTGCGCCTCGTCGACGACGAGCAGGCCGCAGCGCCGGGCGAGGTCGGGGAGCTGCTCGTCGCGGAAGCGCGGGTTGTTGAGCCGCTCGGGGCTGACGAGCAGCACGTCGACGGCGTCGTCGGCGAGGGCGGCGCGCACCTCGTCCCAGTCCTGGGCGTTGGCGGAGTTCATCGTCACCGCGCGGATGCCGGCCCGGCCGGCCGCCGCGATCTGGTCGCGCATCAGGGCCAGCAACGGGCTGATGATGACCGTCGGCCCGGCGCCCTCGGCCCGTCGCAGGGCGGTGCCGACGAAGTAGACCGCCGACTTGCCCCAGCCGGTGCGCTGGACGACGAGGACGCGGGCGCGGTCGGCGACGAGGGCCGAGACCGCCTCGAGCTGCCCGTCGCGGAAGTCGGCGTCGTCGCGCCCGACGAGCCGGCGCAGCGCCTCGCGGGCGCGTGCGGTGAGCTCGGGCGTGGGGGGAGCGGGGGCGGGCGCCGTCGTCGGTGTCGTCATGGTCGCTCCACCGTAGGCGCTGCGCCCGACACCCCTGCCCCGTCGTCCACAGCCTCGGCGGGACCCCCGCGGTTCGAGGTGGAACCGGGCCCCGAGAGGGTGCGCCATCACCTCGAACCGCGTGGCCCTCCCACCGTTCGAGGTGGAGGCGGACCCCGAGAGGGTGCGCCATCACCTCGAACCGGATGGCCGAGAGGCCGCGGCCTCAGCGCCAGCCGAGGTCGTCGACGCCACCGGGCACGTCGGCGGACGGGTCGTACGGCGTGCGCGTGAACCGGAACGAGGCGAGGTCGAGGTGCGAGACCGACCCGTCGGCCCGGCGCACCACGCGCAGCGGCTCGCCCGTGTTGTAGCCGTCGAGCCCGACCCACGCGTCGACCCCGACCCGCGCGAACCGCGACCCGCGCCCCGTCCCGGGCTCGCCGAGGACGAGGTGCTCGCCGGCCACCGTCGCCGTCGTCACCGACGACCCCCAGTGCCAGGTGCCGACGAGCTCGAGCAGCCCGGCGTCGCCCGAGGCGCTCCACGGCTCGACCGCCGGCGGCTCCTCGTCACGCAGCACCTCGAGCAGCCGGTCGGGGAGCCCGCGCATCACCGTCGTGGACGTCGTGTTGGTCAGCGTCACGACACCGTCGCCGCCGTCGAGCCGCACCCGCAGCCCGGCGAGGAACCCCGGCATCGACCCGCCGTGCCCCGCGTACCGCACGCCGTCGACGTTCCACACCTGCCAGCCGAGGCCGTGCGCGCCGGTCCACGGCTGCTTCGGCTCGTCGACGACGTGGTGCGGCTCGCACATCTCGGCGAGGGTATCGGTGGACAGCAGCCCCGCCGTGTCGCCGCCGAGGAAGGCCGCCCAGCGCGCCAGGTCCGGCACGGTGGTCCACAGCTGGCCGGCCGGCGCCATCGCCCCGCCGTCGTGCTCGGGCTCGGGCAGCAGCACGTCGGCGAACGGGTGCACGGCCAGCCCCTGCGCCGCCCGGCCGGTCGGGCGCGTCGTCGTGCGCGTCATCCCGAGGGGCTCGAGCAGCTCGCGGTGGACCACCTCCGCCCAGCCCGTGCCGTGCTGCACCTCGAGCAGCCGGCCGAGCGCCGCGTAGCCGACGTTGGAGTAGTGGAACCGCCGGCCGGCCCGGAACCGCTGCCCGACCGGCGCCTCGCCCCGGTGCCGGCCAGCGCCTCCCAGTCGCCACCCGGCGTGCGCTCCCACCACGGACCGCCGGTCTCGGCCTGCACGCCGCCCGCGTGCGAGAGCAGCTGCTCGACGGTGACCGCCCCGAGCGACGAGCCCGGCACGTGCTGCTCGAGCCGGTCGCCGAGGTCGAGCCGCCCGGCGTCGCGCAGCCGCAGGACGCAGACGCCGACGAAGGTCTTGGTGATCGAGCCCATCCGGTACTGCGTGTCGTCGTCGGCCGCCTCCCCCGCGGCCCGGCCGTCGAGCGTCCCGACCGCCCCGGACCAGACGAGCGCGCCGTCGCGCACCAGCCCGGCGGCCACCGACGGCAGCCGCCCGTCGCGCTGGGCCTCGGCGAGGACGTGGTCGAGCAGGGTGCGGGTGCGGGCGGTGATCGTCACCGGGTCACCCTAGGACCGCCCGCTGCGCATCGGCTGCGCCGGCTGCGAGGATGGCCCCATGGCCGCCACCTACGTCGTCGACGTCCCGCTGCGCTGGTCCGACATGGACGCCTACGGGCACGTCAACAACGTCCAGTACCTGCGCCTCCTCGAGGACGCGCGCGTCATCGGCTTCCGCGAGTGGTTCCCCGACCGGCCGGCCCTGGTCGACGAGGGCATCGTCGTGACGCGCCACGTCATCGAGTACCGCGCCCCGCTCACGTACCGGCCCGAGCCCGTCGAGGTCGCCATGTGGGTCACCCGGGTGCACGGCGCCGGGTTCGACCTCGGCTACGTCGTGCGCGACCCCGCGTCGGTGGGGGAGGGCACGTACGCCGTCGCCGAGACCGGCCTGGCCCTCTACGACTTCGCGACGGCTCGGCCGCGCCGGCTCGAGGCGGGGGCCCGCGAGGCCCTGGCCGTGCACGTCGGCGACCCCGTCACCTTCCGCCGGGCCGGCCGGTGAGCGACCTGCTCCGGCTAGTCGACGCCGCCGCGCTCGGCGACCTCGGCCGCTATGCCGCCCGGGCCCGCGCGCTCGACGAGCAGGGCGCGATGCGCCTCCAGGCCGCGGGCGAGGTGCTCGCCGCCTGGGTCGGCGTGCTGCCGGGCAGCGGCATCCTCGCCGAGGGAACGGTGCTCGGGCTGCGGACCTTCGCCCTCGCCGAGCCCGCGACGTGCGACGTCGTCGTGCCCCTCGGTGCCGTCACGGACCGCACCGCGCGGCACGGCGGCACGGGCGACCTCCCGCTGCCGCCCACCCGCGCCATCGCGACGTGGTCGGCGGTCACGCCGCCACGCTCGGGCTGGGAGCCGGCCGGCGAGGTGGCGGCCGACGAACTCGCCGAGACCGCGCGCTCCGGGCTCGTCGAGGTCGGTGCGGCCGTGCGCGAGCGCGGTGCGGCGGCCGGCTTCGTGCGCGACCGCGTCTGGTCGCGCGAGGCGGTCGCCGGTGTGCGGGCCGGGGGTGCCTTCGCCGCCTTCTCGCTCGGGTTCCTCGCCCCGGGCAGCACCGTGCGCGTGCTGCGCTCCAACCGCTGGACCCGCCTCAGCGCGGCCGGCGGTCACGTCCTGATGCGCTGACCCGCCGGGACGACGACGGCGGCCACGAGGGCCAGCCCGAGGAAGATCGCCCCGAAGAGGGCGTTGTCCTGCCCCGGGTCGTGGGCGGCCGCGAAGGCCGCGGTGGCCCCGGCGATGCCGAGGACGCTGCCGAGCACGTCGGCGAGCTGGATGGACGAGGACGCCTCGCCGTGCTCCTCGACCGGGCTCAGCTCGAGGGCGAGGATGGTCGTCGTCGTGACGCCACCGCCCATGGCCAGGCCGGCGAGCAGCAGCGCGAGCACGCTGAGCCAGGCGGGCAGGTTGGCCCACGCGACGACCGAGAGCCAGATGAGGCCGAAGGTGAGCACGAGCCCGCCGATCTCGACGAGCCGGTGGCGCGGCAGGTGCATCGCGTCGTGGCCCTGGTACCAGGCGCCGACCGCCCACCCGACCGCACCCACGGCCAGGGCGAGGCCGGCCACCTGGAGGCTGGCACCGCGCTGCCCGGCGAGGAAGAGCGGCACGTACGTGATGCCGCCGTAGAAGGCTGCGCACAACAGGGCCCGCGCGAGGACGACGCTCGGCAGACCGGCCCCCATGACCCACGTCGCGCGCGGCAGGAGCACCGGCGCGACCGCCGCGACGCCGAGCAGCCCGAGGACGCCGACGACGGTCTTGACCGACCACGTGAAGACCAGCTCGTGCGTGCCGTACTGCAGCGCGCCGGCGGCGACGGCCACACCGACCCCGGCCCACGCGGCGCGCACGTGCGCGCTGTGGTCGCGACCGGAGACGGCGGCGTCCAGCCCGCTCGTGTCGACCCGGGTGCGGGCGTGCGCCAGCGCGAAGATCGTGACGACGACGGGGGCGACGACCCCCAGAACACCCACCGCCACGAGAGGTTCTCGGTGAGCCAGGCCGACAGCGGCGGGCCGGCGAGCGACGGCACGACCCACGCGGCGGAGATGTACGTGAAGAGCCGCGGCCGCATCGCCTCGGGGTACACGCGCCCCGCGATGACGTAGAGCATGACGACGAGCAGCCCCCGCCGAGACCGGTGAGGGCGCGCCCGACGAGGAAGACGTCGAGGCGGGTCGCGAAGCCGCACGTCGCGGCGCCGACCGCGAGGAGGGCCTGCCCGACGAACGCCCCCGGAAGCGGCCCGGACCGGTCGGACCACACGCCGGCGAGGACGATGCCGAGCAGCTGCGCGGTGAGCATCACGGAGAACGCGAAGCCGTAGGACCGGACGGCGTCCAGCTCGCGGGCCACGGTGGGCATCGCGGTGGAGACGGCCATCGACTCGAACGCGACGATCGTGACGAGCGCCAGGGCCGCGAGGGTCACCTGGGTATAGGGCCGACTCAGCGGCCCCCGGCCGTCTCCGTCGCGTCCGTCCGCATCGTCGCCACCCTAGCCCCCCGACCCGGCGACCAGCGGGTGCCCCCTCTCGGCCAGCACGTCGCGCAGCACGTCGATGCGGTCGGCGACGATCCCGTCGACGCCGAGGTCGAGCAGCCGGTGGAACTCCTCGGCGTCCTCGCGGGACCAGTCGTGGAACCACACGTGCACCTGCTTGCCGAGCGCGTGGGCCCGGCGCACGAGCCCGGGCGTCACGAGGGTGACCGTGCGGCCCCCGAGCCGGTGCTGAGCCGGGATCTGCAGCACCGGGGCCGGCGTGTGCAGGAGCCGCGAGACGAGCGCGGGGAGAAGCGCAGCAGCCCGGTGCCGACCTGCCCGGCGGCGGTCGCGACCCCCGGGCCGAGGGCGCGGCGTGCCGCCCGGACACGTCGCGGCGAGAACGACCCGATGCAGACCCGCTCGGTCGCGCCGTGCGCACGGATGACCTCGAGCGTCGGTGCCAGCGCGTCGTCGGCCTTGACGTCGATGTTGATCCGGCTGTGCGGGAAGGCCTCGAGGAGCTCGGTGAGCAGGGGCACGGGCTCGACCCCGCCGACCCGGGCCTCGCGCACCTGCGCCCACGGCAGCCGGGTGATGGCCCCGGTGCCGTCGGTCGTGCGGTCGAGGGAGGTGTCGTGGAAGGCGACGACCTGCCCGTCGCTCGTCGCGTGGACGTCGGTCTCGAGGTACCGGTACCCCAGGGCGACCGCCCGTCCGAACGCGGCGAGGGTGTTCTCGAAGCCGACGTTCTCGGGCAGCTTCGCCCCGCCGCGGTGCGCCAGGGCGAGCGGCCTCGGCGTCGAGAGGTAGGCGAACGCGTCCGCGCGCACGTCAGGCCCCGGCGACCCGGAGCCAGACCGTCGTGTCACCCGGCAGAGCGGCACCCTCGAGCGGGCCGGATGCGACGAGCACCTCGCCCTCGGGGAGCGCGACCGGCTCGGCGCCCGTGTTCGTCACGACCAGCACCTGCTGCGCACCGTCGTCCGCCGCGTTGCGGTAGGCCACGACCTCACCGCCGGTCAGCGCGTCCCAGGCCAGCGACCCGCGGCCGAGGCCGAGCTCGCGACGCAGGTGCAGCAGGGTGCGGTACAGCTCGAGGGTCGAGCCCTCGACGCCCTCCTGCCGGTCGACGGCGAGCGCCGCGTAGGCCTCGGGCTGCGGCAGCCACGGGTGGTCGCCGGGGCCGAAGCCGAGGCTCGGCCCGTCGCTGGTCCACGGCATCGGCACCCGGCAGCCGTCGCGCCCCACGACCTCGCCCTTGGTGTGGTGGTGGGTGGGGTCCTGGCGGGCGTCGTGCGGCATCGTCGTGTGCTCGGGCAGGCCGAGCTCCTCACCCTGGTAGACGTAGGCGCCGCCGGGCAGCGCGAGCATGAGGGCCGTGGCCGCCCGGGCCCGGCGCAGGCCGAGCCCGGCGTCGGGCTGGGGGTCGTCGGCGGCGATGCCGTTGGGTCGCGGGAGCGACTGGTCGAGGCCGAGCCGGGAGGCGTGGCGGACGACGTCGTGGTTGCTGAGCACCCACGTCGTCGGGGCGCCGACGGCGTCGTTGCTGCGCAGCGAGGACTCGATGACCGCCGCGAGCTCGCCTGCGTGCCAAGGGGTCTCGAGGAACTCGAAGTTGAAGGCCTGGTGCATCTCGTCGGCGCGGACGTAGCGGGCGAGGCGCTCCTCGGGCGTGACCCACGCCTCGGCGCAGAGGATGCGGTCGGGCTCGCCGTAGGAGTCGAGGACCTTCCGCCACGACCGGTACACCTCGTGGACGCCGTCCTGGTCCCACATCGGGGCCCGGCCCGCGGCGTTGTGGTCGAGCACTGAGGTGTCGCTGCCCGGCTCGGGCCCGGCCTCGGTGACGACCTCGTCGTACAGCCCGACGGCGCCGTGCCAGTCGGGCAGGCCCTCCTCCTTGACGAGGCCGTGGGCGACGTCGACCCGGAAGCCGTCGACGCCCCGGTCGCACCAGAACCGCAGGACGTCCTCGAGCTCCTCCCGCACCTCGGGGTTGTCCCAGTTCAGGTCCGGCTGGGTGACGTCGAAGATGTGCAGGTACCACTGGCCGGGCGTGCCGTCGGCCTCGGTGACGCGGGTCCAGCCCCGGCCACCGAAGACGGACGGCCAGTTGTTCGGCGGCTCGTCGCCGTTCGGGCCGCGCCCGTCACGGAAGACGTAGCGGTCGCGCTCGGGGCTGCCCGGGGCGCGGCGAGGGCGGCGCGGAACCACTCGTGCTCGCTGCTCGTGTGGTTCGGCACGAGGTCGACGAGCACCTTGAGCCCGAGCTCGTGGGCGCGGGCGAGCATCGCGTCGGCATGGGCGAGGGACCCGAAGAGGGGGTCGATGTCGCGGTAGTCGGCGACGTCGTAGCCGGCGTCGTTCATCGGCGAGACGTAGAACGGGCTGAGCCACACCGCGTCGACCCCGAGGTCGCGCAGGTACGGCAGCCGGGCCGTGATGCCCGGGAGGTCACCGATGCCGTCGCCGTCGGCGTCCGCCCACGAGCGGGGGTAGACCTGGTAGATCACCGCGTCGTGCCACCACGGGGCGTCGGGTGAGTCACCGGCGTGGACGGTCGCGCCGGGTGCGGTCAGGGGCAGGGAGCTGTCCTGGGTCACCCGCCCCATGCTTCCGCATCGCGTGTCCCCGGCGAAACCGAACCGCGGGCCCGTTCAGGGGGTGAGCGGCGGGTGCCCGTGGCCGTCGTCGGTGTTGACCAGCATGTGCGCGGCACGCAGGAAGTAGTCGCGCATCTGCTCGGCCTGCGGCTCGGGGATGGCGGCCCGCTCGACGGCGTCGAGCATGTGCCGCATCCACCGGTCGCGCATGTCGAGCGTCACCGGGAACGGCGCGTGCCGCATCCGCAGGCGGGGGTGGCCCCGCTCCTCGCTGTAGGTGTTCGGGCCCCGAAGTACTGCGTGAGGAACATCCGCAGCCGGCGCTCGGCCGGGGCGAGGTCCTCCTCGGGGTAGAGGGCCCGCAGGGCGTCGTCGGCGGCGACGCCCTCGTAGAAGGCGGCGACCAGCCGCTCGAACGTCGGTGCGCCACCGACCTCCTCGTACAGGCTCATGGGCGGGCTCCCGGTGCGAAGGGCGGCAGCGGCGGTCCCTGGATGCCGTGCGCGTCGAAGGCGGCCTTGATGCGGGCACGCAGCTCGCGCTGCACGCCGAAGTTCTCGCCGGCCACGCACTTGGCGAGCACGCGCACGGTCACCGTCTGGCCGGTGATCGAGTCGACGCCGAGGACGGTGGGCGCCTCGATGAGCTTCTCCTCCCACGCGGGGTCGGCACCGAAGGCCTCGGCCACGTCGCGCACGACGCCGAGGACCCGCTCGATGTCCTCGAGGTAGGAGACGGGCATGTCGACCCAGGCCGCGGAGTAGCCCTGCGACCGGTTGCCGATCCGGATCACCTCGCCGTTGCGGACGTACCAGACGATGCCGTCGGCGTCGCGCAGCCGGGTGACCCGCAGCGTGACCTCCTCGACGGTGCCGATGGCCTCGCCGGTGTCGATGACGTCGCCGACCCCGTACTGGTCCTCGAGCATCATGAAGATGCCGGAGAGGAAGTCCTTGACGAGGCTCTGCGCGCCGAAGCCGAGGGCCACGCCGCCGACGCCGGCCGAGGCGAGCAGCGGCCCGAGCGGCAGCCCGACGAGGGCCATCACGGTGAGCACCGTGACCGTGCCGACCACGAACGTCGAGATGCTCCGCAGCAGCGAGCCCATCGTCTCGACCCGCTGCCGGTGCCGCTCGTTCGCGAGGCCGGTGGCGGTGGCCAGCACGCGGCCCGCCCCACCGCTGTCGGCGATGCGGGCCGCCGTCCGCGAGGTCATCGTCGCGACGACCCGGCCGATGACCCGGTGCAGCGCCCAGCGCGCGACGAGACCCATCAGCAGGGTGACGAGGACGCGGATGCCGTCGCCGAGCAGCCAGGTCTGGACCTTGTCCCAGTAGTTCGCGACGACCTGCGCGTCGAGGGTGGAGACGTCGAGGGTCGAGAGGGCGGTCACCGCATCACTCACGGGCATCGCGCTCCTGGGCGGCGAGCGCGCGCGCCACCGGGTCGCGGTTCTCGGCGACGAGACGGCGCAGCGCGGCGGGACGGTCGGGGTTGGCGTCGAGCCAGGCCTGCGTGGCCTCCAGGAGACCGGCGTCGACGACGGGGAAGGGGTAGAAGCCGAGGACGATCCCCTCCACGAGGGCGTGCGAGCCCTTCTCCTCCACGGTGTCGAGCATCGTGAAGTAGCGCTCGACGAAGGGGCGCAGCAGCTCGGGAGGCGTTGCGCCACGGGCGAACCCGAGCCCGATGGCGTCGACGACGGCGTTCGGCTTGCCGGTCTCCTCGACCGCCTCGCGCCACGCTCGCTCCTTGGCCTCGGCGGTCGGGACGGAGGCCAGCGCCTTCGCGGCCCGCTCGCGACCGGTGGCGGTGTCCTCGCGGGCCCGCTCGGCGTCGATGTCGGCCTCGGTGGCGGCGCCGGCCGCGGCGAGGGCCGTGAGCAGGGTCCAGCGCATCTCGAAGTCGACGTCGAGACCCTCGAGCACCTCGGTGCCGTCGAGCAGGCCGCGCAGCGTCGTGGGGTCGTCACCGGCCGTGGTCAGGCCGGCCGCCGCCGTGACGAGCTGGAGCTGGGCGTCGCTGCCCGGCTCCGCGTCGCGGGCGATCTCCCAGAGCCGGTCGCGGGTGGCCTCGCGCGTCGACTCGCGGTGTGCCGGAGCCGTGTACGACAGCACAGCCGAGCGCAGCTGGAGGATGAGCGTGCGCAGCAGCGTCGAGTCGGACTCGCCGGGCAGGCTGGCGAGGACGAGGTCGACGAACGAGCGCGCGCCCATCTCGGCGTCGCGGGTCATGTCCCAGGCCGACGCGAGCACGAGGGCGCGGGGGAGCGAGGAGGTGAAGCCGCGCGGGTGGGCCAGCGCCGTGGCCAGCGACCGCTCGTCGAGGCGGATCTTCGCGTAGGCGAGGTCGTCGTCGTTGACGAGCAGCAGGTCGGGCTGCGGGCGACCGACGAGGGCGGGGACCTCGGTGCGGGCGCCGTCGACGTCGACCTCGAGCAGGTCCGTGCGCTCGAGGGCACCGTCGCGGACCTCGTACAGCCCGACCCCCAGCCGGTGCGGACGCAGCGTCGCGTACCCCTCGGCGTGGGTCTGCTCGATGACGGCGGACGTGATGCGGCCGTACTCGTCGACCTCCACGGCCGGACGCAGCGTGTTGACACCGGCGGTCTCGAGCCAGGCGCGCGACCACGAGCGCAGGTCGCGGCCCGAGGTGGCCTCGAGCTCGACGAGCAGGTCCTCTAGGGTCGTGTTGCCCCACGAGTGCTTGCGGAAGTAGGTGCGCAGGCCGTCACGGAAGGCGTCGCGGCCGACGTAGGCGACGAGCTGCTTGAGCACCGAGGCGCCCTTGGCGTAGGTGATGCCGTCGAAGTTGACCTCGACGTCGCGCAGGTCGCTGATGTCGGCGACGATCGGGTGGGTCGTCGAGAGCTGGTCCTGGCGGTAGGCCCAGTCCTTCTCGTAGGTGCCGAAGGTGGTCCACGCGTCGGTCCACTCGGTGGCCTCGGCCTGGCAGGTCGTGGAGGCCCACTCGGCGAAGGACTCGTTGAGCCACAGGTCGTTCCACCAGCGCATCGTCACGAGGTCGCCGAACCACATGTGGGCGAGCTCGTGGAGCACGGTCAGGGCGCGACGCTCGACGAGGGCCTCGGTGACCTTGGAGCGGAAGACGTAGATCTCGGCGATGGTCACGGCGCCGGCGTTCTCCATGGCGCCCGCGTTGTACTCGGGCGTGAAGAGCTGGTCGTACTTCGCGAACGGGTACGCGCAGTCGAACTCCTCCTCGAAGAACGCGAAGCCCTTCTTGGTCAGCGCGAAGAGGTTGTCGGCGTCGAGGTACGGGGTGAGCGACTTCCGGCAGAAGATGCCGAGCGGCACCTCACCACCGCGGGTGGCGACGGAGTCGCGCACGACGTCGTAGGGGCCGGCGACGAGCGCGGTGATGTAGCTCGAGAGGCGCGGCGTGCGCTCGAAGGCCCAGGTCGCGGTGCCCTCGGCGGCCGGCGTCGGCTCGGGCGTGGGGGAGTTGGAGACGACCTGCCAGTGCGCGGGCGCGGTGACCGTGAACGCGAAGGCGGCCTTGAGGTCGGGCTGCTCGAACACGGGGTACATCCGGCGGCTGTCCGGCACCTCGAACTGCGTGTAGAGGTAGACCTCGTCGTCGACCGGGTCGACGAAGCGGTGCAGCCCCTCACCGGTGTTCGTGAAACGGCCGGTGGCCTCCACGACGACCTCGTTGTCGGCGGCCAGCCCGGTCAGCCGGATGCGGCTGTCGGAGAAGTGCTCCGCCGGGTCGAGGTCGGTGCCGTTGACGGTGATCCGCTCGACCGAGGCCCCGACGAAGTCGAGGAAGGTCTCGGCACCGGGGGTGGTGCAGGCGAAGCGGAGGGTGCTGGTCGTCGCGAACGTCTCCGGACCCGTCGTGACGTCGAGGACGACGTCGATGGTGTCGACGGTGACGAGGGCGGCGCGCGCGGCGGCCTCGTCGCGCGTGAGGTTCGTGCCGGGCACAGGGTCTCCTTGCGGTGGTGAGGCGGCGCGGGGTCGCGCGCGAGCACCAATCCTGTCACGCCCCCGGGGCCGGCCGAGCAGGCCGGGGGAGGGCCGTCGGGGGTCGGTGCGCGGTGGCAGGATGACTCCGTGACCACCACGACGAGCGCCGCCGGGCGCGCCTCCGCAGAGTTCTGGTTCGACCCGCTGTGCCCCTGGGCCTGGATGACCTCCCGCTGGATGGGGGAGGTGCAGCAGGTCCGCGACGTCGACGTCACCTGGTCGGTCATGAGCCTGTCCGTCCTCAACGAGGGCCGCGACCTGCCCGAGGACTACCGCGCGATGATGGACAAGGGCTGGGGCCGGTGCGCGTCGTCATCGCCGCCCGCGCGGCCCACGGCGACGAGGTCGTCAAGCCGCTCTACGACGCGCTCGGCACCCGCATCCACCACCGCGAGGAGGGCTACGACACGGCCATCGCCGGTGCGCTGGCCGACCTCGGCCTGCCGGCCGAGCTCGCCGACGCCGCGACCTCCGACGCGCACGACACCGAGCTGCGGGCCAGCCACCAGCGGGCCATCGAGCTCGTCGGCGACGACGTGGGCACCCCGGTCGTCGCCGTCGACGGCGTCGCCTTCTTCGGCCCGGTCGTCACTCCGGCCCCCAAGGGCGAGGCCGCCGGCCTGCTCTGGGACGGCTGCCTCCTGCTCGCCCGCACCCCCGGCTTCTACGAGCTGAAGCGCTCGCGCACGCAGGGCCCGATCTTCGACACGGAGGACTGACGATGGCCCGCGTCCACGTCGGCGCCGACCACGCCGCCTTCGAGATGTTGAACGACCTCGTCGCGCTCCTCGAGGCCGAGGGCCACGAGGTGACGAACCACGGTCCGCACGAGTACGACGCGGAGGACGACTACCCGGTCTTCGTGCTGCGCGCGGCCGAGGCCGTCGCCGCCGACCCCGAGGCGCTCGGGGTCGTCCTCGGCGGCTCCGGCAACGGAGAGCAGATGGCCGCCAACAAGGTCCGCGGCGTGCGCGCGGCGCTCGCCTACGACGAGGAGCTGGCCCGCCTGGCCCGCGAGCACAACGACGCCCGCATCCTCTCGATCGGCGCCCGGATGTCGGAGCCGGAGGTGGCCCGCGCGATGGTGCGCACCTTCGTCGCGACCCCCTTCTCCGGCGAGGAGCGGCACGTCCGTCGCCTCCGGATGATCGAGGCCTACGAGGCCGACGGCACCCTGCCGCCGGTCGGCTGACCCTGCTCCGCAGCGCCCTCGACGACCCGCGCCCCGAGGTCCCCGGTTCTCTGGCGGCGCCCGATCGGGTGCCACTACTCTGGCGCCTGCCCGCACGACGTGGCAGGAGGCCGAGCATGACAGCAGGCGCCGGGCGGTCCGGCTCGCGCCGCGTGGCCGTTGACGGGTCCCGTCGCCTCGTCTTCCCGAACCGCTTCGCCGGTGTCGACCAGGGCCGCTGGCTCGTCGTCGCGCTCGTCGTCGCGGTGACGCTCGTCGGCGTCGGCGCCGTGGTCCGCCCCGACCTCGTCCCCATCTCCCTGCTCTTCCCGCTGCTCGTCGTCGCGGGGCTGCTGCTCGAGCCCCGCCGGCTGGCGATCGTGCTCGTGGGGGCCGGGCTCGTGGTCTTCGCGTGGGGCCCGGGCTCGCTGCTGTCCCCGACGCGGGTGGCCGGCGTCAGCGTCGCGGTCGCGCTCGTCATGTGGCAGGCGGTGCTCATCGCGCGCTCGCGCGCGCTGCTCGGGACCCGGGGCCTCGGTGGCGACCGGATGTTCGCCGAGCTGCGCGACCGCATCGTGCGCGGTGGCCAGGTGCCGGCGATGCCCGAGGGGTGGGCGGCGACCTCGTGCATCCGCTCGGCCCACGGCGACCGCTTCTCCGGGGACTTCGTCGTCGCCCACCTCGAGGGCGACGGCGAGCGGTTCGAGGTCGCGCTCGTCGACGTCAGCGGCAAGGGGACGGCGGCGGGCACGCGCTCGCTGCTGCTCTCCGGGGCGCTCGGCGGGCTCCTCGGTGCCGTGCCGCCCGCCGACTTCCTCCGGGCCGCGAACGACTACCTCGTGCGCCAGGGCTGGCACGAGGGCTTCGCCACCGCGGTGCACGTCGAGCTCGACCTGCGCAGCGGCCTCTACTCCGTGGCCAGCGCCGGACACCCCGCGCCGGCCGTCTACACCTCGGGGCGGGCGCGGTGGACCCTCATGGACGGCGGCCGCGGACCGGTGCTCGGTGTCGTGCCGGGGGTCAGCTTCCCCCGCCAGTCCGGCCGCCTCGAGCGCGGCGACGCACTGCTCGTCTACTCCGACGGCGTCGTGGAGGCGCGTGACCGCGACCTCGTCGACGGCATCGACCGGATGCTCGGGGTCGCCGCGGCGTCCGTGCTGAGCGGCGGCGACGTCGCCCGCGATGTGTGCGAGTCGGCGCGGTCGGGGGAGGATGACGACCGGGCCGCCCTCGCGGTCCGCCGCGTCTGACCCCTCGTCCCACCCCGAAAGGCCCCTGCTCGTGCCCGCCCGCCCGGACCTCGACCACACCCCTCGCGAGGGCGTGCGCACCTTCACGCCCCGCTGGCGCAACAGCCCGCTGACCGACGAGCGGATGGCCACGCTGCTGCCGGCCCGGGCGCTGCCCGAGGGGCCGCTCGTGCCCGTCGAGGCGTTCGGGCGCTCGGGGCCGGTCGTGCTGGAGATCGGGTCGGGGCACGGTGCGGCCGCCATCGCGTACGCGGCGGCGCACCCGGAGGCCGACGTGGTGGCGGTCGACGTGCACGTGCCCGGCATCGCCCGGATGCTCGCCGCCGCCGACGCGGCCGGGGTCGCCAACCTCTGGGTGCACGCCGGCGACGCGCTGCCGCTGCTCACCGAGCGGGTCGCGCCCGGGACGCTGGCGGCGGTGCACCTGTTCTTCCCCGACCCCTGGCCGAAGCAGAAGCACGCCAAGCGCCGGTTCGTCCAGCAGCACACCCTGTCGCTGCTGGCCTCCCGGCTGGCACCCGGTGGCGTGCTGCTCGTCGCGACCGACATCGACTCCTACGCCGCGCACTGCCGCACGCAGCTGGCCGCACACGGCGGGTTCGACGTCGTCGAGGGGGAGCGACCGGACTGGCGCCCCGACGACGGCTTCGAGGCCAAGGGGCTGCGGCACGGCCGGGGTGTCTCGGAGTTCCGCTGCACCCTCCGCCCCTGACCCGCCGCGGCGCGCTCGCGGATGCCCCGCGGTGATGCAGAAGGCGAGCCCAGGGCCGCGTCCTGCATGACCGTTCGCGGTTGTCCACAGGCCCCCCGTGCCGGGGTGGTCGACTCGGGCAGGCTCTCGTGCATGCCCGGCACACCACGACGCCGCCCTCGCGCGGAACGGGCGGCCCGCGCGGGGCCGCTCTTCGACGAGCACGACGGCGTGGCGCACCGGGAGACCCTGAGGCGAGCGGGGGTGAGCCGTGAGGACGTCCGCGCCGAGGTCGAGGCCGGGCGCTGGAGCACGGCCGGGCGGCACACGGTCGTCCGGGGCGTCGACGTCCCGAGCGGACGGGCGTCGTGGTGGCGTGCGGTGTGGGAGTCGGGGTCGAGGGCCGTCCTCGACGGCGTCAGCGCGCTGCAGGCCGCGGGCCTGACGGGCTTCACGTCCGCGCCGGTGGACGTCAGCCTGCCGCGCTCGAGTCGCCTCCGACGGGTCGAGGGTCAGGGCACGCCGACGGCAGGTGCTGGGTCCGGTGGTGCGCGCCGGCCTGCCGCGCGCTCGGGTCGAGGTGGCGACCATCCGCGGCGCGCAGTGGGCACGCACCGACCGCGAGGCCGCTCTCGTCGTCTGCCTCGCCGTGCAGCAGCGGCTCGTCCACCCCGCCCGTCTGCTGGCGGCCTGGGCGGAGGTCAGGGGCGGTCGGCGGCACCGGGTGCTCGATGCCGTGATCCGGGACGTCTGCGACGGTGCCCACAGCCTCGGTGAGCTCGACCTGTCCCGGATGTGCCGGCGTGCAGGGCTTCCCGCGCCCGACCGACAGGTGGTGCGTCGTGCCCCCGGCGGTCGGCTGTACCTCGACGCGGTGTGGGACGACGTCGGACTCGTGGTGGAGGTCGACGGTGCGCACCACCTGCTGGCCCTCGCCCCCGTCGACGACGCGTTGCGTGCCAACGAGGTGGTCATCGGTGGCGAGCGGGTGCTCCGGTTGCCGGTCCTGGCGCTCCGTCTCGATCCGGCGCGGTGCCTGGACCAGGTCGCCAGGGCCCGCGCCGCCCTGCTCGCGCGTGCCGCGGCCTGACATCCCTGCGCGGTGATGCAGGAGGCGGGGGATGCCTCGCCTCCTGCATCACCCGACGGTGTCGGTGTCGGGGTAGCCGGACCCGCGGGGTGAGCCACCTCGTCCCTCGGTGCCTCACGCCCGCTGCCGTCATCCGGCCCCGGCACGCCACAGGCCGATGCGCTCCGCGCATCGGCCTGTCGTCGTGTCGGGGTAGCCGGATTCGAACCGGCGGCCTTCCGCTCCCAAAGCGGACGCGCTACCAAGCTGCGCCATACCCCGCGGCGCACTGGACCGACCGAGGCGAGTCGGTGTGATTTCGGATCCCGCGAGCGCGGGCCCTAGGCTAGCGCTGCCCTCGCGGTGCACGCCGACGAGGTGCGCGGGCGTAGCTCAATGGTAGAGCCCCAGTCTTCCAAACTGGCTACGCGGGTTCGATTCCCGTCGCCCGCTCCACCACCGACCGGTCGCTCAGTCCTCGGGCCGGCCGACCACCGGCCGACCGCGCACCAGGGTCCGCCGCCGCGCCGGCACCCGTGACCACACGGCCTGCTGCAGCGACAGGGTCAGCCACCCGGCCACGGCCATGCCGGTGAGGTTGAGCCCCAGCTGGGCGAGCGACCCCGTCACCTCGTGCCACGCCCCGAAGGCCGCCCCGAGCGCCACGTTGCCCGCGGCCGGCACCGTCGTCACGGAGATGAACACCCCCGACAGCCCGCCCGTGCGGGCCGACGTCAGCGACAGCACCCCGGCCGCGGCGGCGATGACCGCGACGATGAAGCTCCAGCGGTCCGGGGTGTAGATGAACGCCGTCGCCGGGCGCTCGCCGACGATGTCCTCGTAGGTCACCCACCCGAGCCCCCGCCCGACCAGCCCCGCGACGAACGTGACCACCATCCCCGCGGCGAACCCCAGCACCAGGGTGCGCGCGGCGAGCCCGAAGAGCCCCCACTTGCGGCGCACCAGGGCCAGCCCGAGGGCGGCGATCGGCCCGAACTCCGGCCCGAGCACCATGGCGCCGATGACGAGGATGGGGGAGTCGAGGACGATGGCGATGCCGGCGATGAGCGTGGCGAGCGCCATGAACGACAGGTACGTCCAGTTCAGCTCGGAGTCCTCGTAGGCGCGGTTGCCGACCTCGGTCCACACGACGGCGTCGGCGCTGGCCCCGGGGGCGCGCCGCTCGGCGTCCAGCCCGGCCCGCGACACCCACGTCGTCACCGCCTCGACCCGGATGGTCCCCTCCTCGTGCACCCCGAGGTCGCGCAGCGCCTCGATGACCGGGTTGGCGCCCTCGCGCGCGACGTCGGCGGTGACGACGTCGCCGGGCGGCTTGACCGAGGCGCCCCGGAGGACGGCGAGACCGGTGACGTAGTCGTCGGCGTCGAGGACGGCGACGACCTCGTCGCTCAGGTGGGCCGGGACGGTGACACGCAGCGACAGCACGGAGGAAGTGTGCCGCAGCCGGGGGAGGGGGCAGGCCCACGGCGCGAGGGTCGATTCGGAGCGCCCGCGCCGGGCCGCTAGCATGGGTCTTTGGCGTCGTCCCGGGCGCCGCGCCCCGTGCGCGCCCCCGGAGCGACCGGCCCACCGGCCCGACGACGCGCGTCCCTGAACCCGACACCCCAGGTGGAGTGCCCGAAGTGAAGAGTGCCGTCGAGACCCTCAGCCCGACCCGGGTCAAGCTGACCGTCGAGGTCCCGTTCGACGAGCTGAAGCCCATGCTCGACGACGCCTACCGGACCATCGGGTCGCAGATCCAGGTCCCCGGCTTCCGCAAGGGCAAGGTCCCGTCGCGGATCATCGACCAGCGGGTCGGTCGCGGCGCCGTCGTCCAGGAGGCCGTCAACGAGGCCCTCCCCAAGTTCTTCGCCGAGGCCGCCGAGGCCGAGGACGTGCGCGCCATCGGCCAGCCCGACGTCGACGTCACCGCCGTGCCCCTCGAGGACGGCCAGGACCTCACCTTCACCGTCGAGACCGACGTCCGCCCGACCATCGAGCTCCCCGAGCTCACGGGCATCGCGGTCAGCGTCGACGACGTCGCCGTCGCCGACGAGGACGTCGAGGAGCGGATGACCTCCCTGCGCGAGCGCTTCGGCACCCTCGTCGGGGTCGAGCGGGCCGTCGAGGACGGCGACCACGTCTCCATCGACCTGTCGGCCAGCATCGACGGCGAGGAGATCGACTCGGTCACCAACGTCTCCTACGAGGTCGGCAGCAAGAACATGCTCGAGGGCATGGACGAGGCGCTCATCGGCATGTCCGCCGGCGAGACCAAGACCTTCACCGCCCCGCTCGCCGGTGGCGACAACGAGGGCCAGGACGCCGACTGCACCGTCACCGTCCAGTCGGTCAAGGTCCGCGAGCTCCCCGAGCTCGACGACGAGTTCGCCCAGCTGGCCTCCCAGTTCGACACCCTCGACGAGCTGCGCGCCGACGTCGTGGCCCAGGCCGAGCAGGCCAAGAAGTACGAGCAGGGCATCCAGGCCCGCGACAAGGTCCTCGAGCACCTCCTCGAGACCGTCGACGTGCCGGTCCCCGACGGGATCGTCGAGGCCGAGGTGCACTCCCACCTCGAGGGCGAGAACCGCCTCGAGGACGACGAGCACCGCGCCGAGGTCGACGAGTCGACGCGCAAGGCGCTCAAGGCCCAGTTCCTCCTCGACGCCATCGCCGAGAAGCTCGAGGTCAAGGTCGAGCAGCCCGAGCTCATCGAGTACCTCGTGATGAGCGCGCAGCAGTACGGCATGGACCCCAACCAGTTCGCCCAGGCCATCGACCAGCAGGGCCAGATCCCCTCGATGGTCCAGGAGGTCGCCCGCCGCAAGGCGCTGGCCGCCGTCCTCGACGAGGCGACCGTCACCGACGCCAGCGGCAACGCGGTCGACCTCGACGAGCTCGTGCCGGACGCCGAGGAGGCCCCGGCCGACGACGCCCCGGAGGCCGTCGAGGCCGAGGTCGAGACCGAGGCGGACGCCGAGGAGCCGGCGAAGGCCTGACGCCCCCACCGCACCGACCGACGCCGCGCCCCCATCCGGGGCGCGGCGTCGTCGCGTGTCAGGCCGGTGGGGGAGCGGTCGTCGTGCCGACGCGCAGCGAGACCGGGAACCCGATGTCGTCGACGGGCTCGCCGTCGAGCGCGCGGCGCACCAGTCGCCCGAGGGCGTGGCCCTTCTCGACCCCGGGCTGCAGCACGGTCGTCAGCGTCGCGTCGAGCCAGGGCAGCTCGACGCCGTCGAACCCGGTGACCGACACGTCCTCGGGCACCCGCAGGCCGAGCGCCCAGGCGGCCCGGACGACACCGGCCGCGAGCAGGTCGGACTGGCAGACGACCGCGGTGGGACGTCGCCCGGCCGGCACGTCGAGGAGCAGCCGGCCGGCCTCCTCGCCCGAGCCCACGGTGAGGTCGGCGGTGACGACGACGGGCGCGGCCTCGCCGGCCAGCGCGCGGAAGCCGCGCAGCCGACCGGAGGAGTCGGGGTAGCGGGCCGCGTCGAGGTCACCGGGTCGCAGCGGACGGGTGCGCGACCCGGGCGCGAGCGCCATCGAGACGTGCGCGAGGCGGGTGTGGCCCAGCCCGAGCACGTGTCGCGTCGTCAGGCCGATCGCCGCCTCCTCGTCGGTGCGCACGTGGGCGACGCCCGGTGCGTCGGGGGAGCCGCTGCCGACGAGCGGCACGCCGCGGGCCGCGAGGTGCTCGACGACCGGGTTGTCGCGGACGCCGCACAGCGGGAAGACGACGGCGTCGACGGCCTGGCCCGAGAGCTGGCCGACGGCGCGCACCGGGTCGTCGGCCGGCTGGGCGACGAGGAGCATCGTGCGGTCGGCGGCCTCGAGCTCGTCGGCCAGGCCGTCGAGGACGGCGAGGGCGAAGGGGTCGCGGAAGGCCTCCCGCAGCGGCGCCTCGACGATGACGGCGACCGTGCCGACCCGGCCCTGGCGCAGCGAGGTGGCGAGCGGGTCGGGCCCGGAGAAGGCGAGCTCGGCGGCGGCCGTCCGCACGCGGTCGGCGGTGGCGGCGGCGACCGGACCCTTGCCGCTGAAGACGAGGGAGGCGGTGGAGGTGGAGACGCCCGCGCGCGCGGCGACGTCGCGCAGCGTCGGACGGCGCGCGGGGGCGCTCACCGGCGTCCGTCGGCTTGACTCGGGCGGGGCACGGGACAGACAATATCGAATCGATTCGATCGAATCGATTCGACCACCCCAAGCACCCGCCTCGAGAGAACTCCGTGACCACCGCCATGTCCGCCGCCGCCCCCACCCTCGACGCCCAGCGGGCGAGGTCCGCGCGCACCGCCGTCTTCGTCGTCTTCGCGCTCGCGGGTCTGGTCTTCGCGTCGTGGGCGGCCCGGATCGCCGACACCAAGGTGGCCCTCGGCCTCAGCGCGGGCGAGCTCGGCGCCACCCTCCTGGCCGCCAGCGTCGGCTCGGTCACCGGCCTCCCGCTCGCGGGCCGGGTCTGCGGGCACTTCGGCGCCGCCCGCACCGTCGCCGCCGGCGCCGTGCTCTCCCTCGCGGGGTTGCTGGCCACCGGCGCCGTCGTCGACGCGCACGGCTCGCGCTTCCTCGTGATGGTCGGCCTCTTCCTCGTCGGGCTCGGCGTCGGCTTCTGGGACGTCTCGATGAACCTCGAGGGGGCCGCGGTCGAGCGCGAGCTCGGGTCATCCGTCATGCCGCACTTCCACGCGGCCTTCTCCGGCGGCACCGTCCTGTCCGCCCTGGTCGGCGCCGGGATGTCGGCCGCTCACGTCCCCCTCCTGCTGCACTTCGGCGGCGCCGCGCTCATCAGCGTCGCGGGTGCCGCGTGGGCGCTGCCGCGGTTCCTGCCGCGCGGGGTGGAGGACACCGAGGAGGAGGCCCCCGAGGCCCGCGAGCGCCAGCGCTCGGCGTGGCTCGAGCCGCGGACCCTGCTCATCGGCGTCGTCGTGCTCGCGGCCGCCTTCACCGAGGGCACCGCCAACGACTGGCTCTCCGTCGCGTTCTCGGAAGGGCACGACCTCCCCACCTGGGCCGGCGTCCTCGGGTTCGCCACCTTCCTCAGCTTCATGACGGTCGGCCGGCTCCTCGGGACCCGGCTGCTCGACGAGCACGGGCGGGTGCCGGTGCTGCGCGTCAGCTTCGGGCTCGCGGTCCTCGGGTCCCTGCTCGTCGTCTTCGGCACGGACTGGCTGGCCTTCGCCGGCGCGGCCGTGTGGGGCGTCGGGGCGGCACTCGGGTTCCCGGTCGGGATGAGCGCCTCGGCCGACGACCCCCAGCGGGCCGCGGCCCGGATGTCGGTCGTCGCGACGATCGGCTACGTCGCCTTCATCGGCGGCCCACCCCTGCTCGGCTTCCTCGGCGACCACACCGGCGTCCTGCACGCCCTGCTCGTGGTCGGCGCGCTGGCCATCCTCGCCCTGTCCGCCGTCCCCGCGGTGCGCGAGCCGGCCGGCCGTCCGGCCGGTGCGCCGCGACCCACCGACCCCGCTGCGGGCAGCCCGCTGGGCTGACCGGAGGGGAACCCGGGGCGGGCCCGCGCACCCTGCGCGGGCCCGCCCTCGTCGTCGTTGCGCTCACGGCGAACACGGGGCCGGTGGTGGAGTGCCGCCGGGGGGCCGGGCGTTAGGGTCCATGTCAGGAACAGCCCCCACGAGCGAGGAGCACCCCAGCGTGACCAGCAGCGAGATCGTCGCCGCGGGCGACGGCCAGAAGGCCGGCCTCGACGAGAGCATCTACAACCGCCTCCTCAAGGAGCGGATCATCTTCCTCGGCTCCGACGTCCGCGACGACAACGCGAACGCCATCTGCGCGCAGATGCTCCTGCTCGCCGCCGAGGACCCCGAGAAGGACATCTGGCTCTACATCAACTCCCCGGGTGGCTCGGTCACCGCGGGCATGGCGATCTTCGACGTCATGCAGTGGATCCCCAACGACGTCGCCACCGTCGCGATGGGCATGGCCGCCTCGATGGGCCAGTTCCTCCTGTCGGCCGGCGAGCCGGGCAAGCGCTACGCCACCCCGCACGCGCGGGTCATGATGCACCAGCCCTCGGGCGGCATCGGCGGCACCGCGTCCGACATCAAGATCCAGGCCGAGCAGCTCCTGCACATCAAGAAGCAGATGGCCGAGCTCATCGCCCAGCACACGGGCCAGAGCGTCGAGCAGATCGAGTCCGACTCCGACCGCGACCGGTGGTTCACCGCCGCGGAGGCCAAGGAGTACGGCTTCGTCGACCAGGTCATCACCAAGGCGACGATGACGGGCCCCGGGGTCGACAACCCGGTCACCTCCGACTGACCCGGCCGAGACGACGCGAGAGAGAGACATGAACGCAGACCTGACCGGCCGTCTCCACGTGCCCGGCCCGCAGAGCCGCTACATCCTGCCGCAGTTCGAGGAGCGCACCTCGTACGGCATGAAGCGCCTGGACCCGTACACCAAGCTGTTCGAGGACCGCATCATCTTCCTCGGGGTGCAGGTCGACGACGCCTCCGCCGACGACGTCATCGCCCAGCTGATCGTGCTCGAGTCCCAGGACCCCGACCGCGACATCCTCATGTACATCAACAGCCCCGGTGGCTCGTTCACGGCGATGACCGCGATCTACGACACGATGCAGTACATCCGCCCCGACGTGCAGACCTTCGTCATCGGGCAGGCCGCCTCCGCCGCGGCCGTGCTCCTCGGCGCGGGCGCCCCCGGCAAGCGGTTCGCGCTGCCGAACAGCCGGGTGCTCATCCACCAGCCGGCGATCGAGGGCACCGGCGGCATGGCCTCCGACCTCGAGATCCACGCCAACGAGATCATCCGGATGCGCGAGTGGCTCGAGGAGACCATCGCCCAGCACTCGGGGCGCGACGTCGAGCTCGTCCGCAAGGACATCGAGCGCGACAAGATCCTCTCGGCCGACGCGGCCAAGGAGTACGGCCTCATCGACGAGGTCCTCGCCTCGCGCAAGGCCTCGACCTGAGGCTCGACCCACCCGCAGCACGACGCCGCCCGGTCCCGGACCGGGCGGCGTCGTCGTGCCCGGGGTTGCGAGTTCTCGCAAACCTGCGCTGCAGGGGCGCGCGGCGGACCTAGGCTGCGCCCGTTGCCGAGCAGAAGGGGGCCGTCGTGGCTCGTCGTCGTGGGTGGGTCGCCGTCGTCGTGGGGGCGCTGGCCGTCGCACCGTTCGTGGGGGCCCTGCCGGCCGCCGAGGCCGCGGGAGCCGCGGCCAGCGCCATCGTCTCCACCGGCGGGTCGAGCGAGAGCGCCTGGGTCGACGACGACTCGAACTCCACGATGACCTGGGAGGGCCAGCGGAACGCCGTCTACCTCACGGGGACCCACGCCGACGGCAGCAACCCCAGCTACGCGTGGTTCTTCGTCCAGAACGGCGTGGCCGACCTGCCGACCTCCGGCGAGCACCCCGTCTCGGCCTCCGGGCCGCTCTCGCTGCTGTACAGCGAGGGGTCGTCGAGCAGCTGCCAGGTCGAGGGCACCGTGACCGTCCGTGAGCTGACCTTCGACGGGTCGGGCTCGCCGACGAGCCTCGCCGTCGACTGGACCGGTGACTGCGGCGGGTCACCGTCGGGTCAGGTGCGCGCCGGGTCGACGGTGCCCTACGGAGGCATCGACGTCGTGCCCACCGTCGAGTTCGGCACCGTCGTCATGGGCGAGATCGCCCCGGCGAAGTCGCTCGTCGTCACCGGGCACGGCAGCGAGGCCCCGGCCGTCACCTCCACCGAGGTCGGTGCGGAAGCCGGGCAGGAGCCGCAGTACGTGAAGGTCCACGCCGGCGACGGCTGCACCGGCCGCACCCTGGCCGACCACGAGACCTGCGCCGTGCAGCTGCGCCCTGCCTTCACCCGGGCCGACAACCGCAGCGGGTCCCACCCGTTCCTCGTGCACACCGCCGATGGGGCGACGAGCCGGACCCTCCTGCGCAACGACGGGTCGTGGATCTCCCAGCGCGGCCAGCTCACCCCGCTCAGCGGGCGCGTCATGGACACCCGCAAGGGCACGGGGGTCCGCAAGGGCGCCGTGGGACCGGGCCAGACGGTCACCCTGAAGGTCGCCGGGCGCGGCGTCATCCCGTCCTCGGGCACGGCGGCCGCGGTCCTCAACCTCACGGTCACCGGCTCCACCCGGGCGGGCCACGTCACGGCCTACCCCGCGGGCTCGACCCGTCCGACGGCCTCGAGCATCAACTTCCCCGCCGGCTGGACCGGTGCCAACCTCGTCACCGTCCCCCTCGGCAGCAACGGCTCCGTGTCGTTCTTCAACAACGCCGGCTCGGTGCACCTCGTCGCCGACCTCGTGGGTGTCTACGCCAAGGACAAGGTGGCGCCGCTCGGTCGCAACACCGACTTCTACCCGCACGACCCGACCCGCCTCTTCGACTCGCGCAGCGACTGGCGCGAGCGCCTCGGGCCCAACCAGTACTTCGGCGTGCGGGCCGACTACGGTGCCGCCACGAACGGGCGGGTCGAGGCCCTGGCCGTCAACATCACGGCGACGGGAACGACCGGGACCTCCTACCTCAGCGCGACGGACATCGAGCCGCAGTACGGGCCGCCCTCGACCTCGACGCTCAACTACACCAAGGGCCTGACGGCCGCGAACATGGCCGTCGTGCCCCGCGCCGCCTCGGGCTCGCCCGGGCTGGAGGTGCCGACCATCTGGATCGCCAACACGGGGTCGGCCAGCACGCACGTGATCGTCGACGTGGTCGGGTACTTCGCGCAGGAGCAGGAGGGCGACCTCGGTCTGCGCTTCCGGCCCCTGAAGCCGACCCGCGTCGTCGACACCCGCACCGACCTCGGGCTCACCTCGATCGGCACCAACGTGGTCAAGCGGGTGCAGGCCCCGACCTCGGTCGCCGGCCGGGAGACCTTCAGCCTCGTCGGCAACCTCACCGGTGTGACGCCGTCGTCGAACACCTACCTGACGTCGTGGGACGCCGGTCCGCGCCCGACGGCCAGCAACCTCAACCTCATGAAGGGCGTCACGCGCGCCAACTCGGCCTGGCCGGGGCTCGACACGGGCAACGGCTTCCGGCTGCACAACGCCGCCGGCACCCTCGGCGTCGTCATGGACGTCACCGGCAGCTTCGAGCGCTTCCCGCAGTACCCCGAGACGATCGCAGGGGAGCCGTTCCCGCCCGTGGCGCCCGGCGTGGCCCGCGAGAAGGCCGCGGCGGGCGGAGACGTCCGGGCCCCCAAGGCGTCGGGCGGTCGGGCACCGGCGGCGCACAGCTGGGTGCGCTGACCACGGCGTCAAGGTCGCGTCAGGGCGCCGTCAAGGTCGCGTCGGTGCCCTGACGCAGCGGGCGGCCGGTGCTGCGCTGGAGGCATGTCGCCGCGCCGTGACCTCACGTTCCTGCACGCCGCCGCCGTCGGTGGGCCGTTCGCCGTCGCCGCCCTCCTCGGGCTGGTCCGGGGGGTGGTCGACCGGGCGCCCGCCGCGCTCGTGCTCGTCCTCGCCGTCGTCGCGCTGGCCGCGGCCGGCGACCGCACCTCCGGGGTGCTCGCCGCCCTGAGCGCCGCAATCGGGTTCGACGTCTTCCTCACCGCGCCGTACCTCAGCCTGGCCATCTCCGACCCCGCGGACGTCGAGCTCGCGCTGGCGCTCGTGCTCGTCGGGCTGGCGGTCAGCGAGCTGGCGATCCGCGCCCGGCGCGAACGGGCCGACTCGGCGCGGCGCGAGGGCTACCTCTCCGGGGTCGCGGCCCTGCTCGACCTCCCGGAGGACACGTCGGGGGAGGCGCGGGGTCGGGCCCTGGCCGCGGCCGTCGGCGAGGTGGTGGGCGCCGACCGCTCGCGCTGGCACGCCGGGCCACCCGACCGGCGGGATGCCGAGGTGCTGCCGGACGGCTCGCTGTCGGTGGCCGGCGACCGTGGCGACCCCGCGCGCGACGGGCTGCCCACCGACCGCGTCACCGTCGTCTGCGCCCGGCGCGGTGAGGAGGTGGTCGGCCACGTGGCGCTCACCGCGGCCGGCCGGGTGGTGCGCCCGAGCCGGGAGCAGCTGCGGGTGGCCGCCCTCCTCGTGCGGGTCGCGGCCCCGGGGTCGTTGCGCTGAGAGCGAACCAGCGCGACGCGCCGCGCGGTGGGCTGTTCAATGGGTGCGACAGGACCGCCCGGCAGGTAGCGTCGGGGGCGTTGTCGAGCCGAGCTGGAGGACGTACCCGTGGCACGAGTCGGAGAGACCAGCGACCTGCTGAAGTGCTCCTTCTGCGGCAAGTCGCAGAAGCAGGTCAAGAAGCTCATCGCGGGCCCCGGGGTCTACATCTGCGACGAGTGCATCGACCTGTGCAACGAGATCATCGAGGAGGAGCTCGCCGAGTCCGGTGAGCTGGGCCTCGACGAGCTGCCCAAGCCGCGCGAGATCTTCGACTTCCTCGAGAACTACGTCGTGGGCCAGGACGTCGCGAAGAAGGCCCTGGCCGTCGCCGTCTACAACCACTACAAGCGCATCCAGGCCGGGGAGGCCGGCGCCTCCGCGAAGAAGGACGTCGAGCACGTCGACATCGCCAAGTCGAACATCCTGCTCATCGGCCCCACCGGCTGCGGCAAGACCTACCTCGCCCAGACCCTGGCCAAGATGCTCAACGTCCCCTTCGCCATCGCCGACGCCACGGCCCTCACCGAGGCCGGCTACGTCGGCGAGGACGTCGAGAACATCCTCCTCAAGCTCATCCAGGCCGCCGACTACGACGTCAAGAAGGCCGAGACGGGCATCATCTACATCGACGAGGTCGACAAGATCGCCCGCAAGTCCGAGAACCCGAGCATCACGCGCGACGTGTCGGGTGAGGGCGTGCAGCAGGCGCTGCTGAAGATCCTCGAGGGCACGACCGCGTCGGTCCCGCCGCAGGGCGGTCGCAAGCACCCGCACCAGGAGTTCATCCAGATCGACACGACGAACGTGCTGTTCATCGTCGGCGGGGCGTTCGCGGGCCTCGAGAAGCTCATCGAGTCACGCAACGGCAAGAAGGGCCTGGGCTTCGGTTCCGAGCTGCACACCCCGAAGGACCTCGCCGAGAGCATCCACGAGGTCATGCCCGAGGACCTCATGAAGTTCGGGCTCATCCCCGAGTTCATCGGCCGCCTGCCGGTCATCACCACCGTCTCGCCGCTCGACGTCGCCGCCCTCGTGCGCATCCTCACCGAGCCGCGCAACGCCCTCGTCAAGCAGTACCAGAAGATGTTCGAGATCGACGGCGTCGTCCTCGAGTTCAGCGAGGACGCCATCGAGGCCGTCGCCGAGCAGGCCCTGGCCCGCGGCACCGGCGCCCGCGGTCTGCGCGCGATCATGGAGGAGGTCCTCCTCCCGACGATGTTCGACGTCCCCAGCGACGAGGAGATCGCCAAGGTGCTCGTCACCCGCGACGTCGTCCTCAAGAACGTCAACCCGACCATCGTCCGGCACGACGCCGAGACCGGTCGCAAGCGCACGCCCCGCAAGCGCTCGGCCTGACGCCCGCGGGCCGCACCGGCGCGGGAACACTCCGGTGACCCGAGGTGGTGGCGTCCCGGCCGTCCGGCGGCGACGATGTGCAGGTGGCAACGACCTTCAGGCTCCGGGCCGGTGACACCGGCCCCGTGCAGCAGTCCCCGGTGACGTGCGGGTCGGCCTGCCTCACCGTCGCCCGGATGCTCGTCGACCCCGTCTTCGCGGGCTGGGTGCACACCGGCTCGCCGCAGCTCCCGGGCTCCCCGGAGGGCGGCACCCAGGCCGAGCGCTTCGCCGCCTACGAGCGGGTCGTCATGCGCCGCACCAACGGCCTCTTCGCGGGCGGGCACCGGCTCAACCTGCCGTGGCCGCGGGCCCTCGGCACGCCCCCGTGGGGCGCCCGGCGTGAGCTGGAGTTCGGGGCCGCGCGGCTCGGCACGACGTACACGGTCGAGGTGCTGCGCGGGGCGGACGAGTACGGCCTCGTCGAGGCCTTCGACACCCTCGTCCAGGTCGTCGCCGACGGTGAGCCGGCCCTGCTGTACATCGGCAACCGGCTGCTGCCCCGGCACGTCACCCTCGTCCTGCCCGGTGACGGTGACCGCACCCTCGACGTCTACGACCCCGCGACCGGGCGCGTCGACCACCTGCGCCGCGACACGGTCGTGCAGCACCGGCTGGGGCTCTCCGGGTGGGACGTGCCCTGGGTCGCGGTGCGCCCCACCGGGCTCCGGCGGGTCGAGGCCCGCCAGAGTGCGCCCAGCTTCGGCGCGGCGCCGGCCTGACCACGGGACGCGCGGTCGGCTCCGGCCCTAGTCTGTGCGCGTGCCGCTGCCCGAGGACACCGCTCCCGGCCGGGCCCTCGAGCTGGTCGAGGAGCTCGGACGGGTGGTCGTCACGTCCCCGCACGCGCAGTACTCCGTGACGACCGACCGCCGGCACGTCGTCCGGCACGCGATCGTCGGCGGGTTCGTCGGGTGGTGGGTCGGTGGGGCGCTGGCGCTGCTCGTCCCGTGGCCGTCCGGGCGGTGGGTGGTGGTGCTCGCCGTTCTCGTCGTCGGGGCCGCGCTGTGGGCCGGTCGCTTCCCGCCCGGAGCGCGCTGGTGGGTGCAGGTCGACCGGTACACGCCCGAGGAGGACGTCGGGGCACGCTGGCCTGGCACGGCGTGCGCCGGCGGGAGGAGCTGGGCCCGCTCGTCGACGAGGTCGTCGGGCGCATCCGCTCGGGCGACCTCGACGCGGAACCCGAACGGGACGGACTCGACCTCATCCGCCTCCGCTGGAGGGGATGACGCCCTCAGCCCGCTGGTTCGAGGTATTCGGCGCCCCTGAGCCGGTCGCCGAATACCTCGAACCAGCAGAGCAGCCCGGGGTCCCGGGCGTCAGGCGGTGGGCTTGGCGACCGGCACGAGCTCGAGGTCGCGGGTGGCGACCTCCTCGCCCTCGGCGTACTCGAGCGAGCCGGTGAGCCGGCCGGCGGCGCGCAGGTCGGCCTCGCCGGTGCGCACGTGCTCGAGCAGCCCGGCGGGCCCGACGAGGGTCGCCACCGGCACCTCGGCGCGCATCCCGACCTTGGCCTCCGACTTCGCCTTGCGCACGACGGCCAGGGCCGCACCGACGGCCGCGAGCACCGCGGGGTCGCCCCCGGCCGGCACCTCGTCGACGGTCGGCCAGGGCGCGCGGTGCACCGAGCCGGCGTCGTGCGTCCAGCTCCAGACCTCCTCGGTGACGAAGGGCAGCACGGGGGCGAAGAGGCGCAGGAGCACGTCGAGGACGATGCGCAGCGTCGCGCGGGCCGAGGCGGCGCCCTCCTCGCCGCGCGACCCGTACGCGCGGTCCTTGACCAGCTCGAGGTAGTCGTCGCAGAAGGTCCAGAAGAAGGACTCGGTGGCCTCGAGCGCGCGGGTGTGGTCCCAGGCCTCGAAGCCGGCGGTGGCCTTCTCGACGACCTCGCGCAGCCCGGCGAGCACCGAGAGGTCGAGCGGGTCGGTGACCTGCGCGGCGAGGTCGCCCTCGACCGACCCGAAGGACAGCGCGAACTTGCTGGCGTTGAGGACCTTGATGGCCAGCCGCCGGCCGACCTTGATCTGCCCGACGTCGTACGCGGCGTCGGTGCCCAGCCTGCCGCTGGCCGCCCAGTAGCGCACCGCATCGGCCGAGTGCTCCTTGAGGAGGTCCTCGGGGGTCACGACATTGCCGCGCGACTTGCTCATCTTCTTGCGGTCGGGGTCGAGGATCCAGCCGGAGATGGCGGCGTTCGTCCACGGCACCGAGCCGTGCTCGAAGTGGGCGCGCACGACCGTGGCGAACAGCCAGGTACGGATGATGTCGTGGGCCTGCGGGCGCACGTCCATCGGGAACACCTTGTCGAACAACGGTTCCGAGCCCTCGCCGCCGTCACGGCGACGCCAGCCGGCCGCGATCTGGGGGCTGAGCGACGAGGTCGCCCAGGTGTCGAGGATGTCGGGGTCGCCGACGAAGCCGCCCGACACGCCGCGCTGGTCCTCGGTGTACCCGGCCGGCGGGTTGGCCGCGGGGTCGACGGGCAGGTCGGCCTCGTCGGGGAGGATCGGGTGGTCGTGGTCGGGCTCGCCGTCGGCGTCGACGGGGTACCAGACCGGGATCGGCACACCGAAGAAGCGCTGGCGCGAGACGAGCCAGTCGCCGTTGAGGCCCTGCACCCAGTTCGCGTAGCGGTTGCGCATGAACCCGGGGTGGAAGTCGATCTCCTCGCCGCGGGCGATGAGCGCCGCGTTGAGGTCGGCCTCGCGGCCCCCGTTGCGGATGTACCACTGACGGGTCGTGACGATCTCGAGCGGCTTCTCGCCGCGCTCGTAGAAGTTGGCCTTGCGCTGGGTGGGCTTCGGTTCGCCGTCGAGGTCGCCGGACTCGCGCAGGGCGGTGACGACCGCCTCCCGCGCCGAGAACGCCGTCTTCCCGGCGAGGCCCTCGGCCCAGAGCGCCTCACCGCTCGAGCCCTCGAGCCACTCGGGCACCTCGGTCTGGAGCCGACCGCTGCGGGTGATGACCGAGCGGGTCGGCAGCCGCAGCTCGCGCCACCACAGCACGTCGGTGAGGTCGCCGAAGGTGCAGCACATGGCGATGCCCGCGCCCTTGTCCATCTCGGCCGCCGGGTGGGCCAGCACGGGCACCTCGACACCGAACAGCGGTGTGCGGACGGTGGACCCGAACAGCGGCTGGTAGCGCTCGTCGTCGGGGTGGGCGATGAGCGCGACGCAGCTGGGGATGAGCTCGGGGCGCGTGGTCTCGATGTGCACCGGGCCGTCGGCGCCGTGGAACGCGACCCGGTGGTACGCGCCGGGGTAGTCGCGGGCCTCGAGCTCGGCCTGCGCGACGGCGGTCTGGAAGGTCACGTCCCAGAGGCCCGGGGCCTCGGACTGGTAGGCCTCGCCGCGACGGACGTTGCGCAGGAAGGCCTGCTGCGAGGTCGCGCGCGAGTGGTCGTCGATGGTGCGGTAGCCGATCGACCAGTCGTAGCTGTGGCCGATGCGTCGGAACAGGGACTCGAAGGCCTCCTCGTCCTTGACGGTCAGCTCGTCGCACAGCTCGATGAAGTTCTGCCGCGAGATCGGCAGCTCGTCGGCGGCCTTGGTGCTCTTGGCGTCACCGCGGAACGGCGGCACGAAGTCGGGGTCGTGGTGCAGCGTGGCGTCGCCGCGCACCCCGTAGTAGTTCTGCACGCGCTTCTCGGTGGGCAGGCCGTTGTCGTCCCACCCGATGGGGTAGAAGACGTTGAAGCCAGCCATCCGCTTGTAGCGGGCCATGCAGTCGGTGTGCGTGTAGCTGAACACGTGCCCCATGTGCAGCGAGCCGCTGGCGGTCGGCGGCGGGGTGTCGATGGAGAACACGCCCGAGCGGTCACCGGCGAGGGCGGCCTCGCGGTCGAAGGCGTAGGTGCCCTGCTCCTGCCATACCGCGCCCCACTTCTCCTCCAGGCCGTCGAGGGACGGCCGGTCCGGGATGGCGGAGGCGGCGGTGGGGGAGGCGTGCTCGGTCATGCGCGCCATCCTCCCAGACGTGAGGAGGCCGCCTCACCCGGGTTCAGGCGGTACGGCGCCGGCGGGCCAGCCGCACGAGGGCCAGCCCGAGCAGCGCCGACGTGCCGCCCACCGCGACCCAGAGGACCTGCCGGCGGTCACCGGCCCGGGGGTCGACGACGACCGGCACGGCGAGCTGCCGGGTCGGCGCCTCGTCGGTGGGCCGGGGCGCGGCCCCGGGCAGCAGCGGGCCGGCCACGGCGTCGTCGAGCACGGCGGTGAGCGCCTCGACCGGCTGCACGACGCCCCAGCCGACGGTGTCGGTGCGCGCGTCGCGCCGGTCGCGCGCGGCCGTGACCTCGAGCCGGTGCGCCCACCGGTCCGGGCCCTCCGACGGGAAGCGCTGCGCGACGAGGGCGGCGGCGGCGCTGACGTACGCGGCGGCGTAGCTGGTCGAGCCGGCCTCGTCCCCGAGGTAGCAGTCACCCCAGGCGCCGAAGGTCGTCAGCACCTGCACCCCCGGGGCCGCGACGTCGACGTGCGACCCGGGCACCGAGCCCTTGGCGACGGTGTCGTCGTCGTCGGTCGCCGCCACGCCGAGGACGCCGGGGTAGGCGGCCGGGTAGCGGGGCGCGCGGACCGGTGCCTCGGTGGTGGAGTTGCCGGCCGACGCGACGACGAGCGCCCCCGGGAGCGGGCGTGGGCCACCGCCGCCCGCAGGCGGGGGTCGTCGCGGCCGGTGCTCAGCGACACGTTGACGACCTTCGCCCCCTGGTCGGCCGCCCAGCGGATGCCCTCGGCCAGGGTGCTGGCGTTGGTGTCCGGGCCCTCCTGCGAGGACGACTCGTCGGCCACCACCTTGACGGGCAGGAGGCGCGCCCGCGGGGCCAGGCCCTCGACCCCGGACGTGGGTGCCAGGCTGCGCGCCGCGATGATGCCGGCCACCGCCGTTCCGTGCAGCCGCCCGTCGGTGCGGGCCGACCCGCCGACGAAGCTGCGGCCGTCGAGGACGCTGCCGCCGGGAAGTGCTTGTTGCGGGCGATCCCGCTGTCGACGACGGCGACGGTGACCCCGGCGCCCCGGGCCAGGGTCCACGCCCGCTGGGCCGCGAAGCGGTTGAGGGCCGGCGGGGTGTCGGTGACCCACTGGGTGCGCCCCTCCTCGCACGGCTCGCCCGCGGCGCGCAGGCCGACCGGGGGAGCGGCGGCGGGGACGGCGACCGCCGGCCCCGCCGGGACGGTGAGCACCGTGGCGGCCAGCACCGGGACCGCGAGGGCGGCAGCCCAGCGCGGACGGCTCATGACGTGCCGGAGACGACGGTGCGGGCCGCCGCCGTGCCGAGCGCCGGTCCGGAGCGGAACATCTCGGTCCAGGCGACGGGCACGGGCACGACGTCGTCGGGTCGGTAGCCGAGCCGGGCCAGCACCTCGGTGTCGGCCGCGTCGATGGCGTAGGCGGTGGCGGTCTGGTCGACGGCGAGCACCGGGCCCTTGCCGAGCACCGTGCCCGACACCGCCCGCACGAGGGCGCCGCTGCCCGTGTCGACGGTGGTGCGGCCGCGCTGGGCCTCGGGCGGGTCCTTCGACACCGTGCCGAGCGAGACGACCGGCGGCGTGCCGGCGGCGGCCGTCAGCGTGGCGCAGGGCGTCGTCTCGAGGACCGTGGGCAGGACGGCGGGCCAGTCGCCGGGGCGGTGCGGGGCTGCTCGACGCGGAGCCGGGCGAACTGCGCGGCCTGGACCGGTACGTCCTGGGTCGAGGCGCCGGACCCGAGCCGGTACATCGCGAGGGCGACGTCGGGCAGCGGCTCGACGGTGCCGCGGGCGGTGACGAGGTAGTGCCGCCCGTCGGTCTGGACCCGCAGCACCGAGCCCACCGTGGCGCCGGCGGGCAGACCGGGCAGGGGCTTGCCGAGGTCGCTGACCGAGAGCGGCGCCAGGGCGCTGCCCTCGGGAAGAGGTTGAGCCAGGCCGCCGGAGCGGCCAGGGCCGGCCGGCCGTCGAGCCGCAGCGCGACCGAGACCGCGGACAGGTCGCGCGGCGCGACGGGGTAGCGCATCCCGTTGCCGACGACGAACACCTTGTCGCCGGAGCGGACGAGGACCGCGGCCGACTCGGCGGCCCGCGCCGCGGCGTTGGCGCCGATGACCGTCGAGACCTGTTGTCCCGCACCGAGGCACGAGATCCATCCGGAGTTGACGAGCCGGTCGCGCGGCGTCAGCGAGTCGGGGGCGCCGAGGATGCCGAGGGTCGGCCCGCGCTTGATGTCGGCGAGCTCCTCGTCGGGCACGGCGAGGACCTTGAACCGGTCGGCCTGGATGAGCAGGCGCGCGCTCGTCGTGTTGACGACCGGGTGCAGGACGCCCTTGACCGACACGTAGCGGGCGCCGCTGTCCTCCGCGATGACGAGGCGGTCGTTCTTCCAGTCGTCGGGCAGCGAGGAGCGCAGCCAGCCGAAGGCCAGGCTGCCGAGGACGAGGACGACGGTGAGCGCGAGACCGCCGACGACGGCGCGCAGCGGCCGGTCGGGCTCGACCTCGCGGCCGCCCGGGGCGCCGCTGACGAACGCGGTGGTCAGCCGCCGCTTGCTGAACGACTGGGCCTCGACGAGGTCCTTCTTCGTGGCCACGTCAGAGGATCCCGAGGGTCGCGGCGCCCAGCGGCAGGAGGGCGACGAGCACGACGCCGTCGAGCGCGTCGGCGATCCGGCCGAGGCGGACCCGGGTGCGCGGCGCGAGGACGGCGAGGGTGACGACGACGGCCCCGGTCGCCCCGAGCACGACGGCCAGCGCCGGGCGCCAGGTCGGGTGTGCGAGCGCGGCGACGACGGCGGCCAGGGCGAGCCCGAGCACGCCGGTGGACATCGCGAGGACGACGGCCGTGCGGGTGCGGCTGTGCCGGGTGCGCAGGAGGATCGCGACGCTGCCGGCGACGACGAGCAGCGTGCCCGCCATCCCCGAGGCGGCCAGCTGCGGCACCGTGAGGAGCGTGGCGCCACCGGACGCCAGCGCCACCGAGACCATGACGTCGTGGCCGCGGCCGACGAGGGCCCGCACGCGCTCGCGGTCGACCTCGGGGACATCGGCCTCGATCTCGGCCTCGGTGCGCGGCGGGTGGGTGGTGAGCCGGCTGGAGGACAGGCCGAGCCAGGGCAGCACGTTGCCGAGGACGACGGCGAGCACGAGGACGACCGCGCAGGCGGAGGTCATCGAGGCGCCGCCCACCCCGGTGGCGACCCCGAGCCCGGTGGCCGCCACCCCGACGACGGCCCCCGCGGCGAGGACCAGCCGGTGCCGGCCGACGGCCAGGGCCGCGAGCAGGCCGAGGACCGTGACCGAGGCGCCGACCCACATCAGGCCGCGACCCCACAGCGGGTCGCCGGGCGCGAGCGCGCTGCCGGCGACCGCCGCGTAGGCCAGGGCGGTGAGCCCGAGGGCCAGCGCGCCGCCGGCCTGGGCCCGGGCGTGCAGCACGGCCGCGGCCCCGACGAGGAGCAGCGCGACGGCCAGCGACACGGCGGCGACGAGGGCGCCGGAGCCGCGGGCGGTGAACAGCGCCCACGCCGCGCAGAGGAAGAAGACGGTGGCCGCCCCGACCGCGGTGCCGGCGCTGTGCCGGGCGGTCCACGGGGCGAACTGGGTCTCGACGACGTCGGCGACGGCCTCGACGACGTCGTCGTAGACCTTGTCGGTGCTGGGGTCGACGACCTCGAGGGAGAGCACGGTGCCGTCGGTGATGCCCTGCGCCGCGAGCGAGCGGTCGGGGTCGACGAGCATCCCGCCACCGGCGACGAGCCGGAAGCCGTGCGAGGCCTGCTCGGTGTCGAGGACGCCGAGCTCGCGGGCCAGCTCGGGGACGATCTCGACGACCGGGATGCCCCGGGCACACCGAGGTCCGCGCGGCGGGTCCCCGACGACACGGAGACGCGCACGAGCGACGCGGCGGCGCTGGTCTGGCTCACGGTTTCCGACTCTCCCCTCCGACGGCTTCCCGGCCGGTGCCGGTCCGACGGGCTCCGAGCATAGACGCGTGAGTATCGGGGAGTTCTCCCCATCGACCGGATCCGCATGGCACCGTAGTGTCCGGGGCAGGACGAGGGGCCGACACGGACCCGTCTGCAGGACACCAGCCCTTCAGGGGGACAGTGGAATCGACCGCGGCACGAACGTCGTCGCACGAAGGAAGGACACACCATGGGTGACCAGTTCAGGGCCGGCGCAGGCGTCGTCAAGGCCAGCGCCGACATCGTCTCGGTCGCACGGGGGGACCTGCGTACGCAGGTCAACAACCTCCGGACGCAGATGGAGGCCGTCAAGGCCCACTGGGAGGGCCAGGGCGCCTCCAGCTTCCAGCAGGTCAGCGAGGCCTGGAAGATCCAGACGCAGGACATCGTCGACGTGCTCGACACCTTCGAGGCCAACCTCACCGGGACGCAGCGTCAGTACGACGCCGACGACCAGGCGTCGGCCTCGAACCTCAGCAAGTACAGCAGCATGCTCGGCAACGGCTGAGCCACGGACCACGGACAAGGGGACTGACACCATGGGTGACGGAATCAAGGTCGGCGGCGCCGGCATCGACACGCTCGTCGACGAGATGCAGAAGGGCCTCACGAACATCGAGTCCCGGCTCGGCGACATGAAGAGCGACCTCAGCAAGTACGTCGAGCAGTGGGACGGTTCGGCCCGCGCGGCGTACTCGCAGGCCCAGGCCGACTGGGAGAAGCAGATCCAGGAGTGCAAGCAGCTCCTCCAGGACGTCCGCCAGGCGGTCATCACGTCCAAGGAGGACTACCTCGCCGGGGAGCTCCGCAACACGAACATGTGGGGCTGACGGCCGCACACCGCACGTCCCGTGCCGGCGCCCGGATCTCCGGGCGCCGGCACGTCGGGCGTCACCACCGGTGGACGCGAGGGGCGTCCACCCGGCAGACCGAGGAGGAGACACGGTGCCACGACTCGACGAGGGCGGCCCGGGGGGCGGCCCCATCCAGTACCCGCCGATCCTGCAGACGCTCGGGCTCGACTACGAGACCGACTGGACGGGGTCGACGCACGACGCGCTCAAGACGGTCGAGTACACCGTCACGACGGCGAACACGTTCGGCGACATCCCCGCCGCCCGGGACTTCGCGAGCGTCTACGTCGCCGCGTCCCACATCTACGAGGCCACGCTGCGCGGCATCCGCGACGACCTGACCGCCGCCGCGCAGGCGCTGTCCCAGGCCGGCGCCGAGATCCGCGAGCGCGACGAGGCCTCCGGCGACGCCTTCCAGACCCTCCAGGCGCGCTGGGGCGACGGCAGCGGGTCGGCCGCCGCGCAGCAGACCGAGCAGGCCGCCGACGACGCTGCCGCCCAGCAGGGCGCCGCGGCGCAGGTGAGCCTCCAGGACGGCGCCCCCACCGGCCAGGGCCCTGACGGCGCCACGGGCACCGACCCCGGTGTCGACACCGGCTCCGGCCCGGCTCCGTCGGGCACCCAGGACGGGGCAACGACCGACACCCCTCCGTCGAGCGGCATGGACGTCGGCTGATGTCCCGAGCCCGCCTCCGGCACACCGCCCTGGCCCTCGCCCTCGTGGCGGGGGTCGGCGGTGCCGCCGTCGTCCCCGCGGGAGCCCAGGCGGCGCCCCGGGCGGCGACGGGGCCGGTGCGGGCCGCGGACGCGCCCCTCCCGGGCGAGTGGTGGCGGTCGGCGATGGGCGTCGACGCGCTGAACCGCTCCGGCACCGGCAAGGGCGTCACCGTCGCGGTCATCGACGGCCCGATCGACCCCACCGTCCCCGAGCTGCGCGGCAAGGTCGTCTCCAGCCGCAGCTACTGCGAGACCCCCGGCGGGGCCACGGGCCGCCTCCTGTCACCGTCCGCGAAGGGCAAGGTCGCCGAGCACGCCACGAGCATGGCCTCGCTCATCGCCGGCACCGGCAAGGGCACCGGCCGGGGCGGCCGGGGCATCCTCGGCATCGCCCCCGACGTGAGGATCCGCCACTACGCCGTGCTCTACCGGGGCACCGACGGCGAGAACCAGTGCGTCATGCGTAAGGCGGGCGGCGACAACATCGACCAGGCGATCGCCGACGCGATGGCCCAGGCCGCCGAGGACGGCGCCGACGTCATCAGCATCAGCCTCATCGCCGGGTTCGACGAGGACATGATCGAGAGCCTCCTGGCCGCCTACCGCGGCGACGCGGTCGTCGTGGCGGGCACCCCGAACACGCGCACCGACCCGCAGTGGCCCGGCCTCGGCAACGGCGTCGTGCTCGTCAACAGCGTCGACCGGGCCGGCCGGATCCCCGACTTCGCCGTGCACAACAGCTCGTTCATCGGCCTCACCGCGCCGGGCAAGGACGTCATGGCGGGCAGCTACGACGGTTCCGGGTGGCACAGCGACACCGTCGTGTCCGGCTCCTCCATCGCGACGGCGCTGGTCAGCGGAGGCATCGCCGCGATGCGCTCGGCCCACCCCGACGCCGGTGCCGGTCAGGTGCTGCAGGCCGTCAAGGACACCGTCGGCCTGCGCCCGAAGAAGGGCGGCGGCTACGAGACGTGGTTCCGCCGCTCGGGCACCGACCTCCCGACGGTCAAGACGCCGAACGCCGCCTACGGCTGGGGCATCTTCGACCCCGCGGACGCCGTGCGGGTCGACCCCACGACGCTGCCGACGGACAACCCGTTCGTCCGCGACAACTCGGCCGCCGACCCGACGCGCGAGCAGATCGCCGCCGCCACCGGGTCGGGCAGCCCCTCGGCCTCGTCGTCGGCCACCCCCACGGCCTCGCCCACGGCCTCCTCACCCTCGGCGCAGGCGGCGGCCCCGGCCCGGACCGACGAGGGGTCCGGCACGCCCTGGCTCCCGATCGGCGTCGGCGTGCTCGTCCTGGTCCTCCTCGCGGCCGGCGGCGCGTACCTGCTCGGCCGGCGCGGCTCCAGCCCGTCCGCCGCGACGCCGGCCGGCGCACCGGGCCCGGAGGGCCCCACCGACTCCACCACGACCACGACCACGACGGACGGCGCCCTGGGCGCCGAGGGGAGGAAGCACTGATGGTCATTCCCGACGAGGGCCCCGGCTACCCGCCACTGCCCGGCGACGCAGGCCCGCACGAGACGACGCTCCACGACATCTACGGCTTCTCGGCGGTGCTCGTGCGGATGACGGCCGACGACTGGGGCACGACCTCCGACACGGTGAGCAACCTCGCCGCCGAGGTGCGCAGCGTCATGAGCAAGCTCAAGGGGGCCGACCGGCCGTGGCAGGGCCCGGCGGCCGACAGCGCCTACGCGACCCTGCAGACCCTCGCCTCGCAGCTCGACACGCGCGCCGAGGAGATCCGCGGCATCAAGCGCGGCCTCACGAAGGCGGCCGAGGCGGCCGACAACGCACGGCAGGCCTACCAGAACACCGTGCGCCCGATCTCGACCGACGTCGACCGCAGCTCCTACGAGAAGACCCAGGCGCGCCAGGGCAACCAGCCGGTGCCCGACGGCAAGGTCTTCGACCAGCAGGCCTACGACGCCGCCGTCGCCGCCCAGCGCGAGCAGCGCGAGCAGCAGGCCGCGGCCGTGCTCGCCGCGTTCCGGGGCGACATCACGGACGCCGCGAAGGAGATGCCCGTCGAGGCCCAGAAGGACGCGGTCACCATCACCCCGAGCAGCTCCGGCGGCGGTGGGGGCGGCGGTTCGAGGCCGCCGGGCGGTGGCCCGAGCGGTGGCGGCTACGTCGCGCCCACCGGTGGCGGCACGGGGGGCGGGAACACCACGACCCCGCCCCGACCACGGGCCCGACGGACTACCCGATCTGCACCGGCTACATCCCGCCGGAGGTCGAGCCGCCGGTCGTCATCGTCCCGGTCGATCCCGTCGACCCCGGGGTCGACCTCGACGGCGGCACCGTCGGCACGACGACGCCCACCGGCCCCGGCACCCCCGACTGGGCGGGCACGAGCCCGGGCGGCGGCGGCTCCACCGGGGGCGGCATCGGCGGGGGCACCGGTGCCGGCGCGGTCGGCGGCGGGATGCTCGCCGGCGGCGCCGCGATGCTCGGCAAGGGCATGCTCGGCAAGCTCGGTGGGGGCGCCCTGGGTGCTGGCGGCCGTGGTTCGCTCGTCGCCGGTGGCAGCACCGGGGCCGCGGGGCGCGGCGGTGTCGCCGGGCGCGGTGGCACGGCCGGTCGTGGCGGCATGGTCGCCGGCGGCCAGGGCTCGGCCGGGCGCGGCGGCGGTCGCGGCACCGGCGGCGTGCGCGGAGCCCGGGGAGCGGGGCGCTACGGCGTGCCGAAGCTCGGCGAGGGCTCGCGCGGCGGTCGCGCGGGCGTGGCCGCCGGGTCGGGTGCGGGCGGTCGGGGCGGCAAGAAGGACAAGGACGGTCGTCCCGAGGACGTCGACTTCCTCACCCACGAGGACGAGGAGACCTGGTTCGAGGGCGAGGACGACGCCACGCCGCCCGTGTGGCGCTGACCCGACCCCGACGACGCCTGCGGCGCCTCCCCTCAGCCCGAGGTGAGGCGCCGCAGCGCTTCCACGGCCCCGCGGCGAGCACGCCGAGCGGGAGCACCGTGACGACCGCGAGCGCCTCGAGCCGGTCGGCGGTGCGCGAGAGGCGGGTCGAGGCCCAGCCGCCCGCGATGGCCACCGCCGCGACGACGCCCACGACCCCGAGGAGCACGGCCACGCCCACGAGCGGCCAGCGCCACCCGCCGTCCCAGTCGACGAGCGCCACCGAGGTCGCGGCGGTGAGCGAGGCGGACGCGGCGAGCATCGCGTAGCGGGCCAGCCGGTCGCGCACGTGCCGGGACTGGTAGCCCAGGGCGACCGCGGCCCCGGCGAGGACGGTCCACCGGGCCCACGGCGCGACGGTGGACAGCGGCGGCGACAGGGCCAGGGCCCAGCCGGCGACGGCCGCGAGCAGGGACAGGTAGGCCGTGCCGACCGAGACCACCGACCGGGCCTGGGCCACGCGGTCGCGTACGTCGGGGCCGGTGACCCGGCGGCGCCGCGGCGCGTGCCGCTCGCGCACCGACCAGACCGTCGTCGAGAGGCGGTCGGTGTCGAGGAGCTGGGTGGGATCGACGTCGAGGCTGGCGCTCGGCAGCGCGCGGACCACGACGGGCGCGAGCCCGACGAGCACCGCCGCGGCGGCGGCCAGCGGCTGCCCGGTGAGCACCGTGAACGCGACGACGACCGCGACCCCCCCGAGGCACGCCGTGGCCGTGCGCTCGGCCCGGTCGGCGGGGGAGCCGTCGGAGGAGGCGAGCGCGAGGACCACCGCTCCGAGCGCCGCGGCGACGGTGACGGAGACGGCGACGCGCGACGGCGACTCGGCGAACGGGGCGGCGAGCCCGGCGGCGACGGCCAGGGCGGGGGCCCCGGCGAGCCGGACGACCGCGCCGCCCTCGCGGTGACGGGGCGTGAGGAGGGTGGCGGCCACCGCGGCCGCGAGCAGCAGGCCGGCCGCGGCCCAGCGGGCGGGGGTCGAGCCGAGCACGCCCGCGGCGTCGCCGGCCGGCACGGCGAGCGCGAGCACCCCGCCGACGACGCTGACCAGCGCGGTGCCGGCGACGAGGGCCGGCCCGACGTCGAGCCCGCGGCCGCCGCGACGACGCGGACGGCGGCCCCGCCGACGGCGCTCGGCGTGCAGCGCGGCCCGGCTGACCGTGGCCTCGCCGTCGTCGACCTCGTCGCGGCGCCGGGTGGAGTCGTCGACGAGGGAGACACCGGCGCGGTCGGGGGCCGCCGGCGCCCGCGAGCCCCCGGCCCACGACGGCCCGGCCGCGCGCCCACCCGGGGCGGAGGAGGAGCGGTCGAGGCTGACGACCTCGCGGTGGAGGCGGTGGGTCGTGGTGCGCACGACGGTGAGCACCGACCCGGCCGGCAGCTCCTCGCCGAGGCGGTCCTGGGGGCCGTAGACGTGGCCGGCAGCCGTGGCGACCGAGCTCGGGGCGGCACTCGAGGAGATGCCGAGGACGGACAGCACCTCGGTGACCCGGGTGCCCACGGGGACGACGAGGTCGTAGCGCCGCTCGTCCGCGACGAGGGTCAGCTGCTGCGTCGGCTCGGCCATGATCCCCTCCCCGTGTCGTGCTGGCCGCGAGGTGCGCCCAGTGCCCGCGAGGAACAGTATCCACGGGTAGCGTGGGCCCGTCCGGCAGCACGACGTGGGAGGGGACGGGAATGACGGTGGCCGCGCGCGGCGGCGCCCGCGAGAAGGCACCCGAGGTGCCGTCGGGGCGGATCGTCCTCCAGCCACCTCCGGAGATCACGCCGTCCGAGGGGCCAGCGGCCTGCTCATGCAGGCGGTCCCGATGCTCGGCTCGCTCGGCTCCATCGGCTTCGTCGCCCTGTCCCAGTCGGGGGCGCGGGCCTGGTTCACCGCCGGGATGTTCCTCGTCGCGAGCGTGGGGTTCGTCGCGGCGAGCGGCGTGCGCCAGCGCCAGCAGCACTCGGCCGGGGTCGTCGCCGCCCGCCGTGAGTACCTCGCCTACCTCGCCGAGGTCCGCGAGACCATCCGCGACGCCGCGTCCCGCCAGCGCGAGGCCGCCCTCTGGGACTACCCCGACCCCGGTGCCCTGCCCGTCATCGCCGCCGAGGGCAGCCGTGTCTGGGAGCGCCAGCCGTCCGACGGCGACTTCCTCCAGGTGCGGATGGGCACCACCGCGCAGCCGCTCTGCCTCGAGCTCGAGGCCCCCGAGACCGCCCCGCTCGCCCAGCTCGACCCCGTCGCCGCCTCCGGCCTGCACCGGCTGCTGTCCACCCACCGCGTCCAGCCCGGGCTCCCGGCGTCGGTCGCGCTGCGGGCCTGGCCGCACGTCGAGGTCACCGGCGACGCCGACACCGCCCGCTCGCTGGCCCGCTCGGTCGTCCTCCAGGCCGCGATGCAGCACGGCCCCGACGACCTCGTCGTCGCCGCGCTCGTCTCGCGCGAGGCCCGCGCGGAGTGGGAGTGGCTCAAGTGGCTGCCGCACGCGCTCAGCCCGCGCGAGCAGGACGCCGTCGGGCCGGTGCGGCTCGTCGGCGAGTCGGTGCACGACCTCCTGCCGCTGCTGCCCCAGGAGATCGTCGAGCGGCCGCGGTTCGGCCCCTCCGACCGGCCCTCCCTGCCGCACGTCCTCCTCGTCGTCGACGGCGGCCACGTGCCGCCGGGCAACCCGGTCGTCACCTCCGACGGCGTCCTCGGCGTCACCGTCCTCGACCTCCCCGAGCAGTGGGGCGAGCTCGACTCCTCGACCACGCTGCGCCTGGCGGTCGGGCAGCGTGCCGAGGGCGGCCCCCGCGTCGGCACCGCGCCGCTCGAGATCATCAGCCTGGCCCGCGGCGTCGCGCACGGGGTCGCCGACCAGGTCTCGACCACCCGCGCCGAGGCCGCCGCGCGCCGGCTCGCTCCGCGCTACACCGCCGACGAGCCCGAGGCGCGCGACGCCCTCTCGGCCTCCACCGAGCTCGTCGACCTGCTGGGTACCGGCGACGTCCGCGACTTCGACACCGACACCGCGTGGCGCGCCCGGCTCCAGCGCGACCGCCTCCGCGTCCCGATCGGCGTCGACGAGAAGGGACTTCCCGTCGCGCTCGACATCAAGGAGTCCGCCCAGCAGGGCATGGGCCCGCACGGCCTGGTCATCGGCGCCACCGGCTCGGGCAAGTCCGAGCTGCTGCGCACCCTCGTGCTCGCGCTCGCGATGACGCACTCGCCGGAGGCGCTGAACTTCGTCCTCGTCGACTTCAAGGGTGGTGCGACGTTCGCCGGGATGGCCGACATGCCGCACGTCTCGGCGGTCATCACCAACCTCGGCCAGGAGCTCACCCTCGTCGAGCGCATGCAGGACGCACTGCAGGGCGAGATGACCCGCCGCCAGGAGCTGCTGCGCTCGGCCGGCAACTTCGCCAACGTCACCGACTACGAGCGCGCCCGGGCCGGCGGTGCCGACCTCGAGCCGCTGCCCGCGCTGCTCATCGTCGCCGACGAGTTCTCCGAGCTGCTCGCCGCCAAGCCCGAGTTCGCCGACCTGTTCGTCGCCATCGGACGCCTCGGGCGCTCGCTCTCGATGCACCTGCTGCTCTCGTCGCAGCGCCTCGAGGAGGGGCGCCTGCGCGGGCTGGAGTCGCACCTGTCGTACCGCATCGGTCTGCGCACCTTCTCGGCCGGCGAGTCGCGCACGGTCATCGGCGTCCCCGACGCCTACGAGCTGCCGCCGGTCCCGGGCCTGGGCTACCTCAAGCCCGACCAGACCACGCTCACGAAGTTCAAGGCCGCCTACGTCTCCGGGCCGCCGAAGGGCCGTCGCCGGCGCGCGGCCGCCGAGCCGGGTGCGCCGAGCACGTCCACCGAGATCCTCCCGTTCACCCTGGCGCCGGTCACCGGTGGTCGCCGGGGCAGCGTCGAGCCGGTCGAGGTGGCCGCCGTCGAGACCGCCGAGGAGCGCGCCGTCTTCGACATCGCCGTGTCCCGGATGCGTGGCAAGGGCCGTCCGGCACACCAGGTCTGGCTCCCGCCGCTCGACGTGCCTCACTCGATGGACCAGCTCTTCCGCGACCTCGTCGCCGACCCCGAGCTGGGGCTCGTCAGCCGCTCGTGGCGCGACCGCGGCGACTACGTGCTACCGGTCGGCATCGTCGACCGCCCGCTCGAGCAGCGTCGCGAGCTGTACGTGCTGCGCCTCAGCGGGGCCGCCGGTCACGTCGCCGTCGTCGGCGGGCCGCGCTCCGGCCGCTCGACCTTCGCGCGCACCGTCGTCGCCGCCATCGCCCTGACGACGACCCCGCTCGAGAGCCAGGTCTACGTCCTCGACTTCGGGGGCGGCACCTTCACGCCGCTGGCCAAGCTGGCCCACGTCGCCGGCGTCGCCAACCGCAGCGAGCCCGAGGTCGTGCGCCGGCTCGTTGCCGAGATCCGCGGCATCGTCGACGCCCGGGAGTCCTACTTCCGCACCCACGGCATCGACTCCATCGAGACCTACCGGCGTCGCCGGGCCGAGGGCCGGGTCGACGACGGCTACGGCGACGTCTTCCTCGTCGTGGACGGCTGGCCCACCGTGCGCGCCGAGTTCGACGAGCTCGAGGGGCAGATCACCGAGCTCGCCGGTCGCGGCCTGACCTTCGGGGTCCACGTCGTCGTCACGACCTCGCGCTGGATGGACTTCCGCAACCAGATCCGCGACGTCCTCGGCACCCGCGTCGAGCTGCGGCTCGGCGACCCCACCGACTCCGAGGTCGACCGCAAGGTCGCGGCCAACGTGCCGAAGGGGCGGCCGGGGCGCGGCCTGACGATGACCAAGCACCACTTCCTCGGGGCCGTCCCGCGCATCGACGACCGGGGCAGTGTCGACGACCTCGGCGACGGGGTCGAGGACCTCGTCACCCGGGTCAACGCCGCGTGGCAGGGGCCCCGCGGCCCGAAGCTGCGGCTGCTCCCCGACGAGATCACCCTCGAGGCCGTCCGCGAGCTCGCCGGCCCGGACGACCGTCGGCTGCTGCTCGGGGTCGACGAGGCCAACCTCGCGCCCATCGGCCTCGACCTCGCCGAGGAGCCGCACCTCTACCTGCTCGGCGACGGCGACAGCGGCAAGACCGCGTTCCTGCGCACCGTCGCCCACGAGGTCGCCCGCCTGCACACGCCGGCCGAGGCGAGGCTGTTCGTCGTCGACTACCGGCGCGGCCTGCTTGGCGAGCTGCCCGAGGCCCACGTCGGGGAGTACCTGACCACCGAGGAGCAGACCGTCGCGGCCGTCGAGGGCATCGCCGACTTCCTCCGCAGCCGCCTGCCCGGCCCGGACGTCACCCCTGAGCAGCTGCGGTCGCGCTCGTGGTGGTCGGGGGCCGAGGTCTACTTCCTCGTCGACGACTACGACCTCGTCGTCACCTCGTCGGGCTCGCCGCTGCGTCCGCTCGTGCCGATGCTGGCCCAGGCCGGCGACGTGGGGCTGCACCTGGTCCTCACGCGGCGCACCGGTGGCGCCTCGCGCGCCCTGTTCGAGCCGGTGCTCCAGACCGTGCGCGACCTCGGTTCGCCGGGCGTCCTGCTCTCGGGCAGCGCCGACGAGGGGATGCTCATCGGCCGCGTCAAGGCCTCGGTGCAGCCGCCCGGGCGCGCCCGCATCATCTCGCGCGACCTCGGCGACCAGGTCTTCCAGACCGCGTGGCAGCCCCCGAGGCACGACTGACCTAGGCTGCGGGCATGGAGCCCGTGTACCGCCCCGTCATCCACGCGGCGAAGACGCTGTTCTTCCTGCAGGGCACTCGGCTGACGATCACCGGCGAGGAGCACGTGCCGCGCGTCGGTGGCGCGGTCATGGCGATCAACCACACGTCCTACCTCGACTTCATGTACGCCGGGCTGCCGGCCTGGCCGCACCGCCGCTACGTGCGGTTCATGGCCAAGAAGTCGATCTTCGCCCACCGGGTGTCCGGGCCGCTGATGCGCGGGATGGGCCACATCCCCGTCGACCGGCACCGGGGTGGGCAGGCCTTCAAGGACGCCATCCACGCGCTCAAGGGCGGCGAGATCGTCGGGGTCTTCCCGGAGGCGACGATGTCCCGCTCGTTCGAGCTCAAGGAGTTCAAGCCCGGCGCCGTGAAGATGGCCCAGGTGGCCGGCGTGCCGGTGCTGCCGACGACGATCTGGGGCGGGCAGCGGGTGTGGACCAAGGACCTGCCCAAGCACATGGGCCGGGCCAACATCCCCGTGATGATCGCGGTCGGTGAGCCGCTGGAGATCGGGCGACGCGAGAACGTCGAGGAGGCCACGGCGCGGGTCAAGGCCGCCATGCAGGCCCAGCTCGACGTGCAGCAGGCCGCCTACCCGACCCTCACCGGCGAGGACCTGCGCTGGGTGCCCGCCCGGCTCGGGGGCACGGCGCCGACGCCCGAGGCCGCCCACGAGGCCGACGAGTCCGACATGAAGCGCACCCGGGACAAGTTCACCGGCTGAGCGAGCGGTCGCTCCGGCGTCGCCCGAGACGGTTCCCGCCGCGCGAGCCTCCTGCAGGGGGCTCGGACGCGGCCAACCGACTCGCGTGCGTCAGGGCCCGGGGCCCGGGGTCAGGCGGTCGGCGTCAGGCGGGCGGGCCGAGCAGGCGGGCGGCCAGCGCCGCGACCTCCTCGTCGGAGACCTCGCGGGTCGCGACGTCGGCGAGCACGGCGGAGTACGCCGCGGTCGGGGCCTGGAGCTCGAGGGCGATGCCGTCGGGGTCGCGGAAGTTCAGGTGGTACCCGAGGGGCATGTCCTGCACCGGGGAGTGCTCGGCGCCGAGCTGGTCCATCCGCGCGGCCCACTCGACGAGCTCGTCGCGGTCGGCGGCGGCGAACCCGAGGTGGTCCAGCCCAGTCGTCAGCTCGGTGAACCGCTCGCCGCGGCCCTTCTCGTGCCGCACGAGGGCCAGGACGAAACCGGTGCCCTGGTGGATGCAGATGCGCGCGTACCCGACGTCGAGGATGCGCCGGAAGCCCAGCAGCCGTGTGTAGAAGCCCTCGCTCGCGTCGAGGTCGGTGACGCTGAGCGACACGTGGTTGAGCCCGGAGAACTGCGGCATGACCGCCACAGTGGTCGCGCCGGCCGTGCCGGTCAAGACCCCCCGTAGACAGGGCTCGCCGGCCGGAGTGGTGCTCGCGAGCCGCGTCGACCCGGTTCGCGACCGGCAGCACGGCTCGCGAGCCGGATCCCTCCGGTCCGCGCCGGTCAGACGGAGTGGCCGAGGTGGGCCAGCGCCTGGCGCAGCAGCACCCCGTGGCCGCGCTCCATCTCGGCCTGGACGCCGGGGTCGAGGGCCTGCGAGGGCGTGAGCCAGGTGAGGTCGAGCGCGTCGTTCTGGGGTGCGCAGTCGCCGGCGACGGGTACGACGTAGGCCAGCGACACCGCGTGCTGGCGGGGGTCGTGGAAGGGCGTCACGCCGGGCGTCGGGAAGTACTCGGCGACGGTGAACGGCTGGGGCGACGCGGGGATGCGGGGGAGGGCGACCGGCCCGAGGTCCTTCTCGATGTGCCGCAGCAGGGCGTCGCGCACCCGCTCGTGGTGCAGCACGCGGCCGGAGACCAGCTCGCGGCACACCTTCCCCTCGCCGTCGAGGCGCAGCAGCACACCGACGGCCGCGACCTCGCCCCGCTCGTCGACCCGCACGGGCACGGCGTCGACGTAGAGGATGGGCAGCTTCTCGCGCGCCGAGTCGAGCTCCTCGCGGCTCAGCCAGGCGGGGTCGCGGTCCAGCTCGAGGGGGTTCATGGAGGCGATTGTGCCAAGCGCGCGGTGTCGTCCGACGCCGGGCCCGCCGACCGGTCCCGGTCGCGCTGGTCCTCGAAGACGACGGGCGCCCCGAAGGCGGCGCGGCGGGCGGCGCGCCGCAGGGCGCCGAGCACCGGCCGCGCCGTGACGGTGACGAGGACGGCGTTGGTGACCGCCCGCCCGAGGTCCCAGCCGAGGCTCGTGGCGAGGCTGAAGACGACGAAGCGGTGGAGGTTCTCGGTGAGCGGGGCGCCGGCGACGAACGACAGCCCGCCGGACAGGCCGGTCGAGAACGGCCAGAACGAGAGGTTGAGCAGCATCCCGTAGGCGAGCCCGGCGACCGCGCCGTAGGCCGCGAGCATCGCCACCTCGAGCTTCCCGCGGGCCGGCGGCAGGAGCCCGGCCCCCCAGCCGACCCACGCCGCCCCGAGCATCTGGAACGGCAGCCACGGCCCGACGCCGCCGGTGATGAGTGCCGAGGCGAACAGCGTCACGGCGCCCTGCACGAAGCCGAAGCCCGCACCGAACACCCGTCCGCCGAGCACGAGGAGGAAGAACACCGTCTCCAGGCCCGCGGTGCCGGCGCCGAGCGGTCGCAGTGCCGCCCCGACGGCCGACAGGACCCCGAGCATCGCGACCGCCTTGACGTCCATCCCGCCCTCGGCGATCTCGGCGAGGACGACGGCCAGCAGCAGCGGCAGCACGAGGGCGAGGACGAGGGGGGCATCGGTCGAGTGGGCGAGCCCGGACCCCGGGGTGACGAGCAGCGGCCACCCGAAGGCGATGAGCCCGGCGACGCTGACCAGCGCCACGGCGGCCATCGACCGGGGCCGCAGCGCGACGGCGGCGGTGCGGCGGCCCTCGGCCACCGCGCCCACCGCGCTCACCGCGCCACCCCGCAGCGGCGGCGCGCACGTCGGCCACCGTGAGCCACGGCCCGGGCGCGAGCACCTTGGCGACCTGGGGCGCGAACGCGGGGGAGGAGACGACGACCTCAGCGGTCGGGCCGTCGGCGACCACCTCACCCGCGGCCATGACGACGACCCGGTCGGCGCACTCGGCGACGAACTCGACGTCGTGGGTGGCGATCGCGACGGAGCGGCCGCGGTCGGCGAGGTCGCGCAGGGTCGTGGCGAGCGCGGCCTTGGCCGTGTAGTCGAGGCCGCGCGTGGGCTCGTCGAGGAGGAGGACGGGTGGGTCGGCGGTCAGCTGCACGGCGAGGACGAGGGCGAGCTTCTGCCCCTCGGAGAGGTCGCGGGGGTGCCGGTCGGCCGGTACGTCGGGGGCCAGCCGGGCGAGCAGCGCGGCGCACGACCCGGCGGGCATCGTGCTCTCGCGGTCGGCCTGGGCGCACTCGGCGCCGACCGACTCGAGGTACAGCAGGTCGGTCGCGCTCTGCGGCACGAGACCGACGCGGGCCCGGCGCTCGACCGGCCCGAGGGCGGCGGGGTCGAGGGGCTCCTCGTCCGGGCCGCCGACACGCACCCGCCCGGACGCCACGGCACCACTGCCCTGCAGTGCCCACAGCAGCGAGGACTTGCCGGAGCCGTTGCGCCCCATGAGCGCGGTGACCTCGCCGGCGTGCAGGTCGAGGTCGACGCCGGCCACGGCCACGACGTCGCCCGGGTGCCGGACGACGACGCCGGACGCCCGCAGGGCCGTGGCTCCCCGACCCGACCTACCGACCTCGGGACCGACATCGCTGTGCGAGAGGCGGGTTCGGAGGTCGCGAGCGGCCCGGCGGGCGTCGCGCACCGACAACGGGAGCGGCGACCACCCCGCCCACCGGCCGAGCTCGACGACCGGCGGCGCGATGTCGCTCGTCTCCATCAGCGCGGCGGGCGACCCGGCCGTCACGATGCCGTCGGGTGCGACGTGCACGACCCGGTCGGCGTAGTGCAGCACCCGCTCGACCCGGTGCTCGGCCACGACGACGGTGACGGCCAGGTCGTGCACGAGGCGGGTGATGGTGGCGAGCACCTCCTCGGCGCCGGTGGGGTCGAGGGCCGAGGTCGGCTCGTCGAGGAGGATGACGCGCGGGTGGGCGGTGAGCACCGACCCGATGGCCACCCGCTGCTGCTGCCCCCCGGACAGCTCGCGGAGGGCGGCACTGCGGAGCTCGGGGATGCCGAGCACGTCGAGCGTCTCCTCGACCCGCTTGCGCATCGTCGCGGCCGGCAGGCCGAGCTGCTCCATCCCGTAGGCGAGCTCCTCCTCGACGGTGTCGGTGACGAAGCCGGCGAGCGGGTCCTGCCCGACGACCCCGACGAGGTCGGCGAGGTCGCGGGGGCGGTGCTCGCGGGTGTCTCGGCCGTGGACGAGCACCCGGCCGTGCAGCGTGCCGCCGGTGAAGTGCGGCACCCGTCCGCACATCGCGCCGAGGAGGGTCGACTTGCCCGACCCGGTGCGTCCGACGACGAGGGCCAGCTCGCCCTCCTCGACGACGAGGTCGACGTGGCGCAGCACCGGGTGCCCGGCCCCGGACGGCACGACCGACACCGACTCGAGGACGATCGCGTGCTCGCTCACGTCGTCACCCCCACGGCCCCGCGGACGGCCACCCGGGGGCCGGGCGCGGCGGCTCGGGCGTGAGGAACGCGGGCAGCGCCGCGCCGAGCAGGCCGGCGACCCCGACGATCGGCAGAGCCGGGACCCCGAGGGGCTCGAGCGGCATCGCGAGGGCGTCGGGGCTCAGCCGGCCGACGAGGGTCATCCCCGCCGCGGCCGCGACGCCGCACCCCACGGTCAGCCACTCCGCACCGCGCCACGGGTCGGGCCGGTAGGTCGAGGTGCGCACGTGCCGGCCGCCGAGCCACAGGCCGAGCGCCGAGAGCGCGAGGCCGGCCACGAGGGTCGGCGTGCCGAGCAGTACCGGGGTGCTCGCGTCGAGGACCCCGTAGAGCCCGATGGCGCAGGCGAGCAACCCGACGAGGGCCACCGCCCCGGTCAGCCGGCGCTCGCGGGCCGGCGCGGCACCGGACCGGCCGTACCCGCGCGAGTCCATCGCCGCGGCGAGCAGCAGCGATCGCTCGAGGGTGTCCTCGAGGACCGGGAGGGCGATGCGGCGGACCGCCCGCAGCCCCCGGCCGGCGTCGCCGCGCAGCTGGCGCGCCCGACGGACCCGCTGCACCGACTCGGCGAGCTGCGGTGCGACGGACACCGACACGATGACGGCCGCCCCCACCTCGTGCAGCGCGCTGGGCAGGCTGCGCAGGAGGCGCTTGGGGTTGGCCAGGGCGTTGGCGGCCCCGATGCAGGCGATGATGACCGCGAGCCGCAGCCCGAGCACCGCCGCCCCGAGCAGGCCCTCGAGGTAGACGTCGCCGCCGAGCTGGATGCCGGCCGCCCACGACGGCAGGGTCGCCTCGGGCAGGGGCAGCAGCAGCGTCGAGCCGAGCTTGAGCCCGACGAGCACGTGCAGCACGAGACGCACGACGATGATCGCCAGCCCGAGCCACAGGTAGAGCCGGAAGGCCCGCGCCCACGGTGAGGAGCCGCGCCGGGCGGCGACGACGAGCGACGCGACGGCCAGCGCGAGCAGCAGCAGGAGCGGGTTGGACGTCGTGCTGACGGCCACGGCGAGCCCGACCGCCCAGCCCCACCACGCCGCCGGGTGGACGGCACGGGGGAGCGGACGGGTCACCGGGGCATCATCCCAGCCGGCTCAGGAGCGCCGGCGCCAGGCGGCGAACCCGGCACCGGACGCGACGAGCGCCACGAGCGCGCCGCCGGCCACGAGGGTGCCGGCGCCGGAGCCTCCGGCCTCGGTCGACGTGGGGGCGGCGGCGAGGGGCGTGGAGTCGTCGCCGGGCGTCCCGGAGGGGGACGCGGTGGGGTCGACTGTGCTCGAGGGTCCCGGGGAGGCAGTGGCCGAGGCCGACGGCGCGGTGCTGCCGGTCGGCGCGGCCGCCGACGTCGTCCCGCGCGGGGTCGAGCCCGCGGTGCTCCCACCGCCGGTCGGCTTGGGCCTGGCCGTCGGCTTCGACGGCGCGGGCGTGGGCTTCGGCTTGGGCTTGGTCGTCGGCGTGGACCGCGGGGTGGAGGTCTTCGCCGGCGGGGCGCTGCCCGGTGCGGCGCCGGACCCGAACGACCAGCCCTCGACCGACCCCGGCTTGGGGTCGTAGCTCGCGGCGCCGAGGCTGCTGTAGGACCACGAACCGCCGCGTGCCGCGTGGAAGTAGGCCCAGTAGGCGCTGGTCGGCGGGGTGTTGACGCACGGGTCGCTGGCCGGGGCGCCGTCGATGCGACACACGAACCCCGGCTGGCGCTGCACCTGCTTGACCGAGAAGCCGGCGGCCTGCAGCGCGGCGAGGCCGGACGACGGGTCACCGGGGGCGCAGCGGATGCTCGTCGAGGACCCGAAGTCGACGACGACGGTCACCCCGGACGTCCCGGTGCACGCGGCGGCCTGGGCGGGCACCGCCCCCGCGACGAGCCCGGCCGTGGCCAGGCCCGCCGCGGCAGCGGCTGCGGACAGTCGGGTGACGAGACGGCGCATCAGGCGTGCGCCCCCCGCCGGCGGGAGGCCACGACGGCGAGACCGCCGACGAGCAGCAGGGCCAGCCCGACGAGGACCGGCAGCAGCGGGTCGGTGCCGGTCTGGGCCAGCGCGCCGGCCGGTGCGGCCGCCACGGGCGTGCTCGACGGGGAGCCACCGGCGCCGGCCGTGGTGGTCGGGTCGCTCGTCGGCTCCGTGGTGGCGGTGGGCGTGGTCGTCGGCGTGGCCGTGGCACAGGTCAGGGACGGCGCCTCGGCGTCGGCGCCTGTGGCCGTCACCGACCCGAGCGGGACCCCGGCGAGCGCCAGGAGGGCCTGCGAGGAGGAGCGCCGGTCGGGGTCGGTGGGGACCGCGGTCGAGCCGTCGGCCACCTTGGCGTCGTAGGCCGCCTGGTCGTAGGCGATGCCGCCGCGCACGGCAGCCGGGAACGAGCAGCCGTACTGGAGGGCGACGAGGTAGCTCGCGGCCGACCGGGCCTGGGCGGTGCGTCCCCCGGCGAGGAAGGCCTGCCCGGCGAGGCCGGTCGTGTTGGCGTTGCCGGACGAGGAGCCGACGGCGCCGCCGACACCACCGGTCGGGCGCTGGATGGAGGCGAGCTGGTCGAGGCCGGCCGTGACCGCGGCCTGCTGTCCACCGACGGCGAGGAGGGCCTGCACGGCCATGGCGGTGGCGTCGGCGTCGGCGTCGGTGTCGCTCGTGCAGCCGGCGTCGGACATCGAGATCTGGAACCCACCACCCGGGCACTGCTGGGCGACGAGGTAGGCGCGGGCCTGCGTGCTGACGGTGACGCCGGCGCGGGTCAGGCCGATGAGGGCGAGGGACTGCCCGAAGACGTTGGAGTTGTCACCGTACTGCGACACGTCGGAGAACCGGCCGCTGGGCTTCTCCAGTCCCCGGAGCGTGGCCACGAGGTCGGTCCCGCCGAACGCGGTGGGGTCGACTCCCTGGGCGACGGCCACGTTGAGCAGCTTCGCGACAGGGCCGGCGGCGATCTCCGCAGGGTCGCCGAAGCCGACGTAGTCGACGACGTGCTGGGAGAGGGTGCGGGTCGCGGCGGTCGCCGCGTCCTGCCCCGAGCCGGCGGCGTCAAGCGCGAGCACGAAGTCGGCCACGACGCCGTACTGCGGGTACTCCACGCCGGAGAAGACGATGGGCAGGGTGTAGTTCGTCGAGACGAGCTCGCGCTCGAGGTAGTCGGCACCGACGAGCACAGGGTCGGTGCTCGTCGCGGGCCCTGCGGCTGCGCGCACGCCGAAGCGCGCGGAGTCGCCGCCGGGCACGAGCCCGCCCGGCCGCGAGGGGCGGGGCGAGGCCGGGGAGGAGGCGCTCGAGGACGGGGAGGGCGTGGCGGTGGCCGACGGCGAGGGCTCGGCGCTCGGGGTGTCGGTGGGCGACGGCGTCGCGGTCGGCTCGGTGGCGCTCGGGGTGGCGCTGGCGGACGGGGAGTCGCTGGCCGTGGGGGTGGGCGTCGCGTCGTCGGCGCGCGCGGCCGTGGGGGCGCCCACGAGGACGACGGCCGTGAGCAGGGCACCGAGCGCGCGGGCACCGGGGCGGAGCGTGGTGGGGGACATGGGGCCTTCCTTGAGCGGTTCGGGTCGAATGCCCGAACCACCGGGGAACCCCGGCACTCGGGCTCCGCCCCGCGTTCCTCGACGGGTTGATGGAGCCGCTCGCGCCTGATGGGCATTCCGACTCGCCACCCTCGCGGGTGACCTACGGCTGCGGGACAGCGCCGGACTTCGACCGGCTTCCCCCAGACAGGTGCGTGTGGGTGCCGCCCTCCGGGGGCGACGACCGCGATGCTACCTGCTCGGGAACTCGGTCGGAACCACGCACTCACCGCCGGTAGACTCCCGGGCACAGGCGCTCGAGCCGTCATCAGCGGTGAGCCTCCGGAAGAACGGGACGCGTGCGTCCTCACTAGACCCGGACGTCGGGGTCACGTCACGACCTGGTGCAAGAGCGGTCGCCCCCGGGCGGCAAGCGAGGTGGTACCGCGGTGGTCACCGGTCACGAGCCGGAGCCCGTCGTCCTCGGCAGAGCACGAGTCGACGACCCGCAGGAGCAGCACCGTCATGACCTACCCCAGGGTGTCCACCACCGGCGACCACACCGGTGAGTCCTTCGGCGTCCCCGCGAGCCCGCGCTTCCCCGAGGTGGAGGAGGCGGTGCTCGCCCACTGGGCCGCCGACGACACCTTCCGCGCCTCGGTCGAGCAGCGCGACCCCGGAGCGCGCGGCGAGAACGAGTTCGTCTTCTACGACGGTCCGCCCTTCGCGAACGGCCTGCCGCACTACGGCCACCTGCTGACCGGCTACGTCAAGGACGTCGTGCCGCGCTACCAGACGATGCGCGGGCGGCGGGTCGAGCGACGCTTCGGCTGGGACACCCACGGCCTGCCCGCCGAGCTGGAGGCGATGCGGCTCAACGGGATCAAGACCACCGACGAGATCCTCGAGCTCGGCATCGAGAAGTTCAACGCCGCCTGCCGCGACTCGGTGATGAAGTACACGGGGGAGTGGCGCGAGTACGTCACCCGCCAGGCCCGCTGGGTCGACTTCGACAACGACTACCGCACGATGAACGCCGACTACATGGAGTCGGTCATCTGGGCCTTCAAGTCGTTGTACGACAAGGGGTACGTCTACGAGGGGTTCCGCGTCCTCCCGTACTGCTGGAACGACGAGACGCCGCTGTCGAACCACGAGCTGCGGATGGACGACGAGGTCTACCAGAACCGGCAGGACCCCTCCGTCACGGTCGGCTACCTCCTCGACGACGCCGGCACCGACCCCGTGCTCGACGGCGCACACCTCCTCGTGTGGACGACGACGCCGTGGACCCTGCCGAGCAACCTCGCGGCGATGGTCGGCTCCGACATCGACTACGTCGTCGTCGAGGCGCCCGTGCCCGGTACCGAGACGACCGCGCGGTACGTCCTCGCCGACGCCCGCCTGCAGGCCTACGCGCGCGAGCTGGCCTCCGCCGAGGGCGAGTTCACGGTCGTCGGCCGGTACAAGGGCGCCGACCTCGTCGGCCGCGCCTACACGCCGCCGTTCACGTACTACGCCGGCCACCCGAACGCCTTCCGCATCGTCGCCGCCGACGACGCCGTCACCACTACCGACGGCACCGGCGTCGTCCACACCGCCGGCGCCTTCGGTGAGGTCGACAAGGAGGTCACCGACCGCGAGGGCATCGAGGCGGTCATGCCGGTCGGCAAGGACGGCCGCTTCACCGCACCGGTCGCCGACTACGAGGGCGTCCAGGTCTTCGACGCCAACGCGCTCGTCATCGACCACCTCCGCGCGGCCACCCGCGGCGAGGGCCCGACCGGCTCCGTGTCGCCCGGCACGGTGCTGCTGCGCCGCGAGTCCTACGACCACAGCTACCCGCACTGCTGGCGGTGCCGCGAGCCCCTCATCTACAAGGGCGTCGAGTCCTGGTTCGTCGAGGTCACCGCGTTCAAGGACCGGATGAGCGAGCTGAACCAGCAGATCACCTGGGTCCCCGAGCACGTCAAGGACGGCCAGTTCGGCAAGTGGCTCGAGAATGCCCGCGACTGGTCCATCACGCGGAATCGGTTCTGGGGCAGCCCGGTCCCCGTGTGGAAGTCAGACGACCCGGCGTACCCGCGCATCGACGTCTACGGCTCGTTCGAGCAGATGGAGGCCGACTTCGGCGACCTCCCGCGCGACCGGGACGGCAACCCCGACCTGCACCGGCCCTTCGTCGACGAGCTGACCCGCCCCAACCCCGACGACCCCACGGGCCGCTCGACGATGCGCCGGGTCACCGACGTCCTCGACGTCTGGTTCGACTCCGGCTCGATGTCGTACGCCCAGGTGCACTACCCGTTCGAGAACGCCGACTGGTTCGGCGGCACCGAGAGCGAGGACGCGCACTTCCCGGCGGACTTCATCGTCGAGTACATCGGCCAGACGCGCGGCTGGTTCTACACGCTGCACATCCTCGCGACGGCCATCTTCGACCGGCCGGCGTTCGAGAACTGCATGAGCCACGGCATCGTCCTCGGCAACGACGGCCAGAAGATGAGCAAGTCGCTGCGCAACTACCCCGACGTGCGCGAGGTGTTCGACCGCGACGGTGCCGACGCGATGCGCTGGTTCCTCATGGCCAGCCCGATCCTGCGCGGCGGCAACCTCGTCGTCACCGAGGAGGGCATCCGCGAGGGCGTGCGCCAGGTCATCCTGCCGCTCTGGAACTGCTGGTACTTCTTCTCGCTGTACGCCAACGCGGCCGACGACGGGGTGGGGTACGAGGCGCAGTGGTCCACCGCGTCCACCGACCCGCTCGACCGCTACCTGCTCGCCAAGCTGCACGACCTCGTCGGCACCGTCACGGCGCAGATGGACGCCTACGACGTGCCGGGTGCGTGCGAGTCGGTGCGCGGCTTCGTCGACGGCATGACCAACTGGTACATCCGTCGGTCGCGGGAGCGGTTCTGGGACACCGGGTCCGGTGACTCGTCGGCTGCACGGGGCGCGTTCGACACGCTCTACACGGCGCTCGAGGTGCTGACCCGCCTGGCGGCACCGCTGCTGCCGCTGCTCACCGAGGAGGTCTGGCGGGGCCTCACCGGCGGCCGCTCCGTGCACCTCGCTGACTGGCCCTCCGCCGACGACCTCCCGGCCGACGACGCCCTGGTCGCCGCGATGGACCAGGTGCGCGCGGTCTGCTCCACCGGCTCGTCGCTCCGCAAGGCCGAGGGCCTGCGGGTGCGCCTGCCGCTGCGCGAGCTCACCGTCGTCACCGCCGACCCGGCCGGCGTCGAGCCGTTCACGGGCATCGTGCGCGACGAGCTCAACGTCAAGGACGTCAGGGTCCTCGACGTCGCCGACGCCCACGGCTCGGACTTCGGCATCAGCCAGCGGCTCACCGTCAACGCCCGCACGGCCGGCCCGAGGCTCGGGCGCGACGTGCAGACGGCCATCAAGGGCTCGAAGTCCGGCGACTGGTCGGTGGCCGACGACGGCACCGTGACGAGCGGCGGGCTGGCCCTGGTCGAGGGCGAGTACGCGCTCGAGACGGTCGTCGAGGGCGGCTCCGGTGGCTCCCTCGCCACCGCGATGCTGCCCGGCGGCGGGTTCGTCGTGCTCGACACCGAGGTCACGCCCGAGCTGGCCCGCGAGGGCATCGCCCGCGACCTCGTCCGCGCGGTCCAGCAGGCACGCAAGGACGCCGACCTCGACGTCTCGGACCGGATCCTCCTCGAGGTCTCCGGTGACGTCGAGGTCGAGGCGGCGGTCGAGGCGCACCGCGGGCTCCTGGCCGGCGAGACGCTCGCCACCGAGGTCACGGCGCTCATGGCCCCCGACGGCGAGCGGGTCACCGTCGTCACGGTCGGCGACGGCCACAAGGCGCACGTGCGGGTCACCCGCCGGTGAGCCACCCGGGCGGCGGCACCAGCGGGCTGACGTGGCCCGCGGTGCCGCCGGCCGCCGGTCGGGTGCGGCTGCGCGCCTTCCGGGACGCGGACCTGTCGATGGTCCTGGACCTCGCGACCGACCCCTACGTGCCACGGATCTCCACGCTGCCGGCCGGCGCCGACGAGGAGGCGGCGCTGGCGTACATCGCGCGGCAGCACGGGCGGCTCGCCGAGGGTCTCGGCTTCAGCTTCTGCGTGGCCCTGGCCGACCACGACGCAGCGGTCGGCACCGCCGGGCTGTGGGTCGACGACCTCCGGCACGGGCGCTTCCGGGCGGGCTACACCGTGGCGCCGTCCCGGCGTGGTCGGGGACTGGCCACCGACGCGCTCACGGCCCTCACCGGGTTCGCGTGGACCCCGAGGTCGCGCACCGGGTGGAGCTGTACGTCGAGCCGTGGAACGCCGCCTCCCTCCGCGTTGCCGAACGGTGCGGCTACGAGCGGGAGGGCCTCCTGGCCGGCCACCACCTCATCGGGGAGCGCTGGTGCGACATGGTCCTGCTCGCCGCCGTCCGTCCCTGAACCCCATCCCCTGGAGTCGAGTGCGGAAGTGGTCGCCCGGGCGACCACTTCCGCACTCGACCCGGCGAGGAGAGCGCCGGTCAGGTCGTGGTCGGCAGGCCCGCCGCCCGCCACGCCGCGAAGCCGCCCTCGACGTCGGTGGCGCGCCGCACCCCGACGTCGAGGAGCGCGGCGGCCGCCAGCGAGGAGGTGTAGCCCTCCTGGCAGAGGACGAGGACGCGCAGGTCGTCGTCGGCCATCGGCAGGGCGGCGTCGCTCGTCGGGTCGAAGCGCCACTCGAGGACGTTGCGCTCCACGACCAGCGCGCCCTCGACCTCGCCCTCGGCCGCGCGCTGGGCGGCGGGGCGGATGTCGACGAGCACGGCTCCCGCGGAACGGACCTCGTCGGCCGCCTGCTGCGGTGTGAGGCGCTCGAGACGGGCCCGCGCAGCGGACAGGAGGAGGTCGATGCGGCTCGTGGTCACGGTCACCACTGTGCCGCAGTGCGGGTCGCGATGGCCTCGAGCACCCCGTCGCGGTCCTCGTAGTCGGTCATCACGGCGAGCCTCGGCGCGTAGACGTGCAGCGAGACCGCCGGGTCGGTGCCCTCGTTCGTGACGCGGTGGACGTAGTCGGGACCGAAGGCGTGCGAGGCGCCACGGGCGTGGATGCGCCGGGTGCCGCGGACCACCCCGTGGCGCGCGGTGCGCTCGACGAGCGCGCCCTGGAGCACGACGAAGGCGCCGGCGCTGCCGCCGTGGTCGTGCCACGGGGTGCCCTGGCCGGGCAGCCAGGTGAGCAGCCACGCCTCGTGGTCCCCACCGGCGATGAGCCGCCGGTAGTAGCGGCTGACCGGGTCGAAGTCGAGGTGCGGGCGCCACAGGGTGTCGTCGGCGGCGAGCCGGCGGGCCGTGCCGAGCGGGCTGGTCGTGGGGGAGGTGGTGCGGGGGCGGGTGGTCGGTCGGGCGATGACGCTCATGGGAGGGGTCCTTCGGGAGGGCGAGCCGGGTGCATGGGGTGGCCACGGGCCGTGGAGGGCCGGGCGGAGGGGGCGACGCGGGGAGCGGTCAGCGGGGACAGCGACACCGCGCCGTCGGCAGGGCCGGGCGCAGGGTGGTCGGTCGGTGCGAGCTCACGTCTCGACCCTAGAGTGACGTCGTCACGTTATGCAAACCATAACGTCACGTTCTGAGACGGTGCGGCCGGTCGCAGCCGTCGCCCTAGGGTGAGGAGGTGTCCGAGCCTGCCCGTCGCGTCCCCGGCGACGTCCTCGTGCACCTGCGGCGGGCCAGGGACCGCATCGACCGGCACTTCGCCGACGAGCTGGACCTCGACCTCCTCGCCGCGACCGCGCGGCTGAGCAAGTTCCACTTCCTCCGCTCCTTCGCGGCCGTGTACGGCACGACGCCCGTGGCCTACCTCGGCGAGCGGCGCGTCGAGCGGGCCCAGGACCTCCTGCGGACGACGAACCTCACGGTCACCGAGGTCTGCCACGCGGTGGGGTACTCCAGCCTCGGGTCGTTCTCGGCGCGCTTCCGCGAGATCGTCGGCGAGACGCCGAGTGCGTTCCAGCGCCGCTACGCCGTGCAGGGCGCGCCACGCATCCCCGGCTGCTGGGTCTTCATGACCGGGCTCGTCGAGCGGCGGGACGGTGCGCCGGAGCCGAGCAATCCGGGAGAAGCACCCGGCTGAGGCGGGCTCGTAGCGTCGAGCCATGATCACCAACGTCTCCCTCGTGTCCGTCTGGGTCAAGGACCTCGACGAGTCCCTCGCCTTCTACACCGACGTCCTCGGCTTCGCACCCGGCGACGACATCACCCTCGGGGAGGACTTCCGCTGGGTGACCGTGACCCACCCCGAGCAGCCCGAGCTCTCCCTCCACCTCACGACCCCCAGCAAGCCCCTCTCCGACGACCTCATCGCCGCGATGCAGCGCGCCCAGCTCGAGGGCGGCCTGCCGGGCGTCGGCCTCCACGTCGACGACTGCCGGCGCACCGTCGAGGAGCTCAAGGCCAAGGGGGTGGAGTTCCTCCAGGAGGCCGAGGACCGCCCGTACGGGGTCGAGGCCCTGATGCGCGACAACTCCGGCAACTGGATGGTCCTCGTCGAGCCACGGGAGTTCACGCCCGAGGACTTCGGTGGCGTCCCGCCCACGTGACCCGGCGCAGGGGGTGACGCCGGGCGCGACAGGGGCGTAGCGTCCGGGCGGCACCGCGCGCACTCCCGGCGGGCGGGCAGCCCCAGGAGGAGCCGTGGACCCAGCACCCGTCGAAGGGGCCCGGTCGTTCCAGCGGCCCGGTGAGGTCTACGACCGGTTCATGGGCCGCTACTCCCGCGCCCTCGCGCCGGAGTTCGCCGACGCCGCCGGGGTGGCCCCCGGCGCCACCGCGCTCGACGTCGGCTGCGGGCCGGGTGCGCTGACGGGCGTCCTCGTCGAGCGCCTCGGGGCCCCGTCGGTGACCGCCGTCGACCCCTCCGAGCCGTTCGTCGCCTCCTGCCGGGCCCGCCACCCCGGGGTCGACGTGCGCGTGGGGCGGGCCGAGCACCTGCCCGTCGACGACGCCGCCCACGACCTCGCCCTGGCCCAGCTCGTCCTGCACTTCACGTCCGACGCCGCCGCGGCCGCCTCCGAGATGCGGCGCGCGGTCCGCCCCGGGGGCGCCGTCGCCGCCTGCGTCTGGGACTTCTCCCACGGCATGGAGATGCTCCGGCTCTACTGGGACTCGGCGCTGGCCGTCGACCCCGACGCGCCCGACGAGGCCCGCACGCTGCGCTTCGGCCGGGCCGGCGAGATCGTCGAGCTGTTCACCGCCGCCGGGCTGGTCGACGTCGAGGAGACGACGCTCTCCGTCTCCTCCACCTACGCCGACGTCGACGAGCTGTGGAGCGGCTTCCTCGCGGGGATCGGGCCGGCCGGGACGCACTGCCTCTCGCTGTCCGACGACGACCGGGCCCGCGTGCGCACCGAGCTCGAGGAGCGACTGGGCCACCCGACCGAGTCCTTCACGCTGGGTGCCGTCGCGCGCTGCGCGGTGGGTCGCCGCCCCGCCTGACGGGCGGCGGAGCCGCGCACCGCCTCGCCCGCCGGATGCGGGAGGATGGGCCGGTGAGCCCTGCACCCGATGCCGCCCAGCGCGAGGCCGCGCACGCCCTCCAGGTCCGCAAGCGGATGCGCGAGGTCGAGGAGGCGATCCTCGCCCGCGCCCCCGAGCACGACCTCGAGCCCTCCCTCGACCGCATCCGCTCGGTCATGGAGCTCGTCGGCGAGCCGCAACGCACCTTCCCCGTCGTCCACGTCACGGGCACCAACGGCAAGACGAGCACGTCGCGCATCATCGAGTCGATCCTGCGCGAGATGGGGCTCAAGACAGGCCGGTTCACGAGCCCGCACCTGCACTCGATGCTCGAGCGGATCGCCGTCGGCGGCCGTCCGGTCGACGCCGAGCGGTTCCTCGCCGCGTACGACGACGTCATCCCGTTCATCGACTCCGTCGACGCCCGCTCCGCCGAGGCCGGCGAGCCCCGGATGACCTACTTCGAGGTGCTCGTCGCGGTCGCCTACGCGGCCTTCGCCGACCTCCCGGTCGACGTCGCCGTCGTCGAGGTCGGGATGGGCGGTGCGTGGGACGCCACGAACGTCGTCGACGCCCCGGTCTCGGTCATCACGCCCATCGACGTCGACCACCGCTACTTCCTCGGCGACACCCCGAGGAGATCGCCGGCGAGAAGTCGGGCATCATCAAGCCGGACGCCATCACCGTCTCGTCCGTGCAGCCCGACGTCGGGGCCGCCGAGGTGCTCGTCGAGCGTGCCGCCGAGGTCGGCGCACGGATCGTGTTCGAGGGCAACGACTTCGGTGTCACCGCGCACGACGTCGCCGTCGGTGGCCAGCAGATCTCGCTGCGCGGCCTGGCCGGCGAGTACCCCGACCTGTTCCTCCCGCTGCACGGCGCGCACCAGGCCCAGAACGCCGCCGTCGCCGTGGCCGCCGTCGAGGCCTTCGTCGGTGGTGGCGAGCAGCCCCTCGACATCGACGTGCTCCGGGCCGGCCTGGCCGCCGTCGAGTCGCCGGGGCGCCTCGAGATCGTCCGGCGCAGCCCCACCGTGCTCGTCGACGCCGCGCACAACCCGGCGGGTGCCCGCGCCCTGCGGACCGCGCTCGACGAGGCCTTCACCTTCGTGCGGCTGGTCGGCGTCCTCGCGGTGATGAAGGACAAGGACGCCAACGAGATGCTCGAGATCCTCGAGCCGGCACTCGACGAGGTGGTCGTCACCCGCAACAGCTCGCCGCGCTCGATGCGCGCCCGCGAGCTCGGGGACCTCGCCGTCGAGGTCTTCGGCGAGCACCGGGTCACCGTCGTCGACGACCTGCCCGACGCGCTCGACCGGGCCGCGGGCCTGGCCGACGAGGGTGGGGTCGCGGGCGGCGTGCTGGCCACCGGGTCGGTCGTCACCGCCGCCGACGTGCGGCTGCTGCTCGGCACCACCGACGTCTGAGTCGGGCTGCGGCGCAACGGGTCAGAGCCAGCCGGCGTCCCGGGCCACGCGCACCGCGTCAGCGCGGTTGCGGGCCGTCGTCTTCCCGATGGCCGCGCTGAGGTGGTTGCGCACCGTCCCCTCCGACAGGTGCAGGGTGCGGGCCAGCTGGGCCACCGTGGCCCCGGACTCCGCGGCCCGCAGGACCTCGGTCTCGCGCGGCGTGAGTGGCGAGTCGCCGAGGACGAGCGAGTCGGCGGCCAGCGCCGCGTCGACGACCCGCAGCCCCGCGTGCACCCGGCGCACGGCGTCGGCGAGGGCGTGTGCCGGGGTGTCCTTGACGACGAAGCCCGAGGCCCCGGCCTGCATCGCGCGCCGCAGGTAGCCCGGCCGGCCGAACGTCGTGACGACGAGCACCCGCACCCCGGGGTGCTGCTCGCGGACCCGGGCCGTCGCCTCGATGCCGTCGGTCCCCGGCATCTCGACGTCCATGAGCACGACGTCGGGCTCGGTCTCGGCGACGAGCCGCAGCACCGAGTCGCCGTCCTCGGCCTGCCCGACGACCTCGAGGTCGGGCTCGAGGTCGAGCAGCGCGGCGAGCCCACCCCGGACGAGGGCCTGGTCGTCGGCGAGGACGACGCGGATGGGGGTCATCAGTCGGGTCCGGCGGCGGTGGGGAGACGCGGATCTCGAACCCCCGCGGGTCGAGCCGGCGGGCCGTGAGGGTCGCGCCGGCGTCGCGCGCCCGCTCGGCGAGCCCGGTGAGGCCGTGGCCCGCGGCGCGTCCCGCCGGGCCGAGGGTCGGCACCCGACCGTCGTCGGCGAGCCGCAGGCCGGCCCCGTCGATGGTCACCGTGCACGTGCTCGCGCCGCTGTGCCGGATGACGTTGGTGACCCCCTCGCGCACGGTCCAGGCGTAGAGCTCGCGCAGGTCGGGGGCGATGCCGTCGACGACGCGCGGGAGGTCGGACTCGATGCCCGCCGACTCCAGGGCGGCCCGGGCCCTCGCGATCTCGCCGGCCAGCGAGATCTCACGGAACCCTTCGACCGCCCGCGCACGTCGGCGAGCGCCTCGCGGGCCAGCCCCTCGACGGCCTCGACCTCCTCGCGCGCCCGCACGGGGTCGAGCTCGACGAGACGGGCGGCGAGCTCGGCCTTGATCCGGATGACGGTCAGCGAGTGGCCGAGGATGTCGTGCAGGTCGCGGGCCACCCGGTTGCGCTCCTCCTCGACGGCCAGCCGGGCGTTCTCGCGCTGGGCGACGGCCAGGTCGCGCGAGCGGCCGACCGCGATGGTCATGCTCGTCACCGCGATGACGGCGACCGCGAGCCCGAAGACCAGGCTGCTGTCGCGGTCCCAGGAGTCGAGCCGGTAGGCCGCCAGCTCGTAGCCGCCGCCGAGGGCGACGGCGGCGACGAAGGGCCACCAGCCGGTGAGCGCCCAGATGCCCGAGATCGCGAGGAAGACCCACGTGGCGGCGGCCGACCGCCCCACGAGGACGGTCGCGGTCGCGGCGCACACGGCGAGCCCCGCGTACCGGAGCATGCCCGGCCACTGAGGTCCCGGGGAGGGGCGGAAGCCGGTGCGTCCGAGCGACGGCAGCGGGGTGATGAGGAAGTGCCACGCGTAGAGGCCGGCGAACACCACGAGGGACACCACTCCCAGGCCGCCGCGCAGGCGGTTCGGCTCCTGCCAGGCGGCGACGAACGGGTCGGCCAGGTAGAAGAGCCAGATCAGCGCGATGACCCGACCGGCGGTCCGGCCGGTCGGGCCGACGGGTGCGACGAGACCGTCCTCGCCCCAGCCGCCCTCGCGCGTGCGCTCGCCCACCTCCACAGCGTGTCAGACCCGCTGGGTGTCGCGGCGGAACCGCCACACGGCACCGAGGGCGAAGAGGACGCCCCACACGACGAGGTTGGCGATCCAGCCCGGTTCGAAGGCGTCGTGCGTGCCCTCGGTGGTCAGGGTCAGCGGCCAGTGCGCCATCTGGCTCAGGCCGTAGATCGGGGTGAACTGCGCGATCCGACCGTAGAGCGAGTCGGTGGGCAGCGGGCCGGAGAAGAGGCCGCCGAAGATCGCGAGGATGGCCAGCAGCGGGCCGAGGAACTGCATCGCGTTCTCGCTCGGGAGGAGGTAGCCCATGAAGAGGCCGAACGCCGCGAAGGTCAGCGACCCGACGACGATGACCAGGGCCATCTGCCACCAGGGCGCCATCGACGCGATGTGCGCGGTGCCCGAGACGCGCCCGACGACGAAGGTCACGAGGCACGCGGCGGCCCCGAGGACGACGGCGACGAGCATCTTCACGAGGACGTGGGAGAGCGGACGCATCGGGGTGAGGCGCAGCTGCCGGCTCCACCCCGCCGCGCGCTCGATGGACACCGAGGCCCCCGCCGAGGTGGTGGCCATGACCGCCCCGTAGACGGCCATGCTCGCCATGACGTACGCGCCGACGTTGGCCACGGCGTGCGGGCCCATCGAGTCGTCGGAGCCGGTGATCTGGCTGCCGATGAACACGAGCATCACGGCGGGGAAGACGAAGGTGAAGACCAGCGTGCGCCGGTTGCGCATCAGGCGGCGCATCTCGATGCGCAGGATCGTCGGGTTGAGCAGCGGTGAGCGGGTGGCGGGCCGGCGGTCGAGCTCGGCGGGGGAGGACGTCATCGTCGGTCTCCTGGTGTCGGGTGGTCGTGGGGTCGGGTGGTCGGCGGCGGTCACGCCGACGTGGTGTCGGTGGTGAGGGCGACGAAGGCGTCCTCGAGGCTGCGCCCGGCGACCTCGAGGTCGCGGGCGGCGGTGTGGGTGAGCAGGTGGCGGGCGACGGCGTCGCTGTCGGTCGTCACGACGTGGACCCGGGAACCGGACACCTCGACCGAGGTCACGCCGGGGAGGGCCTCGAGGGCGGTGACGTCGGCTCGCTCGAGCGTGACGGCGACGGTGCGTCCGGAGGTCAGCGCCCCGAGCTCGGCGGGCGTGCCGTCGGCGACGACGAGGCCCTCGCGGACCACGACGACGCGGTCGGCGTAGGTCTCGGCCTCCTCGAGGTAGTGCGTCGCGAAGACGACGGTGCGGCCCTGCTCGGCGTCGGCGCGGATGGCGCTCCAGAAGGCGCGGCGGGCCGAGACGTCCATGCCCGTCGTCGGCTCGTCGAGGATGAGCAGCTCGGGGTCGGGCACGAGCGCCATCGCGAAGCGGGTGCGCTGCTGCTCGCCCCCGAGCAGGCGCCGAGGCGGCGGTCCTGCAGGTCGGTGAGGCCGGCGGCGGCGAGCACCTCGTCGACCGGGCGGGTCGCCGGGAAGAGGGCGGCGGTGTACTCGACGCTCTCGCGGACGGTCATGTCCTTGAGCAGCCCGCCGCTCTGGAGCACGGCCGAGACGAGGCCGCGCTCGACCGCCTCGCGCGGGTGCAGGTCGAGGACGGAGACGTCACCGTCGGTCGGCGTCGTCAGGCCGAGGACCATGTCGATGGTCGTGGTCTTGCCGGCGCCGTTCGGCCCGAGGAAGGCCAGGACCTCGCCGCGGCGGACCGTGAGGTCGATGCCACGGACGGCCTGGACGTCGCCGAAGTGCTTGGTCACGGAGCGGAGGGTGATCGCGTTCATGACATCCACGGTGTCGCCGAACCCGATCCCGCGCCCCCGACGCCGGTCACGAAGGCGTCGTGACGGATGTCAGGGGTCGCCCGCGCGACGGCGCCGGCAAGGACACGGTCGGACATCACCGCGCAGGGTGCGGCGGGTCCGGTGCCGCCGCGCACCTACGCTGGGTCCATGAGCCCCCTGTTCAAGGTCGTCCTCCTCGTCGCCGTGGTGGTGGCCGTGTGGTTCGTCGTCCGGGCCGTCCGCGCGGGTTCCGGACCCTCGCTGGGCTCGCACGTCAGCTTCATGCCGGTCGAGGAGCTGCCCGAGCGGGCGCGCCAGGCCATCGACGTCCAGCTCGCGCAGGACCAGCTCATCGGGGCGGTCAAGCTCTACCGCGAGGCCACGGGGGCCGGGCTCAAGGAGTCGAAGACCGCCGTCGAGACCTACCGGTGGAAGCACGGCGGGGGCGCCCGGTGAGGCTGCCGCTGGTCGGCACGCAGGGCAAGTTCACCTTCCGGCTGCTCGCGGTGGCCCTCGTCGGGCAGGCCGTCGTCCTGTCCTTCTTCGCCCTCGTCGTGCGGGCCCTGGCCATCGCCGACGGACGCTCCGACGGCGGGCGCCTGCTCTGGGTCGGCCTCGGGCTGGCGGTGCTCGCCGTGGTGGCCGCCGGGCTGATGCGCGGGCCGCTGGGCCTCCCGCTCGGCTGGCTCGTGCAGGTGCTCACGTGGGCGAGCGCGGTCCTCGTCCCGGCGATGGTCGGGGTCGCGGTCGTCTTCACCGGGCTCTGGGTGCTGCTGCTCGTGCAGGGCACCAAGGTCGACGCGCTCGACGCCCGACGCGCGTCCGAGGCGGCACCGGCCGCGGACTAGGCTGGGCGTTGTGACAACAGAACGCTCGCTCGTCCTCGTCAAGCCCGACGGCTTCGCCCGCGGCCTCACCGGTGAGGTGCTGCGCCGCATCGAGGCCAAGGGGTACACCCTCGTCGCCCTCCAGGTGCTGACGCCCGACCTCGACCGCCTCCACGTGCACTACGAGGAGCACGTCGGCAAGCCGTTCTTCGAGCCCCTCTGCGAGTTCATGTCCAGCGGCCCCGTGACCGCGGTCGTCATCGAGGGCGAGCGGTGCATCGAGGGCTTCCGGGCCCTCGCCGGCGCCACCGACCCCACGAAGGCGCTGCCCGGCACCATCCGCGGCGACCTCGGCCGGGACTGGGGCAAGAAGGTCCAGGAGAACATCGTCCACGGCTCGGACTCCCCGGAGTCGGCCGCCCGCGAGATCGGCATCTGGTTCCCCGAGCTCTGAGTCCCTCGGCCGCGCGGACCGCGCGCGCGAGGGGCGCAGGGGCCTCATCAGCCCCGTGAGTCACACCAGCCACGCGGATGCCGTGGCGCCCCCGCCGTCACCGGCGTTGCGTCACCGACCCGTCCCGACGCCGACCTAGCCTGCTCGGCATGACTGGGTGGTCGGCGGGCTGGGTCCGGGGGAGGGACCTCGCGATCGACCTCGGCACCGCGAACACCGTCGTCTACGAGCGCGGTCGCGGGGTGGTCCTCGACGAGCCGTCGGTCGTCGCCGTGCGGGCCGGCACCGGCCAGCTCGTCGCGGCCGGCCGGCGCGCCAAGGACATGCTCGGCCGCACCCCCGAGACCGTCACCGCGGTGCGCCCGCTGCGCGACGGCGTCATCTCCGACGCCGACGTCACCGAGCGGATGATCCGCTGGTTCGTCGACCAGGTCGCCCCCTCCCGGCTGGTCCGCCCGCGCGTCGTCGTCTGCGTCCCGAGCGACATCACGAGCGTCGAGCGCCGGGCCCTCGAGGACGCCACCCTGCGCTCCGGCGCGCGCCGGGTCTTCGTCATCGAGGAGACGATGGCCGCCGCCATCGGGGCCGGCCTGCCGGTGGACGAGACCCGCGCCTCGATGGTCGTCGACGTCGGCGGGGGCACGACGGACGTCGGGGTGATCAGTCTCGGCGGCATCGTCACCTCGCGCACCGTGCGGATCGGCGGCGACGAGATCGACGAGGCGATCGTGGCGCACGTGAAGTCCGAGTACTCGCTGCTCCTCGGGGAGTCCAGCGCCGAGCAGCTGAAGATCGGGGCGGGCTCGGCCTTCCCGCTGCGCGAGGAGCTCTCCGAGCGGGTTCGCGGGCGCGACCTCGTGACCGGCCTGCCGAAGACCGTGACCATCGGGTCGGCCGAGGTGCGGCGGGCCATCGAGACGCCCGTGGCGCAGGTCGTCGAGCTGGTCCGCACCGTCCTCGACGTCTGCCCGCCCGAGCTCGCCGGCGACGTCGTCGACCGCGGCATCGCGCTGACCGGCGGCGGGGCACTGCTGCGCGGCCTCGACGAGCGCCTCTCCCACGAGCTCGGCGTCCCGGTGCGGGCCGCCGAGGACCCGTTGCGTGCCGTCGCCCGCGGGGCCGGCCGCTGCGTCGAGGAGTTCGGCACCCTCGAGCGCGTCCTCGTCGACACCCGGCGGCCGTGAAGCGCCGGCTCGCGCCACGCCGGCTCGCGCCGCGCCGGCTGGCCGTGGCCGCCGTCGCCCTCACCGCTCTGCTCGTGCTCGCCGACCTCTCCGGGGCCGTCGACCTGCGCCCCGTGCGGGTGCTGGCCGCGGCCGGGCTCGGTCCGCTCGAGCGGGTCGCCGGCCCGGGGGACGACGAGGCCTCGCGGCTGCGGGCCGAGAACACCCGGCTCGCGGCGCAGGTCGCCGAGGCCGACCGCCGGCTCGCCGAGACCGCGGACGCCCGGACCCTGCTCGCCGACCCCTCCGTCGACGGGATGCCCCTCGTGCTCGCCCGGGTCGTCGGCGTGGGGGCGCCGGGACCCGCCGGGCCGGAGCGGGTCACGCTCGACGTGGGCTCGCGCGACGGGGTCGAGGTCGACCGCACGGTCGTCGCCGCCGGTGGGCTCGTCGGGCGGGTCGTCAGCGTGGCGCCGTGGACCTGCGACGTGCTGCTGCTCGGCGGGCCCGACCTCGCCGTCGGGGTGCGGGTCGGCTCGTCCGGGGTGCTCGGCGAGGCCTCGGGCTCGGCGGCCGACGGCGCGCCCGACCCGTCACCGGGCCGCCTGTCCCTCGCACTCGTCGAGCGCGGGTCGATGGCCGTCGGCGACCCGGTGACCACCCTCGGCAGCGCCGGTGGCCGCCCGTTCGTCGCGGGCGTGCGGGTCGGCACGGTGACCTCCGTCGAGCCCGCCGCGGGGCGCCTCGCGGCCACCGGCACGCTCACCCCGGCGGTCGACCCCGCCACCCTCGACGTCGTCGCCGTGCTCCTCGGGGGTCCGCGCAGCACCCCGCGCCCGACCGCCACCGGAGGCGGCTGATGGGCCTCGTCGGTGCGCTGGTGCGCGGGGCGGCCCTCGTCGTCGCGGGGGTCGTGGCCGTCACGCTCGGCGCCCGGCACGTCGCCCCCGTGCCCGACCTCGTGCTCGTGCTCGTCGTCGCCTGGGCGCTCTGGCGCGGGCCGGTCGCCGGGGCGGTCGCGGGTCTCGTCGGTGGCTGGGTCCTCGACCTCGTGCCGCCGGGTGCGGAGGTGCTCGGCCTGCACGCCCTGGCCTACGCCGCCGCCGGGCTGCTCGTCGGGCGCACCCGGGTGCCGGGACCGGTGGCCGCCCCCGGGTCGGGGCCCTCGCGCTCGCGGCGTCGGTGCTCGTCGAGGGCGTCGACGTGCTGCGCGCCCTGACCGTGCGGGCGCCCGTCGACCTGCCCGAGGTCGGGGTGCTCTGCCTCCTCACGGCCACGGTGGCCGCCCTCCTCGTGCCGCTGGTCGTCGGTGCCGAGCGGGCCGTCGTGCGGCGGCGGTTCGGGTGAGGCGGGGTCGGACGGTGCCCGGCGCCGGGACTTGTCGCGCCGGCACGCACCACGGGCGCCTGCTGGCGCTCGTCGGGGCGGTCGTCCTCGTGTTCGCGGGGCTCGTCGGGCGGCTCGGCCAGGTGCAGCTCGTCGGTGCCGCCGGGTTCACCGCCGAGGCCTCGACCCTCGACACCCGCACGCTCGTCGTCCCGGCCCTGCGCGGACGCATCCTCGACCGCGCCGGACGGGTACTCGCCGACAACCGGGTCAGCACGGTCGTCACGCTCGAGCGGCGGGTCATCGCCGACGACCGTCCACGAGCCGAGGACGAGGTCCGTTCCGTCGCAACGGTGCTCGGGCTCGACGCTGATGACCTGCTCGCCCGCACCCACCTCTGCGGCGAGCCCGGCGCCCCGGCGGCCCCGGCGTGCTGGTCGGGCTCGGCGCAGGTCCCCGTGCCGCTGGCCACCGACGTCGACCCCGCCCGCGCGCTGACCCTCGTCGAGCAGCCCGACCGGTTCCCCGGCGTGGCCGTCGAGTCGGCGCCGGTGCGCGTCTACCCCGGCCCGAGGGTGCCGGGGCCGCCCAGGTGCTCGGCTACCTCGGGCAGGCCGCACCCGCCGACCTCGCCGCCGACCCCGCGCTGGCCGCCGACGACCTCGTCGGGCGGGCCGGGCTCGAGCAGCAGTACGACCGCGAGCTGCGCGGGACCCCGGGCCGCACCGTCGTCGCCGTCGACGCGCGCGGCCTCGTCACGGGCGTCGTCTCGCGCACCGAGCCCGTGCCCGGCCGCGACCTCGTCACCTCCCTCGACGCCGTCGTCCAGGCCTCGGCCGAGCGGGCGCTCGCGACCGAGATGGCGAAGGCCCGCACGCGCGGCTGGCCCGCCGACTCCGGAGCCGTCGTCGTCCTCGACCCGCGCTCGGGCGCCGTCGCGGCCCTGGCCAGTGCCCCCGGCTACGACCCCAACGTGTGGACGGGCGGCATCTCGGCCGCCGACTACGCCGCGCTCACCGACCCGCGAGCGGGGACGCCGCTGCTGTCGCGGGCCACCGACGTCGGGTTCGCGCCGGCGAGCACGATGAAGCCCGCCTCGGTCGCGGCGGCCGTCCGGGCCGGCAACTCGCTGTCCGGCCGGTACGACTGCCCGGCCGTCTACCGCATCGGCGACCGCGACTTCCACAACCACGAGACGACCGCGCACGGCCTCATCTCGCTGCGACGGGCGGTCGAGATCTCCTGCGACACCGTCTTCTACGCGATCGCGCAGCGGGCGTGGCAGCGCGAGGGCGGGGTCTCGGCCGCCCCCACGACGCCCGACCCGTTCGTCGACGTCGCCCGGGGGCTGGGCCTCGGCTCGCGCACCGGCATCGACCTGCCGCACGAGTCCGCCGGCCGCGTGCCCGACCGGGCGTGGCGCCAGGCGACGTGGGAGGACCAGCGCGGCGAGCTCTGCCGCCGGGCGCGCACGGGCTACCCGGAGGTGGCCGACCGCGAACGACGGACCTTCCTCACGGAGGTCGCGCAGGAGAACTGCGAGCACGGATGGCAGCTGCGGGCCGGTGACGCCGCGAACTTCGCCATCGGCCAGGGCGACGTCCTCGCGACACCGCTGCAGATGGCCGTCGCGTACGCCGCGATCGCCGACGGCGGCACCCTGCGCACGCCTCGGGTTGCGGCGGCGCTGCTCGACCCGCGGACCGACCAGCGCTCCGACCTGGCCGCCGGGCCCACGCGACGGGTGCCCGTCGCCGCGAGCACGCTGCGGTACCTGCGCGGGGCGCTGGTCGGCGTGACGACCACCGGGACGGCGGCCGGCGTCTTCCGGTCCGTGCCGGCCGACTGGAAGATCGCCGGCAAGACGGGAACCGGCGAGGTCGTCGGGAAGCGGGACACGTCGTGGTTCGTCTCCTACGCGCCGGCGCAGCGCCCGCGCTGGGTCGTCGCCGCGGTGGTCGCCCAGGGCGGCAACGGCGGCTCGACGGCGGGGCCGGTGGCCCGTGCGGTGCACCTCACGCTGCGCGGCCTGGGCTGAGCGACGGAGCCGGCCGCCGCCCCGATAGGCTGGCGTTCATGGCTGACTTCGACGTCGTGGTGCTCGGTGCTGGTCCCGGTGGGTACGTCGCGGCGATCCGCGCCTCCCAGCTCGGCAAGAAGGTCGCGGTCGTCGAGAAGAAGTACTGGGGCGGGGTGTGCCTCAACGTCGGCTGCATCCCCTCCAAGGCGCTCATCAAGAACGCCGAGCTCGCCCACACGCTCCAGCACGACAAGGCGCTCTACGGCATCGAGGGCGACGCGACGATGACGTACGGCGTCACGCACGCCCGCTCGCGCAAGGTGTCCGAGGGCATCGTCAAGGGCGTCCACTTCCTCATGAAGAAGAACAAGATCGAGGAGATCGACGGCTGGGGCACGCTCACCGGCGCCACCTCGATGGACGTCGCGCTCAACGACGGCTCGACGCGGCAGCTGACCTTCGACCACCTGATCATCGCCACCGGTGCGGTCACCCGGATGCTGCCCGGCGTCGAGGTGAGCCAGAACGTCGTCACCTACGAGGAGCAGATCCTCGACGAGAACCTGCCCGGCTCGATGATCATCGCCGGCTCGGGGGCCATCGGCGTCGAGTTCGCCTACGTCATGAAGAACTTCGGCGTCGACGTCACCATCGTCGAGTTCCTCGACCGGATGGTCCCGACCGAGGACGAGGAGGTCTCCAAGGAGCTCCTCAAGCACTACAAGAAGCTCGGCGTGAAGGTGATGCTCGGCACCAAGGTCGAGTCCGTCGAGGACACCGGCTCGGGTGTGCGCGTGACGGTCTCGCCGGCCCAGGGCGGCGACCAGCAGGTGCTCGAGGCCGACAAGCTGCTCTCGGCCATCGGCTTCGCGCCGCGCACCGAGGGCTTCGGGCTCGAGGCCACGGGCGTCCAGCTCACCGAGCGCGGCGCCATCGCCATCGACGAGTACGGCCGCACCAACGTCGAGAACGTCTACGCCATCGGCGACTGCACCGCGAAGCTCATGCTCGCGCACGTCGCCGAGGCGCAGGGCGTCGTCGCCGCCGAGCACCTGGCCGGCGCCGAGACGATGCCGGTCGAGTTCGACTTCATCCCGCGCGCGACCTACTGCCACCCGCAGATCGGCTCGTTCGGCTACTCCGAGGCCCAGGCGAAGGAGAAGGGCTACGACGTGAAGACGGCGAAGTTCCCGTTCTCCGCGAACGGCAAGGCGATGGGCCTCGGCGACGCCGTCGGCTTCGTCAAGATCGTCGCCGACGCCGAGCACAACGAGATCATCGGCGCCCACATGATCGGCCCCGACGTCACCGAGCTGCTGCCCGTGCTGACCCTCGCCCAGAAGTGGGACCTCACGGCCGACGAGGTGTCGCGCAACGTCTTCGCGCACCCGACGCTGTCCGAGGCGGTCAAGGAGGCCGTCGAGGGCATCGCCGGCCACATGATCAACCTCTGACCGGCGCGGCAGGATCGGCGCATGACGCCCGAGGAGTTCCGCGCCGCCGGTCACGTGCTCGTCGACTGGATCGCCGACCACCGGGCGCGCGTGCCCGACCTCCCGGTCGCCGCGCAGGTGCGCCCCGGCGAGGTCCGTGACGCCCTCCCGGCCCACGCCCCCGACCAGCCCGAGTCGTTCGCCGACGTCCTCGCCGACCTCGACCGCGTCGTCGTCCCCGGCGTCACCCAGACCCAGCACCCGGGCTTCTACGGGTGGTTCCCGAGCAACGCGAGCCTGGCCAGCGTGCTCGGCGACATCGCGTCCGGCGGCATCGGGGCGCTCGGCATCACCTGGCAGTCGGCGCCCGCGCTCACCGAGGTCGAGCAGGTCGTCACCGACTGGCTGCGCGACCTGTGCGGACTGTCGCCGCAGTGGCGCGGCGCCATCCAGGACACCGCCTCCACGGCCTGCCTCGTCGCGATGCTCGCCGCACGCGAGCGGGCCAGCGACGGCTCCGAGCACCGGGGCGGCCTGCAGGCCCTCGACGCCCCGCTCGTCGCCTACACCTCGCCGCACGCGCACTCCTCGGTGCCGAAGGCGGTGCTGCTGGCCGGCTACGGCGCGGACAACCTCCGGTACGTCGACGTCGACCCGGTCACCTACGCGATGGACCCCGAGGCGCTGCGCCGGGCCATGGCCGAGGATGCCGCAGCCGGCCGGGTGCCGGCGGTCGTCGTCGCCGCGGTCGGCACGACGGGCACGACGGCGATGGACCCCGTTCGCGCGATCGTCGACGTCGCCGGCGAGCACGGGGCGTGGGTCCACGTCGACGCCGCGATGGCCGGCTCGGCGATGCTCCTGCCCGAGATGCGCCACCTCGTCGACGGCGTCGAGGGCGCCGACTCCCTCGCCTGGAACCCGCACAAGTGGATGGGCACGATCCTCGACACCTCGCTGCTCTACGTCCGCGACGTCGACCACCTCGTGTCGGTGATGTCGACGACGCCCTCCTACCTGCTGGCGAGCACCGATGCCGAGGTCGTGCAGTACAAGGACTGGGGCATCCCGCTCGGCCGGCGCTTCCGTGCCCTCAAGCTGTGGTTCCACCTGCGCCTCGACGGGGTGGAGGCCATCCGCGCGCGGCTGCGCCGCGACCTCGCCAACGCGCGCTGGTTCGCCGAGCAGGTCGGGGCCGAGCCCGGATGGCGCGTGCTCGCCCCGGTCGAGCTCCAGACGGTGTGCGTGCGCCACGAGCCGGAGGGCCTCGACGGCGACGCCCTCGACGCGCACACGCTCGCCTGGGTCGAGGCCGTCAACGCCACGGGGCGGGCCTTCCTCGGGGCCAGCCGGCTCGACGGCCGGTGGATGGTGCGGGTGTCGGTCGGCGCCGAGGCCACCGAGCGCGAGGACGTCGAGGCGCTGTGGGCCCTGCTGCGCGAGGTCGTGGCCGGCCCGGCGGCCTGAGCACGGCCGGAAGCACCCCCTCGGCCGTCCGGCCGCGACTTTTCGCGAGTTGCGCTCGATTCCGGGTGCTCGGTGTCACACTCGCCCCGAGAAGCAGAGGGAGAGAGATGGCCGAGGTCAGACACACACGGAGCCACGCGATCGCCGGCGTGGCCATGGGGCTCGGCGCGGTGCTCGTCATGCTCGGCACGCTGTTCCCCATGCTGCGCGTCTCCGGCGGCAGCGTCTCCGCGACCCTGTGGGGCGCGATGGGCCTCCAGCTCGACCACGGCGCCGTCGCGCTCGCCGGCTCGTTCCGCACCTACGTCGTCCTCACCGCCGTCTGGGCCGGGCTGATGGGCATCGCCCTCGTCCTCACCCAGGTGCGGTACGTCGGGCCGGTCTGGCGGGTGGCCGCCCTCGTCGGGCTGAGCGCCGCCGCCTTCGTGGCCTTCGTGCTCTGGGCGCTCGTCCTCGACCCCATCACCGTCGTCGGCCGGCCCACGTGGTTCACCGGCAACGCACCGCTGCTCGTGTCCGGCCTGCGCGGGGCGACCCTCGAGGCCGGTGTCGGACTCTGGCTGCTCACCGTCGGGTGCGCCGTCGCGGTGCTCGCCGCGTTCGTGCCGGCCTTCCACACCCACCGCGTCATCAAGACCCACAACTCCGCCCGCGGGCTCGAGCCGGGCTGGTACCCGGCACCGAACAGCCGCCGCCGCACCCGGTACTGGGACGGCGAGAAGTGGACCGTGGGCGCCTGAGCGCCGCGCTGACCTAGGCTCTGCCACGAGGTGCCCACCGGCACCCGAGGGGAGGAGCGATGACCGCCGCACCCGCGCGGGCCCGGACCGGGACGAGCCGGCTGGCCGCCGTCGTCCTGGCATCCCTCGTCGTGCTCGTCGACCTCGCGCTGGTCATCGGGTGGGTGGTCCTGCTCGTCACCGACGAGGGGTGGACCCGCATCCTCTGGGGGGCCCTCGGCCTGCTCGTCCTCTGGCAGCTGAGGCCGCACCCGACCCGCGTCGACCGCCACGCCGTCCCACTGCCCGAGTCGGCGGCACCGGGCCTGCACGCCCTCTGCGCGGAGGTCGCGGCCGCCGTCGGCGCCCGGCCCCCGGACCGTGTGGTCGTCGACACCACCTACCCCGTCCGCGTGCAGCCAGCGGGCTACCTCGGCCGGGCCACCCTCGTCGTCGGCCTGCCGCAGTGGACGGCCCTCGACCCGGGGGAGCGGGTGGCCGTGCTCGCCCACGAGCTGGCCTGCTCGGGCGTCCGGCGCGCGCCGTCGGGTGTGCTCGTCCGCCTCGCCGACGACCTGTTGGCCAGCGCGCGGACCATCCTCACCCCGACGCGGGTGGTCACCGCCGACGCCCTCGCCATCGAGCAGTCCACGGGTGCGTTGGGTGTCATCGGCCCGGGCGACGAGCTGGCCGGAAACCGGATGCGGCGCGAGGCGTCGGCGGCCCTGGGCGGCGCCGGGATGGCCGTCGTCGGGGCGCCCGTCCGGGCCCTCCAGGCCGGGCTCGCCCGCGCGTGGCGCCCGACCCTGCGCGACGCGGCGTTCGCCGCGGACCGGGCCGCGGTCGAGGTCGCCGGGACCCCCGCCGTGCGTGGCTGGCTGCTGAGCACCGCCGGCGTGCCGCGCGGGCTCACCGCGGCGAACAACGCCGCCCGGACCCCCGGCACCGACCCGTTCACCGCCATGGAGTCGGCGCCGCGGCCCGAGCCGGCCGAGCTGCGGGCCCGGCTGGAGGCCGACCCGGGGGCGGCCGTCGACGGCGAGCACCCGCCCACCGCCGAGCGGCTGCGCCTCGTCGACGCCGCCGACCCCGTGGCGGCCCGCACCGTCGAGTGGGGCGCGCTCGCCGCGGCGGACCGCGACGTCTTCGCGGCCCGGGTCCCGCTCACGCCGCGCTTCCGCGACGAGCTGGTCCACGGTCGCTCCTGAGCGGTCGCTCGGTCGGGCGCCGGGCGCACGGCGCCGGGCGCCGGGTGTCGCGGTCAGGCCGTCAGGGCCTCGGGCAGCGGCTCGGTGTGCACGACGGTCAGGGCCGACACGGCGCGCGTCAGCACGACGTAGAGCCGCCGGAGACCCGTGCGCAGGTCGGGCTCGGCCGCGACGACGGCGGCGGGTTCGACGACGACGACGCGGTCGAACTCCAGGCCCTTGGCGATGCTCGCCGGCACGAGCTCGACCTGGCGGTCCTCGTCGTCCCCGTGCTCGGCGTCGAGGCGGCCGTGCCCGATGCCCGAGCGGGTCAGCGCCGCCGAAAGGGCGTCGACGAACGCGTCCGGCGCGATGACACCGACGGACCCCGGCTCGTCGAGCGAGCCGCGCACCGCGTCGACGACCGCCGCCGACCGTCGCGCCGGATCGGCGGCGACGACGTCGAGCCGTCCGGGGTTCTCGCGCACCGATCTCGGCGCCCCGAGACCGGGAGCCATCGACGGCAGGAGCCGGGCCGCGAAGTCGATGACGAGCCCGGGGACGCGGAAGCCGCGGTCGAGGGTGACCAGCTCGTGCTGCGGACGGCCGAGGTGACCCATCGCCGTCGACCACGAGTCGGTCGCCCACGGGGTCGTGCCCTGCGCGATGTCGCCGAGCACCGTGAGGCTGCCGGTCGAGGCCCGTCGCCCGACCGCGCGCAGCTGCATGGGGGAGAGGTCCTGGGCCTCGTCGAGCACGACGTGCCCGAGGCTGGGCGTGCGGTCGAGGAGGTCGGCGAGCTCGTCGAGGAGCGCGAGGTCGGCACGCGTCCAGCGAGCGGCGCCCTTGGTGCGGGGCGGCTTGTCCCACAGGAGCATCCGCTGCTCGTCGTCGGTGAGGACGCCGTCGGCCGCGGCCGCCAGCGCCTCGGGGTCGGAGAGCAGCGAGAACAGGACGCCTGCGGGGTCGAGGGCCGGCCAGAGGTCCTTCGCGTACGCCCGGACCGGTGCCGACCGGGCGATGGCGTCCTGCGCGGTGTCGCCCGGGAAGTCTCCGGTGGCCTCGATGCGCAGCATCACGAGGTGGGCGAGCCGCTGGGGGAGGAGGTCGCGCGCCGCCGAGTACCGCACCCCGCGACGTGCCAGGGCGTCGACCTCGTCCTGCACGTCGTACGCGGGCACCCGCCAGCGCCGTGAGCCGCGCGGCACGACCATCGCCTCCTCGGCGCGACCGACGGTGCGCCACACCGCGGTCCGCAGCACCTCGGCCATCCGCGCGTCGCCCTTGAGGACGGCGACGTCGGTGGCGTCCTCGGCGCGGACGCGGGCGTGGTCGAGGAGGGTGTCGATCGTCGCGTGCTGCACCCGCACCTCACCGAGCGAGGGCAGGACCGCGCCGATGTGGTCGAGGAAGGCGCGGTTCGGGCCGACGACGAGGACGCCCGAGCGGTCGAGCCGGTCGCGGAACGAGTAGAGCAGCCAGGCCGCGCGGTGCAGCCCGACGGCGGTCTTGCCCGTGCCGGGGGCTCCCTGCACGCAGATGCTCGTGCCGAGGTCGGAGCGGACGATCTCGTCCTGCTCGGGTTGGATCGTCGAGACGATGTCGCGCATCGGGCCCGAGCGCGGGCGCTCGATCTCCGCCGCGAGGATCGTGCTGTGGTCGGCGGCCTCGCCGCGGTCGACGTGCTCGTCCTCGTAGGCGGTCAGCCGCCCGCGGTCGACCCCGAACCGGCGCCGGAGGCCGACGCCCATCGGCTCGGCGGGGGAGGCCCGGTAGAACGCGGTCGAGATGGGGGCGCGCCAGTCGACGACGACCGGGTCGCCGTGGGTGTCGCTGACGTGCCGCCGGCCGATGTGGAAGGTCTCGGGGCCGTGGTCGGTGCGGGTGTCGATGCGCCCGAAGAAGAGCGTCGTGCGCGGGTCGTCCTGCAGCGAGGCGACCCGCCGGGCCAGGACGAGGTCGAGGTAGGCGGCGTTGAACGCGTCGGCGGCGGTCGTGACGTCGAGGCCCTCGACCGTCTCGCGCATCCGGCGCAGCTGGTCGCGGGCGTGGTCGAGGTGGGCCTGCTCGCGGGCGAGCACGTCGTCGACGGGTGGGGTGGACGGATCGGCGGTCGGCGTGGGCACGGCGGAGCCGCCTCCTGTTTCCGGGTGGGTTCTCATACTGGCGAACCGATGATGGTACACCCGTGAGGGGCTGCGGCGGAACCCGTTCGGGCCGCGAGGCAGAAGCCGTTCAGACCCGGCGGGGGACCTTCCCGGTCCAGGTGAGGACGCGGCACATCGCGTGGTGGAAGCCGTCGCCGTCGGGGTGGAACATCAGCGGGCAGCCGCCGTCGATGACGGTCATGCCGTGCTCGCGCCCCCACGCCGCCGCCTCGTCGGAGACCGAGCCGGCGCCGATCGACCGGTGCATCCACACCGACGTGACGCCCGCGTCGAGCGCCTGCTCCATCGTCTCGCGGGCGTGCTCGGGCGCGGTGGCGAGGACGACGGCGTCGACGCCCCCGGGAACGGCCTGCACGGTCGGGTACGACGGGTCGCCCTCGACCGTGTCGACCGCGGGGTTGACGGCGAAGACCTCGTAGCCGTGCCCGCGCAGCCAGGTGTAGACGGCGTTGCTGCCGTGGCCCTTCGGCGCGTGCGACACCCCCGTCACCGCGATGCGGCGGTGGTCGAGGAACTCCTGGGCGGCGACGCGGGTCGGGATGGTCGTCGTGGTCATGGCGGTGCCTTCTCTCTCTCACTCCGACTGTGGCACCGCTCGTCCCGCGACGCTGTTCCGTGGGGCACATCCGGGGGCCCTGTCGGCGGCCTGCGGCACAGTGGGCACATGGACCGCTCGACCGCACCCCTCCAGGTCGTCATCGACACCGTCGACCCCGCCGCGCTGGCCACGTTCTGGGCGGGCGCCCTCGCGCCGCGCGGGTACGTCATCCCCGACCCCCGGGCGGGTTCGCCGACTGGCCGGCCTTCCTCGCCGCCCAGGGCGTCCCGCCGGAGCGGTGGAACGACGCCTCGGCCCTGGAGTCCGAGGGGCAGCCGCGCATCTTATTCCAGCGGGTCCCGGAGCCGAAGACCGGCAAGAACCGCGTGCACGTCGACCTGCTGGCCGGGGGCGGTCCGTCGGTGCCGCTCGAGCTGCAGCGCGAGCGGGTCGCCGCCGAGGTCGCCCGGCTCGAGGCGCTCGGCGCCACCCGGGTCGACGAGCACGCCGACCTCGGGGTCCACTGGGTGACGATGCGCGACCCGGAGGGGAACGAGTTCTGCGTCTGAGCCGTCCCACGGGGGCTGGCGTGTCCGTGTCGGGTGCGCGAGCATGTCCCTCGAGCGACGTGGGAGGCGCAGTGGAGCAGCTGGGGGAACCGACCGAGGCCGAGCGTGCCTGGGTGGAGGGCAGCATCGCGCTGGTCGCCGACTCCGGGGTCGACCTCGACGACGCCGACGCCCTGGGCCGGGCCTTCGACGCGGAGGCCGCCCGGTGGTTCGCCACCGCGGCCGCCGAACGGGGCGACCCCAACGTCCTGGTCAACGCCTTCGGACTGGCCGTCGGCGAGCACCTGCGCCGCACCTGCGACCTGCGCTGGGTCGTGGCCACCGACGACGACGGCACCGAGATCGCGCTGCACCGCGAGCCGTTCGACGTGCGCGTCCACCCGACCGCGATGGTGGCCCGCCGCTGGTTCGACGGCACCGAGGGCGAGGTGCAGGCGCTCGTCGCGGCCGTCAAGGAGTCCCTGGCCGGGATCTACGACGACGCCTGAGGCCTGCACCTCGCCCGCGGCGGCCCGCCGCGGCAGTGCGCGTCAGCCCTGCGCGAGGAAGGCGTCGATCTGGTTGATGGCCGAGCGCGCGCCCTCCTCCATCCCCATGTCGAGCACGGTCTGGAGCGCCTCGGCACTGTCGTAGGTGGTCGTGAAGACCGACCGGGTGCCACCGTCGGTGGCCTCGAACGCGTAGGTGCTCTGCGAGACCGGCATGTCGGGGTTGGGCGTGAGGTCCTCGTGGGCGAACCCGTCGTTGAAGGTGAACTGCGACGTCGGCTCCACGCCCGTGATGTCCCAGTAACCCGCGAACTTCTCGCCCTCGGGGGAGGTCATGTAGTAGGTGCTGCGGGTCCCCGGCCGCAGGTCGTGGTCGACGAAGGTCGCCGGGTACTCCGGCGGGCCCCAGACCCGCTCGAGCTGGCGCGGGTCCGCGTAGAGCGCCCAGACCCGCTCGACCGGGGCGGCGAACTCGGCTGTGATGGTCAGGGTGCGGGTCTCGACGTCCTTGGTGATGTCGGTGACGGGCATGTCAGGTCTCCTCGGTGAGTAGTGCGTCGATGCGGTCTATCCGCCCCCGCCAGACGTCCTCGAGCTCGTCGAGCATCGAGGCGACGGACCGGACGGCCGCCACGTCACCGCTGGCCAGCTGCTCGCGACCGTTGCGTCGCTTCGTCAGCAGGCCGGCCCTCTCGAGGACGGCGACGTGCTTCTGGACGGCGGCGAAGCTCATGTCGTAGCTCGCCGCCAGGGCCGTGACCGAGTGCTCCCCGGCGAGGACACGGCGCAGGATGTCGCGGCGGGTCCGGTCGGAGAGCGCGTGGAACAGGGCGTCGGCCCGGTCCTCGCTGGTCTCGTTCACGGACACAACATACAACCAAATGGTTGTATGTTGTCAACCCCGCCGACTCGACCGGATGGGGGAGGGGCCGCGGATGTGACACATCCCGCACGCTCGGGGGTAAGCATCCGCCGGAGCGCTGGGTCGTCGCAGGCCGCTGACCTGCGACGACGCGGAATTCCCCGACCCTCTCAGGCGGTCCTTGGCGGCCTCGCACGACTTGTCCCGTGTCCGGCACCTCGACACCCTCGAGAGGATGGAGACCACCACCCGGCGCCCCGCGCTGCCCGCCCTCACCGGCCTGCGCGCGCTCGCGGCCGGGTGGGTCGTGGTCTTCCACTACCGCGAGGAGCTGCTGACCCTCCAGCCCGCGCTCGCCCCGCTCGACACCCTGATGCGGGCCGGCTACCTCGGCGTCGACCTCTTCTTCGCCCTCAGCGGGTTCGTCCTGGCCTACACCTACGCCGACCGGATGCGTTCCTTCCGGCGGGGCGACAGCGCGCGGTTCGTGCGCAACCGGTTCGCCCGGGTGTGGCCGGTGCACGTCCTGGCCCTGCACGTCGACCTGGCGCTGGCGGCGCTCGTCGGCACCCTCGGCACGACCACCGAGGGCATCCGTCGCACTGGCGGGGCGTACCTCGAGAACCTCGGGATGGTGCACTACTGGGTCAACGACCGGCCGAGCTTCAACTCGCCGGCGTGGTCGATCAGCGCGGAGTGGTTCGCCTACCTGCTCGCGCCCCTGCTCTTCGTCCTCGTCGCCCGGTTGCGGCGGGCGGGCTCGGCCCTGGCCCTGGCCGGTGCCTCCTACGCCGTGATGCTCGGCATCTACGCGACGATGGCGCTGCCGAACGGCAACCTCGAGAACATGTTCTGGGTGCGCATCATGGGCGAGTTCCTCGCCGGCGTGCTGCTCTGCCTCGCCTGGACGCGGGGCCGGGCTCGCCTCGGTGGCCTCGCCGTCCTGCTGCCCGTCACGGTCGCGGTCGTGGCCCTCGTTCCCGAAGCCTCCGGCGGTCACTACTGGGCGGCGCCGGCGCTCGGGCTCGGGGTGGCCGGGCTCGCGGCGTCGTCCGGGACGCTCGTGCGGGTGCTCTCGTGGCGCTGGGTCGTCGCGGCCGGCGAGGCCTCCTACGCCCTCTACATGGTGCACTGGCTCTTCGAGCGCCCGATCGAGTGGGCCACCGGCCTGGCCGCGGGCGACCCGTGGGCCTCGACGCTCGTGCTTGTCGCGGTGGTCGGCGTGCTCGGGGCGACCGCGCACCTCGTCGCCACCCGGGTGGAGCAACCCGCCCGCCGCCGGCTCGTGGGTCGTCCTCGCCGGAAGCCCGCACCCAAACCGGCGGTGCCGCCCGCCACCGAGGTTCCCGAGCGCCCGGCCCACGCCCTGGCCGCCCTGCGCTGAGCGGACGACGCGCTAGCGTCACCGCGTGGGTGTCGCCGCGGACCTGTCCTACGTCCTCGCACCACCGACGGCGCTGCACCGGGCCGTGCGGTCGGCCGCCGCGACGCGCGCCGGTGCAGCGCTGCTCGCCCACACCCTGCCGACCCTCGACCGGGCGGTCAGCACCCTCTCCCGCGGGCGGACGACGGCGTGCGCCCTGCTCAGCGGGCTGCCCGTCCTCGTCGTGACCACGACCGGCCGACGCACCGACCGGCCGCGGGAGACCCGGCTCATCGGGGTCCCCGTGGGCGGCACCCTCGCCCTGCTCGGCACGAACTTCGGCCAGGCCCGGACGCCCGCGTGGGTGCTCAACCTCGAGGCCGACCCGCGGGCCACGGTGGCCCACCGTGGTGCGGTCGTCCGCGTGGTCGCCCGCGAGGCCGACCCGGCGGAGCGCGTCGAGGTGCTCGACCTCGCCGAGCTGGTGTACGTGGGTTTTCCTCGCTACCTCACGCGGGTGCCGCACCGGCGCGTTCGGATCCTGTTGCTGGAGAACGCGGTCGACCAGCCCGGTTGATGTCGAGGAGGTGAGTCAGGCGCTCATCCGCACGGGGGCGGCCATCCCCCCGCGACCGGACCGGGCGGAGCCCGCCCGGCGCAGCACGAGGGCCGCGACGTCGTCGTCGGACGAGGAGTCGCCGACCTGGGCCAGCACCTCCTGCAGGCCATGGTCGAGGGAGGTGTTCGACAGCCCTCGGGCCGCCGTCCGCAGCCGGGCCAGGCCGGCCTCGATGTCCTCGCCGCGGCGCTCGACGAGCCCGTCGGTGACGAGCAGGAGGGCGTCACCCTGCCCGAAGGCGACCTCGCGGCTGCGCCGACCGGCGGCGAGGCCGAGGGGCGGCCCGTCGGCGTCCGGCAGGCGGTCGACCCGCCCGTGGGCCCGCAGGACGAAGGGCGGCAGGTGCCCGGCGTTGGCGACCTGCACCGTGCCCTCGGCGGAGTCGGCGAGGACGTAGACGAGCGTCACGAGCTGCTCGGTGTCGAACTGCACGACCATCCGGTCGAGGGCGTCGAGCACGGCCGCGGGGGACGGGTCGGAGGAGGCGAAGGCGCGGACGGCGGCGCGCATCTGGGCCATTGCCGCCGAGGCCGCGACGCCCCGGCCCATGACGTCGCCGACGAACGCGACGTACCGACCGTCGGCGAGCGGGAAGGCGTCGTAGAAGTCGCCGCCGACCTCGGTACGCCCGGACGGCTCGTAGCGCCAGGCCACCTCCCAGTCGGGGGTGCCGGCGAGGTCGTCCGGGAGCACGGCGCGCTGCAGCTGCTCGGCGACCGCACGGGTCTGGCCGTAGAGGTCGGCGTTGTCGATGGCGCTGGCGGCCCGTCGGGCCAGGTGCTCCGCGAAGCGCACGTCGTCCTCGTCGTAGCGGCGGCCGGGGTCGCTGGAGGCCCAGGTGAGGACGCCGGAGACCTGGCCGCGCACGAGCAGGGGGACGGCGAGGATGCTGCGCATCCCGAGGTCGCGCATCGCCGCGAGGTGCTCGGCGTTGCGTGCGGACGTCGCGAGCATCTCGTCGGTGACGTCCTGCACGAGCAGTGGTTCGCCGGTGCGGACCACCGTGGCCAGCCCGCGGGGGTGCTCGTCGCTCGCCGGCCAGCGCTCCTGCAGCCGGGAGACGAGCACCGCCCGGGCGGGGTCGGCGTGTGCGGCGGCGAGCCGGTGCAGGCCGCCGTCGCGGACGATGTCGATGGCGCACCAGTCGGCGAACCGCGGCACCGTGAGCTGGGTGACGCGGGCCGTGGTGGCCTCGAGGTCGAGGCTGCTCGCCAGCTGGATCGAGGCCTCGGCGAGGAAGGCCAGCCGGCCGGTCTGCTTGGCGGCCACGGCGGCCGCCTCGATCCGGTCGAGCGACTGGGCGCAGGTGTCGGCGAGGACGTCGAGGAACTCGAGCTCGGCCGGGTGCAGCTCGACGGCGTCCGGGATCGAGAGGTGGATGGCCCCGATCGTCCGGCCCCCCGTGCGCAGCGGCACCGTGACGGTGGTGCGCTCGCCCCGCCGGGCGCTGGTCAGCTCGGGGTAGCGCTCAGCGATCTCGGCGGCGCCGACGAGCACGATGCGCTCCCCGGTGCGCACGGCCTCCGCGAGGGTGTTCGGGGAGGCGAGGGGGAAGACCTGCCAGCCGGCCGCCTCGTCCGCCGCGAGTCCGCGCAGGCCGATGAGCCGCACCTCGTCGGCGCCCTGGAGCAGCCCGAGCGCGGCGATGGTGGCGCCGACCGCGTCGGCCATGTGCTGGGTGACGATCTTGCTCACGGCGTCGACGGTCGTGGCCGTCGTCAGCTCGTTCGTCACGTGGGCGAGCTCGGTGAGGGTCTCGCCGACGTGGCGGGGCATCCGCGGGCGGCGCGGCTCGCCGGATCGTGTCTCCACGAGCGCATCCTCGCAGGTCAGGCGCAAAACATCAGCCCGTGACATTCGGTGCGCGCGTGGTGTAGTGCGCCGGCGGGGTCACACCGGGGGGTCACGCCGGGCGGTCCTCCTCACGCAGCCGTGGCTCGGTGCGGCGCTCGGGGTGGATGCCGCGCTTGTCGCGGTAGAACTCGCGGACGAGGTCCATGTCGTGACGGACGTCGGGCGTGGCGGTGATCGTCGGACCGAAGCCGGCGGTGCGGCTGGGGCCGTCGATGAACGCCAGCGCGATGGGCAGCCTGGCGGAGCGGGCGATCCGCCAGAAGCCCGACTTCCAGTACTCGCCCTTCTCGCGGGTGCCCTCGGCGGCGAGGATGAGGAGGAACGGCTCGCCGCTGCGGGCCTCGCGCACGAGCCGGCGGACCACCTCGCCGGGGTGGTCGCGGTCGAGGGGGATGCCGCCGAGGCGCTGCAGCAGCCAGCCGAGCGGCCCGCGGAACAGCTCCTGCTTGATGAGCACCCGCGGGGTGACGCCGCCGCGCCACATGACGAGCAGCATCATCACGAAGTCCCAGTTGGACGTGTGCGGGGCGCCGACGAGGATGCCGGTGCGGGGGACGTCGCCGACGGCGGTCCAGCGGGCGGCACGCAGGACGGCTCGGGCGAGGGCGGCGCGCATCGGGGTGTCCTCCTCGGGGATCGCGGGCGTCCACCTCACCGTACGGGGGTGCTGGTGGCGGGCGCGAGGGGCGGTCGCCGGACGGGCGGCGGGGTGGGTGCGACGGGTGGTGCGGGCGGGGTGTGGAAGTAGTCGCGGGGTTGGCAATTATGTTGCTGCACAATGATTTCGGGTCTTCTCGTGTCTTGTTCGTGTCGGTGGTGCGGGGTAGGATGGTGGCACAGGGAGGGGGCCTCGATGAACACCAGCGCGGCAGCCGTGGAGAGCGCGACATACACCGTCGAGTGCGCCGTGCGAGGGCTCGACGCCGCCGTCCACGCACCGTCCGGCCACCTGTCGTTCGACGAGTGGGCGGGTCTCGTCGGGCGCTGCCAGGAGCTCGTCAACCGGCTCGTCGCCGTGCAGGACGTCGCCGTGGCGGCTGCCGCGCGGTTCGAGAACGTCTGGGACGAGGACGGCACGGTCGGCACCGTCGAGCACGCCCCGGGCCGCGTGGCCCTCGACGTCGCCGACCTGGTCGCCCCCGAGCTGGGGATGTCCCACCACCAGGCGCAGCGCCGGGTCGTGGCCGCCGTCCGTCGCTGCGGCCGCGACGCCCTGCCCGTCGGCGCTCCCGGCCGGCCGCGACCCACGGGTCTCGACGCCCTCCACGCCGCGATGCGGGCCGGACGCCTCGATGCCTTCCGCGCCGACGTCGTCGCCGACGAGCTGCTCGAGGCTCCCGCCGGGGTGGCCGAGGCCGTCCTCGCCGCCCTCGAGCCGCACCTCGACGTCGAGGCGGCAGCCGTCCTGCGCCGCCGGACGCGTCGCCTCCTGGCCCGCATCTCGCCCGACCTGCTCCGGCAGCGCGCGCAGCGGGCCCGGCGCGAGACCGGTCTGCGGCGCTGGGTCGCGGAGCCGGGGGTCGACGCCTGGTTCGGCACCTTCCCCTCCGAGGAGTCGGCCGCGGCCTGGTCCGCCGTCGACCGGCTGGCGCGCCAGTACGTCACCGAGGGCCGGTGCACCTCGATCGAGCAGGCGCGCGGGCGGGCGCTGACGGACCTCGTCATGCAGCACGCCGACATCCGGGTGAAGCTGGTCCTGACGACACCGGTCGACCAGTCGCGCACTCCCACAACGGCACCCGCGGTCTCGGGGCCGGTGGGTGCACCGTCTGGACGGTCCGACGACCTCGTGCAGGTCCACGGCGCCCGCCCGGGCGAGCCGATGCTCGTCGAGCGGGGGTGGCTGCTGCGGATGGTCGCTGCCGAGGGCGCCGAGGTCGTCACCCGCCCGTGCGACGCGGGCACCGGTGCGCTCCTCGACCCCGCCGGTGCTCTGTCCCGCGACGGCTACCGGCCGAGCGATCTGCTCGTCGAGCTCGTCAAGGCCCGCGACGGCCGATGCCGCTTCCCGGGGTGTTCGGTGGCCGCGCGCTTCTGCGATCTCGACCACGTCCGGCCCTGGCCCCTCGGCCCGACCGCCGCGGCCAACCTCATGTGCCTCTGCCGCCGGCACCACCGCATCAAGCAGTCACCCGGGTGGTCGGTGCGCCTCCTGCCCGACGCGAGCGCCGAGTGGACGGACCCGACGGGACGTCGCCGGATGACCGAGCCGCTGGACGCCCTCGACCACGTCGTGCTGCCGCTGGATCCGGCTGCCCCGGTCGAGGAGCACGCACCGCCCGCGGGTCCTGCCCTGCCGAGCGTCCTGGAGGAGGCGTGCGAGCGACGCCTCGAGCAGCACGGCGCCGCCCTCCGCCACCGCTGTGCCCTCGCTGACCGCGAAGCGGCCGCCCGCCGACATCGAACGCGTGATCCGAACGACTCGGTCCCACCCTTCTGACCCCGGGCCACGGTGACGGGTGGCCTTGCGCCGTCGATGCGGCACGGGGCGACGAGGTCCGCGCCGCCGACCTGGCCGGGCGCTCTCGGCGCCCCCGGCAGTCGTCTCTCGGCTCGGCACCGGCGGGGTCGCGTGATGCCCGAGAGTGGGTTGCTCAGGGATGTATACGGGCCACTCGTGCGGCGTCGTCGGCGGAGAGGCCCAGCCGTTGGAGGGCCTGACGGCGCCGGGCCAGTCCCGGGCCCTCCAACCCGTCGCCCCGCGACACTGCTCGAGCAAGGACGGCATCACGCAGGTCGTGATCGCTGAGCTGGTAGAGCCAGCCACCGGAGGTGGGCCACGGACCGTCCGGACCGTGAGCGGGCGGGTCCATCCACGGGGGCCGTTCGAGGTCGAAGACGATCTTCTGCTGCATCATCACGTTGGCGTGGGCGAAGATGCACTCGAGGACCGGGTTGTGGATCCGCATCGGCTGGAACCTGATGGTCTGGGACTCCACGTCCCGGGAACTGTTCCCGTCCCGCTGGGTCAGGGTGACCTGCAGAGCCATCCCAGGCCGAGCGTCGAGGTCGTCAGCCGGTAGGCGATGAACGTGCAGGACAAAGCCCCCGTCGATGTCGGTCTCGCTCGGGTCGATGTGCCAGGCGCACGCGACCTCCTGGTCCATCGAGACGATCTTGGTGGGCCAGGTCTCGGTGCTGGAGGCGAGGTCGGTCCACGTCGCAGGTCCCGGGACCACGAAGACACCGCTCAGGCTGTGGTCCGCCAGGCCGTTCTTCGTGATCGTCAGCCCGTTCACGGTGAGGCCGTAGGTCGACTCGTCGACCTTCGCCGGAACCCGGATGGCGAACGTCTCATCGGTTGTCCGACGCTCCAGTACGAACGTGTCTCCTCTGTGCCCGCAGTCTCCCTCCTCGGTCTCCAGGATCCGGCGGAGCGGACGCCCGAAGCGGGACTCGCCGACCTTCGTGTGGCTGACGTCCAAGCGGCCCTCGCCGGAGGTGGACCAGCCATAGGTGCCCCAGAGCGTGTAGTTCCATGACTTGTCTCCGACATAGTCCTTGATGGTGTGCTGCACCAAGGTGCCGGAGCCCGTCAGGCCGCTGACCGGACACTCGTCGGATGGGATGACCCAGAGCGTCGAGTGCAGGTCCTCGTCCGCATCGAGGGCGAGAGGGAAGTGCGCGAGGACGTCGCTGATGACCTCGGCAAGGGTGATCTTGCGGACCTCGGCCTGGATCTTCGGCTTGACCGTCGTGGTGAAGTCGTTGCGGAGCCGCGCCGAGAGGGCCCCGCCGTACCCCGGAGAGGTGAACGTCAGCGCCGGGTCGTTGGGGTCGGGAGACGCCAGCACTCCCACTGTGATGCCCTCGAGGTATTCGCGCACGAACCTCTCGATGACCGGTGCGGACTTCGTCTGCACGGACTTCACGAAGTCCTCGGAGCTGCTGTCCCTCTCGGCCAGGCCCAGATAGACGAGCAGGAGGCCCGGGACGACGACCTTCGCTCCTCCTCCGGGTGGGCGGAAGGTCAGTGGCGCCAGCGTGGCGCTGACGTGCCCGTAGGCCTCGGGGATCGCTGCCTGCGTGCCTTCGGCCACCTCGTCCGGAACGGGATCCCCCCGCCCGACGTGCACCCACGTGAACGACACCCTGGACGCATCGATCAAGGTCTTGCCCGGCTGTGGAAGGACGGCGTCGAGGTCGAGGCTGATGGTCGAGGCATCGACGACGACGTAGCCGACCATGACGTAGGGCTCGTCGACTCCCTCTTCGCCGTTGACGTTCTCGAGAGTCGTGACGTCTACAGCCATGCTTCGTGCCATCGCGGCCCCTTCGGTCGCCGACATGGTCCCAGAGGGCGAAGAGGCCGGGCAATGGAGTAACCGGGCTACGCGGTCGTGGCCGGCGCCTTGTCTCGCGTGTCATCGGAGCGCCGCAACCGACGCCAGCGCGGCGCGTTCATCTCCACCCGCGCCGCGCGGCGTGCGCTGTGCCGTCGCGCCTGACGTGCTCCTCGAGGGCGCGATCAGCCGCCGGAGGGCTCTCTCACCTCGGCGCGGTCGATGTCGCCGTCGACGAGGTCCTCGGCGGCCCGGACGAGCAGCGGGTGCAGGTCGGTCTCGCCACGACGGACCCGCGCGAGGAGCTCGTGGCGCATCCGCGGCTCCCAGAACTTCTTGATGTGCGTCGCGATCTCCTCGGCGGCCTTCTCGCCGGGGAGGGACTCGAAGTTGCGGACGAGGTCGAGGCCGAGCCGGACGACGGGCGGGACGGAACCGCTCACCGGCGCCGCCTCGCCATCGCCCCGGCGGGCATCGGGGTCGACTCCGCGACCGGTGCCGCACCGGCCTCGGCGCGCGTGGCCTCGGTGGCCACGGTCACCTGGACGGCCGTCACCTTGTACTCGGGGCAGTTGGTGGCCCAGTCCGAGTTCTCGGTGGTCACGACGTTGGCGCCGGTGACCGGGTGGTGGAACGTCGTGTAGACGACGCCGGCCGGCATCCGCTCCGACACCTGGGCGGTCAGCCGGGTGGCCCCGACGCGCGAGGACAGCTCGACGACGTCGCCGTCCTTGATGCCGCGCAGCTCGGCGTCGGACGGGTGGATCTCGAGGACGTCCTCGGGGTGCCACGTCGAGTTCGGCGTCCGACGGGTCTGCGCGCCGACGTTGTACTGCGACAGGATGCGACCCGTCGTCAGCACGAGCGGGAACCGGCGGTTCGCCCGCTCGGTGGTCGGCACGTACACCGTGGTCGTCAGCTGCCCGAGCCCGCGGACGAACGAGCCCACGTGCATCGTCGGCGTGCCGTGCGGTGCGGCGTCGGTGACCGGCCACTGCAGCGAGCCCTCGGCGTCGAGCCGGGCGAACGACACCCCGGCGAACGTCGGTGTCGTGGCGGCGATCTCGTCCATGATCTCGGCCGGCGACCCGTACGACATCGGGTAGCCCATGGCCGTCGCGATGTCGGCCACGACCTGCCACTCGTCGCGCCCGACGCGGGTGGGCATCACCGGGCGGACCCGGTTGATGCGCCGCTCGGCGTTCGTGAAGGTGCCGTCCTTCTCGAGGAACGAGGTGCCCGGAAGGAACACGTGGGCGAAGCGTGCCGTCTCGTTGAGGAACAGGTCCTGGACGACGACCAGCTCCATCGCCAGCAGTGCGGCCTCGACGTGCTGGGTGTTCGGGTCGGACTGCGCGATGTCCTCGCCCTGCACGTACAGCCCGAGGAACGACCCGCCGATCGCGGAGTCGAACATGTTCGGGATGCGCAGCCCCGGCTCGGGCTGGATGGTGACGCCCCACAGCGACTCGTAGATCTCGCGGACCTCGGGGCGCGACACGTGCCGGTACCCGGGCAGCTCGTGCGGGAAGGAGCCCATGTCGCACGAGCCCTGCACGTTGTTCTGGCCGCGCAGCGGGTTGACGCCGACGCCCTCGCGCCCGAGGTTGCCGGTGAGCATCGCGAGGTTGGCCATCCCCATGACCATCGTCGAGCCCTGGCTGTGCTCGGTCACCCCCAGGCCGTAGTAGATGCCCGCGTTGGGTGCGGTGGCGTACAGCCGTGCGGCAGAACGCAGGTCGGCAGCCGGGATGCCGGTCTCCGACTCCATCACCTCGGGGGAGTGCTCCGGGTCGGCGATGAACTCGAGGTAGCCCTCGACGTCCTCGCAGCGCTCGCGCAGGAACGCCTCGTCGTGCAGACCCTCGGTGACGATGACGTGCGCCATGGCGTTGACGAAGGCGACGTTCGTGCCCGGCCGCACCGGCAGGTGGAACGCGGCCTCGACGTGCGGCGAGCGCACGAGGTCGATGCGGCGGGGGTCGGCGACGATGATCTGCGCGCCCTGGCGCAGCCGGCGCTTCATCCGCGAGGCGAACACCGGGTGCGCGTCGGTGGGGTTGGCGCCGATGAGCAGCATGACGTCGCACTGCTCGACGGAGCGGAAGTCCTGGGTACCCGCCGAGGTGCCGAAGGCGTGGTTCAGGCCGTACCCGGTGGGGGAGTGGCAGACCCGCGCGCAGGTGTCGACGTTGTTGTTGCCGAACGCGGCCCGCACCATCTTCTGGACGACGTAGACCTCCTCGTTGGTGCAGCGCGAGGAGGAGATGCCGCCGATCGACCCGACGCCGTGCTTCTCCTGGATGGCCCGGAAGCCCTCTGCGACACGGGCGATCGCCTCGTCCCACGACACGACGCGCCACTCGTCGTCGATGGTGTCGCGCACCATCGGCTCCATCTGCCGGTCGTCGTGGCTGGCGTACCCGTACGCGAAGCGGCCCTTGACGCAGGAGTGCCCCTCGTTGGCGCCGCCGTCCTTCCACGGCGTCATCCGCACGACGCGCGTGTCGTCGCCGGTGCCCTGCACCTCGGCCTTGAACGAGCAGCCGACGCCGCAGTACGCGCACGTCGTGACGACCGAGCGGGTCGGCATACCGAGCTGCACGACCGAGCGCTCGGTGAGGGCGTCGGTGGGGCAGGCCTGCACGCACGCGCCGCACGAGACGCACTCGGAGGAGAGGAAGTCGGTGCCGCCGGGGCTGATCCGCGAGTCGAAGCCGCGCCCCTCGACGGTCAGGGCGAAGGTGCCCTGGGTCTCCGAGCAGGCCCGGACGCAGCGCGAGCAGACGATGCACGCCGCGGGGTCGTAGTCGAAGTACGGGTTCGTGTGGTCGGTGGTGTCGGCGAGGTGGTTCGCGCCGTCGAGCCCGTAGCGGACCTCGGCCACCCCGGTCTCCTGAGCGAGCCGCTGCATCTCGCAGTTGCCCCGCGCGCAGCCGTCGCAGTCGGTGGGGTGGTCTGAGAGGTAGAGCTCCATGACGTTGCGGCGCAGGTCCTTCACCTGCTCGGTCTGCGTGCTGACGACCATCCCGTCGGCGCACGGCGTGGTGCACGACGCCGGCGTGCCCTTGCCGCCCTCGACCTCGACGAGGCAGAGCCGGCAGGACCCGAACGCCTTGAGCGAGTCGGTGGCGCACAGCTTCGGCACCGCGATGCCCGCCTCGGCGGCGGCCCGCATCACCGAGGTGCCGACCGGCACGGTGACCTCGCGGCCGTCGATGGTGACGGTGGCCTGCTCCTCGGACGCCACGCGCGGCGTGCCGTAGTCGGTCTCGTCGATGATGGTCATGGCCGGGCTCCTCCGGGGGTGCTCGTGGCTGACTCGGGCATGTCGTCGGTGACGGCCTCTGCGGCGGCGGGCTCGACGCCGAAGTCCTCGGGGAAGTGCTCGAGGGCGCTGCGCACCGGCATCGGCGTCAGGCCGCCCATCGCGCACAGCGAGCCCTTGGTCATCGTCGTGCAGAGGTCGTCGAGGAGGACGAGGTTGGCCTCGCGCTGCGTGCCCGCGCGGATCCGGTCGATGACCTCGACACCGCGGGTCGAGCCGACCCGGCACGGCGTGCACTTGCCGCAGGACTCCTTGGCGCAGAACTCCATCGCGAAGCGGGCCATCGCGCCGGCGTCCATCGAGTCGTCGAACACGACGATGCCGCCGTGCCCGACCATCGCGTCGGCGGCCGCAAAGGCCTCGTAGTCCATCGGGAGGTCGAACTTGGCCGGCGGGAGGTACGCCCCGAGCGGCCCGCCCACCTGCACCGCCTTGACCGGCCGGCCGGACGCGGTGCCGCCGCCGAAGTCCTCGACGAGCTCGCGCAGGCTGATGCCGAAGTCGGCCTCGACGATGCCGCCGTGCGCCACGTTGCCGCCCAGCTGGAAGACCTGCGTGCCCCGGCTGCGACCCGTGCCGAGTGCCGCGTACGCCGCGCCCCCGTCGGCCAGGACCATCGGGACCGCCGACAGGGTGAGCACGTTGTTGACGACGGTCGGCTGCCCGAAGAGGCCCTGGAGCGCCGGGATCGGCGGCTTGGCCCGCACCTCGCCGCGCTTGCCCTCGAGCGAGTCGAGCATCGAGGTCTCCTCGCCGCAGATGTAGGCGCCGGCGCCCACCCGCACGTCGAGGTCGAAGCGGTGGCCGCTGCCGAGCACCGACCCGCCGAGCACACCGTGCGCGTACGCGATGTCGATGGCGCGGCGCAGGGTGCGGATGGCGTGCGGGTACTCCGAGCGGAGGTAGACGAAGCCCTCGGTGGCCCCGACCGCGACGGCGGCGATCGTCATCCCCTCGATGAGCGTGAACGGGTCGCCCTCGATGAGCATCCGGTCGGCGAAGGTGCCGGAGTCGCCCTCGTCGGCGTTGCAGCAGACGAACTTGACGTCGGCGGAGGCCTTGCGGACGGTGTCCCACTTGATGCCCGCGGGGAAGCCCGCACCGCCGCGGCCGCGCAGCCCGGACTCGGTGACCTCGGCGACGACCTGCTCGTCGGTCAGGGTCAGCGCCCGCTCCAGGCCGGCGAGGCCGCCGTGCGCGCGGTAGGCGGCGAGGTCGGTGGGCTCGGTGACGCCGACGCGCGTGAAGGACACGCGGTGCTGGCGGGCGAGCCACGGGTGCTCGTCGACGACCCCGACGCAGCGGTCGCCGTCGTCGAGGGCCCCGGAGAGCACGGCGTCGACGTCGCCGGGCTCGACGTTGGCGTAGCCGACCCGGCCGCGGTCGGTCTCGAGCTCGACGAGGGGCTCCAGCCAGAGCATCCCGCGGGAGCCGTTGCGCCGGACCGTGACGCCGGCGGCCTCGAGGGCCGCGGCCACGGCGTCGGCCCCCACGGAGAGGGCGGCGGCGTCGCAGGGGACCCAGGCGACGGGGCTCATCGGACCCACTCCTCGGTGAGGGCGTCGAGGCGGTCGGGGGTCAGGCGGGCGTGCAGGGTGCCGTCGAGGGTGCCGGACGGGCCGAGCGCGCAGTTGCCGAGGCAGAACACCTCGCCGACCTCGACCTCGGTGGAGCCCGCCCAGCGGTCGGACGCGGCGGCGTAGGTGGCCTCGGCGCCGCGGGCCTGGCAGGCCTCCGCGCGGCACAGGGCGACGCGGTGCGTGGCCGGGGGAGTGCGGCGGAAGTCGTGGTAGAAGCTCACGACCCCCAGGACGTCGGCGCGGCTGAGGTTGAGGACCTCGGCGATGACCGGGACGTCGTCGTCGTGCACGTGGCCGTGGGTCTCGACCACCTCGTGGAGGATCGGCAGCAGCGGTCCGCGGACTCCGGCGAGCTGCTCGGCGATCGAGCGCACCGACGCGGCGCGCTCGGGGTCCGCCGGGGCGGGGGCGGGAGCGGGGCTGGGTCCTCGCTGGCGCACGGGGGTCCACCTCTCTGTGGGGCCGGTCACGTCCCAGCAGCGTACGACGGACCCGCCGGTAGCAGCAGGGGCGACGCGACACGTCCCGCGCCGGGAGCCCGTCCCGCCCTTTCCGCCCCGGCAACCCGGACGGCGTCATCGCGGCGCCGGGGTGGGGGAGCGCACGGGACCATCCGCGCCGATCCGGCCGAGGGTCACACCGGGATGGGCGGGCCGAGCACCTCGAGCCCGTAGCGGGGCCCGACCTCGTTCCAGCGGGCGATCTCCTCGGGCATCGTCAGGCCCTCGCCGTCGCCGGGGACGTGCATCCCGGCCGCCGGGACCCCGACCTCGTCGTAGAGGTCCATCAGCCCGCCCGGCGTGGTCATCGACACGAAGCGGGCCGGCCGCTCCCCACGGATGCGGAAGGCGTGGGGCACCCCGAGCGGCAGCCAGAGGAAGGACCCGGCCGTCAGCTCCACGCGCTGCTCGCCCGCGACGTAGTCGACGACGCCCTCGAGGACGAGGAGCGCCTCGGCCTCCCGGGTGTGCCGGTGCAGCGGGGTGGCGATGCCCGGTGGCTGGGTGACGAGGGAGACCCCGAGGGCCCCGGCGCTCTGGTCGGCCGTGACGAGGTGCTCGAAGAGCGAGCCCATGGCCCAGGTGCCCGGGCCGTCCCCGGTGCGGTGCACGACGACGCCGTCCACGGCGCCTCCCTCCATTGGCCCGAACTGGCTTCGGACGAATACTGGTACGGTAGGCCGCGTGCCGGACCCCGTCAAGACCCGCCGCTACCGCTCACCGCTGAGGGAGGAGCAGGCCGCCGCGACCCGACGCTCCGTGCTCCTCGCGGCCCGCGACCTCTTCGCCGCCGAGGGGTACGCGGGGACGGCCGTCGCCGAGGTCGCCCGGCGGGCCGGCGTCTCCGTCGACACGGTCTACGCGAGCGTGGGCCGCAAGCCCCAGCTGCTCCTCGCGGTCCACGACATGGCGCTCGCCGGCGGCGACGAGGAGGTTCCGTCGCTCGAGCGGGACTACGTGACGGCCGTCCGCGCGGCCCCGACGGCCCGGGCCAAGCTCGAGGTGTACGCGGCGGCCCTCGGCGAGCGGCTGCCCCACGTCGTCCCGCTCGTCGAGTCCCTCCGCGAGGCAGCCGCCACGGACCCGGCCTGCCGCGAGGCGTGGGAGGGGCTGGAGCGCCGCCGCGCCGACAACATGCTCCTCCTGACCCGCGACCTGCGGGCCGGCGGCGGTCTGCGCCCCGACCTGGACGACGCCGCGGTCGCGCACCGGCTCTGGATCGGCAACAGCGCCGCGTACTACCGTCTGTGCACCGCCGACGGGCGATCGCCGGAGCACTACGTGGCCCTGGTCCTCGAGTCCTGGACGGCCACGCTCCTCGCCGATTAGGGCAGCCGTACCCCCGCTGGTAATCTCGGTCACTGCCGTCACATCGGCCGCGGATCCAGAGAGCCCCGGTGGACCAGCCCGGGAGCGCCGCGCAGCAGAAACCAGAACAGGAGTCGTCGCCCCATGCCGCTGAGCACCGACGTCAAGAAGCAGATCATGACCGAGTACGCCACGACCGAGGGCGACACCGGTTCCCCCGAGGTCCAGGTCGCGCTCCTCACCCAGCGCATCAAGGACCTCACCGAGCACAGCCGCCAGCACAAGCACGACCACCACTCCCGTCGTGGCCTGCTCCTGCTCGTCGGCCGTCGCCGCCGGCTCCTGCGCTACCTGGAGAGCATCGACGTCGAGCGCTACCGCTCGCTCATCAAGCGCCTCGGCCTGCGTCGTTGAGACTTCCGAGAGGGCGGTCCCCGCATTCGTGCGGGGCCGCCCTTCTCGCATGAGTGGGCCCGTCCCGCTCGGAAGAACCCACAACTGAACATCGAGCACGACCGGCGCCACCCGGCGCCGTGAAGGACACACCCGCGCACAACGACGATGCGCGTGCGTGAATGACACGAGAGAAGGAGGCCCCATGGAGGGTCCCGAGATCACCGCCACCGAAGCCGTCATCGACAACGGCAGCTTCGGTACCCGCACCGTCCGGTTCGAGACCGGACGCCTGGCCAAGCAGGCCGGAGGCGCCGTTGCCGCCTACCTGGACGAGGACACGATGCTCCTCTCCACCACCACCGCCGGGAAGCACCCGCGCGAGGGGTTCGACTTCTTCCCCTGACCGTCGACGTCGAGGAGCGGATGTACGCCGCGGGCAAGATCCCCGGCTCGTTCTTCCGCCGTGAGGGCCGCCCCTCCACCGACGCGATCCTCACCTGCCGTCTCATCGACCGCCCGCTGCGCCCCACCTTCACCAAGGGCCTGCGCAACGAGGTCCAGGTCGTCATCACCGTGCTGTCGCTCAACCCCGACCACCAGTACGACGTGCTCGCCATCAACGCGGCGAGCGCCTCGACGCAGATCTCCGGCCTGCCCTTCAGCGGCCCGATCGGTGCCGTCCGGGTCAGCCTCATCGACGGCCAGTGGGTCGCCTTCCCGAACTTCAGCGACATCGAGCGCTCGACCTTCGACATGGTCGTCGCCGGCCGCGTCGCGGGTGACGACGTCGCGATCATGATGGTCGAGGCCGAGTCCACCGAGCACACCTGGGACCTCGTGAAGACCCTGGGCAAGCAGGCGCCGACCGAGGAGGTCGTCGCCGAGGGTCTCGAGGCGTCGAAGAAGTTCATCAAGACGCTCTGCGACGCGCAGGCCGAGCTGGCCCGCACCGCCGCCAAGCCGGTCCAGGAGTTCCCGGTCTTCCTCGACTACGAGGACGACGCCTACGCCGCGGTCGAGTCCGCGACCTCCTCCGACCTGACCGCCGCGCTGCAGATCGCCGGCAAGCAGGAGCGCGAGGAGCGCATCGACGAGATCAAGGAGTCGATGAAGGCCTCCCTCGCCGACTCGTTCGAGGGTCGCGACAAGGAGCTGTCCGCCGCGTACCGCTCGGTGCAGAAGAAGCTCATCCGCGAGCGCATCCTGCGCGACAAGGTCCGCATCGACGGCCGTGGCCTCGCCGACATCCGCGCCCTGAGCGCCGAGGTCGAGGTCCTGCCGCGCGTGCACGGCTCGGCGATCTTCGAGCGTGGCGAGACCCAGATCATGGGCGTCACCACGCTCAACATGCTCCGCATGGAGCAGCAGCTCGACACGCTGTCGCCGGTGACGCGCAAGCGCTACATGCACAACTACAACTTCCCGCCCTACTCGACCGGTGAGACCGGCCGCGTCGGGTCGCCGAAGCGTCGCGAGATCGGCCACGGGGCGCTCGCCGAGCGGGCCCTCATGCCGGTGCTGCCGACCCGCGAGGAGTTCCCCTACGCGATCCGCCAGGTGTCCGAGGCCCTCGGCTCCAACGGCTCGACCTCGATGGGCTCGGTCTGCGCGTCCACCCTCGCCCTGCTCAACGCCGGTGTGCCGCTGCGCGCCCCGGTCGCCGGCATCGCGATGGGCCTGGTCTCCGCGGAGGTCGACGGGCAGACGCAGTACGCGGCGCTCACCGACATCCTCGGCGCCGAGGACGCGTTCGGCGACATGGACTTCAAGGTCGCCGGCACGCGGGAGTTCGTCACCGCCATCCAGCTCGACACCAAGCTCGACGGCATCCCCGCCGACGTGCTGGCCGGCGCGCTGACCCAGGCCCGTGACGCCCGCTTCCACATCCTCGACGTCATGAACGAGGCCATCGACGCCCCCGACGAGATGAGCCCCTACGCTCCTCGCGTCATCTCGGTGACCGTCCCCGTCGACAAGATCGGCGAGGTCATCGGCCCGAAGGGCAAGATGATCAACCAGATCCAGGACGACACGGGCGCCCAGATCTCGATCGAGGACGACGGCACCATCTACATCGGTGCCACCGACGGCCCGTCGGCGGAGGCGGCCCGCGCGGCCATCAACGCCATCGCCAACCCGCAGATGCCGGAGATCGGCGAGCGCTTCCTCGGCACCGTCGTCAAGACGACGACCTTCGGCGCGTTCGTCTCCCTGCTCCCGGGCAAGGACGGCCTGCTGCACATCTCCGAGGTGCGCAAGCTCGTCGGCGGCAAGCGGATCGACGCGGTCGAGGACGTCCTCGCGGTCGGCCAGAAGATCCAGGTCGAGCTCAAGGAGATCGACCCCCGCGGCAAGCTCAGCCTCGCGGCGGTCATCGCCGAGGGCGAGGGTGGCTCCGACGCTGCGGACGAGGCCCCGGCCCCGGCTGCCGCCGCGCCGGCCGCCGCTGCGGTCGAGGCCGACGACGCCGACGGCGCGTCCGACGACGTCGAGGCCGACGGCTCCGGCGAGGCCGGTTCCGACGAGGCGGGCGAGCGTCCGCGCCGCAACCGTCGCCGTCGTGGCGGCCGTGGTCGGGGCGAGCGCTCGGACGAGGGTTCCTCCACCGAGGACGCCCCGAGCGAGGCCTGACCCACCCCGGGCCGGCGTCCGCGCCGACCCACCACCGGGGCCCCGGTGCACCCCACGGTGCACCGGGGCTCCGGCGTTGCCGGGCGCCCGACGACAGGTCGGTGACGTTGGCCGGTTCGTGCCACCGACCCGGCGTCCGGGGCACTAGCGTGGCGGCCACGACCGACCGGGGGGCTGGTCGACGGAGAACGGGGGGTGTGGGCGTGGGCGAGCAGGATCTGGGCGACGGGTCGACGGCGGGGGAGCACCGGGAGGCGGCGACCGGCGACGAGGAGCCCCTCGGGGCGGCCGCCCCCGACCCGGCGTGGCCCGAGCACGACGAGCGCCCGGCCGGAGGTGCCGCGTGGGCCTGAGGCCCCGAGCACGCGAACGGGCCCCCGCACCGAGTGGTGCGGGGGCCCGTTCGTGCGGTCAGGCCGCGGAGCTCGTGTGCAGACGGTGGGGGGTGGTCCAGCGCATCTCCATGCGCGTGCGCCCGCGGGCGTCGACCACGGGAACCCAGCGCACGGCGAGACCGGTGCGGCTGGTGGTCGTGTCGACCTTCTTCATCGCGGGCCTCCTCTCGGCTCGTTCACCCGGTTCGTTCACCTGGTGTTCACCTTCAGGGTACCCGAGTGACGCTGCGAAGGTGAACATAGGATGAACGAGGGCGACCCGATGTCGGCGCCCGGGGTCGGGGGGCGGTCTCGACGGGGACTCCTCCCCATTGCTCGCCCGCGGCTCCACCAGCAGACTCGCAGCATCCGAGAGGGGAGAGGTCATGGACAGGGACACCGAGCAGCTCTACGAGGCTCGTGAGGAGATGGACCGCCGCCAGCAGCGGCTGGAGTCCCTCCCCGTCCGCACCGCCGACACCGAGGCGGACGACCCCGCCGGCGTGGTCCGCGTGCGGGTCGGGTCGGACGGGGTCGTCCGCTCGATCACCGTGCAGCACGGCTGGCAGGACACCGTCGCCCCGTCGGCGCTCGCCGACACCATCGCCGCCGCCTACGCGAGCGCCGGCGCGCAGCACGTCGGCACGTGGGTCCAGGACGTCGAGGAGGCCTTCGAGCAGCCCGCGCCCCGCACGCGTCCGCTGCCGATGACCGTCGAGGACGTCGCCGCCGCGATCCCCGACTCGGCGAGCCTCACCGAGGAGCAGGTCATGGCCCGCATCTCCGAGCTCTGGGCCGAGATCGAGTCCGAGCTCGACACCGCGATCGCCGACGTCGAGGAGCGCACGACCCGCGTCCACCGCCAGTCGAGCCCCGACGGCAACGTCCACGTCGAGGTCTCGGCGGCCGGCGGCCTCCTGAACCTCGAGCTGCGCGAGTCGTGGCTCGTGCGGGCCCACCCGGCCAACATCGGCCGGTCGGTGCTCGCCGTCCTCGAGCAGGCCCAGGCGCAGGCGGTGGCCTCCTTCGGCGCCGCCCGCGCCGACGCCGACGCCGACATCGCCCGGCTCACCGCGCTGGGCAGCCCCACCCGTCTGGCCCGCCGGGCCGGCCTGGACGTCTGAGGAGGACGCACATGAGCTTCGAGGTACAGCGCGAGGCGCTCGAGCACGACGCGAAGATCTGGGAGGCGACGTCCGGGGTGCTCTCGACCTCGAGCACGTCGGCCGCCGGGCTCGACCTCACCACCAACGCCCTGTCCGTCGTGTCCGACTTCACGGGCTTCACGAGCACCTACAGCACGATCCAGGACTTCGTCGTGGGGCTGTTGTCCGACGGCTCGACGGCGACGTCGACCATGGCGGCCACGTTGCGCGACGTCAAGAAGCAGTACGAGGCCGACGAGGCGTCGGCCGCGGCACGCATCGGCGCCGAATGGTCGCCGGTCCAGTGAGGGGAGCCTGATGTCACCCGAGGAGATCATCGAGAAGCTGCGCGAGAAGTGGGAGGAGGTCGAGCAGAAGGCCACCCGACTGCTCGAGGCCTTCAACGACACGCTGCGCAAGATCGCCCGGTTCGCCGGCTGGATCGCCGAGAAGGCCGCCAACTTCTGGAACGACAAGGTCGTGCCGGCATGGCAGCGGGCCGTCGACTGGATGGCGGAGCACTGGAACGTGTTCGGTGCGCCCTGGTTGTGCTTCGGGGCCGCCGGCGACTGGCGCACGCTCGTCGGCCAGCCGGTCTCGGAGCGCGCCGGCCTGGCCACCAAGGGGCAGCTCGACGTCGACACGACGTGGAAGGGCTCGGCGGCGCAGCGCTACAACGACCGGCTCGGTGAGCAGGAGAAGGCCCTCGGCGCGATGTCGGAGCAGTTCGCCGAGACCATCGCCTCGGGCCTGACCAAGGTCGGCGCCGGGATCATCACGTGGTGGCTCGGCATCATCGTCGGCATCGGCATCCTCATCATCTGCCTGGCCACGGCCACCGGCGCCGCGATCTCGATCGTCGGCCTGCCCGCCGCGCCGGCGGCCGTGTACGCGGGATGGGCGGCCTTCATCGGCGGCCTCATCACGGGCACCGGCATCCTCACGGCCCTCTGCCTCAACGCCAAGGGCGACCTCGAGGGGCGCGCACGAAGCTGTCGAAGTTCCCCGGTGGCGAGTGGCCGGCGTTCGGGACCTAGGCTGCCCGTCGTGGCGATGGACGAGCGGACCGCGCGCGACGCGGCACGGATCAGGGCTCGCGGCGCGCTCGCGGGCGCGGTGCTCTGCGACCTGCTGGCCCTCGGCTGCGCCGTGTTCGCGGCGACGTCACCGGGTGCCGCCCGTCCGCTGCTGTGGACGGGCGCCGCACTCGCGGCGGTCAGCGGGCTGGCCTGCGTCCTCGTCGTCGTCGCGAACCGGCGGCTCGAGCAGGACCCGCGCGACCCCCGGCCCCGCGCCGGGCTGTCGCTGCTCACGGTCGGCGCCCTCGGGGCCTGGCTGGTCGCCGTCCTCGTCGTCGGCGCGGTGACCCGCGACCTCGCGTGGACGCTGGCCTCCGTCGGCCTGCTGCCCCTCGTGCTGCCGCCCGTCGTGCTCGCCCTGGTCACCGCCAAGGGGCCGCACCCGGCCTGACTACAGTGGCGGCCATGAGCGCGACGAGGGTTGCCGTCATCGGGGCCGCCGGTCGGATGGGCGCCACGGTGTGCGCCGCGGTCGAGGGGGCCGACGACCTCGAGCTCGTCGGGCGCTACGACGCCGGTGACGACCTGGGCGACCTCGGCGGGGCCGACGTCGTCGTCGAGTTCTCCGTGCCGGACGCGTCGCCGTCCAACGTCGCGCACTGCGTCCGGCGCGGCGTGCACGTCGTCGTCGGCACGACGGGCTGGAGCGAGGAGCGGCTCGCCGCCCTCCGTGAGCAGCTGTCCGCCGCACCGGGCGTCGGAGTGCTCGTCGCCCCGAACTTCGCGATCGGTGCCGTCCTCATGATGGCCTTCGCGCAGCAGGCCGCCCGCTTCTACGAGTCCGTCGAGGTCGTCGAGCTGCACCACCCCGACAAGGTCGACGCCCCGTCGGGGACGGCGGCCCGCACGGCCGACCTCGTCGGCGTGGCGCGCGAGGAGGCCGGCCTCGGCCCGGTGCCCGACGCGACGACCCACGACCCCGACGGCGCCCGTGGTGCCCGGGTCCACGGCGTGCCGGTGCACTCGGTGCGGCTGCGCGGGCTCGTGGCGCACCAGGAGGTCCTGCTCGGCGGCCCGGGGGAGATGCTGACCATCCGCCACGACAGCTTCGACCGCGTCTCGTTCATGTCCGGCGTCCTCGCCGCCGTGCGGCAGGTGGGGGAGCGGCCCGGCCTGACGGTCGGCCTCGAGCACTACCTCGGCCTCGGGTGACCCGCGAGCCGCCGGTCCTCGTCGCCTGCGGGCACGGGACGCGCGACCCCGCCGGGCAGCAGGCCGTGGCCGCCCTCGTGTCCGACGTCGCCGCGGCCCTCCCGGACGTCGAGGTGCGCGAGGCCTACGTCGACGTGCACGGACCGGTCGTCGGCGAGGTCGTCGCCGCGCTGCCCCACCGCGCGGGGGAACCCGCGCCGGGGTCGTCGTGCCGCTCCTCCTCGCCGAGGGGTTCCACGTGCGGGTCGACCTCGCGGAGGCCGTCCGGACCCGCCCCGACGTCGTCGTCGCCCCGGCACTCGGCCCCGACGACCGGCTCGTCGACGTCCTCGTCGACCGGGTCGGGGTGCTCGGGGCGGACGACGTCGTGGTCCTGGCGCCTGCTGGCTCGAGCGACGCACGGGCCCAGGCCGACTCGGTCGAGGTGGCCCGCCGCCTCGGGGTGCGGCTCGGGCGCGAGGTCGCGCTCGGCTACGCCGCCGGACCCTCGCCGTCGGTGCCGGAGGTGGTCCGGGCGGTCCGGGACGCGGGCGCCGCACGGGTCGTCGTCGCCTCGTACCTGCTGGCCCCGGGGTTCTTCCAGGAACGGCTGGGGGCGGCCGGCGCCGACCTCGTCACGGGTCCGCTCCTGCCCGACCCCGCGTCGTCGAGGTCGTCCTCGACCGCTACCGGGACGCGTCGGGGAGTAGCGGCTCAGCCCCAGCCGATCGCGCGCAGCAGGCCGGCCGCGAGGGCCGCGCCTGCCACGACGACGAGGAAGTTGGCCCGCAGGAGCAGCAACCCGACGGCGACCGCCAGCGCCGCGGCCCGGGCGTCGAGCACGAGCGAGCCGCCGTCGCCGACGACCGTCTGCACGGTGACGAGCGCGGCCAGTAGGGCGACGGGCAGCAGGGCGATGACGCGCGACCGGCGCTCGCCCTCGACCCAGGTCGCCGGTACGAGGTAGCCGGCGAGCTTGAGGGCGTAGGCGGCGGCGCAGGCCAGCAGCACCGTGGTCCAGGTGGTCACGGGACCGGGTCCGCCCCGGGCAGCTCGCCGACCCGCGAGGTGGGTGGTGACTCGTGCCGGCCGCCACGGCGCAGCCCGACGACGACCGCCGCGAGGGCGGCGAGGATGACCGGGACGCCGGGCGGCAGCGACGGGCTCGTGACGAGCGCGATGAACGCGGCGAGCACGGCGGTGGCCGCGGCGTCACCGCTGCGCAGCCGGGGCCAGAGCAGGGCGGCGAAGGCGGCGGCTGCGGCGGCGTCCAGCCCGTAGGTGCGCGGGTCGCCGAGGGCGTTGCCGACGAGGGCGCCGACGAGGGTCATGAGGTTCCACCCGATGAACACCGCGATACCGGTGAGCCAGAACCCGATCCGCTGGGCCCGGACCTCGGGTTGCCCGACCCCGACGGCGGTGGACTCGTCGATGGTGAGCTGGGCCGCGGCGAGGCGACGCAGCCCGGCGACGCCGAGGAACCGGGAGGTCTGCAGCGCGTAGAGGCCGTTGCGCACCCCGAGCAGCGTCGAGGTGAGGACGGCCGCCACCCCGCCGCCCCCGGCCCGAGCACCCCCACGACCGCGAACTGTGAGCCGCCGCTGAACAGCAGGAGCGAGAGCGCCTGGGTCTGCCAGACGTCGAGACCTGAGGCCACCGACAGTGCGCCGAAGGAGATGCCGTAGGCCCCGGTGGCGGCGCCGACCGACAGGGCCTGTCGGCGCACCTCGCGGCGGCGCTGCGCGGAGAGGGCCTCCGGCGCGGCGCTCATCCCTCGTCCGGGTCGACGATCCGGACGAGCAGGCGGACCTCGCGCAGCGTCCCGCCGTCGGGGGAGACGACCCGGTCGCGGAAGGCGCCGTCGGGCCCGAAGCCGGAGGCCGCGAGGAAGCCGCGGGTGGCCTCGTCGTCGGCGAGCAGCCACGCGGTGACCGCCTGGGCCCCGGCCTCGCGCAGCACGTCGACCGAGGCGTTGAGCAGCCGCGAGCCGTGGCCCTGGCGCCGGGCGTCGGGGTGTACGGCGAGCAGGGTCACCTCGGCCCACGCCGGCTCGGCGTCGGGGTCCTGGGCGGGACCGACGGCCACTGCGCCGACGACCTGCTCGCCGGCCAGCGCCACGAGCAGCCGGTGGACGCCCTCGGGCGGGCTGGTCAGGCCGGCCCGCCACCCCCGGGCGAAGGCCTCGGGCTCGAAGAGGGCGAGCACGTCGTCGGGGACCCGGCCGGCGTAGGCCTCGCGGAAGACCGTCGCCTGGACCGTGCCGACGGCGGGGGCGTCGTTGGGCCGGGCCCTGCGCACGCTCGCGTCGGCGAGCGGCCCGGGGCCGGTGCCGGCGGCGTGGTCGTGGTCGTGGCCATGCCCGTGGTCGCCGGCCATCAGTGCCCCGGAAGGCCGGTGCGCGGCGCTCGGTGAAGGCGGCCCGACCCTCGGCGAGGTCCTCGCTCGCCCAGGCCCGGGCGAAGGCCGCCTCGTAGCGGGCGACCTCGGGGGTGTTGTCGTGGTGGGTGTCGAAGCCGACCTTGGAGCCGGCCTGGGTGAGCGGGGCGAGCCGGGCGGCGGCCGCGGCCAGCTCCTCGGCGACCTCGAGGCCGCCCCGGGCCTGGGCGAACCCGAGGCGCCAGGCGTCGTCGGCGTCGAGCACGGCCGCGGTGAGCACCAGGTGGCGGGCGGCGCCCTCGCCCCAGAACCGGCTGAGCCGGTCGACGGTCCAGTGGTCGACCATCAGGCCGAGCTTCGCGACGGGCACGGCGAAGCGCGCGGCGTCCGCCACGACCCGGACGTCGCAGGCGAGCGCGAGCTGCATCCCGAGTCCCATGCAGGCACCGTCGACGGCGGCCACGGTGGTGACCGGCACCGCCGCCAGGTGCTCGAGCACCTCGGCGAGCCGCTGCGTGAAGGAGACGTCCTCGAGCTCGGTGAGGTCGGCCCCGGCGCAGAAGTGGCCGTCGGCCCCGGTGAGGACCACCGCCCGCGCCCCGGCGGCGAGCACCTCGACGACCGCGGTGTGCAGCTCCTCGAGGGCCTCGAGGTTCAGCGCGTTGCGACGCTCCGGGCGGTCGATGGTGACGACGGCGACCTGGTCGGCGAGGGTGGTGTGGACGGGCACCCCCCGACCCTACCGAGCGCCCCCGCGACAACTCGGGCCCGGCCACCTACGCTGCGGCCATGACCCTGCCGCTCACCGTCGTGCCCGTGCCGGGGCCCGGCGCCGAGGACGTGCTCGTCGGCGCGGACGGGCGGGTGTGGACCGGCACCGCCGACGGCGCCGTCCACGTCCACGACCCCGTCGACGGCTCGGTCACCACCGTGGCGGCCACCGGTGGGCGCCCGCTCGGGCTCGAGTGGCTGCCCGACGGCCGGCTGCTCGTCTGCGACGCCCACCGCGGCCTGCTGGCCCTCGACCCCCACACCGGGGACCTCGAGACCCTCGTCACCGAGGTCGACGGCGAGCGACTGCTGTTCGTCAACAACGCCGCCGTGCAGGCCGACGGCACCATCTGGTTCACCGACTCCAGCCGCCGTTGGCAGGTCGAGGACTGGAAGAACGACCTCGTCGAGCACACGTGCACCGGTCGCCTGCTGCGTCGCGACGTCGACGGCACGGTCACCACCGTCCTCGACCGGCTGGCCTTCGCCAACGGCGTCGCGCTGCTGCCGGACGAGCGGGGGGTGCTCGTCGCCGAGACCGGCACCTGCCGCATCCGTCGGGTCGCCCGGTCCGGCAACGCGGCCGGATCCTCCACCACGTGGGTCGAGGACCTGCCCGGTCACCCCGACAACATCGCCCTCGGCTCCGACGGCCTCGTGTGGGTCACCGTCGCCTCCCCGAGCGACCCCGTGCTCGCCGTCCTGCGCCGCAGCCCGCGCCAGGTGCGCGCGGTGGTCCGCCGCCTCCCCGACCGGGTCAAGCCCGAGCCGAAGCGCACCGCCAGGGTCCTCGGCCTCGACGACGGGGGAGCGGTGGTGCACGACCTCGACTTCGACGCCTCCGGGTGGCACGTGGCCACCGGGGTGCGCGAGCACGGCGGCCGGGTCTGGCTGGGCAGCCTGCTCGAGCCGGCGATCGCCGTCGGCGACGTCCCGCCCCTGGCCTAGCCCGCGTGGCCGCGCAGCGCCCGGATCGCGAGCACGGAGATGGGCGCGAGGGTGAGGTGGCAGAGGGCCAGCGTCACCGTGCTGACGGTGTCGAGGTCGACGGGCAGGGTCATCAGCCCGACGGTCACCACGGCGAGCACGGGGGCGACGACCACGGCCATCCGGGCCACGACCGGCCACCGGCGACCGAGCAGGGCAACGACGACGAGCCCGAGCAGCAGCGGGACCGCGGAGAACCCGGCGACGGTCGCGGCGTCCACGGCCGTCGGCACCCCGGCCCGGGTGAAGGTGAACGACCCGCCCGCCGCCCGACCGAGCCCGTAGACGACCAGGTTGACGACCACCGCCGTGCCGACCGCCGCGGCCACGACGACCGGCCGGGACCGGGTGAGGGCGCTCACGCCGCACCGCCCTCGCGCCGCAGGTAGGCCTCGATCCGGGCGAAGGCCCCGACCCACACCTCGGCGGCGAAGAAGTCGCGGACGTCGGGCACCGGGAAGCCGCGCTGCACCACGGTCATCAGCGTCGAGTCGCCGTCGGCCTCGAAGGTCACCTCGATGGTCGTCGTCATCGTCATCCCGTCGGGGCTGCTGCCGGTCGACTCGGTGACCAGCCGGTGCGGCCGGTCGACGACGAGGAAGGTCTGCACCTCGCGGAAGAGCTGGTCCGGGCTCGGGCCCCATACCGCCGTCTGCGACCCCCCGACCCGCAGGTCGACCTCGATCTCGACGATCCCCGGGTCCTCGTCGAGGATGCCGAACCAGATCTTCTGCTGCTCGGCGTCGGTGTAGGCGTCGAAGGCCCGCTCCGGCGACGCGGGCAGGACCCGGGTCATCCGCAGCTCGAGGGGCTCGTCGGGCGCGCCGACCTCGGGGTGCTCGCTCATGTGTCCTGTCCTTCCCGGAGGGTGAGGTAGGCCTCGAGGCCGTCGAGGCGACGTTCCCAGAGGCGCTGGTAGAAGGCGATCCATGCCATGGCGTCGTCCAGCCGCTCGGTGCCGAGCCGCACCTGTCGGGTGCGGCCGACCTTGGTGGTGCGCACGAGCCCCGCCTCCTCGAGGACGCGGACGTGCTTGCCCATCCCGGTCAGGGTCATCCCGGTGGGGGCGGCGAGGTCGCCCAGGCTCGCCGGACCCTCGCCCAGCCGGACGAGGACCGCCCGCCGGGTGGGGTCGGCCAGGGCGGCGAAGGCCCGGTCGAGGACCTCGTGCTGAACCATGTGGTTCAGCACATGTCACTGAACCCTTCGGTTCAATGTTTCGCGCGGATCGGGCCGGGTCGGGCCGGACCCCGAGGGGTCAGGGCCGCTCGTACGTGACGAACGTGAAGCCGTCGTGCCCCTCGCGCGAGGTCTCGCGCCAGGCCGCCGGGTCGATCGGTGGGAAGTGCACATCGCCCTCGGGCTCGTCGTCGACCTCCGTGACGAGCAGCCGGTGCGCGTAGGGCATCGCCTCGGCGTACACCTGGCCCCGCCGGCGATGAAGACCTCGTCGGCGGGCCCGGCGAGGCCCAGTGCCTCGACGAGCGAGTGCGCCGTCTCGACCTCGGCGTGCGACCAGTCCGGCTGGCGGGTGATGACGATGGTGCGCCGCCCCGGCAGGACCCGCCCGATGGAGTCGAACGTGCGCCGCCCCATGACGAGCGGGTGGCCCATCGTCGTGCGCTTGAAGAACGCGAAGTCCTCCGGGATGTGCCAGGGCATCTCCTGGCCCGAGCCGATGACGCCGTTGCGGGCGACGGCGGCGATGAGCGAGACCCGGGTCATACGGCGATCGGGGCCTTGATGGAGGGGTGCGCCTCGTACCCGACGAGCTCGAAGTCCTCGAGCTCGTAGGCGTCGATCGACCCCTGCGGGGCGATGTGCATCGTCGGCAGGGGGAGCGGCTCGCGGGTCAGCTGGAGGCGGGCCTGCTCGAGATGGTTGGAGTACAGGTGCGCGTCGCCGAGGGTGTGCACGAACTCGCCGGCGCGCAGGCCGGTCTGCTGGGCGACCATCATCGTCAGGAGGGCGTAGCTGGCGATGTTGAAGGGGACGCCGAGGAAGACGTCGGCGCTGCGCTGGTAGAGCTGGCAGTCGAGGAACGCCGGCCCGCCGTCGGCCGCGGGCCGCACGTAGAACTGGAACATCGTGTGGCAGGGCGGGAGGGCCATGTCGTCGACGTCGGCGACGTTCCACGCCGAGACGATGTGCCGCCGGGAGTCGGGGTTGGTGCGGATGGCCTCGACGACCTTCGCGACCTGGTCGACCGTGCGCCCGTCGGGAGTCGGCCACGACCGCCACTGGTGCCCGTAGACCGGTCCGAGGTCGCCGTGCTCGTCGGCCCACTCGTCCCAGATCGAGATGTTCCGCTCCTGGAGCCACCGGACGTTGGTGTCGCCGCGCAGGAACCACAGGAGCTCGCCGATGATCGAGCGCAGGTGCAGCTTCTTGGTCGTGAGCACCGGGAAGCCCGCGGTGAGGTCGAAGCGCATCTGGTAGCCGAAGACGCTGCGCGTGCCGGTGCCGGTGCGGTCGGACTTCTCGACCCCGGTCGTCATCACGTGGTCGAGCAGGTCGAGGTACTGGCGCACGTCCCCAGCGTAGGGCCCGCCCGGGCCGGGCGAGCGGCGGGCACCGGCGCGTCGCCGGTGCCCGCCGCCACCGGTCAGGGCCGGTCGAGGAACGCCGTCCGCAGGAGGGGCTGGTTGTTGACGAACCCGTAGCCGGCGCACGCGGAGCCGGTGCACGAGACCCGGGAGTCGACCCCGACCCGCATGTCGATGTGCAGGTGCGGGTCGGTGCCCATGGCGTGGGCCCGCGTGCCGACCGTGCCGATGCGCGAGCCCTTGTCGACGTGCTGCCCGGCGGAGACGACCGGCCCGGGGCTGTTGTCCATGTGCTGGAAGAACCACAGCCGACCGAAGGCGTCCTTGACGGTGGCCGTCGCGCCGGCGGTCTCGGACCCACCCCGCACGGTCATCACCGTGCCGGACACCGGCGAGACCACGGCGGTGCCGGTCGCGGCGAAGATGTCGGCGGCGTTGTAGTCGTGGTGGCAGTTGGTCTTGCTGTTCCAGCACCACGGCGTCGGGCGGCCCTTGATCTGCGCCTGCGTGACGTTCAGCGGGAAGCGCAGCGAGGCGTCGCCGATGATCTGCGAGGCGTTGTTGTTCTTGACGTTGGCGTTGAGGTCGACCCTGGCGCCGTTCGGGATGACGTCGTAGGTGCCGCCGAAGTCGCTGTTGTAGAAGACCGAGACGAGCTTCCCGGTGCGGTTCCACACGGCCGCGGTGTTGTTCTTGACGCACTGCCCGCGCCCGCTGCCGCCGGAGACGAAGGCGACGCAGCCGGAGCCGGTGCCGTAGTCGCGCTGGGAGCTGACGAGGTCGACGAGCGAGCCCGTGGCGCCGCTGTTGAAGTAGAGGCAGAACTCGCCCGACTCGCAGGTGCCGTTGCGCGCGGCCGCCGAGGCGGCGGGTGCGGTGGAGACGAGGCCTCCGGCCACGGCGAGGACCGTGGCCAGGCCGGCCAGCATCCGTTTCATCATGGTGCATCCCCCCAGGGATCTCGCCACGGGACCGACGGCCCCGTGGACGGGTGCGTCGGGGAGGACGTGGTGCCGACACCGTGTGCTGGTGCCCCCCGGCCCCGAGCCCTCCCGCGGTCCGCGCCGGCGGGTGCCGCCGCGTCCCGGACGTCGCGGGACGTCCACCGGCGACGCTAGCCCCGACCCCGGGGTCCGGCAAGGGGAGCGGTGCCCCGGCCGGCCGCCCCCGGCTCGGTACCCTGTCGCCATGACGTCCTCCCCCTTCGGCCGCGTGCTCACGGCGATGGTGACCCCGATGACCCCCGACGGCGCGGTCGACGGCCCGGGGGTCGACGCGCTCGTCGAGCACCTCGTCGCCACCGGCCACGACGGCGTCGTCGTCAACGGCACCACGGGGGAGGCCTCGACCCTCACCGACGACGAGAGCGTCGAGACGGTCCGGCGGGTGGTGGCGGCGGGGGCCGGACGGCTCCGGGTCGTCGCGGGCTGCGGGTCCAACGACACCCGGCACGCGGTCGCCATGGCGGGGCGGATGGCCGGGGCCGGCGCCGACGGGCTGCTCCTCGTCTCGCCCTACTACAACAAGCCCACCCAGGCCGGGCTGGTCGCGCACTGCCGCGTCGTCGCCGACGCCACCGACCTCCCGGTGATGCTCTACGACATCCCCGGCCGCACCGGCATCCCGTTCGCGCACGACACCCTCGTCGCGCTCGCCGACCACCCGAACATCGTCGCGGTCAAGGACGCCAAGGGCGACCTCGCCGCCTCCACGCGCGTCATGGCCGCCACCGACCTCCTGTGGTTCAGCGGCGAGGACGCCCTGACCCTCCCGCTGCTGGCCATCGGCGCCGTCGGCACCGTCTCGGTCGTCGGCCACGTCACCGGCCGCCACTACCGCGCGATGCTCGAGGCCGTCGACCGCGGCGACCTCGCCGAGGCCGTGCGCATCCACCGCGGCCTCGTGCCCGTCGTCGACGCCGTCATGTCGCCCTCGCAGGGCGCCATCATGGCCAAGGCCGCCCTCGTCGAGCTCGGCGTCATCGAGCACGCCACCGTCAGACTTCCCCTCGTCGAGTCGCCGCCGGAGCACCTCACGGCGCTGCGCGCTGCGCTCGACACCCTCCCGACCCTGAAGGACGCATGAGCCATCCCCATCCCGACCTCGACACCCCCGGCCCGCTCGCGGAAGGAGGTGTCCGGGTCACCCCCCTCGGCGGTCTCGGCGAGGTCGGCCGGAACATGACCGTCATCGAGCACGCCGGGCAGCTGCTCGTCATCGACTGCGGCGTGCTCTTCCCGGACGACCACCACCCCGGCATCGACCTGATCCTCCCGGACTTCACCTCGATCGAGGACCGGCTCGACCGGATCCAGGCCATCGTGCTCACGCACGGCCACGAGGACCACATCGGCGCGGTGCCGTACCTGCTGCGCCTCAAGCCCGACCTGCCGGTCGTCGGGTCCCAGCTGACCCTGGCGCTCGTCGAGGCCAAGCTCAAGGAGCACCGCATCACCCCGCTCACCCTCGGGGTGCGCGAGGGCGGCCGCGAGCAGCTGGGCGTGTTCGACTGCGAGTTCGTCGCGGTCAACCACTCCATCCCCGACGCGCTCGCGGTCTGCGTGCGCACGCCCGGCGGCACGCTGCTGCACACCGGCGACTTCAAGATGGACCAGCTGCCGCTCGACGGGCGGCTCACCGACCTGCGGGCCTTCGCCCGGCTCGGGGAGGAGGGGGTCGACCTCTTCCTCACCGACAGCACCAACGCGGAGGTCCCGGGCTTCACGACGCCCGAGCGCGAGATCGCCCCGGCCATCGACAAGGTGTTCCGGCACGCGCAGCGGCGGATCATCGTCGCCTGCTTCTCCTCGCACGTGCACCGGGTGCAGCAGGTCCTCGACGCCGCCGAGAAGAGCGGGCGCAAGGTCGCGATGATCGGGCGCTCGATGGTGCGCAACATGGGCATCGCCGCCGACCTGGGCTACCTCAAGGTCCCCGACAAGGTGCTCGTCGACCTCAAGCAGCTGAACGACCTGCCCGACGACAAGGTCGTCCTCGTCTGCACCGGGTCCCAGGGCGAGCCGATGGCCGCGCTGTCCCGGATGGCCAACCGCGACCACCGCATCGAGGTGGGGGAGGGCGACACCGTGCTGCTCGCGTCCTCGCTCATCCCCGGCAACGAGAACGCCGTGTACCGCGTCATCAACGGGCTGATGCGCCTCGGGGCCCAGGTCGTGCACAAGGGCAACGCCAAGGTGCACGTCTCCGGGCACGCGAGCGCCGGCGAGCTCCTCTACTGCTACAACATCGTCAAGCCGCGCAACGTCATGCCGGTGCACGGCGAGTGGCGCCACCTCGTGGCCAACGCCGAGCTCGCCATCCAGACCGGCGTGCCGCGGCGCAACGTCGCGGTCGTCGAGGACGGCGTGGTCGTCGACCTCGTCGACGGGCGGGTGCGGGTGGCCGGTGCGGTGCAGGCCGGGTACGTCTACGTCGACGGCTCCACGGTCGGCGAGGTCGAGGAGACCCTGCTCAAGGACCGCCGCATCCTGCGCGACGAGGGGTTCATCTCCGTCGTCGTCGTCGTCGACTCGATGACCGGCAAGGTGCTCGCCGGCCCGGAGATCACCGCCCGCGGCTTCGCCCCCGACGAGGTGGTCTTCGACGAGATCCGGCCCCGCATCGAGGAGGCCCTCGCCGAGGCCGCGGCCCAGGGCGTCACCGACTCCTACCAGCTGCAGCAGGTGGTGCGCCGGACGATGGGCACCTGGGTCGGACGCAAGATCAAGCGCCGCCCGATGATCATCCCGACCGTCGTGGAGGCCTGAGCCGCCTCACGACCACCGCTCGACACGCCGCAGGGCCCCCGGACGACCGTCCGGGGGCCCTGCGGCGTCGTTGATCCTTCAACGGGATCCGTGGGTCGTCGTCGTGCGAGGAACCACGGGTCGGTGGGGTCGATCTGCCCCGCAACCTTCGGATTCCGTAGTTCGGCGGACACCACACCCCATCGTCCGTTCGGCCGGGTTCGCCGCGAGGTGCGCGAAACAGCAGGTCCAGAAAGTAAAGGAACCGTAAAGTACTGGTAGGTAGAACACCAAGGGGTGGTCACGAGCCACCCCGGACGAACACCGAGGGGACCCAGATGAGCCTGCAGACCGTGGACGCGCCCGCCAAGGCGCGACCCAGCCGGCGGTCCATCGCGTCCGGGATGGCCTGGGCGGTCCCCGTCATCGCCGTGGGCGCCGCCGCCCCGCGCGCTGCCGCCTCCCCGTGCAACCCGCAGGCCTACACGATCGCGTGGGACGGCGCCGGGGGCACCGCCTACACCCGCACCGGCAACCAGTCCGGCACCGCGACCACCGACCCCGACGGCGCGGGCCCGGTCGCCCCGGTCACCCTGAGCATGAGCTCGGCCTTCACCGGCGCCATGCAGTCGGGCAACGAGTCCAACACCCAGAACCAGAACTTCCGGGTCTCCACGGCCCAGGTGGGTGGCCTCAACACGCCGGGCCTGCAGTTCGAGCAGACGGTGAACAACCGGCTCAGCCAGACGCCCCCGCAGCGCTCGGCCCGCCAGACCATCACCTTCACCTTCAGCGAGCCGGTCGTCGGCCTGACCTTCACGATGACCGACATCGACGCGCTGACCGGCGACTTCGTCGACATGGTCGAGCTGTCGGGCACCTTCACCTACGCCCACGCGACGACGCGCACCACCGGCGCCGGCACCGTGGCGAGCCCGTTCCGCAACACCCAGAACGGCGACGTCGCCAACACCTCGAACAACGGCAACGTCACCATCACCTACCCGGGGGCCATCACCTCGTTCCAGCTGACCTACTGGAACGCGGTCACCTCGTACTCCGGCGTCGACCGGAACCAGATCGTCACCATCGCCGACATGGCGTTCTCGGTGATCCGCACCAACTGCTGACCCTCCGTCGCAGGTCAGCGGCACGCAGGAACACAAAAAGAAGATCGCCAATCCCTAGCGCGACGGGTAAAGAGTTCGTAAAGTAACCGTCAGCAAAGGGTCAACGCCTCCTCTGGGTGCTGGCCCGCCAGGACGCCAGGTGGCCCATCCCGCCCACGCTCTCGCGGTCGTCCCGACTCCGGTCGGGGCGGTCGGTCGGGCCGGCCACCACCGGCGTCGTCCCCGTCCTCCCACGGGGGCGACCGTGCGGCGCGCCGCTCGATGACAGGGGTCGAGCGGGGCGCCGCACGCCGTTGTCCGGCCCCGGACGGCCGCCTCCCGCGATCCAGCCCCCGCGCCGCTGCGCGGAAATCGGCCGCGCGCGCCCCGCGTGTGACGCGTGAGTCGGAAGTGACTGTCGCGTAGCGTGGGACCATGGCGACACGTACGTCCTCGACGTCCCGAGCACGGGGCAAGAGCACCCGGCCCGCGACCCGCAAGGGCACCGCCCGGCCGCGCACCACGAAGCGCTCCCCGCGGTCCGGCGGGCTCCCGCTGCCGCTGCGCGCCGCCCAGAGCACGTGGATGGGTCTGGCCCACGCCACCGGGGCCGTCGCCCGCAAGGTCGGTGACACCGGCCGCGACCTCGAGCCCGAGCACCGCCGCGACGGAGTGGGCCTGCTGCTCGTCGCCCTGGCCGTCGTCGTCGCCGCCCGCGAGTGGTGGGGGATGCCCGGTGCGGTGGGCACCATCGTCCACGCGGTCGTCGCCGGGACCTTCGGCAAGGTCGGGTACGCCGTCCCGCTCGTCCTCCTCGCCTTCGGCCTCCGCGTGCTGCGCGCCCCCACCGACGAGGCCGCCACCTCCCGGATGGCCGTCGGCACCACCGCCCTGGCCTTCGCGGCCTGCGGCCTGGTGCACGTCTCGGCCGACATCCCGACGCCGCCGCAGGGCGCCGAGGGGATGCGGGCCGCCGGCGGCATCATCGGCTTCCTCGCCTCCAGCCCGCTCGAGGCGGCCGTGTCGGTCTACGGCACCGTGCCGCTCCTGCTCCTGCTCGGCCTCTTCGCCGTGCTCGTCCTCACCGCGACGCCCCTGCACCAGGTGCCCGAGCGTCTCCGCGAGCTCCTCGACCGGCTCACCGGGCACGAGCCCGAGCCCGAGGCCGCCGAGCCGCAGACCCCCGCCCGCCGGCGTCGCAGCCGCGCCGACCTCGAGGCCGACGCGATCTCCGGCGACGAGGCCTTCGAGCAGGCGGCCGTCGTCGACCCGCGCACGGGGCGCCGGCTGCGTCCGGGCCAGAAGCGCCCCAGCGACGCCGAGGCCGCGGCGGCCACCAGCGCCCCGGCCGCCGCGCTCGGGCAGGCGAGGGCCGCGGCCGCCGCGAAGGCGCCGCTCGAGGCCCCGCCGACCTCGCAGCTGCCCCAGCGCGTCGAGCAGCTGTCGCTGGCCGGCGACGTCACCTACACGCTCCCGGACTCGGGCATCCTCGAGCCGGGGAGCCCCCACAAGGCCCGCAGCGCGGCCAACGACCGCGTCGTCGAGTCCCTGACCACCGTCCTCGACCAGTTCGAGATCGACGCCCAGGTCACCGGGTTCACCCGCGGACCGACCGTCACCCGCTACGAGGTCGAGCTCGGCCCGGGCATCAAGGTCGAGCGGGTCACCGCGCTGTCGAAGAACATCGCCTACGCCGTGGCCAGCGCCGACGTGCGCATCCTGTCGCCGATCCCCGGCAAGTCGGCGATCGGCATCGAGATCCCGAACACCGACCGCGAGAAGGTCAGCCTCGGCGACGTCCTGCGCAGCCAGGTCGCCCGCGGCTCCGAGCACCCGATGGTCATGGGCGTCGGCAAGGACGTCGAGGGCGGCTACGTCATCGCCAACCTCGCGAAGATGCCGCACCTGCTCGTCGCCGGGGCCACGGGCGCGGGCAAGTCGAGCTTCGTGAACTCGATGATCACCTCGATCCTCATGCGCTCGACGCCCGACGAGGTGCGCCTCGTCCTCGTCGACCCCAAGCGCGTCGAGCTCACCGCCTACGAGGGCATCCCGCACCTCATCACCCCGATCATCACCAACCCCAAGAAGGCCGCCGAGGCCCTCCAGTGGGTCGTGCGTGAGATGGACACCCGCTACGACGACCTCGCGGCGTTCGGGTTCAAGCACGTCGACGAGTTCAACAAGGCGGTCAAGGCCGGCAAGGTCAAGCCGCTGCCGGGGTCCGAGCGGGTCATCACGCCCTACCCGTACCTGCTCGTCGTCGTCGACGAGCTCGCCGACCTCATGATGGTCGCGCCGCGCGACGTCGAGGAGTCGATCGTCCGCATCACCCAGCTCGCGCGCGCGGCCGGCATCCACCTCGTCCTCGCGACGCAGCGGCCCTCGGTCGACGTCGTCACCGGGCTCATCAAGGCCAACGTGCCGTCGCGGATGGCCTTCGCGACCTCCTCGCTCGCCGACAGCCGCGTCGTCCTCGACCAGCCGGGTGCCGAGAAGCTCATCGGGCAGGGCGACGCGCTCTTCCTCCCGATGGGCGCGAGCAAGCCGATGCGCGTGCAGGGCGCCTGGGTCACCGAGGCCGAGATCCACGGCGTCGTCAAGCACGTCACCGCCCAGCTCAAGCCGAGCTACCGCGACGACGTCACCGTCGTCGCCGCCAAGAAGCAGGTCGACGACGACATCGGCGACGACCTCGACCTGCTGCTCCAGGCCACCGAGCTCGTCGTCACGACGCAGTTCGGGTCGACCTCGATGCTGCAGCGCAAGCTGCGCGTCGGGTTCGCCAAGGCCGGCCGGCTCATGGACCTGCTCGAGTCGCGCGGCGTCGTCGGGCCGTCCGAGGGGTCCAAGGCCCGCGACGTGCTCGTCAAGCCCGACGACCTGCCGACCACCCTCGCGCTGATGCGCGGGGAGGACGTCCCCGAGGCCGAGGCGCCGTTCGACGGGCAGCCGATGGACGGCGACGCGCACGCGCTGGGGCTCGACGCCGACCTCGCCCGCGAGGACACGGCGGAGGTGCCCGTCGCGCGCTACGGCGTCGACGCCGTGGCCGAGGACCTCGACCGCTACCCGGTCGCCGTCGAGTACGACGACGGCGACGACGGCTCGGGCGAGGACGCCTGGGAGCTCACCGGCCGTCGCTGACCGGTTCGGCGCCCGCCCGGGCCCCGAGCACGTGGGCGCGGACCTCCTCGACGAACTCGAGGACGGCCTCCTCACCGCGCACGGGGCCGCCGGCCAGGTACCCGTCGGTGCCGAGCAGCACGGCCGACGGTGAGCCGTGGCCGAAGAGGTCGAGGGCGACGGCGTGCGGGTCGAACCACGTGCTGTCGTCGAGGTAGGGGAGTGCGGCGAGGAGGTCGGGGTCGCCGACGACGACCGCCCGGACGTCGACGGGCGCCAGGTCGCGTCGCCACTGCGCGACCTGCGGGCCGAGCCGCGCGCACGGTGCGCAGCCGGGCCTCAGGAAGACGAGCAGCCGTGCGGCCGAACGTGCCTCGTCGACCAGCGCCAGCAGCCGGCGGTCGGCCGTCAGCACCTGGCCCTCGTCGGGGATCGGCCCGCGGTCGTACTCGTCCAGCTCGTCCAGCTCGTCCGGATCGTCCGGGACGGCGTCGACAGGGCCCGACCCCGCGGGGCGCCAGGTGACGGCCACGGCGACGGCCGCGACGAGTCCCGCCCCGAGCAGCCAGCCGGCGACCGGGCCGTCGGAGAGGTCGCGCAGGCCCCCGCCCCTGTCGGCGCCCACGGCCGCCCCCACGACGGTGGCCCCGGCGGCCCCGACGAGGAGGACGTTGCGCACCACCGTGGCCGGCGTGACGCGTGAGCTCCCCAGGGCGCCGAAGCACCCGCAGTCGGCGGGCTCGGGACGCCGCACCGCGAGCGCGACGAGGACGAGGTAGGCGGCCAACAGGCCGAGGACGAGGACGGCGACGACGACGAGCAGCCGACCGCCGGTCGCGAGGAGCGCCACGCCGAGGACGACCTCGACCCACGGCAGCAGCAGCCGCACCGGCCGGCCGGCCAGCGCCGCGGGGACGCGCAGCGACTCCAGCGCCCGGTCGAGCGAGCCCGGGCTGCGCAGCTTCGCGGCGCCGCTGACGACGAGCACTGCGGCACAGGCCAGCAGCGGGAGGGCGAACGGACCCGGCATGGCGGCATTGTCCACGAGCCGGGGCTACCGTGTCCGCATGACGTCCACGTGGGAGGACCTGCGCCAGCCCCCGTCCCGCTCGGCGCGCTGGCGGGCCACCCTCCGCAAGCAGCCCTCGGCCATCCTCCTCGGCGTCCAGGTGCTCGTCATCCTGCTGCTGCCCTTCCTCGAGGACACCGAGGGCGGACGGGCGGTCATCTCGCTGCTCAGCCTCTCGGCGCTCGTGACGGCCGTCTTCACCGTGCGCAGCACCCCGGCGCTCACCTGGCTCTCCATCACCCTGGCCCTGCCCGCCGCGGCCTTCGAGGTGTGGAGCCTGCTCAGCGAGAGCTCGACGGTCCTCGTCTTCGCCCACTGCGCGCTGGCCCTGTTCTACGTCTACACGGCGTACGCGCTGATCTCGTACATGTTCGAGGACTACTGGGTCACCAAGGACGAGCTGTTCGCCGTCGGGGCCTGCTTCACCGTGCTGGTCTTCGCCTTCGCCTACCTCTTCCTCGCGGTGCAGGAGGTCTGGCCCGGGTCGTTCATCGGCCACAGCGGGACCGACAAGCGGACCTTCCTCGAGCTGATCTACCTCTCGACCGCCCAGCTGACCAGCGTCGGCCTCTCCGACGTCGTCGCCGTGCTCCCGGAGGCCCGCGCGGTGAGCACGGTCGAGCAGCTGGGCGGCGTCATGTACGTCGCGATGGTCATCTCGCGGCTCGTCGCGCTGACGGTGATGCGCTCGCGCCAGTGACCGCCTGAGCGCCCGCGCCGGGGCTCAGGCCGGGGCGCCGTCGAGGTCCTCGATGCGGGCCAGGCTCGGCCCGCGGGTCGCCGCGAGGTCGGTGGCGCGGCGCTCGACCTCGCCGAGCACCCGCAGCGCGTTGCCGCTCGTCAGCGCCCCGAGGTCGGCGTCGGACCAGCCGCGGTCGGCGAGGGCGGCCAGCAGGCGCGGGTAGCCGCTGACGTCCTCGAGCCCCTCGGGCTGGACGTCGACGCCGTCGTAGTCGCCACCGAGCCCGACGTGCTCGACGCCGGCCACCTCGCGGACGTGCTCGACGTGGGCCACGACGTCGTCGAGCGTCGCCGCGGGGGCCGGGTGGCTGCGGCGGCGGTCGGCCGTGAAGGCGGTGTAGGCGACGAAGTCGGACGACGAGATGCCCTCGGCGGCAGCGGCGTCGGCGGCCTCGAGGTCCCACTCGCGCACGGCGGGGGAGACGAACTTCGGGACGAAGGTGACCATGCACAGGCCGCCGTTGCCGGGCAGCCGCTCGAGCACGTCGTCGGGGACGTTGCGCGGGTGGTCGCAGACGGCGCGCGCCGAGGAGTGCGAGAAGGCCACCGGCGCCTCGGTGGTGTCGAGCGCGTCGCGCATCGTGTCGGCCGAGACGTGCGAGAGGTCGACGATCATCCCGAGGCGGTTCATCTCGAGCACGACCTCGCGACCGAAGGTGGAGAGGCCGCCGAGCACGGGCTCGTCGGTGGCCGAGTCGGCCCACGGCACGTTGTCGTTGTGGGTGAGGGTCAGGTAGCGCACACCGAGCGCGAAGAGCATCCGCAGCGTGCCGAGCGAGGAGTCGATGCTGTGCCCGCCCTCGGCACCCATGAGGGAGGCGACCCGCCCGGAGGCCAGCGCCCGCTCGACCTCGGCGCGCGTCGTCGCCAGGGCGAGGTCGTCCGCGAAGCGCGCGACCATCGCGTGGACGGCGTCGACCTGCTCGAGGGTGGCGGTGACGGCGGCCTCGCCCTGCAGGGTGGCCGGCACGAACACCGACCAGAACTGGGCGCCGACCCCGCCGGCCCGCAGCCGGGGCAGGTCGGTGTGCGTCGGCAGGCCGCCGGTGGCGAGGTCGAGGCGGTCCCAGTCGTAGGCGGCGCGCTCGCGGGCCTCCCACGGGAGGTCGTTGTGGCCGTCGAGGACGGGGTGGCGCTCGAGGAGGGTGCGGATGCGGGCCCCGGTGTCGTCGAGCATGCGCGCGACCCTACCGGGGGTGGCCGGAGGCGTCGCGACGCGCAACTAGAGTGGCGGGCATGACCACCAGTGCGACCCGCGGCAGCGTCGCGCTCGTCACCCTCGGGTGCACCCGCAACGAGGTCGACTCCGAGGAGCTCGCCGGGCGGCTGGCCGCCGACGGCTGGACCCTCGTCGACGACGCGGCCGAGGCCGACGTCGCCCTCGTCAACACCTGCGGCTTCGTCGAGCAGGCCAAGAAGGACTCCATCGACACCCTCCTCGAGGCCGCCGACCTCAAGGAGACCGGCCGCACCCGGGCCGTCGTCGCCGTCGGCTGCCTCGCCGAGCGTTACGGGAAGACCCTCGCCGACGAGCTCCCGGATGCCGACGCCGTGCTGGGCTTCGACTCCTACGCCGACATGTCCTCGCACCTGCGCACGATCCTCGACGGCGGCCGGCCCGAGTCGCACGTCCCCACCGACCGCCGCCGCCTGCTGCCGCTGTCGCCCGTCGCCCGCCCGGCCGCCTCCGACGCCGTCGCGCTGCCCGGTCACGGCGCCGAGGTCGTGCGGACCCGGCTCGGGTCGGCCCCCTGGGCCCCGCTGAAGATCGCCAGCGGGTGCGACCGCCGGTGCGCCTTCTGCGCCATCCCGATGTTCCGCGGCTCGTTCGTCTCCCGCCGCCCCACCGACGTGCTCGCCGAGGCGCGCTGGCTCGCGGGCCAGGGCGTGCGCGAGCTGTTCCTCGTCAGCGAGAACTCGACGTCGTACGGCAAGGACCTCGGCGACCTCACGCTCCTCGAGTCGCTGCTCCCCGAGCTGACGGCCATCGAGGGCGTCGAGCGGGTCCGGGTCTCCTACCTCCAGCCCGCCGAGGTGCGCCCCGGGCTGCTCGAGACGATGGCCGCCACGCCGGGCGTCTCGCCCTGGTACGACCTGTCCTTCCAGCACGCCTCGACCCCGCTGCTGCGCCGGATGCGGCGCTTCGGCGGCACCGAGCCGTTCCTCGGCCTGCTCGAGGGCGTCCGCGCGCGCCAGCCGCTGGCCGGCGCCCGCAGCAACGTCATCGTCGGCTTCCCCGGCGAGACCGAGGCCGACGTCGCCGAGCTCGAGCGCTTCCTCACCGCCGCCCGCCTCGACGTCGTCGGCGTGTTCGGCTACTCCGACGAGGACGGCACCGAGGGGGAGGGGCTCGACGGGCACCTGCCTCCCGAGGTCGTCGCCGAGCGCGTCGAGCGGCTCTCGGCCCTCGTCGAGGAGCTCATCGCCCAGCGCGCCCTCGAGCGCGTCGGCGAGCCGGTCACGGTCCTCGTCGAGGAGACCGACGAGGACGACGAGCGCGTCGTCGTCGGGCGGGCCGACCACCAGGGCCCCGACGTCGACGGTGTCTGCCACGTCCGCGTGCCCGACGGTCTCGACCCGCCCGCCCCCGGCTCGTTCGTCGACGGCGTGGTCGTCGGCGCCGAGGGGGTCGACCTGCTCGTGGAGCCGCGATGAGCGACCCCACCACCCCGCGCCCGCCGCGGCCGGTGCGTCCCGGCCCGCTCGCCGACGGCCGGATGAGCGACCCGTACCGCGTCGGCATCGACCCGGCGAGCCCGGCCGTGCCCGAGACCGGCCCGAGCGCGTGGAACATCGCCAACTACCTCACCGTGCTGCGCCTCGCCCTCGTGCCGGTGTTCGGCTGGCTGCTGCTCACCCACGGCGGCACGCAGCCCTCGTTCCGCTGGGCGGCCTTCGGCGTCTTCGCCGTGGCGATGGTCACCGATCGCATCGACGGCGACCTGGCCCGCAGCCGCGGCCTGGTCACCAACTTCGGCAAGGTCATCGACCCCATCGCCGACAAGGCGCTCGTGACGATGGCCCTCGTCGGTCTCTCCAGCATCGGCGAGGTGATGTGGTGGGTCACCGTCGTCGTCCTCGTGCGCGAGTGGGGCATCACGGCCGTGCGCTTCTGGGTGATCCGGCACGGCGTGATGGCCGCGAACCGCGGCGGCAAGGTCAAGACCCTGCTCCAGGCCTTCGGCATCGGGTTCTTCCTCTGGCCGCGCTCGACCCTCCCGGTGCCCGGGTTCTGGGACGCGCTCGCCTGGACCCTGCTCGGGGCGGCCGTCCTCGTCACCGTCGTCACCGGCGTCGACTACCTCGTCCAGGCGCTGCGCCTGCGGCAGACGAGCGAGCGGGCGCTGCGCAAGCGGGCCGAGCGCGCCGCCCGGCGGGCGGACCGGACCACACCGTGAGCGAGGCGTCCGCCACCGGGCTGGTCCGCCTGCTCACCGAGCGCGGGCTCACGGTGGCGACCGCCGAGTCGCTGACCGGCGGGCTGGTCTGCGCGGCGCTCACCGACGTCCCGGGGGCCTCGGCCGTCGTGCGTGGGGGAGTGGTGTCGTACGCGACCGACGTCAAGGCCTCCGTGCTCGGGGTCGACGCCGGCCTGCTCGAGCGCCGGGGTGCCGTCGACCCCGATGTGGCGGTCGCGATGGCCGAGGGGGCCCGCCGGGTGCTCCGGGCCGACCTCGCGGTGTCGACGACGGGCGTGGCGGGCCCGGACCCGGCCGACGGTCAGCCGGTCGGGACGGTGTTCGTCGGGGTGGCCGGTCCGGGTGGAACAGTGGTCGAGCAGCACGCGTTGAGCGGAGACCGGGCCGCCGTGCGGCGGGCCACCGTGGCCGCCGCCCTCGACCTGCTGCACCGGACCGCACGAAACCTCCGCGCCGACCCGGGGGTGGAGGGGTACGGTTGTCCCACGACCGAGGTGTCGACGAGACGGGAGGAGGCCCCGTGATCCTGCTCCGCCAGGAGATGGGCGAGGTCCTGCGCGAGGTGCGCACGGGCCAGGGCCGCACGCTGCGCGATGTCGCGGCGTCCTCCGCCGTGTCGCTGGGCTACCTCAGCGAGATCGAGCGCGGTGCCAAGGAGGCCTCCTCCGAGCTGCTCGGCTCCGTGTGCGACGGCCTCGGCATGACCCTCTCCGAGCTCCTCGGCATGGTCGCCCAGCGGGTCGAGCGCGTCGAGACCCTCACCGCCCCGGTCACCCTCCGCGTCGGAGCGGCCCGCGCCGCCGACGAGGTCTCCGCCTCCGCGGCCTGACCCACGCCGTCGCACGACCCCCGCACCACCCCTGCTCGCTCCGCGCTGCCCGCAGTCCGGGCTCAGGCGCGACCGCGGCGGTACTTCCCGCGCGGTGCGCTGCCGGCCGGCCCGCTGCCGAGTGGGCGCTGCGGCCGGCCGTCGTCGGTCGGCGCGAGACCGCCCTGGCAGGACGGGCACGAGAAGATCGTCCGCTCGCGCGGCGGCGCCCCGGCCATCGCCACGCGCACCGTGCTGCCGCAGCGCCGGCACGGCCGCCCGGACCTGGCGTGGACGTAGGACTCCTCGCCGGCCCGCTGGATGCCGGTGCTGCCCTGCCACCCGGTGCGCTCGGCGGCCGCCATCAGCCGGTGCAGGCGGGCCAGCAGCCGGTCGAGACGCTCGGGGTCGACCTCGCGGGCGGGCGTCCACGGGTGCAGCCGCTCGATGAAGAGGAGCTCGCTGCCCCAGAAGGTGCCGACCCCGGCGAGGGTGCGCTGGTCGAGCAGCGCCTCGACGACGGTCGCGGGGTGGGCGAGCACGGCGTCGCGGGCCCGCTCGGGGTCCCAGTCGGGTCCGAGGACGTCGGGCCCCAGGTGCCCGACGAGGTCGCCCTCGCGGGCGGTCGGGACGAGGTCGAGCATCCCGAGGCGCAGGCCGAACCCCGACCACTCGTCGGTGAGCACCGCCGCCCGCAGGTCCTGGCGGCGCAGGACGCGTTCGGTGCGCGGGCCGGGGTGCTCGACGCGCCACTGGCCCTCCATCCGCAGGTGCGTGTGGAGGGTCGCGCCGGTGTCGAAGCGGTGGAGCAGGTGCTTGCCGCGGGCCACCACCTCGAGGGTCGTCGAGCCGCTCAGGTCGACGTCGGGCACCGACGGCCAGCGCAGCTCGGCGTGCGTGACGACCCGTCCGGCGAGGGCTGCGTGCAGCCGGGTGGCCGTGCGGTGCACGGTGTCACCCTCGGGCACGGCGCCCCTCCTCGAGGTCGGCGAGGGCCGCGAGGCTCTCACGCGCCCAGTCGCGCTGCGCCCGGGCCAGGTGCTCGCCGAAGGAGAGGGTCATCGTCCGGAAGGGCTGGCCGGGGTCGTCGTCGGACGGCTCGGCGCGGATCGCCGAGTACTGCTCCAGGGCGGCGACCGAGCCCTCCTCGACCTCGGTGAGCAGCTCGTGCGCGCGACCCGGGGGCAGGTGCTCGCCGAAGAAGAGGCGCAGCAGGAGGGCGTTGCGCCGCGGGGCGCTCGGGTGGGGCTCGGCGAGCAGCTCGCGCAGCCGGACCCGGCCGGCGTCGGTGATCTCGACGACCGAGCCCGAGGTGCGCCCCCCTCCCCGCCGCCGGACGAGGCCGTCCGCCTCCAGTCCCGCGAGGGTGGGGTAGATCTGCCCGAAGCTCTCCTGCCAGAAGTGGCCGAGGGTGCCGGTGATGGCGGCACGCACCTCGTACCCCGTCATCGCACCGGTGGACAGGGCGCCCAGGACGGCGAGCTCGGTCTGCGAACGTCTGGCCATCGCCTCATCCTATCTGCTAGAAACATATCTATGAGACATGTTCGGGATGGCCGGTCCGTCGAGGACACGGCGCTGGCGCTGCTCCTCGGGGGCCTCGCAACCTTCCAGGCAGCACTCGCGGTGGGGGCGCCGTGGGGTGAGCTGGCGTGGGGCGGAGCGCATCCCGGGGTGGTCCCGGACGCGCTGCGGGCGGCCTCGGCGGTGTCGGGCCTGGCGTGGGGCGCGGCGGCCGTGGCCGTGGCGACCGACCGCCCCCACACCCCGGGCGCGCGACGCCGGCTGCTCCGCGGCGTGGCCGTGGTGTCCGGCGTGGGGACGCTGGTCAACCTCGCCTCGCCGAGCCTGCCCGAGCGACTGCTCTGGGTGCCGGTGGCGGCCGGCACCTGCGTGCTGGCCTGGCGGGTGGCCGGGCGGGCGGGTGGGGTCACCGCCGCATCCGCAGCCCGCGCGGGGTGAGGTGGAAGCCGGCGGCCTCGAGCGCGGCGACGACGGGGTGGTCGGACCCGAGCAGCTGCCCACCGTCGGCCTTCTCGACGGTGATCCGGCCGAGGTGCCCCCGGCGCACGGCGTCGGCCAGGGCCGCCGCCGCGACGGAGAGCAGGTCGGCGTCGTCGGTGTAGGTGAGGAGGGTCTTGCCGCCCCGCTCGACGTAGAGGGCGAGCACGCCGTCGACAACGGCGACGACCGACCCGGCCTTGCGTCCCGGCTGGTGCCGCCGGCGCTTGTCCTCCGGGGCGTCGCCGGCCGACGGCTCGACGGCGCGGTCGGGCCAGGGCAGGGCCGCGCCGTAGGGGTTGGCGGGGTCGCTCGCGGCGAGCACGACGGCCACCGGTTCGGTGCGCCGGTCGCCTCCGGTGCCGGCCCGCAGGCGGTCGACGGCCCCCGAGGTACCGAACTGCGAGGCGCCGAGCCCCTCGACGAAGTAGCCACGCCGCACGCGACCGCTCTCCTCGGCCTTGCCGAGCACGCGGTAGACCCCGGCGAAGCCGCCCGGCACCTCCTCGGCGGCGACGGCCCCGCGCGTGACGATGCCGTAGCGGTCGAGGAGCAGCTCGGCGGTGGCCAGCGCCCGCAGGGTGGGGTCGTGCTCGGCGGGGGCAGCAGCGACCAGCGACCGGTGGCCCGCGCCGGACCGGAGCGCGCAGGCAGCGCCGGCCGTGAGGGTGCCGACCCGAGCGCGCCGAGCGGGCCGCGCCGCGACCCGTACCGGGTGCGCCGGGGACCCGGGGTCGAGCGCTTGTGCGCCGTGCGACCACCGGCGAGCAGGGCCCGCACGGGGGCGAAGGTGTCGCCGGTGACCCGGCCGGCCCAGACGAGGTCCCAGAGGGTCGTCGCGAGCTCCTCGTCGTCGGTGCTGCCGACCTGGTCGGACAGGGAGCGGAAGAAGTGGGCCCCGCCGCCGGCCAGCGCGTCGAGGAGGGCGATGCCCCGCTCGTCCGGGACCCGCTCGGGGTCCGGCCCGGGCAGCGTGAGGTGGGCGGAGTCGGCGAGGTGCAGCGAGACCCAGCCGTCGTCGCCGGGCAGCGACCCGTGGCCGCACCAGAGCACCTCGCCGCTGGCCATCAGCTCGTCGAGGAGGGCGGGGGAGTAGTCGGCCACTCGGGCGGGCAGCACGAGGGACTCGACGGCGCTGGCCGGCAGCACGGCGCCGCTCAGCTGCTCGACGACCCGCACGACGCCGTCGCGCCCGCGCAGCCGGCCGCCGACGCCCTGCCACTCGAGGACGAACCGCGCGAAGGCGTCGGGGACCACCGGCTCGACCTCGGCCCGCAGCGCAGCGAGCGAGCGCCGGCGGAGCATCCGCAGCACCTCGGCGTCGCAGAACTCCGTGGACCCGCCGCCGGTGGGCAGCAGCTCGCCCTCGACGACCCGGCCGGAGGAGACCAGCCGGGCCAGCGCACCGGCGGCCACGGCGACCCCGATGCCGTACGCGCGCGCCACCTCCGCAGCGTGGAACGGCACGTGGGTGCGGGCGTAGCGGGCGACGAGGTCACCGAGCGGGTCGGCGACGGGGTCGAGGAAGGTCTGCGGCACACCGGGCGGCAGGGAGGCGCCCAGGGCGTCGCGCAGCCGGGAGGCGTCCTCGATGGCGGCCCAGCGCGCCTCGCCCGCGACCCGGACCGGGATGACCTGGCGCGCCGACCCCAGCGACTCCAGCCAGCCCTCGACATCGTCACCGGTGACCCCCTCGCGGCAGCGCTGGAGCACGCCGTCGACGGGGAGGGGGCCGAGCACGCGCAGCAGGTCGAGGACGTCGTCGGCGTCGCGCGCAGCCCGCTCGGGGGTGAGGCGCTGCAGCTCGGCCTCGGTGCGGGCGACCTGCTCGGCGTCGAGGAGGTCGCGCAGGGCCAGCCCCTCGGACCCCCCGAGCAGCTCGGCGAGCAGGCTGGGGTCGAGGGCCAGCGCGGCCGCGCGACGCTCGGCGAGCGGGCTGTCGCCCTCGTAGAGGAACTGGGCGACGTAGCCGAACAGCAGCGACTTCGCGAACGGCGAGGGCGTGCTCGACTCGACGTCGACGACGGTGACCGTGCGACCCGCGATGTCGCGCATCAGGTCGACGAGCCCCGGCACGTCGAAGACGTCCTGCACGCACTCGCGGACGGCCTCGAGGACGATGGGGAAGGTGGGGAAGCGGCTGGCGACCTCGAGCAGCTGGGAGGCGCGCTGGCGCTGCTGCCACAGCGGCTGGCGGCGGTCGGGGCGTCGACGGGGCAGCAGCAGGGCCCGGGCGGCGCACTCGCGGAACCGGCTCGCGAACAGCGCCGAGCCGCCGATCTCGTCGGTGACCAGGCCCCGGACGTCGTCGGGGTCGAGGGTCACGAGGTCGAGCAGCTCGCGGCCGACGCTCCGCCGGTCGATGCCGTCGACGTCGTCCCACTCGAGGTCGGGGAGGCGCAGGACGATGCCGTCGTCACCGTGCATCGCCTGAACGTCGACGCCGAAGCGGTCGCGCATCCGGGCCGAGAGGGCCAGCGCCCACGGGGCGTGCACCTGGGCACCGAAGGGGGAGTGGACCGCGATCCGCCAGTCGCCCAGCTCGTCGCGGAAGCGCTCGACGACGACGGTGCGGTCGTCCGGGACGTGCCCGGTGGCCTCGCGCTGCTCGCGCAGGTAGGTGAGCAGGTTGTCGGCGGCCCACTCGTCGAGCCCGGCGGCCATGACCCGCTCGCGGGCGGCCGCGGGGGAGAGGGCGTCGACCTCGCGGACGAACGCGCCGACCGCCTTCCCCAGCTCGGCGGGGCGCCCGAGGCTGTCGCCCTTCCAGAACGGCAACCGCCCGGGCAGCCCGGGGGCGGGGGTGACGAGCACGCGGTCGTGGGTGATGTCCTCGATGCGCCACGTGCTGGTGCCGAGCGTGAACAGGTCGCCGACCCGCGACTCGTAGACCATCTCCTCGTCGAGCTCGCCGACCCGGCGGCCGGGGCCCTCGCCGGTGGCGAGGAAGACGGCGTAGAGCCCGCGGTCGGGGATGGTGCCGCCGGAGGTGACGGCCAGCCGCTGGGCGCCGCGCCGGCCGGTGAGGGTGTCGGACAACCGGTCCCAGGTGATGCGGGCGCGCAGCTCGGCGAAGTCCTCGCTGGGGTACTTGCCGGCGAGCATGTCGAGGACGGACTCGAGCACGGGCCGGGTGAGGGTGTTGTAGGGCGCCGCGCGCCGGGCCAGGGCGAGCACCTCCTCGACCGTCCACTCGTCGAGCGCGCACATCGCGACGACCTGCTGGGCCAGCACGTCGAGGGGCGTGGACGGCACGTGGAGCGCCTCGATCTCGCCGGCCAGCATCCGCTCGACGACGACGGCGGTCTGCACGAGGTCGCCGCGGAACTTCGGGAAGAGGACGCCGCGCGAGACCGCCCCGACCTGGTGCCCGGCGCGCCCGACCCGCTGGAGCCCGGACGCGACCGAGGGCGGTGACTCGACCTGGACGACGAGGTCGACGGCGCCCATGTCGATGCCGAGCTCGAGGCTGCTCGTGGCGACGACGGCCGGCAGCCGCCCGGACTTCAGCTCCTCCTCGATCTGGCCGCGCTGCTCCTTGCTGACCGAGCCGTGGTGCGCGCGCGCCAGCACCGGGGGCGCCCCCGAGGACTGTCCCGACTGCGCCATCACCTGCGCCGGGGTGCCCTTGAGGACCGCCGGGCGGGGTGCGGCGCCGTCGACCGCGACGGACTCGGCACCGTCGGCCGCCTCGACCCGCTCCTCCCAGATCTCGTTGAGCCGGGTGGTCAGCCGCTCGGCGAGCCGCCGGCTGTTGGAGAACACGAGGGTGGAGGTGTGGTCGGCGACGAGGTCGACGATGCGCTCCTCGACGTGCGGCCAGATGCTCGCCCGCTGCTCCTGGCCCGAGGCGGCGCCGGCGAGGTCGCCCGTCGGCTGCCCGAGCTCGGCCATGTCGGGGACCGGGACGACGACCTTGAGGTCCCACTCCTTGGTCGACGGCGGCTGGACGACGTCGACGGGGCGGCCACCGGCGAGGAAGCGGGCGACCTCCTCGACGGGACGGACGGTGGCCGACAGGCCGATCCGCTGCGCCGGGCGGTCGAGGAGGGCATCGAGGCGCTCGAGGGTGAGGGCAAGGTGCGCCCCGCGCTTGGTGCCGGCGATGGCGTGCACCTCGTCGAGGATGACCGTCTCGACGCCGGCCAGCGCCTCGCGAGCGGCGCTCGTCATGAGGAGGAAGAGGGACTCGGGGGTGGTGATGAGGACGTCGGACGGCGCACGCGCGAACAGCCGCCGCTCGTCGGCCGGGGTGTCGCCGGAGCGCACGGCCACGGTGATGTCGGGCTCGGGGGTGCCGAGGCGGGTGGCCGCGTGCCGGATGCCCACGAGCGGGCTGCGCAGGTTGCGCTCGACGTCGACGGCCAGGGCCTTCATCGGGGAGACGTAGAGCACGCGGCAGCGCCTGAGCCGCTCCTCGGGCACCGGTTCGGCGGCCAGCCGGTCGAGGGCCCAGAGGAAGGCCGAGAGCGTCTTGCCGGAGCCGGTGGGCGCGACGACGAGGGCGTGGTGGCCGCTGCTGATGGCCTCCCAGGCGCCGGCCTGGGCCGCGGTGGGTGCGCTGAAGCTCCCCCGGAACCAGGCGGCGGTGGCGGGGGAGAACCGGTCGAGGACGTCGGCATCCATGCTGGTCACACCCTCTCACCCGGCGCCGACACCGGGCAGGGTCCACCGCCCGGCCTCGACGCGGCCGGGCCGCGACACGAACGGACGAGATGTCCCCCAACCCGTGGGATTCCCGGCGCGCGCGCAGTACGCTCCGCTGACCGTCACGATCTGCACTAGGGGACCCATGCGACGTCTCGCCGTCATCCTGCCCGCCGCCGTCGTCCTCGGGGCCGGCCTCGTGGCCGCGCCCGCCGAGGCCGCGACCAACCTGCCCAGTGCGCCGACCACCGCGTACGGCGTCTTCACCGGCCCGGTGCCGGGAGCCGGATGGGGGACGCGCGCGGTCGCCACCGGCAGCCTCAGCGGCAGCTCCGACGGCAGCGGGGGGCTCACGGTGAGCGGCACGACCGCCACCAGCGCCACCATCAGCACGGCCGTCCAGCCGCGCACCGGCAACCCGTTCACGCCGGGCACCTACCCGATCGGCGACACGGCCAGCCCCACCGCCGTGGGCGTCCAGGTCACCGGCGGGGTCCCGTCCGCCTGCTCCTCCGTCAGCGGGAACATCACCGTCCACGCGGTGACGCTCTCCGGGGGCCAGGTCACCTCGTTCGCCGCGTCGGTCAAGGGCAACTGCGGCACCGGCCAGCCGGTCTTCGCCCAGGAGGTCCGCTGGCAGTCCACGGTGCCGATGATCGCCCTCGTCACCCCGGTGAGCACGCCGAAGGCCGAGGTCGTCACCGTCGCGGTCGGGCCGAACGACACCACGTTCGGCACCCCGACCGACACCGGGACCGACGCCAAGGTCGCGGTCACGGGCAACACCTGCACCGGCACCCGACCCGCCAACACCACGTGCACCGTCACCGTGACGGCCACGCCCGACTTCTTCGGGCCCGCGCAGGACGTCATCACGCTGCCGGACGGCGGCGCGGGGCGGGTCATCCCCGTCACCTCGGTCGGCTACGACACCGCGACCGGTGCCTACACCCCGCTCGCGCCCGCGCGCCTGCTCGACACCCGCCGCAAGGTCGGGGTCTCGACGACGACGCCGATCGGTGCGAACAAGTACATCGACCTCCAGGTGGCGGCGCGCGGTGGTGTGCCGTCCTCCGGGGTCGCCTCGGTCGTCCTCAACACCACCGTCGTCTCGCCGACGACGGAGGGCTACGTGACGATGTACCCGACCGGCAGCTCGAAGCCGGTCGCCTCCTCGGTGAACTTCAACAAGGGCTGGACGGGCGCCAACCTGCTCACCGTCAAGGTCGGCACGGGCGGCAAGGTCCGGCTCTACAACTACTCGGGCAACACGCACGTCGTCGTCGACGTCATGGGCTACTACCACTCGAACTCGAGCACGGCCACGACCAAGTACGGCGGCTACGCCGGCCTCGAGCCCACGCGCATCCTCGACACCCGCGACACCAACGACCCGCTGCCGCGTGACTTCTACCTGACGACCGGCGCGGACCTCGGCCCCGAGGCCAACTCGCACGTCAAGGCCTTCGCGGTGAACATCACGGTCACCAAGCCCACGGGCATCGGCTACCTCACCGCCTGGAACGGTGACGAGAACGCGATCCCGAACACCTCGACGCTCAACTTCACGAAGAACCGGACCGTGCCGAACATGGCCGTCGTGCCGACCCTCGCGTGCGGCTCGTTCTGCACCGACCCCGACACCCCGACCATCGGCATCCTCAACACCTCGAGCGGGAGCGCCCACGTGGTCGTCGACCTCGTCGGGGTGTACGACGACAACACGCTCGACGGCTCCTGGCGCTACCGGTCGCTCAACAGCCCGACCCGCATCGTCAACACCAAGACCAAGCAGGGCATCCCCGCCGCGATCGGGGCGAACAAGACCGTCACGGTCTCGACGCCGTCGGCAGTGACCACCTTCAACACGATGTCGCTCGTCACGAACACGACGGCGAACAAGCCGACGATCACCTCGGTGCTCACCCTGTGGAACGCCGACATCGCGCGACCGGGCGTCAGCAACCTCAACCCGTACGCGGGCCAGCTGGTCTCCAACATGACCTTCACCGACCTCGGTGCGGCGTACGACTTCAAGGTCCACAACCTCGCCGGGTCGACGAACCTCGTCATCGACGTCGCCGGGACCATGGAGGCCTACCCCGCGGTGGCCGACCCCGGCACCGGTCTGGCGCTGCGCGAGGACGGCCTCGCGGCGGTCCGCTCGAGCGCGGTCCAGCGGGCCACCGGTGACCGCGGCGCGAAGGCGTCGGTGCTCACCGCGGACCCGGTGAGCACGGCCGCGCGCCACCGCTGAGCCCCGTCGTCCGCCGCCGAGCCCGCACGTCGGGCTCGGCGGCGAGCGCGTCCACCCCCGACCGGGCTGCGAGAGTGTCCCCGTGACGGCGCAGCAGCCCCTGCTCGGGTTCGGCCTGCCCGTGGCCGGCCGCTGGGCGACCCCGGGCGCGCTGGTGCACGTCGCCCGTCGGGCCGAGGCACTGGGCTGGGCCTCGCTCTGGACCTTCCAGCGCACCCTGTGGCCGGCCGACGGCCGGCTGGGGCCCGCGCACCGCAGCGTCCTCGACCCGGTCGTCGCCCTGGCGCTGGCCGCCGGGCACACCGGTCGGGTCGGGCTCGGCACGGCCACGCTCTGCGCGCCCTTCACGGCGCCGGCCCTGATGGCCAAGCAGCTGGCCTCCCTCGACGTCGTGTCCGGGGGCCGGCTGACGGCCGGCGTCGGGATGGGGTGGCTGCCCGAGGAGCACGAGGCCGCCGGCGTCCCGATGGAGCGCCGGGGCGCGCGCTTCGAGGAGTACCTCCGGTGCCTCGTCGCGCTCTGGACCGAGGACCCGGTCGAGTTCGCCGGCGAGTTCTACACGGTGCCGCGCTCGCACCTGGGGCCGCCACCGGTGCAGCGACCGCACCCGCCGATCCTCGTCGGGGCCGCCGCCGAGCCGGCCCTGCGGCGGGCGGGGCGCCTGGCGCAGGGGTGGATCGCGAGCAGCACCCACGACCCGACACGGCTGTCCTCCGACGTCGCCGTCGTGCGGGCCGGGGCGGAGCAGGCCGGCCGCGACCCCGACGCGCTGCGGGTGCTCGTGCGCGTCGTCCCCGACCTGGTGGACACCGACCCCGGCCCCGGGCGGCGCCCCTTCCACGGAACCCGCGAGCAGCTGCTCGACGACGTCGGCGTCCTCGGGGCGCACGGGGCGACGGAGGTGCTGCTCGACCTCAACCTGTCGCCGGCGGTCGGCACCCTCGACGTCGAGGAGCAGGCCGCGCTCGACCGGGCCGAGGCGCTGCTCGAGGCCCTCGCGCCCGGAAGCCCCTGAGCGGCAACGACTCTCAGGCGTCGAGGCGCAGCACGAGCTCGTCGGTGTCGGTGCCGACCCCCGCGGCGAAGCCCCGGTCCTGACCGACGACGACGAAGCCGCAGTGCTCGAGGACCCGGCGCGACCCGGCGTTGTGCGCCGCGACCCGCCCGTACACCGGCCGCTCCGGCTCCTCGGCGAGCAGCAGCCCCAGGGCCTCCGTGGCGATGCCCTCGCCCCACCGCGCGGGGTCGACCCAGTACGTGACCTCGCGCTCGCCCTCGATCGTGAACGCGGCGACGGTGCCGACGAGCACGCCGTCGCGCTCGATGGCCCGGTGCCGGATGCCCTCGCCGGTGCGCACCCGGTGCTGGTGCTCGTCGAAGGCGGCACGGTCGTCGGGGTCGGCGCGCGTGAAGGCGGCCATCCGCACGGCCTCGGGGTCGCGCTGGAACTCGAAGAGTGCGTCGTGGTCGTCGTCGCGGACCGGGCGCAGGGTCGTCGTCATGACCCGAGACCCTAGGCGTGGGGTCCGACGCCCACAGAACGGCTCGCGAGCCGGTCGAGGCCGTCGCGAGCCGGGACGACGCGGCTCGCGACCACCGGGGCGGCTCGCGAGCCGGGTCCGGTCGGCGCTGGCCCCTCAGACCCGGGGCTGCTGCTGGGTGATGCAGTGGATGCCGCCACCGCGGGCGAAGAGCGGGCGGGCGTCGACGCCGACGACCTCGCGCCCGGGGTAGGCGGCCTCGAGCACCCCGAGCGAGTCGGCATCCTGCGGGTCGTCGTAGGTGCAGGCGACGACCCCGTCGTTGACGACGAGGTGGTTGATGTAGGACCAGTCGACCCAGCCGTCGTCGTCCTCGAGGGTCCTCGGGGCCGGGACGCGCACGACCTCCAGCGGCCGGCCGGCGGCGTCGACCGCCGACGACAGCAGCCCCTCGAGCTCGACCGACACCTCGTGGTCGGGGTGTGCGCTGTCGGCCTGCCAGTGCAGCAGCACGACCCCCGGCGCGGCGAAGGTCGCGACGATGTCGACGTGGCCGCGGGTGCCGAACTCGTCGTAGTCGCGGGTCAGGCCGCGGGGCAGCCAGATGCACTGTGTCGCACCGATGGTGCGCGCCATCTCGGCCTCGACGTCGGCGCGGGCGAGCCCGGGGTTGCGGCCCGGGTCGAGCTGCACCGTCTCGGTGAGCAGCACCGTGCCCTCACCGTCGACGTGGATGCCGCCGCCCTCGTTGACGAGGTCGGACCCGATGCGCTCGGCCCCGCCCGCCCGGCGACGAACGTGCCGACCTTCGCGTCCTGCTCCCACGACGCCCACTCCTGCGCGCCCCAGCCGTTGAAGACCCAGTCGACGGCGCCGAGCGCTCCTGCGTCGGACACGACGAAGGTCGGCCCGATGTCGCGCATCCACGCGTCGTCGAGCGGGGCCTCGAGCAGGTCGACCCGGTAGTGCCCGTGCCGTCCCTCGTCGAGCCAGTGCCGGGCCACGGACACGGCGCCCGGGTCGACGACCACCGTCACCGGCTCGAACCGCGACACCGCCAGCGCGACATCGGCCCAGGTGGCGCGTGCCTCGTCGGCGTCGGCCTCGGTGTCGCCCAGCGTGTAGCCGGACGACGGCCAGGCCATCCAGGTGCGCTCGTGCGGCGCCCACTCGGGCGGCATCCGCCAGCCCACGGGTCAGCCCTCCCGGCGGTGCTCGGCGCGCACCGGCTCGGCGAGCGAGGCGTAGGAGTCGGGGCGGCGGGTCGACAGGAACGGGAAGAGGTCGATCCAGTCCTTCCCCTGCGCGAGGTCGAGGTCGGCGACGAGCACGGCCGCCTCGTCGCGCGGCGCCTGCACGAGCACGCGGCCGTAGGGGTCGGCGATGAACGAGCTGCCGTAGAAGGTGATGAGGCCCTCGGTGCCGTACCGGTTGGGCACGACGACGAAGACCCCGTTGGCGATGGCGTGCCCGACGATCGTGTGCTGCCAGAGCGGCTGGGTGTCGAAGTCCGGGTGGTCGGGCTCGGAGCCGATGGCCGTCGGGTAGACGAGCACCTGCGCGCCGGCGAGGCCGTAGGAGCGCGCGACCTCGGGGAACCACTCGTCCCAGCAGGTCGGCAGGCCGACCCGCATCCCGTCGAGGGCGTCGAGCTCGTAGACCGGGTAGGCGTCCTGCGGGGGACCGGCCCGGAAGTACTTGTCCTCGTAGTACCCCGCCGTGACGGGGATGTGGGTCTTGCGGGTGCGACCGACCAGAGTGCCGTCGGGGGCGACGAGCACCGCGGTGTTGAACCCGAGCCCGTCGTCGGAGCCGTCCGGGGCGGGGGCCTTCTCGAAGAGGCTGGCGTGGACGTGGACACCGGCTGCTGCGGCGGCCTCGCGGGCGAAGGCCATCGTCGGGCCGTCGTCGAGGGACTCGGCCGTCGCGTCGGGGCGGCCGGAGGGGAGGGTGGCGGCGGGGTAGCGCGACAGCGTGAGCTCGGGAGGAAGACGACCCGGGCGCCGGCGTCGGCGGCGGTGCGCACGCCGTCGAGGAGGGTGGCGCGCAGGCGGTCGGCGTCCTCGTCCCAGGCGTGCTGCACCAGTCCGACGCGGACCGGGGGAGCGGTGGGCTCGTGGACACGGGCGGGCGACGTGGGGACCCCGTCGGCGGTGAGGAGGCGCATGGCGTCAGTATGCCGCCGGGTCGCGCTCGCGCAGCACCCCGCCGGTCCGGGACGCGCGGGGCGGCGCCTACCATCACCGGGTGCGTCACTCGAGGTTCTGGGAGCTCATGGCCGAGGAGTTCGGTGCGGCCTACGCGCGCTCGCTCGCCAACGGTCAGCACCTCACGGCGCTCGGCGGCCTGACCGCCCAGGCCGCCCTCGACGCCGGCGAGCAGCCGCGCGAGGTGTGGGAGGCCCTCTGCGAGCAGATGGACGTGCCGGTCGAGCGCCGCCACGGCCGCGAGCTGCCCCCACCCCGCACCTGAGCACGGTGGCGGCGGGGTCGGCCGCCGCGCAGAGACCGGCCGGGGCCGACGGACAGGCAGAACGTGCTGCAGCGACCCCCGGTCGTGCTCGCGCGGCGTGCGGGTCGCCGGTACTGCCTGTCAGTGCGTCCGCCGCTGCCCGTCGTGCGACGGAAACCCGAGTGCCCGGTGTCGTCGCCCTGGGCTAGCGTCGTCCCTCGTGACCGATGACGTCCTCCTGCACGCCAGGGGGCTGACCAAGACGTTCGGCGACTTCACCGCGGTCGACGGCATCGACGTGCAGGTGATGCGTGGTGAGGCGTTCGGCTTCCTCGGCCCCAACGGCGCCGGCAAGTCGAGCACGATGAAGATGGTCGGCTGCGTCTCCCCGGTCACCGGCGGCGAGCTGCGCATCCTCGGGATGGACCCCGCCACCGACGGCCCGGCCATCCGGGCCCGGCTCGGGGTCTGCCCGCAGCAGGACATGCTCGACGAGGACCTCTCGGTCGAGGAGAACCTCTGGGTCTACGGGCGCTTCTTCGGGCTCTCCCGGCGCGAGGTGCGCGCCCGCACCGACGAGCTCCTCGACTTCGCCCAGCTCACCGAGCGTCGTCACGACCGGGTCGAGCCGCTCTCCGGCGGGATGAAGCGCCGGCTGACCATCGCCCGCGCCCTCGTCAACAACCCCGAGGTGCTGCTCCTCGACGAGCCCACGACCGGCCTCGACCCCCAGGCCCGGCACGTGCTGTGGGACCGGCTCTACCGCCTCAAGCGCGAGGGCGTCACGCTCATCATCACGACGCACTACATGGACGAGGCCGAGCAGCTCTGCGACCGGCTCGTCGTCATGGACCACGGCCGGATCGTCGCCGAGGGCAGTCCGCGCGAGCTCATCGACACCTACTCCACGCGCGAGGTCGTCGAGCTGCGCTTCGCCGTCGACGAGCAGGAGCGGCACGTCGAGGCGGTGTCCGGTGTCGCCGAGCGGGTCGAGGAGCTGCCCGACCGGCTGCTCGTCTACACGGCCGACGGCGACGACACCCTCGCCGCGCTGCACGGCCGCGGCGTCCGTCCGCTCTCGGCGCTCGTGCGTCGCTCGACGCTCGAGGACGTCTTCCTCCACCTCACCGGCCGCTCGCTGGTCGACTGATGTCCGCCGACGCACCGCCCGCCACCGGCTCGGTCGCCACCGCGCCGAGCGGCCGGCTGGCTCCGGGGCGGCGCCGCCCCACCACGCGGGCCGAGCGGGTCGGGTCGGTCATGGCCCACCACCTCGCGGTCTACCGGCGCACCTGGAAGGGCTCGGTCGTGGGGCGGTTCGCCTCGCCGCTGTTCTTCCTCCTGTCGATGGGCCTGGGCCTCGGGGCGCTCGTCGACGCCCGCGCCGGTGGGGTCGACGGCCTTCCGTACCTGCGCTTCGTCGTCCCGGGCATCCTCGCGATGCAGGCGATGATGCTGGCCTTCGGCGACTCCACGTACGCGGTCATGGGCTACATCAAGTGGAACCGCATGTACTCGGCGATGCTGGCCACACCGCTGCGCGTGGGGGAGGTGCTCGGGGGTCACCTCGCGGTCATCGCGCTGCAGCTCGCGGCGGCCATCGCCATCTTCGTCGCCGTCGCGGCGCCGTTCGGGGCCTTCGGGTCGTGGTGGGTGCTGCTGGCGGTGCCGGCCGCGGTGCTCACGGGGATGGCCTTCTCGGTCCCGGTCTTCGCGCTCGCCGCCCGGATGGAGACCGACAGCGGCTTCAGCATCCTCTTCCGCTTCGTCATGACGCCGCTGATGCTCTTCTCCGGCACCTTCTTCCCGATCGACCAGCTGCCGGGGTGGATGCAGCCGCTGGCCTGGGTCACGCCGCTCTGGCACGGGGTCGAGCTGTGCCGCAGCGCGTCGGAGGGGGCGTGGCCGGGGTGGGCCGGGGTGCTCCACGTCGCGGTGCTGCTCGTGTACGTCGGGGTCGGCTGGGTGCTGGCCCACCGCTCCTTCACCCGCAGGCTGCTCTCGTGACCGCCGCCGCGCGCGTCGCCGGTGCCGTGCCCGCACCGCTGGGCATCGGCCTGGCGCGCTACGTCCTCATGCGCAACGTCACGGCCTTCCGTCGGGCCTGGCTGCTGCTGCTCAGCGGCTTCGTCGAGCCGGTGTTCTACCTGTTCTCCATCGGCATCGGCCTCGGGGCGCTGGTGCGCACCGTCACGACCGACGGCGGCACGGTCGTTCCCTACGCCGAGTTCGTCGCGCCCGCGCTGCTCGCCGCCTCCGCGATGAACGGGGCGGTCGCCGACAGCACGTACAACGTCTTCTTCAAGCTGCGCTACCAGCGGCTCTACGACGCGATGCTCGCGACGCCGGTCTCGCCGCGGGACATCGCCGTCGGCGAGATCCTCTGGTCGCTCTCGCGCGGTGCCCTGTACTCGACGATGTTCCTCGTCGTCGCCTGGGTCGCCGGCCTCGTGCACTCCTGGTGGGCGCTGCTCGCGGTGCCGGCCGCGGTGCTCGTCGGGCTGGCCTTCGGCGCCGTCGGGATGTTCGCGACGACGTTCATGTCCTCGTGGCAGCACTTCGACTACGTCACCCTCGCGATCCAGCCGATGTTCCTCTTCTCGGCGACCTTCTTCCCGCTCTCGACCTACCCCGACGCCCTCCAGTGGCTCGTCGCGGCGACGCCCCTGTACCAGGGCGTGGCGATCGAGCGGGCGCTGCTGCTCGGCGAGGTCGGCTGGGGGATGCTCTGGCACGTCGCGTACCTCGTCGTGCTCGGGGCGCTCGGGGTGTGGGGCACCGCCCGGCGCATCGCCACGCTGCTGCTCACCTGAGGGCTTCCGCGCCGTCGCGGTGGGGAGGACACTCCCGGGGATGGAGACCACCACCGGGTCCCTCGCGGCCCTGCACGACCCCGCGCTGCGCGGCTTCGTCACGGACGGCGGCCTGGAGACCGACCTCATCTTCCACCACGGTGTCGACCTGCCCGAGTTCGCCGCCTTCCCCTCGTCGAGGACCCGGGCGGACGGGACCTGCTCGGGCGGTACTACGACGCCTACGCCGCCGTCGCGGCCGCCGCCGGGGCCGGGCTGCTCCTCGAGTCGCCCACCTGGCGGGCGAACCCCGACTGGGCGGCGCGGGTTGGCTACGACGTCGACGCCATGGTGCGGGCCAACGTCGCGGCGATCGACCTGCTGCGCGAGCTGGCCGCCGGCTACGACGTGGCGGCCGTCCTCGTCGCCGGCCAGCTGGGGCCGCGCGGCGACGGCTACGTGGCGGGCGAGGCCCCCGACCCCGAGGAGGCCCGCGACTACCACGCACCCCAGGTGCGCGCTTTCGCCGACGCAGGGGCCGACCTCGTCTCGGCGCTCACCCTGACGACGTCCGCCGAGGGCATCGGGGTGGTCCTCGCCGCCCGCGACGCCGGCATCCCGGTCTCGGTCGGGTTCACCGTCGAGACCGACGGACGGCTGCCCGACGGGACGACGCTCGCCGACGCCGTGCAGGCCGTCGACGTGGCCGCCGCCCCCGACCACTTCGTCGTCAACTGCGCACACCCGACCCACGTCCTGCCGGCGCTCGACGAGGGGGAGTGGGTGCGCCGGGTCGTGGGCACGCGTGCCAACGCCTCGGCCATGAGCCACGCCGAGCTCGACGAGGCCGAGGAGCTCGACGACGGCGACCCCGCGCAGCTGGCGTCCGACCAGATGGAGGTCAGCCGGCTGCTGCCGGCGATGCGGGTCCTCGGTGGCTGCTGTGGCACCGACGTGCGCCACGTCGCGGCGATGTGGGGAGTCGCCGTACCGCCCCGCTGACCGCCCCGGTAGGGGCACGGCGTGTCGCGGCGCGTCGTGCCCGTCGTCGAACACGTGTTCGTCTATGGTCGTCCACAGGTGGTGGTTCCGGCGGCACTCGTCCACAGGTCCCACGGCGACCCGTGACCGTTGTCGGTGCCCCCACCTAGCGTCTGACCAGAGCTCGCGACGAGACCGACCGCGAGGGCTGGTCGCCGGTGGGCGCGTCCGATGACGAACGAAGGAACAGGTGTGACATGGCTGGTGCTCGTGGAAGCGTGATGCCCAACCCGGTGGCTGCGGCCAACGACGGCGAGAAGGACAAGGCCATCGCCTCGGTGATGGCCCAGATCGAGAAGCAGCACGGCAAGGGCGCGGTCATGCGCCTCGGCGACGACGTCCGCCCGCCCATCGCCGTCATCCCCACCGGGTCCATCGCGCTCGACGTCGCGCTCGGCATCGGGGGTCTGCCCCGCGGCCGCGTCGTCGAGATCTACGGTCCGGAGTCCTCCGGCAAGACGACCGTCGCGCTGCACGCGGTGGCCAACGCGCAGAAGGCCGGCGGCATCGCGGCCTTCATCGACGCCGAGCACGCCCTCGACCCCGAGTACGCGAAGAAGCTCGGCGTCGACACCGACGCGCTGCTCGTCTCCCAGCCCGACACGGGGAGCAGGCGCTCGAGATCGCCGACATGCTCATTCGTTCCGGCGCGCTCGACATCATCGTCATCGACTCGGTCGCGGCCCTCGTGCCCCGTGCCGAGATCGAGGGCGAGATGGGCGACAGCCACGTCGGCCTCCAGGCCCGCCTGATGTCCCAGGCCCTGCGCAAGATCACCGGTGCCCTCAACACCACGGGCACGACGGCGATCTTCATCAACCAGCTGCGCGAGAAGATCGGCGTGATGTTCGGCTCGCCCGAGACCACCACCGGTGGCAAGGCGCTGAAGTTCTACGCCTCGGTCCGCCTCGACGTGCGGCGCATCGAGACCCTCAAGGACGGTACCGACGCGGTCGGCAACCGCACCCGCTGCAAGGTCGTCAAGAACAAGGTCAGCCCGCCGTTCAAGCAGGCCGAGTTCGACATCCTCTACGGCCAGGGCATCTCCCGCGAGGGCGGCCTCATCGACATGGGCGTCGACCACGGCTTCGTCCGCAAGGCCGGTGCCTGGTACACGATGGACGGCGACCAGCTCGGCCAGGGCAAGGAGAACGCCCGCCAGTTCCTCAAGGACAACCCCGAGCTCACCGACGAGCTCGAGCGGAAGATCAAGGAGAAGCTGGGCATCGGGGTCAAGGTCGAGCTCGAGGCCGTCCCGGACGTCCCCGTCGACTTCTGAGGCACGCCCGATGGCGTTCGCCGACGGCACGGCCCCGCCGCCCGAGTGGGCGGCGGGGCCCGCCTCGTCCACGGCCGCACCCGGCCTCGACGAGCTGCGCGCGATCCTCGCCGAGGAGCCGCGGTCCCAGCCCCCGCGCCGCGGCCGACGGGCACCGGCCCCACCCGACCCCGAGGGTGACCCCCGCACCCGCGGCGACGAGCCCGACCCGCACGACTGGGCCCGCCAGATCGTCCTGCGCCAGCTGACCGCCGCCCCGCGAAGCCGCTCCCAGCTCGCCCAGGCCCTGCGGAAGAAGGACTGTCCCGACGACGTCGCGGCGGCCGTGCTCGACCGGATGGAGGAGGTCGGGCTCGTCGACGACGAGGCGTACGCGGGGATGCTCGTGCGCTCCCAGCAGGCCGGCCGGGGCCTGGCCACCCGGGCCCTGCGCCAGGAGCTGCGGCGCAAGGGCGTCGACGACGACACCGCCGCCGCCGCCCTCGCCGAGGTCGACCCGCACGCCGAGGAGGAACGCGCCCGCCAGCTCGTGGCCAAGAAGCTGCGCACGATGCACGGTCTCGAGCCGGTCGTCCAGACCCGGCGCCTCGCCGGGATGCTCGCGCGCAAGGGCTACGACGCCGAGCTGACGATGCGCCTCGTCCGCGAGGCCGTCCGCGAGGCGCCCGAGCACCAGCGCGACTGAGGCCGGCCGGGGCGCTCCCGGCTCAGAGCGAGTGCAGCGGGCGCCGGCCCGGGGGCAGCGAGTCGCTGGGCACGATCTCCTTGCCGTAGGGCACCAGCGAGACGGGCAGCATCTTGAGGTTGGCCACCGCCAGCGGGATCCCGATGATCGTCACGGCCTGCGCGACGGCCGTCAGCAGGTGGCCGAGGGCCAGCCACCAGCCGGCGAGCACGATCCACACGACGTTGAGCACCGCCGACCCGGCGCCGGCCCCCGGCTTCTCGACGACGGCCCGCCCGAACGGCCACAGGGCGTAGCTGGCCATCCGGAACGACGCGACCCCGAGCGGGAACGTCACGACGAGCACGCAGAGCACCAGCCCGGCGAACGCGTACCCGAGCGCCAGCCAGAAGCCGCCGAACACGAACCAGATGACGTTGAGCAGGGTGCGCACCGGACCTCCAGACAGGGCGACGGATGTCGCTGCGCCCCAGCCTCGCACGCAGCGCCGAGCACCGACATCAGGGTCCGCCCGGAAACATCCCGGAGACAGGGTCGTGATGACACGGTCACGCTTTCCCCCTAGGTTCGAGCGCGTGAGCGAGCCGACCACCCCCGACGCCGCAGGCAGCCTCTTCGACGGCTACCGGCTCGGGGGAGGGGCCTGGGACGAGATGCTCGGCAGCCCGGCCGAGCCGCGCACGCCGTACAAGGCGGTCTTCCACACGCTGCGCTCGATGACCGGCACGACCCTCAAGGAGCGCGCCGACATCCTCGCCCGCTCCTACCTCGACCAGGGCGTCACCTTCGACTACGCCGGGGAGGAGCGGCCCTTCCCGCTCGACGCCGTGCCGCGGGTCATCTCGGCCCACGAGTGGCAGGTCATCGAGTCCGGGGTCGCCCAGCGGGTCACGGCGCTCGAGGCATTCCTCGACGACATCTACTCGCGCGAGGGCGAGATCCCGCGCGCCGTCCACGAGGGAATCGTCCCGTGGCGGCTCATCGCCAGCTCGAACCACTACCACCGGGCGGTCACCGGCATCCGTCCCGCCAACGGGGTGCGCGTGCACGTGGCCGGTGTCGACCTCGTGCGCGACGAGGAGGGCACCTTCCGGGTCCTCGAGGACAACGTCCGCGTCCCGTCCGGCGTCAGCTACGTCATCGCCAACCGCCGCGCGATGGCCAATGTCTTCCCCGAGGCCTTCGCGACGATGCGCATCCGCCCGGTGCACGACTACCCGCGGATGCTGCTCGCGGCACTGCGGGCCGCCGCCCCGGACGGCGCGAGCGACCCGACGGTCGTCGTCCTCACCCCGGGCGTCTTCAACTCCGCCTACTTCGAGCACGCCCTGCTCGCCCGGATGATGGGCGTCGAGCTCGTCGAGGGCCGCGACCTCGTCTGCGTCGGCGGCCAGGTCCGGATGCGCACGACGACCGGTGACCGTCCCGTCGACGTCATCTACCGGCGCGTCGACGACGAGTTCATCGACCCGGTGCACTTCCGCGGGGACTCGGTGCTCGGCGTCGCGGGCCTCGTCTCGGCGATGCGCGCCGGCCGGGTGACGGTCGCGAACGCGCTCGGCAACGGGGTCGCCGACGACAAGCTCATCTACAGCTACCTGCCGGCCCTGACCCGCTTCTACCTCGACGAGGACCCGATCCTGCCCAACGTCGACACCTTCCGGTGCGCCGAGCCGGACTCGCTGAGGCACGTCCTCGACCACCTCGACGAGATGGTCGTCAAGCCGGTCGACGGCTCCGGCGGCAAAGGCCTGGTCGTCGGACCCCGCGCCGACGGCCCCACCCTCGACCGGCTGCGCGGCGCCCTCGAGGCCGACCCGCGCGGCTGGATCGCCCAGCCGGTCGTCCAGCTCTCGACCGTGCCGACCTTCATCGACGGCGGCCTCGCGCCCCGCCACGTCGACCTGCGCCCGTTCGCGGTCAACGACGGCGAGCGGGTGCGGGTCCTGCCGGGCGGCCTGACCCGGGTGGCCCTGCCGGAGGGAGAGCTCGTCGTGAACTCGAGCCAGGGCGGCGGGTCCAAGGACACCTGGGTGCTCTCGGACCGCCGGGCCAGCGTCAGCGCGGCGACCCCGCACCCCGACAACCGGGAGGTCGTCGTCATGAGCGCCCCCACGGCCTCGCTCGAGGACAGCATGCGCGCCCAGCAGCAACAGCAGCAGCAGCAGGAACGGCGGCCGCGCGGGTCGCACGACGAGGGCGGGGAGGCGTCGTGCTGAGCCGGATCGCGGAGTCGCTCTTCTGGATCGGCCGGTACACCGAGCGGGCCGACGGCACGGCCCGGATCATCGACGTCCTGCGCCTGCAGCTGCTCGAGGACCCGGTGGCCGACGAGTCCGCGGCCTCGCGCACCGTCCTCTCGGTGATCATGGGCCTCCCGCACGAGGGTGACGTCTCGTTCGACGACGTGGGGGGCTCGCTGGTCTTCGACCGCAGCAACCCCAGCTCGATCTCCGGCGCCTGGTTCGCCGCCCGCGAGAACGCCCGCCGGGCCCGCGAGACCCTCTCGACCGAGCTGTGGGAGGGCATCAACACGACGTGGCACCGGTGGAACGGCTTCGGCCGGGGGATGGTGACCGAGCGCCACCTGTCGTGGGTGCGCGAGCGGGCCGCCCTCGTCTCGGGCATCGCCGACTCGACGATGTCGCACGACGAGGCCTGGGACTTCCTCGTCCTCGGCCGCAGCATCGAGCGGGCCGACATGACCGCCCGGCTCGTGGCCACCGGCGGCATGCCCGGTGGGGGTGCCCCGTGGTCGGTCGTCCTCTCGAGCTGCGGCGCGCAGCAGGCGTTCATGCGCAGCCAGCGCGGGCTGCTCTCCGACGACCGGGCCGCCGCCTTCCTCGTGCTCGACCGCGAGTTCCCCCGCTCGGTGTTCTTCAGCCTGCGCGAGGCCGAGAACCGGCTCGAGGCCCTGTCGCCGGCCCATGCCGAGCGGATCGGGGTGTCCGACGAGGCCCGTCGCCAGCTGGGCCGGATCCGCACGTCGCTGGAGTACCGCGCGACGACCGACGTCATCGCCGACCTGCCCGCCCAGATGCGGCGCGTGCAGTCCGCCGTGACGACCGCGTCCTCCTCGATCGCCGCCCGGTACTTCCAGTCCGGGCCGCTCACGACGTGGACGAGGGACGTGGTCTGAGGTGCGCCGCTACCGCATCGTCCACACGACCGGGCTGGGCTACGACGGGCCGGTCCGCGCCGCGCACAACGAGCTGCGGATGACCCCGCTCAACGAGCCCGGCCAGACCACCCTCGAGAACCGCATCCGGATCCGGCCGATGACGTGGAGCCACGTCTACCGCGATCATTGGGGCACCCACGTCATGGCCATGGAGAGCCTGGCCGCCCACGAGCGGCTCGACATCGAGGCCATCTCCACGGTCGAGCGAGCGGAGGTCGCCCCGTCCTCGGCCACGAGCACCTGGGACACGGTGCGCGACCCCGCCGTGCAGGACCGGCTCTACGAGTGGCTCATGGTCTCCGCCCGGACCCGGCCGGGCGACGGCGTCGGTGCCCTCGTCGAGGAGGTGCGCGGGCTCCCCACCCCCCGGGAGGCCGCCGACGCGGTGTGCCGCCGGGTCCGCGAGGAGATGGAGTACCGCCCGGGCGCGACGGGTGTCCGCAGCAAGGGTGAGGACGCCTGGGCCAACCGCGCCGGCGTCTGCCAGGACTTCGCGCACATCACCATCGGCGCCCTGCGGGCCCTGGGCATCCCCGCCCGCTACGTGTCGGGCTACCTCGTGCCGAAGCGTGACCTCGCCGTCGGCGAGAGCGCCTCGGGGGAGAGCCACGCCTGGGTCGAGTTCTGGGACGACGCCTGGGTCGCGGCGGACCCGACGAACGGCACCCCCGTGGGGGTCGAGCACGTCGTCGTCGCCCGCGGCCGCGACTACGACGACGTGCCGCCGTTCAAGGGGATCTACTCGGGGCGGGCGACCGCGGCGCTGCGGGTCGTCGTCACCATCACCCGCCTCGCGTGAGCGACCGGGCGGCGGCGATTCCGCGCCGCACGGCATCGGCTCGTACCCTTGGTGGCGCCATGACTGCTGCCAGGACCTACGACGTGCGCACCCACGGGTGCCAGATGAACGTGCACGACTCCGAGCGCCTCGCCGGCCTGCTCGAGACCGCCGGGTACGTCGACCTCGCGAGCCTGCCCGCGGACCGCCGGCCCGAGGTGGCCGACGTCGTCGTGTTCAACACCTGCGCCGTGCGCGAGAACGCCGACAACAAGCTGTACGGCAACCTCGGCCAGCTGCGCCCCGCCAAGACCGCCAACCCCGACCTGCAGATCGCCGTCGGTGGGTGCATGGCGCAGAAGGACCGCGAGTCCATCGTCAAGCGAGCCCCGTGGGTCGACGTCGTCTTCGGGACGCACAACATCGGCAGCCTGCCGGCCCTGCTCGACCGGGCCCGCCACAACAAGCGCGCCGAGGTCGAGATCCTCGAGTCGCTCGAGACCTTCCCCTCCACCCTGCCGACCCGGCGCGACTCGGCCTTCGCCGGCTGGGTGTCGATCTCGGTGGGCTGCAACAACACCTGCACCTTCTGCATCGTCCCGAGCCTGCGCGGCAAGGAGCAGGACCGCCGCCCCGGCGACGTCCTCGCCGAGATCGAGGCGCTCGTCGCCCAGGGCGTCGTCGAGGTGACCCTGCTCGGGCAGAACGTCAACACCTACGGCGTCGAGTTCGGCGAGCGGCTGGCCTTCGGCAAGCTGTTGCGGGCCTGCGGCGACATCGACGGCCTCGAGCGCGTGCGCTTCACGAGCCCGCACCCGGCGGCGTTCACCGACGACGTCATCGAGGCGATGGCCGAGACCCCCAACGTCATGCCGAGCCTGCACATGCCGCTCCAGTCCGGCTCCGACCGCGTGCTCAAGGCGATGCGCCGCAGCTACCGCAGCGAGCGGTTCCTCGGCATCATCGACCGGGTCCGGGCCGCGATGCCCGACGCCGCGATCACCACCGACCTCATCGTCGGGTTCCCCGGCGAGACCGAGGAGGACTTCGCCGAGACCCTGCGGGTCGTCGAGGCCTCCCGCTTCTCGAGCGCCTTCACCTTCCAGTACTCGATCCGCGCCGGCACCCCGGCGGCGACGATGGCCGACCAGGTTCCGAAGGCCGTCGTCCAGGAGCGGTTCGACCGTCTCATCGCCCTCCAGGAGCAGGTCTCCTGGGCCGGCAACCGCGCCCTCGAGGGCCGGGACGTCGAGGTGCTCGTGGCGCCGGGCGAGGGCCGCAAGGACGGCGAGACCTCCCGGATGTCCGGGCGGGCCCGCGACAACCGGCTCGTGCACTTCGCCGTGCCGGACGGCGCCGAGCGCCCCCGGCCGGGCGACGCCGTCACGGTGGGCGTCACGTACGGCGCACCGCACCACCTCGTCGCCGACAGCGGTGTGCGAGAAGGCATCTACGCGGTGCGTCGGACGCGCGGCGGGGATGCCTGGGCGGCGCTCCAGGACGCGCCGGTGCCCGGCAAGCCGGGTGTCTCGCTGGGGATGCCGTCCGTCGGGCGGCCGCAGGCGCCGGTCGCGGCGCCCGCCTGCGGGGCCTGAGCCCGGAGGGGCCTGAGCCCGGAGGGGCCTGAGGCCGGAGGGCGTCAGGCGAGGAGGGCCACGAGCCCGCCGACGACGGCACACGCCGTGACGACGGCGCCGACGATGCCGGCGGTCCGCAGGCTGGTGCGGCGGCGCTCCTGCGCCACCGCGGTCTCGGCGACGGTCGAGCGGACCGCGTCGTAGAGCGGGGTCGGGTCGAACGGCTCGAGCTCGAGCTTCGGGAGCCCGGAGTGCCAGTGCGACACGGCGCGTCCTTTCCGAGGGGGTGTGCAGGAACCTCGAGGGTAGGGAACCCTTCGGTGCCGCAGGCGCGAAAGCCGGCCTGCGACACGAGTCGTGGCCGAAGGTCGAGCCCCATCCTGTCCGAACGGACGAGACCCCCGACCGGAACCGGTCGGGGGCCTCGAAACCTCGCGGCCTCGGGTCAGGTCACCGCTCGCCGATCGCCTCGTCGGCCTTGGCCTGGGCCTGGTCGACCTTGTCGGCGTACTTGCCACCCGTCGCCGAGTCGACGGCGTCGCCGCCGCGCTCGATGGCCTGGTCGCTGAGCGACTCGACCTGGTCGGGGTGCTGCTCGGCCAGCTCGGTGAGCTTCTCCTTGGCGCTGTCGAGGAATCCCATCGGCGACCTCCTTCCACTCGGTGACAGGGCGTGCTCCCGAGGGAGCAGGACCAGTCCACACCCGAACGGCCCGGCGCGCCAGCCCTTTCCCGCCGTCCGTCCGGGCCGGCGGCTCTGGAAGAATCGGCCGCATGACCATCCGCCCCGTCGTCATCACCGGAGACCCCGTCCTCCACCGCCGCGCCGAGCCCGTCGAGGTCATCGACGACGGCATCCGCGAGCTGGTCGCGGACATGTACGAGACGATGGACGCCGCCCGCGGGGTCGGGCTGGCCGCGCCGCAGGTCGGTGTGGGCCTGCGCATCTTCACCTGGCAGCTGGCCAACGACGACGGCATCCCGCCCCGCGGCGTCGTCATCAACCCCTACCTCGTCGCCGCGAAGCCGGTGGCCGGCGACCCCGACCCGCACGAGGAGTCCGAGGGCTGCCTGTCGGTGCCCGGCGAGTCCTACCCGCTGCGTCGCGGCGAGCAGGCCGTGCTCACCGGCCAGGACGTCGACGGCCACGAGCTGCGCTACGAGGCCACCGGATGGTTCGCGCGGATGCTCCAGCACGAGTACGACCACCTCAACGGGTTCCTCTACGTCGACCGGCTCTCCGGCCGCTACGCCCGCAAGGCCAAGAAGGCGGTCAAGGCCAACGGCTGGGGCACCCCCGGCCTGACCTGGATGCCGGGCGAGGACCGCGACCCCTTCGGCCACGACGACGAGACGCCCGACGACGAGCGCGCGGACTGACGTGGCGCCGACCGCCGCTGCCGGCCTCGTCGTCGCGGTCGTCGGCCCCACCGCCACCGGCAAGTCCGACCTCGGCGTCGCCCTGGCCCATCGGCTCGACGGCGAGGTGGTCGGCGCCGATGCCTCCCAGCTCTACCGGGGGATGGACATCGGCACGGCCAAGCTGCCGCCGGCCGGGCGCGAGGGCGTGCCGCACCACCAGCTCGACGTCCTCGAGGTCACCGACGAGGCGACCGTCGCCGGCTACCAGCACCACGCCCGGGCCGATGTCGCCGGCATCCTCGAGCGAGGCCACGTCCCCCTGGTCGTCGGCGGCTCCGGGCTGTACGTCCGGGCCCTGCTCGACCGCCTCGACATCCCGCCGACCGACCCGGAGGTCCGCCGGCGCCTCGAGGAGCGCGCCGCGTCGCAGGGGACGGCGGCCCTCCTCGAGGAGCTGCGGCGCGTCGACCCGGAGGCGGCCACCGCCGTCGAGCCGAACAACACGCGCCGCATCGTGCGCGCCCTCGAGGTCGTCGAGCTGACCGGACGGCCGTTCAGCGCCACCCTCCCGACGCGGGAGTCGGTGCGCCCCACCGTGACCGTCGGTCTGCGCCTCGACCGCGAGGCCCTCGACCGGCGCATCGACCGGCGCACCCGGGCGATGTTCGACAGCGGCCTCGTCGAGGAGACGCGCGCCCTGGTCGACCTCGGCCTGCGCGAGGGGCGCACCGCGAGCCGGGCCGTCGGGTACGCCCAGGCCCTCGCCGTCATCGACGGGGCGATGACTCTCGACGACGCCGTCGCCGACACCGCGCTGCGCACCCGGCGGCTCGTCCGGCGGCAGGAGTCGTGGTTCGGCGCCGACCCGCGCACCACCTGGCTCGACGCCGCCGACCTCGACCTCGTCGACCGGGTCGTCGAGCTCGTCGACGAGGCGGCGTCCGCCCTGCGTCGCGGGGGATGGGACGATGGTGGGCATGGCTGACCGGCTCGCGTGGACCAAGGGGCACGGCACCGAGAACGACTTCGTCCTCGTGCCCGACCTCGACGGCGCCCTCGGGCTGAGCGCGGCAAGGGCCGCCTGGCTGGCCGACCGCCGCGCCGGCATCGGCGGCGACGGGGTCATCCGGGTCGTGCCGACGGCGCTCGCCGACGAGCCGGCCGTGCGCGAGCAGGCCGACGCCGCCCCGTGGTTCATGGACTACCGCAACGCCGACGGCTCGGCAGCGGAGATGTGCGGCAACGGGACCCGCGTCTTCGCCGAGTACCTGCGCCGGGAGGGCCTCGAGGAGCGGGACGAGTTCGTCATCGCCACCCGGGCCGGCGCCAAGTCCGTTCGGCGCGACGGCGACCAGTGGTCGGTCGACCTCGGCCCCTGGCGACTCGCCGACGAGCCGACCGCCGAGCGCGACGGCTTCGACGCCCTCGTCCACGTCGGCGGTGGCGACCCGTACTCCGCGCTGTCGGTCGACCTCGGCAACCCGCACACCGTCGTGGCTCTCCCCGAGGAGGTCGAGCTCGACGACGTCGACCTGTCGTCACCGCCGTCGGTGCGCCCCGAGCCCCGGAACGGCACGAACGTCGAGCTGGTCCGCCCGATCGGTCCCGGCCACGTCGCGATGCGCGTCCACGAGCGCGGTGTCGGCGAGACCCGGTCCTGCGGCACCGGCGCCTGCGCCGCGGCGATCGCCACGAGCTTCTGGGCGGGGTCGCTCGACACCGGCTCGACGTGGCTCGTCGACGTCCCCGGCGGCCGGCTCACCGTCCGGTTGCTCGCCGGCCACGGTGTCGAGCTGGCCGGACCGGCCGTGCTCGTCGCCGACGGCACCGTCGCGACGGCGCTGCTGCCCGCCTGACGACCGGCGCCCCGCGCGCTCCTCCCGCTCCTCGATGGTCGTGCGGCCGGACCGGCGTCAGCCCTGAGCGACCTCGAGCAGCCGGAAGCCCTTCACTGACGTCACGCGCCGGCAGGGCATCCCCAGCTCGTCCTCGACCCAGCGCTGCAGGCTGTCGGACCCGAGGTTCTTCTGGACGACGAGGTACGCGCGTCCACCCGGGGTCAGGCGCGGCAGCCAGGTGCCCAGGAGGTCGTGCAGCACCGCCTTGCCGACCCGGATCGGCGGGTTGGACCAGATGACGTCGAAGCGCAGGTCGGCCGGCACCGACTCCGCCGGGCCGGCGTGCACCCCGGGGAGCCCGAGCGACGCGGCGTTGCGGCGGCACAGGTCCAGGGCCCGCTCGTTGACGTCGAGCGCCCAGACGGTGGCCGCGGGCGAGTGCATCGCCAGCGAGAGCGCGACCGGACCCCAGCCGCAGCCGAGGTCGAGGAAGGTGCCCTCCGGCGGCGGGGCCGGAGCCTCGTCGAGCAGGACGCGGGTGCCCTTGTCGAGCCCGCCGGGGGAGAAGACGCCGCCCGCGACCTCGACCTCGACGGTCCGGCCGGCGAGGCGGACCCGCAGCGGGCGGCGCTCGCCGTCGCTCGCGGGGGAGGCCGTGAAGTAGTGGTCGTGGTCGCTCATCGCGGGGCCCACGGTATCGGCGGGACGGAAGAATCCGGTCGCCGCCGGGCGTTGACCGATGAGACCCTAGGGAGCATATGACTGCCAAGAACATCCTCTCCGGGCGGGCCGAGGCGCTCGCCGACGACGCCAGCCACGACCCCGCGACGTTCGACGACGCGGGCTTCGTGCTCGACGACGACGCGCTCGACTTCGACGGCGACCAGCTCGACCGTGAGGAGCGCGCCGCGCTGCGCCGCGTCTCCGGCCTGTCGACCGAGCTCGAGGACGTCACCGAGGTCGAGTACCGCCAGCTGCGGCTCGAGCGGGTCGTCCTCGCCGCCGTCTGGTGCGAGGGCACGCTCGTCGACGCGGAGAACTCGCTGCGCGAGCTGTCCGCGCTCGCCGAGACGGCCGGCTCCGAGGTGCTCGCCGGTGTCATCCAGCGCCGGGCCAACCCCGACCCCGCCACCTACCTCGGCAAGGGCAAGGCCGCCGAGCTGCGCGACGTCGTCATCGCCGAGGGCGCCGACACCGTCGTCTGCGACACCGAGCTCGCCCCAGCCAACGGCGTGCCCTCGAGGACGTCGTCAAGGTCAAGGTCATCGACCGCACGGCGCTGATCCTCGACATCTTCGCCCAGCACGCGAAGAGCCGGGAGGGCAAGGCGCAGGTCGAGCTGGCCCAGCTGCAGTACCTCCTCCCGCGGCTGCGGGGCTGGGGTGACTCGATGTCGCGGCAGGCCGGTGGCCAGGCCGCCGGCGGCCAGGGCATGGGCTCGCGCGGCCCCGGTGAGACCAAGATCGAGCTCGACCGCCGGCGGATCAACAGCCGGATCGCCAAGCTGCGCCGCGAGATCAAGGACATGAAGACCACGCGCGACACCAAGCGTGGCGGCCGGAAGGCCAACCGCGTGCCGAGCGTCGCCATCGCCGGGTACACGAACGCCGGCAAGTCGAGCCTGCTCAACCGGCTCACCGGCGCCGGGGTCCTCGTCGAGAACCAGCTGTTCGCGACGCTCGACCCCACCGTGCGGCGCGCCGAGACCCCGGACGGGCGGCTCTACACGCTCGCCGACACCGTGGGGTTCGTCCGCCAGCTGCCGCACCAGCTCGTCGAGGCCTTCCGCTCGACGCTCGAGGAGGTGGCCGACGCCGACCTGCTGCTGCACGTCGTCGACGGCTCGCACCCCGACCCGAGGGCCAGATCTCGGCCGTCCGCTCGGTGCTGGCCGACGTCGACGCCACCGACGTGCGCGAGGTCATCGTCGTCAACAAGGCCGACCTCGCCGACCCCGAGGTGCTCGACCGGCTGCGCCGCCACGAGAAGCACTCGATCGTCGTGTCGGCCCGCACCGGGGCCGGCCTCGACGAGCTGCAGGCGTTGATCGCCGACGAGCTGCCCCAGCCCGACGTCGACGTCGACGTGCTGGTGCCCTACGAGCGCGGCGACCTCGTGAGCCGGGTGCACGAGACGGGGGAGGTCCTCACGAGCGAGCACGTCGCCGAGGGCACCCGCCTCACCGCCCGGGTCGACGCCGAGCTCGCCGACGATCTGTCGGCCTTCGCGGTCTGACGGCCGGCGCCCGGAGCGCTCTGTTGCGAGAGGTTCGCAATAGGGTGAGCGGGTGATAGACCCCCGCACCCTCACCACGCGGCGCCTGCGCCTGCGTGCGCTCGTCCCCACCGACCACGACCTCTGGGTGCGGCTGCACACCGACCCCGCGCAGTACCCGTTCGCCCCTTGGGCGGTGAGCGACGACGCCCGCGCCGAGGAGCTGTTCGCGCGGGCCCTGGCGCACTGGGCCGAGCACGGCTTCGGCTACGGCGTCGTCGAGGACCGCACGACGGGCGAGGCGCTGGGGGTCGCGGGGGTCATCCACGGCCGGGAGGGGCAGAACCTCAACCTGTACTACCGGCTGGACCGGCCGCACCACGGCCGGGGGCTCGGACCCGAGGTCGCGCGGGCGGTCGCCGCCGACGCGCTGGAGCACGGGCCGTGCCTGCGGCTGACGGCCACCGCCCGCCCGGACCACCGGGCCTCGATCCGCACGGCCGAGCGCTCCGGGTTCACCCTCGCCGGCGCCGCCGAGGCCGGTGCCTCGCTGCCGGGGGTGCCGGACGCCGTGGTGCAGCGGGCCAGGGCCGGTGACCCGGCAGACGTGCCCGGCCCCGTCGTGCTCGTCGCCCCGCGGGTCGAGGTGTGCCGCGGCTCGTTCGACGCGGCCACCCGTGACGCCGTGCTCGACCTCTGGTGCGCGACGAACGACGCCGGGGGAGCGGTCGGCTTCCTGCCCGGCGCCGCCCGGGAACGGGTCGCCGAGGCCCTGAGCGCCCACGAGGAGCAGATGGCCGCCGGGCGCGCGGTCGCCGTGCTCCTGCGCGACCCCGTCGGCGCACTCGTGGCGCTCGGCTGGTGGGTCGAGGGGCCGAACCCGCTGCTCGCCCACCGGCGCACGGCCTACCGCGTGATGACCGACCCCGACCGCCGCGGGCGCAACCTCGGGCGACTGCTCATGGCGGCGATGCACCGGGTGGCGCGCGAGGACGGGGTCGAGCTCGTCGAGCTCGGGGTCCGCGGCGGCACCGGCACCGACACCTTCTACGCCGGGCTCGGCTACGTCGAGGTCGGCCGGCTGCCCGGGGGCATCCGGGTCGCGCCGGACGACGAGCGCGACGACCTCTGGATGGCCCGCCGCCTCGACGGGGACTCGCTGCTCAGCTGAGCCCGACGATGCGACCGTTCTCGTCGACGTCGATGTGCTCGCTCGCCGGGACCTTCGGCAGGCCGGGCATCGTCATGATCTCGCCGGTGACCATGACGACGAAGCCCGCGCCCGCGGCCAGGCGCACCTCGCGCACGTGCACGGTGTGGTCGACGGGGGCGCCGCGCAGCGTCGGGTCGGTCGAGAACGAGCTCTGCGTCTTGGCCATGCAGACCGGCAGGTGACCGAAGCCCTCGGCCTCGATGGCGGCGAGCCGGCGGGCGGCCTTGGCGTCGAAGGTGACCCCGCCGCGCCGTACACCCGGGTCGCCACGGCCTCGGCCTTCTCGGCGAGCGACAGGTCGTCGGGGTAGACGAGCTGCATCTCGCCGGGGCTGTTCTCGATGGCGTCGAGCACCCCGCGGGCCAGGGCCTGGGCTCCGGCGCCGCCGTCGGAGTAGTGGGTCGCCTCGAAGGCGCGGAAGCCCTCCTCCTCGACGAGCCGCAGCAGCGCCTCGACCTCGGCGTCGGTGTCGGTGGGGAAGCGGTTGAGGGCGACGACGGCCGGCAGCCCGTAGACGTCACGGACGTTGCGCAGGTGCCGGCGCAGGTTGCTCATGCCGCGCGTCAGGGCCTCGACCGACTCCTGCGTCAGGTCGGCCGCGGCCACCCCGCCGTGGTACTTCAGCGCGCGCACCGTGGCGACGACGACGACCGCGGACGGGCGCAGGCCGGACTGGCGGCACTTGATGTCGATGAACTTCTCGGCGCCGAGGTCGGCGCCGAAGCCCGCCTCGGTGACGACGTAGTCGGCGAGCCGGAGCGCGGTGCGGGTCGCCATCACCGAGTTGCAGCCGTGGGCGATGTTGGCGAACGGGCCGCCGTGGATCATCGCCGGGGTGTGCTCGAGGGTCTGGACGAGGTTGGGCGCCAACGCGTCCCGCAGGATCACGGTCATCGCGCCGTGGGCCTTGAGGTCGCGCGCCGTGACCGGCTGCTTGTCGCGGGTGTAGCCCACGACGACGTTGCCGAGCCGCTCCCTGAGGTCGGCGATGGACGTCGCGAGGCAGAGGATGGCCATCACCTCGGACGCGACGACGATGTCGAAGCCGTCCTCGCGGGGGACGCCGTTCGCGACACCGCCGAGGCCGACGACGACGTCGCGCAGCGCGCGGTCGTTGAGGTCGACGACCCGCTTCCACGTGACGGTGCGGGGGTCGATGCCCAGCGCGTTGCCGAAGTGCAGGTGGTTGTCGAGGAGGGCCGAGAGGAGGTTGTTGGCCGCCGCGATGGCCGCGAAGTCGCCCGTGAAGTTGAGGTTGATGTCGGTCATCGGCACGACCTGGGCGTAGCCGCCGCCGGCCGCGCCGCCCTTGATGCCGAACACCGGGCCCATCGACGGCTCGCGCAGGGCGACCATCGCCTTCTCGCCGAGCGAGGCCAGCGCGTCGGCGAGGCCGACCGAGGTCGTCGTCTTGCCCTCGCCGGCGGGAGTGGGGGAGATGGCGGTGACGAGGACGAGCCGGCCCTCGGCGCGGTCGGTGAGGCTGTTGACGTACTCGAGCGAGACCTTGGCCTTGGTGTGGCCGTAAGGGACGAGCGCGCTCGGGTCGATGCCCAGGCGGTCGTGGGCCAGCTCGGTGATCGGCGTCAGCGTCGCTGCCTCCGCGATCTCGATGTCGGGCGGGACGCTGGTGGTCTGGGCGCTGAGGGTCACGTCGGTCATGGTCGCATCCACGGCCGTCGCCGACAAGGGAAACGGTGCGCGAGCCGCAACTCGACGCGCCATGCGCAACGCCCGGCCGCGGTGCGATGGGGCTGGGGACGGGCCCCCGGTGCCTGGACGCGCACCGCCTAGGCTGCACGGGTGCCCTCCCTCGACGACCTGCTCCACGCCGCGGTCGCCGGGGTCGGGGGCACCGAGCGACCCGGCCAGGTCGAGATGGCGCACGCCGTCGCCGACGCCGTCGAGACCGGCGAGCACCTGCTCGTCCAGGCGGGCACCGGCACCGGCAAGTCGCTCGCCTACCTCGTCCCGGCCGTGCAGCACGCCGTCGACACCGGGAAGACCGCCGTCGTGGCCACCGCCACCCTCGCCCTCCAGGCCCAGATCGTCGACCGCGACATGCCCCGCCTGGCCGAGGCGCTCGCGCCCGTGCTCGGCCGGCGACCCACGTACGCGCTCGTCAAGGGCCGCCGCAACTACGTCTGCCTGCACAAGCTCGAGGGCGGGTTCCCCGACGACGACGCCGACACCCTGATGTCCCTCGGCGACGTCGACCGCGCCGCCTCCCGGCTCGGCGCCGAGGTGGTGCGCCTGCGCGAGTGGGCGTCGGAGACCGAGTCCGGCGACCGCGACGAGCTCGTGCCGGGCGTCTCCGAGCGGGCCTGGCGCCAGGTGTCGGTCAGCGCCGAGGAATGCCTCGGGTCGCGCTGCCCGATGGTCCTCGAGTGCTTCGTCGAGCGCTCGCGCGAGGCGGCCAAGGACGTCGACGTCGTCGTCACCAACCACTCGTTCATGGCCATCGACGCCTTCGAGGGCCGCCAGATGCTGCCCGAGCACGACGTCCTCGTCGTCGACGAGGGGCACGAGCTCGTCGACCGCGTCACCTCGACGATCACCGACGAGCTGACGGCGGGCACGGTGCGCGCGGCGTCGAAGCGGGCCGGCCGGCAGGCCGAGTCCGCCGAGGCGCTCGACGACGCGGCCACCCTGCTCGAGTCGGTGCTCGAGCCGATGCCCGAGGGCCGGCTGACCGCCGTGCCCGACTCCCTCGCCCTGGCCCTCGGCCGCATCCGCGACGTCGCCCGGCAGGCCCAGACCGAGCTCAAGCCCCCGCCGGGGGAGGAGCCCGACGGCGCGCGGCAGGTCGCCCGGGCCGCCGTCGAGGACCTCTTCGAGGTGTCGGCCCGGATGCTCGAGGAGCGCGAGCTCGACGTCATCTGGCTCTCCAAGGACCCGCGCCGCGGTCCGGTGCTGCGCGTGGCGCCGATGAGCGTGGCGATGCTGGTGCGCGACAAGGTGTTCGACGAGCGCACCGTGGTCATCACGTCCGCCACGCTCGAGCTCGGCGGGTCCTTCGACGCCGTCGCCGGCACCATCGGGCTGCGCGGCGAGGGGTCGCCGGGGTGGCGCGGGCTCGACGTCGGCAGCCCGTTCGACTACCCGAAGCAGGGCATCGCCTACGTCGCGAGGCACCTGCCGCCCCCGGGCGGGACGGCACCGCCCCGAGACCCTCGACGAGATCGAGGCGCTCGTGCGCGCCGCCGGCGGGCGCGCCCTCGGTCTGTTCTCCTCGATGCGGGCGGCCAAGGAGGCCACCGAGGTGATGCGGGACCGGTTGGAGGACACCGACATCGTCGTGCTCTGCCAGGGCGAGGACCAGATCTCGACGCTCGTGCGCGAGTTCGCCAAGGACCCCGCACCTGCCTCTTCGGCACGTTGTCGCTGTGGCAGGGCGTCGACGTGCCGGGGTCGTCGTGCCAGCTGGTCATCGTCGACCGCATCCCGTTCCCGCGCCCCGACGACCCGCTCGCGTCCGCGCGCTCGCAGGCCATCGCGCGGATGGGTGGCAACGGGTTCATGGCCGTCTCGGCCACCCACGCGGCGCTGCGGCTGGCCCAGGGTGCCGGCCGGCTGATCCGCCGCGGCGACGACCGCGGGGTCGTGGCCTTCCTCGACTCGCGGATGATGAGCGCGCGGTACGCCGGATTCCTCCAGCGCTCGCTGCCGCCGTTCTGGCCGACCGCCGACCGCGCGATGGTCCTCTCCGCCCTCGCCCGCCTCGACGAGACCGCCCCGCCGCCGCTGCCCGTCGCCGCGCCGTCCCTGCGCGGGCTGACCGGTGCGCTGGCCGGCACCACGATGGGGTCGGGGTCGGCCTCGCCCGCCGCGGACGTCCGTCCGGTCGCCGACGAACGACCCGTCGCCGACGACCCGCCGCCGCCCACCTCGCCCCGCACGGCCGTCACCCACGGCCACGCCTGGACCGCCGAGCTCGACGAGGAGCTGCGCGACGGGGTGTCGCTCGGCCTGTCGGTCGACGAGCTCGCCGAGTCGATGGAGCTGCCGGGCGAGGTCGTCGAGGCGCGCCTGTCCGGTCTGGGGCTCGAGGCCGGTCGCGGCCCGACGCTGACCTTCGACTGACCGTCCTCAGGCGGCCGCGGCCTGCTCGAGCGAGCGCAGCCACGCGTCCGTCGCCCGGGGGTCGGTGAACCGCAGGACGGGAGGCCCGTCGGGCCCGGCGGCCATCTGCTCGATCTGCGCGTGCTTGCGGTCGAAGGACCGGAAGTGCCACGCGACGATGGAGTCGCGGGAGAGCGCCGACGACCACGTCTCGGTGTTGCCGCCGCACGCCTCCTCGTGGGTGCGCAGCCGGTGCAGGGTGCGGTTGAGCAGGCGCCCGAGGCTCACGCGGCGGGGGTAGTCGAGCGCGATGACGAGGTCGGTGCGGGGCAGGACGACCTCGCGGGTCGCGGACCACAGCCCGTCGAGCACCCAGGCCTCGCCGCGGACGTGCGGCGCGACGGCCTCGACCTGCGCGGCGGCGTCGAGCTGCACCCAGCCCGGCCGCCACATGAGGTCGTCGACGCGCACGTGCGGCATCCCGCCGATCGCCGCGAGGCGGACCGCGAGGGAGGACTTGCCCGACCCGGTGACCCCGACGATGACCACGCGCCGGTGGCGGGTCAGGTCGGGCAGGTCCGGGAGGAGCACCGCAAGAGCGTAGGCCAGCGACCTCGGTCGTCGGCGCCGGGTGGCAGAGTGGCGCCATGACCGAGGACACCGTGGCCGTCGCCCACCGGGTGCCGCCCTACGTCCTCGTCTCCGGTCCGGAGGGGGTGCTCGCCGAGCGGGCGCTGGCCTCGACCCTCGACGACCTGCGGGTCTCCAACCCCGACCTCGAGGTCATCCGGGTCTACGCCGCCGCGTACCAGCCCGGCGAGCTCGTCCTGCACACCAGCCCGTCGCTCTTCGGCGGCGCCAAGTGCATCGTCGTCCACGACCTCGACGAGGGGGCCGAGGACCTCCAGGCCGACCTGCTGTCCGTCGTCACCGACCATCCCGAGCCCGACCTCACGCTCGTGGTGCTCCACAAGAGCGGCCAGCGGGGCAAGAAGGTCCTCGACGCGCTGCGGGGCGCCGGCGCCCGGGTGCTCGAGGCGCCCGCCATCAAGACCGACCGCGACAAGAGCGACTTCGCCGCGCACGAGTTCCGCCGGTCGCGGCGCAAGGCCACGGCCGAGGCCGTGCACGCGCTCGTCGAGGCCGTGGGCAAGGACGTCCGTGAGCTCGCCGCCGCGTGCCAGCAGCTCGTCGACGACACGACCGGTGTCATCGACGAGCAGGTCGTGCTCACCTACCACGGGGGCAAGGTCGAGGCCACGGGCTTCCGGGTGGCCGATGCCGCCCTGGCCGGCGACGCGGGGGAGGCGCTGCGGCTGCTGCGGCACGCCATCGCGGTCGGGGTCGACCCGGTGCCCATCGTCGCCGTGCTGGCCCAGCAGGTGCGCCAGCTGGTCAAGGTCGGCTCGGCCGGCCGGGGCCGCTCGGCCGACGTCGCGCGCGACGTGGGGATGGCCCCCTGGCAGGTCGACCGGGCCCGTCGCACGCTGTCGGGATGGAGTGCCGACGGCCTCGCGACGTGCATCCAGGCCCTCGCAGCGGCCGACGCCGAGGTCAAGGGCGGCGGTCGCGACCCGGTGTACGCGGTCGAGCGCGTCGTGCTCACCATCACCCGGCAGCACGAGCGCCACCGCGACGGCTGAGCCGACGTCCGGGAGGCCGGCGAGCGTCGTTTTGGTGGCCGATGCCCCGCTGGTACCTTTGTCGACTGCGTGCGCGTGTGGTCGCGCGCGCACGAGCACCATCCAGCGCGAGTCAACCACGGGTGCCCCACGCCCGGTCCCGACCCGCGTCTGCCGCCCTCTAACGGCAACCCGATCCCGACCGAAGGCAGTACATCCAGTGGCGAACATCAAGTCCCAGCTCAAGCGCATCAAGACCAACCGCACCGCCACCGAGCGGAACAAGGCGGTCAAGTCCGAGGTCAAGACGGCCATCCGCCGGTTCCGCGAGGCCGCGGCCACCGGTTCCGCCGACGAGGCCGCGACCGCTCTCAAGGCCGCCTCGACCAAGCTCGACAAAGCCGTGAGCAAGGGCGTCATCCACAAGAACCAGGCCGCGAACAAGAAGTCCGCGATGGCCAAGAAGGCCGCTCAGCTCTGAGCCGAGCGCCTCGCACCGAGGGCCCGTCACCCACTGGGTGACGGGCCCTCGCGCGTGCGGCGTGGGTCGGTGCCGGTCAGGTGGCCCGGCGGACGGCCTCGGCGACGGCGTCGAAGCGGTCGCGGGGGAGGACGGCGCCCTCGCGCCGCACCCGGTCCGGGTCGACTCGGATGACCCGGTTGACCCGCACCTCGCTCGGGCGCCCACGGGTGTCCCAGGCGCCGGAGCCGACGTCGACCCAGAGCCGGCCGGCGGCGCGCTCCTGCCCGGCGTCGCGGTCGTGGTCCTGGCTGGTCAGCTGGAGGGCGAGCAGCCAGCGGCCGTCGCGGCCGACGACGAGCACCGGTCGGTCCTTGCCCTGGCCGTGGTCCTCCTCGTACGGCACCCAGGTCCAGACGACCTCGCCGGGGTCGGGGCGCCCGTCCGGGTTCGGGGCGTACTCGGGCTCGAGGGGGCCCGTGTAGTCGCCGGGGTAGCCGCCGCCGGGGTGAGGCGTGCGTGACGTGGTGGGACCGGACTGCGGTCGGGTGCCCGAACGCCGCAATCCTCGCGCCGCCGTGTCGAGGATCGGCCGGAGCACGCGCTGCCACTGCATGGGCCGACCCTAGCCAGCCGCCGCGCCCCGCACCCGGCTCGCGAGCCGCGGCGACCAGCGCCCGTCGATCCCGTTCGGACCCGGGAGCCCGACGTGGGAGACTGGGAGGCAGTGCCCTGCGCGCCGCCCGCCGGCGCCACCGCCCCACAGAGCAAGGAACCGCCGACTCGTGTCCCCCGCGCCCGCACCGTGCTGCAGCCGCACGCCACGCCGCCGGAGGCGATCCGCAACTTCTGCATCATCGCCCACATCGACCACGGCAAGTCGACCCTCGCCGACCGGATGCTCCAGATCACCGGCGTCGTCGACGACCGGGCGATGCGCGCGCAGTACCTCGACCGGATGGACATCGAGCGCGAGCGCGGCATCACCATCAAGTCCCAGGCCGTGCGCATGCCGTGGGAGGTCGACGGCGCGAGCCACGTCCTCAACATGATCGACACCCCGGGCCACGTCGACTTCACCTACGAGGTCTCCCGCAGCCTCGCCGCGTGCGAGGGCGCGGTGCTCCTCGTCGACGCCGCACAGGGCATCGAGGCCCAGACCCTCGCGAACCTCTACCTCGCGATGGAGAACGACCTCACGATCATCCCGGTCCTCAACAAGATCGACCTCCCGGCGGCCCAGCCCGAGAAGTACGCCGAGGAGCTCGCCGGCCTCATCGGTTGTGAGCCCGAGGACTGCTTCCAGGTGTCGGGCAAGACCGGCGTCGGCGTCGAGCCGCTGCTCGACTCGATCGTGGCCCAGATCCCCTCGCCGACCGGCGACGCCGACGCCCCGGCCCGCGCGATGATCTTCGACTCGGTCTACGACACCTACCGCGGCGTCGTCACCTACGTCCGCGTCATCGACGGCAACCTCAACCCGCGCGAGCGCATCGTCATGATGTCGACCAAGGCGCACCACGAGCTGCTCGAGATCGGCGTCATCAGCCCGGAGCCGGTGCCCGGCAAGGGCCTCGGCGTCGGCGAGGTCGGCTACCTCATCACCGGCGTCAAGGACGTGCGCCAGTCCAAGGTCGGCGACACCGTCACCAACGCCGCGAAGCCGGCCACCGACGCGCTCGGCGGCTACCGCGACCCCAAGCCGATGGTCTTCTCCGGCCTCTTCCCGCTCGACGGGTCGGACTACCCGGACCTGCGCGAGGCCCTCGACAAGCTCAAGCTCAACGACGCCGCGCTCGTCTACGAGCCCGAGACCTCCGTGGCCCTGGGCTTCGGCTTCCGCTGCGGCTTCCTCGGCCTGCTGCACCTCGAGATCGTCCGCGAGCGGCTCGAGCGCGAGTTCGACCTCGAGCTCATCTCCACACAGCCCAACGTCGTCTACGACGTGACGATGGACGACGGCAGCCGGGTCACCGTCACCAACCCGAGCGAGTTCCCCGGCGGCAAGATCGCCGAGGTCCGCGAGCCCAAGGTCCGCACGACGATCCTCGCGCCGAGCGAGTTCATCGGCGCGATCATGGAGCTCTGCCAGGGCAAGCGCGGCACCCTCCTCGGGATGGACTACCTCTCCGAGGAGCGCGTCGAGATGCGCTACACGCTGCCGCTCGCCGAGGTCGTCTTCGACTTCTTCGACCAGCTGAAGTCGCGAACCCGCGGCTACGCCAGCCTCGACTACGAGCCCGACGGCGACCAGGTGGCCGACCTCGTCAAGGTCGACATCCTGCTCCAGGGCGAGACCGTCGACGCGTTCTCGGCGATCGTCCACAAGGACAAGGCGTACGGGTACGGCCTGATGATGGCCGGCAAGCTCAAGGAGCTCATCCCGAGGCAGCAGTTCGAGGTGCCGATCCAGGCCGCCGTCGGCGCCCGGGTAATCGCCCGCGAGAACATCCGCGCCATCCGCAAGGACGTCCTCGCCAAGTGCTACGGCGGTGACATCAGCCGCAAGCGCAAGCTGCTCGAGAAGCAGAAGGCCGGCAAGAAGCGGATGAAGAACATCGGGTCGGTCGAGGTGCCGCCCGAGGCCTTCATCGCCGCGCTGACCTCCGACGGAGCGGGCGCCCAGGCCACGAAGAAGTGACGCCGGTCGCGAGGTCGGGTTTCCTCGCCGGCCACCGACGCGCGCTGCTCGTCCCCACCGCGGCCCTGCTGTGGGGCACCCAGTTCGCCTTCCTCAACCCGGCGATCGGCATCATCCTCGTCTCGCTCTACGGGGCGTCGGCGGCCGAGGTCGGCCTGGCGCTGGCCGCCTACAACGTCAGCGGCTTCGTCTCGACGCTCGTCGTGCCCACCCGGGCCGACCGCCGCGGTGACTACCTCGAGCCGCTGCTCTGGTGCGGCGGCTTCACCATCGCCCTGACCACGGCCCTGGCCCTCGCGACGACCCTGCCGCTGGCCGTCCTCGCCCTCGTGGCGCTCGGCGGCCCGGCCGGCATCGCCATCGGCCTGATCTTCGCCTACCAGCGGCACACCGGCGCGAGCGTGCAGCAGATCATGCGCACCCGGGCGGTGTTCTCGTTCGCGTGGGTCGGCGGGCCGCCGTTCGCGGCCTTCCTCATGGGGGTGCTCGGCCAGCGCTCGGTGCTGTGGGTCGTGGCGGCCCTCGGGACCCTCGGGCTGGCGCTGACCCGCGTGATGATGCACGCGCACGCGACCTCCCCGCACGCGCGTCGCCCGCCCCGACCGGTGACCCGATGGGGGCCACGCTGCGCCGGCCGGACGTGCTCGTCCTGCTCGCGACGTTCGTGGCCCTCGGCGCGGCCCTCAACGCCGCCGTCTCCTCGCTGCCGCTGCTCGTCACCGACGAGCTCGGGCTCGACCTCGAGTGGAGCGGCCTGGCCCTCGGGACCTGTGCCGCCCTGGAGATCCCGATCCTCGTGGTCCTCGGGCGCATCACCGCGCGGTTCGGGCCCCGGAAGGTCGTCGCCGTCGGCTGCCTCGCCGGGCTCACGTACTACGCGGCGATGGTGCTGGTGCCCTCGCCGGTGGTGCTCGTCGCCGGCCAGCTGCCGAACGCGGTGTTCATCGCGACGATGTCCGGGGTCGGGCTGACCCTGTTCCAGGACGTCATCGGCCGTCCAGGCCTGGCCTCCAGCCTCTTCATGAACACCACGCGCGTCGGGGCCATCGTCGCCGGACCGGTCATCGCCCTCGGCGGCACGAGCTCGCTCGGCTACCCGGGGGTGTTCCTCGGCTGCGGCGTGCTCGTGCTGCTCGGGCTCGCGGTGCTCGTCACCGCCCGGTGGCGCACGACGGTGCGCTCCCGGCCTGACGGCTCAGGCCGGGAGCGAGGACTCCTCGACCGGCTCGCCCGCGACGGCTCCCGCTCGCCAGGCGTCCGGGCGGTCGACGAGGGCGACGAGGTCGGCGAGGTCGGCGGGCCACACCTCGTCGGGGGCGCTCGCGAGGTCGGCGAGGGACCACCACCGGGTCTCGGCGATGCAGAGCCGCTCCTCCTCGGTGTAACCGGAGGCGTCGACCTCGAAGGCGGGCCGGCGCACGGCGAACCAGACCTCGGTCTGCTCGACGACCTTGTCGCTGTAGCCGTGGACGACGAGCCGTTCGAACAACGGACCGACGACGTCGGCGTCCTCGACGACCTGGCCGGTCTCCTCGGCGAGCTCGCGGACGACGGCCTCGCGGTCGGACTCGCCGGGGTCGACGCCGCCGCCGGGGGTGTCCCACCAGTGCGCGACCGGGTCGAGCCCGAGGTCGGAGTCGAGGAAGAGCAGGACGCGCTCGTCCTCGTCGAGGACCAGCACGCGGACGGCGCGGCGCTCGAAGTGGGGCCGGTCGGCGGGGTCGGGCAGGACGAAGCCGGGCTGACCGGGCAGGGGGGTGCTCACCCGGCCACGCTAGGCGACCGCCCGACGGTTACCGCCGGGTAACATCACCGGCGTGACCGACACCGTGGCGCTCTACCGTCGACTGTCCGCCCGACCCGGGGGACGGCGGGCCTTCTCCCTCCTGTTCTCGCTCAAGGCGCCCTACTTCCGGACGGTACGGCCGCAGGTGCGCGAGGTGCGCCCGCACCACGCCGAGCTCGTCGTCGGCAAGCGCTGGGGCGTCCAGAACCACATCGGCACCGTCCACGCCATCGCGGTGTGCAACGGGCTCGAGGCCGCGATGGGTCTGCTCGCCGAGGCCACGACGCCGTCCACCCACCGCTGGATCCCCAAGGGGATGACCGTCGCCTACCTCGCGAAGTCGACGACCGACCTGCTCTGCGTCGCGGAGACCGACCCGGCCGACTGGGAGGTGGGCGCCGCGGGGGACGTCCCGGTGCGTGTTCGGGCGGTGCGCACCGACGGCACCGTCGTCGTCGAGGGGACCATCACCATCTACGTCAGCGAGAAGCCCTCCCGCTGACCGGGACCGGCGCCGTCAGGGCTGGGTCAACCGGGCCCGCAGCCGCTGGACGTCGTCGTCGCCCCAGCCCTGCGCGCGCAGCCAGCCGGCCGCGTCGCCCCAGCCGTCGGCCACGGCGTCGAGGATCGCCTCCATCGTCTCGGCGCGCGGCGTCTGGTCGGCGACGGACTGTTCCCTGAGGAACGGCCCGTGGGCGTCGGAGCCGGCGACCCGACGGATGATCGCCTCGATCCGCTCGGCGGACAGGGCGTAGTCGGCGACGATCTCCTCGCGCGGTACGCCGGCGACGTCGAGGGCCATGGCCACGACCGTGCCGGTGCGGTCCTTGCCCGCGGCGCAGTGCACGACGGCCGCACCCGCGGCGTCGGCGACGACGCGCAGGGCGGCGGACACGGAGTCGGGGCGCTTGGCGAGGTAGCCGAGGTAGTGCTCGGACCAGAAGGCGGCGTCGCGCACCGGTCGCTCGTCCTGCGGCAGGGCCAGTGCGCGGGCGGCGATCTCGTCGGCGCTCTCCGGGGCGCGCTGCGGCAGCAGTGAGTGGTGGTGGTGCGCGAGGTCGGTGGTGCGCCGCAGCGGCCCGGGGCCGTCGAGGTGCAGCTCGGTCTCGGTGCGCAGGTCGACGACGTCGGTGACGCCGAGCTCGTGGACGAGCCGGTCGACGTCGAGCTCGGAGAGGTCCTGGAGGTTGTCCGAGCGGATCAGCCTGCGGGACACCGTGGTGCCGCCGTCGCGGGTCGGCAGACCGCCGACGTCGCGCATGTTGACGAGTCCGTCGAGGTCGATCCAGCGGTCCGGCACCACGCCATCCTAGGTCGGCGGCCAGGGCGTCCGGCGCCGGGTGCCCGCGCGGGTGACACGATGGACGGCGTGCCCCGACTGCCCGACGGAGAGCCGGCCCCCGCGTCCGGCGAGCTGCCCGACGACGCCCTCGCGCGGCTCGGCGACGGACCGTTCGGCATCTACCTGCACGTCCCGTTCTGCGCGGTCCGCTGCGGCTACTGCGACTTCAACACCTACACGCTGACCGAGCTCGGACCGGGTGCCTCGACCGCCGACTTCGCCGGGACGGCCCTCGCCGAGCTCGACCTCGCCCGGCGAGTGCTCGGCGACGCGGCGCCCGTCGTCGACACCGTCTTCGTCGGCGGTGGCACGCCCACGCTGCTGCCGGCACCCGACCTCGTCCGACTGCTCGACGGGGTGCGCGACCGGTTCGGGCTCGCCTCCGACGCCGAGGTGAGCACCGAGGCCAACCCCGACTCGGTGACCCCGAGAGCCTCGAGGTGCTGGCCGAGGGCGGCTTCACGCGGGTGAGCATCGGGATGCAGAGCGCCGTGCCGCACGTGCTGCGCACCCTCGACCGCACCCACGACCCGGCCCGCGTCGGCACGGCGGTGGTGGCGGCCCGGGCGGCCGGGATCGCGACGAGCCTCGACCTCATCTACGGCACGCCCGGGGAGTCGCTCGAGGACTGGCGGACCAGCCTGGACGCGGCGTTGGCGCACGAGCCCGACCACGTGTCGGCGTACGCCCTCGTCGTCGAGGAGGGCACCCGGATGGCGGTGCAGGTGCGTCGTGGCGAGCTGCCGGCGCCGGACGGTGACGACGAGGCGGACAAGTACGAGCTCGCGGACTCCGTTCTCGCACAGGCCGGCTACGACTGGTACGAGGTGAGCAACTGGTCGCGGACGCCCGCCGGACGGTGTCGGCACAACGAGGGCTACTGGCGGGGCGGGTCCTGGTGGGGCGTCGGCCCGGGGGCCCACGGCCACGTCGGCGGGGTCCGCTGGTGGAACGTCAAGCACCCGCGGGCCTACGCGGCGCGGCTGGCCGCGGGCGAGTCGCCGGCGGCCGGACGCGAGGTCCTGACCGACGAGCAGCGCCACGACGAGGAGGTGCTGCTCGGGGTCCGGCTGCGCGACGGCCTCGACCTCGGCCGCCTCGACGGCGCCGGGCGCACCGCCGTGGCCGGGCTCGTCGCCGACGGCCTGCTCGAGGGAGCCCCGGCGGTCCGCGACCGGCGGGCGGTGCTCACCCTGCGCGGGCGGCTGCTCGCCGACACGGTCGTGCGCCGGCTGCTCGGCCCCTGAGCGGGACCGGCAGCCGGCGCACGGGCCGGTCGGTCAGCGGTGGGTCAGCGGACGAACTTCGGGGTCATCGGCGGGTCCCACCACTCGCCGTTGTTCGCCTTGATGATGCCGACGATGTGGACGACCACGGCGAAGACCCACGCGGCAGCGAAGGTGAAGAAGCCGATGAGCACGAACATCAGCGGGATCGAGACGACGAAGACGATCCCGACGAGGATCTGGACGTTGAGCGCGTTCGCCGTGTGGGCCCGCACGAAGGGACCACGGTCCTTGACGATCAGGTACATCACGAGCGCGGCGACGAAGGACAGAAAGCCTCCGCTGAACACCGTGGCGGCCAGGGCGATGCCGTGCGCTGCCATGCCCCACGTCTTCTCGTCCTGGGGCGACATCGGGGCAGCCGCGACCGGGGCGGCGTAGGGCTGCTGGTACTGCGGCTGCTGGTACTGGGGCGGCGCGCCGACCGCCTGCGGTGGGGCGTACTGCGGCTCGGGGGCGGCGGGGGGACCGAGCCGGCGGCCGGGGTCTCCCACCCGGGTGCGGGCGCCGGCGGGGCCGGGGGCTCGGGGACGTCGGCGACGGCCGGCGGCTCCGGTGCGCTCTCGGCCGTGGCCGGCTCGAACGCGGCGGTGGGGTCGCTCGCGGGCGGGGGCGGGGGCACGACCTCCGTCGGGTCGCCCTGCGGGGCGTCCTCGCGCGGGGTGTTCTCGCTCATTGCTCCTCCTCGGTGGGTTCCTGGTCCCATCGAACACCCGACGCGGCCCCCGCCCAAGCGGTTCCGGGGGTGGGTCGGGGTCCGGCTCGGGGTCCGGTCAGGGCCGACCCCTACCGCGCCGGGTCGAGCGCGGCCACACTGGCGCCATGGAGCTGCTCGAGCGCGTGCGCGCCGCCCTCCCGCCCGCCGAGGAGAAGCGGATGTTCGGGGGTGTCGGCTTCATGGTCGACGGGGCGCTGGCCTGCTCGGTCGGGCCCCGCGGCCTGCTCGTGCGCACAGGGACCGCCGACTTCGACGACCTCGTCGGCCGGGCGGGGGTCGAGCCGATGGTCATGGGCGGCCGCTCCAGCCGCGGCTGGGTCGACGTGCACGCCGACGTCCTCGCCGACGACGCCGCCCTGCGCGGATGGCTCGACGTGGGCGTCGCCGCGGCCCGGGCCGCCGGAGCCCCCTAGGCCTGCGCCGACGGCGCCGTGACGAAGTCGATGAGCTCCTCGACCCGGCCGAGCAGCTCGGGCTCGAGGTCGGTCCAAGACCCCACCGAGGCCAGGATGCGCCGCCAGGCCCGCGCCATGTCGGCCTGGGTGTCGTGCGGCCACCCGAGGTGGGCGGCGATGCCGTGCTTCCACGACGTGCCGCGCGGGATGACCGGCCAGGCGTTCATGCCGAGGCGCCCCGGCTTCACCGACTGCCAGACGTCGACGTAGGGGTGGCCGACGACGAGCACGTGCTGAGCCCACGGCCGCAGCCGGCGGGCCTCGTCGACGACGCGCGACTCCTTGGTACCGGGAACGAGGTGGTCGACGAGCACGCCCATCCGGCGTCCGGGTCCGGGGGCGAAGTCGCGGATGGCTCCGGCGAGGTCGTCGACGCCGTCGAGCCGCTCGACGACGACGCCCTCGACGCGCAGGTCGTCGCCCCAGACCTTCTCGACGAGCTCGGCGTCGTGCTTGCCCTCGACGAAGATCCGCGACCCGCTGGCCACGCGGGCCCGCTGCCCCTGCACGGCGCGCGAGCCGCTGGCCGTGCGCTCCGACCCCGCACGAGCCGCGTCGAGCCGGGCCTGCGCGGCGACCTTCGGGGCGACGAGCCGCACGGGGGAGCCGTCGACGAGGAAGCCGGGCCCCAGGGGGAAGCCGCGCACCCGTCCGCGCCGGTCCTCGAGGTGGACGACGTGCACGCCGCCGGCCTTCTCGACGCGCACGACCGCCCCGACCCAGCCGGTCTCGACCTCCTCGACGACGGTGCCGGTCTCGGCGGGCAGCTCGACCGAGCGCCCGCGCGGGGGCTTCCTCCAGTCGCCCGAGAGCACGTCGGCGCCGTACCTGTCCGTCACGGCGGCGAGGCTAGCCCGCCGGGGCCGCCCGGCCGCGGACCGGCGCGCCTCGCCCGGCTCCGGCTTTCGCGCGAGGCGGCCCGAACACGTAGGATTGGCACTCTGACGGCGAGAGTGCCAACCCCCCGCCGCCGACCCGACCCGACGAGCGCCCGGAGGTGGACCCGATGAGCGAGGACCGTCGCCTGCGTGTCCTGCGGGCCATCGTCCAGGACTACGTGCAGACCTCCGAGCCCGTCGGCTCCAAGGCCCTGCTCGACCGCCACCAGCTCGGGGTGTCGGCCGCGACCGTCCGCAACGACATGGCCGCGCTCGAGGAGGAGGGGCTGATCGCCGCTCCGCACACGAGCGCCGGCCGCATCCCCACCGACGCCGGCTACCGGGTCTTCGTCGACCGCCTCTCGCAGGTCAAGCCGATGAGCCCCGCCGAGCAGCGCGCCATCGGGCACCTGCTCGAGGGGGCCGTCGACCTCGACGACGTCGTCGACCGCACCGTGCGCCTGCTGGCGTCCCTCACCCGGCAGGTGGCGGTCGTCCAGTACCCGTCGCTGTCGCGCTCCTCGGTGCGCCACGTCGAGCTCGTGCCCATCGGCGGGCCGCGGCTGCTCGTCGTGCTCATCACCACGACCGGGCGGGTCGAGCAGCGGGTCGTCGACGTCGGCACCGACCTGCTCACCGACGACGGCGAGGCCACCCTGGCCACCCTGCGCACCGAGCTCAACGCGGCCACCGGCGGGCGGGTGCTCGCCGACGCCTCCACCGAGCTCGCGTCCGTGCCCGACCGGCTCGACCCGACCGTGCGCGAGGTCTGTCGCGCCGTCGTCACCGCGCTCGAGGACTCCCTCGTCGAGGAGCGCGAGGAGCGCGTCGTCCTCGCCGGCACGGCCAACCTCGCGCGCGCCGGCGCCGACTTCACCCAGAGCATCGGCCCGGTGCTCGAGGCCCTCGAGGAGCACGTCGTGCTGCTGCGCCTGCTCGGCACCGTCGCCGAGCAGGGCGGCACCCTCGCGGTGCGCATCGGGCACGAGAACCCGTACGCCGGGCTCCAGTCGACGTCGATGGTCACGACGGGCTACGGCGCCGGGTCCGACCTCGTCGCCGGCCTCGGGGTCGTCGGCCCGACCCGCATGGACTACCCCTCGACGATGGCCGCCGTGCGCGCCGTCGCCACGTACGTCTCCCGCATCCTCGCCGACTGAGGCGAGCCACCCGCCGACCCACGGAGGACCTTCCACCCGTGAACGACTACTACGCCGACCTCGGGGTCGCGCGCGACGCGAGCGCCGAGGACATCAAGCGCGCCTACCGCCGGGCGGCCCGCCGCCTGCACCCCGACGTCAACCCGGGCGAGGAGGCCGAGGAGCAGTTCAAGAAGGTCTCCCAGGCCTACGACGTGCTCTCCGACGCCGACAAGCGCCGCTCCTACGACATGGGCGCCGACCCCTACTCCAACGGCGCCGCGAGCTTCGGCCAGGGCTTCTCGTTCAGCGACATCATGGACGCCTTCTTCGGCGGCCAGGCCCCGGCGGCTCGGCCGGCCCGCGCTCGCGGATGACCCGCGGCCAGGACGCCCTCGTCCGCCTCGACATCGACCTCGGCGACGCCGTCTTCGGTGGCGAGAAGGAGCTGACCGTCGACACCGCGGTGGCCTGCGGCACCTGCCACGGCGACGGCCGGCAGCCCGGCACCGGCGCCCGCACCTGCGACGTCTGCGAGGGCCGCGGCGAGATCCGGCAGGTGCAGCGCAGCTTCCTCGGCCAGGTGATGACCACGCGACCGTGCATGACGTGCCAGGGCTTCGGCGAGATCATCACCGACCCCTGCTACGAGTGCAGCGGCGACGGCCGGGTCCGCACCCGCCGTACCCTCACCCTCAAGGTGCCGGCCGGTGTCGACACCGGCACGCGCATCCAGCTCGCCGGAGAGGGCGAGGTCGGCCACGGAGCCGGGCCCGCCGGTGACCTGTACGTCGAGGTCGCCGTCCGCCGGCACCCGGTGTTCCAGCGCCGCGGCGACGACCTGCACGCCACCATCGAGGTCCCGATGACCGCCGCCGCGCTCGGGGCGACCCTGTCGATGGACACCTTCGACGGCCCCCGCGAGCTCGACATCAAGCGGGGCGCGCAGTCCGGCGACACCATCACCCTGCGCCAGCTCGGCGTCACCCACCTCCGCGGCGGGGGGCGCGGCGACGTCGTCGTCCACACGATGGTCCAGACGCCGACCAAGCTCGACGCCGAGCAGGAGGAGCTGCTGCGCCGGCTGGCCACCGCCCGCGGCGAGGAACGTCCCGAGGGCCGGGTCGCGAACCCCACCGAGGGCACGCTGTTCGGTAAGCTGCGCGACGCCTTCAAGGCCCGCTGACCCCGGGGCACCCCACGATGACCCTGCCCGTGTACCTCCTCGAGCCCGGGGCGCTGTCGTCGTCCGTCGTCGGCGGTGTCGTCCGGCTCGACGGGCCCGAGGGGCGGCACGCCGTGGCTGTGCGGCGCACCCGGGCGGGGGAGCGGGTCGTGCTCGCCGACGGTGGGGGGCGTTCGGTCGAGGGCGAGGTGGTCGCCGCCGAGCGTGACGTGCTCGACGTGCGGGTCGAGGTCGTGCGCGACGAGCCCGAGCCCAGCCCGCGGTTCGTCCTCGTGCAGGCCCTCGCCAAGGGCGACCGCGACGACCAGGCCGTCGAGGCCGCCACCGAGTGCGGGGTCGACGAGGTCGTCCCGTGGCAGGCGGCCCGCAGCATCGTCCAGTGGCGCGGGGAGCGCGGCGAGAAGGCCCGGCGGAAGTGGGACGCCGTGCTCGTCGCGGCCACCAAGCAGTCCCGCCGGACCCGCCGCCCGGTGCTCGGGGCGACGGCGAGCACGACCGACGTGGTGGCCCGGGCGCGGGAGGCCGCGCTGGTCCTCGTCCTGCACGAGGACGCCGCCGAGCCACTCGCCGGGGTGGTGCTGCCGGACGCCGGTGACGTGCTCGTGGTCGTGGGGCCGGAGGGCGGCATCACCCCCGAGGAGGTCGCCGCGCTGGAGGCCGTCGGGGCCCGGACGGTGCGCCTCGGGCCGACCGTGCTGCGCGCCTCGAGCGCCGGGCCGGCCGCCCTGGCAGTGCTGAGCGCCGTCTCCCGCTGGCGCTGACGCGGACGAACGCCGACGCGGCTCGCGAGCCGGGTGCGGCCGTCGCGAGCCGAGCCGGGAGGGCTCGGGACGACCCGAGGCGGCTCGCGAGCCGGGTCAGACGACGCAGAGCTCGTTGCCCTCGGGGTCGGCGACGACGACGTGGTCGAGCGAGCCTGCGATCTCGTGCTCGGCGAGGACCGTGCCCCCGGCCGCCACGAGCCGCTCAACGGTGGCCGCGATGGCCGCCCGGCGCTCGTCGGCGGGCCGGTGCCGCCCGCCGCCCACCTGGAGGTCGAGGTGCACCCGGTTCTTGGCCACCTTGGGCTCGGGGACGGCGAGGAAGGTGACCTGCGGCAGCACGCCGTCGGGGTCGACGAGCGAGGCGCCGTCGTCACGCTCGGACTCGGGCACCTCGAAGGCCTCGAACCACTCCTCCCACGTCGCGAACCCCGTGGGCGGCGGGGCGTCGACGTAGCCGAGCGCCTCCTTCCAGAAGCGAGCGACCCCCGGGGCGTCCACGCAGTCGATCGTCAGCGTCCAGCGCACCGTCATCGTCGTCTCCTCGTCGTCGGAGCCCACAGTCCAGCACCGCCCTCCGACAGGGCCCCGCCGACCGCGCACCGGGCCTAGGGTCGGGGGATGAGCGAGACCCAGGACTGCCTCTTCTGCCGGATCGTCGCCGGTGAGGTGCCGGCCGACGTCGTCGCCGAGACCGAGCACTCGCTGGCCTTCCGCGACATCAGCCCGCAGGCGCCCACGCACGCGCTGGTCATCCCGCGCCGGCACGTGCCCGACGTCGCGTCCCTCGCGGCAGCGGCCCCCGACGAGCTCGCGGACGTCGTCACCCTCGCCGCGGCGGTGGCCGAGGGCGACGGGCTGCCCGGGTACCGCCTCGCCGCGAACACCGGGGCCGCCGCGCAGCAGACCGTCTTCCACGCCCACGTGCACGTCATCGGGGGCCGCGAGCTGACCTGGCCGCCCGGCTGACCGGCCCGGATCTCGGATGACCGGTGTCGGCCGCGGACCGTAGACTGGGCGCACGATGTCTGACGCCCATACCGACGAGCCCGCCACGCCCACCGGCCCCGCCGCCTCGCACCCGCACGTGCCGCAGCACACCGTGGCCATCCCCGCGGACGTGCAGATGGTCACCCTCCTCGGCCCCCGTGACGAGCTGCTGCGCACCATGGAGCGCCAGTTCCCGCAGGTGGAGATCCACGTCCGGGGCAACGAGTTCCACATCGGGGGCCCCAGCGCCGAGGTCGCCCTCGTCGAGCGCCTCCTCGACGAGCTGCTCGACGTCATCGACGGCGGCCAGCCGCTGAACCGCGACGCCGTCGAGCGCTCCATCCAGATGCTGCGCGCCCAGACCGTCGAGCGCCCCGCCGACGTGCTGACGATGAACATCGTCTCCAGCCGCGGGCGCACCATCCGGCCCAAGACGCTCAACCAGAAGCGGTACGTTGACGCCATCGACGAGAACACCATCGTCTTCGGCATCGGCCCGGCCGGCACCGGCAAGACCTACCTCGCGATGGCCAAGGCGGTCGCGGCGCTGCAGGCCAAGCAGGTCAACCGCATCATCCTCACCCGCCCGGCCGTCGAGGCGGGGAGCGGCTGGGGTTCCTGCCCGGCACGCTCAACGACAAGATCGACCCCTACCTACGGCCGCTCTACGACGCCCTGCACGACATGGTCGACCCCGAGTCGATCCCCAAGCTCATGGCCGCCGGCACCATCGAGGTCGCCCCCCTGGCCTACATGAGGGGTAGGACGCTCAATGACGCGTTCATCATCCTCGACGAGGCGCAGAACACCTCCGGCGAGCAGATGAAGATGTTCCTCACCCGCCTCGGCTTCGGCTCGAAGATGGTCGTCACCGGCGACGTCACGCAGGTCGACCTCCCGGGCGGCACGCAGAGCGGTCTGCGCATCGTGCGCGAGATCCTCGGCGACATCGACGACGTCCACTTCTCCGAGCTCACCGCCGTCGACGTCGTCCGGCACCGTCTCGTCGGCCACATCGTCGACGCCTACGGAAAGTGGGACGCGTTGCAGCAGAAGGGCCCTCGTCGCGCCCCCGCCCGCACCGCGCCCCGGCGCACCGAGCACCAGGACCGGCCCGGCTCGTGAGCATCGACGTCCTCAACGAGACCGAGGTCCGGGTCGACGAGCTCGAGCTCGTGGCCTGCGCCCGCTACGTCCTCGCGCAGATGAAGGTCCACCCGCAGGCCGACCTCTGCCTGCGGCTCGTCGACGAGGCGGCCATGGAGACCCTCCACGTGCAGTGGATGGACCTGCCCGGCCCCACCGACGTCATGAGCTTCCCGATGGACGAGCTACGCCCCGGGCGCGACGGCGTGCCGCCCGAGGAGGGCGTCCTCGGCGACATCGTGCTGTGCCCCACGGTCGCCGCGAAGCAGGCCCGCGACGCCGGGCACGCCACCGAGGAGGAGCTGCTGCTGCTCACGACGCACGGCATCCTCCACCTCCTGGGCTTCGACCACGCCGAGGCCGACGAGGAGAAGGAGATGTTCGAGCTGCAGCGCCAGCTGCTGCTCACCTTCCTCGCGACCCGCGGTCGCCCGGGCGCCTGAGCCGGAGGACACCATGACCCGGCTCGTCGTCGCGGCGGTGCTCGCCACCGTCGTCGCCTTCCTCATCTCGATGGCCGAGTCCGCCTTCCAGCGGATGTCGCGCGTGCGCGCCGAGGAGCTCGAGGAGGAGGGCCGCCCCGGCGCCCGCGCCCTCGTGCGCGTCGTCGGCGACACCGCCGCCTACCTCTCGGTGCTCTCGTTCCTGCGGGTCATCGCCGAGTCCACGGCCGCCGTGATGGTCACCCTGGCCGCCGTCGCCCTCGTCGAGGGCACGTGGCAGCCGTTCCTCGTCGCCATCGGCGTCATGGCGCTCATCAGCTTCGCCATCGTCGGGGTCTCGCCGGGCACGCTGGGTCGTCAGCACAGCACGCGGGTGGCGCTGCTCGCGGCGCCCGTGGCCATCTGGCTGCGCCGGGTCCTCGGGCCGTTCTCGCGCCTGCTCATCGCGCTCACCAACGCCGTCACGCCGGGCAAGGGGTTCCGCGACGGGCCGTTCGAGAGCGAGTCCGAGCTGCGCGACCTCGTCGACGTCGCCCGTGACAACCGGCTCATCGAGGCCGACGAGCGCGAGATGATCCACTCCGTCTTCGAGCTCGGCGACACCTTCACGCGTGAGGTGATGGTGCCGCGCACCGACATGGTCGCCATCGACGACGACCGCGTCTGCCGGCAGGCGATGAAGCTCTTCATCCGCTCGGGCTACTCGCGCATCCCGGTCATCGGCGAGAGCGTCGACGACGTCGTCGGTGTCCTCTACCTCAAGGACGTCGTCGAGCGGATGAACGCCGACCCGGCGGCCGCGACGCTCCCGGTCACCTCGATGATGCGCCCGGTCCGCTTCGTGCCCGACAGCAAGCCGGTCGACGCCCTGATGCGCGAGATGCAGCGCGAGCAGGCGCACCTGGCCGTCGTCGTCGACGAGTACGGCGGCACCGCCGGGATCGTCACCATCGAGGACATCCTCGAGGAGATCGTCGGCGAGATCACCGACGAGTACGACCGCGAGGCCGTCGAGGTCGAGGACCTCGGCGACGGGCGGCTGCGGGTGGCCGCGACGATGCACGTCGACGACCTCGCCGAGCTCTTCGACGTCGACCTCGACGACGACGAGGTCGACACCGTCGGCGGCCTCATCGGCAAGGCGACCGGGCTCGTGCCGATCCTCGGGTCGAGCTGCGAGGTCGGGGGATTGCGCCTCACGGCGGAACGGATGTCCGGGCGGCGCCACCGCGTCGCCACGGTCCTCGTCGAGCGGGTGGCCCCGAGCCCTCCGACGACCACGAGCTCGAGGAGAGCGTGTCATGAGCGAGACCACGGACACCGGTGCGGCAGAGGGCTATGTCGCGGGTTTCGCGTGCTTCGTCGGCCGCCCCAACGCCGGCAAGTCGACGCTGACGAACGCCCTCGTCGGGCAGAAGGTCGCGATCACGTCGAGCAAGCCGCAGACGACGCGGCACACCATCCGCGGCATCGTCACCACCGAGCGCAGCCAGCTCGTGCTCGTCGACACCCCGGGCCTGCACCGGCCGCGCACCCTCCTCGGGCAGCGGCTCAACGACCTCGTCCGCGAGACGTTGCTCGAGGTCGACGTCATCGGCTTCTGCCTGCCCGCCGACCAACGGGTCGGTCCCGGCGACCAGTTCATCGCCAACGAGCTCGCCGAGCTGCCGCGCGGGAAGCGCACCCCGGTGGTCGCGGTGGCGACCAAGTCGGACTCGGTCGACCGCGGGCGCCTCGCCGAGCACCTCATCGCCATCGACCAGCTCGGCGACTGGGACGCGATCGTCCCGTGCTCGGCCACCCGCGGCGACCAGGTCGACGACGTGGCCTCGGTCCTCTCGGGGTACCTGCCGCCCTCGCCCGGGCCGCTCTACCCGGACGGCCAGCTCACCGACGAGCCGGAGGCCGTCATGGTCGCCGAGCTCGTGCGCGAGGCCGCGCTCGAGGGGGTCCGCGACGAGCTGCCGCACAGCCTGGCCGTCGTCGTCGACGAGATGGTCCCGCGCGAGGGCCGGCCCGCCGACGACCCGATGCTCGACGTGCGCGTCCACGTCTTCGTCGAGCGCGACAGCCAGAAGGCCATCGTCATCGGGCGGGGCGGCTCGCGGCTGCGCGAGGTCGGCACGAACGCCCGGCGCGGCATCGAGGCCCTGCTCGGCACGCGAGTCCACCTCGACCTGCACGTCAAGGTCGCCAAGGACTGGCAGCGCGACCCCAAGCAGCTGCAGCGCCTGGGCTTCTGAGCCGCGGCTCGACCGGGGTCAGGCGGCGCCGACGAGCATCGCGACGGCGTGACCACGGTTGCGGGCGCCCAGCCAGTCGACGATCGCCCGCACCTCCGACGAGACCGTGCGGAGGCTGGTCCCGAGCTCCGCGGCGATCCCACGGTCGGTGTGTCCGTCCATGAGCATCACGGCGATGCGGAACCGTCGGGCCTCCAGCGGGGGGCGCAGCCCGGCCTCCTGCCAGGGGATGGCTGCCTCCCAGGTCTCGAGGAAGGCTGCGGCGGCGAGGCCGACGAGGTCGGGGTCCTCGGTGCCGTAGGGCGTGTTCAGGCCGTGCGGACCGAGCGGGCCCTGGAGGATCGCGTAGCTGACGTCGGACACGAGCATCGGGATCGGGACGGGCCCCAGCCGCAGCGATGGCTCGATGGTCGTCGCGAGGGGTGATCCCAGCGCCGCGTGGCGGGGAAGCACCGACCGCTCCTCGACTCCCTTGTCCCGGGCCCGCTCGTCGAGCTCGAAGACCTGCCGGTTCAGGGACACCTGGAACGAGCGCTGCATGTTCCAGATGCTCTGCCTCGTGCGGTCCTCGAACCACATCAGGGTCTCGCCCAGGAAGCGGGGGTCCCCAGTGGCGTGAGGGCGGGATCGCCGCGAGAGACCAGGCGCTCGAGGGTGGCGAGCAGGGCGGCAGCGGCGGGACCGGGCATCAGGCCGCCCCGACGAGCATGGCGACGGCGTGGCTGCGGCTGCGCGCCCCGAGCGAGTCGACGACCGCCCGCACCTCGTCGGAGACGGTGCGCGTGCTGATCCCGAGCTCGTCGGCGATCTCCCGGTCGGTGTGCCCGTCCATGAGCAGCACGGCGACGCGGAACCTCCGCTCGGGCAGCGGCGGACGCAGCCCGGCTTCCTGCCAGGGGAGGGCCGCGTCCCAGGTCTCGAGGAAGGCAGCCAGGGCGAGTCGCACGAGCTGGGGATCGACCGTCCAGCAACAACCCCCCTCCGGCGCTCTGCCCGGGGGCACGGCGAGCAGAGCCAACCGCTCGTCCGAGAGCATGACCGGTGTCGGTACTGACCCGACGCGAAGGCCGGGGTCGACCGTCGTCGCGAGAGGGCTGGACAGGACGGCGCGTCGATCGATGACGACCTCTTCTCGCACTCCGCGTTGCCGACTCCGATCGTCGAGAGCCAGGGCCGCCCTGCTCGCGGACATGGTCAGCTGCCTCTGCATGCTCCTGACGACGCGGCCCGTCTCGGCTTCGAACAGGGTCAGCATCGCCACCAGTTCGGGCCGTGGTGGGTACACGGTCACTGTCCCGTCGTCGGCGATGAAGGCCAGTTCGGTCGCCTCGAGGAGGGCGGCGGCGGCGGAACCGGGCATCAGGCGGCTCCGACGAGCATCGCGACGGCGTGGCTGCGGCTGCGCGCCCCGAGCCAGTCGATGACCGCCCGCACCTCGAGCGAGACCGTCCGGGCGCTGATGCCCAGCTCGCCGGCGATCTCGCGGTCGGATCGGCCGTCCACGAGGAGCATCGCGACGTCGAAGCGGCGTTGGGGCAGGGGCGGGCGGAGGCCGGCCTCCGACCAGGGGACGGCCGCCTCCCACGTCTCGAGGAAGGCCGCCCGGGCGAGGGCGACGAGGTCGGGGTCCGCCGTGCCGAAGGCGCTCCAGGTGTCGTCGGTGCCCGGGGCCCCGGGGAGGACGGCGTACCGCTCGTCGAGCACCATGAGCTGGGTGCTGACCGACCCGACGCGCAGGTGGGGGTCGTAGGTGGTCACGAGCGGCAGGCGAGCGGCCTGCGTGCGGTCGTGGATCATCCGCTCCTCGATGCCGCGGGCGCGCGACGAGGCGTTGAGGGGCCGGGTCCGGTGCGCGAAGGCCGCGCCGACGCTCACCTGCATGTTCCAGAGGCTGCGCCGGGTCCGGGCCTCGAGGTCGCCGAAGACGGCGACCAGCTCGTGGCGCTCCCCGAGGCGGGACAGGGCGGGGTCGGCGTCCCTGAGGAGCGGGTGGACGGTGGCGAGGAAGCGCTCGACGGCGGGACCGGGCATCAGCCGGCTCCGACGAGCATCGCGACGGCGTGGGTGCGGTTGCGGGCGCCGAGCCAGTCGACGACCGCGCGCACCTCGGCGGAGACGGTCCGCTCGCTGGTCCCGAGCTCCTGCGCGATCTCCCGGTCGCTCCGCCCGCTGAGCAGGCCCAGCGCCACCTCGCGGCGTCGAGGCGGCAGCGGCGGACGCAGCCCCACCTCCGACCACGGACGGGCTGCGGACCAGATCTCCTCGAAGGCGCGGACGGCGTGCGCCACCACGCCGGGGTCGTCACTGGCCCAGGCCGGCAGCGAGCCGTCGGGCATGGCCTCGGGGCCGCTCACGACCACTTCTCGTCGGTCGGCCACGAGCAGGAGGAGGGGCACGGAGTGGATCCGCAGGGTCGGGCAGAACGTCGTCGTCAGGGGGTGGTGCTGCGCTCCGCGCAACGACACCACGTCGCGTTCCTCGAGCCCTGCGGCCCGGGTCCCGGCGTTGAGCGTCCGCGCCGCCCGCTCCATCGAGACCCCGTACTCGCGCTGCATGTTCCACACGGAGGTGGTGGTGCGGGCCGCCACGACCTCGAGGTGGGCGCGGCCCGATGCGGTGTCCCCGACGTGCACCAGCCGGGGGTCGCCCGCCCGGGTGAGCCGCGCCACGAGGGCGACGAACGTGTCGAGCTCGGGCACGGGACCTCCTTCGGGCGGGGGAGCGGGTCCTCAACCCTAGAGGGCGCGCGGCCGCCGCCCCGGGCGGTCAGGGGCCCGCGTCGCCGATGAGGGCGATGGCGTGGGCCCGGTTGCGGGCCCCGAGACGTCGGGTGATCTCGGCGACCTCGGCCGACACGGTGCGCTCGGAGACCCCCATCGAGCGCGCGATCTCGCGGTCGCTGGAGCCGTCGGTGAGCAGGAAGGCGACGTCGACCATCCGGCGGGTGAACGGCGGCGCGTCCTCGGGGTGGGGCACCGTGGCCGCGCGCCAGACGGCGTCGAACACCCGGATGGCGCCGTCGACGACCTGGGGGGCGGTGCTCGTCCAGACCTCGCCGGCGAGCTCGTGCCCCGGCGGCGCCCCGACGAAGACCGTGCGGGTGTCGACGACGAGGAGCGGGGCCACGACCGGGTGGTTGCGGAAGTACGGGTGGTGGTGGCTGGACAGCAGCGGCAGCCGCGCGGAGGCGAGCCGGTCGGCGACGTAGCGGGCGTCGATGCCACGGCGGCGGGACACCTCGGCGATCGGGCGGGCCATCCGCACCTCCGACCAGGTGGGGCGGAAGGTCATGTGCCAGACGCTGCGCCGGACGGCCCCGGCCAGCTGGGCCACGCCCTCGTCGAACGCGGGGGCCAGACTGCCGAGCGGGGCCATCCGTCGGTCACCCGCCGTCGCCAGGCCGTGGACCCACCGGAAGAACGCCGCCGCGTCCTCGCCGCCCCCGTTCCCCACCTGGCCCACACCGGTCCTTCGCCGTCGTCACCTGCGAGTTCTCGCAACTCGGGTGGCACCCGCCGGGGTGCAGGCTCCACAGTAATGGGGCGACGGCCGCCGTTGACGGTGGGTCGTCGCGCCACGTGAGGACCTCCGGGGCGGAGAGAGCAGGCGTGGCCGGGTGCACCATTCCAGGGGTGGGGGTGCCCCGGCCACGCCACCCCGGCCGGGCGGGCCGTATCAGCGGGTGCCCCTCGAGCCTCATCAGCACCGAGGGACGACGGTGCGCACGGTGTGCACCGGGCTCCCGTGGAGTGCGCATGGATCCCCAACCCGTTCCCGCCGGTCCCGCCGCGCCGTCCGGCCTGCGCGGCGCGGACCTCGCCCTCGTGCCGCCCGAGGAGCTGCGCCTCGCCGTCGTCCTCAACGGCGGGGTCTCGCTCGCGGTGTGGATGGGCGGCTCGGTGCTCGAGGTCGACCGGCTCGCCCACGCCGACCGGCCGGGCAACGGCACCTACGCGACGATGCTCGCGCTCGCCGGCTGTCGCGCCCGGGTCGACGTCATCACCGGGACCTCGGCCGGCGGCATCAACGGCGCGGCGCTCGCCCTGGCCCAGGTCAACGAGGACGCCGACCTCTCCATCCTGCGCGAGGTGTGGGCGGAGCAGGGCCGGTTCGAGACGCTCCTGCGCTCGCCGGTCAAGGGCTCGCCGGCCTCGCTCTTCAAGGGCGACGAGCACTTCCTCCCCGAGCTGCACACCGCCCTGGCCCGGCTGGCCCGCACCACCGACCCCCGGCGGCTCGCGTCGCCGGAGGAGGCCCCCTCGACCTGACGATCATGACGACGGTGCTGCGCGGCACGGAGACGGTGACCATCGACGCGCTCGGCCAGCGGCTGCCGCAGTCGGTGCACGGGGGCAGCTTCGGGTGGACGCGGCTGCCGGCCCGGTCCGCCGGCACGACCGCGCCGGAGGACGACCCGTTCTCGTCCGGTCGGATCGTGCGCACCGCGGCCCAGATGGCGCTGGCCGCGCGCGCCTCGTCGAGCTTCCCGGTGGCCTTCGAGCCGACCTTCGTCCCCGTCGGCGCGCCGCCCGCCCACGACGACGATCCCCGGGCCGCCCTGTGGCCGGACATGGCCGACGTCGCGAGCTGGGCCGGGGCCGAGGGGGAGGACCGGTCCCGCTTCGTCGTTGACGGCGGTGTGCTCGCCAACACCCCGACGAAGGCGGCGATGCGGGGCATCATGGCGATGCCGGCCCACGGCGCCGTGCGGCGCGTCCTCCTGCTCGTGTACCCGCACGCGCCGTCGCCGCAGGCGGCCCCGCCCGACGCCGCGACGAGCGCGCCGGCGCTGACCCGCACCCTCGCCGGCGTGGCGGGCGCCCTGTCGGCGCAGGGCAGCCGCACCTTCGTCGACGAGGTCACGGCCTTCAACGAGGCGGCGATCTCCCGCCGCGGCACCCGCGTCGAGATCCTCGGCCAGCTGGTCACCGACCGCGGCACGAAGCGCCGCACGCTGCCCGTGCTCGCGGAGGACCTCGCCGCCCGGCTCTTCGAGCACTACCGCAGCGCCCGGCGCACCCGGGCCGCGCGCTCGGTCGCGGCCAAGGTCGTCGAGGGGCTGCCCAGCCGCGCGTGGTGCGACGAGGAGGAGGCCTGGGACCTCGAGCGGGTGCGCCGCGCGGCCGAGCGCGCACACGTCGAGGGGCTCACGGGGCCGGCGGGCGAGACCGGCTGGCTGCCGTACCTGCCGACCCGCGCCTCCGCCCGGCCCGACGAGGGCACGAGCGACGGCTGGGCCTGGGGCGACGGGGGAGCGCTCGGGGTGGTCGAGGCGGCCAACGACGTGCTGCGGACCCTGTCCTGGGTGGTGCCGGGCACCGAGGCCACCGCCTGCGCGGCCATCGGGGAGGCCCGGCTGGCGGCCACGACCGCCGTCGACGCCCTCGCCGCCGTGCGCCGCGCCATCGACGACCGGTGGGAGGACCCGCTGCTGCGGACCCTGCGCCCGGACGACCAGTACTGGCGGATGCGCCTGGCCGCCTACGCCCTCCGGATGACCGGCACCTCCCGCGACGCCGCCGACACCGCGGCCGAGCGGGTCGTCGCGACCGACCGCGAGCGCGTCCTCGAGGCCACCGGTGACGCCGTCGCGGCCGACCGCCGGGCCGAGGCGCTGCGGGCGGCCGTCGAGCGGGCCCTCGGGGTGGGGGCGCTGCCGGGCGGGCCGTCGACCCGGCGGCTGTCGGCCTGCACCGACGACGGCGCCGGGCCCGGTGCCTGCGGCCGCGAGGTCGCGGCCGTCGTGCGAGGGGTCGTCGACGCCCTGCGCACCCACGCCCTGCCGGTGCTCGTGACGTACTGTCGCGAGCACCCCCTCGACGGCTCGGGCGGCGGGGGAGTGCTCGGCGGGCTCGAGGAGCTGCACCGGTGGCACGACTTCCTCGCGCCCGGGGGCTCGGTGCCGCGCAGCACCGACGACCTGCTCGTCCGGCTGCTGCACCTCGAGGTGCTGAGCACCGTGCTCGGCGACGGGTCGCCGACGGGGCTGTCGATCCCGGTCGAGCTGGTCCAGCTCTCGGCGCAGACCCAGAACCCGTCCACCGAGTTCAGCCGGACGGCCGACGACAAGCTCGGCGGCTGGTCGCTCAACCGGTTCGGCGGCTTCCTCAAGCGGTCCTGGCGGGTCAACGACTGGACGTGGGGGCGGGTCGACGCCGCGACCGTCCTCGCCCGCACGGTCCTGAGCCCGGCCCGCCTGCGCCGGGCCGCGCACCTGTCGGGGTACCTCGCCACCGGCTCGCCGGACGTCCTGGCGCGGCACACCCTCGACGACCTGCTCGGCACGCTCTTCGCCGGCACCGGTCTCGAGGACGACCCGCGCGTCCGGGGCCTGCGCCGTCGCGCCTTCCGTGAGCTGCACGAGGCCTTCCGCACCGAGGTCGCCGCCGAGTCGCTGCCCGCGACGATGCCCGCCCTCGCCGCGCTCTTCGCGTGGGCGCTGCACCTGGAGCTCGTGGGTCCCGAGCTGGCCGCCCTCGTCGCCGCCGTGCGCGAGGACGAGGTCGACGGCGCCAGCCCGCGCTCGCGCGGGGCGGTGTTCCTCGCGACCGAGCAGCACCTCGTCGCCGGCCTCGGCGGGGTCCGGGACCCGCGGGACGTGGCGCCGCGCGACCGGGTCCGGGCCCTCGAGGCCTTCGACCGGGCGGGCGTCGGCCGCGAGCCGCTGACGACCGAGATGGCCAGCGACCTGCTCATCCGCAGCGCGGCGACGGCCGGCGCGGTCACCGCCTCCGTCCTCGACGCACCGTCGTCGGGGCTGGAGCGGGTCCGGCCGCTGACGCGCGTGCTGCGCGGGGCGATGCTCGCCGTCCACTGGCTCGTCGTGGGCCTGACCTCCCGGGCGGCCGTCCCCCGCTCGCTGGCCCTCCTCGGCCTCTCGTTCGGCGGGGTGCTGCTCGTCGCCTCGCTCTTCGGGGTGCTGCCCCAGGCGTGGTCGGCGCCGGCGGCGCTGCTGGGCATCGGCGCCCTGCTCGCGGCGTTCGGGTACGGGGCGCTGCGCACGGGGACGGTGCTGCACGGCGTCGTGCTCCTCAGCCCGCTCGTCCCGCTCGTGACCTTCGCCCTGACGCCCGCGGACCCCGTACCGCTGCCCGACGGTGCCGGGGCGGCGCAGGCCGCGGTGCAGGCGGCGGCCTCCTCCGTGTCCGCGACGCGCGGGGGTGTCACGCTGGCCGCGGTCCTCGGGGTCGTGCTCGGCCTGTACCTCCTGGGCAGCCTGCCGCAGTCCTTCGGGAGCCCGTGGCTGCTGCTCGGCCGGCTCGCCGACGACTACCGCGTGCCCGCCCCGGACCGGCCCCCGCGCACCGCGCTCGGGCGGTTGGGCAGCGGGGCCCGCCGACGCCTCGTGGGGGTGGCGCGCTGGCTGCCGTCGGTGCTCGGCCCGGCCCTCGTCGTCGCCCTGCCGGTGGCCCTCGCGGCGTGGGTCGCCTCGACCGGCGCCGAGGGCATCGCCCGGTTCGTCCTCGCGCACCGCGGGTGGCTGGCCGTCGCCGCGGGGCTCGCCGTGCTCGCCGGGATGGCGATGACCTTCCGCTTCGGCGACCTGCTGCGCCCGCTGGCCCGGGTCGTCCTCGACGACGGCGAGTGCACCTGGCGGTTCGGTGCGCTGGTCAGCCCGGTGCAGGTCACGGCGTCGTGGTCGGTGCTCTACGGCCTCGGCTACCTCGTGCTCGGCCTCGGCGTCGCGTGGCGCTGGCTCGAGCCGACGAGCCCGCCGTGGCTGGTCGCCCTCTGCGTCAGCGCGCTCGGCCTCGGCCTGGCGCTCGCCGTCGGGATGCCCATGGTCTCGCCGCTGCTGGCCCTGCGGACCCTCGAGCGGGCCGAGCACCGGCGCGACCCCGAGGCCCGGCGCTTCGTCGTCCACGACCCGGTGGCGCTTCCCGGTCACCCGGAGGCGGTGCTCGTGCGGTGGACCGCCCAGCGCTCCTACGCCGTCGACCTCGTCGAGCGGGGCGTCGGCTACCGCTGGCTCGTCGGGGACGCCCCGGGGCCGGACGGACGGGCGCCGTCGCTGCGGCCCCGTGGCGTCGAGCTGCTGCGTCGGCTCGACGAGGACCGCGACCTGCGGGTGCTCACCTGGCGGCGGAGGCTGCGCCGGGTGGCGTGGCGACCCCTCACCTGGCGGGCGCGACGGCGCAAGCGCTGAACGACTCTCCCGGATGCTGGGCCGCGGCGCCGGAGCAGGGCGGCCTCCCTACACTCGGAGCATGCGAGTCGGAGTCTTCGGCGCCACCGGTCAGGTCGGCAAGGTCATGCGCACCCTCCTCCACGAGCGGAACTTCCCGGTCGAGGAGATCCGCTACTTCGCGTCCGCGCGCTCCGCGGGCACGACGCTGCCGTGGGACGGCCGCGACGTCACCGTCGAGGACACCGCCACGGCGGACTTCGCCGGGCTCGACCTCGCGCTGTTCTCCGCCGGCGGTGCCACCTCCCGGGAGTGGGCGCCGCGGGTCGCCGAGGCCGGCGCGGTCGTCGTCGACAACTCGAGCGCCTGGCGCAAGGACCCCGAGGTGCCGCTCGTGGTCTCCGAGGTCAACCCCGACGACCTCGACGACATCCCCAAGGGCATCGTCGCGAACCCGAACTGCACGACGATGGCCGCGATGCCGGTGCTGGCGCCGCTGCACGCGCTCGCCGGTCTCGTCCGGCTGCACGTCTCCAGCTACCAGGCGGTCTCCGGGTCCGGCGGCGTCGGGCTCACCGAGCTCGACTCCCAGCTGCGCGGCGGCTACGCGTCCGGGGACCCCAAGGACCTCGCGCTCGACGGCTCGGCGCTCGCGCTGCCCGCACCGCAGGTCTACGCGGTGCCCGTCGGCTTCAATGTCGTGCCGCTCGCGGGCTCGCTCGTCGACGACGGCTCCCTGGAGACCGACGAGGAGCAGAAGCTGCGCAACGAGTCGCGCAAGATCCTCCACATCCCCGACCTGCGGGTTTCGGGCACCTGCGTGCGCGTCCCGGTCTTCACCGGCCACAGCCTCGCGATCCACGCCGAGTTCTCGGACGCGATCTCCCCGCAGCAGGCGCTCGAGGTGCTCGGCCGGGCCCCCGGGGTCGTCGTCACCGACGTGCCGAACCCGCTGCAGGCCACCGGCCGCGACGAGGTGTTCGTCGGCCGGGTCCGCGCCGACCAGGCCGCCCCCGAGGGCCGCGGGCTGGCGCTCTTCGTCGTCGGCGACAACCTCCGCAAGGGGGCCGCGCTCAACGCCGTGCAGGTCGCCGAGGAGCTGGCCAAGCGCCGCTGACGCCCCGTCCGGGCACCCGGCTCCGGGCCGTCGCACCCCGTGATGCCTTCCCTCCTGCCTTCGCGAGCGCTACGATTTGAGCAGTTGCTCAAATCGTTCGCTCAAGGAGGTCCGGCATGGCGACGTCCGGCCGGCGACGCACACCGGGGGGTGGCGAGGAGTCGGCCCGGGCAGCCGAGACCCGCGCGGCCCTCGTGCAGGGTGCCGTGCAGGCCCTCGGCGAGGTGGGGTTCGCGGGGGCCAGCGCCCGGGCCATCGCCGCGCGGGCCGGCTGCACCCAGGCCCTGGTCTTCTACCACTACGGGTCGGTGACCGACCTGCTGCTCGCCGCCCTCGACGACGTGAGCGCCCGGCGCCTCGAGGCCTACTCCGAGGCCCTTGAGCAGGCGCAGGGGCTCGGCGACCTCATCGCCTCGGCCCGGCGGATCTTCAGCGAGGACCTCGACGCCGGGTACGTCGCCGTCCTCGTCGAGATGGTCACCGGGGCCCAGTCGACTCCGGGCCTCGGCGAGCAGGTCGCCGCGCGGCTGGCGCCGTGGCGCGAGCTCGCCGAGGCGGCGGTGCGCACGGCGGTCGCCGGGTCACCGGTCGCCCTGCTCGTGCCGACGCGCGAGGTATCGCACGCCGTCGTGGCGGGCCTGCTCGGGCTCGAGCTGCTGGCCGGCCTCGACGGAGACCGGGAGGCCGCGCTGGCCCTTTTCGACCGGGCGGCGCAGGTCGCGGCGCTGCTCGACGTGGCGGGTGCCGGGTTCGCCGGTGCCCCACCGGAAGGAGACGAGAGATGACGACGCATCCGGCTGGCCCCAAGGTCTCGGTGGCGCGCAGTGTGCTCACCGAGCTGGGCTCATGGCCCGCGCCGCTGCGGTGGTCGGTCCTCGGCCTGCTGCTCGGCGGCGTGGTCGGGGGTGTGGTGGGGCTCGTGCTCGGCCTGCTCGCCTCCTGGCGCACGGCGTGGTTCGCCGTCATCGAGGTCGGCCTGCCCTCGGCGCTGCTCGGTGCCGTGCTCGGGCTGCTCGGCGGGTCGCTGGTCGTCCTGGGCCGCCGGCTCCGCCGTTCGCCGAGGTAGGCCCCGACGCTGCCCGTCGCCCTAGAGTGGGGCGATGGCTACCGAGGACGAGTTCCGCGCCGCCGTCGAGGCGGTGTCCGGACTGACGAAGGACCCCGGCAACGACACGAAGCTGCGCCTCTACGCGCTCTACAAGCAGGCCACGGAGGGTGACGTCGCCGGCAAGCGGCCGGGGATGATGGACTTCGTCGGCCGCGCGAAGTACGACGCCTGGGCCGCCGCGAAGGGCACCGACGCCGAGAGCGCCCGCGCCGAGTACGTCGAGACCGTCCGGGGCCTCAGCGGCTGACGGGGGAGTGCCGGCGGACGAGGTGCACCCACGTCGCCGCCACCCGCATCCCCACCCGGCGGTACAGGTCGAGCGCCCCCGTGCGGCTGTCGGTCGAGAGCTCGCTGGTGACCGCTCCGTGCTCGCGGGCGTTCCGGAACCCGTCGGCCAGCAGCACCTGGGCCAGGCCCCGCCGCCGGTGCTCCCCGGCGACCGCGACCTGGTCCACGAAGCCACACCCCCGCTCGTCGACGAGCGTGAAGCAGGCACCGACCACCGCGTCGCCGTACGTCACGACCCGGAGGTTCCACGGCTCGAAACCGGGTCGTCGCACGACGCCTGCGGCCCACTCGTCGTACGTCTCGCCGGTGCGGTCCGACCACTCGCCGAAGGCCGTCTCGATGACGTCGTGCACGGCGATTCGGTCTGCGTCCGACGCGGCGGTCCGCAGCGAGTACCCCTCCGGCAGAGGCCGGTCCGCGATCTCGGCGCCAGGGGGCAGCTCCAGGACCCACCACGTGTGACTGAGCCCGTACCCCCGCCCCTCGAGCAGCCGCTGACCGGCCGACCCGCGCGGCACGGTCTGCCCCACCGAGGTCACCCCGAGCGCCGCCGACCGCGCCTCGGTCCACGCCGCCAGCCACGACCCGACGCCGCGATCCCGGGCGTGCGGGTGCACCGCCGCCTCCGCCCGGCTCCCGCGTCGCCCGACCTCGGCCGCCCCGACGAGCCGGTCGTCCCGGAAGACCCCCGCCGTGTCGAGGTCCATCCGCATGCTCGGGCGCGACCAGTCGGCCTCGAGGTCGGCCCGCTCGACGGCGATGACGCCGCTGTCCTCGAGCTGGGCCGAGGAGTACACGTGGAAGGCCGCCTCGAGGTCGTCGCGGGTCAGGGGCCGGGTGGTGCAGCCCTCGGGCAGGGGGGCGTCCGCGGTCTGGCTCACGCCGACAGGATGGTCGAACGGGCTCGCGTCCGCACGTCCCTTTCGGCGACGCCCGCGCCCGGGTGAGGATGGGCGAGTGCGGAAGCGGTCGTGGGCGACGGTGCTGGCGGCGCCTGCGTCCTCGGTGCCTGCACCGCGACCCCGACTCCGGACCCGCCCGCGCCCAGCGCCTCGGGGCCGTCGAGCACACTGGGCCCCGTGAGCCGCGCCGACACCGACCTCCTCGCCGCCGCCGCGTCCGGCGACCCCGACGCGGTGCGCACGGCCCTGGCGGCCGGCGCCCGCATTGAGGTCCGCGACGACGCCGGCCGTACCCCGTTGCTCCTCGCCGCGGCGGCCGACCACGTCGAGGCGGCCCGCGTCCTCGTGGCCGCCGGCGCCGACCCGGACGCACTGGACGACCGGCACGACACCCCGTGGCTCGTCACCGGCGTCACCGGCAGCGTGGCGATGCTCGAGGTGCTGCTCCCGGCCGACCCCGACCTCTCGCAGGTCAACCGCTACGGCGGGGTGTCGGTCATCCCGGCGAGCGAGCGCGGCCACGTCGACTACGTCCGGCGGGTCGTCACGACCGGCATCGACGTGGACCACGTCAACCGGCTCGGCTGGACCGCGCTGCTCGAGGCGGTCATCCTCGGCGACGGCGGGCCGCGCCACCGGGAGATCGTCGGCACACTGCTCGCCGCCGGGGCCGACCCCGACCTCGCCGACGGCGACGGCGTGACGCCGCTCGAGCACGCCGAGCGGCTCGGCCACACCGAGATCGCGCGCACGCTCCGCGAACGGGGCTGACGCCGCCCGGGCTCCCGGTGGTAGACCTGCGCCATGCGCCTGCACGAGATCCCGAGGTACCCCCTGACCTTCGGCCCGAGCCCGGTCCACCACCTGAAGCGCCTCAGCGAGCACCTCGGCGGCGCGCAGGTCTGGGCCAAGCGCGAGGACGTGAGCAGCGGGCTGGCCCACGGCGGCAACAAGGTCCGCAAGCTCGAGTACATCGTCCCGGACGTGCTGGCCAGCGGCGCCGACACCCTCGTCTCCATCGGCGGCTACCAGTCCAACCACACCCGGCAGGTCGCGGCCGTCGCCGCCCACCTCGGGCTGAAGTGCCGTCTCGTGCAGGAGAAGTGGGTGCCCTGGGACGACCCGGTGAACGACAAGGTCGGCAACATCCTGCTCAGCCGGATGATGGGCGCCGACTCGCGCCTCGACCCGGCCGGCTTCGACATCGGCATCCGCGACTCGTGGAAGGAGGCGCTCGCCGAGGTCGAGGAGTCGGGCGGCACGCCCTACGCCATCCCGGCCGGCGCGAGCGAGCACCCCCTCGGGGGAGTCGGGTTCGCGAACTGGGCCTTCGAGGTCGCCGAGCAGGAGAAGGCCCTCGGGGTCACCTTCGACACCATCGTCGTCTGCACGGTCACCTGCTCCACGCACGCCGGGATGGTCGCCGGGTTCGCCGCGCTGGAAGACCTCACCGGCGTGCGGCGCCGGGTCATCGGCATCGACGCCAGCGCCACGCTCGAGAAGACCCGCGCCCAGCTCGAGCGCATCGCCCGCAGCACGGCCGAGGTCATCGAGCTCGGGCGCGACCTGCGCGACGACGAGTTCGAGCTGCTGCCCGACTGGGCCGGCGACCTCTACGGCATCCCCGTGGACTCGACGATGGAGGCCATCCGGCTCGGGGCGCAGCTCGAGGCGATGATCACCGACCCCGTGTACGAGGGGAAGTCACTCGCCGGCCTCGTCGACCTCGTGAAGTGCGGCGACATCCCGCGCGACAGCACGGTGCTCTACGCCCACCTCGGCGGTCAGCAGGCGGTCAACGCCTACCACTCGCTCTGGTCGTGACCGGCGAGTACGTCCTCGACGACGTCGCCCACCACGCCCTCGAGAGCCCCCAGGCCCACCTCGCCGAGGTCTCCGCGGACGGTCGGGCCCGGCGCTTCCGCCCGGGCGTGGGGCCGTTCTGCGGGGTCGAGCACCTGGACGACGGGGGATGGCGCGCCCTCGCCGCCCTCGTCGGCCCGGGCGGCGTCGCCGTCCTGCTCCGAGGTCACGTCGAGCCGACCCCGGACGGCTGGACCGAGCTGGTCCGCGAGCCCGCCGTCCAGTACGTCGCCACCGACCTCGCCGAGGCGCCGGTCACCCGCGACGAGGTGCTCGAGCTCGGCGCGGCGGACTCCACCGACATGCAGCGGCTGGTCGCCGAGACCGAGCCCGGACCCTTCGGTCCCGAGAGCCACCTCACCGGGCGGTGGTTCGGCGTGCGGCGGGAGGGACGGCTCGTGGCGCTGGCGGGGGAGAGGATGCGGCCACCCGGGTACGGCGAGGTCTCGGGGGTGTGCGTCGACCCCTCGGCGCGCGGCTCGGGCCTCGGCGCGGTCGTGACCCTCGCGGCCGCGCGAGCCATCGCCGAGCGCGGCGACACACCCGTCCTCCACGTACGCGAGGGCAACGAGGGGGCGGAGCGGCTCTACCGTCGCGTCGGCTTCGAGGTCCGGCGCCACGTCGCCGTCGCCGTGCTGCGGAGCCCGCGCACCTGACGCGACCGCACCGTGGACGGGGGTGGCCCGGTGCGCCGCTGCGTGGCACAGTGGTCCCGTGCGTAGCTCGCGCCTCCTCCTTCGCTGCCGCGGCGGGGCCTGAACCAGGTCGCCCCTCGTCGCGGAGTTCCTGCTGCACCCGGCCGACTCCTGCAGACGACACGAAGGCGTTGAGAGAACCGTGATCCACCCCAGCAGCCCTCCGGGATGCCCACCGCGAAGTACGTACCGTTCCAGGACCAGATCGAGGTCCACCTCCCCGACCGCACCTGGCCCGACCGCGCGATGACCCAGGCCCCGCGCTGGTGCGCGGTCGACCTGCGCGACGGCAACCAGGCGCTCATCGACCCGATGGACTCCGAGCGCAAGATGCGGATGTTCAAGCTCCTCGTGAAGATGGGCTACAAGGAGATCGAGGTCGGGTTCCCGAGCGCGAGCCAGACCGACTTCGACTTCTGCCGCGAGCTGATCCAGGGCGGCCACATCCCCGACGACGTGACCATCCAGGTGCTCACCCAGAGCCGGGACCACCTCGTCGAGCGCACCTTCGACGCCATCCGCGGCAGCAAGCAGGCCATCGTCCACTTCTACAACTCGACCTCGGTGCTCCAGCGCCGCGTCGTGTTCGGGATGAGCCAGGACGGCATCGTCGACATCGCGCTGCAGGCCGCCCGGCTGTGCCGCAAGCTCGAGGAGACCGTCCCCGAGACCGATGTCTACTACGAGTACTCGCCCGAGTCCTACACGGGCACCGAGCTCGAGTTCGCGGTGCGCATCTGCAACGAGGTCATCGACGTCATCGACCCGACGCCGGACCACAAGATGATCATCAACCTGCCGGCGACCGTCGAGATGGCGACCCCGAACGTCTACGCCGACTCGATCGAGTGGATGGTGCGCCACCTCGACCGGCGCGAGTCGGTCGTCGTCAGCCTGCACCCCCACAACGACCGCGGCGAGGGCGTGGCCGCCGCCGAGCTCGGCTACCTCGCCGGCGCCGACCGCATCGAGGGCTGCCTCTTCGGCAACGGCGAGCGCACCGGCAACGTCTGCCTCGTCACCCTCGGGATGAACCTCTTCAGCCAGGGCATCGACCCCGAGATCGACTTCTCCGACATGGCCGAGATCCGGCGCACCGTCGAGTACTGCAACCAGCTGCCCGTCCACGAGCGGCACCCGTGGGGCGGCGACCTCGTCTACACGGCCTTCTCCGGCTCCCACCAGGACGCCATCAAGAAGGGCTTCGAGGACATGGACCGGCGGGCCAAGGACGCCGGGACCGACGTCGACGGCATCGACTGGGGCGTCCCGTACCTGCCGATCGACCCGCACGACATCGGGCGCTCCTACGAGGCCGTGGTCCGGGTCAACAGCCAGTCCGGCAAGGGTGGGGTGTCCTACCTCCTCAAGGCCGAGCACGGGCTCGACCTGCCGCGCCGCCTCCAGGTGGAGTTCAGCGGGGTCGTCCAGGCCCGCACCGACACCGAGGGCGGCGAGCTGACCGGCAGCCAGATCTGGCAGATGTTCGCCGACGAGTACCTGCACGCCGAGACCGCCGACGCCCGCTGGGGCCGGTTCAGCCCGGTGCGCTCGACGATCACCGGCTCCGACGAGGGCATGGACGTCATCGACTCGGTCATCCGGGTCGACGGGGTCGACACCGCCGTCCACGGGCGCGGCAACGGCCCCATCGACGCCTTCACGGCCGCGCTGGCCACCCTCGACGTCGACGTGCGGGTCCTCGACTACCACGAGCACGCCCTGTCGGCCGGTGGCGACGCCCGGGCCGCGGCCTACGTCGAGTGCGCCGTCGGCGACCGCGTCCTGTGGGGCGTCGGGCTCCACGAGTCGATCGTCAAGGCCTCGCTGCGCGCAATCCTCTCGGCGGTCAACCGCGCCGAGCGCGACGCGCCCGTCGCGGGCTGACGGAGGTGTCCGGCGCCGCGCTCGCCTGCGGGTTGGCGACGGTCGACGTCGTCCACGTGGTCGACGCGGTGCCGGGCCCCGACGACAAGGTCGTCGCGCGGTCGACGACGGTCTCCGCCGGCGGGCCGGCCTGCAACGCCGCGATGACCTGCGCCCTGCTCGGCGTGCCGACCCGCTTCGTCGGCGCGATGGGCAGCGGGCCGCTGTCGGCGGTCGTCCTGCGCGACCTCGCGGCCCACGGCGTCGCGGTCACCGACCTCGCCCCGCCGGCCTTCCAGCCGCCGCTGTCGACGGTGCTCGTGACGCAGGCCACGGGGGAGCGGGCGGTGGTGTCGCGCAACGCCGTCGGGGTGTCGGAGTACGAGCCCCTGTCGGCCTCGACGGTCGATGCGATGCTCGACGGCGTCGGGGCGGTGCTCGTCGACGGCCACCACCTGCCGCTCGCGGTCGGGGTGGCCCGGGGCGCCCGACGACGCGGCGTGCCGGTGCTGCTCGACGGCGGGTCGTGGAAGCCGGGGCTCGGGGCCCTGCTCGAGGTCGTCGACGTGGCGGTCGTCTCGGCCGCCTTCACGCCGCCGTCGGGTGCGACCGGTCGGCTCGAGGACGTCCTCTCCCTCGGCCCGCTGTGGGTCGCCCGCAGCGGCGGCGGCACACCGGTCGAGTGGCGCTCCTCGCGCGGGCGCACCGGCACGGTCGAGGTCCCGGCCGTGCCGGTCGTCGACACCCTCGGGGCGGGCGACGTGCTCCACGGGGCGATGCTCGCCGCCGTCGCGCGCACCGGGCTGGACGACCTGCCGGGCGCCCTCGCCGAGGCGGTCGGGGTCGCCAGCCGCTCCGTGGGAGCGACCGGCGCGCTCGGCTGGTCCCATCCGGACCGATGAGTTCCGGGCCGCCGGCCGGTCCGTCCTGACATGGACACGATCCGACTGATGACCAACCACCGCGTCGCAGACCTCGCCCGCGCCGAGGCCTGGTACACGACGCTGTTCGGGCGCGCGCCGGACACCCGCCCGATGGACGGCCTGCTCGAGTGGCACCTCACCGACACCACCGGCGTGCAGGTCTGGCTCGAGCCGGACGCGGCCGGTGCCTCCGGGTGCACGCTGGCCGTCGCCGACCTCGACGGCGTGGCCGACGCCCTGACCGCCGCCGGCATCGACCACGAGGGTGTCGAGGAGGCCACGAGTCTCCGTATCCTGCGGCTGGGCGACCCGGACGGCAACCGGGTCGTGCTCACCGACTGACCGGCCGGTCGAGCGACGACGGAAGGAGCGGCCGTGGCCGACACCGTGGACGAGTACCTCGCGCAGTTCGACGGCGAGGTGCGCGCCCGGCTGGAGACGATGCGCGACGTCGTGCGCGCCGCCGCGCCCGAGGCCGTCGAGTCGATGGCCTACGGCATGCCCGCCTACAAGCTCGACAAGAAGCCGCTCGTCTACTTCGCGGGCTTCGACAAGCACGTCGGCTTCTACGCGACGCCCAACGGGCACGAGGCCTTCGCCGAGGACTTCGCCCGCTACAAGCAGGGCAAGGGCTCGGTGCAGTTCCCGCACAGCGAGCCGCTGCCGACCGACCTCGTGCGCCGGGTCGTCGAGTTCCGCATCGGGTCCGTCAGGGGCTGACGCGCGGCGTCAGCGCACGCCGCGGACCCGGAACTGGATGCTGATGCGCGGGCCGACCGGCTTGGCGGTCTTCGGCACGCAGTGGTCCCAGGTGCGCTGGCAGGAGCCGCCCATGACGACGAGGTCGCCGTGGCCGGCGGAGACACGCACCGAGGAGCCGCCGTCGCGCGGCCGGAGCACGAGGTCGCGCGGGGCGCCGACGGACAGGATGGCGACCATCGTGTCCTGCTCGCGGCTGCGCCCGATGCGGTCGCCGTGCCAGGCGACGGAGTCCTGCCCGTCGCGGTAGAGGCAGAGCCCGGCGGTGACGAACGGCTCGCCGAGCTCGTCGGCGTAGTGCGCCGACAGCGCCTCGCGGCACTCGTCGAGGGCGAGGTGGGGGAGGCGGTCGCGCTCGCCGTAGAAGTGCAGCAGGCGCGGGACGTCGACCACCGAGTCGTACATCTGCCGCCGCTCGGCGAACCACGGGACGTCACGCCGCAGCGCCTCGTAGAGCTCGTCGGCACCCCCGACCCACGCCGGGCGCTCGTCGACCCACGCGCCGAGGGTCAGCGGGGTGCGCCGCACGGCGTCGGCGAGCGGACGGACCTCGATGCCGTCGGCGAGGTCGAGGAGCGAGCCCTGGAGCACGGCCATGGCAGCACGATACGTGGCAATCGAACACCTGTCCAACGCACGTCGGGCCGGTGGGGTTGGATGGAGGGGTGGCGGTGGTCGAGCAGGTCGTGCGCGAGCCGGTCGACGTCCCTGCCCTGCGGGCCTGGCTGGTCGCCCACGCCGTGCCCGGGGTCGACGAGGTCGACACGGGCGCGGACGGGTCGAGCACCCACCGCAGGGCGCTCCCTGACGGCACGCGCCTCGAGGTGCACCTCCCGGCCGACGGTCCGCCGGTGCTGCGCACGACGGGTGGAGCGTCCGGCACGCAGGTCGGGCGGCGCTGGCTGGGCCTGGACCACGACCCGGCACCGGGCGTCGCGGTGCTGGCCGACGACCCCGTCCTCGGCCCCCTCGTCCGTTCCCGCCCGCTCGTGCGCGTCCCGGGTGCGCCCGACCCGTTCGAGGCCGTCGTGAACGTCGTGCTCGGGCAGCACGTCTCGCTCGCCGCCGGGCGCGTCTTCGCCGGACGGCTCGCCGCCGCCCACCCCGTCACCGCGGAGGCGCTGGCCGGCCTCGCCCCGGACGCCCTTCGCGTCGCGGTCGGCGTCACCGGCGCTCGAGCGGTCACGCTCGTCGCCCTGGCCCGGGCGGTGCTCGACGGCCTCGACCTCGCGCCGCAGCCCGACCCCGACGCGCGGGCCGCGACGCGCGCCGCGCTGCTGGCCCTGCCGGGCGTCGGCCCGTGGACGGCCGACCTCGCCGCGATGCGCTGCCTGCGCGACCCGGACGTCTTCCTGCCCGGCGACCTCGTCCTGCGCAAGGCGCTCGGCGGGGTCACCGCGCGCGAGGCCGCCGGGCTGGCCGAGGCGTGGGCGCCGCACCGCAGCCTCGCCGTCGTCCACCTGTGGACCCACCACGCCCTCGACCCTCGCTGACCCCGGAGGCAGGAGCAGGCGACGCGGGCCGAGATCCGATGTTCCCGAGCGGGCGGTCACGAGGGGTGGCAGAAGGTCGTCGTCCGCGGTGGGTCAGAGCCATCTGCCACCCTTCGCCGGGCCACGGGACCGGTGACGGCCATGACGGGCTCCTCCGGGCCCGCCCGGATGAGCCGCGGCGGGGGAGCGCGGCGATGTCACCGCGAGGCACGACAATGGGCGGGTGCCCCTCTACCGCGACGAGGCGATCGTCCTGCGCACCCACAAGCTGGGTGAGGCCGACCGCATCGTCACCGTGCTCTCGCGGCGCCTCGGCAAGCTGCGCATCGTCGGGAAGGGCGTGCGCCGCACCAAGTCCCGCTTCGGCGCGCGACTCGAGCCGGGCATGCACATCGACGTCCAGTGCTACGAGGGAAGGAACCTCGACACCGTGACGCAGGTCGAGACCCTCGACCCCTGGGGCGAGGCCATCGCCCGCGACTACCCGGCGTGGACCGCCGCCACGGCCGTCCTCGAGACCTGCGACCGGCTCACCGAGGAGCGCGAGCCCGCCCTCCAGCACTACCTCCTGCTCGCCGGCGCGCTGCGCAGCCTGGCCCAGCGCGAGCACGACTCCGCGCTCGTCCTCGACGCCTACCTCCTGCGGGCGATGGCCGTCAGCGGGTACGCCCCGAGCTTCCACGACTGCGCCAAGTGCGGTGCACCGGGCCCGCACCGGGCCTTCCACGTCGCCGCCGGCGGGGTGGTCTGCCCGGTCTGCCGGCCGCCGGGCTCGGCCGCCCCGGCCCCCGACACCCTGCGGCTGCTGGCCGCCCTCCTCGCCGGCGACTGGATGCTCGCCGACGGCTCCCCGGACCGCAACCGCCGGGAGGGCAGCGGACTGACCGCCGCCTTCCTCCAGTGGCACCTCGAACGCGGCATCCGCAGCCTCCGTATGGTGGAGCGGTGAGCGCGTCGACCCGCTACGAGCCGCCCTTCCCGCACCCCAGCGGCGCGCTCGCCCCCGTCATCGACCCCCGCCGGATGCCCAAGCACGTCGCGGTCGTCATGGACGGCAACGGCCGGTGGGCCAACCAGCGCGGCCTGCCCCGCACCAAGGGGCACGAGGCGGGCGAGGCGGCGCTGCTCGACGTCGTCGCCGGCGCCATCGAGGTCGGGGTCACGCACCTGTCGGCCTACGCGTTCAGCACCGAGAACTGGAAGCGCAGCCCCGACGAGGTGCGCTTCCTCATGGGCTTCAACCGCGACGTCATCCGCCGCCGCCGCGACCAGCTGCACGCCTGGGGCGTCCGGATGCGGTGGGTCGGGCGGCGCCCGCGGCTCTGGGGCTCGGTCATCACGGAGCTCGAGACCGCGCAGGAGCTGACGCGGCACAACACCGGCCTGACGCTCTACTTCTGCGTCAACTACGGCGGGCGCGCCGAGATCGGGGACGCGGTGCAGCGCCTCGCCGAGGACGTCGCGCGGGGGCGGCTCAAGGCCTCGCGCGTCGACGAGCGCACGGTCGCGCGCTACCTGCCCGAGCCGGACATGCCCGACGTCGACCTCTTCGTCCGGTCCTCGGGCGAGCAGCGCACGAGCAACTTCCTGCTGTGGCAGAGCGCCTACGCCGAGATGGTCTTCCAGGACCGGCTCTGGCCCGACTACGACCGCCGCGACCTCTGGGCCGCCGTCGAGTCCTACGTCGACCGCGAGCGCCGGTACGGCGGGGCCGTCGACGCACCCGGGTCGGCACCCGCCTGAGGACGGCCGCTGTCGGCGGTCGGCGCTACCGTCCGCCCATGGTCACCTCCGAGGCGGTCGTCCGCCTGTTCCCCGACGTCGCCGCGACGGCGGCCGCCCTCCTCCGCCACCCCGAGGTCGCCCGGCGCTGGGCCGACGAGAGCGCCTGCGAGGGGATGAGCGTCGGCGGCCTGGCCCACCACCTCGCCGGGCAGGCCCGCAACACCGTCCTGCTGCTCGACGCCGCGCCGGTCGACGCCGAGGTCCTCACCGTCGAGCAGCACTACCAGCACGCGCCGTGGGTGCGCGCCGGCCTCGACGACGACGAGAACACCTCCATCCGCGACGCCTCCGACCAGCGCGCCGCGGCCGGCCCCGACGCCCTCCTCGCCGAGCTCGACGCCGACCTCGACGGCGTCCGGCGAGTCCTCGCTCCGGTGCTCGACGGAACCCGCAGCACCCCGGTGCACGTGCCGTGGCAGGGCTGGTCGCTCACCGTCCCCGACTTCCTCGTCACCCGCGTCATGGAGGTGCTCGTGCACTCCGACGACCTCGCGGCGAGCATCGGGGTGCCGACCCCCCAGTTCGCGCCGGAGGCCGGGTACGTGGCGCTCGGGCTCCTGGCCTCGGTGGCCGCCGACCGGCACGGGCAGACGGCGATGGTGCGCCACCTCAGCCGGCCGCAGCGCGCGGCCGGGCCGGTCAGCGCGTTCTAGCGGCGGCGCAGGCCGCGCAGAGCCCGTCGATCTCGACGGTGTGGCGGATCTCGGTGAACCCGTGCTCGGCCGCCACGGCCTCCGCCCAGCGCTCGACGGCGTCGCCGGTCACCTCCACGGCCAGCCCGCACGAGCGGCACACGACGTGGTGGTGGTGGTCGTCGGTGGCGCACGAGCGGTACACGGCCTCGCCGTCGGCGGTGCGGATGACGTCGACCTCGCCGTCGCCGGCCATGGCCTGCAGGTTGCGGTAGACCGTCGCCAGCCCGACCCGCTCGTCGCGGCGGGCCAGCGCGGCGTGGATCTCCTGCGCGGACCGGAACTCCGCAGTGCCCGACAGCGCCTCGGCGATGGCCGTCCGCTGGCGGGTGGGGCGCCGGTCGGCGCGGTCGGTGCGCAGCTGCTCGCTCATCGGGTGCCGACCTCCTCGTGTCGTCCGTGCTCGTCGTAGTGACCCTCGTGCGCGGCGTGCCGGTGCCCGTCGTGCAGGTAGTCGACGTGGTCGCCGTGCTCGACGGCGTCGTGCCCGCAGCGTGGCCCGTGCTCGTGGTCGTGGCGCTCGGCCCGCAGGTGCGCGGCCCGCCGGACCCGCGCGAGCACCACCGCGCCGGCGTTGACGGCGAGGAAGAGCCCGATGGCCAACAGCACGATCGTCCCGCCGGACGGGGTCTCGGCCTCGTACGACACGACGACGCCGCCGACGCTGGCCACCACCCCGAGCAGCACCGCCCACCGCACGCTGGACCCGAAGCTGCGGGCCAGGAGCTGGGCGGTGGCGTTGGGGATGATCATCAGGGCGCTGATGAGCAGCAGGCCGACGACCCGCATCGAGACGACGACCGTCACGGCGGTGAGCACCGCGAGCACGAGGTTGTAGGCCATGACCGGCAGCCCGGCCGAGCGGGCGTACTCCTCGTCGTTGGCCACGGCGAAGAAGCGCTGGCGCAGCAGCACGGTCGTCGCGAGGACGACGGCGGCCAGCACGGCGAGGACGACGAGGTCGCCGCCGTCCGTCGTGAGGATGGCCCCGAAGAGGTAGGCCGTGAGGTTGGCCGGTGTGCTCGTGCTCGACCGCGAGATGAGCACGACGCCGAGCGCGATGCCGCCGTAGAACATCACGGCGAGGGCGACGTCGCCGCTCGTGCGGCCCGAGGCGCGGATCAGCTCGATGGCCACCCCCGCGAGGACCGCCGCGACGAGGGCGGTGAGGACCGGCTGCTGCCCGGTGAGGACGCCGACCGCGACGCCGGCGAGGGCCACGTGGCCCATCCCGTCGCCGATGAGCGACATCCGCCGCTGGACGAGGAAGGTGCCGACGAGCGGCGCGGCCACCCCGGCCAGCAGCGCGGCGAGCAGCGCCTGGCGCATGAAGCCGAGCTCGAGCATCTCAGTCACGGGAGACCTCCCGGCCGGGGTCGAGCGGCCCGTCGCCGAGCAGCGCCCGGGCGGGGACGCCGTCGTGTCGGTCGTCGTGGTGGTGGTCGCTGCCGCGCGAGTGGTCCTGCAGGTGGGCCGCGTACTCGGTGGGGGTGCCGTCGAAGTCGACGTGCCCGGAGTCCATGCAGACGATGCGCGTGACGACGTCGTGCAGCGCGTCGAGCTCGTGGGTGACGACGAGCATCGAGGTGCCGTCGGCCGCGAGGTGGCGCAGGACCTCGGCGAGGGCCAGCTGGTTCGCGTGGTCGACGCCGGCGGTCGGCTCGTCCATCACGAGCAGGTCGGGGTGGCCGGCGAGGGACCGGGCGATGAGGACGCGCCGCTGCTGGCCGCCCGAGAGCGAGGCGACCTCCTCGTCGGCGCGGTCGGCGAGGCCGACGGCGGCGATGGACTCGGTGACGACGGCGCGGTCGACCTTCGAGGCCGGGCGCCACCACGGGCGGTGCGGCAGCCGGCCGACGGCGACGATCTCGCGCACCGTGGCCCGCACCGACGACGAGAGCGAGTGCCGCTGGGGCACGTACCCGATCCGGGTGTGCTCGCGGAAGCGGTCGCGCGGGGTGCCGAGGAGCAGCACGTCGCCGCCGTGCTGCTCGGTGAGGCCGAGCAGCCCCCGCACGAGGGTCGACTTGCCCGAGCCGTTGGGCCCGAGCAGCGCCACGACCTCGCCGGGCAGGACGGTGAGGTCGACACCGGAGACGACCGTGCGGTCGGCGTACCCGAAGGACGCCGACCGCAGCTCGATGAGGGGGACCCGGTGCTCACCGGCACTGCTGCCCCTGGCGCAGCGTGTCGAGGTTGCTCCGCATGACCTCAAGGTAGTCCTTGCCCTTCGAGGTGTCGGTGATCCCCTCGATGGGGTCGAGCACCGCGACCGTCGCACCGGTCTCCCGGGCGAGGGTCTCGGTCAGCGCGGGGGAGACGAGCGTCTCGGCGTAGACGGTCTTCACGCCGTGCTCGCGCACGTGGGCGGCGAGGTCGCGCAGGGTCGCGGCGTCGGGCTCGGCGTCGGGGCTGAGGCCGGCGATGCCCTCCTGGCTCAGGCCGTAGCGCTGGGCCAGGTAGCCGAAGGCGGCGTGCCCGGTGACGAGGTCCTTGCTCGTGCAGTCGGCCAGCCCCTTCTCGAACTCGGCGTCGAGGGAGCCCAGCTCCTTCACGAGGGCGGCGGCGTTGGCGCGGTAGTCGGCGGCGTTCGTCGGGTCGGCGGTGGCGAGGCGCTCGCCGATGGCGGTCGTGACCTTCTCGAAGCGCACCGGGTCGAGCCAGAAGTGCGGGTCCTTGCCGGTGCCGTGCTCGGCGTGCGCGTCGGGGCTCTCGCCGGCGTGGTCGTGGCCCTCCTCGGTGGCCGTGAGGTCGAGGTCGGCGTCGGCCGAGACGTCGAACGCGGTCTTCTTCGCCTCCGCGGCGACGGCGTCGTCGACCGCCGGCTGGAACCCCGCGAGGTAGACCACGACGTCGGCGGAGGCGAGGCCGGCGACGTCCTTGGGCGTCAGCTCGAGGTCGTGGGGCTCGGCCCCGGGCTTGGTGAGCGAGCCGACCTCGACGTGGTCGCCGCCGACCTTCGCGGTGGCCCACTGGAGCGGGTAGAAGGCGGCGGTCACCCGGAGCCGGCCATCCCCTCCGGACCCGGAACCGCCTCCGGTACCGGAGGACCCGCAGGCGGTCAGGGCGAGCAGGGCGGTGGCGGCGAGGGCGAGAGGGGCACGGCGCATGGGAACGATTCTCATCCTAGATGAGAACCGTTGTCAAACTGCGTCTCGCCGACGTCCCTCCATCGACCGACAGCTCTCGTCAGGTGCGGGGGAAGGCCTGGGTGAGCATGACGGCGATCATCAGGCCGATGACGGCCAGGCGCATCAGCTGCTCGGTGAAGCGCAGCCGCGGCCAGGCGAGGGCGAGGATCCACGCGAGGACCAGGACGACGACCCCGATGAGCAGCCAGCCGGGCGACGGCAGGAAGATGCCGGCGACCACGAGGGCGAGGATCCCGAGGAAGGGGACGAACCGCGGCAGCCCGTTGAGCCACGTCACGGCGGGCAGGCTGGTGCGTTCGAAGGACTGGCGCAGGCTCGACACGAGGCCCGATCCTACGGGCCGCGGGGGAACCGGTTCGGGGCGCCCCGGCCCGCGCCGATAGCCTTGCGCCCATGGCCGCCCCCACCTCCGTCGTCGACACCGTCGTCTCCCTCTGCAAGCGCAGGGGCTTCGTCTTCCCCTGCGGGGAGATCTACGGCGGCACGCGCTCGGCGTGGGACTACGGGCCGCTCGGCGTCGAGCTCAAGGAGAACATCAAGAGGCAGTGGTGGAAGGCGATGGTCACCGGCCGCGAGGACGTCGTCGGCCTCGACTCCTCGATCATCCTGCCCCGCCAGACCTGGGTCGCCTCCGGCCACGTCGGCGAGTTCACCGACCCCCTCACCGAGTGCCAGTCCTGCCACAAGCGCTTCCGCGTCGACCACATGCAGGAGGCCATCGCCGAGAAGGAGGCGAAGAAGGGCAAGGAGGTCGACCCCGACTCCATCGCCCTCACCGACATCGCCTGCCCCAACTGCGGCACCCGCGGGCAGTGGACCGAGCCGCGCGAGTTCAACATGATGCTCAAGACCTACCTCGGCGTCATCGAGGACGAGTCGGGCCTGCACTACCTGCGCCCCGAGACCGCCCAGGGCATCTTCGTCAACTTCCTCAACGTCATGCAGGCCTCGCGCCGCAAGCCGCCGTTCGGCATCGGCCAGACCGGCAAGAGCTTCCGCAACGAGATCACCCCCGGCAACTTCATCTTCCGCACCCGCGAGTTCGAGCAGATGGAGATGGAGTTCTTCGTCAAGCCCGGCGAGGACGAGGAGTGGCACCAGTACTGGATCGACGAGCGCACCCGCTGGTACACCGACCTCGGCATCGCCCCCGAGAACCTGCGCCACTACGAGCACCCGCAGGAGAAGCTCTCGCACTACTCGAAGCGCACCGTCGACATCGAGTACCGCTTCAACTTCGCCGGGAGCGAGTGGGGCGAGCTCGAGGGCATCGCCAACCGCACCGACTTCGACCTCAGCACGCACTCGAAGCACTCGGGCACCGACCTCGTCTACTTCGACCAGACGACCGGCGAGAAGTACACGCCCTACGTCATCGAGCCGGCAGCCGGCCTCTCCCGCAGCCTGATGACCTTCCTCGTCGACGCCTACACCGAGGACGAGGCCCCGAACACCAAGGGCGGGGTCGACAAGCGCGTCGTGCTCAAGCTCGACCCGCGGCTCGCGCCGGTCAAGGCCGCCGTGCTGCCGCTCTCGCGCAACGCCGACCTGTCGCCGAAGGCCAAGGACCTCGCGGCCCGGCTGCGGCGCAGCTGGAACATCGAGTTCGACGACGCCGGCGCCATCGGCCGCCGCTACCGCCGCCAGGACGAGATCGGCACGCCGTTCTGCATCACCGTCGACTTCGACACCCTCGAGGACCAGGCGGTCACCATCCGCGAGCGCGATGCGATGACCCAGGAGCGGGTGGCGCTCGACCAGGTCGAGGGCTACCTCGCCCAGCGCCTGCTCGGCTGCTGAGCCGGGCGCGGCCGGCGCTCAGTCCTCGTCGCCGTACTCGGCCCACACGGCCTCGGCGTCGGGCACCCGCCCGGCCCGGTCGAGGGCACGCGCCAGCGCACCGGCGACCTCGACCCGCTCGTCGTCCATCCCGGCGGCGGTGAGCTCGCGCAGCGACCGGCGCAGCGCTGGCTCGGCCTGCTCGAGCCGGTCGGCCTCGGCGAGCACGACGCCGGTCTCGGCGCGCAGCACCAGCTCGAAGTCGCCGCCCACGAGCGCCTCGGCCCGGGCCAGCCGGTCGAGGGCCTCGTCGGTGCGACCGGCCTCGGCGAGCAGGTGCGCCCCCTCGCGCAGCACGTCGGGCTCGAGGACCTCGGGGTCGAACGGGTCGTCGCCGAGGACGTCGGGGGGCAGCGCGGCCGCGAAGGCCTCGACCTCCGGGAGCACCGTGTCGAGGTCGGCCAGCCCGCCGTCGACGTCACCCGAGGCCGCCCGGACCGCCGCGCGCGAGCGCAGCGCCTCGAGCAGGACGGGCAGGGTGGCGCTGCGCCGGGCGAGGACGACGGCCGCCTCGAGGTCGCTCGCGGCGGCGCCGAGGTCCTCGGCGTCCCAGGCGGCGGTGCCCGCGCGGTAGCGGGCGTGGGCCGCCTCCTCGACCCGACCGGCCTCCTCGAAGGCCTCGGCGGCGGTCTCGAACGCCTCCCGCGCCTCGGTGAAGGCCCGGAGGGCCAGCGCCGCGTTGCCGAGGGCCCACGCGGTGGGGCCGAGCAGCTCGGGGACGTCGCGACGGACGACGGGCACGGCGGCGGCCAGCAGCTCGGCGGCCTCGACCGGCCGCCCCTGCTCGACCCACGACAGCCCGAGGTGGCGCTGGGCCACGGCGAGCGCGACGGGGTCGCGCAGCCGGACGGCGAGGGCGAGGGCGTCGGCGGCGCGCGGCTCGAGCTCGGTCCAGGCGCCCCGGTCGACGACGAGGTCGCACCACGCGAAGAGCACCGCCATCCGGGTGCCGTCGGGCACACCGGGGTACGCGGCCGCGCGGGCGTACAGCTCCTCGGCGGCGTCGAGGTCGCCGGTGGAGCGGGCCACCCGGGCGCGCAGGTCGAGGCCCTGGACGACGAGGACCGGGTGCCCGGACGCCAGCTGCTCGGCTTCGTCGACGAGCCGGTGCCCGAGGGCGGGGTCGGTGCCGAACGCGGCCGGGGCGGCGTCGAGGAGGCACAGGGCGCGACGGTACGGCTGGTGCAGCTCACCGTGGTCGGCGGCGGCCCGCAGCAGCAGCTCGACGGCGTCGGCCGGCCGGGTCGTCAGGGCGTACCAGCGGCGGCTGGCCGCCGACGCCTCGCCCCATCCGGCCTCGCCGAGGGCCTCGACCGCCGTGAGGGCACGCTGCCGGGCGCGGGCGACCTCGGGGGCCTCGGGGCCGAACGTCGCGATCGCCTCCCGGACGTCGAGCACCGAGAGCTCGCAGCGGGCCTGGGCCGCCCCCTCGTCGTCGCCGGCCCGCTCGGCCTCCCCGACGGCCTCGTCGAGCCGGATGCGCTCGCGGACGGGGTCACGCAGCAGGTGCACCGAGCTGCGGTCGAGCAGGGCCGCGGCGGACCAGTGCACCGGCTCGGACAGGAGCGGCAGGGCGGCCTCGCGGGTCTCGAGCCAGCCGCGCAGCAGCCGCTCTAGCGCGGGGTCGAGGTCGCGCCGCCAGCGACGGGCGCGCTCGGCGATGTCGACGACCTCGGCGGCGTCCTCGGGGGCCGCAGCCGGGACCCGGCACCGGCCGGGGGCGCCGGCATCCGGGTCGGCGGGAGGGTGGGCTCGGGGGAGACGGCGCGGTCGTCGAGGGCCGCGGCCAGAGCGTCGCTGGTGGCGGTGTCGCCGGCCGTGCGGTCGGCCTGCCGGGCGAGCTCGTGGCCGAGGGCGGCCAGCTCGGCCTCGGCGGTGCCGGCGTCGCGGTGCCCGACCCGTTCGGGCGCCATCCCGAGGGACCGGGCGTGGCCCAGCACCCATCCGGCCGTGGCGGCGAGCCACATCCGGTCGGCGTCGGTGGTCAGGGTGTCGACCCGGTCGACGCGGGGCAGCAGCAGGTCGAGGGCCCGGTCGGTGTTGCCGATCCGGACGAGCGCGCGCAGGCAGGAGGCGGCGCCCCGGGCCGCGCCCTCGGCATCGGCGACGAGCGGCCAGCAGCGCCGGAACCCGGCGACGGCCCGCTCGAGGTCGCCGGCCGCCGCGAGGGCCTCGACCTCGGCACAGGCCTGCACCGGGCCGCCCGGGGCGTCGGGGGCGGCCTGGACCTCGGGTGCCTCGCTCATGACGTCGAGCCAACCAGATCGGTGCGACGATGTCGCCAGGAGGTGTCGATGGTGTCGGACGAGCGGGCGGCGGCGCGGCCGGAGGCCGACTTCGTCGACTTCGCCGGTGTCCACGAGGGGCCGGCGCTGCGGGTCGCCGCGCTCGTCTGCGGTGACGCCGCCACCGCGGAGCGGGTCGTCCTCGAGGCGCTCGCCGCCATCGCCTCCGACTGGGGCACCGCCCGGGAGGAGGGGCCGGCCGCTGCGCTGCGCGCCGAGCTGCACCGCCGTGCGCTGGACGCCGCACCCCCTGAGGTCCCCGGGCCCGACGGCCTCGGTCCTCCCACCGCCGCGGACGTCGAGCCCCGGGGCGACCTGCTCACCGAACGGCGCGTGGCCACCCTCGCCGTGCTGACCCGGCTCACCGCGCGGCAGCGGTCGCTCGCCGCCCTGCGCTGGCTCGAGGAGCGACCCGACGCCGAGACCGCGAGGCTCAGCGGGCTGGACGCGGCCGGGTTGCGGGACGGCCTCGACACGATCCGCGCCGGCCTCGGACCGGTGCTCGGTGTCGAGGAGGGCGACCCCCCGCCCACCGACGACGAGGTCCGCGACCTCCTCGAGCTCGTCACCGACGAGGAGCCCGGGCAGACCCCGCTGGCCGACCGGGCCTGGGCGCTGGCCCGGGAGCGCCGTCGCACGCTCCGGCGGCGCGTCCTCCTCGGCGGCGTCGCGGTCCTGGCCGGTGGAGCGGCCACGGTGTCGGTGCTCGGCCGGGAGGACCCACCCGCCCGCCGCCCCGCCCCGAGCCCGTCGCCGAGCCCCGGGGACGAGCGCCTCGACGGCGTGGTCGTCGCGGGCGCCACCGTCCACCTGGCGCCGACACCCGAGGCCGAGGCGCGCCTCCCGCTCTACCCGGACGCCCGGCAGCTGGCCCTCCCCGAGCGCCTCGGTCCGGGCAACGGGCCCCTCGAGCTGCTCTCCCCGGCGGGCACGACGGCCTCGGTGCGGGCCGTGTACCTCGTGCGGGTCACCGACGAGGGGTACCAGCCCGCCCTCTTCCTGCCCCGGCAGTCCCCGAACCCGGTGCTCGTCGCGATGGCCCCGCTGCGGGGAACCGTCGACGCCTCGGGCAACGCCTCGTTCCCGATCGGCCCGCGGACCATCGACTCCGACCGGCATCGGCTCGTCTTCGCCCAGCCCGGGGCCGTCGTCCTGCTCGAGGTGCGCAGCGGCCGGACCCGACGCTTCCCGGTGCCGGACCAGACCCTCACGACGGCCGGCTGGGCCACCGACGCACGGACCGTGGTCGCGACGAGCGAGAAGAAGTCGTGGCTCGTCGACACCCGCACCGGAGAGGTGTCCGAGACCGTCGTGCCCGTCAATGCGGGCTGGGCCGACATCGGGGTCGCCGGGGGCGACACCGTGATCCGCGGGTACTCCGGGCGGGGCTCGATCGTCGACGTCGTCTCCCTCGAGGGCCCCCAGATCGACGTGCACGGCGAGTCGATCTCGAACATCGAGGGGTGGGCCTGCAGTGCCGCATACCTCGGGCCGATCGAGGCCACGGGCAACCGCATCGAGGGCCTGGCCGCCGCGCAGCGCGACACCCGGCCCTACCTCACCGTGCTCGCGGCATCGACGGCCGAGGGCGTGATGGCCACGCCGTACCGACCGCTCGGCTGGGGCCCGCGCGACACCGTGCTGCTGGAGTCGCGCACCCTGTCCAGCGTCGGCCGCCCGGTGCTGCGGCTGCTCGCGTGGGACGTCATCGAGGCCCGTCTCTACCAGGTCGCCGAGCTCGACACCCCGGCCTACCCGGCGCCGGGCGCGTCCGACGACCTCTTCACCGGCGCCTGGGCGCTCTGAGCCGGGTGGCTCAGCCGGGCTCCGGGCCGGTGGCCACCGGGCGGGCCGGGTCCTCGATCCACTCGCTCCAGGAGCCGACGTAGGGATGGCCTCGATGCGGACCGTGTGCAGGGCCAGCGCCATCTGGGCCGCCGTGACACCGCTGCCGCAGCTCGTGCCGACCGGGGTGTCGCGGTGCACGCCGGCCGCCGCGGCGCGCTCGCGCACCTGCGCCGGGGGCAGGAACGTGCCGTCGTCGGCGAGCAGCTCGGTCATCGGCAGGTTCACGGCGCCCGGGACGTGCCCGGCGAGCCGGTCGACGGGCTCGACCTCGCCGCGGTAGCGCTCGGCCGCCCTCACGTCGAGCAGGACGCCGGCGCGGGCCATCGTCGCGGCACCCTCGGCGTCGAGGACGGGGACCGAGCCGGGCCGCACCGCGAGGTTGCCGCGGGGTGGGGTGGGGACGTCGGTGGTCACCGCGCCGCCGGCCCGCTGCCAGGCCGCGAGCCCGCCGTCGAGGACGCGCACCTGCGGGTGGCCGGCCCAGCGCAGCACCCACCAGGCGCGCGCAGCCGAGAGCGAGGTGCGCTGGTCGTAGACGACCACCTCGTCGTCGTCGTGGATCCCGCTGGCGCGCAACGCCTCCTGCAGCACCTCGGGGTCCGGGAGGGGATGCCGGCCGTGGGCGCCGGGCGGGCCGGCGAGGGCGACGTCGAGGTCGAGGAAGGGTGCGCCCGGCAGGTGGCCGGCGGCGTACAGCTCGGCGCCGGGGGTGCCGACGAGGGTGTACTGGACGTCGAGCACGCGCACCTCGTCGCGCGCCAGGGCGGTCGCGAGGTCGTCGGCGGTGATGAGGGCGCTCACCCGGTCATCCAACCACCGGCCGCTGGTGGACGGCCGTGCGCGAGGATGGCCGCGTGGCTCCCCGCGTCCGGCTCGTCCTCGTCCACGGCTCCCAGCTGAGCCGGGCGATGTGGGCGCGGTACGGGGCGCTGCTCGGACCCGACGTCGACCTCGTGCTCCCCGACCTCCCGGCCCACGGCGCGCGCCGCGACGGACCGTTCACCTGGGAGGGCGCGCTCGACGTCGTCGGCGAGGCGGTCGGGGCCGACGACGGCGTGCCGGTCGTGCTCGCCGGCCACAGCCTCGGCGGCTACCTCGTGATGGCGTGGGCCGCCCGCCACCCGACGCGGCTCGCGGGCCTCGGGTTGCTCGGCGCCTCGGCCGTGCCGGCCGGCCCGGGGGCGGCCGTGTACCGCGGCCTGGCCCGGCTCGAGCAGCGGCTCGGCCCGGACCGGATGTCACGGGCGCTGGACCGCCAGTTCGACGCCCTCCTGCCACCGGCCTTCGCCGCGCTGCTCAAGGAGGCGGGCTACGGGTTCGACGGCATCCCCGACGCGTGGGCCGGCGTCATGGGGGAGTGCCGCCCCGAGATGCTCGCCGAGGTCACCGCGCCCGTGCTGCTCGTCAACGGCCAGCTCGACCAGCTCCGGGTGGACGTGCGCCGCTTCCGGAAGGCGGCCCGCTCGGCGCCGTGGGTGCACGTCGTCACGGTGCCGCGGGGGCTGCACGTCTTCCCGCTGACCCACCCGGCCGAGACCGTCGCCGCCCTCTGGGAGCTGGTGTCCTGGGCCCGCCGCGCGGGCTGAGGCGGCGACGCCGATTCACGGTCCGGGCCCGGTCCGGGCGAGAATGGTCGGCGCCATGACCACCACCGCCACGTCCGCCCCCGTGCTGCCGCCCCTGCGCATCGGCCGCCACGTCGTCGAGTCGCCCGTCGTCCTCGCGCCGATGGCCGGCATCACCAACCGCGCCTTCCGCCGCCTGTGCCGCGAGTACGGCGCCGCCGGGGCCGAGGCCGGTGGGGCGTCGGGGGCCACGAGCCTCTACGTCGCCGAGATGGTCACCTCGCGCGCGCTCGTCGAGCGCACGCCCGAGACGATGCGCCTCATCTCGCACGGTCCGGAGGAGCAGCCGCGCTCGGTGCAGCTGTACTCGGTCGACCCCGCGACGGCCGGGCTGGCCGCGCGGATGCTCGTCACCGAGGACCTCGCCGACCACATCGACCTCAACTTCGGCTGCCCGGTCCCCAAGGTCACCCGCAAGGGCGGCGGGGCGGCGCTGCCGTGGAAGACCGAGCTGTTCCGCGGCATCGTGTCCTCGGTCGTGCGCGAGGCCGCACGCTTCGACGTCCCCGTCACCGTGAAGATGCGGGTCGGCATCGACGCCGAGCACGTCACCTACCTCGACGCCGGCCGGATCGCCGAGGCCGAGGGGCGGCGGCCGTCGCCCTGCACGGCCGGACGGCGGCGCAGGCGTACTCGGGGCAGGCCGACTGGGAGGCGATCGCGCGCCTCAAGGAGGCGGTGACGTCCGTCCCGGTGCTCGGCAACGGCGACATCTGGTCCGCCGAGGACGCCCTCGAGATGGTGCGCCGCACCGGCTGCGACGGCGTCGTCGTCGGGCGCGGGTGCCTCGGGCGGCCGTGGCTGTTCACCGACCTCGCGGCGGCGTTCGCAGGGTCGGACGAGCGGGTGACGCCGGGGCTGCGGGAGGTGGCGTCGGTGCTGCGCCGGCACGCCGAGTACCTCGTCGACTTCTACGACGGCGACGAGCTGCGCGGCTGCCGCGACATCCGCAAGCACATCGCCTGGTACCTCAAGGGGTTCCCGGCCGGGTCGACCGTGCGCAACCAGCTCGCCCTCGTCGACTCGCTCGCGGCGCTCGACGAGCTCATCGCGACGATGGACCTCGACGCCCCGTGGCCGGGGGAGCCCGCGGAGGGTCCGCGCGGCCGGGCCGGGTCGCCGCGGGTCGTCGCGCTGCCCGAGAACTGGCTGCGCGGGCGCGAGCTCGACGACGCCCAGCGCGCGCAGGTCGCCCAGGCCGAGCTGTCGGTGTCCGGCGGCTGACGCCTTCGGCTCAGCCCCGGTCGCGGTTGCGGTCGCGGCCCGTACCGTCGTCCCGCCCGAAGACGCCGACCGAGATCCACGCCAGCGCCACGATGACGCCGCCGATCGCGGCGTAGCCCTTCGGGGCCTCGTCGAAGACCGCGAAGCTCGCGCCGTAGAGCAGCGTGATCGCGAGGGCGACGAAGGACAGGTAGCGGCGGTTCATGCTCCGACCCTAGGCGGCGCGCAGTGACCCCGGGTCCACCGACCGACGGACACCACCGTCCACCGCGGGTCGGGTCGAGAGGTCCCTGCCGACGGACGGCGCCCCGGCGAAACCGGTGTGATGGCACCGGTTTCGCCGGGTGCTGGCGCTCAGGCCACCCGTCCGACGACGCGGCCGAGCGCACACCGGGCCCACAGCGACGGCCGCGACCCGACCATCCCCGCACCCTGAGGGTCTCGTGGACGTCGACCGCGAGCTCGCACGGCTCGGCATCGACGTCGACCCATCCCGCCCGGAGGGTCACCCGGCCCTGCGCGGCGCTCCTCCGGTCTCGCCGGCGGTCACCCGCCAAGCCCTCACCCTCGTGTCCGAGCCTCCCGTCCAGCTCGACGACGACGGCCCAGTCCTCGAACTCGGCGTCGCGGCGCAGCCGGCCGCCCGACCCGACGGCAGGAGCCTGGAGACGAGGCTCGGGCAGCCCGTGCGCCCGCACGACGTCCCGGACGAAGCCGACCTCGAGCAGACTCTCCGCTCCGACGGCCACCACCCCCAGGGCGAGCTCCAGGTGCCGTCGGTGCCGGTGACGTGGTGCTGCGGCCAGTGCAGCGGCGAGCTCCTCCGGGTCACCCGACGGCACTGGACCCAGCGCGCTGCGGCTCCCACGGCGTCTCGCCAGCCCGTTCCGGGCGCCTCGGCGAGGTCGAGCACCGTACGGGCGGGCGTCGTCACGGCGAGCCCGTGACGTGTCACCGGGTGGTAGCCGGTTCGGGCCCGGACGCGGGTACCCGGCAGCCGCCGGACGTCGCGTCCGGCCGGGACCCAGAGCGTCACCACGGGGGAGGGGTGCGGGACACCCCGTGCACGAACTCGGCCGACGTCAGGGCCAGGGCGGCTCCCTCCCCGCCGCGCAGCAGGGCGGCGTGCGCCCGGCCGTACCAGTCCAGCTCGCCGGTCTGCGCGCGGTAGACGCCGCGGCCCAGGCGCCGCCACTGCCCGGACGAGACGCGCCACCGGACGGCGTCCTCCGTGAGCCCGCTCGCGAGGGCCTGGGCGGTCGAGCACACCCCGTGCTGCGCGTGGACGAGCCGGTCGAGGTCCATCAGCCGATCCTGCCGCTCCGAGGGAGGCACCCCGGCGTCGTCCACAGGCGGGATCCGCACCCGGCGTAACCGGTGTGATGGCACCGGTTACGTCGGGTGCTGGGGTGCGTCGGTGGGCGCGGCTAGGGTCTGCGCATGGCGAGGCGGCAGATCGGCACCCCCGGAGGCACGCCCGAGCAGCCGGCCCTGTTCTTCGCCGACGGTGCGGAGTTCGGGCGCTGGCTCGCGGCGCACCACGACACCGCGCCCGAGCTCTGGATGGGCCTGTGGAAGAAGGACTCCGGCCGCGGAGGCATCACGTGGGCCGAGGCCGTCCGCGAGGCGCTCTGCTGGGGCTGGATCGACAGTCGCGCCGAGCGCATCGACGACGACGCCCGTCGCCAGCGCTGGACCCCCCGCCGCAAGGGCAGCAACTGGAGCGCCGTCAACGTCGCCGCCGTCGAGGAGCTGACCGCGCAGGGCCGGATGCAGCCGAGCGGCCTGGCCGCCTTCGCCGAGCGCCGGGAGGACCGCACCGGCATCTACTCCTTCGAGCAGCCGCCCGCCGAGCTCACCCCCGCACAGGAGGCCGCGCTGCGGGCCGACCCCGCCGCCTCGGCCTTCTGGGACGTCGCCACCAACGGCTACCGGAGGATCGTCATCCACTGGCTCGGCGACGCCAAGCAGGAGGCCACCCGCGAGCGGCGCCTGGCGATGCTCGTCGAGGACTGCGCCGCCGGACGGCTGGTCAAGTTCCAGCGCTACGGCACACCGCCCACCTGGGTCGCCCGCGCCGCCGCCGCGGCCGCCGCTGCCCGCGAGGCCGCCGGCGGGTCGTAGGCTCCAGCGCGTGACGTACTCCGCGCGGGACCGCGAGCGCTGGGTCGCCGAGGACCCCGCCCAGAAGCGTTCCGACCGTGACGACTTCGCGCGCGACCGGGCCCGGGTCCTGCACTCCTCGACCCTGCGCCGGCTCTCGGCCAAGACCCAGGTCGTCGCGCCCTCGTCCGACGACTTCGTCCGCAACCGGCTGACCCACTCGCTCGAGGTCGCCCAGATCGGCCGTGAGCTCGGCGCCGCCCTCGGCTGCAACGCCGACGTCGTCGACACCGCCTGCCTGGCCCACGACCTCGGCCACCCACCCTTCGGCCACAACGGCGAGACCGCGCTCGACGCCGTCGCGGCGGCCGTCGGCGGGTTCGAGGGCAACGCCCAGACCCTGCGGCTGCTGACCCGGCTGGAGGCCAAGCGGACCCATCCCGACGGGCGTCCGGCCGGGCTCAACCTCACCCGCGCCAGCCTCGACGCCGCGACGAAGTACCCCTGGCGCCGGGGCGAGTCACCTTCTCCCACGACGAAGTTCGGCGTCTACGACGACGACCTCGACGTCTTCGCCTGGTTCCGCGAGGGCGCACCGACCGGCCGGCGGTCCTTCGAGGCCGAGGTGATGGACTGGTCCGACGACGTCGCGTACTCGGTGCACGACGTCGAGGACGCCATCGCCTCGGGCTGGCTCGACCCCCGCCGGCTGCGCGACCGGGCCGATGTCGAGGCGGTGCTCGAGGTCGCGGCGCGCGTCTACGGGGGAGGGTTCGACGGCGACGAGCTCGGGGGCGCGCTCGAGCGGGTGCTGGCCAGCGACGTCGTCCCGAGCTCCCACGACGGCTCCCGCCGCTCGCTGGCCGCCCTCAAGGACATGACCTCGCGGCTCATCGGGCGCTTCGCCGTCGCCGTCGAGAGCGCCACCCGCGAGGCCTCGGGCAGCGGTGCACTCGTCCGGCACGAGGCCACCCTCGTCGTCCCCCCGGAGGCTCGGGCCGAGACCGTCGTCCTCAAGGCCGTGGCCGCGCACTACGTGATGCTCGCCGCCGAACGCGTCGCGGTCTACGAGGAGCAGCGCGAGGTGGTCGCCGAGCTCGTCGCCGCGTACGAGGCCGACCCCACCCGCCTCGACGCCGACCTGCGTGCCGACCACGACGCCGCCCCCGACGACGGCGCCGCCCTGCGGGTCGTCGTCGACCAGGTCGCCTCGCTCACCGACGTCCGCGCCCTGGCCCTCCACCGTGCGTGGTGCCGGCGCTGAGCCCGCGACCCGAGGGCCGGTGTGGAGATGGACCGGTGGGGAGCTGGCCCCGGGCCCGAAGGCCCGGCGGGACGGGGGACCGCAGACCGGGTGAGGGTGGTCGAGCGGGGACTCCTCAGTGCTGCGCCTGGCCGCAGCACTGAGGAGTCCCTCGCACCGACCACCCACCCGATGCCCGACGACACCACGCCGTCCCGGACGACGCCGCAGCCGGACGAGCGGACGGCCCTGAGCACCGCCCCGCGGACCGACAGCCCCACGACCTAGACTCGCGCACGAGTCGAGAAGGGTTGGGGTCGGGTGCCGGGTCGGATCAGGGCCGAGGACGTCGCGTCGGTCAAGGAGCGGTCGTCCATCGAGGACGTCGTGCGCGACCACGTGACGCTGCGCCCGGCCGGGGTCGGCTCGATGAAGGGCCTGTGCCCCTTCCACGACGAGAAGACCCCCAGCTTCACCGTGCGCCCCACCGTCGGCAGCTACCACTGCTTCGGCTGCGGCGAGGGCGGCGACGTCATCAGCTTCGTCCAGAAGGTCGAGCACCTGACCTTCACCGAGGCCGTCGAGCGGCTGGCGGCCAAGGTCGGCATGGAGCTGCGCTACGAGGAGGGGGGTGGCCCGCGCGAGGGCGGCACCTCGCTCGGCAAGCGCTCCCGGCTCATCGAGGCCCACCGCACGGCCGAGGAGTACTACACCGGCCTGCTCCTCGACCGCACCCGCGCCGATGCCCGCACCGGGCGCGACTTCCTGCGCGAGCGGGGCTTCGACGGGGCCGCCGTCGAGCGCTTCGGGGTCGGCTTCGCACCCGGCGACGGCGACGCGCTGACCCGTCACCTGCTCCAGCGGGGCTTCACCGACGACGAGCTCGTCACCGGCGGGCTCTCCGGCCGGGGCAGCCGCGGCCTCTACGACCGGTTCCGCGGCCGCCTCGTCTGGCCGATCCGCGACACCACCGGAGACACGGTCGGCTTCGGCGCGCGCCGACTCTTCGACGACGACCGCATCGCCGCCAAGTACCTCAACACCTCCGAGACGCCCATCTACAAGAAGTCGACCGTCCTCTACGGCCTCGACCTCGCGAAGAAGGCCATCCGCGACGACCGCCGCGCCGTCGTCGTCGAGGGCTACAACGACGTGATGGCCGCCCACCTCTCCGGCGTCGAGGGCGCCGTGGCCACCTGTGGCACCGCGTTCGGGGTCGACCACATCAAGATCCTGCGCCGCATCATGCGCGACGAGGCCGACCAGGCCCCGGCCAAGGTGGTCTTCACCTTCGACGGCGACAAGGCCGGCCAGGCGGCCGCGATGAAGGCCTTCGGGCAGGACCAGCGCTGGGTCGCGCAGTCCTTCGTGGCCGTCGCGCCCGACGGGATGGACCCCTGCGAGCTGCGGCTGGCCAAGGGCGATGCCGCCGTCGCGGCCCTCGTCGACGACGCCGTCCCGATGTTCGAGTTCGCGGTGCGCACCACCATCCGCCGCTTCGACCTCGAGACCGCGGAGGGGCGGGTGCAGGCGATGAAGGCCGTGGCGCCGATCATCGGTTCGATCCGCGACACCAGCCTGCGCCCCGAGTACACGCGCACCGTCTCCGGATGGCTCGGCCTCGAGGTCGAGCAGCTCGCCGACGCGGTGCGCATCGCGCCGAAGCTGACCCTCCCGGAGGAGCACGACCGCCGCCCGTCCGGCACCGACGAGGTCCCCGAGCCCGCCCCCGGTGACGCCCCCGCGATGCCCGCGCCCGACCTGCGCGACCCCGTCGTCGCGGCCGAGCGCCAGCTGCTCCAGGCGGTCATCCAGCATCCGTCGCAGTTCTCCGAGGCGGTCCTCGACGGGCTGGTGCCCGAGGCGCTCACCGCCCCGGCGCACCGGGCCGTCCTCGACGGCATCCGCATCGCGATGGCCTCCGGCGCCCGCACCGCCTCGACCGCGGCCTGGGTCTCGGCCGTGGGGGAGGCGGCGCCCGTGCCGGTCAAGGGTCTGGTCGCCGAGCTCTCCGTCGCGCCGCTGCCGGTGCGCTACGACGTCTCCACGGGCCTGCCACCCAGGCGCTACCTCGACAGCCTCGTCGTCGGGGTCCGCGACGCCCACCTCGGCCGCCAGATCGCCGACGCGATGGCCACGCTGCGCCGGGTGCAGAACGACCCCGACGCCCCGCAGGACGCCCTGCGCGAGCGCACGACGAGCCTGCACGCCCTCGAGCTCGAGCGCGTCCGGCTACGACAGGAGGCGACCTCGTGAGGCTGCGCTGGACCGGTCTGCGCCGGCCGCCCGTCCCCGCCGACGTCACCGCGGCCATCGGCCCCGCGGACGGCGACAGGCTGCTCGCCTGGGGCACCGACGACGCCGGCACCACGCTCGTCGCCGGTCGGCACCGCCTGTACGTCGTGCGCCCCGGTGCCGAGGGGGCCTCGACCTCGCCCTGTCGCGCCCCTGGCACCTCGTCGACGCCGGCACCTACGCGGAGGGCGGCGTGCTGCGCGTCACCTGGGTCGACGGCGAGCCACCCGTGCGGGTCGTGCTCACCGAGCCGGGGGAGCTCCCCGAGACCCTGCGCGAGCGGGTGCAGGCCACGGTCGTGCTCGCCGAGACCATCGACATCGGGCAGCGCCGCAGCGCCAAGGTCGTCGTCCGCCGCGACCTCGCGACGAACGCGCTGCTCAGTCAGGCCGTGCTCGGGCGCGGCGTGCGCAGCGACGACCCGGGCGTCGCCGAGCAGGTGCGGGCCGGGCTCGCCCGGGTCCGTGAGCAGGTCGGGCTGGACTGACCCGTCGTCCGCGGGCGCCCCCGATTTCTACCCGTGGGCCGGGTGTTGCTATCGTTGCGCGCGCTGCTGCGGCGATCCCGCGGCAGCCCTTCCCCTGTAGCTCAATTGGCAGAGCAGCCGACTGTTAATCGGCAGGTTGTTGGTTCGAGTCCAACCGGGGGAGCACGAGAAGGGCCCGGACCACCACGGTCCGGGCCCTTCGCGCAGGACGGGCAGCGCCGTCAGGGAGTGCCGGGGCGTCCTTCCCCGCGGCCGTGCGCGTACCAGTGGCTGAGGCCCGTCCGGTAGTTGTTGCTGCCGTAGGCGGCGCGCAGGTCGGGGTTGACCGCGAGGTACCAGGCGGGAGCGAACTCCGGAGCCCCCTGGCGCCCCTCGCTCAGCCCGTTGATCGTGAAGTGGTCGAGCACCGCGGCGTTGTCCCAGCCGGCGAGGTCGCCGTAGCGCGCGCGGTACCACCCCGCGTCGAAGGCGATCGAGGCCCGTCGCCCCTCGAACCGGCCGTGGGCGACGTAGTGCGAGATGGCCCCGGCGTAGTTGTTCCAGCCGTAGGCGGCGGACACGTCCGGTTGGGCGTTCATGTAGAAGATCGGGTCGAAGGACGCCGACCCGGACCGTCCCCACGGGATGCCGTAGTGCAGCCAGTGCCACTGGACGTGGTCGTAGAAGTTGCCGCCCTGCGTCGCGACCTTGCCGTTGGCCCAGGTGACCACGTCGGGGTAGGTGGCGGCGTAGAACTTGCTGTCGAACACGATGCGGGCCAGCTGCGGGTCGGCCGGGTTCGAGCTCGGTCGGTAGGTGTAGTCCTGGACGCCGAGCTGGGCCCGGAAGCACTCGTTGTCGTTGCAGACCGGCGCCGGCGGCGGCGGCGGTGGCGTGTTCTTCTTCCAGACCTTGACCCAGTCGACCTGGAAGTTCCGGGCCGGGTTGTTGAGGTTCTCCTTGTCGAGGTTGGTGAGGATCGCGTTGAGCGGCACGCCCCGGGAGTAGTCGCCGGTGAAGGAGGCCCGCTGGACGCCGTCGACCGAGAAGGTGAGCGCGCTCGAGGAGAGCTCGGCCTGGACCACGTGGAAGGCGTCGTCGTGCAGCGGCTGCGCGATCTTCTGCGGGGTGCAGTGCTTGCGGCCGACCGCCGGCACCCCCTCGCCCCGGCGTACTGGGAGTAGAAGCCGTGGCTGAGGCCGTAGTACGGGCCGTCGGTCGTCCCGTAGTTGGACGTGAGCGTTGCGCTCGCCTTGCACCCGTTGGCGAGCGAGAGCGAGCCGGCGTCCTCGATGACGTCGATCTCGTTGGTCGGCAGGCCGGGCCGCCCGTAGGCGGAGTTCAGCCAGAACGAGCTGAGGTGGCCCTGCGAGCTGTGCAGCCTGACCTTGGCCGCGAAGAGGAACGTGCCGCCGGTGAACTCGGCGGTCGAGGTGAGGCGGCAGTGCCAGCGGTTCGGCGAGCCGACCGGGTAGCGCGTCGCCGGCTTCAGGGTGAGGATCCCGTCGCCCGAGGTGTCCACCGTGGCGCAGGTGTTCATCGACCGCTCCGAGCCCACGTTGCGCCAGATGGCGCGGCCCTCGGGCGTCGTGAAGACGGCCGGGTGGTCCGGGTCGGCGTCCGTGGTCGCCACGTGGGGCTGGGTGAAGCCGTCCTCGAAGACCTTGCTCCACGTCGGGTCCCCGGGGTCGGGGAGGGCCGAGGCCACCGAGGGGACGGCGGCGGCCACCCCGACCCGTGCCACTGCGACCGGTGGTGGTCGGTGTTCGAGCGCCGACGCCTGGCCTCCTCCCGCCACAGCAGCCACGAGCACCGACGCGAACACAGCACGACGAACCATGATCAACCCCCCCGGGTTCAGAACTGACAGGACCAAGCGGGCCGACTCTAGCGACGTGGGTGGCCTGAGGGGAAGACCCTGCGGATCGCGGTGTCAGCGACCGGTGCTCGTGGGGTCGAGGTTCTGGACGTTCTCGCCGCCCAGGCCGGTGCTGGGCATCGCGCCGGTGCCTCCGGGCGCCCCGGGCATCGCGTTGGTGGTGGTGCCACCGGCGGCCCGGCCGCGCCGGTTGATGCGGCGCTCGACCCGACCGGCGAGCACCGTCAGCCCGTAGTTGAGCAGGATGAAGAGGACCGCGGCGAGGACGAACGCCGGGATGGGCGCCGCGTACGCCGTGCCCGCGTCACGAGCCTGCTGCAGCAGCTCGGGTAGGTGATCGCCGTCCCGAGCGCGCTGTCCTTGAGGATGACGACGAGCTGGCCGACGAGGGCGGGCAGCATCGCGGTGAGGGCCTGGGGCAGCTCGACGGAGCGCAGCACCTGGCCGGGGGAGAGCCCGATGGACAGGCCGGCCTCGGCCTGGCCCTTCGGCAGCTGGTGCACACCCGAGCGGACCAGCTCGGCGATGACCGACCCGTTGTACAGCGTGAGCCCCGTGACGACCCCGTAGAAGGCGTTGAAGTCGACGCCGAAGACGTTGTTCACCGCGTAGACGCCGAAGGCGAAGTACATCATCAGCAGCACCGGGACGGCCCGGAAGAACTCGACGACGACGCCGCAGAACGAGCGCACCGGGGCGAGCTGCGAGAGCCGGCCCATGCCGAAGACGAGCCCGAAGACCATCGCGAAGGCGATCGACACGGCGGCGGCCTGGAGGGTCTTGAGGAGGCCGGGGACCACGTACTCGGTCCAGACGTCGCCGGAGAGCACCAGCCGCGTCCAGAGCTCGCCGTCGAGCTGGCCGGCCTGCTGGAACTTCCAGAGGACCAGCCCCAGCCCACCCGCGCCGAGGAGGACGCCGAAGCCGGTGAGCACCCGGTGGCGGGCCCGGGCCCGGGGGCCGGGGGCGTCGAAGAGGACGGAGGGGGCGCTCATCGCTTCACCGCCAGTCGGCGCGAGAGCGCGGTGAAGAGGATGCCCACCGGCAGGGTGAGGATGACGAAGCCCAGGGCGAAGACGAGGAAGACGGTGACGCTCGCCGTCTGGTTCTCGATGATGACCTTCATGAGGCCCGAGGCCTCGGCCACCCCGATGATCGAGGCGACCGTCGTGTTCTTGGTCAGGGCGATGAGCACCGAGCCCAGGGGGGCGATGGCGCCACGGAAGGCCTGGGGCAGGATCACCTCGCGCATCGACTGGGCGAAGGTCAGGCCGATCGAGCGGGCCGCCTCGGCCTGCCCGGCGGGGACGGTGTTGACGCCGGAGCGCAGCGCCTCGCAGACGAACGCCGCGTGGTAGACCGCCAGTCCGACGATCGCCCAGCGGATCCCGTTGTCGCGCACCCAGGTCGGGGAGCTCGCGGGAGTGAACTCGAGCTTGAGGATGTAGAAGGCGCCGAGGATGCAGAACAGGAGGATGAGGGTGAGTGGCGTGTTCCGGACGGTGTTGATGTAGAAGGACCCGAGCCGGCGCAGCACTCCGACGGGCGAGACCCGCATGACCGCGAGCACCGTGCCGAGGAGCAGCGAGCCGATGGCCGCGAAGACGGTGAGGTAGAGCGTCATCCCGAACGCCGCGAGGACGTCGTAGTTCTCGAAGATCTCACCCACGGGCGAATCCCCTTCCGGTGGAGCGGTGCCGGCGGACGCCGACCACCCAGGAGGATGGCCGGCGTCCGCCGGAGACGGCGCGCGTCAGGCGCAGGCGTCCGGCGTGGGCGGGTTGCCCGCGCCCGGCTTGTAGCCGGCCGGGCCGAGGTTGTCGTCGATGGCCTTCTGCCAGGCGCCGTCGGTGACCATCTTGGTGATGGCGGCGTTCACCTTCTCGCAGAGGGCCGTGTCGCCCTTCTTGAGGCCGACGCCGTAGCGCTCCTCGGAGAAGGTCTGGCCGACGACCTTGAACTTGCCCTTGTACTCCTCCTGCGACGCGAAGCCGGCGAGGATCGTGTCGTCGGTGGTCAGCGCGTCGACGCCCTTGTTGGCCAGCGCCGGCAGGCACTCCGAGTACGTGGCGAACTCCTGGAGCTGCACGCCAGGCACGTCCTCCTTGACGTTCTGGGCCGAGGTCGACCCGGTCACCGAGCAGAGCTTCTTGCCCTTGAGCGAGTCCGGGCCCGTGATGGAGGAGTCGTCGGCGCGCACGAGCAGGTCCTGGCCGGCGACGAAGTACGGGCCGGCGAAGGAGATCTTCTCCTTGCGGGCGTCGGTGATCGAGTAGGTCGCGACGACCATGTCGACCTGGCCGGTGGAGATGAGGGTCTCGCGCTGCGCACTCGGGGCCTGGACCCAGGTGATGTCGGCGGCGTCGGTGCCGAGCTCCTTGGCGATGTACGTCGCGACGTCGACGTCCATGCCCGTGTACTCGGTGCCCTTCTTCAGGCCCATGCCGGGCTGGTCGAACTTGATGCCGATCTTCAGCCCCCACCCCCGTCCCCGCCGCCGTCGCCGCCGCCGGTGTTGCCCGCGTCCGAGCCGCAGGCGCCCAGTCCGAGGGCGAGCGCCGCGGTGGCCGCGAGCGCACCCCATCGTCGTCGTGTCGTCATGTGCTGTTCCTCCCTGTCGTGCGCGGCCCGGGTGGTCGGGCCGCGGCGGTGTGCGGTCCCTCGTGGGTCAGTGGGTGAGGATCTTCCCGAGGAAGTCCTTGGCGCGTTCGCTCTGCGGGTTGGTGAAGAACTGCTCCGGGGTGCCCTCCTCGACGACCTGGCCGTCGGAGAGGAAGACGACGCGGTTGGCCGCCTTGCGGGCGAAGCCCATCTCGTGGGTGACGACGATCATCGTCATGCCGCTCTTCGCGAGCTCGACCATGACGTCGAGCACCTCGGTGATCATCTCGGGGTCGAGCGCCGAGGTGGGCTCGTCGAAGAGCATCACCTTGGGGTCCATCGCGAGCGAGCGGGCGATGGCCACCCGCTGCTGCTGGCCGCCGGAGAGCTGGGCGGGGTACTTCTCGGCCTGGTGGGCGACCCCGACCCGCTCGAGCAGCTCGAGGGCGCGCTTCTCGGCGTCGGCCTTCTTCATCCCTCGGACCTTGACCGGGCCGAGCGTGACGTTCTCGAGGATCGTCTTGTGGGCGAAGAGGTTGAAGGACTGGAAGACCATCCCGACGTCGGCGCGCAGGGCCGCGAGCTCCTTGCCCTCCTCGGGCAGGGTCTTGCCGTCGATGGTGATCGAGCCGGACTCCACGGTCTCGAGCCGGTTGATCGTGCGGCAGAGGGTGGACTTCCCCGACCCGGACGGCCCGATGAGGATGACCACCTCGCCCCGGCCGACCGTGAGGTCGATGTCCTTGAGCACGTGGAGGTCACCGAAGTGCTTGTTGACGCGCTCGAGCACGACGAGGGGTTCGCTCATGGTCCAGCAACCTAGTCAAGACCCGGCTTCTCAGGGAATTGCCAGCCGGACAATCGGGGAACGTGACCGTTCCGAGACCTCGGTGTCAGGCCACCCAGACCTTCCGCAGCGGGCTGGTGACGGCCCACGTGGTGCGCTCGCCGGCCCGCAGCCGCACGGCGGTCCCGGGGCCGAGGACGAGCACCTCGCCGTCCTCGAAGGTCACCGTGCCCGCGCCGGCCAGCACGACGAAGACCTCGTCGACCTCGGTGTCGCGGGCTGCACCGATGCTCATCTCCCACAGGCCCACCTCGACGTCGCCCAGCGCGGCCAGCGTGCGCACGGCGGCGGTGGGTGCCCCGTCGAGCACCTCGTCGGCGGGCAGCGGCTCGTGGGCCAGCGGTTGGGTCGTCACGTCGGGGGCGAGGAGGCGCTCGGTCATGCGGCCGATCCTGCCCGACGGCGTCCGGGACCCGGCACGGCCCGACGGGACGAGAGTCCCGCCGGGCCGCGGCCCGGTCAGGTGTAGAAGGTCGTGTCCTTGGACGGCTGCGACGCGAACTTCACGTACATCCAGTACGACTTGTCCTCGGGGATCGACAGGTTGCCGGTGCAGCTCCTCGGCTTGCCGAACCCGGAGTGCACGACCGTGCGCGAGATCCCGCTGCCCGAGCTCGGGCCGATCTGCGCGGTGATGGTCTTGCCGTCGCGGTAGCTGACGGCGCAGAGGTTGTCGGTGAGGTCGTCGTACCAGGCCTTGGCCACGACGTGCCCGGCCGAGTCCTTGAAGGTCAGGACCGGGCTGCTCGCCGCGGCGGGGGCGGCTCCGGCCACGGCGAGCCCGAGGCAGGTGGCGGCCGAGGCGGTCACGGTGAGGATGCGGGTGCGGTTCACGGTCAGGTCCCCCTGGGGTCGATGTCCTGGTCCGAGGACCCTCGCGCCCGAGGCTGCGGATCCGCTGCGCCCCCGCTGCGGACCGGTGCCGGGGCAGGGCCGTCGCGCACCGTCGGGGCGCTGCGGCATGATGCGGCCATGTCCGTCGCGCCCGCCGTCGTCCGCGCCGCGCTCGCCGACGCGGTGCCGGACGTCTTCTGGACCGACCGGCCGGCCCTGCGCCCCGACCCGCGCCCGGCCCTCACCGGCCACGGGCACCGGGCCGACCTCGTCGTCGTCGGCGGTGGCTTCACCGGGCTGTGGGCCGCGGTGCAGGCCAAGGAGGAGGACCCCTCGCTCGACGTCGTGCTGCTCGAGCGGGGCCGGCTGGGCATCGCGGCGTCCGGGCGCAACGGCGGCTTCGTCTCGCCGTCGCTGACCCACGGGCTCGCGCAGGGCGTGGCGTGCTGGCCCGACGAGGTGCCCACGCTCGAGCGCCTCGGCGAGGAGAACTTCGCCGGGCTCGCCGCGGCCGTCGAGCGCTACGGCATCGACTGCGACCTGCACGTGCCGGGCGAGCTGACCCTGGCCCTCGACGAGCGCCAGGTCGCCACGGTGCGCGAGGCGTACGACCTGCACCGCGAGCACGGGGTCGACGTCGAGCTCCTCGACGCCGCGGCGGCCCGCGCGCGCGTCGACTCCCCGCGCTACCTCGGCGGGATGTTCGAGCCGGCGGTCGGGCTCGTCGACCCCGCGCGCCTGGTCTGGGGCCTGGCGGCGGCCGCCGAGCGGCTCGGGGTGCGCCTCCACGAGGACACCGCGGTCACCCGGCTCGACGAGGACGGCGACGGCGTGCGGGTCGGCACCGAGTGGGGGAGCGTGCACGGCCGGCGGGTGGTGGTCGGCACCGGCGCGTTCCGCGGCGTGCTGCGCCGGCTGGCCTGGTACACCCTGCCGGTCTACGACCATGTGCTGATGACCGAGCCGCTGTCGGCCGAGCAGCTCGCCGCCATCGGGTGGGAGGGGCGCGAGGGGCTCACCGACGCCGGCAACCAGTTCCACTACTACCGCCGCACCCTCGACGACCGGGTCCTGTTCGGTGGCTACGACGCGAACTACCACTTCCCGGGCCGCATCGACCCGCGGCTCGAGCAGTCGGAGTCGCACGACCTGCTCGCCCGCCACCTCCTCGAGATCTTCCCCGCGCTCGAGGGCATCCGCTTCACGCACCGGTGGGCGGGGGTCATCGACACGACGTCGCGCTTCACGCCGGTGTTCGGCACGGCCCTCGGCGGTCGGCTCGCCTACGCCGTGGGGTACACCGGGCTGGGGGTCGCCTCGACGCGCTTCGGCGCGCGGGTCGCGCTCGACCTCGTCAACGGCCGCGACACCGAGGTCACCCGGCTCGGCATGGTGCGCCGCAAGCCGCTGCCCTTCCCGCCCGAGCCCTTCCGCACCATCGGGGTCAAGGCGACGCGCGCCAGCCTGGCCGCCGAGGACCGCACCGGGCGCCGCAACCTCTGGCTGCGCGGGATGGACGCGGTCGGCATCGGCTTCGACAGCTGAGGTCCTCCGCGTCGGCCGTGCGGGCCGAGCGGGACCTCAGGAGACGAACTGCTCGCGCCGACCGGCCGCCGAGCGCTCGCGCCACTCGCGCCACGCCCCGGGGTCCCGCCGCACGACCAGGTGGTACCAGGCGTAGCGCGCCTCGTCCGGCCAGCGCCGCCACCGCATCCCCGGCTGGCTGGTCAGCCACCCGAGGTTGCGGTACGCGACGCGGGCGCGCTCGGGGTCGGCGGGCACGTAGACGGGGACGTTGCCGCCGAGCAGCGGCACGACGTCGCGGGCGCCCGACGGGTGCAGCCAGGCCGCGTCGAGGCAGGTGCCGAAGGGCAGGCCGCTGCGCACCAGCCGGCGGTGCACCTCGACCTCGTCACCGCGCACGACCAGCCGCGGGTCCGGGACGCCGACCGCGTCGAGGGCGTGCGCCGACAGCAGCGTGCCGTTGAAGAGGTTGGCCACCCCGCGCAGGACGCCGGAGGCCGGCAGGTGGCTGCGCGCCGCCGCCCGCCGGGTGCCGACGCGCAGCCCGAACGCCAGGCGGGTGGGGTCGTCGACGTCGAGGACGAGCGGCGCCACGGCCTCGAGGCCCTCGTCCTCGGCGGCGTGCAGCAGCGAGGTCAGCGTCGAGGTGCTCGCGGGCCGGCCGTCGTCGTCGGCCATCCAGACCCAGTCGGCCCCCAGGGCACGCGCCGTGAGCACTCCGTACGCGAAGCCACCCGCGCCCCCGAGGTTCGTGGCCGACGGCAGGTAGGTGACCGGGAGGTCGCAGCCGTCGACGACGTCGCGGGTCAGGGGGTCGTCGGCGTTGTCGACCACGACGAGGTGGTCGGGACGGCGGTCCTGCGCCGCGAGGGCGGCCAGGCCGCGGGCCAGGAGGCCGGGGCGCCGGTAGGACACGACGACGGCGACGACGCGGGGGGCGGTCGGGGTCACGGTGCCGACGCTAGGGCGGCGGGGCGAGCGCCTCGCGTCACCGAGGTGAACGGCAGGGGTGCCGGCCGTGTCGGTCGGTCGTCGACGGCGGCGCTTGGCCCGTCACCGGTCACCCTGCGGCCGTGGCGAGTTCACCATCCGTACCCCTGCGCTCCCTAGCGTCGACGGCGTGAGCGAACCGTTCTCCCTGCTGCTGCCCGTCTACCGGGGCGACCGACCGGACCACCTCGAGGCGGCCTTCCGCAGCACCGTGCACGAGCAGCTGCGCCGACCCGACGAGGTCGTCGTCGTGCAGGACGGCCACATCGGCCCTCGGCTCGCCTCGGCCCTCGAGCGGCTCGAGTCCGGTTCCCCGGCCCCGGTACGCCGGCTCCGCCTGTCGCACAACGTCGGGCTCGCCCAGGCCCTCCAGTGCGGGCTCGCGGCGTGCCGGTACGACGTCGTCGCGCGGATGGACGCCGACGACATCTCGATGCCCCACCGCTTCCTCGTCCAGCTGCCCGTCATCGAGGCCGGCGCCGACCTCGTGGGTGCGGCGGTCCTCGAGGTCGAGGAGCACGACGTGCGCGCCGGTGGCGGCGTGCTGCGGGTGCCGCCCACCTCGCCGGCCGCCATCGCCGAGGAGGCCCGCTGGCGCAACCCGTTCAACCACCCGACCGTGGTCTACCGGCGCAGTGCCGTGCTCGCCGCCGGCGGCTACCGCGAGCTGCCGTTCATGGAGGACTACTGGGTCTTCACCCGGATGATCGCCAACGGCGCCCGCGTCGAGAACCTCGCCGAGCCGCTGGTGCGCTACCGCGTGGACGCCGGCGCGTACGAGCGCAAGGGCGGTGTGCGGCAGCTGCGTTCGGAGCTGATGCTTCAGCGTCGCCTGCGGTCGGAGGGTTTCACCACGGCCGGCCAGGCCGTCCGCAACGGCGTCGTGCGCGGGGGCTACCGCCTCGTCCCCACGGCCCTGCGGCGGCGCGCGTACCGCCGCACCTTCACGACGGACGCGACGGCTGCGGCCACCGGGACCGTGCTGCCCCTGCCGGTCGCACCCCCGTGGCACCGCCACCCGTCAGCGGGGAGGTCGGTCACCCCGCCGGTCGTGCGCACCGGTACCGAGGAGGACGCGTGACCCGGGCCGACCTCGTCGTCGTCGGGTCCGGCCTCTACGGCCTGACCGTCGCCGAGCGGGCCGCCGCGCGCGGCCTCGACGTCCTCGTGATCGAGCGGCGCGACCACATCGGCGGGAACGCCTGGAGCGAGGTCGAGCCCGAGACGGGGATCGAGGTGCACCGGTACGGCGCCCACCTGTTCCACACCAGCAACGCCCGCGTCTGGGAGTACGTCAACCGGTTCACCGCCTTCACCGACTACGTGCACCGTGTCTGGACCGTGCACCGCGGCGAGGTGTTCCCGATGCCCATCAACCTCGGGACCCTCAACCAGTTCTTCCGCAGCGCGCACGGTCCAGAGGCGGCGCGGGCCCTCGTCGCCGAGCAGGCGGCCGAGCTGACCGGTGAGCCGCGCAACCTCGAGGAGAAGGCGGTCTCGCTCATCGGGCGCCCGCTCTACGAGGCGTTCGTCCGTGGGTACACCGCCAAGCAGTGGCAGACCGACCCCACCGAGCTGCCCGCCGAGGTCATCAGCCGGCTCCCGGTGCGGTTCACCTACGACAACCGCTACTTCAGCGACACCTGGGAGGGGCTGCCGGTCGACGGGTACGCCGCGTGGCTGACCCGGATGGCCGAGCACCCCCGCATCGAGGTCCGGCTCGAGACCGACGTGCTCGACCGCGGGCACGACCTGCACCGCGACCGGCTCGTCGGGCAGCTGCCGGTCGTCGTCACCGCGCCGGTCGACCGGTGGTTTGACCACGCCCACGGTCGGTTGGGCTGGCGCACACTGGACTTCGATCAGGAGGTGCTTCCGGTCGGCGACCACCAGGGCACCGCGGTCCTCAACGAGGCCGACGAGTCGGTGCCGTGGACCCGGGTGCTCGAGTTCCGCCACTTCCACCCCGAGCGGACCCACTACCCGAGCGACCGCACGGTCGTCGTGCGCGAGCACTCGCGCTTCGCGGGACCGGCCGACGAGCCGTACTACCCGGTCTCGGCGCCGGCCGACCGCGAGCGGCTGGCCGCCTACCGCGAGCTCGCCGCCCTCGAGCGCGGCATGGGCGTCCACTTCGGCGGACGCCTCGGCACGTACAGGTACCTCGACATGCACATGGCCATCGCCTCGGCACTGACCTTCGTCGACAACGAGCTCGACGACCTGCTGGCCGGCCGCCCGGTGGGTGCCCGGTGACCGACCTCGACGTGGTCGCGAGGGTCGTCCTCCCGCTCGACGGGGACCTCGACGTGCTCCCGCTGTACGTCGACGGCCGGCACGTGCAGGAGCCGGTCGTCGACGAGGACGTGCCCGTGGTGTCGCTGCCCTCCGACCAGCACCCCGACCAGGTGGTCGGGCGCCGCGCGTACCGGTTGGCCGAGGGGATGGGCGCGTCGTTCGGCACCTGGCTCAATGCGTTCCCCGCGTCGTACTGGCGGCGGTGGACCGGCGTGCGCGAGGTCGTGCTCCGGCTGCGGACGACGGGTGACGGCGTGCTCATGGTGTACCGCTCCTCGGCGCGCGGGGCCACTGCCCGCGTGACGAGCCGGACCCTCGCCGGGACGTCCCACCACGAGGTGCGGTTGCCCCTCGACACCTTCGCCGACGGCGGCTGGTACTGGTTCGACCTCGTGGCCGGCTCGGGTGGGCTGGTGCTCGACGAGGCCGACTGGGCGGTCCCGGTGCCGGACCGGACGGCCCTGCGCCCGTCGGGCACGACGATCGGCATCACGACGTTCGACCGCCCGGCGTCCTGCGCCGCGCTGCTCGCCCAGCTCGGTGCGGCCGACGAGCTCGCCGACGTGCTCGACGAGGTCGTCGTCGTCGACCAGGGCACGCGCACCGTCGTCGACGACCCCGGCTTCCCCGAGGCGCAGGTGCGCCTCGGCGACCGGCTGCGGGTCATCCGTCAGCCGAACCTCGGTGGCTCGGGCGGTTTCTCGCGCGCGATGCTCGAGACCCTGGACGCCGGCCGGTCCGAGCACGTGCTGCTGCTCGACGACGACGTCGTCTGCGAACCGGAGGGCATCGCCCGGGCGGTCGCGTTCTCGCGGCACTGCCTGCGCCCCACGGTCGTCGGGGGTCACATGTTCTCGATGCACGAGCGCTCGGTGCTGCACGCCGTCGCCGAGGTGGTGCGGCCCTGGCAGTTCCGGTGGGCGCCGGCCGCCGCGTCGGTGCACGACCACGACCTCGCGCGCCGCACCCTGCGCGCCACCCCGTGGCTGCACCGTCGGCTGCACGCCGACTACACCGGGTGGTGGATGTGCCTGGTGCCCACCTCGGTGCTGCGCGACGTCGGCCTCTCGCTGCCCTTCTTCATCAAGTGGGACGACGCCGAGTTCGGGCTGCGGGCATCGGCCGCCGGGCACCCGACGGTGTCGCTGCCGGGCGCCGCGGTGTGGCACGTGCCGTGGACCGACAAGGACGACAGCACCGACTGGCAGGCCTACTTCCACGCGCGCAACCGCATCGTCGCCGCGCTGCTGCACTCCCGGTACGACCGGGGCGGACGGCTCGTGCGCGAGAGCCTCCTCGTGTCGGGTAAGCACGTCCTCGCGATGCAGTACGGCGCCGCCGCCCTGCGCACCCGGGCCCTGCGCGACGTGCTCCGCGGCCCGGAGGGGATGCACGCCGAGCTCGGCAGCACGCTCGGCGAGGTGAGGGCGCTGCGCGGCCGGTACCCGGACTCCCTCGTGCGCCCCGACGTCGACGACTTCGAACCGGTGCGACCCCGCCGCCGCCGCAAGCGCGACCCGGACCCGACCCAGCCGGTCGGCCGCGTCGCGACCCTCGTCGCCGGTGCCGCCGGGCTCGTCCACCAGACGACGCCGGTGCCGCCCGGTGCCCACGAGGCGCCCGAGCAGGAGGTGGCCGCGGCCGACGCCGGCTGGTGGTCCCTCGCCCGGATGGACTCGGCGCTCGTCGCGACCGCCGACGGCGGGGGCCTGTCGTGGCTGCGGCGGTCTCGTCGGGATGCCGCCCGGGCCACCGCCGAGGCCGTCGACGTGCACCGCGAGCTGCTGGCCCGCTGGCCCGAGCTGGCGTCGCGCTACCGCGGCGCACTGCCCGAGCTGGCCGGTCAGGACGCCTGGCGCCGCACGCTCGGGATGGACCGGCGGTGAGCGACCTCGTCGTCCAGGGCGTCGGCGGCGGGCTGGCCGCGGTCGCCCGCCGCCGGTACCTGCTGACCCTGCTCGTGCGCAAGGAGCTGCGGGTGCGCTACCGCGCGTCGGTGCTCGGTCTCGGCTGGTCCTACGTCAAGCCCGCCGTCACGTTCGCCGTCTACTTCGTCGGGCTCGGGCTCGTGCTGCGGCAGAACAGCATCGAGGACTACGCGGTGTACCTCTTCGGTGGCCTCGTCGTCGTCGCGGCGTTCTCCGAGGCCCTCGGCAACGCCACCCGGTCGGTCGTCGCGAACGGCGAGCTGGTGCGCAAGGTGTTCCTGCCGCGCGAGCTCTTCCCGGTCGCCAGCGTCTGCGTCGCCGGGGTGCACCTCCTGCCGCAGCTCGTCGTCCTGCTCGTCGGTGCGCTCGTGGCCGGTTGGCGGCCCGACCCGGTCGGCGTCGTGGCGCTCGTCGCCTGCGTCGTCCTCACGGGCCTGCTGGCGACCGGTCTCGGGCTGCTGCTGTCGGCCGTCGACGTGCTGTTCCGGGACGTCGAGAACGTCGTCGACCTGGTGCTGACGGTGCTCGTCTGGGCCTCGCCGGTGCTCTACCCCACGCACCTCGTGGAGAGCCTGCTCGGGGCCGGTTCGTGGGGGTACGCGCTCTACCAGCACAACCCGCTGACCGTCGCCGTCGACCTCGTCCACCGGGCGACGTGGGCGGGGGCGTCGCCGGGCAACGCCGCGCTGGTGCCTCCTGACCTCGCCGTGCGCACCGTGGTGGCGCTGGCCGTGGCGGTGGGGCTGGTCGCGCTGGGGCAGAACGTGTTCCGCCGGCTCTCCGGTCACTTCGCGCAGGAGCTCTGAGGTGCCCGGCCGGGTCGCGGTGTCGGTCGAGGGTGCCTCGAAGCACTTCCGGCTGCGGCACACGCACTCCCTCAAGGAGGGGCTGGTCTGGGCCGTCCAGGGTCGCCCCCGGCACGAGGACTTCCACGCCCTCGCCCCCTCGACCTCACCGTGGTCGAGGGCGAGTCCGTCGCGCTCCTCGGTCGAAACGGGTCCGGCAAGTCGACCCTGCTCAAGCTCGTGGCCGGCGTGATGGCCCCGGACGCCGGGTGCGTCCGGGTGCGCGGCCGGCTGGCCGGGCTGCTCGAGGTGGGCGCCGGCTTCCATCCCGACCTCACGGGCCGCGAGAACGTCCACCTCAACGCCTCGATCCTCGGGATGGACCCGCGTGCCATCCGCGCCCGCTTCGACGAGATCGTCGAGTTCGCCGACATCGGCCCGTTCCTCGACACCCAGGTCCGCTTCTACTCCTCGGGGATGTTCCTGCGGCTGGCCTTCTCCGTCGCCGTGCACACCGAGCCCGACGTCTTCCTCGTCGACGAGGTGCTCGCCGTGGGCGACGAGGCCTTCCGCGACAAGTGCCTGACCCGCATCGAGCGGCTGTCGGACGAGGGGCGCACGCTCGTCGTCGTCAGCCACGACCTGCCCCTCGTCGAGCGGCTGTGCCGTCGGGGGGTGGTCCTCGACTCCGGCCGGCTCGTGCACGACGGCCCGGTGCGGGAGGCGGTCGAGCACCTCCGGGCCGTCCTGTGACGTGGTGGGACGCGGCGCCCGCGACGCTCGTCGCCGTGGTGGTGGTCGTGGTGCCCGGGGTGCTCGTGGCGGTCGCCGCGGGGGTGCGCGGGGTCCTGCGGGTGGCGCTCGCGCCGCTGCTGTCCGTCGGCGTCGTCGGGGTGGCGGCGGTGGTGGCCCCGGTCGTCGGGGTGCGCTGGGGGTGGCCGGCCGTCGTCGTGGGGACGGCGGTGTCGGCGGCCGGGGTGGGTCTGCTGCGGACCGTCGTGCGGTGGACGCCCGCTCGGTCCCGAGGCCCTGCGCCCGCTGACTCTCCGGCGGTCTGGCTGGCCTCGGCCCTGGGGGTCGTGGCGGGAGGCTCCTCACTCGCCGTCGGGTTCGCGCGCGGCACCGGCGGGGTGACCCGGTGGCCGCAGACCTTCGACGCGGTCTTCCACCTCTCCGCGTCGTGGCACGTGCTCACCGGCGGCGACGGGTCCTCCCTGACGCTCGGGACGCTGACCTCCCCGGGGTCGGCCCGCGGCTTCTACCCGGCGGCGTGGCACGACCTCGTGGCCCTCGTCGCCGGGATCTCCGGCGTGCCGGTCGTCGTCGCCTCCAACGGTGTGGCCGTGGTCGTGCTCGCGGTCGCCTGGCCGCTCGGCGCGCTGGCCCTGACCCGGGTGGCGCTCGGCGCGCGGCTCGTCCCGCTGGCCGCAGCCGGGGCGCTCGCGGCGGGGGTGGCCGCCTCGCCCGTGGTCCTCGCGTCGTACGGGACCCTCTGGCCGAACGCCCTGGGCACCGCGCTCCTGCCGGCGGCCCTGGCCCTGCTCGTCGTGGTGCTGCGTGCCGGGGCGGTGGCGACCGTCGGGCCCGGAGGAGCCCTGGTGCTGCTGCCGGTCGCCGCCGCGTCGCTGGTCCTCGCGCACCCGAACACCGCCGTGGCCTGGCTGGTGCTCGGGGTGGTCGTCGCCGTCGCCGTCACCTGGCCGCGCGGCGGCCGGGGGCGGTGGCTCGCGGTGGCCGCCGTCCCGGTCACGGTGTGGCTCGTCGCGTGGTCGCCGGCCTTCGCGGCCACCCGGGCCACGTCGTGGCCGGCGCGCGAGTCGGTCGCGCAGGCCGCGGGGGAGTGGCTGCTCCTGGGGCCCCAGCGACTGCCCGTCCCGCTCGTGGTCGCGGCCCTCACGCTCGTCGGCGCCGTCGGCGTGTGGCGCCGGCGGCAGGTGCGATGGCTGCTCGCGGTGCACGTCACCGCCGGGGCGCTCTTCGCGCTCGTCGCCGGCAGCGACTCCTGGGTCGCGCGGCTGGCCAGCGGGCCCTGGTACGACGACGCGTTCCGGCTGGCCGCGCTCGCCGGGGTCACCGCCGTCGCACTGGCCGCCGCCGGCGTCGACGCCCTCGCCGAGCGGTTGCGCGTGCTGGCCCCCGGCGCGTCGTGCGTGGTCTCGGGCGCGGCTGTCCTCGTCGCGGTCGTCGTGGCCACCGGCGGGTTGTCGTGGTCGGCCACCCGGACGGTCACGAGCTGGTGGTACCGGTACGAGTCGATCCTCGACTCCGGAGAGACCGCGCTGCTCGAACGGCTGCCTCGTGAGGTGCCGGCCGGGGAGTGGTGGCGGGCAGCCCGTTCGACGGTGCGGCCGAGTCCGGGGCGATCGGCGACCGCGAGCCGCTCTTCCCGCACCTCGCCGGCCGCTGGGGTCCGGACCGGACGCTGCTCGGCGCTCATCTGCGCGAGGCAACGACGCGGCCCGACGTGTGCGCGGCGGCCCGTCGGCTGCACGTGACGCACGTGCTGACCGGCCGGTCGCGGTTCTGGACGAGCGACCGCCGGCGCGCCCAGTACGCCGGGCTCGACGTCGCCGGTGCACCCGGTTTCGTCCCCGTCGACCGGGCCGGTGGGACCACCCTCTGGCGGCTCACGGCCTGCGGGTGAGCACCGGCGACCCTGTCGCGGAACAGGTTGTCGGAGTATCCTTCTGACGTAGGGTCGAAGCGTGCGAGAGCACCAGGCTCCCGTCCGGCCCCACCGCCATCGGAGCCGCCCCGCGGTTCGGTCGGGACACGACGTGACCACAGATCCCGCACCACCCACCACCTCCACGAGCCCGGTCCACGACCTGGTCCAGCACCTCCTCGCCGAGGTCTCGGCCATCCCGGACCCCGTCGACCGCGAGGCCGCCGCCCTCCACCTCTCGCGCGAGCTCGCCGACGGGTCCGGCGCCGCGTCCGCCCTCGCGCGGCTCGTCGCCCACAGCCGGCAGCGCCCGCGCGCGTACGTCGACGAGGAGGACGGGGCGCCCTTCGCCCGTCCGCCCTGGGCCTGACGGTCGGGGTCGTCACGGCGCTGTCGGCCCGTGGCAGGCTGGGTGACGTGCCGACCGCTCCCGCACCGGACCTCCTCGCCGCCGCCCGATCGCTGCTCGGTGACGCGCCCCGCGCGCTCCTCGGCATCACGGGCGTCCCGGGGGCCGGCAAGACCACCCTCGCCGAGGGCCTCGTCGCCGCGCTGAACGACGGGTCGCCCGGGCTCGCCGTCCACGTCCCGATGGACGGCTACCACCTCGCCGACCGGGTCCTCGAGGCGCACGGCACGCGGGCGCGCAAGGGGGCCGCCGAGACGTTCGACGGCTGGGGCTACGTCGAGCTGCTGCGCCTCCTGCGCTCTCGGCCCGACCACCCGGTCTTCGCGCCGGGGTTCGACCGCGACCTCGAACAGCCCCTGGCCGGGGCCATCGAGGTCCCGCCCACCGCCCGGCTCGTCGTCTCGGAGGGCAACTACCTCCTGCTCGAGCAGGAGCCGTGGTCGCTGGTGCGCGGGCTCGTCGACGAGGTCTGGTTCTGCGAGGCGGACCCGGGGCGCCGCATGTCGGCCCTCGTCGACCGGCACGTGCAGTTCGGCAAGACCCCCGAGTTCGCCCGCTCGTGGATCGACAGCGTCGACGAGCCGAACGCCGCCCGCGTCGCGGCCACCCGAGAGCGCGCCGACCGCGTGGTGCGCACCTTCTGACCCGAGGTCGCACCGGCGTGGTCCGCGTGTGATCTCGCAGTCAAACGGCGATCACCCGACGGCGCCCGCCGTAGCGTCGAAGGGCCGGGGCGGAGACTCCGGTCCGGCCGCCCGAGGGAGGCAGCCATGTCTCAGGATGTCGCCGGGCGCCCCGTCTCCGAGGCACCCGCGCCACCACGTCACGACGGACCCGTCACCGGCCGCGCACGGCCCGTGCTGGGCCTGAGCGCCCTCACGGCCCTGGTCGTGGGGTCCATGATCGGGAGCGGCATCTTCGCGCTCCCGTCCCAGATGGCAGGGAGCGCTGCTCCCGGGCCGCTGCTCATCGGCTGGCTGGTCACCGGGGTCGGCATGCTCATGCTTGCCTTCGTCTTCCAGACCCTGGCCCGGCGCAAGCCCGACGTCGACGGTGGCGTCTACGGCTACGCCCGTGCCGGGTTCGGCAACTACATCGGCTTCAGCGCCGCCTGGGGGTACTGGGTCTCCGCCTGGGTGGGCAACGTCGCCTACCTCGTGCTGCTCTTCTCGACCCTGGGCTACTTCTTCCCGACCTTCGAGGGCGGGGCGACGGTCTCCGCGGTCCTCGGCGCCTCCGTCCTGCTGTGGGTCGTCCACGCGCTGGTCCTGCGCGGGGTGCGCAGCGCCGCGCTGACCAACGTCATCGTGACCGTCGCCAAGGTGGTGCCGATCCTCACCTTCGTCGCCATCGCCGCCGTGGGCTTCCGGGCCGGCGTCTTCACGGCCGACGTGTGGGGGCACACCACCGCGATCGGCGGCGTCGGGCTCGGGAGCACGCTCGACCAGGTCCGGAACATGATGCTCGTGACCGTCTGGGTGTTCATCGGGATCGAGGGCGCCGCGGTCTACTCGCGGCGTGCCGGGAGCCGCGCGGACGTCGGCCGGGCCACGGTGCTGGGGTTCGTGGGGGTCCTGGCCCTGCTGCTCCTCGTCAACGTCCTGTCCTACGGGCTGATGGCCCAGGCGGACATCGCCGGCCTGGACGACCCGTCGATGGCCGGCCTGCTGAAGTCGCAGGTGGGCAGCTGGGGCGCCGGCTTCGTCTCGATCGGCCTCGTCGTCTCCCTCCTGGGAGCCCTCCTCGCCTGGGTCCTGCTCTGCGTCGAGATCCTGCGGCTGCCCGCCCTCGAGCACGTGATGCCGAAGGCCCTCGCCCGGGAGAACGCGCACGGCGCCCCGGCCACGGCCCTGTGGCTGACCAACGGGTGCGTGCAGCTGCTCCTGCTCTGGACGCTCGTCAACGACAGCACCTACACCAACCTCGTCTACCTCGCCACGTCCCTCATCCTGCTGCCCTACCTGTGGTCGGCCGGCTACCAGGTGCTGCTCGCCGCCCGCGGAGAGACCTACGAGGACGGGGCCGGACGCACCCGTGACCTGCTCGTCGGGCTCGTCGGGCTCGTGTACGCGGGCTGGCTGGTCTACGCCGGTGGCTGGGAGTACCTGCTGGTGGCGGCGCTGTTCTACCTCGTCGGAACGGCCTTCTACGTCTGGGCCCGGCGCGAGAGCCGGCTGACCGTCTTCACCGCCGCCGAACGGGTCGTGGTCGGCGTCGTCGCGCTGACCTCCGTGGCGGCCGTGACCCTGATGGCCACCGGCCACCTGTCGGTCCTCTGAGCCGGGGGTCGGGCGGTGACGACGAGCAGGATGGACCAGGGCCCCCGGGTCGGGGTCTGGTCCGAGGCGGGCCGGCTGCGCAGGGTCCTCGTCTGCGCACCCGGTCTGGCCCACCAGCGGCTGACCCCGGACAACTGCGACGAGCTGCTGTTCGACGACGTGATCTGGGTGCAGCAGGCCCGGCGCGACCACTTCGACTTCGTCGCCAAGATGGAGGAGCGCGACGTCGAGGTCCTCGAGCTGCACGACCTGCTCGGGGAGGTCCTGCAGGACCCGGGCGCCCGCGCCTGGGTCCTGGACCGCACGGTGACCGACGGGCTCCTGGGCGCCGGGCTGACCCCCGACGTCCGCGGCTGGCTGGACGAGCTGCCCGGGGAGCGCCTGGCCGAGCTGCTGGTCGGCGGGATCTCCTACCAGGACGTACCGGCCGGGGTGGGTGGCGGCTTCCTCACCGCCTTCCGCGAGCTGGACCCGACCGGCTTCGTCATCCGGCCACTACCGAACACGCAGTTCATGCGGGACAACACCTCGTGGATCTTCGGCGGGGTGACCCTGAACCCGATGTTCTGGCCGGCCCGGCGCCAGGAGACCCTGCTGACCACCGCGGTCTACCGGTTCCACGCGGCGTTCGCCGGCGAGGAGTACGCCGTCTGGCTGGGTGACCTCGACGCCGGTGCCGCCGACCACGGGCTCGCCACGCTCGAGGGCGGTGACGTCATGCCCGTCGGCCGGGGAGTCGTGGTCATCGGGATGGGTGAGCGGTCCTCGCAGCAGGCCATCACCCAGGTCGCCCGGAACCTGTTCTCCGCCGGCGCCGCCGAGCGCGTCATCGTCGCGAGCCTCCCCCGAGCCCGCGCGGCCATGCACCTCGACACGGTGTTCACCTTCGCCGACCACGACCTGGTCACGACGTACGCGCCCGTCGTCGACGGCATCGTCCCGTTCAGCCTGAGGCCGGACGACGGGCCGTCCGGTCTGGACATCCGGCGCGAGCCGCACGGGCTGGTGGAGACGATCGGCGAGGCCGTCGGGGTGCGCTTCCGGGTGGTCTCGGCGGCCGGCGACCTCTACGGCGTCCAGCGCGAGCAGTGGGACGACGGCAACAACGTCGTCGCCCTCGAACCCGGTGTCGTCATCGGGTACGACCGCAACATCCAGACCAACACCGCGCTGCGGAAGGCCGGCGTCGAGGTCGTCACCATCACCGCGAGCGAGCTCGGGCGCGGTCGGGGCGGCGGCCGGTGCATGACGTGTCCGATCCTGCGCGACCCCCTGTACACCTGACCCTCGAGGAGTCGCCATGCCCGTCAACCTCCGCAACCGCAGCCTGCTCTCGCTCGTGCACCACTCGGAACGGGACCTGCACTACCTGCTCGACCTCTCGCGCGACCTCAAGCGGGCGAAGTACGCCGGGACGGGGTCGCGCCGGCTCGAGGGCCGCAACATCGCCCTCGTCTTCGAGAAGACCTCCACCCGGACCCGGTGCGCCTTCGAGGTGGCGGCCCACGACGAGGGTGCCCACGTCACCTACATCGACCCGGTGTCCTCGCAGATCGGCCACAAGGAGTCGATGAAGGACACCGCGCGCGTCCTGGGCCGCATGTACGACGCCATCGAGTACCGCGGGGCCTCCCAGGAGGTCGTCGAGGAGCTCGCGCAGTTCGCGGGCGTCCCGGTGTTCAACGGGCTCACCGACGAGTTCCACCCGACCCAGATGCTGGCCGACGTGCTGACCATGACCGAGCACTGCGCAAAACCCCTGCAGGAGATCGCCTACGCCTTCGTCGGCGACGGCCGCAACAACGTCGCCGGCTCGCTGCTGCTCGTCGGGGCCAAGCTGGGCATGGACGTCCGGATCGGGGCACCGCGGGAGCTGTGGCCGAGCGAGCAGCACGTGGCCCTGTGCCGCGACGTCGCGGCGGGGTCCGGCGCCCGGCTGACGGTGACCGACGACCCCGTCGTGGCGGTCCGCGGCGTCGACTTCGTGCACACCGACGTCTGGGTCTCGATGGGCGAGCCGGTCGAGACGTGGGCCGAGCGCATCGCCCTCCTGCTGCCCTACCAGGTGAACCAGGAGCTGCTGGCGGCCACCGAGAACCCGCGCGTCCGCTTCATGCACTGCCTCCCGGCGCTGCACGACACCCACACGGTGGTGGGCGCCCGGATCGCCGAGCAGTACCCCGAGCTGGCCAACGGCGTGGAGGTCACCGACGACGTCTTCGAGAGCAGCGCCAACATCGCCTTCGACCAGGCGGAGAACCGGATGCACACCATCAAGGCGCTGCTCGTCGCGGCGCTCGGCTGAGCAGCGGGAGGGGAGGACCGGCATGCGGATCGTCATCGCCCTGGGCGGCAACGCCCTCCTGCGCCGGGGGCAGCCGATGACCGCCGAGAACCAGCGGGCGAACGTCCGCCTGGCCGCCGAGCGGATCGCGCGGGTCGTCCCGGGCAACGAGGTCGTCGTGGCCCACGGGAACGGACCGCAGGTGGGGCTGCTCTCGCTCCAGGCGGCCGCCTACACGGCCGTGGACCCGTACCCGCTCGACGTGCTCGGTGCCGAGACCGAGGCGATGATCGGCTACGTCATCGAGCAGGAGCTCGGCAACCTCCTCCCGGTGGCACAGTCGTTGGCGACGGTCCTGACGATGGTCGAGGTGGACCCGGCGGACCCGGCCTTCGACCGCCCCACCAAGCCCATCGGGCCCGTCTACGACCGGGAGACGGCCGAGCGGCTCGCGAGCACCCACGGATGGACGGTGGCGGCGGACGGCGACGGCTTCCGCCGCGTCGTGGCCAGCCCGGCGCCGCGGCGGATCTTCGAGATCGGTCCGATCCGCACCCTCATCGAGCGCGGCACCATCGTCATCTGCGCCGGGGGTGGTGGGATCCCGACCGGCTACGACGCCGAGGGGAGGCTCCACGGCATCGAGGCGGTCATCGACAAGGACCTCGCCGCGTCGTTGCTGGCGCGCCAGCTCGAGGCCGACCTGCTGGTCATCGCCACGGACGTCGACGGGGTGTACCTGGACTGGGGGACCAGCCACCGGCGCCGGCTCGACGTCGTCACGCCGGCCGCGCTCGCGGGGCTCGACCTGCCGGCCGGCTCGATGGGACCCAAGGTCGAGGCGGCCTGCGCCTTCGTCACGGCGACCGGTCACGACGCCGTCATCGGCTCGCTCGCGGACATCGCCGACATCGTGACCGGTACGTCGGGCACCAGGGTCCGGGCGGAGGGCTGAGCGTCCGGTGGGGCGTGTCGGGCTTGAACCGACGACCGACGGATTATGAGTCCGCTGCTCTGACCGACTGAGCTAACGCCCCGCGCGGCGTCCCGCGCCGCGGCCCGGCGAGCCTATCGCCGGCGCTCGCACGGACAGGCAGAGGCGGTGCTGGCGGCCGGTGCGGGCCGGGGGACACGTCCTCTGCCGGTCACAGGGACCGGCGGAACCGGGGTCAGGGCACCGGTTTCGCCGGGCGCCGGCCGGCCGGTCCGGCAGGTCACAGCACCGGCCGACGGCTCCGACAGGTCGGGCACAGTCGCGACCCGGACCGTGGGGTGCATCAGGTCCCCCGACGAAGGAGCCCCCCATGGACCGCCAGACCAGGACCCTCGCGATCGGCGGTGTCGGCATCGCCGCCGCGGTCGCCCTCGGCCTCACCGGCGCCACGCTCGCCGGCGCGGCCGACTCGACCACTGCCGCACCGTCGGCCTCCGCCTCGGCCAGCCCCGGCACCGGATCGGACGCCAACGGCGGCACGACCGGCGGCACGCTGCCCGGCGGCGGCCAGGCCGGCACCGACTCCGGCGGCCCCGGCGGCGGGCGCGGCGGGATGATGGACGCCGGCGGCACGCTGACCGCCGACGCCGCGAGCAAGGCCGTGACCGCGGCCCTCAAGGCCGTGAGCGGCGGCACCGTCTCCAGCGTGCGGGCCCTGTCCGACGGCACCTACGAGGTCACCGTCACCAAGGACTCCGCGCGCACCGACGTCCTCCTCTCGTCCTCGTTCGCCGTCACGGGCACCGAGGACCACACGGGCGGACCCGGCGGCGCCGGTCCCGGAGGCGCCGGGCCGGACGGCAGCAGCGGCTCGAGCAACCCCGGCGACGCCAACGGCACGAGCGCCATGAGCACGGGGACGACCTCGACGGTCTGACGGGAGGACCCACCAGCCGGCCCGACGCACCCGCACCAACGTGATCCGTGTGGTCACTGGTGCGGGTGCGCTGCGTGGTGCATGATGTGACGCACAACGGCGCCGAGCGCGCCTGCACAGCTGCACCACCGGCCGCGACCGGTCCCGTCACGAGCACTGGCGTTGGGGAAGACGTCCACCGCACGTGAAGGAGACCAGGATGTCGTTCGCCATGCCGCGCACCGCCACGCGAGGAGTGGTCTACATCCACTCCACGCCGAAGGCGCTCTGCCCGCACGTGGTCTGGGCGATCGAGGGAGTCCTCGGCGCCCGCGTCAGCGTGCAGTGGACCGACCAGCCGGCCGCCCCCGGGATGGTCCGTGCCGAGCTGAGCTGGGCGGGGGAGTCCGGCGCCGGCGCCCGCCTCGCTTCGGCCCTGCGCGGCTGGGACCACCTGCGCTACGAGGTCACCGAGGAGCCGAGCCCCGGCTGCGACGGCTCGCGCTGGTCGCACACGCCCCGCCTCGGCATCCACCACACGTGGACCTCGGCCAGCGGCGACGCCGTCATCAACGAGGACCGCCTGCGCGAGGTCGTCGTCCTGGCCCAGGGCAGCTCCGAGGCGATGCAGGAGATGATCGAGGAGCTGCTCGGCCTCGAGTGGGACGAGGAGCTGGAGCCCTTCCGCTACGCCGGCGACGGCGCACCCGTCCGCTGGCTGCACAAGGTCGGCTGACCGGCACCGGCGCCGACCTCAGAACGCCTCGCGCAGCCGCGTTCCGAGCGCGTCGCGGACGATGGCCAGCGCCTCCTGCCCGAGCAGCTCGTCGGGGACGACCCACGACGGGGCCGACCCGTCCTGGTCGAGGCGCAGCACCCCACCGTCGTGGCGTCCCGCGGTGACCGTTCGCAGCTCGAGGCGCACCTCGTGGGTCGGCACCCGGAAGAGGACGTACTCGAGGGTCCACAGCGCGTGGACGACCGTGCCCGGCGGGCACGAGGTGCGGTGGTGGATGCGCAGCGCCCGGCGCAGCCGTCGCCGGTGCTGCATCCCGTCGAACGCGGTGACCGCCGCCATGAGGACGAGGCCGAACGCCGTGCCCCGCGCCAGGCCGGCCGCTCCGGCGGGGCCGACGACCGTGAGCCCGACGAGGACCGCGAGGAAGATCAGGGTGACGACGGCGTGCCGCAGCAGGAACGGGCGCCAGTAGCCCGGCCGCCCCTCGACGTCGCGCACGACGGCGGCGACCTCTCGGGCGATGACCGCGTCCGTGCTCACGTACGACGTCTCCGCCCGCCGTCCCCCGCGCGCCGTCGGCTCACCCCCGTCCACGGGAGGAGGGTACGCAGCGGCCCGGCCCGCCCGCAGGCGAACCGGGCCGACCGGTGGCTCAGACGCTCTTGACGACGAGCGCGACGTTGTGGCCGCCGAACCCGAAGGAGTTGTTGAGCGCCGCGATGTCCCCGTCGGGCAGGGTGCGGTGCTCGCCACGGATCACGTCGAGGTCGATCGCCGGGTCGAAGTCGTCGATGTTGATGGCCGCCGGCGCGGTGCGGTGGTGCACGGCCAGCACCGTGAGCAGCCCCTCGAGGGCTCCCGCGGCGCCGAGCAGGTGCCCGGTCATCGACTTGGTCGCGCTGACGGGCATCGAGTCGGCCGCCGCCCCGAAGGCCCGCCGGATGGCGTTGGCCTCGGCGACGTCGCCGACCGGCGTGGAGGTCGCGTGCGCGTTGATGTGCACGATGTCGCTGTCGGACAGGCCCGCCCGCTCGACGGCGGCCCGCATCGCCCGCGACGCTCCGGCGCCCTCGGGCTCGGGGGCGGTGATGTGGTGGGCGTCCGCGGACATCCCGATCGAGGCGAACTCGGCGTAGATGCGCGCGCCGCGGGCCTTCGCGTGCTCGTACTCCTCGAGGACCATGACGGCCGCGCCCTCGCCCATGACGAAGCCGTCGCGGCCGGTGTCGTAGGGACGCGACGCGGCGGCGGGGTCGTCGTTGCGGGTCGAGAGGGCCTGCATCTGGGCGAAGCCGGCGAAGCAGATGGGGTGCGTGGCGGCCTCGGTGCCACCGGCCACGACGACGTCGGCGCGCCCGTCGCGGATCATGTCGTAGGCGGTGCCCATCGACTCCGCGCCGGAGGCGCAGGCCGAGACGGTGGTGTGCGCGCCGGCGCGGGCGCCGAGCAGCAGCGACACGTTGCCGGACGAGGTGTTCGGCATGAGCATCGGCACGGCGAGCGGGAAGACGCGGCGAAGCCCCTTCTCGCGCAGGATGTCCCACTGGTCGAGCAGGGTCCACACACCGCCGATGCCGGTGCCGATCGCGACGCCGAGCCGCTCGGGGTCGACCTCGGGGGAGCCGGCGTCCTCCATCGCGGACTGCGACGCGATGACCGCGTACTGGGCGCTGGGGTCCATCCGGCGGACCTGCACCTTGGTGAGGACCTCGAGCGGGTCCTGGGCGATGGTGCACGCGAAGTGGACCGGCAGCTCGTAGCGCTCGACCATCTCCTCGGGCAGGGGCTTGGCACCGGACCGGCCGGCGAGGATGCCCTCCCAGGTCTCGGCGATGGTGCCGCCCAGGGGCGTGGTGGCCCCGAGGCCGGTGACGACGACGCGACGCTCGCTCATGGGTTGCTCTTGCTCCTCGTGGGACGTGGGTGGTGGCCCGGCGCGGCCTCCCGGTCGGGGAGGCCGCGCCCGGGGGTCAGCCCTGGTTGGACTGGATGAAGTTGACCGCGTCGCCGACCGTGGCGAGGTTCTTGACCTCGTCGTCGGGGATGCGGACGCCGAACTTCTCCTCGGCGTTGACGACGATGGTCATCATCGACAGCGAGTCGATGTCGAGGTCGTCGGTGAAGGACTTGTCCATCTGGACCTCGGCCGGGTCCAGGCCGGTCTCCTCGTTGACGATCTCCGCGAGGCCGCTGAGGATCTCCTGCTGGTCTGCCATGGTGCTCTCCTTCGGTGGGGGTTGGGGTGCTGCTCGGCCCGGGTGACCCGTGGGCCCACGGGAGTCAGGGGATGACGACGACCTGCGCCGCGTAGGACAGCCCGGCGCCGAAGCCGATCTGCAGGGCGAGCCCGCCGCTGGGGATCTCACCGTGCCGCACCATCCGCTCCATGGCCAGCGGGACCGACGCCGCGGACGTGTTGCCGGTGTAGGCGATGTCGCGGGCGATGGGCAGGTCGGCCGGCAGCGCCAGCTTCTTGGCCATCGCGTCGATGATGCGGACGTTGGCCTGGTGCGGGATGAACGCGTCGAGCTGGTCGGCGGTGATGCCGGCCGCATCGAGTGCCTGCTGGGCCACCGGCGCCATGCCCCAGACCGCCCAGCGGAAGACGGTCTGCCCCGCCATGCCGATGTGCGGCCAGCCGAGCTTCTTCTCGTGGACGTCGATCCAGGACTCGGTCTGCGAGATGGCTTCCCACTGCGCGCCGTCCGAGCCCCACACCGTCGGGCCGATGCCCACGGTGTCGGACTGGCTGACGACCGCCGCCCCCGCGCCGTCGGCGAAGATGAACGCCGTGCCGCGGTCGTCGAGCGAGGTGAAGTCGGAGAGCCGCTCGACCCCGACGACGAGGACGTTGCGGGCCGTGCCGGTGCGCACCATGTCGGAGGCCAGCGAGATGCCGTGGCAGTACCCGGCGCACGCGGCCGAGATGTCGAACGCGGCGCCCTTGGTGCCCAGGCGCTCGGCGAGCATCGGGGCGGCGGCGGGCGTCTGGTACGGCCAGCTGACCGTCGCGACGAGGACGGCGTCGAGGTCCTCGGGGGCGACGCCGGCCATCTCGAGGGCCGGCGTGGCGGCGAAGACGGACATGTCGATGACCGACTCGCCCTCGCCGGCGAAGCGCCGCTCGATGATGCCCGAACGCTCGCGGATCCACTCGTCGGAGGAGTCGATGCGGTCGACGATCTCGCTGTTGGGCACGACCCGGCGCGGTCGGTAGCCACCGACGCCGCTGATCCGGGAGTTGGTGACCGGGCCGGCGGTCAGGTGCCCGGTGCCCTTGGGGTGACGGTCATGCGGAGTGCTCCTCGAGGAGGGTGCGGGCGGCGTCGAGGTCGTCGGGTGTCTTCACCGCGAGGAGCTCGACGCCCTTGAGGGCGCGCTTGGCGAGCCCGACGAGCGTGCCGGCGGGCGGCAGCTCGATGATGCCGGTGACCCCCAGCGCGGCGAAGCGCTCCATGCACAGGTCCCAGCGCACGGGGTTCGACACCTGGGCGACGATCCGGTCGAGGGCCTCGCGGCCGTCGGTGACCGTGGCGCCGTCGCGGTTCGACACGAGGGTGACGCCCGGGTCGGAGACGTCGCTCCCGGCGGCGGCCGCGCTCAGCGCGTCGACGGCGGGGGACATGTAGTGGGTGTGGAACGCGCCGGCCACCTTGAGGGGGATGACGCGCGCCTTGGCCGGCGGGTCCTCGGCGAGGGCGGCGAGGGCGGGCAGTGCGCCGGCGGCGACGACCTGGCCGGCACCGTTGACGTTGGCCGGCGTGAGGTCGTGGCGCTCGAGGGTCGCGAGGACGTCGTCGGGGTCGCCGCCGAGCACCGCGCTCATGCCCGTGGGGGTCGCGGCGCTGGCCTCGGCCATGGCCCGTCCGCGCAGCGCGACGAGGCGCATCGCGTCGTCCTCGGCGAGGACGCCCGCCGCAGCGGCCGCGGTGATCTCGCCGACCGAGTGGCCCGCCAGGGCTCCGGGGGCGGCGTGGTCGCCGAGGGCGCGCAGGGCGAGCAGGCCGGCACCGACGAGCAGCGGCTGCGCGACGGCGGTGTCCTTGATCGTGTCCTCGTCCGAGGTGGTGCCGTGGGCGACGAGGTCGACCCCCGCGGCGTCGGAGAGGGCGGTGAGGTGCTCACGCGCGCCGGGCAGCTCGAGCCACGGGGCGAGGAACCCCGGGGTCTGCGAGCCCTGGCCGGGACAGACGATGACGATCACGGTCCCAGCCTGTCGCGAGGCCGTGACCGTTTCGTGACGAGGGGGGACGAACCTCGGGCACCCGTTTTGGAGGATGTCCACAAATCCCGCACGGATCAGGGGCGCGGCGTGGTGCGCGTCACGGGGCCGAGGCGGTGCAGCGCCAGGGCCAGCCGCACGGTCTGGGCGTCGTGGGGGTCGGTGAGGTCGTAGCCGGTGGCCTTCGCGATGCCGGCGAGCCGGTAGCGCACGGTGTTCGCGTGGACGATGAGCGCCCGGGCGGTGCCCTCGACGCCGAGCCCGCCGTCGAGCCAGGCCTGCGCGGTCTCGAGCAGCGAGCCGCCGCTGGCCTCGGCGAGCGGACGGATGATCCGGGCGGTCAGGGCGTTGCGCGCGGGCAGGTCGCCGAGCAGCGCCCGCTCGGCGAGCAGGTCGTCGGCGAGGACCGGCCGCGGCGCGCCCGGCCACGCTGGTGCCGCGGTGTGGCCGGAGATCGCGGCCCGGGCGCTGCGGCCGGCGGCGAACAGGTGCGGCACCGTGGGCCCGACGACCAGCGGGCCGTCGCCGAGGTGCGGGTCGAGGGTCCCGGCGAGGGACATCGGGTCCTTCACCCCGCCGCCGATGCAGACGACCCGCGGGCCGTGGATGGCGACGAGCAGCTCGACCCCGGTGCGCCGGGCCGTGCGGTGCAGCTCGCCGATGACCGCCCCGGTGGCGCCCTGCGGGGTGGAGCCGACGACGACGGCCACGCCGCTGACCGCCCCCCAGCCGAGGGCGGCGGCGCGCGACTGCATGGAGTCGTCGGCCTCGCCGCGGATGACGGCGTCGACGACGAGCGACTCGAGCCGGGCGTCCCAGGCGCCGCGGGCCTCGGCGGCCTCGGCGTAGACCTCGGCCGCGGCGAAGGCGACCTCCCGGCTGTAGCGCAGGACGGCCTCCCGGGCCCGGTCGCCGTCGCCGGGGGCGGCGATGCCCGAGATCTCGCGCTCGACGACGCCGATGACGGTGCGGATGAGGTCGAGGGTCTGGGCGAGGCTGATCGAGCGGGTCAGCTCGCGCGGCGCGGTGCCGAAGACGTCGGCCGTGACGGCCGGGCGCTGCTGGTCGCCGCCGAACCAGTCGATGAAGCTGCTGATGCCGGCCTGGGCCACGAGCCCCACCCACGACCGGTTCTCGGCCGACAGCGCCCGGAACCACTCGTGGTCGGCCTCCATCTGGCGCACCGCGGCGGCCCCGAGGTCGCCGGCGGCGCGGGCGACCCGGGCGCGGGTCTCGGCGGAGACGGCGGTCGGCATCCCCGGAGTCTATTTGTGCAGCCCGGACAAGCCGAGTCGCCGCCCACGAGCCGCCTGCCGGTCATCGAGCCTGCTGCAGCGGGCTCGACCTCGGGAACGCGGCGCGGTCGCCACGCCGGTCAGTCGGTGCCGAACTCCATCGCCGCGGCGTCGAGGGCCTGCTCGTCGGTGCCGTCGTGCGTCGGGTTGTCGGTGATCCGGTCGTACCCGCCGGCCGGGAGCTCGCCGAAGAGGGTGCCGTTCTCGACGAGCAGCTGGCCCTGGTCGACCGGCTGGTTGGCGTAGAGCTCGAGCTTGGCCCGGCTGTCGGCGATGTCGAGGTTGCGCATCGTCAGCTGGCCGATCCGGTCGGTCGGGCCGAAGGCCGCGTGCTCGACGCGCTCCATCGACAGCTTGTCCGGGTGGTAGCTGAAGTTCTCGCCGCGGGTGTCGACGATGGAGTAGTCCTCGCCGCGACGCAGCCGCAGGGTGACCTGGCCGGTGACGACGGAGGCGATCCAGCGCTGGATGGCCTCGCGGAGCATCAGGCTCTGCGGGTCGAGCCAGCGGCCCTCGTAGAGCAGCCGGCCGAGGCGGCGACCCTCGGTGTGGTAGTTGGCGATCGTGTCCTCGTTGTGCACGGCGTTGAGCAGGCGCTCGTAGGCGATGTGCAGCAGCGCCATGCCCGGCGCCTCGTAGATGCCGCGCGACTTGGCCTCGATGATGCGGTTCTCGATCTGGTCCGACATCCCGAGCCCGTGCCGGCCGCCGATGGTGTTGGCCTCGTGGACCAGCGCCACGGGGTCGAGGGGGCGACCGTTGATGGCCACCGGACGCCCCTCGGCGAAGGCGATCGTGACGTCCTCGGGCTCGATGGCGACCGAGGCGTCCCAGAACTTGACGCCCATGATCGGCTCGACGACCTCCATCGACTCCTCGAGGTGCTCGAGGGTCTTGGCCTCGTGCGTCGCGCCCCAGATGTTGGCGTCGGTCGAGTACGCCTTCTCCTGGCTCTGCCGGTAGGGGAGGTTCCGCTCGGTGAGCCAGGCACTCATCTCGTGCCGGCCGCCGAGCTCGTGGACGAAGTCGGCGTCCAGCCACGGCTTGTAGACGCGCAGGTTCGGGTTGGCGAGCAGGCCGTAGCGGTAGAACCGCTCGATGTCGTTGCCCTTGAAGGTCGACCCGTCACCCCAGATCTCGACGTCGTCGGCGTGCATCGCGCGCACGAGGAGGGTGCCGGTGACCGCCCGCCCGAGCGGCGTGGTGTTGAAATAGGTGCGCCCGCCGGTGCGGATGTGGAACGCCCCGCAGGCCAGGGCCGAGAGCCCCTCCTCGACGAGGGCGGCACGGCAGTCGACGAGCCGTGCCAGCTCGGCGCCGTACTCGCCCGCGCGGGTCGGCACGGTGTCGATCTCCGGCTCGTCGTACTGGCCAAGGTCGGCCGTGTACGTGCAGGGCACCGCGCCCTTCTCGCGCATCCACGCGACCGCGACGGAGGTGTCGAGACCTCCGGAGAAGGCGATGCCGACGCGCTCGCCGACGGGCAGGGAAGTCAGGACCTTGGACACGATGGAAGCATATACAGAACTCTGCATACTTCCCAAGTCGGGTGGTCCGGCGCAGACCCTTGGTCGAGCCGGCCGGTGGGGTCAGGCCTCGCCGAGCACCTCGTCGATGCGCCGGACCTTCGACTCGAGCATCCCGGTGTGCCCGGGCCGGATGTCGGCCTTGACGACGAGCGAGACCCGCGGGTGGCGGGCGGTCATCGCGTCGACGCACTGCTTGAGCACGCCGATCACCTCGTCCCACTCGCCCTCGAGGTTGGTGAACATCGAGTTCGTCTCGTGCGGCAGCCCGGAGGCCCGGACGATGCCGACCGCCTCGGCGACGGCCTCGGCGTACGAGCCGGTGTCGTCCGGGCTCGCGGGGGCGATGCTGAACGCGACGATCATCGGGCGGCTCCTCGGGTGCTCATCCGTCGAGAGTAGAGAACACGCCGTGTGCGACGGTGCGCACACGGCGTGTTCTGTTCACTCGACGGGTCGGGTGGGTGGGGCGGGGGTCAGCTCTCGCCGCCCGCGTTGCCCGAGGCGCCGGCCGTCACGTCGTGCAGCCGGTAGCGGCGGGCGGCCTCGAGGGGCACCGACCGCTCGACCTCGCCGCGGTCGGCGAGCGCCTGGAGGGCGCGCACCGCCATCGACGGACCGTCGATGTGGAAGTACCGGCGGGCGGCGGGACGGGTGTCGGAGAACCCGAAGCCGTCGGCGCCGAGCGAGGAGAAGTCGCCGGGCACCCACTGGCGGATCTGGTCCTGGACCGCCCGCATGTAGTCGGACACGGCGACGACGGGGCCCTGGCGGTCACGCAGCTTCTGCGTCACCCACGGCACCGGCGCCTCGGCCTCCGGGTGGAGGAAGGCGGCCTCGTCGCAGCGCAGCCCGTCGCGCCGCAGCTCGTTCCAGGACGTCACCGACCAGACGTCGGCGGCGACGTGCCAGTCGTTGCGCAGCAGGTCCTGGGCCTCGAGCGCCCACGGCATCCCGACGCCGGAGGCGAGCAGCTGCACGCGGGGTGCATCCTCGGGCAGGCCCTCGGTCGACCCCTCGGCGTACAGGTACATGCCCTTGATGACGCCTTCACGGTCGAGGCCCTCGGGCTCGGCCGGCTGGCGCATCGGCTCGTTGTAGACCGTGAGGTAGTAGATGACGTTGCGCTCGGTGTCGGTGAGCGAGTCGTCGGTGCCGTACATGCGGTGCAGGCCGTCCTGCACGATGTGCGCGATCTCGAAGGCGAACGCCGGGTCGTAGTGCACGACGGCCGGGTTCGTCGACGCGAGCAGCGGGCTGTGCCCGTCGGCGTGCTGCAGGCCCTCGCCGGTGAGCGTGGTGCGGCCGGCCGTGGCCCCGATGAGGAAGCCGCGGGTCATCTGGTCGGCGGCCGCCCAGATGGAGTCGCCGGTGCGCTGGAACCCGAACATCGAGTAGAAGACGTAGATCGGGATCATCGGCTCGCCGTGCGTGGCGTAGCTCGACCCGACCGCCGTGAAGGCCGCCATCGACCCGCCCTCGTTGATGCCGAGGTGCAGGATCTGGCCGTCGGTCGCCTCGCGGTAGGCGAGCATCAGCTCGGCGTCGACCGGCGTGTAGCGCTGGCCGTGCGGGTTGTAGATCTTGATCGTCGAGAAGAAGCTGTCCATCCCGAAGGTGCGGGCCTCGTCGGGGATGATCGGCACGATCCGGCTGCCGAACTCCTTGTCGCGCATGAGGTCCTTGAGCAGCCGGACGAACGCCATCGTCGTGGCGACCTCCTGCTTGCCCGAGCCCTTCTTCACCTGCGCGTAGGCCGAGCCGTCGGGCAGGTGGATGGGGATGTGCTTCGAACGCCGCTCCGGCAGACCGCCGCCGAGCTTGCGCCGCCGCTCGAGCGCGTACTGGATGACCTCGTCGTCGGCGCCGGGGTGGAAGTACGGCGCGTTGTACGGGTCCTTCTCGAGCCGGGCGTCGTCGACGGGGATGCCGAGGCTGTCGCGCAGGTTCTTCAGGTCGTCGAGGGTGAGCTTCTTCATCTGGTGGGTCGCGTTGCGCCCGGCGAAGCTCTGGCCCAGGCCGTAGCCCTTGATCGTCTTCGCGAGGACGACGGTCGGCTGGCCGGTGTGGCCCATCGCCGCCTTGTAGGCCGCGTAGACCTTGCGGTAGTCGTGGCCGCCGCGCTTGAGCTTCCACCAGATGTCCTCGTCGGACCAGTCCTCGACGAGCTTGCGCGTGCGCGGGTCGCGGTCGAAGAAGTGGTCGCGGACGTACTTGCCGTCGTTGGCCCGGAAGGTCTGGTAGTCGCCGTCCGACGTGGAGTTCATGAGGTGGACGAGGGCACCGTCGCCGTCGGCCGCGAGCAGCGGGTCCCAGCCGCGGCCCCAGACGACCTTGATGACGTTCCAGCCCGCACCCCGGAAGAAGGCCTCGAGCTCCTGGACGATCTTGCCGTTGCCGCGCACCGGGCCGTCGAGCCGCTGGAGGTTGCAGTTGACGACGAAGGTGAGGTTGTCGAGCTCCTCCTGGGCGGCCAGCTGGAGCAGGCCGCGCGACTCGGGCTCGTCCATCTCGCCGTCGCCGAGGAAGGCCCAGGTGTGCTGCTGGCTGGTGTCCTTGATGCCCCGGTTGTGGAGGTACTTGTCGAACTGCGCCTGGTGGATGGCGTTCATCGGGCCCAGGCCCATCGACACCGTCGGGAACTCCCAGAAGTCGGGCATGAGCCGCGGGTGCGGGTAGCTCGGCAGGGCGAGCGGCTCGCCGTCGACGATGTGGCTGTGCTCCTGCCGGAACCCGTCGAGGCGGTCCTCGCTGATCCGGCCCTCGAGGAAGGCCCGGGCGTACATGCCGGGGGAGGCGTGGCCCTGGAAGAAGATGTGGTCGCCGCCGCCGGGGTGGTCCTTGCCGCGGAAGAAGTGGTTCATCCCCACCTCGTAGAGCGTCGCGGCCGACGCGTAGGTGGAGATGTGCCCCCCGACGCCGATGCCGGGCTTCTGTGCGCGGTGCACGACCATCGCGGCGTTCCAGCGCAGCAGGGCGCGGAAGCGGCGCTCGACGTCCTCGTCGCCCGGGAACCACGGCTCCTGCTCGGGGCTGATCGTGTTGACGTAGTCGGTCGTCGTCAGCGACGGCACGCCCACCTGCATGGCGCGGGCCCGCTCGAGGAGGCGCAGCATGAGGTAGCGCGCACGCATCCGGCCCGGTCCGTCGATGACCGCGTCGAGGCTGTCGAGCCACTCGTCGGTCTCGGTCGGGTCGATGTCCGGCAGGTGCGTCGGGATGCCGTTGAGGATCGGACCGACGTCTTCGTGGAGGGCCACGCGCACGTCCTTTCAGAAGTCGCTGACCGCGCCCCGGTTCGGGGGCCGGTCCGCCCATCCTTCACCCACGCGAGGCCCGCGTCACAATCCGGGGCGGGCTACTGGACGGTACGTCGCATCTCAGGCGGTGCCGACGACCCGGTCGGGGCGGGCGTAGACCGAGAACCGCTGCTCGCGGGTGAAGGCCAGGAGGGTGATGCCGGCGTCCCCGGCGAGCTCGACGGCGAGCGAGGTCGGGGCGCCCACGGCGACGACCGCCGGGATGCCGACGACGGCCGCCTTCTGGACGATCTCGAAGCTGGCCCGGGCGCTGACGACGAGCACCGTTCCGGCGAGGGGCAGCTCGCGCTCGCGGGCCAGGGCGCCGACGACCTTGTCGACGGCGTTGTGCCGGCCGACGTCCTCGCGCACGGCGAGCAGCGCGCCGTCCGGGGTGGCGAGCGCCGCGGCGTGCACCCCGCCGGTGCGCTCGAAGACCGGCTGGTGCTCGCGGAGGGCGTCGGGGAGGCCGGCGAGCACCGCCGCGTCGAGCGTGACCGGGTCGGCGGCGACGTCGAACCGGCTCGCGGTGCGGACGGCGTCGAGGGAGGCGGCGCCGCAGACCCCGCAGGCGCTGGTCATCGTCTCGGTGCGCTCGCGCGCCGGCCGCAGGAGGGCCACGCCGGGGGAGAGGGCGGCCTCGACGACGTTGAAGGTCGGCGAGCCGTCAGGGCCGAGGTCGGTGCAGTGCATCATCGTCGCGACGTCGTGGGCCGAGCCGATCATCCCCTCGGTGAGGAGGTGGCCGAGGGCGAGGTCGAAGTCGTCGCCGGGGGTGCGCATCGTCGTGGTGACCGGTGCCTCGCCGACCCGGACCTCGAGGGGCTCCTCGACGGCGACCGTGTCGGGGCGGACGACGGCCCCGTCGCGCGCGACGTCGACGCGCGTACGGGGCACCCGTGTGGTCACCCGGCCCATGAGCGCATCCAAACACACCCGGGGCCGGGTGGGCCCGGACGCGTCGGGACGCTGGGGCAGACTGGGAGCCATGACCGACCCGGCCCCGCCGAGCCAGCCCCCCGTGCCGCCCGCCCGACCCGTCACCGGCACCGACCCGGCCGTGACGCTGCGCGGCGGCGACCTCGGCTGGCGACCGGTGGCGCCCGCGCTGGCCACCGTGCGGCTCATCGTGCTCGGGGCCGTGCTCGTCGTGCCGCTGCTGGCCACCGTCGTCGTGGCCCTGCTCGTCACGTCGTGGGTGTGGCTGGGGACCGTGGCCCTCGTCGTCGGCGGCCTCTGGGGGCTCTGGGTCATCCGGCGCCAGGTGTCGGCCATCTCGTGGGTCGAGCTCGACGAGGAGATCGTCATCCGCAAGGGCCGGCTCTTCCGCAGCCTGTCGAGCGTCCCCTACGGGCGGCTGCAGTACGTCGACATCCAGTCCGGCCCGCTCGCCCGGGCCTTCGGCATCGCCTCGTGCGAGATCCACACCGCCTCGCCCGAGAGCGGCGGGTCGCTGCCGGGCCTGCCGACCGCCGAGGCCGAGGCCCTGCGCGCCCGGCTCGCCGCCCGTGGCGAGGCGCAACGGGCGGGCCTGTGACGGAGGCGCACGTGGCACCGGGGGGCACGGCGGACGACGGCTGGCAGCGGCTGCACCCGCTCTCCCCGCTGCTGCGCGGCGGCGTCGTGCTGCTCGCGGTGCTCGGCTACGTCGTCAGCCAGCTCGTCGACTCGGTCTTCCAGTCCTTCGACCCGGAGCAGTACATCCCGGGGGCCGGCGGTGAGGAGCCGGACGGCGGGTGGTCGATCACCTCGCACCCGCTGCTGGCCCTCGGTGCCCTCGTGTTCGTCATCGCGGTGGTGGGCGGTGTCAGCTGGGTCAGCTGGCGCTTCTCGCGCTTCCGGGTGGACGGCGGCCAGGTCGAGCTGCGTTCGGGCGTGCTGTTCCGCCAGCACCGGCAGGTGCCGCTCGAGCGGGTCCAGGCCGTCGAGACGACGCGCCCGATCCTCGCCCGGCTGCTCGGGCTGAGCCAGGTCGTCGTCCAGTCGGCCGGGGGCTCGGACTCCCACCTGACGCTCGCGTTCCTCGCCGCCGACCGGGCCGAGGAGCTGCGCGCCCACCTCCTCGACCTCGCCGGCCGCTCCGACGAGCGGGGCGCGCCGCAGCACGCGCCCGGGTCGATGCAGTCCGGCGCCCCGGGTGCCATCGGCACGGAGCCCGGCTCCGGCGTCCTCCCCGCAGGCCCGGTGGGTGCCGGCCACGAGGAGGCCCGCCCGCTCGTGCGGGTCCCCAACGGCCGGCTCTTCGTCGCGACGATCCTCCACGGCTCGACCATCGTCCTCGGCATCCTGCTCGTCGCCGCGGCCCTGACCGTCGGCATCGCCGAGGCCGGGCTCAAGGTGCTCGCCGCCGCTCCGGCGATGGTCCCCGTCGTCTTCGGGCTCGCGGCGAGCCGGGTCAAGGAGCTCCTCGTCCACGGCAACTTCGCGATCGGTCGCACGGCCACGGCCCTGCGCGTGCGGCACGGGCTCACCGACCTGCGCAACGCCACCGTGCCGCTGCACCGCGTCCAGGCCGTCGAGGTGCTCCAGCCGTTGTGGTGGCGCCCGTGGGGCTGGTGGCGCGTGCGCGTCAACGTCGCGGGGGTCCACACCGGCGGCGACGGCGACGACACCGAGACCGTGCTCCTGCCCGTCGGTACCTCGGCGGAGGCGATGACCGTGCTCTCCGCGCTCGGCGCGCACCCCGAGGACCCGGTGCTGCTCGAGGCGCTGCACGGCGACGGCGGCGAGCCCGGCTGGACCGGTCCGCCCGAGTCCGCCCGCTGGCTCGACCCGTGGTCGTGGCGGCGCACCGGCTACGCGCTGGCCGCCCACTCCCTTTACGTGCGGCGGGGCCGCTGGACCCGCCGGGCCGTCGTCGTGCCGCACGCGCGCGTCCAGTCGCTGGCGCTGCACCAGGGCCCGCTGCAGTCGCGGCTCGGGCTGGTCAGCGCCACCGTCGTCTCCACCCCCGGCCCGGTCGACGCCTCCGTCCCGCACCTCGACGCGGTGGGGGCCGAGCGCTTCCTCGACGTCGTGGGGGAGCGGGCCCGGGAGGCGCGCCGCGCCGTCACCCCGTCCGGCCGGGACGCCGCGGCCCGCGCGGGCGAGCCTCTTGCACCCGACCCGGCTCCGTTGGTGGACTAGGTCCCTGCAGGGCATCCGACCATGAGAGGTTTGACCGCGTGAACACCCCCGCCCCACCCCCGGTGGACCCCGGCTCGACCGTGACCTCAGCCGTGGAGCGGCTCGGGTTCGCCCCCGAGCAGGTCGTCCAGGAGTTCGGCTGGGACGACGACGTCGACGACCCCTTCCGCTTCGCCGTCGAGGACGTCTGCGGCGCCGAGATCGAGGACGACGAGTACACCGGCGTCGCCGACGCCGTGTTGCTGTGGTTCCGCTCCGAGGACGGCGACCTCGGCGACGCGCTCGTCGACATGGTGGGGGTCCTCGACGACGGTGGCTTCGTCGTGCTGCTGACGCCGCGCGGTGAGGACGGCGAGGTCGACCCCAGCGACATCGACGAGGCGGCGGTCGTCACCGGCCTGCACCTCGCCGGCACGTTCAACGCCGCGGAGGGCTGGCGGGCGCACAAGCTCGTCGCCCCGCGCGGCGGCCGCCGCTGACGGCTGCCGACCGCCACCGACCGCCGCCGTGCGGGGATGCACACCACGGGGGGTATCGGGGTCCGGGGGCGCCGGAGTCCGCTGGGAATGGCAGGATGATCCCATGACCGCAGCGCCCCTCCCGCTCGCCGTCGGCGACCTCGCCCCGGACTTCACCCTCCGGGACCAGAACGGTACCGACGTCACGCTCTCGGAGCTCACGGCCGACAAGAACGTGGTCGTCGTCTTCTACCCGTGGGCCTTCTCGGGCATCTGCACCGGCGAGCTCGACGAGATCCGCGACCACCTCGAGCGGTTCGTCTCCGACGACCTGCAGGTGGTCTGCATCTCGTGCGACGCGGTCTTCAGCGTCCGGGCCTGGGCCGACATCCAGGGCTACTTCTTCCCGCTCCTGTCCGACGCGTGGCCGCACGGGTCCGTGGCGCGCGCCTTCGGGGTGCTCAACGAGACCACCGGCGCGGCCCAGCGCGGCACCTTCCTCGTCGACCGCTCGGGGCGCATCGCCTGGACGCTGGTCAACGGCCCCGGGGAGCGCCGCGACTTCTCCGCCCTGCCCTCCGAGGTCGCCGCCCTCGTCGGCTGACGGCTCCGCACCGACCTGCCATGATGTCCGCGGTCGGTCGCCGCGCCCGTGGGTCGGTGGCCGCCAGGGGCCTGTAGCTCAGCTGGTAGAGCGCCGCGTTTACACCGCGTCGGTCGTCGGTTCGATCCCGGCCGGGCCCACATGAGCGACGACACCCCGCTGACCCTGCGCGAGGTGCTCGACGTCCTCGCCCGCCTCTACCCGCCCGAGAGCGCCCAGTCGTGGGACCGGGTCGGCCTGGTCACCGGCGACCCCGACCAGCCGGTGCGGCGCATCCACCTCGCCGTCGACCCGACCCTGGCCGTCGTCGAGGAGGCCCGCGAGCTCGGTGCCGACCTCCTCGTCACCCACCACCCGCTGCTGCTGCACGGTGTGCACTCGGTCGCGACCACGTCGGCCAAGGGCGCGACGGTCACGGGGCTCGTCGTCGGCGACGTCGCCCTCTACGTCGCGCACACGAACGCCGACGTCGCCGCCGACGGGGTCTGCGAGGCGCTCGCCGGGGCGTGCGGCCTGGGGCACACCGAGCCGCTGACCCGGTCGGAGGGGCAGCCGATGGGGCGCGTGGGCGACCTGCCGGAGGTGCTGTCGCTGCGGCGCTTCGTCCAGGACCTGGCGGTGCACCTGCGCCCGACCGCCGGGGGCGTGCGGGTGGCCGGTCCGCCCGATGCCCCGGTGCGCCGGGTCGCGGTGCTCGGCGGGGCCGGGGACGACCTGTTCGACGCGGCGCGCGAAGCGGGAGCCGACGTCTACGTCACCGCCGACCTGCGCCACCACCCGGTGCTCGAGGCCCGCGAGGAGGCGCGCGGCGGCGTCCCGTACCTCGTCGACGCCGGGCACTGGGCGAGCGAGCAGGTGTGGCTGGCCCGGGCCGACCGGGCACTGCGCGCGGGCCTCGGTGACGACGTGACTAGGGTGGAGACCCACATCAGCACAGTGCGCACCGACCCCTGGACGTTCGTCGTCGGTGCCGACGGAGGAGGTACCCCGTGAGAGCCGAGTCCGCCCGCCAGCAGCGGCTGCTCGACCTCCAGGCCATCGACACGCGGCTCGGCCAGATCGCCCACGCGCGGCGCAGTCTGCCGCAGCTCGCCGAGCTCGCCGACCTCGAGGGCAAGGCCCGCCTCCTCGACGACCAGCTGGTCCGCTCGCGCACCGAGCTGGGCGACATCCAGCGCGAGGTCGCGAAGTCCGAGGCCGACGTGCAGCTCGTCCGCGACCGTGCCGCCCGCGACCGCGCGCGCCTCGACGCCGGCACCGGCACCGCGAAGGACCTCCAGGCCATCCAGCACGAGCTCGAGTCCCTCGCCCGCCGGCAGGGCGAGCTCGAGGAGGTCGAGCTCGAGGTGATGGAGCGCGCCGAGGACGCCGAGCACGACGTCGCCGAGCTCGAGCGCGGCATGGCCGAGCTCTCCGAGCGCATCAGCCGGCTCGAGGCCGACCGCGACGACGCCCTCGAGCGGCTCGCGGCCGAGGAGGCCGGCGTCGTCGCGCCCCGCGACGGCATCGTCGACGAGGTCGGCGCCGACCTCGTGGCCCTCTACGAGAAGATCCGCGCCAGCTCGGGCACCGGGGCGGCCGCCCTGCGCCAGCGCCGGTGCGGCGGGTGCCAGCTCGAGCTGAACCCGGTCGAGATCCAGCGCATCCGCTCCGCCGACGAGGACGAGGTCGTGCGCTGCGAGGAGTGCAACCGCATCCTCGTCCGGACCCCGAGTCGGGGCTGTGACCCGGCGGCTCACCGTCGAGGCCGACGGCGGGTCGCGCGGCAACCCGGGAGTCGCCGGCTACGGCGCGCTCGTGCGCGACACCGCCACCGGGGTGGTGCTCGCCGAGCGGGCCGAGCCGCTGGGCAAGGTGTCGAACAACGTCGCCGAGTACCGCGGGCTCATCGCGGGCCTCGAGGCCGTCGTCCGCATCGACCCCGCCGCCGAGGTCCTCGTGCGGATGGACTCCAAGCTCGTCGTCGAGCAGATGTCGGGCACCTGGAAGATCAAGCACGAGGACATGCGCCGGCTCGCGCTGCAGGCCCGCGAGGTGGCCGGCACCATCCGCGAGGCCGGGGGTCGGTGCGCTACGAGTGGATCCCCCGCGCCGAGAACAAGGACGCCGACGCCCTGTCGAACGACGGCATGGACGGGCTGACCATCGACCGTCGGCTCGACGGTGACGCAGGTGACGCGGCCGTGGCGGACACCGGCACCGGGCCCGAGGCGTCCGGCGCCTGCGCCCCGGTGCCCGTCCGGCAGGGCACACCCGTGCGGGTCGTGCTCGTCGCGGCGGCCACCGGCGAGGGGGCCCGGTCGGCGGCTGCCGCGGTCCAGCGCCTGCTCGGCGGGGCTCCGCGCTGCCTGCTCACCGACCCGTCGGACGAGGCCGTCGAGACCGCCGCCGAGGTGGGCGACGTGCTCGGGGCCGACTCCGTCGTCGACGCCTCGTGGTCGCCCGAGGGTGCGGCCGCGGCCTGGGCGGCCGTCGTCGCCCGCGGTGGCACGACCGTCGTCGTCTGCGGCGCCGACACCGTGCGGGCCGTCCTCGGTCACGTGCTGGGGATGCCGCGCGAGCGGTGGGGCCGGCTGGCCGTGGCCGCCGGCTCGCTCGCGGGGGTCGAGGTCTGGCCGGGCGACGACGTCTCGGTGGCCTTCACCAACCGCACCTGACGTAGCGCCCTCTCCTCACCGGTCGTCGAGGGCGCGGCCGAGGTCGGGCACGTCGGCCGCGGTGCGCCGGGCGAGGTCGAGGGCGGGCGCCGGCAAGGGTGTGCCGGTGCCGAGGTCGCGCTGGTGCACGACGGTCTCGACCGCCCAGGTGGCGAGCAGGTCGCCGCTGGTCAGCACCTGCCCCTGGAAGGCGTGGTGGCCGTCCGGCAGCGAGGTCGTGACGAGCCGCAGCTGCCCCGCGACCTCCCGGAGCGCGCCGACCGCGGCCGAGGGGCGGGGATGGGCGTCCGCGTGCCGGCGCTCGGACATGAGCACGAGCACGGGGTCGTCGTCGGCGTGGTCCTCGCCCCAGCCCGTCCAGTACGTGACGGCGTCGACCGTCGCGGGTCCGGGGGTCCGGGCGGCCATCCCGCCGAGCAGCTCGCGCCATCCGGCGAGGACGTGGTCGACGACGTCGAAGCGGGTCCAGCCGTGGCACCGGGACGCGGCGAGGAGGTCGAGCTCGTCGAGAGCGAGGGCCGCCTGCACGAAGGCCTCGACAGCGGGGAGGAACGCCGCGACGCCCTCGTCGTGGGGAACGGTGAAGGACATGCCCCAGCCTCGCACCGACGTGCGACGGCTACCGTCGAGGGCGTGCCCCTCCTGCGACCGCTGCGGCTCGACGACCTCGACGCGCTCCTGCCGCTCCAGGAGGAGGGGGCCGTCGCGGCGCTGGGGCACATCTTCCCGCAGGAGGAGCACCCGTTCCCGGCGGCGGAGGTCCGCGCCCGGTGGGTGCACGAGCTCGCCGACCCGACGATCCGCTCGTTCGCGGCGGAGGAGGACGGGGCGCTCGTCGGGTTCGCGGCGACCCGGGGCTCCGAGCTCTTCCACCTCGGCACCGCCCGTTCGACGTGGGGGAGCGGGCTGGCCGGCCGGGTCCACGACGAGCTGGTGGACGTGATCCGCTCGGAGGGTCACCGCCGGGCCTGGCTCAGGGTGTTCGAGGACAACCGCCGTGCGATCCGGTTCTACGAGAGGCGATCCTGGGTGGTGACCGACGAAGTGTCGTGGTCACTGTTCCCGCCCCACCCGGCGCTGAGGGTCCTGGAGCTCGACCTCCGCTGACGGGTCAGTGGCCGAGGACGGCCATGAAGTGCACGTCGACCCAGCGCCCGTCGAGGAGCAGCGCGTCGCGCCCGGTGCCCTCGTGGACGAAGCCGACCTTCTCGTAGACGTGCCGCGCCCGCGGGTTGGTGTCGTAGACCTCGAGGTGGATGCGGTGCATCCCCATCGGCCCGAGCCCGTGCCCGACGACGAGCCGGGTCGCCTCGGTGCCGAGACCGCGGCCCCGACCGCGTGCGCCGACGAAGGTCCGGAAGCCGCACGACCGGTTGCCGGGGTCCCAGTCGTTGAGCACCACCTCGCCGACGACGGCCCCGTCGACGTTGTCGAGCACCGCGAGGACGAGGCGGTCGTCGGCGGCGGCCCAGCGGCCGTAGACCTCGCGCAGCTCCTCGATCGGCGGGCCGGACACGGGGGCCCGGCTGTCGTGCACGGAGCCGGTCAGCACGGCGACCTCGTCGTCCTCGCGGATGATCCGGTCGAGCGCGTCGGCGTCCTCGGCCCGGGCGGGGCGCAGGGTGACGAGCTCGCCCACGAGGGTCGGCTTGTCGCTGAAGGGGGTCGGGCCGTGCCCGGAGGTGCTCGGGGAGTCGGCGGGCGCGCTGTCGCGCGCCGTGTCCCGGTCGCGACGCAGGAGGCCGAAGACCCAGGAGTCGGAGACCACGCCGTCGACGACGCAGTCCTCGCGCAGCGTGCCCTCGCGCACGAAGCCGACCTTCGCGAGGACGCGGGCGCAGGCGTCGTTGCGGGTGTCGCACTCGGCCTGGACGCGGTTGAGGTCGAGGGTGTCGAACGCCCAGTCGAGCAGCACGGCAGTGGCCTCCGTCGCGTACCCCCGACCCCAGGACGCCGGGGTCAGGCACAGGGTGAGGGTGGCGCTGCGGTGCGCGGGGTCGAACCTGCTCAGACCGCACCACCCGACGAAGGCGCCGTCCTCCGCTCGCTCGAGGACCAGCCGGACGCCCGAGCCCTCGTCGGCCATGGTCCGGCTGGTCTCGATGAAGCGCGCCGCGCGTGCCGGGTCGGTCCACGGCGGGTCGTCCCAGAACCGGAGCGCCTCCGCGTCGCTCTGCAGGGCGAAGAGCTCCTCGGCGTCGGCGTCGGCGAGGGGGCGCAGGAGGAGGCGGGCGGTGTCGAGGGTGGGGGTGTCCACGGCGCCACGCTGCCCGAGGGATGGTTCGTGCGCAACGCCTTTCGGCTCGCCGAGGCCTTCCGGTCGGTTTCGTGACCTGCGAGGGTGGCCCGATGATCGACGAGGTCGCCGACGGGGTGTGGGTCCGGCAGAGCGAGTGGGTGTGGAGCAACGCGGTGGTGGTGCGCGGTGACGACGGGCTCGTCGTCGTCGACCCCGGTATCAGCGGCGCCGACCTCGACGAGCTGGCCGACGACATCGAGGGTCTCGGCGTCCCGGTCGTCGCCGGGTTCTCGACGCACCTGCACTGGGACCACCTGCTCTGGCACCCGCGCCTCGGAGACGTCCCGAGGTACGCGATGCCCGCCTCCGCGGTGGCCGCCCCGGGGTCCGCGCGCGTGCGGCCGAGATGGCGGAGCAGAGCACCACCGGGGTGCCCGTCGACCTCGTGGCCCTGGTGACGGCGCTGCCGGAGGACGGCGGACACCTGCCGGGCGAGGTCGTGGCCCACGATGCCCACGCCCTGGGCCACGCCGCGCTGCTGCTCGCCGACCGCGGAGTGCTGCTGGCCGGCGACATGCTGTCCGACCGCCTCATCCCGATGCTCGACCCGCGCCGGCCCGGTCAGGTGCAGGCGTACGCGGAGGCGCTGGACCGGCTGGAGGAGGCTGCCCGCCGTGTCGACGTCGTCGTGCCCGGTCACGGGTCCGTCGCGCGGGGTGCCGGGGTGGGGGAGCGGTTCGCCGCGGACCGGGCCTACCTCGACGCGCTGCGGCGGGGTGAGGAGCCGGACGACGCGCGGCTGCTCGAGCAGGACTGGCTCGCCGGCCCGCACCGCTCCAACCAGCAGCAGGCCGCCGCCCGCTGAGGCTCCGGGCTTCCGCCCGTCAGGTGCGGTGCTGGGGTTCGGTGCTGCGGGTGGTGCCGTGGGGGCCGTGCCAGGTGATGGTGCCGTCGGGGGCGAGGACGGGTCGCCAGCGGGCTTGTTGCTTGAAGCGGTGATGCCGCCGGCAGAGGCACTCCAGGCACTCCGGGGCGGTGGCACCGTCCGGCCAGGCTCGGACGTGGTCGAGGTCGCAGGCGGCTGCGGGCCTGGTGCAGCCCCACATCCGGCAGGTCCCGTCGCGGGTCTTGACGAAGTCGGCGATCGCCTTGGGTGGTCGATACGCGGTGGTGTTGACCGAGGCGAGGGTGCCGGTGTCGGCCTCGAGGACGGCTCGCGCGACGTCCATCGGGAGGAGCTTGAGGAGGTTCGCGAGGGTGGCTGGCTCGACCCAGCCGAGGTTCGGCAGGTGGGTCCCGGAGACGGCGAACCCGGGGGACACCTCGGCCATGAGGTCCGCGCAGTCCCCGTCGAGCTCAGCCGGCTCGGTGACCCAGGAGAGGGCTTCACGGCTGGCGGGGTCGAGGTCGCCGTAGCGGACCTCTGCACCCGTGGGGGCGTCGATGATCGTCTCGTCGTCGTCCCACTCCACCCGGAAGCGTTCCCCAGCAGCAGCCTCCGGTGCCGGACGGTCGGTGACGACGGGCACGCCGAGGGTGACCTGCGCGGACACGGTCACGTTCCGCAGCACCAGATCGGTCAGGGCATCCGCGCACGACTCCCGCACCGTCAGCGTGTCGTCGACCTGCCGGTACTCACCGGCCAGCTTCTCGACGGCCGACCACATCGCCGCCGACGTCGCCGTCGGGAGCGAGGCGAACCAGTCGGTCAACCCGTCCTCCCCGGGACGGACCTCCACGCACCGACCCCGCTTCCGCAAGGCCACGTATGCAGCGACCTGGTCCCCAGCCACCCGGGTCGCCACGCGACGCGCCTCCGACGTGACGCGGGCCGGGTCCATCACGGGCAGCCGCGGCGCCAGCTCGGCGTCGACCTTCACACAGGCCTCGACGTCCAACCCAGCGCAGGCGTCGACGACCTTCTGGGCGTTGACGGCGGCGAGGTCACCGGACAGGAGCAGGTCACGGGTCATCGGGAACCGCTCACCGAGCACCGCACCCAACGCCGCCTTCCGCCCCGCCACCCCCTCCGTCAGCCCGCACGCCAACGACATCTCCGTCGCGGCCATCGCATCCACGAACCCCACCGGATGCACCCGCTCCCACGACCCCGACCGCATCGTCGTCTCCACCCGAGCACCCCACGCACCCGCCACGGCGACCGCTCCATCCGCCGCGTTCGCCAGACCCTGCAGCTCACCCGCGACCTCGAAGGCCTCCTCCGCGGACAGCGAGCGACCGGACTCGGCGAGCTCACGACCCAGCCGCGCACACTCCTCGCGGAGTGCCGCGATGCGGCTGCTGATCGTCCCCCTGTCCATGCCTCATCCTACCCCGGACCGCCCACATCCGGAAGGCTCTGTCCACAGGTGATCGGTTCCAGCAGAGGCAAATTGATCACATCAAGTGCCGCCCTCGACGACCTCGTAGTGCGTCCACACCGAGCCCGCGTCGCCGTGCTCCGCACCGACCACGCGCAGCCGCACCGGTACCCCGTCGGGCTCCAGCGGTTCACCGTCGAGGAACGTCGGTGTGCCCAGCCCGCCGACGAGCACGGGCACGGTGACGACGTGCAGCTCGTCGACGAGGCCGGCCCGCATCAGCGCGCCGTTGACCCCACCACCACCGTCGGCCCGCACCGCCCGGACCCCCAGCTCGGTGCCCATCCGGCCCACCGCCCGTGCGAGGTCGACCCGGTCGTCGCCGCAGACGAGCCAGCCCACCCCGAGCTCCCGCAGCCGGGCGAGGTAGCCCGGGGGAGTGCGCCGGCAGACGAGCACGAGCAGGGCGGTCTCGTCGTCCCCCGTGAACGTCCACCCGACCCGACCCCGCCCGTCGACGACCGCGAACCAGCGGGGTGCCGTGCGCGGCAGGTGGTCGGGGTGGTCCCGTAGTCCGCCCTCGACCGCCCAGGGCGACACCGCGTCGTCCGTCACGAAGCTTCCGCTGCCCTCCAACGTCACGGTGGGGTGGTGCTGTGCCTCGACCCGGGCATCCCGCCGCCGGACGAGCCCCTCGACGTCCGCGGGCAGCGCGGCTCGCCACCGCTCGCCCACGGACGGGTCGAGGAGCAGCTGGTCGCGCCGGAGGGTGATGCGGCCGTCGACCGCGGCCGTCGTGGTGAGGACGACGCGCGGCCGGGACGGCGCGGGCGGGGTCATCGCCCCACGGTAGGAACGCCCACCGACACCCGAGACGCCCCGACACCACCGCCACCGCCGTCCTACCCTCGGGGCATGAGCTACGCAGGTGACGTCACCCCACCCGAGGCGTACGCCGCGGTCACCGGACCCGACGACGCCGTCCTCGTCGACGTGCGCACGACCGCCGAGTGGACCTACGTCGGTGTGCCCGACCTGTCCTCGTCCGGCCGCGAGGTCGCGTTCGTCGAGTGGAGCCGCTTCCCCGGGGGACCGTCAACGACCGGTTCGTCGACGAGCTGCGCGCCCTCGGGCTCGACGCCGGCCGTCCCGTGTACTTCCTCTGCCGCTCCGGGGTCCGCTCGGTCGCCGCCGCCGAGGCCGCCACCGCCGCAGGGCTCGGCCCGGCCTACAACGTGCTCGAGGGCTTCGAGGGCCCGGTCGACCACGCCGGCCACCGCAGCGTCTCCGGCTGGCGCAACGACGGCCTCCCGTGGCGGCAGCAGTGACCGCTCCCGACCCGGGCGTCCCGTCGTTCCGTCCGCGCACCCTCGCGGTGCGAGGAGGCCTGGCGCGCAGCGGTTTCGACGAGACGGCCGAGGCGATGTACCTCACCTCCGGCTTCGTCTACGAGTCCGCGGCGCAGGCCGAGGCCGCGTTCAAGGACGAGCTCGAGCACTACATCTACAGCCGGTACGGCAACCCCACGGTCAGCGTCTTCGAGGAGCGGATGCGCCTCCTCGAGGGCGCCGAGGCCTGCTTCGCCACCGCCTCGGGCATGTCCGCGGTCTTCACGGCGATGGCCGCCCTCTGTGGTGCCGGCGACCGGGTCGTCGCGAGCCGCGCGCTCTTCGGCTCGTGCTTCGTCATCCTCGACGAGATCCTGCCGCGCTGGGGCGTCGAGACCGTCTTCGTCGACGGCGCCGACCTCGACCAGTGGCGCGACGCCCTCGCCACCCCGACGACCGCCGTCTTCTTCGAGACCCCGAGCAACCCGATGCAGGAGCTCGTCGACATCGCCGCCGTCTCCGAGCTCGCGCACGCCGCCGGTGCCCAGGTCGTCGTCGACAACGTCTTCGGCACACCGGTGTTCAGCCACCCGCTGGCCCACGGCGCCGACGTCGTCATCTACTCCGCGACCAAGCACATCGACGGCCAGGGGCGGACCCTCGGCGGCGCGATCCTCGGCACCGCCGACTTCGTCGAGGGCCCGGTGAAGAACCTCATGCGGCACACCGGCCCGTCGATGTCGCCGTTCAACGCCTGGGTGATGACCAAGGGCCTGGAGACCCTCGACCTGCGGGTCCGGGCGATGGCGACCGCCGCGCTCGACCTCGCGCGGACCCTCGAGGGCTGGCAGCGCGACGGCCGGGGTGTCACCCGGGTCGTCCACCCGTACCTCCCGAGCCACCCGCAGCACGAGCTCGCCCTGCGCCAGATGGACGGGGGCGCCGGCACCGTCGTCACCCTCGAGCTCGACGGCGGCAAGGACGCTGCGTTCGCCTTCCTCGACGCCCTGCGGCTCGTCGACATCTCGAACAACCTCGGCGACGCCAAGTCGCTGACCACCCACCCCGCGACGACGACCCACCGCCGGCTGACCCCCGAGGCCAGGGCCGCGGTGGGCATCAGCGACGGCACCGTGCGGCTGTCGGTCGGCCTCGAGGACCCGCAGGACCTCGCCGAGGACCTCGAGCAGGCCCTGGCCGCCGCCGAGGCCACCCGCGGCTGACCCGCAACCCGGCTGTTAGCGTCACCGCCATGACCTCTCGCGACGCCGTCTCCGTCCAGCGCCTCATCCCCGCGCCGCCGGAGCCGATCTTCGACCTGCTCGCGGACCCCGCCGGTCACCAGCGCATCGACGGCGGCGGCTCGGTGCAGGGCGCCCGCAGCGGCGGGCGCCGCCTCGCCCTCGGCGACCGGTTCGGGATGGACATGAAGATCGGTGTCGCGTACTCGACGAGCAACACCGTCATCGAGTTCGACGAGAACCGCCGCATCGCCTGGCAGACGCTCGCCGGTGGTGCGCTCAAGAGCCTCGTGGGCGGCCGGATCTGGCGCTACGAGCTCGAACCGGTCGAGGGCGGCACGCTCGTCACCGAGACGTGGGACATCTCGCAGGAGGCCACGACGAGCAAGCCCGTCGTGCGCCGGATGGAGGGGATGACCCGCAAGAACATGGCGGCCACCCTCGAGCGCATCGAGGAGCTCGTCACCCAGGGCTGAGCCCTCGCGCCGCGGCGGGTCTCAGACCGAGGCGACCCGACGCTCCTCGGCGACTCCCGCCATCGCCCAGCGCACCGCACGCGTCCCGACGAGCCCGAGCACACCGGCCGCCCCCGCGACCGGCGCGGGCACCGGCAGCCGCAGCTCGCGTCGTGCCCAGTCGGGCAGCAGGGCCACCCCACCGGACGCGATGAGCCCGTAGCCCGCGCGCTGGGTCCACGGCAGCGGCGGGTCGAGCAGCAGGAAGCGTGCGGCGTCACGGGCGGCGGGCGTGGCCCGCAGCCCGGCCCGCTGCTCCTCCAGGGCCGCGGCGAGCCCGGCCACGGTGGTCGGGACCTCGACGGCGCCCAGCTGCCGGGCGACGACGCCCGACTGCTCGACGTACCGGTCGGCCTCCACGTCGGTGAGCGGGGTCGCCGAGTACCGCTGGTACGCACCGAGGAAGCTCCAGGCCTCGGCGAGGTGCACCCACTCGAGCAGGGCCGGGTCCGAGGCCGCGTACGGCACCCCGTCGGCATCTTTGCCGCGCACCCGCTCGTGGATGCCCCGGACCCGCTCCACCGCGACGTCGGAGTCCTCGACGGTGCCGAAGGTCGTCGTCGCGAGGAAGTGGGAGGTGCGCTGCAGCCGCCCCCACGGGTCGCCGCGGTAGCCGCTGTGCCCGGCGACTCCGGCCATGGCCGACGGGTGCAGCGACTGCAGCAGCAGGGCGCACACGCCGCCGGGGAACATCGAGGCGTCGGCGTGCACCCGCCAGACCGGGTCGTCCGGTCCGAACCTCCGCTCGCCCGGCCGGCCCCAGATGACGGCGGCGCGCTCGGAGGCGTCGTCACCCGCCACCCGTGCGCGCAGGGCGGCACCGAGGCGCCGCTGCACCCTGCGTCCGAGGTCGTCGACCACGCTCATGCTGCTCCGTCCGTCGGGGGTTGCCTACCCGCACAACGGGTCACGCACGCGGGGTACTCCGCGCTGTCGAAGGTTGGGTCAGCCGGCGGCCGAGAGGGCCAGCGCCGAGGAGCCGACGACCAGCACGGCGCAGAGCAGCCCGGCGGGCGCGAGCCACCGCCACGGCACGACGACGCCGCGGGCACGGCAGCGCTGGATCCACAGCAGCGTGGCGAGCGAGGCCCAGGGTGTGACGAGGGGCCCGGCGTTCGTCCCCACGAGCAGGGCGAGCAGGCGGGCCGCGGACCCGTCGGCGGCCGGCTCGAGCACGAGGTAGGCCGGCAGGTTGTTGACGAGGTTGGCGAGCCCGGCGCCCGCCGCGGCCATCGCCACGAGGGCCCCGGTGCCGGTGCCGGACGGGACGAGGCGGCTCACGAGGTCGGCCAGCCCGTGGTGCTGGAAGAGCTCGACGACGACGGAGATGGCGACGAACCCGGCGGCCATCAGCCACGGCACCGACAGGTCGCGCAGCAGGCGGCTGTCCCGCCGCCACGTCACCGCGAGCAGCAGCCCCGCCGAGACGAGCGACACGGCCCACGGCGGCGCGCCGAGCGCGAAGAGCGGACCGAGCACGACGCACACGACGGCCGCGACGCGCAGCAGCACCACGTCGTGCGGCTCCGGTGGGGGCGCCACCTCGTAGCGTCCGCGCAGGCTCCGGGTGTGCAGGGCGGCGACGAGCGCGAGCGTGACGAGCACCGCCACGAGCGCCGGCGCCCACGCCATCCGGACGTAGTCGCCGTGCCCGAGGCCCGCCCCCTCGAGCGTGTGCAGCGCCAGGAGGTTGGTGAGGTTCGAGACCGGCAGGAGGAGGGAGCCGGTGTTGGCGATCCACAGCGTCGTCACGGCCAGCAGGCGCGGGTCGAGCCCGACCTGGGCGGCGATGGCCAGTCCCACGGGCGTCAGCAGCACGGCCGTGGTGTCGAGGGACAGCACGATGGTCGCGAGCACGGCCAGCCCGGCGAAGAGCACCCAGAGCAGCCAGCGCCGCCCGCCACCGACCCGGGCCACCGCGTGGCCGGCGACGTCGAAGACGCCGGCCCGCTCGGCGAGCTCGGCCGTGACGGTGATGGCCAGGAGGAAGACGACGACGGGCGCGAGCCGCTCGGCGAGGGCCAGCGCGTCGGCGCCCGTCACCGGACGACCACGTCGAGGACCCAGGGAGCCCCCGCCCGGACCGGCTCGTGCAGCTCTGTGTCGAAGCCCCGGCCCACGACCTCCGCGACGGCCCGCACCGACCGCGCGGCCACGCCCTCGACGCAGAGGTGCCGGGCGACGAGGCCGCGGGTGTGCTTGGCCATGTGGCTGGCCCCGGGCACCCGGACCTGCACCCACCGGTGGGCCAGGTCGCGCCCCGGACGCCACGCCGCGGCGTAGGCCGCCGACCGGCAGTCGACGACGGCGCCGTTGCCGGCGGCGGCCGTGAGCGGGCCGTCGAGAGCCGGGCGCCAGCGCTGGGCGAGCGGACCGGTGCCGGGCAGCGTCACGCCCATCGACAGCCGGTACGCGGTGATCCGGTCGGCGGGCCGGACCGCGCCGTGGAGGGCGGAGACCACGACGAGCCACCGGTTGGCGCGGCGCCGGGCGGCGGTGTCGAGCGAGGCGAGGTCGAGCGCGTCGTAGAGGACGCCCGTGTACACCTGCGCCGCGGGCGTGGCCGGCAGCGTGTCGAGCACGAGGTTGCGCGCGACCTCGTCGAGCAGCCCTTCCGAGACCCCGAGGACCGCTGCGGCGTCGGGCGAGCCGCTGACCCCCGACAGCGCCCGCGCCACCTCCTCGCGCACCGGCCCGAGCTCGGGGAAGGACCACGTCGCCGGGTCGGCGGGACCGCCGCGCGGGCGGTTCCACTTCGTCTCCGACGGCGGCAGCAGGATGAGCACCGGCACAGCCTACGGACGGTTAGGGTCGGGCCCATGCCGCATCCCAGGGTCGTGCTGCGCCCCACCGACGCCGAGACCCCGAGCGCGGTCCGCCAGGCCCTCCTCGACCGGTTCGGCGCCGTCCGCGCCGAGCTCGGGATCGACGGCCCGTACCCGGCCGACGCCCTCGCCGAGGCCGAGCGGGTCGCCGCCGAGCCACCCGCCGGTGGCCACCCCGACGAGACCGACGTGCCGTACGTGACGCTCGACCCGCCCGGCTCGATGGACCTCGACCAGGCGCTGCACATCGAGCGTGACGGAGACGGGCACCGCGTCCGCTACGCCATCGCCGACGTCCCGGCCTTCGTCCACCTCGGGGGCGCGCTCGACCGCACCACCCGCGAGCGCGGCCAGACCGTCTACTGCCCCGACGAGCGCGTCCCCCTGCACCCGCCCGTCTTGTCCGAGAACGCCGGCAGCCTGCTGCCCGGCCAGGTCCGGCCGGCGTTCGTCTGGGACCTGCGCCTCGACGGCGAGGGGGTCCTCACCTCTGCCGAGGTGCACCGGGCCCTGGTCCGCAGCGTCGAGCGGCTCGACTACGACGGCGTCCAGGCCGCGGTCGACGGCGGCCACGCCGACGAGCGCCTGCTGCTGCTGCGCGAGGTGGGGGAGCGTCGGGTCGCCCAGGAGCGGGCGCGCGGCGGCGCCAGCCTCCCGATGCCCGAGCAGCAGGTCGACGCCCGCCCCGACGGCGGTTTCACCCTCAAGTTCCGCCCGCCCGTGGCCTCGGAGGAGTGGAACGCCCAGCTCTCGCTGCTCACCGGCATGGCCGCGGCGTCGATGATGCTCGACGGCGGGGTCGGGGTGCTCCGGACGATGCCGGGGCCCACCGCCGACGCCATCGAGCGCTTTCGCCGGGCGGCCCACGGGCTCGGGGTCGAGTGGCGTCCGGAGGTGCCCTACGGCGACCTCGTGCGCGGCCTCGACCGCACCGACCCGCGCCACCTCGCCCTCATCCACGAGGCGACCTCGCTGTTCCGGGGCGCGTCGTACACGGCCTTCGACGGTGCCGCACCCGCCGACCCCGAGCACGCCGCCGTCGCCGCGCCGTACGCCCACGTCACCGCGCCCCTGCGCCGGCTCGTCGACCGCTTCGGCCTCGTCGTCTGCGAGGCGCTCGGGCGCGGCGCCGAGGTGCCCGACGCCGTGCGCGCCGCCCTGCCCGACCTCGCCGAGCTGATGACCACCTCCGACCGCACCGCGCGGGCCGCCGAGCGGTCCTGCGCCGACGCCGCCGAGGCCGCCGTCCTCACCGGCCGGGAGGGTGAGCCGTTCGAGGCCGTTGTCGTCGACCACCTCGAGAAGGGGATGGAGGTCCAGCTCGTCGACCTGCCGGTCCTCGCGAAGGTCTCCGGAGACCGGGGTGCCCTCGGGTCGACGGTCACGGTGCGGCTCGACGTCGCCGACGTCGCCGGGAGCACCGTGCGCTTCGTGCGCTGAGCGCCGCCCGCGTCCCGCTCGACGAGCGCCATTGCGTCCCCGTCGGTAGCGTGCCGAGCGGCCGTCACCCGGCCGCCGACCACCGAGGGAGCCCACCATGCGCATCCGTCCAGCCATCGCCGCCGCCGCGTCCGCCGCCCTCCTCGTCCTGGCCCCGTCGGCCGCCGGGGCCGCCGCCCCCGCCGGTGGTCACGGGCACGGGCACGGTCCGAGCCAGGGCCCGACGCGCGGGCCGTGCGCCTACACGCCGCTCGAGGACCGGACGTACTCGACGTGGGTCGGGCTGCCCCCGGACCCGCGCCGGACGCCCGACCGCGGCCACGTGCGGGTGACCCTGCGCACCAACCAGGGCACCATCCCGCTCATGCTCGACCGGCGGGCGGCGCCCTGCACCGTCCAGAGCATCACCTTCCTCGTGCGGCGCGACTACTTCGACGACACCCGCTGCCACCGCCTCACCGCCTACCGCACCCCGCCGGCCGCCCTGTCGGTGCTGCAGTGCGGCGACCCGCTCGGCACCGGCAACGGCGACCCCGGCTACTCCTTCGCCGACGAGCTCGACTCCGCCCGGGCCCTCGAGAACTGGCCCGGGTTCCCCGACGGCAGCCGCAAGGTCTACCCGCGCGGGACGATCGCCATGGCCAACGCCGGCCCCGACACCAACGGCAGCCAGTTCTTCCTCGTGTACGAGGACTCCCGGCTGCGTCCCGACTACACGGTCTTCGGCCGGGTCAGCGAGTCGGGGATGCGGGTCCTCGACCGCATCGCCGCGGGCGGCATCGACCCCGGCACCGACGGGACACCGGAGGACGGCGCCCCCGCCCGCCCGGTGCTCATCCGGTCGGCCACGACCCACCGCTGAGCGCCCTACACTGGGAGCGGACGAGTCGGGCGGACGGTCGCGTCGGTGGGCAACCACCGCCGAGGAAGGTCCGGGCTCCGAAGGGCAGGATGGTGGCCAACAGCCACCCGGGGCGACCCGCGGGACAGTGCCACAGAGAACAGACCGCCACCGGTGCGCGAGCACCGGCGGCAAGGGTGAAACGGTGGTGTAAGAGACCACCAGCGGCCTGGGTGACCAGGTCGGCTCGGTAAACCCCATCCGGAGCAAGCCCAGACAGTGTGCGTTCGAGGGCGGCCCGCCCGAGCACACGGGTAGGGCGCTGGAGGTGGTCGGCAACGGCCACCCGAGATGGATGACCGTCACCGCGTCGCCGGCGACGGCGGCGCGGGACAGAACCCGGCCTACAGCCCGACTCGTCCCTCGCCCGCGCCACGGCGCGCTGACCAGCGGGTTTGCTCTGCACCGAGCGGCCGGTGACGACGGTGTCGGCGGTTAGGGTGGACGGTCCAGACCCCTCCCGGACCAGGAGCACCCTTGGGCAGCGACCCCGCGACCGACCTCGACCTCGCGCACCGACGCGTGATGGCCGCGACGCGCGACCTCGACGGCGCCACCGTCCGCGAGGTCCTGCTCGACGCACTCCTCGTCTCCGGGGTCGACGCCACGGTCACCGGCGTGATGATGCCCGTGCTCCGCGAGGTCGGCGACGACTGGGAGGCCGGCCGGCTCGGGGTCGTCCACGAGCACTTCGTCTCCAGCGCCTTCCGCGGCGTCCTCGGCGAGCTCCGGCTGCCCGTCCAGGGCCCCCAGGCGCGCACGGTCGTGCTCGCCTGCCCGCCACGGGAGCTGCACGACCTGCCCCTCGAGCTCTTCGGCGCGATGCTCCACGCCCGCTGGTGGCGCGTCGTCAGCCTCGGCGCGAACTCGCCGATGACCGCCATCGCCGAGGCGGTCCGTTTCCTGCGCGCCGACGCCGTGGTCCTCGCCGGGGTGCGCCGCACGGCCTTCGAGGCCCGGCTGCCCGCCCTGACCCGGCTGGCCCGCTCGGTGCCGCTCTTCGTCGCGGGCGAGGGCGCCAAGGCGCTCCTCGAGGCGCCTCCCGAGGTGCGGGTGCTGCCCGACGACCTCGTCGACGCCGCCACCCTCGTCGACGCCGTCGTGCGGCCCGCGGCCCACGACCTCCTGCCCGCCGGCGGGGACGCCGAGCCCGCCGTCGGCTGAGCCCGGCGACACCGGTCCCTCCGTCACGCGGGCCCGGCGCCTAGCGTGGGGCCATGCGGATCACCCACCTCGGCCACGCCTGCGTCCTCCTCGAGATGGCGGACACCCGTCTGCTCATCGACCCCGGCACCTTCGCCGAGGGCTTCTCCGAGGTGCGCGACCTCGACGCCGTCCTCGTCACCCACCAGCACCCCGACCACCTCGACCCCGAGCGCGTGCCGGGGCTGCTCGCCGCCAACCCCGGCGCCCGGGTGCTCACCGACGCCGGCAGCCTCGAGACGCTCGCCGGGCTCGGCATCGACGCGCAGGCGCACGACGGGCCGACGGTCGTCGGGTCGGTCACCGTCACCCCGGTCGGCGAGCTGCACGCCCTGATCCACGACGACATCCCGCGCATCCCCAACGTCGGCGTGCGCCTCGACGCCGACGGCGAGCCGTCGTTCTTCCACCCCGGCGACGCCCTCGACGCCGAGCCGGGCGAGGTCGACGTCCTCGCCTTCCCGCTCCAGGCCCCGTGGCAGCGCAGCCGCGAGATGACCGCGTTCCTGCGCCGGTGGGCACCGCGGCACGCGATGCCGGTGCACGACGGCCTGCTCCAACCGCGCGGGCGCGAGCTCTACCTCGGGCAGGCCCGCGGGCTCGGGTCGCCGGACACCGAGATCCACGACCTCGCCGGGCGCGGCGCGGTCGAGTTCGGCCTGGGGGAGTAGGCCGCCCGCTCAGCCGGTGTGCTTGCCGTGCCGCCGCTGGGACGCGGTGGCGAGCACGGCGGCACCGATGATGCCGGCCTTGTTGCGCAGCTGCGCCGGCACGATCGGCGTGCGGATGTCGAGCAACGGCAGGAACTGGTCGGCGTCCTTGGAGACCCCGCCGCCGACGACGAAGAGGTCCGGCCACATGAGGTCCTCGAGGTGGCGGTAGTAGGCCTGCAGCCGCTCGGCCCACTCGGGGTAGCTGAGCCCCTCGCGGGTCTTCGCCGAGCTGGCGGTGCGGGGCTCGGCGTCGGACCCGTCGATCTCGATGTGCCCGAGCTCCGAGTTCGGCACCAGCACACCGTCGTTGAAGATCGCCGTGCCGATGCCGGTGCCGAGCGTCGTGACGATGACGACGCCGTCGTGGCCCTTGGCCGCGCCGTAGTTCAGCTCGCCGACCCCGGCCGCGTCGGCGTCGTTGACGACGACGACGTCGTGCTGGAGGCGCTCCTCGAGCAGCTTCTCGATCTCGCAGCCGATCCACGACTTGTCGATGTTCGCGGCGGTCTTGACCACGCCGTGCTGCACGACGCCGGGGATCGTCACACCGATGGGGGAGTCGCTGCGCACCTCGTCGAAGTGGTCGACGACCTGCGCGATGACCTCGCAGACCGCCTCCGGGGTCGAGACCGCGGGGGTCTCGATGCGCAGCCGCTTCGTGGCGAAGTCGCCGGCCTCCAGGTCGACGGGTGCGCCCTTGATGCCGCTGCCGCCGACGTCGATGCCGAGGGGGTGTCCGGTGCTCATGCTGCCTCTCCCAGGGTGAGGATCTCGGGGCCGTCCTCGGTGACGAGGACGGTGTGCTCGAACTGCGCCGACCGCCGCCGGTCCTTCGTGACGACCGTCCAGCCGTCGTCCCACATCTCCCACTCGTGGGTGCCGAGGTTGAGCATCGGCTCGACGGTGAAGGTCATCCCCGCCTCGATGACGGTGGCGTAGGACGGCGCGGCGTCGTAGTGCGGGACGATCAGCCCGCTGTGGAACGCCGAGCCGATGCCGTGCCCGGTGAAGTCGCGCACGACCCCGTACCCGAACCGCTTGGCGTAGGACTCGATGACCCGGCCGATGACGTTGATCTCGCGTCCGGGTCGGGCCGCGCGGATGCCGCGCATCATCGCCTCGTGGGTTCGCTCGACGAGCAGCCGCGACTCCTCGTCGACGTCGCCGACGAGGTACGTGGCGTCCGTGTCGCCGTGCACCCCACCGAGGTACGCGGTGATGTCGATGTTGACGACGTCACCGTCCTCGAGCCGCCGGTCGTCGGGGATGCCGTGGCAGACGACCTCGTTGACCGACGTGCACAGCGACTTCGGGAAGCCCCGGTAGCCGAGCGTCGAGGGGTAGGCGCCGTGGTCGAGGAGGTACTCGTGCCCGACCCGGTCGATCTCGTCGGTGGTGACACCGGGGGCGATGACGGCGGCCGCGGCGGCCATCGCGTCGGCAGCGACCCGGCCGGCGACGCGCATCCGCTCGATCGTGTCGGCGTCCTTGACCTCGGGGCCGGTGTACGGCGCGGGGGCGGGCCGGTCGACGTACTCGGGGCGCTCGATCGTGGCGGGCACCGGGCGCCGCGGCGAGACCGCGCCGGGGGCGACGCTCGTGTGGGTCGAGGGCATAGGTTGGAGTCTAGGCAGAGCGCCCCGGCGAAGGAGAACCCGAGATGCCTTACTGGTACAACGTCGACAGCGGCCAGGTCGAGACCGACGACACGCGCAGCCAGGACGCGAACGTCCTCGGCCCCTACGACTCTCAGGAGGCCGCGGCCCGCGCCCTCGAGAGCGCCCGCGAGAAGACCGAGCAGTGGGACGCCGAGGACCGCGAGTGGGACGAGAAGGGCTCGACCCCGGCCGGCTGACCCTCAGCCGCCGAGCAGGCGATGCACGCTGAGCGCGTAGTCGCTCGCGGCCGTGAACGGCGCGCGGTCCCAGCCCGACCAGCGCCCGATGAACGACAGGCCCGCGGCCCGCGCCCAGCGGTCGTAGTCGCGGACGTCGACCGCGGCAGCCCCCGGCGGCACCGACCCGTCGAGCGCGAACCCCGCGACGAGGTGCCCGCCCGGCACGAGGTGCGCGGCGAGCCGCTCGAGGACCGCGGGCAGCGTGCCGTCGGCGAGGTAGGGCACGACGTTGCCGGCCAGGAGGACGACGTGGAACTCCTGCTCGGTGCGCAGGTCGAGCGTCGAGAGGTCGGCCACGAGGTACCGGGTGCGCCGGTCCTCCTGCGCGAGCGCGATGAGGTCCGGGTCGGCGTCGACGCCCACGGCGTAGTGGCCGAGCCGGGTCAGCTCGCCGGCCACCCGGCCGTAGCCGCAGCCGGCGTCGAGGACGCGCGAGGGCGGAGGGGCCAGGGCGGTGACGAAGCGGGCCTCCCCGTGGAGGTCGACCCCCTGCTCCGCGAGCTCGAGGAAGTGCTGGCGGTAGGCGCGGGCCGCGTCGGGTCCGTGCCGGACGCCGGACCACCGGGTCGGGGGGCCGGGACGGGAGGGCGGCGGGCCGGTGGTCCACATGCCACTCGGACGCTCCCAGTCGTGGCCCGGGTTCCCCGTCATGACTCGAACGAGTGCTCGGCGGCGGGGAAGCTGCCGTCGGCGACCTCGCCGGCATAGGCGCCGGCCGCCCGCAGCAGCTCGCCGCGCAGGTCGGCGTACTTCTTGACGAAGCGGGGAGCGCGCCCGCCGCGCAGCCCGGCCATGTCCTGCCAGACGAGCACCTGGGCGTCGCAGTGCGGCCCGGCGCCGATGCCGATGGTGGGGATGCGCAGGGTTCTGGTCACCTCGGCCGCCGCAGGGGCGGGCACCATCTCCATGACGACGGCGAAGCACCCCGCCGCCTCGAGGGCGAGGGCGTCGGCGAGCAGCTTGTCGGCACCCGCGCCCCGGCCCTGCACCTTGTACCCGCCGAGCACGTGCTCGCTCTGCGGGGTGAAGCCGATGTGGCCCATGACGGGGATCCCGGCCCGCACGAGCAGCTCGACCTCGGGCACCATCGCCGCGCCGCCCTCGAGCTTGACCGCGTGGGCCATCCCCTCCTTCATGAAGCGGGTGGCGGTGGCCAGGGCCTGCTGCGGGCTGGCCTGGTAGGAACCGAAGGGCAGGTCGGCGACGACCATCGCCCGTCGGGCGGCGCTCGTGACGGCGCGCACGAGCGGGACGAGGTGGTCGACGGTGACGGGGACCGTGGTCTCGAAGCCGTAGACGTTGTTGCCCGCCGAGTCGCCGACGAGCAGGACCGGGATGCCGGCCTCGTCGAAGATCTCGGCCGTGTACATGTCGTAGGCGGTGAGCATCGCCCAGCGCTCGCCGCGCTCCTTCATCTGGAGCAGGTGGGGCACCCGGACCCGCCGCTGGGGGCGGCCTGGGCTCCCGTGCCGTAGGGGGCGGTGGTCTCCGGGGCGGGGGCGGCGGGCGTGGACTCGCTCATGGCGACGATCGTAGGCCCGCGGCGCCCGGGCGCTCGGAGGGCACCGGGCGTCCTCGGAGGGTGACGGGCCCGACTTGTACCGCACCCTCGGAACTTGACCAAAACCTTAAGGTCGGTGTCTCGTCATCCGGTCCACAGCGGTCTAGGGTCCCGTGACAGTGCTGCCCGGCTACTCGCAGGGGTTGCACGGTCCCACACACCACACCGCAGGAGGACCACGTGCGTAAGACCGCAGTAGGGCTGTTGAGCGTAGCCCTGGCGTCCGGGCTCGGGACGGCATACGCCGGCCCCGGGCTCGCCGCGAGCCCACCATCCGCGCCGTCCGGGGATGTGTCGACGGTCGCCCCGTCCGACTCCCTCCCCGACCCGATCGCCGACAAGAGGGCGGACCTGCGTGAGCAGGCCGTCTCCTCGGTGCTCCAGGGGACGGCGAAGCCGCAGCAGGTCAACGGCAGCACGGTGGTCAAGGTCGGCCAGACCGAGTCCGCCGCCACCGCCGCCAAGAACGGCCGGTCGGCACAGAAGGCGAAGAAGAAGGACCAGTACGTCGAGCTGGCGCGGGAGAGCACCGACAAGCTCTTCGTGCTCCTCGTCGACTTCGGCAACGAGCGCCACCCGAACTACCCGGACCAGGACACCGACCCGGACACCCCCGGCCCGACCCGCTTCGACGGCCCGGCGTTCAACCAGATCCCCGAGCCGAACCGTGCCGTCGACAACAGCACGGACTGGAACCCGAAGTACAACCGGGCGTACTACAACGACCTGTACTTCGGCAACGGTGCCGTCACGGGCACCGAGTCGATGCGCCAGTACTACGAGCGTCAGTCCTCGGGCCGCTACTCGGTCTCCGGCCTGGTCACCGAGCCGGTGCGGGTGAAGTACAACGAGGCGCGCTACGGCCGCAGCGACGGGTACCCCTGCGCGAGCAACGTGTGCAGCAACACCTGGAACCTCATCAGCGACGGCATGGCCGCGTGGGTGGCCCAGCAGAAGGCCGCCGGGCAGACCGACGCGCAGATCAACGCCACGCTGAAGAAGTACGACGTCTGGGACCGGTACGACAAGGACGGCGACGGCAACTTCAACGAGCCCGACGGCTACATCGACCACCTGCAGATCATCCACGCGGGTGGCGACCAGGCCGACGGTGACCCGTACCAGGGCGAGGACGCCATCTGGTCGCACCGCTGGCGCGCCTTCCAGACGCCCAACCAGGCGGCGCCGTACCCGGCCCTCGGTGGCACGCAGATCGGCACGAGCTCGATCTGGGCCGCGGACTACACCGTCCAGCCCGAGAACGGTGGTCTCTCGGTCATCGCGCACGAGTTCGGCCACGACCTCGGCCTGCCGGACCACTACGACACCTCGGGCCCGTCGTCGGCGAACGAGAACCCGGTCAACTGGTGGAACATCATGGCCCAGAGCCGTGTCTCCGCCCCCGGTGACAACGCCATCGGCTCGCGGGCCGCTGACCTGTCCGCCTGGGACAAGCTGCAGCTCGGCTGGCTCGACTACGAGGTGATCGCCCCCGGGCAGAACCGCGTGCTCGACATGGGTCCGCACGAGTACAACTCGAAGAAGCCGCAGGCCGCCGTCGTGGTGCTGCCGGAGAAGCAGGTCGACACCGAGCTCGGGGCCCCGTTCGCGGGCGCCAAGCAGTGGTACTCGGGTGCCGGTGACGACTACACCGCCACCATGGGCCGCTCGGTGGCCGTGCCGGCCGGGACGACGACCCTGTCGTTCCAGGCTCGCTGGAACATCGAGGACTGCGGACCGGACGCCTGTGACTACGCGTTCGTCGAGGTCGACGACGGGACCGGCTTCAAGGCCATCCCCGGCTCGATCACGAAGGCCGCGGAGGGCAACGCCATCGACGGCGACCAGGCCGCGTGGACCCCGGCGACGTTCGACCTGTCGGCCTACGCCGGCAAGACGGTCAAGCTGCAGGTCCGCTACGCCACCGACGGTGCGGCCCAGGGGCAGAACCCCGACCGCCCGTCCGGCATCTTCGTCGACGCCATCAAGGTCACCAACGGCAGCACCGTCCTCCTCGAGGACGGCGCGGAGTCCGGGGCCAACGGCTGGACGCTCGACGGCTTCACCGCCGTCGGTGCCGCGTCCTCTGCGAGCTACCCGTGGTACTACATCGCGAGCAACCGCGAGTACGTGAAGTTCGACAAGTACCTGAAGACCGGCCCGTACAACTTCGGGTTCCCGAACAAGCCGGACTTCGTCGAGCACTTCCCGTACCAGGACGGCCTGCTCATCTCGCTCTGGGACACCTCCCAGTCGGACAACAACACGAGCCAGCACCCCGGTGAGGGTCTCGTGCTGCCGATCGACGCCCACCCGCGGACGATCTACAACCTGGACGGGCAGCCCTGGCGGCCGCGCATCCAGATGTACGACGCCACGTTCGGGCTGCAGAAGGCCGACTCGTTCACACTGCACAGCGCGACGACCGGCCGGGCGAGCTACGTCCGCGGTCAGGACGCCCAGCCGCTGTTCGACGACAGCAACCCCGCCCGGTACTTCAAGACCGACCAGCCCACCGGCGGCGTGACCGTCGCGGGCAGCGGGACGAAGATCCGGGTCCTGTCGGAGAACGGCACCTCGGTGCGCGTCCGCTTCGACACCCGCCTGGTCACCCCGTAACGCGGGAGGACCAGCACCACCCTCGACGGGCGGTGGGTCGGAGGATCACCTCCGGCCCGCCGCCCGTCGGCGCGTCACGCGCGCGACACACGGATGCGGCAGGATGCCGTGCATGGACCGTCAGCAGGAGTTCGTCCTCCGCACCATCGAAGAGCGCGACATCCGGTTCGTCCGGCTCTGGTTCACCGACGTCCTCGGCACGCTGAAGTCGGTGGCCATCGCGCCGGCCGAGCTCGAGGGGGCGTTCGCCGAGGGCATCGGGTTCGACGGGTCGGCGATCGAGGGGTTCGTCCGGGTCTACGAGGCCGACATGCTCGCCAAGCCCGACCCCTCGACCTTCCAGGTGCTGCCCTGGCGCGGTGACACCAACGGCACGGCCCGGATGTTCTGCGACATCACCCTTCCGGACGGCACCCCGAGCATGGCCGACCCGCGCCACGTGCTGCAGCGCGCGCTGTCGAAGGCCGCCGACATGGGCTTCACCTTCTACACCCACCCCGAGATCGAGTTCTACCTCCTCGAGCAGGGCTGGCGCCGCGGCGAGACCCCCGAGCCGATCGACACCTCGGGGTACTTCGACCACACGCCGCACGGCAGCAGCGCCGACTTCCGCCGCGCGGCCATCACGATGCTCGAGACGATGGGCATCTCGGTCGAGTTCAGCCACCACGAGGGCGGCCCGGGGCAGAACGAGATCGACCTGCGCTACGCCGACGCCCTGACGACGGCCGACAACATCATGACCTTCCGGACCGTCGTCAAGGAGGTCGCGCTCGAGCAGGGCATCTACGCGACGTTCATGCCGAAGGTGTTCGCCGAGCACCCGGGCTCGGGCATGCACACCCACATGTCGCTCTTCGAGGGCGACACCAACGCCTTCCACGAGCCCGGCGCGCCCTACCAGCTCTCGAAGGTCGGCCGGCAGTTCATCGCCGGCCTGCTGCGCCACGGCGCCGAGACCGCCGCGGTCACCAACCAGTGGGTCAACAGCTACAAGCGGCTCTGGGGCGGGGGAGAGGCACCGGCCCACCTCACGTGGGGGCACAACAACCGCTCGGCCCTGGTCCGGGTGCCGATGTACAAGCCCGACAAGGGCCAGAGCACGCGGGTCGAGGTGCGCAGCATCGACACCGCCTGCAACCCGTACCTGACCTTCGCCGTGCTGCTCGCCGCCGGGCTCAAGGGCATCGAGGAGGGCTACGACCTCCCGCCCGAGACCGAGGACGACGTGTGGAGCCTCACCGACGGCGAGCGCCGCGCGATGGGCATCCGGCCGTTGCCGGCGAGCCTGTCCGAGGCCATCGAGGTGATGGAGTCCAGCGAGCTCGTCGCCGAGACCCTGGGCGAGCACACCTTCGACTTCTTCCTGCGCAACAAGCGCGCCGAGTGGGCCGACTACCGCAACCAGGTCACCGCCTTCGAGCTCGAGCGCTACCTGCCCTCGCTGTGACGGTGCGCCGGTGAGCTCACGCGCCCCCGAGTCCGTCCCCGCGGGGATCGCCCGGCTCGGGTTCACCGACCCGCGCCGGGCCAACGCGCTGCTCGACGACCCGGTCCTCGGCGACATCGCGGGCACCCGCGACCGGATCGACGCCGGGGGCTGAGCGAGGGGCTGTCCCGGGCCGCCGACCCCGACGGCGCGCTGCTCGGGCTCGTCCGGTTCATGGAGTCGGCCGCGGCCGTGCCGGGGCTGCGCGACGCGGTCGTCACGGCCCTGCGCGACGACTCGACCGCCCGGCGCCGGCTGCTCGCGGTGCTCGGCGCCTCCTCCGCGCTCGGCGACCACCTCGTGGCCCACCCCGAGCACTGGACCGCCGTCACCGAGGCCCGGCCGGTCGCGGCGTCCGAGCGGGTCGAGCGGCTCGTGGCGGCCGTGACGTCGCCGGGGACGCAGACGCCGGCCGACGCCCTGCGCGTCGGCTACCGCGAGCAGCTGCTCGGCATCGCCGCGCTCGACACGACCGCCGAGGACCCGCTCGAGGCGCTGCCCGCGGCTGCCGCGGCGCTGGCCGACCTCGCGGCCGCCGCGCTCGAGGCGGCGCTGCGCATCGCGCGCGAGGACGTGGGGGAGGAGGCCGCCCGCACGCGGCTGGCCGTCGTCGCGATGGGCAAGACCGGTGGGCGGGAGCTGAACTACATCTCCGACGTCGACGTCATCTTCGTCGCCGAGCCGGCCGAGGGGGTCGCGGAGGAGGAGTCGACGGCCGTGGCCACCGACCTCGCGACCCGGCTGATGCGGCTGTGCTCGGCGTCCACGGGGGCGGGGTCGCTGTGGCAGGTCGACCCGGCGCTGCGCCCGGAGGGCAAGAACGGGCCGCTCGTGCGCACCGTCGCCAGCCACCGCGCGTACTACGAGCGGTGGGCCAAGACGTGGGAGTTCCAGGCGCTGCTCAAGGCCCGCCCGGTCGCGGGCGACACCGAGGTCGGACGGGCCTACTGCGACGCCGTGCAGCCGATGGTCTGGCAGGCCTCGACCCGCGAGAACTTCGTCGACGACGTGCAGGCGATGCGCCGGCGCGTCGAGGAGCACATCCCCAAGGCCGAGGCCGAGCGCCAGATCAAGCTCGGGGCCGGGGGCTGCGCGACGTCGAGTTCTCGGTGCAGCTGCTCCAGCTCGTCCACGGCCGGGCCGACGAGTCGCTGCGCACCGCGACGACCCTCGAGGGGCTCGAGGCGCTCTCGGCCGGCGGGTACATCGGACGCGAGGACGCCGCCACGCTCGGTGCCGCGTACCGGTACCTGCGGGCGCTCGAGCACCGCATCCAGCTGCACCGGCTGCGCCGCACGCACCTCATGCCCACCGGCGAGGACGACCTGCGCCGGCTCGGTCGCTCGCTCGGGCTCCGGTCGTCGTCGGCCGCCGCCGTGCAGGAGCAGTGGCGCGCCCGGCGCCGCGAGGTCCGCCGGCTGCACGAGCGCATCTTCTACCGGCCGCTGCTCTCGGCGGTGGCCCGGCTGTCCGACCAGGACGTCCGCCTCACCCCGGAGGCCGCTCGGGAACGGTTGTCCGCGTTGGGTTTCCGCGACCCCGCCGGCGCGCTGCGCCACCTCGAGGCGCTGACCGGTGGCGTGAGCCGGCGCTCGTCCATCCAGCGCCAGCTGCTGCCCGTGATGCTCGGGTGGTTCGCCGACGAGGCCGACCCCGACGCCGGCCTGCTCGCGTTCCGGAAGATCAGCGACGAGCTGGGCTCGACGCACTGGTACCTGCGGCTGCTGCGGGACGAGGGCTCGGCCGCAGAACGGTTGGCGCACACCCTCGCCCGCAGCCGGTACGCGGCGGCGCTGCTCGAGCAGGCGCCCGAGTGCGTCCAGTTCCTCGGCGACCCGGGCACGATGACGCCGCGCTCGCGCGAGGACGTGCTGCGCCGCATGCGTTCGGCGGCGGGGCGCAAGGACGACGCCGAGTCGGCCGTGCTGGCGGCGCGCACCATCCGCCGCTCCGAGCTGTTCCGCATCGCCGTCGCCGACCTCCAGGGGCTGGTGACGCTCGGCGGGCTGGGCGAGGCGATGACCGACCTCACCGCGGCCCTGCTCGAGGTGACCCTCGAGGTCTGCCTGCGCGAGGTCGCCGGCGACGACGAGCCGCTGACCCGCCTGCTCGTCGTGGGCATGGGCCGGCTCGGGGGCGGCGAGCAGGGGTACGGCTCCGACGCCGACGTCATGTTCGTCCACGACCCGGTGCCCGGGGTCGACGAGGCCGCGGCACAGGGCCAGGCGCTCGAGGTGGTCAAGCGGCTCATCGGGCTGCTCGGGCGCAACGGGCCCGACCCCGTGCTCGACGTCGACGCCTCGCTGCGCCCGGAGGGCAAGAACGGCCCGCTCGTGCGTTCGCTGGCCTCCTACCGGGAGTACTACGCGCGCTGGTCGCTCGTCTGGGAGGCCCAGGCGCTGCTGCGGGCCACGCCGGTCGCCGGGGACGCCGGGCTCGCCGAGGAGTTCGTCGAGCTCGTGGCGCCCCTGCGCTGGCCCCCGGGTGGCCTGACCGCGGGCCAGGTCCGCGAGATCCGCACGCTCAAGGCGCGGATGGAGTCCGAACGGCTGCCGCGCGGCGCCGACCGCAAGACCCACTTCAAGCTCGGGCACGGCGGGCTCTCCGACGTCGAGTGGGTCGTCCAGCTGCTCCAGCTCTGCCACGCGGGCGAGCACGCCGCCCTGCGCACACCGTCGACCCTCGGTGGCCTCGCGGCCGCCGAGGAGCTCGGGCTCATCGAGGCCGAGCACGCGGCGGCGCTGTCGGCGTCGTGGCGGCTCGCGTCGACGATGCGCAACGCCGGGGTCCTGTTCCGTGGCAAGGGGGTAGAGGCCGTGCCGTCCTCCGACCGCGACGCCGACGGGGTGTCGCGCATCCTCGGCATGGACACGCACACCGCTGAGGCCCTCGGGGAGCGGTACCGCCGGGTGGCGCGCCGGGCCCGCGGCGCCTTCGAGGCCGAGTTCTTCGACGGCTGAGCGTTCGGCCGTCGACACCCGGCGACGGCGGGTCGGGACCGAAACCTAGACTGGCGGGCATGTCCGAGAGCCCGACCCGCGTCATCCCCCGGCTCGACCTGCGCGGCCGCCGGCCCGGTCTGCGCGAGCTGCGGGCCGCCCTGCCCCGGGCCGAGTTCGACGTCGAGGCCGCCCTCGGCACCGTGCGGCCCATCGTCGAGGACGTCCGCGACCGGGGCTCCGCCGCCCTCCTCGACGCCGCCTGGCGCTTCGACGGCGTGCGGCCCGCGTCGCTGCGCGTCCCGGCCTCCGTCCTCGCCGCCGCCGTCGACACCCTCGACCCGGCCGTGCGCGCCGCCCTCGAGGAGTCGATCCGCCGTGCCCGGCTCGTGCACGCCGACCAGCGTCGCACCGACACGACGACCCGGGTCGCCGACGGCGGCACGGTCACCGAGCGCTGGGTGCCCGTCGACCGGGTCGGCCTCTACGTGCCCGGGGGCCTCGCGGTCTACCCGAGCAGCGTCGTGATGAACGTCGTGCCGGCCCAGCTCGCCGGCGTGCCGAGCCTGGCCGTCGCGAGCCCGCCCCAGCGCGACCACGACGGCTGGCCGCACCCGACCATCCTCGCCGCGTGCCACCTGCTCGGCGTCGACGAGGTCTACGCGATGGGCGGGGCGCAGGCCGTCGCCGCGTTCGCGTACGGGTTCGACGAGGGGGAGGAGACCTGCGAGCCGGTGGCCCTGGTCACGGGCCCCGGCAACATCTACGTCGCCGCGGCCAAGCGCCTGCTCAAGGGCATCATCGGCATCGACTCCGAGGCCGGCCCCACCGAGATCGCCGTCCTGGCGGACGCCGCCGCCGACGCCGAGCACGTCGCCGCCGACCTCGTGTCCCAGGCCGAGCACGACCCGCTGGCCGCGGCCGTGCTCGTCACCGACAGCGTCGAGCTCGCGGAGGCGGTCGAGTCGGCGCTGGTCCGTCGCGTGGCGGCGACCAAGCACACCGAGCGGGTGGCCACCGCGCTCGCCGGGCAGCAGTCGGCCGTCGTGCTCGTCGACGACCTCGAGGTCGGGCTCGACGTCGTCAACGCCTACGCCGCCGAGCACCTCGAGATCCACACCGTCGACGCCGCCGGGGTCGCGGCCCGGGTCCGCAACGCCGGCGCGGTGTTCGTCGGCACCTGGGCGCCGGTCAGCCTCGGCGACTACTGCGCCGGCTCCAACCACGTGCTGCCCACCGGTGGCTGCGCCTGCCACAGCAGCGGCCTGTCGGTGCAGTCCTTCCTCCGCGGCATCCACGTCGTCGAGTACGACGAGGTCGCGCTGCGCGAGGTCGGCGGGCACGTGGTGACGCTCGCCCGGGCCGAGGACCTGCCCGGGCACGGTGAGGCCGTCCTGGCCCGCGTCCCCGAGGTCGAGCCGGGCGCCTGACCGATGAGTTCGGCGCCGTTCCCCGGTCGGACCTGACGGAGCGGGTCGACCGGCCCGCCCTCGACGACCCGAGGAGCACGCCGTGATCGACCTCCGTCCCGCCACCACGCGGGTGGGCGCCCTGCTGCCGCACGTCCGTGAGGAGCAGCTCGCCGCGCCGACCCCGATGGGTCCCGACGTCACCGGCCTGCTGCACCACCTGCTCGGCCTGACCGTGGCCTTCCGCGACGCGGCGGGGAAGGTCGACGGGCCGACGACAGGTACCCCGCCGGCGCCGGTCGAGGGCCCGCTGCCCGACGGCTGGCGCAACGAGCTGGTCGCTCGGCTGGACGAGCTGGGGGCGGCGTGGACGGCACCCGAGGCGTGGACGGGGATGACGCGCGCCGGCGGGGTCGAGCTGCCGGGGGAGGTGTGCGGGGTCATCGCCCTCGACGAGGTCCTGCTCCACGGCTGGGACCTCGCCGCGGCCACGGGCCGGGCCTACGAGCCGTCGGACGCCGAGGCCGAGGCGGTGCTGCCGATCGTCACGCCCCCGGAGGACCCCGAGCAGGCCGCCGCCCAGCGGGAGGGGATGTTCGGCGCGGCGCTGGCCGTGCCGGACGGCGCGACCGCGTTCGAGCGCGTGCTGGCGCTCGCCGGCCGCGACCCGCGCTGGGCCCCACCCGCCGCCTGACAGAGCCGGCGTCCGTGCGATGTGCGCGGGTCCGGGTGCGGTCGCGGGGGAGGGGCGCAGATCGCCGGGACCGGAGGGGCGCGGAGAGCGACACGCCACGACATGTGGGTCCCGGATGCCGTCGGCGCCCCCACATATGGTGTCTCTCGCAGCTGGTCCTCGAGCCGCCCCCGGGTGGTGAGAGGGGCAAGAGGGAACCCGGTGGAACTCCGGGACTGCCCCGCAGCGGTGAGTGGGAACGACCCCCGTCAGGAAGCACTGGGTGCGCGAAGCACCTGGGAAGCGACGGGCAGTAGGCGGCGCCAGCCGGGCCCACGAGTCCGAAGACCTGCCAGTCGCGCCGTGCCCGCCCGGGTGCGGCACCTTTCGCGGTCGCGTGGGACGGCCGACGGGAGCAGGCGGTCCTCGGGTGCCGGCCAGCGTGCCGGTCGCCCCGGCGTCCCCTCGTCTCGTCACCCCTCGCGCGCCCGCGGCAGGTCCAGCGAGCTCGCGAGGAGAGAGCATGACGACCACGACCGAGGGCCCCGCCCCGGCGATCACCACCCCCGGCGCCCCCGAGGCACCGACCGCCCACCGCACCGCGATGCAGGTGCGCAAGCGCAACGGCGACACCGAGCCCGTCGACGTCACGAAGATCGTGCGCGCCGTCGAGCGGGTCAGCGACGGCCTCGACGAGGTCGACCCGCTGCGCGTCGCGACCCGCACCATCAGCGGCCTCTACGACGGTGCGACGACCGCCGAGCTCGACCGGCTGTCCATCCGCACCGCCGCCGAGCTCATCGGCGAGGAGCCGGAGTACTCCCGCCTCGCCGCCCGGCTGCTCGCCGGCTACGTCGACAAGGAGGTGCGCGGCCACGGCATCGCCTCCTTCAGCCAGTCCGTCGCGCTCGGCCACGCCGAGGGGCTGATCGGCGACGCCACGGCCGAGTTCGTCGGGGCCAACGCCGTCAAGCTCGACCGCGCCGTCGACCCGGCCAACGACCGCCTCTTCGAGTACTTCGGGCTGCGCACCGTCTGCGACCGCTACCTGCTGCGCCACCCGACGACCCGGCTCGTCCTCGAGACGCCCCAGTACTTCCTGCTCCGGGTCGCCTGCGGCCTGGCGACGAGCACCCGCGAGGCGCTCGAGCTCTACCGGCTGATGGCCCGGCTCGACTACCTGCCGAGCAGCCCGACCCTCTTCAACTCCGGCACGCGGCACACGCAGATGAGCTCGTGCTACCTCGTCGACAGCCCGCGCGACGAGCTCGACTCCATCTACGAGCGCTACCAGCAGGTCGCGCGCCTGTCGAAGTTCGCGGGCGGCATCGGCATCGCGTTCAGCCGGGTGCGCGGGCGCGGAGCCCTGATCCGCGGCACCAACGGCACGAGCAACGGCATCGTCCCGTGGCTGCGGACCCTCGACGCGTCCGTCGCCGCCGTCAACCAGGGCGGCCGCCGCAAGGGTGCCGCGTGCGTCTACCTCGAGCCGTGGCACCCGGACGTCGAGGAGTTCCTCGAGCTGCGCGACAACACCGGCGAGGACGCCCGGCGCACCCACAACCTCAACCTCGCCAACTGGCTGCCCGACGAGTTCCTCCGCCGGGTCGAGGCCGACGCGATGTGGAGCCTGATCGACCCGAGCGAGGTGCCGGGACTGACCGACCTGTGGGGCGAGGAGTTCGACGAGGCCTACCGCGCCGCCGAGCGCGAGGGCCGGGTCGTCCGGCAGGTGCCCGCCCGCGACCTCTGGGGCCGGATGATGCGCACGCTCGCGCAGACCGGCAACGGCTGGATGACGTTCAAGGACGCCGCCAACCGGGCCTGCAACCAGACCGCCGAGCCGGGCCAGGTCGTGCACCTGTCGAACCTCTGCACCGAGATCCTCGAGGTGAGCAGCGACGACGAGACGGCGGTCTGCAACCTCGGGTCGGTCAACCTCTCGAGGCACCTCACGGCCGACCGCACCGACGTCGACTGGGAGAAGCTGCGCGCCACCGTCCGGACGGCCGTGACCTTCCTCGACCGGGTCGTCGACGTCAACTACTACCCGAGCGAGCAGGCGGCGGCGTCGAACCCGCGCTGGCGCCCGGTCGGGCTCGGGTACATGGGGCTGCAGGACGTGCTCTTCGCGCTCCGGCTGCCCTTCGACTCCCCGGAGGCCCTCGACCTCTCGACCCGCATCGCCGAGGAGGTGCTGCTCACCGCGCTCGAGCGCTCCAGCGAGCTCGCCGCCGTCAGCGGTCCGCACCCGGCCTTCCGGCGCACGCGCGCGGCACGCGGTGTCCTGCACCCCGACCACTTCGACGCCGTTCCGACCCAGCCCGAGCGGTGGGACCGGTTGCGCGAGAACGTCGCCGAGCACGGCCTGCGCAACAGCCTGGTCGTGGCCATCGCCCCGACGGCGACCATCGCCTCGATCGCCGGCTGTGGCGAGTGCATCGAGCCGCAGGTCTCCAACCTCTTCAAGCGCGAGACCCTGTCGGGCGAGTTCCTCCAGGTCAACGGCCACCTCGTGAGCGAGCTCAAGGACCGCGGGCTGTGGACCCCGGCGACGCGCGACGCCGTCAAGCGGGCCGACGGGTCCGTGCAGGGCCTCACCGAGCTGCCCGACGACGTCCGCACGCTGTTCCGCACCGCGTGGGAGCTGCCGCAGCGGGCCCTCATCGCGATGGCCGCCGCCCGCCAGCCCTACGTCGACCAGAGCCAGTCGCTCAACCTGTTCATGGCCAGCCCGACGATCGGGAAGCTGTCCTCGATGTACCTGCACGCGTGGAAGTCGGGGCTCAAGACGACGTACTACCTGCGCTCCCGCCCGGCGACCCGCATCCAGCAGGCGACGGTGGCCGAGACCCGTTCCGTCGCAGCCGTTCCCACCACACCCGTCCCCACCGACGAGGAGGCCCTCGCCTGCTCGCTCGAGAACCCCGAGAGCTGCGAGGCCTGCCAGTGACCGCCCCGACGAGCACCACGACCACGAGCACCCCCACCACCACCCCGCTGCTCCTCGACCCGGGGATGAGCCTGACGTTGCGGCCGATGCGCTACCCGCACTTCTACGACCGCTTCCGCGACGCCATCAAGAACACCTGGACCGTCGAGGAGGTCGACCTGCACTCCGACCTCGCCGACCTGCACCGGCTCAGCCCGGCGGAGCAGCACCTCGTGACCCGGCTCGTGGCCTTCTTCGCGACCGGCGACACGATCGTCGCGAACAACCTCGTGCTCAACCTCTACGAGCACGTCAACGCCCCCGAGGCCCGGCTCTACCTCTCCCGGCAGCTGTTCGAGGAGGCGGTGCACGTGCAGTTCTACCTGACCCTCCTCGACACCTACGTCCCCGACGAGGTCGAGCGGCACGAGGCGTTCGCGGCCGTCGAGAACATCCCGTCGATCAAGGCCAAGGCCGACTTCTGCTTCCGGTGGATCGACAGCCTCGCCGACCTGCGCACGCTGCAGACCCGCGAGGACCGGCGGACCTTCCTGCTCAACCTCGTCTGCTTCGCCGCGTGCATCGAGGGCCTGTTCTTCTACGGCGCCTTCGCGTACGTGTACTTCCTGCGCTCGCGCGGGCTGCTCAACGGCCTGGCGTCCGGCACGAACTGGGTCTTCCGCGACGAGTCGATGCACATGGCCTTCGCCTTCGACGTGTTCGACACCGCCCGCGAGGAGGAGCCCGACCTCGTCGACGACGCCTTCGAGGCCGACGTGCGGCGGATGCTCGGCGAGGCCGTCGACGCCGAGGCGCAGTTCGCCGAGGACCTGCTCGGCGGGGGAGTGGCGGGGCTCTCCAGCGCCGACATGCGCGCCTACCTCGAGCACGTCGCCGACCGGCGGCTCGAGCGGCTGGGGTTCGCCCCGCGGTACGGGTCAGCGAACCCGCTGGCCTTCATGGAGCTGCAGGACGTCCAGGAGCTGTCGAACTTCTTCGAGCGACGGGTGTCGGCCTACCAGGTCGGCGTCGGCGGCCGGGTGACCTTCGACGACGACTTCTAGACCCGGGCGCACGGTGCCCACGGGGGCGCGGCGGCGGCCGGACGATGGTCGCCCCGCGCCCCCGCGCGCCCGGCTCTCTAGACTCACCGGCATGGATGCGCGCGCCACCGTCGACTCGATGCTGCGCGCCGACCTGCGGGGCCGGACCGCCTACGGCGCACCGCAGCTCGACGTCCCGGTGGCCCTCAACACCAACGAGAACTCCTACCCGGTCCCCGACGTGGTCGTCGCGGCGATGACCTGCGCGGTGGAGGAGGCGGCCCGGGGGCTCAACCGCTACCCCGACCGCGAGTTCACCGCCCTGCGCGAGGACCTCGCGGCCTACCTCTCGCGCAGCGGCACGGCCGTCACCGCCGAGCAGGTGTGGGCCGGCAACGGCTCGAACGAGGTGCTCCTCCACCTGCTGCAGGCCTTCGGCGGCCCGGGGCGCACGGCCCTCGGCTTCACCCCGGCCTACTCGATGCACCCGATCATCACGACGACCACGGGCACCGCCTGGGTCGACGGGATGCGCGGCGTCGACGGCGCCGGCGCGTTCGACCTCGACGCCGCCTCGGCCGTCGAGCAGGTGCGCCGCCACCGTCCGGACGTCGTGTTCCTCTGCTCGCCGAACAACCCGACGGGCACGGCGCTCGACCTCGACGTCGTCGTGGCGGTGCATGACGCGGCCGACGGCGCGCTGGTCGTCGTCGACGAGGCCTACGCCGAGTTCGCCCGCCCCGGCACGCCGAGCGCCCTGACCCTGTTGGCGGGCCGGCCCCGGCTGGTGGTCACCCGCACGATGAGCAAGGCCTTCGCGCTGGCCGGCGGACGGCTCGGCTACCTCGCCGCCGACACGGCCCTCACCGATGCCCTACGGCTGGTCCGGATGCCGTACCACCTGTCGACCCCCACGCAGGCCGTCGCGCGGGCGGCCCTCGCCCACGCCGACCTCATGCTCGACACGGTCGACGTCGTCAAGCACCAGCGCGACCGCATCGTCGAGCAGCTCACCGCCCTCGGGCTCGACCCCGTGCCGAGCGACGCCAACTTCGTCCTCTTCGGGGGGCTCGCCGACAGCCACGTGACGTGGCAGGCGCTGCTCGACCGGGGCGTCCTCGTCCGTGACGTCGGCATCGCGCACTATCTTCGTGTCACGGCCGGGACGCCGGAGGAGACGACCGCCTTCCTCGACGCCCTCGCCGCCCTCGTCCCGACCCACGCAGGAGCAGCCTCGTGAGCACCGCCGAGACCCACCGCACCGCCACGGTGCGCCGGGCCACGTCCGAGAGCACCGTCGAGGTGACCGTCGACCTCGACGGCACGGGGCGCGGCGAGGTGAGCACCGGGGTCCCGTTCTACGACCACATGCTCCTGTCGCTCGCGAAGCACTCGCTCCTCGACCTCACGGTCACCGCCACGGGCGACACCGACGTCGACGCGCACCACACCGTCGAGGACGTCGCGATCGTCCTCGGGCAGGCCGTGCGCGAGGCCCTCGGCGACAAGTCGGGCATCTCCCGCTTCGGTGACGCCACGGTGCCGCTCGACGAGGCGCTCGTACAGGCCGTCGTCGACGTCGCCGGCCGTCCGTACTGCGTCCACGAGGGCGAGCCGGCCGGCCAGGAGCACGTCGTCATCGGCGGGCACTACATCGGGTCGCTGACGCGTCACGTCCTCGAGTCCTTCGCCTTCCACGCCCAGGTCGCCCTCCACGTCCGCGTGCTCTCGGGCCGCGACCCGCACCACGTCGTCGAGGCCCAGTTCAAGGCGCTCGCGCGCGCCCTGCGAGCCGCGGTCGCCCGCGACCCGCGCGTCGAGGGCGTGCCGAGTGCGAAGGGTGCGCTCTAACACCGTGGCCGCCGACGCGCGCTCGGGCACGGGGCACGGACTGCTCCTCGTGCGCCGCTCGCCCGCGTCGGTCGGCCGCTGGCTGCGCAAGGGCCTCGTCGCCGCGACGATGGCCCCGCTCGACGGGTGGACCGGGGTCACCGTCTCCGAGCACACCGCCCGCAGCGCCGCGCCCTACGACACCGCCCTCGAGGTCCTCGCCGCCCGGCCGGCGCCGCGCGGCGGCCGGCCCGTCCTCGGGTTCTTCGACCTCCAGGGCCGCGCCGTCGTCACCGTCCAGCCGGCCGGCGTCCGCAAGGCGCAGCAGTGGGTGGTCTGGGAGCCGCGCACCGGGGTCGTCGAGACGCCGTCGCTGCCCCGGCTCGGGGTGCCGGGCCTGCTCGAGGCGGCCGGCGCCGGCCGCAGCGCGCGGGCCGACGACGTCGCCGGCGTCCTGCGCTCCGGCGACGGCACCCCGCTCGACGTCCTCGTCACCCTCCTCGGGATGCTCGGGCTCCCCGGCCGCGAGCTGCTCGAGCGCGGCGACTGCTCCGGCGCCAGCGACGTCGAGCCCTCGACCCGCGGCGTCCAGATGTTCGACCGGCTCGTCGCCGACGAGGCCCAGCACCGGTCCGAGTGGGAAGCCGCCTGGGGTGGCTCCTCCGGGGGCTCCCCGGACGGGGCCCGGGAGGCCCGGTGACCCCGACGTCGTCGTCCTCGACCACGGCAGCGGGAACGTCCGCTCCGCCGTGCGCGCCCTCGAGCACGTGGGGGCCACGGTCACGCTCACTGCCGACCGCGAACGCGCCCTCGGGGCCGACGGGCTGTTCGTCCCGGGGGTCGGCAACTTCCACGCGTGCATGGCCGGGCTGGTCGCCGTCGAGGGACCCGCCGTCATCGACCGCCGGCTGGCGGGCGGCCGCCCGGTCCTCGGCGTCTGCGTCGGCATGCAGGTGATGTTCGAGGGGTCCACCGAGCCGAGCGCCGCACCCGTCGCCGGGGTGGGCGAGTGGCCGGGCACCGTCTCGCGCCTGCTCGCTCCCGTCGTGCCGCACATGGGGTGGTCCGAGCTCGACGTCGCCGAGGGCTCGACCCTCTTCGCCGGCCTCGAGGGCGAGCGCTTCTACTTCGTGCACTCCTACGCGGCGCACACCTGGGACCTCGCGCCCCCGGACGGCGCCTTCGCGGCCGTCGCGCCCCGGGTCACCTGGGCCACGCACGGCGAGCGGTTCGTCGCCGCGGTCGAGAACGGCCCGCTCGCGGCGACGCAGTTCCACCCGGAGAAGTCGGGCGAGGCCGGTCTGGCCCTCCTCGAGAACTGGGTCCGCTCGCTCTGAGGCGGGCGGACCGGGTGACGGCGACCCGGCTGCTCCCGGCAGACTGGGCCCCGTGACCGACCAGATGCGCCTCGAGCTGCTCCCCGCCGTCGACGTCGTGGAGGGCCGCGCCGTCCAGCTCGTCCAGGGCATCGCCGGCAGCGGCGGTGAGTTCGGTGACCCGGTCGAGGCCGCCCTGCGCTGGCAGGAGCAGGGCAGCGAGTGGCTGCACCTCGTCGACCTCGACGCCGCCTTCGGCCGCGGCTCCAACGCCACCCTGCTCGCCGAGATCGTCGGCCGGCTCGACATCCACGTCGAGATGAGCGGCGGCATCCGCGACGAGGAGTCGCTGACCCGGGCCCTGGCCACCGGCTGCCGGCGGGTCAACGTCGGCACCGCGGCCCTCGAGGACCCCGAGTGGACCGCCCGCGCCATCGCCGAGCACGGGGACCGCGTCGCCGTCGGCCTCGACGTGCGCGCCACGACGCTGGCCGCCCGCGGCTGGACGAGCGAGGGCGGCGACCTCTGGGAGACCCTGGCCCGGCTCGACGCCGAGGGCTGCGCCCGGTACGTCGTCACCGACGTCGCCAAGGACGGGATGATGAAGGGTCCCAACCTGCAGCTGCTGCGCGACGTCTGCGCCCGCACCGACCGCCCGGTCGTCGCCTCCGGTGGCATCTCGACGCTCGAGGACGTCGCGGCCGTCCGCACCCTCGTCGGCGACGGCGTCGAGGGGGCCATCGTCGGCTCGGCCCTGTACCGCGGCGCCTTCACCCTCCCCGAGGCCCTCGACGTCGCGGGCCGCCCGTGACCGGCGAGTCCGACCCCGCCGACTCCGGCCCCGCCGACTCGTCGGGCACCCCCTGGCAGGCGCGCGCCCTGAGCCCGAGCGGCTTCGAGGCCGACACCGGCGCGGCCGACCCCGCCCTGCTCGCCGTCCTCGCCGACCCGGCCGACGACACCGCCCTGATGCGGGCCGTCGAGGCCGCCCGGCTGCTCGTCCCCGTGGTCGCCGAGCCCACCGGGGTCGACGACGGCGGCGCGCTCGCCGTCGAGACCGGGGTCGACATGGCCGCGGTCACGCTCGTCGCCCCCGACGGCCGTCGCGCCCTGCCGGTCTTCTCGGGCACCGACGCCCTCTCCGCCTGGGACCCCTCGGCCCGACCCGTGCCGGTCACCCCGGCCCGCGCCGCGCAGGCCGCGGTGTCCGAGGGGTGCGACGTGCTCGTCGTCGACGTCGCCGGCCCGGCCACCCGCGTCCTGCGCCCCTCGATGCTCTGGGCCCTGGCCCAGGAGCGACCCTGGCAGCCCCCCCACACCGACCCGTTCGTCGCCCGCAGCCTCGCTGCGGCCCTCGCCGAGGAGCCCGCCGTGCGCGCCCACGCGCTCGAGGAGGGCCGCCCGCCGGGCGAGGGCGTCCTCGGGGTCGTCCTCACCCTCGCCCCGGGCCTGGACCCCGACGCCGTGCGGGCCGTCGCGACCCGGGTGGGGGAGCGGCTGGCCACCGACGGCGAGCTGCGGGCCCGGGTCGACGGGCTGGCCTTCCGGATCGTCTGACCAGCGCGGATTTCGGGACCTCGGGCCCCGGCTGGTAACCTCGGGTGTTGACCGACCGCCTCGTTCGCGAGGTGGTGTGCAAGTGAAGCCCCGCTTCCACCCGCGACGACCACTCCGGTCGCCGGGTCCCGGTCCGCGACGAGACGTCGTGTGCGCCCTCCGGCGTGCCGCGACCTCTCGTGGTGGCCCGACGGAATCGAGGCTCCTGCGCACCCGGTGCGAGGAGCCTCTTCTCGTTCCCGGCGGTCACGACGGTAGGACTGACGAAGGAGAAGCACATCAGCGAGCCACGCATCAACGACCGCATCCGGGTTCCCGAGGTGCGGTTGGTCGGCCCGAACGGCGAGCAGGTCGGCATCGTCCGCGTCGAGGACGCACTGCGCCTCGCGGCGGAGGCCGACCTCGACCTGGTCGAGGTCGCACCGATGGCGAAGCCGCCGGTCGCCAAGCTCATGGACTTCGGCAAGTACAAGTACGAAGCCGCGATGAAGGCCCGTGAGGCGCGCAAGAACCAGGTCAACACGGTCATCAAGGAGATCAAGCTCCGCCCGAAGATCGACCCGCACGACTACGGCACCAAGAAGGGCCACGTCGTCCGGTTCCTCGGCGGCGGTGACAAGGTCAAGGTGACGATCATGTTCCGCGGTCGCGAGCAGTCCCGCCCCGAGCTCGGGTTCCGGCTGCTCCAGCGCCTCGCCGAGGACGTCATCGAGCTGGGCACCGTCGAGTCCCAGCCCAAGCAGGACGGCCGCAACATGGTCATGGTCCTCGCGCCGACGAAGAAGAAGGCGCAGGCGATGGCCGAGCAGCGCAAGAAGCGCGACGAGGCCAAGGCCGAGCACGACGAGCCCGTCGAGCAGGTCGAGGAGATCGAGGAGGTCACCGACGAGGTGACCGAGCCGGTCGAGGCGACCGAGGCGACGGAGTCCGAGTCGACGCAGACCGAGGCGACCGAGGCCGAGGCGGTCGAGCCGGCCGAGAAGCCCGAGCCGGCCGACGCGGGCTGAGCCCGCCCCCGACACACCACCGCACCAGACAGCACACCACCCAAGGAGATCGGCACCATGCCGAAGAACAAGACGCACAGCGGCACCAAGAAGCGCTTCCGGGTCACCGGCTCGGGCAAGCTCATGCGCGAGCAGGCCGGCCACGTGCACAAGTTCCACGAGAAGACCCCGCAGAAGGCGCGCCGCCTCTCCAAGGACGTCATCGTCTCGGCCGCGGACACCAAGAAGATCAAGAAGCTCCTCGGCAAGTGAGCCGATCCACCCCCCTGAACTGACGAAGCAGCAAGGAGAACTCACGTGGCACGCGTGAAGCGGGCGGTCAACGCCCAGAAGAAGCGCCGGGTCGTCCTCGAGCGGGCCAGCGGCTACCGCGGGCAGCGCTCGCGGCTCTACCGCAAGGCCAAGGAGCAGGTCCAGCACAGCCTCGGCTACGCCTACCGCGACCGCCGGGCCCGCAAGGGCGACTTCCGTCGCCTCTGGATCCAGCGGATCAACGCCGCGGCCCGCGCCAACGGCATGACCTACAACCGCTTCATCCAGGGCCTCAAGGCCGCCGAGGTCGAGGTCGACCGCCGCATGCTCGCCGAGCTCGCGGTCAACGACGAGGCCGCCTTCGCCGCGCTCGTCGAGATCGCCCGGGCCAACCAGCCGGCCCGCGAGCCCGCCAAGGCCTCCGCCTGAACCACACGTCGATGATGGACAACCCCCGGTCCGACCGGGTCCGGTCCGTCGCGGCGCTGTCGAAGCGGTCGGTGCGTTCGCGCACCGGCCGCTTTGCCGTCGAGGGACCCCAGGGGGTGCGCGAGGCGGTCCGGCACGCGCCCGAGCGGGTCCGCGACGTCTACCTGACGCCCGACGCCGCCCAGCGCTACGCCGCCGACCTCGTCGAGCCGGCGAGGGCGGCGGGCCTGTGGGTCCACGAGGTGACGCCCGAGGTCCTCGCCGCGATGGCCGACGCGGAGGCGCCCCAGGGTGTCCTGGCCGTCGTCGACGAGGCATCCGACGCCCTCGCCGACGTGCTGGCCGCCGCACCGCGCCTGCTCGTCCTGCTGACCCACGTCCGCGACCCCGGGAACGCCGGCACCGTCATCCGCGGGGCCGACGCCGCCGGCGCCGACGCGGTGCTCGTCAGCGACGCCTCGGTCGACGTGCACTCCCCGAAGGTCGTCCGCTCGACCGCGGGCTCGCTCTTCCACCTGCCCGTCGTCACCGGCCTCGACGTCGCCGCCACCCTCGCCGCCCTGCGCGCCGCCGGGGTGCGCACGCTGGCCGCCGACGGCGCGGGCACCACGCTCCTGCCGGACGCCGACCTCACCGGACCCCACTGCTGGGTGATGGGGAACGAGGCCTGGGGCCTTCCCGCGCAGACCCGCGACGCCTGCGACGAGGTGGTGCGGGTGCCCATCCACGGCCGCGCGGAGTCGCTCAACCTCGCGATGGCCGCGACGATCTGCCTCTACGCCTCGGCGGGGGTCCTCGGGTCCGGAGGGGGCGCGGGGTAACGTGCGCCCCATGTCCGAGCGGTACATCGTCCCCGACGACCTCGCCGCCAACGGTCTGGAGTTCATCCCCGACGGCCTCGTCGCCGCGATCGGACCCGAGCGCACCGTCCGGTTCATGAACACCCGGGCCGAGCGCATCACCGGCCTGCGCGCCTCCGACGTCGTCGGCCGGGACGTCGTCGAGGCCCTCCCGCTGCAGGACCTCGGGGGCGACTCGTGGTGGGAGCTCACCGACCCCTGGCACGGGCTCGACACCCGCACCGGCCACCGTGAACGGCTGCTCGTGCTGCCCTCGGGCCGCGAGCTGCTCGTCACGGCGCAGTACAACCGGCGCGGTCGGCGCCAGCCGGTGGTCGCCGTCGTCCTCGGCCTGCGCGACGCCGAGGGCCGGCGCCGGGCCGAGAAGGAGAGCGCGGCCCTGCTGACCTCGGTCGCCCACGAGCTGCGCTCGCCGCTCACCGGCGTCAAGGGCTTCTCCTCGACCCTCCTGCGCAACTGGGACCGGTTCACCGACGACCAGAAGCGGCTGATGCTCGAGACCATCGAGGCCGACGCCGACCGCGTCACCCGGCTCATCACCGAGCTCCTCGACACCTCCCGGATCGGCGCCGGCCGGTTGACGGTCCACGCCGTGCCCGTACCGGTCCGCCCGCGCCTCGAGGCGCAGGTCGAGCGGCGGGTGGCCGCCGGCGCCGAGCGCGAGCAGTTCGAGCTGCACGTCGGCGACGGCGTCGACGTCGTGTGGGCCGACCCCGACCGGCTCGAGCAGGTGCTGACCAACCTCGTCGACAACGCCCTGCGGCACGGTCGCGGTCGCGTCCACATCGCCGCCGAGCGGGCCGGCTGGGAGGGCCCGGCGGCCGTCGACGTCGTCGTCACCGACGACGGCGACGGCATCGCCCCGCAGCACCGCGAGCTGGTCTTCTCCCGCTTCTGGCAGGCCGGGGCCAAGCACGGCACTGGCCTCGGCCTCTACCTCGTGCGGGGGCTCGTCGAGGCCCACGGCGGCGAGGTCGTGGTCGAGAAGGGCCCGACCGGCGGCGCCCGACTGCGGGCGACCTTCCCCGACCTCGAGTGAGCGTCCCCGACCTCGGGTGACTCAGTGGTGCGCGGACTCCGGGAGGGGCTCGCGCAGCGCGGACTTCTCCTCGTCGGCGGCACCGGGGATGGGATCGCCGGCTCCGCCGCGAACGCGCTCCTCGATCCGCCGACCGATCTCGACGTCGACGTTGCCCCAGTAGACGAAGGCCCGCTCGAGGACGTCGTCGCGGACCCCGCCGAGGGCCCCGGCGACGGTCTCGACGAACCGGTCGCGCTGGGCGTCGTCGAAGACGTCGCGCACGAGCATCCCCGCCTGGGTCCAGTCGTCGTCCTCGGCGTGCAGCGTGTAGGCCTGGCGCACGATCGTGCCGTCGGCCTCCCAGCCCTCGGCGACCGGGCCCTGGTGCGTCGAGTGGCCGCGGCCGTCGCTGTTCGGGACGTAGGTCGGGCCGGCCTTGACCTCGTAGTTCATCGCTCCGTCGAAGACGAGGTGGTTGGCCCGCGCCTCGACCTCGGGCAGCGGACGGTTGACGGGCAGCTGGTGGGCGTTCGTGCCGACCCGCGCGCGGTGGGCGTCGGCGTAGGAGAAGACCCGGGCGAGGAGCATCTTGTCCGGGGAGAACCCGATGCCCGGGACGATGTTGCTCGGGGCGAAGGCCGCCTGCTCGATCTGGGCGAAGTGGTTGACCGGGTTCTCGTTGAGCTCGAAGGTGCCCACCTCGTGCAGCGGGTAGTCCGCGTGCGGCCAGACCTTCGTGAGGTCGAAGGGGTTGAACCGGTAGTCACCGGCCTCGTCGTACGGCATCGCCTGGATGAAGAGGGTCCAGCGGGGGTGCTCGCCGCGCTCGATGGCCTCGAAGAGGTCGCGCCGGTGGTAGTCGGAGTCGGCGCCGGCGATCCGCTCGGCCTCCTCGTTCGTGAGGTTCTCGACGCCCTGCTCGGTGTGGAAGTGGAACTTCACCCAGTGCTTCTCGCCGGCCTCGTTGCCCATGAGGTAGGTGTGCGAGCCGTAGCCGTTCATGTGGCGCCACGAGCGCGGCAGGCCGCGGTCACCCATGAGGTAGGTGACCTGGTGCGCCGACTCGGGGAGTTGGTCCAGAAGTCCCACTGCATCGTGCCGTCGCGCAGGGCCGAGTCGGCGAGCCGCTTCTGGCTGCGGATGAAGTGCGGGAACTTCATCGGGTCCCGGAGGAAGAAGACGGGGGTGTTGTTGCCGACGAGGTCCCAGTTGCCCTCGTCGGTGTAGAAGCGGACCGAGAAGCCGCGCACGTCCCGCCAGGTGTCGGCCGAGCCGAGCTCGCCGGCCACGGTGGAGAAGCGCGCCAGGGTGCGCACCTGCGAGCCGGGACGGAAGACCGAGGCCTTCGTGAAGCGGGTGATGTCGTGGGTCACCGTGAAGGTGCCGAACGCGCCGGAACCCTTGGCGTGCGGCTTGCGCTCGGGGATGTTCTCGCGGTTGAAGTGCGCCAGCGTGTCGAGCAGGTGCACGTCGTGGAGCATCAGCGGGCCGTCGGGGGAGAGGCTGAGGCTCTGGGTGTCGCTCTCGGCGCGGGCGCCGCCCGCCGTCGTCGAGCCGGTGGGGGTGCCGAGGTCCTCGGGGTGTGCGTACGGGTCGGTCGTCATCGCTGCTCCTTCGGTCGTGTCCTCGTCCGGCCACCCTCGCACTCTGTCTTGAACGAGTCAAGACAAGCGGTGGGCCCGCTCGGCGACGCGCCGGTCGGCTCGAATGGCGGGGCCCGGGGTGGGGTGTCAGAGTGTGCGGGTGACGACGGTGACCCTTGCGCCGTACCGGCGCGTCCTCTCCCGGCCGTCGCTGCGCAGGACCCTCGTCCTCGGCACGCTGACCCGGATCCCGATGTTCGCGACCCCGGTCCTCGTCACCCTCCACGTCGTCACCACGCTCGGCCACAGCTACGCGATGGCCGGGCTCGTCGGTGCGGGGGTGACCACCGCCATCGCCGTGAGCGGGCCCTGGCGCGGCCGGCTCCTCGACCGGCACGGCCTGCGCGCCGTCGTCGGGCCCTCCCTCGTCGTCTCGGGCCTGTGCTGGGGCACGGCACCGTGGGTGGGGTACTGGGCGCTGCTCGCGCTCGTCACCGTCGCCGGGCTGTTCGCGGTGCCGATCGGCTCGGTCGTGCGCCAGGCCGTCATCGCCGGCGTCGAGGAGCAGGACCGCCGCACCGCCATCTCCCTCGACTCGGCCGCCGTCGAGGTCTCGTTCATGATCGCGCCGGCCGTGGCCGTCGTCGCCGCCACGCACTGGTCCACCGCGTGGGTGCTCTTCGTCGTCCAGGCCCTGGCCGTCCTCGCGGGCGTCGGCATCTGGCTGCTCGACCCGCCGCTGCGCACCGAGGCGGAGGCCGAGGCCGGTCCTGCGCGCCACGGTCTGCGGTTCGGCACCTGGTTCCGGGGCCCGGTCCTCGTCGTGCTCGGCCTCGTCGCCGCGACGGCCGTCATGCTCGCCGGCTCCGACCTCGCCTTCGTCAGCGCCGTCCGCGAGTTCGGCTCCATGGGCCTGCTCGGGCTCGTGCTCGTGCTCTGGGGGTTCGGGTCGCTGGTCGGCGGTCTGCTCTACGGGGCCCTGTCCCGCGACGTCCCGGCGCGCTGGCTCCTGCTCGCCCTGGCGCTGGTCACCGCGCCGATGGTCCTGGCCACCTCGACCCTGCAGCTCGGCGCCCTCGCGCTGCTCGCCGGGCTGCTCTGCGCCCCGACCATCACCGCGACGGTCCACGAGATCGCCGGGCTGGTCCCCGCGCAGGTGCGCGGCGAGGCGATGGGCTGGCACAACTCCGCGATGACGGCCGGCGGGGCGGTCGGTGCGCCGCTCGCCGGGTGGACCGTCGACCACTACGGCGGGGGTGCGGGCTTCCTCGCCGTGGCGGTCGTCGGCGCTGCCGTCGCCGTGGTCGCCTTCCTCCTCACCGGCCGGCGCCCCGTTACGCTGGACCGGTGACCACCGCTCCGCAGCGATTTACCGGGCCCTCGGGCCCGGTGTCGCGCGCGTCCTGAGCGCGTCGTCCCCACGGCCGGCCGGGTGGCCGGCCGTCCCGCCGCCCGGGGGCCGACCTCCGTCCCCGCGCGCCGCTCCCTAGACTCGGCCGCGCCCCCACCGACGAAGAGCGGAAGCGATGTCCGGACCCAACACGAACTACGACCCCGTGGAGGTCGCGGTGCTCGACCCGCAGGCGGTCGAGGACGCCGTCGACGCCGCCCTCGCCGCCGCGGCGGCGGCCACGACCCTCGAGGAGCTCAAGGTCGCCCGCGGCGCGCACCAGGGCGACCGGAGCGCCCTCGCGCTGGCCAACCGCGAGATCGGCGCCCTGCCCCGAGCGCGAAGGCCGAGGCCGGCAAGCGCGTGGGGCAGGCCCGCGGCCGGGTCGGTGCCGCGTTCACCGCCCGCCAGGCCGAGCTCGAGGCCGAGCGCGACGAGCGCATCCTCGTCGAGGAGGCTCTCGACGTCACGCTGCCGGCCGGGCGCCGCCCGCTCGGTCGGCGCCACCCCATCGAGCTGATGAGCGAGCGCATCGCCGACCTCTTCACCGGCATGGGCTGGGAGATCGCCGAGGGCCCGGAGATCGAGGCGGAGTGGTTCAACTTCGACGCCCTGAACTTCGACGCCGACCACCCGGCCCGGCAGATGCAGGACACCTTCTACGTCGACCCGCCCGAGGGTGGCCTCGTCCTGCGCACCCACACCTCGCCGGTGCAGGCCCGCACCCTGCTCGAGCGCGGCGTACCCGTGTACGTCGCGGCGATCGGACGGGTCTTCCGCACCGACGAGCTCGACGCCACGCACATGCCGGCCTTCCACCAGGTCGAGGGCCTGGCCGTCGACGAGGGCATCACGATGGCCCACCTCAAGGGCACCCTCGACCGGCTGGCCGCCGAGCTGTTCGGCGACGGCATCACGACGCGGCTGCGCCCGTCGTTCTTCCCCTTCACCGAGCCGAGCGCCGAGATGGACCTGCGCTGCTTCGTCTGCCGCGGCGAGGACCCCGACTGCCGCACCTGCAAGGGCACCGGCTGGATCGAGTGGGGCGGCTGCGGGATGGTCAACCGCAACGTGCTCCTGGCCTGCGGCGTCGACCCCGACCGCTACACCGGGTTCGCGTTCGGGATGGGCATCGACCGCGCGCTGATGTTCCGCACGGGGGTCAGCGACATGCGCGACATGATCGAGGGTGACGTGCGCTTCGACGCACAGTTCGGGATGGAGATCTGATGCGGGTTCCGGTCGACTGGCTGCGCGAGTACGTCGCGGTGCCGGAGGAGGCGAGCGGTGCCGACATCGCCGCCTCGCTCGTCGCCGTCGGGCTCGAGGAGGAGGGGCTGCACGGTGGCGGGGTCACCGGTCCGCTCGTCGTCGGGCGCGTCCTGACCCTCGAGAAGGAGCCGCAGAAGAACGGCAAGACGATCAACTGGTGCTCGGTCGACGTCGGTGACGCCAACGGCACCGGAGAGCCCCAGGGCATCGTCTGCGGCGCGCACAACTTCGAGGCGGGCGACCTCGTGCCCGTCATCCTCCCCGGCGGGGTGCTGCCGACCCCGCAGGGTCCGCTCGAGGTCTCGGCGCGCAAGACCTACGGCCATGTCTCGGCCGGGATGATCTGCTCCGAGCGCGAGCTGGGGCTCGGCGACGACCACGACGGCATCATCGTGCTCACCCGGCGCTTCGCCGACGACCCCGAGTCGCTCGCGCGCTGCGTCCCGGGCGCCGACGCCATCGCGATCCTCGGCCTCGACCGCGAGACCGTCGAGGTCAACGTGACGCCCGACCGCGGGTACTGCTTCTCCGTGCGCGGTGTCGCCCGCGAGTACGGGCACGCGACCGGCGCGGAGTTCACCGACCCGGTGACGGCGCTCGCGGCGGCGGCCCCGAGCGGCGGCTCCGGTGGGTACCTCGTGGAGGTCGCCGACGACGCGCCGATCCGCGGCCGCGCCGGCTGCGACCGGTTCGTGGCCCGGGTCGTGCGCGGCATCGACGTCGCGGCCCCGAGCCCGGCGTGGCTGCGGGCCCGCCTCACCGAGGCCGGCATGCGGCCCATCTCGCTGGCCGTCGACGTCACGAACTACGTGATGCTCGGCCTCGGCCAGCCGCTGCACGCCTACGACCTCGCCCGCCTCGGTGAGCGGATCGTGGTGCGGCGGGCCCGGGAGGGGGAGCGGATGACCACCCTCGACGACGTCGAGCGCACCCTCGACCCCGAGGACCTCCTCATCACCGACGGCGGCGGCACGCCCATCGGCATCGCCGGCGTCATGGGCGGCGCCTCCACCGAGGTGTCGGCCACGACCACCGACGTGCTCGTCGAGGCCGCCCACTTCGACCCGGTCTCGATCGCCCGGACGGCCCGGCGGCACCGGCTGCCGAGCGAGGCGTCGCGACGCTTCGAGCGCGGCGTCGACCCGCAGCTGCCGCCCGCCGCGGTGCAGCTCGTCGTCGACCTGCTCGTGCGGTACGGCGGCGGCACGGCCGACGACGCGGTCACCGACGTCGGGTCGGTCGCGGCCCCGGTCACCGTCGCGATGTCGGCCGGCTTCCCCTCGCGCATCGTCGGGGTCGACTACGACGCCGCCACGGTGGTCGGGGTGCTCGAGCAGATCGGGTGCACCGTGACGGCCGAGGGCGACGCGCTCACCGTCCTGCCACCCTCGTGGCGCCCCGACCTCACGACGGCCGAGGACCTCGTCGAGGAGGTCGCGCGCATCCACGGGTACGAGCGCATCCCGTCGCTGCTGCCGACACCGCCCGGTGGCTCGGGCCTCACGCACGCGCAGCGGGTTCGTCGCATCGTCGCGAACCTCCTTGCCGCGCAGGGGCTCTCGGAGGTGTGGAGCGCCCCGTTCGTCGGAGGCGACCGCCTGGCCGACCTCGGCCTCGACGTCGCCGCCGAGACGGCGCGCACCGTGCGCATCGCCAACCCCCTGTCCGACGAGCAGCCGTTCATGCGCACCACGCTCGTCTCGACGATGGTGGATGCGTTGCGGCGCAACGTCTCCCGCGGCGCCAAGGACGTCGGGCTCTTCGAGCTCGGGCTCGTCACCGCACTCGAGGGCCCGCAGGCCGCGGCGCCCACCGAGGACGTCGGCGTGCGTCCGGACGAGGCGACGCTGGCGGCCATCCGCGCCGCCGTGCCGCCCCAGCCGCGTCACCTCGGCCTGCTCCTCGCGGGCGACCGCGACCGGGCCGGATGGTGGGGTGCCGGACGCCGGGCCGAGGTCTTCGACGTCCTCGAGCTCGTCCAGGTCCTCGCGGAGGCACTCGACGTCGAGGTGGTCACCACCGCCGACGCCGCGATGCCGTGGCACCCCGGCCGCTGCGCCCGCGTGTCGCTCGCCGACGGCACGGTGCTCGGCCACGTCGGCGAGCTGCACCCGAAGGTCGTCGCGGCCCTCGGCCTGCCGGCGCGCACCGTCGGCGCCGAGCTCGACCTCGACGCCCTGACCCGCGCCGCCGACCACACGGTCGTCGCCCGGACGCTCGCGACCTACCCGATGGCCCAGAGCGACGTCGCGCTCGTCGTCGACCGCTCGGTCCCGGCGGCCGAGGTGCGCGACGCCCTCGTGGCGGGTGGCGGCGACCTGCTCGAGGAGGTCCGGCTGTTCGACGTCTACGAGGGCGACCAGGTCGGTGAGGGGCGGCGCTCGCTCGCCTACCGGCTCACCTTCCGCTCGCCCGAGCGCACGCTGACCACCGACGAGGTGTCCGGGCTGCGCGACGCCGCCGTGGCCGCGGCCGCCGCGGCGCACGGTGCGGTGCAGCGCGCGTGACCGGCGTCATCGACGAGCCGGTCGACGACGACGGTGACGTGACGCCGGAGCCAGACACCGAGGTCGCCGCCGGGCGGGGCGGCCACCTCGTCGCCGTCGTCACCGGCGCCTCCCGGGGCATCGGGCGGCACGTCGCGCTCGCGCTCGAGGACGCCGGCTGGGTCGTCGAGCGTGGGTCCTCGACGGTCGCACCGGTCACCGACCGGGCGGCGCTCACGGCGTGGGTCGCCGAGGTCGTCGAGCGTCAGGGCCGCATCGACCTGCTCGTCAACAACGCCGGGGTCGCCGACGCCGAGGTCGACGTCTTCGCCTCCGACCCCGACGAGTGGTGGCACACCGTGGAGGTCGACGTGCTCGGCCCCTACCTCATGACCTGGCTCGTCGCCCCGCACCTGCTCGCCGCGGGCGGTGGCCGGGTCGTCAACCTCAACTCCGGGGCCGGCCGGCGTGCGGGCGACGTGGCGAGCGCCTACAACGTCGCCAAGACCGCGCTGGCCCGGCTCACCGGCTCGACCCACCTCGCCGGCTGGGACCGCGGCATCCGGGCCTTCGACCTCATGCCCGGGGTGGTCCGCACCGACATGACCGAGGCGATGGAGGCGCACGCAGACCGCACCGAGTGGACCTCGCCCGAGGAGGTCGCCGCGCTCGTGCTGGCCCTGGCCTCCGGTGACCTCGACGCCTTCTCCGGTCGCTTCGTCCGGGCCGGCGTCGACACCCCGGAGTCGCTGCGGGCGATGGCCGAGCGCGGCCTCGAGCCGGGGGAGCGGATGCTCGACCTCGTCCTCCGACCCGGTGACCCCCTGGCCTGAGCCCGGTCGGCGCCCCCGCCGATTCTGCATGGATGTTCGGAATCCTGTATGGTCATGCACATGACGAAGCAGGTCGCCGTCGCCGGTGCGAGCGGGTACGCCGGGGGCGAGGTCCTCCGGCTGCTGCTCGCGCACCCCGACCTCGAGGTGGGCGCGGTCACCGCCGGCGGCAACGCCGGCCAGCCGCTCGGGAGCATCCACCCGCACCTCACGCCGCTGGCCGAGCGGGTCCTCGAGGACACCACCGCCGACGTCCTCGCCGGCCACGACGCCGTCGTCCTCGCGCTGCCCCACGGGCACTCCGCGGCCCTCGCCGCGCAGCTCGCGCCCGACGTCGTCGTCGTCGACTGCGGCGCCGACTTCCGGCTCCGCGACGCCGCCGCGTGGACCACGTTCTACGACACCCCGCACGCCGGGTCGTGGCCCTACGGGATGCCCGAGCTGCCGACGGCCCTCGGCCCGCAGCGCGCCGCCCTCGCCGGCGCCACGCGCCTCGCCGTCCCCGGCTGCTACCCGACGGCCGTCTCGCTCGCCCTCGCCCCGGGGCTGGTGGCGGGCGTGCTGGAGCCCGGGGACGTCACCGTCGTCGCGGCGTCCGGCACCTCGGGCGCGGGGAAGGCCCTCAAGGCGCACCTGCTCGGCTCGGAGGTCCTGGGGTCGATGTCGCCCTACGGCGTCGGGGGCGTCCACCGCCACACACCCGAGATCGAGCAGAACCTCACGGCGTGCGGCGCGGGCGAGGTCACCGTCTCCTTCACCCCGACCCTCGCGCCGATGCCCCGCGGCATCCTCGCGACCTGCACCGCCCGCGTCGTCCCCGGCACCGACGCCGCCACGGTCCGGGCCGCCTGGGCCGACGCCTACGCCGACGAGCCCTTCGTCCACCTCCTGCCCGAGGGGCGCTGGCCGGCCACCGCGAACGTCCTGGGCAGCAACTGCGTGCACCTCCAGGTCGTCCTCGACGAGCGGGTCGGCCGGGTGGTCGTCGTCGCCGCGGTCGACAACCTCACGAAGGGGACCGCCGGTGCGGCGGTCCAGTGCCTCAACCTCGCCCTCGGCCTGCCCGAGACCACCGGCCTCCCCGTCGCGGGGGTGGCCCCGTGAGCGCCATGCCCCGCCACCTCATGGAGCACCCGGAGGACGTCTCGATCGTCCGGCTGCCCAGCGGCGAGGAGCCGGCCTTCGACTGGCGCACCGGACCGCTCGCCTCGCTGACCCGCACGGGCGACGAGACCTCGGTCGTCTGCGCGACGGCGTCCGTACCCCACGGGGCCCGCACCGAAGGGCCGTTCCGCGCGGTCGAGGTGGCCGGGCCGCTGGAGTTCTCGGCGGTCGGCGTCTTCGTCGAGATCCTCTCCCCGCTCGTCGACGCCGGCGTCTCCGTCCTCGGGCTCTCGACGTTCGACACCGACTGGGTGCTCGTCCCGACCGAGCGCCGCGACGACGCCGCGACGGCCTGGCGCCGCGCCGGCTTCGTCATCACCCCCACGACGCTCACCGGAGGACGGTCCTGATGTCGGTCACCACCCCGCGCGGCTTCCGCGCCTCCGGCGTCGTCGCCGGGCTGAAGTCCTCCGGTCGCCCCGACGTGGCCCTCGTCGTCAACGACGGCCCCGACCACCACGCGGCCGCCGTCTTCACGGGCAACCGGGTCGAGGCGGCGCCGGTCACCTGGTCGCGCACGGTCGTCGCCGACGGGCGCGCGGACGCCGTCGTCCTCAACAGCGGTGGCGCCAACGCGTGCACCGGCGCCCCGGGCTTCCAGGACACCCACCGCACCGCCGAGCACGTCGGCTCCCTCCTCGACCTCGCCCCGGCGACGTCGTCGTCTGCTCGACCGGCCTCATCGGCGAGCGGCTGCCGATGGAGCGCCTGCTCGACGGCGTCGACGCGGCGGCCGACGCGCTGGCCGCGGACGGGGGACCTGCGGCGGCCGAGGCGATCATGACCACCGACACCGTGGCCAAGACCGCGCACGTCGAAAGCGACGGCTGGTCGGTCGGCGGGATGGCCAAGGGCGCGGGGATGCTCGCGCCGGCGCTCGCGACGATGCTCGTCGTCGTCACCACCGACGCCGTCGTCGACGCCGCCGACCTCGACCCCGCCCTGCGCGCCGCGACCCGCACGACCTTCGACCGCGTCGACTCCGACGGCTGCATGTCCACCAACGACACCGTCGTGCTGCTCGCCTCGGGGGCCTCGGGCATCGAGGTCGACGCGGCGACCCTCACCGACGCCGTCACCGCCGTCTGCGCCGACCTCGCCCGCCAGCTCGTCGCCGACGCCGAAGGGGCCCACCACGACATCGCCGTCGAGGTGCGCACCGCGGCCTCCGAGGAGGACGCCCTCGAGGTGGCGCGTGCGGTCGCCCGCAACAACCTCTTCAAGTGCGCCGTGTTCGGCAACGACCCGAACTGGGGGCGGGTGCTGGCCGCCGTCGGCACCACGGCCGCGGCCTTCGACCCCACGACCCTCGACGTGACGATGAACGGGGTCCGGGTCTGCCGGGCCGGCGGCGTCGGGGAGGACCGTACGCTCGTCGACCTGTCCGCCCGCGAGGTGCGCGTCGTCGTCGACCTGCACGCCGGCGAGGCGGCCGCCACCATCTGGACCAACGACCTGACGCACGACTACGTCCACGAGAACTCGGCGTACTCCACGTGAGCGCCGCGACGAGCGAGGCCCCGATGACCCCACCCGAGCGGCAGGCCCTGCGCGGCGCGATCGACGCCGCCGCGCTGCGCGTCGCCCAGTCCAAGGCGCTGACCCTCGTCGAGGCGCTGCCCTGGCTCGAGCGCTTCCGTGGCGCCCTCGTCGTCGTCAAGTACGGCGGCAACGCGATGACCGACGACGCGCTCAAGGCGGCCTTCGCCGAGGACATCGCCTTCCTGCGCTTCGCCGGCCTGCGCCCGGTCGTCGTGCACGGCGGCGGTCCGCAGATCAAGGGGATGCTCGACCGGCTCGGCCTGGAGTCGGAGTTCCGCGGCGGCCTGCGCGTCACGACACCCGAGGTGATGGACGTCGTGCGGATGGTCCTCACCGGCCAGGTCGGCCGCGAGCTCGTCGGCCTGCTCAACCAGCACGGCCCGGTCGCCGTCGGGCTCTCCGGCGAGGACGCCGGCCTCTTCGGGGCGCGTCGGCGCGGCGTCACCGTCGACGGCGAGGAGCACGACATCGGCCTCGTCGGCGACGTCGTCGAGGTGAACCCCGGAGCGGTCCTCGACCTGCTCGACGCCGGACGCATCCCCGTCGTCTCGACCATCGCCCCCGACCTCGACGAGGACGGGCAGGTGCTCAACGTCAACGCCGACACCGCGGCCGCCGCCCTGGCCGCCGCGCTCGGGGCCCGCAAGCTCGTCGTCCTCACCGACGTCGAGGGCGTCTACGCGAACTGGCCCGACCGCGGGTCGCTGCTCTCCGAGCTGCGCCTCTCGGCCGCCCGCGAGCTGCTCACCCGGGTCGACGCCGGGATGATCCCCAAGCTCGAGGCGTGCATCCGCGCCGTCGAGGCCGGGGTGCCGCAGGCGCACGTGGTCGACGGCCGCCAGCCGCACAGCCTGCTGCTCGAGGTGTTCACCTCCGAGGGCATCGGCACGATGGTCCTGCCGGACCGGGAGGGGAGCGAGGATGCCTGACGCCGCCCGGGGCGCGAACACCGAGGAGTACCTCGGCCGCTACGAGTCCGCCCTCGTCCAGGTCTTCGGGCGCCCGCAGCTGGTGCTCGAGCACGGCGACGGCGCCTGGGTCTGGGACGTCGACGGTCGCCGCTACCTCGACCTCGTCGGCGGGCTGGCGGTGAACTCGTTGGGGCACAACCATCCCGCCCTCGTGGCCGCCGTGTCGAAGCAGGCCGGCCAGCTCGTGCACGTGTCGAACTTCTACACGTCCGTCCCGCAGGTCGAGCTCGCCGAGCGCATCCTGCAGGTGGCCGACGCGCCTGCCGGGTCGGCGGTCTTCTTCTGCAACAGCGGGGCCGAGGCGATCGAGGCCGCGGTCAAGCTGGCCCGACGCACCGGGCGCACCGGCATCGTCGCCGCCGAGGGCGCGTTCCACGGCCGCACCACCGGGGCCCTGGCCCTCACCCACAAGCCGGCCTACCGCGAGCCGTTCGAGCCGCTGCTGCCCGGCGTCGTCCACGTGCCGTGGGGTGACGTCGCCGCCCTCGAGGCCGCCGTCGGGCCGGACACCTCGGCCGTGGTCCTCGAGCCGATCCAGGGGGAGGGGGGCGTGGTGCCGGCCGCGTCCGGGTTCCTGCGGGCCGCCCGCGAGCTGACCACGGCGGCCGGGGCCCTGCTGGTCCTCGACGAGATCCAGACCGGCGTCGGGCGCACCGGCTCGTGGTTCGCGTGGCAGCAGGCCGGGGTCGTGCCCGACGCCATGACCCTCGCCAAGGGCCTCGGTGGTGGCATCCCGATCGGCGCCCTCGTCACCTTCGGCCCGGAGGTCAGCCGGATGCTCACCGCCGGCCAGCACGGCTCGACCTTCGGCGGCAACCCGCTGGCCTGCGCCGCGGGGCTGGCCGTCCTCGACACCATCGAGTCCGAGGGCCTGCTCGCCCACGCACGCGAGGCCGGCGAGCACCTCGAACGGCGCATCGGCGCCCTCGACGACCCGCGGGTCACCGGCATCCGGGGGAGCGGGCTGCTGCGCGCCGTCACCCTCGCCGGGCCGTGGGCCCCCGCCGTCGCCGCCCACGGGCGCGAGGCGGGGCTCATCCTCAACCCGGTGGCGCCGGACGCGGTGCGGCTCGCGCCCCCGCTCGTCGTCACCACCGACCAGCTCGACCTGTTCGTCGACGCCCTGCCCGGGCTGCTCGACCTCGCGACGGAGGAGACCCGATGACCCTGCGCCACTTCCTGCGCGACGACGACCTGTCGCCCGCCGAGCAGGCCGAGGTCCTCGACCGGGCCCTGGCCCTCAAGGCCGCGCCGTTCTCGGACCGGTGCCTCGAGGGGCCGCGCACCGTCTCGATCCTCTTCGACAAGCCGACGCTGCGGACGCAGGTCTCCTTCGTCGGCGCGGTCGCGGGGCTCGGCGGCTTCCCGATGGTCGTCGACGGCCGGCTCGCCGGGGTGGGGGTCCGTGAGTCGGTGGCCGACGTCGCGCGGGTCCTCGGGCCGCAGTCCGCGGCGGTCGTGTGGCGCACCTTCGCGCAGTCCTCCCTCGAGGAGATGGCGGAGTTCGCCGGCGTGCCGGTCGTCAACGCGCTGACCGACGACTTCCACCCGTGCCAGGTGCTCGCCGACCTGCTGACCCTGCGCGAGCTGCTCGGCGACCTCGCCGGCCGCACGCTGGCCTACGTCGGCGACGGCGCGAACAACATGGCCCACTCCTACCTGCTCGGCTGCGCGACGGCCGGGATGCACGTGCGCATCGGCACGCCGACCACGCACCTGCCGAAGGACGAGTACGTGGCCCGCGCCGAGGAGCTCGCCGCCACGACCGGCGGCTCCGTGCTGGTCACCGACGACCCGCTCGCGGCCGTCCTCGGCGCCGACGTCGTCGTCACCGACACCTGGGTCTCGATGGGGCAGGAGGGCGAGGCCGACGAGCGCAAGGGCGAGGGCAGCCCGTTCACGAAGTACGCCGTCGACGAGGACCTCATGGCCCACGCCGGCCCGGACGCCCTCTTCCTCCACTGCCTGCCGGCCTACCGCGGCTACGAGGTGAGCGCCGAGGTCATCGACGGCCCGCGCTCGCACGTGTGGCGGGAGGCCGAGAACCGGCTGCACGCGCAGAAGGCCCTGCTCTCCTGGCTCGTGGAGCACGCGAAGGCCGGCCGATGACCGTCTCGACCTCGCGCGCCGCCCGGCAGCAGCGGATCACCGAGATCCTCCGCGAGACGACCGTCCGCAGCCAGACCGAGCTGCTCGACCTGCTCGCCGACGACGGCATCGAGGTCACCCAGGCGACCCTCTCGCGCGACCTCGTCGACGTCGGCGCCGAGCGGGTCCGGGTCGGCAAGAACCTCGTCTACGCGGTGCCGGGGGAGGGCGGCGACCGCACCGTGCGCCCCGCGGCCGACGCGGACGAGCGCACCTCCCGGCTGGCCTCGCGCTGCCAGGAGCTGCTCGTGTCGGCCGAGCACTCGGCCAACCTCGTCGTCCTGCGCACGCCGCCGGGGGCCGCCAACTTCCTCGCCTCGGCGATCGACCACACCACCGTGGAGGGGGTGCTGGGCACCATCGCCGGCGACGACACCATCATGGTCATCACGTCCGGGACCACGCGCAGCCGCGAGGTCGCAGGCCGGCTCATGTCGTACACCCGGAAGGACACCCCGTGACCCCGCCCGAGCCCGAGCCCGGCAGCGCCCCCGTGAGCCTCTGGGGCGGCCGCTTCTCCGGCGGACCGGCCGACGCGCTCGCGGCGCTGTCGAAGTCGACGCACTTCGACTGGCGGCTGGCCCCCCACGACCTCGCCGGGTCACGGGCCCACGCCCGCGTCCTCCACGCCGCCGGCCTCCTCGACGACGCCACGCTCGAGGCCATGCTCGACGGGCTCGAGCGGCTGCGCGCCGACGTCGAGTCCGGCGCGTTCGTCCCCGCCGAGTCCGACGAGGACGTGCACACGGCGCTCGAGCGCGGGCTCATCGAGCGGGCCGGCGCCGAGGTCGGCGGACGCATCCGGGCCGGTCGGTCGCGCAACGACCAGGTCGCCACGCTCTTCCGGATGTACCTCCGCGAGCACGCGCGGGTCGTCGCCGGCCTGGTGCTCGACGTCGTCGACGCCCTCGTCGCCCAGGCCCGCGAGCACCACGGCGTGCCGATGCCGGGGCGCACGCACCTGCAGCACGCCCAGCCCGTGCTCCTCTCGCACCACCTGCTGGCCCACGCCTGGCCGCTGCTGCGCGACGTCGAGCGGCTGCGCGACTGGGACGTCCGGACGGCCGTCTCCCCGTACGGCGCCGGGGCCCTGGCGGGCTCGTCGCTCGGCCTCGACCCCGAGGCCGTCGCGTCCGACCTGGGCTTCACGACCTCGGTCGAGAACTCGATCGACGGCACCGCCTCGCGCGACTTCGTCGCCGAGTTCTCGTTCGTCTGCGCGATGACCGCCGTCGACGTCTCGCGGCTCGCCGAGGAGGTCATCCTCTGGGCAACGAAGGAGTTCTCGTTCGTCACGCTCGACGACGCGTACTCGACGGGGTCGAGCATCATGCCGCAGAAGAAGAACCCCGACGTCGCCGAGCTCGCACGCGGCAAGGCCGGCCGGCTCGTGGGCGACCTCGCCGGGCTGCTGACGACCCTCAAGGCGCTGCCGCTGGCCTACAACCGCGACCTCCAGGAGGACAAGGAGCCGGTCTTCGACGCCGTCGACACCCTCGAGGTGCTGCTCCCCGCGTTCTCCGGCATGGTCGCCACCCTGACCTTCCACACCGACCGGATGGCCTCGCTCGCGCCGCAGGGCTTCTCGTTGGCCACCGACGTCGCCGAGTGGCTCGTGCGGCAGGGCGTGCCGTTCCGGGTCGCGCACGAGGTCGCGGGGGCGTGCGTGCGGGCCTGCGAGGAGCGGGGCATCGAGCTCTGGGACCTCTCCGACGACGACCTGCGGGGCATCTCGGAGCACCTGACGCCGGGCGTGCGCGAGGTGCTCTCCGTCGAGGGCTCGCTCGCGTCGCGCTCGGCCAGGGGCGGCACCGCGCCGGTCCGGGTGGCCGAGCAGCTCGAGCGGGTCGCGGCGACGTCCGCCCGGTCCCGCGCCTGGTCACGCGACCTCCCCGTCGCGCGCTGACCGTGCTCGCCGGGCTGCTCGCGGGTGACGTCCTCGACGTCGCACCGGCCCTGCTCGGCGCCCGGTTCACCCACGCCGGGGTGACCGTCCGGCTCACGGAGGTCGAGGCCTACGCGGGGTCGGTGGACCCCGGCTCGCACGCGTACCGGGGTCGCACGCCGCGGACCGCGGTGATGTTCGGCCCGGCCGGCCGGCTCTACGTCTACTTCACGTACGGGATGCACTTCTGCGCCAACGTCGTCACCGGGTCGGAGGGCGCGGCGTCCGCCGTGCTGCTGCGGGCCGGGGAGGTGGTGGCCGGTCACGACGTGGCGGCGGCCCGTCGCCCCGGGGTCCGCGAGCGCGACTGGGCGCGGGGCCCGGCCCGGCTGGCCACGACGCTCGCGCTCGGGCGGGACGAGAACGGGCTGGACCTGCTCGACCCGGCCACCGACGGCCGCCTCGAGCTGCCGGACGGGCCGGTGGAGCCGTCGTCGGTGCGCACCGGACCGCGCGTCGGGGTGAGCGGGGCGGGCGGCGACGGCGAGCTCTTCCCGTGGCGCTTCTGGCTGGCCGACGAGCCGACCGTCAGCGTCTACCGCCCGGCCGTGCGTCGCCGGCGGGGCTGAGCCGCAGGACCGCGTCCCGCACGCCCGCGCCCCTCTCGGCCAGCGCCAGGCGCATCACCGCGGACGAGGCCGTGCGGGCGGCCTGCGTCCGCGGCAGCCGCCGGGCCTGCCACGCCGCGAGCGACCCGCCGGCGGCGACCCGGTCGGCGAGGGTGACCGCGTCGAGGAGCGCCTCGCCGGCGCCCCGACCGAGGTTGGGGGTCATCGCGTGCGCGGCGTCGCCGACGACGACGTACCGCCCGTGGACGTAGCGGCGCATCGGCGGGGCCACCCAGAGCCGGGTCGCGGCGAGGCCCGCCGTGGCGTCCTCGACGGTCGAGCGCACCGCGGCGCCGGCGCCCTGCGCGAGCACGCGGACCTCCTCGTGCACCGCGGCGACGTCGAGCGGCTCGGGGCCGAGGGTGCTGCGGTGGGCGGTGAACCAGTGGCCGCCGCCCGGTGAGGGGACGAGCCCGACGAGCAGACCCGGGCCCCAGTACTCGCCGGCCGCGGCGCCGGGCGGGGCGCCGAGCCGGCCGCGCAGGGCGACCCACGGGGTCCCGAGCCGTGCCGCGCGACCGGGGTCGACCAGTCCGCGCACGCGGCTGCGGACACCGTCGGCCCCGACGACGAGGTCGGCGTCGAGCTCGGCCGGGTCGAGCACCTCGTCGTGGAGGACCCGTACCCCGGGGCCGACGGCCGCCGTGAGGGCGTCGAGGAGCCCCGGCCGCGGCACCGCGAGCAGGTGTAGGTCGTGGGGACGGGTCAGGGCCCGGCCGTCGAGCGCGAACAGCCGGCCGGCACCGACCGGCGACCCCGCCCGGGTCACGGAGTCGAGCACCCCGAGGCGGTGCAGGGCGGGGCGGGCCCAGGCGCCCAGGACGAGCGCGGACCCCCACCGCGCGCGCTCGGGCTGCGCCTCGTGGAGGACGACCTCGACCGACCGGGGGAGCCCGGCGGCCAGCGCCAGCCCGGCCACGCCGCCGCCCACGACGGCGACCCGACGGACGCGGGAGGTCACCGGTCCGCCTGCTCGTGGATGCGGGTGCACCCCGACATCCCACCCGCTGGTGGCCGCTGCGTCCACCCGGTTCGGGCGTGGCAGGCTGGGGCGGCCGGCGACCGCCGCCGGAGACCGCCGGAAGGGGCCCGTACCGTGACCGACATCCTCGACGAGCTGCAGTGGCGAGGACTGGTGGCGCAGACCACCGACGAGTCCGCGCTGCGCGAGGCACTCGCCGGCGGGCCGGTCACGGCGTACTGCGGCTTCGACCCCACCGCGCCGTCGCTGCACTTCGGCAACCTCGTCCAGCTCGTCCTGCTGCGCCACCTCCAGCGGGCGGGGCACCGGGTCATCTGCCTCGTCGGCGGGTCGACCGGGCTGATCGGCGACCCGCGCCCGTCGGCCGAGCGGGTCCTGAAGACCAAGGAGCAGACGGCCGAGTGGGTCGCCCGCATCCGGGCGCAGGTCGAGCCGTTCCTCGAGTCCTCGGGCGAGAACCCGGCGGTCTTCGTCAACAACCTCGACTGGACGGAGGGGCTGAGCGCTCTCGACTTCCTGCGCGACGTCGGCAAGCACTTCCGGGTCAACCAGATGGTCAAGAAGGAGGCCATCGCCGCGCGGCTGAACAGCGACGAGGGCATCTCGTACACGGAGTTCAGCTACCAGCTGCTGCAGGGGCTCGACTACCTGCAGCTGTACCGCGACTTCGGCTGCACCCTGCAGACGGGCGGCAACGACCAGTGGGGCAACCTCACCGCCGGGTCCGACCTCATCCACCGCGTCGAGGGGGCGTCGGTGCACCTGTTGACGACCCCGCTCCTCACCGACAGCTCGGGGAGAAGTTCGGCAAGAGCGCCGGCAACGCCATCTGGCTCTCGCCGGAGATGACCAGCCCCTACGCCTTCTTCCAGTACTGGCTCAACGTCGAGGACGCCTCGGTGCTCACGCTGCTCAAGGTCTTCACCGACCGCACCGCCGATGAGGTCGCCGAGCTCGGGCGGCAGCTCGCCGAGGAGCCCTGGCGCCGGGCGGCGCAGCGCACGCTGGCCGCCGACGTGACGACGCTGGTGCACGGGGCCGCCGCGACCGAGGCGGTGCAGGCGGCGAGCGAGGCGCTCTTCGGGAAGGGGGACGTGCGCGGCCTCGACGGGCCGACCCTGCGGGACGCCGCGGCCGAGCTGCCCGGGGGTGAGGTGCACGTGGGGATGTCGGTCGTCGATGCCCTCGTGGCCGTCGGCCTGGCCGAGTCGCGCAACGCGGCGCGACGCACCATCGGGGAGGGCGGTGCCTCCGTCAACGGCGCGAAGGTCGCCGACGACGAGGCGGTGCTCGTGGCCGACGACGTCCTCGCGGGCGGTGTCGTCCTGCTCCGGAGGGGCCGCAAGAACCTCGCCGCAGGCCGTGTGGAGCGTCCGGAGGGCGTCTGAACACGAATTTCGGAACCGAAACCCGCTGCGCTGCAGCGGGTTTCGGCGTTTGGGGGCCTGACGGACCCCTCGTGGGGGCACGGCGATTTGTGTTCTGCGCGAGGAGTCATCTAATGTTCTCGACGTCAGCCCGAGAGGGAGGAACGGACACCAAGCGGCAGGGCCGAACAGCCCCGCACCAAGTGGCCGGTCCCGCGAGCTGGCTCCCACTCCCGAAGGGTCTCGACCCGGACGCACAGCGCCCGGAAGAGCCGGTTGGAGGAAGCCCCCGAGAGGGTGCTAGAGTTGGGACACCGCGAAGATCCAAGCGCGATCGAAGCCGGCCGCTCCAGGAGTGGGTCACGGATTTGACGCCCAAGCAGAACCGCGGGTAAGTTTGAACAGTTGCTTCCAGCGACTGGGAGAACACACGCAAGTAGCCCCGACGACGAGCTCACTGAGCAAGCCGTTGGTGCGCGTCCGAACCTTGAGAACTCAACAGCGTGTCAAAAATCGATGCCAATTACCTCGTCGCATCGTGAGGCAGACCTGGCCATCAGGCCCGGGACGCAGATCGATGCACGAAAATCCTTTGGTTGGACAACGAACAACAGCGAAAGCTAGTTGTTCGTGCTCAGCCAGTGAAACAACCCTCCAAGGGTAACGATCTACCGGTTCGCCGGTAATCAGATTTCTCGGTCTCGACCGAGAGTCACACATCAACGGAGAGTTTGATCCTGGCTCAGGACGAACGCTGGCGGCGTGCTTAACACATGCAAGTCGAACGGTGACCTCGAGAGCTTGCTCTTGGGTGATCAGTGGCGAACGGGTGAGTAACACGTGAGTAACCTGCCCCAGACTCTGGAATAACCCCGGGAAACCGGAGCTAATACCGGATACGAAGTGGAGCCGCATGGCTACTACTTGGAAAGTTTTTCGGTCTGGGATGGACTCGCGGCCTATCAGCTAGTTGGTGAGGTAACGGCTCACCAAGGCGACGACGGGTAGCCGGCCTGAGAGGGCGACCGGCCACACTGGGACTGAGACACGGCCCAGACTCCTACGGGAGGCAGCAGTGGGGAATATTGCACAATGGGCGAAAGCCTGATGCAGCGACGCCGCGTGAGGGATGACGGCCTTCGGGTTGTAAACCTCTTTCAGCAGGGAAGAAGCGAAAGTGACGGTACCTGCAGAAGAAGCACCGGCTAACTACGTGCCAGCAGCCGCGGTAATACGTAGGGTGCGAGCGTTGTCCGGAATTATTGGGCGTAAAGAGCTTGTAGGCGGTTTGTCGCGTCTGCCGTGAAAATCCGAGGCTCAACCTCGGACTTGCGGTGGGTACGGGCAGACTAGAGTGTGGTAGGGGAGACTGGAATTCCTGGTGTAGCGGTGAAATGCGCAGATATCAGGAGGAACACCGATGGCGAAGGCAGGTCTCTGGGCCACTACTGACGCTGAGAAGCGAAAGCGTGGGGAGCGAACAGGATTAGATACCCTGGTAGTCCACGCCGTAAACGTTGGGAACTAGGTGTGGGTCTCATTCCACGAGATCCGTGCCGCAGCTAACGCATTAAGTTCCCCGCCTGGGGAGTACGGCCGCAAGGCTAAAACTCAAAGGAATTGACGGGGGCCCGCACAAGCGGCGGAGCATGTGGATTAATTCGATGCAACGCGAAGAACCTTACCAAGGCTTGACATATACGAGAACGCGTCAGAGATGACGAACTCTTTGGACACTCGTATACAGGTGGTGCATGGTTGTCGTCAGCTCGTGTCGTGAGATGTTGGGTTAAGTCCCGCAACGAGCGCAACCCTCGTTCTATGTTGCCAGCGCGTAATGGCGGGGACTCATAGGAGACTGCCGGGGTCAACTCGGAGGAAGGTGGGGACGACGTCAAATCATCATGCCCCTTATGTCTTGGGCTTCACACATGCTACAATGGCCGGTACAGAGGGCTGCGAAACCGCAAGGTGGAGCGAATCCCAAAAAGCCGGTCTCAGTTCGGATTGGGGTCTGCAACTCGACCCCATGAAGTCGGAGTCGCTAGTAATCGCAGATCAGCAACGCTGCGGTGAATACGTTCCCGGGCCTTGTACACACCGCCCGTCAAGTCACGAAAGTCGGTAACACCCGAAGCCGGTGGCCCAACTCTTTGAGAGGGAGCCGTCGAAGGTGGGACTGGCGATTGGGACTAAGTCGTAACAAGGTAGCCGTACCGGAAGGTGCGGCTGGATCACCTCCTTTCTAAGGAGCACTGGTCGCTTCGGCGATCCAGAGCCTGGTCTGACCGCGACTGTCGGTCAGCAGGTGCTCAAGGGTGGAACATCGATTATTTGGCACCGAGCAACGCTCGGCTCGCAAGTACAGCTCCTCCGGGAGAGTGGAACGCGACCGACGGAGCCCGGTGCCTGACACGTTGTTGGGTCCTGAGGGCTCGGGCGAAAGCTCACCTTCAGGCCGTACTACGGCCCAGGACCCCTACCGCGGACGAACCGCCGAGCTTGCTCGGTAGGCGCCGGCACCGGTAGGGGCCCGCCCGTATGTTGAGAACTACACAGTGGACGCGAGCATCTTAAAATCTTTGTGCATCAAGTTTTTAAGGGCAAACGGTGGATGCCTTGGCACCAGGAACCGAAGAAGGACGTAGGAATCTGCGATAAGCCTCGGGGAGTCGATAACCAGACTGTGATCCGAGGATTTCCGAATGGGGAAACCCGGCTGGAGGCAAGTCCAGTCACTCCCGCCTGAATATATAGGGCGGGTAGAGGGAACGTGGGGAAGTGAAACATCTCAGTACCCACAGGAAGAGAAAGCAACCGCGATTCCGTGAGTAGTGGCGAGCGAAAGCGGAAGAGGCTAAACCATATCTGTGTGATAGCTGTCAGGCGTTGCAGGTATGGGGTCGTGGGACTTCTCAGTCAGTGCTGACAAGCTGACATGGAGTAAAAAATTCGCGCCATAGTCGAAGGACATTGAAAGGTCCAGCACAGAGGGTGCCACTCCCGTAGACGAAATGACGCGAACTCCAGAGGATCATCCCAAGTAGCACGGGGCCCGAGAAATCCCGTGTGAATCTGGCGGGACCACCCGCTAAGCCTAAATATTCCCTGGTGACCGATAGTGAACAAGTACCGTGAGGGAAAGGTGAAAAGCACCCCGGGAGGGAGTGAAATAGATCCTGAAACCGTTTGCCTACAATCCGTTGGAGCCTCCTCGTGGGGTGACAGCGTGCCTTTTGAAGAATGAGCCTGCGAGTTAGTGCTCAGTGGCGAGGTTAACCCGTGTGGGGAAGCCGTAGCGAAAGCGAGTCCGAATAGGGCGACAGAGTCGCTGGGTCTAGACCCGAAGCGGAGTGATCTACCCATGGCCAGGTTGAAGCGACGGTAAGACGTCGTGGAGGACCGAACCCACTTAGGTTGAAAACTGAGGGGATGAGCTGTGGGTAGGGGTGAAAGGCCAATCAAACTCCGTGATAGCTGGTTCTCCCCGAAATGCATTTAGGTGCAGCGTCACGTGTTTCTTACCGGAGGTAGAGCTACTGGATAGCTAATGGGCCTCACCAGGTTACTGACGTTAGCCAAACTCCGAATGCCGGTAAGTGAGAGCGTGGCAGTGAGACTGCGGGGGATAAGCTCCGTAGTCGAGAGGGAAACAGCCCAGATCACCAGCTAAGGCCCCTAAGCGTGTGCTAAGTGGGAAAGGATGTGGAGTTGCATTGACAACCAGGAGGTTGGCTTAGAAGCAGCCACCCTTTAAAGAGTGCGTAATAGCTCACTGGTCAAGTGATTCCGCGCCGACAATGTAGCGGGGCTCAAGCACACCGCCGAAGCTGTGGCATTGACATTTTGCCCGGCCGTGACACCTGCGGGTTCACGGTCCAAGCGTGTCGATGGGTAGGGGAGCGTCGTGTGGCCAGGGAAGCGGCGGAGTGATCCAGCCGTGGAGGCCACACGAGTGAGAATGCAGGCATGAGTAGCGAATGACGGGTGAGAAACCCGTCCGCCGAATAACCAAGGGTTCCAGGGTCAAGCTAATCTGCCCTGGGTAAGTCGGGACCTAAGGCGAGGCCGACAGGCGTAGTCGATGGACATCCGGTTGATATTCCGGAACCGGCGAAGAACCGCCCATGACGAACTTACCGATGCTAAGCGCCTGAAGCTCTTTGTCAATCCTTCGGGAGAGACGCTGAGTGGAGCGCGCGACCCAGAGTTTTAGTAGTCAAGCGATGGAGAGACGCAGGAAGGTAGCCTCCGCGTGGCGATGGTAGTCCACGTCCAAGGGTGTAGGGAGTGAGGTAGGCAAATCCGCCTCACACATATCCTGAGACCTGATAGTGACCGCGAATGCGGGAAGCAGGGTGATCCTATGCTGCCAAGAAAATCTTCTAGCGAGGTTCGAGCCGCCCGTACCCCAAACCGACTCAGGTGGTTAGGTAGAGAATACCAAGGCGATCGAGTGAATCGTGGTTAAGGAATTCGGCAAAATGCCCCCGTAACTTCGGGAGAAGGGGGCCCAGACCTTGAAGGACTTCACGTCCTAGGGGAAAGGGCCGCAGAGACCAGGGAGAAGCGACTGTTTACTAAAAACACAGGTCCGTGCGAAGTCGCAAGACGATGTATACGGACTGACGCCTGCCCGGTGCTGGAAGGTTAAGAGGACCGGTTAGACCTTCGGGTCGAAGCTGAGAATTTAAGCCCCAGTAAACGGCGGTGGTAACTATAACCATCCTAAGGTAGCGAAATTCCTTGTCGGGTAAGTTCCGACCTGCACGAATGGCGTAACGACTTCTCCACTGTCTCAACCGCGAACTCGGCGAAATTGCACTACGAGTAAAGATGCTCGTTACGCGCAGAAGGACGGAAAGACCCCGGGACCTTTACTATAGCTTGGTATTGGTGTTCGGTACGGCTTGTGTAGGATAGGTGGGAGACTGTGAAGCGTGCACGCCAGTGTATGTGGAGTCAACGTTGAAATACCACTCTGGTCGTTCTGGATATCTAACCTCGGTCCGTGATCCGGATCAGGGACAGTGCCTGGTGGGTAGTTTAACTGGGGCGGTTGCCTCCTAAAATGTAACGGAGGCGCTCAAAGGTTCCCTCAGCCTGGTTGGCAATCAGGTGTCGAGTGTAAGTACACAAGGGAGCTTGACTGCGAGACTGACAGGTCGAGCAGGGACGAAAGTCGGAACTAGTGACCCGGCGGTGGCTTGTGGAAGCGCCGTCGCTCAACGGATAAAAGGTACCCCGGGGATAACAGGCTGATCTTGCCCAAGAGTCCATATCGACGGCATGGTTTGGCACCTCGATGTCGGCTCGTCGCATCCTGGGGGTGGAGTTGCTCCCAAGGGTTGGGCTGTTCGCCCATTAAAGCGGTACGCGAGCTGGGTTTAGAACGTCGTGAGACAGTTCGGTCCCTATCCTCTGTGCGCGTAGGAAACTTGAGAAGGGCTGTCCCTAGTACGAGAGGACCGGGATGGACGAACCTCTGGTGTGTCAGTTGTTCTGCCAAGAGCACCGCTGATTAGCTACGTTCGGAAGTGATAACCGCTGAAAGCATCTAAGCGGGAAGCACGCTTCAAGATGAGGTTTCCATGGGGCTTGCCCCGAGAGGCTCCCGGCTAGACTACCGGGTTGATAGGCCAGATGTGGAAGTGCAGCAATGCATGTAGCTGACTGGTACTAATAAGCCGATAACTTGATACACACCTAAAGATCTTCTGTGTTCGCGTCCACTGTGCAGTTCCCGAGATACGGTCGGGAACGACTGACATCTCCATAGAGTTTCGGCTGTCATAGCGAAGGGGAAACGCCCGGCTCCATTCCGAACCCGGAAGCTAAGCCCTTCAGCGCCGATGGTACTGCACTGGTGACGGTGTGGGAGAGTAGGACGCAGCCGGACATACTTTCCAGAAAGGGCCCGTCGTTCGCGACGGGCCCTTTCTCATTGTCTGCTTTCTGTGCCGAGTGTCTGCCTTTGTCTGGTGGACGAGAGCCGGAGCCGGCCCGCCGAGCGAGCGGAGGCCGTCCCTAGACTGACCCCGCCGGTGACCGGCGAGACGAGAGGACCCGACGTGCCCGAGGACCAGCAGCGCCCCGCCCGCGGCGGACGACCGGGCGGCGACGGCCGGCCCGGACGCTCCGACGGACCGCGTCGTGAGTCCCGTGGTGCCGGGGCCGGCGGGCGTGGAGGCCCGCGTGGCGCCGGCCGTGGCGCTCCCCAGGGCGGCCGCCCCGGTGGTGCACGCAGCTCCGCGGGGCCGCGACGCGACGGCGAGGAGCAGCACGGCGGGGGCAGCCGCCTGGCGCCGAAGAGCCCGCGCCTACCGGAGCCCCGCCTCCCCGACGAGGTGACGGGCAAGGAGCTCGACCGCTCCGTGCACCAGCAGCTGCGGACCCTGTCGAAGGAGAACGCCGAGGGGGTGGCGCGGCACCTCGTCATGGTCTCGGTCTTCCTCGAGGCCGACGAGGTCGACGTCGCGCTGGCCCACGCCGAGACCGCGGTCCGGCGCGCCGGCCGGGTGCCGGCGGCTCGGGAGGCCCTCGGCATGGTCGCCTACCGGATGGGCGACTTCGGCCGCGCCCTCACCGAGTTCCGCACCGTCCGACGGCTCAGCGGCTCCTCGCACCTGCTCCCGCTCATGGTCGACTGCGAGCGCGGGCTCGGGCGGCACACCCGCGCCCTCGAGCTCGCGGCGTCCCCGGAGGCCAAGGGCCTCGGGGAGGCCGAGCGGATCGAGCTGGCCATCGTCGTCTCCGGGGTCCGCCGTGACCTCGGCCAGCTCGACGCCGCCCTGCTCGCCCTGCAGATCCCGGCGCTCCAGCGCGGACGCAAGGCCGGCGTCCACCGCCTCCAGTACGCGTACGCCGACACCCTCCTGGCGCTCGGTCGGCCCGAGGAGGCCCGCGAGTGGTTCCTGCGGGTCGTCGAGGGGGACACCGAGAACGAGACCGACGCGGTCGAGCGGGTCGAGGAGCTCGACGGTGTCGCGCTGACCGACCTGGGCGATGGCGAGGACGAGCTGGCCGGCGAGCCGCCCGTCACGGAGGAGCCGCGCGCGTGAGCACGCTGGCCGGCCGCTACTCGGCGGTCGTCTGCGACCTCGACGGGGTGGTCTACCGCGGCCCGAGTGCCGTCCCGCACGCGGTCGGGTCGCTCACCGCGCTCGAGGTGCCGGTGGTCTACGCGACGAACAACGCCTCCCGGTCGCCGGCCGACGTCGCCGCGCACCTCGTGGACCTCGGCCTGACCAGCTCGGCGGAGGCGGTGGTCACGAGCAGCCAGGCCGCCGCATGGCTGTTGCAGCGTGAGTTGACCCCGGAGGGGTCGGCGGTGCTGGCCGTCGGCGGGCCCGGTGTCGCCGCGGCCCTGGTCGAGGCCGGGTTCGTCGCGGTGCGTCGGGCTGCGGACACCGACGCCGAGGTGGTCGCCGTCGTCCAGGGCTACGGCCCGGAGGTCACCGCCACCGACCTCGCCGAGGCCGCCTACGTCATCGAGGGTGGCGGACGCTGGGTCGCCACGAACACCGACGCGACCCTGCCGACCGACCGGGGCGTCGCCCCCGGGAACGGCTCCCTCGTCTCCGCCGTCGCGCGGGCCGTCGGGGCCGAGCCCGCCCTCGTGGCCGGCAAGCCCCAGCCGCCGCTCTACCTCCTCGCCGCCGACCGGCTCGACGTACCGGCCGAGCGCGTCCTCGCGGTGGGGGACCGGCTCGACACCGACATCGAGGGGGCGGTGCGGGCCGGCGCCGACTCGCTCCTCGTGCTCACGGGGGTCGACGACCTCGAGGCCGTGCTCGACGCCCCGCCCGAGCGCCGCCCGACCTTCGTCGCGCCCGACCTGCGCTGGCTGCACGAGGACCCGGACGACGGTGACGTCTCGCTCGCGACCCTCGCCGCGGCCGTGCGCGCGGTGCACGAGGCGACCGATGCCGGGGATGCGGAGGTCGAGCCGGCCCGTGCGCACGCGCGGGACCTGCTGCGCCGGATGGCCGACCGGTAGCGTGGGCCCGACGGTGGGCGCCGCCAGGCACCTGCCACCGCCCGATCGAGGAGGACCCATGGCCAAGCGCTCCGTCCGTGCGTACGTCGAGCTCGCGTCGGGGCTCGGGGAGATGACCCGTGCCCGTGCCGTCGAGGCCGCCCAGGAGCTCGTGACGCTCGCCGGGGCGAAGGGCTCCTCGACCAAGGTCGCCAAGCAGGTCGAGAAGCTCGCCGGCGACCTGCTCACCGCGGCCGAGCAGAACCGTGCCCAGGTGGTGGGTCTCGTGCAGCGCGAGGTCGAGTCGGCCGTCGGCCGGGTCGACGTGACCCGCCTGCTCACCGAGGTGCAGTCGCTCGGAGCCTCGGTCGCCGGGCTGGCCGCCCAGGTCGACGACCTCGCCCGCTCGGTCGGTGGACGCGCCGCACGCGCGCCGCGGGCCGGCCTCGCGGAGGTCGCCGACCCCGTGCTCGCGAGCCCGCCGTCGACGGCGTCCGCGGCTCCCGCGCGCAAGGCGCCGGCGCGCAAGGCCCCGGCGAAGAAGGCTCCGGCGAGGAAGACCGCCACGACGGCGACGCCCGCGACGAAGACGACGGCGAAGAAGTCGCCTGCGAAGAAGGCGCCCGCCACGAAGGCGACGGCCACGAAGGCGACGGCCAAGAAGGCGACGGCGAAGAAGGCGCCCGCCAAGAAGGCGCCCGCCAAGAAGGCGCCCGCCAAGAAGGCGGGCGCGTGAGCGAGCAGCCCCAGGTCGCCGCCGACCCCGCCCCGGACGCGCCGCCGGAGACGGGGGACATCGTCATCGACTCCGCCCTCGGCGCCCTCGCGGCCGTGCCCGAGGAGGACCTCGACGCCCGGCTCGCCGCCGGCGAGGAGGTCCAGCGGACGCTGCGCTCCCGGCTCGGCGACCTCGGCGGCTGACATCGCCCGACTCGACGCCGAGCTGGTCCGGCGCGGTCTCGCCCGATCCCGCGGTGACGCCCGTGAGCTCGTCGAGCGTGGCCTCGTGCAGGTCGACGGCACCCCGGCCCGCAAGCCCTCGCACCCCGTCGAGCCGGGCACCGACCTCGTCGTGGAGGCCGACGGCCCGCGCTGGGTCGGCCGGGCCGCCCACAAGCTGCTCGCCGCCCTCGAGCTCTGGGGGCCCGCGGGCCTCACTGCCGCCGGCCGGCGCTGCGTCGACGTCGGTGCCTCCACCGGCGGGTTCACGCAGGTGCTCCTCGCCCACGGGGCGACCCACGTCGTCGCGCTCGACGTCGGCCACGGTCAGCTGGCCCGGGAGGTCGCCGAGGACCCCCGGGTCTCCGAGCGCTCGAACACGACGGTGCGCGGTCTGGCCGCTCCCGACGTCGGCGGTCCCTTCGACCTCGTCGTCGCCGACCTGTCCTTCATCTCCCTGACCCGCGTCGCCGTCGAGCTCGCCGGGCTCACCGGCCGGGGCGGCGACCTCGTCGTCCTCGTCAAGCCGCAGTTCGAGGTCGGACGGCGGCGCCACGGCGTCGTGACCACCACCGCCGACCGGGTCGCGGCCGTCGAGGGCGTCCTGCGCGCGCTCGAGGAGCAGGGCCTGCACCCGCACGGCGTGGCACCGAGCCCCATCACGGGCACGACGGGCAACGCGGAGTACCTCGTGTGGGCGCGGTGGGTGCCGTCGGACACAATGGCGGACGACGAGGTCCGCGCCGCCGTGCGCGCGGCCACCGAGGCGACCGCGGGAGGAGCACGATGAGCACCCCGTCGCGCCGCATCCTGCTCGTCACCCACCAGTCGCGCGCCGACGCCCAGGAGATCGCGGCCGCCGTGGCGACCCGCCTGCTCGGTGCCGGCATCGGCGTCTGCGCCCCGGCGTCCGACCTCGGCGGCACGCCGCTCGGTGCCGTCGAGGGGGTCGGGGCCGTCGACGAGAGCGGCCAGGGCGTCGACTGCGAGCTCGTGTGCGTCCTCGGCGGCGACGGCACCATCCTGCGCGGCGCCGAGATCTCGCGCGGCTCGGGCGTCCCGCTGCTCGGCGTCAACCTCGGGCACGTCGGCTTCCTCGCCGAGGCCGAGAAGGAGGACCTCGACGCCACCGTCGAGCGCATCTGCGCCAAGGACTACACCGTCGAGGAGCGGATGACCCTCGAGGTGCGGGCCCGCCACGACGGCGACCCGGTGTTCTCGTCGTGGGCGCTCAACGAGGTGAGCGTCGAGAAGGCCGCGCGTGAGCGGATGCTCGAGCTCACCGTCGAGGTCGACGGCCGGCCGCTGTCCACGTGGGGCTGTGACGGCGTCGTCGTCGCCACCCCCACCGGCTCCACCGCGTACGCGTTCTCCGCCGGGGGTCCGGTCGTGTGGCCCGACGTCGAGGCGATGCTCCTCGTGCCCATCAGCGCGCACGCCCTCTTCGCCCGCTCGGTCGTCGTCGGGCCGCGGTCCCACCTCGCGGTCCAGCTGCTCGCCCAGAGCGACGCCTCCGCGATCCTCTGGTGCGACGGCCGCCGCGCCGTCACCCTGCCCCCGGGCGCCCAGGTCGAGGTCGAGCGCTCGGACCAGCCCGTGCGCCTCGCCCGGCTCTCCACCTCCCCCTTCACCGACCGCCTCGTGCACAAGTTCGACCTGCCGGTCCACGGCTGGCGGGGCGCCGCCCGCCAGCGCGCGGCGGGGGAGGGCCCCGCGCGGTGATCGAGGAGATCCGGATCCGCGACCTGGGCGTCATCGACGAGGCCGTCCTGCCCCTGCACCGCGGGCTCACCGTGCTCACCGGCGAGACCGGGGCCGGCAAGACGATGGTCGTCACCGCCCTCGGCCTGCTGCTCGGCGGACGCGGCGACTCCGGGCTGGTCCGCACCGGGGCGGGGCGCACCGTCGTCGAGGGCGTCATCGACCTGCCGGCCGGGCACCCCGCGCTCGAGCGGGCCGAGGAGGCCGGCGCCGATACCGCCGACGGGCTGGTCCTCGTCCGGTCGGTCACCGCAGACGGTCGCTCGCGCGCCCACGTCGGGGGGCGGGCGGCACCGGTCGGTGTGCTCGCCGACCTCGCCGAGCACCTCGTCGCCGTCCACGGGCAGGCCGACCAGTGGCGGCTGCGCCGCGCCGACGAGCACCGCGAGGTCCTCGACGCCTACGGCGGCCCGGAGCTGGGCGGCGCCCTCGAGGCCTACCGCGAGGTCCACACCGAGCTGCTCGGCGTCGAGGCCGAGCTCGAGGGCCTGCGGGCGGCAGCGGCCGAGCGGGCCCGTGAGGCCGACACGCTGCGGGTCGGGCTCGAGCGGATCGAGGCCGTCGACCCGCGGCCGGGGGAGGACGAGGAGCTGCGCGCCGAGTCCGGCCGGCTCGGTCATGCCGAGGAGCTGCGGGCCGCGGCCGGCGGCGCCCACGAGGTCCTCAGCGGCGGGTCCGACGACGGTGCCGACGGCCCGGGCGTCGTCGAGGCCCTCGCCGCCGCCTCGTCCCGCATCGCCGCGGCCTCGGCCAACGACGTGGCGCTCGCGGCCCTCGGCACGCGCGTCGACGAGCTGCGCTACCTCGCCGCCGACGTCGCCGCCGACCTCGGGTCCTACCTCGCCGACGCCGAGGTCGACCCCGCCCGCCTCGACCGCGTCGAGCAGCGCCGGGCCGCGCTCGGCGAGCTCACCCGCCTCTACGGCCCGACCGTCGACGACGTCCTCGACTGGGCGAAGGAGTCGGCGGCCCGGGTCACCGAGCTCGAGGGCACCGGCGACCGCATCGGCGAGCTCGAGGAGCGGGCCGGGGCCCTCGGCACGCGCCGCGAGCAGGCCGCCGCCACGCTCGCCGGGCACCGCCGCACCGCCGCCGAGGCCCTCGGCGCCCGCATCACCGACGAGCTCGCCCACCTCGCGATGGGCGCGGCCACGGTCACCGTCGCCGTCGAGGACACCGGGCGCTTCGGCGCCGACGGTCGCGACGCGGTCGAGGTGCGGCTGGCCTCCGGCCCGGGCACGACGCCCCGCTCGGTCACCAAGGCCGCGTCCGGGGGCGAGCTGTCGCGGGTCATGCTGGCCATCGAGGTCGCCACCGCCGACGCCGTCACCTCCGTGCCCACGTTCGTCTTCGACGAGGTCGACGCCGGGGTCGGCGGCCGGGCGGCCGTCGACGTCGGGGCCCGGCTGGCGGCCCTGGCCCGGCACGCCCAGGTCGTCGTCGTCACCCACCTCGCGCAGGTCGCCGCCCACGCCGACCGCCACCTCGTCGTCGAGAAGTCCGACGACGGGCACGTGACACGCAGCATGGTCCACGCCGTCGAGGGCGAGGACCGGGTCGCCGAGCTGGCCCGGATGCTCGGTGGCTCGGGCACCCGCGCCGCCCTCGACCACGCCCGCGACCTCCTCGGTCGCGCCCGGGCCTGAGCAGGTCTGGCACGATGGTGCAGATGTCCATCCGCCTGCCCCACCGCCGTGACCGGGACCCCTCCTCGGGGGGCCACGGCCCGGCACGCGTCGACCGGCGGACCAAGAACCTCACCAAGCGGCTCAAGGCCGGTGACGTCGCGGTCATCGACCACGAGGACATCGACCGGGTCAGCGCCGAGGCGCTCGTCGCCTGCCGCCCCGTCGCCGTCGTCAACGCCGCGTCCTCGATCTCCGGGCGCTACCCGAACCTCGGCCCCGAGATCATCGTCGCCGCGGGCATCCCCCTGGTCGACGGCGCCGGTCCCGAGGTCATGGCCCTCAAGGACGGCATGCCGCTGCGGCTCGAGGACGGTCTGCTGCACGCCGAGGCCGGGCCCGTCGGCCACGGCCGGCTGCTCGACGCCGACGCCGTCCAGGAGGCGATGACCCTCGCCCGGGCCGGTCTGTCCGCCGAGATCGAGGCCTTCGCCGAGAACACGATGGACTACCTGCGCAAGGAGCGCGAGCTGCTCTTCGACGGTGTCGGCGTGCCCGACATCGCCACCGAGCTCGACGGGCGCCACGTCCTCATCGTCGTGCGCGGCTACCACTACAAGGAGGACCTCGAGATCCTCCGGCCCTACATCCGCGAGTTCAAGCCGATCCTCATCGGGGTCGACGGTGGCGCCGACGCGCTCATCGAGGCCCGGCACACCCCCGACCTCATCGTCGGCGACATGGACTCGGTGTCCGACAGCGCGCTGCGCTCGGGCGCCGAGATCGTCGTCCACGCCTACCGCGACGGGCGGGCCCCCGGGCTCGAGCGGGTGCGCGACCTCGGCGTCGAGCCGGTCGTCTTCCCCGCCACCGGCACGAGCGAGGACGTGGCGATGCTCCTCGCCGACGACAAGGGCGCCACGCTCATCGTCGCCGTCGGCACCCACGTGACCCTCGTCGAGTTCCTCGACAAGGGGCGCTCCGGGATGGCAAGCACGTTCCTCACCCGGCTGCGGGTGGGCGGCAAGCTCGTCGACGCCAAGGGAGTGAGCCGTCTGTACCGGACGCGCATCTCCTCGTTCAGCATCCTGCTCATGCTCGCCGTCGCCATCATCGCGCTGGGCGCGGCGCTGTGGTCCACCGCCGGTGGCCGCGCGCTGCTCCAGGTCCTCGCGGCGAAGGTCGACGACGTGTGGACCGTGCTCGGAGGAGTGTTCGGGTGATCGACTTCCGCTACCACATCGTCTCGATCGTCTCGATCTTCCTCGCCCTGGCGGTGGGGATCGTGCTCGGGGCCGGTCCGCTCCAGGGCGAGATCGGGTCGACGCTGACCAACGAGGTCGCCGGCCTGCGCAAGGACAAGGCGCAGCTCAACGACCAGCTCGACACCGCGACCAAGGCGGCCGAGGCCCGCGACGGGTACCTGTCGGCGGTCTCGGGCCGGGTGCTCGGGGACGCCCTGCGCGACCGCAGCGTCGCCATCGTCGTCCTTCCCGGGGCCGACGCGGCGGTCAGCGAGTCGGTCGTCGAGTCCCTCGGCACGGCCGGCGCGCGGCTGGCGTCCACGACGTCGGTCACCGAGGACTGGGTGAGCACCGCGCAGGCCACGGCGAGTGCCCGCGACCGGGCCGTCGCCGACGTCGCCTCGCAGACCGGGGCCACCACCACCTCGGGCTCCTCCGAGGCCCGTGACGTGCTGCTGGCCACGCTGCTCACCCGCACGGCACCGGCCGGTGACAGCGGGCCCGACGACACCACCGCGCGCACCGGCCTGGAGGCGCTCGCCGACGCGGGCCTCATCTCGCTCGACGCCCCGGACTTCACCCGCGCCGACCTCGTCGTCGTCGTCGCGGGTGCCGTCACCGACGGCGAGCAGGCGGCGCGCACCCGCGTCGCCGGCAGCTGGGTGGCCCTCACCGTGGCCCTCGACGCCCGCTCGCGCGGCGCCGTGCTCGCCGCCGACCTCGCCTCGGAGAAGTCCGGCACGTCGGTCATCACGACGCTGCGCGACACCTCGTCAGCGGTGTCGGAGGTCTCCGGGGTCGACGACGCCGCCGGGCCGATGGGGCTGGCCAGCGTGGTCTTCGCCCTCGTCGAGCAGTCCGGCGGCAAGACCGGCCAGTACGGTCTCGGGCCACGCGTCGACGCCGCGTTCGCGCCGGTCCCGCAGTCGTGAGGGGGCGCCCGGTCCTCGCGGGGCTGCTCGGGGCGCTCGCCGCAGCCGGCGCCCACCGGGTCCTCACCGACCGGGTCCGCTCGGCGCGCTGGACCCGCACCAACCACGCCGGCGCCGACGTCACGCTCCTCGAGGGTCCGTCGTGGGTCGCCGGCGGCGTGCTCGGGGCGGCCCTGGCCGGCCCGGCGGGTGCGCTCGCCGCCGGTGCGTCGGGGGCGCTCGGTGCGCTCGACGACCTCGCGGGCGACGGCTCGTCCAAGGGGCTGCGCGGGCACCTCGGCGCGGCCGCCCGGGGTGAGGTGACCACCGGCGCAGTCAAGGTCGTCGGGCTGGGGGTCGCCGGCCTGGTCGCCGCGGCGCTGCTCGACCGCGGCCGCGACGAGGTCGGCGCCCTCGACACGCTCGTCGGCGGGGCGGTCGTCGCCGGGTCCGCCAACCTCGCGAACCTCCTCGACCTGCGGCCGGGCCGGGCCCTCAAGGCCACCGTGCTGGCCGCCGCCCCGTTGGTCCTCCTGCCGGGGTCCACACCCGGGCAGCGACGCGCGCGCGCCCACGCGGCCGCGGCCGTGGGGGCCTCGCTCGGGGTGCTGCGCCCCGACCTCGCCGGCACCGCGATGCTCGGCGACACCGGCGCCAACGCGGCCGGAGCGCTCGTGGGCACCGCGTTCGTCGGACGTGCCGGGCGGCGAGGCCGGCTGGTCGCCCTGGCCGTGCTCACCGCGGCGACGCTGGCCTCCGAGAAGATCAGCTTCACGGCGGTCATCGAGTCGACCCCCGGCCTGCGCGAGCTCGACGCCTGGGGGCGGCCGGCGCGATGACCGACCGCAAGCTCGCCACGGGCATCGCCGGGGCCGCGGGCCTCATCGCCGTCGTCACCGTCGTCGCGCGGGCGGCCGGCTTCGCGCGCATCCTCGTCTTCGCCGACTCGGTGCGGGCCCAGGGCGTCGGCGAGATCTACCAGAGCGTCAACGCCCTGCCCAACGTCCTCTTCGAGGTCGCCGCCGGCGGCGTGCTCGCGGCCGTCGCCGTCCCGCTCATCGCCCACCGGCTCGGCGCGGGGGAGCGCGAGCGGGCCGACCACCTCGCGTCCGTCCTGCTCACCTGGGCCCTCGTGGTGCTCGTGCCCCTGGCCGCCGTCCTCTGGCTCGCGGCCCCCTGCTCTCCGGGTGGCTCATCGACGACTTCGACCCGCGCGCCCACGACGTCGGCACGACGTTGCTGCGGATCTTCGCGGTGCAGGTGCCGCTCTACGGCGTGGGCATCATCCTCACCGGGCTCCTCCAGGCGCACCGGCGCTTCCTCGCGGCCGCGCTGGCCCCGCTCGTGTCCTCGGTCGTGGTCCTCGGCTCCTACCTCTGGTACGGGCGGCTCGCCGACGGTGCGGTCTCGCCGTCGGTCGTCGACGGCGGGGCGATCGCCGTCCTCGGCTGGGGCACCACGCTCGGGGTCGTCGTCCTGTCCCTGCCGCTCGTCGTCCCCGCCCTGGGCACCGGCTGGCGCTGGCGCCCCGCGCTGCGGATGGAGCGGGAGGACGCGGTGCGCATCGGCGCCCTCGCCGGCGCCGGCGTGCTCGCCCTGGGCGCCCAGCAGGTCGCGGTCCTCGTGACGGTGTGGCTGACCAACCACTCCGGCACCGGTGGCGCCTTCACGGTGTACCAGTACGTGCAGGCGGTCTACCTGCTGCCGTACGCGGTGCTGGCCGTCCCCGTCGCCGTCAGCGCCTTCCCGGCGCTGGCCGCCAGCACGGGCGCCGGCGAGGACTCCTCGGCGACCCTCGCGCGCGCCCTGCGGGCCGTCCTCGTCCTCACCGGCCTGGCCGCGGGGGTCCTCGTCGCCGCCGCGCCGGCGGTCGGGGGCTTCTTCACCGTCCTCGACGCCCGGCGGGGGAGCGAGGGGGCCAGCCCCGAGGCGCTGGCCGCCCTGGCGCCCGCCCTCACGTCGTACGCGCCGGGGGTCATCGGGTTCGGTGTCACCGCGCTGCTCACCCGCGCGCTCTACGTGCGAGGCCGCCCCCTCGACGCGGCCTGGGCGGTCGGCCTCGGATGGGCGATGGCCGCCCTCGTGCCGCTCGCCCTCGTCGGCTCCGGGAAGGGTGCCGACACGACGCTGCGGATGCTCGGCATCACCTCGACCCTCGGGATGACCGCCTCGGCCGTGCTGCTCGTCATGCTCGTGCGCCGCTCGTGGGGCCCGGAGGTCAGCCGCGGCCTGGCCCGCACCGCCGGGGCCCTCGTCGTCGCCCTCGCCCTCTCCCTCGTCGTGGGCGACCTCGTGACCCGCGGCCGCACCTACGACGGGCTGCTCGACGCGGTCGGGTGGGGGGTCCTCGCGGGGGTCGCCGCCCTCGTCGCCGGGCTGCTGGCCGTCTTCTACGGCGACCGCAGGATGATGGGCGAGATCCGCGACCGGGGGCGGGCGCGGCGCCGGGGAGGGAGTGCAGGATGAGGGTGCTGCTCGTCATGGGCACGAGTGCCGGGGGCGTGGGGGCGCACGTGCGGGGGATGGCCCGGCTGCTCACCGGGGCCGGGCACCACGTGGTCGTCGCCTGCCCCACCGAGGCCGCCGAGCGCTTCGACCTCGCCGAGCACGCGACCACGGTGCCGCTCGAGGTCACCGACCGCCCGCACCCCGTGCGCGACGCCCGGGCCGTGCGTGACCTCGCCGAGCCGATCCGGGGGGCCGACGTCGTGCACGCCCACGGGCTGCGCGCCGGCGCGGTCGCCGTCCTCGCCGGTGCCCGCGGCGGGGTGCCGCTCGTGACGACCCTGCACAACGCCGCACCGACCGGACGGGTCACCGGCACCGTCTACGCGGGTCTCGAGCGCGTGGTGGCCCGCGGCTCGGCCGTGGTGCTCGGGGTCTCGGCCGACCTCGTCGAGCGGATGCGCCACCTCGGCGCGCGCCGCACGGGGCTGGCCGTCGTCCCCGCCCCGCCCTTCGCCGAGCCCGCCCGCGACCGGTACGCCGTGCACGCCGAGCTCGGCATCGACGCCCGCACGGCGCTCGCGGTGGTGCTGGCCCGCCTGGCCCCGCAGAAGGGCCTCGACCTGCTGCTCGACGCGCACCGCGACCTCGCCGACCTCGACCTGCTGACCGTCGTCGCCGGCGACGGACCCCTGCGCGAGCCGTTGCAGCGCCGGGTCGATGCCGAGGGCCTGCCGGTCCGCCTCCTCGGCCGGCGCGACGACGTCCCCGACCTGCTCGCCGCCGCCGACGTCGTCGTCTCCAGCGCGCTCTGGGAGGGCCAGCCGGTGGGCCTCCAGGAGGCGCTGCACGCCGGTGCGGCCATCGTCGCCACCGACGTCGGGGGCACCGCCGCGGTCGTCGGCGACGCCGCCGTGCTCGTCCCGGGCGGCGACCCGGTGTCGCTCTCCCGGGGCATCCGCGACGTCGTCACGCACGGCGGCGTGCGCGACGACCTGCGCTCCAAGGCGGTCGAACGGGCCGCCCACCTGCCCACCGAGGACGAGGCGTTGGCCGCCGCGCTGGACGCCTACCGCGACGCCGGCGCCGGATGACGTATCGTTGAAGCCCGTGGTGCTCCAGACGACGAAACAGATCTTCGTGACCGGAGGCGTCGCCTCCTCGCTCGGCAAGGGGCTCACGGCCTCTTCGCTCGGCCACCTGCTGAGGGCCCGCGGGCTCCGGGTGACGATGCAGAAGCTCGACCCCTACCTCAACGTCGACCCCGGGACGATGAACCCGTTCCAGCACGGTGAGGTCTTCGTCACCGACGACGGCGCCGAGACCGACCTCGACATCGGGCACTACGAGCGCTTCCTCGACGTCAACCTGCGCGGCAGCGCCAACGTGACGACCGGGCAGGTCTACAACCGGGTCATCCAGCGCGAGCGGCGCGGGGAGTTCCTCGGCGACACCGTGCAGGTCATCCCGCACATCACGAACGAGCTCAAGGAGCGGATGCGCGCCCAGGCGGCCGGCTCCCCGGGGGTCGAGGACGCCGACGCGCCCGACGTCATCATCACCGAGATCGGCGGCACGGTCGGCGACATCGAGAGCCTGCCCTTCCTCGAGGCGGCCCGGCAGGTGCGCCACGACCTCGGGCGCGACGCCGTCTTCTTCCTCCACGTCTCGCTCGTGCCCTACCTCGCCCCGAGCGGTGAGCTGAAGACCAAGCCGACCCAGCACTCGGTCGCCGCGCTGCGCCAGGTCGGCATCCAGCCCGACGCCCTGGTCCTGCGCGCCGACCGCGAGCTGCCCGAGTCGATCAAGCGCAAGATCAGCCTCATGTGCGACGTCGACAACGAGGCCGTCGCGGCCGCCGTCGACGCCCCGAGCATCTACGACATCCCGAAGGTCCTGCACCGCGAAGGCCTCGACGCCTACGTCGTGCGCCGGCTCGGGCTCGTCTTCCGCGACGTCGACTGGACCGAGTGGGACACCCTCCTCGAGCGCGTGCACAGCCCGGAGCACGAGGTCGAGGTGGCCCTCGTCGGCAAGTACGTCGACCTGCCCGACGCCTACCTCTCGGTCACCGAGGCCCTGCGCGCCGGCGGCTTCCACCACGACGCGAAGGTGCGCATCCGGTGGGTTCCGTCCGACGACTGCGCCACCGAGACGGGGGCGCAGAAGGCGCTCGGCGGGGTCGACGCCGTGCTCGTCCCGGGGGATTCGGCGTGCGGGGCATCGAGGGCAAGGTCGGGGCCCTGCGCTGGGCCCGCACCCACCAGGTGCCGACCCTCGGCATCTGCCTCGGCCTGCAGTGCATGGTCATCGAGTACGCCCGCAGCATCGCCGGCATCGAGGGCGCGAGCTCCACGGAGTTCGACCCCGACAGCCCGGCCCCGGTCATCGCGACGATGGAGGAGCAGAAGGCGTTCGTCGAGGGCGCCGGCGACCTCGGCGGCACGATGCGCCTGGGCAGCCAGCGGGCGCTGCTGCGCGAGGGCTCGGTCGTCGCCGAGGCCTACGGCGCGAGCACCGCCGACGAGCGGCACCGCCACCGCTACGAGGTCAACGAGCGCTACCGCGAGCAGCTCGAGGAGGCCGGTCTCGTCATCAGCGGCACGCACCCCGAGCTGGGGCTCGTCGAGTTCGTCGAGCTGCCGCGCGAGGTGCACCCGTACTACGTCTCGACGCAGGCGCACCCGGAGTTCAAGTCCCGCCCGACCCGCGCGCACCCCCTGTTCGCCGGGCTGGTCGGTGCGGCCATCGAGCAGCAGCGGGCCGCTCGCCTGGTCGAGGTCGAGCGGCCCCGCGCCGCCGAGCCGGCCGACGCGCGTGCCTGAACCCCTCGCCGACCGGCTCGAGCGCCGGCCGGTCGTCGAGTCCACGCTGTCCTTCCGCGGCCGCGTCTGGGACGTGCGCACCGACCGCGTCGACCTCGGCGAGGCCGGCGTCGTGACCCGCGACTACGTCGACCACACCGGCGCCGTCGCGGTCCTCGCGCTCGACGACGACGACCGGGCGGTGGTCATCCAGCAGTACCGGCACCCCGTGGCCGCGTACGACTGGGAGGTCCCCGCGGGGCTGCTCGACGTCGACGGCGAGCCGCCGCACCTCACGGCCGCCCGCGAGCTGCACGAGGAGGCCGACCTCGAGGCCGGCCGCTGGGCGACCCTCGTCGACCACTGGTCCTCACCGGGCGGTTCGAGCGAGGGGCTGCGGATCTACCTGGCCCGCGACCTCACCGAGGTCCCCGAGACCGAGCGCCACGAGCGGCAAGGCGAGGAGCTGGGGATGCCGGTGCGCCGGGTGCCGCTCGACGACCTCGTCGCCGGCGTGCTCGCCGGGCGCCTGCACAGCCCGACCCTCGTCATCGCCGTCCTGGCCGCCGAGGCCCTGCGCGCCCGCGGCTGGAGCGGTCTGCGCCCGGCCGACGCGCCCTGGCCCTCCCGCAGCCCGGGACGCTCTGCGCGCTGACCGCCGCGGGGTCCGGCCGCCGCGAGGGTGTGCCGGGTGCCCCCGGTGGGTATCGGGCCCTGCGTGACGGCGACCAGCGCGTGGGAGGATGAGTCGGTGGGCGAGACCTTCGGGGCGAGCAGGGGGTCGGCGGCCTGGCTCAAGGTCTCCGGCGGGTCCGACGAGGCGCTCGACCGCGCCACCGGATGCCCCTGCGGCGGGCTGCCGCGTGGCGCCACGCTCGGCGAGTGCTGCGCCCCGGTCATCGAGGGGGAGCGGGTCGCCGCCACCGCCGAGGCCCTGATGCGCTCGCGGTACACGGCCTACGCCCTGGCCGACGGCGACCACCTCTTCCGCACCTGGCACCCGCGCACCCGTCCCGAGCACGTCGACCCCGAGCCGTGGGTGCGCTGGGTCGGCCTCGAGGTGCTCGACGTCGTCGACGGAGGGCCGGGGCAGGACGCCGGCGTCGTCGAGTTCCGTGCCCGCTGGGTGGCCGGTGAGGGGCGCACGCGCCAGCGCGGCGAGGTGCACGAGCGGAGCGCGTTCGCCCGGCGTGCCGGACGCTGGTTCTACGTCGGCCCCGAGGCTCCCACCCCCTGACGTCGGCGGTCGGTGGTACGAATCGGGGATGGAGCTGGAGAACCTCGTCCTCGACGCCCACGACCCGCACCTGCTCGGTGGCTTCTGGGAGGCCCTGCTCGGTGGTCGGCGGCTCACCGACGAGCCCGACGTCGTCGAGACCCGGCTCTCGCCCGAGGGCGCCCCGGTGCTCGACCTCTGCATGACGCGGGTCCCCGAACCCGTGGCCCCGGCACCGCGGCTGCACCTCGACCTGCTCGGCGGCGACCGGCAGGACGAGGTGGTCCGGCAGGCCCTGTCGCTCGGGGCCCGCCACCTCGACATCGGGCAGGGTGACGTGCCGTGGGTGGTGCTCGCCGACCCCGAGGGCAACCCGTTCTGCGTCATGGAGCACCGCCCTGAGTACCGCACCGGCAGCCCGGTCGCGGCCCTGCCGCTCGACAGCGCCGACGTCGAGCGCGACCTCGCCTTCTGGACCGCCCTGTCCGGCTGGGTCCCCGAGGACACCCAGATGCCCGCCGCGCTGCGCCACCCGAGCGGTCACGGGCCGCTGCTCGAGCTGTGTCCCGAGCAGGCGCCCAAGCCGGCCGGCGTGAAGAACCGCCTCCACCTCGACGTGCGGCTGGCGGCGGGGGAGGACCTCGACGACGCGGTGGCCCTGGCCCTCGACCTCGGGGGCCACGAGTACGACCCCGGGTGGGGCGAGCTGCCCTGGCGGCTGCTCACCGACCCGTCGGGCAACGAGGTCTGCCTGCTGCCGCCGCACCGCACCTGAGCCGGCCGTGGGGTCGGCAGCCGTGGTGCCGGCGGCCGAGCCTCAGCCCCGGCGGCCGCGCAGCCCGTGCAGCCGGGAGGCCAGGCCGCGTCGCCCGGCGGCGGGTGCCTCGGCCGGCCGGGGCAGCCGGTCGGCCGGCCGCGCCGGGAGGCGCACGACCCGTGCGGCGTCGACCGCCTCGTCGATGCGGGCCACGTCCTCGGGCCCGATCTGGTAGACGGTCGGCTCGACGTGCACGCGGAAGCCGTCGCGCCCCACGAGCCAGCGGCCGCCGTCGTCGAAGGCCTCCATCGCGGCGAGGTCGCGGTAGCGCACGGTGACCAGCCCGGCGGCCGAGCGCAGGGTGACGCCCTCGACCCCGACGAGCAGGGTGGTCCGGCCCCCGCCCCGCACCGGGTGCTCGCGTCCCTCGACGGCGCTGGACGACCCGGAGGGCGCCGCCGAGAACCCGGCCCAGTCCAGGCCCGGCACGGGCACCTGGGCGAGGGCGCTGTCGTGGAGCGCCTCGGCCGCGGCCCGCACGGCGTCCGCGCTCACGGCCCGCAGGGCGGCGACGCGCTGCTCGCGGGCCGGGGTCGGGCGTCCGAGCAGGTGGTCGGCGGCCCGGGCCAGCAGGAGCTCGGGGTCGTGGTCCGGGCGGTCGGCCGCCTCCACGGCGCGCTCGACGGCGTCGCGGTCCTCGGCCCCCAGCCGACCCCACCGCACGCGGGCGAGCGCGTCGACGACCGCGCCGCCGAGCCCCTCGCGGACGCGCGGGTTCCCCTCGACGAGCACACGGACGAGGGCGAGGCGTGCGTCGTGCGGCTCGACGCGGACGACGGCCGAGGCGCCGGACGCCGCGAGCTCGGACGTGAGCGCCCGCTGGAGCAGGTGCCCGAGGACCTCGGCGGCCGGCCCGCGCGGCACGAGCCCGGTGAGGTGCACGAGGTCGGTGCCCGGGACGACGAACCACGCCGGGGTGCGCGGGAGCACCGTGGGGTCCGGGGGCAGCGGCGGCAGCTCGCCCTGCGGCAGGGCGAGGTCGAGCCCGAAGGGGATCTCCCGGGCGCTGACCCAGAGCACGACGTTGGCGCGGGTGAACGCCGCCGAGGACCAGATGCCGACGACGTCCTCGTCGAGTCCGCCCAGCCCGACCTCGGGGTAGGACGACAGCCCGCGGCCGGTGGCACCCCAGCGCATCATCGCCGCCACCCGGGTGGCCCCGTCGGTACGCGCCAGCTCCTCGGCGCGCAGGACCTCGCGCTCCTCCTCGAGGTGCTCGAGCGGCGGTCGGCGCAGGGCACCGCAGACGGCGTTGAGGACCCCGGCGACGTGCTCGGGGAGCCGGTGGCGGAGAAGCCGGTGACGACGTCGTCGAGGGCGCCGTGCCGGTGCTCGGGGGCAGGTCCGCACCGCGCAGCGCGAGGTGCTCGACGAGGTGGGTGACGCCGCGCACGGCGAGGTTCTCGTCGGCGCCGCCGACGCGGAAGAGCAGCCCGGCCGTGCACTCGTCGTCGTCGCGCGGGGCATGCAGCGTGGGCAGCCCGCCGACCTCGGTCTCGCGCACGGTCATCGGCCCTCTCCCTCGGTCAGGGCCTCGGCACGCAGCGTCGCGAGGGCGTCGCGGTGGTGCCCCGCCGCCCCCCAGGCCGAGGCGTCGACGACGCCGCCGAGGACGCGGAAGTGGGAGCGGGCGCGGTCGGTGCGCCCCGCGACGCCGAAGAGCACGGCGAGCTCGGAGTGCGCCTGGACCCAGGCCAGCTGCGAGGGGCACGGCAGCGCGCGGAACCGGTCGGCGACCTCCTCGAGCTCGGTGAGCACCTCCTTGCGCCGGAGGTACCCGCGGTCACGGCCGGACCCCTCGAAGCGCCAGCGGGCGAGGTGCGCCGCGGCGAGCACCGTCCCCTCGACGCCACCGGCGGGGGCCGCCCCGGCGGCCTCGCGGGCGGCGGTGAGCGCGTCGTCCCACGACCCGCCGGGTGCCGGGGCGAGGGCGCGCACGAGGAGGCGCCGCCCGACGGCGTGCTGCGGGTCGAGGGCGTGCAGCCGGGCCCAGCGGCGGCGCACCTCACCGGGCGGCAGGGCGAGCTGCCCGGCGGACCAGAGCCGCAGGACCCACGGCTGGGGGTCGGTGGGGTCCTCGGCGCACAGCCGCAGGAGGACCTGCTCGGCCTGCCGCAGCCGGTCGTGGACCAGCGCGAAGGCCTCGGCCGTCACCTCGGACCCCGGCTCGCCGGCGGCCTCCTCGGCGGCGAGGAGCAGCCGGTGGGCCTGCAGGGTGCGGGCGGTGTGGTCGTGGGGGTCCGCGGCGAGCCGGGCCGCGACGACGTCGTCGAGCCCGTCGCTGCGCGCGAGGACGTCCCACGCGACGCCCTGGTCGGGGGAGCGCCGGTCGCCGAGCAGGGCGATGTCGTCGACGGCCCCGGCGAGGTCGCCCGAGAGGGCGCGCCGGCGGATGCGGTCGAGGTCGGGGAAGACGGTCGCGAGGTCGGTGACCGGCGGAGGTGCCGGGTCAGCCATGCCCGCATGCTAGGACGGGCGCCCCCGGCCGCGCAGGTCGACGTGCCGGACCGCGGGAATCCCGTTTCTGGGAGGTCCGGCCCGGTCCGTAGGATGGACGCCGACCCCTCCCGACAGACGAAGGACCCCACTCCGTGCTCCGCACCCACGAGGCCGGCACCCTGCGTGCCGCCCACACCGGCCAGACCGTCACGCTCACCGGCTGGGTGGCCAAGCGGCGCGACCACGGCGGCGTGGCCTTCGTCGACCTGCGCGACGCCAGCGGGGTCGTCCAGGTCGTCGCGCGCGACGAGGTGCTCACCGGGGCCGCCCACGACCTGCGCAGCGAGTACGTCGTCAAGGTGACCGGCGAGGTCACCGCGCGCGAGGAGCGCAACGTCAACCCCGACCTGCCCACCGGCGAGGTCGAGGTCGTCGCCCGCGAGATCGAGGTGCTCAACGCCTCCGCGCCGCTGCCCTTCCAGGTCGACGAGCGCGTCACCGTCGGCGAGGAGGCCCGCCTCAAGCACCGCTACCTCGACCTGCGCCGCCCCGGCGCGCACTCGGCCGGCCACGCCATCCGGCTGCGCAGCAAGGTCAACGCCGCAGCCCGCCGGGTGCTCGGCGACCGCGACTTCGTCGAGATCGAGACGCCCACCCTCACCCGCTCGACCCCCGAGGGCGCCCGCGACTTCCTCGTGCCGGCGCGGTTGGCGCCCGGTTCCTGGTACGCCCTGCCGCAGAGCCCGCAGCTGTTCAAGCAGCTCCTCATGGTCGCCGGGATGGAGCGGTACTACCAGATCGCCCGCTGCTACCGCGACGAGGACTTCCGCGCCGACCGGCAGCCCGAGTTCACCCAGCTCGACATCGAGATGTCCTTCGTCGAGCAGGACGACGTCCTCGAGCTCGGCGAGGCCGTGGTCCGCGAGATCTGGCAGCTCATCGGCGTCGACCTGTCGACCCCGTTCGAGCGGATGACCTACGCCGAGGCCACGCGCCGCTTCGGGTCCGACAAGCCCGACCTGCGCTTCGGCCAGGAGCTCGTCGAGTGCACGGAGTACTTCCGCGACACCCCGTTCCGCGTCTTCCAGTCCGAGTACGTCGGGGCCGTCGTCATGCCCGGTGGGGCGAGCCAGCCGCGCAAGCAGCTCGACGCCTGGCAGGAGTGGGCCAAGCAGCGCGGGGCCCGGGGCCTCGCGTACGTCCTCGTCCAGGAGGACGGCACCCTCGGAGGCCCGGTCGCCAAGAACCTCTCCGAGACCGAGGTCGCCGGCCTCGCCGCGCACGTCGGCGCCCAGCCGGGCGACTGCGTGTTCTTCGCCGCCGGCGCGACGCGCTCGTCGCGGGCGCTGCTCGGTGCCGCGCGCCTCGAGATCGGCAAGCGGTGCGGGCTCGTCGACGAGGACGCCTGGAGCTTCCTCTGGGTCCTCGACGCCCCGCTGTTCGAGCCCGCGTCCGAGGCCGTCGCCGCCGGTGACGTCGCCGTCGGGTCCGGCGCGTGGACGGCGGTGCACCACGCCTTCACCTCGCCCAAGGCCGAGTTCCTCGACACCTTCGACACCGACCCCGGGCCGGCGCTCGCCTACGCCTACGACATGGTCTGCAACGGCAACGAGATCGGCGGCGGGTCCATCCGTATCCACCGCCGCGACGTGCAGGAGCGGGTCTTCAAGGTCATGGGCCTGTCCGAGGAGGACGCGCAGGAGAAGTTCGGCTTCCTCCTCGACGCCTTCCAGTTCGGCGCCCCGCCGCACGGCGGCATCGCCTTCGGGTGGGATCGCATCGTCATGCTGCTCGGCGGTTTCGAGTCCATCCGCGACGTCATCGCCTTCCCGAAGTCCGGTGGCGGCTACGACCCGCTGACCGACGCCCCGGCGCCCATCACGCCGGAGCAGCGCACCGAGGCGGGCATCGACGCCAAGCCCGAGCCGAAGACCGGACCCGACGCGACGGCCGAGGCCTCCAACGCCGGCTGAGACCCGTCGAAAGTACAGAACACGCCGTATGGACGCAGGTCCGGACGGCGTGTTCTGTACCTTCGACGGGGTGGGGTGACGTGGCCCCCTCCGTCAACGGGCGAGGAAGGCCAGCAGCTCGCGGTTGAACTCCTCGGTGTGCGAGTCGTTGATGCCGTGCGGACCGCCCTCGATGACGTGCAGCCGCGCGCCCGCGACCTGCTCGGCGGTCCGCTGCCCGGAGACCTCGAGCGGCACGATGCCGTCGGAGTCGCCGTGGATGACGAGGGTGGGCACGGTGACCTTCGCGAGGTCGCCCGTGAAGTCCTCGACCCAGCTGCGGATGCACGAGGCGGCGGCGTGCACCTCGGCCTGCGCGGCCAGCGCGACGGCGGCCTGGCGCTGCTCCTCGCTGACCTTCAGCTCCTCGCCGGCCGAGTAGAAGTTCGTGACGAAGCCGTCGAGGAAGCCGGGCGGGTCGGCACGCAGCTGCTGCTGCCACCCCTCGACCGTCGCGTCGTCGAGCGCGCCGTCGGGATGCTCGTCGTCCTTCTTGAGGCACGGGGGGATGGCGGCCGCGAAGACGGCGGCCCGCACGCGGTCCTCGCCGTGGGTGCCGAGGTAGCGGGCGACCTCGCCTCCGCCCATCGAGAAGCCGACGAGCGCGACATCGGTGAGGTCGAGCTCGCGCACCAGGGCGTCGAGGTCGGACGTGAGCGTGTCGTAGTCGTAGGACGAGCCCTCGCCGGGCTTGCCGGACCGGCCGAAGCCGCGCCGGTCGTAGGTGACGACGCGGTGGCCGGCGTCGAGGAGGGCCGGCACGGTGGCCGACCACGACTCGCCGCTCAGGGGCCAGCCGTGGATGAGGACGACGGGAGCGCCGTCACCGCCGTGGTCGTCGTAGTGGATCTCGTGGGAGCCGTTGCTGACGGTGGGCATCTCTCACCTTTCGGTCGTGGTCGGACCGTTCCAGCCTAGGCACGCGGTGCGGGCGGAGGGGCCTGCGTGTCGAGCCATCGGCTGCGCCAGCGCATCCCGGTCGTGAACCCGAGCCGCTCGTAGACGCTGCGGGCGGCGTCGTTGTCGGCGAACATCCCGAGCGCGCAGGCCCCCGTGGTGGACACCGCCTCGCGGGTCAGGACGGCGGTCACCGCGGCTCCGAGGCCGGTGCGCCGGAGGTCGCTGGCGACCGCGATGCCGGCCAGCGTGGGGGTGCCCGCCTCCGACGGCTCGCTGCCGCCGCACGCCAGGAGCGCGCCGTCGGCGTCGCGGACCCCGACCCACCGCTGCCCGGGCCGGGCGAAGGGCTGGCCGTGCGTGGTCGGGCTGTGGGCGGCGAGGAAGGCCGTGGCCTCCTCGCGGTCGCCCGGGTGCAGGGGCACGACCCGCTCCTCGCCGGGCGCGGTCGGGGGAGCGGTGCGCGTCCACATCCAGTCCCAGTCACCGCCCCGCCGGCCGAGGTCGAGGTGGCGGGCGACGACGTGCTGGTGCTCGCGCGGGGCGCTGAGGTGCCGGGAACCGCTGTGCAGGAACCACTCCCGTACCCGGGCATCGGCGAACAGCGCGTCGATGCCCGCCTCGTCGCCGAGCACCGCCGCGCCCGGGACGCCGTGGTCGGACCGGCGCGGCACGAGCACGGCCCGGCCGGCGTCCTCGACCGACCAGCCCGGCCCCGACAGCCCGGACCCGATGTCGAGCACCGCCACCGGGTGCCCGTCGGTGAGCCGGAGCAGCTCGTCGGGCGTCGTGACCCGCCGCAGGGTGCTCACTCGGTGATCCCGAACCGCTCGTGCAGCCGGCGCAGCGGGGCCGGCGCCCACCAGTTGGCCCGGCCGAGCACCGCCATCGTCGCGGGGACGAGGAGCATCCGCACGAGCGTGGCGTCGATGGTGATGGCGAGGACGAGCGCGACCCCCATCTGCTTCATGACCAGCAGGTCGCCGGCCGCGAAGCCCGAGAAGACGATGACCATGAGCAGCGCCGCCGAGGTGATGATCCGGCCGGAGCGCTGCAGCCCGAGGACGACCGCCTCGTGGGTGCTGCGGCCCTGCTCGTGGAGCTCGACGATCCGCGAGAGCAGGAAGACCTCGTAGTCCATCGAGAGTCCGAACCCGAAGGCGACGACGAGCAGCGGGATGGTGTTCTCCAGCCCGCCGGCCGAGGTGAACCGCAGCAGCGACTCGAGGTGGCCCTCCTGGAAGATCCAGACGGTCACGCCGAGGCTGGCCCCGAGCGAGAGCACGTTCATCACCAGCGCCTTGACCGGCACGATCACCGAGCCCGTCATGAGGAAGAGCAGGACGAGGGTCGCGAGGACCACCGCCCCGACGGCCCACGGCGCCCGGTCGGCGACGGCCTGCCGGAAGTCGAGGATGCCCGAGGCCTGCCCGACGACCCACGACTCGAAGGGCGGGCGGTCGGCGCGCAGCGAGTCTACGAGCTCGCGGGAGGAGGCGCCCGTGCCGCTGTCGCCGGTGTGGAACGGGACGGTGACGACGCCGCCCTCGAGCACGCGCACCGGGTCGAGCGAGGCCACCCCCGGCCGGTCGGCGGCGCCCGCGGCCCAGGCCCGCACGTCGGCCTCGGGAGCCTTCGCGACGACGACGACCTGCGCCCCGGAGAGGCTCGGGTAGCCATCCGCGAAGTCCTCGACGAACGTCCGCTCGGGGTCCCCTTCGGGAGCAGCTCGGCGCCCGAGGCGGTGAGCAGCATCCCCCGACCGGTGCGGCGAGGACGAGGAGCAGCGCCGAGACGACCCCGATGACCACCCACGGCACGCGGTGCACGGTCTCGGCGAGGCGGGAGAAGACGCCGGTGTCGGCGCCGACCTCGGTGCCGCGACGCAGCAGCCGCCGGGCGCCGAGCACGCAGAGCGCCGGGACGAGCGAGAGCGCCACGGCCAGCGCCACGACGACGACCGACACCCCGGCCAGCGCGACGGCCCGGACGAAGTCGATGTCGAGGAAGAGCAGCCCGGCGAGCGAGATGGCCACCGTGAGGGCCGAGAACACCACGGTCCGCCCGGCGCGCTCGAGGGTGCGACCCGTCGCCTCCGCGACCTCGGACGCGCTCGCCTCCGCCGCCGGGCGCCCGGCGAGCAGGGCCCGCATCTCCTCGCGGAACCGGCTGACGACGAGCAGCCCGTAGTCGATGCACAGGCCGAGGGCCAGCACCGTGACGACGTTGACGGCCGTCGCGTCGAGGTCGAGCAGGTAGGAGAAGCCGAGCAGCGAGGCCAGCGCCCCGGCGATCGAGGCGACGGCACCGAGCACCGGGAAGCCGGCCGCGAGGAAGCCGCCGAAGACGAACACCATGACGGCGAAGCTCACGGGCAGCGCGATGCCCTCGCCGCGCTGGCCGTCGACCTTGACCTGGTGGACGATCCGGTCGACGAGCCCCCGCAGGCCACCGCGCTCGGAGGAGGTGGCGCCGGTGTCGCGCACCAGGCGGTCGAAGATCGCGTCGGCCTTCGCGGTCGCCGCGTCCTCCTGCTCGGCGGTGTTGCCGGGGTCGAAGGTGACGACGGTGGCGAACCCGCCGGCCGAGGCCTTGCCGTGGAGCAGCATCGGCGCGGCCGCGGCGGACGTGGGGCCGCCCGGCACGACGAACGGGTTGACCGCCGTCTGCACGGTGTCGACGGCCAGCAGGTCACGGACGGCGGTCGTGGCCGCCCGGGCCACGGCCGGGTCGGAGACGTCGACTCCCTCGACGAGCAACGTGTGCGTGCTGAAGCCGCTGCCTCCGGCCTCGGACAGCACGGCCCGGCCGGACTGGTTCTCGCCGTCGACGACGATCTCGCCGGTGTCGAGCCGGTCGAAGAGGCTGGGGGTGCCGAGGCCGCCGAGGGCGACGGCGAACCCGGCGGCGACGAAGACGAGCCACCCGACGAGCAGCGCGCGGGCGTGCGCGGCGACGAACCGTCCCCAGCGCTCCAGCCCCGGCCGACCGTGCCCGGCGCGCCTCCTCATGGGCACAGCGTGGCACGGGCCGCGGTGGCCGCGGGCAGCGTTCCGGCGCGTGACCGCGGTGCATCGCGGTGATGCAGAGAGCCGCTCCGGGGCCGTGTCCTGCATCACCGCGGCTCTCAGGGCAGCGGCTCGCCACCGCCCCCGTGCACACCGGGTCGCCCGCGGGTTCCCGGTGCGAACCTCCGCCCTGTCGGAGCGCCGTCGCTACCGTGTCGGGATGCCCGCGACCCGCACCCGCCCCGCCAAGGACGCCGACGAGCGCACCGCCCTCCTCGGCTGGTACGACCTGCAGCGCGGCATCATCCGGCTCAAGGCCGATGGCCTCACCGACGAGCAGGCGCACCGGGTGCTCGTACCCACCTCGCCGCTCATGACCGTGGCGGGCATCGTGTCGCACCTCGCGAGCTGCGAGGACCTCTGGTTCCGCGAGTGCTTCCTCGGCGAGCCGGCGACCGGCCGGGGGTTCGGACCGGACGCGCAGGACGACGACGACTTCCGGGTCGAGGGGGCGACGCTGGCCGAGGTGCTCGCCGACTACGAGGCGGCCTGCGCGCGCACCGACGCCACCATCGGGGCCCACGCCCTCGACGACACCGGCAGCACGGCGATCCACCGGGTGGGGGATGCGACCCTGCGCTGGATGGTGCTGCACATGCTCGAGGAGACCGCGCGGCACGCCGGCCACCTCGACCTGCTGCGCGAGCAGCTCGACGGCGAGGTCGGCTACTTCTGACGGCCGGCGGTCGGCGGGGTCGGTGCCCGGCGCTAGCCTCGCGGGTGTGAGCCAGGACGGGACCGACCTCTTCGGCGCCGCCGCGCAGGAGCGTGCCGGCGACGCCGTCGGCGGCTCCGGTGGCGTCGTCCCCCCGCTCGCGGTGCGGATGCGTCCGCGCAACATCGACGAGGTCCGCGGGCAGGGCGAGGTGCTGCGGGCGGGCAGCCCGCTGCGCCGGCTCATCGAGGGCGGCGGCGGGGCGGCCGGCGCGCTGTCGGCCATCCTCTGGGGGCCGCCCGGCACCGGCAAGACCACGCTGGCCCACCTCGTGGCCACCGCCGCCGACCGCGAGTTCGTCGAGCTGTCCGCCGTCACCGCCGGGGTCAAGGACGTCCGCACGGTGATGGAGGGGGCCGCCCGCACCCGCGACCTCTACGGGCGCCAGACCGTCCTCTTCCTCGACGAGATCCACCGCTTCACCAAGGCCCAGCAGGACGCCCTGCTGCCCGGGGTCGAGAACCGCCTCGTCGTCCTCGTCGCCGCCACCACCGAGAACCCCTCGTTCTCGGTCATCGCGCCGCTGCTCTCGCGCTCGATGCTCGTCACCCTCGTCCCGCTCACGGACGACGAGGTCGCCGACGTCCTCACGAGCGCGGCGGCCGACGAGCGCGGCCTCGACGGGGCCTACGCGCTGGCCGACGACGCCCGCGAGCACCTCGTCCGGCTCTCCGGCGGCGACGCCCGCCGCGCGCTGACCTTCCTCGAGGCCGCGGCCGGCGTGGCCGACGACTCCGTGGCCCCCGGCGCCGAGCGGCCCGAGGTCCTCGAGGTCACCCTCGCCCACACCGAGCAGGCGGTCGCGCACGCCGCGGTGCGCTACGACCGCACGGGCGACCAGCACTACGACGTCGCCTCGGCGCTCATCAAGTCGATGCGCGGCTCCGACGTCGACGCCTCGCTGCACTACCTCGCGCGGATGCTCGAGGCCGGCGAGGACCCCCGCTTCATCGCCCGCCGCATCGTCATCGCCGCTTCCGAGGACGTCGGGATGGCCGACCCCACCGCCCTGCAGACCGCCGTCGCCGCGATGCACGCCGTCGCCCAGATCGGCATGCCGGAGGCGCGGATCATCCTCGCCCAGGCGGTCGTCCACAACGCGCTGGCCCCGGCGTCGAACGCCTCCTACCTCGGGATCAACGCGGCCATCGCCGACGTGCGCGCCGGCCGCGGCGGCCCCGTGCCGCTGCACCTGCGCGGCAGCGGCTACGGCGGCGCCGACCGCATCGCCCAGGCCACGGCGAAGGCCACCGGCCGCTCGAAGGCCCCCACCTACGTCTACGCGCACGACGAGCCCGACGGCGTCGCGGCCCAGCAGTACCTGCCCGACGACCTCGCCGGGACCGCCGACTACTACCACCCCACCGACCGCGGGTTCGAGGCCCGGCTCCAGGAGCGCTGGCGCTGGCTGCGCGAGCGCCTGGGCCGGGGCTGACCGCCCCCGACCGACCGTCCGGGCGGCGGTGTCGGCCCGCTGACCTACGGTGGGGTGATGGACACCGACGCGACCCTGGCCGCCCACGAGGCCCAGCTCGTCGCCGACCTCGCCACCCTCACCGCCGCACCGCCCGAGGGCGAGAACCTCTCCTTCGGCAAGCGCATCGGCGACGGCACCTCCCTGGCCGTCGACCGGCTCTCCGCGGTGGCCGTCCAGGAGCAGCTCCTCGACTCGCTGACCCAGGTCCGCCGGGCGCGGGCCCGGGTGGCCGAGGGCACCTACGGCACCTGCGAGGTCTGCGGCGAGCCCATCCCGGCCGCGCGGCTCGAGGCCCGGCCATGGGCCGCCCGCTGCGTCAGGCACGCCTGAGCGCACGGGTATCGGGTGGGTGGCGACCACCCGGTCCCCGGTAGGGTCGGCGCCATGGACGTCACCCTCGGAGGCATCGCCGGGCTCATCGCCGCGCTCGCGTTCGCGTACCTCGTGGTGCGGGTCGCGGGCCTGGTCGGCAAGGCCGGCCGCATCCTCGACGAGGCGCGCGAGAGCGTCCGCACCACCACCGAGAACGTCCAGCCGACGCTCAAGAGCCTCACCGACACCGTCGGGCTGACCAACGACCAGCTGACCCGGGTCGACGCCATCACGAGCTCGGTCTCGACGATGACGACCAACGCCTCGGCGCTGACGTCGGTGTTCGCGGCCACGGTCGGCTCCCCGCTCATCAAGGTGGCCGCCTACAGCTACGGCGTGCGCACGGCGGTGCGCGGCCTCCGGAAGGTGTCGTCGTGAGGATGCGCACCGTGCTCCTCGGGGCGGCGGCCGTCGGGGTCGGCTACGTGGTGTGGCGCCGGCCCGCCACGCAGCGCTTCGTCGCGACCGTCCGGGAGGCGGCGACCCGCCGCGAGGCCGAGCTGCGCGAGGCCGTCGAGCTCGCGGTCACCGAGGACGCCACCACCCGTGCGCCCCGGCACGCCGCCGACGCCCGGGTGCCCGACCTCGACGTCGACGCCGGCTGGGACCGCGCCGACCGTTCCGAGCGCAGCACCCGGCCCGCGCTCGGGGGCGAGGACCCCGGTCGCTCGCTGAGCCCCGACGAGGCCCGCGCGCTGCTGCTCGACCCCTCCGGGCCCTCGCGGGCCGACCGACCCGACGGCGGGCGAGCTCGGTAGGGGCCGACCGCCCCCGCCCCCGCACGCCCGCCCGACCCCGTGCGCGCCCGGCCTACGATGACGGCCTGCCCGCGCACGGCCCACACCCCAGGACTGACACGACATGGAAACCGCTGAGATCCGCCGCCGCTGGCTCGAGTTCTTCGGCAGCCGCGAGCACACCGTGGTGCCGAGCGCCTCCCTGCTGCTCGACGACCCGAACCTGCTGTTCGTCAACGCGGGCATGGTCCCGTTCAAGCCGTACTTCCTCGGCCAGGAGACCCCGCCGTGGCCGCGCGCGACGAGCGTGCAGAAGGTCGTGCGCACCCAGGACATCGAGGAGGTCGGCAAGACCTCCCGGCACGGCACGTTCTTCCAGATGAACGGCAACTTCTCCTTCGGCGACTACTTCAAGGAGGGGGCGATCGCCCTCGCCTGGGAGCTCGTCACGACCCCCCAGGACCGCGGCGGCTTCGGTCTCGACCCCGAGCGCATCTGGCCCACCGTCCTCGACGGCGACGACGAGGCCTTCGGCATCTGGCACGAGCAGGTCGGCATCCCCGTCGAGCGCATCGTCCGGCGCGGCCTCGCCGACAACTACTGGCACATGGGCGTCCCGGGCCCGGGCGGCCCGTGCTCGGAGATCTTCTACGACCGCGGTGCCGAGTACGGCCCGGACGGCGGCCCGGCGGTCGACGAGGACCGGTTCATGGAGTTCTGGAACCTCGTCTTCATGCAGGAGAACCTCACCGAGGTCCGCTCCAAGGTCGACTTCGACGTCAGCGGACCGCTGCCGCGCAAGAACATCGACACCGGGATGGGCCTGGAGCGCATCGCCTCCATCCTCCAGGGCGTCGACAACATGTACGAGATCGACGAGGTCTACCCGGTGCTGGCCCGCGCGGCCGAGATGACCGGCAAGGACTACGGCACGCGCTCGGGCCACTCGGCGGGCTCGAGCCACCCCGACGACGTGCGGCTGCGGGTCGTCGCCGACCACGTGCGCTCCTCGCTCATGCTCATCGGCGACGGCGTCACCCCCGGCAACGAGGGCCGCGGCTACGTCCTGCGCCGGATGCTGCGCCGCTCGGTGCGGGCGATGCGCCTCCTCGGCTACGAGGACCCGTGCCTGCCCGAGCTGCTCCCGGTCTCGCTCGAGCGGATGGAGCAGTCCTACCCCGAGCTGCGCACCGACTGGGACCGCATCTCGCAGACCGCCTACGCGGAGGAGGAGGCGTTCCGGCGCACCCTCGCGTCGGGCACGACGATCCTCGACACGGCGGTCGCGCGCACCAAGGCCTCGGGCGGCGGCGTCCTCGCGGGCGACCAGGCCTTCCAGCTGCACGACACCTACGGCTTCCCGATCGACCTCACCCTCGAGATGGCGGCCGAGCAGGGGCTCGAGGTCGACCGCGAGGGCTTCGCGCGGCTCATGGGCGAGCAGCGCGACCGCGCCCGCTCGGACGCGCGCTCCAAGAAGACCGCCCACGGCGACACGAGCGTCTACCGCGCGCTCGCCGACGGCGTCGGCGGACCGGTCGAGTTCACCGGCTACCACGAGGTCGTCTCCGAGGCGCGGGTCTCCGGGCTGCTCCTCGACGGCGCGCCGGTCTCGTCCGCGGTCGCGGGCCAGGACGTCGAGCTCGTCCTCGACCGCACGCCGTTCTACGCCGAGGGCGGTGGCCAGCTCGCCGACGGCGGTCTGCTGCGCCTCGGCAGCGGCGCGCTCGTCGAGGTGCGTGACGTCCAGTCGCCGATCACGGGCCTCGTCGTGCACAAGGCGACCGTCGTCGAGGGCGAGGTCGCCACCGGTGAGACCGCCCTCGCCGAGGTCGACATCGAGCGCCGCCGGTCCATCTCGCGCGCGCACACCGCGACCCACATGGTGCACAAGGCGATCCGGGAGGCGTTGGGGGAGACCGCGACCCAGGCTGGGTCCGAGAACTCTCCCGGTCGCTTCCGGTTCGACTTCCACGCCTCGTCGGCCCTGCCGCCGTCGGTGATGCGCGACGTCGAGTCCCGCGTCAACGCCCTGCTCCTCGAGGACCTCGCGGTGCGGGCCGACGTCATGACCCAGCAGCAGGCGCGCGACGCGGGCGCCATGGCGCTCTTCGGCGAGAAGTACGGCGACGCCGTGCGCGTCATCTCGGTCGGCGACTGGGCCCGCGAGCTCTGCGGCGGCACGCACGCCGAGCGCACGACGCAGCTCGGCCTCGTCACGCTGCTCGGCGAGGCGTCCATCGGCTCCGGCGTGCGCCGGGTCGAGGCGCTCGTGGGGTCCGACGCCTTCTCGTTCCTCGCGCGCGAGCGGGCCATCGTCGGCCAGCTCACCGAGCTGCTCAAGGGACGCCCCGAGGAGCTGCCCGAGCGGGTCGGCGGGCTCGTCACCCGGCTCAAGGACGCCGAGCGCGACCTCGACCGACTGCGCAAGGAGCAGCTGCAGGCCGCGGCCGGCTCGCTCACCGACGGCGCCCGCGACGTGGGCGGCGTCACCTTCCTCGCGCACGACGCGGGGAGGCCGGCGCCGACGACGTGCGCACGATGGTCCTCGACCTGCGCGGCCGGCTCGGTGCCGACCGACCGAGCGTCGTCGTCGTCACCGGGGTCGCCAAGGGCCGTCCGGTCGTCGTCGTCGCGACGAACGAGCCGGCGCGCAGCCGCGGCATCAAGGCCGGCGAGCTGGTGCGCGTGGCCGCCTCGACCCTCGGCGGCGGCGGTGGCGGCAAGGACGACATCGCCCAGGGCGGTGGCCAGGACCCGTCGAAGGTCGGCGAGGCGCTGGCGGCCGTCGAGTGGCGCGTCGGGGAGCTCGCCGGCTGATGCCGGAGCCCGGCGAGGGTCCGGAACGCGGCGTCCGGCTGGGCGTCGACGTCGGGTCGGTGCGCGTCGGCGTCGCCCGCAGCGACCCGGACGGCGTGCTCGCCACGCCCCTCGAGACGGTGCCCCGCACGGCGGAGGGGCCGGCCGCCGCGGGCGACGAGGACCTCGAACGGGTCGCGGCGCTCGTGCTCGAGCACGAGGCCGTCCGCGTGGTCGTCGGGCTGCCCCGCTCGCTCTCCGGGGAGCAGGGACCCGCAGCGGACCGTGCCCGCACGTATGCTTCCGTGCTGGCGGCGCGCATCGCCCCCGTCCCGGTCCGGCTCGTCGACGAGCGGCTCTCGACGGTCGAGGCGCACCGCGCGCTCCGTGACAGCGGGCTCGCCGGGAGGCGACAGCGCGCCGTGGTCGACCAGGCCGCGGCGGTGCTCATCCTCCAGTCGGCCCTCGACGCCGAGCGGACGACCGGGACCCCCGCAGGGGAGAGGGTCGGAGGACGACGGCGCAAGCCACGGACGAAGGGCACGAGGACGTGAGCCACGACTTCACCGAGACGATCTTCGGTGACGAGACGCCCCGGCGTGCCCCTCGCACCCGGCGCGAGGTGCAGCAGCGCCGTCGTCGCAAGAAGCCCCGTCGCGGCCGCCGGCTGCTCGCCGTCATCCTCGCCGTCGGGCTCATCGGAGGTGCCGCCTACGGCGCCTGGACCGTGCTCGGCCCCGCCGTCTCGGGCCTCTTCGGGGGCAGCGAGAGCGGCGACGTCGACTTCGCCGGCCCGGGCGAGGGCGAGGTCGAGGTCGTCGTCAAGCAGGGCGACACCGGCGAGGTCATCGCCTCGAGCCTGCGCGACGCCGGCGTCACGAAGACCCGGACCGCCTACCTCGACGCCGCCGCCGCCGACCCCACGTCGGCCGCCAAGATCCAGCCCGGCACCTACATGATGCTCAAGGGGATGACCGGCGCCGACGCCTTCCTCCTGCTCGTCGACCCCGCGAACCGGCTGGCCTCGCGGGTCACCATCCGCGAGGGGCTGTGGAAGAACGAGACCTTCGCGGCCCTGTCGAAGGCCACCGGGGTGCCGGTGGCCGAGTACACGAAGGCCGCCAAGGACACCAAGGCGCTCGGCCTGCCGGCCGTGGCCAAGGGCGACATCGAGGGCTGGCTGTTCCCGGCCAGCTACGAGTTCGACGACAAGACCACGGCCGCCGCGCAGCTCAAGCAGATGGTCGGCCTCACCGTCGCGGCCCTCAAGGAGGCCGACGTCCCGGAGAAAAGCTGGGAGCGCACCCTGACCATCGCCTCGATCGTCGAGGGCGAGGTCAGCGGCGACGCCGACCGCGGCAAGGTCGCCCGGGTCGTGCTCAACCGGCTCCAGGGCGGACCGCCCAGCTACGGCCTGCTGCAGATGGACTCGACCGTGCACTACGCCGCCCAGCAGCGCGGCAAGGCGGGCACCACCGACGCCCAGCGGAACAGCGACAGCCCGTACAACACCTACAAGGTGCAGGGCCTGCCGCCCGGCCCCATCGGCAACCCGGGCAAGGCCTCCATCGAGGCCGCGGCCAACCCCGCCGACGGCGACTGGGTCTTCTTCGTCACCGTCGACCCCAGCACCGGCGAGACGAAGTTCGCGTCGACGTCGGCCGAGCACGAGCGCAACGTCAAGGAGTTCCAGCAGTGGTGCTCCGACCACCCGGGCAAGTGCTGAGGGCTGCCGTCCTCGGCTCGCCCGTCGCGCACTCGCTCTCGCCCGTCCTCCACCGGGCCGGGTACGCCGCGGCCGGGCTCGACGGCTGGGAGTACGACCTCCACGAGGTCGACGCCGCCGGGCTCCCGGGCTTCGTCGGCGTCCTCGACGGCTCCTGGCGCGGCCTGTCCCTGACCATGCCGCTCAAGGAGGCCGCCCTCGCGGTGGCCGCCTCCGTGTCGGAGGTCGCCCGGCGGGCGGGTGCGGCGAACACCCTCGTCCGGCGGCCCGACGGCGGCTGGGACGCGACGAACACCGACGTCGCCGGGGTGGCGGGGGCCCTGCGGCCGCACCTGACCGGCCCACCCGGGCGGGCGCTGGTCCTCGGGGCCGGGGCCACGGCCCGCTCGTGCGTCCTCGCGCTCGCCGGGCTGGGGGTCACGACCCTCACGGTGCGCGCCCGCGACACCGGGAAGGCCGCCGACCTGCTCGCCTGGGCGCTCGACGCCGGGGTGGGCATCCGCAACGGCTCGGTCGCCGGGCTCGACGCGTGGGTCAGCACCCGTGACGACGTCGTCGTCTCGACCGTGCCGCCGGCAGGGGCCGAGGTGGTCGCCGCCTCGGTGCCGCCGCAGCACGCCGGGGTCTTCCTCGACGTCGTCTACGCCGGCTGGCCGACCGCCCCGGCCCGGGCGGCCGCCGCCGCGGGCATGACGGTCGTCTCCGGCCTCGACATGCTCGTGCACCAGGCGGCCGAGCAGTTCACGCTCTTCACCCGTCACGAGGCGCCGCTCGAGGCGATGCTCGCCGCCGGCCGCGCGGCCCTCGGGGTCGCGCCGTGACGCCGTGGTGGGTCGTGCTCGCCTCGGCCCTCGTCATGGGCGTCGTCGGGCACGTCACCGGGCGCGAGCTGGCGACCGGCGGCTACCGCATCGAGGACGACGAGGCCGACCACGAGCCGGGCAACCCGTGGTGGACCGGCCCGGCGACCGGCTTGCTCGCCGGGGTCGCGGCGTGGTCGGTGCAGGACCTCGGCGGCTGGACCGCGCTCCCGCCCTTCCTCCTCTTCGCCTGGCTCACGGTCGCCCTCGTGTGGATCGACCTCGACGTGCACCGCCTCCCCGTCGGGCTCGTCGTGCCGACGGGTGCCGCGCTGCTCGTGCTCGTGGCGCTGGCCGTCGTCGCCACCGGCGGTCCGCGCTGGCAGGGCACGGTCATCGGCATCGCGCTCATGGGCGGCTTCTACTTCCTGCTCTTCCTCATGCCCGGCGGCGGGGTCGGCTTCGGCGACGTGCGGCTCGCCCCGGTCATCGGCGCGCTGCTGGGCTTCCTCGGCACGGCGCAGGTCGTCATCGGGATGGGCGCGGGCTTCCTCGTCGGCGGGCTGGCGGCCGCCGCTCTGCTCGTGCTGCGACGCGTCGGGTTCAAGTCGCACATCGCCTACGGGCCCGCGATGTGCCTCGGCGCGTGGTTCTCCATCGCCCTCGCACCTCGCATCGTGATCGGCCTCGGGTCCGGCTGAGGGCCCGTGACAGGATTGCCGGCATGCTGCGCTGGTTGACCGCGGGCGAGTCGCACGGACCCGCCCTCGTCGCGACGATCGAGGGCCTGCCCGCCGGGGTCGAGGTCGGCACCGCCGACGTCGCGGCGGCCCTGGCCCGTCGCCGCCTGGGGTACGGGCGGGGTGCGCGCCAGAAGTTCGAGCAGGACGAGGTCGAGATCCTCGGCGGTGTGCGGCTGGGCCTGACCCTCGGCTCACCGGTCGCCCTGCGCATCGGCAACACCGAGTGGCCGAAGTGGCGCACCGTCATGAGCCCCGACCCGGTGCCGGCGGAGGAGTTCGCCGCCGCCGACGACGTCAACGCCGAGAAGGAGGTCGCCCGCAACCGGCCGCTCACCCGGCCGCGCCCCGGGCACGCCGACCTCGTCGGGATGCAGAAGTACGGCTTCGACGACGCCCGGCCGGTGCTCGAGCGCGCCTCTGCCCGCGAGACCGCCGCGCGGGTGGCCCTCGGCGCCTTCGCGTCCGCCCTGCTCGAGCAGGCGTACGGCATCCGGCTCGTGTCGCACACGGTGGCCATCGGGTCGGCCGGGGTCGCCGACGACGCACCGCTGCCGGGCCCCGACGACGTCGAGGCGCTCGACGCCGACCCGGTGCGCGCGTTCGACGCTGCGGGGTCCGCGGCGATGGTCGCCGAGGTCGACGCCGCCCGCAAGGACGGCGACACGCTCGGTGGCGTCGTCGAGGTCGTGGCCGTCGGCGTGCCGCCGGGGCTCGGGTCGCACGTGCACTGGGACCGCCGGCTCGACTCGCGCCTGGCCGCGGCGCTCATGGGCATCCAGGCCATCAAGGGCGTCGAGGTCGGCGACGGCTTCCGCACCGCCGCGCGCCGCGGGTCCGAGGCCCATGACGAGATGGAGCGCGACGGGGCCGGGGTCATCCGCCGGCGCACCGGTCGCGCGGGCGGCACCGAGGGCGGGATGTCGGTCGGCGGCGTGCTGCGCGTGCGGGCCGCGATGAAGCCGATCTCGACCGTGCCGCGCGCGCTCGACACCGTCGACGTCGCGTCCGACGAGCCGGCCACCGCCATCCACCAGCGCTCCGACGTGTGCGCGGTGCCGGCGGCCGGGGTCGTCGCCGAGGCGATGGTCGCGCTCGTGCTCGCCGAGGCCTGCCTCGAGAAGTTCGGCGGCGACTCGGTCACCGAGACCGCCCGCAACTTCCGGGGGTACCTCGACGCCATCCCCGCCGCCATGCGCACGTGGGACGCCTGATGCCGCGCGTCGTCCTCGTCGGACCGCCCGGGTCGGGCAAGTCGAGCACCGGGCGGGCGCTCGCCGAGCTGCTCGGGGTCGGGTTCCACGACACCGACGCCGCCGTCGAGCAGACCGCGGGCCGGAGCATCTCCGACATCTTCGTCGAGTCCGGCGAGCCCGCGTTCCGGGCCCTGGAGCGGGCCGAGGTCGCGCGGGCGCTGGTGTCGGAGGACGGGGTCGTCGCGCTCGGCGGGGGTGCGCCGGTCGACCCGGAGACCGAGCCGCTGCTCGCGGGTCACGTCGTCGTCTTCCTCGACGTGGGCATCGCCGACGCCGCCAAGCGGGTCGGGTTCGACCGGTCGCGTCCGCTGCTCGCGGTCAACCCGAGGGCGTCGTGGGTGCGGCTCATGGGGGAGCGGCGGCCGGTCTACGAGCGGGTCGCGACGCACGTCGTCGACACCGCGGGGCGCTCGGTCGACGACGTCGCCGCCGAGCTCGCCGCGCTGCTGGACGGGTCCTGATGGGTGACGCCACGGTCATCCGGGTCGGCGACGCGTACGACGTCGTCGTCGGCCACGGGGTGTCCGACCGGGTCGTCGGGCTCCTCGCGCCCGGGGTGCGCCAGGTGCTCGTCGTGCGGCCCGAGGCCCTGGCCCGTCTGGCCGGCCCGGTCCTGTCGCGGTTGCGGGAGGCCGGGCTCGAGGTGCACGAGGCCGTGGTGCCCGACGCCGAGACGGCCAAGACCGCCGACGTGGCCGCCGGCCTGTGGGCGAGCCTCGGGCGGCACGCGTTCACCCGCTCGGACGCCGTCGTCGCGGTGGGCGGCGGGACCGTCACCGACCTCGCGGGCTTCGTCGCGGCCACCTGGCTGCGCGGGGTCGCCGTCGTGCACGTGCCGACGACGCTGCTCGCCATGGTCGACGCCGCGGTCGGCGGCAAGACGGGCATCAACACCGCCCAGGGCAAGAACCTCGTCGGGGCCTTCCACGAGCCGTCCGGGGTCCTCTGCGACCTCGACGCCCTCGAGACGCTGCCGCGTGCCGACCTGGTCGCCGGGCTGGCCGAGGTCGTCAAGGCGGGGTTCATCGCCGACCCGGTCATCCTCGACCTCGTCGAGGCCGACCCCGAGGGGGCGACGCGGTGGGACGGCCCGCACACCCGTGAGCTCGTCGAGCGCGCCATCGCGGTCAAGGCCGAGGTCGTGGCCGCCGACCTGCGGGAGGCCTTCCGCCGCGAGATCCTCAACTACGGGCACACCCTCGGCCACGCCGTCGAGCAGGTATCGGGCTTCCGGGTGCGGCACGGCGAGGCGGTGGCCGTCGGGATGGTCTTCGCCGCCGAGCTCGCGCACCGCGCCGGCCGGGTCGACGACGCGCTGCTGGCGCGGCACCGGTCGGTGCTCACGTCGCTCGGGCTGCCGACGACCTACGCGGACGCCTCGTTCGAGGAGCTGCTCGCCGTGATGGCCCGGGACAAGAAGTCGCGCGGGTCGCTGCTGCGCTTCGTCGTCCTCGACGGGCTGGCCGACCCCGGCCGCCTCGAGGGCCCGTCCGAGGCCGACCTGCGCGCCGCCTTCGCCGCCCTCGCCCCCTGACCCGGCCGTGGTCCACTTCGCCGGGTCTGGTCCACTTCGCCGGCTCTGGTCCACTTCGCCGGATGGCGGTGACTTCTCGCCGCCATCCGGGAAACCGGACCAGAGCCCGCGGGGTGTGCAGGGCTCCCCGCACGTGCCTGTGGATGACGCCGGCGCGGGACCGGGGCTTCGTGCCACTGTCAGGGATGCTCGGCGACCCCGCCCCGACCCCGTTCGACCCGCTGCTCCTGCGGTCGACCCGGGTGCTTCGGGCGCTCGGCGTCGATCCGGGCCGCGGCGGATGGCACCACGTCCGCTACAACGCCTGGGTCGAGCGATCCGCGTGGCAGGCCCTGACGCCGGAGCAGCAGCACGCCGCGCTCGTCCACGCCACCGACCTCGGGTGCCACGAGCCGGGGCGGCACGTCTACGCCCTGGAGTCGGCGGCCGCCGTGTGGGGGCTGCCCCGGATCGGGCCCTGGCCCCGGCACGTCACCGTGCTCGCCACCGGGCCGCGCACCCGCGGTTCGCGCTGCATCCGGGTCCACGTCGGAGCGCCGGCCGAGCCCGTGACGCTCGCGGGCGTGAGGGTGACCGGGCCGGCGCGCACCGTCATCGACCTCGCCCGGACCTGCTCGCTCGAGTACGCCCTGTGCGCCGCCGACCACGCGCTGCGCCACGGTCTGTGCACGGCGGCCGAGCTGGACGAGGCAGCGGTGGCCGTGGCACCGAGGGTCAGGGGCCGACCGGCCGCCCGCCTCGTCGCGGCGCTGGCCGACGGCGACTCGATGTCGGCCGGCGAGAGCTTCTCCCGGGCGCGGATGTTCCAGCTCGGCCTGCCGCGGCCGCAGCTGCAGGTGCCCCTCGAGGACGACGACGGTGCCTTCGGGCACGGTGACTTCGGCTGGGACGGTGTCGTCGGCGAGTTCGACGGCCGCCGCAAGTACGCGGTCCCGGAGGGCGCTGACCCCGAGGCCGCCGAGCGGGTCCTCTGGGCCGAGAAGCTGCGCGAGGACCGCATCCGCCGACGGGCCCGCCTGGCCCGGTGGGTCTGGCGGGACGTCGAGCAGGAGTGGCGCCTGGTGCGCATCCTCGGCGAGCAGGGGGTGCACCCGCAGCCGCGGCCGATCTGGCTCGACCTGGGCCATCCACCCGCGGCCTGACGACCCGGCTCTGGTCCGATGTTCCGGATGGCGGTGAGAAGTCGCCGCCATCCGGCGAACCGGACCCGAGGCGGCGAACCGGGCCAGAGCCGGCGAACCGGACCGGGGGAGGGGAGTCGGGGTCGGGAGGGGGCCCGGCGTGGCGGTACGATGTCGGCTGATCCCCAGCCCCCCGCGGGGCTGACGCGCGCCCACCGGCGGGTGCGCGCCCACCGACCCGAAAGCGACACCAGCGACGTGGCATCGACCAACGACCTGAAGAACGGCCTCGTGCTCAACATCGACGGCCAGCTGTGGTCCGTCGTGGAGTTCCAGCACGTCAAGCCCGGCAAGGGCCCGGCCTTCGTGCGCACGAAGCTGAAGAACGTCCTCTCCGGCAAGGTCGTCGACAAGACGTTCAACGCCGGCGTCAAGGTCGAGACGGCCAACGTCGACAAGCGGACGATGCAGTACCTGTACAACGACGGCACCGACTTCATCTTCATGGACGGCGACACCTACGACCAGCTCCCGGTGAGCCCCGAGGTCGTCGGCGACGCCGCGAAGTACCTGCTCGAGAACCAGGACGCCATCGTGGCCCGCCACGACGACGCCGTCCTCTACATCGAGCTCCCCGCCTCGGTCATCCTCGAGATCACCTACACCGAGCCCGGCCTGCAGGGCGACCGCTCCACCGGCGGCACCAAGCCGGCCACCCTCGAGACCGGCGCCGAGATTGCCGTGCCGCTCTTCCTCGAGACCGGCACCAAGATCAAGGTCGACACCCGCGACGGCTCCTACCTCGGTCGGGTCAGCTGACCCGTGGCCGCCCGCACCAAGGCCCGCAAGCGCGCCCTCGACCTGCTGTTCGAGGCCGAGCAGCGCGGCGTCGACCCCGCGGACCTGCTGCGTGAGCGGCTCGCGAAGCCCGTCACCGAGCACGCCCTCGCCGAGCTGACCGCCGACCTCGTCACCGGCGTCGGCGAGCACCGCGACCAGCTCGACGAGCTGATCACCACCTACTCCCAGGGCTGGACCCTCCAGCGGATGCCCGCCGTCGACCGCGCCATCCTGCGGCTCGGGGCCTTCGAGGTGCTGCACTCCCCGGACGTCCCCGAGGCCGTCGCCATCAGCGAGTGGGTGTCGCTGGCCACCGAGCTGTCCACCGACGACAGCCCACGCTTCGTCAACGGGCTGCTCGCCCGCCTCGCCGAGGTCAAGCCGACCCTGGCCTGACGCCGCGGCGCGGTCACCACCGATACCCGGTTGCCGCCGGCGTCCCGGCGCGTCACCCTCGGGCGATGACCACCGTCCGACCCGCCGTCCCCGCCGACCTGCCGCTGCTCGGACCCCTCGAGGACACCGGCGACGCGCAGTTCGCCGAGCGCTTCGGGGACCTCGACTGGCCGCCGGCCGACTCCGGCGAGGAGCGCGCCGCCCAACCCGGCTTCCTGCTCGTGGCCACCGAGGACGAGGAGGTCGTGGGGTTCGCGCACGTGCTGCACCTCGCGGGACACTGGCACCTCGAGCAGCTCTCGGTGGACCCGGTGCGCCAGCGACGGGGCCACGGCGCGGCCCTGCTCGACGCGGTGGCCGCCGAGGTGCGGCGCCGGGGCGGCCTCGAGCTGACCCTGCGGACCTACGCCGACGTGCCGTGGAACGGGCCCTGGTACGCCCGCCACGGATGGGTCGAGGTCGCGGACCCGGCGTGGCACGCCGGACTCCTCGTCGCGGAGGACCGGATGGACCTGCCCCGCCACGGCCGGCGCATCGCCATGCACCTCGACCTGCGCTGAGGTCCGAGGGACCGACCGACCGAGCGACCGACGGTCAGCGCGCCCCGGCGCTCGCGAACACGACCTCCGGCCACGGCGAGGCGGCCAGCCAGCGGCGGTAGGTCTCGGCGTCGGCGTCGGCCGGCGGGAAGAGCGGCTGGTGGCCGGGGAGCCCGCCACGTCGGCCTCGGGGCAGGTCTCGGCACCGGTGGGGATGCTCGTCGTGGTCACGGAAGGCCTCCTTCGGCGGTCGGGCGCGCGCTGCGTGCATCACAGTGTGTTACACGATGCATAGGCACAGGTTATGTGTCTCACGACCCGGATGGTCGGCGACGCCGACGGGCCGGCGCTCGTCTGGCCACCGCCCCCCGTCGCGTGGTGCACTGGGCCGATGAGCACCCTCGGCCCACGCCTGGCGCAGGCGATCGCCGCCAAGGACGCCGCCGCGGTCCGCGAGCTCGTGGCCGACGACGTCGACTTCCGGGGCCTGACGCCGGGCCGCGCGTGGGAGGGCACCGGGCCCGACGCGCTCGTCGAGGTGCTCTTCGGGTCATGGTTCGAGGAGGCCGACGAGGTCCGGGCGCTGCTCGACGTCACGACCGGTGCCCCCGTCGAGGACACCCTGCGCGTCTCGTACCGGATGGCCCTGCGCACCCCGGACGGCGACTTCACCGCCGAGCAGCAGGCGTACTACCGCACGCACGACGACCGCATCTCGCACCTGCGCGTCCTGTGCTCGGGCTTCCGCCCCGCGGCCGGCCTCCCGGACTGAGCCCCGGCCCTCAGCGCCCGTCGCGCGGACCGAACACCGTGAGCGCCACGGCGTCCGAGTGCTCACCCCGCACGTACTCGTCGACCCAGGCCCGGGCGTCGGGGTATGTCGACTCCGCCTCGATGCGTGCGCACACCGCGTCGACATCGATCTCGGTGTGCCGCAACGACACCTGACCGTCGCGCAGCAGCGCCCACGCACCGCCGACCCGTCCGTACGGCATCCCGATGCTCCCCGGGTTGACGACGAGCCGGCGGTCGACGAGCCGGACGAAGGGCATGTGGGTGTGGCCGCAGCAGACGGTGCCCACCGTCGACGGCACGTCGGCGAACGCCTCGGCCCAGCGCTCGAGCCGGGTGTCGACGAGCACCACCTCGTCGTCGTCGCGCGGGCTGCCGTGGCAGAACAGCACCTCGCCGAACCCCGCCACCGGCCGCACGACGGGATGGGGCAGGCCGGCCAGCAGCGCCACCTGGTCCGGCCGCAGCGCCGCGGCCGCGGAGACCGACTCCGGGTACTCGCAGGCCTCTCCGCGGGTCACCCCGACGACCTCGCGGTCGGCGTTGCCGCGCACGAGCAGCACCCGGTCGCCGAGCGCGCTCAGCGCATCGAGCGTCTCGACGGGCATCGGCCCCGACACCAGGTCGCCGGTGACGACGACGAGGTCGGCGGCCCGCACGTCGGGCTCGGCGAGCACGGCCTCGAGCACCGGCAGCACGCCGTGGGTGTCGGACAGCAGGGCGACGGACCCGACCTCGGCAGCACTCATCCACCGACCCTACGGCGACACGGTCCCGGGTCGTGGGCACCTGTGCGACCGACCGCGAGCGACCCCGTAGAGTGATCGGCGATCGACGTCCTTTAACGACCTGTCCCGTGAGGCAGGGAAGGAGGTCTGCGCCTGTGCGCGCCGACGACACGCTGCCCCCGGCCGGTGCCCCCCGCACCGTGATGAGCGAGACCGACGTCTCCCGGGCCCTGCGCCGCATCGCCCACGAGATCGTCGAGCGCAACAAGGGCGCCGACGACCTCCTCCTGCTCGGCATCCCGACCCGCGGCGTCGAGCTGGCCCGCCGCCTCGCCGCCCTCCTGCACGACGTCGAGGGCGCCGACGTGCCGGTCGGCGAGCTCGACATCACGATGTTCCGCGACGACCTGCGCACCCAGCCGACCCGGGCGCCGCTGCGCACCCGCATCCCGGCGACGGGCGTCGACGACCAGGTCGTCGTCCTCGTCGACGACGTCCTGTACTCGGGGCGCACCATCCGGGCCGCGCTCGACGCCGTCGCCGACCTCGGGCGACCGCGCGCCGTGCGTCTCGCGGTGCTCGTCGACCGGGGCCACCGCGAGCTGCCCATCCGGGCCGACCACGTCGGCAAGAACCTGCCCACCGCCCACACCGAGCGGGTCATGGTGCGGCTGAGCGGCGTCGACGAGGCCGGCGACTCGGTGACCATCGCGGCCGGCGAGACCCGCGCCGGCCGCCCCTCGACCCCGGGAGGCGCCCGATGAGGCACCTGCTCTCCAGCGCCGACCTGACCCGCGACGACGTCCGGATGCTGCTCGCCACCGCCGCCGAGATGCACGAGGTGCAGCGGCGCGACGTCAAGAAGCTGCCCACGCTGCGCGGCCGGACGATCATCAACCTCTTCTTCGAGGACTCCACGCGCACCCGCAGCTCCTTCGAGATCGCCGGCAAGTGGATGAGCGCCGACACGATCAACATCACCGGCAAGGGCAGCAGCACGAGCAAGGGCGAGTCGCTGCGCGACACGGTGATGACCATCGACGCGATGAGCGTCGACTGCGTCGTCATCCGGCACATGGCCAGCGGCAGCGCCCACCAGGTCTCGCAGTGGGTCGACGCCAGCGTCGTCAACGCCGGCGACGGCACGCACGAGCACCCGACCCAGGCCCTCCTCGACGCCTACACGATGGAGCAGCGGCTCGGCAGCCTCGAGGGCCGGAAGGTCGCCATCGTCGGCGACCTCACGCACAGCCGGGTCTTCCGCTCCAACGCGATCACCCTGCGCACGCTCGGCGCCGACGTCACGCTCGTCGCCCCCCCGACCCTCATGCCGAGCGGCATCGGCACCTGGGCCGCCGCCGACGGCCTGACCCTCACCGACGACCTCGACGCCGTGCTCGCGTCCGGCCCGGAGGCGGTGATGATGCTGCGCGTCCAGCGCGAGCGGATGAGCGGCGGCTTCTTCCCGACCCCGAGGGAGTACACCGTGGGCTTCGGCCTGACCCGTGACCGGCTGCGCGCCCTGACCGCCGCGAACCCGGAGGCGGTGATCTGCCACCCGGGCCCGATGAACCGCGGCCTCGAGATCAGCGCCGACGCCGCCGACGCCGCGCAGAGCCTCGTCCTCGACCAGGTGAGCGCGGGGGTGGCGGTGCGGATGGCCGTCCTCTACCACCTGCTCGCCGGCGAGGAGGCCGCAGCATGAGCGACCTCCTGCTCACCGGCGTCACGTGGCACGACGCCGACGGCACCGGGCACACCGGCGACGTCGCCGTCCGTGAGGGCCTGGTCACCGAGGTCGGCCGGGTGGAGGACACCGAGGGCCTGACCCGCCACGACGCCGACGGCCTCACCCTCCTGCCCGGCTTCGTCGACCTCCACACGCACCTGCGCGAGCCGGGCCGCGAGGACGCCGAGACCATCGCCTCCGGCTCCCGGGCCGCCGCGGCCGGCGGGTTCACGGCCGTCCTCGCGATGGCCAACACCAGCCCGGTCACCGACACCGCCGAGGCCGCCGAGCGCGTCCTCGACCTCGGCCGCGCCGCCGGCCTCGTCGACGTCGTCCCGGTCGGGGCCGTCACCAAGGGCCTCGACGGCCACGAGCTCGCCGAGCTCGGCCTGATGCACCGCTCCCGCGCCCGGGTGCGGGTCTTCTCCGACGACGGCCGGTGCGTCGCCGACGCCCGGGTGATGCGCCGGGCGCTGGAGTACGTGCGGGCCTTCGGCGGGGTCGTCAGCCAGCACAGCCAGGACCCCGCGCTCGCCGGCTCGCAGGCCTGCTGCCACGAGGGTGAGCTCTCCGGCCGGCTCGGGCTGCCCGGCTGGCCGCCGGTCGCCGAGGCCGCGGTCATCGCCCGCGACGCGATGCTCGCCCGGCACACCGGCAGCCGCGTGCACGTCGCCCACGTGTCCACCGCCGAGGGCCTCGACGTCGTGCGCTGGGCCAAGGCGCAGGGCATCGCGATGACCGCCGAGGTCACCCCGCACCACCTGGCCCTCGGAACCGAGCTGGTCGCCGGCTACGACCCGGTCTTCAAGGTCAACCCTCCGCTGCGGCCCACCGAGGACCAGCAGGCCCTGCGTGACGGCCTCCTCGACGGGACCATCGACGCGGTCGCCACCGACCACGCGCCGCACGCCCGGCACGACAAGGAGCACGCCTTCGTCGACGCCGCGTTCGGGATGCTCGGGCTCGAGACCGCCTTCGGGGTGGTCCACGACCTCCTCGTCGCGAGCGGCGCGATGTCGATGGCCGACCTCGCGCGCGTCATGTCCACCAACCCGGCCCGCATCGCCGGGCTGGCCGGTCACGGCCGCCCCGTCGCCCCCGGCGAGCCCGCGAACCTCGTGCTCGTCGACCCCACGGCCACGGTCACCGTCGACCGCGACGCCTCCCACTCCCTGTCCCGCAACACCCCGTGGCACGGCCGCACCCTCACCGGCGCCGTCCACACGACGATCCTGCGCGGCGACGTCACCGCGCGGGAAGGAGAGCCTGCACCGTGCTGACCACCCGCGAGCCCGCCGTCCTCGTCCTCGAGGACGGGCGCACGTTCACCGGAAGCGCCTACGGCCACCTCGGCGAGACCGTCGGCGAGGCCGTCTTCTCCACCGGCATGACCGGCTACCAGGAGACCCTCACCGACCCGAGCTACCACCGCCAGGTCGTCGTCATGACCGCCCCGCACGTCGGCAACACCGGCTGGAACGACGAGGACGACGAGTCCGGGCGCATCTGGGTCGCGGGCTACGTCGTGCGCGACCCCGCGCTGCGGCCGTCGAGCTGGCGCTCGAACCGGTCCCTCGAGGAGGAGCTGGACGCGCAGGGCGTCGTCGGCATCTGCGACGTCGACACCCGCGCCCTGACCCGCCACCTGCGCGAGCGGGGTGCGATGCGGGTCGGCATCTTCTCCGGCGACGTCTCGGCGATGAGCCGCCCCGAGCTGCTGCACCGCGTCACGGGCGCTCCCGAGATGGCCGGCTCGGCGCTGGCCGCCGAGGTCGCGACGAAGGAGGCCTACCTCGTGCAGCCGGTGGGGGAGAAGCGGTTCACCGTCGCCGCGGTCGACCTCGGCATCAAGAGCAACACCCCGCGGATGATGGCCGAGCGCGGCATCGAGGTGCACGTGCTGCCCGCCACCGCCACCCTCGACGAGGTCCGCGCGGTCGAGCCCGACGGCGTCTTCTTCTCCAACGGCCCGGGTGACCCCGCCACCGCCGAGATCCAGGCCGAGCTGCTGCGCGGGGTGCTGCGCGACGGCCTCCCGTACTTCGGCATCTGCTTCGGCAACCAGATCCTCGGGAAGGCCCTCGGCTTCGGCACCTACAAGCTGAAGTACGGGCACCGTGGCATCAACCAGCCGGTCATGGACCGCACCACCGGCAAGGTCGAGGTCACCGCCCACAACCACGGCTTCGCCGTCGACGCGCCGCTGGAGGGCTCCACCGCCACCGAGTTCGGCGCCGCGAGCGTCAGCCACGTCTGCCTCAACGACGACGTCGTCGAGGGCCTCGAGGTCCGCGACGGCGACCGCCTCGTCGCCTTCTCGGTGCAGTACCACCCGGAGGCCGCGGCCGGCCCGCACGACGCCGCCTACCTCTTCGACCGGTTCACCGACCTGATGTCCGGTCGAACGCCCGGCGCGACGACGGAGGGGGTGAGCTGATGCCGAAGCGCGACGACATCACGAGCGTGCTGGTCATCGGGTCCGGCCCGATCGTCATCGGCCAGGCCTGCGAGTTCGACTACTCCGGCACCCAGGCCTGCCGCGTGCTGCGCGAGGAGGGCATCCGGGTCATCCTCGTCAACTCCAACCCGGCGACGATCATGACCGACCCCGAGTTCGCCGACGCCACGTACATCGAGCCGATCACCCCGGAGATCGTCGAGAAGATCATCGCCAAGGAGCGCCCGGACGCCGTCCTCGCGACCCTCGGCGGCCAGACCGCGCTCAACTGCGCCATCGAGCTGCACGACCGCGGCATCCTGGAGACGTACGACTGCCCGCTCATCGGCGCCAACGTCGAGGCCATCCAGCTCGGCGAGGACCGCGAGAAGTTCAAGGGGGTCGTCGACGCCGTCCGCGAGCTCGACGGGCTCCCGGCCGAGTCGGCCCGCTCGAGCATCTGCCACTCGATGGACGAGGTGCTCGCGGCCGCCGAGGACCTCGGCTACCCGGTCGTCGTCCGCCCCTCGTTCACGATGGGCGGCCTCGGCTCGGGCTTCGCGTACACCGAGGCGGAGCTGCGCCGCATCGCCGGGGCCGGCCTCCAGTACAGCCCGGTCCACGAGGTGCTCCTCGAGGAGTCGATCCTCGGCTGGAAGGAGTACGAGCTCGAGGTGATGCGCGACCACGCCGACAACGTCGTCGTCGTCTGCTCGATCGAGAACCTCGACCCGATGGGCGTGCACACCGGCGACTCGATCACCGTGGCGCCGGCCCTGACCCTCACCGACCGCGAGTACCAGACGCTGCGCGACATCGGGATCCAGATCATCCGGCGGGTCGGTGTCGACACCGGCGGCTGCAACATCCAGTTCGCGGTGAACCCCGAGGACGGCCGGGTCGTCGTCATCGAGATGAACCCGCGCGTCTCGCGGTCCTCGGCGCTGGCGTCCAAGGCCACCGGCTTCCCGATCGCGAAGATCGCGGCCCGGATGGCCATCGGCTACACGCTCGACGAGGTGCCGAACGACATCACCCAGGAGACCCCGGCCTCCTTCGAGCCGACCCTCGACTACGTCGTCGTCAAGGTGCCGCGCTTCGCCTTCGAGAAGTTCCCGGCCGCCGACGACACCCTGACGACGACGATGAAGTCGGTCGGTGAGGCGATGGCCATCGGCCGCTCCTTCACCGAGGCCCTGCAGAAGGCGCTGCGCAGCCTCGAGAAGGCGGGCAGCAGCTTCCACTGGACCGGTGAGCGGCCCACCACGGAGGAGGCCCGCGCCCTGCTCGAGGTCGCCCGCCGCCCCACCGACGGCCGGATCGTCACCGTGCAGCAGGCGCTGCGGGGCGGCCTGTCGGTCGAGGAGGTGCACGACGCCACCGGCATCGACCCGTGGTTCCTCGACCAGATGGAGCTCGTCAACGAGGTCGCCGCCACGGTGGCCGCCGCCGACGAGCTGACGCCCGCGCTGCTGCGCCTGGCCAAGCGGCACGGCTTCAGCGACGCCCAGCTCGCGTCGCTGCGCTCGATGCCCGAGGCCGTCGTCCGCGGGGTGCGGCACGCGCTCGGGGTGCGCCCGGTCTACAAGACCGTCGACACCTGCGCGGCCGAGTTCGCCGCCCGCACGCCGTACCACTACAGCGCGTACGACGAGGAGTCCGAGGTCGCCCCGCGCGAGCGGCCCGCCGTCATCATCCTCGGCAGCGGGCCGAACCGCATCGGCCAGGGCGTCGAGTTCGACTACTCCTGCGTGCACGCCTCCTTCGCCCTGCGCGACGCCGGCTACGACACGGTGATGATCAACTGCAACCCCGAGACGGTCTCCACCGACTACGACACGAGCAGCCGGCTCTACTTCGAGCCGCTGACCCTCGAGGACGTCCTCGAGGTCGTGCACGCCGAGACCGAGGCCGGCCCGGTCGCGGGCGTCGTCGTGCAGCTCGGGGGCAGACGCCCCTCGGGCTGGCCAAGGCGCTCAAGGCGGCGGGCGTGCCCATCGTCGGCACCTCGCCCGAGGCCATCGACCTCGCCGAGGACCGCGGCGCCTTCGGCCGCGTGCTGCACGAGGCCGGTCTGCCGGCCCCGAAGCACGGAACCGCCTACAGCGCACCGGAAGCCGTCGAGATCGCGCGCGAGATCGGCTACCCCGTGCTCGTCCGGCCGTCCTACGTGCTCGGCGGGCGCGGCATGGAGATCGTCTACGACGACGAGACGCTCACGGGCTACGTCGAGCGGGCGACGGTCGCCAGCCCCGAGCACCCGGTGCTCGTCGACCGCTTCCTCGACGACGCCATCGAGATCGACGTCGACGTCCTCTACGACGGCACCGAGATGTACCTCGGCGGGATCATGGAGCACATCGAGGAGGCCGGCATCCACTCCGGCGACTCCTCGTGCGCGCTGCCCCCGGTCACCCTCGGCGCCACCGAGCTCGAGCGGGTGCGCGAGTCGACGCTCAAGCTCGCCCAGGGGATCGGGGTCCGCGGCCTGATGAACGTCCAGTTCGCCCTCGCCCAGGACATCCTCTACGTCCTCGAGGCCAACCCGCGGGCCTCGCGCACCGTGCCGTTCGTCGCCAAGGCCACCGGCGTCGCCCTGGCCAACGCCGCGGCGCGGATCATGCTCGGCGCCACCATCGCCGAGCTGCGCGACGAGGGCGTCCTGCCCCGGCACGCCGACGGCGGACGGATGCCCGCCACGTCGCCGGTCTCGGTCAAGGAGGCGGTGCTGCCGTTCAAGCGGTTCCGCACCGCCGAGGGGCTCGTCGTCGACAGCCTGCTCGGCCCGGAGATGCGCTCGACCGGCGAGGTCATGGGCATCGACACCGACTTCGGGCGGGCCTTCGCCAAGAGCCAGCTCGGCGCCATCAGCGGGCTGCCCACCAGCGGAACGGTGTTCGTCTCGGTCGCCAACCGCGACAAGCGCGCCATCATCTTCCCGGTCAAGCGCCTCGTCGACCTCGGCTTCCGCATCCTGTCGACGTCGGGCACCGCAGAGGTGCTGCACCGCAACGGGATCGAGGCCGACGTCGTGCTCAAGCACGCCGAGCGCGGAGAGGGCGGGCAGTCGGTCGTCGACCTCATCAACGCCGGCGAGATCGCCATGGTCGTCAACAGCCCGAGCGGGCCGAGCGCCAGCACGCGCGCCGACGGGTACGCCATCCGGGCCGCCACCGCGGCGATGGACAAGCCGATCATCACGACGGTGCAGCAGCTGGCGGCCGCGGTGCTGGCCATCGAGGCGGTGCAGCACGACGACCTCACGGTCACCTCGCTGCAGGACCACACCGCCGCGCTCAACCTGCACGGCATCGGGGCGGGCGCGTGAGCGCAGGGGTCGTCCAGGTCGCCGGCGAGGTCATCGCCAACCGGCGGGTGGGCGCCTACCACCACTTGACCCTCGTCGCGCCGGGCGTCGCCGAGCTCGCCCACCCCGGGCAGTTCGTCGCCCTGGCCGTCGGCGGGCCGACGTCGGCGAACCTGCTGCGCCGCTGCTTCTCGCTGCACAAGGTCAAGCCGTCGGGCACCTACGGCGGCACGGTCGACGTCGTCGTCGCCGCCCACGGCCCCGGCACCCAGTGGCTCACCGGCCTGTCCGCGCACGACGCGGTCGACGTCGTGGGGCCGCTCGGCCGGCCGTTCCCGCTGCCTGCCGAGCCGGTCGCCTGCGTGCTCGTCGGGGGCGGCTACGGTTCGGCGCCGCTGTTCTGGCTCGCCGAGGCGCTGCGCGAGCGCGGCTGCCACGTCGAGATGGTCCTCGGGGCGGCGTCGGAGGACCGGCTCTTCGGGGTCGTCGAGGCCCGGCGCACCGCCGACGGGGTCACCGTCACCACCGACGACGGCTCGGCCGGGCGCCGGGGCTGGGTCTCCGACGTGCTCGGCGACGTCGTCGACCGCACCTCGGCCGGCGTGGTCTACGCCTGTGGGCCGATGGGGATGCTCCGCTCGGTCACCGACGTCGCGCAGGCGCACGGCGCGGTCGCGCAGGTCGCCGTCGAGGAGTCGATGGCCTGCGGCATCGGGGTCTGCATGACCTGCGTCATGCCGGTCACCGGCAACGACGGCGTCACCCGGATGGTCCGCTCCTGCGTCGAGGGCCCGGTGTTCCGTGGCGACCGGGTGCGCTGGGACGCCATCGAGGGCGGCATCACCCGCGTGCCCGACGACGCGCTCGGCGCCCCGAGGCCGGGGGCCACTGATGGTGGACATGACGACGACCCTCGCCGGTGCCGAGCTGCCGAACCCGGTGATGACGGCGTCCGGGTGCGCCGCGAACGGCCAGGAGCTGCACCGGTTCTTCCCGGTGTCCGAGCTCGGCGCCTTCGTCACCAAGACGGTGATGAAGGACCCGCGCTCGGGTCGCGCCACGCCGCGGATGGCCGAGACCGCCTCCGGGATGCTCAACTCCATCGGGCTCCAGGGCCCGGGCATCGACGCGTTCTGCGACAAGGACCTTCCGTGGCTGGCCGAGCAGGGCGCCCGCGTGCTCGTGTCGGTCGCCGGCAACACCGCCGAGGAGTTCGGCGAGGTCGTGCAGCGGCTCGTCGCCTCGCCGGCCTGGTCGTGCGTCGTCGGGGTCGAGGCCAACATCTCCTGCCCCAACGTCGCCAACCGCGGGCTCGTCTTCGCCTGCGACCCGGTGTCGTCGGAGCGGGTCGTGCAGATCGTCCGCACGCGCGTGCCCGACGGCGTGCCGGTGTTTGCCAAGCTCACCCCGGACGTCACCGACATCGTCGCCATCGCCGACGCCGCCCTGCGGGTCGGGGCCGACGGCCTGACGATGATCAACACCCTGCTCGGCATCGTCATCGACACCGACCTGCTCCGCCCGCAGCTGGCCGGCACGACGGGCGGGCTCTCCGGGCCGGCCGTCCGTCCGGTCGCCGTGCGGGCCATCTGGCAGGTCACCTCGGCCATGCGCGCGGGCACGATCCCGACCGCTCCGGTCATCGGCGTCGGGGGAGTGCGCACCGGCACCGACGCCCTCGAGCTGGTCGCCGCCGGCGCCTCGGCCGTCCAGGTGGGCACCGCGACCTTCAACGACCCGCACGCGCCGCGCCGGGTCCTCACCGAGCTCGAGGCCGAGGTGGCCCGGCACGGCTTCACCCGCTTCGCCGACGTCGTCGGCATCGCCCACGACAGGATGGTCACGCTGTGACGAGCACCCCCTTCGGCACCCGGCTGCGCGCCGCGATGGACGAGCACGGCCCGTTCTGCCCGGGCATCGACCCGCACGCCGCCCTGCTCGACGCCTGGGGCCTGCCCGACACCGTCGACGGACTCGAGCGGTTCGCGGCGGCCTGCGTCGAGGCCTTCGGGGGATCGGTGGCCTGCGTCAAGCCGCAGTCCGCGTTCTTCGAGCGGTTCGGCTCGCGCGGTGTCGCCGTGCTCGAGCGCACCCTCGAGGCGCTGCGGGAGGCCGGGACCCTCACCCTGCTCGACGCCAAGCGCGGGGACATCGGCACGACGATGGGCGGCTACGCGCAGGCCTACCTCTCCGACGACTCGCCCCTGCGGGCCGACGCCGTGACGGTCAGCCCGTTCCTCGGGTACGGGTCGCTGCGGCCGGCGCTCGACCTCGGGGCGGCCACCGGGCGCGGGGTGTTCGTGCTGGCGCTGACGTCCAACCCTGAGGGGCCCTCGGTGCAGCACGCCGTGCTCGACGGGCGCACCGTCGCCGCCTCGGTCGTCGAGGGCGCGGCCGAGGACAACGCGGCGGCCCGGGAGGCGGGGGGCCTCGGCAGCGTCGGGCTCGTCGTCGGGGCGACCGTCGGCACGGCGGCCCGCGACCTCGGTCTCGACCTCGCCGGGTCGGCGGCGCCGCTGCTCGCACCGGGTCTCGGGGCCCAGGGCGGGACCCCCGAGGGGCTGCGCGAGACCTTCGGCGACGCCCTGCCCCAGGTGCTCGGCAACAGCTCGCGCGAGGTGCTCGGGGCGGGCCCGTCCGTCGCCGCCCTGCGGGCCGCGGCCCGGCGCAGCGCCGACGACCTCGCGGCCGTCGTCGGGGCGCGGCGAGGCTGATGTCGGGGGCCTCCTCCGGCGCGGTATTGTCGCGAACGAACAGTCGGACGTTGAGCAGCCAGCGCCCGCAGTGACCGTCAGGAACTCTCCGTGGCCCTTCCCCCGCTCACCCAGGAACAGCGCGCAGCCGCCCTCGAGAAGGCGGCTGCCTCCCGACGCGAACGGGCCGAGGTGAAGAACCGTCTCAAGCGGGCCGGTGCCTCGCTGGGCGCCGTCATCGAGGAGGGGAAGAGCAACGACGTGGTGGGGAAGATGCGGGTGTCGGCGCTGCTCGAGTCGATGCCGGGCGTCGGCCGGGTCCGGGCCCGCCAGATCATGGAGGAGATCGGCATCTCCGAGAGCCGTCGCGTGCGCGGCCTCGGCCAGAACCAGGTGGCGGCGCTCCTCGACCGCTTCGGGCGGCAGTGACGACCCCCTCCCGCCTCACCGTCCTCGCCGGGCCGACCGCGGTCGGCAAGGGGACGCTCGCTGCCTACGTCCGGGAGCACCACCCCGAGGTGTGGCTCTCGGTGTCGGTGACCACCCGGCGCCCCCGTCCCGGCGAGGTCGAGGGTGTCCACTACCACTTCGTCTCCGACGAGCGCTTCGAGGAGATGGTCGCCGCCGGCGAGCTCCTCGAGTGGGCGGTCGTCCACGGCCGGGCCAAGTACGGCACGCCGCGCGCCCCCGTCGAGGAGGCGCTGGCCGCCGGCCGGCCGGCGCTGCTCGAGATCGACCTCGCAGGGGCCCGCCAGGTGCGCCGCACCATGCCCGACGCCTTCTTCGTCTTCCTCGCACCCCCGAGCTGGGAGGAGCTGGTCCGCCGGCTCGTCGGGCGGGGCACCGAGGACGCCGAGGAACGGGCCGCGCGCCTCGACACCGCCCGGGTCGAGCTGGCCGCCGCCGAGGAGTTCGACGTCACGGTCGTCAACGACGACGTTCGGCGTGCGGCGGAGGACCTCGTATCATGGACGCGAACCCCCGTCCCCACATCGAAACGAGACTGACGCGTGTCCGGAACCACGGCGACCCCCATCGGCATCACCAACCCGCCGATCGACGAGCTCCTCGAGCAGGCCGACTCCAAGTACGCCCTCGTCCTCTACTCCGCGAAGCGGGCCCGGCAGATCAACGCCTACTACGCCCAGCTCCAGGAGGGCCTCCTCGAGTACGTCGGCCCGCTCGTCGACTCCGAGGTCCACGAGAAGCCGCTGTCCATCTCCCTCCGCGAGATCAACGAGGGCCTCCTGACCTCCGAGCCGACCCCCGAGACCCCGACCGAGGGCTGACCCCACCGTGAAGGTCGTCCTCGGCGTCGCGGGGGCATCGCGGCGTACAAGGCGTGCTCGCTGCTGCGGCTGCTCACCGAGGCCGGCCACGACGTCACCGTCGTCCCCACGGCCTCGGCGCTGCACTTCGTCGGCGAGGCGACCTGGTCGGCACTGTCCGGCAAGCCGGTCCACACCGACGTGTGGTCCGACATCACCGAGGTCCCGCACGTGCGGATCGGCCAGGAGGCCGACCTCGTCGTCGTCGCCCCGGCCACCGCCGACCTGCTGGCCCGCGCGGCCACCGGCCAGGCCGACGACCTGCTCACGAACGTCCTGCTCACCGCGCGCTGCCCGGTCGTCATGGCGCCCGCCATGCACACCGAGATGTACGAGCACCCGGCGACGCAGGCCAACATCAGCACCCTCACCGAGCGCGGCGTCCACGTCGTGCCGCCCGCGTCCGGCCGCCTGACCGGTCGTGACAGCGGGCCGGGACGGCTGCCCGAGCCCGAGCAGCTCTTCGAGATCTGCCGGCGCGAGCTCGAGCGCAGTGGTGCGGCGGCTCCCGCCCCGCCGGCAGCCCGGGGCGCCCTGGCCGGGCGGCGGGTGGTCGTCAGCGCCGGCGGCACCCGCGAGCCGCTCGACCCCGTCCGCTTCCTCGGCAACCGCTCGTCGGGCAAGCAGGGGTACGCCCTGGCCCGGGTCGCCGCGGCCCGGGGCGCCGAGGTCGTCCTCGTCACGACGTCCGGCCTCGAGGTCCCGGCCGGGGTCCGCGCCGTGCCGGTCGAGACCGCCCTGCAGATGGAGTCCGCCGTGCGCGCCGAGGCGGCCGAGGCCGACGTCGTCGTCATGGCCGCCGCGGTCGCCGACTTCCGGCCCGCCGCCTACACCGGGCACAAGATCAAGAAGACCCACGGCGTGGGGGCCGACGGCTCCGCCGACGAGTCGGCTCCCGCCGTCGCGCTCGTGCGCAACCCCGACATCCTCGCCGGGCTCGTCGCGGCGCGCGGCGGGTCGGGCTCGCCGGTCGTCGTCGGGTTCGCCGCCGAGACCGGGGACGCCGACGGCTCCGTGCTCGAGCACGGCCGGGCCAAGCTCGCGCGCAAGGGCTGCGACGTGCTCGTCGTCAACGAGGTCGGCGCCGACCTGACGTTCGGCAAGGACGAGAACACCGTGCACGTGCTGCGCAGGGGGAGCGAGGCGGTCCTCGACGTCGGGCCGGCCACGAAGGACGCCGTCGCGGCCGCCGTCTGGGACGTCGTCACCGACCTGCTCTGAGCCGGCGGGCCCTCACTCGGCGGTGTACTCCACCGTCCAGTCGGGCCCGAGCTCGGCCTGCAGGCGCCGCGCGTGCTGCCGCCCGGCGTCCAGCCACGCCGCGTACGCGTCCTTCTCGCGAACCTCGAACCGCGGGCCGAGCAGGCGCTCCCACTCCCGGGCCCAGGCCCGCAGCGCCTCCGTCAGGCGGCCGGTGACCGGGAGGTCGTCGAGGTCGACCATGCCGTCGTCGGCCCACACCGGGTCGGCGGACCAGTCCGGGAAGACCCGCAGCCGCTGGGGCGCGACGGTCCGGCCGGGGTTCACGGCCCCAGCCTGCCACCGGTCGAGAGACGAGAACGTGCCGTCGACCCGGTGGGGTCGACGGCATGTTCTCGTCGTTCGACTGCGGGTGGGCCCCGGGAGGTCAGCGCTTGGCGGAGGCCTTCTTGCCCGCGGCGGCCTCGACCGGCTCGTCGCCCTCGTCGCCGAGCTCGTCCTCGACGTCGTCGGCGGCCTCGTCCTCGGGCTCGACCTCCTCGTCGACCTCCTCGACGTCGGCGTCCTCGTCCTCCACGTCCTGGGCGGCGAGCTCGGCCAGGGTCGGGACGCGACGGCCGTCCTCGGTCAGACGCTCGTCGCCGGTCTCGGCGGACTCCTCGACGACCTCGTCCTCGGCCGGGGCGAGGGCCTCGGCGGCCGCGGGGCCGCCGAGCGTGGCGAGCATGTTGCGGACGTTCGAGAGCTGCGCGGTGATGCTGTCGCGGCGGGCGGTGGCGGCGGCGAGCTCGCGCTCGGAGTCGCGGCGCACACGGTCGGCCTGCTCCTTGGCGGAACGGACGATGTCGGCGGCCTCGGTGCGCGCGGCCTCGAGCAGGCGCCCGGCCTCGCCGGTCTTGGCCTGGTGGTCCTCCTCGGCCTCCCGGGCGAGCAGGTCGGCCCGCTCCTGGACGGCCAGCAGGGCCTGGTCCTGCTTGGCGATCTGGTCGTTGAACTCGGCGGCGGCGGCGTCGCGGCGCTCGCCGAGGGTCTTCTCGAAGTCGGCGGCCTGCGCGGCGGCCGTGGCGCGCTGCTTCTCGAAGTAGGCCTCGGCCTCCTCGCGGCGGGCGGCGGCCTCGCGGGCGGCGTCGTCGACGATGGAGTCGGCCTCGGCCTTGGCGCGCGAGAGCACCTCGGCGGCGTCGGTGTCGGCGCGGTTGCGCACCTCCTCGGCGTAGGTGTCGGCCTCGGCACGGGCCAGCTGCGACTGCTCGTCGGCGAGCCGGCGGGTCTGGTCGGCGTCCTCGGCGGCCGCGCTGCGGATCGAGGAGGCCTCCTCGTCGGCGAGCCCCAGCATCGAGCCGATGCGCTCGCCGAGGTCGGCGAAGGTCGGGCTGGAGACCTTGCGGCCCTCGTCCTCGAGCTGGGCGATGCGGCTGCGGTGCGCCTCGAGCTCGGAGCCCGCGGCCTCGGCGTCCTGGCGGGTCTTGGAGAGCTCGACCGAGGACTCCGCGGCCTCCTGGCGGGCCGCCTCGGCCTCCTGCCGGGCGGTCTCGACGGCCTGGTGCAGCGCCGCGAGGTGCGCGTCGACCTGGACGGGGTCGTAGCCGCGGAAGACGGTGGGGAACTCCGGCTGGTTCATCAGGACTCCTGGTCGGGGATGGGTGCGGTGTCGGTGGGCTGGTCGGCGGGGCCCGGGTCGGCCCGGTCGTCGGGGGGAGGCGGGGCGTCGTCCTCGGAGACGGCCAGGGCGTCGATGACCCCCGACAGCCGGCCCAGCTGGGTGGTGATCGCGTCGCGTCGCGCTGCGAGTGTATGCACCTCGGCCCGGGCCCGCTCGACCGCCGCGTGCGCCTCGGCACGGACGGCGTCGGCGCGTTCGCGGGCCTCGTCGGAGGCCTTGACGATCTCGGCCCGCGCGGCCCGGTGGTACTCGTGGGCCTCGCGGTGCATCCGCTCGACGTCCTCGGCCGTGCTCTGCCGGACCCGCCGGGCCCCCTCGTCGGCCTCGGCCAGCCGGCGCTCGGCCCGGGCGGTGGCCTCGGCCTCGCGGGCGCGGGCGTCGGCGACGAGCCGCTCGGACTCGCGGGCCGCGGCCTCCCGGGTGCGCTCGGCGTCGGCGCGGGCCTCGGCGAGGACGGACTGGGCCAGCTCGCGCATCCGCCGCGACTCGGACTCGGCCTCGGCGAGCCGGTCGCGGCTCTTGGCGGTGGCGCTGTGCAGGAGGGTCTGGACGCGCTGGCGGTGCGACCGGGTGCGCTCGACGACCTCCTGATGGTGCTCGCGGGCCCGGCGCTCGCGCTCGGCGTCGGCCCGCTCGAGCACCTCGCGGACCGTGCCCTGGGCCCAGGCCAGGTGCTTCTCGGCGCTGTCGACGACCGACGCGGCCTCCGCCTCCGCCTCGGCCAGCAGCCGGGTGGCCTCGGCCCGGGCGTCCTCGAGCAGCCGGCCGGACTCGGCGCGCGAGCCCTCCTCGCGGGTGGTCAGCTCGGTGAGCCGGGCCAGCACCTCGGCCTCGGCGTCCGCACGGTGTCGGGCGGCGTAGGTCTCCGCCTCCTGGCGCAGGCCGGCGAGCTCGGCGTGCGTGGTGTCGCGCAGCGTCGCGAGCTCGGCGGTGTGCACCTCGTGCTCGGCGGCCCAGCGCTCCTGGTGCCCGCGCTCCTCGTCGGCGAGGCGGGTCATCGTCGTCTCGTGCTCGTGGCGGGCCCGCTCGAGGGTCGCGTCGGCCCGGCGCTGGGCCTCGGCCACGAGGGAGGCCGCCTGCTCCTCGGCGATGGAGACGGCCTCGTCGCTGGTCTTCGTGGCCGTCATGCGCAGCAGCGCCGCCTGGTCGGCGGCGTCGGCGAGCATGATCTCGACCTCGGAGCGGGTCTCCTCGAGCCGGCGGTCGGAGTCCTCGCGGGCGGTCTCGACCCGGGCGGTCAGCTCGGCGAGCTCGTGGGCGGCCGCGGCCGACTCGGCGCGGATGCGGGAGGCCTCGGCCCGGGCGGCGCTCAGCTCGGTGCCGGCCTCCTCGCGCAGCTGGTCGGCGAGGTCCTGGGCCCGGGTGAGCAGCGACAGCGCCTCGTCGACCGGGCTCGTGGACGTCGCGACGCCCCGCGCGGCCTCGGTCGCCTCGATGCTGGACCCGTCGGACACGGGGCCCATGATTCCATGCGCGTGCCGCGAGCCGGACCGGGCCCGCGACGCTTCTCAGGGACCGGTATGTTGGGCCGGTGCGCCGCCACCCACGGGGCGGCGCTGCCCCACATCGAAGGAGTTGCCGCGTGTCCGCACGCCTGTTCACGTCCGAGTCCGTCACCGAGGGCCACCCGGACAAGATCTGCGACCAGATCTCCGACAGCATCCTCGACGCCATGCTCGACCAGGACCCCCACAGCCGGGTGGCCGTCGAGACGATGGTGACCACCGGGCTGGTCCACGTGGCCGGTGAGGTGACGACCGAGGCCTACGTCGAGATCCCCTCCATCGTGCGCGAGACCGTGCTGGGCATCGGCTACGACTCCTCGACGAAGGGCTTCGACGGCGCCTCGTGCGGGGTCGAGGTCTCGATCGGGCAGCAGAGCCCCGACATCGCGCAGGGCGTCGACACCGCCTTCGAGAACCGCAGCGGCGGGGTCGACCCGAAGGACAAGCAGGGCGCCGGCGACCAGGGCCTGATGTTCGGCTACGCCTGCGACGACACCCCCGAGCTGATGCCGCTGCCGATCTTCCTCGCGCACCGGCTCGCCGAGCGGCTCACGGCCGTCCGCCACACCGGGGAGCTCGGCTACCTGCGCCCCGACGGCAAGACCCAGGTCACCATCGCCTACGAGGGCGACCGGGCCGTCTCGCTCGACGCCGTCGTCCTCTCGACGCAGCACGCCGAGGACGTCAGCCTCGAGGGCCTGCTCCAGCCCGACATCCGCAGCCACGTCATCGAGCCGGTGCTCGCCGAGCTCGCCGAGGCCGGCACCGACCTGCGCACCGACGGCTACCGCACCTACATCAACCCCACGGGCAAGTTCGTCATCGGCGGCCCGATGGGCGACGCCGGCCTCACCGGCCGCAAGATCATCGTCGACACCTACGGCGGGATGGCCCGCCACGGCGGCGGCGCCTTCTCCGGCAAGGACCCCTCGAAGGTCGACCGCTCGGCGGCGTACGCCACCCGCTGGGTCGCCAAGAACGTCGTCGCGGCCGGCCTGGCCCGGCGCTGCGAGGTCCAGGTCGCCTACGCGATCGGCGTCGCCCAGCCCGTCGGCCTGTACGTCGAGACCTTCGGCACCGAGACCGCACCGGTCGAGGCGATCCAGGCCGCCATCCTGCGCGTCTTCGACCTGCGCCCGCTGGCCATCCTCGAGGAGCTCGAGCTGCTCCGCCCGATCTACAAGCCGACCGCCGCCTACGGGCACTTCGGTCGCACCAGCGCCCCCGGCGTCGACAACGCCTTCACGTGGGAGCGCACCGACCGCGTCGAGGCGCTGCAGCGCGCGGTCGCCGGCTGACGCCGCCATCGTCCACAGGCGGAGCCCGCCGACCCCACCGGGGTCGGCGGGCTCCGCTAGGTTCGGGGCCGTGACGGAGACCGGCGCCGAGGGCGAGCAGCTGGCCCTCATCGCCGCCGGTGGGCGCCGTCGCCCGAGGCGGCTCGCCGGGGACGACCCCACCACCGAGGACCACCCGGTCGCCCTCGTCCAGGTCGACACCGGCCTGGCCCACCTCGACCGGCCGTTCGAGTACCTCGTCCCCGAGTCGATGGCCGCGGGCGCGCAGCCGGGGGCTCGGGTCAAGGTCCGCTTCGCCGGGCAGGACCTCGACGGCTGGGTCCTCGAGCGGCGCGACACCGCCGAGCACACCGGCCGGCTCAGCCCGCTGCGGCGGCTCGTCTCGCCCGAGGCGGTGCTCACCCCGGAGGTCCTGGCGTCCGCGCGGGCGGTCGCGGCCCGCTACGCCGGCACCCTCGGCGACGTGCTGCGGCTCGCGGTGCCGCCGCGCCACGCCCGCGCCGAGCAGGCCCTGCCGCTCGAGCCCCCCGGCCACGAGCCCCTGCCCGCGTCCGAGGGCTCCGCCTGGACGGCCTACCCCGCGGGCGCGGCCTTCCTCGCTCGGGTCCGCGAGGGCGGGTCGCCGGCCGCCTCGCTCCTCGCGCTGCCGTCGGTCGAGCCCGCGACCGCGTGGCCGGCGGTGCTCGCCGAGGCCGTCCGGGCGGCGGTCGAGGGTGGGCGCGGGGCGCTCGTCGTCGTTCCCGACCACCGCGACGTCGTCCGGGTCGAGGCGGCCCTCGTGGCCGCCCTCGGCCCCGGCCGCCACACCCGGCTCACCGCCGACCAGGGACCGCAGGCCCGCTACACCGCCTTCCTCAAGGCCCTGCGCGGGCACGTGCCGGTCGTCGTCGGCACCCGCGCGGCGGCCCTGGCCCCGGTGCGCGACCTCGGGTTCGTCGCCTGGTGGGACGACGGCGACGACCTCCTCGAGGAGCCCCGCGCCCCGTACCCGCACGTCCGCGAGGTGCTGCTCGAGCGGGCCCGGCGCGAGGGGGCCGCCGTGCTGGCCGCGGGCCACACCCGGTCGGCGGCCGTGGCCGACCTCGTCGCCCGCGGCGTGCTGGCGCCCGTGGAGGCCGACCGGCGCAGCCTGCGGGCGGCCGTGCCCGCCGTGCGGGTGGCGGGGGAGGGCGCCGACCTCGAGCGCGACCCCGCGGTGGCTGCCGCGCACCTGCCGTCGGTCGCCTGGAGCGCGGCCAAGGAGGCGCTGGCCACCGGCCCGGTGCTGGTGCAGGTGCCGCGGCGCGGGTACCTGCCGTCGCTGTCCTGCCAGGACTGCCGCCGGCCCGCGCGCTGCCGGGTGTGCTCCGGGCCGCTGGGGCTGGCCGGCCCACAGGGTCCGCCGGCGTGCCGCTGGTGCGGACGGGTCGAGACCGCGTTCTCCTGCCCGGCCTGCTCGGGCACCCGGCTGCGCTCGTCGGTCGTCGGGGCCCGGCGCACCGCCGAGGAGCTGGGGCGCGCCTTCCCCGGGGTGCCGGTCGAGCGCTCCGGGGCGGGCACCGTCCTCGACGCGGTCGAGGGCACCCCGCGCCTCGTCGTCTCCACGCCCGGTGCCGAGCCCGTCGCCGAGGGCGGCTACGCGGCAGCGCTCCTGCTCGACGCCTGGGCGATGCTCGACCGCCCGACCCTCGACGCGGGGGAGGAGGCGCTCCGGCGCTGGTGCGCCGCGGCGGCCCTCGTGCGGCCGGCCGCCGCCGGCGGTCGGGTCGTCCTGGCGGGGGCCCCGCTCCACGTCACCGTCCCGGCCGTCGAGGCCCTGGTGCGCTGGGACCCCGCCTGGTTCGCCGACCGCGAGCTCGCCGAGCGCCGCGAGCTCGCGCTGCCGCCGGCCGCCCGGATGGCCGCACTCACCGGCACCCGCCCGGCCGTCGCCGCCGCCCTCACCGAGCTCGCGCTCCCCGCCTCGGCCACGACCCTCGGCCCGCTGCCCCACGGCGAGGAGCGCTGGCGGGCCCTGGTCACCGTGCCCGTCGAGGAGGCGGCGGCGCTGGCCGTCGAGCTGAGCGCCCTGCGCGCCCGCTCCGCCGCGCGCAAGGACCCCGACCCGGTCACCGTCCGCGTCGACCCCCGCGACCCCACCGCCTGAGCCGGTGGCGTCGGGCGGTTCGAGGTATCCGGCCGTCGGGAGGTGGCGGCGGAATACCTCGAACGGCCGACGGTCGGCTCGGGCGGTTCGAGGTGATGCCGGGCCGTCAGGAGGTCCCCTTTCACCTCGAACCGTGAACCGCGGCGAGCCTCCTAGACTCGGCGGGTGCGTCTCGTCCTCGCCGGTACCCCCGACACCGCCGTGCCCTCGCTGCGGGCCCTGCTCGCCTCGCGGCACGAGGTCGTCGCCGTCGTCACGCGTCCGGACGCCCGCTCGGGGCGCGGACGCACGCTGCACCCCTCGCCGGTCAAGGAGGTCGCGCTCGAGCACGACCTCGAGGTGCTGACCCCCGCCCGCCCGGGCGACGAGGACTTCCTCGACCGGCTGCGCGAGCTGGCCCCCGACTGCTGCCCGGTCGTCGCCTACGGCGCCCTGCTTCCGCGCGTCGCCCTCGACGTCCCGGCCCACGGCTGGGTCAACCTGCACTTCTCGTTGCTGCCGGCCTGGCGCGGGCGGCCCCCGTGCAGCGGGCGGTCATGGCCGGTGACGAGGTCACCGGCGCCAGCACCTTCGTCATCGAGGAGGGGCTCGACACCGGTCCGGTGCTCGGAGCCGTCACCGAGGCCGTCCGCCCCACCGACACCGCCGGCTCGCTGCTCGAGCGGCTGTCCGACGTCGGGGCCGGCCTCCTCGTGGCGACGATGGACGGTCTCGAGGACGGCACGCTGCGGGCCGTCCCCCAGCCGGCCGAGGGGGTCAGCCACGCCCCGAAGCTCACCGTCGAGGAGGCCGCGGTGCGCTGGTCGCTGCCGGCCCACGTCGTCGACCGGCTCGTGCGCGGATGCACCCCCAACCCCGGCGCCTGGACCACGTTCCGTGGCGAGCGGCTCAAGGTCGGCCCGCTCGACCCCGCGCCGACGGGCCTCGACGACGCCCCGGCCCTGGCACCCGGCGAGCTGCACGCGACGAAGCGCGCGGTCCTCGTCGGCACGGCGTCCGGCCCGGTGGCCCTCGGCGAGGTCGGCCCCCACGGCAAGCGGGCGATGGCCGCGGCCGACTGGGCCCGGGGCACGCGCATCGCCCCGGGCGAGCGCCTGGGCTGAACCGCCCTCAGCCGGAACGCTGCTCGAGCACGGCGAGGTCGCGCTCGGCGTACTGCCGGTGCCACCACTCCTCGTTGAGGATGGTCAGCAGGCACTCCCGCACCGGGAACGACTCCGGCTCGGGCCATCCCGGACCGTCGACGGGCACCGTGTGCCCGGCCAGCTGCTCGTCGGTGAGGTCGTCGAGGTAGCGGCGCACGGACGCCATCCGGTGGTGCCGCAGGGCGAGGGCCTCGTCGAGGGAGGGGCGGGCGTCCGGGTCGTCGGGCACGCCCTCCATCGCGGGGGCCTCGGCCCAGGGCAGCGAGAGGGGGTGCCACGGGGCGGGGTCGCCGAGGATCGCCCGCAGCAGCCAGCACTCGGTGGCGAAGGACAGGTGCCGCAGCGTCTGGACGAACGACCACTCCTCGTCGACGCTCTCGTGGAGCAGGGCCGGGTCGAGCCGCCGGGCGCGCCCGACGGTGCCGGTCCAGAGCTCCTCGACGACGTCCCAGGCGTGCCGGAAGCCCTCGGCATCGGTCGGCCTCATCGCGGCGTGGTCGGGATGACGGCGGTCGAGCTCGGCCTCGACGAGCGGGCCGACGTCGATGCCGTTCACCGTCAGGCCCTCGACCTCACCGGTGATCTCCACGCCCTGGAGCCAGGCCCCGCGGATGACGACGTCGGCCATCAGCACGTCGCGCAGCCGGAGCCCCGTGAGGTTAACCGAGGTGGCGCCGGCCCCGGCGAGGCGGACGTCGCGGGCCCGCGCGTCGCTGAGGTCGACCTCGCGGGCCGTCACGTCACGCAGGGTCACCCGCTCCGCGGAGGATCCGGACAGGTCGAGGTCGCGGAAGTCGCCCATGCCGCGACACCCTAGGGCGGGATGCGGACGGTCGGCGTCCGCTGCCGCCGGCCAACGGGTTTCGGTGGTCCGTCCGCCGCCCGTTAGCCTCGGCGGGTGCCCGACCGCCCCTCCCGCCCGACCGGCCGCGGCCCCCGCCGCCGCTCCGCCACCACGCCCGCCCAGCGCACGAAGCGGGCCGAGCCGACCCGGTTCGCCGCCTTCCAGCTGCTCCGGGCGGTCGCCGACGGCGCCTACGCCAACCTCGAGATGCCGCGCATCATCCGCCAGCGGCGGCTCGAGCCCCGCGACGCGGCCTTCGCCACCGAGCTGGCCTTCGGCACCGTCCGGTGGCAGGGCCTGTACGACGCGGTCATCGCCGTCGCGGCCGACCGCCCCGTCGAGCGGATCGACCCCGAGGTCCTCGACGTCCTGCGCCTCGGGGTGCACCAGCTGCTCGGGATGCGCGTGCCGTCGCACGCCGCCGCCGACCAGACCGTCGGGCTGGCCCGCACGGTGGTCGGGCAGGGCGCCTCGGGCCTGGTCAACGCCGTGCTGCGGCGGGTGGCGGAACGGACCCTCGAGGAGTGGACCGCAGCGGTGACCCCCGCGGGCGGTGGTGTCGGCGCCCTCGCCGTGACGCACTCGCACCCCGAGTGGGTCGTCACCGCGCTGCGCGCCGCCCTCCTGGGCCACGGCCGGGCCACCCCGGAGACGGTGGACGCCGAGCTCGCCGCCCTGTTGGCCGTCGACAACGAGCCGCCGCGGGTCCACGTCGTCGCCCGCCCCGGCCTGGCCACGGTCGAGGAGCTGGTCCACGACGCCGACGCCGAGCCGAGCGCGACCTCGCCGATCGGCGCCGTCCTGCGCAGCGGCGACCCCGGCCGCATCGCCGCCGTCCGCGACGGGCGGGCCGCGGTGCAGGACGAGGGGTCGCAGCACCTGGCGCTCGCCCTGGCTGCCGTCGAGGTCGCCGAGGGCCTTCCTGTCCGCTGGCTCGACCTCTGCGCCGGACCGGGCGGCAAGGCCGGGGTCCTCGGCGCCCTCGCGCCGGACGCCGGCGCCGCCCTGACCGCCGTCGAGGTCAGCCCCCACCGGGCCGACCTCGTGCGCTCGAGCCTGGCGCAGGTCATCGAGAAGGCCTCTGCCGCAGGGCATCCCATCGACATTCGCACGGCCGACGGTCGGGAGGTGGGGGACGAGGAGCCCGGCGCCTACGCCCGTGTCCTCGTCGACGCGCCGTGCACCGGCCTCGGGGCGCTGCGGCGCCGGCCCGAGGCGCGCTGGCGCCGGCAGCCGTCCGACCTCGCGACGCTCGGGCCCCTCCAGCGCGCCCTGCTGGCCTCGGCCCTCGACGCCGTCGCACCCGGGGGAGTGGTCGCCTACGCCACCTGCAGCCCCCACGTCGCCGAGACCCGCTTCGTCGTCTCCGACGTCCTCAAGAAGCGCGACGACGTCGAGCCGGTCGACGCCCGCCCCTACCTCACCGATGCCACCGGGGCGCCGCTCGCCGACCTCGGTGACGGCCCGCACGTCCAGCTCTGGCCGCACGTCCACGGCACCGACGCGATGTTCCTCGCCCTGCTGAGGAAACGGGCGTGAGCCTCGGCGCCCTCGTCTGGCGGGAGCCGAGGCCGTCGGACGCCGAGGCGCTCGGCCGGATGCACCAGCAGGTGTGGGTCGACACCTACTCCGACCTGTTGCCCCCGGGGTACTTCGACGAGCACGGTCCCGAGGAGCGGATCGCGCTGTGGCGCAGGGTCATCGCCGAGCCGCTGCCCGCCGGTGTCCGGCGCGTCACGGTGTTCGACGGGGACGCCGGGCCGGTGGGCTGGTGCATCGCGGGGCCGGGCCTCGAGCACGAGGGCGTCCGCCCGGCCCGCACGGAGGCGCTCTGGGCTCTCTACGTCGCGACGGACCACCTCGGCACCGGCCTCGGGCAGCAGCTGCTCGAGTGGGCGCTCGCCGACCGGCCCGCCGAGCTCTGGACCGCTCGCGGCAACGAGCGGGCGATCTCGTTCTACCGGCGCAACGGCTTCGTCGCCGACGGCACCCGGGTGCAGGACTCGCGCTTCCCCCTGGTCGAGCTCCGGATGGTGCGCTGAGCCTCGCTAGGGTGGCCGACGTGCAGATCTCGCCCTCGATCCTGTCCGCCGACTTCGCCAACCTCCAGGCCGCGCTCGAGGACATCTCGACCGCCGACTGGGCGCACGTCGACGTCATGGACAACCACTTCGTCCCCAACCTCACCCTCGGGCTGCCCGTCGTCGAGTCCCTCGTCCGGGTCTCGCCGGTCCCGGTCGACTGCCACCTGATGATCGAGGACCCCGACCGCTGGGCCCCGGGTACGCCGAGGCCGGCGCGCAGTCGGTGACCTTCCACATCGAGGCGGTCCGCGACCCGGTCGCCACCGCCCGGGCCATCCGCGCCGCCGGGGCCCGCGCCGCCTTCGCCGTCAAGCCCGGCACCGACTTCGCGCCCTACGAGGACCTGCTGCCCGAGGTCGACATGGTCCTCGTGATGACCGTCGAGCCCGGCTTCGGCGGCCAGTCGTTCATGGCCGACCAGATGCCCAAGGTGCGCCGGGTGCGCGAGGCGGTCCGTCGGCACGGCGGCGAGGTCTGGGTCCAGGTCGACGGCGGGGTGTCGGCCGACACCATCGAGCAGTGCGCCGAGGCCGGGGCCGACGTGTTCGTCGCGGGGTCGGCCGTCTACGGCAAGGACTCCGCCGCCGACGCCGTCGCCGAGCTGCGAGCGCTCGCCGAACGGCACCGGCACTGACGATGGCCGGCCTCGCCGCGCGGCTCACGGAGCTCGGGGTCCTCGAGGACCGGTACGGCGCCGACCTCGACCTCACCGAGGGGCTCGCGCCCGGTGAGGTGCTCGAGGGGCTCGAGCTCGAGGCCTGCCGGTTCGACGGCTGCGTGCTCGAGGAGGCGGTCCTGCGCGACTGCACCTTCACCGACTGCACCTTCACCGGGTCCAACCTGTCGATGGCCGACCTCGCCGGCAGCCGCTTCACCGACTGCCGGTTCGTCGACTGCAAGGCGCTGGCCGTCCAGTGGTCGCGGGCCGCCCCGGCGCCCCTGTCGGCACGCCCGTGGGACTTCGAGCGCTGCCGCCTCGACCTCGGATCGTTCCGGGACGCCGAGGCAGCCGGGTCACGGTTCGCCGACTGCTCGGTGCGCGAGGTCGACCTCGCCGGGGCCGACCTGCGCCGCACCGACCTCGGGGGCTGCGACCTCGCCGGCGCCACGTTCGCGGGCACCGACCTGCGCGAGGCGAGCCTCGTCGGCGCGTCCGGCTACGTCGTCGACCCGGCGGAGAACCGGGTCCGGGGGCTGCGGGTCGACGCCGCGGCCGCCGGCGGCATCCTGCGGGCCATGGGCCTGGTCGTCGAGGGCTGACCCGGCCGCGCTCAGCCCGCCGCCACCCCGTCCGCGGGGTCGTCGACCGCGTGGATGGTCACGCCGAACCCGAGGTCGTCGCGGTCCCCGCCGAGCGGCTCGGCCGACACGACGACGCCGGTCTGCGCGTCGAGGCCGACGAGCCACGACGCGGGGTACGAGACGTCGGGGTGCTGCGCCGCCCACGTGGGGCCACCGACCGCGGCCTCCAGCCGTTCGGACACCGCGCCCCAGAGCAACGGGCAACAGCCGCACCGGGGTTCGTAGTCGTCGGTCGCCGACATCTGCGCCCACCAGGTCTCCCGGCCGTGCCGGGTCGTGGACGCCAGCTCGCGGACCGTCGTCCCGGTCGAGAGCTCGACCGGGTCGAGCATCGCCACCCAGTCGTAGGAGCCCCACAGCGGGTCGTCGGCGTCGAACCGGGGGGACCGGGGCCGGTCGAGCACGAAGCCGTCGGCGTCGAGAGCCACCCGGACCTCGTGCGGACGGAGCATCGCCTCGTCGTGCCAGCGGACCTCGTCGAGGCCGATGACGTTGACCGTGCGTGGTCGGCGCTGGTCGACGACGTGCTCGACGCCGGAGGCGGTGCGCACCCGGAGCCAGCCCGGCCGCCGCAGCGTGGCCTCCACCACCTGGCCGTCGGCGCGGCGGTGGGTGAACCGGAGCGTCGTGAACCGCCACGGGCCGGAGCGGGCCAGTGCGCGGAAGCGGTCCTCGGTGGGGGCGGTCACGGGGACAGGGGACCACCACGGGGCCCGGGCGGTCGAGCGGGTTTCGTGGGGGAGAGCACAGCGGACGCCCGTGACGCCGGGGCCCGGCGCGATGCATACTGGCGGCACGTGCTCCGGGGTCGGTGAAACTCCGAGCCGGCGGTTAAAGTCCGCGACCCGACCGCAGCCAGCGGCCGGTTGACCTGGTGGAACTCCAGGACCGACGGTGAAAGTCCGGATGGTAGGCGCACGTACGGCGGTCCAGCCGGGTCCTTCGGGGTCCCGGCGTGGTCGCGGTGCACGTTCCCCGGAGTTCGTCCCGAGATGCACTACGAACCCGAAGGACGAACACCCTCATGAACACCCTCGTCGCTGCGACCCAGTCGCAGAACCTCTTCCAGCAGGTGATCGACGCCGCCATCCCGATCGGGCCCTACGAGCTGCACTGGCTCGAGCTCGTCGGTGTGCTCATCGGCGTCGCCTCCGCCTGGTACGGCATGAAGCGCAAGGTCTGGGCCTGGCCGGTCGGCATCCTCGCCAACATCATGCTGTTCTTCGTCTACATCGGCGCCGCCTTCGGTGCCGACGAGCGGATCCCCCTCTTCGGCCAGTCCGGCCGGCAGGTCTTCTTCATCCTCGTGAGCGTCTACGGCTGGGTCCGCTGGGCCCAGCACCGGCGCGCGGTCGGCGGCGGCTCGGACGCACCCGCGGTCACCCCGCGCTGGATGACCGCCCGCGAGCGGACGGTCGCCGTCACCGGCTGGCTCGTGGGCACCGCGGTCGTCTGGTGGGCCTTCGTGGCCCTCTGGAACCTCGCCCCGAACCCGTACTTCCAGCCGCAGTGGTGGTACTACGCCGCCGACGCCTGGATCTTCGTCGGCTCGATCGCCGCGACCTACGCGATGGCCCGCGGCTGGAACGAGTTCTGGCTGGCCTGGATCGGCGTCGACCTCATCGGCGTGCCCCTCGGGTTCGCCACCGGGTACGTGCCGACGTCGGTGATGTACATCTTCTACGGGATGTTCGTCCTCTACGGCTTCACCCAGTGGGTCAAGCTGACCCGCGCGAACGAGCAGGAGCAGGCGGCGAGCAGCCCTCAGCCGGCACCGGTCGCCTGACCCCGGGCGGCGGCGGCACGGACGGGCGTCCGGGCCGCCGCCGCACCCCCGTACCCTTGTGCCTCGTGAAGACGTTCGACGCGCTGTACGCCGAGCTCGCGGAGAAGGCCCGCACCCGCCCCGAGGGGTCGGGCACCGTGGCCGCCCTCGACGCCGGCGTCCATGCCATCGGCAAGAAGATCGTGGAGGAGGCCGCCGAGGTGTGGATGGCCGCCGAGCACGAGGGCCGCGAGCGCACCGCCGAGGAGGTCAGCCAGCTGCTGTACCACCTCCAGGTGCTCATGCTCGCCTCCGACCTGACCCCCGACGACGTCTACCGCCACCTCTGAGCGGCCCGAACCCGAGGACCACCACCCCATGCTGCGCATCGCCGTCCCCAACAAGGGGTCGCTCTCCGAGCCCGCGGCCGCCATGCTCCGCGAGGCCGGCTACCGCACCCGCCGCGACACCAAGGAGCTCGTCGTCGCCGACCCCGACAACGGCGTCGAGCTCTTCTACCTGCGCCCGCGCGACATCGCGGTCTACGTCGGCTCCGGCACCGTCGACTGCGGCGTCACCGGCCGCGACCTGCTCCTCGACTCCGGCTCGGCCGCGGTCGAGGTGATGGAGCTCGGCTTCGGCGCCTCGACCTTCCGCTACGCCGCCCGCTCCGGCACCGCGACCACGCTCGCCGACGTCGCCGGCCACCGGGTCGCCACGAGCTACCCGGGCCTGGTCGAGAAGCACCTCGCCGACCACGGCGTCAGCGCCCAGGTCGTCCGCCTCGACGGTGCCGTCGAGACCGCCATCACCCTCGGCGTCGCCGACGTCATCGCCGACGTCGTCGAGACCGGGGCGACGCTGCGCAGCCAGGGACTCGAGGTCTTCGGCGACCCGATCCTGCGCAGCGAGGCGGTCCTGGTGCGCCGTGAGGGCAGCGAGGAGAAGGCCGGCATCGAGGTGCTGCGGCGCCGCATCCTCGGCGTCGTCACCGCCCGGCACTACGTGATGCTCGACTACGACGTGCCCGCCGCCCTCGTCGACGGGGCCTGCGCGATCACCCCGGGCCTCGAGAGCCCCACCGTCTCGCCGCTGCAGAACCGCGACTGGTGCGCCGTGCGGGCGATGGTGCCGCGAGCCACGACGAACGCCGTGATGGACGAGCTGTACGAGCTCGGCGCCCGCGCCATCCTCGTCACCGACATCACCGCCTGCCGGCTGTGACGACCCCGGCCGGCCTCGCCCCCGACGCCCAGTTCCGGCCCCGGCGCGGTCGCTTCGTCCCGCTCGGCGTGGCCCTCGTCTTCCTCGTCATCTGCGCCGTCGTCGCCGTCGCGATGGGGGTGGCCGGGGTGTGGGGCGTGGGCGACCAGCTGGCCCTCGTGGCCTTCGGGGTGCTCGTCGCCGCGTTCCTGTCCCGCTACGCGACGATCCGGGCGACGCCCGGGCCGGACGGGCTGACGGTGCGCAACCTCATGACCACCCGGACCGTCGGGTGGGACGAGATCGTCGACGTCCGCTTCCCCGACGGCGACCCGTGGGTCAGCCTCGAGCTGTCCGACACCGACGTGCTCGCCGTCATGGCCGTCCAGCGGGTCGACGGCGAGGAGGGCCGGGTCGAGGCACGTCGCCTGGCCCGCCTCGTGATGGCCCGCCGCGGCGTCAGCGGCTGACCGCCCCGACCGGCTCCCCGACCCGGGCGGCCCCGGGTCGCAGCCGGCTCGCTGCGGCGAGCTGGGGCAGGGCCACCGCCGCGAGCACCGCCCACAGCCACGTGTACCCCCCGGTGGCGTCGCGGACGGCACCCATCGTCGCCGGGCCCGCCGACGCCACGGTGTAGGAGACGAGGAAGCCCATCGCCGTGAGCCGGGCGCTGTCGCGGGCGGTCTCGGCGTAGCGCACGAGCAGGCCGAGGCCGAGCGCGAAGCAGGCGCCCTGGCCGGCGCCGACCAGCACCGCCCAGGCCCACGGCGCCGCGTCGGGAGCCAGCCAGACGCCGGTCTCCCCGAGGCCGCCGAGCAGCGTCGCGCCGACGAGCAGGACCCGGGCGTCGGCCCGGCGGTCGAGCAGCACGGGCGCGACCAGCCCGGACACCAGCTGGGCACCGGTGAAGACCGACATGAGGAGGCCGGCGTCGCGGGGGGTCCAGCCGCCCGACTCGTACGTCGGCGCGAGCCACGCGAGCGAGGAGTAGAACTGCCACGACTGGAAGGACAGGTAGCCCGCGAGCAGCCACGCGGTCGTGCTGCGCCAGGGCAGGGCGTGCGAGACGTCCTCCGGTGGAGGCTGGTTCGCGGCACGACGACGGGCGTAGCGGGCGACCGGCACCCAGACGACCCCGGCGACGGCGGCCAGCGGTGCCCACGCCAGCAGCGAACCGGACCACCCGCCGAGCGCGCCGGCCAGCGGCAAGGCCAGCGCGGACGCGAGGGCCGCACCGCCCATCATCGACATCATCGTCAGCCCGGTGCCGAGCCCGGCGCGGTGGGCGGGGAAGACGGTCTTGACGATGCCGGGCAGCAGCGTCCCGGCGAGGGCGATGCCGGCACCGGCGAGGAAGGTGCCCGCGTACAGCGACCACGCCTGGCCACCGCCGGTGCCGCGGACGACGAGGCCGAGCAGCACGAGACCGACCCCGGCGCCGACGGCCGAGGCGGCCCCGACGCGGCGCCCGAGCTGGTTGGCGACCGGGGCGAGCAGCCCCATGCAGAGGACCGGGAGGGTGGTGAGCACGCCCATCCACGCGTTGCTCAGCCCGAGGTCGGCGCGGACCGTCTCGGCGAGCGGCGGGAGGCTGGCCATGAGGGTGCGCAGGTTGGCGGCGACGAGCACGAGGCCGGCGACGACGGCCCAGCGCGGGAAGGTCGGGGCCTCGGGGGTGCTCACCGACGCATCGTGCCAGCCCGGGTCAGGGCAGGTGCGACTCGGGGACCAGCTCGAGCGCGTCGTCGTCGTCCATCCCCGCGACGACGAGCAGGTCGACGACCATCGAGCGCACCTGGCCGCGCACCATCTCGGCGGAGAGTCCGGCGGCCGGCTCGGCGCGCGCGGACAGGCCCGCGACCCGTTCCAGCACCCCACGACCGGCCGAGGGCAGGGTGTGCTCGTCGAGGACGCGGGCGAGGTCCTCGGCGGCGCGGGCGAGCTCGGCGACGAGGTCGACGTAGCGCGGCGGCACCTGCTCCGAGCGCCGGACGGCCACCGCGGCCCGCCGGGCGAGGACCCGCAGGTTGCGCACGCAGCGGTCGAGCGGCACGACGAGCGCCGACGCCGCGACGGCCTGTGGTCGGTGGTGGCGCAGGAGGGGCGACTGACGCACGGCGGCGACCCCCTCGGCGGCCGCGAGGCGCAGGTCGCCCAGCCGGGCCTCGAGGGCCCGCGCCCCCTCGAGGGCGGCGACGGCGGCGGCGGCGTCGCCGGTGCGCAGGGCCGCCGCGACGTCGTCGAGGGTGGCCGCGACGCCCCGGACCGTGCGGGCGGCCTCGGCCCGGGGGCGGGCCACCGGGGTGGTCGGGGCGAGGGTGCCGAGCACGAGGGCGACGAGGCCGCCGACCAGCGCGTCGACCCAGCGCGAGAGCCCCTGACCGGCCGAGGCCGCGAACGCGACGATGAACACCGACTGCACCCCGGCCTGGATGACGACCAGCTGCCCCGACGACAGCACGACGGCGATGGCCATCGCGGTGACGACGACGAGGGCCATCTGCAGCGGCCCGCTGCCGAGCAGGAGCACGACGCCGTCACCGACGAGCACGCCGACGGCGACCCCGAGGGTCACCTCGACGATCCGGCGCAGCCGTTGGCCGTACGTGAGCCCGAGGCAGATCAGCGCCGTCACCGGGGCGAAGAACGGCTGGGTGTGGCCGAGGACCTGCGAGGCGAGCGTCCACGCGAGGACCACCCCGACCCCGATCTGGGCGAGGAGGGCGAGCCGGTCGCGCAGCCGGTGCAGCCCCCGCTCGAGCGCGGTCCGGGCGTCGTCGGCGGCCCGGGCGAGCCGAGAAGCCACGGTCACGGCCGGTCCGCGGTGGAGAAGGTCACGTCGGCCTTGTCGCGCGTGCCGTCGGCGGCGAAGAGGGCCTGCTCCTGGGCGGCCCAGCGCCGCCAGTGCGGCTGGTAGGCCTCACCGTCGCGGGCCAGGCCCCGGCGCAGGCGCTCATCGCGCGGCGCCTCGAGCCAGACCCGGAGCGCGGCATAGCCCCCGGCGGCGCCGACGCTGGAGGCGCAGCCCTCGACGAGGAGGACCGGTCCGGGGTCGACGTGGCGCGTGGCACCCCAGCCGTCGGCCTCCCAGTCCCAGACCCGGTAGCTGCCCCGCCGCCCGCGGGAGAGGGGCACGAGGACCTGGTTGACGAGCAGGGGCACCGCCTCGGCGAGCCCGTCCCACCCCGGGAAGATCTCGTCCATGTGCACCACCGGGCAGCCGAGCACGTCGACGATCCCCTTCGCGAGCGTGGTCTTCCCCGAGCCGCTCGGGCCGTCGACGGCGACGACGGCCACCTGGCCGCAGCGCGGCGTCGCGCCCCGGAGGGCGGTGAGGACGGCGTCGACGTGGGCGGGGTCGGCGGGGTCCGTGACCTGGAACCACACGACACCCGACCCTAGTGCCGCGGCTACGCTGACGCCCGTGTCGGTCGCCGTCCGTGTCATCCCGTGCCTCGACGTCGACGCCGGTCGGGTCGTCAAGGGCGTGAACTTCCGGGGCCTGCGCGACGCCGGCGACCCCGTCGAGCTGGCCCGCCGCTACGGCGAGCAGGGTGCCGACGAGCTGACCTTCCTCGACGTCACGGCCAGCAGCGGCGACCGCACCACGATGTACGACGTCGTCGCGCGCACGGCCGAGGAGGTCTTCATCCCGCTGACCGTCGGCGGCGGCGTGCGCACCGTCGGCGACGTCGACCGCCTGCTGCGCGCCGGGGCCGACAAGGTCGGGGTCAACACCGCCGCCATCGCCCGGCCCGAGCTCATCGCCGAGACCGCCGACCGGTTCGGCGCGCAGGTGCTGGTGCTGTCCGCCGACGTCCGACGGCGCCGCGACGGGTCGGGTTCCGCGACAGGCGGGTTCGAGGTGACGACCCACGGCGGTCGCACCGGCACCGGCCTCGACGCGGTCGAGTGGTGCGCCCGGGCCGAGGCGCTCGGCGCCGGCGAGATCCTCCTCAACTCGATGGACGCCGACGGCACGCGCGACGGTTTCGACCTCGAGCTGATCCGGCTCGTGCGGGCCGAGGTCCACGTGCCCGTCATCGCCAGCGGGGGCGCCGGGGCCCTCGAGCACTTCGCCCCGGCCGTCGACGCCGGTGCCGACGCGGTCCTGGCCGCCAGCGTCTTCCACTTCGGCGAGCTGACCATCGGGGCGGTCAAGGACGCCCTCGCCGAGCACGGCCTGCCGGTCCGGCGGGCCGCCGCACACTGACCGACGTCCTGAGGGGGACCCACCATGCTCGACACGATGCACCCGCGCGACCTCGTGATGATCGGCGCCGTCTTCGGCCTGGCCACGGTCCTCTGGGCGGGCTGGGCGCAGGAGGCCCCACCCCGGGCGTGGGTCTGGCGGGCCGTGCTCGGGCTGCTGTCCGTCGCCGGGCTGGCGCTCGCGGCGTGGAGCGCGACCCTCGCCGTGCGCCACTGGGGCAGCGGGACGGCCATCGAGCCCGGCAGCCGCGCCTTCACGGTCTACCTCGTCGTCTTCTGGGTGGAGGTGCTCGTCGCCGGGGTGGCGGGGGTGCTCCTGGCCCGCACCGGGCACTCCGACCTGCTGGCGCCGCTGGTCCTGCTCGTCGTCGGTGTGCACTTCGTCGCGCTCGCCGGTGTCTTCGGGCAGCCGGTGCTGCACCTCGCCGCGGGGCTGCTCTCGGGGGTGGCGGTCCTCGCGGCGCTCCTGCCGTCGTCGACGGCGGCGCACAGCTTCTGGTGCGGGGTGCTCGGGGCGCCGGTGTTCCTCGGTCTCGGCCTCTGGTCCGCCGTCCGTGGTGCCGGGGTGCTCGCGGGCGCCTGACCCGCGCCCGGGGGCGCCCGGGCCCTAGGCTCGCCGCGTGAGCCCGCAGCGCGCCCGCCAGGTGCACCTCGTCGTCGCCGTCGTGGCGACCGTCGCCCTCGTCCTCCAGACGGTCCTCGTGCTGCGGGGCGGCCGCGTGCTCGACGAGACCGCCGTGCCGCCGCTCGGCATCCGGCTCGGCCGGCTCGTCTCGTACTTCACCATCCAGAGCAACGTCCTCGTCGCGGTCACTTCGTGGCTGCTGTGGCGCGACCCGACGCGTGACGGCCGGTGGTTCCGTCCGGTGCGGCTGGCCGCGCTCGTGGGCATCACCGTCACCGGGCTGGTCCACTTCGTCCTGCTCCGCCCGCTGCTCGACCTGCACGGCGCCGACTGGGCCGCCGACAAGCTGCTGCACATGGCCGTGCCGGTCCTCGCTGTGCTCGCGTGGGTGCTCGTCGGGCCCCGGCCGCGGACGACCCCGCGCACCGCCGTGGAGGCCCTCGTCTGGCCGGTCGTCTGGCTCGTCTGGACCCTCGTCGTCGGCGCGCTGTCGGGCTGGTACCCCTACCCGTTCCTCGACCACCGGGAGGGCGGCGTCGGCGCGGTCGTCGTCGCCTGCCTCGGCATCACCGTGCTCTTCCTCGCCCTGTTCGCCGGGGTGGTCGCGCTGGAGCGCCGCCTGCGCCCGGCACCGGAGGCAGGGGTCAGCCCGGCCAGTCCAGCTCGGTGACCCGTCCGCCGGTGACGGTGGCCGTGAGCACGACCTCGTCGGTCCCCACGGGGCAGAGCTCGTAGTCGCCCTCGGTCACCGCGGGGTAGACGAGCGAGGACACGGTGCCGGCCGGCGTGGGGCGCGGGACGACGCCGACGTGCGGGAACGCGCCGTGGGGGTGGCTGTGGTGGTGGTGCCCGCCGTCCCCGTGGTCGTGGCCGTCGTGGTCCTGGCCGTGGTCGTGCGGGCGGGCGGCAGAGGAGCCCGCCGGACGGATCTCGACCTCGAGCGCGGCGAGGTCCGGCCGGTCGTCGGGGAGGGTGACGACGAGGGCGCCGACGTCGCCGCCGATGTCGAGCGGGACCGGCCCCTGGCCGGCGTACGGGTTCTCCACGGTGGGCATGCGGGGTCCTCTCGGTCAGTGGGGGAGCGGGCCCCCGTCCCGCCCACCGGGAGGCCGGCGGGCGGGACGGGTGCGCCGGCTAGGAGGCGCCGCCCGGGGTGCCGGGTGTCGTCTGGTACCCGCCCGCCGGGGTCCCGAGGTACGGGAACTCGGCGAGGAAGGGCGGGTTGGTGTTCGTCGTCCCGTCGGTCAGCCCGGCCGTGGCGGCGTCGGGGGTGAAGGAGGGGTCGACGAGCGGGATGGTCGCGCCCGCGACGGCCCGCAGCTCGATGGCCACGACGTCGTCGACCGGGCGGCGGCCGTTGGGGAAGCCCGCCGCGTCGCCGGCGACGAGCCCGATGGGGTTGGGTTTCTTCGTCGGTGGGACGGCGAGGTTGAGCCGCAGCATGTCGGCCTGGTTGGTCCCGGTGTAGTTCTGGAAGCCGGGGACGACGCCGGCCGGGATGCCCGTGAGCAGGATGGCCAGCAGGTCGGCGCGGTCCTTCGTGTAGGCCGCCAGCTTCGGGAAGACACCGGGGTAGAGCGCGGGGAGGAGCCCCGCGAGCTCGGGCCGGGCGACGTACTTCGCGTAGCGCTTGTCGTCCTCGGGCTCCCGCGCGTTCCACTCGTCCTTCTCGGCCATCGGGGTGATGACCTCGTTGAAGAGCGGGTTGCCGAGCCGCGAGACCTGCCGGAACGGTCCGGCGTTGGCAGCCTTGCCCCGGCCCTCGTGCAGCACCCGGATCTTCTGGCGGCTCGCCGTGGCCCAGACGCCGACGACCGACCGCGCGTCGGCGACGTCCTTGGGCTGGACGTTCTTCGCGGTGAGGTCGGTCTTCGGGACCTGGATGGCGATGCTGTGGACGTTGAGCCCCTGCGTGCCGTTGACCCCGACGGCCGTGGCCGACGGGATGAGGTGGGCCATCTGGAACGGCCGGAGGGTGCCCAGGTCGAAGATGCTGCCGAGGTCGACGTGGAAGCCCTCGGCCCGCTGACCGGCGAAGACCGTCCGGCCACCGGCGATCCGGTGCACGGCCTGCGCCGCGAGCTTCGAGTAGCTCGGCGTGCTGCGCGGTCCGACGTTGACCGGCGGGCAGGCCAGCCGGTGCGCCAAGGTCTTCCAGCCGCGGTGGTGGTCGTACCGGGACACGCTGTAGAACTGCGGGCGGTTCCACGTCTCGTCACGGATCGAGGTGATCGGCCCGGTGTTGTAGAGGAAGGTCCGCGGGTTGCGGATCTCGGTGTGGAAGCGGAACCGGTACGTGACGTCGGCGTCGCCGGCCCGGCCCGAGTTGCTGACGTGGATCTCGTAGAGCACGTCGTCGCCGAACTCGTAGAAGTTCGGTCCTCCCTGCGGGTTCTGGAAGGGGATGAAGTTCGCGATGAGCGTGACGGTGTCGGGCTTGTCGGGGCTGACGAAGGCGTAGACGTCGGTGTTGTCGGCGACGGGGTCCTTGGAGACCTCGGGTGCCTCGCGGTGGGAGGACATTAGGCTCTCCCGCCCGATGCCTTGACGAGCCGGCGGACGAGGGCCGGATCGTGGATCTCGACCTCCTCCTCGCCGACCATGAGCGAGATGACCCCGGAGCCGGGGTCCTCGATGAAGGCCACGAGGACGGCGCCGTCGAGCTCGCCGAGTGCCTCGTCCCTGGTGCGTGGCGCGCCCTGCGCCGCGGTGGCGGTGGCGACGACGGCGATGGCCGTCCCCGTCCCTGCGGCCGCCAGCAGGCCACGTCGGGATGTCCCTGTCATGGTGGTTCCCTTCCTGTGGCACGGGGGAGCCCCCGTGCGGGAGCGGGCCGCGGATGCCGACCACCGAAGGTCCACAGCGACCCGGGGTGGTTCGGAGACCTCGTCCGGATGGATGGGTGGTGGTCCGGGCCCGGCGGGCGCCACGGCAGAATGGGCGCGTGCCGTCCGAGCCCGCCCTCGACCCCGCCCTCGCCGCCCGCCTGAAGCGCGACGACCAGGGCCTCGTCGCCGCCGTCGTCCAGCAGCACGACACCGGCGAGGTCCTCATGCTCGGCTGGATGGACGACGAGGCGCTGCGCCGCACGCTCACCGAGGGCCGGGTGACCTTCTGGTCGCGCAGCCGGTCCGAGTACTGGCGCAAGGGCGACACCTCCGGCCACGTCCAGCACGTGCGCTCCGTCGCCCTCGACTGCGACGGCGACGCCGTGCTCGTGCGGGTCGACCAGGTCGGTGCGGCCTGCCACACCGGCGACCGCACCTGCTTCGACGCCGGCGACCTCGGCGCGAGCGTCGGGGGAGGCGCGTGAGCACGCCGGCCGCCGAGACCCCCGACCTCGACTACGGGCAGACCTGGCCCGGCCTCGACGTCTTCGGCGTCCTGGCCCGCGACCGACGCGTCATCCCCGTCGTGCGCCGGCTCATGGGCGACGCCGAGACCCCGGTCGGGGTCTACCGCAAGCTCGCCGGCGAGCGGGCCGGCACCTTCCTCCTCGAGTCGGCCGAGCACGGCGGCGTCTGGTCGCGCTGGTCGATCGTCGGCGCCGCCAGCCGGGCCACCCTCACCGAGAAGGACGGGATGGCCCACTGGGTCGGCGAGCCGCCCGTCGGCGTCCCCACCGAGGGCCTCGCCACCGAGGCGCTGCGCGGCACGATGGAGGCCCTGGCCACCCCGCCCCTCGCCGGGCTCCCCCCGCTCACCGGGGGGATGGTCGGCGCGATCTCCTACGACGCCGTGCGCCGCTGGGAGAAGGTGCCGGCCGACCTGCCCGACGAGCTCGGCCTCCCCGAGCTCTCGATGGTCCTGGCCACCGACCTCGCCGTCCTCGACCACGCCGACGGCTCGATCCTCCTCGTCGCCAACGCCGTCAACTACGACGACACCGACGAGCGGGTCGAGGAGGCCTGGGCCGACGCCGTCGCCCGGCTCGACGCGATGACCGCCGCCCTCGCCGCCCCCGCCCCGAGCACGGTCGCCGTCGTCGACACCGAGGCCGTCGACGCCGCGATGGCGCAGGTGCGCTCCAACACCGAGCGCAGCCGCTACGAGGAGGTCGTCGAGCTCGCCCAGGAGGACATCCGGGCCGGCGAGGTGTTCCAGGTCGTGCTCTCGCAACGGTTCTCGCTCGACTGCCCGGCCGACCCGCTCGAGGTCTACCGCGCGCTGCGGGCCTCCAACCCCAGCCCGTACATGTACCTGTTCCGCCTCCACGACGCCGACGGCTCCGACTACGCCGTCGTCGGCAGCAGCCCCGAGGCGCTGGTGCGGGTCACGGGGGAGCGGGCCATCACCCACCCGATCGCCGGGTCGCGGCCGCGCGGCAAGACGCCGGAGGACGACGTGCGCCTCGCCGAGGAGCTGCTCGCCGACCCCAAGGAGCGCTCCGAGCACGTCATGCTCGTCGACCTCGGCCGCAACGACCTCCAGCGGGTCTGCCGGCCCGGCACCGTCGACGTCGTCGAGTTCATGGACGTGCGCCGCTACAGCCACGTCATGCACATCGAGTCGACCGTCGTCGGCGACACCCGCCCGGGCGTGGGCGCCTACGACGTCCTCGTGTCCACCTTCCCGGCCGGCACCCTGAGCGGCGCCCCGAAGCCGCGCGCGCTGGCGCTCATCGAGCGCTACGAGCCGTCGCGGCGCGGTGTGTACGGCGGGGTCGTGGGCTACCTCGACTTCCACGGCGACCTCGACATGGCCATCGCCATCCGCACCGCGGTCGTCAAGGACGGCGTCGCCCACGTGCAGGCCGGCGCGGGCATCGTCGCCGACTCGGTCCCCGCCCGGGAGTTCGAGGAGTGCGTGCACAAGGCCACCGCCGCGCTGCGGGCCGTCGCCACCGCGGGCGCCATGCGGACCGTCTCGTGAGGCGGCTCACCGGCAAGGGGCCCGTCGCCCTGCTCGCCCTGCTCGGTGCCGGCGTCGTCCTCGTCGCCGGCTTCCGGCCGTGGGTCTCCGGCTCCGTCGCCGACGCCGTGCTCGGCGGCAGCCGGGTCACCGCCACCGGCTCCGAGGTCGCGCCGGGCCTGTCCGCCGTCGCGCTCGCGGTCGCCGCGGCCGGCATCGCCGTCGTCGCCGCGGGCCGCGTGGGGCGGCTCGTCGCCCTCGTCCTCTGGGTGGCCTGCCTCGCGACCGCCGGCGTGCTCGTCGGGCGCGTGCTCGCCGACCCGTCCGGCGTGCTCGGCCCGGTCGCCGCCTCCCGCGTCGGGCGCACCGGCACCGTCGAGGCCGTCGCCTCGAGCACCGTGTGGCCGTGGGTCGCCGTGCTCGGCCTCGTGCTCGCCACCGCGGCGCTCGTCGGGGCCCTCGTCGGCCGGCGCCGCTGGGCCGCCCCGGCCCGGCGCTACGAGCGGGCCGGCACCTCGGACGGCCACGTCGCCGGCTCGCGCGGCGAGCGCGTCGGCACCGCGTGGGACGACCTGTCGGCCGGCCGCGACCCGACCGACGTCGGCGACGAGCGCCGGACCTGACAGAATCGACGTCGAGCACCCGACCCTCCCGGGCCCGCCCGGGCCCCCGACCCGCAGAGGTGGACCCATGGACGAGCACGAGGACCACGGCCACAGCGTCGCCGCGTGGACCGCCGTGACGATCATCATCGTCGCGTCCGTCATCATGTCCGTCGCCGTCGTGTTCCCCAACCTCTGGCTCTTCGTGGGCGGCGCCGTGCTCGCGGTCGTCGGCGCGGTGGCCGGCAAGGTGCTCTCGATGGCGGGGTACGGCGCGGCCGGCCGCGACCACGTCGAGCACGCCTCCATCCGGTGACGGTGCACCGCCCGTGACCACCGTCCTCGACGGCATCGTCGCCGGGGTCCGTGAGGACCTCGCCGCGCGTGAGGCCGCCCTCCCGCTCCCCGCCCTGCGCGACGCCGTCGCGTCGGCGCCCCCGGCCCTCGACGCCGAGGCCGTGCTGCGCCGCCCCGGCCTCTCGCTCATCGCCGAGGTCAAGCGCGCCAGCCCCAGCAAGGGCGCCCTCTCCGACATCCCCGACCCCGCCGCGCTCGCCTCCGCGTACGCCGCGGGCGGCGCCTCGGCCATCTCGGTGCTCACCGAGGCCCGTCGCTTCGGGGGCAGCCTCGACGACCTCGACGCCGTCCGCGCCGCCGTGTCGGTCCCGGTGCTGCGCAAGGACTTCGTCGTCACCGAGTACCAGGTGTGGGAGGCGCGGGCGCACGGCGCGGACATCGTCCTGCTCATCGTCGCCGCCCTCGACGACGCCACGCTCGCCGGGCTCCTCGCCCTCGTCGGCGAGCTGGGGATGACCGCGCTCGTCGAGGTCCACGACGAGGCCGAGACCCAGCGCGCCCTCGACGCCGGCGCGACGGTCATCGGCGTCAACGCGCGCAACCTCAAGACCCTCGAGGTGCACGACGACACCTTCTCGCGGCTGCGACCGCTGCTGCCGCCCGGCGTCGTCACCGTCGCCGAGTCCGGCATCACCGGCCCGGCCGACGCGGGCGCCTACGCGGCCCAGGGCGCCGACGTCGTGCTCGTCGGCGAGGCCCTCGTGCGCACCGGCGACCCCGCCGGAGCCGCCGCGGCCATCGTCGCGGCCGGTGCGGCGGAGGTGCTCTCGTGAGCGACACCGTCGACCCCGTGGCCGAGGAGCCCACCACCGTCGGCCTCACCGTCGACGAGCTGCCGCGCCCGGGCCGGTTCGGCGACTTCGGTGGCCGCTACGTGCCCGAGGCCCTCGTCCCCGCCCTCGACCAGCTCGACGAGGCCCGCCAGAAGGCCGCCGTCGACCCCGAGTTCCAGGACGAGCTGGCCCGCCTGCACGCCACCTACACCGGCCGGCCGAGCATCATCACCGAGGTCCCGCGCTTCGCGGCGCACTGCGGCGGCGCCCGGGTGGTCCTCAAGCGCGAGGACCTCAACCACACCGGCTCGCACAAGATCAACAACGTCCTCGCCCAGGCCCTGCTCGCGAAGCGGATGGGCAAGACGCGCGTCATCGCCGAGACCGGCGCCGGCCAGCACGGCGTGGCCACGGCCACCGCGGCCGCCCTCATGGGCCTCGACTGCGTCGTCTACATGGGCCGGGTCGACACCGAGCGCCAGGCCCTCAACGTCGCCCGCATGCGCATCCTCGGTGCCGAGGTCGTGGCCGTCGAGCACGGCAGCGCCACGCTCAAGGACGCCATCAACGAGGCGCTGCGCGACTGGGTCACCAACGTCCGCACGACGCACTACATCATCGGCACGGTCACCGGCCCGCACCCGTTCCCCGAGATGGTCCGCGACTTCCACGCGATCATCGGCGAGGAGGCCCGGGCGCAGGTGCTCGAGCTCGCCGGGCGCCTCCCCGACGCCGTCATCGCGTGCGTCGGCGGCGGCTCGAACGCGATGGGCATCTTCCACCGGTTCGTTCCCGACGCCGGCGTGCGGCTCATCGGGGTCGAGGCCGGGGGAGAGGGCGTCGAGTCCGGCCGGCACGCCGCCCGCTTCGCCGCCGACGCCACCCCGGGCGTGCTCCACGGCGCGATGAGCTACCTCATGCAGGACGACGACGGCCAGACCGTCGAGTCGCACTCGATCTCCGCGGGCCTCGACTACCCGAGCGTCGGTCCCGAGCACGCGTTCCTGCGCGACTCCGGCCGCGCCGAGTACCGGTACGCCACCGACGAGAAGGTCATGGAGGCCTTCACGCTGCTCTGCCGCACCGAGGGCATCATCCCGGCGCTCGAGTCGGCGCACGCCCTCGTCGGCGCGATGGAGGTCGGCCGCGAGCTGGGCCCCGACGCGCTCCTGCTCGTCAACCTCTCGGGGCGCGGCGACAAGGACATGCACACCGCGGCGGCGTACTTCGGCCTCGTCGAGGAGGGCACCCAGTGACCGCCGGCACCACCGCGGCCACGACGGTCGGCGAGGTCCTCGAGCGCTGCCGGGCCGAGGGGCGCGCCGCGCTCGTGGGGTACCTGCCCGTCGGCTACCCGAGCGTCGAGGGGTCGATCGAGGCGATGCGGGTCCTCGTCGAGGCCGGCTGCGACGTCGTCGAGGTCGGCGTCGCCTACAGCGACCCGGTCATCGACGGCCCGGTGAACCAGGACGCGATGGCCGCCGCGCTCGAGGCCGGGGTCCGCGTCGACGACGTCTTCACCGCCGTCACCGCCGTGCGCGAGGCCGGGGCCGTCCCGGTCGTCATGACCTACTGGAACCTCGTCCTCAAGCGGGGGTCGAGCGGTTCGCCGCCGACCTCGCCGCGGCCGGCGGCGCCGGGCTCATCACCCCCGACCTCGTGCCCGACGAGGCCGACGACTGGCTCGCGGCCAGCGACCGGCACGGCCTCGACCGGGTCTTCCTCGTCGCCCCCAGCTCGACCCCCGAGCGCCTCGTCACCGTCACCACGGCCTGCCGCGGCTTCGTCTACGCGGCCTCGACGATGGGCGTCACCGGCGTCCGCACGAGCGTCGACACCGACGCCCGCGGCCTCGTCGAGCGTGTCCGCGCCGTCAGCGACGTGCCCGTCTGCATCGGCCTGGGTGTCTCCACCCGCGAGCAGGCCGCCGAGATCGCCGCCTACGCCGACGGCGTCATCGTCGGGTCGGCCCTGGTGCGCACGCTGGCCGGCGACGGGGAACTCGCCGAGCGCCTCGAGGCGTTGCGCACACTGACCGAACAGCTCGCCCAGGGCGTCCGCGAGGCCCGTCGATGACCACCCCCCAGCGCCGGGCGCCCGCCCGCACCCCCGAGCCGCTCGGCTCCGCACACTGAGAGGCACACCCAGCACCATGGCCAAGAAGACCAGCACGAAGGCATCCGGCAACGCCCGCCAGGCCAAGATCCAGGCCGCGCAGAAGACGTCCGGTGGCGGCGCGAACAAGATCGTCGTCGCGACGGTCGTCGCCGTCGTGGCCATCATCGCCGTCGTCGGCGGGGTCGTGTGGTCCCAGGCGAAGAAGCAGGCCTCGGTGGGCACGAGCACCGCCGTGCCGGCCGGCACCTCGATGGGCAAGGGCTTCCGCGCCTACGCCGACGTCAAGCCGGTCGCCGGGGCGCCGACGGTCGACCTCTACGAGGACTTCCAGTGCCCGGTGTGCGGCCAGTTCGAGGGGGTCCTCGGTGAGACGATCCGCGAGCTCGGGCAGACCGGCAAGATCCAGCTGACCTACCACGTGCTGAACTTCCTCGACGGCAAGAGCGGGGCGAAGAACTCGACGCCGGCGGCCAACGGGGCCTTCTGCGCGGCGCGGACCGACAAGTTCCAGCAGTTCCACGACGCGGTCTACACCAACCAGAAGCCCGAGGGCGAGGACGTCGACCAGGCAACCCTCGACGGTTGGGCGAAGGCGGCGGGAATCTCCGGCGACGCGCTGACGGCGTGGAACACCTGCGTCGCCGACGGCACCTTCACGCGCTACGTCGACTCGGTGAACTCGGCGGCCTTCGACGACGCCAAGATCAACGGGACGCCGACGATCATGATCAACGGCGAGATGAAGGACCTCAACGCCGTCGCCACCCCCGACCAGCTGAAGAAGGCCGTCGAGGACGCGACCAAGTGACCGCGCCGACCACCGGCCGGGCAGCGGTCCCGACGTGCTGACCTACCTCCCGAGCCCCACCGTCGGCGCGCTGCACCTCGGCCCGCTGACCGTGCGCGCGTACGCGCTGTGCATCCTCGCGGGCATCGTCCTCGCGGTCTGGCTCACCGGCCGGCGCCTCGCGTCGCGGGGCATCGACGGCGGCGTGGTCCTCGACGTCTCGGCGTGGGCGGTGATCTTCGGCATCGTCGGGGGCCGGCTCTACCACGTCGTCACCACGCCGGGTCCGTACTTCGGCGAGGGCGGCAACCTCCTCGACGCAGTGAAGATCTGGAACGGTGGCCTCGGCATCTGGGGCGCGGTGGCGCTCGGCGCCCTCGGCGCCTGGATCGGCTGCAAGCGCTCCGGCGTCCCGTTCCTCCAGTTCGCCGACGCGGCGGCACCGGGGGTCGCGTTCGCCCAGGCGCTCGGTCGCTGGGGCAACTGGTTCAACAACGAGCTGCACGGCGCGCCGACGACCCTCCCGTGGGGCCTGCGGGTCTACGAGTGGGACCAGCCGGCCGGGCGCGCGGTCACCGACTCCGCGGGCGACCCCGTCGTGGCCGGCGTCTTCCACCCGACCTTCCTCTACGAGTTCCTCTTCCTCGTCGTGCTCGGCACGCTGCTACTCGTCGTCGACCGGCGCCGCCGGCTCGCCCCGGGGCAGCTGCTCGGCCTCTACGTCGCGGGGTACCCGATCGGGCGGATCGTCGTCGAGAAGATGCGCACCGACGAGGCCGAGCTCATCCTCGGACAGCGCCTCAACGTCTGGACGAGCATCCTCGTCTTCCTCCTCGGCGTCTGGATCGTCTGGTTCACCGGGCGACGGGCCGCGGGCTCGCCGCCGGCGGAGGAGGCCCCCGAGGGTGCGCCGGACGACACCGTCGAGAGCCACCCCGAGTCCCAGGATGTGGGATAGCGCGGCTCGAATGGCAAGACAACAGGGGTCGGGGCTAGCATTCCGGGACGTGGCCAATGCAGTCCGCGCCTGACCTTGCCGTGCCCGGCCCCGACCCTGGGGCCGTCGACCCCGAGGACGGTGATGCGACGTGACCGTCGCCCGATTCTCCGCCCAGCCCGACGACGTCGGCCTGTACCGCCGCGCGCACGAGCACGACGCGTGCGGCGTGGCCATGGTCGCGACGATGCGGGGGAGCGCCGGTCACGACATCGTCGTCCACGCCCTCGACGCCCTGCGCAACCTCGACCACCGCGGCGCCACCGGTGCCGACCCCCTGGTCGGCGACGGCGCGGGCATCCTCACCCAGGTCCCCGACCGCTTCTTCCGCTCCGTCCTCGACGTCGAGCTGCCGCCCGCCGGGGCCTACGCCGCCGGCATGGCCTACCTGCCCACCGACGAGGCCGAGCGCGCCGAGGCCGAGCGCCGCATCACCGAGATCGCCGAGGAGGAGGGGCTCACCGTCCTCGCCTGGCGCGACGTGCCCGTCGTCCCCGACCTCGTCGGCGAGGCGGCCCGGGCCACGATGCCCTGCTTCCGCCAGCTCTTCGTCGCCTCGCGCGACGGCCTCACCGACATCGCCCTCGACCGCGTCGCCTTCGCCCTGCGCAAGCGCGCCGAGCGCGAGGTCGTCGTGTACTTCCCGTCGCTCTCGGCCCGCACGGTCGTCTACAAGGGGATGCTCACCACCGGCCAGCTCGAGCCGTTCTTCCCCGACCTGTCCGACGAGCGCTTCGCCACCGAGCTGGCCCTCGTGCACTCGCGCTTCTCGACCAACACCTTCCCGAGCTGGCCGCTGGCCCACCCGTACCGGCTCATCGCGCACAACGGCGAGATCAACACGGTCAAGGGCAACCGCAACTGGATGCACGCCCGCGAGAGCCAGCTCGCGTCCGACGTGCTCACCGGCGACCTCTCCCGGCTCTCCCCGGTCTGCACCCCCGAGGCCTCCGACTCCGCCTCGTTCGACGAGGTCCTCGAGCTGATCCACCTCGGCGGCCGGTCGCTGCCCCACGCGGTGCTCATGATGATCCCCGAGGCGTGGGAGAACCACGACTCGATGGACCCCGCCCGCCGCGCCTTCTACGAGTTCCACTCCACGTTCATGGAGCCCTGGGACGGCCCCGCCGCCGTCTGCTTCAGCGACGGCACGCTCGTCGGCGCCGTCCTCGACCGCAACGGCCTGCGCCCGGGCCGCTACTGGGTCACCGACGACGGCCTCGTCGTGCTGGCCTCCGAGTCCGGCGTCCTCGACCTCGAGCCCGAGAACGTCGTGCGCCGTGGCCGCCTCCAGCCCGGCCGGATGTTCCTCGTCGACACCGCCGCCGGCCGCATCGTCAGCGACGAGGAGGTCAAGTCCGGCCTCGCGGCGGAGCACCCGTACGAGGAGTGGCTGCACGCCGGCCTCATCGAGCTCGGCGACCTGCCCGAGCGCGAGCACATCATCCACACGGCGGCCTCGGTCGCCCGCCGTCAGCGCACCTTCGGGTACACCGAGGAGGAGCTGAAGATCCTCCTCGCGCCGATGGCCCGCACCGGGGCCGAGGCCCTCGGCTCGATGGGCACCGACACCCCCATCGCCGTGCTCTCCGAGCGGCCCCGGCTGGTCTTCGACTACTTCACCCAGCTCTTCGCGCAGGTCACCAACCCGCCGCTCGACGCCATCCGCGAGGAGCTGGTCACCTCGCTGGCCAGCACGATCGGGCCCGAGGGGAACCTGCTCGACGCCAACGCCGCGCACGCCCGCCAGGTCGTCCTGCCGTTCCCCGTGCTCGACAACGACGAGCTCGCGAAGATCGTCCATATCAACGCCGACGGCGACCTGCCCGGCTTCGAGACCGTCGTCGTCCGCGGCACCTACGACGTCACCGGTGGCGAGGACGCCCTGCGCTCGCGCCTGCACGAGATCTTCGCGGAGGTCTCCGCCGCGATCGCCGGCGGGGTGCGCTTCGTCGTGCTCTCCGACCGCGACTCCGACCGCGACACCGCGCCCATCCCCTCACTGCTGCTCACCTCCGCGGTGCACCACCACCTCATCCGCGAGAAGACCCGCACCCAGGTCGGGCTCATCGTCGAGGCCGGCGACGTCCGCGAGGTGCACCACGTCGCGCTGCTCATCGGGTACGGCGCGGCCGCCATCAACCCCTACCTCGCGATGGAGAGCGTCGAGGACATGGTCCGGCGCGGCGACATCACCGACGTCACCGAGGAGAAGGCGGTCGCCAACCTCATCAAGGCGCTCGGCAAGGGCGTCCTCAAGGTGATGTCGAAGATGGGCATCTCCACCGTCGCCTCCTACCGCGGCGCCCAGGTCTTCGAGGCCATCGGGCTCGCGCAGGCCCTCGTCGACGAGTTCTTCACCGGCACGGTCAGCCAGCTCGGCGGCGTCGGCCTGCGCGTGCTGGCCGCCGAGACCGCCGCGCGCCACGAGGCCGCCTACCCGCCCGACGGCATCCGCCAGGCCCACCGCAAGCTCGTCGTCGGCGGCGAGTACCAGTGGCGCCGCGAGGGCGAGCCGCACCTCTTCGACCCCGAGACCGTCTTCCGCCTCCAGCACGCCACCCGGCAGCGGCGCTACGACGTCTTCAAGCAGTACACGAGCCGCATCGACGAGCAGTCCGGCCGGCTGATGACCCTGCGTGGCCTGTTCTCGCTCGGCGGCGCCGAGCCGCGCGAGCCCGTGCCGCTCGAGGAGGTCGAGCCGGTCGAGTCGATCGTCAAGCGCTTCTCCACCGGGGCGATGAGCTACGGCTCGATCAGCAAGGAGGCGCACGAGACCCTCGCCGTCGCGATGAACCGGCTCGGGGCGCGCTCGAACACCGGTGAGGGTGGCGAGGACGAGGACCGCCTCCTCGACCCCACCCGCCGCTCGGCGATCAAGCAGGTCGCCTCCGGACGGTTCGGCGTCACCTCGATGTACCTGACGCACGCCGACGACATCCAGATCAAGATGGCCCAGGGCGCCAAGCCCGGTGAGGGTGGCCAGCTGCCCGGCCCGAAGGTCTACCCGTGGGTGGCCAAGACCCGGCACTCGACCCCGGGCGTCGGACTCATCAGCCCGCCGCCGCACCACGACATCTACTCGATCGAGGACCTCGCCCAGCTGATCCACGACCTGAAGAACGCGAACCCGTCGGCGCGGGTGCACGTCAAGCTCGTCTCCGAGATCGGGGTCGGCACGGTCGCGGCCGGGGTCAGCAAGGCGCACGCCGACGTCGTGCTCATCTCCGGGCACGACGGCGGCACGGGTGCCTCACCGCTCACCTCGCTCAAGCACGCGGGCGGCCCCTGGGAGCTCGGCCTCGCCGAGACCCAGCAGACCCTCGTGCTCAACGGCCTGCGCGACCGGATCGTCGTGCAGGTCGACGGGCAGATCAAGACCGGCCGCGACGTCGTCATCGCCGCGCTGCTCGGGGCCGAGGAGTTCGGGTTCGCCACCGCACCGCTCGTCGTCTCCGGCTGCATCCTCATGCGGGTCTGCCACCTCGACACCTGTCCGGTCGGCATCGCGACGCAGAACCCCGAGCTGCGCGAACGCTTCTCCGGGCAGCCGGAGTTCGTCGAGACCTTCTTCGAGTACATCGCCGAGGAGGTGCGCGAGCACCTCGCGGCCCTCGGCTTCCGGACCGTCGAGGAGGCGATCGGCCAGATCCAGCACGTCGACGTCAGCCGGGCGGTCGAGCACTGGAAGGCCTCCGGCCTCGACCTCTCGCCGATCCTCACCCGGGTGCAGAGCCCCGACGGCTCGGGCATCCGGCACCGCGTCGGGCAGGACCACGGCCTCGAGAAGGCGCTCGACCACCAGCTCATCGCGGCCGCACGCGACGCCATCGACAACGGCGAGCCGGTGCGGGCGCGCTTCGGCATCCGCAACGTCAACCGCACGGTCGGCACGATGCTCGGCCACGAGGTGACGCGGGCCCACCCCGAGGGCCTCGCCGACGGCACCATCGACCTCACCTTCACCGGCTCGGCCGGCCAGAGCTTCGGCGCCTTCCTCCCGGCGGGCATCACGCTGCGGCTCGAGGGCGACGCCAACGACTACGTCGGCAAGGGCCTGTCCGGCGGGCGCGTCGTCGTCCGGCCGGCACCCGGGTCGGCGCTCGTCGCCGAGGACAACGTCATCGCCGGCAACGTCATCGGCTACGGCGCCACGTCCGGCGAGCTGTTCCTGCGGGGCCGGGTGGGCGAGCGGTTCTGCGTCCGCAACTCCGGCGCCACCGCGGTCGTCGAGGGCGTGGGCGACCACGGCCTCGAGTACATGACCGGCGGCACCGCGCTCATCCTCGGGCCGACCGGGCGCAACGTCGCGGCCGGCATGTCCGGGGGCGTCGCGTACGTCCTCGACCTCGACCCCGCGCGGGTCAACCCCGAGCTCGTCGACCTGCGCCCGCTGCGGGCCGAGGACGAGCTCGTCGTGCACGACCTCCTCGAGCGCCACCAGCGGTGGACCGACTCGTCGGTCGCGGCACGGCTCCTCGCCGACTGGGGCACCGCCCGCTCGGCGTTCACCCTGGTCCTCCCTCGCATGTACCAGCGCGTCCTCGACGTGCGGGCCAAGGCGGAGGCGGAGGGCCTCGACCCCGACGGCACCCAGGTGTGGGAGCGGATCATGGAGGCCTCCCGTGGCTGACCCCCAGGGCTTTCTCAGGACGCGCGAGCGCGAGCTGCCGCGGCGGCGCCCGGTCCCGGTGCGCATCCGGGACTGGAAGGAGGTCTACGAGGACCAGCCGGTCCCCGAGCTCCAGCGCCAGGCCGGCCGCTGCATGGACTGCGGTATCCCGTTCTGCCACAGCGGGTGTCCGCTCGGCAACCTCATCCCCGAGTGGAACGACCTCGCGTGGCGCGGTGAGTGGCGCGAGGCCATCGACCGGCTGCACGCGACGAACAACTTCCCCGAGTTCACCGGTCGGCTCTGCCCGGCGCCGTGCGAGTCCGCGTGCGTGCTCGGCATCAACCAGCCGCCGGTCACCATCAAGCAGGTCGAGGTCAGCGTCATCGACCGCGCCTTCGAGAACGGCACCGTGCTGCCGCAGGCCCCCGACCGGCTCTCGGGCAAGACCGTGGCCGTCGTCGGCTCGGGTCCGTCCGGGCTCGCCGCCGCCCAGCAGCTGACCCGCGCCGGCCACACCGTCGCCGTCTACGAGCGCGCCGACCAGCCGGGCGGCCTGCTTCGGTACGGCATCCCCGAGTTCAAGATGGAGAAGGCCGTCCTCGACCGGCGCATCGCCCAGATGAAGTCGGAGGGCACCCGGTTCCGCACCGGCGTCGAGGTCGGGCGCGAGCTCACCGGCGCCGACCTCCGCAAGCGCTTCGACGCCGTCGTCGTCGCCATCGGCGCCACCGTGCCGCGCGACCTGCCGGTGCCGGGGCGCGAGCTCGACGGCGTCATGCAGGCCATGGACTTCCTCCCGCCGGCCAACCGGGTCGCGCTGGGGCAGACCGTCGAGGGCCAGGTCACCGCGCAGGGCAAGGACGTCGTCGTCATCGGCGGCGGCGACACCGGCGCCGACTGCATCGGCACCGCGCACCGCCAGGGCGCACGGTCGGTGACGAGCCTCGAGATCATGCCGCAGCCCGGGCTGGAGCGCGCCGGGGCCCACCCGTGGCCGACCTACCCGATGCTCTTCCGCGTCGCCTCGGCGCACGAGGAGGGCGGCGACCGGGTCTACGCCACGACGACCAGCGAGGTCGTCGGCGACGACGAGGGCCGGGTGCGTGCGCTGCGCCTGCACGAGGTCCGCATGGGGGAGAACGGGTTCGAGAAGGTCGAGGGCTCCGAGCGCGAGATCCCGGCCCAGCTCGTCCTGCTCGCCATGGGCTTCCTCGGCCCGCAGGCCGAGGGCCTGCTCGAGCAGCTCGGGGTCGAGCAGGACCCGCGCACCAACGTCGCGCGCGACGGCCACTTCATGTCCTCGGTGCCGGGCGTCTTCGTCGCCGGTGACGCCGGCCGTGGGCAGTCGCTCATCGTCTGGGCGATCGCCGAGGGCCGCTCGGTGGCCCACGAGGTCGACGCCTGGCTGATGCGCAAGCCGTCCCGGCTGCCGCGCCCGGTCAACCCCACCGACCGCCCCCTGACCGCCTGACCGGGCGGTCGGGGCGGGGTCGCCCGCGATGTGGCCCGCGTCACGGTGGAAGCGGTTCCACCGATAGGCTCGACACCATGCGTCGCGCGAAGATCGTCTGCACCCTCGGCCCGGCCACCTCCTCCGCGGAGAACCTGCGCGAGCTCGTCAAGGCGGGCATGGACGTCGCCCGGCTCAACCTTTCGCACGGGTCGCACGCCGACCACTCGCAGGTCTACTCCGACGTCCGCGCCGCGAGCGACTCGGTCGGGCGCGCGGTCGGCATCCTCGCCGACCTGCAGGGCCCCAAGATCCGCACCGCGCGCTTCGCCGAGGGCCCGGTGCTGCTCGTCAAGGGCGCCACCTTCACCATCACCACGCGTGACGTGCCCGGCGACGTGCACGAGGTCGGCACCACCTACGACGGCCTCCCCGGTGACGTGCACACCGGCGACCGCATCCTCATCGACGACGGCAAGATCGCACTCATCGCCACCGAGGTCACCGAGACCGACGTCATCTGCCAGGTGCTCGAGGGCGGGCCGCTGAGCAACAACAAGGGCATCAACCTGCCGGGCGTCGCCGTGTCGGTGCCGGCGCTGTCGGAGAAGGACGAGGACGACCTGCGCTGGGCGCTGCGCACGCGCGTCGACATGATCGCGCTGTCGTTCGTGCGCTCCGCCGACGACATCCGCCGGGTCCACGAGATCATGGACGAGGAGGGCATGCGCCTGCCCGTCATCGCCAAGATCGAGAAGCCGCAGGCCGTCGAGAACCTCGACGAGATCATCCGTGCGTTCGACGGCGTCATGGTGGCCCGCGGCGACCTCGGCGTCGAGATGCCGCTCGAGCAGGTGCCCCTCGTGCAGAAGCGGGCCTGCGAGATCGCCCGCCGCCGGGCCAAGCCGGTCATCGTCGCCACCCAGGTGCTCGAGTCGATGATCGAGAACTCACGCCCCACCCGCGCCGAGGCCTCCGACGCCGCGAACGCCGTCCTCGACGGTGCCGACGCGCTGATGCTCTCGGGCGAGACGAGCGTCGGCAAGAACCCCTTCGCGGCCGTGCGCACGATGGCCCGCATCATCGAGAACACCGAGACCCACGGCCTGCACCGCATCCGGCCGCTCGGCACCCGGCCCAACTCCAAGGGCGGGGCGGTCACCGCGGCCGCCGCCGAGATCGGCGAGCTGCTCGGGGTCAAGTACCTCATCACCTTCACCGAGGGCGGCGACTCCTCGCGGCGCCTGGCCCGGGTGCGCCCGCGCATCCCGCTGCTCGCCTTCACCCCCAACCAGGCCACCCGCAGCCAGCTCGCGCTCTCGTGGGGCGTCGAGACCTTCCTCGTCGGCAAGGTCCGGCACACCGACGAGATGGCCATGCAGGTCGACGAGGTGCTGCTCGGCCTCGGGCGGGTCAAGGAGGGCGACAACGTCGTCATCGTCGCCGGCTCGCCCCCGGCATCCCCGGCTCGACGAACGCCCTGCGCGTGCACCGCATCGGGGACGCCAAGAACCGCGTCGCGGCGGCCTACGTCGACGCCGCCGACGACGGCCGGTCCTGACGGACGGGCCCGAGGAGCCATCGGGGCCCGTCGGTAGACTGACGACACCCCGGCCGGGGTGGTGGAACGGCAGACACGGCGGACTCAAAATCCGCTGCCCGCGAGGGCGTGCGGGTTCGAGTCCCGCTCCCGGCACATGACCCAGAGTGCAGCCCCCACCAAGCGCGTCCTCGTCGCCGAGGACGAGGCCATCATCCGCCTCGACCTCTCGGAGATGCTCCGCGAGGCCGGTTACGACGTCGTCGGCCAGGCCGGTGACGGTGAGCAGGCCGTCGAGCTCACCCGCTCGCTGCGGCCCGACATCGTCATCATGGACGTCAAGATGCCGGTCATGGACGGCCTGTCGGCGGCCGAGGCCATCGGCGCCGAGCGCCTCGCGCCCGTCGTGATGCTCACGGCCTTCAGCCAGACCGAGCTCGTCGAGCGGGCCCGCGACGCCGGGGTGATGGCCTACGTCGTCAAGCCGTTCACCGCCAGCGACGTCACGCCCGCCCTCGACATCGCCCTGTCGCGGTGGAGCGAGCTCAAGGCGCTCGAGGAGGAGGTCGCCGACCTCGGCGAGCGGCTCGAGACCCGCAAGGCCGTCGACCGCGCCAAGGGCGTGCTCATGGCCAAGCTGAAGATCTCGGAGGCCGACGCCTTCCGGTGGATCCAGAAGACGGCGATGGACCGCCGGATGGGGATGCGCGAGGTCGCCGAGGCCGTCGTGGCGGGCATGGAGAAGGCCTGATCCGCACCACTGCGCGGCGCGGTGACGGGCTGCGTCGGTGAAGGCCTCGACCGGCCACGATTTCCTGCGCCGACCCCCCTACCCAGCGACGGTTCGCGGGCATAGTGTCCGGTGTCGGTGCGGTCCGCGTCGCGGGCCCGGTGCAACGAGGAGGTCCGGTGTCGCGACGGCCCGTCGACGTGAGCGTGGTGGGGGAGGACCTCCACGCGGTCACCGCCCTGTGGCTCGAGGCCCGCGTCGACTCCGGTTCCAGCCCCGAGGTCTGTGCCCGGACGATCACCGACGGCCGCCTGGCCTCCGCGCTGCGACGTCCCGGGGTGCTGGCCTTCGTCGCGCACCTGGACGGCGAGCCGGCCGGCTACGTCATCACCACCGACAACCCGTTCGGTATCAGCCCGACCCCCGAGGTCGCCATCGAGCAGCTGTGGGTCACGCCCGGGGCGCGCAAGCACGGGGTGGCCAAGTCGCTCATCGCGGCGGTGCTCGGGTCGGCGGAGCGCTCGGGCTGCGAGCTCGTCGTCTCCAACGTGCCGACGACCAGCCGCGAGGCCAACCGCTTCTTCGCGCGGCTGGGGTTCGGGTCGGTCGTCACGCGCCGGGTGGTGGCCACGGGCACGCTGCGCCGCAAGATCGCGCCCGAGACGGCCGAGACCGGACTCGAGCTGACGCGGCGTCGACGCAGCCTGCGCCAGCGCGCCTTCCCCGCCCGCTCGGCCTAGCCGCGGGCGTTCCGCCGCGGTCGAGGTGATACCGGGCCTTCTGGTGGTGCGGTTTCACCTCGAACCGGGGGCATGCACCGGCGGGTCGAGGTGATACCGGGCCTTCTGGTGGTGCGCTTTCACCTCGAACCGGGGGGATGCGTCAGTGGGTCGAGGTATCCGGCCGTCACGAGCCGTCAGCGCAATACCTCGAACGAGGGGAGCCGCAGGGCTGCCGAGCGTGGTGGGCCCTGATGATGGGTGGTTCGAGGTGATGTCGGGCCTTCTGGTGGTGCGCTGTCACCTCGAACTGGGGGATGCGTCGGCGGGTCGAGGTATCCGGCCGTCACGAGGCGTCAGCGCAATACCTCGAACGAGGGGAGCCGCAGCCAAGTCAGGTGCCGTGTGTCCAGATGATGGGTGGTTCGAGGTGATGTCGGGCCTTCTGGTGGTGCGCTTTCACCTCGAACCGGGGGATGCGTCGGCGGGTCGAGGTATCCGGCCGTCAGCAGTCGTCCGCGCAATACCTCGAACGAGGGGAGCAGCCGCGGCGCGGTCAGGTGCGGGCGCGGGCCAGGCCGAGCCGGGCCGAGGGCAGCCCCGGCAGCACGGTCGAGGCCGTGACGCCGCAGCGCTTCTCGAGCACCTCGCCGAGCACCGACCGGTAGTCGGTCGTCGCCTTGAGGTCACCCGCCTGCAGCTGGCTGTCGGCCAGCCCCGGCCACGTCCCGTAGACCGAGCCCCCGACGACGCCGCCGCCGAGGACGAACGAGAAGTTGCCGTACCCGTGGTCGACCCCGCCGGAGCCGTTCTCGGCGACCCGCCGACCGAACTCCGAGAGCGTCACGAGGGTGACCCGGTCGGATGCGGTGCCGAGGTCGGTCATGAACGCGGCCAGCGCCCTCCCGACCTCGGTGAGCTGGCGGAACATCCAGCCCGAGTCGCTGCGGCCGAGGTCGGTGTGCATGTCCCAGTTGCCGGAGTCGATGGTGACGGCGCGCAGGCCCACGCCGGCCTTGACGAGCCGGGCGGTGTCGCGCAGCGCGTCGCCGAGCGCACCGGACGGGTACGAGGCGCCGTTCGCCGGCGTGTACCCGGCTGCGCGCAGGTCCGAGACCGTCGACAGCGCGTCGAGGGTGCCGCGGGCCGGCGCCCCGATGGGGTCGGGCGCCCCGACGTGCAGGGCGCGCAGGGCGGTCGTCCAGCGGGTCGCCTCGGTCGCGTCCCACGCCCCGTTGAGGCTGAACGCGTCGACCGAGCGCATCGCGAGCTCGGGGGTGGGCCCGAGCATCGAGCGGGGAGCGGACGTCGCGCCCATCGCGGTGGAGGCGAAGGCGCCCGGGGTCGTCGTCGCGCCGACCATCCGGTCCAGCCAGCCGGTGCGCAGCGAGGACCCGGGGGCCGCCCGCTCCATCTCGTCGAGGTCGGTGAAGTGCGAGCGGGTCGGGTTCGGCTGGCCCACGGCGTGCACGACGGCGAGCTTCCCGCCGGTGTAGAGCGGGAGCAGCGGGGCCAGGGCCGGGTGGAGGGCGAAGCGGGCGTCGAGCTGCAGCCCGCGCGCCTGCGGCACGGCGATGGAGGGGCGCGCCGTGTAGTACGCGGCGTCGCCCACGGGCGCGACGACCGAGAGCCCGTCGATGCCGCCCCGGAAGGACAGGACGACGAGGGTGTCGCCGGTGTACCCGGCGTCGGCGAAGGTCAGCCGGGTCAGGGCCTCGGCGGGGGTGGCCAGGGCGACGGTGGCCCCGGCGGCCCCGAGGGCGGTGGCCCCCGCGAGCACGCCGCGGCGGCTCACGCCGGAGACCGCGATGCCCTCGGGGCAGCCGCACGCGGCGTGCCCCTCGGACGCGGAGGTCGGGCCGGTCGGGGCGGCAGCGGTCGGGACGGGGGAGGTCGGCAGGGTCATCGTCGGGGTCCTCAACGGGTCGCGAACTCGGGGGTGTCGAGGAGCAGCGCCACGACGTAGGGCAGGCGCCAGCCGACTGCCGCGTCGGTGCTGCGCAGCGGGGAGGCGGCGGTCTTGTCGAGGAAGGCGCACACGGCGTCGCGCTTCGCGGCCGGGATCGGCCCCTGGAGCAGCCGGAGGGCGAGCGCGTCGACCATCGCGCCGTGCGTGGCGGGCAGGGTCGCCGGCAGCAGGGAGCGCAGCGCGGGGTAGGTCACCTCGGTCTGCGGGGACTCGACGGCCGTCCAGCCCTGCGACATCGTCCAGTTCCACGCCGTCAGGGTGGCGTTGGCGCCGGCCCAGGCCGCGGCGACGTCCGGGTAGCCGTTGGGGGCGGGCCAGCCGAGGGGCGCCTGCCCGGCGACCCGCGAGTACCAGACGAGGCCCGAGAGCCAGGCGCGGGTGTCCGGGCCGGGCGCGACCTCGAGGATGCGTGAGGTCGAGATGATCCGCTCGAGCGGGCGCTTGACCTTCTGGCCCACCGAGGCGGCGAACTCCGCCGAGGAGAAGAGCGCGGTGAGCACCGGTGCGATGGCCGTGTCGTTCGCCGTGTAGACGGCCGCGAGCGAGGTGACGAGCGAGGCGGGCGGGACGTCGGACACGAACCGGGTCGCCAGCTTCGTCGCGATCCGCCGGGCGGTCTTCGGGTGCCGGGCGAGGTACTGCAGGTAGGCCACCCCGACGGCCTCGCCCTGGGCCGAGGTGTTGGCGTGCGACCAGTCCATGACCGAGAGGGAGCCGACGTGGTGGCGGATCTGCCGGTAGTAGTACTCGCCGGACTCGTCGTCGGTCGACATCCCGGTGAGGGCCAGGGCCGAGCGGCGGATGTCGGACTCGAGGTAGCCGCCGTCGACGCCGACGGTGTGCAGCTCGAGGACCTCGCGGCCGAAGTTCTCGTTGGGCGCGCGCTTGGTCGAGGACTCGTTGTCGAGCTGGGCGAGCATCGCCGGGTGCTTCGCGGACGCGACGAGCATGTCCGAGAACCTGCCGAGGGCGTGCTTGCGGACGACGTCGACGTGGAAGCGGTGCACGCTGTCCCACGTCTCGCCCCACGGCGCGGTGACGACGAGGTGGTTGGTCCAGAACTCGACCATCACCTCGAGCAGCTGGCGCTTCGACCACAGCGCCCGGGCCACGACCGACTCGATGACGTCGGTGCCGAGGTCGCCCGTGCTGTTGGGCCAGTACTGGTCGTGCACCTGCCAGGTCGCGAGCGACAGGCGCGGGAACAGCCGGGCGACGAGCGCGTCGCAGGTCGCGTCCGGGACGAGGCGCAGCGGGTCGAGCTGGTCGGCGACCCAGCCGGCCGCGCCGCGGGCCTGGATCTCGGCGACGAGGGCGGGGGTGGCGCCGAACGAGGCCCGGCGGGCGAGGTGCAGGGCGGTGGCCTCCGAGGTGGTGCCGGAGCCGACCCGCGAGACCGGGCGCCGGACGGAGGTGATCGGTGTGGCCACGAGCCGGGCGGCGGCGCGCGGCCGGTAGGCGGCGTCGACCGCCCGCGAGGACGGCACGGCGGTCGGCACCGGCTGGGCCTCGGGCATCGAGCGCGGCTTGTCGGGGGCCGGCAGCACGGTGGCGCGCATCGTGCGGCGGGCGGCCTCCTTGGCCCGGCGGGTGAGGTCGGGTGAGGGGGTGCCGACGAGGCCCGAGAGCAGGGCGGCGGCGGTCGAACGACGGGGGAGGGCAGGGCTCACGAGGTCGATGGTCCCCGCGCGCGGGGCGCCCGGCGTCGGCCGTTCGGCCGGTGGCGGGTGGGCCGACCGGCCCGGATGCACCTGTCTTGACCTGCGCCTGACCCGTGCCTGGCGCGGTGCTGACCTCCGCCCGACCGGGCGCTGGGCTAGGCCCCGGGGGCGGCGTCCCGGATGAGGCAGGTGATCCGGGAGGTGCAGACCCGCTTGCCGTCCTCGTCGGTGACGACGACCTCGTAGCAGGCGAGGGTGCGCCCGAGGCTGAGCGGCGTGGCCGTGCCGGTGACCAGCCCCGAGCGGGCCGCGCGGTGGTGGGTGGCGTTGATGTCGAGCCCGACGACGGCCTTGCCCTCGCCGGCGTGGAGAGCGGCGCCGATGGAGCCGAGGGTCTCGGCGAGGACCACCGAGGCCCCGCCGTGGAGCAGCCCGTACGGCTGGGTGTTGCCGGCGACGGGCATCGTCGCGACCAGCCGTTCGGGGGTGGCCTCGACCACCTCGATGCCCATCCGCTCCATGAGCGAGTCGGGGTTCATCGCGCGCATCCGCTGCACGCCGGCCATGAGGTCGGAGCTGTCGGTCATGGTCGTTAGGCTGCCACGCGTGAAGCTCCTCCTCCTCGACGGACACTCGCTGGCCTACCGGGCGTTCTTCGCCCTCCCCGTCGAGAACTTCTCGACGAGCACCGGGCAGCACACCAACGCCGTCTACGGCTTCACCTCGATGCTCATCAACGTCCTGCGCGACGAGGCGCCCACCCACGTCTGCGTCGCCTTCGACGTCTCGCGCCAGACCTTCCGCCTCGAGGAGTACAGCGAGTACAAGGCCGGCCGCTCCAAGACGCCCACCGAGTTCTCCGGCCAGCTGCCCCTGCTGCGCGAGGTGCTCGACGCGCTGCGCATCAAGCACATCGGCCTCGAGGGGTACGAGGCCGACGACGTCATCGCCTCCCTGACCCGGCAGGCCACCGAGGCCGGCGCCGAGGTCGTCATCTGCACCGGCGACCGCGACGCCTTCCAGCTCGTCACCGAGAAGGTCAGCCTCATCTACCCGGTCCGTGGCGTCTCCGAGGTCTGGCGGATGGACCCCGCCGCCGTCGAGGAGAAGTACCTCGTCCCCCCGAACCGCTACAGCGACCTCGCGGCCCTCGTCGGCGAGTCCAGCGACAACCTCCCCGGCGTCCCCGGCGTCGGTCCGAAGACCGCGGCCAAGTGGCTCGCCCAGTACGGCGACCTCACCGGCGTCGTCGCCCACGTCGACGAGATCAAGGGCAAGGCCGGCGAGAACCTGCGCGCCCACCTCGACGGCGTGCTGCGCAACCGCAGGCTCAACAAGCTCGTCGACGACCTCGAGCTGCCGCTCACCGTCGCCGACCTCGAGCGCGCCTCCTGGGACCGCGAGGAGGTCCACCAGGTCTTCGACGGCCTCGAGTTCCGCGTCCTGCGCGACCGGCTCTTCCAGACCTTCGACGTCGAGTCCGACGAGGTCGAGGGCGGCTTCGAGCTCGACGGCGACGTGTTCACCGCCGACGACCTCACCGTGCGCTTCGGCGACGGCGCCGTGGGGCGCACCGTCCCGCACGGGGTCGTCGTGTCCGGGCACTACCGGGCGGGCGAGGGCGACGCGGGGGCCGTCGCGCTGGCCGGCGACGACGGCGCCACGGCCTACCTCGACCTCACCGCGCTCACCGCCGAGCAGGAGCAGGCCCTCGCCGGGTGGCTCGCCGACCCCGACGCGCCCAAGGTCCTCCACGACGTCAAGCCCCAGCTCCAGGCCCTGCGGGCGCGCGGGCTGGCCCTCAACGGCGTCACCAGCGACACCGCCCTCGCCGCCTACCTCGTGCGCCCCGACCAGCGCTCCTACGACCTCGAGGACCTCGTCGTGCGCCACCTCGGCCGCGAGCTGACCGCGGAGGGCGGCGCGACGAGCGACCAGGGCCGCCAGGGCACGCTGACCTTCGACGTCGAGACCGACGACGACACCGCCGAGCGCGACGCGATGGTGCGCGCCCGGGCCGTCCTCGAGCTGTCGGCCGTCCTCGCCGAGAAGGTCGAGGAGACCGGCGGCACCGAGCTGCTCGCCGACCTCGAGCTGCCGCTCGTCGACATCCTCGCCGAGATGGAGCGCACCGGCATCGCCGTCGACGAGGACGCCCTCACCGACCTCGAGGCCGACTTCGCGGCGAAGATGCGCCAGGCCCAGCAGGACGCCTACGACGCCATCGGCCGCGAGGACGTCAACCTCGGCAGCCCGAAGCAGCTCCAGGAGGTGCTCTTCGACCAGCTCGGCATGCCGAAGACCAAGCGCACCAAGACCGGCTACACCACCGACGCCGACGCGCTCGCCGACCTGTTCACCAAGACCGAGCACCCGTTCCTCGAGGCGCTGCTGCGCCACCGCGACACCAGCCGGCTGCGGGTCACCGTCGAGGGGCTCATCAAGTCGGTCGCCCCCGACCGGCGCATCCACACGACGTACCTGCAGACCATCGCGGCCACCGGGCGGCTGTCCTCCACCGACCCGAACCTCCAGAACGTGCCCATCCGCACCGAGGAGGGCCGGCGCATCCGCGACGTGTTCGTCGTCGGCGAGGCCTTCGAGTCGCTGATGTCGGCCGACTACAGCCAGATCGAGATGCGGATCATGGCCCACCTCTCCGGCGACGAGGGGCTCATCGAGGCCTTCCGCACCGGTGAGGACCTCCACCGCTTCGTCGGCGCCCGGGTCTTCGGCGTCGAGCCCGAGGACGTCACCCTCGAGATGCGCAGCAAGGTCAAGGCGATGAGCTACGGCCTCGCCTACGGTCTCTCGGCGTTCGGCCTGTCCAAGCAGCTGACCATCGGCACCGGTGAGGCGCAGGGCCTCATGGACGAGTACTTCGCCCGCTTCGGCGGCGTCCGCGACTACCTGCGCGAGGTCGTCGTCGAGGCCCGGGCCACGGGCTACACCGCGACGATGCTCGGCCGGCGCCGCTACCTCCCCGACCTGCTGAGCGACAACCGGCAGCGCCGCGAGGGCGCCGAGCGGATGGCCCTCAACGCCCCGATCCAGGGCTCGGCCGCCGACATCATCAAGCTGGCGATGAAGGGCGTCGACGCCGCGCTCAAGGCCGAGGGCGCCACCAGCCGGATGCTGCTCCAGGTGCACGACGAGCTCGTCCTCGAGGTCGCCCCGGGGGAGCGGGCCGACGTCGAGGCCCTCGTCCGGCGCGAGATGGGTGCCGCCATCGACCTCGGCGACGTGCCCCTCGACGTCAGCGTCGGGGTCGGCCGCTCCTGGCACGACGCCGCGCACTGACGGCGCCGCAGCGGCCCGATGACCCTCTGCCATACTGCCGGGATGCCCCGTCCCGCCCGCCCGGCAGCCCTCCCCGACCGGCGATGACGAGCTTCCCCGAGTACTACCGCGAGAACGTCACGTGGGTCGGGTCCCTCGACGTGCGGCTGGCGGCGATCGCCGACCTCGTCGTCGGGCGCCGGCCCGGGCGCACCCTCGACCTCGGCTGCGGCCAGGGGGTCCTGCTCGGGGCCCTGGCCTCGCGCCTGCCCGAGGGCTCGCACCTCGTGGGGATGGACGTCGTACCGCCACCTCCGGGCGTCCGCTGGCGCGGGGTGACCGCCGACATCACCGGCCGGCTCCCGTTCGCCGACGACGCGTTCGACGTCGTCGTCGCCGGTGAGGTGCTCGAGCACGTCCCGCACCCCGACCTCCTGCTCGCCGAGATCCGGCGCATCCTGCAGCCCGGCGGCCGGCTCGTGCTCTCCACCCCCAACATCGTCGGCTGGGCCAACCGGGTGCTCGTCCCGCTCGGCATCCAGCCGCTCTTCACCGAGACCTCCAGCGAGGTCCACCTCGGACGGCGGTGGCGCGTGCTCGGCCAGGGCAACCAGGTCCAGGGCCACCTCAAGGTCTTCTCGCACCGGGCCCTCGCGGAGATCCTCGCGCGCACAGGGTTCACCGTCCTGACCACCCGGGGCATGCCCGGGGAGTTCCCCTCGCCCGTCGACCGGGTCGACCGCCTCTGTGCTAGGTTCCCGTCGATCGCGTCCGACCTGCTCGTCGTCGCGGAGCCGGCCGTCCGGGTCCCGGACCCGGCGCCGGCGCGTCGCAAGGACACCCGCCCTCCGTCCGGAGGCACCCGCACCGCCCGACCGACGGAGGACCATGGCTGAGCCCGAGGACGGCACGCGCCAGGTCGTCACCCTGTCGGTCGGCGCGCGGGTCGGCGCCACCATCGCCCTGCTGCTCCTCGTGGGGGCCGCGTACCTGCTGTGGTCGCCGATCCAGCTCTACCCCTCCGACGGCTTCCCCATCATGTGCGGCAGTGCGGCGAACCCCCGAGCGACGGCCTCGGCGTCGCGGCCTGCGGCGAGGTGAACCGGATCCGCCAGTGGCAGTCCGGCAGCCTGCTCGTGGCGGCCCTCGTCGTCGCGGCCGGCTCGGTCTACGCCTTCGGTGTCGGACGCCGCTCCGAGCGGCTCATCGGCAGCGACGCCTCCGCGCCGGCCGAGCACGCCGCCGCCTCCGACGACTGATCAGCTCGCGGCCTCGACCACCTGCGGGCCGATCCGGGCCCACACCAGCGCTGCTCCGCGCGCGTTGAGGTGCAACCCGTCGTCGCGCAGGGTCACGCCGTCGACCTCGTTGGTGTAGCCGTTCGCGCACACCGTGCCGAACAGGTCGAGCACCGTCACCTCCGGGTGCTCCCGCCCGTACGCGCGGATGGTGTCGTTGAGCCACGCGAGGCGCCGGGGGTCGTTGGCGATGGAGGTGGTGGGGTTGGCGGCGTCGGCGCTGATGTCCAGGCACAGCGCCGTCGTCAGGGCGAACCGGCGGGCCTTCCCGTCGACGAGCTGTCGCCTGCGGTCGATCTCGCGGTCCAGCCACGCGCGGTACTCCGGAGTGCCGAAGGTGAGGACCCGGCCGTCGACCCGCCGGTCGTACAGCTCGCCGAGCCCGAGCATCATCACGACGAGGTCGGGCTTCTCGCGGGCGACCTCCTCCGTCCACCGCGGCTCCCACTCCGCGCAGGCCGGGAGGCTGGGGTAGGTCTGGCCGTCGATGGAGCGGTCCGCCAGCAGCGTCTGGCAGCCGAGCTCGGTGCTGCCGGTGACGGCGAGCCCGTCGACGGTGTTGCCGTAGTGGGTGCGCATCGCGTACGCCTGGGAGTCGCCGAGCAGGAAGGCCTTGACGATCCGGCCCTGCGCGTCGGGGACGGGTGCGGGCCGTCCGCCCGCCACCTCCTCGCCCGGGGTGGGGCTCACGGAGAGGGCCGACGGCGTGCCCCACACCGTGACGGCGACGACCGCCGCCATCGCCGCGGCCACCGCCCGGCCCCACTGGGTGGGGGTGAACCGGCGCTGCAGGCGCTGGGTGCGGACGGGCTCCTCGACGAGCCGGTAGGACAGGACGGCGAGGAGCGCGGTGACGGCGAGGCGCAGGGCCAGCAGCGGCACCCCGTCGAGCCCCGTGCGGTCGTGGCCGAGGACGACGAAGACCGGCCAGTGCCAGAGGTAGAGGCCGTAGGACACGATGCCGACCGCGACGACCGGTCGGAGGGAGAGCAGGCGGGCCAGGGCGGAGCGGGGCGCGCGGGACACCGAGGCGACGAGCACGGCCGACAGCAGCGCGGCGAGCGTGAAGCCACCCCGGTACATCCACGGCGACAGCTCTCGCGCCCCGACGAACATCGCGACGAGGCCGGCCAGGGCCACCCAGCCGAGGAGGGCCGCCCCGGGCAGACGGACGAGCCGTCCGTTGAGCCGCGTGAAGACGGGGGCCGCGGGGGCGGTGAGGGAGGGGGCCAGCGCGAGCAGCGCCCCGACGAGCAGGGCCTGGACCCGGGTGTCGCTCCCGTAGTAAGCGCGGGAGGGGTCGGTGAGCGGCTGGTAGAGGACGGCCATGAGCGCGGCCGACCCGACCGCGCCGACGAGCAGCACCGCCCGGACCCGCCGCAGCCCCCACCGGAGGCGGCCGAGCAGCAGCACGAGGAGCAGCGGGAAGACGAGGTAGAACTGCTCCTCGATGGCCAGCGACCACGTGTGCCGCAGCGGGGACGGCTCGAGGAACTGGGAGAAGTAGGACTGGTCGCTGACCATGAACCACCAGTTCGACACGTAGCCGAGGGTGGCGAGCGAGTCACCCCGCAGCAGGGGCTGGTGGGCGCCGGTGGCGACGTCGTAGGAGACCACCGCCAGGAGCACGAGCACCACGGCCGGCAGCAGCCGCCGGGCCCGGCGCATCCAGAAGGCGCGCAGGGCGATCCGGCCCGTCCGGGTCCACTCGCGCACGAGCAGCGAGGTGATGAGGAAGCCCGACAGCACGAAGAACACGTCGACGCCGAGGAAGCCGCCCCGGCCCAGCCGACGCCCCCGTGGTAGAGCATGACGACGACGACGGCGAGGGCCCGCAGGCCGTCGAGCGGGGGACGGTAGCCGAGCTGGGCCCCGCGGTCCGAGGGCCGCCGAGTGGCGGGGGAGCGGTGGGCGCTCACGGGCGGGCACCCGGGGTGGATGCCGGGTCGCGACGCAGGCTCGGGGCGCCGGTGGGGCCCGAACCCGGTGCGGCACAATGAGGCGCCAGGACGTCGTCGGAAGGGTGCATGGTGCTGAGGCGAGCCGGCGTGCCCGTGGTGCTCGCGACCATCCTGCTGCTCGTCCTCCTGCTCAACCACGCCGGTGTGCTGGCCCCCGACATCAAGCCCGAAATCTACATGGCGCCGTGGCGGGAGGCCGAGGCCCTGAGCCGGGCCTGGCGCGAGAGCCCCAAGCTCGGCGAGGCCAACTTCAACGTGGGGCTCTTCCCGGTGGCCGCCGTGGTGGGCCTGGTCCAGGAGCTCGGCATCGGCCCGGACCTCTCGATGCGGCTGCTGCGGTGGGTCCTCCTGCTGGTCGGGGCCTGGGGTGCGAGCCGGCTGTACACCCTCGTCGCCGGCGACCGGGCCCGCCGCGTCGGCCGCGTCGCCGTCGCGGTCCTCTACGTCGCCAACCCGTACATGGTGACGGCGGGGGACTTCCTCGCGATCGTCCTGCCCGCGGCCCTGCTGCCGTGGATGGCGCTCTTCCTCCTGCGCGCCACCGTCCGGGGCGGGTGGCGCGACCCGGCCGCCGCCGCCCTGGCCTTCGCGGCCATGAGCGGGATGAACGCCGCCGTCATCCCGCTCATCCAGCTCCTGTGCCTCCCGGCCCTGCTCTGGTACGCCCACGCCGGGCTCGGGGCCGGCTGGCGCTCCGTGGTCTCGGCGACGGCGCGCTGGGGGCTCCTCGCCGGCCTGCTCTCGGCCTACTGGCTGGTCCCGTCGCTGACGGCGCTCGGGGCGGGCAGCCACGTCACCCAGTTCAGCGAGTCGCTCGACGGCATCGCCGCGCCGTCCTCGTTCGGTGAGGTGCTGCGCGGGACGGGGTTGTGGCCGCTCTACGGACGGGACGTCGACGGACCCTGGCAGCCGGGCTTCGAGTCGTACCTGACCAACCCGGTCGTCGTCGTGGCCAGCTTCCTCCTGCCGGTGCTGCTCGTCCTGTCGGCGCAGGTGGTGCGGGGCCCCGCGCGGCGGGCGGTGCTCCTGCTCGTGGTTCCCGCTGCCGTGCTCATGGTGGGGGCGCACCCGGTCGTCGACCCCTCGCCGTTCGGTCACCTGCTGCTCTGGGCCTTCGAGCACGTGCCCGGGGCCGCGGCCTTCCGCACCACCAACAAGGTCGGTGCGGTGCTCGTCCTCGGCATCGCGCTCGTGGCCGGTCTCGCGGCCCCGACCCTCCTGCGGCGGGCCCGACGGGTCGCGCCGCGACCGGTCGTCGCCGGGGTGGCGGCGGTCGCGGTCGTGGTCGCCACCTGGCCGGCGTGGAGCAACGGCCTCTACAGCCTGCCGCTCCCGGTGCCGCAGTACTGGTCCCAGGCCGCCCGGACCCTCGACCAGGGGCCGGCCGACCGGCGGGTCTGGTTCGTCCCGGGGGTCGCGCAGCCCCAGTACACGTGGAGCGAGGACCGGCCCGACGACCTCAACAACGCGCTCCTCGCCCGGCCCTCGTTCGTCCGGATCACGCTGCCCGAGTCCTCCCCGTACGGCGCGAGCCTGCTGGCCGCCGTCGACACGGGCCTGCAGGAGGGCACGCTGCCGGCCGGGGTGCTGTCGGCGGCCGCGCGCTACCTCGGGGTCGGCGACGTCCTCGTCCGCAACGACGTCCGGTGGGACAAGGCCGGCGGGGCACGTCCCCTGAAGGTCGCCACCGAGGTCGGGTCGGACCCGGGGCTGGAGTTCCGCGGCGCCGACGGCGCGCCGGGCCAGGGGGTGCTGCGGACCGCGGACCAGCCGCCGCTCGAGACCCGCCTGCCCCCGCTGCAGCGCTACGAGGTGCTCGACGGTCGCGACCTCGTGCGCACCGAGGGCTCGAGCGGCCTGGTGCTGGTCGACGGCGACGGGTGGGTGCTGGCGCCGCTCGTCCAGGCCGGTCTGCTGCCCGGCCAGCCCCCCTTCCTCCTCACCGAGCCCGCGGGTGCCGCCCGGGTCACCGAGGCCCTCGGGCCGCGCACGCGCCTCGTGCTCACCGACACCAACCGGCGCCGGGAGGTCGTGCCGAACCGGCTCACCGACGCCTACGGACCCCTCGTGGCCGCCGACCGTGCCCCGGGCCCGACCATCGCGCTCGGTGGCCCCGACGACCAGACCGTGCTGCGGGTGGAGGGGGGCGAGGTCACCGCCACCCTCGACCGGCCGCAGTTCGGGGTCAACGCGGCGAGCACGGCCGAGAACGCCTTCGACGGAGACCCGACCACGGCCTGGACCTTCGGCGACTTCGGCCACGCCCTCGGCCAGTCGGTGTCCGTGCGGATGGCCCGGCCGCTGCCGGTGGGCCGGGTGGAGCTCGACGTGCCGCCGACCACCGGGCAGCGCATCGCGAGGCTGAGGGTCGCGGCGGACGACGCGGTCACCGAGGTGACGGTCCCGGCCGACGGACGGATCACCGCCGAGCTCCCGGGCCGCACCGCCGAGCGGCTCACCGTGACGGTCACGGCCGTCTCGGGGACGGGTGACAACCCCGTGTCGGTCGCCGAGGTGGGCGTCCCCGGGCTGCAGGTGCGCCGGGTGGCCCGGCTCCCGGTGGCGACCGTCGACGCCGCGGCCCGGCTCGAGGGCGCTGCCCGCGAGCGGCTCGCGCAGACGCCGACCGACGTCGTCCTGACCCGGGTGCAGGGGAGGGCCGGGGCCGGCGACGACGAGGAGACCCGGCTCGACCGCGACCTCACCCTGCCGACGGGGCGCGCGCTGCGCGTCTACGGGCTGGTCCGCCCGGACCGCTCGGCGCCGGACGACGTGCTCGACGCCCTGTCGGGTGTCACCGGGGACGTCGACGTCACGTCCTCCTCCCGGGCCTTCGACGACGTGCTCGTCCGCGGGTCGCGCGCCTTCGACGGGCAGGCATCCACCGGGTGGTCTCCGGGTCGCGGGGTCACGGGGGAGTGGCTCCAGGCCGCCTTTGCCGAGCCCCAGACCCTCGACGAGGTCGTCGTCGAGCAGCCCGCGAAGGCCCGGGGATGGGTGTCCGAGGCCGACGTCCTCGTCGACGGGAAGCGCGTCGCGACCGCCGCACTCGGCCCGGGCCGGGTGGTCGTGCCCCTCCCGGAGGTGCAGGCGTCACGGGTCCGCCTGCGGGTCACCGAGGTCCGGGGCGAAGGCACCCCGGTCATCAGCGAGGTCGGCCTCGACGGCGCCCGCGTCGTCAGCGACCCGGCGTCGGCCGCCCGCCGCTGCACCACCATCGCCACGCTCGACGGCGACCCCGTGAAGGTGCGGGTCGTCGGGGGCGTCGAGGGCGACGGCCCGCGCCTCGTCGCCGGCTGCGGGACCCTCCGCCCGGCGGCCGGGGAGCACCGGCTGCGCAGCGTCCGCGGGTGGACCGCCGACTCGCTCGTGCTCCGCGACGTCACCGGCGAGGTCGCCCTGCCCGGCCGCGCCGGACCCGATGTCCGGGTGGAGCGCAGGTCCGCCTCCTCCTACCGCGTGACGGCCGCCGCCGCCGACGAGCCCTACCTGCTCGTCGTCGGCCAGAACCTCGACCGCGGCTGGCGGGCCACGATGGACGGCGTCCCGCTCGGCCCCCCGGTCGTCGTCGACGGCTACGCGATGGGGTGGTGGGTGCGCGACCTCGGCCCGCACGAGCTGAGCATCGACTACGGGCCGCAGCAGGCCGCCGACATCGCGCTGGGGACCTCGGGCGCCGCCGTGCTGCTGTCCTCGGCCCTGCTCCTCGTCCCGGGTCGCGGTCGGGGGTGCCCGCGGCCCCGGTGGCTCCGGTGGCCCCGGCGGCCCCGGCCCCCGGTGGGCGCGTCACGGCCTCCGCCCGTCGGTCCCGCCGCCGCTCGGCGGCCGGATGGCTCCTGCTCGTGCTCGGGTGCTGGTTCGTCACCGGCCTCCCGGGAGCGCTCGTCGCGGTCGCCGTCGGTCTCTGGAGCCTCCTGCGCCGGCCGCCGGCGCCCCGGACGCTGCTGCGGCTCTCGGTGGTGGCGATGCTCCTCGCGCCGGTGGCGTGGGTCGTCGGCAACCTCGGTCGCTGGGGTGAGCCGAGCCCCCAGCTCGTCCTCGGCAACCCCGCCCCGTCGGTGCTCGTGGTGGTCTCGCTCGTGCTGCTCGTCGTCGGTTCGTGGCGCGACGAGCCCCCGGTCACGCCCGAGCGCGCGACACCGTGACGCCGGGGGCGACGGCACCGTCCTCGACGACGGCGCCCGCCTCGACGACCGCCCCAGACATCACGACCGAGCCGAGGACGTGCGCGCCGGCCCCGACGACCGCCCCCGGCCCGACGGCCGACCCGCCGGCCACGAGGGCGGTCGGGTCGACCCGCGCCGTGGGGTCGACGTGGGCGTCGGCGCCCGAGGCCAGGACGAGCGCCCGGGAGGCCCGGACGAGCGCCTCGGGCGTGCCGACGTCCTCCCACAGCGCGTCCTCCCGGTGGGCCAGCACCCGCCCACCCGCGACGAGGCGCGGCAGGACGTCGACCTCGAGGGACACGACGCCCTCGGGGATCGACTCGACCACCGAGCGGTCGAGGACGTAGGTCCCCGCGTTGACCTCGTGCCCGGGTGGGTGGGGGCTCTTCTCGAGGAAGGCCGACACGCGCCCGGCGTCGTCGGCGACGACGCAGCCGAACGGGCGGGCGTCGGGCACGGTCCGCACGTGCAGGACGGCCTCGACGTCGGGACGCCCGAGCCCGAGGGCGACCTGGCGGGTCAGGTCGTGCCGGGTGAGGAGGTCGCCGTTGACGACGACGAGGCGCTCGGGCAGCGACCCGAGGTGGTGCGCGGCGCGGCGCAACCCGCCGCCCGTGCCCTCGGGGGCCGGCTCGACGGAGTAGTGCAGCCGCACGCCCCACCGGCGCCCGTCGCCGAGGACGGGCTCGAAGCGGTCGGCGAGGTGCGAGGTGGCCAGGACGACGTCGACGACGCCGTGGCCGGCCAGCCAGCGCAGCTGGTGCACGACGAACGGCTCGCCCGCGACCTCCAGGAGGTGCTTGGGCTGATCGCGCGACAGGCTCCCCATCCGGGTACCGAGGCCACCGGCGAGCACGACGGCCACCGGGGCCGGGCCGCCCCGTCGGGGGATGCCCGGGCTCACGGGCCCCCCGGCGCCCGCGTCGACGGGGCGAGCGGCGCGGTGGCACCGGTGGACGGGTCGGTGACCGGGGCCACGACCGGCTCGGTCGGCTCCTCCGCGCCCGTGGCCGCGGGGCGTTCGGGTTCGCGGCGGAGGCCGAGGACCAGCTGCGCCACCCCGACGGCGACGACGAGGCCGGTGGCCGTGATCGCCGCGCCGAGGACCTGGAGCTGGCTGTGCCGGGCGAGCGTCAGGACGAGGGTCACCTCGAGGGCCACGGCCAGCCAGGCCACCGTCGCCACGACGTGCCGGCGCTGGGCCATCTCGGCGACGATGAGCACCTGGGCCAGGGCGAGGAGGGTCCCGAGGACGAGGTAGGGGAGCAGCAGGTCGCCGGCCGCCCGGTAGGCCGACCCGCCGAGCAGGCCGACCCAGAGGTCGGGGGCCGCGGCGGCCACGGCCGTCCCCGCGAGGCACACCCCGAGCACGAGGCCGCCGGCCCGCAGCACGGAGCGGCGCGACCCCGACGTGGCGAGGGTCGGGATGAGGGCCAGCGCGAGGAACTGGGTGACCCAGAGCGGCGAGCGACCCAGCGTCGACACGAGCGCGTACTCGCCGGACTCGACCCGCGGCAGCACGTAGCGCGCGAGGACGACGTCGACGGTGGTCAGGGCCATGAGGACGCCGGTCGAGGAGTTGGAGCGGTACAGCGTGCGGACGGCCTCGCGGAGGCTGCGGGGTGCGGCCCACGGGAGGTGGGCGTCGGCCCGGCACAGCCACCACAGCAGGCCCGTGACGAGCAGGCTCGCGACGGCGATGAGGGTCAACGAGCCGACGAGGCCCAGCCCGAGCGCCGAGGCGGCGGCCGCGGCCCCGACCCGGCTGACCCCCGTCGCGACGTAGGCGAGGGACAGGGCCCCGATCCGCCGCAGCCCGAGCAGCCCGCCCATCAGCGCGCCGTTGAGCACGAGCGAGGGGAGGCCGAGGGCCACGACGACCGGCGCGAGGACCGTGTCGACGCGGGTGAGGTGTGCCAGGACCGGGGACAGGGCCACGGTGGCCAGGCAGACGGCGCCGCCGACGACGAGGGGGAGGCGCAGGTCGAAGGCCTCGGGGCCACGGCGGGCCACCCGGCTGGCGTACATCACCTGGAAGGCGCCGGCCGGGATGGACAGGGCGAGGCCGATGCTGTTCAGCGAGGAGAACCCGCCGAAGTCGGCGGGGCCCAGCGAGCGGGAGAGCAGGAGGACGAACACGTAGCCGAGGGCGCTGGCCGAGACCATGCCGAGGCCGAGCAGGGCGTCGCCGGAGGCGGCCCCGCTCCTGGAACCTGCTCTGGCGTCACGGCCCACTGCGCCTCGATCCGGGATGGTCAGGCGCACAGGTTACCCGCCGGTCACCGACCTGCTTCGGCGCGGCACGACGGCATGGCAGGGTAGGCGCCGCGGTCGGCCGTCGACCGGTCCGCGCCGACACGACTCGCACCAAGGAGCCCCGGGTGGCCGAAGCCCAGCACGACCAGCTCGTCACCGTCGTCGTCCCGACGCGGAACAACGAGCGGACCATCGAGGCCTGCCTCGCCTCGGTCCGCCGGCAGACGCACCCGGCCGTCGAGCTCGTCGTCGTCGACAACGGCAGCACGGACGCCACCTGGGCGACCGCCGAGCGCCTCGCCGACCGCGTCCTGGCCGGCGGTCCCGAGCGCAGCGCCCAGCGCAACCTCGGCATCTCGGCGGCCACGGGGGAGTGGGTGCTCTGGCTCGACAGCGACATGGTGCTGCCGCCTGCGACCATCGAGCAGGCCCTGGCGGCGGCGGCCGCGTCGGGTGCCGATGCCGTCGCGCTGCCCGAGCGCACGATCGGCAGCGGCTTCTGGACCGCGTGCCGGGCCCTGGAGCGGGAGTGCTACCTCGACGACCCGATGATCCACAACCCCCGGCTGATCCGGCGTGAGCTGCTCACCGGTGACGGCGGCTTCGCGCTGTCGATGTCGGGCCCCGAGGACGCCGACCTGCGGTTGCGCCTGCGCGCGGCGGGCTCGCGCATCGAGCTCGGGTCGGTGCTCGTCGACCACGACGAGGGACGGCTCACCGTGCGCTCGGTCATGGAGAAGCGCTACTACTACGGGCGCTCGCTGCCGGCCTTCGCGCAGGCCCACGACGGCGCGGTGGCCGCCCAGGGCCGGGCGGTGGCCCGCTCCTACGCCCGCAACTGGCGGCGCCTGGCCCGGCAGCCCCTGCACGCCGTGGGCATGCTCGGCCTGCGCGGCCTCGAGGCCGGTGCGTACGTGTGGGGTGCCCGGCGCGGACGGCGCGACGCCGCCGGATGACCCGCCGGCCGACCCCGCGCTGCCCTGCTCAGGGGCGGTCGACGGCCCGGGTGAGCGCGGCCTCGAGCTGACGCGTGGTGTTCTCCCACGAGAACGAGCGCGCGTGCCGGCGGGCGTTCTCGCCGTACTTCGCGCGCAGCCGCTCGTCGGAGAGCAGGCCGGCGACGTGGGTCGTCATCTGGGCGACGTCGTCGGCCAGCAGCCCGGTCTCGTCGTCGACGATCGACTCGGTGACCCCGCCCGCGAAGGAGAAGGCCACCGAGGGTGTGCCGTGCAGGCCGGCCTCGACGATGGTCAGCCCCCAGCCCTCCTTGTGCGAGGGCAGCAGCACGACCCAGGCGCGGGCGAGCAGGAGGCGCTTGGTGTGCTCGTCGACGAACCCGTGGAAGCGCACGCGGTCGGCGACGCCACGCCGGACGGCGTGCGCCCGCAGCTGCTCGTCCCAGTACCCGCCGCCCACGACGTCGAGGGTCAGGCCCGGGAACTGGTCGCCCAGGTCGGCGACCAGGTCGATGGCCGTCTCGAAGTGCTTGTGCGGCACGAGCCGGCCGAGGACCATCAGGCTCGGGGCCTCGGACCGGGACACCCCGGCGTAGGTGTCGAGGTCGTCGGGGATGTCGTTGCCCGAGTAGGTGATCGAGATGCGGTCGCGGTCGACGCCCAGCTCGGCGAGGTCGTCGCGGGTGGCCTGCGACACCGTGACGTACCGGCACCGGCGGTACACGAGGGGGGCCAGGCGCGACTCGACGAGCCAGCCGATCCGTCCGAGCACCGGCCCGAAGATGATGGGCCACTGGTCGCGGTGGACGTGGTGCACGAGGCTGACGACGGGAACGCGACGGACGAGGGGCGCCCAGAACGGCACCCCGTTGTGCACGTCGACGACGACGTCGACCTCGTCGCGCACCGAGCGGAGGTACTGGAGGCCGCGCAGGTAGCAGCTGAGCCGGCCACCGCGGCGCACGATGCGGACGGGGCCGCGCTGCAGCGAGCGGGCGGCGCCGGGGAACTCCGCGGAGAACAGGGTGACGGTGTGGCCGCGGGCGGAGAGCAGCTGGGAGGTGCGCTCGACGTAGACCTCGGCGCCGCCCGCCTCCGGGTGGTCGCCGTCGCGCCAGGTGAGCACGAGGACACGCAGGCCCGCAGGCGTCGCGTCGCGGTCCATCGGTCCTCCGTCCACTCCCGTCGGCCGGCACCGCGGGTCATCGCGGATAGGGTACCCGCGTGCACGAGGACGGGGCCGGAGGTCAGAGCACCCCACCGTGCGAGGTGTGTGCCACCCCCACCGTGCTCCGCTCGCTGGGCCCCGCCGACGCGCTGACCGAGTGCCCGGCGTGCGGGCACCTCGGGCGCGACCTCGCCCGGTGCCCGGCCCGCCACCGCGACCTCGCGTACGGCGGCGACCCGGGCCTCGACCGCGCGCGGCTCGCGCTGACCCACCGGGCCCTGGTCGCCGACGGCCCACCCGCGTCGGTCTTCGAGATCGGCTACGGCGGCGGGGCGCTGCTCCGGCGCTTCCTCGACGCGGGGGCCCGGGTCGGGGGCGCCGACCCCGACCAGCTGGGGGTCGAGGTCGACGAGGAGGTGCGCCGCCGGGGACGGCTCTGGGCCGGGGGGATCGAGACCGTGCCGGAGGGCTGGTTCTCCGCGGAGCTCGTCGCCGGCGTCCACGTCATCGAGCACGTCCCCGACCCGGTCGCCACCCTGCGCACCGCGGCCTCCGTGCTCGCCCCCGGCGGACGGGTCGTCCTCCTCACGCCGGCCGCCGACTCCTGGGGCCTGCGGCGCTACGGGTCGGACTGGTGGATGCTCGAGGACCCCACCCACGTCCGCTTCTTCACCGCGCGCTCGCTCGAGCTGGCCGCCCGACGGGCCGGCTTCGACCGGGTCCGCGTCGACCGGCTCGTCCTCGACAGCCTGAGCGTCGACGTCGCGTCGGTGGCCCGGCGCCGGGGGGTCGGCGGCACCCGCGGGGTGCTGTCCTCCCGCGGGGTGCTGGCCGGTGTGGCGGCGACGGCGCCGCTGGTGCTCGGCCTGCGTGCGCTCGTGCCCGGCACCCGCCCCACCCTGCGGCTCACGGCCTCGGTCGGCTGATCCCCGGAGCGGGCCGGCGGGCCACGGGGCATCGGGTACGGTCGGGCGGGCCGCGAGAGGAGGACTGGTGTCACTGCGGACGACCTACCGGGCACGGGCACCCCTGCGCGTCAGCTTCGCCGGCGGGGGGACCGACGTCCCGCCGTACCCCGAGCGCGAGGGCGGGGCGGTGCTCTCCTCGACGATCTCGAGCTACGCGTACGCCACGCTCCGACCCCGCGAGGACGGTGTCGTCGCGGTGCAGTCCCTCGACGTGCGCGACCAGGTCGACTTCGACGTGGCCGACCCCATCGTCCTCGACGGCCGGCTCGACCTGCCCAAGGCCGCGATCGCCGGCGTCATGCGGCTGCGGGGCGCGCGCCGCTCCAGCGGCTTCGACCTCTTCCTGCACACCGGGGCGCCACCCGGGTCGGGGCTCGGGTCCTCGAGCGCCGTCATCGTCGCGGTCATCGCGCTCGTCAGCGCGCACCTCGGCGTCGAGCTGACGCCGCACGAGGTCGCCGAGGTCGCGGCCCGCCTCGAGCGCGAGGACCTCGGCATCAGGGGCGGCCTGCAGGACCAGTACGCCGCGGCCTTCGGCGGCTTCAACTTCATGGAGTTCCACGCGGAGAAGGTCGTCGTCTACCCGCTGCGCGTGCCGGCCGCGACCGTCCACGAGCTCGAGCACAACATGCTCCTCGCGTTCACCGGCTCGGCCCGGGTCGGCGACCACATCATCGAGGACCAGGTGCGCCGCTTCCGGGACGGCGAGGCCGCCTCCCTCGAGGCGCTGCGGATGCAGAAGGAGATCGCGCACGCCATGAAGGAGGCCCTGCTGCGCGGCGAGGTCGCCACCTTCGGCTCGCTGCTCGGCGAGGCCTGGACCCAGAAGCGCCGGATGTCGGACCGGATCGCCACCCCGCAGATCGACGAGGCCATCGACGTCGCGCTGCGGTCCGGGGCGCTGGGCGCCAAGGTGACGGGCGCCGGCGGGGGAGGGCACATGGTGTTCGTCTGCGAGTTCGAGCGCAAGCACCTCGTCGCCGAGCAGCTCATCGCGCTCGGGATGTCGGTGTCGGAGTTCACCTTCAGCCGCGACGGCGTCACCACCTGGCGGGTGCCGTCGTGACCGCGCCCGACCCCGGCACGCACGTCCGCGACCGCCACGCCGAGGCACGCGACGCCTGGCGGGCCCTCGGCGAGGCGCTCGCCGAGCCCGGCCTCGTCGCGGCCGTCGACGCCGCCGGCAGCGCCCTCGTCGACGCCGTCGGCCGGGGCGGGGCGGTCCTCGTCGCGGGCAACGGCGGCAGCGCGGCGATCGCCTCCCACGTCGCCACCGAGTTCGCGGGCCGCTGCGTCGTCGAGCGCCGCCCCCTGCCGTCCATCAACCTCGCCGAGTCGACCTCCGGCATCACGGCCCTCGCCAACGACTACGGGTTCGACGAGGTGTTCGCCCGCGGCGTGCGCGCCCACGGCCGCCCCGGCGACGTCCTCGTCGTGATGTCCACCAGCGGCCGCTCCCGCAACGTCCTCGCGGCACTGGAGGCGGCCCGCGGGCTCGGCCTGCTGACCATCGCCCTCGGCGGCGGCGACGGCGGCGACCTGCCCGGTACCGCCGACCACGTGCTCCTCGCGCCCACCGCGTACACGCCGCGCGTCCAGGAGGTCCACCTGGTCTGGACGCACGCGTGGTGCGAGGCGGTCGACCACGTGTGGTGCGACCCGACGTGATCCCGCCCCCGTCCGGCCCGGCCCCTGGGACCTGGTCTTCCTCGACCGGGACGGCACCCTCAACGAGCGGGTCGAGGGCTACGTCGACCGTCCCGACGACCTGCGGATGCTGCCCGGCGCGGCGGCCGCGGTGCGCCGGCTCAATGACTCCGGGGCGCGGGTCGTCCTCGTCACCAACCAGCGGGGGCTGGCCACCGGCCGGCTCACCCCGGAGGCGTGGCTCGCGGTCAGCGCGCGCCTCGAGGAGGAGCTGGCCCGGGAGGGAGCGGTCCTCGACCACGTCGAGATGTGCCCGCACGCCGACGGGCAGTGCGACTGCCGCAAGCCGCTCGACGGGCTCTTCCGCCGGGCCCTGGCCCTGGCCCCGTGGGCCGAGCCGTCGCGCTGCGCCGGCGTGGGGGACATGCCCTCCGACGTGACGCCCGCCGACGGCCTCGGCATGCGGACCCTGCTCCTCGGCACCGACGTCGACGACCTCGCCTCGGCCGTCGACCTGCTCCTCCGCTGAGCCCGCGATGACGACGGGTCGCGCCTCCGCCCGGCTGCGGGCCGCCGCGCCGCACCTCCTGGGCCTCCTGCTGCCGCTCCTCGTCCTCGGCCCGGCCCTCGGGCGCGGGGTCGTCCTCTCCTACGACCTCGCGTGGTCACCGGACCCCCGGTGGACCCCCGTCGCCCTCGGTCTGTCGACCCCGGCGCCCCGGGCCGTGCCCAGCGACGCGGTCGGGATCCTCCTCGGGCACGTCGTCGGTGCCGGGCCGGCCCAGGCGCTCCTGCTGTGGGGGGTGCTCGTGCTCGCGGCGACCGGCGCCGTGCGGCTGTCCCGGCTCCTGCGCGCGGACCTCCCGTGGTGGGCGGCGTGCGCGGTCGTCGTGGCCGCCGTCTGGAACCCCTTCGTCCTCGAGCGGCTCGTCGTCGGCCAGTGGACCGCGCTGCTGGGCTACGCCGTCGTGCCGCACCTGCTCGTGCTCGCCCGGCGGGTGCGCGTGGGGGAGGCGCGCGGGTCGGCCGGGCTGATGGCGGCCGTCGCGTGCTCCGGGGTCGGTGGCGCGAACTCGCTCGTCCTCGCCGTGCTGGCCGTCGGGCCCGTGCTGCTCCTCCCACGTCCGGCGTGGCGGCCGCTGGCCGGGGTGGTCGCGGCGGCGCTGGGGGTGGCCGGGGCCTGGGCCGTGCCCGCGCTCGTCGCCTCGCCGCCGTCGAGCGCCGTCGGCGCCGCGGCCTTCGCCCCGCGCCCCGACACCCCGCTCGGCACCGTCCTGTCCCTGGTCGCGGGCGGCGGCTTCTGGAACCCGGCGACCCATCCCGCCGAGCGGGGGTCGGTGCTCCTCGCCGGGGTGGCCCTCGTGGTCGTGGTGCTCTCGCTCGGTACGGCGGCCCGCGCGCTGGCCCGGCTGGACGGGCTGCGCCTGCTCGCCCCCGCGGCCCTCGGCCTCGCCCTCGCGGTGCTGGCCGTCCTCGACCCCGCCGGCCTCTGGACCGGCATCGTCACCTCGGTGCCGGGCGGCGGGGTGCTGCGCGACGCCCAGAAGCTCGTCGCGCCCCTCGTGGTGCTCGCCGCGAGCGGGGTGGGGGTGCTCGTCGCCGGTCTGCGGAGGCCGGGCGGGGCGGCGGCCCGGGTCGGGGGCGGCGCCCTCGCCACCGTCGTGGCGCTCGTGCCGGTGCTCACGCTCCCGTCGCTGGCCTGGGGCGTCGGGGGCCGCCTCACCGCGGTCGAGGTGCCGGCCGACCTGCGGGCCGCCGCGACCCTGCTGTCGGCGGCACCGGAGGGTGGCGTCGGGCTGCTGCCGTGGTCGCAGTACCGCCGGTACGCGTGGAACGGGAACCGGGTCTCGCTCAGCCTCGTGCCGCGGATGGTCGACCAGCGGGTCCTCGCCGACGACGCCCTGCCCCTGCGCTCGGGCCGGGTGCCGGGGGAGGACCCCGCAGCGGCCCGGGTCGGCCGGGCCCTCGCGGCCGGGGTCGACCCCCTCGTCGCCCTGCGCCGGGAGGGCGTGCGCTACGTCCTCGTCGAGCGTCGCGTCGCGCCCCCCGCCCCGGACGTGGTGCCACCCGCCGGCTCCCGGGTCCTCGCCGACACCGCCGACGCGCTCGTCCTCGACCTCACCCCCGGTGCTGCGCCCGTCCAACGGGTGACGCCCGTCGCGTCGGTGGTCGGCTGGGCGCTGACGGCCCTGACGCTGCTCGCGGCGCTGGGGGTGCTGGCCCGCACCGGCATCCGTGCGGCGCGTCGTCTCCCGGAGGAGCACCGTGGGTCGGTTACCCGATGGTAGAGTCCGCGCCATGAGCACCCCTGTCGCCGGGTTCACGGCCTTCATCGCCGGCCTCATCATCGCCCTGCTGGCGGTCATCGGGGGCGTCAAGGCCGTCGCCGGCGGTCAGAACGCCGCCGCGAAGTCCGACACGGTCGTCAGCTACGACGTGAAGTGACCCGGCGGCCGCCACGGCCTCCACCCGGCACCGCCGACCGCTCGGCCCTCACCGACCCGCCTCGTCCTCGAGGAGTCGTTCCCACGCCGTGACGGTGTCCTCCCACCGGAACCGGCCCACCCAGCCGCGCGCCGCGGTCGCGAGCCGACCGCGCAGGCCGTCGTCGAGCAGCAGCCGGCGCAGCGCCGCCGTCAGCTCGGGGGAGTCGTGTCCCTCGACCCCGCCACCCACGAGCAGCCCCGTCTCCCCGTCGCGCACTGAGTCGGCCGGCCCGCCGGCGTCGCGGAAGGCGACGGTGGGGGTGCCGTGCACGCCGGCCTCCACGACGACCAGCCCCCAGCCCTCCTTGAGGCTCGGCATGGCGTGCACCCAGGCGGCCGCGAGCAGCCGGTGCTTCTCGGCCTCGGACACGTGGCCGTGGAAGGTGACGTGCCGCTCGACGCCCAGGGCCCGCACGTGGGCCCGGATCTGGGGCTCCCACCACCCGGAGCCCACGACGTCGAGGTGCAGCCCCGGCAGCTCGGTGACGAGCGCCGCGACCGACGTGACCGCCAGCTCGACCCGCTTCTGCGGCGCCAGCCGCCCGAGGACGACGACGCGTGGCGTCGCCGAGCGCGGGGCGTCCCCGGCCACGGCGTCGGTGCCGTTGTGGATGATCGTGATCCGGTCGGCCGCGACCCCCAGCGACACGAGCTCGGCGCGCGTCGCGTCGCTCACCGTCACGTAGCGGTTGCCCCGGTACACGGCCGGGGCGAGCCGCGACTCCACCCACCAGCCGGCCCGGGCCGTCCGCGGCCCGAAGAAGACGGGCCACTGCTCGCGGTGCACGTGGTGCACGAGGTTGACCACCGGCGCCCGGGTCGCGAGCGGTGACAGGTAGGGCACGCCGTTCTGGACGTCGACGACGACGTCCGGGCGCCGGCGGCCGGTCGCCGCGAGGGCGCGGGGGTACATCGAGTAGTGGCCGCCCCTGCGGACGTAGTGCACGCCGCCGGTCCTCTCGTCGGGCAGCGCCCCGGGGTAGGCGGCGGTCCGGAAGGTCACGTCGTGGCCGCGGGCCGCGAGCCCCTGCGCGACGGTGACGAGGTACTTCTCGGCCCCGCCGGCCTCGGGGTGGTGCAGGTCGCGCCAGTTGTGGAGCAGGACGCGCACCGTCACCTCGCTCGCCTCGATGGTCCTGTCGGGCCGTGCAGCGGGCGCTGGCTACCATGCCGGAATGCGCGCCGAGCCCCCGAGAAGGTATCGCACGCTCGGGCGCTCGGTCCGCCTCTTCCGCTCCTTCCTCGTCGAGCAGACCGAGCCCGACCGCTTCTACGGCGAGCTGGCCGACGACACGGTGCGCCTCGTCGAGGACCACGAGCCGCTCGGGGGCGCCACCGTCGCCGACGTGGGCTCCGGGCAGCCCGCCTTCCCCCGCGCCTTCACCGCCGCCGGCGCCCGCTACGTCGGGCTCGACCTCGACCGCGCCGCACTGCACCCCCTGCCCGGCCGGGCCGGGGCGGTCCAGGCCCGTGGTGAGCGGCTGCCGCTGGCCGACGGCTCGGTCGACGTCGCGGTCTCCAGCAACCTCATGGAGCACGTGACCACCCCCGGGGAGGTCGGGGCGGAGATGCTGCGCGTCGTCCGGCCAGGCGGCCTGGTCGTCATCTCGTACACGTCGTGGGCCTCGCCCTGGGGCGGCCACGAGACCTCGCCGTGGCACTGGCTCGGCGGCGACTACGCGGCCCGCCGCTACGAGGCGCACCACGGCCACCCGCCGAAGAACCGGTACGGCGTGACGATGCACCCGACCCGGGTCGGCGACGGCCTGCGCTGGGCGCGCGGCCGCTCCGACGCCCGGGTGCTCGAGGCGAGCCCGCGCTACCACCCGGACTGGGCGCGGGGCGTGGTCCACCTGCCGCTGGTCCGTGAGGTGCTCACCTGGAACCTCCTGCTCGTGCTGCGCCGCCGGTGAGCGGTCCCGGGGGCAGCGCCCGGCGCCGGGAGCGCCTCCTCGTCCTGGCGGGCTCGCTGCTCGTCGCGGCCGTCGCGTGGTCGGCCACGAGCGGTCAGCTGTCCGGCGACACCAAGACCGACCTCTACCTCGACCCGTGGGGCTTCATGGGCCGGGCCCTGCACCTGTGGGACCCGCAGGTCACGTGGGGCGTCCTCCAGAACCAGGGGTACGGGTACCTCTTCCCGATGGGCCCGTTCTTCGGGGTGACGACGGCGGTGCTGCCGGCGTGGGTGGCCCAGCGCCTCTGGTGGACCCTCCTGCTCGTCGGTGGCTTCCTCGCGGCGCACGCCCTCCTGCGGGCCCTGCCGGTGGGCACGACGGCCACCCGCGTCGCCGCCGCCGTGCTCTGGACGCTGAGCCCTCGGGTCCTGACCACCCTCGGCGGCATCTCCTCCGAGACCCTGCCGGTGCTGCTCGCCCCGGCCATCCTCCTGCCGGTGCTGCGCGCCGCCCGCGGGGAGATGACCCCCCGTCGGGCCGCCGCCCTCTCGGGGCTGGCCGTCCTCGGCTGCGGCGGGGTCAACGCCACCGCGACCGTCCTCGCCGCGCTGCCGACCGGCCTGTTCCTGCTGACCCGCCGGCGCTGGTGGCGCCACCCGCTCACCGGCTGGTGGCTGCTCGCCGCCGCGTGCGCCTCCGCGTGGTGGCTGGGTCCGCTGCTCCTCCTCGGCCGGTACTCGCCGCCGTTCCTCGCGTGGATCGAGGGGTCGGCCGACGTCGTGCAGCGGCTCTCGGCGGTCGACGCGCTGCGCGGGAGCACCCACTGGCTCGAGCACCTCGTCACCGCGGCCGGGCCGTGGTGGCCGGCGGGCAACGCGCTCGTCACGGTGCCGGCCCTCGTCGTCGCGACCACGCTCGTCGCCGCCGCCGGGCTCACCGGACTCGGCCTGCGCGGGCTGCCCGAGCGGCGCTGGCTGCTCGTCACCGGGGCGGTCGGAGCCGTCGTCCTGCTCGTCGCCCACCCCGGGCCGGTGGCCTCGCCCCTGGCCGAGCAGGCCCAGGCCCTCTTCGACGGCCCCCTCGCCCCGCTGCGCAACGTGCACAAGGCCGACCCGCTCGTCCGGCTGCCCCTCACCGTCGGGCTCGCCCACGCGCTCGCCGTCGCGGGCCGGGCCACCGCCCGCTGGCGGGTCCGGGGCCGGGCCGTGCGCCCGGCGCTGGCCGCGGCCGTCGTGCTCGTCGGCGTCACCGCCGTCTCACCCGGGCTGACCGGCGAGATGGCCCCGCCCGGCGCCTTCCGGAAGGTCGCCGACCAGTGGGTCGAGGTCGGGGACTGGCTCTCCGACCACGCCGCCGAGGGCCGCGCGCTCGTCCTCCCGGCGGCCAGCTTCGGCGAGTACGACTGGGGCCGACCGATGGACGAGCCGCTGCGGTCGCTGTCGTCGGTCGACCTCGCGGTGCGTGACGCGGTGCCGCTGACGCCGGCCGGCACCATCCGCTTCCTCGACGACGTCGAGCACCGGCTCCAGGCGGGACAGGGCCTCGGCGGCGACGCCGACGTGCTGCGTCGGCTCGGGGTGCGCTGGCTCGTCGTGCGCAACGACCTCGACGCCGCGGTCGCCGGCCAGCCCCCCGTGGCCCTGGCCCGTTCGGCCGTCCGCGACTCGGAGGGCACGCAGTTCGTCCGGGGCTTCGGCACCACCCGCCTCGACGCGTCCGGCGAGCGCGTGTGGCCGGTCGAGGTGTACGACCTCGGGTCCTCCGCACCGCGGGCCGTCGTGCAGGACGTCGGCGACGTCGTCTCCGTCGCCGGTGGGGCCGAGGACCTCGGGGCGGTGCGCGAGGCGGGTGAGCAGGGCCTCGTCGTCCTCGACGGCGACGGCGTCCGCGGGCTGACCCCGGGGCGGCGGGTCGTCACCGACGGCTACCGGGCCCGCGACCGCTGGTACGGCACCACCCGCGGACGGGACGCCACCTCGACCCTGACCACCGCCGGGGTGCGCGGCACGACCGACTACCGGCCGTGGCCGACCACCGACCTGGCGTCGACCACGACGTGGCGGGGCATCGCGTCGGTGTCGGCGTCCTCCTCGGTGGCCGCCGACCTGACGCTGGCCGGGCTGCGGCCGGCCGGCCGACCCGCGGCCGCCCTCGACGACGACCCCCTGACAGCCTGGACGACGTTCGGCGACGACCGGCCGGCCCTCACCGTCTCGCTCGCCGCGCCGACGTCCGTCGCGTCCGTCCACGTGGAACCGTTGCGGCGCAACGGGACCCGCGCGCGGACGGGCATCGGCCTGCCGACGAAGGTCCGGGTCGTCACCGACGGCGGGTCCGTGGAGGCCGACCTGCCGGTCTCCGGGGCCGACGTCCGCCTCCCGGCCGGCGCCACCCGCTCGGTGCGCGTCGTCGTGCTCGACACCGACGACGGCGACCCCGGCGAGGTGCTCACCGGCCTGGCCACCGTCCGGCTGGCCGGCGTCACCGCCGTCGAGCAGGTGTCGGTGCCCGACGGGGCCGGCACGGCCGGCGCGGCCGCCCACCCGCCGGCCGACGTCGTCGCCCTCGACGCCGGCCTGCCAGGCTCGACGGCCTGCGTGCGTCCCCGGGACGACGTCGTCTGCCTCGGCGGGGGAGCCCTCGACCCCGAGGGCGGCCGCCGGATGGTCCGGACGCTGCCCGACGTCGGGTCCGGCCGGATGACGGCCTCGGGCACCCTCGTGCCGCAGCCCCGGGCCGCCCCGCGCGGGACGTCCGCACCCGGTGTCGCCGTCGAGGCGTCGAGCCGGCGCACCGACGCCCCCGCGGGTGACCCGGCGACGGTGGTCGACGACGACCCCCGGACGGCCTGGAGCCCCGCCGGCGGCGACTTCTCCCCGCGGCTGACCGTGCGGCTCCGGCAGCCGGTCGACGTCGGCGGGCTGCGGCTCGTCACCCGTCGCGACTGGGTGGCGCGCCTGCGCCCCGTCGTCGAGGTGACGCTCGACGGGACGACGACGACCCGGCGCGCGAGCCGCGACGGCCACCTCGCGGTCTCCGGGAAGGGCGTGCGCTCGATGACCCTCCGGTTCCTCCTGGGCTCGGACGCCGGCTCGGCCGCCGGGCTCGAGCTGGCCGAGGTCGAGGTGCTCGGCGCGACCCTGCCGCGCCCCGCCCCGTCGCTCGACCTGCCCTGCGGGCGGGGGCCGAGCCTCGTGGTCGACGGGCAGGAGGTCCCCACCCGGGCCACCGGGCCGCGGTCGGCGCTCTGGGGTGAGGGCACGCTCGCGTGGACGGCCTGCGGGCCGGTGGACCTGTCCGGCGGCGGGCACGTCGTCCGGCTCGACGGGGTCGACGGCTGGCAGCCGGCCACCGCGGTGCTCCGCCGCGCCGGCACGACGACGAGCCCCCCTCCCACCGCCACCGACGTGGTGCGCGACGGGCCGACCCGCTTGTCCGGACGGGTGGCGGTCGGGTCCGAGCGCGTACTGGCCCTCGACGCCAACAGCAACCCCGGCTGGGAGGCGACCCTGGCCGGGGCGCGCCTGGACCCCGTCGTCGTCGACGGCTTCCGCCAGGGCTTCGTCCTGCCCGACGGGGCGGCCGGCGACCTCGAGGTCCGGTTCGCCCCGGACACCGCCTACCGTGCCGGGCTCCTCGTGGGGCTCGGACTCGCGCTGCTGGTCCCGCTGGCGCTGCTGCTCCCGGCCGGCCGTGCCTCACGCATCGCGGCCGCCCGCTGGCGGCGCGGCCGCGCCGGCCCGGCCGTGCTCGTCGTCCTCGGTGCGGGGCTCCTCGGCGGCGCACCGGGTGCCGGTGCCGCGGCCCTGGGCCTGGCGGCCGCGGCGTGGCTGCCGGGCGTGCGTCGCCGGCCCGCCCTCACCGGCGGGGTGCTCGCGGCCGCCGGGGGCGTGGTCGCCGCTGCCGCGGTGGGCTTCGACATCCGAGGACCGGCTTCCCAGGCGACCTCGACGCTGCTCGTCATCCTCGGTGCGGCACTCGTGGCAGCGGCGAGCGTCGGGCCGCCCAGCGCATGGCGGGCAGCTCGACGAGGCGCAGGCTGAGCCACGCCAGCGTCAGCGAGACCGGCACGCCGACGACGAGCAGGGGCACGAAGCCGCCGCGGAACACGGGCAGCCCCGAGAGCGCGAGCAGCCCGGTGAGCACCGGCAGGTGCCAGAGGAAGAGCCCGAACGAGACGGTGCCCACCCACCGCACGGGCCCGCGCGCCAGCAGGTCGGCCCACGCCCCGCCGTCCCCGACGGTCAGGGGCGCGAGCAGGGCCAGGGCGAAGAGCGCCCCGAGGAGGATGCGGGTGGAGATCTGCGGTCCGGACACCGAGCCGAGGGTCAGCGGGCCGGCCACCGCCGTCGTCGCGAGCGCGAAGGTCGCGGCGCCGACGACGAGGCACCCGGTGGTGTCCGAGGCGACGGCCCGGACCCGGCGCGCCAGTGCGGACCCCGGGTGCGCGGCGACCTCGGCGAGGACCATCCCCACCGCGAAGTCCGCCCACCGGAAGGGGAGCCACCGCTCGACCAGCACGTCGACGCCGAGCTCGGCCGGGGGCAGCAGGGCGAGGACGACGAGGGGGACCAGGGCGCTGACCACGAGGGCGGGCACCGGCCACCGGGCGTCGCGCACCCGCAGCCGCTCGAGCCCGACGGCGACGGCCGGGAGGGCGACGTAGAAGGCCAGCTCCGTGGGGATCGACCACGACTGCGAGAACGCGTCGATCTGCGCGCCCGGCACGTAGGTCTGGACGGCCAGGACCTCGGCGACGACGGTGCGCACCGGGGGGAGGGTGACGGCGACGACGGCCGCCAGGGCCACCCAGTAGGCCGGCAGCACGCGGGCGGCGCGCCGCAGGAGGTAGGAGCGCACGTCGGTGACGCCCTCGCGGCGGTCGTGCAGGAGGCGCTGGTGCAGGAGGAAGCCGGAGAGGGCGAAGAAGAGGTCGACCCCGAAGTCGCCGCGACCCATCAGCCGCCCGGGCAGGCCGCCGGTGACCACGGTCCCGGTGAGGAAGGCCGCGTGCGTGAGGACGACGAGCGCGGCGGCGACGGCCCGCAGGCCGTCGAGCGCCGGGAGTCGGGTCATGGGCGGCAACTGTAGGGCCGCGCCCCGGATCCCGAGGTGACGGTGCGGCGCGCTACCCGCTGGTAGCGTCACGCCGGTCCGGGACGTGGGAAGGCAGCGCATGAGCAGGGTCGTCGTCACCGGTGGTGCCGGGTTCCTCGGCAGCCACCTCTGCGAGGCCTACCTCGCGCGCGGCGCCGAGGTCCTCTGCCTCGACAACTTCCTCACCGGCACCCCCGAGAACGTCGCGCACCTCGCCCCGAACCCCGGCTTCCGGCTCGTGCGCAGCGACGTCACCGACTACGTCCACGTCGGCGGCCCGGTCGACGTCGTCCTGCACTTCGCGAGCCCGGCCTCGCCGATCGACTACCTCAACCTCCCGATCGAGACCCTCAAGGTCGGCTCGATCGGGACCCTCCACGCCCTCGGGCTGGCCCGCGACAAGGGCGCCCGGTTCGTCCTGGCCTCGACCTCGGAGGTCTACGGCGACCCGCGCGTGCACCCCCAGCCCGAGTCGTACTGGGGCCACGTCAACCCCGTCGGCCCGCGCGGGGTCTACGACGAGGCCAAGCGCTTCGCCGAGGCCGTGGCCCTGGCCTACCGCAACACCCACGGGGTCGACACGGCGATCGCCCGGATCTTCAACACCTTCGGCCCGCGGATGCGCCCCAACGACGGCCGGGCCATCCCGACCTTCATCCGGCAGGCCCTGCGCGGGGAGCCGGTGACGGTGGCGGGCGACGGCAGCCAGACCCGGTCGGTCTGCTTCGTCGACGACCTCGTCGGCGGCGTGCTGGCCCTCGCCGACTCCGGGGAGGCCGGTCCGGTCAACCTCGGCAACCCCCACGAGCTGAGCGTCCTCGACCTCGCCCGGTGGATCGTCGAGCTGTGCGGGTCCACCTCCGAGGTGGTCTTCGTCGAGCGCCCCGTCGACGACCCCACGGTCCGCCGGCCGGACACGACGCTGGCCCACGAGCGCCTCGGGTGGAGCCCTTCGGTGGGCATCGAGGACGGCCTGCGACGGACCATCGGGTGGTTCCGGTCCCACCCCGAGCTGGTCTGACCTGCGCCGCGCCGCATCGGGTGGGGGACAGGCGGTCCTACCCACTGGTAGGGTCACCGCGACCATCCGCTGAGAGACAAGGCAAAGGTGCCATGCGCAAGACCGTCGGTTTCGTCCTGCTGGGCCTTGCCGGGTTCCTCGTCACGGCAGCGGTGCTCACGCTCGTGTACGTGCCGGGCCAGGTGCGGAAGACGCCCCTGACCATCGACTCGGTGACCCGCCTCAGCGGTGAGGCCACGAAGCTCCCCACCGGCGAGCCGGGCCCGGTCCGCGCGATCAGCCACACGGTCGCCGACGGCGAGGCGTCCACCTCCGACACCGTCGTCTTCGACACCTTCTCCTGCCTCATGCGCGACGTGTCCGGTGCGCCCGACTGCACGAAGGACACCGGCGAGGGCAGCCCGCTCGTCACCGCCGGCACCGACCGGTTCGCCACCGACCGCGTCACCGCCGAGTCGGTCGACGCGGCGACCGCCGAGAAGCTCGGGGCCGAGGTGCACGAGGGCGTCGTCAACAAGTGGCCCTTCAGCCCCGAGCAGAAGACCTACAAGTACTGGGACGGCCTGCTCGGTCGCACGGTCGACGCCACGTACGCCGGGGGTGAGGACGTCGACGGCCTCGCCACCTACAAGTACCAGGTGAGCATCCAGGACGAGCCCGCCGAGATCGCCAGCGGTGTCTCCGGCACCTACAGCGACGAGAAGACCCTGTGGGTCGACAAGGGCACCGGGTCGATCGTCGACCAGGACGAGCACCAGACGCGCACCCTCGACGACGGCACCGTCGTCCTCGACCTGCGGCTCGGCTTCACCGACGACACGGTCTCCGCGAGCGTCGAGGACGCCAAGGCCAACAACTCGCAGCTCGGCCTCGTGGCCGCGGCGCCGTGGGTGCTCGGCGTGCTCGGGCTGCTCGCGCTCGTCGGTGGCGCCTTCCTCGCCTTCGCCGGGGGTCGCGCTCGACCCGTCACGGCGACGGTGACCGCGACGACGTCTCGCTCGAGGAGCTGCGCGGCTCCGGTCGCTGAGCCTGCGCGCCACCCGGCCCGGCTCAGCCCTTCTCGGTGACGAGGATGGCCGTGCCCGGCAGCAGCCGGCCCCGAAGCGGCGACCAGCCGCCCCACTCCACCTCGTTGCGCGCGGGCCACTCCGGCTCGACGAGGTCGACGAGCACGAGCCCGGCGGCCACGACCTGGCGCACGAGGTCGCCGAGCGTGCGGTGGTGCTCGACGTACGTGACGACCCCGGCCTCGCTCTCGACGTAGGGCGTCCGGTCGAAGTACGAGTGCGTCGCGGTGAGCCCCTCGGGCCCCGGCACGTCGGGGAAGGCCCAGCGCACCGGGTGCGAGGTCGAGAAGACGAACCGCCCGCCGGGTCGCAGCACACGCGCCGCCTCGCGCAGCACGGCGCCGCTGTCGGCGACGAAGGGCACGACGCCGTACGCGGTGAACACCCGGTCGACGGAGGCGTCGGCGAGGGGGAGCACGCTGCCGTCGCACTGCAGCAGGGGCAGGCGCGAGCCGTGGGTGGCGTCGAGGTCGCGCGCGGTGCGCAGCATCCCGCCGGACAGGTCGCTGGCCACGACCCGCACGTCGTGGGCGCCGGCCAGCCAGCGCGAGCACTGGGCCCCGCCGGCGCCGATCTCGAGCACGGTCATCCCGTCGCGGACCCCGACGAGGTCGAGCTCCTCCTCGGTCCAGCCCTCGGGGCCCCAGACGAACCCCGCGTCGCCGAGGAAGGCGCCGTGCTCGTCGTGGTAGCCGGGGGCCTCGGCGTCCCACCAGGCCCGGTTGGCCGACACCGTCTCGGCGCCGCCGACGGGGTGACGGCCGGCCTCGCTCACGGTCCGGTCCGAGCGGTGGCGGACGTTTTGCCCCGTGCGTGCGGACGCGGGTAGTCTGGGCGAGCACACGTGTGACCTCTGCCGGTCACGCCTGCGCTCGCACCTTTCCATCGAATCCATCTGTCCACATCGGAGTTCCTACTACATGACTGCCAGCACGGTCGAGAAGACCGCCCCGAGGTCGCCATCAACGACATCGGTTCCGAGGAAGACCTCCTCGCCGCCATCGACGCGACGATCAAGCACTTCAACGACGGAGACATCGTCGAGGGTCGCATCGTCAAGGTCGACCGCGACGAGGTCCTCCTCGACATCGGCTACAAGACCGAGGGCGTCATCCCCTCGCGTGAGCTGTCGATCAAGCACGACGTCGACCCCAACGAGGTCGTCAAGGTCGGCGACGAGGTCGAGGCCCTGGTCCTCCAGAAGGAGGACAAGGAGGGTCGCCTGATCCTGTCCAAGAAGCGCGCCCAGTACGAGCGCGCCTGGGGCACGATCGAGAAGATCAAGGAGGAGGACGGCGTCGTCACCGGCACCGTCATCGAGGTCGTCAAGGGTGGGCTCATCCTCGACATCGGCCTGCGCGGCTTCCTCCCCGCCTCCCTCGTCGAGATGCGTCGCGTCCGCGACCTCCAGCCGTACGTCGGCAAGGAGATCGAGGCCAAGATCATCGAGCTCGACAAGAACCGCAACAACGTGGTCCTGTCGCGCCGTGCCTGGCTCGAGCAGACGCAGTCCGAGGTCCGCACGACCTTCCTCAAGGAGCTCGGCAAGGGCCAGGTCCGCACGGGTGTCGTGTCCTCGATCGTCAACTTCGGTGCGTTCGTCGACCTCGGTGGGGTCGACGGTCTCGTCCACGTCTCCGAGCTGTCCTGGAAGCACATCGACCACCCGTCCGAGGTCGTCGAGGTCGGCGACGAGGTCACCGTCGAGGTGCTCGACGTCGACATGGACCGCGAGCGCGTCTCCCTGTCGCTCAAGGCGACGCAGGAGGACCCGTGGCAGCACTTCGCCCGGACCCACGCGATCGGCCAGGTCGTCCCGGGCAAGGTCACCAAGCTCGTCCCGTTCGGTGCGTTCGTGCGCGTCGACGACGGCATCGAGGGCCTGGTCCACATCTCCGAGCTCGCCGAGCGCCACGTCGAGCTGCCCGAGCAGGTCGTCCAGGTCGGCCAGGAGATCTTCGTCAAGGTCATCGACATCGACCTCGAGCGTCGCCGCATCTCGCTCTCGCTGAAGCAGGCGAACGAGGACGGTGCCAACCAGGTCGAGTTCGACCCGACCCTGTACGGCATGGCCGCCGAGTACGACGAGAAGGGTGACTACAAGTACCCCGAGGGCTTCGACCCGGAGACCAACGAGTGGCTCGAGGGCTTCGAGAACCAGCGCGAGCTGTGGGAGAAGCAGTACGCCGAGGCGCACTCGCGCTGGGAGGCGCACCGCGCCCAGGTCGAGGCGGCCATCAAGGCCGACGCCGAGGCCGCCGGCGAGGCCGCGACCACGTCGTACTCCTCGGACAGCGCCGACGCGGAGGGCTCGTCCGCCCGCCCGGCCGCTCCGGCCAACGAGGGCACCCTCGCCTCCGACGAGGCGCTCGCCGCGCTGCGCGAGAAGCTCACCGGCAACTGAGCCACCGCGTCGCCCGCGACGCACCGGTTCGCCACGAGGCCCGGCTCCCCACGGGGGCCGGGCCTCGCGCGTCCCCGGGGCCACGCCCGGCCGGCGGCCGCCCGGAGCCGAGCCGCCGACCGGACGTGGCGTCAGTGGAGCCGGACCCTCGGGTCGAGGACGGCGTACACGGCGTCGACGGCGATGTTCGCGAGGACGACCGCGGTGGAGGCGAAGAGGACGATGCCGATGATCACCGGGAGGTCCTGCTGGTTGATGGCGTCGACGGCCGTCTTGCCGAGGCCGGGCAGGCTGAACACCTGCTCGGTGACGACGGCCCCGCCGAGCAGCCCGGCGACGTCGATGCCGAACTGGGTGACCACCGGGGTCAGGGCGCTGCGCAGGGCGTGGCGCACGACGACCCTGCGCTCCGAGATGCCCTTGGAGCGGGCGGTCCGCACGTAGTCCTCGCCGAGGACGTCGAGCATCGAGCCGCGGGTCAGGCGGGTGTAGGTCGCGGCCTGCACCAGGGCGAGGGTGAACCAGGGCAGGACCATGTGCTGCAGCCAGGCGCCGACGCCGCCGGTGAGCGGCGAGTACCCCCGGCCGGGAAGATGGTCAGGCCGTGGAGGGTCAGCTGGTAGTACAGCCCGTACAGCAGGACGAGGCCGAGGAAGAAGCTCGGCATCGAGTAGAAGAACAGCGCGAACACGGTGAGCGAGCGGTCGGTCACCGACCGGGGGCGCACCGCCGAGAGCACCCCGTTGGTCACCCCGAGGGAGACCCAGATGACGGCCGCGCCGAGCACGAGCGTCATCGTCACCGGGAGGGCCTGGGCCATGATCGTCGTCACGGGGACCTGGTGGTAGTAGTCGAACCCGAGGTCGCCGTGCAGTGCCCGCCAGACGAAGCCCACGTACTGCGTCCAGATCGGCTCGTCGAGCCCGAGCCGGTGCGAGATGAGGGCCACGGTCTCGGGGGAGGCCTGCCGGCCGGCGAGGGTGCGGGCCACGTTGTTCGGCGCGACGTAGAAGAGCGCGAAGACGGCCATGGTGATGAGCCAGAGGACGACGAGGCCCTGGAGCACCCGGCGGACGAGGAACCTGGTCACGACGACCTCCTCAGTGCCCGATGAGCCGGTCGCTGCGCGGGTCGAAGGCGTCGCGGACGCCGTCGCCGAACAGGTTGAAGGCCAGCGTCGTCACGAGCAGCGCGAGGCCGGGGAAGAAGACGAACCACCAGGAGGTCGTGTAGTAGTTCGTCGCCTCGTCGATCATCCCGCCCCAGTCCGCCGTCGGCGGTGCGAGCCCGAGGCCGAGGAAGGACAGGGAGGCCTCCGTGAGGATGACGATCGGCACGAGCAGGGAGGTGTAGACGATGACCGGCGCGAGGACGTTGGGCAGGACGTCGACGAACATGATGCGCAGGTCACCGGCCCCCAGGGAGCGCGCTGCCTCGACGAACTCCCTCTCCCGCAACGAGATCACCTGCCCGCGGACGATGCGGGCCACCGCGGCCCAGCTGAACGAGCCGATGACGACGATGGTCACGGTCAGGCTCGGTCCGGTGATCGACACGAGCGCGATCGCCACGAGCAGGAAGGGCATCGACAGGACGATGTCGACGAGCCGGGCGAGCACCGTGTCGACGACCCCGCCGACGAACCCGGAGACGAGCCCGACGACCACGCCGATGACGACGGTCAGGGCCGTCGCGACGACGCCCACGAGCAGCGAGACCCGGGCGCCGTACGCGATCCGGACGAGGACGTCCCGGCCGAGGTCGTCGGTGCCGAACCAGAACTCGGTGCTCGGGCCGACGGGCAGCCCGTCCGGCGACAGCCCGGTCTCGCGGAACTGCTCGTTCGGCGGGTGCCCCGTGACGGCCGCGACGAGCGGGGCGAGGACCGCGACGAGGACCACGAGGACGATGACGACGAGGGACACCATGGCCACCCGGTCGCGACGCAGCCGCTGCCAGGCCAGCGCCCAGGGCGAACGGCCCTCGATGCGGCGCCCGGGCTCCGCGAGAGGGGACCCGGCGGGCGGTGCGGCGTCCGGGTCGGGGACGGTGCGGGGGTTCGGGTCCAGGGTCATGCCGGGACCTCCTCGTCGGTGGCGGTGATCTCGCTGTCGGCGACGACCGGGTGGTCGGCACCGAGGTCGTCACCGTCGGCGAGCGGGTGCAGGCACGCGGTGCGGTGGTCACGGCGGTCGCCGGGCGCCGGGTCGAGCGGGGGCACGGTGGCGGCGCAGTCCTCGCGGGCGCGGGGGCAGCGGGTGTGGAAGGCGCACCCCGACGGCGGGTCGATCGGGGTCGGGAGGTCGCCGGCGAGGACGATGCGGCGCCGGCTGTCCGACACGTCCGGGTCGGCCACCGGCAGGGCCGAGAGCAGGGCCCGCGTGTACGGGTGCCGGGGCCGGGTGAACAGCTCGGCGGCCGGTGCGACCTCGACGACCCGGCCGAGGTACATGACCGCGATCCGGTCGCTGACGTGCCGGACGACGGACAGGTCGTGGGAGATGAACACGCAGGTGAGCCCGAACTCGTCCTGGAGGTCGAGCAGGAGGTTGAGCACCTGGGCCTGGATCGAGACGTCGAGCGCAGAGACGGGCTCGTCGCAGACCAGCAGCCGGGGGCGCAGGGCCAGGGCCCGGGCCACCCCGATGCGCTGGCGCTGGCCGCCGGAGAACTCCGCGGGGAAGCGGTTGTAGTGCTCCGGGTTCAGCCCGACCCGCTCCATCAGCTCCTGCACCGACCGCTTGCGCTCGGCCGGCGTCCCGACGTCGTGGATGACGAACGGGTCGCCGATGATCGAGCCGACCCGACGCCGCGGGTTGAGCGACCCGTACGGGTCCTGGAAGACCATCTGGACGTCCCGCCGGACCCCGCGCATCCGGGCCCGCGAGTGGTGGGTGATGTCCTCGCCGTCGAGGACGACGCGGCCGGAGTCGACGTCGTGCAGCCGGGTGATGCACCGCGCGAGGGTCGACTTCCCGCACCCGGTCTCGCCGACGAGCCCGAGCGTCTCCCCGGGCTGCACCTCGAGGGACACGTCCACGACGGCGTGCACGTGGTCGACGGGCCGGCGCAGCACGCCGGCCCGGCGCACCGGGAAGGTCTTGGTGACGTGCTCGAGCGCGAGCAGCGGCGTGGTCACGGTGCCTCCTGGAGCTCGTGGACCGCGGCGGCCGGCGGTGCCCCGCCGGCGGTGCGGGTGGTGGGGAGGAAGCACGCCGAGAGGTGGCCGGGGGCGCCGGGCACCGGCCGCAGCGGGGGCTGGTCGTGGCAGTCGGCGAAGGCGTGCGGGCAGCGCGGACGGAACGGGCAGCCGGCCGGGGGGTCGATGAGGGACGGCGGGGCACCGGGCACCGGGGTGAGCCGGGCGCCGGGTTCGCCGCGGGAGGGCAGCGACCGCAGCAGGCCCTCCGTGTACGGGTGGTGCGGGCCGTAGAACAGCTCCCGCCGGGGGGCGACCTCCATCGCCCGGCCGCCGTACATGACGACGACGTCGTCGGCCAGGTCGGCGACGACACCGAGGTCGTGGGTGATGATGACGATCGCGGTGCCGAACCGTTCCTGGAGCTGCTGCATCACCTCCAGGACCTGGGCCTGGACCGTCACGTCCAGGGCCGTCGTCGGCTCGTCGGCGATGAGCAGCGCGGGGTCGAGGGCGACGGCCATCGCGATCATCACCCGCTGGCGCATCCCGCCGGAGAACTGGTGGGGGTAGTCGTCGACCCGTTGGCGGGCGCGGGGGATGCCGACGAGCGCGAGCAGCTCGACGGCGCGCTCCCGGGCGGCGGCCTTGGAGACCGAGCGGTCGTGGGCCCGGATCATCTCGACGACCTGCCAGCCGACCGGGTAGTACGGGTGCAGGCTGGAGAGCGGGTCCTGGAAGATCATGCCGATCTGCGCACCGCGCACCCGGCGGAGGGTCTCCTCCGGCGCGCCGAGCAGCTCGGTGCCGTCGAACACGGCCGACCCGCGCACCCGGGCGCCCCGGGTCAGCCCGGTGATGGTCTGGGTGGCCACGGACTTGCCGGAACCGGACTCCCCGACGACGGCCAGGGTCGCACCGCGCTCGACGTCGAGGGACAGCCCCCGGACGGCGTGCACCACGCCGTCCGGGGTGTCGAACTCGACGTGCAGGTCGCGGACCTCGAGAAGGGCCATGTCACTGCTCCTCGTCCTGTCCCGGGCCCGCTCAGCCGCCCTGCATCCCGGCGGCCAGCCAGACGTTCGTCGGGTCGAAGTTCTGGAAGGCCGGGATGTAGACCGCTCCGTGCACCTGGGTCGCGTGGTAGTTCGGCGTCCGCGGCTCCGTGATCGGGAAGAACGCGGCGTCCTCCATGACGAGGTGGTCCGCCTCGGCCCAGAGCGGTGCGGCCTCCTCCGGCGTCGGGGCTTGCGCGGCCTCGGCCACGAGGGCGTCGAGCGCGGGGTTCTCGTAGAAGCCGAAGTTGCTGCCGATCGGCGGGAAGGCGGCCTTGCCGTTGAACAGCGGCCCGAAGAAGGAGAGGGCGGCGTTGCCGTACCAGTCCGGCCCCCAGCCGGCGATGGACACGTCCCACACCCCGCGCCGGGCCACGGTCGGCACCTGGAGGTACTTCGTGTAGAAGTCCGCGTTCGGCGACGGCACCCCGACGACGGTGATGCCGACCTTGCCCAGGTCCTGCTGGATGGTCTGGAAGGTCTTGGTCTGGCCCTCGGACGCGTTGCGGTACAGCACCTTGAGGGTCAGGCCGTCCGGGTACCCGGCGGCCGCGAGCATCTGCTTGGCCTTCGCCGGGTCGTTCGGGTAGTCGTCGAAGGCCTTCTCGCCACCGACGATGCTCCCGGGCAGGACGTGCGCCAGCGGGGTGTTCAGCAGGTTCCCGCCGAGCACCTGGATGATGTTCGACCGGTCGATCGCCGTCGAGATGGCCCGCCGCACCTCCGGCTTGCCCAGTGCCCCACCGTTGTTCGGCGAGACCGTGTTGTAGACGATGTAGGGGTTGCTCGACGCCGTCGACCCGATGTTGAGGTTCGGGTCCTTCTTCGCGGCGAGCGCCGGCACCCGTGAGGGCGGGGTGAGGTTGTCGAACTGCATGTCCGCGTTCGGGGTCCCGGTCTCCAGCTGCTGCTGCGTCGAGTCCTGGCTCACCGTCTCGTTGACCTGCACCTTGTCGACGTAGGCCTTGCGGATCGGGTCGCTCGCGGCCCTCCACGCCGGGTTGCGCTCGAACGAGATGCTCTTGGTCGGGGTGTACGCGGTGATCCGGTACGGACCGTCGGAGATCGTGTGCTGGGCGAGCTCGGCGCTGGCCGGCACGTAGGCGTCCCACTCCTTCGGGGCCGGGCTGAAGGCCGGCAGCGTCATCATGTCGACGAGGTAGCTCGCGGGCTTGGTCAGCCGGATGACGACCGTGCGGTCGTCGGGGGCCTGGAGGCCGGCGACGTCGTGGCCGTTCACGTACGCGGCGATGGCGGCCGCGGTGGGCTGGACCTTCGCGAAGCCCGCGCAGTACGCGCTGAAGCCCTCGATGAGGCTCTCGTAGTCGGGCAGGCCCCCGAACGGCTGGACGGGGTTGCACGTGCGCTTGACCCCGCGCACGAAGTCGCCGGCGGTCACCGCACGTGCCGGCTCGGTGTCCCACATCGCCCCGTCGCGCAGCGTGATCGTGTACGTCTTCCCGTCGGCGCTGATGCCCCGGCCCTCGGTCGGGACGGCCTCGGCCAGGTCGGGCACCGCGGTGGTCGTCTTCCCCTCGACCGCGGGGTAGGTGAACAGCTGCCGGCTCCACATCCGCAGGGCGGTGTACCCGGTCGAGTAGTAGCTGGCGTTGGGGTCCATGTAGTCGACGTCCCCGCTGCCGAGCATGTTGAGGGTCCCCCCGCTGACCGGTGCTCCCTCCGCGGAGGACCCACCGGCGCTCGGCCCGTTGCTGCTGCAGCCGGCCGTCGTGAGGACGGCGGCGCAGACGACGGCGACGGTGGCTCGGCCTGCCGTACGTGGTCTCATGGCATCTCCCTGGTCACGGGTGCCGGGCGTCCCGGCCGTGCGCGGCTCGCACGTGGCGGCACCGTAGGGTCGCGCCGGACGCGGTGGCCCGGCCCGGCCCGGAACGACACGCGACCGACACCGGTCCGTCACACTCGGCGACGGTCGTGTGACGGAACGGTGTCGGAGTGGTCACGGTCCCGGCGCCCCGCGCGCGGGCCGCGCCCGGTGGCGCGAGCCGGTGGGATGATGCGCCGGTGGCCAAGCGAGTGCTGCTCATCGAGGACGACGCCCGGGTGCGTCGCACGCTGCGCCTCGCCCTCGAGGACGAGGGGTACGCGGTGGGGGAGGCCGCGGACGGTGAGCAGGGGCTCGAGGCGATGGGCCGCGACGACCCCGACGTCGTCCTCCTCGACCTGAACCTGCCCGGGCTGGACGGGTTCTCGGTGTGCCGGCGGATCCGCCACGACAGCCGGGTGCCGGTCATCATGGTCACGGCGCGCACCGACAGCCACGACGTCGTCGCGGGGCTCGAGGCCGGCGCCGACGACTACGTCACCAAGCCCCTCGTCGCCAAGGAGCTCTCGGCCCGGATCCGGGCGCTGCTGCGACGGGTCGAGCCGGCTCCCGGCACCCATCCGCGCCGGGTCGAGGCCGGGGACCTCTCGATCGGCCTCGACGACGGCATCGTCACCCTCGGCGGGGCGTCGGTCTCGTTGACCCGCACCGAGTTCCGCCTCCTCGTCGAGCTCGCGCTCGCGGAGGGGAGGATCTGCAGCCGGGAGGACCTGCTCGAGCGGGTCTGGGGCTACGGCTACTTCGGTGACTCGCGCATCGTCGACGTCCACGTCCGGCGGCTGCGCACGAAGGTCGAGCGCGACCCCTCCAGCCCCCGACACGTCGTCACCGTCCGCGGGCTCGGTTACCGGCTGGCGGAGTAGTGCTCCGGACGCTGGTGCGCAGACCGGCCCGCTGGGTCGGCCGCTGGGGGATGCGGCGCCGCGTCACGGTCGGGTTCGCCCTCCTGTCGCTCATCCTCTCGCTCGTGCTGTCCTCGCTGGCGTGGGTCATCGTCACCCGCGCGGTGGTGCGCGAGGCACGGGCCACCGCGCTCGCGGCCACCTCGGTCGACGCCGGCCAGCTGGAGGCCCGGATGGCGGCCCAGGGCACCGCGGCGGCCGTGTCGCTCGAGGACCTGCCGCGCACCCAGGCCGTCGCGGCCCTGGCCAACGTGGCCGACCGCTGGTACGCCTCGGCCCCCACGCTCGGGCCGTCGGTGCTCCCCGACGAGCTGCGCCGGGCGGTCCGGGACCAGCACGTCGCCACGCAGCGGGTCGCGGTGGGGGACACCCTCTACCTCGTCGTCGGGATGCCCGTCCCGGGGAGGGACGCCTCGTTCTTCGAGGTCTACCCGATGGCGGGGGCCTCGCAGGCCTCGCGCTCCCTGTCGGCCGGCCTGGCGGCGGCGACGGTGGTCACGGTGCTGCTCGGAGTGGGGCTCGGCCGGCTGGCGAGCCGGGTTGCGCTACGACCGCTGGGGCGGCTCAACGAGGCGGCGGCGGCCGTGGCCGCGGGGCGTCTCGGAGTGCGCCTCGACGGCGAGGACGACCCCGACCTCGTGCCCATCACGGACTCCTTCAACGCCACGGTCGCCGACCTCGACCGCCGCGTCGTCGCCGACGCGCGGTTCGCCACCGACGTCAGCCACGAGCTGCGGACCCCGCTGACGACGATGCTCAACTCGATGCAGGTCATCCTCAACCGCGAGGACCGGCTGCCCGACGACCTCCGCGAGCCGGTGAGCCTGCTCTCCGACGAGCTGGCACGCTTCCGGCACCTCGTGACCGACCTGCTCGAGATCGCCCGCCACGAGGCCGGTGACCAGCTGGTCCTCGAGCCCGTGCGGGTCGCCGACCTCGTCCGCCGGGCCGCCGACGGGGAGGCGGGGCGGTCGGTCACGGAGGTCGGGCCGGGTGCCGCCGAGGTGGTGCTCGACCTCGACAAGCGGCGTCTCGAGCGGGTCGTGGCCAACCTCGTCCGCAACGCCGAGGGGCACGGCGGCGGCTGCACGGGGGTCCGCGTGCTGCGCGAGGAGGCGCTGCTGCGCGTCGTCGTCGAGGACGACGGGCCCGGCGTCGACCCGGAACAGGTCGACCGCATCTTCGACCGCTTCGCCCGGGGGCGGGGGACGACGTCCTCGGGCGTCGGGCTCGGGCTGGCGATCGTCCAGCGGCACGTGGCCCTGCACGGCGGCACCGTCGAGGTCGCCGTGCGACCGGAGGGAGGTGCCCGCTTTGTCGTCGAGCTGCCGCTCGCGCCGCCGCACTGACCCCGGCCGGGTCGCGCTGCTGCTCGCCCTGGCCACGGTCACCGGGCTCACCGGGGTCACGGGACTGTCCGGGTGCGGCCTCGGCCCGGAGGCCCACCCCGTCGTCGTCGGGGCCGACCCGGGAGGCGGCGGCTTCCCGAGCGCACGCCCGGACCTGCGGGTCGTCACGGTCGACGTGTTCCTCCTGCGCGGGGACCGGCTGGTCCGGGTGACCCGGCCGGTGCAGTCGGCCGTCGGGCTCCAGGCGGCCCTCGTCGCCCTGTCCCAGACCGTCTCGAGCGCCGAGGCCGACCAGGGCCTGCGCACCGCGCTGCCGTCGGCGGCCACCCGGCCCACCGGCACGGTCGACGGGTCGGTCGCCCGGATCACGATGCCGCGGGGCTTCGACCGGCTCCCGCTGCACGAGCAGGTCGGGGCGATGGCCCAGATCGTCTGGACGGTCACGTCGCACACGAGCGCGGCGTCCGTGCGGCTCATCGTCGACGACGCCTACATCCCGGTGCCCGACGGGCGGGGGCAGCTGCTCGACCGTCCGGTGGGTCGCACCGACTACGTCGACTGGGCCCCCGTCGGGGTGCCGTTGGTGGAAGGGTGACGGGCATGCCCCGGACCGTCGCCACGAACACCTCCGTCGACCTCGAGGACCTCCTCGACTTCGTCCGTCCACGCCACCAGATGGTCCTGCTGACCACCCGAGCCTCGGACGGGCGACCGCAGGCCTCCCCGGTCACCGGAGGGGTCGACGACGCCGGACGCATCGTCGTCACGAGCTACCCCGAGCGGGCCAAGGTCCGCAACGCCCGCCGCGACCCCCGGTGCAGCGTCCTCGTGCTCTCCGACGACTTCGGCGGCGCCTGGGTGCAGGTCGACGGCGACGCCGAGGTGGTCGACGCGGTCGACGACGTCGAGCCGTTCGTCGAGTACTTCCGCAACATCTCGGGCGAGCACCCCGACTGGGACGAGTACCGGCAGGCGATGGTCGCGCAGGGCAAGTCGCTGCTGCGGATCACCCCGACCCGGTGGTCACCGGTCGCGACCGGCGGCTTCCCCGCCCGCCTCGCCGGCGGCTGAGCAGCGGCCGCTAGGGTCGACGGCATGCTGCGCGTCGGGCTCACGGGGGCATCGGGTCCGGGAAGTCCACGGCGGCCCGCACGCTCGCGGCGCTCGGCGCGGTCGTCGTCGACGCGGACGCGGTCGCCCGCGAGGTCGTCGAGCCGGGCACGCCCGCCCTCGCCGAGGTCGCCCGCCGCTTCGGCCCGGACGTCCTGGCCGCCGACGGGTCCCTCGACCGTCCCGCCCTGGGGCGCATCGTCTTCGGCGACCCGGAAGCCCTGCGCGACCTCGAGGCCGTCACCCACCCGGCCATCTGGGCCCGCACCGCCGAGCTCGTGGCCGCCGTGCCGGACGACGCCGTGCTCGTGCACGACATGCCGCTGCTCGTCGAGAAGCGGATGGCGGGGGAGTACCACCTCGTCGTGGTCGTCGGCGCCACCGAGGAGACGCGTCGTCGACGGCTCGTCACCGACCGTGGCATGACCGAGGCCGACGCCCGGGCCCGCATCGCTGCGCAGGCCGACGACGACGCCCGGCACGCGGCGGCCGACGTGTGGCTCGAGAACGAGGGGACGCGCGAGGCGCTCGAGGTGGCCGTCCGGCGCCTGTGGCCCGAACGGCTCGAGCCGTTCGCCGCGAACCTGCGCACCGGCGCCCGCAGCCGGCTGCCCGCGCCCGTCCTCAGCCCGCCGGACCCCGACTGGCCCGCCGCCGCCGACCGGCTCCTCGCCCGCGTGCGCCACGCCGTCGGCGACGCCGCCGCCACCCTCGACCACGTCGGGTCGACGGCGGTGAAGGGGCTGCCGGCCAAGGACGTCGTCGACCTCCAGGTGGGGGTCCGGTCGCTGGCCGACGCCGACGAGCCGGCGTTCGTGACGGCCCTGGCCGCCATGGGCTTCCCGCGCGTCGACGACGCCACGCAGGACCGCGGGAAGGACGGCACGAGCTGGCCCAAGCGCTTCCACGGGTCGGCCGACCCCGGCCGGGTCGCCCACCTGCACGTCCGTGAAGTCGGTTCAGCGGGATGGGAGTTCGCCCTGCTCTTCCGCGACTGGCTGCGGGCCGACGCCGTCGAGCGCGACGCCTACGCCCTGGTCAAGGCCGACCTCGCCGCCCGCCTCGCGAGCACCCACGAGTACGCCGAGGCCAAGGAGCCGTGGTTCGACGACGCGTGGGCCCGGGCGCGGGCCTGGGCGGAGACCACGGGCTGGCGGCCGGGCCCCACGCGACCCGCCTGACGGCGACGTGTCGCGGCCGGCCCCCGCTGGCTACAGTGCGGACATGGCCGACACCTCGGTCCGCACGGTCGCCGCCGACGGCACGGTGGCGCGCCACGCCGTCGACGACCTGGCCGCCCTCCTGGCCGACCCCGGCGCCGGGTGGCTCTGGCTCGACGTCCCGGAGCCCGACGCGTCGACCGCCACCCTGCTCGTCGACGTCCTCGGGGTGCACCCGGCGGCGGCCGCGGACGGGTTGGCGCGCAACCACGTCGCGCGGCTGCACCACTACGCCGACGTGCTCTACCTCGCGCTGCACCGCCCCTGCCCGGGCGAGCGGGGGCACGTCCACTACCTCGAGCTCGACCTCTACGTCGCGCCCCGGTTCCTCGTGACCCTCCACGGCCCGCGCAACCCCTCGGTGTCGCTCGACGAGCTCCTGCGCGAGACCGTCGACGTCGCCGCGCGCCTCGACGCCGGCCGGCTGCGCCCGGCGGGGCCCACCGCGCTCGCGTACTCGCTCGTGTCGGCCCTCACCAACGCCCAGGAGCGGATCGTCAACGAGTTCGCGCAGCAGGTCGGGCTGCTCGAGCAGCGGGTGATGGCCCAGGCCGACGACGACCGTCCGCAGGACTTCCTCGACGAGCTCTTCACCGTCCGGCACACGCTCCTCACGGTGCGCACGATGGCCTCGCAGGGCTCGGAGGTGCTCGGCCGGGCCGCCGCGCTGTCGACCCGGGCGGGCGGGGCCGACGCCGCGCTCCTCGAGGACCTCCACGACCAGTACCACCGGCTGGCCCGCATCACCCACAGCCAGCTGGAGTTCCTCGGGGGCGTCACCGACTTCTACCGCGCCCGCACCGACACCCGGATGCTCATCGCTGCCGAGCGGCTGGCCGTCATCGCGGCGGTCACCCTGCCGGTCGCCGCCGTGTCGGGCATCTTCGGGATGAACCTCATCGTCAACGACGCGACCCGGTGGTGGGAGCTGGCGATCGTCGTCGCTGCCATGCTCGGCACCTCCCTCTGGCTGCTGCGCTGGGCCCGCCGCCAGGGCTGGTGGTGACGTCGGCGCGGGTCAGTCCCCGTCGGTGGTGACTGCTGCCACGGCCCGGGGACCGAGCCGCTCGAGGGTGTCGACGAACAGGTCGATGTCCTCGGACCGGGTGCGGTGGTTGCCGATCGCCACCCGGACGGCCAGCCGCCCGCGCAGCGCCGTCTCGGTGACGATGGCGACGCCGCTCTCCTGGACGAGGAGCACCAGCTCGCGGTTGACGGCGTCGAGCTGCTGCTCGTCGAGGGAGTCGGCGTCCCGGGGGTGGTACCGGAGGCACACGACGTCGCAGCCGACGGGGGCGAGTCGCTCGAGGTCGGGGTGGGCGTCGACGAGCGCGGCGAGGCGGTGCGCGAGGGCCGTGGTGCGGTCCATCACGGCGCCGTGGGCGTCCGCGCCGTGGGCCAGCAGCGCCATCCACACCTTGAGGGCCCGGAAGCCGCGGGTCAGGTCGATGCCGTACTCGTTGAACCACACGTCGCCGGCGGCCAGCCCACGGGTCGCGTGCCGCAGGTAGGCCGGCACGACGGAGAACGTCGCGCGGTGGGCCGCCTCGTCGCGCACGAGGACCAGCCCGACGTCGATCGGCGCCTGCATCCACTTGTGCAGGTCGAGGGCGAGCGAGTCGGCCCGGGCCATCCCCCGGACCAGGTCGGCGCGGCCGCTCAGCCCGAGGAACCCGCCGATGGCGCCGTCGACGTGCAGCCACAGCCCCTCCCGCTCGGCGAGGTCGGCGACGGCGTCGAGGTCGTCGACCGCCCCGGTGTTGATGGTGCCGGCGGTGGCGACGACGGCGAGCGGCCGGATGCCCGCCGCCCGGTCGGCGGCGACCATCGCGGCGAGGGCCTCGACGTCGAGGGTGTAGTCGTCGCGGACCGGGACGAGGCGCAGGGCCGCCTCGCCGAGGCCCAGCAGCTCGCAGCTCTTGCGGTGGCAGCTGTGCACCTCGGTGCTCGCGTAGACCGCGACGCGGCCCGTGCCGGCGAGGCCGTCGGAGCGCACGGTGGGCCCGAGCACGGCGCTCCGGGCGACGGCGAGGCCGATGAGGTTGGCCTCCGAGGCGCCGCTGACGAGCAGGCCGCTCGCGTCGGTGGGGTAGCCGACGGCCTCGGCGCACCACCGCACGACCTGCTGCTCGACGAGCACCGGGGCGTGGTCCCCGCCGCCCATGTTGGGGTTGAGGACGCTGGCGACGAGGTCGGCGAGGTTGCCCACCGGGGTGCCGGCACCCATGTACCAGCCCCAGAAGCGGGCGTGGTCGTTGCCCATCGAGTACGGCACGACCCGGGCCAGGACCTCCGCGTACGCCGCCTCGGCCCCGATGCCCTCGCGCGGGAGCGGGCCGTCGAACGAGCCGCGGACGTCGTCGGGCAGCACCTGCCAGACCGGTTCGTCGCGGCGGTGCTCGAGCCGGTCGAGGAGGTCGTCGACGACCCGGTGGGCCAGGGTCCGGAAGCCGTCCCAGTCGGCGGGGTCGAGGCCTTCGGGGGCGGCGGCGTCCATGGCGCCGATGGTCCCACCGGCCGGCCCGGGCGGCCAGACCCCGGCTGTCGGTGGCGCGGCATACCGTAGGGGGATGCGCCCCACCACCGAGCTCCAGCGCCGCGTCGCGCCGTTCGAGGTCGTCTCCGAGTTCCAGCCCGCCGGCGACCAGCCGAAGGCCATCGCCGAGCTGGCCAAGCGGGTCAACGCCGGCGAGCAGGACGTCGTGCTCCTCGGCGCCACCGGCACCGGCAAGTCGGCCACCACGGCCTGGCTCGTCGAGCAGGTGCAGCGCCCGACCCTCGTCATGGCGCCGAACAAGACGCTCGCCGCCCAGCTCGCCAACGAGTTCCGCGAGCTGCTGCCGCACAACGCCGTCGAGTACTTCGTCAGCTACTACGACTACTACCAGCCCGAGGCCTACGTCCCGCAGACCGACACCTACATCGAGAAGGACTCGTCGATCAACGACGAGGTCGAGCGGCTGCGGCACAGCGCCACCAACAGCCTGCTGACCCGCCGCGACGTCATCGTCGTCGCGTCGGTGTCGTGCATCTACGGCCTCGGCACCCCGCAGGAGTACGTCGAGCGGATGGTCCCGCTGCGCGTCGGTGACGAGGTCAACCGCGACGACCTCATCCGCCGCTTCGTCCAGATGCAGTACACGCGCAACGACCTCGCGTTCACCCGCGGCACCTTCCGGGTCCGCGGAGACACCGTCGAGATCATCCCGGTGTACGAGGAGCACGCGCTGCGCATCGAGTTCTTCGGCGACGAGGTCGAGCGGCTCTACACGCTGCACCCGGTCACCGGCGAGGTCGTGCGCGAGGAGGACGAGATGTACGTCTTCCCGGCCACCCACTACGTCGCCGGCCCGGCGCGCATGGAGCGGGCCATCGCCGGCATCGAGCGCGAGCTCGAGGACCAGCTGACCCTCTTCGAGAAGCAGGGCAAGCTGCTCGAGGCCCAGCGGCTGCGGATGCGCACCACCTACGACATCGAGATGATGCGTCAGGTCGGGTCGTGCTCGGGCATCGAGAACTACTCGATGCACATCGACGGCCGCTCGCCCGGGTCCGCCCCGAACTGCCTCATCGACTACTTCCCCGAGGACTTCCTCCTCGTCATCGACGAGTCGCACCAGACCGTGCCGCAGATCGGGGCCATGTACGAGGGCGACATGTCGCGCAAGCGCACCCTCGTCGAGCACGGGTTCCGCCTGCCGTCGGCGATGGACAACCGGCCGCTGAAGTGGGAGGAGTTCCTCGAGCGGATCGGCCAGACCGTCTACCTCTCGGCGACGCCCGGGTCCTACGAGCTCGCCAAGGGCGACGGCTACGTCGAGCAGGTCATCCGGCCCACGGGGCTCATCGACCCCGAGGTCGTGCTCAAGCCGACCAAGGGGCAGATCGACGACCTGCTCCACGAGATCCGCACGCGCAGCGACCGCAACGAGCGGGTCCTCGTCACCACCCTCACGAAGAAGATGGCCGAGGACCTCACCGACTACCTCCTCGACAAGGGCGTCCGGGTCCGGTACCTGCACAGCGACATCGACACGCTGCGGCGCGTCGAGCTGCTCCGTGAGCTGCGGCTCGGCGAGTTCGACGTCCTCGTCGGCATCAACCTGCTGCGCGAGGGTCTCGACCTGCCCGAGGTCTCGCTCGTCGCGATCCTCGACGCCGACAAGGAGGGGTTCCTGCGCAGCGCCCGCTCGCTGATCCAGACCATCGGGCGTGCGGCGCGCAACGTGTCCGGCCAGGTGCACATGTACGCGGACAAGATCACCCCGTCGATGGCCGAGGCGGTCGACGAGACCTCCCGTCGCCGCGCGAAGCAGGTCGCCTACAACCTCGAGCACGGCATCGACCCGCAGCCGCTGCGCAAGAAGATCGCCGACATCACCGACATGCTCCAGCGCGAGGACGCCGACACCGAGGAGCTGCTGGGTTCCGGGCGGGCCCGCTCGCGCGGCAAGTCCGATGGTGGGCGCGGGGGTCGCGGGGCGGCGGCGGCCGATGCGGCCCTGGGCTCGCGCCGGGCGGCCAGCGTGCCGGCCAGCGAGCTGGCCAACCTCATCCAGGAGCTCACCGCCCAGATGCACCAAGCGGCCGGCGACCTGCACTTCGAGCTCGCCGCGCGGCTCCGGGACGAGATCGGTGACCTCAAGAAGGAGCTGCGCCAGATGAGCGAGGCCACCCGGTGAGTTCGCGCGCCGGGCAGTCCGCGGGGGAGCGGCTCGCCGCGCACGCCCTGGCCAAGCCCGGCGCCTGGGCCGACCAGCCCTGGGAGGGCGACCACGTCGCCAAGGTCGCCGACAAGATCTTCGCCTTCCTCGGCCGCGGCTCGCTCGGCGTCAAGTGCGGCACCCGGGCCGAGGCCGACGAGTGGCTCGCCGAGTACCCGGACGACGCCCGCGTCATGCCCTACATCGGCCGCAACGGGTGGAACACGCTCACCGTCGGCGGCGCCATTCCGGAGTCGGTGCTGCTGGAGGCCGTCGACGCCTCGTACGACCTCGTCGTCGCGAGGCTCCCGAAGAGCAGGCGGCCGTAGGAGGCACCGCCGTGACAACGGGCGACGGTGGCCGTCTCCGTGGTGGCGCTACCGCCGGCTGCTCACCGAGCTGCGCCCACGACCGCGTGCCGCCGGATGAGTCGGCCCCGCACGCGCGGGCCGTCGCGCGCCACCGGGCCGTCAGGGGTGGCCTGCCCCCGTGACCACGGGCAGGGTCGGCCAGCGGGCGCTGGCCCAGTGCGACCACGTCGCGTGACCCGCCGGCGGGGGCGGGAGGGGCCCGTACCCGAGCTCCGCCTCTCTGGGCAGCTCGATGAAGGCCAGGAAGCGGTCGTGGTCGGCATCCGTCATCTCGAACGTCGTCTCCGGGGACTCCTGCCACCGCCTCGCCGCACGGTGCCGACGCTCGTCCTCGTCGGCGTGCACGTACTCGAGGACGAAGCGGCCCCCGGCCGTCTCGGCGATGGCGCGGATCGCATACCGCTCGTCGGCGGACCAGCAGCCGAAGTCGAGGATCACGCCGGACCCGCCGAGCAGCACCCGGTGGGCCACCCAGACCATCCGGCCCTCGAGGATATCGCGACGACCCTCGGCGTCACTCCAGCCGAACAGGGGCGCCATCCAGTCGTCCGGGGTCAGGCGCAGGATCCGGTGCTCCGACGCCAGCTGCTTCGCGCGCGTGGTCTTGCCCGCACCGGGCAGCCCGACGGTGAGGAACAGGGTCGGGCGTCCATCCACACCCACCACCCTGCCGAGGTCCAGCGGCGACGGCAACCGCGTTGCCGCCGCCGGTCCGCGTGCCCGCCGACGTCAGCAGGGAAGGCGGTGCTGGGGTTCGGTGGTGCGGGTGGCGCCGTGGGGGCCGTGCCAGGTGAGGGTGCCGTCGGGGTCGAGGGCGGGTCGCCAGCGGTGCTGTTGCTTGAAGCGGTGGTGGCGGCGACAGAGGGCCTCGAGGTCGGTGGGGGTGGTGGCGCCGTGGGGCCAGGGTCGGGCGTGGTCGATGTCGCACGCCACCGCGGGTCGCGAGCAGCCCCACATCCGGCAGGTGCCGTCGCGGGTCTTGACGAAATCCTGCATGGCCTTGGGTGGGCGGTAGGCGCTGGTGGTGAGGCTCGCGAGGGTGCCGGTGTCGGCCTCGAGGACCGCCCTCGCGACGTCGACCGGCAACAGCTTCAACAGGTTCGCGAGGGTGGCGGGCTCGACCCAGCCGAGGCCGGGCAGGTGGGTGCCGGAGACGGCGAACCCCGGCGTGACCTCGGCCATGACGTCGGCGCAGTCCCCGTCGAGCTCGGCCGGCTCGATCACCCAGGAGAGGGCTTCACGGGAGGCGGGGTCGAGGTCGCCGTAACGGACCTCCTCACCCGTGGCGTGGTCGATGATCGTCTCGTCGTCGCCCCACTCGACGCGGAAGCGTTCCCCGGCAGCTGGCTCCGGTGCCGGACGGTCGGTGACCACCGGCACGCCGAGGGTCACCTGCGCGGACACGGTCACGTTGCGCAGCACCAGGTCGGTCAAGGCATCAGCGCACGACTCCCGCACCGTCAGGGTGTCGTCGAGCTGCCGGTACTCACCGGCGAGCGACTGCACCGCGGACCACATCGCCGCACTCGTCGCGGTCGGGAGGGAGGCGAACCAGTCGGTCAGCCCGTCCTCACCCGCACGGACCTCCACGCACCGGCCCCGCTTCCGCGACGCCACGTGGGCAGCCACCTGGTCGGCCGCGACCCGGGTCGCGACGCGCCGCGCCTCCGACGCCACCCGGGCCGGGTCCATCACCGGCAGCCGCGGCGCCAGCTGCGCATCGACCCGCACGCACGCCCCGACATCCAGCCCGGCACACGCGTCGACCACCTTCTGAGCCGTCACCGCCGCCACGTCCCCGGCCAGCAGCAGGTCACGCGTCAGCGGGAACCGCTCACCGAGTGCCGCACCCAGCGCCGCCTTCCGCCCGGCCACACCCTCGGTCAGCCCGCACACCAGCGACATCTCGGTCGCCGCCATCGCGTCCATGAACCCGACCGGGTGCACCCGCTCCCACGACCCCGACCGCATCGTCGTCTCCACCCGAGCCCCCCACGCACCCGCCACCGCGACCGCACCATCGGCCGCGTTCGCCAGCCCCTGCAGCTCACCCGCGACCTCGAAAGCCTCCCCGGCAGAGAGCAGATGACCGGACTCGGCGAGCTCACGACCCAGCCGCGCGCACTCCTCACGAAGTACCGCGATACGGCTCGAGATCGTCCCCCTGTCCATGCCTCATCATACCTTCTGGCACCGACAGAGAAAAGCGCTTGTCCACAGGTATTCGCCTGCTGTGCAACGACTTTGCACCAAAGCGGCGCAACATCACCCCGTGTTCTGGAGCCCCGCCGCCAGCCCGTTGACGGTCAGCAGGAGCGGCCGGTGCCACTCCGACCCGGCCTCCTCACCGGTCGACCGGAACTCCGCCAAGCCCCGCAGCAGCAGGTGGCTGAGCATGTCGACGAACGGCCGCCGCAGTCCCACCGCGGTGTACAGGTGCGGCTTGCGCTCGAGCATCTCGGACTGTCCCAGCAGCGAGAGCACCATCCGCCGGGTCAGGGCCAGCTCCTCGAGCACGCGCTCGGCCAGCTCCGGGCGACCCCCCAGCCGCAGGAATCCCGCCGCGAGCTCGTCGTCGGTCTTGGCCAGGCTCATCTCGGCGACGTCGACGAGTGCGGCGAACACCGGCCACGACCGGTACGCCTCGCGCGCCCCGTCCAGCGTCGGCAACGCCGCCAGGCCGCTCCCCAACCCGTACCACCCGGGCAGGTTGACCCGCGTCATCGACCAGGCGAAGACCCACGGGATGGCCCGCAGGTCGTCGAGCGAGCGCCCCGACTCCGTCCCCGACCGCCGCGACGGCCGGGACCCGAGCCGCAGGTCGGCCAGCAGGTCGAGGGGGCTGGACATCGCGAAGAAGTCGGCGAACCCCGGCTGCTCGACGAGGTCCCGGAACGCCCGACGGCTCGCCTCGTCGACGACCTGCCCCACGTCGGCGAAGCGGCCCAGCGCCGCATCCCGCGCCTCCGCGTGGCCCGGCGAGTCGGTGAGCAGTACCGCCGAGGCCACTCGCTCGAGGTGCTGCTCGGCGATACGCACGTCGGCGTACCGCGCGAAGATCACCTCGCCCTGCTCGGTGACCTTGAACCGCCCGTCGACCGACCCGGTCGGCTGCGCGGCGATGGCCCGGTGCAGCGGCCCGCCACCGCGGCCCAGTGAACCGCCGCGCCCGTGGAAGAGCGTCAGCTCCACCGCGTGCCGTCGCGCCCACGCCACGAGACCCACCTGGGCCCGGTGCAGCGCGAGCGTCGCCGACGCCGGCCCGACGTCCTTGGCCGAGTCGGAGTACCCGAGCATCACCTCGACCCGGCGCTCGACCCGCTCCAGCCAGCCGGCAGTCGACGCCAGCCCGACCCAGGCCTCGAGCGTGCGGTCGGCGGCGTCGAGGTCGGCCCCGGTCTCGAAGAGCGGCACGACGTCGAGCTCCAGCGGTCGCGAGCCCACGGCCAGCCGGGCCAGCGCGCGCACGGCCACGAGGTCGGCCGCCGACTGGCTGAAGGACACGACGTACCGGCCGCACGACCGCCGCCCCCAGCGCTGCTGCAGCCAGGCCATGACCCGCAACGTGTCGAGCACCTCACGGGTCGCACCCTCGGGCGAGCCCTCCAGCTCCGGCCACCCGTCCACCGCCAGCCGGTCCAGCAGCGATGCGTCGCGCGCCGCCGCCTCGACGTCGGACGGCCGCTCGTCCTCCGGCAGCAGCCCGAGGACCTCGACGAGCGCGGCCCGGTGCACCGACGAGTGCTGGCGCACCTCGAGCTCGGCGAGGTGGAAGCCGAAGGTCTGCACCATCCACACGACGTCCTGCAGCTCGCCGTACGCGGTCCGGGCGTCACCGGCGGCCACGAGCGAGTCCTGGACGAGCGCGAGGTCGGCCAGCGCCTCCTCGGGTCCGGAGTACGCCACCCCGGCCCGCTCGTCGCGCGTCGCCGCCAGCCGGGCGGCCACGACGAGGAGCTTCTGGCGGTGCGGCTCGTTGGGGGAGTCCTTCGTCACCTCGGCGAGCAGCCGCGGGTGGGCCGCCGCGTCGTTGGCCAGCGCGTCGCGCAGCGTGGCCGTCGGTGGGGTCGACTCCTCGTCGACGGTGATCATCCGGGCCACGCGGTCGACGGCGTCGTGGAGGATCTCGAGGGCCTGGTCGGCGTGCGCGCGGACGGTCTCGCGCGTCACCTCGGCCGTCACGAACGGGTTGCCGTCCCGGTCGCCACCGACCCAGGAGCCGAACCGGACGATGGGCGGCAGCGGACGCTCGCCGGGGCGCACGTCGCCGCCGAAGGCCGCCTCGACCGCCCGCTGGAACCGCGGCACCGCGTGGATCAGGCTCTGCCGGAACACCGTCAGCACCGTCTTGACCTCGTCGGCCGGCGTCGGGCGGGTGATCCGCAGCGTCGAGGTGCGCTGGAGGATGTCGATGTCCTCGAGCATGCGCCGCCGCGACCGGGCCCGCTCGGACGGCCCGGACCCCGGGTCGTCGTGGGCGTCGAGGTGCTCGGCGATGCGCCGCAGCGCCGAGGCCACCGCCCGCCGCCGTGCCTCGGTCGGGTGGGCGGTCAGCACGGGGTGGATGCGCATCCGCTCGACCCGCTCGCGCGCGTCCGGACCGGCCGCCGCGACCGCCGGCCCGATGTCCCCGGTGTCCGCACCGCCGCCGTACTCGCCGTCCTCGCTGCGCAGCGACCGCGCCCGGTGCCGCTCCTCCGCGAGGTTGGTCAGGTGCAGGTGCACCGTGAGCAGCCGGGCGATGCGCGCCGTCGTGTCCGGGTCGAGCGCGGCGACGAGGGCCGCCGGGTCGCCGTCCTCCTCGCCGCGGCAGCGCCGCTCGAGGGCGTCCGTGATCTCCAGGAGGTCCGCCCGTCCCGACTCCTCCACCACCTGCCGGTGCAGGCTCGTGAGCAGGGAGAGGTCCTCGAGCATGCTGGCCATGCCGCCCAGCGTAGGAGGGCCGACGCCCCGCGCGTCCGGCTGTCCGCCCGCCGTTAGGCTGGCTCGGTGCTCCCCGCCCTGATGCCGACGGCCACCCCCGACCTCGACCTGGCCCCGTGGGTGTGGTGGGCGTCGATCGGCGTCGCGGCGGCCGTCCTCCTGTTCGACGTCGTGATGATCGCGCGCCGCCCGCACCGACCGTCGACCAAGGAGGTCTCGGTGGCGCTGGCGGTCTACGTCGGCGCCGCGGTCGTCTTCGGGCTCGGGATGTGGGCGTTCGCCGGTGGGCAGCTCGCCGGTGAGTACTTCGCCGGCTGGCTCACCGAGTACTCGCTGTCGGTCGACAACCTCTTCATCTTCCTGCTGATCATGGCCAAGTTCGCGGTACCGGAGAAGCTCCAGCAGTTCGCGCTGATGGTCGGCATCGTCATCGCGATCGTCCTGCGCGGCATCTTCATCGCGGTCGGTGCGGCGGCGATCGACAACTTCAGCTGGGTCTTCTACATCTTCGGCGCCTTCCTCATCTACACCGCCGTCAAGCTCGCCAAGGAGGGCGAGAGCGACGACGACGAGTTCGAGGAGAACCGCTTCATGAAGTTCATGGAGAAGCGGTTCCCGGCGACCAAGGAGTACGACGGCACGAAGCTGTTCTCCAAGGAGACGGGCAAGCACCTCGCGACCCCGCTCTTCTTCGTCATCCTCGCGCTCGGCACCACCGACCTGCTCTTCGCGCTCGACTCGATCCCGGCGATCTACGGCCTGACCCGCGAGCCCTACATCGTCCTCGTGGCCAACCTCTTCGCCCTGATGGGCCTGCGCCAGCTGTACTTCCTCATCGGCGGCCTGCTCAAGAAGCTCATCTACCTGAGCATCGGGCTCGCCGTGCTGCTGGCCTTCATCGGCGTCAAGCTGCTGCTCCACGCGCTGCACACCAACGAGCTGCCGTTCCTCAACGGTGGCAAGAACTTCGACGTGCCGGAGATCCCGATCGCGGTCTCGCTGGGCGCGATCGTCGTCATCCTCGGCGTCACGACCGTCGCCAGCCTCTGGCGCACCCGCCGCCACCCCGAGCTCGTCGACTGAGGCCGCCGGCCACCGGCTGCGACCTACGTCGCGGTCGACTCCGCCGGGTCCTTGCGCGCGCCCAGGCCCAGCACCAGACCGGACGCGGCGACGACGAGCGCCATGCCCAGCAGCTGCAGCCCGTGCAGGCGCTGCCCGAGCACGAGCAGCCCGGCGAGGGCGGCGACCGCCGGCTCGAGCGAGAGCAGGATGCCGAAGACCTGCGCGCGCAACCGGCGCAGCGCGAGCAGCTCGAGCGAGTAGGGGAGCACCGACGAGAGCACCGCGATGCCGATGCCCTTGGCGAGCACCTCCGGCGTCCACGACGACACGCTCGAGACGCCGAAGGGCAGCGTGACCGCCGTGGCGAAGACCATCGCGAGGGCCAGCCCCTCGAGCCTCGGGAACTCGGCACCGGTGCGTCCGGAGAGCACGATGTAGGCCGCCCAGAACGCGCCGGCGGTGAGCGCCAACAGGATCCCCGTCCACTCGAGGTCGGCCAGCGGGATGCTCAGCGCCTCCGAGATCAGGACGACGCCCGCGGCCGCGGCGAGCACCGCCAGCCCGTCGACCACCCGCCGGGACAGGGCGGCGGCCAGGGCGAGCGGGCCGATGAACTCGATGGTGACGGCCACCCCGATGGGCAGGTGCGCCAGCGAGCCGTAGAACGCGAAGTTCATCAGCCCGAGCGCCACGCCGAAGGCGCCGACCGTCACCCAGGCCCGCCGCGAGTGACCGCGCCACCGGGGGCGCACGACGAGCAACAGCAGGGCGGTCGCGAAGAGCAGCCGGATGACGACCGACCCGCCGGCCCCCACGGCCGGCACGAGGGTCGCGGCCAGGGCGCCGCCGAACTGCACCGAGACGATCCCCGTGAGCACGAGCACCGGGGCGGGGACCCGGTCGGCGGGGGACGTCACCGCGACAGGCTAGCCATCACCATCCGCGCTCACGCCACTCGTCCAGGTGTGGTCGCTCGTCGGCGAGGCGGCCGTCGTTCCCGTGGCCGGGGTAGAACCACGTCCGGTCGTCGTACACCGCGAAGATCCGCTCCGTGACGTCGCGGTAGAGGTCCTCGAAGCTCTGCTCGGGGCGCTTGGTGTTGCCGACGCCGCCGGGGAAGAGCGAGTCGCCGGTGAAGAGGTGCGTCGCGCCGTCGGGTGCGTGCCAGGCCAGCGCCACCGACCCCGGCGTGTGGCCGCGCAGGTGGACGACGTCGAGCGCCAGCTCGCCGACCCGCACGGTGTCGCCGTGCGCCAGCCGGACGTCGGGCGCCAGGGGAGGGCGTCGGCGTCGTCCGCACCCGCGTACGTGCGGGCGCCGGTGGCCCTGGCGACCTCCTCGAGCGCCCGGACGTGGTCCCAGTGCTGGTGGGTCGTCACGAGGTGGTCGAGCCGGCCGGTGCCCTCGGCGACGAGCGCGAGGCAGCGGGCCGCGTCATCGGCCGCGTCGACCATCAGCTGCTCGCCGGTGGCCGTGCAGGTGAGGAGGTAGACGTTGTTGTGCATGTCGGAGACGGCCATCTTGCGGACGGTGAGCGGGCCGAGGTCGCGCACGTCGCTGGGGCCGCCCGGTGTCACCTCGCCGGTGTACGCCACGGCGCTCACCGCCCCGCCGGGAGCCGGGGAGAGGGTCGCCCGACACCCCGTCGGTGATCCCGCGGGCGAGCCAGCCGAGCAGTGCGGACCGGTCGCCGGTGACCGAGGTCGTGCCCACCCCGACCGTCCACTCATCGCCCTCCGTGCTGCGCAGGGTGACGTCGGGGGCGTCGTCGAGGCCGCGCAGCCGCTCGACCTCCTCGTCGAGGAAGAGCGAGACGACCTCGGGCTCGAGGTCGGCGAACCCGAACCCGGCGTCGAGGTCGACGTGGTGCCACGTCAGCTCGCGCAGCCGCATCGTCGGGATGTCGGCGGCGCGGCCCCGGACGTCGCCGGGGGTGCGTTCGAGCGGGTGGTCGGCGTGCTCCGGGCCGAGCCGCGGCAGGGCCTCGGCGAGCGCCGCCGCCGTCACCTCCACGTCGTCGGCGAGGTCGGCGGGGGAACGCCGCGCCCCCGCCTCGATGTCGGCGTCGCGCGCCTCACGGCTCGCGTACATCGTGTCGCGGGTGCCGTCGACGGTGGCGCGCACGAGCCGCTCGAGCCCGTCGGCGTTGCGTGCGACGTGGCTGGCGACGTGTCCGCGCGTCCATCCCTCGCAGAGGGACGGGGCGTCGACGTCGTCGAGGGAGCGGGTCGTCGCGACGAACCGCTCGGTGTGCGCGGCGACGAGTGGGAGCAGGTCGGGGTCGCTGGGGGCCATGGCTCGACGCTACCCCCGGGCCGCCGCCTGCTCGGCCTGCTCGATCGCGTCGGCCGCGCGGACGAGGGCCAGGTGCGAGAAGGCCTGCGGGAAGTTGCCGACCAGGGTGCCGGTCGTCGGGTCGTACTCCTCGGACAGGAGGCCGAGGTCGTTGCGCACCGCCAGCAGGCGCTGCATGAGGGCGTGGGCGTCGTCGAGGCGGCCGCAGCGGGCGTAGGACTCCGCGAGCCAGAAGGAGCAGGCGAGGAAGGGGTTCTCGTCGCCGGAGAGCCCGTCGACGCCGCTCTGGGTCCGGTAGCGCAGCACGAAGCCGTCGCGCAGCAGGTCCTCCTCTACGGCGCGGATCGTGCCCTGGACGCGCTCGTCGTCGGCGGGCAGGAAGCCGACGGTCGGGATGAGCAGCAGGGCCGCGTCGACGTCCTTCGTGTCGTAGTGCTGGGTGAAGGTGCCGCGCTCGGCGTCGTAGCCCCGCTCGCACACCTCGGCGTGCACCCGGTCGCGCAGCGCCCGCCAGCGCTCGACGTCGCCGTCGTGGCCGTCCTCCTCGACGGCCCGGACGGCGCGGTCGAACGCGGCCCACACCATGACCCGGGAGTGCGTGAAGTGCTGGGCCGGGCCGCGGATCTCCCAGAGGCCGTGGTCGCTCTGGTCCCAGTGCTCGGCCAGGTCGTCGACGAGCAGCCGCTGCAGGGCCCAGGACTCGTCGGACTCGGTGACGCCGAGCCGGCGTGCCTCGGCGAGCGCGATCATCACCTCGCCGAGCACGTCGCTCTGCCGCTGCCCGACGGCGCCGTTGCCGACCCGCACGGGACGCGACCCCGCGTAGCCGGGCAGGTGGTCGAGCTCGCGCTCGGGCAGCTCGCGGCCGCCGTCGACGGCGTACATGATCTGGAGGTCGGCGGGGTCGCCGGCGAGGGCGCGCACCAGCCAGCTGCGCCACAGGCGGGTCTCGTCGACGTACCCGCAGCCGAGCAGGGCCTCGAGGGTCAGCGAGGCGTCGCGCAGCCAGCAGTACCGGTAGTCCCAGTTCCGCTCGCCACCGACGTCCTCGGGCAGGCTGGTCGTCGGGGCCGCGACGATCCCGCCCCGCAGCTCGTCGGTGAGCAGCCGCAGCACGAGCAGCGAGCGCGTGACGGCCTCGCGGTAGGGGCCGTGGTGGGAGTGCCGCGAGGCCCAGTCGTCGAAGCGGCGCACGGTCTCCTCGATGCGCGAGGGGACGTCGAGGGCGCCCGGGACGTCGCACCACGAGGGCACCCACGTCATCGCGAACTCGTACCGCTCCCCGGCGCGCACCGTGAAGCGGTCCGCGTGGTGGTGGTCGGTCGGCTCGGGGAGCCGGTCGCCGCGCAGGACGAGCATGTCCGGGCCCGCGACGGCCCGGATGACGGTGACGCCGTCGCAGTCCTCGACCCGTGAGACCCAGGGCAGGACCTTGCCGTACCCGGTGCGCACGACCCACTCGTGGTCCATCTCGACCTCGCCGTCGAGCCCCTCGACGACCCGCAGCAGGTCGGCCCGGCCGTCGCCGAACGGCATGACGTCGGTCACCCGGACCCGGCCGCTGGCCGTCTCGTGCACGGTGTCGAGGACGAAGCTGTTCTCGCGGTACGAGCGGGTGGCCCGGGCCTCCTGCACCGGCCCGAGGAACCACCGACCGTGGTCGTCGGTGCCCAGCAGTGCCGCGAAGCAGGCGGGGGAGTCGAAGCGCGGCAGGCAGAGCCAGTCGACGGCTCCGTGCCGGCTGACGAGGGCCGCGCCCTCGGTGTCCCCGAGGAGGGCGTACTCGGCGATGGGTGTGCTCACCGGGCCGACCCTAGACGCCGGACCTGCACGGACCCTCGACGGCGCCGGCGCTGATGAGGGGACTGTCGGACCCTCCACCTAGCATGGCCGGTGTGAGTCATGACCACCTCGTCGTCCGCGGCGCCCGCGAGCACAACCTCAAGGACGTCAGCATCGAGCTGCCCCGGGACGCCCTCGTCGTCTTCACCGGGCTGTCCGGTTCCGGCAAGTCCTCGCTGGCCTTCGACACCATCTTCGCCGAGGGCCAGCGGCGCTACGTCGAGTCGCTGTCGGCCTATGCCCGCCAGTTCCTCGGCCAGATGGACAAGCCCGACGTCGACTTCATCGAGGGCCTCTCGCCCGCGGTCTCCATCGACCAGAAGTCGACCAACCGCAACCCGCGGTCCACGGTCGGCACCATCACCGAGGTCTACGACTACCTCCGCCTGCTCTTCGCCCGCGCCGGCCGCCCGCACTGCCCGGTCTGCGGCGAGGCCATCACCCGCCAGAGCCCGCAGCAGATCGTCGACCGCCTCCTCGAGCTCCCCGAGCGCACCCGCTTCCAGCTGCTCGCGCCGGTCGTCCGCGCCCGTAAGGGCGAGTACGTCGACCTGTTCGCCGAGCTCCAGGCCAAGGGCTTCTCGCGGGCCCGGGTCGACGGCGAGGTCGTCACGCTCACCGAGCCGCCGAAGCTCGAGAAGCAGGTCAAGCACACCATCGACGTCGTCGTCGACCGGCTCGTCGCCAAGGGCACCGCCGACACCGCGGGCAAGCGCCGGCTCACCGACTCCGTCGAGACCGCCCTCGGGCTGGCCGGTGGCGTGCTCGTCGCCGAGTTCGTCGACCTCGAGGAGGGCGACCCCGCCCGCGAACGCCGCTTCTCCGAGCGGATGGCCTGCCCCAACGACCACCCCCTCCAGATGGACGAGGTCGAGCCGCGCTCGTTCTCGTTCAACAGCCCGTTCGGCGCCTGCCCCGAGTGCACCGGCATCGGCACCGAGCTCGAGGTCGACCCCGAGCTCATCGTCCCCGACGACGACCTCAGCCTCGCCGAGGGCGCCATCGCGCCCTGGGCCACGGCCTCGGGTGCCGCGGACTACTTCCAGCGCGTCATGTCGGCCCTCGCCGACGAGATGGGCTTCTCGATGGACGTGCCGTGGCGGGAGCTGCCGAAGAAGGTCCGCGACTCCCTGCTCACCGGCCGCAACCACAAGGTCCACGTCAAGTACCGCAACCGGTTCGGCCGGGAGCGTTCGTACTCCACCGGGTTCGAGGGCGCCATCCCGTTCGTCAAGCGGCGGCACTCCGAGACCGACTCCGACTGGAGCCGCGAGCGGTACGAGGGCTACATGCGCGAGGTGCCCTGCCCGGTCTGCAAGGGTGCGCGCCTCAAGCCCGAGTCCCTCGCCGTCCTCATCGGCGGCCGGTCCATCGCCGACGTCGCCGGGCTGGCCATCGGCGACGCCGCCCGCTTCTTCGACGACGTCGACTTCACGACCCGCGAGCGGCAGATCGCCGAGCGCGTCATCAAGGAGATCAACGCCCGGCTCGGGTTCCTCCTCGACGTCGGCCTCGACTACCTCAGCCTCGACCGCCCCGCCGGCACCCTGAGCGGCGGTGAGGCACAGCGCATCCGGCTCGCCACCCAGATCGGGTCCGGGCTCGTCGGCGTCCTCTACGTGCTCGACGAGCCGAGCATCGGTCTGCACCAGCGCGACAACCACCGGCTCATCGAGACCCTCACCCGGCTGCGCGACCTCGGCAACACGCTCATCGTCGTCGAGCACGACGAGGACACCATCGCCACCGCCGACTGGGTCATCGACATCGGCCCGGGAGCCGGCGAGCACGGCGGCCAGGTCGTCCACTCGGGCACCGTCGCCGACCTGCTCACCCACCCCGACTCGATCACCGGCAAGTACCTGTCGGGCCGTCGCGAGATCCCCACTCCCGCCGTTCGCCGGCCCCAGGAGCGGGGGCGCGAGGTCGTCGTCGTCGGGGCCACCGAGCACAACCTCGACGCGGTCACCGTCGGCTTCCCGCTCGGCAACCTCGTCGCGGTCACCGGGGTGTCCGGCTCGGGCAAGAGCACCCTCGTCAACGACATCCTCTACAACGTGCTCGCCAACAAGCTCAACGGCGCCCGGCACGTCCCGGGTCGGCACAAGTCGGTCACGGGTCTGGACCACCTCGACAAGGTGGTGCACGTCGACCAGAGCCCGATCGGCCGCACGCCGCGGTCCAACCCGGCCACGTACACCGGGGTCTTCGACCACATCCGCAAGCTCTTCGCCACCACCGAGGAGGCGAAGGTCCGCGGGTACCAGCCGGGCCGGTTCTCCTTCAACGTCAAGGGCGGGCGCTGCGACGCCTGTTCCGGTGACGGCACGATCAAGATCGAGATGAACTTCCTGCCCGACGTCTACGTCCCGTGCGAGGTGTGCCACGGCGCCCGGTACAACCGCGAGACCCTCGAGGTGCACTTCAAGGGCAGGACGATCGCCGACGTGCTCGACATGCCCATCGAGGAGGCCGCCGACTTCTTCAAGGCCGTGCCCGCCATCGCCCGGCACATGACGACGCTCAACGAGGTCGGGCTCGGGTACGTCCGGCTCGGCCAGCCCGCGCCCACGCTCTCGGGCGGTGAGGCACAGCGCGTCAAGCTGGCCTCCGAGCTCCAGAAGCGCTCCACCGGCCGCACGGTGTACGTGCTCGACGAGCCGACGACCGGCCTGCACTTCGAGGACATCCGCAAGCTGCTCGGGGTCCTCCAGGGGCTGGTCGACAAGGGCAACACGGTCATCGTCATCGAGCACAACCTCGACGTCATCAAGAGCGCCGACTGGGTCGTCGACCTCGGTCCCGAGGGCGGCAGCGGTGGCGGTCGGGTCATCGCCGAGGGCACCCCCGAGCAGGTCGCGGCGCTCGAGCACTCGCACACCGGCCGGTTCCTCGCACCGGTGCTCGCGAAGACGGCGCGCACGACCACCCCGTCACGCGGCGCCGGCGCCCGGAAGAGCGCCACGAAGGCCCCCGCGAAGAAGGCGGCCGCCAAGAAGACCGCCGCCAAGGGCACGTCGACCCGCCGCGAGCCCACCCGGGCGACGAAGAAGCCGGCCACCCGCAAGGCCGGCTGACCGGGCGGGGCTCGGGCCGTCAGCCGCGGGCGGTCGTCCCCGGCAGCCAGCCGGCGTCGATGACCTTCTTCACGAACGGCCGCGCCGCCGTCAGCAGGCCCTCGGCGTCGTCGACGCCGCTCCACGCGGCGGCCGAGGCGTCGTCGGTGGCGTCCTCGAGGTGGTCGCGCAGCCGCCGCCCCGCGTCGGTGATCGTCGGCTCGCCGGCCGGCGCGGTCGCCAGCAGCCCGGCGGTGCCGAGCGCGTCCGTGGCCTGCGCCCACTCCTCGTCGGTCCACTTCCGGGTCGGCTGGAGGAACGGACGTCCGCGGCTGCCGGCCGTGGCCGCGGCGGTCTCGCGCACCCACGCGTCGTAGAGCACGAGCGCCTCGAGCGGACGCAGGCCGGACGCGGTGAGCGCGGCGACGTGCCCGTCACCGCGCCACTCCCGCCACACGGCGGTGGCGTGCCAGAGGGCTAGGTGCGGCGCCTCCGGCCAGGGCTGGGCGGCGAAGGCCGCCGCGAGGGGCCGGCCGCCGTGGTCGAGGCCCTCGACCACCCCCCGCAGCCGCTCGACGAGGGGGACGAGGTCGGGGGAGGAGACGAGGTCACCGAGCGCGGCCCGCAGGCCGGTGTCGAGGCACCGCGTCCGCACCTCGTCGAGCTCGGCCGGCGCGTGGTGCGCCAGGGCCAGGCCCCACGCCTTGGCGACCGCCGCCGGCCGGAACCCGAAGAAGGTGGCGGCGACGACCTCGCCGGGCACCCGACCGAGCGGCGCGGCGCGCATCCCGGTGTAGGCCCCGAGCCAGCCGATGCCGAGCTCCTCGCGGGTCGCGTCGACGTGCGGGCCGAAGTAGGCGGCGAGGTGGTACGGCTCGAGGGTGCGGTAGGCGAGCCGGGCCACGCCGCGCGCGGCCTCGTCGTGCCGGAAGGTGGTCATCGACTCACCCTAGGCGCCGGACGCCACCGGTCGAGAGGAGAACATGCCGCCCGGGTCGAGGCCCGCACGGCATGCTCTCGTCGTTCGTCGGCGGTCAGTCTTCGCCGAGGTAGGCCTTGCGGACGTCGTCGCTCTCGAGGAGCTCCTTGCCGGTGCCGGAGAGGACGATCTTGCCGACCTCGAGCACGTAGCCCTTCGTGGCCCGCTTGAGCGCGGCCTGGGCGTTCTGCTCGACGAGGAGGATCGTCGTGCCCTGCTCCTGGAGGGTCGAGACGGTCGTCATGATCCGCTTCATCATCAGCGGCGACAGACCCATCGACGGCTCGTCGAGCATGAGCAGCTTGGGGCGGCTCATCATCGCCCGGCCCATGGCCAGCATCTGCTGCTCGCCACCGGAGAACGTGCCGGCCGGCTGGGCCCGCCGCTCCTCGAGGATCGGGAAGAGCTCGAAGGCGGCCTGCAGGTCGCTGCGGATGCTCTTGTCCTTGCGCGAGAACGCGCCGAGCATGAGGTTCTCCTCGACCGACAGCTTCGGGAAGATCCGCCGCCCCTCGGGGGAGTGGGCGAGCCCGAGCGCCACGATGTCGTGGGCCTGGACCTTCGTCAGGTCCTGGCCGTTGAACGTGATGGAGCCGGACACCGGCCGCAGCAGCCCGGAGATGGTGCGCAGCGTCGTCGTCTTGCCGGCGCCGTTGGTGCCGATGAGCGAGACCACCTCGCCCTCGCCGACGGTGAAGCTGATCCCCTTGACGGCCTTGATCTTGCCGTAGGAGACAACGAGGTCCTTGACCTCCAGCATGGCGCTCACGCGTCCTCCTCCTCGGCGTCGTCGTCGCCGCCGATGTAGGCCTCGATGACCCGTGGGTCGGACTGCACCTCGCCGGGCGTGCCCTGGACGAGGACCTGGCCGCGCACGAGGCAGAGCACCCGGTCGCAGAGGTTGAAGATGAACCGCATGTCGTGCTCGATGACGACGACCGCCAGCCCGCTGTCCCTGATCTTGAAGATCAGGTGCATCGTCTCCTCGGTCTCCTTCGGGTTCATGCCGGCGGTCGGCTCGTCGAGGAGGAGGATCTGCGGGTCGGTGGCCAGCGCGCGGGCGATCTCGAGCCGGCGCTGGTCGCCGTAGGGCAGGTTGCGGGCGAGCAGCTCGGTGGAGTTCCCGAGCCCGACGTACTCGAGCAGCTCCTGGGCCCGCTCGCGGGTGGCCGACTCCTCGCGACGGAACTTCGGCCCGCGCAGGATCGAGGTGAGGGCCATCGAGGAGGTGCGGCAGTAGCGCCCGACCATGACGTTCTCGAGGGCCGTCATGTTGCCGAACAGCCGGATGTTCTGGAACGTCCGGGCCATGCCGGCGCGCACCACCTTGAGCGGTTTCGGCGGCAGCTGCTCGCCGGCCAGCGTGACGCGCCCCTCGGTGGGGACGTACATGCCGGTGAGACAGTTGAAGAACGTCGTCTTGCCGGCGCCGTTCGGGCCGATGAGACCGACGATCTCGCCGTCGTGCACCTTCATGCTGACGTCGCCGACGGCGGTGAGGCCGCCGAAGCGCATCGTGACGTTGGCCGCCTCGAGGACGACCCGGGTGCCGGCCTCGGGGCCGGCCGTCGTGGGTTCGGTGACGGTCACTTCGCCTCCTCCAGGTGTTCGGTCTGGGCGAGCTGGACGAGTTCCTCGTCGTCCTCGTGGAACTCGAGCTGGCGCCGCTTGCTGGCCACGAGGCCCTCGGGGCGGAACCGCATCATGATGACGAGGAGCAGCCCGAAGAGCAGCAGCCGGTAGTCGGCCGCGTCACGCAGCTTCTCGGGAGCAGCTTGAGGATGGTGGCACCGACGAGGACTCCGGCCACCGTGCCCATGCCGCCGAGGACGACCGCCGCGAGGAGGAAGGCCGACTCGAGGAAGATGTACTGGTCGGGTGTCACCGAGGTGTCCTGGTGGGCCTTGATCGTCCCGGCGAGGCCGGCGAGCGCGGCGCCCACGGCGAACGCCAGGAGCTTGAGCCCGAAGACGTTGACGCCCATGGCCTCGGCGGCGCGCTCGTCCTCGCGGATGGCCACCCAGCCCCGGCCGATGCGGCTGTCGTTGAGCCGGCTGAAGACGAGGATGACGAAGGCGATGAGCAGCAGCAGCAGGAAGTAGTAGTTGCTGAAGCGCCCGAGCGGGATGCCCGCGACCGTGTGCACCTTCCCGAAGTCGAACCCGAAGAAGTTGAGGTCGGGGATGGCCGGGATGCCGTTGGGGCCGTTGGTGAGGTCCGGGCCGTTCGTGCCGTCGAGGTTGAACATCGCCAGGCGGAAGATCTCACCGAAGCCGAGCGTGACGATGGCCAGGTAGTCGCCGGACACCCGCAGGGTCGGCGAGCCGATGATCAGGCCGAAGGTCGAGGCCACGGCCATGCCGCAGAGCATGACGATGATGAACGGCGGCTTCCAGCCGATCGTGGCGAACGTCGACTGCGAGAGCATCGCCCCGACGTAGGCGCCGGTCCCGAGGAAGGCGATGTACCCGAGGTCGAGCAGGCCCGCGAGGCCGACGACGATGTTCAGGCCCAGGGCGGTCGCCGCGAAGATGAGGATCTGCGTGGCGATCGACATGTTGGCGTCCGAGCCGTCCTGGGTGAACGGGAAGAGGAACGCCACGAGCAGCGCCGAGAGCAGCAGCACCCGCCGGTTGTTCGCCCCGACGAAGCCGATGTACTCGCCGAAGCCGCTGCCCACGAGGGCCACGGCGATGGTGAGCAGCGCGACGAGCAGGCAGACGAAGGTCCACGAGTCGTCGAGGCCGAGCGTGTAGGCCGTGGTGAAGAGGAGCACGGCCATCATCACGACGATGATGAGGATCTCGGCCCAGCCCGGCAGCCGCGGCCACGAGCGCACGTCGAGCTCGAAGCGGCGGGCGACCCAGCCGGCCGCGAAGACGAGCAGCGCCCCGAGGAGCGCGACCCAGCCGCCCTCGTTGATGTTGACGCTGCCGCCGGCCTGCCGGCTGATCGTCACCAGGGCGACGACGACGAAGACCATCGACCCCCAGCCGACCGCCGCGAGGCCGCGGCCGGGGTTGAGCCAGGCCGGCCGCACGCGGAGCAGCGCGCCGAGGGCGATCGCGACGACGCCGATGACCATCGCGTAGATCTGGATGCCCGCCGGGAAGAACCGGATGCTGATGTCGCCGAGGATCCGGTCGTCGTAGGACCAGGACAGCAGCCCGCTCAGCAGCAGCAGCACACCGCCACCGATGGCGAGCAGGGGCGCAAGCGTGCCGTACCGCGCGCGCATCTGGTCCCTGCGGGAGAGCTCGGAGGTGTCGAGCACCTCGGGGAGCGTCGTGGTGCTCACGCGCGATCCACCACCTTTGCGCCGAGAAGGCCTTGGGGTCGGAAGACGAGGACGAGGATGAGGATGGCGAAGGCCCAGACGTCCTTCCACGAGCTCCCGCCGAACGTGCCGGGGATGAACTGGATGGCCATCGCCTCGACGATGCCGAGGGTCAGTCCGCCGAGGACCGCCCCCCAGACGTTGCCGATGCCGCCGAGCACCGCCGCCGTGAAGGCCTTGAGGCCGGCGAGGAAGCCCATCTTGAAGTTGACGTTGGTGACCTGCAGGCCCTGGGCGATACCGGCGATGGCCGCCAGCGTCGCGCCGATGACGAAGGCGACGACGATGATGCGGTCGACGTTGATGCCCATGAGGCGAGCGGTGTCGGGGTCCTGCGACACGGCCTGCATCGCGCGGCCGGTCTTGGTGCGGGAGACGAAGTAGAACAGGCCCGCCGCGCAGATGATCAGCGCGCCGACGGTGAAGATCGTCGAGCGCTGGATGGTCAGCCCGAACGGGGTCCACGCGTCGCCGCTGACGATCGCGATCTTCGGGAAGGGCACCTTCTGCTTGGCGTCCGGGAAGCTCGGGATCTTGCCGTAGAGGAGGCGGACGGCCTCCTGGAGGAAGACCGAGATGCCGATGGCCGTGATGAGCGGCGCGAGCCGGGGCGCGTTGCGCAGCGGCCGGTAGGCGATCCGCTCCATGAGCACCGCGATCGTCACCGAGGCGGCGACCGCGCCGATGATCATCACCGGGAGCGCCCAGAAGGGGAGCATCTGGCCACCGTCGACGTAGCTGCGGAAGAAGAGCAGCGCCGTGCTGAGCGCCCCGAAGGCACCGACCATGAAGATCTCGCCGTGGGCGAAGTTGATCAGCTGGATGATCCCGTAGACCACGGTGTAGCCCACCGCGATCAGTGCGTAGAGGGATCCCAGGGTCAGCCCGTTCACGAGCTGCTGGGCGAAGTCCACCACGGCCTCCTGGTGTGTCGTGCTGGCTTGCTGGCTGGGGGGAGAGTAGCGGGTGACCTGCGTCACGGGAACAGTTCCGCTCGGTGGGTCGTGTCCCGAGCCGGCACGGACGGTGCCGATCGGCCCGGGACAGCGACGGCGGGGGTGGTCGGTGGGACCACCCCCGCCGTCGGGGGTCACGCGGCAGTGCCGTTACGCAGGGGTTACTTGAACTCCTCCGTGTTGACCGGGGCCCACTTGCCGTCCTTGACCTGGTAGACGGTGAGGACGCGCGAGGTCGTGTCGCCGTACTCGTCGAAGGCCACCTTGCCGGTGACGCCGTCGAAGGAGACCGAGCTCATCGCGGTGACCGTGCCCGTGCGGGCCGCCTCGGCGGAGGAGGCGTCCTTGAGCGAGGTCTTGAGGGCCTCGATGATCGAGTTGGCGGCGTCGTACGCGTACGCGCCGTAGGCCTCGTAGGGCTCCGAGTACTTCGCGGCCTCGTAGGCGGTCACGAAGGCCTTGGCCGACTCGAGCTGGTCGGTCGGGGCACCGACCGAGGTGGCGAGGTCGCCGGTGGCGCTGGAGCCCGCGAGCTTGACGTACTCACCGGAGAAGATGCCGTCGCCACCCATGAGCGGGACGTTGAGGCCGGCGGCCTTCATCTGCTGCGAGAACGGACCGGCCTGCGGGAACTCGCCGCCGTAGTACACGGCCTTCGGGTTCGAGGGCTTGATCTTCGAGATGACGGCGTCGTACTTGTCGTCGTCCGGGTTGATGGTCTGGGCCGAGACGATCTTGCCGCCGAGCTTCGTGAACTCCTTGGTGAAGGCGTCGACGAGGCCCTGGCCGTAGGTCTTCTTGTCGTGGACCGTCGCGACCTCCTTGATGCCCGCCTTCTCGAAGAGGTAGCGCGCCGCGAAGGGGCCCTGGATCGAGTCGGTGGTGCAGGTGCGGAAGTAGTTCGGGTACGCACGCTTCGGCGCGGTGGCGAAGTCGGCGCCCTGGGTGAGCGACGGGTTGGTGTTGGCCGGGGAGACCATCGTGATGTTCGCCGCGGCGAGCACCGGCTGGACGCTCTGGGCGACCGAGCTGTTGAGGGTCCCGACGACACCGACGACGTCCTTGTCCGAGGCCAGCTTCGTGGCCGCGTTCTTGCCGACGTCGGGGGTGGCCTGGTCGTCCTCGGCCGCGAGCTCGAGCTTCCAGCCCGGGATCGCGTTCTTCTCGTTGGCCTGCTTGATGGCGAGGTCGACGGAGTGCTCGATGCCCTTGCCGAGGGCGGCGAGGTCGCCGGAGAGGGGCGCGATGACGCCGATCTTGGCGACCTTGTCGCCGGAACCGCCGCCGGTGTCGCTCGAGTCGTCGCCGCCGCGCGTACCGCAACCGGTGAGCGCGAGCGAGGCGACGAGCAGCGAGGCGCCAACGGCGACCACGGAACGCTGAGGCACGTTTCCTCCTGGGAGTGTCAAGTCTGGGAGCGGGCGCTCCCGCCCGCTGTCGCGAGCACCTGCGGAGACTAACCATGGATCGGCCGGGATCCGAGGACCTGCCGCGGGATGGTGCCGACTTGTTACCTGCGGATTCGCCCTGCGCAACCGCACCGGGTGTAACCCGGGTGTACCTCCGGACAGGGTCCGGGTGTCCACAGGCGGCGTCCAGCGTTCGCCGGGATACTTTCGGTCACCCGTCACCGGACCGAGAGGCACCCCTGATGAGCTCCGACCACACCCCGCCCGCCCCCGAGTGCGCCTGCCTCAGCCGGCGCCAGACGCTGCGGGCGGCAGGGGTGGGTGTGGCCGTCGTCGCGGGCGCCGGCTCCCTCGCCGCCTGCGGCGCCGCGAACGACGTCAGCGCGGCCGCCGGGTCGGCGGCCAGCGCCGCGTCCGACGCCATCAAGGCCGCCGACATCCCCGTCGGTGGCGGCAAGGTCTTCGAGGCCCTCGGGACCGTCGTCACCCAGCCGACCGCCGGCGAGTACAAGGCGTTCTCGTCGGTCTGCACCCACCAGGGCTGCACCGTCAGCGGCGTCGCGGACGGCATCATCTCCTGCGCGTGCCACGGCAGCGAGTTCGACGCCGCGACCGGTGCGGTGAAGCAGGGCCCGGCGACCAAGCCGCTGCCGGCCAAGTCGGTCACCGTCAGCGGGGACGGGCTCACCGTCTCCTGAGCCGCGAGCAGCCGGCCCCGGCCCGCCACGTCGACGACGACGAGCGGCGGGCCCGGCTGGCGCGCCGCCAGGGGCTGGCCGGCGGCTGCGGGTTCCCCGACGTCGTCGCGGCGGCCGACGCCCTCGCCGGCCTGCACGCCACCGAGGCCGCGTCGGTGCACCTCGCCGCCCGGGCCCGCGTGCCGGGGGTCGCGCTCGCCGACGTCGAGGACGCCCTCTATGGGCGGCGCGACGTCGTCAAGCAGACCGCGATGCGCAGCACCCTCTTCGCCGTGCCCCGAGACCTGCTCCCGGCGGTGCTCGGCGGGCCCTCCGCGCGCGTCGCGACGAGCTTGTCGGGGCGCATCGCCCGGGACGTCGAGCGCTCGGGGGTGGACGCCGACGGGCTCCGGTGGCTCGAGCGGGCCCGTGAGTCGGTGCTCGGGGCCCTCGGCGACGGCGAGCTGACCGCGCCCGAGGTGCGGGAGGCCCTTCCCGACCTCGACGTGACCATCGACCGGTCCCCGGGAACCAGGTGGGGCGCCACCGTGCCGGTGCTGCCGCAGGTGCTCTGGCTGCTGACGGCCGAGGGGCGCGCGGTGCGGGCCGGCAACGCCGGGCCCTGGCGGCTCTCGAAGCCGCGGTTCGCCGCGGCCGAGGCCTGGCTGGGAGCCCGCGTGGAGCCGCTCGACCCCCGCGCGGCCCACGCCGAGGTCGTCGGGCGGTGGCTGCGGGCGTTCGGGCCCGGCACCGAGGACGACCTGGGCTGGTGGCTCGGCGGCACCCTCGGCACGGTGCGGGCCGCGCTGGACGACCTGGGGGCCGCCCCGGTGTCACTCGACGGCACCGACGCCCGGGGTGGCTCCTGCCCGACGACCTCGACCCGGTCGACGCCCCGGACCCCTGGGCCGCGCTCCTGCCCACCCTCGACCCCACCGTCATGGGCTGGCGCGGGCGCGGTCCGTACCTCGGCGGACACGGGCCGGCGCTCGTCGACGCGGCGGGCAACGCCGGGACGACGGCGTGGTGGGACGGGCGGGTCGTCGGCTGCTGGGTGCAGGGTGACGACGCCCGCGTGCGCGTCGGGCTCCTCGACGACGTGCCCGCGACCGGCCGCCGCGCCCTCGACGCAGAGGCCGAGCGGCTGACGGCCTGGCTCGACGGCGTGCGGGTGACGACCATCTACGCCTCGCCGGCCATGCGGGAGGTCGCGGGGTAGGCGCGTCCGGTGTCGGGGGAGCGGCCTAGGGTGAGTGGGTGGCCGACCCGTCGACGTACCGCCCCCGGCCGGGCGAGATCCCCACCGACCCCGGGGTGTACCGCTTCCGTGACAAGGAGGGGCGGGTCATCTACGTCGGCAAGGCCAAGAGCCTGCGCCCCCGGCTCTCGTCGTACTTCCAGGACGTCTCGGCCCTCCACCACCGCACCGCGACGATGGTGCGCACCGGAGCCAGCGTCGAGTGGACCGTCGTGTCCACCGAGGTCGAGGCCCTCCAGCTCGAGTACGCGTGGATCAAGGAGTTCGACCCGCGCTTCAACGTCAAGTACCGCGACGACAAGTCCTACCCCTACCTGGCGGTGACGATGGGCGAGGAGTTCCCCCGCGCCATGGTCATGCGCGGCGCGAAGAAGAAGGGCACCCGCTACTTCGGGCCCTACGCGCACGCCTGGGCCATCCGCGAGACCCTCGACCTCGCGATGCGGGTCTTCCCGATGCGCACCTGCTCCACCGGCGTGTTCAAGCGCGCCGGCCAGGTCGGCCGGCCCTGCCTCCTGGGCTACATCGACAAGTGCAGCGCCCCGTGCGTCGGCCGGGTCGACGCCGCCCGCCACCGCGAGATCGCCGAGGACTTCTGCGACTTCATGGCCGGCAACAGCGGCCGCTTCCTCGGCCGGATGACCGCCGAGATGAAGGCCGCCGCCGCCGAGCTCGACTTCGAGCGGGCCGCCCGCCTGCGCGACGACATCGGCGCCCTCGAGCGGGTCCTCGAGAAGTCGGCCGTCGTCCTGCCCGACGCCACCGACGCCGACGTCTTCGGGCTCGCCGAGGACGAGCTCGAGGTCGCCGTCCAGCTCTTCCACGTCCGCGGCGGGCGGGTGCGCGGGCAGCGCGGCTGGGTCGCCGAGCGCGACGCCGAGACCACCGCCGAGGTCGTCGAGCACCTCCTCCAGCAGGTCTACGGCGGCGAGTCGCGCGAGGGCGTGCCGCGCGAGGTCCTCGTCCCCGTGCTGCCCGACGACGCCGAGGCGCTCCAGGCGTGGCTCGGCGGCATCCGCGGCAGCCGGGTCGACGTCCGCGTGCCGCAGCGCGGCGACAAGCGCACCCTCATGGAGACGGTGGCGCGCAACGCGACCCAGAGCCTCGCGCGGCACAAGGTCACCCGGGCCGGCGACCTCACGACGCGCAGCCAGGCCCTCCAGCAGCTCCAGGACTACCTCGACCTCGACGAGGCGCCACTGCGCGTCGAGTGCTTCGACATCAGCCACGTCCAGGGCACCCAGGTCGTCGGGTCGATGGTCGTCTTCGAGGACGGTCTGCCCCGCAAGTCGGAGTACCGGCGGTTCATCGTCCGCGGCGGCGAGACCGGCGCCACCGACGACACCGCGGCGATGCACGAGGTGCTCACCCGGCGCTTCCGCCGCGGCCGCAAGGAGCAGGAGGAGCGCGAGCAGGAGGTCGCCGAGGGGCGCGAGCGGCCGACCCGGTTCGCGTACACCCCCAACCTCGTCGTCGTCGACGGCGGCCTGCCGCAGGTCAACGCCGCGGCCCGTGCGCTCGAGGAGGCCGGGGCGGTCGACGTCGCCGTCGTCGGCCTCGCCAAGCGGCTCGAGGAGGTGTGGGTGCCGGGGGATGAGCACCCGCTCGTCCTGCCGCGCACCAGCGAGGGGCTCTACCTCCTCCAGCGGCTGCGCGACGAGGCGCACCGCTTCGCCATCACCTTCCACCGGCAGCGGCGCTCCAAGGCGATGACCCAGAGCGCCCTCGACGGCGTGCCCGGCCTCGGCGAGAAGCGGCGCAAGGCGCTGCTGCGCGAGTTCGGCTCGGTGAAGCGGATCCGGGCCGCCTCGGTCGACGAGCTGGCCGGCGTGCCGGGCATCGGGCCTGCGCTCGCGGCGGTCGTTGCGGCAGAGTTGGGTTCGGCCGACCCGGGCACCCCGGCGGTCGACCCCGCCACCGGCGAGGTCATCGAGGTCGACGAGGGAGCACGCGGTGGCTGAGCCAGCGACGACGGACCGCCCGGCGAGGGCCGACTTCCTCGTCGTCACCGGCATGAGCGGTGCCGGTCGTTCGACGGCCGCCAACGTCCTCGAGGACCACGGCTGGTACGTCGTGGACAACCTTCCGCCGCAGCTGATCCCGGCGATGGGCGTGCTGGCGTCGAGGGCCCGCGAGGAGGGCGCCGCCGACCTGCGCATCGCGGCCGTCGTCGACGTGCGGGCTCGCCCCTTCACCGGCGAGCTGCGCGACGGCATCGCCTCGGTGCGCGAGCACGGGTGGCACCCGCAGCTGATGTTCCTCGACGCCACCGACGAGGCGCTCGTCCGCCGCTTCGAGAGCGTCCGCCGGCCCCACCCGCTGCAGCACGAGGGACGGCTGCTCGACGGCATCCAGGCCGAGCGCGAGCTGCTGCGCGACCTGCGGGCCGACGCCCACGTCGTCATCGACACCTCGGGCCTCAACGTCCACCAGCTGGCCCGCAAGCTGACCCCCATCGTCGGCGTCACCGGCGGCCCGAGCCTGCGCCTCGCGGTGATGTCCTTCGGGTTCAAGTACGGCGTGCCGCTCGACGCCGACTTCGTCTTCGACATGCGCTTCCTGCCCAACCCGTTCTGGGTCCCCGAGCTGCGACCGCTCACCGGCATCGACGCGCCCGTCGCCGAGTACGTCATGGCCCAGGAGGGCGCCGGCTCGTTCGTCGACCGCGTCGTCTCGCTCATGGAGCCGGTCACCGCCGGGTACCTGCGCGAGGGCCGTCGGTACGCGACGATCGCCGTCGGCTGCACCGGCGGCAAGCACCGGTCGGTCGCCGTCGCCGAGGCGCTCTCGCGCCGGCTGGGGTCCGACGACACCGCGACCTTCGTCGTCCACCGCGACCTGGGGCGCGAGTGAGCGGGCCGGTCGTCACCGCCCTCGGTGGCGGTCACGGCCTCGCCGCCACCCTCACGGCGCTCCGGTTCGTCACCGACGAGATCACGGCCGTCGTCACCGTCGCCGACGACGGCGGCTCGAGCGGACGGCTGCGCGACGAGTTCGGCGTCCTTCCGCCCGGTGACCTGCGGATGGCCCTGGCCGCCCTCTGCAGCGACACCGAGTGGGGCCACACGTGGCGCGACGTCCTCCAGCACCGGTTCGCGGGTGAGGGTCCGCTCAGCGGCCACGCGCTCGGCAACCTGCTCATCGTCGCGCTCTGGGAGCTGCACGAGGACCCCGTCGCCGGGCTCGACCTCGTCGGTCGGCTGCTCCAGGCGCGCGGCCGGGTGCTGCCCATGGCCGCCGTGCCGCTCGCCATCGAGGCCGACGTCAGCGGGCTGGCCGCCGACGGCGCCCTGAGCACCGTGCGCGGCCAGGCCGAGGTCGCGGTCACGCCCGGAACGGTCGAGGAGGTCCGGCTCGTGCCGGCCGCCCCGCCGGCCTACCCCGAGTCGGTCGCCGCCATCCGCAGCGCCGACTGGGTCGTCCTCGGCCCCGGGTCGTGGTTCACCTCGGTGATGACCCACCTGCTCGTCCCCGACGTCCGCGAGGCCCTCGAGGTCAGCCGAGCGCGACGCCTCCTCGTGCTCAACCTCGACCCCGGCACCGGCGAGACGGCGGGCTTCAGCGCGGCCCGCCACCTCGAGTCCTTCGCGGGGCTGGCGCCCGGGCTGCGGCTCGACGCGGTGCTCGCCGACCCGGCCGTCGTCGACGACGAACCGGGCCTCGCCGACGCCGCCGCGCGGCTCGGCGCCGAGCTCCACGTCGTGTCGGTGAGCCGCCGCAGCGCACCCGGCGAGCACGACCCGCTCCGCTACGCGGCCGCGCTGCGGGACATCCTGTACAGCCCGCGACCCGCCCCGTGACGCGTGGCAGGATGACCGGCATGGCGATGACGGCGAAGGTGAAGGACGAGCTGAGCCGGCACGTCGTGACCAAGCCCTGTTGCCGCAAGGCCGAGGTCGCGGCGATGCTGCGGTTCGCCGGGGGGCTGCACATCATCGGGGGCGCATCGTCGTCGAGGCCGAGCTCGACACCGCGAACGCGGCGCGACGGCTGCGGCGCGAGCTCGCCGAGGTGTACGGACACACCCCCGAGGTCCTCGTCCTCGCGGCCGGCGGGCTCCGCAAGGGCAGTCGGTACGTCGTGCGCGTGGTCCAGGACGGCGAGGCCCTGGCCCGCCAGACCGGGCTCATCGACAGCCGTGGTCGCCCGGTGCGCGGGCTGCCGGCCAAGGTCGTCAGCGGGTCGGTCTGCGACGCCGAGGCCGCCTGGCGCGGGGCCTTCCTCGCCCACGGGTCGCTCACCGAGCCCGGCCGCAGCTCGGCCCTCGAGGTCACCTGCCCCGGCCCGGAGGCCGCGCTCGCCCTCGTCGGCGCCGCGCGCCGGCTCGGCATCCAGTCCAAGGCCCGCGAGGTCCGCGGCGTCGACCGCGTGGTCATCCGCGACGGCGACGCCATCGGCGCGATGCTCACCCGGCTCGGCGCCCACGACGCCGTGCTCGCCTGGGAGGAGCGGCGCATCCGGCGCGAGGTGCGGGCCACCGCCAACCGGCTCGCGAACTTCGACGACGCCAACCTCCGGCGCTCGGCCCGCGCGGCCGTCGCCGCCGGGGCGCGCGTCGAGCGGGCCCTGGAGATCCTCGGCGAGGAGGTCCCCGAGCACCTGCGCGAGGCCGGCGAGCTGCGGCTCACGCACAAGCAGGCCTCCCTCGAGGAGCTCGGCACCCTCGCCGACCCGCCGATGACCAAGGACGCCGTCGCCGGCCGCATCCGTCGGCTGCTCGCGATGGCCGACAAGCGGGCCCAGGACGACGGCGTGCCCGACACCGAGGCCGTGCTGACGCCGGACATGCTCGACTCCTGAGCGCCGGCACGACCGTTCGAGGTATCCCGCTGACGTCTGACGACGGCCGGATACCTCCACCCGCGTGAGGTCAGCGTGGTTCAAGGTGAAAGCGGCCCTCGAGACGGCCCGGTATCACCTCGACCCGGAAGGACCGCCCGTGCGAGGTATCCCGCTGACGTCTGACGACGGCCGGATACCTCCACCCGCGTGAGGTCAGCGCGGTTCGAGGTGAAAGCGGCCCTCGAGACGGCCCGGTATCACCTCGACCCGGAAGGACCGCCCGTGCGAGGTATCCCGCTGACGTCTGGCGGCGGCCGGATACCTCGACCCGCGCAGCGAGCAACAGGCGCCCGCACGGCGTCTCACGAACGGCCCGGTGTAAACGGTTACTCGCCCGTACGGTGGACGCCCGCAGGGCCGGTCGGGGTGGGGTCTAGGGTTGGTGGCGGAACCAGGTGCCGAGCGGCTCCGCACGGCACATCCCCCTCCACTGGAAGGCACGCACAGTGACCGTTCGCGTAGGCATCAACGGCTTCGGCCGCATCGGCCGCAACTTCTTCCGCGCCGTGCAGGCGTCCGGGGCCGACGTCGAGATCGTCGCCGCCAACGACCTGATGGACAACAAGACCATCGCCCACCTGCTGAAGTACGACTCGGTCCTCGGCGTCCTCGCCGACGACGTCTCGTACACCGACGACTCGATCACCGTCGGCGGCCAGACGATCAAGATCTTCGCCGAGAAGGACCCCTCCGCCATCGCCTGGGGCGAGGCGGGCGTCGACATCGTCGTCGAGTCCACCGGCTTCTTCACCGACGCCACCAAGGCGCACGCGCACATCGACGGCGGCGCCAAGAAGGTCATTATCTCGGCCCCGGCCTCCAACGAGGACGGCACCTTCGTCATGGGTGTCAACCACACCGAGTACGACCCGGCCACCCAGCACGTCATCTCCAACGCGTCGTGCACGACGAACTGCCTGGCCCCGATGGCCAAGCCGCTGTCCGACGAGCTCGGCATCGTCAAGGGCCTCATGACGACGATCCACGCGTACACGTCGGACCAGAACCTCCTCGACGGCCCGCACCGCGACCTGCGCCGCGCCCGCGCCGCCGCGCTGTCGATCATCCCGACGAGCACCGGTGCCGCGAAGGCCATCGGCCTGGTCATGCCCGAGCTCAAGGGCAAGCTCGACGGCTACGCGCTGCGCGTGCCGACCCCCACCGGCTCGGCCACCGACCTCACCTTCGAGGCCGGCCGCGAGACGACGGTCGAGGAGGTCAACGCCATCATCAAGGCGGCGGCCGAGGGCCCGCTCAAGGGCTTCCTCAAGTACACCGAGGACCCGATCGTGTCCGCCGACATCGTCACCGACCCCAGCTCCTGCATCTTCGACGCGGGCCTGACCAAGGTCATCGGCAACCAGGTCAAGGTCGTCGGCTGGTACGACAACGAGTGGGGCTACTCCAACCGCCTCATCGACCTCGTCGTGCACGTCGGCGCGAGCCTCTGAGCGACGGGGACCGACCCACAGATGGCTGACATCGCCTCGCTGGGCGACCTGCGCGGCAAGCGCGTCCTCGTCCGGTCCGACCTCAACGTGCCGCTCGACGGCACGACGATCACCGACGACGGTCGCATCCGGGCCTCGGTCCCGACCATCTCGGAGCTGTCCGGGGCGGGCGCACGCGTCATCGTGTGCGCCCACCTCGGGCGCCCCAAGGGGGCTCCGGAGGAGCGGTACTCGCTGCGTCCGGTCGTCGGCCGGCTCTCCGAGCTGCTCGGCCGCGAGGTCGTCTTCGCCACCGACACGGTGGGGAGAGCGCCCAGGCCGCGGTCGCCGCGATGGAGGACGGCGACGTCGTCCTCCTCGAGAACCTCCGGTTCAACCCGGGGGAGACCGCCAAGACCGACGAGGACCGCGCCGCGTTCGCCGACGCCCTCGCCGGGCTCGCCGACGCCTACGTCTCCGACGGTTTCGGTGTCGTGCACCGCAAGCAGGCCTCGGTCTACGACGTCGCCACCCGGCTGCCGTCGGCGATGGGCGGGCTCGTGCGCACGGAGGTCGAGGTGCTGAAGCGCCTCACCGAGTCGCCCGAGCGTCCGTACGCCGTGGTGCTCGGCGGCGCCAAGGTCGCCGACAAGCTCGCGGTCATCGACAACCTCATGAGCACCGCCGACCGGCTGCTCATCGGGGGCGGGATGCTCTTCACCTTCCTCGCGGCCCAGGGGCACGAGATCGGCACCAGCCTCTTCGACGCCGACAGCGTCGAGGCGTGCAAGGGCTACCTCGCCCGGGCCGAGCAGGAGGGCGTCGAGATCGTCCTGCCCGTCGACGTCGTCGTCGGTAACGAGTTCTCGGCCGACACCGAGACCGCGGTCGTCGACGCCGACGCCATCCCGGCCGGCACGATGGGGCTCGACATCGGGCCCCGCTCGGCCGCGCTCTACGCCGAGAAGGTCGCCGACGCGCGCACGGTGTTCTGGAACGGCCCGATGGGCGCGTTCGAGATGGCCCCGTTCGCCGCCGGCACCAAGGCCCTCGCCGAGGCGCTCGTCACGGCCACGGCCGGTGGCGCCCTGACGGTCGTCGGCGGCGGTGACTCCGCCGCGGCGGTGCGCCAGCTCGGCTTCACCGACGACCAGTTCGGCCACATCTCCACCGGTGGCGGGGCCTCCCTCGAGTACCTCGAGGGCAAGGAGCTGCCCGGCATCGCGATCCTCACGAAGGAGCACTGAATGGCCTCCGGCCGCACCCCGCTGATGGCGGGGAACTGGAAGATGAACCTGGACCACCTCCAGGCCACCCACCTCGTGCAGAAGCTCGACTGGACGCTGCGCGACGGCAAGCACGACTTCGGGGCCGTCGAGGTGGCCGTGCTGCCGCCGTTCACCGACATCCGCAGCGTGCAGACCCTCATCGACGGTGACCGCCTCGAGCTGAAGTTCGGCGCGCAGGACCTGTCGCCGCACGACGCCGGCGCCTACACCGGCGACATCAGCGGGGCCTTCCTCGCCAAGCTCGGCTGCACCTACGTCACCGTGGGCCACAGCGAGCGGCGCGAGTACCACCACGAGGGTGACGACGTGGTCAACGGCAAGGTGAAGGCGGCCTTCAAGCACGGGCTGACCCCCATCTTCTGCTGCGGCGAGGGCCTCGAGGTCCGTCAGGCCGGAACGCACGTCGAGCACGTGCTGGCCCAGGTCGAGGCCGGCCTCGCCGGGGTGCCCGTCGAGCAGGCCCGCACCGTCGTGGTCGCCTACGAGCCCATCTGGGCCATCGGCACCGGCGAGGTCGCCACCCCGGACGACGCGCAGGAGGTCTGCGCCGCCATCCGCACCAAGCTCGCCGAGCTGTACAGCGGGGACGTCGCCGACGGCATCCGCGTGCTCTACGGCGGCTCGGTGAAGTCCGGCAACGTCGCGGCGATCATGGCCCAGGAGGACGTCGACGGCGCCCTCGTGGGTGGCGCCTCGATCGACCCCGGGGAGTTCGCGGCGATCTGCCGCTTCCGCGACCACCGCGGCACCGTCTGAGCGTCCGTGGCTGCCGCGCCCCGAGGGGCTGCGGCGGCCACGCCGGTCAGCGGTTATCCTGTACCGGTTGTCCCCGACCCCCACACGAAGGATCCATCCGTGGACGCGGTTCGCATCGGTCTCCAGGTCCTCCTGGTCCTCGGAGGCCTGTTCCTCACCCTCCTCATCCTGCTCCACAAGGGCAAGGGTGGCGGCCTCTCCGACATGTTCGGTGGAGGGATGTCCAGCTCGCTGGGTGGCTCCTCGGTCGCCGAGCGCAACCTCGACCGCATCACGGTCGGCGTCGCGGTCGTCTGGTTCACCTGCGTCGTCGGTCTCGGCGTCCTCGAGCGCTTCGCGGCCTGAGAGGGGACTGGTCATGGCTGGAGGAAACGCGATCCGCGGCTCGCGCGTCGGTGCGGGTCCCATGGGCGAGGCCGAGCGCGGCGAGGCCGCCCCTCGGCGCTTCGTGTCGTTCTGGTGCTCCAACGGGCACGAGACCAAGCCGAGCTTCGCGGAGGAGGCCGGGCTGGTCGTCCCCGAGACGTGGGACTGCCCGCGCTGCGGCTTCCCGGCCGGCCAGGACCAGGACAACCCCCCGGCCCCGCCGAAGGTCGAGCCCTACAAGACCCACCTCGCGTACGTGAAGGAGCGCCGCTCCGACGAGGACGGCCAGGCCATCCTCGACGAGGCGCTCGAGACCCTGCGGGGGCGTGGCCTCATCCAGTGAGTCGCTGACCCGCTGCAGCACCCGACGACCCCGGCCGATGCGGCCGGGGTCGCGCTGTGTCCGGGACCGGAGCCGACGGGCGAGCGTCAGCGGCGGGCGGCGCGGGCGAGGTGGCCGACGACGTTCTCGATCCAGCCCTGCTCGCGCTGCATCCACCGGACGGCGACGAGGGTGCGCACGACGACCGGCACTCCGCGCCGCGGTGGCTCGACGGCGAGGTCGGTGCCGAACGGGTCGGTGCTGACCACCCAGCGGTAGCCGGTGCCGACGAGGTGGTCACCGACGGCCGTCGCCACGACGGTGACGACCTCGGCCGCCTCCGCCTCGTCGTCGCGCCCGAGGGCGGCCGACCAGGCCCGGGCGATGCTCGCGAGGTCGGCGGGGTCGATGTCGTGCTTGGCGTAGCGCAGCCGGTAGGACTCGAGCCGGGCCTCCTCCTCGCCGGTCAACGGCCGGGCAGCGACCTCCTCGACGTGCTCGAGGTCAGCGTCGTCGACCGGTCTGCCCGCGACCTCCCCGTGGTCGCCGTCGTCGTCGCGGCGCCGCCACCGCTGGAGGATGCCCACGGCTGGCTCAGCCCAGCCCGGAGGCGGCGTCGGGGTCGAGGAGCCAGAGGGTGGCCTCCTCGCCGTGAACGTGGGCGGCCGGGGTGGTCTCGAAGGGTGCGCCCCCGACGCCGCGCTGCACGGCGTCGGCCTTGTCGGCGCCGCTGACGAGGAACCACACCGCCCGGGAGCGCTCGAGGCACTCACGGGTCAGGGAGACCCGGTCCGGCGGCGGCTTGGGGGAGTCGTGCACCGCGACGGCCACGGCGCCGGAGGTCGCGGCCGCGGGGTGGTGCGGGAACAGGGAGGCGATGTGCCCGTCGGGGCCGACGCCGAGGATCATGACGTCGAACGCGCCGCCGCCGGAGGCCCGCAGCGTCGCGGCGTACCCCTGCGCCGCCTCCTCGGCCGATCCCGACGCGTCGGGGCCGGGCACGCGGTGGACGTTCGCCGGGTCGAGCCCGAGCGTGCTCAGCCCGGCGTCGTCGTTCTGGGTGTCGTTGCGGTCGGGGTCGCCGGCGGGCAGGTAGCGCTCGTCGCCCCACCAGACGTGGACCCGCGACCAGTCGACGGCGGCGCGCGCGGGCTCGGCCGCCAGCGAGCGGACGATCTCCGAGCCCATCGACCCACCGGTCATCGACACGTGGGCGACCCCACGGGCCGCGAGGGCGTCGACGAGGGCCACGACCAGCCGGGCGGCGGCCGCGTCGGCCAGGGCCTGGCGGCTGGGGTGGACGACGACGACCGCCTCGGGGCGGCTCACGAGCGGCGCTCCTTGACCTCTGCGAGCTTCGTGGCCGCGGCCTTGCGGACGGCCTCGGTGTCGGCGCCGTCGGCGGGCATCGGCATCTTCTCGACCATCGCGCTGCTACCGGCCGTGCGGGCGGCCCGGCGCAGCCGCTGGGCGGTGCGCTCGGCCTCAGCGGGCGAGGGGGCGGCCCCGACCCGGACCGCCTCGCCCGCCGTGCGGCGGGAGGTGGTGACCGCGGCGAAACCCTTGCGCAGGGCGTCCTCGTACACCTCGTCGGGGTCGAGCCGGCGCAGCTCGTCGGCGAGGCACTCGGGGTCGGAGCGGTGCGGCAGCGCGAGGGTGCGGTCGGGCTGGCCGGGCTGGCGCAGCACGGCGGTGTCGCCCTCGATGGGCCGCACGAGGTCGACGGTGCCACTGGCCCGCTCGAGGCGGACCGAGATGATGCCCGACCCGGTGCGCGAGCGGGCGAGCGAGACCGGGCAGCGCAGCCGCGCCGCGAGCCATCCGCCGAGCAGCTCGCCGGACGGGCTGTCCGGGGCGGCGACGACGGTCGCGGCGGTGACCGGCTCGTAGGGCGCCTGGTCGAGGGCGGCCGCGAGCAGCCCCCGCCACAGGGTGATGCGGGACCACGCGAGGTCGGTGTCACCGTCGGTGTACACGGACGCGAGCCGCTTGAGCACCGCGCGCGGAGTGCCGGCGCTGCGGGCGGCGTCGGTGATGCGGCGCTGGGCCATCGCGCCGATCGGGTCGGCGGCGGGGTCCTTCGGCGCCTCGACCGGCCACCAGGCGACGATGGGGGAGTCGGCGAGCAGCAGCGGGGTGACCACGGCCCGCCCGTGCTTGGCCAGCGGCCCGTAGAGGCGCAGCACGACGACCTCGGAGGCCCCGGCGTCGCCCCCGACCCGGATCTGCCCGTCGAGCCGGGCCGCACCGCGGCGGTTGCCGGCGACGACGACGATGATCCGGCACGGGTGCTGGCGGCTGGCGTCGTTGGCGACCTCGACGGCCTCCTCGGCATCGGCCTCCTCGACGACGACGACGAGGGTCAGGACCCGCGAGAGGGCCATCGCCCCGGTGTCGGAGCGCAGCTTGACGAGCCGGCGCGAGACCGCGGCGGTCGAGGTGTTCGGCAGGTCGACGATCATGGGAGCCTCCACTCTCGCCCGTCGCGGCGCATCATCGCGTCGGCGGAGTCCGGGCCCCAGCCGCCGGAGGTGTACTGCTCGGGGGCCTTGCCCTTGGTGGCCCAGTACTTCTCGACGGGGTCGAGGATCTGCCAGGACAGCTCGACCTCCTCGTGCCGCGGGAAGAGCGGCGGCTCGCCGAGCAGGACGTCGAGGATGAGCCGCTCGTAGGCCTCGGGGGAGGACTCGGTGAAGGCGCGGCCGTAGCCGAAGTCCATCGTCACGTCGCGCACCTCCATCTGCGCCCCGGGCACCTTGGCCCCGAAGCGCAGCGTGACGCCCTCGTCGGGCTGGACCCGGATGACGACGGCGTTCTGGCCGAGCTCCTCGGTGGCCGTGCTCTTGAACGGCAGGTGCGGGGCCTGCTTGAAGACCACCGCGATCTCGGTGACGCGCTTGCCGAGCCGCTTGCCGGTGCGCAGGTAGAACGGCACGCCGGCCCAGCGGCGGGTGTCGATGTCGAGGCGGACCGCGGCGTAGGTCTCGGTGGTGGACCCCTTCGCGACGCCGTCCTCCTCGAGGTACCCGACGACCTCCTCGCCGCCCTGCCAGCCGGCGGCGTACTGGCCGCGGGCGGTGCCGCCGGCGAGGTCGGCGGGGATCCGGACGGCGCTGAGCACCTTCTCCTTCTCGGCGCGCAGCCCCTGGGCGTCGAAGGAGACCGGCTCCTCCATCGCGGTGAGCGCGAGCAGCTGGAGCAGGTGGTTCTGGATGACGTCGCGGGCGGCGCCGATGCCGTCGTAGTAGCCGGCGCGGCCGCCGATGCCGATGTCCTCGGCCATCGTGATCTGCACGTGGTCGACGTAGTTGTTGTTCCACACCGGCTCGAACATCTGGTTCGCGAAACGCAGCGCCAGGAGGTTCTGGACCGTCTCCTTGCCGAGGTAGTGGTCGATGCGGAAGACGCAGTCCGGCGGGAAGACGTTCTCGACGATGGCGTTCAGCTCGCGGGCCGAGGCCAGGTCGTGGCCGAACGGCTTCTCGATGACGACGCGCCGCCAGGACCCGCTCTGCGGCGTCGAGAGCCCGGAGCGCTCGAGCTGCTGGCAGACCGTGGCGAACGAGCCCGGCGGGATGGAGAGGTAGAAGGCGTGGTTGCCGCCGGTGCCCCGCTGCTCGTCGAGCTCGGCGACGGTCTCGGCGAGCAGGTCGAAGGCGCCGTCGTCGTCGAAGGAGCCCGGGACGAACCGGATGCCCTCGGCGAGCGAGCGCCACACCTCCTCGCGGAACGGGGTGCGGGCCCGCTCCTTGACCGACTCGTAGACGATCTTGCCGAAGTCCTGGTCGGCCCAGTCGCGGCGGGCGAACCCGACGAGCGAGAAGCCCGGCGGCAGCAGTCCGCGGTTGGCCAGGTCGTAGATCGCCGGCATGAGCTTCTTGCGGGCCAGGTCGCCGGTGACCCCGAACAGGACCATCGAGCAGGGCCCGGCGATGCGGGGGAGCCGCTTGTCGCGCGGGTCCCGCAGCGGGTTGTTGTCGGCGGTGACGCGGGCCGGGCTCATGCGCCGCCTCGGCCGAGCAGCGCCTGCACCTGGGCGAGCCCGGCGTCGTGGTCGGTGAGGTGCAGCCGCAGGACCGGCCGGCCGTGGTCGGCGAGCACCTGGGCGTCGCCGGCCGCCTGGGCGGCGATGAACTGGCCGAAGGTGAAGTCGCGCCCGGGCACGGCGAGGTCCTCGGCGGGTGTGGTCGTGACCTGCACGTACACGCCGGTCGCCGGGCCGCCCTTGTGGTACTGCCCGGTGGAGTGCAGGAAGCGCGGGCCCCACCCGAAGGTGACCGGCCGCTGCGTGCGCTCGAACAGGTCGCGGGCGACGTTCTCGAGGTCGGCGTCGGCCTCGCGGTCGAGGTAGGCCATGACGGCGACGTAGCCGTGCTCGGGGTCGAGCAGGGCCAGGAGGTCGTCGAGGGCGGTGTCGAGGGTCGCCGTGCCGGTGAGCCAGTCGCCCCCGAGGGTGCGGACCTCGACGGCCCCGTCGGTGAAGGCGGGCTCGTCGCCGGCCCCGATGCCGGCGTCGAGCAGCTCGCGGGCCGCCGCCTTGGCGCTCTCGACGTCGGGCTGGTCGAAGGGGTTGGTGCCCAGGAGCCGGCCGGCGACGGCGGTGGCCGCCTCCCAGAGCAGCATCTGGGCCCCGAGCGGTCCGGCGACGGTGACGACCGAGTCGCCGAGGCCGCCGTCGTCGTCGGAGTCGGTGGCCACGAGGCGGGCGACCGTGCCGTCGGCGTAGAGGTGCGCGGGCTCGGACCCGATCGCCACGACCGGCAGGATGCCCGAGCCCTCCTTGCCGGTGGACTCGGCGATGAGCTGCTCGGCCCACGCCGGGAAGCCGATGTTCTCGGTGCCGGCGTCGACGAGGACCAGCTTGTCGCGCAAAGGTTCCGTGCCGGCCATCGCGGCTCCGAGCCGGAGCGCGGGGTTGGCCTCGTCGTCGGCGGCGAGGAGGTCGGCGACCGTCTCGGCGTCGTCGAGCAGCGCCTCGATGTCGGCACCGGCCAGGCCGCTGGGCACGAGCCCGAAGGCGGTGAGCGCGGAGTAGCGCCCGCCGACCGCGGGGTCGGCGTTGACGACCCGGAACCCGGCGCCCCGGGCCTGCTCGTCGAGCGGGCTGCCGGGGTCGGTGACGACGACCATCCGCGTCGTGGGGTCGAGCCCCGCGTCCCGGAAGGCCTGCTCGAAGGCACGCCGCTGGCTGTCGGTCTCGACGGTGGAGCCGGACTTGCTCGACACGACGACGACGGTGCGCTCGAGGTCGGTGAGGGCGCCGCGGACGACGTCGGGGTCGGAGGAGTCGAGGACGACGATCGGCACGCCGGCCGTCGCGCAGATGACCTCTGGGGCGAGCGAGGAGCCACCCATCCCGCAGAGCACGACCCGGTCGTAGCCGACCTCCTCGAGCTCGCCGCGCAGTGCGGCGACCTCGCCGACGAGCGGGCGCGAGCTGCGGGGCAGGCCGGTCCAGGAGAGGCGCTTGGACGCCTCGTCCTCGGCGGCCTCGCCCCACAGGGTGTGGTCCTGCGCGAAGAGCCGGCTGGCCACCGCGTCGGCGACGAGGGTCGGCACGTGCGCGGCGATCGCCTCGGCGGCCGCCCCGGTGGCGGAGACGTCGAGCGTGCTCACGCGGACGCCTTCTGCAGCTCGCGGTCGACGCCGTCGAGCAGCTCTCCCCACGCCTTCTCGAACTTGTCGACGCCCTCGCGCTCGAGCTGGTCGACGACCTCGGAGTAGGAGATGCCGAGCCGCTCGAGGGTGTCGAGGACCTCGGCCGCCGCGGCGTAACCGCCGGTGACGGTGTCGCCGGTGACCTCGCCGTGGTCGGCGGTGGCGTCGAGGGTCTTCTCCGGCATGGTGTTGACCGTGCCGGGGGCGACGAGCTCGGTGACGTACATCGTGTCGGGGTAGGCCGGGTCCTTGACGCCGGTCGAGGCCCACAGCGGACGCTGGCGGTGCGCGCCGGCCGCCTCGAGGGAGGCCCAGCGCGGGGTCGAGAAGACCTCCTCGTAGGCCTGGTAGGCCAGTCGCGCGTTGGCGATGCCGGCCTTGCCGCGCACGGCCTTCGCCTCGTCGGAGCCGATGGCGTCGAGGCGCTTGTCGACCTCGGCGTCGACGCGCGAGACGAAGAACGAGGCGACCGACCGGATCGTCGACAGGTCCTTGCCGTTCTCGCGGGCCTGCTCGAGGCCGGTGAGGAAGGCGTTCATCACGGCGCGGTAGCGGTCGAGGGAGAAGATCAGCGTGACGTTGACCGAGATCCCCTCGGCGAGCACCTGGCTGATGGCCGGCAGGCCCTCGAGCGTGGCGGGGATCTTGATGAACACGTTCGGCTGGTCGACCTCGGCGCTCAGCGCCTTGGCCTCCGTGACGGTGCGGTTCGTGTCGTGCGCGGCACCGGGGTCGACCTCGATGGAGACCCGGCCGTCCTCGCCGTCGGTGGCCTCGAAGACCGGCTTCATGATCTCGCAGGCGTCGTGCACGTCCTGGGTGGTCAGGGCGAAGACGGTCTCGTCGACCGTCTTCCCCGCCGCGGCGAGCTCGCCGACCTGCTCGTCGTAGGCGTGGCCCTCGGAGAGCGCCGCCTGGAAGATCGAGGGGTTCGTCGTGACACCGACGACCCCCTTCTCGTCGATGAGCTGCTGGAGGTTGCCGGACGAGATCCGCTCGCGCGAGAGGTCGTCGAGCCAGACCGAGACGCCGTTCGCGGCGAGGTCCTGGATGGGCTGGGGTGCGGTCATGGGGTGTCTCACTTCCTGGCCGAGGCCGCGCTCTTGCGGCTCGGCGCCTTGGGCGTGCCGACGTCGGTGCCCTCGTCCTTGCGGGCGCGCGGCGCCGTGTCGTTGACGGCGGGCGTGCCGGAGGCGGAACGGGCGGCCTTGAGCGAGTCCTTGGCGGCCTTGACGACCTCCTCGGGCGTGAACCCGAACTCGCGGAACAGCCGCGCGCCGTCGGCCGAGGCCCCGAAGTGCTCGAGGCTGATGCAGCGGCCGGCGTCTCCGACGAGGTCGTGCCATCCCATGGCCACACCCGCCTCGACGCTGACGCGGGCCCGGACCTCGGGGGGCAGGACCTTGTTCTGGTAGGAGCGCGGCTGCTCCTCGAACCATTCCCGGCACGGCATCGAGACGACGCGCGTGCGCGTGCCGGCCTTCTCGAGGCGCTCTCGTGCCGCGAGGGCCAGGCCGACCTCGGAGCCGGTGGCGATGAGGACGACCTCGGGGGCCTGGTCGCCCGTCGGGCCGCCGTCGACGAGGACGTAGGCGCCCTTGCGGACGCCGGAGGCCTTCGCGTGGGTCTTGCGGTCGACGGTCGGGAGGGCCTGCCGGGAGAGGGCCAGGCCGGCGGGGCGTCCGCGGCGCAGGATCTCGCCCCAGGCCTCGGAGGTCTCGTTGGCGTCGGCCGGGCGGACGACGGCCAGGCCCGGGATGGCCCGCAGCGAGGCGAGGTGCTCGACCGGCTGGTGGGTCGGGCCGTCCTCGCCGAGGCCGACGGAGTCGTGGGTCCACACGAAGGTGACCGGCAGCTCCTGGATGGCGGCGAGCCGCACGGCCGGGCGCATGTAGTCGGAGAAGACGAGGAAGGTGCCGCCGTAGGGGCGGGTCATCCCCTCGAGCGCGATCCCGTTGAGGATCATGCCCATCGCGTTCTCGCGGATGCCGAAGTGCAGCGTGCGGCCGTAGGGGCCGCCCTTCCACTCGGCGGTCTGCTTGCCGGCGGGGATGAACGAGGGCTGGCCGCCCATCGTCGTGTTGTTCGACTCGGCGAGGTCGGCCGAGCCGCCCCACAGCTCGGGGACGACGTCGGCGAGGGCCGTCAGCACCTTGCCCGAGGCGGCGCGTGTGGCGATGCCCTTCGGGTCGGCGTCGAAGGTCGGCAGCGCCTTGGCGAAGTCCTTCGGCAGCTCGGCGGCGACGAGCCGGTCGAGGAGGGAGGCGCGCTCGGGGTTGGCCTTGCGCCACGCCTTGTAGCCCTTGTCCCACTCGCGGTGGGCGGCCTTGCCGCGCTTCTTGACCTCGCGGGTGTGGGTGATGACGGCGCGGTCGACCTCGAAGGTCTTCTTCGGGTCGAACCCGAGGATCGTCTTGGTGGCCGCGACCTCGTCGTCGCCGAGGGCCGAGCCGTGCGACTTGCCCGTGCCCCGCGCCGACGGCGCCGGCCAGGCGATGACGGTGTGCAGGCGCACGAGGGTCGGTCGCTTGCCGGGGCGACGGCTCTTCTCGAGGGCGGTGAGGACCGCGTCGACGTCCTCGGTGTAGCTCGCGTCGCCGGCGGGGTCGGAGGACCGGCGCCAGTCGACGTCGACGACGTCCCAGCCGTAGGCCTCGAACCGCTTGCCGACGTTCTCGGAGAACGAGATGTCGGTGTCGTCCTCGATGGAGATCTGGTTCGCGTCGTAGACGACGGTGAGGTTGCTGAGCTCCTGGTGGCCGGCGAGCGAGCACGCCTCGGAGGCAACGCCTTCCATGAGGTCACCGTCGGAGGCCAGGACCCACACGTGGTGGTCGAAGGGACTCTGCCCGGCCTTGGTCTCGGGGTCGAGCAGGCCGCGCTGGCGGCGCTGGGCCATCGCCATGCCGACGGCCGAGGCGAGGCCGGACCCGAGCGGGCCGGTGGTGATCTCGACACCGGGGGTGTGGTGCACCTCCGGGTGGCCGGGGGTCAGCGAGCCCCAGGTGCGCAGCGCCTTGAGGTCGGACAGCTCGAGGCCGTAGCCGGACAGGTAGAGCTGGATGTACTGCGTGAGCGAGGAGTGCCCGCACGACAGCACGAAGCGGTCGCGCCCGAGCCACGTGGGGTCGGACGGGTCGTGGCGCATGACGTTCTGGTAGAGCAGGTACGCGACGGGCGCCAGGCTCATCGCGGTGCCCGGGTGGCCGTTCCCGGTCTTCTGCACGGCGTCGGCGGCGAGCACCCGGACGGTGTCGACCGCCCGGACGTCGAGGTCGGTCCACTTCGCCTTCTTCGCCACGGGGCGGTTCAGCTCGGGGGAGCGGCCGGCCAGCAGCGAGGTGGAGCGCTTGCGGGTGGTGGTGGTGGTCAAGGGAAACCTCTCTCACGGGAACGAACTCGGGCGGAACCACCGGCGGTGAGGGCGCCGTGTGACGCTGGTCCGACCCACCCTAGTGCCGGACCGGACCCCCGGTGAGGGGCGGTCGACGGGGTTCTGCACGACGGCGGCTAGAATCGCGGCGCACCGTTCCGGCCGACCGCGAAGGACGACGTGGCCACCTCCCCCCTGACTGCCGCATCGGCGCCCGACGCCGCCCGCGGCCGTGGGCGCCGGGTCTCCGCCTTCGTGGCGCTGACCAAGCCGCGCATCATCGAGCTGCTGCTCGTCACGACGGTGCCGGTGATGTTCCTCGCCGAGCGCGGCGTGCCCTCGTTGTGGCTCGTCGTCGCGACCCTCGTCGGCGGCATCCTCAGCGCCGGCGCGGCCAACACCTTCAACTCGGTGTACGACCGCGACATCGACCGGCTGATGCACCGCACGAGCTCGCGCCCGATGGTCACCGGCGAGGTGACCGTCACCGAGGCGATGGTCTTCGGCGGCGTGCTGACCGTCGCCTCGACCGCCTGGTTCGCCCTCGTCGTCAACGTGCTGTCGGCCGTGCTGTCGGTGGTGGCCATCGTGCTCTACGCCGTCGGCTACACGATCCTGCTCAAGCGGCGCACGTCGCAGAACATCGTCTGGGGCGGCATCGCCGGGTGCATGCCGACCCTCATCGGCTGGTCGGCCGTCACCGGCACGGTGCAGTGGCCGGCCCTCGTGCTCTTCCTCGTGATCTTCTTCTGGACCCCGCCGCACTACTGGCCGCTGTCGATGGCCTTCCGCGACGACTACGCCAACGCCGAGGTCCCGATGCTGCCGGTCGAGCGCGGCCCGGTGGCCGTCGGGCGCCAGGTCGTCGCGTACTCCTGGGTGATGGTGGCGACGTCGCTCGTCCTCGTGCCGGTGGCCTCGATGGGCTGGCTCTACGCCGGCACCGCGGTGCTCGCGGGGGCGCTGTTCGTCGCCGAGGCGCACCGCCTGCTGGCCGCCGCCCGTCGGGGCCTCACGGGCAACGCGCTCAAGCCGATGCGCCTGTTCCACTACTCGATCACCTACGTGACGGTGGTCTTCCTCGCGGTGGCGGTCGACCCGCTGCTGCACCTCGCCATCCGCTGAGTCGGCCGGTCACGCGGCGTCGAGCCGCCCCGGCGGCAGGTCGCGCCCGCGGCGGTAGGGACCGACGTACGGTGCGAGCGACACGACGGCGTGCAGGGCGGTCATGACGAGGATGGTCGGCTGCACGCCGAGGGCGGTGCCGAGCCAGCCGGCCACGAGGCCCGCGAGCGGCATCGTGCCGAAGTTGAGGACCGAGGACGCCGACGTCGTGCGGCCGAGCAGGTGCGGCGGGGTGTAGCGCTGGCGGAAGGCCGAGCGGACGACGTTGGCCCCGACGACCCCCACACCGACGAGGGCCACCCCCACCGGGACGAGGGCGACGGCCGGGCCGGGTCCGGCCAGCGGGACGAGCAGGGCCGTGGGTCCGCCGAGCACCTGGAGCCAGCGCATGGCCCGGGCCGTGCCGACCCGGTGGGCGAGCGGCGAGGCGACCGCGGCGCCCAGCAGACCGCCGACGCTGCCGGCCGACACGAGCAGGCCGACCGTGGCCGGACGCACGTCGAGGTCGCGGACGAGGAAGAGCACGAGCAACGCGCCGTAGCCGGTGAGGGCGAAGTTCGAGGCCGCGCCCTGGAGGGAGAAGAAGCGCAGGAACGGGTCCCGGCGGACGATGCGCACGCCGTCGGCGATCTCGTCGCGCAGCCGGCCGCGCTCGGGACGCTCGGGGGCGGGGCGCAGGGTCCGGGGGTCGATCCGCCACAGGCAGGCCGCGGAGACGAGGAAGCTGACGACGTCGGCGACGACGGCGACGGCGGCGCCGACGAGCTGGACGAGCAGGCCGCCGACGCCCGGCCCCGCGACCTGCATCGCGGACTCGGTGCCGTAGAGGCGCCCGTTGGCGGCGTCGAGGTCGTCCTCGCGCACCACCCGGGGCACGAACGCGGCGTACGCGGTGCGGAAGAAGACCGAGCAGGCCCCGCCGGCCAGGGCCGCGGCGAGCAGGTGCGGCAGTCCGAGCACCCCGAGGAGGAAGGCGACGGGCACCGAGCCCACGGCCGCGGCCGCCACGAGGTCGGCGACGACCATGACGCGGCGCGGGTCGAGGCGGTCGACCCAGGCGCCGGCGGGCAGCCCGACGACGAGCCAGGGGAGCCAGGCCGCCGCGGTGAGCAGGCCCATCCAGCCCGCGCCGGCCCCGAACTCGGTGACCGCGAGGAGCGGCACGACGACGGTGGTGGTCATCGCCCCGAGGACGCTGACGCCCTCGCCGACCCACAGCAGAACGAAGGAACGGTTGCGGCGCAGGGGAACCGGGCCGGTCGTCGTGGTGGGGGAGGAGGTCGTCACGGCTGGCACGGGAACCCCCTCGCGAAGACGAGCACCGGTTCGCGCTCGACGCCGTCGTCGGGGATCTCGCGGTCGGACCAGCGGCGGTAGAGCGCGACGGTCTCCTCGGCGACCTGCCGCAGCTCGGCGGGGGAGAGGCGCATCCAGTTCTGGTTGGCGAAGGCGGCGTCGTCCCACTCGGGGTCGGTGCCCTCGTTGGCGAGCCAGGCGGTCACGCGCTCGAGCTGGCGGCGCAGCTGGAGGGCCTCGGCCTCGCGCGCGGCGGCCTCGGCTGCGGGGTCGCCGGCCAGGTCGAGGCTGCTCCACCGGGTACCGGCCGACACGAGCCGCCACCACCGCTCCCGCCGGTCACGGGCCAGCTCGGGAGCCTCCTCGACGAGCCCGGCCTCGGCGAGCACCTTGAGGTGGTGGCTCGCGTTGCCGACCGCCTGGCCGGTGCGGGCGGCGAGCATCGACGCGGTCGACGGACCGTCGACCTTGAGGGCGTCCATGATCCGCGAGCGGAACGGGTGGGCGAGGGCCGCGAGCGGTGCGGCGTCGCGCAGGGTGCGGATCTCCGGCTTCGTCATGATGTCGACCATAGATGCACAAGGCCGCTTGCACAAGGGCTATTGTCGATACGGTGGAGGCCGACGAGCTAACCCTTCCGGCTCGCGAGCCACACCGACCGTGCCGAGCCGCGTCGACCCGGCTCGGGAGCACGCGAGTCGGCCCTGGACCAGCGGCCTGAGGTACCTCACGCCGTCCGCGGGTGCCGGAGATACGGCAGCCGCCCGATGTGGCGGCCCACCTCAGCCGCGCACCGTGGAGGACGTCGGACGGACCCGCCCACCGACCACGAGAAGGAGACCACCGTGAGCATCCACGCAGACCAGCTGTTCGTCACCGCCGAGGTCGAGCGCCGTCTCGAGCTCGCCGGCGTCGACGTGCACCACCCGCGCCGCCGGCACGACCAGGGCGCCGAGGAGACGCGCGTCGGCACCGGCGTCCACCCGTTCGCCGCCGTCGTCGCGCGGCTCGTCCGGCCCCGCGCCACCGGCCGCCCGCGCCACCCGTGAGGGGACCGGCGTCGGTGCCGGGTGCCATGATCGGGCCCGTGCCGCCCCGTGTCCGCCCCGAGCTCGTCGGCCGCCTCGAGGAGCTCGACCGCGTCGCCGACGCCCTCGGCCAGCACGAGGGCGGCGGCGGCGCGGTGCTGCTCGGGGGCGACGCCGGCATCGGCAAGTCCGCGCTCGTGGCCCGCCTCGTCGAGCAGGCCGAGGGGCAGCGCGTCCTCGTCGGGCACTGCGTCGGCGAGGTCGGTACGAGCCTTCCGTACCTGCCTCTCGTCGAGGTGTTCGCCCAGCTCGACGCGCGCGAGCGCGACCTCGTCGACGAGCTCGTCGCCACCCACCCCGGGCTCGTGCCCCTGGTGCCCCGACTGGCCGGTGCCGCCCGCTCCGACACCGTGCGCGGCGACCTCGTCGAGGCCGTGCACGCCGCCCTCACCGAGCTCGGTCGGCGCGGGCCGGTGCTCGCGGTCGTCGAGGACGTGCACTGGGCCGACGACTCCACCCGCGAGCTGCTGACCCTCCTGTTCACCCGCGGTGCGCCCCCGGGGGTCGGGCTGCTCGTCACCTGGCGCAGTGACGACATCCACCGACGGCACCCCCTCGCCAGTGCCCTCGCCCTCTGGTCCCGCCTGCCGTCGTTGACCCGCCTCGAGCTCGGGCCGCTGCCCGACGCCGACCTGCGCGTCGTCGTCCGCCGGGCCGCCGGGGCGCTCTCGCCGCGCGTCGTCGACGAGGTCGCCCGCCGGGCCGAAGGCAACGCCTTCTTCGCCGAGGAGCTCGCGGCCGCCGCGGGCACCGGCGGTGCCGACCCCGGTGACCTCACCCGGTTGCTGCTCGCGCGCGTCGACCAGCTCGACGACGAGGCCCAGGCGGTGGTGCGGGTGGCGGCGGTCATCGGCCGGCGCGTGCCGCACGCCCTCCTCGAACGCGTCGCGGCGGTCGAGCCCGGCGTGCTGCGGGCCGCCCTGCGCGCCGCCCTCGAGCACCACGTCCTCGAGCCGTGGGGCGACCGGGGGTACGAGTTCCGCCACGCCCTGCTCGCCGAGGCGGTCAGCGACGACCTCCTGCCGCACGAGCGCGTCCAGCTGCACCGGGCCTGCGCCGACGCCCTGCTCGAGGACGCGAGCCTCGGCTCGGCGGCCGACCTCGCCCGCCACGCCCTGGCCTCCGGCGACCGGGGCCTGGCTCTCACCTCGGCCGTGCGCGCCGGCGACAGCGCCCGCCGGATGGGTGGCCCGGCCGAGGCCCTCGCGCACTACGAGGCGGCCCTCGGACTCCTCGACGTCGATCCCGGGCAGGCCCACACCCTCACCCTGCGCGCGGCCGGCGCCGCCAACGCCGCCGGACGGCCGATGCGCGCGATGACGCTGCTGCGGGCGCGGCTGGCCAGCCCAGACCCGAGCGCGCACGAGCGCGCGGAGCTGATGGGCGCCGTCGCCTTCGCCTCGCGGATGACCGAGGAACGGATCGACCGGCTCGCGCTGACCGCCGAGGCACTCGACCTGCTCGACGACGACGCCCCCGCGCCGCTGCGGGGCAGCCTCCTGACCCGTCGCGCCGAGGCGCTCACCGACGCCGGGCCCACGGCCGAGGCCGTCGCGGTGGCCGACGAGGTGATGGCCCTGGCCGTCCGCCACGAGCTCACCGTCGACCGCGCCGACCTGTCGTCGGTGCTCGTCCGGCTCGGCGAGGCGGCCGGCGACCCCCACGAGTCGATCCGCCGGCTCGAGGCGGTCGTCGCGGAGTGGACCGACGCCCCCGACCTCGCCCTGCTGCGCGCGATGCACGTGCTGGCCGGCCTGCACCTGCGCCAGGGCGAGTTCCGGGCGGCCCTCGAGGGCTTCGAGCGCGAGCACGCCGAGGCGCGGCGGGCCGGGCTGCAGGCCTCGGTCTTCGGGGTCGACGGCCGGGCCTTCGCGGTCACCGCCGCCTACGAGATGGGCGACTGGGACCTCGCGGTGCGGCTCGTCGACGACGCCCGGGCCTCCGGTCTGCCCGCCGCGGGACTCGCGGGCATCGAGTGCGCCGGCTCGTACATCCCGGTGGCCCGCGGCGAGGTCGACCCCGAGGAGGTGCTGACGGCGTCGCGGCCGTTCTGGTCCGAGGACGGCCGGATCGCGGTGCAGGCCGGGTCGGCCGCCGTCGACGCGCTCGGTCGCGAGGGCCGGCTCGAGCGGATGCTCGAGGTGCACGCCGAGCTCGTCGCCCACCTGCGCGACCTCTGGTCCCTCCCACGGCTGCCGGTCGAGGTGCGGCTCGCGGCCCTCGTCGTCGGGCACCTCGCCTCCTCGCTGCGCGACCTGCCGGGGGAGGAGCGGCGCCGGCTGCTCGAGGTCGGTCGGGCGCTGGCCGCCGACGCGGCCCAGGTGTGGGGTGAGGGGTCGACGCTGCCCGAGCCCTCGCTCGAGGGGGTCGCCTGGACGGCCCGGGCCCGGGCCGAGGCGCTGCGCCTCGAGTGGGCGGCCGGTGCCGCGGTCGGTGCCGAGGCCCTCGTCGAGCCGTGGCGCGAGGCCGTCGGCCTCTTCGAGACGCGCGCCGAGCCGTACGAGCTGGCCCGGTCGCGGGCCCGGCTCGCCGAGGTGCTCGCGGCGAGCGGTGGCTCCGGCGCCGCCGAACAGGCCGCGCTCGCCCGCGCCGAGGCCGAACGCCTCCGGGCCGGGCCGCTGCTCGCGTCCCTCGACCGGCTCGCGGCACGGCCGGCCGCCACCGGGCTCACGGCCCGCGAGGCCGAGGTGCTGGCCCTCGTCGCGGCCGGGCGCTCCAACGGCGAGGTCGGCCGGGCGCTGTTCATCAGCACGAAGACGGCCAGCGTGCACGTCTCGAACATCCTCGCCAAGCTCGGCGCCGGTTCACGCGGGGAGGCGGTGGCGCTGGCCCGGGCCGCGGGACTGTTGCGGGACTAGGCCGCTCGGCTGCGCAGCGCAAGCATGCCCGCGGTCAGGGCCACGACGAGCAGCGAGGCGCCGAGCATGTGCGCCAGCACGAGGGCCTCGGGCAGGGCGGTGAGGTACTGCACGTACCCGATGACGCCCTGGGCCAGCGTGACGCCGAGGACGACGAGCCAGGCCCGGGGCGCGGAGGTGGCCTCGGCGGTGAGCCGGGCGGCGAGCCAGGTGGCGACGACGAGGCCGAGGAAGAGCATGACGACGTCGGCGTGCAGCCACGAGATGGTGCGCGGGTCGAAGCCGAAGCGGTTGGGGGTGTCGGCATCGCCGGAGTGCGGCCCCGAGCCGGTCACGACGGTGCCGAGGGCGAGGACCACGGCACCGACGGCGCTGGTCACCCAGCCGAGGCGGACGACGAGGTCGGGCACGAGCGGGCGGGGCGGGACCGCCGCCTCGGACCGTGTGAACCACAGGTAGCCCGCGGCGACGACGAGCGCCATCGAGAGCAGGAAGTGGGTGGCGACCGTGGCGGGGTGCAGGCCGAGCAGCACGGTGAGGCCGCCGAGCAGCGCCTGCGCCACGACCCCGCCGAGGACGACGAGGGCGGCGACCTTCATGGGCCGCCGGGGCGCGGACCGCCAGACGACGACGACGGTGGCCAGCGCGAGCACCGCGAGGACGCCGGTGAGGGTGCGGTTGCCGAACTCGATGTACTTGTGGAAGCCCTCGGCCTGCTCGACGGTCGGCGTGATGGAGGTACCGGTGCAGCGCGGCCAGGTGGGGCACCCGAGGCCGCTACCGGTGAGCCGGACCAGGCCCCCGGTGACGACGATGCCGACCTGCGCGACGAGGTTCGCGAGCAGCACCGGACCCAGCCAGCGGGAGCCGGCGCGGGTGCCCGACCCGACCGGGGTCGCGGTGCTCGTCGTCACGCGAGAAGCGTACGACTCACCCGGACCAGCGGAACCAGCGGGCCGCCGCGGCGCCGGCCACCCCGGCCCACACCACGAGCACCAGCCACGGACCCCACGGCCAGCCGCCGCCGACGAGCGAGGTCCGCAGCGCGTCACCGAGGGCGCCCGAGGGCAGCAGCGCGGCCACCGTCGCGAGCGGGCCCGGCAGCACCGACGTCGGCACGAGGACGCCCAGCCCGAGCAGCAGCACCCAGACGAGGTTGGCCAGGGCCAGCACGGCCTCGGCGCGCACCGTTCCGGCGAGCAGCAGGGCCAGGGCGACGAGCGCCCCCGTGCCGAGCAGGAGCGAGACGAGCGCCGGCAGCAGCCCGGCCGCGACCGGCCGCCACCCTAGGGCGAGGCCCAGCCCGCCGAGGACGAGTATCTGCACCGCCAGCACCGAGAGCACGGCCAGGGCCTTGCCCGCGAGCAGCCCCCGCGCCCGAGCGGGGTCGTGCCGAGCAGCCTCAGCACGCCGGCCCGGCGGTCGAAGCCGGTGGCGATGGCCTGCCCGGTGAACGCCGTCGACAGGACCGCGAGCGCCAGGGTCCCGGCGGTGGCGAGGTCGACCCGCCGGCCCGGGCCGAGGTCGGGCACCGAGGCCAGGGCCAACCCGACGAGGGCGATGGCCGGCAGCAGCACCGAGACGAGCAGCTGCTCGCCGTTGCCGAGCAGCATCCGGGTCTCGAAGGCGGCCTGGGCCAGCACTCGCGTGCGCGGGGGAGCCGGCGCGCTCACCGTGCACCCCCGGCGGTCAGCTCGAAGTAGACGTCCTCGAGCGAGCGCGCGCCCCGCACCTCGGCGAGCGACCCGGAGGCGACGACGCGCCCGGCCGCGAGGACGACGACGTCGTCGGCGATCCGCTCGGCCTCCTCGAAGGAGTGGGTGGTGACGACGACGCACACGCCCCGGTCGGCCTCGGCCCGCAGCAGCGCCCACACCTCGAGGCGGGCGTGGGGGTCGAGCCCGGCGGTCGGCTCGTCGAGGAAGAGCACGTCGGGGCGACCGACGAGCGCCGCCGCGAGGGCGACCCGCTGGCGCTGCCCCCCGGACATCCGGCGGACCGTCGTCCCGGCGAAGTCGGCGATGCCCAGCCGGGTCGCGAGCTCGTCGACCGGCCACGGGTCGGCGTGCAGTGCGGCGAGGTGGCGCAGCAGCGGCAACGGCCGTGAGGTCGTGGGCAGCCCGCCGTCCTGGAGCATCACGCCGACGGCGGCGCGGTGGCCGGCCGGTGCACCCCACGGGTCGGTCTCGAGGACGCGCACCGAACCGCCGTCGGGGCGCTGGAGCCCCTCGAGGCACTCGACGGTGGTGGTCTTGCCCGCGCCGTTCGGGCCGAGCACGGCGGTGACGCGCCCGGCGGCCGCCGACCAGCTCGCGCCGTCGACCGCGGCCCGTCCCCGAACACGCGGCGCAGCTCGTGCACGAGGACCGCCGCCATGTCTCGACATCCTAGGGTGGGGGTCATGCCACGCATCGACCGGGAGGCCGGCCCCGTGACAGCGGTCGCCGCCGTCCCCGCCGCGCTCGCCCTGCTCCTGCGACGGCCGGGGTGGCCGCGGTGCTCGGGGTGCTGCCGGTGGCCGTCGCCGCGTTCTTCCGCGACCCCGACCGCACCCCCGACGCCGCCACGGCGCCCGTCGACGACGTCCTCTCCCCGGCCGACGGCAAGGTGATGTACGCCGGGCCCGGCCAGGTCGGCGTCGCTCCCCCGGCGACTGGCAGCAGGTGAGCATCTTCCTGTCGGCGTTCGACGTGCACATCAACCGCGCGCCGTACGGCGGACGGGTCGTCGAGGTCGTCCAGCGGCCCGGCAAGTGGCTGGCCGCCTACAAGCACGAGAGCGCCCACCTCAACGAGCGCGCCGACATCACCGTCGAGCGCGAGGTCGACGGTGAGGTCCGGCGGGTCCACTTCCGCCAGATCGTCGGGCTGATGGCCCGCCGGGTCGTCACCCGCGTCGCCGTCGGGGACGAGCTCGGCACGGGCGAGCGGGTCGGGCTGATGAAGTTCGGCTCCCGGATGGACGTCTTCGTCCCGCCGGCCTGCGCGCTGCTCGTCGCGAAGGGCGACCGGGTGGTCGCCGGCGAGAGCGTCATCGCCCGCTGGGGCTCCGGCGCCGGGGCCCGGTCGTGAGCGGCGACGCGCCGCAGCCGGTCGCGACCGGCACCACCGGCGGCCGGCGGCGCATCCTCGACCGCTGGCGCCTCGTCTCGCCCACCGGCGCCGACGTCGTCTCGCTGCGGCAGCTTCGCAAGCGCGAGCGGGCCCGGCTGCTCGCCCCGAGCGCCTTCACGACCCTCAACCTCCTGAGCGGATTCTCCTCCGTGCTGCTCGCCTTCCGCGGACACTTCACGCTCGCCGCGGTGCTCATCGCCTTCTCGATCGTCATGGACATCGCCGACGGGTTCGTCGCCCGGCTCGTCGGGGCCACCTCGCCGTTCGGGCTCCAGCTCGACTCCCTCGCCGACCTCATCTCCTTCGGCGTCGCCCCGCGGTGCTCGTGCACACCTGGGCGCTGGGGGAGTGGCCGGTGCTCGCCTGGCTGGTCGCCTTCCTCTGGATGTCCTGCGCGGCCTTCCGGCTCGCCCGGTTCAACGTCACCATCGACCCCGCGGCCGACAAGCGCTACTTCGTCGGCCTGCCGTCGCCGGGCGCCGCGATGGTCGTCATCGCGACGATCTTCGCCCTCGACTCCCCGTTCTTCGGGCCCGGCACCGGCCCCTGGCGAGCGTGGTTCCCGATGCTCGTCAGCGTCGCGCCGGCCTTCCTCATGGTGATGACCATCCGCTTCCGCTCCTTCCGCAACCTGCTGGCCCCGACCACGCCGCGGGCGCGGCTCGGCACGGCAGTCGTGGCCCTCGTCATCGTCGTCGGCCTCGTGGTGGCCCCCGGTCTCACCGGTCTCGTCGTCGCCTACGGCTACGTGCTCACGGCTCCGCTGGGGGTGCTCACCGCGCCGGTCCGCGAGCGGCTGTTCGGCCAGGCCTCGGTCGCGCCGCCCCGCAGCCGGATGCCCTCGGTCTTCCTCCCCATCGAGGAGGACGACGAGATTGACGGCCCGGGGGCCGAGGACTTCGTCGAGGAGCGCGGCACCGCCGGGTAACCGGCCAGGCGGCCAGGCCACGGCCGGTTAGGCAAGCCTTCCTTGGACGTCGTCCCCGCATTTACCTAACATGGGTGTGTGGTTAATCCCGACGTCCACACCGACGAGTCGCGCACGCGCGACCGGGTGCTGCGCGTCGTGAGCCAGGAGGGGCCGGTCGGCATCACCACCCTCGTCGAGCGGCTCGGCCTCACCGAGACCGCCGTGCGGCGCCACGTCGACAACCTGCACGTCGCCGGGCTCGTCGAGCCGCGCGACGCCGCGGGGCCCCGGCGCCGGGGTCGTCCGGCCAAGGCCTGGACCCTCACCGACGCCGGCCACCGGGCCCTGTCCTCCGACTACGACGACCTCGCCGGCGAGGCGCTGCGGTTCCTGCGCCGCACCGGCGGCGAGTCGGCCGTCCAGGCCTTCGCCGAGGAGCGGGTCGCCGGGCTCGAGCACCGCATCGCCGCCACCCTCGACGACGCCGGCCACGACACCGCCCGTCGCACCGACGCCCTCGTCACCGCGCTCAACGCCGAGGGCTACGCCGCCTCGGCCCGCCCCGTGGGAACACCCGGGGCCGCCACGGCGCTGACGGGGGTGCAGCTCTGCCAGGGCCACTGCCCCGTCCAGCACGTGGCCAGCGAGTTCCCCGAGCTGTGCGAGGCCGAGACCGAGGCGTTCTCGCGCCTGCTCGGCGTCCACGTCCAGCGCCTGGCGACCCTCGCCCACGGCGACCACGTCTGCACCACGTTCGTCCCGACCCCCACCACCGAGAGGCCATCGCGATGACGAGCCACATCGAAGAGCTCAACCCGGGTCTGAAGGACCTCGGCACCTACGAGTACGGCTGGGCCGACAGCGACAGCGCCGGCGCCACCGCGCGCCGTGGGCTCTCCGAGGAGGTCGTCGCCGACATCTCCGACCGCAAGTCCGAGCCGCAGTGGATGAAGGACCTGCGGATGAAGTCGCTGCGCCTGTTCGGCAAGAAGCCCATGCCCAGCTGGGGCAGCGACCTCACCGGCATCGACTTCCAGAACATCAAGTACTTCGTGAAGTCCACCGAGAAGCAGGCCACCTCCTGGGAGGACCTGCCCGAGGACATCAAGAACACCTACGACCGGCTCGGCATCCCCGAGGCCGAGAAGCAGCGCCTCGTCGCCGGTGTCGCCGCCCAGTACGAGTCCGAGGTCGTCTACCACCAGATCCGCGAGGACCTGGAGGAGAAGGGCGTCATCTTCGTCGACACCGACACCGGGCTGCGCGAGCACGAGGACCTCTTCCGCGAGTACTTCACCTCGGTGATCCCGGCCGGCGACAACAAGTTCGCCGCGCTGAACACCGCCGTCTGGTCGGGCGGCTCGTTCATCTACGTCCCGCCGGGCGTCCACGTCGACATCCCGCTGCAGGCCTACTTCCGCATCAACACCGAGAACATGGGCCAGTTCGAGCGGACGCTGATCATCGCCGACGAGGGCTCCTACGTGCACTACGTCGAGGGCTGCACCGCGCCGATCTACAAGAGCGACTCGCTGCACTCGGCCGTCGTCGAGATCGTCGTCAAGAAGAACGCCCGCGTGCGCTACACGACGATCCAGAACTGGTCGAACAACGTCTACAACCTCGTCACCAAGCGCGCCACGTGCGCCGAGGGCGCGACGATGGAGTGGATCGACGGCAACATCGGGTCCAAGGTCACCATGAAGTACCCGGCCGTCTTCCTCCTCGGCGAGCACGCCAAGGGCGAGACCCTGTCCATCGCCTTCGCCGGCGAGGGCCAGCACCAGGACGCCGGCTCGAAGATGGTCCACGCCGCCCCCAACACGAGCAGCTCGATCGTCTCCAAGTCCGTCGCCCGCGGCGGTGGCCGCACGAGCTACCGCGGCCTCGTCCAGATCCTGGAGGGCGCCCACGGGTCGAAGAGCTCGGTCGTCTGCGACGCCCTGCTCGTCGACACGATCAGCCGCTCCGACACCTACCCGTACGTCGACATCCGCGAGGACGACGTGCAGATGGGCCACGAGGCCACGGTCTCCAAGGTGTCCGAGGACCAGATGTTCTACCTGATGTCCCGCGGGATGACCGAGGAGGAGGCGATGGCGATGATCGTGCGCGGCTTCGTCGAGCCCATCGCCAAGGAGCTCCCCATGGAGTACGCCCTCGAGCTGAACCGCCTCATCGAGCTGCAGATGGAAGGAGCAGTGGGCTGAATGAGCCTGCTCACCCCCAGCGCCCCTCCGAGGGCGCCCATACCCACAGCGCCGCGACGATGGTCCCCGACCAGTCGCGCGCCGAGCGCCGGGCGTCCTTCGACCCCGCGGACTTCGCCGTGCCCCACGGGCGCGAGGAGGAGTGGCGGTTCACGCCCGTCGACCGGCTCGGCGCGTTCTTCCGCGACGAGGCCACCGGTGCCTGCCTCGACTGGCAGGAGGACCTGCCCGAGGGCGTCACCGTCACGACGCTGCCCGTCGCCGACTGGCAGGCCCTCGGCGTGCCGAAGCCCCAGGACCGGGCCGCCGCGGTCGCCGCCGCCCACAGTGGCGGGGTCGCGGTCGTCGACGTCCCGGCCGACGCCGAGCTCACCGAGCCGGTGCGGATCCGCCTCTCCGGCAACGGGTCCGACCTCGTCCACGGGCACCTGCTCGTGCGGGTCGGCCGGTTCGCCCGCGCGACGGTCGTCCTCGAGCACCACGGGGTCGCCGACTACGCCGAGGTCCTCACCGTCCTCGCCGGCGACGGCTCCGACGTCACGCTGGTGTCGGTCCAGGAGTGGGACGACGCCGCGCACCACCTCGGCCAGCACGACGTCGTCGTCGGCCGTGACGCCCGGGTCCGGCACATCGCCGTCACCCTCGGCGGCGGGGTCGTCCGGCTCAACACCAACGCGTCCTACGCCGGCCCCGGCGGCTCGTTCGAGGGCCTCGGTGTCTACTTCGCCGACGCCGGCCAGCACCTCGAGCACCGGCTGTTCGTCGACCACGAGGCGCCCCACTGCCGCAGCAACGTCGAGTACAAGGGCGCGCTCCAGGGCGAGACCGCCCGCACCGTCTGGGTCGGCGACGTCCTCATCCGCGCCGCGGCCGAGGGCACCGACACCTACGAGCTGAACCGCAACCTGCTCCTCACCGAGGGTGCCCGCGCCGACTCGGTCCCCAACCTCGAGATCGAGACCGGGGAGATCGAGGGGGCCGGGCACGCCTCGGCCACGGGGCGGTTCGACGACGAGCAGCTCTTCTACCTCATGGCGCGGGGCATCCCCGAGGACGAGGCCCGCCGCCTCGTCGTCCGCGGGTTCTTCGCCAGCGTCGTCGCGCGCATCGGCGTCCCCGAGGTGCAGGAGCGCCTCATGGTGGCCATCGAGCGCGAGCTCGCCGGGGAGGCCGCATGAGCGACCAGCTGACCGCCGAGGGCTACACCTACGTCTGCCGGCTCGACGAGCTGCCCGCCGTCGGGGCCGCCCTCGCCGAGATCGAGGGGCGCCGCGTCTCGATCGTGCGCACCGAGGACGGATCCGTCCACTGCGTCGACGACACCTGCAGCCACGCCAACGTCTCGCTCTCCGAGGGCGAGCTCGACGGCTGCACCCTCGAGTGCTGGCTGCACGGCTCGCGCTTCGACCTGCGCACCGGCGAGCCCACCGGGCCGCCCGCCATCACCCCCATCGCCGTCCACACCGTCCGCACCGAGGGTGACGACGTCTTCGTCGCCCTGTCCGAGGAGATCTGAGCCGTATGTCCACCCTTGAGATCAAGGACCTGCACGTCACCGTCGAGACCGAGCAGGGCACCAAGGAGATCCTCCGCGGTGTCACGCTGACCCTCGAGTCCGGTCAGACGCACGCGATCATGGGCCCCAACGGGTCCGGCAAGTCGACCCTCGCGTACTCCATCGCCGGCCACCCGAAGTACACGGTCACCTCGGGCACCGTCACCCTCGACGGCGAGGACGTCCTCGCGATGAGCGTCGACGAGCGCGCCCGCGCCGGCCTCTTCCTCGCGATGCAGTACCCGGTCGAGGTCCCCGGCGTCACCGTCTCGAACTTCCTGCGCACCGCGAAGACCGCCGTCACCGGCGAGGCCCCGAAGCTGCGCACCTGGGTCAAGGACGTCAAGGGCGCCATGGAGAACCTGCGGATGGACGCCGCGTTCGCCGAGCGCAACGTCAACGAGGGCTTCTCCGGCGGCGAGAAGAAGCGCCACGAGATCCTCCAGATGGAGCTCCTGCGCCCGAAGTTCGCCGTCCTCGACGAGACCGACTCCGGCCTCGACGTCGACGCCCTGCGTGTCGTCTCCGAGGGCGTCAACCGCGCCAAGGAGTCCACCGGCGCCGGCGTCCTGCTCATCACGCACTACACGCGGATCCTGCGCTACATCCAGCCCGACTTCGTCCACGTGTTCGTCGACGGTCGCATCGCCGAGCAGGGCGGTCCCGAGCTCGCCGACCGGCTCGAGTCCGAGGGCTACGACCGCTTCCTCGCCGAGACCCCCGTCGAGGCCTGATGACCGCCGCCCCCTTCACCGACGCGGAGCTGGCCCGGCTGCGGGCCGACTTCCCGATCCTGTCGCGCACGGTGCGCGGGGCCACCCGCTCGTCTACCTCGACTCGGGGGCCACCTCGCACAAGCCCGTCCCGGTGCTCGACGCCGAGCGGCACTTCTACGAGCACACGAACGCCGCCGTGCACCGCGGGGCGCACCAGCTCTCCGAGGAGGGCACCGACGCCTACGAGTCGGCGCGCGAGACCATCGCCCGGTTCATCGGGGCGCAGGCCGGCGAGGTCGTCTTCACCCGCAACGCCACCGAGGCGCTCAACCTCGTCGCGTACGCCTTCACCAACGGCACGCACGGTGGCGGCGGCGGTCGGGGAGAGCGGTTCTCGCTGCGCCCGGGTGACGAGGTGCTCGTCACCGAGATGGAGCACCACGCCAACCTCATCCCGTGGCAGGAGGCCTGCCGCCGCACCGGCGCCACACTGCGCTGGGTGCCGGTCACCGAGGACGGGCGGCTCGACCTCACCGACCTCGACGAGCTGCTCACCGAGCGCACGAAGGTCTTCGCCTTCACGCACGTCTCCAACGTGCTCGGCACCGTGAACCCGGTCCGCGAGCTCGCCGAGCGCGCGCACGCGGTGGGGGCGCTGGCCGTCCTCGACGCCTGCCAGTCGGTCCCGCACCTCCCGGTCGACGTCGCCGAGCTCGGGGTCGACTTCCTCGCGTACTCTGGCCACAAGATGTTCGGCCCGCTCGGCATCGGGGTCCTCTGGGGCCGCGCCGAGCTGCTCGACGAGATGCCGGTCTTCCTCACCGGTGGCTCGATGATCGAGACCGTGACGATGGAGGGCGCCACGTACGCGCCGGTGCCGCAGAAGTTCGAGGCCGGGGTGCCCGTCGCGGCCCAGGCCGTCGGGCTCGCCGCGGCCTGCGACTACCTCACCGCGCTCGGGCTCGACCGCGTGCACGCCCACGAGCAGGCCCTCACCGAGCGGCTGCTGCGCGGGCTCGCCGAGCGGCCGTGGGTCCGCGTCCTCGGGCCGTCCGACCTGCGCGAGCGCGGGGGAGCGGTGGCCTTCGTCGTCGACGGCGTCCACGCCCACGACGTCGGGCAGGTGCTCGACGACCGCGGTGTCGAGGTGCGCGTGGGCCACCACTGCGCGTGGCCGCTGCACCGGAAGCTGCACGCGCCGGCCAGCACCCGTGCGTCGTTCGCCGCCTACACCACACCGGCCGAGGTCGATGCCCTCCTCGAGGCCCTCGACCGCGTCCCGGCGATCTTCGGCACGGAGGTGACCGTCTGATGGACCTCTACCAGGAGCTCATCCTCGAGCACTCCAAGCGCCCCGTGCGGGCCGGCCTGCGCGAGCCGTTCGACGCCGAGAGCCACCACGTCAACCCCACCTGCGGCGACGAGGTGACCCTGCGGGTGCACGTCAGCGGTGCGGGTGACGACGCGGTCGTCGAGGACGTCTCGTACGACTCGATGGGCTGCTCGATCAGCGTCGCGTCGGCGTCCATCCTCGCCGAGGAGGTCACCGGCGGCACCGTCGGGCACGCCCGCGAGACCTACGAGGCGATGCGTCGGATGCTCACGAGCAAGGGCGAGGACCCCGGCGACGAGGACCAGATCGGCGACGGCGTGGCCCTCGCCGGTGTCGCGAAGTACCCCGCACGCGTCAAGTGCGCCCTCCTCTCGTGGTCGGCGTTCACCGATGCCCTGTACCAGGCCGAAGGAGCGAAGCAGTGAGCGAGACCACCACCACGCCGGCGAACGTCGCGGACGTCGAGGAGGCCATGCGCGACGTCGTCGACCCGAGCTCGGGATCAACGTCGTCGACCTGGGCCTCGTCTACGGCATCACCATCGACCCGCAGAACCACGCGGTCATCGACATGACGCTCACGTCGGCGGCCTGCCCGCTGACCGACGTCATCGAGGACCAGACCGCCGCGTCGCTCGAGGGCGTCGTCGCCGGGTACCGGGTCAACTGGGTCTGGATGCCGCCGTGGGGCCCGGACAAGATCACCGACGACGGTCGCGAGCAGCTGCGCGCCCTGGGCTTCAACATCTGAGCGTGACGACCCGCGTCGTCGAGGTCGCGCCCGAGCGGTACGACCGCTGGCGGGCGCGCTTCGACGAGAACAACCCCGACGGCCCCAGCGGGTCGTCGGGGTCTCGCGTCTCGAGGCCGACCCGCTGGCGCTGCTGCTCGTGCGCCGCGGCGGGTACGCGGTCGGCGTGGCGGCGGGGGACCGGCTCGTCACGCACAAGGTCGGCACGCGCTACGTGCAGTCGCGCACGGCCGCCGGTGGCTGGAGCCAGCAGCGCTTCGCCCGGCGCCGGGCCAACCAGGCCGACGAGCTCGTCGGGGCGGTCACCGAGCACGCGGTGCGGCTGCTGGCCGGGTCGGGCGCCACGGGGCTGGTGCTCGGGGGTGACCGGTCGCTGGCCGAGGGTGTGCTCGAGGACCCGCGGCTGGCCGGGCTGCGCGACCTGCCGCGCGCCGAGCTCTACGACCTCCCGGACCCGCGGCTCGCGGTGCTGCAGAAGGCGCTCGAGCGCGCCCGGTCCGTCCGCGTGACCATCGAGGAGTGAGCTCGTCCGGGGGGATACTGGGCAGCGCACCGACCACCCCGCCGACAAGGAGCCAGCCATGACCGAGGGAACCGTCCGCTGGTTCGACGCCGACCGGGGGTTCGGGTTCATCGCACTCGGGGAGGGCACGGACGACCTGTACGTGCACGCGTCCGACATCCTCGGCGACGAGAAGGTCAAGGTGCTCCGGGAGGGGCAGGTGGTCGAGCTCGAGATCGGCGAGGGGGACCGCGGCCCGCTGGCCCGGCGCGTCCGGGTCACCGCCGACCGGGCCGCCGACAGCCCGCTCGGTGTGCTCGGCACGGTCACCTGGTTCGAGCCGGCCAAGGGCTACGGCTTCATCACCTCCGACGACGGGGGTGCCGAGATCTTCGTCCACGGCTCGGCCGTCGTCGCGGGGGGCGTGGTCTCGGAGGGGCAGCGGGTGGCGTTCCTCGTCGTCGACGGTGAGCGGGGACCGCAGGCCGACCACGTGCTCCCCCTGGCGGACGGGGCCGGCCGTCGGGCCGCGGCCTCCGACGGGGCGGACGGCACGGTGTCCTGGTACGACGTCGACAAGGGCTTCGGGTTCATCACCCCGAGGCCGGCGGCACCGACGTCTTCGCCCACGCCCGGGACCTCGCCGGCGGGCTCGACGAGCTCGAGGAGGGGGACCGGGTCACGTACGACGTCGTCATGAGCGAGAAGGGCCCGCAGGCGCGCGACGTGCGCCTGGCGGGTGGTGGTGCGCCGCGCCGGAGCGCCCCTGCGCGGGCTCCGCAGCGTGCCCGGTCGGGTCACCAGAAGGGCTCGAGCGCCCCGGCCCGCGGCGGCGAGGGGACGGTCGCGCGCTTCGACGAGGAGCGGGGCTTCGGCTTCATCTCCCCGGATGCGGGAGGCGCCGACCTGTTCGTCCACGTGTCGGTCGTGCGGGGCACAGAGCCCCTGTACCCGGGCGACCGGGTCCGCTACCAGGTGAAGCAGGGAGACCGCGGTCCGCAGGCCGATCGCGTCGAACGGGTCTGAGCGACAGCTGTTCCGGGCTCCGCTGTGGTGAGGTGCGTTCCCGTCACGCGGCAGGTCGTCCGAGTTCCCCACGCGTGACCGGGTGGGCTGGGATGCTCCTCCCGTGTCGGTCATCCCCGTGTTCCGCTACCACCCCGACCCCGTCGGGACAGGGTCCGCTGTGCTGTCGGACGAGGTGTGCACCGTCTGCACCCGTCCCGCGGGCTTCGCGTACTCCGGAGGCACGATCTTCGGGAAGCAGGCCGAGGTCCTGTGCCTCCGGTGCATCGCCGACGGGACGGCGGCGACTGCCCTCGCCCACCCGGACGGGCCCGCACAGCTGACCGACGTCGGACGCCGTGTCCCCGCCGACGTTCCCGTGGCCGTGCTCGAGGAGGTGTCGCAGCGCACGCCCGGCTTCCTGGGGTGGCAGCAGGAGCACTGGATGTACCACTGCGCCGACGCCGCCGCGTTCCTCGGTCCCGTCGGCTGGGACGAGGTCGCCGACCTTCCCGACGCCCTCCAGTCGCTGCGAGCGGACCTCGGGGCCCTCGGAGTCGACCACGAAGAAGCAGATCGACAGACCAGGTCGATGCACCGCGACGGGGACGTGACGGGGTACCTGTTCCGCTGCCTCCACTGCGGCGTCCGCCTGGCGTACTCGGACGCGAGCTGAGCCCCGGTGACGTCGGCATCGGGGTGACCAGTGCACACGCGGACGCCACCGGCCGGGGAACCGTCTCGCTCAGAAGGGCGGCGGGTCGGAGTTCGTCGAGCGGCGGACTCTCGGTGAGTGCGCCCGGACGTCGCAGGTCATCGGCACCGGCGGGCGCACGACATGGACTCGGCACCCGGGTGCGTGTTCGAGGTGGTGCTCGAGGGTTGAGTGGGGGCCGTCGGGGACGGCCATGGAGGGTCGTCCGCGGTCGGGTGGTGGTGGGTCGGTTCCGCTGTCGGACAGCGTGACCGGGTGGAGCTGGTCGGGTGGGTGGGTCGTGCGGGTGCGTCCGGTGGGGTCGGTCCACGTCATCGTGGCGTCGGGGTGCAGGGCGGCTCGCCAGCCGGGTCGTTGCTTGACCCGGTGGTGGCGGCGGCAGAGGCAGGCGAGGTTGGCGGCGCTGGTGGGTCCGGCGGGGTGGGGGCGGACGTGGTCGAGGTCGCAGTAGCGGGCCGCGACGTGGCAGCCGGGGAAGCGGCAGTGGCGGTCTCGGGCGCGCACGAACGCGGCGAGCCGGGCGCTGGGCCGGTAGACGGCGGTGCTCAGGTCACCGGTGGGGTCGGTGGCTGCGCCGGTCCCGGGGTCGCAGGCCAGCACGCGGGGTCGGCCGGTGCGGCCGCGGGCGGTGACGGCGATGGCGCGCTCGAGCCAGTCGCGCCGGACGAGGACGGGGTCCCCGGCCCGGATGCCGCCGACCTCGACGAGGTCGCCCGGCCCGCCCGCGGGCGATGCCTGCACCGCCGAGGCGTCTCGTCCCGGGGTCGCCGCGGTGGTGAGGACCACCTGGACGTCGATGGTGGCGTTGGACGTCACGAGGTCGGTCAACGCCTTGGCCCGGGCCCGGTCGATGCGTTCGCACGTCCCGTCGGCGAGGTACTGCTGGGCCAGGGCGTCGATGGCGGCCCACGCGGCGCAGGCCTCCTCGGAGGGGAAGGTGCCGTGCCACGTGTCGACGCCGGGCTCGTCGACCCACCGTTGCAGGGAGGACTCCGACCGGGCCCGCACCGCCCGCTGGCGCAGCAGGTCGGGGGAAATCTGGGCCAGGACTCGTCGGACCCGCCTCCGTAGTCTCGGACCGTCCTCGCGGTCGAAGGCATCGTCGATCGAGGTGATGACGGTGGCGGCGACCTCGGCGGGCACCTCCTCGAGCTCGTGGGCGACGACCCCGGCCCGGTAGGCGTCGAGCCGCCCGGCGGCCATCGCCGCGTGCAGCCCACCCAGACCCGTCCACGTCCCGGCGCTCTCGGGTCCGTCCACGGCGCGGCGCACGGCGTCACGCACCCGCCGCTCGGCCGCGACCGACGACAGGCACAGCACACCGGACACGATCGCCGGGGCATCGAGCGCGACGTGACCGGGGACGTGGCGCACCTCCACGAGGGTGCCGTCGTCGGCGACCTCGGTCTCGAGCGCGGCCAGCGCCACGATGGCGTCGTCCTGGGCCGCGCTCACCTCGTTGACCAGTGCCTGCAGCTCAGCGACGACCGCCGCGCACTCTTCGACCGACCCACCGAGGGGACCCGCCACCAGCGCCGCGCGCACCAGCTCGCGCGCCGACCGTGCGGCGTCCATCAGGTGCTGTGTCCCGGCCATCGGCTCCCCTCCCTCGTCCCACCATCCTACCGAACGCACGTTCGAAAGGGAAGGGACAGGGCCGAGAGTTTCGCTGCGCGACAGGCGGTTTCGCATCACAGGCCGACGTCGGCCGGACCGCGACCTCAGAGGAACTGCGCGGGGTCGAACTCGGCGATCGGGATGATGCGCACCCGGGGAGCCGCTCGTTGAACGCCGCCACGTCGTACTCGAGGTCGAGGAACTCCAGGCCGCGCTCGGTCATCCCGGCGAAGGCGCTGCTGCGGAACTCGGTGAAGCCGACGACACCCACCCGGCGGCCGTCGAGGAGGCCCTCGACCTGCTCGGCGAAGTCGCCGTCGTTGCTCACGAGGAGGACGTCGGCCTCACGCCGCGCCAGCTCGACCAGCGTGCGCTGGATGGCGATGTCGACGACCTTCTCGCCGGGCCCGCCGGACAGCGGGACGGGGCGGTAGCCGATGGCGAGCAGCGCCTGCACGAAGGTCATCGGCAGCTCGGTGTTCGCCGCGAGGAAGAAGAGCCCGACGGCCGGCTGCCTCCACCGGTCCTCGGCGAACTGCAGCAACCGCTCCCACCGCGGCCGCTCCTCCGGGCGCGGACGTCGGCCGAGGATCGAGGTCCCCAGCGTCGCGTCGATGTTCTCACCGTCGACGAGGAGGTAGGTCGAGCGCTCGGCAGGGGTCATGACCGAAGGCTACGGGTGCGGCGTCACGCGTGGTGCTGGGCGATGTTGAGCACCAGCCCGCCGGGTGCCCGCACGAAGAACCGGCGCACGCCCCACTCCTCGGTGACGAGGGGGTGGACGACCTCCACCCCGGCCGCGACGACCTCCTCGTACGCCGCGTCGACGTCGTCGACCCGCACGGTGAGGACCGAGTCCTCCGGCGCGGTCGCGTCACCGGACACGAGCTGCACGTGGGCTCCGGTCTCGGGGGAGGTGAACCGCGCGACCCAGCCGAGGTTCATCTCCTCGGTCGACAGGCCCAGCACGTCCGTCCAGAACTCCCGGGCGGCGTCGATGTCGGGGACGTTGAGGTTCGGGATGACGGAGATGACTCGCATTCGGTGCTCCTCAGGGTTCGCGGTGGCCGTCGGGGGTGTTCGGCGTGATGCGGACGATGACACGGTCGACCGGACCGCGCCGCAGGACCCGCTCCACCCCCATGACGAGTCGGAACTCCAGCCCGTACTCGTCCGCCAGCAGCCGGTGCGCCGCGTCGACGGACTCCGCTCCGGTCTCCACCCGTGCGGTGGCGGTCAGGACCGGTGCCCCGTCCGGCACCGCGCCTCGACGCGAGCAGGGGCGCAGCCGGACGGACGACGTGTGCCGCAGCCGCTTGACCTTGCCGCTGCCGCTCGGGTGGTCACCAGCAGCGTGCCGTCGCCGGCGGCCACCACCCACACGGGCGTCGCGACCGGAGTGCCGTTGCGGCGGAAGGTGGTCAGCTGCACGAACTTCTCGCCACCCATCCGGTCGAGGTCGTCTGCCTGGCTCACGGTGCTCTCCTCGGTCGGGACCTGCAGGCTACGCCCGGAGGTCGGTCAGGTTCGGAGAAGCCCCCGGGCGGGTGGGGGAGCACGATGGGGCGCAGCAGGATCCACGAGAGAGGGAGGTGCGCCATGAGCGCCGCGAAGAAGAGCACCGGCAACGTCCTCAGCGACGCCGAGAAGTCCGCGATGAAGGCGACGGTCGCCGAGCGCCGGGCGGCCGCCAAGGGTGCCAAGGCCGAGGACGAGGTCAAGGGCGTGCTCGACGCCATCGCCCGGATGGACGACGGCGACCGCGCCCTGTGCGGCCGCCTGCACGAGATCATCACTTCTGCCGCACCGGAGCTCGCGCCCCGGACCTGGTACGGGATGCCCGCGTACGCCAAGGACGGCAAGGTGCTGCTCGCCGTCAAGAACTCCGGCAAGTTCGGCCAGCGCTACACGAGCCTGGAGTTCCAGGACGTGGCGCAGCTCGACGACGGGTCGATGTGGCCGGTCGCGTGGGCCGTCACGACCCTGACGAAGGCCGGTGAGAAGGACGTCGCGGCACTGGTCCGCCGAGCCGCCGGCTGACCGAGGTCGACCGGCCGTCGGCGCTGCGTCTCACTCGTTGACGGAGGCCACCGCGAAGGTGTCGCAGCGGTTGAGGTCGCCGGTCGAGTAGCCCTGGAGGAACCAGCGCTGCCGGGCGGCGGCCGACCCGTGCGTCCACGTCTCGGGGTTGACCCGACCGGACGAGGCCTGCTGGATGCGGTCGTCGCCGACCGCGGCGGCCGCCGAGAGGGCGGACCGGATGTCGGCCTCGGTCAGGGGCTTCAGGAAGGGGGTCTTCGTGTCCTCGTCGGGCACGGTGCTGGCGTGCTTGGCCCAGACGCCGGCGAGGCAGTCGGCCATCAGCTCGGTCTTCACCCCGCCGGACTCCGGACCCTGCGGGTTCTGCTGGGCCCGCCCGAGCAGCCCGAGCTGGTCCTGCAGCGCGTGCCCGTACTCGTGGGCCACGACGTACTCCTGGGCCAGCGCCCCGTCGTCGGCGCCGAACTGCGAGGTGAGCACCTCGAAGAAGCTCGCGTCGATGTAGACGAGCTTGTCGAGCGGGCAGTAGAAGGGCCCGACCTGGTTGCTGGCGGTGCCGCACGCCGACTGGGTCTGCCCGTCGTAGAGCACGGTCTGCGTGGGCTGCCACTCACGCTTGTAGCGCACGAGCTCGTCGCCCCAGAAGGCCTGCACCGAGTTCACCGTCCCGATGACACGGCACTTGTCGCTGCGGTCGGCGTCCGCGCCGGTCTTGCAGTCGGCGAAGGCGCTGCCGTCCTCGGTACCCCCGGCCTGGACCTGCCCGGGGTCGAGCTGGCCGCCGCCGGTGGGCAGCGACCCGGGGTCGATGCCGAGGAACATCGCGATGAGCGTGGCGATGATGCCGAGGATGCCCCCACCGACGACGACGCCGCCGGGCCCACCGCGGCCCCCGCCACCTCCGGAGCGCACCTGGGAGGTGTCGAGGGTGACGTTGTCGTTGAAGCTCATGCGGCAGCCTCCGGACTCGCGCGGTGCCGGAGCGGTCTCCGGCCCGCCTTAGACTAGGGGTGACCACGCGCCGCCGGACACCACCGTCGCTCCCTCCGCGCGCGTCGCCCCCGACCGAAGGACCCTCCCGTGATCACCGCTGCCGCCGTCGAGCTGCGCGCGGGCTCCCGCCTGCTCCTCGACGACGCGTCCTTCCGCGTCGCCCCCGGTGACCGGATCGGCCTCGTCGGCCGCAACGGGGCCGGCAAGACGACGCTCACCAAGACCCTCGCCGGGGTCACCCAGCCGGCCGCCGGCACCATCACCCGCTCCGGCGAGGTCGGCTACCTGCCCCAGGACCCCCGCACCGGCGACCTCCACATCTCGGCGCGCGACCGCGTGCTGTCCGCCCGCGGCCTCGACAGCATCGTCCGCGACCTGCGCGCCGCCGAGCAGGCGATGGCCACCGAGACGGGTGAGCGGCAGGAGAAGGCGATGCGCCGCTACACGCGCCTCGACGCCGAGTTCACCGCCGCCGGTGGCTACGCCGCCGAGTCCGAGGCCGCCCGCATCGCCGCCGCGCTCGGCCTCGAGGAGCGCCTCCTCGAGCAGGAGATCGGCACCCTCTCCGGTGGTCAGCGCCGCCGCGTCGAGCTGACCCGCATCCTCTTCTCCGGCGCCGAGACCCTGCTCCTCGACGAGCCGACCAACCACCTCGACGCCGACTCCATCGGCTGGCTGCGCGACCACCTCAAGGGCTACCGCGGCGGCCTCGTCGTCATCAGCCACGACGTCGAGCTGCTCGAGGTCGTCGTCAACAAGGTCTTCCACCTCGATGCCAACCGGGGCGAGCTCGACCAGTACAACCTCGGCTGGAAGGCCTACCTCCAGCAGCGCGAGACCGACGAGCGGCGTCGCAAGCGCGAGCGGGCCAACGCCGAGAAGAAGGCGTCCGTGCTGATGGCCCAGGCCGACAAGATGCGTGCCAAGGCGACCAAGACCGTTGCGGCACAGAACATGCAGCGCCGCGCCGAACGGCTCCTCGGCGGCCTCGAGGCCGAGCGGGCCCACGACAAGGTCGCCAAGCTGCGCTTCCCGAAGCCGTCCCCGTGCGGCAAGACCCCGCTGCGGGCGTCGGGCCTGTCGCGCTCGTACGGGTCGTCCGAGGTCTTCACCGACGTCGACCTGGCCATCGACCGCGGCTCGCGCGTCGTCGTCCTCGGGCTCAACGGGGCGGGCAAGACGACGCTGCTGCGGCTGCTCGCGGGTGTCGACACCCCCGACACCGGGGAGGTCGAGCCGGGCCACGGCCTCAAGCTCGGGTACTACGCGCAGGAGCACGAGAACCTCGACGTCGGGCGCACCGTCCTCGAGAACATGAAGTCGGCCGCCCCCGACCTCGGCGAGACCGAGGTCCGCAAGGTGCTCGGGTCCTTCCTGTTCAGCGGCGACGACGTGCTCAAGCCGGCCGGGGTCCTCTCGGGCGGCGAGAAGACGCGGCTCTCGCTCGCCCTGCTCGTCGTGTCGTCGGCCAACGTGCTGCTCCTCGACGAGCCCACGAACAACCTCGACCCCGCGAGCCGCGACGAGATCCTCGGCGCCCTGAGCACCTACGAGGGCGCGGTGGTCCTCGTCACCCACGACGAGGGCGCCGTCGACGCCCTCGCGCCCGAGCGCATCCTCCTGCTCCCGGACGGCGTCGAGGACCTCTTCAGCGCCGACTACCGCGAGCTCGTCACCCTCGCCTGACCGTCAGCGCCCCGTAAGGTCTCCGGGCCGGTCGCGGGCGGGTCCGCGCGGGAGACTGGCCGGGACGTCGCGCGTCCTCCTCGTGCCGCGACGTCGGGGAGGTGGCCGCGCGTGGGTGCTCTGGAGGACCTGGTCCCGCACGGGGCACCCGACACCGTCGACGGCTGGCGAGCCGCGGCCGACGCCCTCCTCAGCCCACCGTGCTGTCCGTTCCACCGCAACGCGGAGATCACCTCCCGGTACGCGTGGCTGCACGCGCAGCAGCCGACCGGGCTCAAGTGGGCGGCCATGGCGGCCATCGCCTCGCACCACGTCCGACGCGTCCTCTTCCCCTTCCGCCTCGATGCCGACGGCACCGGCTGGGTCGACCTGCCCCGGAGCCTGAGCCGGTCGCGGATCCTCACCGAGGACGCCAACATCCTGCGCGAGGTCAACAACGCGATCTACGCCGACATCTGCTGGGTGCACCTGGCCTACCTCTCCGGCGGGTCGGCGGGGACGAGCGCCCTCCTCGGGCCCGACCACGACCGGGCGGAGCTGCTGGGCGCCTTCGAGGACCTCAGCCGGGGCCGGGCCGTGCTCGAGGACGACGAGGCGCCGGCCTCGGCCCGGCGGGAGGCCCTCGAGCTCGTCTGGGCCGGCAACCTGGCGCTCCTGCGGCACGAGCAGCGCGTCGTCGTCCAGCCGCTCTTCGACCGCCTCTCGGGCCCGTTCGCGCGGCTCGCCTCGCTCGGCTCGACGACGACGTTCGAGGTGCGCGGACTGCGCCAGGAGGTCCGGTACTTCACGTCGTTCCCCGCGTACTCGCTGTGGCGTGGGTTCCCCGGTGCGGTGCGCAGCCGGTCGGTCCCCAGCATCACCCGGTTCGAGGACCGCTGGCGCTGGCTGGAGAGCACCGTGGTCCCGCGCTTCCGCCGCCTCGACGGCGAGGTGGACCTCGTGGCCCGCACCCTCTCCCGGGTGGTCGAGCAGTCGAGGCGCTCGGCCCTCGTCCCCTGCCTGGTCCCACGCTGACGGGACGGCGCGCGGCGCGCATACTGCTTGCCATGAGGGGTCGTGTGCTCGCCGCCGGGGTCGCCGTCCTGCTCGGCGCGGGCGGCTGTGCGGCCCCGGACGCCCCGTCGGCGCCCGGCCCCTCCGTCCCCGCAGTCCGGGCCACCCCGACGCTCAGCCCCACGCCGGCCCCGACCGTCCAGCACCCACGACCCGACACCCTGCACTTCTCGGTGCTCGGCGACGTCGGTGGCTCGGCGGACGCCGGGCGCGTGCTGCGGGCCATCGGGGCCGACGGTGACGCCTTCACGCTCGTCGTCGGCGACCTGTCCTACGGACCCGCCGGGGGAGAGGCGGCCTGGTGCCGCACGGTCGCCGCGGCGGTGGGGCAGCACCACCCCGTCGAGATCGTCTCCGGCAACCACGAGGACGACGGCCCGAACGGCGACATCGACGCCTTCGAGGCCTGCCTGCCCAACCGGCTGCCGGGCCTCGTGGGGCGCTACGGCCGCGAGTACTACGTCGACGTCCCGGCCGAGCACCCGCTCGCCCGCATCGTGATGCTCTCGCCGGCCCTCGACTTCGGCGACGGCCCGTGGTCCTACGCCTCCGGGACCGCCCACTACGCCTGGACCCGTGACGCGCTGCGCTCGGCCCGCGCCGCCGGCATCCCGTGGGTGGTCGTCGGGATGCACAAGCCGTGCCTGTCGGTCGGTGTCTACGCGTGCGACCCCGGCGCCGACCTGATGAACCTCCTCCTGCGCGAGAAGGCCGACCTCGTCGTCACCGGCCACGAGCACATGTACCAGCGGACCAGGCGGCTGGCCCTCGGGCCGTCGTGCCCGGCCGTGGTGCCCGGGCGCTACGACTCCGGATGCGTCGTCGCCTCCGGCGGCACGACGTTCGTCACGGTCGGCACGGGCGGCCACGAGCTGCGTGACGTGCACGCGGGCGACTCCGAGGCGCGCTACTTCGCCGCGGTCAGCGCGCGCGACCGCGACTCCGCGTTCGGCTTCCTCGGGGTCGACGTCTCGAGCCGGCGCCTCGACGCCCGGTTCCGCCCGGCCGCCGGGTCTACCTTCACCGACCGGGTCACCCTCACCCGCTGAGGGTGCGCAGCACGTGGGCGCCGATGGCGTCCCGGCCCCGGCGCCCCTCGGGGGTGGGCAGGAGCGGGTAGTCGTGGGGCGAGCCGGTCTCGACGTGCAGCGTGAGGTCGGCCGTGGAGGGCGCGAGGGCCACGAGCCGTTCGCAGTCGGGCCGGCAGATGTCGCGCGACCCCACGAGGACGAGCGTCGGCGGCAGGGCGGAGAGGTCGCCGTACAGCGGGCTCACGCGGGGGTCGAGGAGCGGCTCCCCGGCCGCCCAGTGGCTGGCGATCGGCCGCATCCCGGCCCGCGTCAGCCACGGGTCGCGGCGCTCGACGGCCTCGATGGCCGGGTTGTCGAGCGACAGGTCGAGCCACGGCGCGATGAGCGTCAGCCCGGCGACCGACCCCTCGCCCGCGTGCGCCTGGGCGTGGAGGAGGGCGAGGGTGCCGCCCGCGGAGTCGCCGAGGACGTGGAGCGAGCCGACCGGCGCCAGCCGCTCGTGCAGGGCCGAGAGGTAGGTGCGTGCGTCGCGGACGTCGTGGGCCGGGGCCAACGGGTACCGGGCGACGTGGACCTCGCGTCCGGTCACGTCGGCCAGGTGGCCCACGAGCGTCCAGTGCTGCGGCTGGATCCCGTTGACGAACGCGCCACCGTGCAGGTAGACGAGCGCACCGGGCGGGGCTTCCCCGGCGCCACCGGCGTCCCCGACGGCGGGTCGCACCGTCACGACCTCACCGCCGGCGAGGGGTGCGGTCGTGGTGCGCGGCACCAGCTCGTCGGGGACGGGGGCGGCCGGCAGGGCGACGGCCATGCTGCGCCGGCCGGCCTCGACGGTGCGGTAGCGCTTCTTGCGGGTCGCGCGCAGGTACGCCCGGACCGCGACGGTCTGCCAGCTCGTCATCGGGCCATCGTCCCTCAGCCGGGGATGGCGGGCAGCCTCGTGAGCGCGCGGGCCACCGACTCCTGGAGCTCGGTGTCGTCCCACGTGTGGTCGACGAGGTCGCCACGCAGGTAGGCGTCGTAGGCCGGCAGGTCGAGGTGCCCGTGCCCGCACAGCGCCGTGAGGATGACCTTCTCCTCGCCGGTCTCGATGCACGCGATGGCCTCCTCGACCGCCGCGGCCAGCGCGTGGGTCGGCTCGGGGCCGGGACGATGCCCTCGGTGCGGGCGAAGAGCACGCCGGCCGCGAAGCAGTCCTTCTGCGTCTTGGCCGTCGCCTCGATGAGCCCCTGGTCGTAGAGGTGGCTGATGAGCGGGCTCATCCCGTGGTAGCGCAGGCCGCCCGCGTGGATCGGGTCGGGGATGAAGTCGTGGCCGAGGGTGTGCATCTTGAGCAGCGGGGTGAGGCCGGCGACGTCGCCGAAGTCGTACGCGTACGTGCCCTGGGTCAGGCTCGGGCAGGACGCGGGCTCGACGGCCCGGATGACGGGGCCGTGTCCGCCGGCGGCCAGCTTCTCGCGGAGGAACGGGAAGGTCAGGCCGCCGAAGTTCGAGCCGCCACCGGTGCAGCCGACGATGAGGTCGACGCTCTCGCCGATCTTCGCGAGCTGGAGCAGGGCCTCCTCGCCGATGATCGTCTGGTGCAGCAGCACGTGGTTGAGCACGGAACCGAGCGCGTAGTTGGCGGTGGGGTCCTGCGCGGCGACCTCGACGGCCTCGCTGATCGCCAGGCCGAGCGAGCCGGGGGAGGAGGGGTCGGCGGCGAGCATCGCGCGTCCGGCCTCGGTGAGGTCGGACGGGCTGGGGTGCACCGTGCCGCCGAAGGTCTCCATCATGATCTTGCGGTACGGCTTGGCGTCGTAGGAGGCGCGCACCTGCCAGATCTCGCACTCGAGGTCGAACTGGGCGCACGCGAAGGCCAGCGAGGTGCCCCACTGGCCGGCGCCGGTCTCGGTCGTCAGCTTCCGGATGCCCGCCTTCGCGTTGTAGTACGCCTGCGGGACAGCCGTGTTCGGCTTGTGCGACCCGGCGGGAGAGACGCCCTCGTACTTGTAGTAGATGCGGGCCGGCGTGCCGAGCGCCTTCTCGAGGCGGTGCGCCCGGAACAGCGGCGAGGGCCGCCACAGCTTGTAGACGTCGAGCACCTCGGCCGGGATGTCGACGTACCGGTCGGTCGTGACCTCCTGCGCGATGAGGTCCATCGGGAAGATCGCGGCGAGGTCGTCCGGCCCGACCGGCTGGCCGGTGCCCGGGTGCAGCGGCGGCGGGGGAGGGGTCGGCAGGTCGGCCACGAGGTTGTACCACCGCGTCGGCATCTCGTCCTCGTCGAGCAGGACCTTGTGGCGCAGCGGCTCGGGCACGGGTTCCTCCAGCGTCGGTGGGGTGGTGCGGTCATCCTCGGCGCGGCCGGGTCGGGGCACAAGGGCCTGCCCACGACGGCGCGCCGCGGCTGCGGAACACCTGTCGGCGCGCGGTGGTTGACTGACGAGCGACGACGACGAGGAGATGACGACCGGTGAGCATGCAAGGGTGGCAGGCCCTCCACAGCCTGAGCCGCGACTCCAGCGTCAAGGAGCGCCGGCTCACGCCGGGCACCACCCGGCGCGTGCTCGGTTACGCCCGGCCCTACAAGGTGGCGATCGCCTGGTTCCTCGGGCTGGTCGTCGTCGAGTCGGTGCTCGTCGTCGCGACACCGCTGCTGCTGAAGTCGATCATCGACGACGGCATCTACCCCAAGGACTCCGGGGTCGTCGTCCGGCTCTCGCTGCTCGTGGCCGCCATCGCCGTGCTCGGCGGGCTGCTCACGCTCGTCGAGCGGTGGTTCTCGGCGCGCATCGGCGAGGGGCTCATCTACGACCTGCGCACCGAGGTCTTCTCGCACGTCCTGCGCCAGCCCGTCGCCTTCTTCACCCGGGCCCAGACCGGCGCGCTGGTCACCCGCCTCGGCAACGACGTCATCGGTGCCCAGCAGGCCTTCACCTCCGTGCTCTCGAGCATCGTCAGCAACGCCATCACCCTCGTCCTCATCGTCGGCGCGATGGCCCTCCTGTCGTGGCAGCTGACCCTCGCCGCTCTGGTCCTCGTGCCGTTCTTCCTCGTACCGGCACGGTTCATGGGCCGCCGGCTCGCGTCGCTCGCCCACGAGCAGATGGTGCAGAACGCCGACCTCGGCACCCGGATGACCGAGCGCTTCAACGTCGCCGGTGCCCTGCTCGTCAAGCTCTTCGGACGCCCGGCCGTCGAGGACACCGAGTACTCGGTGCGCGCGGCGCGGGTGCGCGACATCGGCGTGCGCATCGCCGTCAACCGCTCGGTGTTCTTCGTCGCCCTCACCCTCATCGCCTCGCTGGCGACCGCGATGGTCTACGGGTTCGGGGGTGTCATGGCCGTCGACGGCAGCCTCACCGTCGGCACGCTCATCGCCCTCACGGCCCTCCTCGCCCGCCTCTACGGTCCGCTGACGGCCATCTCCAACGTGCGCGTCGACATCATGACGGCGCTCGTGTCCTTCGAGCGGGTCTTCGAGGTGCTCGACCTCGAGCCGCTCGTCGCCGAGGCCCCGGACGCCGTGCCGGTGCCCGAGGGCCCTGTCCGCGTCGAGGTCGACCACGTCGGCTTCTCCTACCCGTCCGCCGACGAGGTGTCACTGGCCTCGCTCGAGGCGACCGCCACCGGTGACCGCCGGGGGAGCGGGCCGGTGTTGCGCGACGTGTCGTTCACCGTCGAGCCCGGCACCCTCGTGGCGCTCGTCGGGCCCAGCGGCGCCGGCAAGACGACCATCACCTCGCTCGTCGCGAGGCTCTACGACCCGACGTCGGGTGCGATCCGCATCAACGGAACCGACCTGCGGCAGGCCGGCACGGAGTCGCTGCACGACGCGGTCGGGGTCGTCACCCAGGACGCCCACCTCTTCCACGACACGATCCGCTCCAACCTCGAGTACGCCCACCCTGGCGCCACCGAGGAGCAGATGGTCGCGGCCCTGCGGGCGGCCCAGGTGTGGTCCCTCGTCGACTCGCTGCCCGCCGGCCTCGACACGGTCGTCGGCGACCGCGGCCACCGCCTCTCCGGTGGCGAGAAGCAGCGCCTGGCCATCGCCCGGCTCCTGCTCAAGGGTCCCGGGCTCATCGTCCTCGACGAGGCCACGGCCCACCTCGACAGCGAGTCCGAGCAGGCCCTCCAGCGGGCCCTCGACGAGGCGCTGCGCGACCGCTCGGCGCTCGTCATCGCCCACCGGCTGTCCACGGTGCGCCACGCCGACCAGATCCTCGTCGTCGACGACGGGCGCATCGTCGAGCGCGGCACGCACGCCGAGCTGGTCGCCGCCGACGGCCTCTACGCGGAGCTGTACCGCACCCAGTTCGACGACGAGCTGGGCGAGGTCCTCGACACCCCGGCGGCCGACCTGCGCTGAGCCGGGCCGCTCAGCCGTCCTCCTCGTCCCAGATCCGGACCTTCTTCGGTTTCGGCGGGTGTTTCTCGGGATGGGCCAGCCGCTCCTCGCGGCGGATGCCGAACCCGACGAGGACGAAGCCGGTGATCGTCCCGAGCCACCACTGGTAGGCGTACGCGAGGTGCGGCCCGAGGCTGCGGTCCGGGGGCGCCAGCGCCTGCGGGCGGGGCGGTGTCGTCCCGTCCGGCACGGCCTCGGACTCGAGCAGCACGTACCCCGGCAGCAGGCGGGTGCCGAACGCCACCGAGGCGTCGCGCACCGACAGGTTGGCGATCTGGCCGGCGGCGGGGGCCCTGCCGGGGGAGGCCTCGCCGTGGCGGGCCCAGCCGACCACGGTCACCTCGCCGGTCGGTGCGGGCGGCACCGACGGCAGCACGCTGGCGCCGCGGTCCGAGGCCGGCACCCAGCCGCGGTCGACGAGCACGTCGGTGCCGCCGGTCGCGGGCCGCAGCGCCCACAGGACCTCGAGTCCCACGGCCCCGTCGTTCGGGCGGCCGCGGACGAAGAGCGGACCCTCGACGTACGTGCCCCGCACGGTGACCCGGGTCCACTCGGCGTCGGGCGCCACACCGGTGCCGGTGATGACGTCGGCGACGGGCAGCGGGTCGGCCCGGTAGTGGGCATCGAGGAGGGCGTTGCGCTCGACCTTGGCCTCGTGGCGGTGGTACTGCCAGAAGCCCAGGTGGTAGGCGGCGACGGCGAAGAGCGCCGAGAGGACCAACGCGCCCAACCAGCGAGGAGAGACCAGCCGACGGAGCACCGTTCCACGCTAGTCGACGTACGCTGTCCCCCTATGACCGACCTCCCCGAGCCCCGCCTCCTCGACCGCTTCGGCCGCGTCGGGCGTGACCTGCGCGTGTCGGTCACCGACCGCTGCAACCTGCGCTGCACCTACTGCATGCCGGCCGAGGGCCTGGACTGGATGGCCAAGCCGGAGATGCTCGACGACGACGAGCTCGTCCGGCTCGTGCGCATCATGGTCGGCCTCGGGGTCACCAACGTGCGCCTCACCGGGGGCGAGCCGCTGCTGCGGCGCAGCCTCGTCAACGTCGTGCAGGGCATCGCCGCCCTCGAGCCGCGCCCGCGCATCGCGATGACGACCAACGGCGTGGGCCTCGACCGGCTCGCCGCCCCGCTCGCCGAGGCCGGCCTCGACCGGGTCAACATCAGCCTCGACACCATCGACCCGCAGCAGTTCCGCGACCTGACCCGCCGCGACCGCTTCGAGGACGTGGCGGCCGGGCTCAAGGCGGCCGCGGACGCCGGGCTCACGCCCGTCAAGGTCAACGCCGTCGCGATGCGCGGCGTCAACGACGACGGCGTCGCCGACCTGCTCCGCTGGTGCCTCGACCGGGGCTACGCCCTGCGCTTCATCGAGCAGATGCCGCTCGACGCCCAGCACGCCTGGGACCGCTCGCAGATGGTGTCGCAGGCCGAGATCCTCGAGCGGCTCGGCGAGCGGTTCCGGCTGACGCCCGTCGAGGGCCGCGGCAGCGCACCCGCCGAGCTGTTCCACGTCGACGGCGGCCCCGAGACGGTCGGGGTCATCGCCAGCGTCACGGCGCCCTTCTGCGCCGCGTGCGACCGGGTCCGGCTCACCGCCGACGGGCAGCTGCGCAACTGCCTCTTCGCCCGCTCCGAGGTCGACCTGCGGGGGCCGCTGCGCGACGGGGCCACCGACACCGAGCTGGCCGACCTCGTCATCGGCGAGATGTGGGCCAAGAAGCCCGGCCACGGCATCGACCGCCCGGACTTCGAGCAGCCCGACCGGCCGATGTCGGCCATCGGCGGCTGAGCGGGCTCAGCCCCGGGGCTCGTCCTCGCGGTGGCTCACCGTGCTCGGCACCTGCTCGAACGGCCGCTCGGTGAGCAGCGGGGTGTCGTCGACGGTGGGCGTGGCCATCCGGGCCCGACCCCGCACCCGCGGCGCCACGGCGTTGACCGCGACGACCGCGATGAACGGCAGGATGACGGCGCCGGCGGCGAAGATCCACCGGTACCAGTCCTGGACGACGATGGCGAGGACGAAGCACACCGTGCGGACCGACATCGTCGCGAGGTAGTGCCGCATCCGGGTCCGCTGCTCGGCCTCGCGCGACTCCGCGGCCGTGGTCACCGACTGGGCGTCGGTGGGGTGGTGGCGGGTCGTGGGCACCTCCTCACCCTACGTCCGGGGCTGCCGACCTACCGCCGGGTAGTCCACTAGGTTCGACAGCATGAGCGAGCCCCGTACCGTCCTCGTCACCGGCGGCAACCGCGGCATCGGCCTGGCCATCGCCCGCTCCTTCGCGGAGGCCGGCGACCGGGTCGTCGTCACCCACCGCAGCGGCGAGCCGCCGGAGGGCCTCGAGGGGGTTCGCTGCGACGTCACCGACACCGCGAGCGTCGACGCCGCCTTCACCGAGGCCGAGGAGAAGCTCGGCGGACCGGTCGAGGTGCTCGTGGCCAACGCGGGCATCACCAAGGACGGCCTGCTCATGCGGATGAGCGACGAGGACTGGGACGCCGTCCTCGAGACCAACCTCACCGGCGCCTTCCGCTGCGTGCGGCGCGCGAGCAAGGGGATGATCCGCCTGCGCCGCGGCCGGATCATCCTCGTGTCGAGCGTCGTCGGGCTCTACGGCGGGCCGGGGCAGGCCAACTACGCGTCGAGCAAGGCCGGCCTCGTCGGGCTGGCCCGCTCGGTCACCCGCGAGCTCGGCGGCCGGGGCATCACCGCCAACGTCGTCGCGCCCGGGTTCATCGAGACCGACATGACGGCCGCGCTGCCCGAGGAGACCCAGAAGACCTACAAGGCGGCCATCCCCGCCGGCCGGTTCGCGACCACCGACGAGGTCGCCGGCGTCGTCCGCTTCCTCGCCTCACCCGAGGCGGCCTACGTCTCCGGCGCCGTCATCCCCGTCGACGGCGGCCTCGGCATGGGCCACTGACCCCCACGACGACACCACGTCCGACCCCACCACGACCGACCTCACCACCGAAAGGCCTGTCATGTTGCTCGAGGGCAAGAAGCTCCTCATCACGGGGGTCCTCATGGACTCCTCCATCGCCTTCCACGTCGCCAAGATCGCCCAGGAGCAGGGCGCCGAGGTCGTGCTGACCTCGTTCGGCCGCACGACGAAGATCACGACGGCCATCGCCCGGCGGCTCCCGCAGACGCCGCCGGTCATCGAGCTCGACGTGACGAACGAGGAGGACCTCGCCGCCCTCCCCGACCGGGTGCGCGAGCACGTGCCGCACCTCGACGGGGTGCTGCACTCCATCGGCTTCGCCCCGCAGGGGGCGTTCAACTTCCTCGAGGCCACCTGGGAGGACGTCTCGACCGCCGTGCACGTCTCGGCCTTCTCCCTGGCCGCCCTGGCCAAGGCCGCGCTGCCCCTGATGCCCGACGGCGGCAGCGTCGTGGGCCTGACCTTCGACGCCCGCTTCGCCTGGCCGGTCTACGACTGGATGGGCGTGGCCAAGGCCGCGTTCGAGTCGACGAACCGGTACCTCGCGCGCGACCTCGGCCCGAAGGGCGTGCGCTGCAACATCGTCGCGGCCGGCCCGATCCGCACGACGGCGGCCAAGTCGATTCCCGGCTTCGAGCAGTTCGAGGAGGCCTGGGGCGCCCGGGCCCCGCTCGGCTGGGACGTCAACGACGCGGTGCCCACGGCCCGCGCCTGCGTCTCGCTGCTCTCGGACTGGTTCCCCGCGACGACCGGCGAGATGCTCCACGTCGACGGCGGGTACCACGCCATCGGGGCCTGAGTCTCAGGTCCCGGGCGGTCCGACCGGCTCGGCCGTCTCGGCGTCCTCGATCTCCTCGCGGCTGACGCCGAGGAGGAAGAGCACCGTGTCGAGGTAGGGCACGTTGACCGAGGTGTCGGCCTGCTCGCGCACCACCGGCTTGGCGTTGAAGGCGACGCCGAGGCCGGCGGCACCGAGCATGTCGAGGTCGTTCGCCCCGTCCCCGATGGCCACGGTGCGGGAGAGGGGCAGCCCCTCGAGCGCCGCGAACTCGCGCAGGGCGGCGGCCTTCCCGGCCCGGTCGACCACCTCGCCGACGACCCGTCCGGTGAGCACGCCGTCGACCACCTCGAGCCGGTTGGCGCGCACGTGGTCGACGCCGAGGTCGGCGCCCACCGCCTCGACCACCTCGGCGAACCCGCCGGAGACCAGCGCGACGGTGAACCCGAGCGACTTCAAGGTCCGGACCAGCGTGCGGGCCCCCGGGGTGAGCCGCACGGCCGCCCGCACCTCGTCGAGCACCGAGACGGGCAGCCCGGCCAGCGTCGCGACCCGCGCGTGCAGGCTCTCGGCGAAGTCGAGCTCGCCGCGCATCGCCCGTTCGGTGACGGCGGCGACCTCGGCCGCCGTTCCCGCGTGCTCGGCGATCAGCTCGATGACCTCGTCCTGGATGAGCGTGGAGTCGACGTCCATGACGACGAGCCGGCCGCCGCGTCGGGCGAGCCCGGCCGGGGCCACCGCGACGTCGCACCCTGTGCTCGCCGAGACGAGCGCGAGGTCCCGGCGCAGTGCCGGCACGTCGGCACCGGACACGTCGAGCTCGACGGTCGTGACCGGCCACCTCGACAGGCGCCGGATGCGGTCGATGTTGGCCCCGTGTCCGGCGACGGCCGTCGCGACGGCAGCGACGTGCCGGGTCTCCAGCGGAGCGGCCATGACGACGACGGCCGCTCGCCCGGTGCGCCGTGGGCGGTTGTCGCCACGCCCGGCGACGAGGGCGACGTGCATCCCCATCGACTGTCCGGCCCGGGTCAGCCGGTCGGTGAGCACGTTCTCGTCGTGGACGGGGGCGAGCAGCACCGAGAGCGCGAGGTGGCCGCGGACGACGACCTGCTCGACGTCGAGGACGTCGGCGCCGACCGTGGAGGCGGCCTCGAAGACCGCCTTGGTCACCCCGGGGCGGTCGGGACCGGAGAGCGAGACGAGGAGGGTGCGGGCCTCGTGGTCGGGTGGCGGCGCGATCGGCGGCGACTCGGGGGAGGGCACTCCCGCAGGTTAGCCGCGCATCGCGTCGCGCCACGCGACGAGGTCGCGCAGCGGACCGATGTCGTAGTCGGGACCGTTGAGCCCGACGGTGAAGAGTCGCGTGCCGACGTCGTACAGGGCCTGGGCCCCGGCCGCGTAGTCGGCGACGTCCTCGGGGAGGCGTCCCGGCCGGGGCGAGACCCCGGAGGAGCGCTCGATCTCGCCGGGGTCTCGGCCGAGCCGCGCGCACCAGTCGTCGAGCACCGCGTGCTTGTGGGCGATGGTGTCGGGGTCGCCGAAGCCGTGCCAGATGTCCGCGTGCTGCGCGACGATGCGCAGCGTCTTCTTCTCGCCGCCGCCCCGATGAGCACCGGGATCTTCCGCGTCGGTGCCGGGTTCAGCTTCGCCCAGCGCTCCTCGATGAGCGGGAGGTCGCGGGCCAGCGCGTCGAGCCGCCCTCCGGCAGTGCCGAACTCGTAGCCGTACTCGTCGTAGTCGCGCTGGAACCATCCTGATCCGATGCCGAGGATGAGCCGGCCCTCGCCGCCGTCGCGGGCGCTGACGTGGTCGACGGTGCGGGCCATGTCGGCGAGCAGCTGCGGGTTGCGGTAGCTGTTGCACGTGACGAGGGCGCCGATCTCGACGCGCTCGGTGGCCTCGGCCCAGGCGCCGAGCATCGTCCAGCACTCGAAGTGCGCACCGTCGGGCTCGCCGTGCAGCGGGTAGAAGTGGTCCCAGTTGAAGAGGATGTCGACCCCGACCTCCTCGAGCTCCGCACACGCCCGCCGGATGTCGGCGTACGAGGCGTGCTGCGGCTGCAGCTGGGCGCCGATGCGGACGCGACCGGTCCCCGTCATCCGGTGATCTCCTGGCCCTTGCCGACGACGGTGATGCCGGACTCGGTGACCGAGAAGCCGCGGGCGAGGTCGGCCGCCTGGTCGATGCCGATCGAGGTGCCGTCGGGGACGACGACGTTCTTGTCGATGATCGTCCGGCGGACGGTGCAGTTGCGCCCGATCTGCACGCCGTCGAGCAGCACGCTGTCGTCGACCTCGGTGTAGCTGTGCACGTGGACGTCGGGGGAGACGACCGAGCCGTTGACCCGCGCGCCGGAGATGACGACGCCGGGGGAGACCGCCGAGTTGAGCGCCTCGCCGAAGCGGCCGTTGGCGCCGTGGACGAACTTGGCCGGCGGGTACGGCCCGTAGGTCGTGTAGATCGGCCAGTCGTAGTTGTAGAGGTTGAACACGGGGTGGATCGAGACGAGGTCCATGTGGGCGTCGTAGTAGGAGTCCATCGTCCCGACGTCGCGCCAGTAGCCCATGTCGCGCTCGGTGCCACCGGGCACGACGTTGTTCTTGAAGTCGTAGACGTAGGCCGCGCCCTGGTCGACGAGGGCCGGCACGATGTCGCCGCCCATGTCGTGCTTGCTGCCCTCGAGGCTCGCGTCGGAGGTGACGGCGTCGATGAGCGCCTCCGCCGTGAACACGTAGTTGCCCATGCTCGCGAGGATCTCGTCGGGGGAGTCGGGCAGGCCGTCGGGGTCGGTCGGCTTCTCGAGGAAGGCCCGGATCCGGCTCGGGTCGTCGGGCTCGACGTCGATGACCCCGAACTGGTCGGAGGTCGACTTCGGCTGGCGGATCGCCGCCACGGTGACCCCGGCACCGCTCGCGATGTGCTGGTCGACCATCTGCGAGAAGTCCATCCGGTACACGTGGTCGGCGCCGACGACGACGACGATGTCGGGGCGCTCGTCGGTGATCGTGTTGAGGCTCTGGAAGATCGCGTCGGCGCTGCCCATGTACCAGGACTTGTCGATGCGCTGCTGGGCCGGGATGGGCGCGACGTAGTTGCCGAGCATCGTGCTCATCCGCCACGTCTTCGTCACGTGCCGGTCGAGGCTGTGCGACTTGTACTGGGTGAGCACGACCACCTTGAGGTAGCCGGAGTTCACGACGTTCGAGAGGGCGAAGTCGATGAGCCGGTAGATGCCCCCGAAGGGCACCGCCGGCTTCGCCCGGTCGCGGGTCAGCGGCATGAGCCGTTTGCCCTCACCGCCGGCCAGAACGATCGCCAGGACCTTGGGACCTCCGCTGCGGTACGCCATGCCCACAACCTATGGGGTGGGCGCCCTCGCCGGGAGTCCCCGTTCCCACTACGGTCAGAACCGTGCGCATCGACATCCTGTCCAAGGAGTACCCGCCCTCGATCTACGGCGGGGCGGGGGTGCACGTCGCCGAGCTCGTCCGGGCACTGCGGGCCCGCGGTGACTCCGACGTCCGGGTCCACGCCTTCGGGGGTCCGCGGGACGAGGACGGCACGACGAGCCACCCCGACCTCCCCGAGCTCGAGGGCGCCAACGCAGCCCTGACGACGCTCGGGGTCGACCTGACGATGGCCGCCGCGTGCGCCGGCGCCGACGTCATCCACTCGCACACCTGGTACGCCAACTTCGGTGGCCTCGTGGGCAGCCTGCTCGAGGGGGTGCCGCACGTGCTGTCGGCGCACAGCCTCGAGCCGATGCGCCCGTGGAAGGCCGAGCAGCTCGGCGGCGGCTACCGGCTCTCGTCCTGGGTCGAGCGCACGGCCTACGAGAGCGCCGCGGCGGTCATCGCCGTGAGCGCCGGCATGCGCGAGGACATCCTGCGCTCCTACCCGCAGGTCGACCCCGACAAGGTCGTGGTGGTGCACAACGGCATCGACTCGCAGCTGTGGCAGAAGCACGAGGACCCCGACGTGCTCCGCCGTCACGGCATCGACCCCGACCGTCCCAGTGCGGTCTTCGTCGGCCGGATCACCCGGCAGAAGGGGCTGCCGTACCTGCTGCGCGCCGCCGCCGAGCTGCCGCCCGAGGTCCAGCTCGTCCTGCTCGCCGGCGCACCCGACACCCCCGAGATCAAGGCCGAGGTCGAGGGCCTCGTCGCGGGCCTGAAGCAGCAGCGCGACGGCGTGGTGTGGATCTCCGAGATGCTGCCCCGCGACCAGGTCGTCGCCGTCCTCAGCAGCGCGTCGGTGTTCCTCTGCCCGTCGGTCTACGAGCCGCTCGGCATCGTCAACCTCGAGGCGATGGCCTGCGAGCTGCCCGTCGTCGCGACGGCCACCGGCGGCATCCCCGAGGTCGTCGTCGACGGCGAGACGGGGTGGCTCGTGCCCATCGAGCAGGTCCAGGACGGCACGGGCACACCGGTCGACGAGGACCGCTTCGTCGCCGACCTCGCCGCCGCGATGAACGAGGCCGTGTCCGACCTCGGGCGCGCCGAGCGGATGGGGGTCGCCGGCCGCGCCCGGGCCGTCGAGTCGTTCTCGTGGGCGACCATCGGCGACCGGACGATGGAGGTCTACCAGCAGGTGCTCGGCCGGTGAGCGGAGTCGACGAGGGCGACACCCGGCACGACCCCGTCCTCGGCAGCGGCGCGACCCCGGTCGACGGACCGCTCGGACGCCTCGTCGTCGTCTTCGACAACCGGATCGCCCAGTCCCTCACGGCGATCGCCACCGCCACCGGGTGGTCGGTCACCGCGCTCGACGCGGCGCCGACCGCCGAGGAGGCCCGCGCCCTCGGCCACGTCGACGCGCTCGTCGTGTGCAACCACGACGGGGAGGGTGCCTACGACCTGCTGCGCGCGGCGCTGCGCGACGGCGTCGGCTACGTCGCGATGATGGCCAGCCGCGGGCGGTCCGCCGCCCTCCTCGAGCAGCTGCGGGCCGAGGGCTTCGACGAGGAGCAGCTCGACCGCCTGCACGTGCCGGCCGGCCTGTCGATCGGTGGCAGCTCGCCCGGCGAGATCGCCCTGTCGGTCGTGGCCGAGGTCGTCGCCGACGCCCACGACCGACCCGGCGGGCCGATGCGCGGGCCCCGAGGCGTGCCTCCGGGCGGCGCCCCACCCGTCGACTAGGGTCGGGTGCATGAGCGACGTCCTGGCCCTCGCCGGCGTCAGCGTCGTGCGCGGGGACACCACGATCCTCGACGACGTCTCCTGGGAGGTCGAGGAGGGTCAGCGCTGGGTCGTCCTCGGCCCCAACGGTGCCGGCAAGACCACCCTCCTCCAGCTCGCCTCCGGGCGGATGCACCCGACGTCGGGCGTCGTCGGCATCCTCGGAGAGGTGCTCGGGGCCGTCGACGTCTTCGAGCTGCGGCCGCGCATCGGACTCTCGAGCGCCGCCCTCGCCGAGCGCATCCCCCGCGCGAGCGCGTGCAGGACGTCGTCGTCACCGCCTCGTACGGCGTGGTCGGGCGCTGGCGCGAGGCCTACGACCGGATGGACGAGGGCCGCGCCACCGAGCTGCTCGAGGCGCTCGGCGCGAGCCACCTCGCCGACCGTCGCTACGGCACGCTCTCGGAGGGTGAGCGCAAGCGCGTGCAGATCGCCCGGGCCCTGATGACCGACCCCGAGCTGATGCTCCTCGACGAGCCGGCCGCGGGGCTCGACCTCGGGGGGCGCGAGGACCTCGTGCGCCGCCTCGGCACCCTCGCCGCCGACCTCGCCGCCCCGGCCCTCGTCCTCGTCACGCACCACGTCGAGGAGATCCCGCCGCACTTCACCGACGTCCTGCTCCTACGGGGCGGCCGCGTGGTCGCGCAGGGTCCGGTCGAGATCACCCTCACCGCCGAGAACCTCGAGGCCACCTTCGGGATGCCCCTCGAGCTCGAGGTCCGGGGGAGCCGCTATGCCGCCCGGGCCCGCTGAGCGGGGACGGAACCCGGTTCCGCCGCACCGCGTCGGAACGAGACCACCGCACGGAAGGGGACTCCGATGGACTGGCTGACCGACAACGCCTGGCTCGGCTGGGTCGGCATCGCACTGGTGCTCGCGGCGATCGAGGTCGCGACCGTCGACTTCGTCTTCCTGATGTTCGCCGGGGGAGCCCTGGCCGGCGCCGTCGCCGCGGCCCTCGGCGCACCGTTCTTCTTCCAGGTCGTCGTGGCCGTCGTCTTCGCGCTGCTCCTGCTCTTCGTCGTGCGCCCGATGCTCAAGAACAAGTTCACCGACTCGATCACCGACCACCACATCGGCGCCGCGGGCCTCGTCGGCCGCGAGGCGTGGGTGCTCCAGGCGGTCACCGACACCGACGGCCGGGTCAAGCTGGCCGGCGAGACCTGGTCGGCCCGCCTCGCCGAGGGCGGCGAGCCCGTCGGTCCCGGCGACCAGGTCCGCGTCATCGCGATCCACGGCGCGACGGCCATCGTCGTGCCCGTGCCGCAGCCCCCGACCACCCCCACCACCTGACCCGCGCCCACCCGGGCGCCCACGGAAAGGCTCCACCCATGGACGGAATCGGTCCGCTCATCGTCCTGCTGCTGCTCGCGCTCTTCGCGGTCATCGTGCTCGTCCGCACCGTGCGGATCGTGCCCCAGCAGACGGCCCTGATCATCGAGCGGCTCGGCCGCTACTCCCGCACCCTCGAGGGAGGCATCCACTTCCTCGTCCCGTTCGTCGACATCGTCCGGGCCAACATCGACCAGCGCGAGCAGGTCGTCTCGTTCCCGCCCCAGCCGGTCATCACGAGCGACAACCTCGTCGTCTCGATCGACACGGTCATCTACTACCAGGTCATCGACCCGAAGTCGGCGGTGTACGAGATCGCCAACTTCATCGCCGGCATCGAGCAGCTCACCGTCACCACGCTCCGCAACGTCATCGGCTCCCTCGACCTCGAGCAGACGCTGACCAGCCGCGACCAGATCAACGGCCAGCTGCGCGGCGTCCTCGACGAGGCCACCGGCAAGTGGGGCATCCGCGTCAACCGCGTCGAGCTCAAGGCGATCGACCCGCCGGCCTCCATCCAGGAGTCGATGGAGAAGCAGATGAAGGCCGAGCGCGACCGCCGTGCGGCCATCCTCAACGCCGAGGGCACCAAGGCCAGCCAGATCCTCACGGCCGAGGGTGAGAAGCAGAGCCAGATCCTGCGCGCCGAGGGTTCGGCGCAGGCCCGCATCCTCGAGGCCCAGGGCCAGGCCCGTGCCATCCAGCAGGTCTTCGACGCCATCCACCGCGGCAAGCCGACCCAGAAGCTGCTGGCCTACCAGTACCTCCAGGTGCTCCCGCAGATCGCGCGCGGCGACTCGAACAAGATGTGGATCATCCCGAGCGAGCTGACCGATGCCCTGCGCGGCATCGGCGGGGCGCTCGGCGCGACGAAGCCCTCCGGCGACGGGGGCGACGACGAGTGGGTCGACCCGGGCGAGATGCTCGGCAACGCCTTCGAGGAGACCACCCTCGAGGACCCGAAGTCGGCCCTCGCGCGGGCCCGCGGCCAAGCGGCGCAGACGAGCAAGGAGGCCGAGGAGCACGCCCAGCCGGCCTCGCGCGTCCAGCCGCCCATCGCACCGGGCGCCGACGCCGTGCCGCCGCGGCAGGCCCCGCCCGCCCCGCCGACCGAGCCGATCGCCCCGCCCGCACCGCCGGCCACCCCGCCGGCCGACCTGCCGCCGGCGCCTCCCGCGCCTCCCACCCAGCCCTGAGGCAGGCACCGCCCGAGACACCCGGCCACCCGCACTAGGGTGGCCGGGTGTCCGTCGGTGAAGCCCTCCTCGTCGTGCTCGCGGGGATCGGGGCCGGGACGATCAACACCGTCGTCGGGTCGGGCACGCTCATCACCTTCCCGACCCTGCTGCTGCTCGGCATCCCGCCGGTCACGGCCAACGTCTCGAACAACATCGGGCTCGTCCCGGGCTCGCTGACGGGGGCCGTCGGCTACCGCTCCGAGCTCGTCGGGGCCGCCCCCGTGCTGCGCCGGCTGGTCCCGATGTCGCTGCTCGGGGGTGCTCTCGGCGCGGTCCTCCTCCTCGTGCTCGACCCGGCCGTCTTCAAGGCCGTCGTGCCGGTGCTCATCGTCGTCGGCATCGCGCTCGTCGTCGTCGGCCCCCGGCTCAGCGCCTGGTCGCAGCGTCGCCGCGAGGAGGGCCGCTCGACCCGGGCCGGGCACGCCCGCGCGATGGCGCTCGGCACCTTCGGCACCGGGGTCTACGGCGGCTACTTCGGTGCCGCGCAGGGCATCATCCTCATGGGCATCCTCGGGGCGCTGTCCTCCGAGCCGCTCCAGCGGCTCAACGGCTACAAGAACGTCCTCGCGACGATCGTCAACGGCGTCGCCGCCGTCGTCTTCCTCCTCGTGGCCAGGGACCGCATCGACTGGCTCGTCGTCCTCCTCATCGCCGTCGGCTCGACGATCGGGGGAGTCCTCGGGGCCACCGTCGGCCGCCGCCTGCCGCCACCGGTGCTGCGCGGGGTGATCGTCGTCGTCGGCCTCGTGGCCGTGACGCGGATGGTCGTCGCCGGATGAGCGTCGAGCGCGTCACCGACGAGCACGACCCCCGGCTCGAGGACTACGTCTCGCTCACCGACGTCGCGCTGCGCCGCCGCCTCGAGCCCGAAGGGGCCTGTACGTCGCCGAGTCGGAGAAGGTGATCCGGCGCGCGCTGGGCGCCGGGCACCGGCCGCGCTCCTTCCTCATGGCCGAGCGGTGGCTGGCCGACCTCGCCGACGTCGTCGCCGACGCCGAGCGCGACGGCGTGCCCGTGTACGTGGGGGAGCACGACGTCATCGAGCGGCTCACCGGCTTCCACCTCCACCGGGGTGCCCTGGCCTCGATGCACCGGCCCACGCCGCCGCCGCCGGCCGAGGTGCTGGCCGGAGCCCGCCGGGTCCTCGTGCTCGAGGACGTGGTCGACCACACGAACGTCGGCGCGGTGTTCCGCTCGGCCGCGGCCCTCGGCACCGATGCCGTGCTCGTGACCCCGCGCTGCGCCGACCCGCTCTACCGCCGGTCGGTCCGCGTCTCGATGGGCACGGTCTTCCAGGTGCCGTGGACCCGCATCGACCCGTGGCCGGGAGGCATCGAGCAGCTGCACGACCTCGGCTTCCACGTGGCCGCCCTGGCCCTCACCGACGACTCGGTCGGGCTCGACGAGCTGGCCGCCGACCCGCCGGAGCGGCTGGCCCTCGTGCTCGGCACGGAGGGCGACGGGCTGACGCGGCGGACGCTCGCCGCGGTCGACACCGTGGTGCGCATCCCGATGGCCGGGGGCGTGGACTCGCTCAACGTCGCGGCCGCGGGCGCCGTCGCCGCGTGGGCGCTGCGGCCACGCGGCTGACCCGGTGTCTCCGACCAACTGATCCACGGGTCGTCTGTCCGGCTGGTCTTCGGATTCTATGCCGACAACGATGTCATCGGTGCGGATACGGTGTCGACGACCCCAAGGAGACGTCATGACCCGCCAGACCGCCCTCGTCATCGAGGACTCGCCGGAGTTCGCCCGCCTCGCCACCACGCTCCTCTCGAACGAGGGCTTCCGCGTCGTCGGCGCGACGACCGGGGACCAGGGCGTGGCGGCGGCCCGCACGCACGCCCCGGAGCTGGTCGTCCTCGACGTCACCCTGCCCGGGATGGACGGCATCGAGGTCTGCCGCCGGATCCGTGAGTTCTCGGACTGCTACGTCGTCATGGTCACCGCGCGCACCGACGAGCTCGACCGCGTGCTCGGCCTGACCATGGGCGCCGACGACTACGTCACCAAGCCCTTCTCGCCGCGCGAGCTGACCGCCCGCATCCGGGCCATGCGACGGCGTCCGCGCGCGACCCCGAGCCCGGAGGTCCGCCGCTTCGGACGGCTGACCGTCGACCCGGTCGCCCGCGAGGTGCTCGTCGACGGCGTGGCCGTCGAGCTCACCCGCATCGAGTACGACCTGCTCGAGGTCCTCACCGGCTCGCCCCGGCGTACGTTCATGCGCAGCCAGCTGATGGACGCCGTCTGGGGCGGGGACTGGGTCGGCGACGACCACGTCATCGTCGTGCACCTGGCCAACCTGCGGCGCAAGCTCGGCGAGAACGCCACCCGGCAGGGGTTCATCCGCACCGTGCGCGGCTTCGGCTACCGGTTCGAGCCGGTCGCGGCCGACGAGCCCGCCTACAGCGTCTGAGCGATCCCGTGGACCAGCAGTCAGTGCGACCGGCCGTGGGCGCCCAGCCACTCCCGCAGCCCGGCCTCCGCGGGGCCGGTGAGGGACAGGACCTCCTCGAGGAGCCCTGGCACCGTGTCGTCGGGCGTCTTCGCGGTGGCCTCGAGCGCCGCGCTGCGCGCCGACAGGGCGCCGAGCCCCACCAGGGCGCTGGCCGACTTCAGGCTGTGCGCCACCCGCACGGTGTCCTCGCGGACGCCGCCGCGCGCGGCCTCGAGGGCCTCGACCCGCTCGGGCAGGGCGTCGAGGTAGACCTCGACGATGTCGGCCGCCAGCGCCTCGTCGCCCATCTGCTCGACCAGGCCCGACAGGTCGGGCAGGTCGGGTCCCGCGGCGTCGTCTCCGCCCGTCGTCACCATCGCCTCCCAGCACGTCCGGGCGCCCATCGTAGGGCGCCGCAGCCATCCATCCCCGAGAAGGACCTCCGCATGAGCACCACCCCCCGCCGCCGGACCGCCACGGCCCTGGCCGCCACCGCGGCCGCCACCCTGCTGGCCCTCACGGGCTGCGCGAGCGGCTCGGCCCATGCGGGCACCGGCGCCGCGGTCCGGACCGCGTCGGCCTCGCCGACCGGCTACACCGTCGTCGCCCCGGCGACGCTCCGGCCCGGCGACCCGGTGCCCGCGCCGACCGGCACGGTCGTCCTCACCGTCTCGGGCCGGGTGACCGGCGGCGCCGACGTGCCGCTCGACCTCGCGACGATCGAGCGGATGGGTCTCGTCGAGTACTCGGTCGACGACAAGCAGGCCGAGGGCCACCGCGTGACCTTCCGTGGGGTGCTGCTCAGGGACCTGCTCGCCGTCGTCGGGGCCGGCGGCGCCAAGACCCTGCACACCCTCGCCATCAACGACTACGGCGTCGACATCCCCGCCTCCGACGCCCGCGACTACCCGACGATGCTCGCGACCTCCGTCGACGGGCAGCGGATGTCGGTGGAGCGCTACGGCCCGACGCGCATCGTCTACCCGACGAGCACCTACGACCTCGACCCGGTGACCTACGACCCCCGCTGGATCTGGCAGCTCAAGAGCATCGAGGTCGAGTGACGTGCGTGAGCTCTGGGCGGTCGAGGAGGGGCGCCGACGCATCCTGCTCGCCCTCGTCGTGCCCGCCGTCCTGGCCCTCGCCGGCACCGTCGCGCTGAGCGTCCTCACCATCAGCTCGACGTCGGCCCTGAGCGACAACGTCCGTCTGACCCAGGACCTCGTCGACGGCAACGTCCGCACCCTCAGCCAGGTGCAGCGCGAGCTGCTGCGCCTGGACGGGGCGCTCAGCTCGGCGGAGAGCGACCCCGACCGCATCGCGCTCGCCCGCTCCCTCGCGGCGCAGCGGATCCAGGAGGCCACCCTGGACTACCAGGGCCGAACGCTCGGCAACGCGGGACTGCTCACGCGGTCGCGGGCCCTGGCCACGCTGTGGCACGACGGGCTCGACGTCGAGGTGCAGGCCGTGATCGACGACCCGTCGACCCTCACCCCCGCCCGCAGGAAGACCCTGTCGCAGGACGTGCGCGCCCTCGAGGTCCGCTACAACACCCTCGTCTCGGACGCCGAGCACGTGCGCAAGAGCGACGCCGCGAAGGCCAACGCAGCCACGGCCCACCTCGTCCGGGACACCCGGTGGCTGCTCGGTGGCCTCGTCTTCACCCTGTTGGCCCTCGTCGGCCTCGTCGCCGGCATGGTGCAGGTCCTCTACACGGCGCGGCGCTCCCAGGTGCGCCAGACCGCCCGGCTCAAGGCGGCCCGGGCCCAGCTGCAGCGGCACTCGATGGCGGTGCAGACCACCGACAACCTCGTCATCGTCACCGACGCCGAGGCACGCATCGAGTGGGTGAACCCCGCCTTCACCCGCCACACCGGCTACGAGCTGGCCGAGGTCGAGGGCCGCTCGCCCGGGGAGCTGCTGACCGGCCCCGACACCGACGCCACGACCGTGGCGTTCATGCGCGAGAGGATCCGGGCCCGGGCGCCGTTCACCTCGGAGGTGCTCAACTACGACCGCCACGGCCGGCCGTACTGGATCTCGCTCGAGGTCCGGCCCATCCTCGAGGACGACGTCGTCACCGGGTTCGTCGCGGTGCAGACCGACATCACGAAGCGCCGGGCCACCGAGGACGCCCTGCGCGCGGCCAAGGAGACCGCCGAGGAGACCGCGGACGCCAAGCAGCGGTTCCTCGCGAGCATGAGCCACGAGATCCGGACGCCGCTCAACGCGGTCCTCGGGCTCACCGAGCTGCTCCTCGACACCGAGCTGGCGGCCGAGCAGCGCCAGTACGTCGCGACGGCGCACCAGAGCGGCCGGCACCTGCTGGCCATCGTCAACGACATCCTCGACTTCAGCGCCCTCGAGAGCGGCAAGGTCGAGACCGAGTCGACCTCGGCCGACGTGCGGGCCGTCCTCGAGGACGTCTGCGCGATGCTCCAGCCGACGGCCGACCGCGCGGGTCTCCGACTCACGTGGGAGGCCGACCCGCAGGTGCCGGCGCGGGTGTGCACCGACGTCGTCCGCGTGCGCCAGGTGCTCATCAACCTCGTCGGCAACGGCCTGAAGTTCACCGAGGCCGGCGGGGTCCGGATGGTCGCGACCTACCGCTCCGACGGCACCGGTCCCGACGCCGACGGCCTGCTCGGCGGACGTCTCGTCGTCGAGGTGCACGACACCGGGACGGGCATCCCCGAGAACCGGCTCGAACGGATCTTCAGCCCGTTCGCCCAGGGCGACGCCTCCACGACCCGCACGCACGGCGGCACCGGCCTCGGCCTGGCCATCTGCACCCGCATCGCCAGCCGGCTCGGCGGGGCCCTCGACGTCCGCTCGGCCGTGGGCGTCGGCTCGGTGTTCACGATCTCGGTCCCGGTGCGCGCGTGCACGCGCGGCGCAGCGGCCGACCCGGCCGCGGACCCCGTGCTGCGCGCCGACGAGGGGGCCCGGAGCGACGGACCCGGCCCGGTCGTCCTCCTCGCCGAGGACGACCCGGTGAACCGGATGGTCGCGCTGCACATGCTCCGGCGCCTCGGGGTCGAGGCCGACGTCGCCACCGACGGGGTCGAGGCGGTCGCGGCCACCGCGGCGCGCGACTACGACATCGTCCTCATGGACGTCAACATGCCGAACCTCGACGGGGTCGGCGCCACCCGGGCCCTGAGAGAACGGGGCGGGCGCCAGCCGCACGTCGTGGCCCTGACCGCCAACGCGGCCGACGGGGACCGCGAGAAGCTGCTGGCCGCCGGCATGGACGCCTACCTCAGCAAGCCGTACACGCTCGAGGACCTCGAGCGGACCCTGGCCGCCCCGCGGGCCGCCGTCGTCTGACGGCGGCGCACCGGGTCAGCGCACGAGGCGCTCGAGCAGTCGCTCGACCTCGGCCTCGGGGTCCTCGGCCGACCCGCCGTGGACCGGGCCGGGCTGCAGCACCGTCGAGCGCGGCGCGCTGAGCCAGCCGAACCGCTTGCCCTGGGTGGTCAGCGCGGCATCGACGTCGGCCGGCGGACGATCGCACATCGTGCCGACCGCCTCGAGGGCGGCGCGCAGGGTGTCGAGGTCGGCCTCCGGGGCCAGGGCGCGGGCGCGGGCCTCGTCGACGTGCCACGCGCAGCGCAGCAGGCCGGCGGACTGGGAGTGCAGGACGACGCCGACGTTGACGCACTCGCCCCGGTCGACGCGGGGCACGAAGCGCAGGACGACGTACTGGTACGGGTGGCTCACGACGTACCTCCCAGCCAGGCCGCGGGGGAGGCGAGCCGTTGCACGAGGTGTTCGAGGTAGGCGGCCCGGACGCTGTCGAGGTCGGGCAGGCTCGCGGTGGTCTCGAGCCACTCCTCGGGCACCTCGGCGACGACCTCGCGCAGCACGTCCTCGGTGAGGAGCGGGGCGAGCCGCTCGTGGGTGGTGCTCACGTCGCCGGCGACGCCCGCCAGCACGTGTCCGGAGGGGTCGAAGGGCTGCCCGACGAAGCGGGCGACGTCCGGTGGCCGGCTCGGCCAGCCGTGGTGGAACCAGAGGGCCGCTCCGTGGTCGATGGCCCAGGTGCGCCCGTGCCACACGAGCAGGTTGGGGTTGGACCAGGTGCGGTCGACGTTGGCCGTGTAGGCGTCGAGCCAGAGGATCGCCGCGGCCTCGTCCGCGCCCGGTGGTCGGGACCCGTCGTAGCCGAACGCGCCGGGGAGGAAGTCGACGCCGAGGTTGCGGCCCGGGCTGGCGTTGAGCAGGTCCTGGACCTCCTCGTCGGCCTCGTACCGGGCGATGGCGGTCGGCAGGTCGACGACCGCCAGCCGCGGGGTGGGGATGCCCACCCGCCGGGCGACCTCGCCGACGAGGACCTCCGCGACGAGCACCTTGCGGCCCTGGCCGGCGCCGGTGAACTTCACGACGTAGGTGCCGAGGTCGTCGGCCTCGACCAGCCCCGGCAGCGACCCGCCCTCGCGGAGGGGCGCGACGTAGCGGACGGCGGTGACGGACTCGAGCACGACGACAGGCTAGTCGGGCGCCGGTGTCCCGTCGCGGCTGGCTACGCTGGTCCGGATGAGCACCGAGGAGCGAGCACTGGCCGGGCGCTATGTCCTCGGCGACCCGATCGGCCGCGGCGGGATGGGCGAGGTCTGGCGTGCCACCGACACCGTCCTCGGTCGCCAGGTCGCCGTGAAGACCATCGACCTGCGTCGCCTGCCGGACGACTCCGGTGCGGTCCGGTTCGGGCGCGAGGCGAGGGTCACGGCCGGCATCAGCCACCCGAACGTCGTCACCGTGCACGACACCGGCGTCGAGGGCGACACCGCCTACCTCGTGATGGAGCTGCTGCCCGGCCCGAGCTTGGCCGAGCAGCTGGCCGACGGTCCGCTGCCCGTCGAGGAGGTCGTCTCGGTCGGCCGGCAGGTCGCCGCGGCGCTCGAGGCCGCCCACGCGCGCGGGCTGGTGCACCGGGACATCAAGCCGGGCAACGTCGTCCACGCCGACGACGGTCGGGTCCGGGTCGTCGACTTCGGCATCACCCAGCTGGGGGAGGCCACCGGCGGACAGGCGCTCACGGCGACGAACACCGTGATGGGCACGGCCGAGTACCTGGCTCCGGAGCAGGCGCTCGGGCAGCGGGTCGACGGTCGGGCCGACCTCTACGCCCTCGGCTGCGTCCTCTTCGCCCTGCTCGCCGGCCGGCCTCCGTTCAGCGCCGGGAGCCCGGTCGCCACCGTCATGCAGCACACGAGCGAGCCGCCGCCGGACGTGCGCGAGCTGCGTCCCGACACGCCGGCGTGGCTCGCGACGCTCGTCGACTCGCTGCTCGCCAAGGACCCCGCCGACCGTCCTGCGGGTGCCGCGGCCGTCCTCGACGCACTCACCTCCCGCTCGGCACCCACGGTGGCCGGTGCTGCCGCTGCCGGGGCAGCGGGCGCCGGGGCCGCCGCGACGACGGTCCTCCCGGCGTCCGGTGCCGACGCCACCCAGCGGCTGCCGCGCACGGGGGCGGTGCCCGCGGTCCCGCCGCCCCGGTCGAGGGACCGTCGACGCGCTCGGACCGCTACGAGGAGGAGCCGCGCCGCGGGTCCTCGGGGCCGATGTGGGTCATCGCCCTCGTGGCCCTGGTGGCGGTCGGGCTGCTCGCCTGGTACCTGTTCCTCGGACCGGGCAAGGGGAGGACCCCACGAGCACGCCGAGCGGCACCCCGACGCCGACGCCCACGCGCTCGTCCGCGGCACCGACGACGAGCGAGCCGGCGCCCTCGACCTCGGCCCCCGAGCCGACGCCCAGCCCCTCCCAGACCCCGACGGCGGCCGACCCCGCCCAGGCCGTCTCGGACGCCTCGGCGGCGCTGGCCGACGAGGTCGACGCGCTCGACGGCGAGGGCGGCATCGACAAGGACGCCGCGAAGACCCTCCAGCAGGAGATCCGCGACATCGACCGGGCCCTGCGCGACGGCGACTCCCGCAAGCTCCTCGACGTCCGCAACTCGATGCTCGAGGAGTACGGCACCAACGTCGACTCCGGCGCGATCCCGCCCGAGGCGGCCGACGGTCTCGACCCGTTGGTGCAGAAGCTCGCCGACGCCGTCGACGCCTACGACGCCGCCCAGGACTGACGAACGGCCCCGAACCGTGTGGTTCGGGGCCGTCGACCGTGGTGTCCGAGGGGGGACTTGAACCCCCATGCCCTATACGGGCACTAGCACCTCAAGCTAGCGCGTCTGCCAATTCCGCCACCCGGACAGGTGGTGCGGGAGGGGCCCTGGGGAGGCCCTCCGCCGACCCGGAACGATACACGGTCGGTGCCTCGGAACCGAAATCCTCCGGACCGGGCGCGGCGGCCGACCGGCAGCGGCGACCGGGCGGCCTGCCCGGTCTACGGTGGACGGCATGACCGACACGCTGCGACCCGAGGACGAGGTCGTCCGGATCTGCCAGGAGCTGATCCGGATCGACACGAGCAACTACGGCGATGGCAGCGGGCCGGGGGAGGCGGAGGCGGCCGAGTACGTCGTGCAGCAGCTGCGCGAGGTCGGCCTCGAGCCGCAGACCTTCGAGTCCGACCCCGGCCGGGTCAGCGTCGCGGTCCGCATCCCCGGCGCCGACCGCGACCGGGGGGCCCTGTGCATCCACGGACACCTCGACGTCGTGCCGGCCAACGCGGCCGACTGGTCGGTCGACCCGTTCGCCGGCATCGAGCAGGACGGCTGCGTGTGGGGGCGCGGGGCCGTCGACATGAAGGACATGGACGCGATGATGCTGGCCGTCGTGCGCGACCTGGCCCGTCGCGGCGTCGTCCCGCCCCGCGACCTCGTCGTCGTCTTCTTCGCCGACGAGGAGGCCGGCGGCGTCAAGGGCTCGCACTTCCTCGTCGACGAGCACCCGGAGGTGTTCGAGGGGGTCACCGAGGCGATCAGCGAGGTCGGCGGGTACAGCGTCACGTTCACCGACCGGCACGGCGAGGAGCAGCGCACCTACCTGCTGCAGACGGCCGAGAAGGGCATCGCCTGGCTCCGGCTCACGGCGAACGGCCGCGCCGGCCACGGCTCGGTCCCCAACGACGAGAACGCCATCGTCCGGCTCGCCGAGGCGATCGCCCGGATCGCCGAGCACAAGTGGCCGCGCGAGTACATCCCGTCGGTGCGCACGCTGCTCGACGGGCTCTCCGAGCTCACCGGCACCGGGTGGTCCGACGAGGACCTCGAAGAGCTGCTCGCCCACCTCGGCGGGGCCCAGGGTTTCGTGCGAGGGACGTTGCAGGACACCAGCAACGTGACGATGCTCGACGCCGGGTACAAGCACAACGTCATCCCGCAGCAGGCGTCGGCCAACGTCGACTGCCGGTTCCTGCCGGGCCACGAGGACGCGCTGATGGACACCATCCGCGAGCTGGCGGGGGAGCACGTCGACGTCGAGGTGCTGCACCGCGACATCGCGCTCGACGCGCCGTTCGAGGGCGACCTCGTCGAGGCGATGGTCGCCGCGCTGCGCACCGAGGACCCGGACGCCGAGGTGCTGCCCTACTGCCTCTCCGGCGGCACCGACAACAAGGCGCTCTCGTTGCTCGGCATCACCGGCTACGGGTTCGCGCCGCTGCGGCTGCCCGCCGACCTCGACTTCGCGCCGATGTTCCACGGCATCGACGAGCGCGTGCCCACCGAGTCGCTGCGCTTCGGCACGCGGGTCCTCGGGCGCCTCGTCGAGACCTGCTGACGCCCTGGCCGACGTCGCGGCGCGCTATGCGTCGATGCGCCGGCGCGCGCGGATGATGCGCCGCCGCAACCAGGTCCGCGTCAGGCCGCCCATGTAGGTGCGGGTCCGGGCGAGCTCCCAGTGGCCGTACTCGGCGTGCTCGGTGAGCGTCCGGCGGATGTCCTGTCGCTGGACCTCGCGCCCGAACACCAGGACGAGGTACTCGTAGTCGGCCACTGACACATTCTGCCCAAGGACCGGTACGGTTCGAGCCATGACCGCTGACCCGCGTGCCGCACTCGCCCGGCTCGTCGCCGCCCTCGAGCGGCACCTCGAGGTGAGCAGCACGCGACGCGGTGACGAGGACCCGGCCGTCGTGGCCGCCTACGAGGACGTCGCGGACGCCTTCGAGGACTACGACGGGGCCCTCTACGACGCCTACGGCGAGATGACTCCGCTCGACCTCTACACCGGGGACGACGAGGACGACGAGCCCGACGACGGGTCCGAGCGTGGTAGCGGTGAGCGCGAGGGCGAGGGCGACCTCGACGACCACGACGACGAGGACGGCGACGGCAGCCGGATCTACTCCGGGCTGGACGACGACTACGACGACGAGGACGAGGACGACTGATCCCGGTCCGGCCGCCCGCCGTCAGGTGTGGTCGGCCGACACCTCGTCGAGCGCCTCGACGATCTGGGCGGGCAGCTCGACGTCCTCGCTCTGCAGCAGAGCGGCCAGCTGGGCGGTCGTGCGCGGGCCGATGACCGGTGCGGTGACGCCCGGGCGGTCACGGACCCAGGCCAGGGCGACGACCGCCGGCGGCACCCCGAGGCCCTCGGCGGCGGTGCGCACGGCCTCGACGACACCGCGGGTGTGGTCGCCGACGTGCCGGCCGGCGAAGCGCGAGAACTCCTCCGAGGCCAGGCGCGAGTCGGACGAGATGCCCCCGCGGTAGCGCCCGCCGAGGACACCGCGCCCGAGCGGTGACCAGGGGAGCAGACCGAAGCCCAGGGCGCCCGCTGCGTCGGCGAGCTCGCGCTCGGGGCGGCGCTCGACGAGCGAGTACTCGACGGAGTTCGCCGCCAGGGGGACGCCCGCCGACTCGAGCAGCGACATCGCGCGCGCGGCCTGCCAGCCGACGTGGTTGGACACCCCGACGTAGCGCGCCCGTCCGGTCTGCCACGCGTGGACGAGGGCGCCGACGGTCTCCTCGAGCGGGGTGTCGGGGTCCCAGGTGTGGGCGAGCCAGACGTCGACGTGGTCGGTGCGCAGGCGCTGCAGCGAGAGGTCGAGCTGCTGGAGCATGGTGCGGCGTGAGCAGTCGACGACCCGCTCGCCGCCTGCCCGGCTGATGCCCGACTTCGTGACGACGACGACCTCGTCGCGGTCCGGGCCCTCGAGGAAGTCGCCGAGCAGGTCCTCGGCGAGGCCGCCGGCGTAGCCGTGGGCGGTGTCGACGAGCGTGCCGCCGGCGGCGCGGAAGGTCGTCAGCAGGTCGCGGGCGTCCTCGGGCGCGGTCCGGGTCCCCCAGGCCATCGTGCCGAGGGCCAGCCGCGAGACGGTGAGGCCGGTGGCCCCGAGGCGGCGGGTCAGCATGCCGGCGACCCTACCGTCGTCGGAGGCCCTCAGGCCGCGGTCGGCTTGCGCCACACCGAGACGTGGCTCCCGCTCTCCGCGGTGAACGGGGTGCCGTGCCAGTCGGCGGTGCGGCGCTCGAGGGTCATCCCGGCGAGCCGGGCCATGAGGTCGCACTCGGCGGGCCAGACGTAGCGGAAGTTGTGCCGGCCGTACCGGAACGAGCCGTCGGCCTCGCGGGTGTAGTGGTGCGAGGTGGCCTGCTGGGTGGCCGGGTCGTAGGTGTCGAACCCGACGTGGTGGTCGGCCACCTCGAAGGGGATGGCGGTCTGGCCCGGCGGGAGGCGGCGCAGGCCCGGGACCCCGAGCTCGACGACGAACCGGCCACCGGGTGCGAGGTGGCGGGCGGCGTTGGCGAACACGGCGACCTGCTCGTCCTGGGTGCGCAGGTTGCCCAGGGTGTTGAAGACGAGGAGGACGAGGCCGTAGGTGCCGGCTCCGGGGGCCGTCGCGGTGGCCACGTCGCCGACGACGACGGGCAGGTCGGGCCGCTCGGCCCGGCGGCGCTTGGCGTGGAGGCGCTCGGCCATCGGGGCGGACAGCTCGATGCCGTGGACCTCGAGCCCGCGCTCGGCCAACGGGATGGCGACGCGTCCGGTGCCGATGGCGAGCTCGAGGACCGGCCGGTCGCCCGCCAGGGCGGCGAGGTCGGCCAGCGCCCGGACGGTGGGGTCGAGGACCTCGGGCGCGAACATGCCGGCACTCGCGTCGTCGTACCGGTCGGCGGTCTCTCGGTCCCACAGGTCGCTGCTCGTCATCGGTCCACCGTGGCCCGGCCGCGCAGCCGTCGCCATCCATTTTTGCCGGGTCCGCGGGCGACGGGTCAGAAGGGCGGGGTGTCGGGCCAGGGGTCGCGGGGTCGCCGGCGGGGGTGCGTGGGTGGTCGGTGGTGACGTCGACGGGCCGGGTGGGGTGGCGGAGGTCGATGCGGCAGCGGGTGCGGGGTTGGGGTGGGCCCACGGCGTGTTCGAGGGTGAACTCGAGGCTGGAGTGTGGTCCGTCGGGCAGGACGAGGCTCGGGTTGGACGGGGGTGGCGGGTCGGGTTCGCCGGTGGTCCATGAAAGTGGGGTGGGGCGCTGGTCGGGTGGGTCGGTGGTGCGGGTTCGTCCGGTGGGGTCGGTGACCCAGTAGGTGCCGTCGGAGTCGAGGTGGGTGCTCCAGCCGGGGCGCTGCTTGACCCGGTGGTGGCGCCGGCAGAGGCAGACGAGGTTGGCGGCGGTGGTGGGTCCGGCCGGGAAGGCGATCACGTGGTCGAGGTCGCAGTACCGGGCGGTGACGCTGCAGCCGGGGAAGCGGCAGTGCACGTCCCGGGCCCGCACGAACGCGGCCAGGGCGGCGCCGGGACGGTAGGCGGTGGTGGCGAGCTGGTCGTCGGGGTCGACGAACGCCCCGGTGACGGGGTGCGCGTGGTGTTCGACGACCGTGGTGGTGACGGTGGACTGGCCGGTGACGAGGTCGGTGAGGGCCTTGGCGCGGGCCCGGTCGACGGTCGCGCAGCTCCCGTCGGTGACGTAGGTCTGGGCGAGGGCGTCGATCGCGGCCCACGCGGCACGGGCGTCCTCGGAGGGGAAGGTGCCCAGCCAGGTGTCGACCCCGGGCTCGTCGACCCACCGCCGCAGCCCGGACTCGGACCGGGCCCGCTCGGCCCGCTTCCGGAGCAGGTCGGGGGAGACCTTCGCGAGCAGCCGACGCGCCCGGCGTCGCAGCCTCGTGGCGTCCTCGGTGTCGAACCACGGGTCGAGGGCGGTGATGACGGTGGCGGCGACCTCGGCCGGGCACTCCTCCAGCTCACCGGCCACGACCTGCGCCCGGTACCCGTCCAACCGACCCGCGCGCATCGCGGTGTGCAGCCCGCCGAGCCCGGTCGCGGTGCCAGCACCGGCCTGATCGTCGACGGTCCGCCGGACCGCGTCGCGCACCCGCCGCTCGGCGGCGACCGCCGACAGGCACAGCACCCCGGACACGACCGCCGGCGCATCCACCGACACGTGACCCGCAACCCGGCGCAGCTCGACGATCGTGCCGTCCTCGCACCACTCCGGCTCGACCGCCGCCAACGCGACGATCGCCGAGTCCTGCACCGCCGTGGCCTCGTTCACCAAACCCTGCAGCGCCCCGACGACCTCGGCCCACTCCTCGCGCGACCCGCTCGCGCCGACCGCCGAGGCGAGAGCGGCCAGAGCCTCGCGGGTCATGCTCGCGGCATCCAGCACGTCCTGCGGTGCGGCTGTCGTGGTCATCGGCTCCCCCTCCCCTCGTGCCCCCATCCTACCCCGCAGCACCGACACCCGACCATCATCCACAGGATTAATCAGGCTGCCCCGCAACCTTATTCGCCTCACCAGACCCCCCATCCCCGACCACGGACCACTCCACCACGCGACCACGTCCCGAGCTCCACCACGAGCGAGCGCGCTAGCCTTCGGCCATGCGTCTCGGACTGGCTGGCGGCTACGCGGGAATGGGCATGGGCGAGGACCTCCTCGAGCTCGTGCAGGAGGCCGACCGGCTCGGCTACGCCTCGGTGTGGGTCGCCGAGGCCTACGGCTCGGACAGCCCCACGGTCCTGGCCTGGCTCGCCGCCCAGACGCAGCACATCGGCCTGGGCGCCGGCGTCATGCAGATCCCGGCCCGCACCCCGGCGATGACCGCGATGACCGCCGCCACCCTCGACACCCTGAGCAACGGCCGCTTCCTCCTCGGGCTCGGCGTCTCCGGCCCGCAGGTGAGCGAGGGGTGGCACGGCGTCCGTTTCCAGGACCCCCTCGGCCGCACGCGCGAGTACGTTGAGATCGTCCGCTCGGCCCTGCGCCGCGAGAACGTCGAGCACGACGGCGACCACTTCACCCTCCCACTGCCCGACGGCCCCGGGAAGTCGCTGCGCCTGACGATCCACCCGCCCCGCCCGGACCTCCCGATCTACCTCGCCGCCGTCGGACCCCGCAACCTGCGCCTCACCGGCGAGGTCGCCGACGGGTGGCTGGCCATCTTCCTGTCGCCCGAGCACTCCGCCGACCAGCTCGCCTCGGTCCGCGAGGCCCGCGCCGCGGCCGGTCGCGGCACCCCCGAGGACCCGATGGCCGGCTTCGACACGGTCGCCACCGTGCCGGTCGTCGTCACCGACGACCTCGAGTCCGCACGCGCCGCCGTCGCCCCGTACACCGCCCTCTACATCGGCGGGATGGGCAGCCGCGAGCAGAACTTCTACAACCGGCTGGCCCGCCGGATGGGCTTCGACGAGGCCGCCGACACCATCCAGGACCTCTACCTCTCCGGCCGCCCCCGCGACGCCGCCGCCGCCGTCCCGATGGAGCTCGCCGACGCCACCGCCCTGCTCGGCCCGCCCGAGCGCATCGCCGAGCGCGTCGGCCGGTACGCCGACGCGGGCGTCACCACCCTCTCCGTGGCGCCGTACGCCCGGACGACCGAGGAGCGACTCGCCACCCTGCGGCTCATGGCCGAGGTGGTCAGCCCCTAGGCTCTGCGGGTGCCCATCGAGCTGACCTACCTGCAGGCCGTCGTCCTCGGGATCGTCGAGGGACTCACCGAGTTCCTCCCGATCTCCTCCACCGGCCACCTGACGATCACGGAGCACCTCCTCGGCCTGCCGGTCGACGCCAAGGCCGTCACCGCGTACACGGCGATCATCCAGATCGGGGCCATCGCGGCGACGTTCCTCTACTTCGCGCGCAAGATCGCCCGCCTCTTCATGGCCTGGGTGCGGGGGCTGGGGGACAGCGCACGTCGTGAGGAGCGCGACTACCGCCTCGCGTGGGTCGTCATCGTCGGGTCGATCCCGGTCGGCATCGTCGGCTTCGCCCTCAAGGACGTCATCTCCGGGCCGCTGCGCAGCCTCTGGGTCGTGGCGGTCGCGCTCGTGCTCTGGAGCGGCGTCATCTGGTGGGCCGAGCGCCGCCACGACGAGCTCGAGGCGCGCGGCGAGCACCGCGAGGAGGGCGACCTCACGCTGCGCGACGGCATCGTCATCGGTCTCGTCCAGTGCTTCAGCCTCATCCCCGGTGTGTCGCGCTCCGGGGCGACGATCTCGGCCGGCCTGGCCCGCGGCATCGACCGCGTCACGGCCACCGAGCTCTCCTTCTTCATGGCCATCCCGGCCCTCACGGCGGCCGGGCTCTTCGAGCTCGTCGACGCCCGCCACGACCTCAGCGCGCTCGGCCCCGGGCAGATGATCGTCGGCATCGTCGTCGCCTTCGGCGTCGCCTACGCCTCGATCGCCTGGCTGCTGCGCTTCGTCGCCTCGAACTCGCTGCGCCCGTTCGTCTGGTACCGCGTGGCCCTCGGCCTCGTCCTGGCCGTCGCGCTCGGTGCCGGCTGGATCACCGCGACCTGAGCCACGCCGTCCCGCGCCGCCCCGGGCGGAGGACGCGTCAGAGCCAGCCGCTGCGCTTGAACGCGCGGTACAGCACCGTGCAGGCGCCGACCATCACGAGCAGCACGACGAAGTACCCGTACCGGAACTCGCCGTCCCCCAGGTGGATGCTCGCCCCGAGCTCGGGCATGTACTCGAAGTTCATCCCGTAGACGCCGGCGATCATCGTCGGCAGCGCGGCGATGGCGACCCACGCCGAGATGCGTCGCATGTCGTCGTTCTGCTGCACCGAGACCTGCGCCAGGTGAGCCGACAGGATGCCCGTGAGCAGGTCGTCGTAGGACTCGACGTGGTCGATGACGCCCTGCAGGTGGTCGGACACGTCGCGCATCTGCAGCCGCAGCTCGCCCTCGGGCACGGGGGAGCGCGGCGAGCTGAAGAGCATCCGCAACGGCTCGGCCAGGGGCATGACGGCCCGGCGGAACTCGAGGACCTCGCGCTTGAGCCGGTAGATCGACCCGGTGTCGGTGCGCCCGTCGGAGAAGACGGCCCTCTCGATCTCGTCGAGGTCGGTCTCGACCTCGCCGTCGATCTCGACGTACCCGTCGACGACCCGGTCGAGGACCCGGTGCAGCACCCCGAGGGGCCCGTGGCCCAGGGCGACCCGGTCGGCCTCCAGCTCCTTGCGGATGCCCGTCAGCGGGGTCAGCTCGCCGCGGCGCACGGTGACGACGAACCGGTCGCCGACGAAGACCATCACCTCGCCGGTCTCGATGTCGGAGGTGCGGTCGATGTAGCGCAGCGGCTTGAGGACGACGAAGACGGTGTCGTCGTACAGCTCGACCTTGGCCCGCTGGCGGCCCTTGACCGCGTCCTCGACGGCGAGCGGATGCAGCTGCAGCTCTGCGTTGACCTCGTCGAACTCCTCGTGGGTCGGGTCCTTGAGCCCGATCCACAGGAACGCTGCGGGGTCGTCGCCGGCGCGGAGGGCCTCGAGCTCGTCGGACAGGTCGCCGCACGCGCGGCGGTGCCCGTCCTCGTAGATGGCGCGGTCGACGATCACGTCCGCCATTGTGGCCGAGGGGAGCCCGCCCGGCCCGCATCCCCGTGCGCCTAGCATGTCCCTTCGTGGCCATCGTCCTGCTCCTGCGGCACGGGCACTCGACCGCGAACGCCGCGGGGGTGCTCGCCGGGTGGAGCGAGGGGGTCGGCCTCACCGAAACCGGCCGCGGCCAGGCCGAGCGCACGGCCGAGCGGCTCGCCCCCTCGGTGTCGTCCGGGCGGTCAGCAGCCCGCTCCAGCGGTGCCTCGAGACGGTGGCCATCGCCCTGCCCGCGCTGGAGGCCGGCACCGACGACCGGCTGGGGAGTGCCACTACGGCGGGTGGACCGGGCGCCCGCTCGCCGAGGCCGCCAACGACCCGCTGTGGCGCGTCATCCAGGACGACCCCGCGTCGGCGACCTTCCCCGAGTCCGACGAGCACCGCGCCGAGTCCCTCGGGCAGATGGCCGAGCGCGTCGTCGCCGGGGTCCGCGCGCTCGACGCCGAGGTCGAGGCCGAGCACGGCCGGGCGGCGGTCTGGGTCGCGGTGAGCCACGGCGACCCCATCAAGGCGGTCGTGGCCGAGGCCGTCGGGGCCGGCGTCGCGGGACTGCAGCGGGTCCGGGTCGACCCGGGGTCGGTCACCGCCGTGCACGTGACCCCCACCCGGATGGTCCTGCTCGCCAGCAACACCCACGCCGGCGACCTCGCCCCGCTCGTCGCCGTCCCGAAGGCCCACGACGCCGGGGACTCGACGGTGGGTGGGGGAGCGGGCTGACCGGTCGGAGGGGATCGCGACCCCGGTGTTGATCGGGTCGCCCGGTGCGCCTAGGGTGCAGGCAGGTGTTGCGAACTGTTCGCAACAGTGACCCCTCAGCCACCGGAGGCCCGCGTGCACGTCCCCGACGGATTCCTCGACGCCCCGACCTCGGTCGCCACGGGCGTCGTCGCCGCCGGCGTCGTCGGCGCCTCCCTCGTGCGCGCCGCTCGCCACGAGCTCGACGAGCGCACCGCACCCCTGGCCGGGCTCGTCGCGGTCTTCGTCTTCGCGGCGCAGATGGTCAACTTCCCGGTCGGCGCCGGCACCTCGGGACACCTGCTCGGGGCTGCCCTCGCGGCCGTCCTCGTCGGCCCGGCCACCGCGACGCTCTGCCTCACGGTCGTGCTCGCGGTCCAGGCCTTCCTCTTCGCCGACGGCGGGGTCACCGCGCTCGGCACCAACGTCCTGCTCATGGGGGTCGTCGGGGTCTGGGTCGGCTACGGCGTCGCCCGAGGGGCCCTGGCGCTCCTTCCCCGCAAGCTCTCGAGCATCCCGGTCGCCGCCGCGGCCGGGGCGCTCGTCAGCGTGCCGGTCGCCGCCCTGAGCTTCACCGGCCTCTACGCCCTGGGGGGTGCCGCACCCATTCCGCTCGGTGCGCTCGCGGGGACCATGGTCGGCTGGCACCTGCTCATCGGGGTGGGTGAGGCCGTCATCACGTTCCTCGCGGTGACGAGCATCGTGGCCGCCCGCCCCGACCTCGTCCACGTCGCGCGCGGTCGCCTGCCCGCGCTCGAGCTGCGCATCCCGGAGGTCGTCGCATGAGCGGCACCACCGACCGTCCTCGCATCTCGACCCGCCGGCTCGTCGGCGTCGGGCTGGCCGTCTGCCTCGTCATCGCCGGGATCGTCTCGTTCTACGCCTCGAGCCACCCCGACGGCCTCGAGTACGTCGCGAGCTCGCTCGGCTTCGAGAGCGTCGCACGCGACTCGGCCACCGCCGGCTCGCCCCTCGCGGACTACTCGGTGCGCGGCGTCTCCGACGGTCGACTCGCGGGAGGCCTGGCCGGCGTCGTCGGTGCCGTCGTCGTCGGCCTGCTGATGTTCGGGCTGGTGCGGATCATCGGCCGGCGCCGCGGGTCCGCCGCGCGTCCCTGAGGTGGGCTCGGCCCCCGGCGCCCACCTGCACGTGGAGGGCGACACCGTCCTCCACCGCCTGCCCGCGCACACCAAGCTCGTCGGCCTCATGGCCTTCGTGCTCGCCGTCGTGTCCGTCCCGTCCGAGGCACACGTGGCGCTCGGGGCCCTCCTGGCCCTCGGTGTCGCCGTCCTCCTCTCGACCCGGGTCGCGGCACGGCACCTGCTGCCCCGGCTCGCCGTCGAGACGCCGTTCGCCGTGTTCGCCCTCGTCCTGCCCTTCGTCGCCGTCGGTCCGACGACGGCCCTCGGCCCGGTCACGGTGTCGCAGACCGGCCTCACGGCCGCCGTCGCCCTCCTGCTCAAGGGCACGACGGGCGTCGTCACGGCCGTCGCCTTCGCGGTGACGACCCGGCCCCGCGACCTCGTCCGCGCGCTCCAGCACCTCCGGGTGCCCGACCCGCTGGTCCTCATCGCATCGTTCATGGTCCGCTACCTCGACGTCGTCGCCGACCAGCTGCGCCGGATGAAGGTGGCTCGCGCCTCCCGCGGCTTCAGCGCCCGGTCGGTGCGGGCCTGGCCCGTGCTCGCCGCCGGCACCGGGGCGCTGTTCATCCGCAGCTACGAGCGGGGGGAGCGGGTCCACCTGGCGATGGTCAGCCGCGGTTGGACCGGTGCGATGCCGATGACCTCGCCGCTGTCGGCGACGCCCGGGCAGTGGGCCACCGCGCTCGCACCGGCCCTGGTGGCGGTCGTCGTGTCCGTGGGCGTCAGGATGGCGGGGTGACCACTCCCGTCCTCGACCTGCGCGGCGTCGCCTACGCCTACCCCGGCGGCCACCAGGCCCTCTTCGGGGTCGACCTCCACGTGCACCCGGGCGAGCGGGTGGCGCTGCTCGGGCCCAACGGCGCCGGCAAGACGACCCTCGTCCTGCACCTCAACGGTGTCCTGACCCCCGGTGCCGGGTCGGTCACCGTGTCCGGGCTCCCCGTCACCGATGAGAACCTCCTCGAGGTGCGCCGGCGGGTCGGCATCGTCTTCCAGGACCCCGACGACCAGCTCTTCATGCCGAGCGTGCGGGACGACGTGGCCTTCGGGCCGGCGAACCTCGGGCTGCGGGGCGCCGAGCTCGACGCGCGGGTGGTCGAGGCGCTCGACGCGGTCGGGGTGGCCGACCTCGCCGACCGCGCGCCGCACCACCTCTCCTTCGGGCAGCGCCGGCGGGTGGCCATCGCCACCGTGCTCGCCATGCGCCCGGAGATCCTCGTCCTCGACGAGCCGTCGTCGAACCTCGACCCGGCCTCCCGGCGCGAGCTCGCCGACATCCTCCGCTCCCTCGACGTGACGATCCTCATGGTCACGCACGACCTGCCCTACGCCGTCGAGCTCTGCCCCCGCGCCGTCGTGCTCTCCGAGGGCTCGGTGGTCGCCGACGGCCCCACCCGCGAGCTGCTCTCGGACAGTGCGCTGATGGCCCGTCACCGGCTGGAGCTGCCCGTGGGGTTCTCGATCTAGGGTGGGAGGCATGCCAGCCACCGTCTTCGACCCGCCCGAGCGCTTCGTCGCCGGCACCGTGGGCCCACCGGGCGGCCGCACGTTCTTCCTCCAGGCCAGCGGCGGGGGCCGCGTCGTGTCGGTCTCGCTCGAGAAGGTGCAGGTCAGCGTGCTCGCCGACCGCATCAACGACCTCCTCGACGCCCACGCCGAGGGCACCGCCACCGAGCCGCTCGGGGAGGGCGACACCGAGCCGCTGACCACCCCCATCGAGGACGAGTTCCGGGTCGACACCCTCAGCCTCGCGTGGGACCCCGAGCGCCTCGTGCTCGCCATCGAGTGCCACGACCAGGACCCCGAGGAGGCCGACGAGGCCACCCTCAGCACCCTGCGCGTCGTCCTCGACCCGGTCGCGGCCCGCGGGTTCGCCCGGCGCTGCGGCAAGGTCATCTCCGCGGGCCGCCCGGCCTGCCCGTTCTGCGGCCAGCCGCTCGACCCCTCCGGCCACATCTGCCCGCGTGCCAACGGATACCGGCGCTGAGCTCGAGGAGCTGCTGACCCGGGGGGACCTGACGCCCGTCGGTCGCATCTCGGGGTCCTCCAACGGCGCGCTGCTCTGCCTCGTCGGTGACCCCGCCGACGAGGTGCTCGTCATCCACAAGCCGGAGGCCACCGAGCGGCGGCTCTGGGACTACCCGGACGGCACGCTCGTCGCGCGCGAGCGGGCCGCCTGGCTTGTCAGCGAGGCGGGTGGCTTCGGCGTCGTGCCGCCCACCGTGCTGCGCAACGGCCCCCTCGGCCCGGGCTCGGTGCAGCTGTGGGTCGGCCCGACGACGGGGGAGCAGGAGCCCCTCGTCGTCGTCGTGGGTCCGGGCGAGGTCCCCGAGGGGTGGCACGTCGTGCTCGAGGGGGAGTCGACCCTCGGCGAGCCGGTCGTCGTCGCGCACTGCGCCGAGCCGGCCCTGCGCACCGTCGCCGTCCTCGATGCCGCGCTCAACAACTCCGACCGCAAGGGCAGCCACCTGCTGCGCGACGGTGACGCCGTCCGGGGCTGCGACCACGGGGTCAGCCTCGGCGTCGAGCCGAAGCTGCGCACCGTCCTCTGGGGGTGGGCCGGCGAGCCCATCCCGGAGGCCGACCTGGCCCGGCTCGGGCAGCTCTCGGAGGCCCTCGACGGACCGCTGGCCGAGGCGCTGGCGCCCCTGCTGACCGTCGAGGAGGTCGAGGCGCTGGTCCACCGCGTCGGTGCGCTCCTGCGCTGGCCGCACCACCCTGCACCGCGCGGCGGCTGGCCGGCCATCCCGTGGCCGGCGCTCTGACGGCGCACCGTAGTCTTGCCCGGTGAAGTCGTGGCCCACCCCCTTCGTCCCCGCCGTCCCCGGTCACGGTGACCCGCTCCGGCTCCACGACACCCGTCGCGACGCCGTCGTCCCCGTCGACGCCGGCGAGGTGGCCCGCCTCTACGTCTGCGGCATCACGCCCTACGACGCCACCCACCTCGGCCACGCCGCCACCTACGTCACCTTCGACCTCGTCGTCCGTGCGCTGCGTGACGCCGGGCACCGGGTCGAGTACGTGCAGAACGTCACCGACGTCGACGACCCGCTCCTCGAGCGGGCCGAGCGCGACGGCCGCGACTGGCGCGAGCTGGCCACGTCCGAGATCGACCTCTTCCGCGAGGACATGACCGCCCTGGCCGTCGTCCCACCGGACGCGCTCGTCGGGGTCGTCGAGTCGATGCCCGAGATCATCCGCGAGGTGCGCACCCTGCTCGGCAGCGGCCGGGCCTACCGGCTCCCGCTCCCCGACGGCGAGGGCGACGGGTACGACGTCTACCTCGACCTCGGGCAGGCCCCGACCTTCGGCGAGGTCTCCGGATGGACCCGTGAGCAGATGTCCGCCGTGTTCGCCGACCGCGGGGGAGACCCCGACCGCGCCGGCAAGCGCGACCCGTTCGACCCGCTGCTCTGGCGTGGTGCCCGTGCGGGAGAGCCGTGTTGGGACGACGACGAGCTCGGTGCCGGCCGCCCCGGGTGGCACATCGAGTGCACCGCCATCTCCCGCGAGCACCTCGGCCACCCCTTCGACCTCCAGGGTGGCGGCACCGACCTGGTCTTCCCGCACCACGAGATGAGCGCCGTGCAGTCGGCCGCCCTCACCGGCGACGACACCTTCGCCCGCGTCTACGTGCACCAGGCGATGGTCGCGTTCGACGGCGAGAAGATGAGCAAGTCCAAGGGCAACCTCGTGCTCGTCTCCCGGCTGCGCGCCGACGGCGTCGACCCGATGGCCATCCGCCTCGTCCTGCTCGCCCAGCACTACCGCACCGAGTGGGAGTACACCGACTCCCTTCTCGTGCAGGCGCAGTCGCGTCTCGCACGGTGGCGGGAGGCGCTGTCCACCAACGGCGGCGTCGACGCCACCGACACCGTCGCCGCGGTGCGGGCCGCCGTCGCCGACGACCTCTCGACCCTGCGCGCGCTGGAGGCGGTCGACGCCTGGTGCGAGCGGACGCTGGCCGGCGAGGGCGAGGACCCGGGCGCCCCCGGGCTGCTCGCCCGCACCCTCGACGCGGTCCTCGGCATCCGCCTCTGACCCGCACCCGGCGCGCGCCCGTCCTCACGGTGGGCCGCGCCGGCGGCTGGCATGCTGTCCCGCATGGTGCCGCTCCTGGGGCCGGTCCCCACCCACGACGCCTTCGTCGCACTGGGGGCCCTCGTCGCCGCCGCCGTCTTCGTGCTCGAGGCACGACGGCGCGGCCACACCGACGAGCGCCTGTACGTCGTCGTCACGGCCGCACTCGTCGGCGGTGCGCTGTTCATGCGCCTCGGGACCTGGGCGCAGCACCTCGACCTGCGCGAGAACGCGTCCCTGGCCGAGCAGTGGGCCTACGGCAACCGCAGCATCCTCGGGGGGCTCGTCGGCGCCTGGCTCGGCGTCCACGTCGGGAAGCGGCTCAGCGGGTACCGGCTGCGCACCGGCGACCTGTTCGCCCCCGCCGTGGCCCTCGGGATGGCGGTGGGCCGGGTCGGCTGCCTCCTCACCGAGCTCCCGGGGACGCCGACCGGCCTCCCGTGGGGCATCCGGCTCGACGACGCCGCCGCGGTACGACTCGGCGGCCCCGCCGGGGTGCCGCTGCACCCCTCGTTCGCCTACGAGATCGCCTTCCACCTCGTCGTGTTCGCCGTCATCTGGACCTGGCTGCGCCACCGCCCGACCCCGCCGGGCGAGCTCTTCGTGTGGTGGGTCGCCGCGTACGGCACCTTCCGCTTCCTCGTCGAGGAGGTCCGCGGCAACGAGGTGGTGTGGCACGGGCTGACCCGGCCGCAGCTCTTCCTCGCGGTCACCGTGCCGCTCGTCCTGCTGCGCATCGCGGTGCGCGCCCGCCGCGGCACCTACGCCGGGGTGCTGCGGGACCCGTCCCCGGCTCCCGTCGACGTGGGGGCCGGCGCATGAGCTCCGGCACCCGGGGCGCGGGGATGCCGCTGCGCGGCGACCGCATCCACCGCTACGTCACCGCCTTCTGCCCGCTCTGCCACGAGGAGGCCCCGGACCGCCCGCTCGAGGAGGTCGTGCGGCTCTCCGGCTGGCTCGTCGAGCGCGAGGGCCGGATCTGGCTGGAGCGCGGGTGCACGCGGCACGGTCTGGTGCGGACGATGTACGACGAGTCGCCGCAGATCCTGTCCTACCTCGAGGAGTGGACCGCCCCGACCAAGGTGCACGCGCCCGACGTCGTCGGCAACTTCGCTCCGGTCCCCGCCGCCTACGCCGACGGGCTGCCCGAGATGCAGACGCAGCACACGTGCATCCTCCTCGAGGACCTCCTGGACCACTGCAACCTCAAGTGCCCGACCTGCTTCGCGGCCTCCGCCCCGGCGCTGGCCTCGGTCGCGCCGCTGTCGGACGTGCTCGCCTCCGTCGACGCCCGGCTCGAGCGCGAGAACGGTCGGCTCGACGTGCTCATGCTCAGCGGCGGCGAGCCCACCCTCTACCCGCACCTCGCGGGGCTGCTCGACGAGGTGGCCAGGCGGCCGGTCGTCCGGGTGCTCCTCAACACCAACGGCCTGCTCGTCGCGAGCGACGACGAGCTGCTCGCCCTCCTGCGCAGGCACCGCGAACGGGTCGAGGTCTACCTCCAGTTCGACGGAGAGTCCGCCGAGGCCTCCGCCCACCACCGCGGCGCGGACCTCAGACGCTTCAAGGACCTTGCGCTGCAGCGGCTCTCGGACGCCGAGGTGTTCACGACCCTGACGATGACCGCGGCCCTGGGCGTCAACGACCACGAGATCGGCGCCGTGCTCGACCGGGCGATGGCCACCCCGTACGTGGGGGGCGTGAGCATCCAGCCCGTGTTCGGGTCCGGTCGCAGCACGGGGATCGACGCCACCGACCGGCTGACCCACACCGGCGTCCTCGCCCGGCTCGAGGAGCAGACCGACGGCCGCGTCACCTGGCGCGACCTCACGGCGCTGCCCTGCTCGCACCCGCACTGCTGCTCGGTCGGCTACCTGCTGCGTGACGACTCCGGCCGCTGGGTCTCGCTCGTGTCCGTCATCGGGCACGACCGGCTCAAGCAGTGGCTCGACCTCGAGCCCGACCTCCTCGCCAACCGGATCGCCGACGACACCATCCCGCAGCAGCTGCGCGGCGTCGTGAAGTCCTCTCTCCTCGACCTGCTCTCGGAGCAGTCCTCGCTCTCGCACCCGTCGATGGCCGACATCTGGCGTGACATCTGCACCCACTGCGACCTCGGCCTCGGCACCCTGGCGACGCTCGCGTCCTCCCGCCTGCCCGGGCGCGGCGACCGGCTGCGACGCCTGCTCGGGAGCGAGTGCTGCGGGTGACCGTCAAGCCGTTCATGGACATGAACACGATGATCGAGGAGCGGCTCGTGCAGTGCTGCGTCCACGTCGCCACCGTCAACGAGGACTCCGGCGGCCACCAGTGCGCGCCGTTCTGCGCCGTGCAGGCGTGGGCTCCGTTGTCCCGCACCCGGTTGTCCACGGCCACCGGTGCCCGTCAGCTCCCGCTGGTGACCCGGTGAGCACCCCTGCGCGCGACCCGCGCCAGGTCGACCCACCGCACGCGACGACCGCCGCCGCCGGGACCCCCGACGTCACCGACCCGCTGCGACTGTGCGTCCTCGCGACGGTCTCGCTCCTCGGGTGGCTCCTCGGGCCGTTCGCCGTGCTCGTCTTCGCCGGGATGGGCGCCGCCGGCTACGTGTCGGCCCGCCGGGCCGGCCTCCTGCGCTCCCGGTGCAAGCTCGGCGACACCCGCCTCGTCATCGCCTACCTCGTCACCGTGGCCGCCGTGGCCGCGGTCTTCGCCGTGAGGATGGTCACCGGATGAGCACACCCCCGTCGCCCCCACCGCCCCCGGCCGGCCCGCCGCCGGGGCTGCCTCCCGGACCGCCCGGCCCGCCGGGCCCCTACGGCGCGCCGCCACCCCCGGGTCCGCGCCCCCCGGGGATGTCACGGGTGGCGAAGTTCTGGATCGGTGTGGCCGTGGGCGTGTTCGGCGCGCCGGTCCTCGTCGTCGGCGGGCTGCTGCTCCTCGCCACCCTGACGAGCGGGCCGGACGCGCCGGGGACCGCGGTGGCCTGGGTCGCCGGGGCGGTCCTCGTGGCCCTGGTCGTCGCCGGTCTCGTCGTGCGCGCCACGCGCTGGGTCGTGCTCGGCGCGGTCGCCGGGGGAGCGGTCGTCGTCATCGTGCTCGGTGGGGCGTGCGTGGCGCTCATCCGGGGGCTCGGCGGCTGAGCCCGACGGCGTCAGGGCGCGCCGGGCTCGTCCGTCCCGCGCCGGCGCAGGTAGCGCTCGAACTCCTTGGCGATGGCGTCACCGCTCGCCTCGGGCAGCTCGGCGGTGTCCTGGGCCTCCTCGAGGCTCTCGACGTACTCGGCGACCTCGGTGTCGGACTCGGCGAGCTCGTTGATGCCCCGCTCCCAGGCGCGCGCGTCCTCGTCGAGCTCACCGTGCTCGACGGGGGCGTCGAAGAGCTCCTCGAGCCGGCCGACGAGGGCCGCGGTGGCCTTGGGCGAGGGGGAGTGGCCGGCGTAGTGCGGGACGGCGGCCCAGCACGACACCGAGGGGATGCCCACCTGGGACGCGGCGTCGGCGAGGACCCCGACGATGCCGGTGGGGCCCTCGTAGCCGCTCGGCTCGAGGTCGTGCCGGTGCCGGGTGTCCTCGCTGTCGGAGGTCGCGGTGACGGGGATGGGCCGCGAGTGCGCGACGTCGGCCATCAGGGCGCCGAGGGTGACGACCATCGAGACGTCGGTGGCCTCGGCGAGCTCCATGAGCTCGACGGCGAAGGCCCGCCAGCGGAAGGACGGCTCGACGCCCTGGACGAGGACGACGTCGCGCCCGAGCGAGGTGTCACGGGCGACGAGGACCCGGGTGGTGCGCCAGCTGATGCGGCGCTTGCCCCCCTCGGAGACGACCCGCGGACGGTTGACCTGGAAGTCGTAGTAGTCCTCGGGGTCCAGGGCCGCGACGACCTCGGCGTCCCAGACCTCGGCCAGGTGCTCGATGACGGCGCTCGCGGCCTCGCCGGCGTCGTTCCACCCCTCGAACGCGGCGATCATCACGGGGTCGCGCAGCTCGCCGATGTCCTCGAGCTCGATCACGGGCGTCCTCCTCCTGGGTCAGGGCACCACCCTACGGCTCGATAGGCTTGCGACCCATGAGCCTCCCCGCAGCCGTCCTCTGGGACATGGACGGCACGCTCGTCGACACCGAGCCCTACTGGATCGCCGCCGAGCACGCCATCGTCGAGGAGCACGGCGGCACCTGGAACGACGAGTTCGCCCACCAGCTCGTGGGGAACGACCTCATGGTCTCGGCGGAGTTCATCCGGGCGCACTCGCCGATCACCTGGGAGCCGGAGCGGATCGTCGACGAGCTCCTCGCGCGGGTCGTCGTGCAGGTCCGCGAGCACGTGCCGTGGCGCCCCGGGGCCCGCGAGCTGCTCGCGGCGCTGCGTGAGGAGGGCGTGGCCAACGCCCTCGTGACGATGTCGTGGCGGTCGCTGGCCGACGCGGTGGTCGCGGCGCTGCCCGAGGGCGCCTTCGACGTCGTCGTCACCGGCGACGAGGTCGAGCACGGCAAGCCGCACCCCGAGCCGTACCACCGTGCCGCGCACCTGCTCGGGGTCGACACATCCCGCTGCGTGGCCATCGAGGACAGCCCGACGGGCGTGCGCTCGGCGGTGGCCGCCGGTGTGCCGACCCTCGCGGTGCCGCACGTCGTGCCGGTGCCGCAGATGGCCGGCGCGGTGCAGGTCGACGGGCTCGCGGGGATGACGCCGCAGGGCCTGGCCGCGGCGGTGGGCTCACTCGTCGTCGGGTGAGGCCGCGCCCGAGCGGGCGGGGTCGAGGGCGATGAGCCCGGCGCCCTCGGGGAGCGGCGGCGGGGTGCCACCGAACTCGGGGCAGTACTCGCGGAAGTCGCACCAGTCGCACAGGCGCGAGGTGCGCGGGCGCCAGTCGCCGGTCTGCGCGGCCCGCACGACGGCGTCCCAGATGGCGCGCACGTTGCGCTCGATGGCCATCAGGTCGCGCTCGTCCGGGACGTAGCGGACCACCTCGCCGTTGCCGAGGTAGACGAGCTGGAGCATCTTCGGCACCTCGCCGTGCAGCCGCCACAGGACGAGGGCGTAGAACTTCATCTGGAAAAGGGCCTTGGCCTCGAACAGCTCGCTGGGGGAGCGGCCGGTCTTGTAGTCGACGACGCGCATCGCGCCGTCGGGGGCGACGTCGAGCCGGTCGACGTAGCCGCGCAGGGTCAGGCCCTCGATCTCGGTCTCGACGTAGAGCTCGCGCGCGGCCGGCTCGAGGCGGGTGGGGTCCTCGAGGTCGAACCACTGCTCGACGAGCGTGCCGGCGCCGGCGAACCAGGCCTCCTCGGTGAGCTGGTCGTCGTCGGCGATCATCGTGCCGAGCTCAGGGCGCTCCTCGACCAGGGCGCGCCAGCGCGGCTCGAGGAGGGCCAGGGCCGCGTCGGGCGTGCGCTCGTCGGCGGGGAGCTCGAAGAGGTGCTCGAGGACGGCGTGGACGAGCGTGCCGCGGGCGGCGGCGGGCGACGGGGGACCCTCGAGCTTGTCGATCGTCCGGAACCGGAACAGCAGCGGGCACTGCTTGAAGTCCGCGGCGCGGCTCGGGGACAGGGCGGGGGTCATGGCGCCCACGGTAGGTGCCCGGGCCGACACCGCCGCGCCGCCACCCCGGCGCACCGCCGCCGACTGCCGAGTCGGTCGTGACCGTCGTCACCGGCCTCGGACCCTCGCCCGGGTGGGTGCGAGCATGGGGAGGTGAGGCTCCTGCGGGGGCGCGCCCCGTTGCTGTTCTTCCTCACCTCGCTCGCCCTGCTCTCCGCGGGCGGCGCGGCGCGGGTCCTCGACGCCCCGAACGCGGTGGAGGGCCTGTGGGTCGCCGGAACCGTCCTCGGCCTCGCGGCCTCCTCGGCCTGGACCGCGCTCGCGGTGCGCCGTCGCAGGCCCTCCGTCGACGTGATCGCGGTGCTCGCCCTGGCCGGTGCGCTGGCCGTCCACGAGCCGTTCGCCGGCGCCATGGTCACGGTGATGCTCGCCTCCGGACAGGTGCTCGAGGCCCGGGCGGCGGCCCGTGCCCGCCGCGAGCTGGGGCTGCTCGTCGAACGGGCTCCCCGCACGGCCCGTCGCCGGCGCGGTGACGTCCTCGAGGAGGTGCCGGTGGAGGAGGTGCGCCGCGGTGACGCCCTCGTCGTGGGGGCCGGGGAGGTCGTGCCGGTGGACGGGCGACTCCTGGGCCCGGGCGTGTTCGACGAGTCCGCCCTCACCGGCGAGGCCCTGCCGGTGGAGCGCCAGGGCGGCGACGAGGTGCGTAGCGGTGTGGTCGACGCCGGCGGGCCGGTCGACCTCCTCGCCACCTCGGTGGCCGCCGAGTCCACCTATGCCGGCGTGGTGCGCCTCGTCGCACAGGCCCAGGCGTCCACTGCCCCGTTCGTGCGCACGGCCGACCGTGTCGCGGTGCTGTTCGTCCCGCTGACCCTCGCGCTGGCGGGGGGCGCGTGGATCGTCTCGGGCGAGCTGGTGCGGGCGGTGGCCGTGCTGGTCGTGGCGACTCCGTGCCCCCTGCTGCTCGCGGCACCGATCGCGGTGATGTCCGGGCTTTCACGGGCGGCGGGGCGCGGCGTGGTCGTCAAGGGCGGCGGCGCTCTCGAGCGGCTCGCGGCCGGTCGGGTCGTGCTCTTCGACAAGACGGGCACGCTGACGCAGGGTCGCCCCACCGTCACCGGCGTCGTCACCGCCGAGGGCGTCGACGCCGACACGCTGCTGAGGCTCGCGGCGTGCCTGGACCAGCTGTCGTCCCACGTGCTGGCCGACGCCGTGGTGGCCGCGGCGGCTCGTCGCGGCCTCGCCCTGACCGTGCCGACCGACGTCTGCGAGGTGCACGGGTACGGGGTGCGGGGCACCGTCGACGGGCACGAGGTACGGCTGGGGAAGGCGTCGTGGATCGTGGCGGACGCCTCCCCGGCGTGGGTGCGCCAGGTGCGGCGCCGTGCCGACCTCGACGGCTCGATCACCGTGTTCGCCGCCCTCGACGGCGTGCCCGCGGGCGCCTTCCTGCTCGCGGACCCGATCCGGCCCGACGCGCCGCGGATGGTGCGCGCCCTGCGGACCGCCGGGGTCGACCGGGTCGTCCTGGTCACCGGTGACCGGGCCGACGTGGCCGGCACGGTCGGGCGGGTGGTCGGCGTCGATGCGGTGCTGTCCGACCACGACCCGGCCGACAAGCTGGCCGCCATCCGGGAGGAGTCGCGCGCCGCTCCCACCATCATGGTCGGCGACGGCATCAACGACGCTCCGGCGCTGGCGGCCGCCGGGGTGGGGGTCGCGCTCGCGGCACGCGGTGCGACGGCCTCCTCGGAGGCGGCCGACGTCGTGCTCACCGTCGACCGGGTCGACGCCCTCGCCGACGCGATCCTCATCGCCCGTCGGTCCGGCGCGATCGCGTGGCAGGCGGTGCTCGTCGGGATGGGCCTCTCGGCGGTCGCGATGGTGGTGGCGGCCGCCGGGTACCTGCCGCCGGCTCCGGGTGCGGTGCTGCAGGAGGGCATCGACGTGCTCGCCATCGGCCTCGCGCTGCGGGCGGTGCTCCCCGGCCGGGTGCACACCCTGACCATGGCGCCCGAGGACGTCGCCCTGGCGTTGCGGCTGCGTGAGCAGCACGACGCGGTGCTGTCGGAGGTGGAGCAGATCCGTGCCGTCGCCGACGGCCTGTCGTCCGACGAGATCGACCTCGCCCCGACCCGGCGGCTCCTCGAACGCCTCGAGGCCACCCTCGTGCCGCACGAGCGCGCGGACGAGCAGCTCCTCGTGCCCCTGGTCTCGCGGGCGCTCGGCGGCACCGACGCCACCGCCGCGCTGAGCCGCACCCACGCCGAGATCGAGTACCAGGTGGGTCGCCTGCGGCGGCTGCTCGCGAGCACCGACGGGCAGCCCGCCGACGAGGGGGACGTCGTCGAGCTGCGCCGGCTGCTCTACGGGCTGTACGCGGTGCTGCGCCTGCACAACGCGCAGGAGGAGGAGGGCGCCTTCTCGCTCGTGCCCGGTCAGCCCTCGGGCGTGTAGCCGAGGTTGGGGCCGAGCCAGCGCTCGGCGGTCGCGAGGTCCCATCCCTTGCGGGCCGCGTAGTCCTCGACCTGGTCGCGCCCGAGCCGGCCGACGACGAAGTACTGGCTCTCCGGGTGCGCGAAGTACCACCCGGACACCGATGCGCCCGGCCACATCGCCATCGACTCGGTGAGCCTGACGCCCGTGCGCTCCTCGCCGCCGAGGAGGGCCATGAGCGTCTCCTTCTCGGTGTGCTCCGGGCACGCGGGGTAGCCGGGCGCCGGTCGGATGCCCTGGTACTTCTCGGCGATGAGGGCCGAGCTGTCGAGCCGCTCGTCGGCCGCGTAGCCCCAGAGGTCGGTGCGCACGCGCTGGTGCAGCCGCTCGGCGAAGGCCTCGGCGAGCCGGTCGGCGAGCGCCTCGAGCATGATCGCGGAGTAGTCGTCGAGGTCGTCCTTGAAGGCCTGGAGCCGGTCCTCGAGGCCGAGACCGGAGGTCACCGAGAAGGCGCCGACGTGGTCGGCGATGCCGCTCCCCTTCGGGGCGACGAAGTCGGACAGGCACTTGTTGGCCACGCCCTCGCGGTGCCGGCCCTGCTGGCGCAGCCCGTGCAGGCGCGTGAGCACCGCCGAGCGCTCCTCGTCGGCGTAGACCTCGATGTCGTCACCCACCGAGCTCGCCGGGAAGATCCCGACGACGCCACGGGGGTGGAACCAGCGCTCACGCTCGGCCGTGTCGAGCATCCGCTGCGCGTCGTCGAACAGCTTGCGCGCGACCTCGGACGTCGTCGGGTTGTTGAGGACGTCGGGGTAACGCCCACGGACCTCCCAGGCGAGGAAGAACGGTGTCCAGTCGATGTACTCGCGCAGGTCGGCGACGGGGTAGTCCTCCCACACGCGGGTGAACTGGTGGGCCGCGCGGCGCCACTTCGAGCCCCGCGGGGCCGACCACTGGTCGCCCTCCTGGTGGGCGAGCAGGTGCGGGCGCATCGGCCGGCAGCCCGACCAGTCGATGGCCGGCGCGTTGGCCCGGGCCTCCTCGAGCGTGGCCAGCGGTCGCTCGCCGGACTTCGCGGCGTGCCGCTGGCGCAGCTCGACGTACTCGGCGGCCACGCCCTCGACGAACGGCCCGCGCTGGGTCTCCGAGAGCAGCTGGCTGACGACCGGCACCGACCGGGAGGCGTCCTTGACCCAGACGACCGGCCCGGAGTACTTCTCGTCGACCTTGACGGCGGTGTGCGCCTTGGAGGTGGTCGCGCCGCCGAGCAGGAGCGGCACCCGGAAGCCCTGGCGCTCCATCTCGGCGGCGACCTGGACCATCTCGTCGAGGCTCGGGGTGATGAGCCCGGAGAGGCCGATGACGTCGGCCTTCTCCTCGCGCGCGGTGTCGAGGATCTTCTGCATCGGCACCATGACCCCGAGGTCGACGACGTCGTAGTTGTTGCACTGGAGGACGACCCCGACGATGTTCTTGCCGATGTCGTGCACGTCGCCCTTGACGGTGGCGGTGACGACCTTGCCCTTGGGCTTCTGGCGTGCCGCCTCGTCCTTCTCGGCCTCGATGTACGGCACGAGGTGGGCGACGGCCTTCTTCATGACGCGCGCCGACTTCACGACCTGGGGGAGGAACATCTTCCCGGAGCCGAAGAGGTCGCCGACGACGTTCATGCCGTCCATCAGCGGACCCTCGATGACCTCGAGCGGCCGCCCGCCCGCCTCGGCGATCTCGAGGCGCAGCGCCTCCGTGTCGTCGACGACGTGGTCGTCGATGCCCTTGACCAGCGCGTGCGTGATCCGCTCGCGCAGGGGCAGGCCGCGCCACTCCTCGGTCGCCGCCTCGGCCACCTGGCCGTCGGAGCGGAACTCCTCGGCGAGCTCGATGAGCTTCTCGGTGGCGGCCGTCGGGTCGTCGAGCCGGTTGAGCACGACGTCCTCGATGGCGTCGCGCAGCCGCTCGTCGACGGTGTCGTAGGGCACGAGGGCCCCGGCGTTGACGATGCCCATGTCCATCCCCGCGCGGATCGCGTGGTAGAGGAACACGGCGTGGATCGCCTCGCGGACGGCGTTGTTGCCGCGGAAGCTGAACGAGACGTTGGAGACCCCGCCGGAGACGAGCGCGTGCGGCAGGTTCTCGCTGATCCAGCGGGCGGCCTCGATGAAGTCGGTGCCGTACGCGGCGTGCTCCTCGATGCCCGTGGCGACGGCGAAGATGTTGGGGTCGAAGATGATGTCCTCGGCCGGGAAGCCGACCTCGTCGACGAGCAGCCGGTAGGCCCGCTCGCAGATCTCCTGGCGGCGCTCGAGGGTGTCGGCCTGGCCCTGCTCGTCGAAGGCCATGACGACGACCGCCGCCCCGTGCTTGCGGGCCAGCCGGGCGTGCGCCAGGAAGGGCTCGACGCCCTCCTTCATCGAGATCGAGTTGATGATCGCCTTGCCCTGGGTGACCTTGAGCCCGGCCTCGATGACCTCCCACTTGCTCGAGTCGACCATGAGCGGCACGCGCGAGATGTCGGGCTCGGAGGCGATGAGCTTGAGGAAGCGGTCCATCGCCGCGACGCCGTCGATCATCCCCTCGTCCATGTTGACGTCGATGACCTGGGCGCCGGACTCGACCTGCTGGCGCGCCACCGACAGCGCCGCGGGGTAGTCCTCCTCCTGGATGAGCCGGCGGAAGCGGGCCGACCCCGTGATGTTCGTGCGCTCGCCGACGTTGACGAAGAGGCTCTCCTCGGTGACCACGAGCGGCTCGAGCCCGGCCAGCCGCAGGGCGGGCGGGACGTCGGCGGGCTCGCGCGGGGTGCCCTGCGCGGCCGCCGCGGCGATGGCGGCGATGTGCTCGGGGTGGTGCCGCAGCAGCCGCCGACGACGTTGACCAGCCCGGCCGAGGCGAACTCGCCGACGACCTCGGCCATCGCCTCGGGACCCTCGTCGTACTCGCCGAACGCGTTCGGGAGGCCGGCGTTCGGGTGGGCGGTGACGAAGCAGTCGGCGATGCGGGACAGCTCGGCGACGTAGGGACGCAGGTCCTTGGCCCCGAGCGCGCAGTTGAGCCCGACGGCCAGGGGCCGCGCGTGCCGGATCGAGTACCAGAAGGCCTCGGTGACCTGGCCGGAGAGGGTGCGGCCCGAGGCATCGGTGATGGTGCCGGAGATCATGACCGGCCAGCGGCGGCCGTGCTCCTCGAAGAGGGTCTCGAGGGCGAAGATCGCGGCCTTGGCGTTGAGGGTGTCGAAGATCGTCTCGACGAGCAGCACGTCGGACCCGCCGTCGACGAGGCCACGGGCCTGCTCGAGGTAGGCGCCGGCCAGCTCGTCGAAGCTCGTGTTCCGGGCGCCCGGGTCGTTGACGTCCGGAGAGATGGAGGCCGTGCGGTTCGTCGGGCCGAGCGTGCCGAGCACCCACCGCGGCCGACCGGTGCGCGCCTCGACGGCGTCGCACGCCGCGCGGGCCAGGCCGGCCGCCGCGAGGTTCATCTCGTAGCCGAGGTCCTCCATCCCGTAGTCGGCGAGGGAGATCCGCTGGGCGTTGAAGGTGTTGGTCTCGACGAGGTCGGCGCCGGCCTCGAGGTAGGCCTCGTGGATCTCGCGGATCACCTCGGGCTGGGTGAGGGAGAGCAGGTCGTTGTTGCCGCGCAGGTCGCTGGGGTGGTCGGCGAAGCGCTCGCCGCGGTAGTCGGCCTCGGACAGCTGGCGCGCCTGGATCATCGTGCCCATCGCGCCGTCGAGGACGAGCACGCGCTCGCGCAGGGCGGTGGTCAGGGCGTCGGTGGCGTCGGGCCGGTGCTGGGCGCTCACGGGGGTGCTGGGTCCTCTCGGGGACGTCGGCGGGGGAGAGGCCAAGTATGCCGTCCGGGGGCTCGCGTAGGGTCGGCGCCATGTCCACGTCCCCTCCGGCGCCGACGGGGGCACTGCGCATCGGGCGGGTGGCCGGTGTCCCGGTCTACCTCGACCGCACCTGGCTCCTCCTCGCCGCCCTCTTCGCGTTCACCGGCTTCCAGGCCGGGCAGGGACGGGGCACCGGCGTGGCCGTCGCCTTCGCGGTGGGCAACGTCGTGTCGATCTTCGTCGCCGTCGTCGGCCACGAGGTCGGGCACGCCCTCACCGCCCGGGGGCTCGGCTTCCGGGTGCACCAGGTCGTCGCCACGGTCTGGGGCGGCCACACCTCCTTCGACGGCACCGGTGCCACCCCCGGCCGCAGCGCGCTCGTCGCGCTCAGCGGCCCGTTCGTCAACGTCGTCCTCGCGGTCGCCGGCTTCGCGGTCGACGTCGCCGCGAGCGGCCTGACCTCCGACTTCGCGTGGTACTTCGGCTACCTCAACGCGGCGCTGGCCGTCTTCAACCTGCTGCCCGGGCTGCCGCTGGACGGCGGTGCGGCCGTGCAGTCGCTCGTCTGGGCGGTCACCGGCCGGCGCGACCTCGGGCTCCTCGTCGCCGGCTGGATCGGCCGGGCCGTGGCCGTCGTCGTCCTCGTCCTGTTCGCCGGCCTCCCGCTGCTGCGGGGGACCGCACCGAGCTGTGGCCCATCGCCATCGGCCTGGTCATGGCGTGGATCCTCTGGACGGGCGCCACCGCGGCGGTCCGGCGGGCCGGGCTCGAGCGGGTCCTCGACACCGTGCACGTCGGCGACGCCGTGCAGCGGGCCGTGGTCCTGCCCTCCGACACACCGCTGGCCGTCGCCCGCACCCACCCCGACCTCGTCGTCTGCCTCGACGAGCGGCTCGCGCCCACCCTCGTCCTGCGCTCGGTGCCCCCGACGGCGCCCGAGACCACCCCCATCGGGGCCCTCGTCACCCGGCTCCCGGACGCCAACGTCGTCGAGGCGACGCCCCAGGACGGCATCGGCGAGGTCCTGCGCGCCATGAGCTCCACGGGGGTCGGGGTCGTCGTCGTCACCGTCGACGGGCAGCCGTGGGGGCTGGTCGCCGGCGAGGGCATCGACGCCGCGGCGAAGCGCTCCCGGGCCCGGACCTAGACTCCCGCCCATGACCGCCACCGGAGCCGAGCGCCGCCGTGGCCCCTTCACCGAGGGCGACCGCGTCCAGCTCACCGACCCCAAGGGCCGGCTGCACACGATCACCCTGACCGCCGGCAAGCAGTTCCACACCCACCGCGGGCACCTCAAGCACGACGACCTCATCGGCGCCCCCGACGGCTCGACGGTCACCAACACCGCGGGGGTCGAGTACCTCGCCCTGCGCCCGCTGCTCGCCGACTGGGTCATGTCGATGCCCCGTGGCGCCGCCGTCGTCTACCCGAAGGACGCCGGCCAGATCGTCATGATGGCCGACGTCTTCCCCGGTGCGACGGTCGTCGAGGCCGGCGTCGGCTCCGGCGCCCTCTCGATGTCGCTGCTGCGCGCGGTGGGGGAGCACGGCCGGGTGCACTCGTTCGAGCGTCGCGAGGACTTCGCCGCCATCGCCCGGGCCAACGCCCGCGAGTTCTTCGGCGGTGACCACCCGGCGTGGACCGTCGAGGTCGGCGACCTCGTCGAGGCCCTGCCGCAGGCCATGGAGCCCGGCAGCGTCGACCGCGTCGTCCTCGACATGCTCGCGCCCTGGGAGTGCCTCGACGTCGTGTCCGACGCGCTCGCGCCCGGCGGGCTGCTCATCTGCTACGTCGCCACCGCCACCCAGCTGAGCAAGGTCGCCGAGGCGATGCGCGACCACGGCACCTTCACCGAGCCGCAGGCCTGGGAGTCGCTCGTGCGCGGCTGGCACCTCGAGGGCCTCGCCGTCCGCCCGCAGCACCGGATGCACGGGCACACCGGCTTCCTCATCACCACCCGGCGCCTCGCGCCCGGCACGACGCCCCCGCTGCGCAAGCGCCGCCCGGGTCGCGGGTACGTCACGAGCGAGGACGCCGCCGAGGCCGACTGGACCCCCGAGAACATCGGCGAGCGCGTGCCGTCGGAGAAGCGGGTGCGCAAGGTGCACCGTTCGGTGGTCGGATCCTCCGACCCGCAATGACCTCGGAGAGTTACGGTGGAGCATGAGCACCGACGAGCCCCGTGGCCGGGAGGGCAAGCGCGAACGCCTGGAGGCGGAGCGGCAGTCCCTGGAGGCAGAGCTCGCCGCGCTGCGCGCCCGCGGTGAGGCCAGCCCGGCGCAGCTGCGTTCCCTCGAGCGCGACCTCGCCCAGCTGCGGTCCCAGACCGCCACGCTGTCGGCCCAGAACGAGCGGCTCGTGCGCACCCTGCGCGACGCCCGCGAGCAGATCGTCACGCTGAAGTCCGAGGTCGACCGGCTGGCCCAGCCGCCGGCCGCCTACGGCACGGTCATCGAGATGTTCGACGACGGCACCGCCGACATCCTCACGAGCGGCCGCAAGATGCACGTCGCCGTCAGCCCCTCCATCGAGGCCACCGACCTGGCGCCGGGGCGCGAGGTGATGCTCAACGAGGCGATGAACGTCGTCGCCGCGCACGGCTTCGAGACCGTCGGCGAGGTCGTGCTCTGCAAGGAGCTCCTCGACGACGGCCGCGTGCTCGTCGTCGCGCAGGCCGACGAGGAGCGGGTCTGCCGGATGGCCGCCTCGCTCGCGGGCCAGAAGGTGCGCGCCGGCGACGCCCTGCTGCTCGAGCCGCGCTCGGGCTTCGTCTTCGAGCGGATCCCCAAGGCCGAGGTCGCCGACCTCGTCCTCGAGGAGGTCCCCGACATCGGCTACGAGGACATCGGCGGCCTCAGCGGCCAGATCGAGGCCATCCGCGACGCGGTCGAGCTGCCCTACCTGCACGCCGACCTCTACATCGAGCACCAGCTCAAGCCGCCGAAGGGCGTGCTGCTCTACGGCCCTCCCGGCTGCGGCAAGACGATGATCGCCAAGGCCGTCGCGGCGTCATTGTCCCGCAAGGTCGCCGAGAAGGAGGGCCGCGAACCGGGGAAGTCCTACTTCCTCAACATCAAGGGCCCCGAGCTGCTCAACAAGTACGTCGGCGAGACCGAGCGGCACATCCGGCTGATCTTCCAGCGGGCCCGGGAGAAGTCGAGCGAGGGCTACCCCGTCGTCGTGTTCTTCGACGAGATGGAGTCGCTGTTCCGCACCCGCGGGTCGGGGGTCTCCTCCGACGTCGAGACCACGATCGTGCCCCAGCTGCTCGCCGAGATCGACGGCGTCGAGGGCCTCGAGAACGTCATCGTCATCGGCGCCTCGAACCGCGAGGACATGATCGACCCCGCCATCCTGCGCCCCGGCCGGCTCGACGTGAAGATCAAGATCGAGCGGCCCGACGCCGAGGCCGCCCGCGACATCTTCGCGAAGTACCTCATCGCCGGCCTGCCGCTGCACCCCGACGACGTCGAGCAGAACGGCGACTCCGAGGACGCCACCCTCGAGGCGATGATCGACGCGGTCGTCCTGCGCATGTACTCCGAGGAGGAGGAGAACCGCTTCCTCGAGGTCACCTACGCCGGCGGCGACAAGGAGATCCTCTACTTCAAGGACTTCAACTCCGGCGCGATGATCCAGAACATCGTCGACCGGGCCAAGAAGATGGCCATCAAGGACCTCCTCGACACCGGCCAGCGCGGCCTGCGGGTCGAGCACCTCCTCAGCTCGTGCACCGACGAGTTCCGCGAGAACGAGGACCTGCCGAACACGACCAACCCCGACGACTGGGCACGCATCTCCGGCAAGAAGGGCGAGCGGATCGTCTACATCCGCACGCTCATCAAGACCAAGGAGGGCACCGAGCCCGGCAAGTCGATCAGCAACGTCGCCAACACCGGCCAGTACCTCTGACCTTCCTGGTGTCCTGACCCCGGGTGCGGGGTGAGGATGGACCCATGAGACTCGGGCTCCAGGTCAGCAGGTTCTCCTTCGACGGCGCCCCGGCGTCGACCGGTGCGACGTGGCGGGCCATCGCCCGGGATGCCGACCAGGCGGGGCTGTCCTCGCTCTGGGTGATGGACCACTTCTTCCAGATCGCGGTGGTCGGACCGCCGGAGCTGGACATGCTCGAGGGCTACACGACCCTCGCGCACGCCGCCGCGGTCACCGAGCGGATCGAGCTCGGCACCCTCGTCACCGGCGTCACCTACCGCCACCCGGGCCTGCTGCTCAAGACCGTCACGACCCTCGACGTGCTCTCCGGTGGGCGGGCCTGGCTGGGCATCGGCGCCGGCTGGTACGAGGAGGAGCACCGCGGCCTCGGGGTGCCGTTCCCCTCGACGCGTGAGCGCTTCGAGCTGCTCGAGGACACGCTGCAGCTGGCCCACCGGATGTTCGCCGACGACGAGCGCGCCTTCGAGGGGCGGCAGGTCTCCCTCGAGCGGCCGATGAACCACCCGCAGCCGGTGCGCCGCCCGCCGATCATGGTCGGCGGGGGCGGGGAGAGGAAGACGCTGCGGCTCGTCGCGCAGTACGCCGACGCGTGCAACCTCTTCGACACCGGGCTCGGGCCGGAGGGCATCCCGCGCAAGCTCGACGTCCTGCGCGGCCACTGCGAGGACGTCGCTCGACCCTACGACGAGATCTCGAAGACCTGCCTCGCGGCTCTGACGATGGACACCGGCGCCCCGCTGCCCGAGGGCGTCGTCGGCCACTCGGTCGAGCAGGCCGTCGAGCGCCTCGGACGGCTCGCCGAGGCCGGCATCGACCACGTCATCTGCTCGACGGCCAACACCACCGACCCCGTGGCCTACGAGCGGCTCGCCGAGGTCGTCCGCCAGGTCTCCTGAGGCTCAGGCCTCGAGGGCCTGCCAGGTGTCGGACCCCACGACGCCGTCGACGACGAGCCTGCGCGAGCTCTGGAACGAGCGCACGGCGGAGTCGGTGCCCGACCCGAAGGCTCCGTCGACCGAGGCCGCGAAACCCTTGGCGGACAGGCAGGTCTGCACGCCGCGCACCGCGTCACCGGACGAGCCGGACTGCACGGTGAGGACGAGCGCGATCCAGGTGTCGGTGCCCACGATGCCGTCGGCGCCCAGGCCGCGCGAGGACTGGAAGGCCCGGACGGCCGCGTCGGTCCCGGAGCCGAAGACGCCGTCGACCGACACCGACTGCCCGCGCTGGCGCAGGAGGTACTGGGCCGTCCTCACCCGGAATCCGCTGCTGCCGCTGCGCACCGTCGTCCACGCGATCGGCTCGGGGTCGGGCGTGCCACCGCCGCCACCGAGCGAGGCCGCGAGGGTCGCCAGGCGCGAGTCGCCGGGGCCGACGTTGATCTCGAAGTGCATCTCGTCCTTGCGGCCCGAGTAGTCGCCACCCCAGCGCACGACGCCGTTGCAGCGGGTGAGGATGGTGCGGATGGCCGACACCTGCGCGCTGGTGAAGGTCCCCGAGGCCCCGAGCGGGTGGTCGGGGGCGTTGACGTCGATGGCCGTGCCGCTCGCGTGGTTCGACAGGGTCGTGCTGCCGGAGATCTCGCGGTAGCTGTGGCCCCAGCAGCCGGGGAGTAGAGGGCCTCGACGGTGGAGTTCACCTGCTGCGCGACGTACCGCAGCACGGTGTAGACGTCACCGGTGCGCACCCCGGCCGGGAAGGTCGCCGCCCCGACCGCGAGCGAGGCCAGCGGTACCTGGCTGGAGGTGCCGGCCGGCCACCCGTTCTGCGACGTGGCGGCGAGGGCCTGGGTGGCCGTCGCGACGCCGACACCGCCGGCCAGGAGCAGTCCGCCGGCGCCGCGGATCAGGGTCCGGCGGGCGAGGCCGCTCGGTGTGGGGACGGGGCTGCTGGGGTGGGCGTCGCACATGGCGGGGGGCTCCTCGGAGGCGTCGGCGTCGGGTCACGAACCCGTTCGACGCTAGGAGCGGCCCTCGCCGGTCGCCACCCGGGGCGGGCCGCACGTGAGGGTGCACGGACGCCGGAGCGGGGTGTCCGTGCAGGTCAGGAGGGGTGGGTAAAGGTTCCTCAAAGACTGTCCACGCTCCGGCTCAGCCGAGGAGCCGGGCGACCAGCCGCCAGCCGAGCAGCAGCACCGTCAGCACCACGGTGGCCACGACGACGAAGCTCGGTGCCGTGCCCTGGCCGGCGATCGCGCGCAGCCCCATCCCGACGACGACGGTCAGGGCCACGACGACCGCTCCGTACCCGAGGCTGCGCGGCCCGTCGTCGAGGACGATGCTCGCGAGCAGCCAGCCCGCGGCGGTGCCGACGACGAAGGGGAGGGCGGTGCGCAGGATGCCCGCGACGTCGAGGCCCTCGGCGTGCGAGCGACGACCGACCGCCGCGAAGACCACCACGAGGACGACGTCGAGCAGGGCCGGCACGAGCCGGGTCATCCGCCCACCCCGTCGAAGAGCGAGCGCTGGCGCGGCGGGGCGTGGGTCGGGTCGACGCCGTCGAAGAGGCTCGAGACCGACTCGCCCTCGTGGATGCGCTTGATGGCCTCGGCGAACAGCCCCGCGACCGAGCGCACCCGCAGCGCCGGCCATCCGGCGGGCGCCGGGACGGTGTCGGTGGTGACGACCTCGGTGATCATCGGGTGGCTCCGCAGCCGCTCGACCGCCCGACCGGCGAAGAGGCCGTGCGTGCAGGCCACGGCCGCTTCGGTGACCCCGTGCTCGGCCAGCCGGTCCATCAGCTCGACGATGCTCCCGCCCGTGGCGATCTCGTCGTCGAGGACGATGGCCCGCTTGCCGACGACGTCGCCGACGATCGAGTCGATGACGACGCGGTCGTCGCCGAGCCGCTTCTTCGAGCCGGCCGCCACCGGCAGCCCGAGCAGGCGCGAGAACTGGGTGGCGTCCTTGGCGTTGCCGAGGTCGGGGGAGACGACGACCGAGCCGGTGAGGTCGCCCTCGCGGAAGTGGTCGGCGAGGATGCCGAGCGAGGTGAGGTGGTCGACGGGCATCGAGAAGAACCCGTGCACCTGGGGCGCGTGGAGGTTCATGGTGATGACCCGGTCGACCCCCGCCGTGGCGATGAGGTCGGCGACCAGCTTGCCGCCCAACGAGATCCGCGACGCGTCCTTCTTGTCCGAGCGCGCGTAGGCGAAGTGGGGATGACCGCCGTCACCATCGCCGCCGAGGCGCCGCGGGCCGCGTCGACCATGAGGAGCAGCTCCATCAGCGCGTCCTGGGTCGGTGCCACGAGGGGCTGGACGATGTAGACGTCGCGCTGGCGGCAGTTGGCCAGCAGCTGCGCCTGGAGGCAGTCGTTGCTGAACCGGCTCGTCACGGACTCGGAGAGCGGGACGCCGAGCGCGTCGCAGATGCGGTGCGCGAGCTCCGGGTGCGCCGAGCCGGAGAAGACGACGATCTCGCGCATGGGCGTCAGCGTATCGGCCCGGTCAGGGCCCGCGAGAGCTCTGTGACGAGCTCGGCCCGCTGCATCCGGCCGACCGGCGTGGCGCCCGGGAAGGAAGCGAAACCGTGCGGCACGCGCAGGTAGTTGGTGAGGCGCACCGGCACCCCGGCCGCCTCGAGCGCGTGGGCGTAGCGGATGCCGTCGTCGCGGATCGGGTCGAGGTCCGCGGTCTGCACCAGGGCCGGGGGCAGGCCGGCGAGGTCGCCCCACAGCGGCGAGACGAGCGGGTCGCGCGGGTCCTCGCCCGGGGGGAGGTAGTGGTCGCGGAAGGCGTCGACCGACCGGCGGCTGAGCACCGGGGCGTGGGCGTGCTCGTCGAGCGAGGGCGAGGCCATCGTCAGGTCGGTCGCCGGGTAGAGCAGGGCCTGGTGGAGCAGGTTGGTCATCCCGTGGTCGCGCAGCACCTGGGCGACCACCGCCGCGAGGTTGCCGCCGGCCGAGTCGCCGGCCACGGCCATCCGCGCGGTGTCGGCGCGCAGCACGTCGCCGTTGGCGGCGACCCACGTCGTGGCGTCGACGCAGTCGAGGGCCGCGACCGGGGCGCGGTGCTCGGGGCCATCCGGTAGTCGACGGAGACGACGACGGCGCCGACCTCGCCGGCGACCAGGGTGCAGATCGAGTCGTAGTCGACGACGTTGCCCCACACCCATCCTCCGCCGTGGAACCACATGACGACCGGGACGTCGGTGCGCGCGTCCGGCAGGGAGCGCGGGCGGTAGATCCGCAGCGGGATCTCGTGCTCGTCGCGGGCCGGGGCGGTGCCGTAGGTGATGCCGACGGCGGGGTCGGCGGCGCCGAGCAGGCGGTCGTAGAGCGCGTTGCGCGGGCGGACGGTCGCGCGCTGGCGCTGGATCCCGTCGAGGTCGCGCGACTCCACCGGACGGGAGGAGAGGTCGGCGACGAGGCTGACGAGCGTGGTCAGCGGGGACATCCCGCGGTAGCTGCGCACCGGCTCAGTATCGTCGAGCCATGACGGTGCGACGGGTGATGGGGATCGAGACCGAGTACGGCATCGTCGTCCCCGGCGATCCGGCGGCCAACCCGATGGTCGCGTCCGGCGACGTCGTCACGGCGTACGCCACCTCCCGGGGCATCCGTCCGGCCCGGGCCAGCTGGGACTACGCCGACGAGGCGCCCCTGCGCGACGCCCGCGGCTTCGACATGGGCCGCGGCCAGGCCCACCCGAGCCAGCTGACCCACGAGGTCGACGACCCGACCCTCGCCAACGTCGTCCTGACCAACGGCGCCCGCCTCTACGTCGACCACGCGCACCCCGAGTACAGCTCGCCCGAGGTCACGACGCCACGCGCCGCCGTCACCTGGGACCGGGCCGGCGAGCTCGTGATGCGCGAGGCCGTCGCCCGGCTGGCCACCGTGCCGCCCGGCGTCAACCTCTACAAGAACAACGCCGACGGCAAGGGCGTCTCCTACGGCACCCACGAGAACTACCTCATGTCCCGGGCGACCCCGTTCGCCTCGGTCGTGCGCCACCTCACGCCGTTCTTCGTGGCCCGCCAGGTGATGTGCGGCAGCGGGCGGGTCGGCATCGGCGTCGACTCGCGGACGCCGGGCTACCAGATCGCCCAGCGCAGCGACTTCTTCGAGGTCGAGGTCGGCCTCGAGACGACCCTCAAGCGGCCGATCATCAACACCCGTGACGAGCCGCACGCCGTCGCCGACAAGTACCGGCGCCTCCACGTCATCATCGGCGACTGCAACCACGCCGACGTCGCGAACCTCCTGAAGATGGGCACCACCTCGCTCGTCCTCGCGATGATCGAGGCCGACGCGGTCGGGCCCGACCTCACCGTGCGGCGGCCGGTCGGCACCCTCCACGAGGTGTCGCACGACCCGACCCTGCGGACCCGGCTCGAGCTCGCCGACGGCCGGCGGATGACCGCCGTCGAGCTGCTGTGGGAGTACCACGACCGGGCCGCGCGCTTCCTCGACGAGCGGTACGGCGGCTCGCCCGACGAGGACACCACCGAGGTCATGCACTGGTGGTCCACCGTCCTCGACAAGCTGGGCCGCGACCCGATGGAGGCCCGCCGCGAGGTCGACTGGGTCGCCAAGCTCGCCGTCCTCGAGGGCTACCGCCAGCGCGACTCGCTCGGCTGGGGCGACCCCCGGCTCAAGGCCGTCGACCTCCAGTGGTCCGACGTGCGCGCCGACCGCGGTCTCGCACACCGGCTCGCGGCCACCGGGCGGCTCGAGGTGCTCGTCGACGAGGCCGATGTCGTGCGGGCGGTCACCGAGCCCCCGGCCGACACCCGGGCGTGGTTCCGCGGCACCTGCCTCGCCCGCTTCCCCGACGACGTCGTCGCGGCCTCCTGGGACTCGGTGATCTTCGACGTCGCCGGCCAGCGGATGCTCCAGCGCGTGCCGATGCTCGAGCCGCTGCGGGGCACCGAGGCCGGGGTCGGCGACATCGTGCGCTCGGCCCCGGACGCCGCCTCGCTCCTGCGCGCCCTCGCCACCGCCGACACCGAGCCGCCGACGTCCGACTAGGCTCGGGACAGACGACGACCCGAGGAGGGTGACCATGGCCGGTCAGGAGCAGGTCAAGCCGCAGCGCCGGGACGACGGGCCCGACGACGGGGGCGCCCCGAGCCCGCCGCCGCGGCCGCGTCCGCCCAGGTCAGCGAGATCGACGACATCCTCGACGAGATCGACGGGGTGCTCGAGTCCAACGCCGAGGAGTTCGTCCGCGGGTTCGTCCAGAAGGGCGGCCAGTGACGCGCGGAGACGGCACCGGACGCCTGCCGCACGCCTACCTCGTGCCGGGGTCGTCCTCGTTCGCCGAGTTCCTCTCGGCGCACGACCCCGCCCTGCTGCCCTCGCGCCGCGCGCTGCCCGCGGGTGCGGCGTTCGAGGCGCCGCACGGCACGACGATCGTCACCGTCACCTTCGACGGCGGGGTCGTGATGGCCGGCGACCGGCGGGCGACGATGGGCAACATCATCGCCAACCGCGACATGGAGAAGGTCTTCGCCACCGACGAGTTCAGCCTCGTCGGCATCGCCGGCACGGCCGGCCTGGCCATCGAGCTGGTCCGCCTCTTCCAGGTCGAGCTCGAGCACTACGAGAAGATCGAGGGCACGCTGATGTCCCTCGAAGGCAAGGCCAACCGGCTCGCCTCGATGATCCGGGGCAACCTCGGCATGGCCATGCAGGGCCTGTCGGTCGTCCCGGTGTTCGCCGGCTTCGACCTCGAGGACGGCCGCGGCCGGATCTTCTCCTACGACGTCACCGGCGGCTGCTACGAGGAGCACGACCACCACAGCGTCGGCTCCGGCTCGCTCTTCGCCCGAGGCGCCCTCAAGAAGCTCTACCGCCGGGGATGGACGCCGCCGGCGCCGTGCGCATCGCCGTCGAGGCCCTCTACGACGCGGCCGACGACGACTCGGCCACGGGCGGGCCCGACGTCGGCCGCCGCATCTGGCCCACGGTCGGCGTCGTCGACCCCGAGGGCGCGCGCTTCGTGCCCGAGGACGACATCGCGCCGGTCGTCGAGGCGATCATCGCCGAGCGTTCCGAGGGAGGGGCCCGATGACCGCCGGGATGCCGTTCTACGTCTCGCCCGAGCAGCTGATGAAGGACCGGGCCGACTTCGCGCGCAAGGGGATCGCCCGCGGCCGCTCGGTCGTCGTCATGCAGTACGACGGCGGCATCGCCTTCGTCGCCGAGAACCCCAGCCGGGCGCTGCACAAGGTCTCGGAGATCTACGACCGGATCGCCTTCGCCGCGGTCGGCAAGTACAACGAGTTCGAGAACCTCCGGGTCGCGGGCGTCCGGTACGCCGACCTGCGCGGGTACTCCTACGACCGATCCGACGTCACGGCCCGCGGGCTGGCCAACGCCTACGCGCAGACCCTCGGGACCGTCTTCACCCAGGAGTCCAAGCCCTACGAGGTTGAGATCGTCGTCGCGGAGGTCGGGGCCACCGTCGAGGGCGACCAGGTCTACCGGCTCACCTACGACGGCTCGGTCGCCGACGAGCAGGGCTTCGTCGCGATGGGCGGGGGAGCGGAGCAGATCGAGGCCGGCCTGCGCGAGGCCTGGCGGCCCGGGATGCACCTCGGCGAGGTGCTCGCCCTCGCCGTGCGCCTGCTCGGGGCCGACCCCAACGGCGGCGAGGCGCGCAGCCTGGCGCCCGAGCAGCTCGAGGTCGCCGTCCTCGACCGGCACCGCCCGCGGCGGCGCTTCCGCCGGGTGCAGGGCGAGCTGCTCGAGCGGCTGCTCAGCGCCGACGACCCCACCGCCGACGTGCCCGCCGGTGACGACGACTCCACCCGCAGCGCCACGACCAACCCGCAGACCCAGCGCCCGGAGGCGGACGGCGGCACGCCCGCGTGAGCACCCGGGGACGCGCCGCATCTTCGGCATCGAGAACGAGTACGGCATCACGTGCTCGACCGCCGGTCAGCGCACGCTCACCCCGGACGAGGTGGCCCGCTACCTCTTCCGCAAGGTCGTGGCGTGGGGCCGCTCGAGCAACGTCTTCCTCACCAACGGCAGCCGGCTCTACCTCGACGTCGGGTCCCACCCCGAGTACGCCACCGCCGAGTGCGACTCGGTGCGCCAGGTCGTCACCCACGACCGGGCGGGGGAGCGGATCGTCGAGGGCCTCGTCGCCGACGCCCAGCACCGGCTGCACGAGGACGGCGTCGCCGGCGACATCTACGTCTTCAAGAACAACACCGACTCGGCCGGCAACTCCTACGGCTGCCACGAGAACTACCTCGTCACCCGGGCCGGGGAGTTCCAGACCCTCTCCGAGACGCTGCTGCCGTTCCTCATCAGCCGCCAGCTGACCTGCGGCGCAGGCAAGCTCGTCACCACGAGCAAGGGCGCCTCGTACGCGCTCAGCCAGCGGGCCGACCACATCTGGGAGGGCGTCTCGTCGGCGACCACCCGCAGCCGGCCGATCATCAACACCCGCGACGAGCCGCACGCCGACGCCGAGCACTACCGGCGGCTGCACGTCATCGTCGGTGACTCGAACATGGCCGAGACGACGACCATGCTCAAGGTGGGGTCCGCCGACCTCGTCCTGCGGATGATCGAGGCCGGGGTCGTCATGCGCGACCTGACCCTCGAGAACCCGATCCGGGCGATCCGCGAGATCTCGCACGACATGACCGGGCGGCGCACGGTGCGCCTGGCCAACGGCCGCGAGCTGTCGGCGCTCGACCTCCAGCGCGAGTACCACGCCAAGGCCGCCGAGTTCGTGGCCCGCGAGGGCGCCACCGACAGCCTCCACGAGCGCGTCCTCGACCTCTGGGACCGCACCCTCACCGCCGTCGAGACCGGCGACCTCGGGCTCGTCGGCACCGAGATCGACTGGGTCGTCAAGTACCGGCTGCTCGACGAGTACGCCTCGCGCCACGGCCTCGACCTCGACCACCCCCGGCTGGCCCAGATCGACCTCGCCTACCACGACATCGACCGCAGCCGCGGGTTGTTCTACCTGCTCCAGCGGCGGGGGCGCATCGCCCGGGTGGTGTCCGACCCCGAGGTCTTCGAGGCCAAGGTCAAGCCACCTCAGACCACCCGCGCCAAGCTGCGCGGCGACTTCATCCGGGCCGCGCAGGCCCACCGGCGCGACTTCACCGTCGACTGGGTGCACCTCAAGCTCAACGACCAGGCCCAGCGCACGGTCCTGTGCAAGGACCCGTTCCTCGCCGAGGACGCCCGCGTCGAGCGGCTCATCGACGGCATGACGGTCTGATCACCCAGCGGGCTCCCAGCCGCCGATGCCAGTGTTCGGACGGTCCACGGTTATCGTGGACAGTCGTCCCAGCGCCCCGGCGTCCCCGACCGAAGGTTCTCGCACCCGTGCCCCGTCGCCTGACCACCACCCTGTCCGCCACGCTCCTCGCCGGCGCCCTCGTCCTCACCGGCTGCGGGGAGGAGAAGGCCTCGACCTCCTCGAGCACCCTCACCGGGATCACCGTCGCCGGCGCCGAGCAGAAGGAGCCGACCGTCACGGTCAAGGCCCCCCTGTCGGTCACGAAGACCGAGTCCAAGGTGCTCTCCGAGGGTGACGGGGCGGCCATCGGCAAGGACGACCTCGTCAGCCTGCAGGCCGTGCTCGTCAACGGCAAGGACGGCAAGACCGTCACGAGCACCTGGAAGCAGGGCACCGTCGGGCTCGACCTCGGTGCCGCCGACCTCTTCGCGTCGTTCAAGAGCCAGATCCCGGGCAAGAAGGTCGGCTCGCGCATCGTCATCGCCTCCACGGCCGCCGACGCGTACGGCGACACCGGCAACCAGCAGCTCGGCATCGCCAAGGACGACCCCGTGGTGTTCGTCCTCGACCTCGTGGGCAGCGCGCAGGCCCTCGCGACGGCGGAGGGCACCGCGGTCGCCCCGAAGAAGGACCTGCCGACCGTCACCGTCGAGAAGGGCAAGCCGGCGACGATCACCGTGCCCAAGGGCGTCAACGCCCCGACCAAGACCGTCGTGCAGCCGCTCATCGAGGGCAAGGGCGCCGCCGTGAAGAAGGGCCAGAGCGTCCGGGTGGCCTACACCGGCGCCCTCTACCGCAACGGCGAGGTCTTCGACTCCAGCGCCAGCCGCCCCGAGCAGCCGTTCTTCGACTTCACCATCGGCGCCGGCAGCGTCATCAAGGGCTGGGACAACGGCCTCGTCGGCCAGAAGGTCGGCAGCCGCGTCCTGCTCATCGTCCCGCCGGCCGACGGCTACGGCAGCGCGGGCAGCGGCGAGAAGATCAAGGGCACCGACACCCTCGTGTTCTCGGTCGACATCCTCGCCGCGTACTGACCCCCACCGGCCGACCCGCACACCCACCGAGAGGGAGCACCAGCATGTCCGAGCCCACCAAGCCCGAGATCGACTTCCCGGGCGACCAGCCGCCCGCCGACCTCGTCGTCGAGGACATCACCGTCGGTGACGGCGCCGAGGCCACGCCCGGCAGCACCGTGTCGGCCCACTACGTCGGCGTCGCGCACTCGAGCGGCGAGGAGTTCGACGCCTCGTGGAACCGCGGTGCGCCGCTGGAGTTCCGGCTCGGCGTCGGCATGGTCATCGCCGGCTGGGACGAGGGCATCGCGGGCATGAAGGTCGGCGGCCGGCGCAAGCTGACCATCCCGCCCCACAAGGCCTACGGCGAGCGGGGCGCCGGCGCGGCGATCGGCCCCGGCGAGACGCTGATCTTCGTCGTCGACCTCATGGGCGTGCGCTGAGCACGGGCTCAGGAGCACGCAGCGGCGTGCACTCCTGCGGCCGCGGCCGCGAGGAACGCGGCGGGGTCGGCATCCAGACCCCGCCCCATCGTCGTCAGCCCCACCGGTGAGTCCGCGAGGGCCCCGAGCAGGCCGCCCGCGGGCACCTCGACGGGCGTGAGGGTGGCCCGGGCCGAGGCGACCAGCTCCGCGACCTGGCGGCGCACGAGCGCGTCGAGGTCGGCGTCGGGCAGGGCCGTGAACGGCAGGTCGGCCGGCGCGAGCAGGGCCCGCCCGTAGGCGGTGCGGCTGTGGTGGCTGACACCGCGGTGCCGCTCGCGCGCGTCGGCGCCCGACACCCGCAGCGAGGCGATGGCGCGCCCGCCGAGCACGTCGACCGCGTGCAGCGCCTCGGCGGCCGCGACGCCCGAGTAGCCCCAGCGCGTGCCCGTGCCGACGTTGCCCGGACCCTGGGCCACGACGACGACGTCGGCCCCGACGACGTGACGGGCGGCGAGCAGGCCGGTGTGCACGGTGACCGCCTCGTGGTCGCCCCCGAAGGCCTGGCCCACCGTGAGGCACGCCGCCAGCCACCCGGTGCGGCGCAGACCGGCAACGGCGCGGGAGAAGGCGGCGGGCAGCGCACCGCCGTCGGTCATCACGTAGGCGACCCGGGCGTCCGGGCGGGCCAGCCGCACCCCGGCGAGCACCGCGGGGAGGGCGCTGTGCAGGTCGGCGACGACGACGGGCAGGCCGTCGAGGTCGTCGGCGTCGGCGAGGACGTCGTGGTGCGGGCTGTCCTGCTCGTCGACGGCGAGGAGCATCTGCTGGAGCGGGGTGTAGCGGGCCTTGACGATGTGGCCGGCGCCGGGCTCGGGGTCGGCGGGCAGGACGTCGGTGCGCGCGACGACGAAGGCCAGCCCACCCGTGCCGAGGCCGCGCAGCATCGCGGAGGCGTTGAGCAGCACCCGTTCCGCGACCCCGGGTACCCCCGTGACGGCGGTGTACGCCAGCGCCCGGACGCGCTCGCCGGACCCCTCGAGCTCGACCGCCAGCTCGACGGCCCCCGGCCAGGAACGGACCTCCTCGACCACGGTCCCGGCACGCCACTGCATCACGCGGGGCAGCGTAGCCGTCGGGTAGCGTCTCCCGGGTGAGCAGCGAGTCCGGGGGCGTCGGCCCGAGCGCGGCCCAGGTCAAGACCGAGCGACTCCTCAACCTCGTCCTCGTGCTGCTCTGGGCCCGCCGTCCGCTGTCCAAGGCACAGGTCCGCCAGCTCGTCCCGCAGTACGGCCAGTCCGCGTCCCTCGAGGCCTTCGAGAGGATGTTCGAGCGCGACAAGGACGAGCTGCGCGAGCTCGGCATCCCCCTCGTCACCGAGGACATCGACGCCCTCTGGGAGGACGAGCCCGGCTACCGCATCCACCAGCGCGACTACGCCCTCCCCGACATCGAGTTCGAGCCCGACGAGCTCGCCGTCCTCGGCCTGGCCAGCCGCACCTGGGCCCAGGCCTCGCTCGCCGGCCCGGCGGCCCAGGCGCTGCGCAAGCTGCGGGCGGCCGGGGTCGAGCGCGACGCCGACGCGCTCATCGGCATCGAGCCGCGGCTGCGCACCTCCGAGCCCGCGTTCGACGCCGTCAAGGACGCCGTGGTCCGCCGGCGCGCGCTGACCTTCACCTACCGCCGACCCGAGGCGGCCGAGGGCACCGAGCGGCACGTCCAGCCGTGGTCGCTCGTGTCGTGGCACGGCCGCTGGTACCTCAACGCCTTCGACGAGGACCGGCAGGCGCCGCGCGTCTTCCGGCTCTCCCGGGTGTCCGGCACGGTGCGGGCCACCGGTCGTCCCGGTGCGTTCGAGGTGCCCGCCGACCACGACCCGCGCGCCATGGCCCGCACCCTCGCCGGTCCCGTCACGCAGTCCAGCCCCGCCGTGCTCCGGGTGCGCCGTGGTGCCGGGCACGCGCTGCGCCGCCGGGCCCGCACGGTCGGCGAGGTCGACGACCAGTGGTCGCTCGTCGACCTCGACTACAGCGACCTGTGGGCCTTCGCCGAGGAGGTCGCCGGCTACGGCTCCGACGTCGTGGCCGAACAGCCCCGCGAGCTGGTCGACGCGGTCGTCGAGGCGCTGCGCGGCGCCCTCGCGGCCCACGGGGGAGGGGAGGCCTGATGCCCCCCGCACCTCCCGAGACCGCGACCGCGCGCCTCGCCCGGCTCCTGACGATGGTGCCGTGGCTGGTCAACCGCCAGGGCATCGACCTCCAGCAGGCCGCCACCGACCTCGGCGTCAGCACCGAGCAGCTCGAGGCCGACCTGCGTCTGCTCTTCCTCTGCGGCTACGGGCAGATGCCCGACGAGCTCATCGAGGCCGACTGGGAGGGTGGACGCGTCTTCGTCGGCAACGCCGACTCCATCGCGCGGCCGCTGCGGCTCGGGGTCGACGAGGCGGTCACCCTCATCGTCGGCCTCCGGGCGCTGCGCGAGGTCCCCGGCCTCGACGAGCGCGACGCCGTCGACCGCGCCCTGGCCAAGCTCGAGGCCGCCGCGGGGGAGGCCGCCGCACCCGCCGACCGCGTCCTCGCCGAGGTCGCCGACGGGACCGCCCCCGACCTGCTCGCCCGGGTCCGCCAGGCCATCGCCGACCGGCGCCGCCTGCACCTGCGCTACCTCGTGCCGGCCCGCGACGAGGCCACCGAGCGCGACGTCGACCCGATGCGCGTCGTCGGCATCGACGGCCGCTGGTACCTCGAGGGTTGGTGCCACCGCGCCGAGGACACCCGCCTCTTCCGGCTCGACCGGGTCGAGGCGCTCGAGGTCCTCGACGTCGACGGCACGCCGCCTCCCGAGGCCACCGAGCGCGACCTGTCGGAGGGCACCTTCCGGCCCGCGCCCGACGACCTCGTCGTCACGCTGCGGCTGCTGCCCGGGGCGACGTGGGTCTCGGACTACTACCCGGTCGACTCGGTCGAGGAGGTGCCCGCGGCCGACGGCGGCGGGCAGGTCATCCGCGTCCGCACGGCCGACACGGCCTGGCTGCGTCGTCTCCTCTGGCGCCTCGGCGGGCGTGGCTACGTCACCGAGCCGGCCGACGTCGTCGCCGAGGTCCGCGAGGGCGCCGCCGCGGCCCTCGCCGGCTACCCCGACGTGCAGGGGCGCTGAGCCGTGCTGCCGTGGTGGGGCTGGGTGCTGCTCTGGGCCGTCATCCTCGTCGGCGGCGGGGTGCTCGTCGGGCTGCGCGCACGGCGCACGTGGCGCAGCGCCAAGGCCCTGACCGCCGAGCTCGGCCGGGCCGGCGAGCTGGTCTCGGCCCTCGAGGCAGCGGCCCACGAGCGGCGCGCGGACGAGGACCCGGTCACAGCCGTCACGCAGGACCCTCACAGGCTCCGGGAGGAGCATCGGGCGCGGCGGGCGGCCCAGTCCGCCGACCGGGCAGTTCGGCGGGCCGAGCGGATGCCGCCCTGGGCACGCGTAGACTGACCACGACCTCGACACAAGGACGGTAGTACTTCAATGTTGCGGAACTTCGGAGCCCCCGAGATCATCATCATCGCGGTGCTGGTCATCCTGATCTTCGGCTGGAAGAAGCTCCCCGACGCGGCCCGCAGCCTCGGTCGCTCGGCGCGCGTCTTCAAGTCCGAGGTCGACGAGATGAAGAAGGACGGCAAGGCCAGCGCGTCCCCGGCCGCGAGCGAGACCGTGCGCGGCGAGCCCGTCACCACCGCCCGCCCCGTCGACGACGTGGTCCTCCCCGACCCCGACGGCAACGCCGTCCACGAGAAGACGCCGCGGACGGACAACCAGTCCGGCCCGGTGCTCTGACCCCGGAGACACCCCGCCCCATGGCCCGCCTGCGCCGACGCCCTCGCGACCCCGAGGGCCGGATGACGCTGGCGGAGCACTTCAAGGAGTTCCGGCGGCGCCTGTTCATCGCCGCGGCGACCGTGCTCGTCAGCGCCGTCGTCGCCGGCATCTACTACGAGCCGATCTTCGAGTTCCTCAAGGCTCCGTTCCAGCAGTACGCCGACGCCCACCCCGAGAGCCAGATCAGCATCAACTTCGCCGAGGCGACGGCGGCGTTCTCGAACCTCATCAGCCTGTCGATCTTCGTCGGCATCATCGCCTCGAGCCCGATCTGGCTCTGGCAGCTGTGGGCCTTCATCGTCCCGGGGCTGACGCGCAAGGAGAAGCGCATCACGCTGGCCTTCATCGGGTCCACCGTGCCGCTCTTCCTCCTCGGCTGCTGGCTCGGGTACACGATCCTCCCGCAGAGCCTGTCGATCCTCTACGGGCTCTCGCCCGCGGGGACGTCGAACATCCAGGCCGCGTCGATGTACTTCTCGTTCGTCACCCGCTTCATCCTCGTCTTCGGGCTGGGCTTCCTCTTCCCGGTCTTCCTCGTCGGGCTCAACCTCATCGGCGCGCTCCCGGCCACCCGGCTCATCAAGAGCTGGCGGGTGGCCATCGTCCTGATCTTCGTCTTCGCGGCCGTCGCCACCCCCACTGCAGACCCGTTCACGATGTTCGTCTTCGCGGCCCCCTGTGCGTCCTGTACTTCGGGCGTGGGTCATCTGCCGCGCGCTCGACAAGCGCAAGGCCGCCCAGCGTCCGGACTGGCTCGACGTCGACGACACCGAGGCCTCCCAGCTCTGAGCCGACGGCTCCGCTAGCGTGCGCGCCATGACGCGCCTCGGCCTCATCGTCAACCCCACCTCGGGGAAGAACACCGGTCGGCGGATCGGGCTCGAGGCGCTCACCCTCCTGCGGGCGGCCGGTGCCGACGTCGTCGACCTCTCGGCCGCCGACGCGGCGGGAGCCCTGGCCCGGGGCGGGCCGCCGTCGCCGACCGGGCCGTCGACGCCGTCGTGGTCGCCGGGGGAGACGGGATGGTCCACCTCGGCACCAACCTCTGCGCCGGCACCGACGTGCCGCTCGGCATCATCGCCGCCGGCACCGGCAACGACATCGCCCGCGAGCTCGGCCTGCCCGTGCGCGACGCGGCGAAGTCGGTCGAGCGGCTGCTCGAAGGGCGCACCCGTCCGGTCGACGCGGCCCGGCTGGTGACCGCCACGGGTGAGGAGCGCTGGTTCGTCGGCGTCCTCGCCGCCGGGTTCGACGCCGTCGTCAACGAACGGGCCAACGGCTGGCGCTGGCCGAAGGGTCCGATGCGCTACAACCTCGCGATCCTGCGCGAGCTGCCCGTCTTCCGGCCCATCCCGTACGTCCTCACCCTCGACGGCGAGCGGATGGAGACCGAGGCGATGCTCGTCGCGGTCGGCAACGGCCCGGCCTACGGCGGCGGCATGAAGGTGACGCCCGATGCGGCCTTCGACGACGGGCTGCTGGACGTGCTCGTCCTGCACCGGCTGCCGGTGCCCGAGTTCCTGCGGGTCTTCCCGAAGGTCTTCTCGGGCACCCACACGAGCCATCCGGCGGTCGAGATCGTCCGGGCCCGCACGGTGTCGCTCGAGGCGCACGGCATCGTCTCGTACGCCGACGGGGAGCGGTTCGCGCCGCTGCCGATCGGGCTCGAGGTCGTGCCCGGCGCGCTGTCGGTGCTGGCCTGAGCGCTGACGTAGCCTGAGGCCATGCCCAGTCCCGCCGAGCGGTACGCCGCTGCCGCGGCCCGGAACCGGCGGTCCCGCTCGGAGCTCGGTCGGTTCGTCGACGCGCTCGACTTCCCGCTCGACGACTTCCAGCTGCGGGCCTGCGAGGCGGTCGAGGAGGGCAAGGGCGTCCTCGTCGCGGCACCCACCGGCGCCGGCAAGACGATCGTCGGCGAGTTCGCGGTGCACCTGGCCCTGAGCAGCGGTCGGAAGGCGTTCTACACGACGCCGATCAAGGCGCTCTCGAACCAGAAGTACCACGACCTCGTGCGGCAGCACGGCGCCGAGAACGTCGGCCTGCTCACCGGCGACTCCTCGGTCAACGGGGAGGCGCCGGTCGTCGTCATGACCACCGAGGTCCTGCGCAACATGATGTACGCGGGCTCCTCGACCCTCACCGGGCTCGGGTTCGTCGTCATGGACGAGGTGCACTACCTCGCCGACCGGTTCCGCGGCGCGGTCTGGGAGGAGGTCATCATCCACCTGCCCGAGTCGGTGCAGGTGGTCTCGCTCTCGGCCACGGTGAGCAACGCCGAGGAGTTCGGCGACTGGCTGGCCGAGGTGCGCGGCAACCACGAGGTGGTCGTCTCCGAGCACCGGCCGGTGCCGCTCTTCCAGCACATGCTCGTCGGCACGACGATGTTCGACCTCTTCGCGGGCAACCGGGTCAACCCCGACCTCCTGCACGCCATCCGGAACGCCGAGCAGCGCGGACGCTTCACCGAGGACGCCCGGCGGCTCGGGGGGCCGGCGGGGAAGCGCGGGGGCGGAACCAGCGCGACCGCACGCCACCGCGCGGGCCCGGGGTGGTCCCGGCGGACGGGGGTTCGCCCGCGGCAGCCGGCCGGCCGGGGGTGCCACCCGCGCCGAGGTGGTCGAGGACCTCGAGCGGGAGGGGTTGCTGCCGGCCATCACGTTCATCTTCAGCCGGGTCGGCTGCGAGGCGGCCGTCGGCCAGCTGCTGGCCGCGGGTACCCGCCTGGTCCCCGAGCGCGAGGGCGACCGCATCCGTCGGCACGTCGAGGTGCGCGTCGAATCCCTCGCCGACGAGGACCTCGGCGTCCTCGGCTACTGGGAGTTCGTCGAAGGCCTGTCGCGCGGGTTCGCGGCCCACCACGCCGGGATGCTCCCGCTGTTCCGCGAGATCGTCGAGGAGCTCTTCACCGAGGGTCGCATCCGGGCCGTGTTCGCCACCGAGACACTGGCGCTCGGCATCAACATGCCGGCGCGCACGGTCGTCCTCGAGAAGCTCGTGAAGTACAACGGCGAGGCCCACGTCGACATCACGCCGGCCGAGTACACGCAGCTGACGGGTCGGGCCGGGCGGCGCGGCATCGACATCGAGGGGCACGCGGTCGTCCAGTGGTCGCGGGGCATGGACCCGATGGCGGTCGGCGGTCTCGCGTCCACCCGCACCTACCCGCTGCGCTCGAGCTTCCGGCCGACCTACAACATGGCCGTCAACCTCGTCGCCCAGGTCGGCCGCGAGGTGGCGCGCGAGGTGCTCGAGACCTCGTTCGCGCAGTTCCAGGCCGACCGTTCGGTCGTCGGCATCGCGACGCAGCTGCGCAAGAACGAGGAGGGCCTCGACGGCTACGCCGACGCGATGCACTGCGACTTCGGTGACTTCCGCGAGTACGCGCGCATCCGCCGCGAGCTCGTCGACGCCGAGAAGGACGGCCGCAAGGCGCGCGCCTCCTCCCGGCGTGCCGAGGCGGCGGTCTCGCTCGAGGCGCTCAAGGTCGGCGACGTCATCCGCATCCCCGCCGGTCGGCGCGCCGGCTGGGCCGTGGTCGTGCAGCCCGCCCGGACCGCGAAGGGGGCACCCACCGGGCCGGCGGTCGTCACCGAGGACAAGCAGTTCCGCCGGCTGACCCTCGTCGACGTGCCCGAGCCGGTCGAGGCGATGGCCCACGTCAGGGTGCCGCCGCACTTCAACCCCAAGTCGCCCAAGTCGCGGCGCGACCTCGCCACGAGCCTGCGCATCGCGACGCCGCGCGGGCTGGAGGACGCCCCCTCGCGCCGCGGCCGGCCCGACCCCACCGCCGCCGACACCGACCTCGTCGAGCACCTGCGCCGCCAGCTGCGCGAGCACCCGTGCCACCAGTGCCCGAAGCGCGAGGAGCACGCCCGCTGGGCCGAGCGGTGGTGGCGGCTGCGGCGCGAGACGACGGGGCTGCAGCGGCGGGTCGAGGGCCGCACCAACACCGTCGCGCGCACGTTCGACCGCATCTGCGAGGCGCTCGAGGCCCTCGGCTACCTCGCCGACGGCGGCACCGTCGTCACCGAGCGCGGCGAGCGGCTGCGGCGGCTCTACACCGAGAAGGACCTGCTGGCGGCCGAGTGCCTGCGCCACGACGTCTGGAAGCGGCTCGACGCGCCCGGGCTGGCGGCCGCGGTCTCCTCGCTCGTCCACGAGCCGCGCCACGAGGAGGCCGACGTCTCGCCGCGGATGCCGAACGACGAGGTCGCCGAGGCCGTCCGGGCGATGGAGCGGCTCTCGGCCGACATCGCCTCCCTCGAGACCGACCACGACCTGCCGTCGACCTCCGCCCCGACGGCGGGATGGCCTGGATGGTGCACCGTTGGGCCTCCGGCGGGCGGCTCGACGACGTGCTGCGCGGTCAGGACATGGCGGCCGGCGACTTCGTCCGGCGCTGCAAGCAGCTCGTCGACCTGCTCGACCAGGTCGGCGACGCGGCCACCGACGGGGTGCTGCGCCGGACCGCCCGGGCGGCGGTCGACGCCGTGATGCGCGGGGTCGTCGCCGCCGACCGCCTCGACTGAGCAGCGGTGCGGCTCAGCCGCCGAAGACCTCGCCGATCCGGATGTGGTTGCCGAACGGGTCGCGCAGCGCGAAGTCCCGGCCGTAGGGCTGCTCGACGATCTCCTGGGTGATGTCGACGCCGGCGGCGCTGACCCTGTCGAACATGCCCTGGACGTCGTCGGTCGTGAAGGCCAGCCAGCCGCCGCCGGCGCCCTTGGTCACCAGCGCGCGCACCTGCTCGGCCGTCTCCTCGTCGTGGGCCGGCGCCCCGGGCATCTCGAGGAGGATGGACTTGGGGTCTCCCGGGACGTGCACGGTGAGCCACCGCATCGGTCCGAAGTCCATGTCCTGCTCGACCTCCAGGCCGAGCACCTCGGTGTAGAAGCGGAGGGCCTCGTCCTGGTCGAGGACGAAGATCGAGGAGATGTTGTTGCGCTTCAGCATGGTTCGGGTCCTTCCCGGGTCGTGGTGTCGGGGACGACGCTAGGAGGCCCGTCGCCGGTGTGCTTCTCCGAAAGTGCGGAGCCGGGATGCCGGGACCGTACGGTGGGCCGGTGAGCGCCGCCGAGGAGGACCGCAACCGGCGGCTGCTGCGGGCCCGCGACCTCGTCGACCGGCACAGCACCGAGCCGCTCGACGTCGAGGCCCTGGCGGCGGTCGCCCTCATGGGCCGGGCGCACTTCATCCGCGAGTTCAAGAAGGTCTTCGGCGAGACGCCGCACCGCTACCTCCAGCGCCGTCGCATCGAGCGGGCGATGACCCTGCTGCGCACGACCGACACCTCGGTCACCGACGTCTGCATGCAGGTCGGGTTCAGCAGCCTCGGCACGTTCAGCCGCACCTTCTCCGAGGTCGTCGGGGTCTCGCCGAGCGAGTTCCGTGGCCATCCCGATCCCGCGACGGCGTTCGTGCCCACCGCGTTCCGGATGCGCTGGACGCGTCCGGCGGGTCCCGTCAGCCCAGGCCGAGGGCCGTGAGCAGCCGGGCGACGGGGTTCTCGATGCCGTGCCGGGCGGCCAGCTCGTCGAGGGCCAGCCGGTCGGCGACGGCCGTGGGCAGCGCGAGCTCGACGTCGGGGACCTGCGCGTCGCGGACGACCCGGACGACGGTCGGCGCCACGTCGAGGTAGGCCCCGGCGGCCTCGAGGTTGGTGCGCCGGGCTCCCTTGAGGGCGGGGTCGCCGGAGTCGACGGCCTCGCGCAGGGCCGCGAGCGACCCGTACTGCTGGATGAGCTGGGCGGCGGTCTTGTCGCCGATGCCCTTGACGCCGGGCAGGCCGTCGCTCGTGTCCCCGCGCAGCACCGACATCTCGAGGTAGGCCTCGCCGGTCGGCACGCCGTACTTCTCCTGCAGCAGCGCCTGGGTCGCGACGTCGGGCTCGCGGACCCCGCCCTTGCCGGTGTAGAGCACCCGCACGCCGTGGGCGTCGTCGACGAGCTGGAGCAGGTCGCGGTCGCCGGTGACGACGTCGACGGGCATGACGCCGTGATGGCGGGTGACGAGCGTGCCGATGACGTCGTCGGCCTCGTGGTCGGCCACGCCGAGACGGGGATGCCGACCGCGGCCAGCGCCTCGCGAATGAGCGGCACCTGCGGGCTGAGGTCGTCGGGGCTCTCCTCGACGACGTCGGAGCCCTCGGTCAGCCGGTGGGTCTTGTACGTCGGCACGAGGTCGACGCGCCACTGCGGCCGCCAGTCGTCGTCCCAGCACGCGACGAGGTGCGTCGGGCGGTGGGCGGTGACGAGGGTCGAGATCATGTCGAGGAACCCGCGCAACGCGTTGGTCGGCGTCTCGGAGGGGTCCTTGCGCTGGTCGGGCACCCCGTAGAAGGCCCGGAAGTACAGCGAGGCCGAGTCGAGGAGCAGGAGCTTGCGCGGTCGGTCCGGGTCGAGCGGCATGCCGGGAGCCTACGGGCAGACCGACCTCCCGGGCCCGGGCGAGTCCGGCGCCGCGTCCGGCCCCGACCACTACGCTGCCCGTGTGGAAGACCTCGACCGGCGGATCGTCGACCTCCTGACCAAGGACGGACGGATCAGCTACACCGACCTCGGCAAGGCGCTCGGCATGTCGACGTCCGCGGTGCACCAGCGGGTGCGGCGGCTCGAGGAGCGCGGCGTCGTCACCGGGTACACGGCCACCGTCGACCACCGGGCCCTCGGCCGCGAGCTGACCGCGTTCATGTCGGTCACGCCGCTCGACCCGTCGGCTCCCGACGACATCCCGGACCGCCTACAGGGCATCACCCAGATCGAGGAGTGCCACTCGGTCGCCGGCGACGAGAACTACATCCTCAAGGTCCGGGTCGCGACGCCCACCGAGCTCGAGGAGCTCATCGCCCGCATCCGCGGCGCCGCCCACGTCTCCACGCGCACGACGGTGGTCCTGTCGACACCGTGGGAGTGAGCATCCCGCCGGGCCTCCCCGGCGACCTGCACAAGTACCTCCAGGACGCCCGCGACTCGATGCTCCGGGCGCTCGACGGGGTGTCGGAGTTCGACGTCCGCCGTCCGCTCACCCCGACGGGTACCAACCTGCTCGGGCTGGTCAAGCACCTGGCCGGGGTCGAGATCGGCTACCTGTCGGAGTCCGTCGGGCGCCGGGCGCCCACGCTGCCGTGGGACGAGGACGGCTCGGTGTGGGAGGGCGGCGACATGTGGGCCCGCGCCGACGAGAGCCGCGAGTGGGTCATCGACCTCTACCGGCAGGCCTGGGCACTCTCCGACGCGGCACTGGCCGAGCTGCCGCTCGACCATCCGGCCGCACCGGCGTGGTGGCCCGAGGAGACGCGGCAGACCACCTTCGGGCACCTCGTCGTCCGGGTCACCGCCGAGACGGCGCAGCACGCCGGCCACGCCGACATCCTGCGCGAGCTGCTCGACGGGCAGGCAGGCCGCGACCACGACGCCCAGGGCGACACCGCCCAGTGGGAGCGCTTCGTCGCCGACATCCAGCACGCCGCCGACACCCACCGCTGAGTCCGCGGACCGTCAGCCGGCGAGCCGTCGCTCCTGGTCCTCGGCCACCAGCTCGGCGTTGACCATCGCCCCGACCCTCGTGCCGGCCGCCGCGGCCATGACGACCTGGGACATCGGCTCGGCGACGTTCCCGGCAGCCCAGACCCGCGGCACCGAGGTGCGGCCCATCGGGTCGAGGGCGACGTGGCGCGCGGCGACCCGGCCGAACATCTCGAGGTCGACGAGCGGGACCCCGAGGGCGTCGAGCACCGCCGACCGCGCCTCGACAACCGAGGCGACCGCGACGGCGTCCGCGCGGACCACGCCGGCCGGCGTCTCGACCCCCGTCAGCACGCCGTCGCACTCGACGACGGCGGTGGCGGGTCCCTCGACGACCTCGACCCCGAGGGCGCCCAGCCGCTGTCGCGCCGTGGCGTCGAGCGCCGACGGGTCGTGCACGAGGACCGTGAGGTGCTCGGTCAGCTGGCCGAACAGGCCGGCCTGGTGCACCGCCGCCGGCGTGGTCGCGAGGACCACCACGCGCCGGTCGCGCACCTCCCACCCGTGGCAGTACGGGCAGTGGACGACGCCGCGCCCCCACTGCTCGCGCAGGCCGGGGACGTCCGGCAGCTCGTCGACCGCGCCGCTCGTCACGACGAGGTGCCGTGCCGCCCAGGCCGACCCGTCCGCACCCTCGACGACGACCCGGTCGCCGTCGAGGCGCGCCCCGACCGCCTCGACCTCGACGATCCGGCGGCCGTAGGACGCGAGCTCGGCGCGGCCTCGGGCCAGCAGCTCGAGCGGGGGGACGCCGTCGTGGCCGACGAAGGCGTGCACGCCGTCGGCCGGGGCGTTGCGCGGGGCGCCGGTGTCGAGGACGACGACGTCGCGGCGCGATCGCGCGAGGACGGTGGCCGCGGACAGCCCGGCGGCACCGCCACCGACGACGAGGACGTCGACCGGGGTCGGAGGGGCGGTGGAGGTCTCGGTGGTCATGCCCCGAGGGTGCGGGCGACAGGGACAGGACGGCAAGGTACGTTGCCGATGTGGCAACCCTCGACCCCACCGCCGTCGGCGCCCGGCTGCGGTCCGTCCGCACCCGGCGCGGGATGACCCTCGCCGACGTCTCCGCCGCCACCGGCATCTCGGTGAGCACGCTCTCGCGGCTGGAGTCCGGGTCGCGGAAGGCGACGCTGGAGCTTCTCGTCGCCCTCGCCGGCACCTACCGCGTCACCCTCGACGAGCTCGTCGACGCCCCCGAGACCGGCGACCCCCGCGTGCACCTGCGACCGACCGAGCACCCGTACGCCAGCGTCATCCCGCTGACCCGGCGGGTCGGTGGTCCGCGAGCCTTCAAGATGGTGCTGCGCCCGGACGGCCGCCGGCCCGACCCGCGCACGCACGAGGGGTACGACTGGGTCTACGTTCTCGACGGCCGGCTACGGCTCGTCCTCGGCGAGCACGACGTCGTCCTCGGGGTCGGGGAGGTCGCCGAGTTCGACACGCGCACGCCGCACTGGTTCGGGTGCGCCGACGACCGGCCGGTGGAGCTGCTGAGCATCATGGGCCCGCAGGGCGAGCGGATGCACGTGCGCGCCCGGCCGCGCCGAGCCGCAGCGGAGTCCTAGCGACCGATGTCGGCGACGACCGCGCCGGTCATCCGGACGAGGTCGGTGGAGGAGAGGCCGAGGTCGAGGCCGCGCCGGCCTCCCGAGACGTAGACCGTGTCGAACAGCTCGGCGCTCTCGTCGACGACGGTGGGCAGCGGCCGCTTCTGACCGACGGGCGAGATGCCGCCGACGACGTAGCCGGTCGAGCGCTCGGCCGCGGTGGGGTCGGCCATCGTCACGCGCTTGACCCCGAGGGCGGTGGCCATCGCCTTGAGGTCGAGCATCCCGGAGACCGGGACGACGCCGACGGCCAGCCCCGCGCCGGTCTCGACGAGGAGGGTCTTGAACATCTGCTCGGCCGGCAGCCCGAGCGCCGCGACGGCCTCCAGGCCGTACGACGGCGCGGAGGGGTCGTGCTCGTACACGTGCTGGGAGAACCCGACGCCCGCCGCCGTGAGGGCCGCGGTGGCGGGCGTCCCGGAGGGTGCTCGGCGGGCCATGCCGCCGAGCCTACGACCGGCTGGTGCGGTGGGTCAGGCGAGGTCGGCGGCCGAGGCGGCGCGCGAGGCACCCGCACCGGCGAGGGCCGCGACGTGGGCCCCCTCGACGTCGGTGTTCGTGCGCCACCAGTCCTGACCGGCCTCGGAGAGGGTGTAGATCGGGTCGTAGTAGACGTACTCGCGCGAGAGAGCGTCGGTGTCGGCGGCCTCGATCGAGGTGCGGTAGTTCTTGCGCCAGAACGACATCCCCTTCTCGGTGTCGTAGCTGTCGACCTGGTGCACCCAGCGCTTGCCGACGAACGGCACGTCGCAGACGATGCGCGGCGTGGCGAACCCCGGGAGGTAGCCCATGATCGCGTGCTGCAGGTGCTGGGCCTCGCGCAGCGACAGGCGCCAGTGCTCCGAGAACGGGATCATGTCGCACATGTAGAAGTAGTACGGGGTGATGCTCGCCTCGTCCTGGAGGGCGAAGCAGAGGTCGAGCAGCTGGTCGGAGCTGTCGTTGACGCCGCGCATCAGGACGCCCTGGTTGCGGACGTCGCGGACGCCGGCCTCGAGCATCGTGCGGGCCGCCTCGGCGACCAGGGGCGTGACCGACTGCGCGTTGTTGACGTGCGTGTGGATGGCCAGCGACACACCGCGCGAGCGGGCCTTGGCGCTGACCCGGGCCACGCCCTCGACGACGTCGGCCTGGAGCCAGTGCTGCGGCAGGCCCATGAGCGCCTTGGTGGCGAGCCGGATGTCGCGGATGTTCTCGACGTCGAGCAGCTTGTCGAGGAAGCCCTCGAGGTTCTTCCACGGCATGTTCGCCACGTCGCCACCGGAGACGACGACGTCGCGGACGCCGGGGGTGCGCTGGAGGTAGTCGAGCATCGCGGCGTAGCGGTCGACCGGCTTGCCGGCGAGCTTGAGCTTGGTGAACTGCGGCGTCGAGTTGCCGACGAGGTCCATCCGCGTGCAGTGGCCGCAGTACTGCGGGCACGTCGGCAGCATCTCGGCGAGCACCTTGGTGGGGTAGCGGTGGGTCAGGCCCTCGACCGCCCACATGTCGTGCTCGTGGAGGCTGTCGCGCGTGGCGAACGGGTGGCTCGCCCAGTCGGTGCGCCGGTCGGAGAAGACCGGGAACATGTAGCGGCGCACCGGGTCGGCGTAGAACGCGTCGGTGAACGCCGCGCCGGCCGACGGCATCGGGGTGTCGGTGGCCGGGACCATCGTGTTGAGCATCTGCGGGGGACGAGCATCGACATCGTGGCGCGCTCGGCCTGGTCGCGCTCGAGGTCGTCGTAGAAGCGGTCCTCGAGCAGGTCGCCCATGACGGCGCGCAGCTGGCCCACGTTCTTGACGCAGTGGGCGCGCTGCCACTGGGCGCTGGCCCAGTCCTCGGCGGTGACCTCGCGCCAGCCGGGGAGGCGGGTCCAGTCGGGCTCCACCAGCTCGCGGCGCCGGTACGCGTAGGGCTGCTCGATCGAAGTCGTCATGCGTGGCAGGATAAAGGACGAATGCATGCTCTTTCCACGTCTTGACCGCAAGACCTTCGGCCGCGTGTCGCAGGATGAGGAGTTTCTTGTGCGCAGCACCCCATCGTCACCCGTCGGCCTCCACCGGGTCCTCGAGCCCGCCGGCGTCTCGCTGCCCCAGGCCGCGCGCGTCCTCGACCCCTCGCCCGAGCTGTGGCCCGACGAGGTCCGCATCGACGTCGAGACCCTCAACCTCGATGCCGCCTCCTTCCGCCAGCTCACCGAGAAGCACGGCGGCGACGGTGCGGCCGTGCGGGCCGAGGTCCTATCGATCGTCGCCGAGCGGGGGAAGATGCAGAACCCGGTGACGGGGTCGGGCGGGATGCTCGTCGGCACCGTCGCCGAGGTGGGCCCCGAGTCGCCGCTCGGGCTGGCCGTCGGCGACCGAGTGGCCACGCTCGTCTCGCTCTCGCTGACCCCGCTCGTCATCACCGACGGGCTCGAGCGCTGGGACGGCGGCTCCGAGCGGGTCCCGGCTGCGGGGACGGCCGTCCTCTTCGGTCGCTCGATCGCCGCCCGGCTGCCCGAGGACCTCTCGCCCGAGCTCGCGCTCATGGTCATGGACGTCTGCGGGGCGCCGGCGCTCGTGGCCCGCGTCGTCGCCGAGCACCTGGCGCGGGGGAGCGCCCCGACCGTGCTCGTCCTCGGCGGGGCCGGCAAGTCGGGGTCCCTGTCGCTGGCCGCCGCTCGCGAGGCCGGGGCCGGACGGCGCATCGGGGTCGTGCCGACGGAGACCGAGGCGGAGCTGCTGCGGGGCACGTCGCTGGCCGACGAGGTCGTCGTCGCCGACGCCCGGTCGCCGCTGGGGCTGTCCGAGGCCGTGGCCGCCGCGGGTGGGCCGGCCGACGTCACCGTCGTGTGCGTCGACGTGCCGGGCTGCGAGCAGCCGGCCGTGCTCGCCACGGCCCAGGGCGGCACGATCATCTACTTCTCGATGGCCACGAGCTTCGCCGCCGCGGCCCTCGGCGCGGAGGGCCTGGCCGCCGACGTGCGGATGCTCGTCGGCAACGGCTACGTCCCCGGTCACGCCGACCTGGCCGTCGACCTCGTGCGTCGCGACGCCGACGTGCGTGCGCTGTTCGAGTCGCGGCTCAGCGAGGGCTGACCGGCTCGCTCGCCAGGACGGGCATCTCGACGAACTCGTGCACCGACGCGAGCCCGAGAACGACCCGGGCGAGGGCGGGCACGCGCGAGCGGCCGACGTCCTCCGGCAGGTCGACGGGTGGGCCGAGGGTCAGGAGCTCGCGGCCCAGCCGGAGCCGGCAGCCGCCCGCCGCGCGGGTGTTGCGCAGCCAGTCGACGCGCGGCCCGTAGGTCAGGGCGAAGGTGACCCGGTCTCCGTCGCGGAACGCGTTGACGGGGTTGCGGAAGGTGCGGCCCGAGCGGCGTCCCACGTGCTCGATCTCCGCGAACGAGCCGTGGCCCACGAGGTGGACCATCACCTTGTTCGTGACGCGCTTGTTGAACCTGCCGATCGCCAGCGGGAGGGCCATGCCACGACCGTACGCCCGACGCCTCCTAGAGTGACGCCCGTGCCGACGACCCTCTTCCGCCACGCCCGCGTCCGGACGCCCGAGCACCCGGCGGCCACCGCCCTCGTCGTCGGCGACGACGGGCGCACCGCCTGGGTGGGCGACGAGTCGGGCGCCGACCGGCACGCCGGAGTCGTCGACGTGGTCGTCGACCTCGACGGGGCTGTAGTGCTCCCCGGCTTCGTCGACGCCCACGCGCACGTGTCGCACACTGGTCTCGGGATGCGCGGCGTCGACCTGTCGGGGACCCGCACGGTCACCGAGGCCCTTGACCTGGTCGCCGGGGCCGCGCGCGAGACGCCCGGCGCGCCGGTGTTCGCGCACGGGTGGCAGGAGCAGGACTGGACGCGGGAACGCGCGATGACCGCCGCCGAGCTCGACCGTGCGACGGCCGACGGCATCGTGTACGCCTCACGGATCGACGGCCACTCGGCGGTCGTGTCCTCGTCGCTCGCCACGGCGTGTGGGGCGGCGGCACTCGACGGCTGGTCGTCCTCGGGCTTCGTCGTGCGTGACGCCAAGAACGCGGCCCGGGCGATGTTCGACGCGTCGCGGTCGCGCGACGACCGTCGGGCCGACGTCGAGACGGCGCTGCGAGCCGCGGCCGCCCGGGGCATCGTCGCCGTGCACGAGTGCGGCGGACCGCTGTTGACGTCGGCCGAGGACTTCGCCGACGTGCTCGACCTCGGCCGGCGCGCCGACCTCCCGACCACCGTCGGGTACTGGGCTGAGCCGGTGACCAACGCCGAGCAGGCCCGCGCACTGGTGGCGCTGCACGGGGCCGTGGGGCTGGCAGGCGACCTCAACATCGACGGGTCGATCGGGTCGCACACGGCCCTGCTGCGCGACGGGTACACGGACGAACCGGGCTGCAGCGGAACGGCCTACCGCGACTCGGCGGGCGTGCGCGACCACGTGGCGGCGTGCGCGCTGGCCGGCGTGCAGAGCGGCTTCCACGTCATCGGCGACGCCGGGATGGACCTCGTCCTCGAGGGCTACGAGCGCGCGGCCGCGCTGGTCGGGGTCGACGTGCTGCGCGCGTCGCGGCCGCGGCTGGAGCACGCCGAGATGGCCGACGCCGCCGGCATCGCGACGATGGCCCGGCTCGGCATCGGCGCCAGCGTGCAGCCGGCCTTCGACGCGTACTGGGGTGGCCGCGAGGGGATGTACGCCACGCGGTTGGGCGCGTCGCGTGGGGTGGCGACGAACCCGCTGGCCGACTTCGTCGGATCGGGGGTGCGGCTCGGGCTGGGGTCGGACTCGCCCGTGACGCCGTTCGCGCCGTGGGTCGCCGTGCGTGCCGCGGTGGAGCACCGGGACGAGGTGTCGCGCATCCCTACCGCGGTCGCCTTCGGTGCGCACACGGTCGGCGGGTGGGAGCTGTCCGGAGTCGCCGGGGGAGAGCTGCGGGTCGGCGCGCCGGCGACGTTCGCGGCCTGGTCGGTGGCCGAGGTCGACGCCGACGGGCTGCCGGTGCTCGGCGGGGGAGCGCCCCTCCCCGAGTGCCTCCTCACCGTCCGCGACGGCATGGTGCTCCACTCCGCCCTGGCCTGAGTCGGCGCAGGCGCGTCGGCAAGGCCATACTGCTCCGACGTCTGGGCAGGGGTCAGGTGCGGTGGGCGGGTTCGGTGGTGCGGGTCTGCCCGTTCGGGCCGTGCCAGGTGATGGTGCCGTCGGAGGACAGGACCGGGCGCCATCGCGCTTGCTGCTTGAAGCAGTGGTGACGTCGGCAGAGGGACTCGAGCCCGCTCGGGGTCGTCTCACCGTCGGGCCAGGCTCGGACGTGGTCGAGGTCGCAGGCCACGGCGGGTCGCGAACATCCCCACATCCGGCAGGTGCCGTCCCGGGTCTTCACGAAGTCGGCGATCGCCTTGGGTGGTCGATACGCGGTGGTGTTGACCGAGGCGAGGGTGCCGGTGTCGGCCTCGAGGACGGCTCGGGCGACGTCCATCGGGAGGAGCTTGAGGAGGTTCGCGAGGGTGGCTGGCTCGACCCAGCCGAGGTTCGGCAGGTGGGTCCCGGAGACCGCGAACCCGGGCGACACCTCGGCCAGTACCACGGCCCGGTCGCTGGGGTCGAACTCTGGCTCGGTCACCCAGGAGAGGGCTTCACGGCTGGCGGGGTCGAGGTCGCCGTAGCGGACCTCCTCACCCGTGGGGGCGTCGATGATCGTCTCGTCGTCGTCCCACTCCACCCGGAAGCGTTCCCCAGCAGCAGCCTCCGGTGCCGGACGGTCGGTGACGACGGGCACGCCGAGGGTGACCTGCGCGGACACGGTCACGTTCCGCAGCACCAGATCGGTCAGGGCATCCGCGCACGACTCCCGGACCGAGAGCGTGTCGTCGACCTGCCGGTACTCACCGGCCAGCTTCTCGACGGCCGACCACATCGCCGCCGACGTCGCCGTCGGGAGCGAGGCGAACCAGTCGGTCAACCCGTCCTCCCCGGGACGGACCTCCACGCACCGACCCCGCTTCCGCAAGGCCACGTATGCAGCGACCTGGTCCCCAGCCACCCGGGTCGCCACGCGACGCGCCTCCGACGTGACGCGGGCCGGGTCCATCACGGGCAGCCGCGGCGCCAGCTCGGCGTCGACCTTCACACAGGCCTCGACGTCCAACCCAGCGCAGGCGTCGACGACCTTCTGGGCGTTGACGGCGGCGAGGTCACCGGACAGGAGCAGGTCACGGGTCATGGGGAACCGCTCACCCAGGGCGGCGCCGAGCGCGGCCTTGCGCCCGGCCACGCCCTCGGTCAGCCCGCACGCCAGCGACATCTCCGTCGCGGCCATCGCATCCATGAAGCCCAGCGGGTGCACCCGCTCCCACGAGCCCGACCGCATCGTCGTCTCCACCCGCGCACCCCACGCACCAGCCACGGCGACCGCAGCATCCGCCGCGTTCGCCAGACCCTGCAGCTCACCCGCGACCTCGAAAGCCTCCTCCGCGGACAGCAGGTGACCCGACTCCGCGAGCTCACGACCCAGCCGCGCGCACTCCTCACGGAGTGCCGCGATGCGGCTCGAGATCGTCCCCTGTCCATGCCTCATCCTACTCGAACGGGCGTTCGACCCGCAAGAGTTATCCACAGTTCTTTCGCTGCGGCGCAACGATTTTGACCCCCGTCACCCTCCGCGCCGCGCCTTCCACTCGGACCGCAGGATCGCGTACTCGTACCCGTCGACCCAGCCCAGCTCGGCGTGCCAGGAGTCCTCGACGCCGTGCTGCTCGCGCCGCATCCCGTGCCGCTCCATCGTCCGCCACGACGCAACGTTGTCGGCGAAGCACCCCGCGAGCACGCGGTGCATCCCGAGGTCGGCGAAGGCGACCTCGAGCAGGACTCCGAGCAGCCGCGTGCCGACCCCGCGCCCGTGCCACTCCGGGTCGACCAGGTACCCCACGCGCCCGAGCGCGCCGACCCAGGCGTCCCCGACGTCTTGCCCCATCCCGTCCTTGACGCCGAGGTACCCCGACGCCACGAGCCGGCCGTCCACGACGCCCGCCACGGACACCCCGGCCGGGTCGGCCTCGGCCGCCTCGAGGCGTTCGGTGGCCTCGTCGGCCCGCGTCGTCAGGAGCCAGCGCGTGACCCGCGGGTCCGTGCGCCACGCGAGGTAGGCGTCGACGTCCTCGGGACCGAACTCGCGCACGAGGAGGTCCCCGGACCGGCGGGGGAGGGAGACGGCGAGGCGGGTGGGCACCCACCGATGCAACCAGACGCGGCGGCGCCCCTCCACCGAGTTCGGGGGAGGGGCGCCGGCCCAGCACGGCCGGCCGGTCTCAGCAGCCGCCGCAGCTGTAGTAGGTGACGTCCCAGTGGTTGCCCTCGTCGGCGTAGACGTTCCCCGACGCGGCCTTGTACTGCGCCGCCCCGTCACCCCGCAGCCCGATGTACGTGTACGTGCCGTGGATCCAGCTCGTGAGGCAGGTCGTCCGCGAGAAGTCGAGCTTGTACCCGTTGTAGTGCGAGTACGTCCCGCTCGCGTGGCCGACCTCGGTGCCGCCGGTGATGTTCAGCGCGCACCCGCTCGCCGACCTCAGCGTCCGCGCGCCGTCGACGGTCGCCTGGCGGAGACCGTCGAACGAGGTGCACGTCGGGTTGCTCCGCGTCGTGCAGCCACCCGACGACGACCACGTGATCCCGGCCGCCCGGAACTGCGACTCGGCACTGGCCTGGGTCACCGCCGCCGCCGGTCCCGCGAAGGCGACGCCGGTCAGCACGGCCGTCGCTCCGGCGAGGGCGGAGGCGACGACACGGCGCCGGGCTCGAGGTGCGCGGGTGGTGGTCCGGTCGGCAGTGAGGGTGGTCATCGTCGTCCCTTCGCTCGGTGCCCGCCCGCACGGTTGCCGGGCGTGACTTTGTCCCGTCCAGCGAACCGTCGTCGTGAACCACCTGCAACCGGGGGAGCGGAGACGCGAGGATCTGCGGTCCGGGCGCCGTGTGGCCACAGGACCTCCGGTCGGATTGCTAGATTGACGCCGTGTCTTCACGTCGTCCCGCCCTCCTCGACCTCGACCCGGCCGTCGTCCGTCGGGCCCGCAGCCTGGCCCGCAAGGCCGGCAAGCCGGTCGTCGACCTCGCCCGGGCCCACACCACCGTCTCCGTCGAGCGGGCCACGCTGCGCCTCGCCGGCCTGTCCGGCGCCGACCACGACGGCACTCCGTGGGTCAACCACCTCGTCGACGCGGTGCGCGACGGCGTCGGGCTCGAGCACGGCGTCACGACCCCCGTCTGGGACGCTCTGCGCCGCGGCGAGGCCCCCGACCTGCTGACCCTCGCGCAGAAGGCCAGCAGCGGCAGCGCCTCCTTCCGCCTCCCCGAGAAGCGCGACCTCACCGCCTCCCGCACGGCGGCCCGCAAGGCCGTCGCGAAGGGCATCCGCACGGTCGACTCCCAGCGCCGCGCCCGCGAGCGGATGGTCGCCAAGGTCGGCGACGCCCCGCGCACGCCGTGGATCTACCTCATCGTCGCGACCGGTGACATCCACGAGGACATCCCGCAGGCCCAGGCCGCGGCGCGCGAGGGCGCCGACGTCATCGCCGTCATCCGCTCCACGGGCCAGTCCCTCCTCGACTTCGTCCCCGAGGGCGCGACCCGCGAGGGCTACGCCGGCACCTACGCCACCCAGGAGAACTTCCGCCTCATGCGGGCGGCCCTCGACGACACCAGCCGCGAGCTCGGCCGCTACGTCCGGCTGACCAACTACGCGTCCGGCCTGTGCATGCCCGAGATCGCGGCCCTCGCGGGCCTCGAGCGGCTCGACATGATGCTCAACGACTCGATGTACGGGATCCTCTTCCGCGACATCAACCCGATCCGCACCTTCGTCGACCAGCGCTTCAGCCGCCAGGTCCACGCGCGCGCCGGCATCATCATCAACACCGGCGAGGATAACTACCTGACGACCGCCGACGCCGTCGAGGCCGCGCACACCGTCACGGTCAGCCAGCTGCTCAACGAGTACTTCGCCAAGGAGGCCGGCCTCGAGGACTGGCAGCTCGGCCTCGGCCACGCCTTCGAGATCAACCCCGAGGTCCCCGAGAGCTTCCGCCTCGAGCTGGCCCACGCCCTGCTGGCCCGCCAGCTCTTCCCGGACGCCCCGCTCAAATGGATGCCGCCGACCAAGCACATGACCGGCGACGTCTTCCGCGGCTACCTCCTCGACGGGTTCTTCAACCTCGTCGGGGCGATGACCGGCCAGGGCATCCTCCTCGTCGGGATGATGACCGAGGCCGTCGTCACCCCGTGGCTCTCCGACCGCGACCTCGCGCTGCAGAACGTCCGCTACGTGATGGAGGCCGCCGGCGGCCTGACCGAGGACTTCCACCCGCCGCACGACGGGCTCATCCAGACCCGGGCCCGGCAGGTGCTCTCGGAGGCCGTCGACCTGCTCGACACGATCGTCTCCGACACGAGCACCAAGGGCTCGGCGCACCCGCAGCCGCTGCTCGCCGCCATCACCGACGGCACCTTCGGGGCGATGAAGCGCCCACCGACCAAGGGCAAGGGCCTGGACGGCGTCGTCGTCAAGGCCGACGGCTACGACAACCCCGCGACCACGCTGCTCGACGAAGGGGCCACCCGATGACCCGCTCCACCGCGCAGGAGGCGCGCGACCGCACCCACCAGCACGAGGGCGAGCGCCGCCGCGAGCACCCCGTGACCGGCGAGCCGAGCCTCCACGAGCCCGGACCGATCGTGCGCCCCTACGGCGACACGACCGGCGACGGCATGGTGCAGGTGTCGTTCACCCTGCCGCTGCCGCACGACAAGCGGGCCGAGGGCGCCGCGCTCCAGCTCGCCGCGAAGATGGGGATGAGCCCCGCGCTGCTCGTCCACGCCAAGGCGATGGGCCCGCACTTCACCTTCTTCGTCGTCTACGGCTCGGTGACCCACCTCGTCGACGTCCGCGAGGTCCAGGTCGTCGAGCGCGAGTTCCCGCTGCTCGGGTCGGCCGAGGTCAACCAGGCCATCCGGGCGCAGCTCGGGCGCAAGCTCGTCGTCGTGGGGGCATGCATCGGCACCGACGCGCACACGGTCGGCATCGACGCGATCCTCAACATCAAGGGGTTCGCGGGGGAGAAGGGCCTGGAGTACTACCGCGAGATGAAGGTCGTGAACCTCGGCGCGCAGGTCCTCGTGCCCGAGCTCGTCGAGAGCGCCCGCGAGGTCGGCGCCGACGCCGTGCTCGTCTCGCAGGTCGTCACCCAGAAGGACGCCCACATCCACAACACCACGACGATGTCGGCGGCCTTCCGCGAGGCCTTCCCGGCCGGCGAGGTGCCGCTGCTCGTCGTCGGCGGCCCGCGCTTCGAGGAGGGGTCGGCGGCCGCGCTCGGCGTCGACCGCGTCTTCGGCCGCGGCACGACCCCCGGCGAGGTGGCCTCCTACCTCGTCCACGAGCTCGTCGCCCCCCGCACCACCCGCGACCCCCGAGGAGAGCAGCGATGACCCGCGCCGAGGTCGGCCTGACCGTCACCCACCGCCGCTACGTCCCGTTCAGCCACGCGCACTACGCCGGCAACCTCGTCGACGGCGCCTACAGCCTCGCCGCGTTCGGCGACGTCGCCACCGAGATGTGCATCCGCACCGACGGCGACGAGGGCCTCTTCGCCTCCTACTCCGACGTGCAGTTCGTCGCGCCCGTGCGCGCCGGCGACGTCATCGAGATCGAGGCCCGGCTGGTGCGCGTCGGGACCCGCTCGCGCGAGATGGCGTTCGAGGTGCGCGTCGTCGGCCGCGGCGCCCCGGAGCGCGGGGAGTCGGCGGCCGACGTCCTCGACCCGCCGCTCGTCGCGACCACGGCCCGCGGGGTCGTCGTCGTCCCCCAGCGGGGTGAAATACGGTGGGCCCGTGCCCACCCCGCCCCGGCTCCCGGCGAGCCTGCTCGCCGCCGTGCTCGCCGGGCTCGCCCTCTGGCTGGCCTTCCCCGACCACGACCTCTGGTGGCTCGCGCCGGTCGGCGTCGCCCTCCTCGGCGCCGCCACCCTGACCGCCGGCGGGCCGCGCGGCTTCCTCCTCGGGCTGCTCGCCGGGCTCGCCTTCTTCGTCCCGACCCTCTCGTGGTCCGGCGTCTACGTCGGCGAGCTCCCGTGGTTCGCCCTGGCCACCCTCGAGGCGCTCTACCTCGCGATGATGTCGGCGGTCGTCGGGTGGGCCGGGCGCCGGCTCGTCGCCGCCGGCCACCGCGGCGCCGCGCTGCTGCTCGTCCCCCTGGCCTGGGTCGCCCAGGAGTGGGCCCGCTCCACCACCCCGTACGGCGGGTTCCCGTGGGCGCGCCTGGCGTTCAGCCAGGCCGACGGACCGCTGGCCCACCTGGCCCGCTGGTTCGGCGCACCGGGCGTGACCTTCGCGGTGGCCGTCGCCGGCACCGGGCTGCTCGCCCTCGGCTGGGCGCTGTTGGGACGTCGGCCGGTGGGGATGGCGCTCGCTCTCGTCGTGGCCGCCCTACCGCTCGCCTCCGGGCTCATCCACCTGCCCACCGACGGGCGCACCGAGGCGGTCGGCTTCGTCCAGGGCAACGTGCCGAAGGCGGGGCTCGACTTCAACGCCCAGCGCCGGGCGGTGCTCGACAACCACGTGCGCGGCACCGAGTCCCTCGCCGACCGGGCACCCGACGACCTCACCCTCGTGGTCTGGCCCGAGAACGCCTCGGACATCGACCCCTTCCGCAACCCCGACGCGAACGCCGAGATCCGCGCCGTGCAGCAGCGGCTCGGTGTCCCGCTCGTCGTCGGGGCCGTCCTCGCCGAGCCCGTCGGCGCCAACTCCAACGTCTCGCTGTTCTACACGGGAGCCGGTGAGCCGCAGCGCTACACCAAGCTGCACCCGGTGCCGTTCGCGGAGTACATCCCGCACCGCGAGTTCTTCCGGATGTTCACCTCGGCCGCCGACCTCGCCGGCAACTTCGTCGCGGGGACGACGATCGGCGTCTTCGAGGTGCCCGCACCCGGCGGCTCCTACGCGGCCCTGCCGACCATCTGCTTCGAGGTCGCCTACGACGGGCTGATGCGCGACAGCGTGGCCGCCGCCGACGGGCGCGACTCGCTGATCATGGTCCAGACCAACAACGCGACCTTCGGGTACACCGCCGAGTCCGAGCAGCAGTTCGCCATCTCGCGCATCCGGGCCATCGAGCACGGGCGCAGCGTCGTCCACGTCTCGACCGTCGGCGTCAGCGGGTTCGTCGCACCCGACGGCACCGTGACCGGGAAGACCGGCCTGTTCACGGCCGAGCAGCGGCTGGGCCGACCGGTGCTGCGCCACGAGGAGACCCCCTCGGACCGGTTCGGCGAGGCCCCCGTCGTCGTCGCCACCGCGCTGCTCGCCCTGCTCGTCCTCGCTGCGGGCCGGGTCCGTCCGCGCGTTAGGCTGGCCGCAGAGCCCGCCACCCCCGAGGAACACCCCGTTGCCTGACACCACCCGTCCGCCGCTCGAGCGCGTCGCCGTGCTCATCCCGACGTACAACGAGGCCGAGAACCTGCCGGTCGCCGTCCACGGCGTGCGCTCGGCCGTCCCCGCCGTCGACGTCGTCGTCCTCGACGACGCCTCCCCGGACGGCACCGGGCAGATCGCCGACGCCCTCGCCGCCGAGGACCCGCACGTCCACGTGCTCCACCGCGCCGGCAAGGAGGGCCTCGGGGCCGCCTACCTCGCCGGCTTCCACTGGGCCCTCGAGCACGGCTACGACGCCGTCGTCGAGATGGACGCCGACGGCTCGCACCGCCCCGAGCACCTGCCCGCCCTCCTCGCGGCCGCCGAGCACGCCGACGCCGTCATCGGCTCGCGGTGGGTCCCCGGCGGCAAGGTCGTCAACTGGCCGCTGCACCGCAAGGCGCTCTCGGTCGGCGGCAACCTCTACGTCAAGGTCCTGCTCGGGATGCCCGTCAACGACGCCACGGCCGGGTTCCGGGTCTACCGGGCCGACGCGCTGCGCCGGATGGGCCTGGAGGACGTCGCCTCCCAGGGCTACTGCTTCCAGACCGACCTCACCTGGCGGGCGGTGCGCTCCGGGCTGACCGTCGTCGAGGTGCCCATCACCTTCGTCGAGCGCGAGGTCGGGGCCTCCAAGATGAGCCGCGACATCATGACCGAGTCGCTGCGCCGCATCACCGGCTGGGGGGTGCGCCACCGGGCCCGCCAGGTGCGCGAGCTGACCCGCCGTCCCGAGCGCTGGCACGAGCTGTGACCCGGCCCGGCGCCACGCCCTACGCCGGTCGCGGCCGGCGGGGTCGGCTCGTGCGCCGGCTGCTCGTCGTCGTCCTCGTCCTCGTGCCGCTCGTCGAGGTGGCGACCATCGTCCTCGTCGGTCGCACCATCGGCGGCTGGCCGACCGTCCTGCTCCTGCTGCTCACCTCGGTCCTCGGCGCCTGGGTCATCCGCAAGGAGGGCGCTCGGGCGTGGGGTGCCCTGCGCGAGGCCCTGCGCAGCGGGCGGATGCCGGCCCGCGAGCTCGCCGACGGCGTCCTCGTGCTCGTCGGGGGAGTGCTGCTGCTCGTCCCGGGGTTCGTCACCGACGTCCTCGGGCTGCTCGTCATCCTGCCGTGGACGCGGCCGATCGCCCGGATCTGGCTGGAGGCCGTCGTCGCCCGTCGGCTGTTCGGGGCCTTCGGGGGCGGCCCGGGCCGGCCGGGTGACGGTCCACCGGACGTCGTGCAGGGCCAGATCGTCGACTGAGCGCACACGACGACGCGCCGGCTACCCGAGGGTCGGCCGGCGCGTCAGCGGGGAGCGTCAGGCGCTCTTCTTCTTGGTCTTCTCGCCGCGGGACTCGCGCAGGAGCGTGAGGCGCTCCTCGAGGAGCTCCTCGAGCTCGGGGATCGAGCGACGCTCGAGCAGCATGTCCCAGTGGGTGCGCTGGGGCTTGACCGGCTTGGCCTCCGGCTCGGGGCCCCCGCCCTGGAGCTTCGCCACGCCGCCGCAGCGGCACTCCCAGGTCGGCGGCACGTCGGCCTCGACGGAGAAGGGAAGCTCGATGGAGTGCCCGTTGGGGCACAGGTACGTCGTGATCCGGCGCTCGGAGGGGACGACGTTGTCGTCGGTCTCCATGCTGAGGGCGCCGAGTCGGCTGCCGCGTAGGCTGCGTTCTGCCATGGGTGTCTCCCGAGGGTTCTTGATGTCCCGACCGGGGTCCTCGCGGTCGGGTCAATGCTGAGAGAACGTGCGCAGGGGGTTCGTTGTTCCACGGCCTACCGGACGGTACCCACGGGTGTGACGTGCATCACACCACGTCGGCTCAGACCACCCGGGGGAGCTCGTTCCCCGCGTCGAGGATGCCCTGCCGGACGTCGACGCGTCGCAGCACGAGGTACCCGAGGACGAAGAAGACGATGAGCGCGACGATCGCCGGCCGGTAGGAGTCGGTCAGCTGGTGCACGAGGCCGAAGGTCAGGGCCCCGAACCACGAGGTGCCGCGCTCCATCGCCTGGTAGAAGGCGAAGAACTCCGCCTCCCGGGCCCGGGGGACCAGCTGCGAGAAGAGCGAGCGGCTCAGGGCCTGGGACCCGCCGAGCACGATGCCGATGAACACCCCGAGCGCGACGAACGGGATGAACGCCTTCTCCGGGAGGAAGAACGCCGCGATGACGATGAGCGACCACGCGACGAGGCTGCGCAGGATGGTGCGCCACGCCCCCAGCGACCGGCCAGCCACCCGAAGAGCAGCGCCCCACCGAAGGCGACGAACTGGACGAGCAGGATGAGGGCGATGAGCTGGCTCTGCCCGAACTTCAGCTGCTCGGCGCCGTAGAGGCTGCTCGAGGAGATGACGGTCTGGATGCCGTCGTTGAAGAACAGGTAGGCGAGCAGGAAGAGCAGCGTGTTCGGGTAGGCGCGCAGGTCGCGGAACGTGTGCCCGAGCTGGGTGAGGCTGCCGCCGATGATGCCGGCGCGTGGGGCGTCGACGGCCGACTGCGGCGTCCCGCGCAGGTTCCACATCCCGATGACGGGGATGAGGGTGAACAGCGCCCACCAGAGGCCGGCCGAGAGCAGGCTGATGCGCACGGCCGTGCCCGTGGTGGCCCCGATGAGCTCGGGCTTGCTGACGATGACGAGGTTGACCGCCAGCAGCAGACCGCCGCCGAGGTAGCCCAGGGCCCAGCCGCGGCTGGAGACCTTGTCGCGGTCATCGGGGTGGGCGATGCGGCAGAGGATGGCGTCGTAGACGACGAGCGAGGCACCGAGGCTGATCGAGGCGATGATCATCATCAGGGCGCCGAAGCGCCAGTTGGTGCCCGAGAGGAAGAAGAGCAGGATGCCGGCCGCCGAGCCGGTCCAGGCGAAGATGCCAAGCAGCCGGGCCGGGCGCGGCGTGCGGTCGGTGACCGCGCCGACGAAGACGAGCAGGACGGCCGAGACGATCGTCGCGAGGGTGACGGTGTAGGGGGCGACCGAGCCGGGGTCGAGCGGCGCCGTGAGCACGAGCACGACGGTGGCCAGCGCCAGCGGGCCGATGAGCGCCGAGGGGCGGTACGGCAGCTTCGTGTCGCGGGCGTAGGCCACGAGCGAGAGCACCAGCCCGACGAGCAGGAGCACGGCGAGGACCATCGCCGCGCCGGACACCCAGCCCGGGAGGTTCGCGGCGGCGGGGACGACGTAGAGGTCGGTGGTGCACGTGGCGTCCTCGGCGAGCCCGGGGCAGGCCGCCTCGGTGGCCACCTCGGTGAGGTAGGGCCCGAAGAGGACCGTCCCGACGGTCGTCACGAAGGCCGAGTTGGCCCAGTCGTACCAGTACCAGGGGCGCTGGTACCTGGCGGTCTCCGCGTAGGCCTCCGGGGCCTGCGACTGCGTCGTCATGGGTCGCAGCGTTCCACACCGGTGCCGCCGCGCGCCGTAGGTCGGACTACTCGGTCCAGCGCGTCATCGCCGGGGGAGGGCAGGGGCTCGTTCAGCCCGCGTACTCCCAGTGCCACGGCTCGGGCAGCGACCCGCCGGCCTCGGCCCACGAGGGGTGGAACCAGCCGTAGAGCGGGGCGTTCTGGCGCATCCAACGGTGGGCCGCCGAGCCGAAGTCGTCGACGCCGCCGCAGAGGTCGACCGCGCGGCCGAGGCCGTGCCGGCTCGTGCCCGGGGTGGCGGCGAACCGGCCGCGGGTGCCCTTGACCGAGACCTGCTCGGCGTAGGAGCGGTAGGAGTCGGTGATGCACAGCGGGGTGCCGGTCTGTGCGGCGTAGGCCTTGGACATCGCACTGAACGCGGCGGCGGCGCGGGGCGCGAGCCGCTCGCCGGGCGCTCCCCAGACGGCGCAGAGGGCCTTGGTGGGGAACATCCCGTTGGGGTAGGCGCCGGAGTCGTCGGTGCAGGGCTTGCCGACGTGCGCGGTCTCGACGACGGCGAGCGTGAGGGCCGCGCGCAGCCGCTCGGCCGCCCGCCGGGCCGCGGGGCTGCGGGCACCGACGAGGGCGCCGGCGATGGGTCCGGCCTTGTCGACCTCGGCCATCTGCGCCTTGCGCAGAGCGCCGATCTTCTCCCGCTGCGCGGCCATCAGCCCATCGAGCTCGGCCTTGGTGCGCGCGATCTTGGCGCGGGCGGTGGTCGCGGTGGCCTCGGCCTGCTCGGCGGTGGCGGTGAGGCGCACCTGCTCGGCGGTGAGGACCCGCACCTCCTGGAGGGCCCGCGTGCGCTGGTCGGTGAGGTAGGACAGGTCGCCGAGGGGGTCGCCGACCCGCTCGTCGTCGCTCTTCATCGCGTCGAACATCCCGACGATGTCGGAGTCGCCGCCACCGCCGGAGTACACGTCGAACACCCAGTCGCGCACCACGGCCCGGGCGATGGCCAGCCGGGCCTCGAGCGCGACGAGGTCGGTGCGGGCCTGCGTGGCCTCCTGCCGGGCGGCCGCCTCGGTGTCGGTGGCCTCGGCGAGGTCCTCGAGGACGGCGTTCGAGCGGTCGGACAGCACGTCCATGCGCCGCATCTCGGCGGCGACGTCGGAGGTGGAGCGCTCGATGAGCCCGGCGACGCGGTCGGCCTCGGCGATCTGGGCGGCCAGCGCTGCCCCGAGATCGGCGCCGGCTCGTCGGGCTCCTCGTGGCCGCCGCCCGGGCCGGGGGCTTCGGGGTGGCCGACGGGTGGGGTGTGGGGGAGGGGGTCGGCGTCGGGGTGCCGGACCGCGTGGGGCTCGGGGTCGGCGTGGGGGTCGGTGTCGGGGTGGCGGCACCGAGCACCGGACCGGTCTCCGGGCCACGGGGGAGTGCCGAGGCCGGGACGGCGGGAGCCAGGAGGGCCAGGCCCACCGCTCCCGTGAGCACGGCGACGACGGTCCGACGGACCATCATCCCCACCACCGATCGACGCACTTGACTTCTCTCCCACGCTGAAGGCCCCGACGACGCGGGGACCGGCGCACGCCCTGCACCGTGCGCGTCCTTCCACGATAGGCACAGGAGCGAGGGCCGGCGGCGGCTCCGGCCGAATTGGTGGCCGATCGACCGAGGTCGGGGGGCCGAGCGGTCACACCGGCCCCACGAACCCCACCGGGGGTCGCCCGCCGGGTCCGTCCGTCCACAGGGGCGGCCCAGCGCGCGGTCGTCCACAGGCACCGGGAGCGGCCTTGCCGCGGGGTCCGGGGCACGGTGGGCTGGTGGCGTACCGACCGCACCACGACAGGGGTAGGAGTCATGTCCGGGAACGACGACAACATGGTCCGGCTCGTCGGCAGGGTCACCTCGCTCGACGCACCACGCGAGCTGCCGAGCGGCGACGTGGTCCACACGCTGCGGGTCACCGTCCCGCGCCCTCGGGCGCGCGGCCGCGACCGCCCGGGGGTCGACACCCTCGACGTCGCGTGCTGGAGCGCCGCCACGCGCCGGGCGGCCTCCCGGCTCACGGTCGGGATGCGGGTGGAGGTCGAGGGGTCGCTGCGGCGGCGGTTCTTCCGCGCCGGCGCCGCCGCGGCCAGCCGCTACGAGGTGGAGGCGGCCCGGGTGCGTCGGCTGCCCGACGAGGCGCCGGCGACCGAGGAGGTGAGGAACCGAGAAGCGAGGAGGGCCCCGGCCCGCCTAGCCTGACCGGATGAGCGACGCGGACCGGCACGACGTCATCCGGGTGCAAGGGGCCCGCGAGAACAACCTCAAGGACGTCAGCGTCGACCTGCCGAAGCGCCGGCTCACGGTGTTCACCGGGGTGTCGGGGTCCGGGAAGAGCTCGCTGGTCTTCGGCACGATCGCGGCCGAGTCCCAGCGCCTCATCAACGAGACCTACAGCGCCTTCGTGCAGGGCTTCATGCCGAGCCTGGCCCGCCCCGAGGTCGACCGGCTCGAGGGCCTGACGACGGCGATCATCGTCGACCAGGAGCGGATGGGCGCCAACCCCCGCTCCACCGTCGGCACCGCCACCGACGCCAACGCGATGCTGCGCATCCTGTTCAGCCGGCTCGGAGACCCGCACGTCGGGCCACCGACCGCGTTCTCCTTCAACGTGCCGACCCGCGTGGCGAGCGGGGTGATGTCGACCGAGAAGGGCGGGCGCACCGAGAAGAGCGTCGTCAAGGGCGCCGTCTACCTCGGGGGCATGTGCCCGCGCTGCGAGGGCATGGGGCAGGTCAACGACATCGACCGCACCGCGCTGTACGACGAGACGAAGACGCTGCGCGAGGGGGCGCTCACGGTGCCGGGGTACTCGATGGACGGCTGGTACGGCCGGCTCTTCGAGGGCATGGGCCTGCCGATGGACCGGCCCATCGCCTCGTTCACGGCCAAGCAGCTCGACACGATGCTCTTCGCGCCGCCCACCAAGATCAAGGTCGAGGGCGTCAACCTCACCTTCGAGGGGATCATCCCGCGCATCCAGAAGTCGATGCTGTCCAAGGATCCCGAGGCGATGCAGCCGCACGTCCGGCGCTTCGTCGAGCGGGCCGTCACCTTCCAGACCTGCCCGGACTGCGAGGGCACCCGCCTCGGGCCGGAGGTGCGCGCCTCGCGGATCGCCGGCAAGAACATCGCCGACCTGTGCCGGATGCAGATCAGCGACCTCGCCGCCTGGGTGCGCGACCTCGAGGAGCCCTCTGTCGCACCGCTTCTCGCCGGACTGCAGCACCTGCTCGACTCGTTCACGACGATCGGCCTGGGCTACCTGTCGCTCGACCGCCCGGCCGGCTCGCTGTCCGGGGGAGAGGCCCAGCGCACCAAGATGATCCGGCACCTGGGGTCGGCGCTCACCGACGTCACCTACGTCTTCGACGAGCCGACCATCGGGCTGCACCCGCACGACATCCAGCGGATGAACGAGCTGCTGATCCGGTTGCGCGACAAGGGAAACACGGTGCTCGTCGTCGAGCACAAGCCCGAGACCATCGCCATCGCCGACCACGTCGTCGACCTCGGCCCGGGGGCCGGGTCGGCCGGGGGAGAGGTCTGCTTCGAGGGTGGGGTCGACGGGCTGCGGGAGAGCGACACGGTCACCGGCCGACACCTCGACGACCGGGCCCGGCTCAAGGACTCCGTGCGTCCGGCCACCGGCGTCCTCGAGGTGCGCGGAGCCGCGACGCACAACCTGCGCGACGTCGATGTCGACCTGCCGCTCGGCGTCCTGTGCGTGCTGACCGGTGTGGCCGGGTCGGGCAAGAGCTCGCTCGTCACGGGATCGGTGGCTGGGCGCGACGGCGTCGTCGTCATCGACCAGGGCGCGATCAAGGGCTCGCGGCGCAGCAACCCGGCCACGTACACCGGCCTCCTGGAACCGATCCGGAAGGCCTTCGCGAAGGCGAACGGCGTCAAGCCGGCGCTGTTCAGCTCGAACTCCGAGGGGGCCTGCCCGACGTGCAACGGGGCCGGCGTCATCTACACCGAGCTCGGGGTCATGGCCACGGTCGAGTCGACCTGCGAGGACTGCGAGGGCCGGCGCTTCCAGGCCGCCGTCCTCGAGTACACGCTCGGAGGCCGGAACATCGCCGAGGTGCTCGCCATGCCGGTCACCGAGGCGGAGTCCTTCTTCGCCGCCGGCGACAGCCGGGTTCCTGCGGCCCATGCCGTCCTGCAGCGCCTCGCCGACGTCGGGCTGGGCTACCTCACGCTCGGTCAGCCGCTGACGACGCTGTCCGGCGGTGAGCGCCAGCGCCTCAAGCTCGCGGCCCGGATGGGCGAACGGGCCGAGGTCTACGTGCTCGACGAGCCGACGACCGGGCTGCACCTGGCCGACGTGCAGCAGCTGCTGGGGCTGCTCGACCGGCTCGTCGACGGCGGCACGTCGGTGCTGGTGATCGAGCACCACCAGGCGGTCATGGCGCACGCCGACTGGATCGTCGACCTCGGACCGGGCGCCGGCCACGACGGCGGACGCGTCGTCTTCGAGGGGCCGCCGGCCGACCTCGTCGCCCGGCGGGACACGCTCACGGCACAGCACCTGGCCGCCTACGTGGGCGCCTGAGGGTCACTCCCGACCGGGAGCACCGGTGCCGCCGTGGCACGGGCCGCCGGGCTCGAGCGTGGTGACGCCGCGGCGGTAGAACCGGACGAACTCGCCGAGGCGCTCGTCGTCGACCCCGCGCAGGGCCACCTGGGCGCCCCAGGCCGACACGACGACGGGTGCGCGCAGCCCGGGGTACGGCGAGACGATGACGAAGGTGTCGGGCAGCCCGGCCACGAGCCGGGACACGTCGGCACTCGCCAGCCCGGGCCGGTACGTGACCCAGACCGCGCCGTGCTCGAGCGAGTGCACCGCGTTCTCCTCCGGAACCGGGGCGCCGTACACCCCGCAGTTCAGCCACTGCGGTGCGTGCGGGCCGCCCACGGCCGGCGACTGTGCATGGTCGACCGGCCCCGTGACGTGCGACGGTTCGAGGCGCCAGGTCCGCAGGCCGTCGATGTCCGGCGTGTTGCGATCGCGCCCGAGGAACGCGCCGGTGCCGACCGCCACGGCGACCAGGGCCGCCAGCACCAGCAGCGCGACGCCGAGCCGCCGGCGCGACACGCGGGACGTCCCGTGGTCGGTGTCAGGCTCCGGAACGGTCACGGCCCGGAGCGTACGGCGCCGACCTGCACGCGACCGTACCCAGCCCGCTCACCCAACGCCGATAATCCACATTATGTCAATACGCCTTCGCACGGGGCTCCCCCCGGATCACCAGGGGCTGGGTCGGAAGTCCTTGAGGAAGCAGCCGTACAGGTCCTCCCCGGCCTCGCCGCGCACGACGGGGTCGTAGACACGGGCCGCACCGTCGACGAGGTCGAGCGGCGCGTGCCAGCCCTCGTCGGCCAGCCGCAGCTTCTCGTCGTGCGGCCGCTCGTCGGTGATCCACCCCGTGTCGACGGCCGTCATGAGGATCCGGTCGGTCTCGAACATCTCGCCCGCCGAGGTGCGTGTCAGCATGTTCAGCGCGGCCTTGCTCATGTTCGTGTGCGGGTGCCCCGGCCCCTTGTAGCGCCGCGAGAACTGGCCCTCCATGGCGCTGACGTTGACGACGTAGGCGCGCCGGGCCCCCGCCTGCACCGCGGCCCGCATCGACGCGCGCAGCCGGGACACCAGGAGGAAGGGTGCGGTCTGGTTGCACAGCTGCACCTCGAGCAGCTCCAGCGGGTCGACGTGGTCGACGTGCTGTGTCCAGGAGTTCGTCCGCTGCAGGTCGGGCAGCAGTCCCCCGGCGTCAACCGCCGTCCCCGCCCGGTGGCGCTCGAGCGATGCGCTGTCCGCCGACAGGGCGATGGCGCTCAGCTGCGCCGCCGTCCGGGCCGCCAGTGCGTGGGCGGTGCTCTCCCCGTCGTGGTGCGCGACCTCGTGCTCGCGCAGGGCCCCCGCGATCGCGGCCGGGTGGGCCTCGCTGACCCGGTCGAAGGTCACCACGTCGGGCAGCGCAACGTCGGTGGGCAGCGGGGCCGACTCGAGCTCGACCAGCCGTGAGTACGCGCCGGGGCTGCGCCGCACCGTCTGGCAGGCGTTGTTCACGAGGATGTCGAGCGGGCCGGCGGCCGCGACCTCGTCGGCCAGCGACAGGACCTGGGTGGGGTCGCGCAGGTCGATGCCGACGACCTTGAGCCGGTGGATCCACTCGGGGGCGTCCTCGAGGGCCGCGAACCGCCGCACCGCGTCGTGCGGGAAGCGGGTCGTGATGGTCGTGTGCGCGCCGTCGCGCAGCAGCCGCAGGGCGATGTACATCCCGATCTTGGCGCGCCCCCCGGTGAGCAGCGCCCGCTTGCCGGTGAGGTCGGTGCGCTGGTCGCGCTTGGCGTGCGACATCGCGGCGCACGTCGGACAGAGCCAGTGGTAGAACGCGTCGACCTGCCGGTAGTCGGACTTGCAGATGTAGCAGCCCCGCGGGTTGAGCAAGGTGCCCGCCACGGCTCCGGGGGCGCTCGAGACGAGCGGGATGCCCCGGGTCTCGTCGTCGATGCGCTGGCGCGAACCGGTCGCCGTCGCCTCGGTGACCGTCCGGTCGTGGGCCACCTCGGCGGCCCGGGCCGCGGCCTTGCGGTCTTTGCGGACGGCCTTGTACATCTTCCCGGTGGCGCGCTTGACGGTCTGGATGTCGGGGTGGTCGGCCGGCAGCTCGTGCAGCGACCCGAGGACGCGCAGGACGACCGCGAGGTCGGCCGGGGCGATGCCCTCGGAGGTGGCGCTCGGGCTCGGAGGGTCGGGCGTCGTCACCGGGCGAGCCTAGGGGCAGCCGCACCGGACGCCGACCATAGGCTGGGCGCGTGACCGCCACCAACGCCCACGGTCAGAGCGTCGGCGACACGCTGGACTGGCACGGCGCCGCCCCGCCGGCCCCGGTCGTCCTCGCCGGCCGGTTCGTGACGCTCCGGCCGCTCGTGGCCGAGGACGCGCCCGCCGTCGTCGAGGCCCTGGGCGTCCACCCCGAGCTCTGGACCTACCTGCCCTGGGACCCGCCGACGACATCCGCAGCGGCGCTGGCCACCATCGCGGGTGCCGCCCGTCCGCCGCTCGGCACGTCGTTCGCCGTCGAGTCCCCCGACGGTTCCCTCCTCGGGCGCCTGGATCTCATGCGCGCCGACCCCGCCATGGGCAGCATCGAGGTCGGGGCCATCGTCTACTCCCCCGCTCTCCAGCGCACCCGGGCCGCCACCGAGACCCAGCTGCTCCTGGCCGAACACGCGTTCGACACCCTGGGCTACCGCCGGTACGAGTGGAAGTGCGACAGCCTCAACGCGCCCTCGCGGCGGGCCGCCCTCCGCCTCGGGTTCGTGGAGGAGGGGACCTGGCGCCAGGACCGGATCGTCAAGGGACGCAACCGCGACACGACCTGGTTCTCGGTCACCGACGCCGAGTGGCCCGTCGTGCGCGCGGCGATGCGGGCCTGGCTCGCCGACGACAACGTCGACGACGCCGGCGTCCAACGACGCTCCCTCGCGGCGGTCCGGGAGGGGCTGGCGTGAGCACCGCTCCCCTGCCGCTGGGCTACGAGAACCGCACCGGGCGGGAGCGCGGTGTGCTCACCCGCGCGCTCGGCAGCGTGCTGCCCGGCGTCCGGGCCGTCAACGACCAGGTCGAGCCGTACGCCACGGCCTGGGCCGAGCACAACCGCCGTGCCCTGGGCGCTCCCGGCCGCCGATGGGTGGTGCTCGGCGACTCGATGTCGCAGGGCGTCGGTGCCTCCGCGTGGGACGCCGGGTGGGTCGACCAGCTGGCGGCCCTGCTCGCGCAGCGCGGCCATCCCCTCGTCGTCGTGAACCTCTCGGCCACCGGGGCCCGCACCCCCGACCTCGTCGACCAGCAGCTGCCGGTGCTGCGCGCCCTGCCACCGCCGGTCGGCACCGACGAGCCCGACCTCGTGACGGTGATGATCGGCTCGAACGACCTGTTCGCCGGCGGGGCCTTCCGCCGCGGCCTGCCCGACGCGTTCGCCCGGATGGTGGCCGCGCTCCCGCGCGGCGCCGTGGTGGCCACCCTCCCCCAGCCGCGCACCGCGGCGCGCCGAGCCAACCTGCACCTCGAGGAGGCGGCCGGGCGCGGCGACCTCACCATCGTCGACCTGCGCACCGACGGGCCCAGCAGCTGGCGCGGCCGGCTCGCGTCGGACTTCTTCCACCCCAACGACGCCGGGTACGGGGAGATGGCCCGACCGTTCCTGCCCGTCGCCCTCCGCGCGCTCGAGTCGCCGGAGTAGGCGGGACTCAGCCGAGCACGACGTCGGCGGCGTCGGCGGTGCCGGCCGTGCGCCCCGGGGCGTCCTGGTACTGCCAGTAGAGGTTGGTGTGGGCGATGACGTCGGCGGGAGCCGGTGCGCCCCAGTCGGACTTGTCCCCCGTGGTGTGCGCGTCTCCGACGAGTGTGACGTCGTAGCCCCGGGTGAACCCGCCGTGGATGGTGGAGCGCACGCACGCGTCGGTCTCGGCGCCCGTGACGACGAGCCGCCCGACCCCGGCCGCCGCGAGGACGTCCTCGAGGTCGGTGCCCTCGAAGGAGTCGCCGTACCGCTTCTGCACGACGGCCTCCCCGTCGGCCGGGACGAGCTCGGGCACGATCTGCCACGGCTCCTCCCCCGCGCGCAGCTCGTCGTCGCTGTTGTGCTGCACCCAGACGACCGGGACCTGCTGACCGCGCGCCCGCTCGACGAGCGCGCCGATGCGCGAGACGACGCCGTCGCGGTCGTGGGCGTCACCGACGACACCGTTCTGGACGTCGATGACGAGCAGCGCCGTCCCGGAGCGTCCGTCGAGGGTGGTCATGGGGTCCCTTCCGTCGGTGGCCGAGCCGTGCCCCACGCTAGGACCCCGCACCGACACCCGCCCGGCTCCGCGTCGGCCGTACGCTGTGCGGCGATGCAGTGCGACTACTTCGACGCCGGCCGGTGCCGCTCGTGCACCCTCATGGGCAGCCCGTACGACACCCAGCTCGCCGACAAGGAGCGCCACGTCCGCGAAGTGCTCGCCGCGCACTCGGCCGGCCTGCGCTGGCTGCCCCCGGTCACCTCCCCCCCGTCGCACTTCCGCAACAAGGCCAAGCTCGTCGTGGGCGGGCGCGCGGGGCGGCCGACGCTCGGCATCCTCGACGAGCGCGGCCGCGGCGTCGACCTGCGCCGCTGCGGCCTCTACGAGCCCGGGTTGTCGGCCACGTTCGACCCCCTGCACCGCGTCGTCGCCGACCTCGGCCTCGAGCCCTACGACGTGCCCGCCCGCCGGGGCGAGCTGAAGTACCTCATCGTCACCCACTCCCCGCCGGTGAGCACCTCGTCCGCTTCGTCGTGCGCAGCGAGGACGGGCTCACGGCCGTCCGCGGTGCGCTGCCCGCGGTGCTCGCCGCCGTGCCCTCGGCCCGGGTCGTGACGGTCAACCTGCACCCCGAGCACAAGGCGGTGCTCGAGGGCGAGACCGAGGTCGTCCTCACCGACGAGTCGCTGCTGCCCATGCGGCTCGGTGACGTCACCCTCCACGTCGGCCCGCGTGCGTTCTTCCAGACCAACACCGTTGTCGCACAGCGGCTCTACGACCAGGCCCGTCGGTGGGCCGACGACGTCGCCCCCGACTCGGTCACCGACCTCTACTGCGGTGTCGGCGGCTTCGCCCTCCACCTCGCAGCGCCCGGCCGACGGGTCACCGGCGTCGAGTCGGCCCCCGACGCGGTGGCCGCCGCTCGCCAGGCGGCAGCCGAGATGAGCTCTCGCACAGTGGGGCTCGACATCACCTTCACCACCGCCGACGCGACGGCCGACCTGCCCGGCGACCCCGACCTCGTCGTCGTCAACCCACCGCGCCGCGGCATCGGCCCCGCGCTCGCCGCCCGGCTCGAGGCCTCCCGCGCGTCGCACGTCGTCTACTCGAGCTGCAACGTCGACACGCTGGCCCGCGACCTCGCCGCGATGCCTGGCCTGCGCCCGGTCGAGGGCCGGGTCGTCGACATGTTCCCCCAGACCCGGCACGTGGAGACCGTCCTGCTCCTGCGCCGCGCCTAGGCTCGGGTGCATGACCTTCTCGATCGCCGCCCGCGACGGTGACGCCTGGGGTGTCGCCGTGGCCAGCAAGTTCCTCGCCGTCGGGTCGGTCGTCCCGCGCGTCGTGACCGGCGTCGCGGCCATCGCCACGCAGGCGATGGCGCGGGTCGCCTACCTCGACGAGCTCGAGGACGCGCTCCGCTCCGGCACCGACGCCGCCGCTGCCCTCGAGCGCGCCACCGCGGCCGACGACGGGCGCGCGGACCGGCAGGTCGGCGTCGTCGGGCCCACCGGTGCGGCCACGGTCACCGGAAGCACCTGCCTGCACTGGGCCGGTGGGGTGAGCGGCGGTGACGACACGTCGGCCTACGCGATCCAGGGCAACATCCTCACCGGTCCGGAGGTGGTCGAGGCGATGGAGTCGGCCTGGCGCGCCCAGGCCGGTGCCCCGCTCGACACCCGGCTGCTCGCCGTCCTCCTGGCCGGCGACGCCGCCGGCGGGGACTCCCGCGGTCGGCAGAGCGCCGCCCTCCTCGTCCGGGCCCCCGGCGCGGGCTACGACGGGTGCGGGGTGCTCGCCGACCTGCGCGTCGACGACCACCCGGACGCACCGCTCGAGCTGTCCCGGCTGCACGGCCTGTCGACCCTGTACTTCGGTGTGCCGGAGGACGTCTCGCCGCTGACGGGCGACCTGCGCGACGAGGTCGGCCTGCTCCTCGGTGCCGCCGGCCACCCGGGTCCAGTCGAGACCGCCCTCGAGGCGTGGATGGGCGAGGTCAACCTCGAGAACCGGCACTCCCCGGACGGCATCGACGCCCGCGTGCTCGAGGTGCTGCGCAACGGTCGCCGGCCCGCTGACCCCGCCGAAGGCCTGACCGAACCCTTACCGACTCCTGACACGCGGCTTGTCCCACCGTGACCGACGGGCTCGTAGCGTGGACCTCGGTGGCAGCAGCCCGCGCCGGCCTGGTCGACACTCCCCTGAGGTGTCGCCCGTCCTCCCCTCCGGCACGGCGCCCGGGGCACGCTCCACCGCTGCGGCTCGGCGCCGGCCGGCTCACCGGCGCCGAGCCGCGACACGTCTCAGCGGATGGGCCACGGCCCGGCACCCTGGCGGACCACCTCACCGGCCGGATCGGTCGTGTAGTCGACGACGGTCGTGGGCTCGGTGCCGCACTCCCCCGAGTCGATGACGACGTCGACGACGTGGTCGAGCTCCTCCTTGACCGTCCAGCCGTCGGTCATCGGCTCGCTCTCGCCGGGCAGGATCAGCGTCGAGGAGAGCAGCGGCTCGCCGAGCTCGGCGAGCAGCGCCCTGACCACCGGGTGCTCGGGGATGCGGACCCCCACCGTGCGCTTCTTCGCGTGCAGCAGCCGCCGCGGCACCTCGTGCGTCGCCGGGAGGATGAACGTGTACGGCCCCGGTGTCGCGGCGCGGACCGCCCGGAAGACGTGGTTGTCGACGTGCACGAGCTGGCCGAGCTGGGCGAAGTCACGGCAGACCAGCGTGTAGTGGTGCCGGTCGTCGAGCCGCCGGATGGTGCGGATGCGGTCCTTGGCCTGCTGGTCGCCCATCAGGGCGCCGAGCGCGTACCCGGAGTCCGTGGGGTAGGCCACGAGGCCGCCCTCGCGCAGCATCGCGACGGTCTGGTGGATCGCGCGCGGCTGGGGGTCGACCGGGTGGACGTCGAGGTAGCGGGCCACCCCGACAGCCTAGGCCCGCGGCGGCCGCCTCAGGAGGAGCGCAGGCCGCGGTCCCACAGCTCCCTGGTCTGGACCAGCCAGAAGGCCGCGAAGAGGGTGATGAGGACGACCTCGACCCACAGCACGAGGTGGTCCCAGGGCGAGAGGAAGTTCGCCGCCACCGTCGCCGCCAGGGTCAGCAGCATCGCCGTGGAGATGGCCCGGTAGGTCCGCACGTACCGGGAGGCGTCCGAGGGCATGCTGCCCTGCGTCACCGCCTTGTCGACGTCGCGTCCGTTGAGCCACACGGCGACGACGATGGCGAGGAACATCGGGATGGCCGCGGCGTCGTGGCCGTGGGCGACGAACGAGTCGCGCGCGACGTAGAACCACACCGCGCCGCCGCCCATCACGGCGAAGGCGACGAGCAGGCCGAGCAGGTTCGCCCGGTCGATGCCGCCGGCCGGTGGGCGTCCCCCGCCTGCGCCCGCCGCGCGCTCCAGACGCCGATGGCCAGGGCCACCGCGCCGAGGACGAACAGCGCCTGCATGTTGTTGGCGACCGCCGGTCCGGCGTCCGACACCTGGATCGGCACCGAGGAGCAGGTGCCCGGGTCGTGCACCGGGATGAAGGCGACGCCGGGCGCGAGCATCCCCGCGAAGTTCAGCGCGATGTCCTCGCCGGGGGTGTTGCCCTTGAGCGCCACGAGGCAGACGCCCATCGTCACGAGCACGCCGACGAAGACCGCGCGGGCAGGGGTGTGCCAGTACGCGCTGATCGAGGTCTGGAGGCAGTCGTCACCGGTGGCCCGGAACTCGAGCGCCACGGCCGCGAAGAGGAGGAGCACCAGCCCGGCCAGGGCGAGGCGGAGGTACCCGTAGGTGCGTACCGCGGCGAGTGCGGGGTCCGGCTGCATGGCTGCTCCTCTGGTCGGCGGGACCGCTACCGGTGAGGAGGCGCCGGTGCCCGCGGCGATACCTGCTCAGGCCTCCCGGTAGGAGACCGGTGCGCCGCGCTGGACGGTGCGCGACACGGTGCACAGCCGGTCGCCGCTCTGGGCGATCGCCTTGGGGAGGCGCTGGCGGGCGCGGTCGCCGTCGGCCCCCTCGGGGAAGCGGACCCGGAAGGTGATCTCCAGGTCCTCCATGTGGTTGCCGTCGTCGTCGCGGGCCTTCTCGCCCTCGGCGTCGACGTCGAAGGAGGTCGGCTCGGCGATCCGGCTCGTGATGAAGTCGACGTCGGTGGCGCTGCAGGCGGCCATCGCGGTGAGGAACAGCTCGACGGGCGTGAAGTCGTCGGTGTCGCCTCCCCCGCCGACGCGCAGCGTGCCGCCGCGGGTGTTGGTGACCTCGTAGACGCCCTTCTCGAGCCGGGTCATCGTCACGCTGCGGTGGCCCAGGCCGGTGCCTCCGGTCGCGGGCGGGGTGCTGGGGTCGGTGCTCACCGGCACATCCTGTCACCGCCCTGCGAGGATGGCGCGCATGCCAGAGCCGGGTTGTCTCGTCCTCGTCCGCCACGGTGAGACGGAGTGGTCCGCGACCGGCCGGCACACCGGGCGCACCGACGTGCCACTGACGGCCCGTGGGGAGGCCCAGGCCCGCTCGCTCGGGCCGGCACTGGACCGGCTGCGGGTGGTGCGGGCCGTCGCCTCCCCCTGGCGCGGGCCCGGCGCACCGCCGAGCTGGCCGGCCTCGCCCCCGAGACCGACGACGACCTGCTCGAGTGGGACTACGGCGGCTACGAGGGCCTGACGACCCCGCAGATCCGGGAGCTGACCGGCGACCCCGCCTGGACGGTGTTCCGCGACGGCGTCGTCCCCGGCGACACCCCGGGCGAGACCGTCGAGGAGGTCTCGGCGCGGGCCTCGCGCGTACTGGCCCGGGTCGAGGGCTCGCTCGCCGACGGCGACGTCGTGCTCGTCGCCCACGGGCACCTGCTGCGGGTCCTCGCGGCCACCCGGCTGCGCCAGGAGCCGCGCTTCGGCGCCCACCTGCTGCTCGAACCGGCGACCCTCTGCCTCCTCGAGGAGGAGCACGGCGTGCCGGCCGTGCGCGGCTGGAACATCGAGCCGCCGCGCGACTGACCGCGCGCAGGGGTCAGGGCACCGGCCAGGTGTGCACCGGCTCGTTGCCCGACATGTGCTCGGCGTAGCGCTTGACCATGAGGCGCAGCGACTCGCGGCGGTCGTGGCCCTCGGCCTCGTAGTGCTCGACCGTGCGGGTCTGCCAGTCCGAGCCGTTCTGCCCGGTGGTGGCCCGACCCTCGATGATGCCGAGGAACCGCTCGCGCACGGCGTCGGAGACCCCCCACGCCCTGAGCCCCTCGTGGGCCATCGGCAGGAGGTGGCGCAGCACCAGCTCGTCGGCCGAGACCTCGCCGAAGCCCGGCCAGTAGATGCGGGCCTCGATGCCGTCGCGGGCCGCGCGCCGGAAGTTCTCCTCGCACGCGGCGAAGCTCATCTTGGTCCACACCGGGCGGTCGTCGGAGGCCAGCACGCGGATGGCGCCGTAGTAGAACGCGGCGTTGGCCAGGACGTCGGCGATGGTGGGGCCGGCGGGCAGGACGCGGTTCTCGACGCGCAGGTGCGGGGTGCCGCCCACGATGTCGTAGATCGGCCGGTTCCACCGGTACACCGTGCCGTTGTGCAGCCGCAGCTCGGCGAGCTCGGGGGCGATGCCGGCCTCGAGCTTGGCCATCGGGTCCTCGTCGCTGACCTCGGCGAGCAGGGTCGGGAAGTAGCGGACGTTCTCCTCGAAGAGGTCGAAGATCGAGGTGATCCAGCGCTCGCCGAAGAAGACCCGGGGGCGCACCCCCTGGTTCTTCAGCTCGACGGGCCGGGTGTCGGTGGCCTGGGTGAACAGCTCGATGCGGGTCTCGGCGTGCAGGCGCTTGCCGAAGAAATACGGGCTGTTCGCGGCCAGGGCCAGCTGCACCGACGACAGGGCCTGCGCGGCGTTCCAGTGGTTGGCGAACTCGTGGGGCGCCACCTGGAGGTGCAGCTGGACGCTCGTGCAGGCCGACTCGGGGGCGATGGAGTCGCAGTAGGTCGCCACCCGCTCCCCCGTCGGGCCCTCGATGTCGAGGTAGACGTCCTCGCCGCGGGCCAGGAAGATCGAGTCGTTGAGCGCCGTGTAGCGGTTGTTCCCGCTGATCCAGTCGCCCTCGTAGTGCTCGGGCATGATCGTCGGGAGGATGCCGATGGCCACGATGGTCGAGCCCACCCGCTTCGCCGCGGCGTCGGCGGCGTTGAGGCTGGCCCGCAGGTCGGCCTCGAGCTCGAGGGCCGAGTCGCCGGGCAGCGGCCGCGGCGGGACGTTGAGCTCGATGTTGTACTGCGCGAGCTCGGTCTGGTAGCCGGGGTCGGCGATGGCCTCGAGGACCTGCGCGTTGTGGAAGTGCGGCTGCTGGTGCTCGTCGACGAGGTTGAGCTCGATCTCGAGGCCGGTCATCGGCTTGTCGAACTCGAACGAGCTCGTCGTGAGCATCCGCTCGAAGACGTCGAGGTTCTGACGCACCTTCTCGCGGTAGCGCTGGCGCTGCTCACGCGTGTAGCTCTGCGCGTTGACCTCGGCTCCCATGACGACAACCAACCACATGCGGGGGTGCAGGCGGTAGCGCACGGACGCGTTTCGGTCCCGGGCTCCGTCGGTGGCCTCTCCTAGCGTGGGTCCCATGCGGCTGCTGCACACCTCCGACTGGCACCTGGGACGCGCGTTCCACGGTGTCGGGCTGCTCGGTGCCCAGGCCGCCCACCTCGACCACCTCGTCGAGGTCGTGCGCTCCGAGGCGGTCGACGCCGTGCTCGTCAGCGGCGACGTCTACGACCGCGCGATGCCCGCCCCCGACACCGTGGCGCTCCTCTCGCAGACCCTCGAGCGGCTCGTCGACGCCGGGGCGCAGGTCGTCGTGTCCAGCGGCAACCACGACTCCGCCACCCGGCTCGGGTTCGCCTCCGGGCTGCTCGAGCGCTCGGGCGTGCACCTGCGCACGTCGGTCGCCGACGTCGGGCGGCCCGTGGTGCTCGGCGACGTCGCCGTGCACCCCCTCCCCTACCTCGAGCCCTCCCTCGTCGCCGACGACCTCGGCGCCACCGAGCGCACGCACGCGTCGGTCCTGCGGGCCGCGATGCAGCGGGTGCGCGCCGACGCCGCGACGCGGGGCGGGCGCACGGTCGTCATGGCCCACGCGTTCGTGTCCGGCGGGGTCACCAGCGACTCCGAGCGCGACATCTCCGTCGGCGGGGTCTCGGCAGTGCCCGTCGAGGTCTTCGAGGGCGTCGACTACACCGCGCTGGGGCACCTGCACGGGCGGCAGGTCGTCGCCGAGCACGTGCGCTACAGCGGCTCGCCGGTCGCGATGTCGTTCAGCGAGTGGAGGCACCGCAAGGGCGGGCTGCTCGTCGACCTCGGCGGTTCGCAGGTCGTCGTCGAGGAGGTCGACGCCCCGGTGGGGCGGCGGCTCGCGGTGCTGCGCGGGTCCCTCGACGAGCTGCTCGCCGACCCCCGGCACGCCGATGCCGAGGACGCGTGGTGCCAGGTCACGCTCACCGACCCCTCCCGCCCGCTCGGGGCCATGGAGCGGCTGCGCCGGCGCTTCCCGCACACCCTCGAGCTGCGCTTCGAGCCCGAGGGCGTCGCCGTGCCGCTGCGTCCCTACGCGGCCCGGGTGCGCGCCGAGTCGCCCGTCGACGTCTGCTGCGACTTCCTCGACCACGTCCGGGCCGGCCAGGGCGCCGACGCCGACGAGCGGGTCCTGCTCGCCGAGGCCGTCGAGGCCTCCCGGGTGGCCCGCGGCCTCGCCGACGACGAGGGCGTCGCCCGTCCGGTCCACGAGGCGGGTGTCGCGTGAGGATCCACCGGCTCGAGGTCGAGGCCTTCGGCCCGTTCGCCCAGCGGGTCGTGCTCGACGTCGACGAGGTCTCGGCCGCCGGGCTCTTCCTCGTCCACGGCCCCACCGGGTCCGGCAAGACCAGCCTGCTCGACGCCGTGTGCTTCGCGCTCTACGCCGACGTCCCCGGCGCCCGGCGCAAGCAGGCGCTGCGCAGCGACCACGCCGCCCCCGACGCGGTGCCCCGGGTGGTCCTCGAGGCCACGGCCGGCGGGCGGCGGCTGCGCATCACCCGCTCCCCCGAGTGGTACCGGCCGAAGAAGCGGGGCGGCGGCACGACCCGCGTGCAGCCGTCGGTCGTCCTCGAGGAACGCGTGGGCGGCGCGTGGAGCGCCCTCAGCACGCGCCACGACGAGGTCGCCGACCTCGTGCTCGACCTGCTGGGGATGGGCCTGAAGCAGTTCGCCTCGGTCGTCATGCTGCCGCAGGGCGACTTCGCGGCCTTCCTGCGCGCGACCCCCGAGGAGCGGCGCGAGATCCTCGAGCGGCTCTTCGACATCGGGGTGTACTCCGACGTCGAGCAGTGGCTGGCCGACGCCCGGCGCGACGGCGCGGCCGCGCTCGACACCGCGCGGTCCGGGCTCGGCACCGACCTCGTCCGGCTCGACGACGTCCTCGGCTCGGTGGGTCCCGACGCCGCAGAAGGTGCCGGCCCGTCCCTGGCCGAGACCCCGCTCCAGGAGCTGCCGGCCCGGCTGGCCGAGGTCGCCGACGCGCTCGCCGGTCGGCTCACGTCCTCGCTCACCGCCCTCGACGCCGCCGAGTCCCTCGAGGCGCAGGCCACCCAGCGGCTCACCGCGGCCCGCGAGCTCGTCGGCCTCCGCCGGCGCGGCGACCTGGCCCGCGCACGGCTCGCCGAGCTCGACGCCACCGCCGACGAGCACGCCGAGCGGGTCCGCGCCCTCGACGCCGCCGACCGGGCCGCCGGGGTCCGGGGCCACCTGAGCGCCGTGGCGCGGGCGCGGGCCGAGGCCGACGCGCGCGTCGCCGACCTCGACCGGGCCCACGACGCGGTCGCCGCTCTGGGGGTGCTCGTGCCCGACGGCGCCGCCACCGCGCTCGTCGAGCGGGTCCGCGCCCTCGACGACGTCGCCGCGGCCCTGGCCCGTGACACCACCGGCGCCCGCGAGCTGGCCGCCGGGCTCGAGGAGGGGGCCGAACGCCGTGCCGGTCTCGAGGCCCGCCGCGCCGCCGGCGCTGCCGAGTTGCCGCCGCTCGAGCAGTCCGTGGCCGCCGCGGCCGAGGAGGTCGCGCGGCTCTCCAGTGACGGCGCGCGCGTCGACGACCTCGCCGCCGCCGTCACTGAGCACAAGAGCCGCCTCGCCCTGCACGACGGCGTCGACGCCGACCGCGCCCGCCTCGAGTCGCTGCAACCCCGGCTGGCCGACGCCCGGACCGCCCTGTCCGACACCCTGTCCGCGCTCATCGACCTCCAGCAGCGGCGCCTCGACGAGATGGCCGCCGAGCTCGCCACCGGGCTCACCGACGGTGCACCCTGCCCCGTGTGCGGGTCCGCCGAGCACCCCGTCCCGGCCGTCGCCGTCGACCCCGTCACCGCGCAGCAGCTCGCCGACGCCGAGGCCGCGGTCGCCGCCGCGCGCACCCGGGTCACCGGTGTCGAGGCCGACCTCACCGCCCTCACGGCCGCGGTCGCCACCCGCCTCGCGGTGCTGGGCGGCACCGACCGCGCCGACGTCGAGGAGGCGCTCGAGCGGGTCCGGGCCGAGCACGCCGAGGCCGTGCGCTCGGCGGCCGCCCTGGCCGCGGCCACCACCGAGCTGCGGGCACGACGTGCCGCGGCCGAGCGACTGACCGCCGAGCAGGATCGCCTCGCGGCCACCCTCGACGCCCTCGACGAGCGGCTCGCCGAGGTCGCCACCGAGGCCGAGGCCACCGGTGCCCGGCTGGCCGCCGACCTCGAGGCGCACGCGGGCTGCCCGTGCGGCGGTGGGCCCGACGCCCGGCGTCACACCCGGGTCACCGCGGTCCTGTCCGACCTCGCGACGGTGGCGACGGCGGTGGCCGAGGCCCACCACCGGCTCGACGAGGCCTCCGCCGACCTCGCCGGCGCCCTCGACGAGGGCGGCTTCGCCACCCCGGCCGCGGCCGAGGCCGCCCTGCTCCCCGTCTCCGACACCGACCGCCTGCGCGACGCGGTGCTGGCCCGCGACCGAGACGCCGCCGCCGCGGCCGCCGCGCTCACCGAGCCCGAGGTCCTCGCCGCGCTGGCCGCCGACGCCCCCGACGTGGGTGCGCTCGAGGTCGCGTTCGCCGAGGCCCGCCGGGCGGTCCTGGCCGCCGGCGCCGAGCACGACGCCCTCACCCGGGCCGCCCGCGCCCTCGACCGGCTGCGGCCGGGGCTCGAGGCAGCGTGCACCGAGGTCGCCGGGCTGGCCGCCCGGCAGGCCCGGGTCCGCGAGCTCGCCGACACGGTCGGGGGCACCGGCGGCGACAACACGCTGCGGATGCGGCTCACCTCGTTCGTTCTCGCCGCGCGGCTCGAGAAGGTCGCCGCGCTGGCCAACGAGCGGCTGGCCGTCATGGGCGGCGGGCGTTACCTCCTCGAGCACAGCGACGACCTCGCCGCCCGCGGTGCGCGCTCCGGGCTCGGGCTGCGGGTGCTCGACCAGTGGACCGGCCGGGCCCGCGACACCGCATCGCTCTCCGGCGGCGAGTCGTTCATGGCCTCGCTCGCCCTCGCCCTCGGGCTCGCCGACGCAGTCCGCGAGGAGGTCGGCGGCCTCGACCTCGGCACGCTCTTCATCGACGAGGGCTTCGGCAGCCTCGACGACGACAGCCTCGAACAGGTGCTCACCGTGCTCGACGGGCTGCGCGAGGGCGGCCGCGCGGTCGGCGTCGTCAGCCACGTCGCCGACCTGCGCACCCGCATCCCCCACCAGGTCGTCGTCACCAAGGGCGCCGACGGCAGCGGGGCGAGCGTGCGGACCGCGGGCGCAGCGACGCCCGCGGCCTGACGCCTCAGTCCTCGAACGCCTCCGGCGACGGGCACGAGCACACGAGGTGCCGGTCGCCGTACGCACCGTCGATGCGGCGCACCGGCGGCCAGTACTTCGAGGCCGGGTCGACGCCGTCGGGGAAGGCGGCGGTGCGGCGGTCGTACGGGTGCTCCCAGTCGGCGGCCAGCGACACCGCCGTGTGCGGGGCGTGCCGCAGCACGCTGTCGGCGGCGGCCACGGCCCCCGAACCGACCTCGTCGATCTCGCGGCGGATGGCGATCATCGCGTCGCAGAACCGGTCGAGCTCGCCGAGGTCCTCGCTCTCGGTCGGCTCGACCATCAGCGTGCCGGCCACCGGGAAGGACATCGTCGGGGCGTGGAAGCCGTAGTCGACGAGGCGCTTGGCGACGTCGTCGACGCTGACGCCGGTGTCCTTGGTGATGCCGCGCAGGTCGAGGATGCACTCGTGCGCGACGAGGCCGTCGGTGCCCGAGTAGAGCACCGGGTAGTGGTCGCGCAGCCGGGCCGCGACGTAGTTGGCGTTGAGCACCGCCACCTCGGTCGCCCGACGCAGGCCGGCCCCACCCATCAGGCGGACGTAGGCCCACGAGATGGGCAGGATGCTCGCCGACCCGTAGGGCGCGGCCGACACCGGGCCGACGCCGGTCTCCGGGCCCGCCTCGGGGTCGAGCGGGTGGTTCGGCAGGAACGGTGCGAGGTGCTCGCGGCAGGCCACTGGGCCGACGCCCGGGCCGCCGCCGCCGTGCGGGATGCAGAACGTCTTGTGCAGGTTGAGGTGCGAGACGTCGGCGCCGAACTTGCCGGGCCGGGCGACGCCGACCAGGGCGTTGAGGTTGGCGCCGTCGACGTAGACCTGGCCGCCGGCGTCGTGGACCATCGCGCAGAGGTCGGTGATGGTGTCCTCGAAGACGCCGTGCGTCGACGGGTAGGTGACCATGATCGCCGCGAGGTCCTCGCGGTGGTCCTCGACCTTGGCCTTGAGGTCGTCCATGTCGACGTTGCCCGTGATCGGGTCGGTCTTGACGACGACGACCCGCATCCCGGCCATCACCGCGCTGGCCGCGTTGGTGCCGTGCGCGCTGCTCGGGATGAGGCAGACCCGGCGCTCGGCGTCACCGCGCGATCGGTGGTAGGCGGCGATGGCCAGCAGGCCGGCGAGCTCGCCCTGGGACCCGGCGTTGGGCTGGAGCGAGACCGCGTCGTAGCCGGTGATCTCGCACAGCCACGTCGACAGCTCGTCGACGAGCCCGCGGATCCCCTTGGTCTGCTCGAGCGGGGCGAACGGGTGCAGGTGGGCGAACTCGGGCCAGGTGACGGCGGCCATCTCGGTCGTGGCGTTGAGCTTCATCGTGCACGAGCCGAGCGGGATCATCCCGCGGTCGAGGGCGAAGTCGCGGTCGGAGAGGCGGCGCAGGTAGCGCAGCATCGCCGTCTCGGAGCGGTGCGCCGAGAAGACCGGGTGGGTGAGGTACTCGGAGGTGCGGGTCAGCGCCTCGGGCCAGTCGGGGGCCGCGACCTCGACCCGCTCGGGGGCCGGGACGCCCAGCGCCCGGCAGACCTTGCCGAGCACGAGGGTGTCGGTGGTCTCGTCGACGCTCAGCAGCACGGTGTCGGCGTCGTGCCGCCACAGGTTGACGCCCTGCGCGAGGGCTGCGGCGACGACGCCGTCGGCCTCCCCCGGCACGTGCAGCGCGAAGGTGTCGAAGGCCGGGCCCTCGGCCACCTCGACCCCGCCGGCGCGCAGCGCGTCAGCGAGGGCGCGGGCGTGCGAGTGCACGCGAACGGCGATGCCGCGCAACCCGTCCGGGCCGTGGTAGACCGCGTACATGCTGGCCATCACGGCGAGCAGGACCTGCGCGGTGCAGATGTTCGACGTCGCCTTCTCGCGGCGGATGTGCTGCTCGCGGGTCTGCAGCGCCAGGCGGTAGGCGGGTGCGCCGTCGGCGTCGACCGACACCCCGACGAGCCGGCCCGGCAGGGTGCGCTCGAGGCCGGACCGCACTGCCATGTAGCCGGCGTGCGGGCCGCCGAAGCCCATCGGGACCCCGAGCCGCTGGGTGGTGCCGACGGCCACGTCGGCGCCCCACTCCCCCGGCGGCGTGGCCAGGGTGAGCGCGAGCAGGTCGGCCGCGGCGGCGACCAGCGCCCCGGCCTCGTGGGCTGCGGCGGCCAGCGCGCGGTGGTCGTGCAGCCGGCCGTCGGCGGCCGGGTACTGCACGAGGACGCCGAAGACCTCGGCGCCACCGGCGGCGGCCCGCAGCGCGTCGACCGAGTCGACCCCCGTGAGGTCGGCGACGACGACCGGGAGGCCGAGCGGCACGGCCCGGGTGCGGAGCACGGCGAGGGTCTGGGGAAGACGCCCTCGTCGACGAGCAGCACGGCGTCGGCGGCGACCTTGGCGCTGCGGCGCATGAGCGTCATCGCCTCGGCGGCCGCGGTGCCCTCGTCGAGGAGCGAGGCACCGGCGGTGTCGAGCCCGGTGAGGTCGCCGACGACGGTCTGGAAGTTGAGCAGGGCCTCGAGCCGGCCCTGGGAGATCTCCGGCTGGTACGGCGTGTACGCGGTGTACCAGGCCGGGTTCTCGAGGACGTTGCGCTGGATGACCGCGGGCGTGCGGGTGCCGTAGTACCCGAGCCCGATCATCGAGGTGAGCACCCGGTTGCGGGCGGCCACCTCGCGCAGCTCGGTGAGGACGGCGGCCTCGGACTCGGCGGGCGCGACGTCGAGGTCACCGCGGAAGCGGATGCCCCCGGGGACGGCGGTGTCGACGAGGTCGTCGAGCGAGGCGCGCCCGACGACCTTGAGCATCCCGGCGAGGTCGTCCTCGCGGGGACCGATGTGCCGGCCGGCGAACTCGGGAAGGGTGGGCGTGCTCACGGGACCTCCGGGGGAACAGACGATGGACGTCCTCCCCCTCTGTCGGCCGGTGGGCCTCCAGAGGTGCCTGTCCCGCGCGGTCCTTGGGCCTGAGAGGTTCCGGGGAGTGTTGCCCCTTCGGCGCCGCGGCCCGAGGGCCGAGGACTCTCCCGCGCGGTGTGAGCGGCCCCGTCAACCTATCACCGGGACGGGGTTCGGGCGCCGGAGCGCCGGGGTCCGGACGCTCAGGCGAGCCGGGCGGCGCGGCGTAGCGACAGCTCGTCACCGGCCGGGACGGCCTCGGCGCCGCCCTCGTGGTCGGAGCGCTCGCTCGGCAGCGACGCCAGCTCGCCCTCGACCTCGCGCCAGACCTTGCCGACCGCGATGCCGAAGACACCCTGGCCGCCCTGGAGCAGGTCGATGACCTCGTCGGCCGAGGTGCACTCGTAGACCGAGGCGCCGTCGCTCATGAGCGTGATGCCGGCGAGGTCGTCGACCCCGCGGGCGCGCAGCACGGTGATGGCGCCGCGGATCTGCTGGAGCGAGACGCCGGTGTCGAGGAGGCGCTTGACGACCTTGAGCACGAGGATGTCGCGGAAGCCGTAGAGGCGCTGCGTGCCGGACCCGCCGGCCGCGCGCACCGAGGGCTCGACGAGGCCGGTGCGGGCCCAGTAGTCGAGCTGCCGGTAGGTGATGCCCGCCGCCTTGCACGCGGTCGGGCCGCGGTAGCCCACCTCGTCGTCGAGCTCGGGCAGGTCGTCGGCGAACAGCACGCCCTGCGCGGCAACCGGGGTCGACCCCGTCGCTCGCGCTTCTCCGGTGGAGCCCACGCCTACCTCCTGGTGCTGTCGCCCGTCGAGGCGACTGTACGCCGGGAATGACATGGACGTCACTCGCCGCGCCACTTCTGTGACGGGTGTGACAGTAGGGACGGATGTGACTCGGGTCAACGACCACGGGACCCGCACGCTCACCGGCGTGTCGTGATCGGCGTGTCGTCGGGCCCGGGCCCGGACGGCCCGCGAGGCGTCCTAGGAGTCGGCCTCGGTGTCGAAGTCGTCGGCCGAGACCTGGTCGAGGAACTCCTTGAACTTCTCGACCTCGTCCTCCTCCGGCTCGGCCATCTCGACACCGGCCTCCTCGAGGAGGTCATCCTCCGCGGTGATCTCGGCGCCGGCGCGCAGGGCCAGGGCGATGGCGTCGGACGAGCGCGAGTCGACGTCGGTGCCCCCGCCGTCGGCGCCCCCGTCGATGGCCAGCACGGCGTGGAAGGCGCCGTCGCGCAGGGCGACGATGCGCACCCGCGTCAGGGTGTGGCCGAGGTCGTCGATGACGGTGCGCAGCAGGTCGTGGGTCAGCGGGCGCGGCGGGACGACCCCCTGCTGGGCGTAGGCGATGGCCGTGGCCTCCGCGGCCCCGATCCAGATCGGCAGGTAGCGGTCGCCGTCGCGCTCCCGGAGGAGGACGATCGGCTGGTTGTTGGGCATCTCGACCCGCACCCCGAGCACGTCCATCACCTTCATTCCGTCACCGTACCCCGGCTCCCCCACGCCCCGGGGGGTGGTCAGCCGCCGGTGCCGAGGCCACCGCGGACCAGTGCCGCGTGGAGGGCCAGGACGAGGTGGGTGACCTCGTCGGTGGCCCGGCGGGCGTCGGGTCCGCGCAGCGCTCCGGTGGCCTGCTCGACGAGCCCGACCTCGCGGTCGGCGGCGGCCCGGAAGACGCGCAGGTGCCGGGCCTCGAGTCCGTAGCGGGCCAGCCCCGCGGCGGCCCGGGCGGCGCGCAGGTCCTCCTCGTCGTGCAGCCCGTCCGGGCCCGGGCGCAGCAGCCCGTGGTCGAGCAGCTCGCCGAGGGCGTCCGCGGTGAGCCCCGAGGCGCCGGCGAGCTCGGGGCCGTGAGCCGGACGGCCCGGCCGGCGAGCAGGGGCCCGGCGTCCGGGCGGGACGGGACGTCGGGGTCGGGCCCGGGGTCGGGAACCTCGGGCCGCTGGTCCGGGCCGGTGGGCTCGAGGCCGCGGTCGATCGCCTCGAGGGCCTCGCGGATGACCTTGAGCGGCCAGAACAGGTCGCGCTGGGCGCGCAGGACGTAACGGAGGCGCTCGACGTCCTCGGCCGAGTACCGGCGGTAGCCCGAGCCGGTGCGCTCGGGGTGACCAGCCCCTCGGCCTCGAGGAAGCGGACCTTGGAGATCGTGACGTCCGGGAAGTCCTCGGCGAGCGAGCGCACGACGGCCCCGATGGTCAGGGGCGCACGACGCGGGGTCAGTCCTGGGCGGCCGCGTAGAAGACGAGGCGGAACTTGCCGATCTGCACCTCGTCGCCCGTCGTGAGCAGCTTCTCGTCGACGAGATCGCGGTTGACGTAGGTGCCGTTGAGCGACCCGACGTCGTGCACCGAGAACGCCCCGCCGGAGCGGCGGAAGACCGCGTGCCTGCGAGAGACCGTGACGTCGTCGAGGAAGATGTCGCTGTCGGGGTGGCGCCCGGACATCACCTCGTCGTCGTCGAGGAGGAAGCGGGCCCCGGTGTTCGGGCCGCGCAGCACCACGAGGAGGGCGGTGCCGGCGCGCAGCGCCTCGACGGTCGCGAGGTCGGCCTTGGTGAGGACGTGCTCGGCCTCACCCTGCGGCTCGACCCGCCCGGCGCCCTCGACGGCCTGGAGGCGCATCGTCGTGGGCTCGGGTGCGGCCTGCTCGTCGCCGTGCTCGTCGGCTGTCATCTCGCCCTGTCACCTTCCTCGACCATCTCGTCACTGCCTCGCGGACTGCCACCCTAGATCACGGGGACGCCGATGTCCCCCTTGTGGGACGGCACCCTCCCGAGGTCAGGACAGCTGCGAGGTGTAACCGTCGACGTCGAGCAGGGCCGCGACGTCGGCGGCGTCGGCCGGGCGCAGCTCGTACATCCAGCCCTCGCCGTAGGGGTCGGTGTTGACCAGCTCGGGGTGGCGTCGAGGGCCCCGTTGACCGCGGTGACCTCACCGGCGATGGGCGCGTACAGGTCGCTGACCGACTTCGTGGACTCGACCTCGCCGCACGTGTCGCCGGCCGTCACCGTGTCGCCGACGGCCGGGAGGCTGACGTAGACGACGTCGCCGAGGGCCTCCTGGGCGAAGGCGGTGATGCCGATGCGCACCGTGTCGCCCTCCTCGCGGACCCACTCGTGCTCGGCGGTGTAGCGCAGGCCTGCGGGGTACTCGAGGTCGCTCATGGCTCTCCTGTGTCTGTCGGCGCGCGGACGCGTCAGGGGGTGGCGGTGGGTACCGGGCGAGCGTACTGAGGCGCGGTGACGCTCAGCAACGCGTCGACGGCCAGCTCGTCGCGGATCTGCACGTCGGCGCTCGCGCCGACCCGCCGGACGGTGGCCGTGACGCCGCCCGGGATCTGCATCGAGCCGGCGAGGGCGTTGGAGTCGCCGATCGCGCGGATGACGTACGGCGGGCGGACCACGGACCCGGAGACCGAGATGCCGTCACCGCCCTCGATGTCGGCGAACCACGTCGTGGCCACGACCCGGGCGTCGCCGACCTGGATCGCCTCGGCCCCCGCGTCGCGCAGCTCCTGGATCGCGTCGAGGATGATCGACTGGGTGACCTTGCCGTCGGGGTCGTCGATGCGCAGCAGGATGCCCGGCCCCTTGGCCGGTGCGGTGCCCGCGAGGATGCCGAGGGCGTCGACGCGCTCCTGGGCGGCCCGCTGGGCCTCCTCCTCGCTCGTGCTGCGGCTCTTGAGCCGGTCGAGGGAGGACTGGAGGTCACGGACCTCGTCACCGAGCCGGTCGCCGTCCTGGTCGACGTCGGCGAAGATGCGCACGAGCTCGTCCTCGCGCAGGTTCTCCAGGCCCTGGAGGGAGGTCTGGCGCACCTGGGCGATGATCGCGAACCCCAGCGAGGCCGCGAGGAGCATCGCCAGGAGGTTGGAGCGGCTCGGGCGGGGGACCCGGCGCGCCGCAACCGGGCCCAGGCGTGCCGCGCGTCGTCCGGGGGCCGCGGGGTCTCGTCGCCCGTGCTCATGCGTCGAAGAGGTGGCGGCGGATCGAGGCGACGTTGGAGAAGATCCGGACCCCGAGGACGACGACGACACCGGTGGAGAGCTGGCTGCCCACCCCGAGCTTGTCGCCGAGGAAGACGATGAACGCCGCGACGACGACGTTGGAGAGGAAGGAGACGACGAAGACCTTGTCGCTGAAGATGCCGTCGAGGATGGCCCGCACGGCGCCGAAGACCGCGTCGAGGGCGGCGATGACCGCGATGGGCAGGTAGGGCTGGAGCCAGACCGGGACGGCCGGCTGGAGCAGCAGGCCGACGACGATGCCGAGGGCCAGGCCGATGGCGGGGATCACGACGAGCCGTCCTCCGGGTCGCTGGTCGTCCCGCTCGTCGGGGACGCCCCAGTATCCATCGGCTCGGCGTACTTCGTCGTCAGGCCCACCGCGGCCGGCACGGTGAGGCTGCGCGAGACCTCGGAGTCGGCGCGGATGCCGAAGGTGCTGTGCAGCGTCGACAGGTAGCTGGCGCCCGCGCCCTCGGCGAACTCGGCCGGCAGCTCCTTGGGGTCGCCGAGTGCCGTGACGACGTAGGGGCGGGCGAGCGGGCGGTAGCTGACGACGAGCGCCGAGCCGGCGAAGCGGATCGTCGAGACCGACGTCAGCCGGTTGCCGTTGATGCTCACCGCCTCCGCCCCGGCGCGCCACAGGGCGTTGACGACGAACTGGAGGTCGCGCGCCAGCACCCGCTTCTGCTCGCCGGTGTCGCCGGAGCCGCCGTCGTCCGCGGCGTCCGGGGCGTCGTCGAGGGTGAGGACGAGCCCGGGTCCGGTGAGCGGCACGGCACCGACGACCTCGGCGAGCTCGCGGCTGCGGGTGACGCTGCTGCCGGACGGCCCGAGCTGCTGGGCCTCGAGCGTCGTCACCTCGGCCTGGAGGCGCTGCGCCTCGACCGAGAGCCGGTCGACCTCGGTGCGGCGGGTCTCGATCTGGCGGGTGAGGTCGGTGCGGGCGGCCTTGCGCGGGGTGTCGTCGGCGCGCAGGTTGGAGGCCGCGACCCCGACGACGAGCCCGATGGCCAGGGTCGCCGCGACGAGGCGGGGGGCCCGCAGCGACGTCGAGCGCGGCAGGCCCTCGGCCTCACGACGGTCGGCGGCGGCCTGGTAGCCGGGGTCGAGGGGGCGCTCCATCATCGTCCGGATGAGCGTCATCGACGCGTCCGGGCGGCGCGGGGGCGAGCGCTCACGCCGGGACCGCCCGCTCGTGGGCGAGGAGGCGCTGGAGCTGCACCGCGTAGAGGATGCCGGACAGCCAGTAGAGGACGATCCCCCACCACGCGAAGCCCCAGCCGACCGGCTCGGCGATGCGGGCCAGGGTGGAGTCGCCGTCGGCCAGGAGCAGCAGCGGGAAGGCGTAGAGCAGGTTGAAGGTCGCGGCCTTGCCGGCGAAGTGCACCGGCAGCCCGAGCCAGCCGTGCCGCTGGGCGACGAGCACGACGACGGCCATGAACGCCTCGCGCGCGAAGAGCACGACGACCACCCACCACGGGAGGATGTCGCGCCACGCGAGCCCGACGAGCGTCGAGGCGATGTAGAGCCGGTCGGCGACGGGGTCGAGCAGCTGGCCGAGGCGCGACTCCAGCCCGTAGGCACGGGCGATCTTGCCGTCGAGGTAGTCGGTGAGGCCGGAGAGCATGAGCAGGACCAGGGCGAGGACGTCGTGCTCGGCGATGATCGCCCAGAGGAAGAAGGGCACCGCGACGAGGCGCAGCGTGCTCAGCACGTTGGGCACGGTGAGGACGCGCGTGCTCACCGGTGCCTGCGACCCCTCGTCCGCCATGGCGCCACTGTATGGGGTGGTGGCGCACGGTCCGGAGCCGCCACGGCGGGCGGTCCTAGGGTGGCGGTGTGAGCACCCCCCTCCTCGGCGCGACCGAGGCCGAGCTGCGCCGCGACCGCACCAGCGTGAAGTGGCTGGCCTACCCGCCCGACGTCCTGCCCCTCTGGGTCGCCGAGATGGACGCCGCGCCCTGCCCGCCCGTCGTCGAGGCCGTGTCGGCGGCCGTGCGACGCGGCGACACCGGGTACGGCTGGGCGCCCCGGTACGCCGAGGAGGTGTCGCGGTACGTCGGTGCCGCGTGGGGCTGGTCGGTCGACCCGTCGTCGATGCTCGTCGTCACCGACGTGATGATCGGCGCGAGCGAGCTGCTCCGGCTGCTCACCGACGAGGGCGGGCCGGTGGTCGTCTCGCCCCCGGTCTACGACTCGTTCTTCGGCTTCGTCGAGGCGGTCGGACGACGGCGGCTCGACGCCCCGCTGACGGCCGGGGGCCGGCTCGACCCCGAGGCGCTGCGCCGGGTGTTCGCCGAGGCCACGGAGCGCGGAGAGCGGGCCGCGTACCTGCTGTGCAACCCGCAGAACCCGACCGGCGTCGTGCACACGGCCGCCGAGCTCGGTGCGCTCGCCGCGCTGGCCGCCGAGTTCGGCGTGCGGGTCGTCGCCGACGAGATCCACGCGCCCCTGGTGCACCCGGGCGGTCCGGCGTTCACGCCCTACCTCACGGTGCCCGGCGCCGAGGACGCGTTCTCGGTCTTCTCGCCGTCCAAGGGCTGGAACCTCGCCGGGCTGAAGTCCGCCGTGGTCGTCGCGGGGCCGGCAGCGGGTCGCGACCTCGCCCGGCTGCACGAGGTGCACACCCACGGGTCGTCGCACCTCGGCGAGATCGCCCACGTCGCGGCGATGCGCGACGGGGGTCCGTGGCTGGAGCAGCTGCTCGGCGAGCTCGTCGCCCACCGCGAGCTGCTCGGGCGGCTGCTCGCCGAGCACCTCCCGGACGTCCGGTGGGTGCCGCCGGAGGCCACCTACCTCGCGTGGCTCGACTGCCGCCCCCTCGGCCTCGGCGACGACCCGGCGACGGTGTTCCGTGAGCGCGGGCGGGTGGCCCTGGGCTCCGGCCCGCGCTACGACCCCTCGGGCGGGCAGGGGTTCGTCCGCCTCAACTTCGCGACGTCGCCGGCTCTCGTCGAGGAGGCCGTGCGCCGGATGGCGTCCGTGCTCTAGGCGTCGCGCCGCAGCGTGGCGACCCAGACGTCCGGGCCTGCGGGGTTGAGCGGGTGCGGACGCCGGTCGAGCGTGCCGAGCTCGACGTCGTCGCCGGCCAGTGAGCGGATCTCGTCCTCGTCGAGCAGCCACGGCGGGGAGTCACCGACAGGGGCGCCCCGCTCGCGGACGAACTGCACCGCGAGGAGGGTGCCACCGGGGGCGAGGAGCGAGCGGACGGCCCGCACCGCCTCGGCCCGCAGGGACTGCGGCAGGGCCTGGACCGTGAAGACCTCGACGACGAGGTCGGCGGCACCCACGAGGTCGTCCGGGAGGGCGAGCAGGTCGGCCACGCGGTAGTCGACGGCCGTGCCGGGGTGCCGGTCGCGGGCGAGGTCGACGGCGCTGGCCGAGACGTCGAAGGCGGTGGTGCGCCAACCGCGGGACGCGAGCAGCTCGGCGTCGGCCCCCAGCCCGGCACCCACGACGACGGCGCGTCGGCCCTCCCCGGGCCGGCGGCGTCGACGTGCTCGAGCACCGGCGGGTAGGGGCTGGTGCGGGCCCACGGGGTGTCGACCTCGTCGGCCTGCGCGGCGGACCACAGCTCGTCGAACCAGCGTGTCGGCTCGCCGTCCGCGAGGGCCTGCGCGGCGAGCTCGTCGGCACGCCTGTCCCAGTCCCTGTCCCCCGGTGCGCTGCCCATCCCGCCACGCTAGCGAAGTCCTCGCTCGTCCTGCCGCCCGCGCGTGCCCCGACGTCGTGCGGGTTCCGGGCACATCGACGCGCTGTCGGGCCGCCGAACCCGCCCGCAGGTCGCACGACGTCGCCGAAGCCGTCCGGCCGACGACACTTTGGCGCCGGGGCGGCTCCCCGCATGCGGGCGAGTGGCCGGAGGACGAGCATCGTGTCGTTCGTCGGTTCGTCGGGCTGACAGGACGCCGCGCTCCGCGTCCACTCCTTCGGCCCAGGCAGAGCGTGGGACCCGGCGACCGACTCCGGCTCCCGGCATCCGGTCAGTCCCGACGTGCGGCGAGGGCCGCTGCGATCGACTCCGTCGATTCGCAGCGGCCCTCGCTCGCGTCGGGCTGACAGGATTTGAACCTGCGACCCCTTGACCCCCAGTCAAGTGCGCTACCAAGCTGCGCCACAGCCCGTGGCTGCCCCCTCGCGGGAGCGGTCGAAACCTTATCCCACCGCCCGGCGCCCGACCCAATCGGTCCGGGCCCCGGGCGGCCGGGGCGTCAACGGCGGTTGCGACGCTTCTCGCGGACGCGCACCGAGATCTCGATGGGCGTGCCCTCGAAGCCGAACTCCTCGCGCAACCGGCGCTCGACGAACCGGCGGTACCCGGCCTCGATGAACCCCGACGCGAAGAGGACGAACCGCGGCGGGCGGGTGCCCGCCTGGGTCGCGAAGAGGATGCGCGGCTGCTTGCCGCCGCGCACCGGGTGCGGGTGCGCCGCGACGACCTCGCCGAGGAAGGCGTTGAGCCGTCCGGTGGAGATGCGGGTCTCCCACGACTCCAGCGCCGTGTCGAGGGCCGGGACGAGCTTCTCGAGGTGGCGCCCGGTACGCGCGGACACGTTGACCCGCGGCGCCCACGGCACCTGCACGAGGTCGCGCTCGATCTCGCGCTCGAGGAAGTGGCGCCGCTCCTCGTCGGTGAGGTCCCACTTGTTGTAGGCGATGACGAGCGAGCGGCCGGAGTCGATGACCTGCTGGATGACCCGCACGTCCTGCTCGGCGATGCGGTCGCTGGCGTCGACGAGGACGACGGCGACCTCCGCCTTCTCGAGCGCCGTCTGGGTGCGCAGCGAGGCGTAGAAGTCGGCGCCGCGGGTCTGGTGCACCCGACGGCGGATGCCGGCGGTGTCGACGAAGCGCCACGTGCGCCCGGCGAGCTCGACGACCTCGTCGACGGGGTCGCGCGTGGTGCCGGCGACGTCGTCGACGACGACCCGGTCGGTGCCGGTGAGCTTGTTGAGCATCGAGGACTTGCCGACGTTCGGACGCCCGAGCAGCGCCACCCGGCGCGGCCCACCACGGGCGTACGCGCCGACGGCCGAGACCTCGGGCAGCACCTCGAGGAGGGCGTCGAGGACGTCACCGCTCCCCCGGCCGTGCAGGGCCGAGACCGGCCAGGGCTGGCCGAGCCCGAGGTTCCACAGGGCGGCGGCGTCGGCCTCGGTGCGCTGGTCGTCGACCTTGTTCGCGACGAGGACGACCGGCTTGCCCGAGCGACGCAGCATCTTGACGACGGCCTCGTCGGCGTCCGTGGCCCCGACCGTGGCGTCGACGACGAACATCACGGCGTCGGCGAGCTCGACGGCGATCTCGGCCTGCTCGGCGACGCGCAGGTGGATGCCCGTGGCGTCGATCTCCCAGCCGCCGGTGTCGACGAGGGTGAAGCGCCGCCCCGTCCACTCGCCGTCGTAGGCGACGCGGTCGCGGGTGACGCCGGGGACGTCCTCGACGACGGCCTCGCGGCGGCCGAGGATGCGGTTGACGAGGGTCGACTTGCCGACGTTCGGGCGGCCGATGATCGCCACGACGGGCGCCGGCGCGTACGGCTCGCCGTCCTCGTCGAGCAGCCCCTCGGCGTCGAGGAGGGCGCGGTCCTCGTCGTCGAGCTCGAAGTCCTCGAGCCCGGCGCGCAGGGCCCGCTCGACGGCTTCGGGGTCCGCGGTCTGGGTGGGGTCGTCCGTGCTCATCCCCCCATTCTCCCGCACCGGAGGGGGTGGTCCGGACCGCGTGCCGTCCGGGCGGTGCTCAGTCCTCGCTCTGGGTCTCGCCCGCCACGACGTCGAGCACGGCCTCGATGCTCGCCTCGAGGTCGAGGTCGGAGGTGTCGACGAGGTGCACGCCCTCGGCGGCCTCGGTGAAGGTCGAGACGGTCGAGTCGTCGCGGTCGCGGCGCACGACCTGGTCGCGCGTGGCCTCCACGGACGCGGCGTCGGCGCTGCCGTGCAGCTCGGCGGAGCGCCGGCGCAGCCGGGCCTCCTCCGACGCCGTGACGAGCAGCCGCACCCGGGCGTCGGGCGCGACGACGGTCGTGATGTCCCGGCCCTCGGCGACCACTCCCCCGGTGCGCTCGGCGATCGAGGCCATGAGGTCGCGCTGCAGCTGCTGGAGGACCGGACGCACCTCGAGGTTGACGGCCACCGCGGAGACGGCCGTGCTGACCCGCGACGTGCGGATGGCGGCGGTGACGTCGGTGCCGTCGACCGTGACGGTCGGGGCGTCCGGGTCGGTACCCACCTCGAGCGGCAGGTCGCGGGCGGCCTGCGCCACGGCGGCGGTGTCGGTGAGGTCGAGGTCGCGCTCGAGGCACCACCAGGTGAGGGCCCGGTACATGGCGCCGGTGTCGAGGTAGCCGATGCCGAGGCGGCGGGCGACGGCCTTGGCCACGCTGCTCTTCCCGGAGCCGGAGGGACCGTCGATGGCGATCGTCAGCGGTGCGGTCATGGGCGGTGAGCCTAGCGGCGGGCCTCAGCCGTGCAGGCGCCAGCCCCGCGCGGTGAGCCCCTCGGCCAGGCCGGCGGCCGCGGCCGGCACGACGTCGACCTCGGCGAGCCCGAACGGCTGCCCGAGCCCGTGGTCGAGGTGGAACTCCTCGATGTTCGTCCCGATCTCGGCGACGTCGGCGAACAGCCGCCCGAGGTGGCCCGGCTCGTCGGGGATGAGCACGCGCACCGTCGTGTAGGCCGTGGGGGCCGCGCCGTGCTTGCCCGGGATGCGGGCGTGGCCGGCGTTCCCGGCGGCGATGGTCGTGGCGATGGTGCCCCGCGCGCCCGGCGCGTCGTCACCGGCCTCGAGGGCGGCCAGCGCCCCGGACACCGCGCGCAGGTCGGCGGCGAGGGCGTCGACGACCTCGCGCACCGCGCCCGCGTTGCCCGCGAGGATCTGGGTCCACAGGTGCGGGTCGCTCGCTGCGATGCGCGTGACGTCGCGCAGCCCCTGCCCGGCGAGGGCCACCGCGTCCTCGTCGAGGTCCTCGAGCCGCGCGGCGACGAGGCTCGCGGCCAGCTGCGGCACGTGCGAGACGGCGGCCACGGCACGGTCGTGCTCGCGGGCCGGCAGCGTGCGCACGACCGACCCGGCGGCCCGCGCCACCTCGGTGACCAGGGCGACGACCTCGGGGCGGGTCCGGTCGGTCGGCGAGAGCACCCAGGCCCGGCCGTCGAAGAGGTCGTGGCGGCCGGAGACCGCCCCCGAGCGCTCGCGCCCGGCCATCGGGTGCGAGCCGCAGTAGCGCTCGAGGTCGGCGTCCGCGGCGCGCAGCGCATCGAGCACCGTGCCCTTGACGGAGGCGACGTCGGTGACCGCGGCCGCGGGCCAGCGCGACAGCGCCGCCAGCACGCACCCGGCCGTGACGTCGGGCGGGGCCGCGACGACGACGAGGTCGGGCGCGAGCACCTCGCCGTCGGCCGGCAGCCGCCCGGCCCCGAGGTCGCGCGCCAGGGCGGCGTGCGTGGGCAGGGCGTCCTCGAGGGTGACCTCGTCGCCGTGGCGGGTCAGCGCCAGCCCGAGCGAGGTACCGATGAGCCCGGTACCGACGACGTGGACGCGCATCAGAGCCCTGCGGCCTTGTACAGCGCCGCGACCTCCGCGCTCGAGAGCGACCGGAACTTGCCGGGCTTGGTGTCGGCGAGCCGGATCGGGCCGACCTCGGTGCGCACGAGCGACTGCACGGGGTGGCCGACCTCGGCGAGCATCCGGCGCACGATGTGCTTGCGCCCCTCGTGCAGCACGACCTCGACGATCGCCTTGCCGGGCTGGGAGTCGACGACCCGGAAGGAGTCGACCGCGACCGGGCCGTCCTCGAGCTGGACGCCCTCGCGCAGCCGCTTCCCGAGGTCGCGCGGCACCGGGCCGGGGATCTGCGCGAGGTAGGTCTTGAGCACGCCGTAGCGCGGGTGCTGGAGCCGGTGCGCGAGGTCGCCGTCGTTGGTGAGCAGCAGCAGGCCCTCGGTGTCGGCGTCGAGCCGGCCGACGTGGAAGAGCCGCTCCTTGCGGTCGCCGAAGTAGTCGCCGATGTCGACCCGCCCGAGCTCGTCGCTCATCGACGTGACGACGTTGAGCGGCTTGTTGAACGCGAGGTAGACGCGCGACTCGTCGAGCTGCACGCGCTCGCCGTCGACGTGGACGACCTGGGTGGCCTTGATGCGCACCCCGAGCTCGCGGACGACCTGGCCGTCGACCTCGACCCGGCCCTGGCTGATGAGGTCCTCGCACACCCGGCGCGACCCCACGCCGGCGCCGGCGAGCAGCTTCTGCAGGCGCACGCCGTGGGGGTCGTGGACGTCGACGACGGGCCGCTGGGGCTCCCGCTTGGTCTGGGTCGGCTGGCTGGGGCGGGTCGTGCCGGTGCCCGGGGCGCGGCCGGAGCCGGCCTTCGGGCCCTGGCCGCGGGGGCGCTGCTGGCGGTCACCCGCACGGCGGGCACCTCGGTCCTTCGGCGGGGTCATGCCCGGCCTCCTTCGGCGATCTCGTCGAGCACGTCGACCTCGGGCAGGTACGGGGCGAGCGCGGGGAGCTCGTCGATGCCCTGGAGGCCGAGGCGCTCGAGGAAGTACGACGTCGTGCCGTACAGGGTGGCGGTGGACTCCTCGTCCTGGCCGAGCTCCTCGATGAGCCCGCGGGACAGGAGGGTGCGGATGACGCCGTCGACGTTGACGCCGCGCACGGCGGCCACGCGCGAGCGGGACACCGGCTGGCGGTACGCGATGACGGCGAGGGTCTCGAGCGAGGCCTGGGTGAGCCGGGCCTGCTGGCCGTCGAGGACGAAGCGCTCGACGACCGGGGCGTACTCGTGGCGGCTGTACATCCGCCAGCCGCCCCCGACCTGGCGGAGGGTGAACCCGCGGTGCTGCTCCTCGTACCCGGCCTCGAGGTCGGCGAGGGCCGCCTCGACGTCGGCGACCGGCTGCTCGAGGGCCGAGGCGAGGGCCGGCGTCGTGACCGGCTCGTCGACGACCATGAGCACCGCTTCGAGCGCGCCGTGGATGCCGCCCGGGAAGTCGGCGACGTCGAACGCGAGCTGCTCGTCGGGCGCCGGCTGCTCCTCGGGTGCCGGCTGCTCCTCGGGCGCCGGGTCGGGCTCCGGCTCACTCATCGGGGGTCTCCTCGGGGTGGGGGTGGTGGGCGCGGCGTCGGCGGGCGGGGTGCCCTCGGGCGGCTCGTCGAACTCGTCGGTGACCTCGATCTCGCCCTCCTCCGACCCGGTCCAGCGGACGGTCAGCTCGCCGAGGGCCTCGGCCTGCTCGAAGCCGATGGCCGCCTCGCGGAAGAGCTCGAGGAGGGCGAGGAAGCGGGCGACGACGACGAGGGTGCTGTCGGCGTCGGCGACGAGGCTGCGGAAGGAGGCGACGCGCTCGCGGCGCAGCCGGGCGCCGATGAGGCCGGCCTGCTCGCGCACGCTCACCTGCGGGGCGTGCAGGTGCGCGAGGCCGACGGTCGGCGGCGCCTTGGGCACCATGGCCCGGGCGGCGATCATCGCCAGCTGCTCGGGACTGACCGTCATCACGAGCTCGGGCAGCAGCGCCGCGAGGTGCGGCTCGAGCCCCACGGCCCGCGGGTGCCGCCGGCCGGCCGTGGCCATCCGCTCGGCGAAGGTGTGCGCGATGTCCTTGAAGGCGCGGTACTGCAGCAGCCGGGCGAAGAGGATGTCGCGGGCCTCGATGAGGGCGAGGTCCTCCTCGTCCTCGGGGCCGGACTGCGGCAGCAGCCGGGCGGCCTTGAGGTCGAGCAGGGTCGCGGCGACGACGAGGAACTCGGTGGCCTGCGAGAGGTCCCACCCGGCCTCGCTCTCGCGGGCGGCCCGGATGAAGGCGATGAACTCGTCGGTGACGCTCGCGAGGGCGATCTCGGTGATGTCGAGCTTGTGCTTGCTGATCAGGCCGAGCAGCAGGTCGAACGGGCCGGTGAAGTTCTCGAGGTGGACCTCGAAGGGCGTGGCGGCGGCCCGGCGGGTGATGACCCCGCCGGGGACGACCGCCTCCTGCTGCGCGGCCCCGGGGGGCGTGGCCATGAGGGTCAGGCCGCCCCGCCGCGGGCGATCAGCTCGCGGGCGAGCTGGCGGTAGGCCTCCGCGCCCTTGTGGGCGCCGTCGTAGGTCGTGATCGGCTCGGCGGCGAGCGAGGCGTCGGGGAACTTCACGGTGCGCGAGATGACGGTGTGGAACACCTGGTCGCCGAAGTGCTCGACGACGCTCGCGACGACCTCCTTGGAGTGCAGGGTGCGCCCGTCGTACATCGTCGCGAGGATGCCGTCGACCTGGAGGCGGGGGTTGAGCCGGTCGGTGATCTTCTCGATCGTCTCGACGAGCAGGGCCACACCGCGCATCGCGAAGAACTCGCACTCGAGCGGGATGATGACGCCGTGCGCCGCGGTGAGGGCGTTGACGGTGAGCAGGCCGAGCGAGGGCTGGCAGTCGACCATGATGACGTCGTAGTCGTCCATGACCGGCCGCAGGACGCGGGCGAGGATCTGCTCGCGGGCCACCTCGCCGACGAGCTGGACCTCGGCGGCCGACAGGTCGATGTTCGCGGGGAGGACGTCGAGGCCCTCGACCTTCGTGTGCTGGATGACCTGGCGCACGTCGTGGCCGCGCTCGGTGAGCAGGTTGTAGACGGTGACGTCGAGCGCGTTGGCGTTGACGCCGAGGCCGACCGACAGGGCGCCCTGGGGGTCGAAGTCGACGAGGAGGACGCGCCGGCCGAGCTCGGCGAGCGCCGCCCCGAGGTTGATGGTCGTCGTCGTCTTGCCGACGCCGCCCTTCTGGTTGCACATGGCGATGATCCGCGCCGGGCCGTGGCCGGTCAGCGGGGCCGGGACCGGGAAGTCCGGCAGCGGCCGTCCGGTCGCGCCGACCTGCCCGTCGATGCGGATCTGGAACGCCGCCTCGGTCTCGCCCAACGTCTCTCTCCCCGGTGCCTTCCGTGCCTCGGTCAGCCTCTCGCTGATCGGGCCCGACCCTATCAGCGGAGCACGCGCGCCCCCACGCTCACCTCGCGCGGGGGTGGCTCTGGGCGTACACCTCGCGCAGCTGCTGGACGGTGACCCGGGTGTAGATCTGCGTGGTCGTCACGGAGGCGTGCCCGAGCAGCTCCTGGACCACCCGGACGTCGGCGCCGCCCTCGAGCAGGTGGGTCGCGAAGGAGTGCCGCAGCGTGTGTGGCGACAGGTGCCCGGTGAGGTGGGCCCGCTCGGCCGCCGTGCGCAGCACCGCCCAGGCGCTCTGCCGGGACAGCCGGGCACCCCGGACCCCGAGGAAGACCGCCGGCGTGCCCCGGCCGTGGGTCGCCAGCGCCGGGCGTCCGCGCACCAGCCAGGCGGCGAGGGCCTCGCGTGCGTAGGAGCCGAGCGGCACGATCCGCTCCTTGCCGCCCTTGCCGCGCAGGCGCACCACGCCCTCGGTCGTGTCGAGGTCGTCGACGTCGAGGCCCACGGCCTCGGAGATCCGCGCGCCCGTGCCGTAGAGCACCTCGAGCAGCGCGCGGTCGCGCAGCGAGGTCGGGGTGTCCCCCACCGACGCCGCCTCGAGCAGCCGCTCGACCTCGTGCAGCGCGATCGCCTTGGGCAGCCGGTCGGGGGTGCGCGGCGGGGCGACGTCGCGCGACGGGTCGGTGTCGAGCACGCCCTCGAGGGCGAGGAAGCGATGGAGCCCGCGGACGGCGACGAGGGTGCGGGCCGCCGAGCTCGCGGCGAGTGGAGGGTGCTCGTCGTCGCCCTCGCGCAGCCCGGCGAGGAAGTCGGTGACGTGGGCCTCGGTGACGTCCTCGGGTCGGGTGACGCCCCGCGCGGCGAGGTGGCCGCTCCAGCGGGCGAGGTCGCGCCGGTAGGCCGCGAGGGTGTTGCGGCTGACCCCGCGCTCGACGTCGAGGTGGGTCAGCCACGCGTCGACGGCCCGCCCCACGGGGGTGGGGCGGGCCGTCGGCGGCGTCGTGGGCTCGGTCAGGACAGGGCCTCGTCGAGGGTGATGCTGTCCATCCCGAAGGCCTCGGCCACCGCGGCGTACGTGATGTTGCCGGCGTGGGTGTTCAGGCCGAGGGCCAGCGCCGGGTCGGCCTTCGAGGCGTCCTTCCAGCCCTTGTCGGCGAGCTTGGTCGCGTACGACAGGGTGGCGTTGGTCAGCGCCCACGTGGAGGTGTGCGGCACGGCGCCCGGCATGTTGGCGACGCAGTAGTAGATCGAGTCGTGCACCTGGAAGGTCGGCTCGGCGTGCGTGGTCGGCCGCGAGTTCTCGAAGCAGCCGCCCTGGTCGATGGCGACGTCGACGAGCACCGAGCCCGGCTTCATCGCGGCGACCATGTCGTCGGTGACGAGCTTGGGGGCCTTGGCGCCGGGGATGAGGACCGTGCCGATGACGAGGTCGGCCTGGAGCACCTGCTCGCGCACCGACATGGACGAGGACGCGATCTGGGCGACGCGGTTGTCGTAGCGCCAGAAGCTCATCCGCAGCTTGTCGAGGTCGGTGTCGAGGAGGGTGACGTCGGCGCCCATGCCGAGCGCGATGTTCGCCGCGTTCTGGCCGGCCACCCCGGCCCCGAGGACGACGACCTTGGCGTTGGCGACACCACCGATGCCGCCCATGAGCACGCCGCGGCCACCCTGGGCCCTCATCATCGAGTGCGCACCGACCTGGGGCGCGAGGCAGCCCGCGACCTCGGACATCGGGTAGAGCAGCGGCAGCAGGCCCGAGGGCAGCTGCACGGTCTCGTAGGCGATGGAGGTGACCTTCTTGTCGACGAGCTCGCGGGTCAGCGGCTCGTCGGCGGCGAGGTGCAGGTACGTGAAGAGGGTCAGGCCCTCGCGCAGTCGGTGGTACTCCTCGGCGACGGGCTCCTTGACCTTCATGACCATGTCCGACTCGCCCCACACGTCGTCGGCGGAGTCGAGCATCGTCGCGCCCTGCGACACGTACTCGTCGTCGGTGATGGAGGACCCGAGGCCCGCGCCCTTCTGCACGACGACCTCGTGACCACGTCGGACGAGCTCATGCACGCCGACCGGGGTGATCCCGACACGGAACTCGTTGTTCTTGACCTCGCTGGGGATACCGACCTTCACGGATATCAGACCTTGTCTCGTGTCGAGGACCGGGGCGTCGTTGCCCACGGAGCGGCCTCCGGCTGGAGCGCGATGGAAGTCTAGTGCCGAGCCCGACCCTCCCCCGACACCGCAGGAGAGCACCGTGAAGCTGTACAGCGACCTCCCGGCCCGACGTGGCGTCCAGGTCCTCGCCGACCTGGCGATGGTGGCCTGGGTGGTGCTCTGGGTGCGGGTGGCCCAGTGGGTCCACGAGTCGACGCTGCGCCTCGCCGAGCCCGGGCACCGGCTGGAGTCGGCGGGCACCGGCTTCACCGGGCGGATGACCGACGCGGGCAACTCCGTCGACGACCTCCCCCTGCTCGACGACCGCATCGCGGCGCCGTTCCGGTCGGCGGCCGGCGTCGGCGAGGACTTCGCGTCGGCGGGGCGCGACCTCGTGTCCGCCGTCGAGCGGTTCGCCACCGTGCTGGCGCTCGTCACGGCCGTCGCGCCGGTCGTCATCGTGCTCGGCACCTGGCTGGTGCTGCGTTGGCGGTTCGTCCGGCGTGCGACCGCGGCCCAGCGGTTCGTCGACGCCGCACCCGACCTCGACCTCTTCGCGCTGCGGGCCATGGCCAACCAGCCGATGCAGCGGCTGGCCCGCATCTCGGACGACCCGGCCGGGGCGTGGCGTCGCGGCGATCGCGAGGTGGTGCGGGCGCTGGCCGTGCTCGAGCTCAAGGAGTCGGGCCTGCGCCCGCCGCCGCTCAGCCCTGCCGGGTGACGATGCCCGGGCGCAGGTCGGCCGCCGGGCACTCCCACGTCGCGGCGTCGGCGTCGACCTGGTCGCCGGAGCGGATGTCCTTGACCTGGTCGGCGTGGTCGTCGCCGGCGCCCGGGAACCAGACGAACGGGATGCCGCGGCGGTCGGCGTAGCGGATCTGCTTGCCGAACTTCGCTGCGCTGGGCGCGACCTCGCACGGGACACCACGACCCCGCAGCGCTGCGGCCACGGCGTCGGACCGGGTGCGCGACTCCTCGTCGACGACCGCGACGAGCACCGCCGCCGGGGTCGAGCGCGAGGCGGTCAGGCCGCGCTTGGACACGAGCAGGTGCACGAGCCGGGTCAGCCCGATCGAGATGCCGACGCCCGGGTAGGTCGTGCGCCCGTCGGTGGCCAGCGAGTCGTAGCGGCCGCCGGAGCACACCGAGCCCCAGTCCTCGGACCCCACGAGCTGGGTCTCGTAGACGGTGCCGGTGTAGTAGTCGAGGCCCCGGGCGATGCGCAGGTCGGCGACGAGGGTGCCGGGCGCGCGCTCCATCCCGGTGCGGATGACGGCGGCCAGCGCCTCGAGGCCGGCGTGGAGCGTCGGGTGGGACACGCCCAGGGCGCGCACCGCGTCGACGAAGGAGAGGTCCTCGGACCGGATGTCGGCCAGCGCCAGGCACAGCCGGGCCTGCTCGTCGGTGGCGCCGGCCCCGACGAGCTGGGCGGCGACCTTCCCGGGCCCGATCTTGTCGAGCTTGTCGACGATGCGCAGGGTGCCGGCGACGTCGGTGAGCCCGATGCCGAGGTAGAACCCCTCGGGCACGAGCCGATTGTTGACCTGGATGCGGAACTCCCCCACCGGCAGCCGGCGGAAGGCCTCGGCGATGACGAGGGGCATCTCGGCCTCGAAGTGCGGCGCGAGCCCGCCGACGTCGACGACGTCGATGTCGGCCTGGGTGAACTCGCGGAAGCGCCCCTCCTGGGGCCGCTCGCCGCGCCACACCTTCTGCACCTGGTAGCGGCGGAACGGGAAAGCCAGCTTCCCCGCGTTCTCGAGGACGTAGCGCGCGAACGGCACCGTGAGGTCGAAGTGCAGCCCGAGCGCGGCGTCGCGCCCGGAGTCCTCGCCGGCGAGCCGGGTGACCCCGTAGATCTCCTTGTCGGCGTCGCCGCCCTTGCCGAGCAGTCGCTCGACCGGCTCGACGGCCCGGGTCTCCAGCGGCGCGAAGCCGTGCAGCTCGAAGACCTCCCGGACGACGTCGAGGAACTGCAGCTCGAGGAGCCGCTCGGCGGGGAGGAGCTCGGGGAACCCCGAGATCGGGGTCACCTTCTGGGCGGGAGGCGTCACGCCGTCAATCCTCGCAGGTACGGGTTGGAGGCCCGCTCGCGGCGCATCGTCGTCGCCGGTCCGTGGCCGGTGAGGACGAGCGTGGAGTCGGGGAGCGGGAGGACGACGTCGCGCAGCGAGCGCTGCATCGCGTCGGGGTCGCCGCCCTGGAGGTCGGTGCGCCCGATCGAGCCGGCGAACAGCACGTCGCCGGACACGACGGTGCGGTCGAGGCCCTCCTCGGCGGGCAGGCCATCGGGTACGACGTCGAGGGCGAACATCGCCGAGCCCTCGGTGTGACCGGGCGCGTGGAGCACCTCGAGGGACAGGCCGGCGATCTCGAGCCGCTCGCGGTCGGTGACCTCGACGACCTCCTCGGGCTCGCGCCACGTCGCCCGCCGGCCGAACTGGGCCTCCATCATCGCGAGCGTGCCGGGGTCCATCGAGGCGAGCGGGTCGGTGAGCCGGTAGCGGTCGTCACCGTGGATGTGGGCCGCCGTCGTCCCGCCGCACACGGGTGTCACCGAGTAGACGTGGTCGAGGTGGCCGTGGGTGAGCAGCACGGCGGCCGGGCGCAGCCGGTGCTCGGCGAGCACGTCGCGCAGCGTGTCCTCGACCCCGATGCCCGGGTCGACGACGAGGCACTCCTCCCCCGGGCCGGTCGCCAGGACGTAGCAGTTGGTCGCGAAGGCGGCGGCGGGGAAGGCGACGGCGAGCACGTCCGCGAGCCTAACGGGAGGCGGTGCCTACACTGGGCGCCGCTCGACCGAGCGACGACGACGACGAAGGACCACGGGGTTGACCAGGAAGCAGGAGCGGGCCCGCGCGCGGCGCCGCTGGGAGAAGCAGCAGGCCCGCGAGAGCCAGCGGGTCCAGGACCGCGCCCGGCTGCTGCGCGTCGGGTCCGTCATCGCGGTCGTCGTGCTCGTCGTCGCCGCGGTGGCGGTGCTCGGGTTCCTCGTCAAGGGCTCCCCGACCACCCCGTCCGCCGACACCACGCTCGCCGGGTGCCCACTTCCCCCGACGTCGCTCGGCACCGCCGCGGAGCTGACCCTCCCCGACAAGAAGACGGCCGAGGGCAAGGTCTACGACGCGACGCTCACGACGAACTGCGGCGACATCGGCCTGCGCCTCGACGGCACGAAGGCCCCGCAGGCCGTCGCCTCCTTCCTCCAGCTCGCCCGCGAGCAGTACTGGAAGGACGGCCCCTGCCACCGGCTGACCACGTACGAGGCCCTCAAGGTGCTGCAGTGCGGCGACCCCACCGGCACCGGCCAGGGCACCCCCGGCTACGGCTTCGGGGTCGAGAACGCGCCCAAGGACGGCACGTACGCCCGCGGCACCCTCGCCATGGCCCGCACCACCGACCCGAAGAAGGGCAACGGCGGCCAGTTCTTCATCGTGTACGGCGACTCGAGCCTCCCGGACCCCAGCGGGTACACCGTGTTCGGCACGGTGACCTCCGGGTTGGATATCGTCGACAGCGTCGCCGCCCAGGGGGTGGCGCCGAACGAGACGTCGCCCGACGACGGCGCGCCGGCCGCACCGATCAGCATCCTGCGGGTTGCTGTCACCGAGGAGAAGTCCTGACCGTGTCCGAGGACAAGCCCACACCCCGTCCCCCCGTGCCCTCGCCCGCCGCGCTCGCCGGCCGAGTGGCACCCCGTCCGGTGGCCGCCCCGGCCCCCGTCCAGCACTCCGAGTCCGCCCGCTTCGGTCGGGCCGACGAGGAGGGACACGTCTTCGTCACGGTCGGCGACGAGGAGCGCGAGGTCGGCTCCTACCCGGGGGCCACCCCCGAGGAGGCCCTCCAGTACTTCGCCCGCAAGTTCGACGAGCTCGCCGCCTCCGCCGACCTCCTCGAGGCGCGGCTGGCCAACCCCGAGGTCTCCGCGAAGGAGGTCGCCGACGGGCTCGCCACCCTCAAGGAGCACCTCGAGCAGGCCAACGTCGTCGGTGACCTGCCGGCCCTGCACGCCACCGTCGAGCGGGTCGAGCAGGGCCTGGAGGCCAAGCGCGCCGCCGAGGCCGAGCACCGGCGCGTCGCCCGCGCCGAGGCCGCCACCGCGCGCGAGGCCATCGTCGCCGAGGCCGAGACCATCGCAGCCCAGCCGCCGGGCAGCACGCAGTGGAAGCAGAGCGGCGAGCGGATGCGCGCGCTGCTCGACGAGTGGAAGGGCCACCAGCGCGGCGGCGCCAAGCTCGACAAGGCCACCGAGACCGCGCTCTGGCAGCGCTTCAGCCACGCCCGCAACGCCTTCGACAAGGCCCGTCGCGCGTGGTTCGCCGAGCTGGAGTCGACCCGGGGCGAGGCCCGCGCGGCCAAGGAGGCCCTCGTCGCCGAGGCCGAGGCGCTCTCGACGAGCACCGACTGGGGCAACACCGCCCGCGCCTACAAGCAGCTGATGGACCGGTGGCGCCGGGCCGGCCGCGCGGCCCGTTCCGACGACGACGCGCTCTGGGAGCGGTTCCGCGCCGCCCAGGACGCGTTCTTCACCGCGAAGGACGCGGTGGCGGCGGTCGAGGACGAGGAGTTCCGGGCCAACCTCGCCGTCAAGGAGGAGATCCTGCTCGAGGCCGAGGCCATCCTCCCCGTCACCGACATCGAGGCCGCCAAGAGCGCCCTGCGCGCCGTGCAGGACCGCTGGGAGGCGGCCGGCAAGGTGCCGCGGGGCGACATCGAGCGCGTCGAGAAGCGGCTGCGCCGGGTCGAGACCGCTGTCCGCGAGGCCGACGAGAAGCGCTGGAAGGCCACCAACCCCGAGCTGTCGGCCCGTGCGCGCAGCATGGTCGAGCAGCTGGAGGCCGCCGTCGCCAAGGCCGAGGCCGAGGTGGCCAAGGCCCAGGCCGCCGGCAACGAGGGAAAGGCCACCGCCGCCCGCGAGCGGCTCGCCGCCCAGCAGGAGTGGCTGGCCCAGGCCCGCGCCGGGGTCGACGAGTTCGGCGGCTGACCAGCCGAAACTCCTTCCCGGAGACCCTCGCCCTCGGCGCCCTCCGCAGGGCAGGATGGGCCCCGCTGTGCGTCCGGTCACGGAAGGTAGGGGCTGATGGGTCGACACGGGGGTTCGGTCCAGCGCGGCCGCACCACGGTGGCTGCGTTGGCGGCCGGGCTCCTCGTCGTGCTCGGGGTCGGCGGCTGGCAGGCCTGGGAACGGTTCGGCCCCGCCGCCGACCCGGTGGCCGCGAAGGCCGGGTGCGTCGACCCCACCGACGTCACCGTCACGACCACGGCCGCGATGCGCGAGCCGCTCGAGGCCGTGGCCCGCACCGCCGACCCCGGGTGCTGGCGCTTCACCGTCACCGCCGAGGCCGCCACGGTCACCGCCCGCCGGTTCGAGACCAGCGCCGCCGACGCTCCGGCCGTCTGGGTCCCCGACTCGGCGCCCCTCGCCCGCGAGGTCGCCGCCACGAGCGACGGTGTGCGGGTCGGTGAGGTCCTCGCCTCGACGCCGGTGCTGCTCGCCGTCCCGAAGGGCCTCAAGGCCCCACGACCGGTCACCTGGTCGGCGACCCTCGTCGCCGAGGACAGCCGGATGCCGGACCCCACGACCTCGACGGTCGGCAGCCTCACCCTCATGGAGGGCTTCGGCGAGATCGACGCCCTGCCCGGTGACCGCCGGGCCGGCGCCCTGGCCCGGATCGGCGGGATGCTCAGCCGGGTCGTCCCCGAGGAGAGCCTTCTGACCAGCCACGCCGGCCAGAGCGACTCGGCGATCTTCCCGACGACCGAGCAGCAGGTCCACCGCGCGAAGGTCGCCGGGCTGACGGTGCACCGGGCCAGCTCGACGACACCGGCCCTCGAGTACGCGACGGTCACGAGCGACCGGTCGCCGAACGGCGCCTCCGACGCGCTCGTCGCGGCCGCCACCTCGGCCGCCGGGCAGAAGATCCTGCGCGACGCCGGGTTCCGCACCCGCACCGACTCCTCCCCCGTCGTCGAGGGCGCACCCCCGGCCGCGGCGCTCGCCGGCGCGGCCAGTGCCGCGCAGGCCAAGGCGGCCGAGCAGATGTGGGCCGCCATCGCCAAGCCCACCCGGCTGCTCAACATCATCGACACGAGCGGGTCGATGCGCGCCCCGGCCGGCGGCGGCGCCTCCCGCATCGAGGTGGCCACCGCGGCCTCCTCCGGGGCCAACCAGCTGCTCGCCGACCACAACTCGGTCGGGCTGTGGACCTTCTCGACCCGCCAGCGCGGACGCATCGACTGGACCGAGGTGCAGCCGGTGCGCCCGCTCGGCCAGGGCGACCAGCGCTCGCGGCTGGCTTTCTCGCTCGGCAACCTCCCGACCCGGCTCGGCGGCGACACCGGGCTCTACGACACGGTCGACGCCGGGTACGCGGCGATGGTCAAGGGCTACGACGCCGACGCGGTCAACCTCATGGTCCTCTTCACCGACGGCGTCAACGACGACACGTCCGGCGGCCTGAGCCTGGCCCAGCTGCGCACCCGGCTGGCGAAGGCCGCCGACCCGAAGCGCCCGGTCACCGTGCTGCTCATCGGGATGGGCGGGGTCGACGCCAAGGCGCTCGGCCCGATCGCCCGGGCGGTGCCGACGGCCGGAGGCGGCGGGGCGGCCGTGTTCACCGTCGACCGGCCGCAGGACATCGCCGACGTCTACGTGACGATGCTGCTGCGCCGGCTGCCCAAGGGCTGAGCCTCAGGCGTCGCGGCGGCCGCCGGTGACCCGCTCGGCGTCGAGCACGCCGTCGACGTTCTGGACCGCGCGGATGACGTGGCCCAGGTGGCCCGGGTCGCCCATCTCGAAGGTGAAGCGCAGCACCGCGACCCGGTCGCGGGAGGTCTGCACCGACGCCGACAGGATGTTGACCCCGTGGTCGGAGATCACCCGGGTGACGTCGGAGAGCAGGCGGGAGCGGTCGAGGGCCTCGACCTGCAGCTGGACGAGGAAGAGGCTGCCCGAGGTGGGCGCCCACTCGACCTCGATGATCTTGTCGGGCTGGGCGAGCAGCGAGTCGGCGTTGGTGCAGTCGCGGCGGTGCACCGAGACCCCGTTGCCGCGGGTGACGAAGCCGAGGATGTCGTCGCCGGGCACCGGGGTGCAGCAGCGGGCGAGCTTGACCCAGACGTCGGACATGTCCTTGACGACGACCCCTGGGTCGCCGGACCGGCGCGAGCGGGGCCGGCTGAGCACCGGGGAGGCGGCCTCGGCGATGTCCTCGCTGGCACCGTCCTCGCCACCGACGGCGGACACCAGCCGCGACACGACGTGCTGGGGCGAGACGTGGCCCTCGCCGACCGCGGCGTAGAGGGCGTCGATGCCCGGGTAGCGCAGCTCCTCGGCGACCCCGGTGAGCGACTCGACGGAGGTGAGCCGCTGGAGCGGCAGGCCCTGCTTGCGCATCGCCTTGGCGAGGGCCTCCTTGCCCTCCTCGATCATCTCCTCGCGGCGTTCCTTGGTGAACCAGTGCTTGATCTTGTTCTTGGCGCGCGCGGAGCGGACGAAGTTCAGCCAGTCGCGGGAGGGGCCGGCGGAGTCGGCCTTGGAGGTGAGGACCTCGACGACGTCGCCGTTGTCGAGGCGGCTCTCGAGCGGCACGAGCCGGCCGTTGACCCGGGCCCCGATGCAGTGGTGGCCCACCTCGGTGTGCACGGCGTAGGCGAAGTCGACGGGGGTCGCTCCGGCCGGCAGGCCGACGAGCTGGCCCTTCGGGGTGAAGACGTAGACCTCGCTGGCGGTGATCTCGAAGCGCAGCGACTCGAGGAACTCGCCGGGGTCGGCGGTCTCCTTCTGCCAGTCGAGGAGCTGGCGCAGCCAGGCCATGTCGTTGACCGGCCCGGTCTGGCCGTCGCGCAGCTCGGCGCCGGGGACCTTGGGCGCGCCCTTGGCCGCCGGGTCCTCCTTGTACTTCCAGTGCGCGGCGACGCCGTACTCGGCGCGGCGGTGCATCGTGTGCGTGCGGATCTGGATCTCGACGGCCTTGCCGCCCGGGCCGATGACCGTCGTGTGCAGCGACTGGTACATGTTGAACTTCGGCATCGCGATGTAGTCCTTGAACCGCCCCGGCACCGGGTTCCACCGGGCGTGCAGCGCACCGAGCGCCGCGTAGCAGTCGCGGACGGTGTCGACGAGGACGCGCACGGCGACGAGGTCGTAGATCTGCTCGAAGTCGCGGCCGCCGACGATCATCTTCTGGTAGACGGAGTAGTAGTGCTTCGGGCGGCCGGTGACCGTGGCCTTGATCTTCGCGGCCCGCAGGTCCGAGCCCACCTCGTCGCGCACCTGGGCGAGGTACTCCTCGCGGGCTGGTGCCCGCTCGGCGACCAGCCGGACGATCTCGTCGTAGACCTTCGGGTAGAGGGTCTGGAACGAGAGGTCCTCGAGCTCCCACTTGATGGTGTTCATGCCGAGCCGGTGCGCCAGCGGCGCGTAGATCTCGAGGGTCTCCTTGGCCTTGCGCTGCGCACTCTCCGGGCTGACGTAGCGCCAGGTGCGGGCGTTGTGCAGGCGGTCGGCGAGCTTGATGACGAGGACCCGGATGTCGCGGGCCATCGCGACGACCATCTTGCGGACGGTCTCGGCCTGGGCGGCCTGCCCGTAGGTGACCTTGTCGAGCTTGGTGACGCCGTCGACGAGCATCGCGATCTCGTCACCGAAGTCGCGCCGCAGCGCCTCGAGGCTGTAGGCGGTGTCCTCGACGGTGTCGTGGAGCAGCGCGGCGGCGAGGGTCGTCGGCGTCATGCCGAGCTCGGCGAGGATGGTGGTCACCGCGAGCGGGTGGGTGATGTAGTCGTCGCCGCTGCGGCGCTTCTGCCCCTCGTGGGCGCGCTCGGCGACGGCGTAGGCCCGCTCGACGAGGTCGACGTCGGCCTTGGGGTGGGTCTGGCGGACGATCTGGAGCAGCGGCTCGAGGACGGGGTTGCCCGGAGGCCGGTTGCGCCCGACGCGCGCGAGGGCCGCCCGCGCCCTGGCCCGGGAACCCACCCCGGCCGCGGCGCTCCCCGAGGTGGCGGCCGTCGTGTGCTCCGCCATGCACGGAGTCTAGGCGCTGCTCACGGCACGACGTGCAGCGCCCGGACGCTGCGGTGCCCGAGACGTTCCCGGCCCCCGAGGAAGGCCAGCTCGACGACGCAGTCGAAGCCGACGACCTCGGCGCCCACGCGCTCGAGCAGGTCCCAGGCCGCGAGGGCCGTGCCGCCGGTGGCGAGGACGTCGTCGACGAGGACGACCCGCTCCCCCGCGGCCACGGCGTCGGCGTGCACCTCGATGGTCGCCGAGCCGTACTCGAGGTCGTAGGACGCGGTGACCGTCTCGCCGGGCAGCTTGCCGACCTTGCGCACCGGGACGAACCCGACGCCCATCGCGTGGGCCAGCGCGGCACCGACGACGAAGCCGCGCGCCTCGACCCCGGCGACGAGGTCGACCACGCCGCGTCGTCCCTCGGCCAGGCCGGCGACGACGGCCGCGAAGGCGACGGGGTCGGCGAGCAGGGGCGTGATGTCCTTGAAGACGACGCCCGGCTGCGGGAAGTCGGCGACGTCACGCAGCGAGCGGGCGACGACCTCGTCGAGGGTCGGGTCCGTGGGGTCGGGCACGCGCTACCGCTTGGACTTCGGCGGGCGCTTCGGCTGGTTGCGCGGGCCGGAGCGGGCGTACTGGTGCACGGCACGCCCGGTGAGGGTCGCGCCCTCCTCGCGGTCCGCGACGGCCACCGACCCGGCGGGCACCGGCTCGCCGTCGACGCCCTCGGGCGCCTCCGCCTCGCTGACGCGCGCGTCCTTGGCCTTCTTGGCCTGGTGACGCTGGGCCCGCTTCGCCAGCTCGACGACCGCCGGCTCGTTGCGGCGCAGCGTCACGAGGATCGGGGTCGCGATGAAGATCGAGGAGTAGGCCCCGACGAGGATGCCGATGAAGAGGACGAGCGAGAGGTCGACGAGCACGCCCGGGCCGAGGAAGAGCGAGCCGACCGCGAGGACGGCCGCGATCGGCAGCAGGCCGATGACGGTGGTGTTGATCGAGCGGACCATCGTCTGGTTGACCGCGAGGTTGGCCGCCTGCCCGAAGGTCATCCGGCCGTTCGCGAGGGCCTCGGCCGTGTTCTCGCGGACCTTGTCGAACACGACGACCGTGTCGTAGAGGCTGTAGCCGAGGACGGTGAGGAAGCCGATCATCGTCGCCGGCGAGACCTCGAACCCGGTGAGGGCGTAGATGCCGACGGTGATGACGAGGTCGTGGATCATCGCGAAGAGCGCGGCGAGGGCCATCTTCCAGTTGCGGAAGTAGATGCTCAGCATGGCCACGACGGCGATGAGGAAGATGACGAGCGCGCGCAGCGCCTGCTCGCTGACCGACGCACCCCACGACGGGCCGATGAAGGTCGCGCTGACGTCCTGCTCGGGCACGTCGAAGGCCTTGGCGAGGGTGCCGCGGACGTCCTGGCTGGCGGTGTCGGACAGCCGCTCGGTCTGGACCCGGACGGTGTTGTTGCCGACGAGGGTGACGTTGACGCCGCTCTCGTCCTCGGCGGCGCCGACGGCGTCACGGGCCGTCCTCTCGTAGTCGCCCGGTGCCGACGCGGTGGCCACGCGGAACTCGCTGCCCCCGCGGAACTCGAGGCTGAGGTTGAGCTGCTTGACGCCCAGGCCGAGGACCGCGATGGCCACGAGCACGAGGGAGACGATGTAGAAGCGGCGGCGGTGCTCGACGACACCGAGCGAGCGCTTGCCGGTGTAGAGGTCGTTGCCGAGCTCGGAGAAGCTGGTGCTCACACCCGGCTCCCTTCGGTCGAGCGGGCGGCGGGCGTCACGGGGGTGAACCTCCCGCGGCCGGCGTACGTGCGGGTCTTGGCGCCGAGCCGGCGTGGGTCGAGGCCGGACAGCCGGTGCCCGTCGCGGAAGAACGGCAGGCGGGTCAGCAGCGTGAGCAGCGGGTGGGTGAACCAGAAGACGACCAGCAGGTCGATGAACGTCGTGAGGCCCAGGGTGAAGGCGAACCCGCGCACGCTCGAGCTGGCGAGCAGGTAGAGCACGATCGCCGCGAGGAAGTTCACGCCGTCGGCGATGAGGACCGTGCGCTTCGCGCGGTTCCACCCGGTCTCGACGGCGCTCGCGAGGGAACGTCCCTCGCGCAGCTCGTCGCGCACGCGTTCGAAGTAGACGATGAAGCTGTCCGCCGTGAACCCGATGGCCACGATGAGCCCGGTGACGCCCGCCATGTCGAGGCGGTAGTTCTGGGCCCACCCGAGCACCGTGATCGTCAGGTAGGTGAGCAGGCCGGCGACGACGATCGAGCTGATCGTCACGAACCCGAGCACGCGGTACTGGAAGAGCGAGTAGACGACGACGAGGGCCAGCCCGACGAGGCCGGCGAGGAAGCCGTAGCGCAGCTGCTCGCTGCCGAGGGTCGGGCTGATGTCGACGCTCGACTGCTCCTCGAACGACAGCGGCAGGGCGCCGAACTTCAGCTGGTCGGCGAGGGCCTTGGCCGAGTCCAGGGTGAAGCCGCCGGTGATGCTCGCGTTGCCGTCGGGGATGGCGCTGTTGAACTGCGGCGCGACGATGACCTGGGAGTCGAGGGTGGCCGCCAGCCGGTTCTGCGGCGAGGGCAGCGTGACCATCTCGCGGCTGATCTCGGCGTACTGCTTGGTGCCGGCGCTGTTGAACGACAGCGCGATCTCGACCTCGCTCGTCGCGACGCCCTGCTGGTTGGTCTTGTAGCCGGCGGTGGCGTTGTCGATCTTGTCGCCGGAGACGACGACCGGGCCGAGGATGTACTTCGCACCGTCGTCGACGCCACAGGTGACGAGCGGCTCGGTGTCGACGTCCTTGATGTTGTCGCGGGCCTCGGGCTTGGAGCAGTCGAGGGCGTCGTAGGCCTTCTGCACCTCGGGGGTGATCCACGCGAGGTCGGTGGCCTTCGTCGGCGTGCCGCCGCTGGCCGAGGGGCTGGGGCTCGCGCTCGGCGAGCCGCTCGGTGAGGCGCTCGGCGACGGGGTGGGCGTGGCGGCGGTGAGGGCGTCGTTGACGACGCCGTTGCTCGTCGAGGACGGGCTCGGCGAGGGGCTCTGCGCGCCGGCCGACGAGGACGCCGACGGGGCGGGGGTGGCCGAGGGGCTGCCGGAGGCCGACGGGCTCGCCGCGCTCGTCGGGACCGGGACGCCGGACCCGACGGCCAGCACCGGGCGGAACTGCATCTGCGAGGACTTGCTGATCGCGTCGCGGACGGCCTGGGTCGGGATCTCGGGGATGCTCACGACGATGTTGCGGTCGCCCTGGGTCGTGACCTCGGCACCGGAGACGCCGTTGGAGTCGACGCGCTGGACGATGATGTCGCGCGCCTGGGCCAGCTGGGCCGCGCCGACGCTCTGGCCGGCGTTGGTGCGCGGCTCGAGGATGATCTGGGTGCCGCCCTTGAGGTCGAGCCCGAGCTTCGGGGTGGCCTGCCCGTCACCCCAGATGACGGAGTAGCCCAGCACGCCGCCGAGGACGACGACGAGGACGGTCAGGCCGATGAGCGCGCGGCGCGCGAGGGCGCGGGGGGCCGTGGTCGCCATCTCAGGCCCCCTCGACCGGACGCTGGTCCTGCGGCGGGTCCTGCCGCATGCCGATGGCGCGGCGGTCGAAGCGCACGACGGTGCCGCCTCCGATGTCGAGCGTCGCCACCTTCTCGTCGAGTGCGGTGATGGTGCCGAACAGCCCGGAGGTGGTCACCACCTCGTCGCCGACCTGGAGCGAGCCCTGGAGGCTCTGCACCTGCTTGGACCGGTTCCGCTGGGTGAAGAACATCCAGACCAGGAGGAGGAACGGCAGTCCCAGGATGAGGAGGTAGGTCAGGCCGGAGCCGGAGCCGGAAGACATCGGTGTAGGTCCTTCGGAGCGGGGTCACCGCGGATGGCGAGCAGTGGATCGGCCCGGGAGTACCGGGCCGAGGGACCACTCTAGGTCAGAGCCGGACGCCTCACCAACGAAGCACCGGCCCTCCGCGTGCCTTGCCGCCGGTGCGTCCGCTCAGCCGCCGAGCCGCCCCGGGCCGTCGTCACCGAGCGGCAGCACGCTCTGCTGCGGCGCGTCGGCGGGGGCCCGCAGCCCGAGGTGGGCCCACGCCTTGGCCGTGGCGGTGCGACCCCGGGGCGTGCGGGCCATGAAGCCCTCGCGCACGAGGTAGGGCTCGGCGACGGTCTCGACGGTGTCGGACTCCTCCCCCACGGCGACGGCGAGGGTCGAGAGCCCGACCGGCCCGCCGGCGAACCGGCGGCAGAGGGCGTCGAGGACGGCGCGGTCGAGGCGGTCGAGGCCGGCGTCGTCGACGTCGAAGAGGGCCAGGGCCTCGCGGGCCGCGTGGTGGTCGACGGAGCCGTCGCCGTGCACCTGCGCCCAGTCGCGGACCCGGCGCAGCAGGCGGTTGGCGATGCGGGGCGTGCCGCGGGAGCGTCCGGCGACCTCGACGACGGCCTCCTCGTCGGCCGGGACCCCGAGCAGCCCGGCCGAGCGGTGGAGGATGGTCACGAGGTCGGCGGTCTCGTAGTAGTCGAGGTGCCCGGTGAAGCCGAAGCGGTCGCGCAGCGGGGCCGGCAGCAGCCCGGCCCGGGTCGTCGCGCCGACGACGGTGAACGGCGGCAGCTCGAGGGGGATGGCCGTGGCGCCCGGGCCCTTCCCCACGACGACGTCGACCCGGAAGTCCTCCATCGCGAGGTAGAGCATCTCCTCGGCGGCCCGGCTCATCCGGTGGATCTCGTCGAGGAAGAGGACCTCCCCCTCGTCGAGGCTGGACAGGACGGCCGCGAGGTCGCCGGCGTGCTGGATGGCCGGCCCGCTGGTGACCCGGATGGGCCGCTCGAGCTCGGCGGCCACGATCATCGCCAGCGTCGTCTTGCCGAGGCCGGGGGGCCCGAGAGCAGCACGTGGTCGGGCGGGGTGCCGCGGCGACGGGCGGCGGTGAGGACGAGCCCCAGCTGGTCGCGCACCCGGGTCTGGCCGGGGAACTCGGCGAGGCGGCGTGGGCGCAGGGCGGCCTCGACGACGCGCTCGTCGTCGCTGCCGCCGGCGTCGACGACCCGGGCGGTGGCCTCGAACGACCCGTCGGCCTCGCGGATCTCGCTGCCGAACCCGTCGGCCGGGCCGGTGCTCACCGGCGCAGCTCGCGCAGGGCCAGGCGCAGGTAGGTGGCGACCTCGGCGTCGGCCGGCGCGTCGGCGGCGACCCGCTCGACCGCGTCACCGGCCTGCTTGCCGCTCCAGCCGAGCCCGACGAGGGCCTCGGTGACCTGCTCGCGCCACGGCTCGGCGGCCGGGGCCGCGGGGGTGGCGCCGGCCGGCGGTGTGCCGGTGCCGTGCAGGGCACCGACCTTGTCGCGCAGCTCGAGGACGAGGCGCTGGGCCGACTTGGCCCCGATGCCCGGGATGGCGGTCAGGGCCTTGGCGTCGCCCGTGCTCAGGGCGCCGGCGAGCTCGTCGGGCCCCATGACCGACAGCATGGCCAGCGCCAGCCGCGGGCCGACCCCGGAGACGGTCTGGACGGTCTCGAACATGTCGCGCTCGGCGCCGCCGGCGAAGCCGAAGAGGGTGAGGGAGTCCTCGCGCACGACGAGGCTCGTGGCGAGCGTGGCCTCCTGGCCGCGGTGGCACGTCGCGGCCGTGGCCGGGGTGGTGTGCACCAGCATCCCGACGCCGCCGACCTCGACGACGACGCGGTCGAGCCCGACGTGCGCGACGGTGCCGTGCACCGAGGCGATCACCGGCGGGCCGCCTCGGCGAGAGCGGCGAGGCGCGCATCCTGGGCGCCGCGCCACGCGTGGCAGATGGCCAGGGCCAGGGCGTCGGCGGCGTCGGCCGGCTTCGGGGCGACCTCGAGGCCGAGGATGCGGGTGACCATCGACGTGACCTGGGCCTTGTCGGCGCGGCCGCTGCCGGTGACGGCCGCCTTGACCTCGGTCGGCGTGTGGAAGACGACCGGCACCCCGCGGCGTGCGGCGCAGAGCAGGGCCACGGCCGTGGCGTGGGCGGTGGTCATGACGCTGGCGACGTTGACGTCGGCGAAGACCCGCTCGACGGCGACGACCTCGGGGGCGAAGCGGTCGATCCACCCGCCGAGCTCGGTCTCGAGGTAGAGCAGCCGCTCCCCCGGGTCGGCGCCGCTCGGCGTGCGCACGACACCGACTGCGACCATCGTGGCCCGGCCGGGTCGGCCCTCGACGACGCCGAGACCGCACCGGGTCAGGCCGGGGTCCACCCCGAGCACGCGCACGCTGGACTCCTGCCGACGGATTGGAACACCTGTTCGGGGCAACGCTACGGGAGGGCCGCGACCCCCGACGCACCGACACGCGGGCGGTGGGGTCAGGGCGTGGCCACGAGCAGGAAGCGCTCGTCCTCGATCTCGCGGCCCCAGAGGGCGGGGTCGGGCAGGTGGCGGACGTCGACGTCGTCGCAGACCTCGCCGACGACCTCGGCGCAGCGCTGCGCGGTGAGGCCGGCGCCGGTGGACCAGTTCCCCTCGACGAGGACGAGGCGACCGCCCGGACGCAGGGCGGCCACCCACCGGCGCACCACCTCGACCGGGTCCGGCAGGGCCCACAGGACGTGCCGGCAGAGGACGACGTCGACCGAGCCGGAGGCCAGCCCCGGGTCGGCGGCGTCACCGAGGCGCACGGTGGCGCGCGATGCCGCGAGCTTGGCCTCGGCGAGGGCAACCATGGCCGGCGAGAAGTCGAGGGCGTCGACGGCGTACCCCTCGTCGGAGAGCAGCAGTGCGAGGGTGCCGGTGCCGCAGCCGAGGTCGGCGACGGCCGCCGGCGGCGGGGGCAGCACCCCGAGCAGCAGGGCGCGCCAGGCATCGCGGACGGCCGGGTCGAGCAGGCCGTGGTCGGGGGCCTCGTCGAAGGCGGGGGCCTCGGAGTCCCAGAGGGCGACGGCGTCGGAGGTCATCCGTCGACCCTACGGGTCACTCGTCGTCGTCGAGCTCGGCGAGGACGTCGTCGGGGATGTCGCCGTTGGCGTAGACGTCCTGGACGTCGTCGGAGTCCTCGAGGGCCTCGATGACGCGGATCATCTTCTTCGCGCCGTCGGCGTCGAGCGGCACCTGGAGGTTGGGGACCCACGAGGCCTCGGCGGAGTCGTAGTCGACCCCGGCCTGCTGGAGGGCGGTGCGGACCGCGACGAAGTCGGTGGCCTCGGACACGATCTCCCAGGTGTCGCCGTTGTCGTTGACCTCCTCGGCGCCGGCGTCGAGCACGATCTCGAGGAGGTCGTCCTCGTCCTTCTCCGACTTCGGCACGATGACGACGCCCTTGCGGTCGAACACGTAGCTGACCGAGCCGGGGTCGGCGAGCTGGCCGCCGTTGCGGGTCAGGGCGGTGCGCACCTCGGCGGCCGCGCGGTTGCGGTTGTCGGTGAGGCACTCGATGAGCACGGCGACCCCGCCGGGCGCGTAGCCCTCGTAGGTGATGGTCTCCCAGTCGGCGCCGCCGGCGGTGGCCCCCGAGCCGCGCTTGACCGCGTTGTCGATGTTGTTGTTCGGCACCGACGACTTCTTCGCCTTCTGGATGGCGTCGTAGAGGGTCGGGTTGCCGGTCGGGTCACCGCCGCCCGTGCGGGCCGCGACCTCGATGTTCTTGATGAGCTTGGCGAACAGCTTGCCGCGCTTGGCGTCGATCGCCGCCTTCTTGTGCTTGGTGGTCGCCCACTTGGAGTGGCCGCTCATGATGGCTCCCTCAGACTCTGTCTCACGATGTCGACGAACAGCTGGTGCACCCGGTGGTCGCCTGTCACCTCGGGGTGGAACGACGTGACGAGCAGGTTCCGCTGACGCGCGGCGACGATCCTACCCGCGGCCGGTCCGTGCTCCACCCGCGCGAGGACCTCGACGGCGTCGCCGGCCTCCTCGACCCACGGCGCCCGGATGAAGACCGCGCGCACCGGCTCGCCCCGAGCTCGCGGATGTGCAGGTCCTCCTCGAAGGAGTCGACCTGCCGACCGAAGGCGTTGCGCCGGACGAGGATGTCCATCCCGCCGAGCGTCTGCTGGCCGTTCGCACCGTCGGCGAGGCGGTCGGCGAGCAGGATCATCCCGGCGCACGACCCGTAGACCGGCAGGCCGTCGGCGATGCGCTCGCGCAGCGGCTGCTGGAGGTCGAAGGCGCGCACGAGCTTGTCGATGGTCGTCGACTCGCCGCCGGGGAGGACGAGTCCGTCGACGGCGGCCACCTCGGCGGGACGCCGCACGGTGACGGCCGTGGCCCCGCCGCGCTCGAGGGCGACGACGTGCTCGCGGACGTCGCCCTGGACGGCGAGGACGCCGATGGTGGGGTGCTGCTCACGAGGGGCGATGCTACGGGCGCGGTGTGACGTCGTCGGTGGCGGGTTCTAGCCTCGGGACGTGCCCACCGCCGTCACCGTCCGCCTGCGCGCCGCGTCCGACGTCCCGCGCCTCGTCGAGGTGCTCGCGGCCCAGCAGCCGGGGTCGGGGTACCCCGTGCGCTGGCCGCTGCCGTTCCCCGCCGAGGACTTCGTCGTGCGCGACGGCGAGCTCGGCGCGTGGGTCGTCGAGGTCGACGGTGAGGTGGCGGGGCACGGGGCGCTCCTCCACCCGGCCGACGGGTGGGAGGCCGACGGCTTCACGGCCGCGCTCGGCCTGCCCGTCGAGCGGATGGCCTCGGTCTCCACGCTCTTCGTCGACCCCGAACGGCGGGGGCTCGGGCTCGGCACGCGGCTGCTCGACGTCGCGGTGGGGCGGGCGCGCGACCTGGGCCGGGTGCCGGTGCTCGACGTCGTCCAGGAGCACTCCCCCGCCGCCGACCTCTACCGTCGGCGCGGCTGGCGGGTCGTCGGCGAGACCCGGCCGCCGTGGCTGCCGGCCGACCGCCGGCCCGTGCTGCTCATGACCCTCGACGCCTGACCGCGCGGCCGGCCCGGCGGGCCCCACCTGTCAGCCGCGACCTGAGAGCCGGGAACCCACCATGGTGCTCCCGAAGTCCAGTCGCTCCGACCGGTATCCCTCCCCCGACGACAGGGATACCGGTCGCGACGACAGGGATACCGGTCGAAACGACAGGGATACCTGACGCCGCGACTGGATCCGGGAAGGACACACGTGCCCCCCGGCGCCCCGGGAGTCACCCGGGCGCGCGCGGATCGTCACTCCCGCTCGGGTCGAGCGCTAGCGTCGACCCATGTCGTCACCGCTGACCGACCGCGCCCGCGCCCTCGACACCCAGCACGCCGGCACCGACCTGCGCGGCCGCTTCCGCCTCCCGGCCGGCGTGGTCTACCTCGACGGCAACTCCCTCGGCGCACTGCCCGCCGGTGTCGCCGAGGCCGTCGCCGACGTCGTGCACCGCCAGTGGGGCAGCCGGCTGATCGCCAGCTGGAACGAGTCCGACTGGTGGGGTGCCCCGACCCGCGTCGGCGACCGCATCGGGGCCCTCGTCGGCGCGGCCGAGGGGCAGGTCGTCTGCACCGACTCCACGACCGTCAACCTCTACAAGGCGATCGTCGCCGCCGCCCGGATGCGCCCGGGGCGCCGCGTCGTGCTCACCGACCCCGCCTCCTTCCCCACCGACCTCTACGTCACGCAGGCGGCGGCCCGCGACGCCGGCCTCGTCGTCGAGCTCGTGGCGCCGGCCGACGCCCCGGCCCGCATCGCCGCGCTGGGCGAGGACGCCGCCCTCGCCTCGTACAGCTCGGTCGACTACCGCACGGGCGAGCTGTGGGACCTCGCCGGCATCACCCGCGCCGCCCACGACGTCGGCGCACTGGCCTGCTGGGACCTCTGCCACTCGGCCGGTGTCCTCGAGGTCGGCCTCGACGAGCACGGCGCCGACCTCGCCGTCGGCTGCGGCTACAAGTACCTCAACGGCGGACCCGGCGCGCCGGCGTTCCTCTACGTCGCCCGGCGCCACCAGGACGCGTTCGACCAGCCGCTGTCGGGATGGAACGGGCACGCCACGCCCTTCGCGATGGCCCCCGACTTCGCGCCCGCTCCCGGCATCGCCCGCGGACGGGTCGGCACCCCGCCCCTGCTCTCGATGCTCGCCCTCGAGGCGGCGCTGCACGCGTACGACGGGGAGTCGGTCGCCGACCTGCGCACCCGCTCGCTGTCGCTCACCGGGTTCTTCCTCGAGTGCCTCGACGCGCTGGTCCCCGAGGTCGAGGTCGCCACGCCCCGTGACCCCGCCCGCCGCGGCTCGCAGGTGTCGGTGCGCCACCCCGGCGCCTACGGCGTGGTCCAGGCCCTCATCGCGCGCGGCGTCGTCGGCGACTTCCGCGAGCCCGACATCGTGCGGCTCGGGTTCTCCCCGATGTACCTCACCCACGCCGACGTCCTGCGCGCGGCCGAGCAGCTGCGGGCCGTCCTCGACGGCGCCGAGCACGAGCACCCCGAGCACGCCGCGCGGGCCACCGTCACCTGATGAGCGTCCGGACCCCACCGCCACGAGCGGGCTGCCGCTCGGCTCGCCCGGGGGTCGCTGGCTGCTCGTGGCCTCCATCCTCGGGTCGGCCCTCGCCGGCATCGACGCCACCGTCGTCAACGTCGCGCTGCCGGCCATCGGGACCTCCCTCGACGCCGACTTCGCGACCCTCCAGTGGACGGTCTCGGCCTACGCCCTGACCCTGGCGGCCTTCATCCTCCTCGGCGGGGTGCTCGGCGACCGGTTCGGGCGGCGCCGGGTCTTCGTCGTCGGGGTCGTCTGGTTCGCCGTCGCCTCCCTGCTGTGCGGAGCGGCCCCGGACGCCGGGTTCCTCGTGGCCGCCCGGGCGCTCCAGGGGGTCGGCGCGGCCCTCCTCACCCCGGGCAGCCTCGCGATGATCCAGGCCAGCATCGCGGCCGAGGACCGCGGCCGGGCGATCGGCGCGTGGTCCGGGCTGGGCGGGGTCGCCACCGCGATCGGGCCCTTCCTCGGCGGCTGGCTCGTCCAGAGCTTCTCGTGGCGCTGGGTCTTCCTCGTCAACGTGCCGCTCGCCGCCCTCGTCGTCGTCCTCGCGCTGCGGCACGTCCCCGAGAGCCGTGACCCCGGGGCCGACGGCCCCGTCGACCTCGCGGGCGCCGCGCTCGGCGCCCTGGCCCTCGGCGGGGCGACCTACGCGCTCATCTCGGCCGGCGAGTCCGGTGCCGACCCGACCGTCCTCGGGGCGGCCTCGCTCGGGCTCGCCGCCGCCGCGGCCTTCGTCCTCGTCGAGCGCCGGGTCGCCGCCCCGATGCTCCCCCTCGACGCCTTCCGTGGCGCGCAGTTCCGGGCCGCGAACCTCGTGACCTTCGTCGTCTACGGCGGCCTCGGGGCGGTCTTCCTGCTCCTCGTCGTGCAGCTGCAGGTCGTCTGCGGCTTCTCGCCGATCGCCTCGGGCACCGCCCTGCTGCCCGTCACCGTCGTCATGCTGCTGCTCTCGTCGCGCTCCGGAGCGCTCGCCGCCCGGCTGGGACCCCGCCGCCAGATGGCCGTCGGGCCGGTCGTGTGCGCCGCCGGGATCCTGCTCATGCTGCGGCTGGGCCCGGGGGCGTCCTACCTCCTCGACGTCCTGCCGGCCGTCGTCGTCCTCGGCCTCGGGCTGGTGACGATGGTCTCGCCGCTGACGGCGACCGCCCTGGCTGCGGCTCCGCCCGAGCACGCGGGGATGGCCTCCGGGGTCAACAACGCGGTCGCCCGGACCGCCGGGCTGCTCGCCGTCGCTGTCGTCCCGGCCGTCTCCGGGCTCACCGGGAGGGCGTACGACGACCCGGTCGCCTTCGACGCGGGCTTCGCGACCGCCCTGTGGGTCAGTGCGGCCGCCCTCGCGCTCGGCGGCGTGCTGGCCGCCGTCACCGTGCGGGACGACGTGCTCACCGAGGCCCCGGGCGAACGGCAGCTGCAGTTCTGCGCCGGCCTCGCCGCACCGCCGCTGGCCACCCGCGTCACCGCCGACGGGCGCCCCGACTGCGACCCCGTCCCGCTCGTCACGACCACCCTGGAGGACCGGATGACCTGCACCCACCTCACCGACACCACGCCCCCGACCCCCGGCGCCGACGGCTGCGAGGAGTGCCTGGCCACGGGCGGCTCGTGGGTGCACCTGCGCCTGTGCCAGGAGTGCGGGCACGTCGGGTGCTGCGACTCCTCACCCGGGCGGCACGCGACGGCTCACGCCCACGCGAGCGGCCACCCCGTCATCCGCTCGTTCGAGCCGGGCGAGGAGTGGTTCTACTGCTACGTCGACGACGTGGCGCTCGAGGTGCCCGGCGCTCCCCCGGCGCCGAGCCACCCCTGAGCGCCGGCCGTCACCAGCCGCGCTCGGCGAGCCGGTGCGGCTGCGGGATCTCGTCGACGTTGATGCCGACCATGGCCTCTCCGAGGCCGCGCGAGACCTTGGCGATGACGTCGGGGTCGTCGTGGAAGGTCGTGGCCTTGACGATGGCCTCGGCGCGCTCGGCGGGGTTGCCCGACTTGAAGATCCCGGACCCGACGAAGACGCCCTCGGCGCCGAGCTGCATCATCATCGCCGCGTCGGCCGGCGTCGCGATGCCGCCGGCGGTGAAGAGGACGACGGGCAGCTTGCCGGTCTCGGCGACCTCCTTGACGAGGTCGTACGGCGCCTGGAGCTCCTTGGCCGCGACGTAGAGCTCGTCGGGCTCCATCGAGCGCAGCCGGTTGATCTCCTTGCGCAGCGAGCGCATGTGGGTCGTGGCGTTCGAGACGTCGCCGGTGCCGGCCTCGCCCTTGGAGCGGATCATCGCCGCGCCCTCGGTGATGCGGCGCAGCGCCTCGCCGAGGTTGGTCGCGCCGCAGACGAAGGGCACGGTGAACTGCCACTTGTCGATGTGGTTCGCGTAGTCGGCCGGGGTGAGGACCTCGGACTCGTCGATGTAGTCGACCCCGAGGCTCTGGAGTACCTGCGCCTCGACGAAGTGCCCGATCCGGGCCTTGGCCATGACCGGCACGGAGACGGCCTCGATGATGCTGTCGATCATGTCGGGGTCGCTCATCCGCGACACCCCGCCCTGGGCGCGGATGTCGGCGGGCACGCGCTCGAGGGCCATGACGGCGACGGCGCCGGCGTCCTCGGCGATCTTGGCCTGCTCGGCGGTGACGACGTCCATGATGACGCCGCCCTTGAGCATCTCGGCCATGCCGCGCTTGACGCGGGTGGTGCCGGTGGTGGGGGTGGTCTGCTGCTCGGTCATGCCGCAGATCATAGGTCCGCGGCGGGGGTGCGGAGGACGGCGGTCCGCCGGGTCAGCGGGTGAGCGGGGTGGGACCTCGTCGTCGAACTCGACCCGCTCGGGCAGCGCCGCGCGGCCGGCCAGCCGGAACCACCGCACGACCCGCTTGCGCCGCACCCGACGGACCTCGCGGACGGCGTCGTTGTGGAAGCGGCGGGCCATCCGCACCCGCAGGGCGCTCGCGGAGATCCGCTCGAGGGACTCGGCCACGAGCTCGTCGTCCTCGGTGCGCAGTCCGCCGACGACCTCCTCGGTGAGGGTGACCGTGAGCACCTCGGTGAGGGTGGTCTCGACCTCCTCGCGGCCCCCGAAGTGCTGGCCGTCGAGGAGGTCCTCGTCGAGCGGGTGCTCGGTGGTGCGCTCGATGGAGTCGGTGGCCGCGTCGGCGAGCAGGAGGGCGGTGGCGGGGTCGAGGCTCCCGCTGTTGGCCAGCTCGAGGGTGGCCTCGGCGCGCCGCACGAGCTGGGCGTCGAGCGCCGACATCGCGCCCTCCACCTTGGCGTGCAGACGGTCGAGCCGGGCGGCGGCGTACGAGAGGTACCACGCGACGCCGATGAGCAGGATGACCACGAAGGTCGTCACCTGGAGGACGTCGACCCCGGTGGCGCTCACGGGGTCCCGCTCCCCGGCACGCTGCGGACCAGCCGGCTCCAGAGGCCGCGCGGCGCTTGGTCGGCGAGGTCGGCGTGGGCCCCCTCGAGCACGGTCTCGTACACGGCCATCACCTGGTCGGACACCCGCGACCAGTCGAAGGTGCGGGCCCGCGCGCGCCCGGCCAGCCGCAGCTCGGCCCGGCGGTCGGGGTCGGCGAGCAGGCCGACGAGGGTGGCGGCCAGGGCCGGTGCCGACCCGGTCGCGAAGGTGGCCCCGGTGCGGCCCTCGTCGAGCACCGCGAGGAAGGCCGAGAGGTCGGAGGCCACGACGGGCGCGCCGGCCGCCATCGCCTCGACGAGGACGATGCCGAAGCTCTCGCCCCCGAGGTGCGGGGCGACGTAGGCGTCGACCGACCCGAGCAGGCTCGCCTTGTCGTCGTCGGAGACCGCCCCGAGGACGACCGTGGCCGCGACCGCCCGCGGGTCGGCGTCGCGCAGCAGGTCGGAGGCGTCACCGGGGCCGGCAACGAGCAGCCGCGTGCCGGGGTGTGCGTCGAGGACGGCCGGCAGCGCCCGCAGCGCGACGTCGAGGCCCTTGCGCGGCTCGTCGACCCGACCGAGGAACGCCAGCGTCGGCGCGCCGGGGCGTCCGGTCCACTCCTCGCGGCGGGTCGCGGCGGCGAACCGGTCGACGTGCACGCCGTTGGGGATGATGTAGGTCTCGCCGCCGAGGTGCCGGCGCACCGTGCGGGCGGCGTCCTCGGACACCGCGATCCGCGCCCGGATCTTCTCGAGCGAGGGGCGCAGCAGCGGGTTCGCGGCGTGCATCGCGCGCGAGCGCACCGTGGCGGTGTGGAAGGTGGCGACGACCGGCTCCTCGGCCGCCCAGAGGGCCATGAGCGACACCGACGGCGTGACCGGCTCGTGGAGGTGCACGACGTCGAAGTCGCCCTGCTCGAGCCACCGGGTGACCCGGGCCGAGGTGACCGGGCCGAAGGTCAGCCGGGCGACCGACCCGTTGTAGCGCACCGGGACCGCCCGCCCGCAGCCCACGAGGTAGGGCGGCAGCTCGGTGTCGTCGTCGGCGGGGGCGAGCACCGACACCTCGTGGCCCTGGGCGATGAAGACCTCCGCGAGGTCGCGGACGTGGAACTGCACCCCACCGGGCACGTCCCACGAGTAGGGGCAGACGATGCCGATCCTCATCGGGCCGCCCCCGCCCGGGCCAGGCGCTCGGGGTCGAGGTCCTCGACGAAGACGCGCTGGAGCATGTGCCAGTCGGACGTGTGCTCGCGCACCGCCGTCCCCAGCACGTCGGCGCAGGACTGGGTCATCGCGACGACCTTCTCGCGGGTCGCCCCGGTGGTCGGCACGGGCACGGCCGGGTGGAAGGTGATGACGATGCCCCAGCCACTCCCCCGCCGCTCGTGCCGGATCGACACGGGGTGCAGCGGCCGGCGCTCGGCGAGGGCCAGGGCGGCGGGGCCGGGGGCCATCCGCGCGGGGAGCCCGCAGAAGTCGACGGTGACCCCGCGGTGCGTCAGGTCGCGGTCGGCGAGCAGCGGGATGAGCCCGCGCCGGCGGGCCGCCTCGCGCAGCGCCGGGAAGACGTCGGGGCCGCCGGTGAGCGGCAGGATCGTCATGCCGAGGCCCTCGCGGAACTCGAGGAACTCGCGGAAGACCTCCTCGGGCTCGAGCCGCTCGGCGACGGTGGTCACCGGGCCGAGGTGCACGGTGCCCCAGGCGCCGGCGAGGTCCCAGTTGCCGAGGTGGCCGAGGAAGCAGACGACCGAGCCGTCGGCCGCGAGCACCTCGCGCACCGGGCCGTCGCCCTCGACCCGCACGCGCGCGGCGAGCTCGTCGGGGCCGAGGACCGGGAGCCGGAAGGCCTCGCAGTAGTACCGCAGGTAGGAGCGCATCCCGCGCGGACGAGGGCGTCGAGCGCCGCGTCGTCGAGCTCGGGGCGGACCCGGGCGTAGTTGGCGCGCAGCCGGGCGGCTCCCCCGCGGGCCACGGTGAGGTCGGCGACGGCGTCGAACGCGCGGTAGGCGAGGCGCTCGGGCATCCGCCGCACGGCCGCCCAGCCGAGGCGGTGGCCGGCGAGGGTCGCCGCGTCGGTGACCGAGCCGAGGGCCCTCCTCACGCCACGCCCAGGGCCTGCCGGCGGACCTCGAGGATCCGCTGGACGACGGTGACGAGGCTGGCCAGCGCGAGCAGGGCCAGGACCACGCCGAGGAAGATCGTCGGGATGTCGAAGAGGCCGGTGAGGCCCGTGGCGACGAGCACGGCGACCAGCCGGTCGGCGCGCTCGGCGATGCCGACGTTCGCCGTCATCCCGAGGCCCTCGGCGCGCGCCTTGGCGTAGGAGACGACGCTGCCGAGGATGAGGCAGGCCAGCGCGAGGGCGGCCATGTAGGCGTTGCCCCCGTTGCCGGCGTACCAGAGCACCAGCCCACCGAAGACGGCCGCGTCGCCCACCCGGTCGAGCGTGGAGTCGAGGTAGGCGCCCCACGTGCCGGTGCGCCCGATCCGCCGGGCCATGATCCCGTCCACGGTGTCGGAGAAGACGAACGCGGTGACGACGAGGGTGCCGACGAGGAACTGCCCCCGCGGGTAGAACGCGAGGGCGCCGAAGCACACGCCGAGCGTGCCGATGACCGTCACGACGTCGGGGCTGATGCCGAGGCGGATGAGCAGGGCGGCCACCGGCGTGAGGATCTTGGTGAAGAACGCGCGCGCGTAGCGGTTGAGCATGGTCCGGCCAGCGTAGTGGGACCGCCGCGGAGTGCCGTCCACGAGGCGACACGAGGGCGGCACGATGGGCCGATGGACACCGCACCGACCCCGGCCGGCCCGACGACGTTCGCGGACCTGCACCGACCCGGCGACCCCCTCGTGCTCCCCAACGCGTGGGACGTCGGCAGCGCCCGGGCGTTCGTGGCCGCGGGGTTCGCGGCCGTCGGGACGACGAGCCTCGGAGTGGCGGCCTCGCACGGTCTCGTCGACGGCACGGGCTCGGACCGCGACCACACCGTGGCCCTCGCGAGCGACCTGGTCGCCGCGCACCTCGGGTGCCCCGTCACCGTGGACCTCGCCGACGGCTACTCCACCGACCCGGGGCGGGTCGCCGAGCTCGTCGCCGGGCTCGGGGTGGCGGGGGTCAACCTCGAGGACTCGACCGCCGGCGTCCTCGTCGACCCGGCCGTGCACGCCGCGCGCCTGCTGGCCGTGCGGGACCGGGCACCCGGGGTGTTCGTCAACGCCCGCACCGACGTGCTCTGGCTCGGCGGCACCGACCTCGACGAGGCCGTGGACCGGCTCCGGCGCTACGCCGACGCCGGGGCCGACGGCGTCTTCCTCCCGGGGGCCACCGACCCGGCGGCGATCGAGCGCGACGTGGCCGCCGTGGACCGCCCGCTCAACGTGCTCGCGACGCCCGCCCTTCCCCTGTCGCGGCTCGCCGCGCTCGGCGTGGCCCGGGTGAGCACCGGCTCCCTGCCCTACCGCGCGGCGCTGCGGGCGGCCGTGCTCGCCGCCACCGCGACGAGGGACGGGCTGGCCCTCCCGGAGGCGGTCGGCTACGTGCAGGTCCAGGCCCTCCACGGCGGCTGAGCACCCGTCGGTGCGCGAGCGACGGCCCCGCGGCCGGGAGGCGTGGCGCAGGTCTCCGCGCGGGTCCCGGCGTTCCCCTTGTGCCACGCCGCGGGGAGGAGTTGATTGGGTCCATGAGCGGCACCGCGACCCCGGCCCCCACCGTCACCGACACCACCCGGCTGCGCAACGTCGTCCTCGTCGGACCGGCCGGCGCCGGCAGCTCCCGGCTCTTCGACCACGTCGTCTCGACCCTCGCGCCGAAGCGGGCGCCGCGACCTCGGGGCGAGGAGAGCACGGGGTTGCGCGCCGCGACACTCGAGCTCGGGGAGGTGGTGCTGACCCTCCTCGACGCACCGGGCAACCCCGACTTCGTCGGGCAGGTGAGGGCGGGTCTGCGCGCTGCGGACGCCGCCCTCTTCGTCGTCTCGGCGGCCGACGGCGCCGACGCCCGCTCGCGCGCCCTGTGGCACGAGTGCGCGGTCGTCGGGATGCCCCGGGCCGTCGTCGTCACCCAGCTCGACGCCCGTGACGCAGACTTCGAGGCCACGCTCGAGGACTGCCGCGCCCACTTCGGCGCCGGCATCCAGCCGCTCGGGGTGCCGGTGGCCGGCGCGGAGGGGGCGGTGACCTCCATCGCCGACCTCCTGCTCGGCGAGATCCACGACTACGAGGGCGGCCGGCGCACGGTGCGCCCGGCCGGTGCCGAGCACGCCGACGTCTTCGACACCCGCCGCCCCGGGCTCGTCGAGGGGATCATCGAGGAGTCCGAGGACCCCGAGCTGATGGACCGCTACCTCTCCGGGGAGGACCTCGACTTCGCGACCCTCGAGCGCGACCTGCTCGCGGCCGTCGCGCACGGCACCTTCCACCCCGTGCTGCCGGTCTCCGGCGAGACGGGCGCCGGGGTCGAGGTGCTGCTCCACCTCGTCGAGGCCGCCTTCCCGCACCCCGGCCAGCACCCGCTGCCGACCGTCACGCCGGTGGGCGGCGGTGAGCCCGTGGCGCTGACCGCCGACCCGGACGGCCCGCTCGTCGCCGAGGTCGTGCACACCGAGTCCGACGCCTACGTCGGCCACCTCTCCCTCGTGCGCGTCTTCTCCGGCACCCTGCGCGGTGACCGGCCCGTGCACGTGTCCGGCCACCTCGAGCTGCTCGACGGCCCGACCGGCGAGGGGCACGAGGCGCACGACGACGACGTCCGGCCGGGCGCCATCGCGTCACCGTTCGACGGCGAGCTGCTCCCGAAGGAGTCGGCCGTGGCCGGCGAGGTCGTCGTCGTCACCAAGCTCGCCGGGGCGCAGACGTCCGACACCCTCTCCGACCCCGCGCGCCCCCTCCTCGTCACACCGTGGGCGCTGCCCGAGGCGCTGCTGCCCGCCGCCGTCCAGGCCTCGACCCGCGCCGACGAGGACCGGATGCCCGTCGCCTTCCGCGAGCTGGCGGCCGAGGACCCCTCACTGCGCATCGAGCACGACCCCGAGACGGGCCAGGTCGTCCTGTGGACCACCGGGCCCGCCCACCTCGAGCTGGTCCTCCACCGGCTGCGCGACCGCTTCAACGTCGGCGTCGAGCAGGTGCCGGTCAAGGTCGCGCTCAAGGAGACGGCCGTCGGGCGGTCCGAGGCCCAGGGCCGGCACGTCAAGCAGTCGGGCGGGCACGGGCAGTACGCCGTGTGCCACCTCGTCCTCGAGCCGCTCCCCGCGGGTCGGGCGTCGAGTTCACCGAGGTGGTCGTCGGCGGGGCCGTGCCGCGCCAGTTCATCGGCAGCGTCGAGAAGGGCGTGCACCACCAGCTCGCCAAGGGCCTGCTCGCCGGTTGGCCGGTCACCGACGTGCGGGTCACCCTCACCGACGGCAAGGCGCACAGCGTCGACTCCTCCGACATGGCCTTCCAGACGGCGGCCGGGCTGGCCCTGCGCGAGCTGGCCTCCGCTGCCTCGCTGTGCCTCCTCGAGCCCGTCGACACGGTCACGGTCACCGTCGACGACGAGCACCTCGGCGCCGTGATGACCGACGTCAGCAGCCGGCGCGGGCAGATCGTCGGGTCCGAGCCCTGTGACGACGAGCCCGGGCGCTCGGTGCTCGTCGCGGCCGTCCCGCGCCTCGAGCTGCTCGACTACGCCATCGCCCTGCGGTCGCTCGCCCACGGCACCGGGGTGTTCCGCCGCGAGCCGCGTGGCTACGAGACGCTGCCGGACCGGCTGGCCCGCGAGCACCTCGGGGCCGACGCCCACGCCTGACGCCCGAGCGCCTGCCCCGCCTGGCCGGGCGGGCTCAGGACGGCCAGTGCTCCACGAGCCGGGTGCGCACGTCCTCGAGGAGCATCGGCAGCGCCTTGGTGCGCGCGACGATGGGCAGGAAGTTGCTGTCCCCGCCCCAGCGCGGCACGACGTGCTGGTGCAGGTGCGCGGCGACACCGGCCCCGGCGACGGACCCCTGGTTCATCCCGAGGTTGAAGCCCATCGGCTCCGAGGCCCCCGTCAGCGCGTGGAGCGCGGCCTTGGTGAGGGCGGTGAACTCGGCGGTCTCGTCGTCGGTGAGGTCGACGTACATCGCGACGTGCCGGTACGGGCAGACGAGGACGTGCCCGGGGTTGTACGGGAAGAGGTTCATCACGACGTAGCAGTGCTCGCCACGGTGAACGACCAGTCCCTCCTCGTCGGACTTGCCGGGCGCCGCGCAGAAGGGGCAGCCCTCGCCGGCGTCGGGGTCGGGCCGCTCGCCGCGCAGGTAGACCATCCGGTGGGGGGTCCAGAGCCGGTCGAAGCCGTCGGGCTCGCCCGCGAAGTCGACGGCGTCCTCGTGCTCGGGCATGTCCCGATCCTAGGCGCGCTCCCGGGGCCGGGCCCCCGGCGGGTCAGCGCAGGTGGCTGGCACCGTTGAAGTCGACGACCGCGCCAGAGGCCCACTCGGCTCCCGGTGCGGCGAGGGTGACGACCGCGGCGGCGACCTCCTCGGGCGTCGCGACCCGATGGAAGGGGCTCTGCGCGCGGGTGGCCTCGGCCGCGTCCTCGTCGGCCATCGCGTAGCCGGCCATCTCGGTGGCGATGAACCCCGGGGCGATGCTCGTGACGGCGATGCCGTGCCGGCCGAGGTGCTGGGCCATCGACTGCCCGAAGGCGTGCAGGCCGGCCTTGCTCGCGCCGTAGGCCGGGATGTCGGGCTCCCCGCGGAAGGCCCCGCGCGAGCCGACGTTGACGACCCGCCCGACCGGGACGCCCTCGGCCGGCGGGACGTCGACCATGTGCCGTGCGACGCACCACGTGAGGTTCGCCGGGCCGAGCAGGTTGGTCGCGAGCGTGCGCTGCCACACCTCGACCCAGTCCTCGTACGACGTGGCGTCGAGCGGGTGGTCGCCGCGCCGGCTGCCCGAGGACCCGGGCGGCACGATCATCGCGGCGTTGTTCACGAGGACGTCGACGCGTCCCAGGCCGGTGACCGCGGCGTCGGCGAGGCTGCGGACGGCGGTGGGGTCGGACAGGTCGCCCTCGACCCGCAGGTGTCCGTGCCCGGGCAGGTCGTCGAGCACGGCCTCGGCCAGCGAGGTGCTCGACGGTCCGCGGTGGTGCACGGCGACCCGGTCGCCCCGGGCGGCGAAGGCCCGCGCGACGGCGGCTCCCACCCCGCGGGACGCACCGGTGACCAGGACACCCCGGGACGGGGTCGCGGCAGCATTCATGGCGGCCACCCTAGGGGTCGAGCCGCAGCTCCATGAGCCGCTCCGACGGCGGCCCGAACCCGACCCGCTCGTAGAGGGTGCGCGCCTCCGGCACCGCGTTGAGCTGGATCCGGGTGACGCTGTCGGCGGCCGCCCAGGCGAGCAGGGTGCGCAGCAGGCGCTCCCCGATGCCGGCCCCGCGGGCGTCGGGGCTGACGAAGAGGAGGCTGACGTGGAACCCGGCGTCGGCGGGGCGGTGGGCGCTCGGCAGCTTCTGGACGCGGGTGCCGTGGAGCACGCCGAGCGGGCGGCCGACGGGGTCCTCGGCGAGCCAGGTGCGCCGCGCCCGGTCGCGCAGCCACGCGTCGGCGAACGTGTCGAGGAAGCCGGACGGCAGGGCCGCACCCCGCTCGCGCTCGTCCTGGATGTGCAGGGCCGCGACCGAGAAGGCGTCGGTGGGCACGGCCTCGCGCACCCGGACGTCCCGCGTCGTCTCCACGGCCCCAGCATGGCCCATCCCCCCGCGTGCCGGGCGGGTTCGGCGGCCCCCGGCGGCGTCGACCCACCCCGGACAGAGGTGAGGCCCCGGGAAGTATGAGTTCCCGGGCCTCGGTGACCCGGCATGATGCTCCGCGTCTCACGAGTCGGTTCGTGTCACCACCATCGTCATCACCCGATGGCTCCTCGCGGCAGAACCGCAAGGCCTGGCGATCTTCTCCGTCTCGATCCCTCCGCCACCGAAGTGGTGGAGTGGGTTATTTCTATGCCCGGACGGGGCTGTCCCGCAAGAGTTTTCGCGCACCAATTTGCGGACCTGTGAGGGACCACGGCGTGTCGTCGGCGTGTCGTGTGACGGGCGTGACGAGGGGTCGCAGGGCGACCCTCGAGTCCCACCATCCGGACACGGGGCGGGCGCGAACGCCTCAGACCTGGCGACGGTCCGCGATCGCCGCGGTGATCTCCGCGATCGCCTCGTCGACCGGCACGCCGTTCTTCTGCGACCCGTCGCGGTACCGGAACGACACCGCCCCCGCGTCCCGGTCCTCGCCGCCGGCGATGAGGACGTAGGGCACCTTGGACTTGCTCGCGGTGCGGATCTTCTTCGGGAAGCGGTCGTCGCTCGCGTCGAGCTCGGTGCGGATGCCGGCGGCGCGCATCCGCTCGAGGACGCCCCCGAGGTAGTCGTCGAACTCCGCGGCCACCGGGACCCCGACGACCTGCACCGGCGAGAGCCAGACCGGGAAGGCCCCGGCGTAGTGCTCCACGAGCACCCCGATGAAGCGCTCGATCGACCCGAACTTCGCCGAGTGGATCATCACCGGCTCCTGGCGCGAGCCGTCGGCGGCCTGGTACTCGAGCCCGAAGCGGTGCGGCTGGTTGAAGTCGTACTGGATGGTCGACATCTGCCAGGTGCGCCCGATGGCGTCACGGGTCTGCACCGAGATCTTCGGGCCGTAGTACGCGGCGCCGCCCGGGTCGTCGACGAGCTCGACCCCGAAGGTCTCCGCGGTCGCGCGCAGGACCTCGGTGGCGGTCTCCCACTGCTCGTCGGAGCCGATGAACTTGTCCTTCTTCTCGCCCTCGGTCGCTCGGGTCGACAGCTCGAAGTAGTAGTCGTCGAGCCCGAAGTCCTCGAGCAGCCCGACGACGAACTTCAGCAGGTGCTCGATCTCGCCGGGCGCCTGCTCGGGGGTGACGTAGGAGTGCGAGTCGTCCTGGGTCATCGCCCGCACGCGGGTCAGGCCGTGGACGACACCGGACTTCTCGAACCGGTAGACCGAGCCGAACTCGAAGAGGCGCATCGGCAGCTCGCGGTAGGAGCGTCCGCGCGAGCGGAAGATCAGGTTGTGCATCGGGCAGTTCATCGCCTTGAGGCGGTACTGCGCGTGCTCGAGCTCCATCGGCGGGAACATCGTGTCGGCGTAGTACGGCAGGTGCCCCGAGGTGTGGAACAGGCCGTCCTTGCTGATGTGCGGGGTCCCGACGTACTGGAAGCCCTCCTCGAGGTGCCGGCGCCGGACGTAGTCCTCCATCTCGCGCTTGATGACCCCGCCCTTGGGGTGGAAGACGGCCATGCCCGATCCGAGCTCGTCGGGGAAGGAGAAGAGGTCGAGCTCGGCGCCGAGCTTGCGGTGGTCGCGCTTCTCGGCCTCGGCCAGCCGGTCGAGGTAGGCCTTCATCTCGTCCTTGGACGGCCACGCGGTGCCGTACACGCGCTGCAGCTGCGGGTTCTTCTCCGACCCGCGCCAGTAGGCGGCGGCGCTGCGCATCAGCTTGAAGGCGTTGCCGAGGACCTTGGTCGAGGGCACGTGCGGCCCGCGGCACAGGTCGCCCCACGCGACGGTGCCGTCGCGGCGGACGTTGTCGTAGATGGTCAGCTGCGCGCCACCGACCTCGACCGAGGCCCCCTCGGCCGCGTCTTCCGCGGCACCGCCCTTGAGGCCGATGAGCTCGATCTTGTACGGCTCGTCGGCGAGCTCGACGGCGGCATCGGCGTCGGACACCTCGCGGCGGTGGAAGGTCTGCCCCTCGTTGACGATGCGCTGCATCACCTTCTCGAGGGCCTTGAGGTCCTCGGGGGTGAACGGGGTCTCGACGTCGAAGTCGTAGTAGAAGCCGTCGCGGATGGGCGGGCCGATGCCCAGCTTGGCGTCGGGGTGCACCTCCTGGACCGCCTGGGCGAGGACGTGCGCGGCCGAGTGGCGCAGCACGTCGAGGCCGTCCTGCTCGGCGGCGGTGACGGGCTCGACGACGTCGCCGTCGGCCGCGACGAGGTGGAGGTCGCGCAGCTCGCCGCCGACCCGGGCCACGAGCACCCCGCGCTCGCCCTCGAGGAGGTCGCCGTAGGTCGTGCCCCCGTCCACCGATCGCTCGTTCCCGGCGACGTGGACGGTGATCTGGGCGGACATGGCGCAGGTGCTCCTCGCGGTGGTGGGCGGGCCGGTGCTCCGGCCCGCCCCCGATGCTATCGAGGCGCGTGGTGCCCGGTCGCGGCAGTTCCCGGTGCGCGACGGGTCAGCTCGACGCCGCCGCTGCGCCACCTCCCCCGTGAGTCGGAGTCAGCCCTCGACGTCCAGGCGGAAGGTGCCCGTGTCGAGCCAGTGCCGCAACCGGCGCACCGTGGTCAGCGCGTACTCGGCGGCCATCGCGCGCAGCGAGGCGGTCGTGGAGTCGAGGAGGGCGTTGGCGAGCAGCAGCTGGCGCGAGGCCACGAGGGCCTCGACGTCGCCGCGCGGCACGTCGGGCAGCGGCGCGACCTCGGCGTACCCGGCGAGCAGCGCCTCCTCGGCGGTCTCGGCGCCGGCGCCGCGCCGCAGGTAGAAGGTCGTGATCGCGAGGTCGAGGACCCGCGGGGCGGTGCCGGCGTCGTCGAAGTCGAAGACGGCCAGCCGGCCCTCGTGCCACTTGAGGTTGCCGCCGTGCAGGTCGGCGTGCAGCGGGATCGCCGGCCGGTCCCGCATCCGGTCGAAGACCTCCGCGGCGACCCTGCGGGCCTCGTCGAGGACGGCGCGGTCCGGGGCGGTCAGGCCCGGTGCGGTGTCGAGGACGTCGGTGTCGCCGAACAGCGGGTCGGTGAACCGGGGCAGCGCGGCGCCGGCGGGCATCGTCCATCCGGCCGCGTGCTCGTGGAGGGTCGCCGTCGCCCGGCCGAGGGCCCGCGCCCAGTCGGCGCCGTCGTCCTCGCGGGCGTCCTCGCCCTCGAGCCAGGAGGCCGCGGTGACGAGCACGGGGTGGTCGACACCGACCACCGCACCGGTGGTCGACCAGTCACCCGCCCGCGTCCGCAGCGGCCGCGGCACGAGCACGTCGGTGTCGGTCGCGATGGCCGCCTGCCACGCCTGCTGCGCGATGACGTTGCCCGGGGTGCTCTTGGAGTTCGTGCCCACCCGCAGGGCGACCCGTCGGCCGTCGGTCGTGTCGACCCGGAAGGTCGTGTTGTACGCGTGGAGGACGACCTCCATCCGGTGCACGTCGAGGCCGAAGTCGGCCGCCGCGGCCAGGGCGGCGGGGCGCAGCGCCTCGACCTGCGACTCCTCGTCGAGGGCGGCGTAGTCGTCAGCGGGCTCCACGCCGCCCAGCCAACCACGTCGTGCGGCGCCCGGGGGACCCGGATGCCCGCCCTCCGACGCTCGCGGGAGCCCTGACCGGCCCACCACCCGGACACCCCTCCCACAGGGCGCACTGCGGACCCCGCCGCCGCCTAGGGTCGAGGGATGCAGACCCTCCCCTTCGGCACCTGGCCCTCCCCGATCGCCCCCGACGACCTCGCAGGCGGTCAGGTGGTCATCGACGAGGTCCGGGTCGACGGTGCCGACACGTGGTGGCTCGAGCAGCGCCCGACCGAGGGAGGTCGCCAGGTCCTCGTGCGCCACGACGGCACCGCGGCGCACGACGTCCTGCCCGCCCCGTGGAACGTCCGCACCCGCGTGCACGAGTACGGCGGCGGTGCCTACGCGGTCGCCGACGGGACGGTCGTGTTCTCCCACCTCGGCGACGACCGTGTGTACCGGCTCGACCCCAGCGCCACCGAGCCGGTCGCGCTCACGCCCGAGGGCCCCCGGCGCTTCGGCGGCCTGGTGCTGCACGGCGAGCACGTCTACGCCGTCCGCGAGGACCACTCCCGCGACCCGGAACCGGCCAACGAGCTGGTCCGCCTCGACCTGCACGGCGACAACCCCGACGCCGGCGTCGTGCTCCACACCGGCACCGACTTCGTCTCGCGCCCCACGGTCTCCCCGACGGGCGCCGGGTCGCGTACGTCGTGTGGGACCACCCGGACATGCCGTGGGACACGACCCACCTCCTGAGGGCCGACCTCACGCCCGAGGGCGCGTCCGACCCGGTCGTCGTCGCCGGTGACAACGGCGTCTCGGTCTCCCAGCCGCAGTTCGGCCCGGACGGAGCCCTGTGGTTCGTCTCGGACGAGTCCGGGTGGTGGCTCGTCCAGCGCGACGCCGGCGACGGGCCACACCCGGTCCACGAGACCGACGCCGACCACGCCGCACCCCAGTGGGCCCTCGGGATGCAGGACTTCGCCGTCCTCGACGCCGACCGCGCCCTCGTGCGCTGGTGGGCGGAGGGCGGGCAGGGCCTCGGCATCCTCGACGCACGCACCGGGGAGGTCACGCCGTCCGCCGGAGCCGGGGCCTTCCACGACCACCTCGTCGCCGCCGGTGACGAGGTGGCGATGCGCCGGGGCCGCGCCGACGGCCTGCCCGAGGTCGTGCGCGGGCCGGCCTCCGGGCCGTTCACGGTGCTCGGGAGGTCGGCGGCCGCCGACCCCGACGCCTCGTACGTCGCTCCCCCGCAGCCCTGGACCTGGCGCAACTCCGACGGCAGCGAGGTGCACGGCATCCTCCACGAGCCGCGCCACCCGGACGTCGTGGCGCCCGACGGCGAGCGGCCGCCGCTGCTCGTCATGGTCCACGGCGGGCCGACGAGCCGCACCGAGGCGGCGTACACGACGGCCACCCAGTTCTGGACCACCCGCGGCTTCGCGGTCCTGCACGTCAACTACTCCGGCAGCACCGGCTACGGACGGGCCTACCGCGACCGGCTCCGCGGACGGTGGGGCTGGTCGACATCGACGACTGCGTCACCGGCGCGCGCTCGGTGGCCGAGGCCGGACGAGCGGACGGCGACCGCCTCGCCATCCGCGGCGGGAGCGCCGGCGGGTACGCGGTGCTGCGGGCGATGACGACGAGCGACGCGTTCGCCGCGGGCACCAGCCTCTTCGGGGTCGGCGACCTCGCCGCGCTCGCGCAGCACACCCACAAGTTCGAGTCCCGCTACTGCGACCGGCTCGTCGCGCCGTGGCCCGCGGGCGAGGCGGTCTACCGCGACCGGTCCCCCGTGCACCACGTCGACCGGCTGCACGGAGAGCTGCTGCTGCTCCAGGGCTCCGCCGACATGGTCGTGCCGCTCGCCCAGGCCGAGGACATGGCGGCGGCGATGCGGGCGGCAGGTCGCGACGTCGAGCTGGCCGTCTACGACGGTGAGGGACACGGCTTCCGCCGGCACGAGACCATCGTCGACGCCCTGACCCGCGAGCTGGCCTTCTACACGCGCGTGCTGCGGCTCGGCACCTGACCCCTCAGGCGTCGAGCGTCACGACGACGTCCGTCGTCGTCGGGTCCTTGCGTGAACGGAGCCCGGCGAGGACCGCTGCGCCGGAACGCTGCACGACGAGCTCGACGGTCGACGGCAGGAACACCGGCTTGGTGAACCACACCCGGCTGGTCGACGGCCCGAGCGAGCCCCGGCCGAGTGCTGCCAGCGTGCGCGCGTAGGTCCACATGCCGTGGGCGATGTGCCGAGGGAACCCCATCGCCCTCGCCGAGAGGGTGTGCAGGTGGATGGGGTTGACGTCGCCCGAGACCGCCGCGTACTCGCGGCCGAGGTCCTCCGGCAGCCGCCACACCCCGGCGGCGGGGCCGTCGGGCAGGGCCGGTGGTGAGTCGCCGCGGGGCGCGTCCTCGCTGCCTCGGCCCCGGGACAGGTACACGCTGTCGCACTCCCAGACGAGCTCGCCGCCGACCCGGGCCTCGAGCCGCACGTCGAGGGTCCGTCCGCGCCGATGGGGTGCAGCGCACCGGCCGTGACGTCGAGGGTCAGCGGCTCGGCGGCGTTCAGCGCGCGGTGCGAGGTCACCCGGTTCTCGAGGTGCACCATGCCCGGCAGCGCCACGGGGAAGTCGGGCCGGGCCATCAGGGCGGTCTGCACCGGGAAGGCCAGCACCCACGGGTACGGCTGCGGGAGGGTGTCCGACACGTCGTACCCCGTGAGCCGCTGGTAGGCCGCCAGCCGGTGCCGGTCGACGACGACGTCCTCGACCCGGAGGGTGCGCTCGGGCACGGAGTCGCCGGACCGACCGCGGGCGGTGAGCGCCGCGCGCACGAGCAGCGGCGCGGTCGACGGCACGGACCCCAGGGTCTCGACGACCACGCTCACGCCCCCAGCAGGCTCTGGCCGCAGACGCGGACCACGTTGCCGGACACCGCGGCCTGCGCATCGGCGGCGAAGTAGGCGATCGTCTCGGCGACGTCGACCGGCAGCCCGCCCTGGGCCAGGCTGTTCAGCCGGCGCCCCACCTCGCGGGTGGCGAGCGGGATGCGGGCCGTCATCTCGGTCTCGATGAAGCCCGGCGCGACGGCGTTGACGGTGATGCCGCGACGACGCAGCCCGCGGTCGGCGGCGTACCCGTCGACGAGCCCGATGACCCCGGCCTTCGACGCGGCGTAGTTGCTCTGCCCACGGTTACCGGCGATGCCGGCGATCGACGAGACGAGCACGACCCGACCACCCTCCCGCAGACCGTCCTTGGCGAGCAGCGCCTCGTTCATCGCGAGGATCGACAGGAGGTTGACCCGCACGACGGAGTCCCACCGGTCGGCGTCGGTGTTCGCGAGCAGCTTGTCGCGGGTGATCCCCGCGTTGTGCACCACGAGGTCGAGGCCACCATGGCGGGTGCGGGCGTGCTCGGCGATGCGGGCTCCGGCGTCGGGGCGGTGACGTCGAGCTGGAGCGCGGTCCCGCCGACCTCGTTGGCCACCGCCGCCAGAGCCCCACCGGCCGCCGGGACGTCGACGCAGACGAGCGTGGCCCCGTCACGGGCCAGAGTGCGGGCGAGGTCGGCCCCGATGCCCCGAGCCGCGCCGGTGACGACGGCGACCTTGCCGGCGAGGGGGCGCCCGTCGTCGGCGGGCGGCGCCGGGGCCTCGCCCTCCCCGACCCGGAACACCTGGCCGTCGACGTAGGCCGAACGCGCCGACAGCAGGAACAGCACGGTGCCGAGCGCCGCGCCCTCCGACCCGTCGGCGAGGAGGACGAGGTTCGCGGTGGCTCCGGCGCGCAGCTCCTTGCCGACCGAGCGGGTGATGCCCTCGAGGGCCCGCCGGGCGGCGCGCTGGGCAACCGACCCGGCGCGTTCGGGGTCGCGCCCCACGACGACGACGCGGGCGCAGCGGCCCAGTCGCTTGAGGGCGGGCGCGAGGGTGGCCCGCAGCGACTCGAGGTCGGCGGGCGTCTCGGCGGCCGTGAGGTCGACGACCACTCCCCCGAGCCGCGAGCCCTCGGGGACCTCCTCGACGAGGGTCGCACCGGCACCGGTGAGCCCGCCGCGGAGCGCGGCGACCGCGGGGTGTCGGCGTGTCCGCCGACGAGCACGGGCCCGTCGACGAGCGGACGGCCCGGGGCGTACCGGCGCAGCGGCACCGGTTGCGGCAGACCGAGGCTCGAGGCGAGCTTCTTCCCGAGCCCGCTGTTGACGAAGGACGTGTAGCCGTCGGAGCGGGGCACCTCAGGCCGCCTCGAGGATCGCGACGACGCCCTGCCCGCCGGCCGCACAGATCGAGATGAGCCCGCGCGCGCCGGAGCCCTTCTCGTGCAGCTGCTTGGCCAGCGAGGCGACGATCCGCCCGCCGGTGGCGGCGAAGGGGTGACCGGCGGCGAGCGAGGAGCCGTTGACGTTGAGCTTCGACCGGTCGATCGACCCGAGCGGCGCGTCGAGCCCGAGCCGGTCGCGGCAGAACGCCTCGTCCTCCCAGGCCTTCATCGTCGCGAGCACGGTGGCCGCGAAGGCCTCGTGGATCTCGTAGAGGTCGAAGTCCTGGAGGCTCAGGCCCTGGCGCGCCAGCATCCGCGGCACGGCGTAGGCGGGCGCCATGAGCAGCCCCTCCTCCCCGCCGAGGTAGTCGACGGCCGCGGTCTCGCCGTCGACGAACCACGCCAGCGGCTTCAGCCCGTGCGCCGCCGCCCACTCCTCGGAACCGAGCAGCACGGCGGAGGCGCCGTCGCTGAGCGGGGTCGAGTTGCCGGCCGTCATCGTGGCGTCCGGACCCGTGCCGAAGGCGGTGCGCAGCGAGCCCAGCTTCTCGAGGGTGGTGTCGGCCCGCAGGTTCTGGTCACGGGTCTGCCCGAGGTACGGCGTCAGCAGGTCGTCGAAGAACCCGCGCTCGTACGCCGCCGCGAGGTTCTGGTGGCTGGCGAACGCCAGCTCGTCCTGCGCCTCGCGGGTGATGCCCCAGCGGGCGGCGGTGACGGCCATGTGCTCGCCCATCGACATACCGGTGCGCGGCTCGGTGGCGGCGGGCACCTGGATGCCGAGGTCGGTGGGGCGCAGGGTGATCGCGGCCTTGGCACGGTCGGCCGGCGTCCTGGCGCGGCTGAGACGCAGGAGCTTCCGGCGCAGCTTCTCGGGGACGACGATGGGGGCGTCGGACGCGGAGTCGACCCCGCCGGCGATCGCCGAGTCGGCCTGCCCGAGGGCGATCTTGTTCGCGACGAGGATGGTGGCCTCGAGGCCGGTTCCGCAGGCCTGCTGGATGTCGTAGGCCGGCGTGTCCGGCGCCAGGCTCGAGCCGAGAACCGCCTCGCGGGTGAGGTTGAAGTCGCGGCTGTGCTTGATGACCGCGCCGGCGACGACCTCGCCGACCCGCTCGCCGGCGAGCCCGTGGCGGGCCACGAGGCCCTCGAGTGCGGCGGTCAGCATGTCCTGGTTGGAGGCCTCGGCGTACGGGCCGAACTGGCGGGCGAAGGGGATGCGGTTGCCGCCGAGGACGGCGGCGCGGCGCGTGGTGGTCACCGGTCTGGCTCCTGCTGCGTTCGGGAGCGGCGGACGGTCGTCGGCGCCGCGGAGTTATCCGGTACCGACGGTAACAGGTACTGCCGGTCCCTGCTACCGTCCTGACCCGTGACCTCCGCCTCCCCGACCGACGGCCGCAGCGCGCGCTGGGACGAGCACCGGCTCGCCCGGCGCCGCGAGCTCGTCGAGTCGACGGTGCGGGCCATCCGCGAGCACGGGGCCGCGGTGGGGATGGACGAGGTCGCCGCAGCGGCCGGGACGTCGAAGACGGTCGTGTACCGGCACTTCACCGACCGCGCCGGTCTCTACGCCGCCGTCGCCGACCGGGTCGATGGCACGATCATCCGCGGCATAACCCGGGCCGCGAACGGCAGCGACGGCCAGCCGCTCCCCCGCGCGAGGTCGTGCGGGCCGTCATCGCCGCCTACCTGCACCTCGTCGAGGACGACCCCGAGGTGTACCGGTTCATCGTCAACGCCCCGCTGCTGCTGCCCGGGGAGCGGCCCGACGGCGACGTCGCCGCGGGGATGACCGGGCGCATCGCCGAGCACGTCGCCGGCATCGTCGGCGGCGTCGAGGGCTCGGCCCCGCACGACCCCGCGACCGCCACCCTGTGGGGGTGGCCCTCGTCGGGATGGTGCGCGCGGCGGCCGACGCCTGGCTCGCCGAGCGCGGTGCGGCGGCGGGGCGGACCGCCGACGACCTCGCCGACGACCTCACCACCCTGGTCTGGGACGGCCTGCGCCCGCGCTGACGAGCGGCCCGGACCCTCAGGCGCCCCACCACGGGCGCAGCGGGAGGTCGTGGTGCCCCTCGTCGTCGGTCTTGGCGGCGAGCACGTGGTGCAGCTGGATCTCGTTGCGCTCGAACCCGAGTCGCGAGCCGGCCATGTACAGGCCCCAGACCCGCGCGGTGCCCTCCCCGACCTCCTCGACGCACTCGTCCCAGTGCTCGACGAGGTTGCGGCACCACCCCGCGAGGGTGAGGGCGTAGTGCTCGCGCAGGTTCTCCTCGTGGAGGACCTCGAGCCCCGCGTCCTGCGCCTCGGTGATGATGCGGCCGGACCCGGTGAGCTCGCCGTCCGGGAAGACGTAGCGGTCGATGAACGCCCCGGTCTCCATGCGCCGGTTGTGGGGCCGGGTGATGCAGTGGTTGAGCAGCAGCCCGCCGGGGCGCAGCCGGTCGCGGATGAACCCGAAGTAGGCCGGGTAGTTGCGGACGCCGATGTGCTCGGTGAGCCCGATCGAGGAGACGGCGTCGAACCCGTTCTCCGACACCGCCCGGTAGTCGCTGTGCCGCACCTCGGCGAGGTCGGCGAGCCCCTCCTCGGCGATGGCCTTCTGGGCCCAGAGGGCCTGCTCGCGCGAGAGCGTGACGCCGAGGACCGACACCCCGCGCCGCGCCGCGTAGCGGACCATCCCGCCCCAGCCGCAGCCGATGTCGAGCAGCCGGTCACCGGGGCGCAGGGCGAGCTTGTCGAAGACGAGGCGGTACTTGTTCTCCTGCGCCTCCTCGAGGGTCGCGTCGGCCGAGGGGTAGCAGGCGCACGTGTAGGTCATCGACGCGCCGAGGACCATCTCGTAGAACCGGTTGGAGACGTCGTAGTGGTGGTGGATGGCCTCGGCGTCACGGGTGTGGCTGTGCCGCAGCCCTTCCGCCAGCCGGCGCCACCGCGGCAGGCTCTCCTGCGGCGGCGGGGGCGGCGGGGTGAGGCCGCGGACGCCGAGGGTCCTCGACAGCTCGAGGACCTGCTCGCGCCCGGGTCGGCGGAAGTGCACGCCGGAGAGGTCGGCGAGCAGGTCGTAGGGGTCGCCGGGGTGCACGCCGTCGACGCGCAGGTCGCCCGAGACGTAGGCCCGGGCCAGCCCGAGGTCGCCGGGGGCGGTGGCGAGGTAGCTGAGGCCGCGCGGGGTCGCGACGGTGAGGCGACGGGCCGCCTCGGCCGGTCCGACGGCGGAGCCGTCGTACGCCTCGACGCGCAGCGGCAGGGGTCCGTCGACGACGGACTCGACGATCTGGGCGATGCTCACGTGCTCCTCCTGGTCGGGTCAGGCACCGCGGACGGCCTTCGCGTAGAGGTCGGGCAGCCGGTGTCCGGGGTCGTAGCGCTCCTTGAGCGCCGGGTAGTCGGCGCCGCCGTAGTGGCGCCAGAAGGTCTCCTCGTCGTAGAAGGCCTCCGAGTACAGGGACTTGTGCCCACCGAGGTCGCTCACGGCGTCCTCGATGCGGCGGTTCGTGGCCCCCGGCCCGCCGGCCGGGTCGACGGGGACGGTGGACCAGAAGCCGACGTTGACGTACCGCTCCCCGGCTCCAGCGGGTAGAGGGTCCAGGCGTGGTCGGCGCGAAGCTGCAACGGGCACAGCCAGATCGGCTCGATCGGCACCTCGCGGAGGAACCAGCGCAGGAAGTCGGCGGTGCGCTCGAGCGGGATCTCGACGTCCTGCACGACCCGCTCGCGCGGCGGGAGCCCCTTGCGGGCCTCGAGGCGGTCGGCGACGTCGAAGCGCCGGTCGAGGGCGACGAGCTTCCAGTACACGCTCGAGCGCAGCCAGCGGCGCGGCCAGAGCCGACGGACCACCGGGTTCTGGGCGCCGAAGGCCCGTGAGCACCAGAACCAGTCGGTGTCCCAGCGCCACAGGTAGTCGAGGGTGGTCAGGGTGTCGCGGGTGGGGCGCGGTCGGTCGTGCTGGATCGAGCGGTAGAAGACCCGCTGCCCGGTGTAGTCGCTCGTGGGGCCCGGCTCGTCGGTGCGCCGGCCGAGGACGAGGTAGGACTCGTCGGCGGTGAAGACCACGCCGTCGAGGTAGTCGACGGCCTCACCGTCGTGGGCGCCGCTCGTCATCACGTCGCCGACGGCCGCGAGCAGGGTGTCGAGGTCGTGGAAGCGCACGTGGCGCAGCGAGACGGTGCGGCCGACCGGCTCGAGCTCGATGCGCAGCCGGGTCGCGTAGCCGAGCGTGCCGTAGGAGTTCGGGAAGCCCCGGAAGAGGTCGGTGTTGCGGCTCGTGGCGTCGGCCGTGACCACCTCGCCCGCCCCCGTCAGCACGTCCATCTCGAGCACCGACTCGTGCGGCAGCCCGTTGCGCCACGAGGTCGACTCGATGCCAAGCCCGGTCACCGCCCCGCCGAGGGTGATGGTGCGCAGCTGCGGCACGACGAGGGGCGTCAGGCCGTGCGGGAGCGTCGCGTCGACGAGGTCCTCGTAGGTGCACATGCCCTGGACGTCGGCGGTGCGCGCGTGGGGGTCGACCGAGACCACGCCCGTCAGGCCGCTGGTGTCGAGGCCAGGTGCGTCGGTGGCGGTGCGGGCCCGGAAGAGGTTGCTCGTGCGCTTGGCCAGGCGCACGGGTGCGCCCTCGGGGATCGCGCGGTGGCTCGCCACCAGGCGCTGGACGCCGGCGTCGTGGGCGGCCGCACCGGTGGTGGTGGGAACGGACAGGCTCACGCGCCGTCCTCCACGACCTCCAGGACGTCGCCGACGTGCACGAAGCCCGGCTTCCCGACCGCCGCGTACAGGCCGGCACAGGCGTTGCCGGTGGCCTCGACCGCGAGCAGCACCTCTCCGACCCGGACCACGTGGCCGGTCAGCGCCTCGACCTCGTGCGTCGGGGCGTCGAGGACGAGGTTGGCGCGGGTGTGCGGCGAGTCGTTGCCGACCACCGAGACCGCGGCCTTCTTCGGCCGGTCGCCCACCAGGCCGAGCAGGGCCACCTCGGCGCTCTCGTGCTCGTGCCCGGCCGCCCGCTGCTCGGGGAAGGTGTGGATGCTCCGCACCGACATCGTCATGAGGTCATGCATACACCCGACAACCGACGTTGCACCCACTGCATTTCCGTCGGGTCACCCCGTGAACACGACGAAAGCCCCGAGCCGCTGGCGCGGCCGGGGCTTGTCGTGGATGTGGAGGGATCCGCTCCGCGCCCGTGCGCACACGGGACCCGCCGAGCCCCGCCACACCACGAAGCCCTCCGGTCGCTGACGCTCCCGGAGGGCTTTCGTGGATGTGGAGGGACTCGAACCCCCGGCCTCTCGCGTGTGAAGCGAACGCTCTAACCAACTGAGCTACACATCCCGGTGCCGTGACGGCCTGCCGAGGATACCCAACCGCTCGGGCCCGGCGGAAATCGACCCCGGTGCCGACCGGTCAGAGCCCGGCGGTCGTGTGCAGCCAGCCCTCGAGGCCGTCCGGCAGGAACATCGGAACCCCGGTCAGCCGCAGCATCACCCAGAGCACCGCGACCACGAACACGAAGGTCGCCAGGGCCACGGCCCCCTTGACCCACAGGGGCTGGCGCAGGACCCACTCCTCCCACGAACGCACCCGGCGCTTGACCCACTCGAGCAGGTCCGAGGCCGGCTCGATCTCGGAGGCCCACACGGCCAGCCCGAGGATGACGACGAGCCACCCCGGCCCGGGCAGGGGCACGAGCGCGAAGCCGCCGAGGACGAGCACGAGCCCCACGAGGCCGACGACGCCGCGCAGGACCGGACGGGTCGTCGGGTTCGCCCGCAGCCGGCGCCGCCACTCCCACTCGTCGTGGTCCTCGGCGTCCCGGAAGAACGGCCGCTTGGTCGGGGTCCCGGTCACGGCTCGGCCGTCCGCGCGGCGTGCCGGGCCCAGACGTCCATCGCCGCCCTCGTGACCGGCCCGGGCGCCGGCAGCCCGCGGCCGTCGACGGCGGAGACCGGCATGACGTCCTTGATCGAGGAGGTGAGGAAGACCTCGTCGGCCTCGGTGAGGACGGCCATCGGCAGGGGCTCCTCGCGGACCTCGAGCCCGTCCTCCCGGCACCACTCGAGCACCAGCTCGCGCGAGATGCCCGCGAGGCAGCCGCTCGTCAGGGGCGGGGTGCGCAGGACCCCGTCGGTGACGACGAAGACGTTGCTGCCGGTCGCCTCGCACAGCTCCCCGCGGGTGTTCGCGAAGAGGGCCTCGATGGCGCCCTGCTCGGCCGCGCGGGCCAGGGCGACGACGTTCTCGGCGTACGAGGTGGTCTTCAGCCCGGCCGTCGCCGACCGCTCGTTGCGCACCCACGGCACGGTGACGACCGACCCGGAGGCGGGCGGTCGCGCGTGCTCCACGGCCGTGACGATGTAGGTGAGCGCCGAGTCGAGCCGGTCCGACCCGAGCGGACCGTGGCCGCCGGTCACCGTCCAGCGCAGCCGGCCGAACCCGATCGGCTCGCCGTCGAGGACGGCGGCGACGCCCTCGCGCACCCGGTCGTGGTCGGCGCGCGGCAGGCCGAGGCCGGCCATCGTGCGGTCGAGGCGCGCGAGGTGGCGTCCGACGGCGAAGGGGGTGCCGTCGACGACCTTCGCGGTCTCGAAGGCACCGTCGCCGACGGTGACACCGTGGTCGACGGCGCTCACCGCCGGGGCGTCGCTCGGGACGCGGGCACCGTCGACCCACACGCGGATGTCCGTCATGGTTCACAGCCTCGCAGACCCGGGCCGCCGACCCGTGGCAAGGGCGACGAGGCGCGCCGCCTTGAGCTCGGTCTCGTCCCACTCCTGCTCCGCCGAGCTCCCCCACGTGATGCCGGCGCCCGTGCCGAAGCGCAGCACCCGGCGACCGGCGTCGGAGCGGGCCGCCCAGAAGGTCCGGATGCCGACCGCCAGCACCGCCTCGTCACGGTCGGCGTCGACCCACCCCACGGCCCCGCAGTACGGCCCGCGGGGCACCGGCTCGAGGTCGGCGATGGCCATCAGGGCGGTGTGCTTCGGTGCGCCACTGACCGATCCGGGCGGGAAGGTCGCCGCGAGCACGTCACGCCACGTCGTGCGAGGGCGCAACCGGCCGGTGACGTCGGACACGAGGTGGACCAGGCCGGGGTGCTCCTCGAGCCGGCACAGCGCGTCGACCTCGACGGTGCCGGGTCGGCTGACGTGGGCGAGGTCGTTGCGCACGAGGTCGACGATCATGACGTTCTCGGCGTAGTCCTTGGGCAGCATCGCGGCGGGGGTGGTGGCCGTGCCCTTGATCGGGCTCGAGGTCAGCACCTCGCCACGCCGCACGAGGAAGGACTCCGGTGAGGCGCAGGCGACCTCGAGCCCGGCCTCGGGCAGGTCGATGGTCGCCGCGTACGGCGCGGGGTTGCCGCGGGCCAGCACGTCGCCGAGGGCGGTCACCGAGGCGTCCGCGGGCAGGTCGTGCTCGAGCACCCGGCAGAGGTTGACCTGGTAGACGGTGCCGGCGGCGATCCGCCGGCGGACCTCGTCGACGCCGGCGAGGTAGGCGGACCGGTCAAGGCTGGAGCGCCACTCCCCCTCGAGCACGGGCCAGCCCCCGACGCGACCCGCGACAGGGGGCTCCTCGCGGCGGACCTCCCCCATCCGCACGGCGGTCAGCTCGCCCTCGAAGGTCAGGACGACCACCCAGAAGCCGGACGTCAGCAGGTCCGGGTCGTGGACCACGTCCTCGACTCCCCGGGCGACGAGCGACCCGAACCTCGCCTCCGACACGCCTGCATCGTAGAGGTGCTCCGATGCAGGCGTGCCGTCGTCGTCAGGCGGTGACCGAGGCCTCCTGGTCGAGGGCCGCGGCGACCCGTCGGTGGGCCTCCCAGATCTCCTCGGGCAGGTTCGCGAACTGCTTGAGGTGCTCCTCGCGGAAGCCCATCTCCTGGCGCCAGCGCTCGACGTCGATGTCGAGGATCGTGTCGAGGTCGCCCGCGTCGATGTCGAGCCCGTCGAGGTCGAGCTCCTCCTTGAGCGGGATCGTGCCGACGGCCGTGCGGCGGCCGGTGACCTCGCCCTTCTTGTACTGCACGAGCCAGAGCAGGGCGCGCAGGTTCTCGCGGTAGCCGGGCCACAGGAAGTGCCCGTCCTCGGGTCGCGCTGGAACCAGTTGACGTGGGCGAAGACCGGCTGGTCCTTGACGGCGCCGACGATCTTCAGCCAGTGCGCCGCGTACGGCCCCTCCGGGTAGGACATGAAGGGGCGCATCGACATCGGGTCGTAGCGCAGCTTGCCCTCGACGCCCTCGGCCGCGGCGGTGGCCTCGGCCCCGAGCGTCAGGCCGTCGTAGACACCCTCGGCGAGGTCGTCGATGGCCCGCACGAGCGGCTCGCGGTCGCGGGTGCGGCCGCCGAAGATGATGGCGTCGATCTTGACGCCCTTCGGGTCCTCGAAGTCGGGCGCGACGTTGGGCACGTTGGCCAGGGTCGTCGTGAACCGGCTGTTCGGGTGTGCCCAGGGGTCGCCGGCCTCGTCGGGGTTGCGGTCGGAGATGAGCTCGCCCTTCCAGTCCCGCCAGCCGGTGGCGTCGGCAGGGTGGTGCGGCGTCCGTCCCTCCCACCACACCTCGTGGGTCTCCTCGTTGTAGGCGACGTTCGTGAAGAGCGCCTGCGTGCCGGGCTCGATGGAGTCGAGGGCGGTCGGGTTGGTCTTCTCGTTGGTGTCCTTGGCGACGCCGAAGACGCCGTTCTCGGGGTTGAGCCCGTAGAGGTTGCCGTCCTCGCCGACCCAGAGCCACGCGATGTCGTCGCCGTAGAACGACACGTGGTAGCGCTCGCCGAGGGCGTCGGGCGCGAGGGTCATCGCGAGGTTGGTCTTGCCCGAGGCGCTCGGGAAGCCGCCGCAGACGTGGTGGGTCTCGCCGGTCTCCTTGTCGGTGATGCCCAGCAGCATGAACTGCTCGCCGAGGAACTCCCCGGACGCCCAGCCGTCGTAGGCCGCCTGGCGCAGGCCGTGCGCGATCTTGCCGAGCAGGGCGTTGCCGCCGTAGCTGGAGCCGAAGTGGAGGATGGTCCGCTCGTCGGCGACGGTGACGAAGTAGCGCCTGTCGTCGGGCGTGCCCTGGCCGAGGTTCGGCAGGTCGCCGGTCACGTGGACCGCGCGCACGAACATGTCCTGGTCGGCCAGCTGGTTGATCTGATTCACGCCGACCCGGGCCATCCGGATCATGTGCAGGCACACGGTGCGGTTGTCGGTGATCTCGACGCCGGCGGCGAAGCGCTCGAGCGGGCTGCCGGTCGGGGCCATGAGGTAGGGGATGACGTACATCGTCTTGCCCGCCATCGCGCCCTTCATGTGACCCTCGACGACGGGGCGGATCTCGTCGGTGTGGCGCCAGTTGTTGTAGACGCCCTCGTCCTCGGGGCGGCTCGTCGCGACGATCGTGCGCTCCTCGGAGCGGGCGGTGTCCTTGGAGTAGCTGCGCGAGTAGTACAGGCCCTCCCCGCCGGCTCGATCTCGCCGGCCTCGAGGGCCTCCTGGACGAGGCGGGCGTCGTCGGACGCGCTCACCACCTCGATGCGGTCCGCGCCGAGGTACTCCGCCCAGTGCTGGACGTACTCCCTCACGCTGCTGTTGGTCAGCCCCGCATCATCCAGGGACTTCTCCAGGTCGGCCACAATGCTCACCCTTTTCGGTCGTCGCGCAGGTCAACCCGAGGGCGGGCGCCACATCGACGTGAGCGTCCGCCCTGCGAGACAGTCATTGCACCGTACGGGCGGGTGGGGGGTCCACAGCGGAAGCGCTTTGACATGGGAGGCGTTTGTCACACCGGCCGCCATCCCGGCGAGATCGGTCACACCTACCTGCGAGTACGTCGCGGTGTAAGCGATTTCGCTTGTGCGACAACGTTGTCAGCGAGGGTGCCGTCCGCGTGGGCCACCGAGAGCAGGTCGAGGCGGTGCGCCTCGGCTCCCCCGGGCGCCCCTCCACCGCGGTGCGCCGGCCACCACCACGCGGTGGCCGGGTCCGGCGGAGCGTCCGGATACCGGTCGAGCAGGTCCTCGACGAGAGCGGCCAGCGCGGTGTGCAGCCGCCCGGTCAGCCCGGCCGCCGACTCGCCCGGCAGGGGGTGCAGCGGCTCGCCCACGACGACACCGACCCACCGTCCGCGACGCAGCGACCACCGGCCGCCGACGGTCAGCACGCGGTGCAGCCCGAAGTGGGCCACGGGGACGAGGGGCGCACCGGTCGCGATCGCGAGGTGGGCCGCGCCCAGCCGCAGGTCCTCGCGGTCCTTGAGCGCGAACGCGTGACCGATGGTCGCCTCGGGGTAGACGCCGACGACCTCGCCGGCGCGCAGGGCCCGGTGGGCCAGCACCGCCGCCGCCGTCCCGGACCGCCGGTCGACCGGAATGTGGTGCATCCCGCGCATCAGCGGACCGCCGAGGCGTGAGCGGAACACCGACTCCTTGGCCATGAAGCGCACGAGGCGCCCGCGCTCGACGCCCGGCAGCCCGACCACCGCGAAGTCGAGGAAGCTCTGGTGGTTGGCCGCGACGACCACCGGCCCGTCGGCCGGCAGCCGGTCCGCGTGGGCGACCTCGATGCGCAGCCCCAGGGCACGGAAGAGCCCCGAAGCACCCGGATGACGAGGCGGTAGGTCAGGTCCTGCACACGCGGGGTTCGTCACACCGGGCTGCTCGGATGCGTGGCGTCGGCACCGGGTAGACAGCACGCATGACCGATGTGCGCTCGCGGCTCGTGGAGGCCGCCGTCCCCGACCACCCCGAGGGCGTCGTCCTCGTCCTGCACGGTGGCGGCAGCCGGGGGCGGACGTGGCGGTCAGCCCCGCCCAGCTGTCGGTGCTGCGGATGGTCCCCGTCGCCGCGCGGGTGGTCCGCGCCGGCCGCGGACGGCTCGCCGTGCTCCGGCTGCTCAACTCCTCGCGCGGGTGGAGCGGCCGGCCGACCCCCGTCGACGACGTGCGCTGGGCCCTCGGGCAGGTGCGCGAGCGGTTCGGCGAGGTCCCGGTGGCCCTCGTCGGGCACAGCCTCGGCGGCCGGGCTGCCCTGCTCGGTGCCACGGACCCCTCGGTGCGCTCGGTCGTCGGGCTGGCCACCTGGCTGTCCGGCAGCGAGGGCATCGGCCCGCTCCCCGGGCGCTCGGTGCTCCTCGTCCACGGGGACGCCGACCGGGTGGCCCGGATCGGGCCGGCGCGGGCGGTGGCCGCCCGGCTCGGCTCGAGCGCGCGCGTCGGCTTCGTCACCGTGCGCGGTGGCAGCCACTCGATGCTGCGCCACCACGGGAGCTTCGACGGGCTCGCGGCGCGCTGGGTGGCGGGGACGCTCCTCGGCGACCCGACGGGGCCGCTGCTCTCGCGCGTCCTCGACGGGGAGTCCGAGGTCAGCGTGTGAGGCTCCTCAGCTGAGGCGGAAGGGCGGGTAGGCGTCGGTCAGCAGGAGGAAGGCGTACGCCTGGACCCGCAGGCCCCAGCGGCCGACCCCGACGACGTAGTCGAACAGGGCGCGGGGGTACCGACCCGTGACGAGGATCGCGAACCACGCGACGACCACGGCGACGACGGCCCCGACGCCCAGCACGACGAGCACGACGTAGTGCGGGATGGCCAGGAACCACTTGACGAGCGGGAGCCACCGGTTCAGGCCGGTGCGGGCGTCCGGGTAGTCCAGGTCGAGGTGCACCGACTGCTCGTCCTCGGTCGACGGGTACGCGTCGGACAGCAGGACGACGTAGGCACCCACCCGGGTGGAGAACCGCGTCAGCTCCCGGAGGAAGTCGAACCACCAGCGCGAGTAGCGCTGCCGGACGAGGATCATCAGCGCCGTGGCCACGAACAGGCCGCCCGTGATGCCGCCTCCCGTGCTCGTCGTCCGCTCGACGACCTCCCCGGCTCGGTACACCTCGGTCGTGGAGGTCGCGCTGGCCGTGACGAGCGAGAGCACGACCGCGACGGGGATGACGTAGACGAGACGCAGCAGGGTGGACAACCGGTCCAGCCGCTCGGGGTAGTCGACGTCGAGCCGCGCCGGGTAGTCCGGCGAACGGGCCGGGACCTGGGGCGCACCGTGACTCATGACTGCTCCTCTCCGGGAGCCCCGGTCCACGGACGGCCCGCGCCGGGTCCTCACCGCTACCGACACGCTCCTCGCGGGCGACCTCCGGCACCAGTGACGGACGTCCCGGCGGTCAGTCCCCGGCGTACCCCACCAGCCCGAACGCCACGACGGCCAGCACGGACCCCCCGGCGAGGGCGAGACCCACCAGGCCCAGCAGGAGGGTGGTCACGCGGTGGCGGGAGGAGGCGACGCGCAGCAGCCCGAGGTGCCCGAGCACCACGGCGGCGACGGTGCCGCCCTCGGCGAGCAGCGCCACCGCCCAGTCGACGGCGCGTCCGGTCGGACGGGTCTGCCCCAGGAGGGTGGCGAGGAGCCCCACCACACCGAGCACCGCCGCGAGCGTGGCCGGACCGTCGCCCGGCGCGGGCTGGTCCTGGACGCGGTCGCTCACCGAGACCACTCCTCTCCGGGTGCAGGTTCCGGGAACCACGCTGTCGCAGAGGGACGCAGAGCGCGCGGGGCAGACGTCCCGTCCGCCTCGCGGACGGGCGTGACGCTGGCCACGACGGCCGTCGACGCGCGGCGTCGCCCGTAGGATCGAAGTACCCCGAGCGGCGGTGTCCGGATCTCGTCAGGAGGCCCGTCATGGACCAGCAGGGCTCCCCTCCCCAGCCGTCCTCCCCCGTCCGCGTGTACCTCGTCGACGACCACGAGCTCGTGCGCCAGGGCCTGCGCAGCGTGCTGTCGGACTGCCCGGGCATCGAGGTCGTCGGCGAGTCCGCCACGGCCGCCGAGGCCGCCCGCCGCATCCCCGCCGTGCACCCGGACGTGGCGATCCTCGACGTCCGGCTGCCCGACGGCTCGGGGGTCGACCTGTGTCGGCAGATCCGACGTCGGGACCCGAGCATCCGCGCCCTCGTGGTCACGGGCTACGACGACGACACCGCCCGTGAGGCCGCCACCCGCGCCGGCGCGTCCGGGTTCGTGCTCAAGCAGATCCGCGCCCGGCACCTCGTGGCGGACGTGCTCACCGTGGCGGCCGGTGGCACGGTCGAGGACGTCCGGTCCCCCGACCCCCGCGGGCGCCCGGGTCCGGAGGATGTCGCCCTGCGGTCCCTCACGCACCGGGAGCGGCGAGTGCTCGACCTCGTCGCCGAGGGGCTGACGAACGGGGAGGTCGGATGCCGGCTGGGCATCCGCGAGAAGACCGTCCGCAACCACGTCAGCAACGTCCTGGCCAAGCTCGGCGTCACGAGCCGGACCCAGGCGGCGGTGCTCAGGGTGCGCCACACCGACGGCCCCGGGTGGGCCTCGGCCTGAGGCCCCGGGCGCCAACCGCCTCTGGTACCGGCCCGCACCGGACGCCGGGACGTTCGGCCCTTGTCGGCCGCGGCCGGCAGACGGACGGTGGCAGTGACGGAAGGAGACCCGAGATGCAGCACGACACCCCGATCGGCTCGATCGTCGTCGCCGTCGACGCCGACGCGCCCGTGGACTCGGTCCTCGTCGCGGCGGCCGACGTGGCCGCCTCGACCCACCGCCCCTGCACGTCGTCAACGCGACGGGCGTGGGCATCGTCCCGTGGAGCACCCTGATGCTCGAGCGGCAGGAGGCGAAGCTGGAGCGTCTCCGCAGCAGGCTGGCCTCGCTGAGCGGCGTGGCGGTCACGTCGCAGACGGCGCTGGAGCAGCCCGCCGCGGCCGTCGTCCGGGCCAGCGGCGTCGCCGAGCTCGTCGTCATCGGGTCCGGTCGCCTCGGCCGGTTGTCCGTCGAGGTGCTCGGTGCCACCACCCACCAGGTCGTCTCGCACGCCCGCTGCCCGGTCCTCGTCGTGCCGGAGGGCGTGGATCTCCCGCGCTACGGGTCGGTCGTCGTGGGTGTCGACGCCGAGGTCCACAGCGCACCGGCCGTCGAGGTCGCGTTCGCCGAGGCCTCGCGCCGTCGCGTCCCCCTGGTCGCCGTCCACGCGTGGTGGCTGGAGCACCCGGGACCGTTCGAGGACCCCCACGAGTGGGGTTCCGGGGAGCACCCGGCCGCCGAGTCCGAACGCCTGGCGATCTCGGAGATGCTGGTGGGGTGGAGCGAGAAGTACCCCGACGTCGAGCTCTCTACCTGGATCCGCCGCGGCGAGCCGGTCCCCGTGCTGCGGGCGGCGTCCAGGGCGGCCCAGCTCCTCGTCCTGGGCACCCGAGGCCGCGGGGGCTTCGCCGGGCTCCTGCTCGGTGGAGTGAGCAGCCGTCTGCTGCACCACAGCCCGTGTCCGGTGCTCGTGGTCCCGTCCCTCCCGCGCCCCGTCCTCCCCACGGGGGATGGCAACGCGTGGCCGGACTCCCCCGGTGAGCCGCACCCGTCGGTGACCGACCCCTAGGGTCCCGGTCCTCGTCGCCCGCTGCGGCGGGCGGCGAGGACGGAGCTCCCGAGGAGGAGCGCCCCGACCGGCACCTCGAGGAGGAAGACGAAGCCTCGGTAGAGCAGCACGCCGGCGACCGCCGGCGCTCCGCCGACGCCCAGCCCCACGAGCGCGCCGACCGCGCCCAGCTCCGCGAAGCCGGAGCCGCCCGGTGTCATCACGGCCAGCGACCCCAGTCGCTCGGCGGCGAAGGCAGCGGTCACCACCACGGCCGGCGCCCGCACCCCCACCGCGTCGAGGCACAGGCGGAGGAGGACCGCCTGCGCCACCGCGTACGCCACCTTGCCGCCCGCGACCCGGACGGCGGAGGCCCGCAGGAGCGCCCGTGTCGACCGCTTCAGCTCCGCGACGTCCCAGGGCTCCGGAGCCGAGCCGGGCGGGTCCCCGAACCGGCCGCGCCACCCCCGGACGACCCTCCCGACGAGACGCTCGCCCCACCGGGTGTCGACGAGGGTCCAGGCGAGAGCCAGGTAGGCGCCGAGCGCCACCAGCCCCCCGCCGGCCAGTCCCTGCAGACCGGGTCCGGTCACCGCACCGGAGACGAGCAGCCAGGAGAGGGCCACGGCAGGGAGCGCCAGCCGGATGGCGTTGTCCCAGAGGTTGGTCACGAAGGCCCAACGCACGAACGCGACGGTCGTGAAGCCCCACCGCCGGCAGGACCAGAGGTTGACCGCCGTCCCGGCCGCGCCGCCGAGAGGGAGGACGTTCGAGACGGCGCTGCCGGTGATGTTGAGGTGGAATGCCTGCCACGACCGCAGGCCGGGAAGGGCCGCGGTCAGGGCGACGGTGTGCACCCACAGCCCGCCGACCCACACGAGCGCGAGGCCGAGCAGCGTCAGGACCGGCACGCCGCCGAGCACCTCGAGCGTCTCCGACCACCGGGCCCCGAGACCCGCGGGAGTCCCAGGGCGACGACGAGGGCGGCCACGGCTGTGGCTGCCGCCACCCGGACCGGGCCGAGGTGCGCTCCCCGGCCGGTGACCGCCCGCGCCGTCGCGGTCCCGGTCAGCCCCACTCCCGACGCACGACCGGGAGCGTCACGTCATCCGGCCGGAGCTCACGCGCGAGCCGGAACCTGCCGGAGAGGGCACCGTGGTGGAGCTCGGTCCGTGTCGTCATGTGGTCCTCCTCGCAGCGGCGGCGCGACCCTCGCCCGCCGACTCCACGCTGCTGCGGGTCACGGTGGGGCGCGAGGGCCGAATGTCCCTCCGGCTCCCGACCCGGACCCGGGACGTTCCGCCCTGTTCGGGGTGCCGGCGACTGCGCAGGATCGGGGGATCCGCCCGAGCAGGAGGCACCGATGCCGTCAGCAACCGTCCTCGTCCCCCGTCCGCTCACCTCCTCCGCACGCCGTCTCGGCGACACGGCGGTCATCACGCTGACCGGGACGCTCGACCCGACGGCGCCGGTGGTGTCGGGAGCGAGCGTCGAGTCGACGCTGGCCGAGGTCGAGGCGGTCCTGCGCCGGCGCCCCCGGCTGCTCGTCGCGGACCTCGCCCGGGTCGAGCTCACCCACTTCGTCGTGGGGCTGCTCGGGCTGTTGCGCCGACGCACGTGGCGGGCCGGGGTGCCGTTCGTGCTCACGGGGGTGTCGCCGGCCGCCGAGGAGGTCCTGCGCCGCGCCCGGGTCGCGGCGCTGTACCCCGCCTACCCCACGCTCGGTTCGGCCCTGGCCCACCTCGACGGGGTCGGCGTCACGGTGTGACCCCGGCCTCCCGTGCACCGGAGGCGGCCGCGGCCATGTGGATGTCCATCACCTGGCGCAGGAGCCGCACCGCCTGGCCGTGCGGTCGCTGGAAGGAGTTGCGGCCCATGATCGTGCCGAATCCCCCACCGGCAGCGGTCTGCCGGTTCTCCTCGAGCACTTCCGCGGTCCCCTTCGCGGCGCCGCCCGAGAAGATGACGATGCGCCGGCCGTCGAAGGCCGACTGCACGACGTGGCGGACCCGGTCGGCGAGGGTGTCGAGCGGGACCCCGGCCCCGGTGAGGGCGGTGCGTGCCGCGTCGGACTCCAGGAACGGCGAGGGCGGCTTGACCTTGACGATGTGTGCGCCCAGCTGGCACGCCAGGTGCGCGGCGTAGGCCACGACGTCCACCGCGGTCCGGCCCTCCTGTGAGACACCGCTGCCCCGGGGGTAGGACCAGACGACGAGCGGCAGGCCGGCGGCGTCCGCATCCCGGGCCAACGCCCGCAGCTGCTCGTACATCGCGTTCCGACGGGCCGATCCGGGGTAGATGGTGAACCCGACGGCGGCGCACCCGAGGGCCAGGGCCTCCTCGACCCCCGCGACGACCGCCGGTTGGGGGTCGCCGCCGACGAACAGCCCGTCGGCGCCGTTGCACTTGAGGATGAGCGGGAGGTCCTGCGCGTACGCAGGCGCCACGACCCGGGCCGCCCCGAGCGGGAGCGCATGGGCGCTGCAGCCGGCGTCGAGGGCCAGGCGGGCGTGGTAGCGCGGGTCGTAGCCCGCGGGGTTGACCGCGAAGCTGCGGCCCGGCCCGTGCTCGACCCCCTGGTCCACCGGGAGGACCACGAGCCGGCCCGAGCCGCCGGTCCGCCCCTGCTCGAGGATGCGACGCAGCCGTCGCAGCGTGGCCGGCTGGTCCGCGGGGTACCAGGACAGGATCTCGTCGACGGCGCGGCTCAGGGGTCCGACCTCCTGCAGTGAGGCACTGTCGCCTGGGTCCCGGGCGACCGGGAGGCGCCCGACCCGAGCCCCCGGCCTCACGGCCCGACGCCTCCCTCACCGACGATGCTCGCCCCGACGCCAGCGGCGGCGAGGGTCAGACGTCCCGCCCGCTCTCGTCCCTCGGGGACAGCCCCGCACGCGAACGGCCCCAGGCGCCACACGTGACCAGATTCGAGCCCTCATCGTCCGGGTGTCTTCCATGACGCGCTCCGGGAGGTCGTCCGTCCGCCGCCCCTCGTGCGCGAGGTGATGAAGGGGTGAGAAGAGCGGGCAAGCGGTCCTCCGGCACGTCGAGAAGCTGCCGTCCGCACGGTGGCGCGCGCCGTACACCGGACCCGACCCGGCGACGCACAAGGGGCCGGTGCACTTCGACGCTCGGGTCGGTGCCGAGGACTGGCCCGTCGACGAGAGGCGCCTGGTCTCGTCCGGGGAGTGGAGACCGGCCGGGCGACGCGCACTGCCCGACCGCGAAAGCACAGGATCCTCTCTGCGCCGAAGCCCGCCCGCGTGCATCTTCGGACTACGCCTCGATGCTGTTCGAGCTGTCCCTCCGGCTCGGCACCAGCCGTATCTACGACCGCGACCTCGCTCGTTGACGGACGTTCTGACAACCCTGCTCGACGCGTTCAACCGCCGCTGCCGGCAAGGCAAACGGCCCTCATGATTTCCCGCTCATGCCGAATTGAGGGTGTCTGCCCGAAAGGTGGCAGACGGTCGTCTACTGCGGCGATCGAGAGCCGTCTGCCACCCTTCGCGCGCGATCACGGGAAGGAACCGGACAAACCGGCGTCATGGCACCGGTTTCCCCGGCCGCTGGCTCCGCCGAGTAGTCCAGCGCTCATGCCGCACATAGTGCCGTTAGATTGTGTGCTCGGCGCTACGCCCGGTCGGTTGGCCGTCGGTGCGGCAACGGGGTGCCCCCTTCGCCGATGTAGGCAGCGCGGGCAGATGCAAGGCTCTCGCGGCCGTTAGGACCACCACGCACAACCTCGGCGTCGTGATCGTCTTGGCCGTCGTCCTCCCATCCGCACTCATCGCAGATCTCGTACCCTCCCCGCTCGGCCAAGGTGACGTGTCCGCAGCAGGGACAGGAGTACGGCCCGCCTGACATGTCCGCAAAGACGTTCTGCTGCGCGGTGTACGCCTCGAACCACTTGGTTCTCTGGGCGATCAGCTCCTCGTCCGACAGAGATGGGTCGTCATGCGGACCTCGAACCACTGGGGACGACGCCTGGCCGCCTGCGCGCTTTCGCCGAGGGAACCAAGTCACCGGCCCATTGTGGCCGGTCCAGCGCTCATGGGCGTGCGCGGTGCCGAAACTACCGCTCATGCCGCAGATCGAGCGGTTGTTTCATCCGGCTCTGAGGGCTCGTCGGTAACGAGTGCGGTACCCGTACTGCGCAAGCAAGGTCAGTGGAAACACGATCCGCCACCAGCCCTCGCCTGGCCTGGTCAGGGACCGCAGGGTGAGCCACACGCCGCCATCGGGAGCGCGATGGACGATGAAGGCTTCTTCCCCCGAGACCGGGTGACCCTTGCGGGTGCCGTAGGCGAAGCCGCAATGATCCGCCTCATCGATGACCCCCATGACTCGCACGGGCTCCCGCAGGAGCCAGGGCCCCAGACGAGCGACCAGCACACGATCCTGTCCGGGCGCCACCCGGAGCTCGCTATCGGGCCCGAGCGATACATCGAATCCGCTCCTCGTCTTGACACCCCACATCAGGACCGCTGACGACGCGCGGTCCCACACCTCCTGGCCGTGCCCGAGCAGGCTCGATCCTTCGTAGCGGCGGTACCCAGTCGGTGTCGAGGCCCAGGTCAGCTCACCGACGCGGGTCGCCCCCGGCGCGTCGTAGCTCAGGTACTCAGTCACGTCACCAGTCTCGCCCAGACCCCTGCGCCTGGCAGCGGGTTGATCGACCCTCCCGCTCATGGCACCCCTTTAGGTCAAGACATGGCCGGGACCGGGGTTCTAGGCTTGGTCGTGGCGGGTCCAGGAAGAGGCTTGTCCGAAGTGCCGGTGTGAGGTTGTGAGCCGGTCGCGCTGGAGTCAGAGTCGCTACCTCGTTGCCCTCCTGGGCCCGTCGCCATGTCGTGGTCGCGGCGCTGCTGGTCGGAGAGCATGCGGGCGTACACGATGTTGGACAGGCGTCGTTTGAGGGAGCGCATGGCCATCATCGACGGGGTCCCGCCGGCCTTCTTGGCGCGATAGAACTCCCGGCCCGGGGTGGGGTTGCGCAGCTGGACGACGGCCATGATGTGCAGGGTCCGGTTGATCCGGCGGTTGCCGGCGCGGGAGAGCCGGTGCCGTTGCTGGGCACCGGAGGAGGCGTCCAGGGGTGCGGTGCCGTTCCAGGACGCGAAGCGGTCCTTGTCGCGGAAGCGGTGGATGTCGCCGACGTCGGCCAGCAGCCGGGCGGCGCCGGTGGGTCCGATCCCGGTCAGCTCCATCAGGCTCGAGCCGCGTTCGGTGACCAGGGCGGTCAGGTCCTTCTCCGCGGTCTTGATCTTGCGGTCGATGGCCTCGAGCGCACCGATCAGCTCGACCACGATCCGCCGCCTGGTCTTGCCGGGCAGGTCGCGCGGTTTGGTGGTCGCGACCAAGGCGCGGGCCTGCGGCGCGGACAGGTACTGCTTGGCACCGCCGGGGAAGAGCTCGAGCAGCAGCCGGTGCAACCGGTTCAGGGTTTGGGTGCGGGCCCGGCCCAGCTCGTCACGGCGGTCCACCAGCAACCCCATGACGACGAGGTCCTCCTCGACCAGAACCTGGTGCAGGCCCGGGTCGGGCGGGGCGTACAACGCGGCCAGGGCCACTGAGTGCGCGTCGACCGGATCGGTCTTGCGCCCGTTGCCGGTGGCGAAGGTCCGCACCTGCGCCGACAGCTTCGCCGGGACGTCCAGCACGGTCTCCCCGTCATGGACCAGCCGGTGCGCGATGTGCCGGCCGATGCCGTTGCAGCCCTCCACCGCCCACACCCTCTCCCGATGTGCCCGCCCCGCGGCGAGCATCTCGGCGTAGCCGACCTTGTCCGTACCGAACCGGCCGACCGACAACCGTCGCCCGGTGGAGTCGATCACCTCGATCGTGGCCGACCGCTTGTGTGGATCCATCCCGATGATCACGCCCATCGCCGCGTCCTCCTTCACCGTTGGTGACGAAACAGCGAGGAGGGCACTGCTACTTCGAGCGGAACAAACCCCTTTCGAGCCTCTCCTCGCACGGCGCCCGACGAGAACGCATGCCATGAGAGAGCCACACCAATGACACCGGTGGGCAGCCGCGACTCGAGCGTCTCGCCGAGCACCTGGACCGAGTCTGGCCAGACACCGATCCTGCGACCAGTCTCCAAGTAGCCGCGGATCGTGAAGTGGCGATCACGCTGGGGATGGGTGGCCACTGCCTGGGTTGACCACTTCGATGACCTCAGCCACGCCGACCACCCGAGCCCCTTCCTGCATCGTCAGCTGCAGGCCCGGCGAGAGTGGCGGCCACAAGTCTGGAGCGAGTGGATGCCGACGAGCGGTGGCCTCCTGACCCGGCTCTAGCCACCGCCAGCGTCCCTGCTCCAGCGTCAGAGGAGCATCATGTCCCTCGTCGTGAACCTCCAGTGGGAACGTCCAGTGGGACCGGTAGCCCGAAGCAATGGGTCCAGTGCGACCGCCGTCCTCGCTCGTGCGCAGGCTGAAGGCGTGCGCGGACGAACCAACGAACGTCCTCGGTTGACGTCCATCTGTCGTGCTCGCGTTCTCCACCCACGGAGCCGAGTGGGTCTCACTCTCAACCCGCCCTTGGTGAAGCCGCGTGAGTGGCTGCAATGCTGAGGGACACGTCGAGTCACGACTGGAGGGGCACCTCCAACGGAGCGCACTTCTTCGGGAGGGTGCGCGAACGCAACGCCGGGGCCTCCGTGCTGTGCGCCCTCGACCAGTCGAACCGCAGTGGCCAGCGCGTGCAGGATGTCGGCCTCGGCAATGCCGCGCTCGGACGCCGACCCCGTCACCCGCGCGTGTCACCCCCGGGCTGACGCACAGCGTTCGTCAGCCCTCAGCCGACCATCGGTCGGCCGGGATGACCGCGAGCTCATCCTCCACGTGGCTTCCACGCCGGACATGACGACGGCCCCTGACCTTGCGTCTCCGCAGGTCAGGGGCCGTTCTCGATGGTGGGCGATACTGGGTTTGAACCAGTGACCTCTTCCGTGTCAAGGAAGCGCGCTACCACTGCGCCAATCGCCCGAGGGGTACTTCTCGAGGTGGAGACGGGATTTGAACCCGTGTACGCGGCTTTGCAGGCCGCTGCCTCGCCTCTCGGCCACTCCACCACTGGGGGCGGCTAACCCTCCGAGCGGATGACCGGGTTCGAACCGGCGACCTCAACCTTGGCAAGGTTGCGCTCTACCAACTGAGCTACATCCGCGCGCGCAGACCGACGATTCCGGACCGGAATCCCCGCTTGGCGTGCTCGGAGACAGTATCCGATCCGCGAGGCGTTCACCAAACCGGCACCCTGCTCCGGGCCGTCGGCTCAGCGGTCGGACTCGGCGACCGAGACCGGGTCCTTCGCGACCACCGAGCCGTCGTCCGCGCGGGTCTGCGCCAGCGGTGTCAGCGGCCGCTGGGCCGCCTCCCGCAGGCTGCCGAGGTCGAGGTCGTCGGCCGAGTCGTCGTCGGTCATCGCGTAGCCCTCGAAGGGGTCGCGGGCCGCCACCGCCTGCGCGTCCTCCCGCCGGTCCCGCGAGGAGCGCACGCGGTCGATGAGGCGGGTGTGCAGGGCCCGGCGCTCGTCGGACGGCCACAGCTCGCGGATCGCCGCGTTGAGGGCGGCGCCGATGAGGACGGCGATGGCCAGGGCGTAGAGCCAGATGAGGATGACGATGGGCGCCGACAGCGGCCCGTAGATGGAGGTGCCGCCGATCGAGGCGCTGATGGTGCCGCGCACGACGAACGAGGCCAGCGCCCAGATGACGAGGGTGAGCACGGCACCCGGGACGTCCCGCGTCCAGGGCGAACGGTGCGGGGTGGACACGTGGTAGAGGCTGGCCAGACCGCCGACGGTGAGCAGCGTGACGAGCGGCCAGTACAGGAGGGTCAGCCAGTCCCAGGGCTTCGGCAGCATGTCGCCGAGGATCGACGGGCCGAGGAGCACGAGGGGGATGGTGATGATCCCCATGACGAGCGCGACGACGTACAGGGAGAACGACAGCGCCCGGGTCTGGACGATGCCGCGGACCCCCGACTGCCCGTACATGATCGAGATGGTGTCGACGAAGACGTTGACCGCGCGCGAGCCCGACCACAGCGACAGCAGGAAGCCGATGGAGAGCAGGTCGGCCCGCCCGCCGCGGAAGACGTCGTCGACGGTGGGCCCCAGCACGGAGTCGATGACGTCGGACGTGAGGAACTGCGTGGCGTAGTCGATGATCGCCCGGCGCACGTCCTCCACGGTCTGGGGACCCAGGAAGTCCTTGAGGTACCCAAGACCACCGAAGAGCCCGAGCACGAGCGGTGGCAGCGACAGGAGCGCGAAGAAGCCCGCCTCGGACGCCAGCCCGGTCACCCGGTAGCGCAGGCAGATGCGGGTCGTCACGACGGTGAGCCGTGCGGCCGGCAGCGCCCCCGGGACCCGCGCGAGGGCCCGGCGCACACGGCGCTTCGCGTCGGTCATGCGCCCCACGGTATCCGCCGTACAGTGCAACGGTGCGCACCCACGACGTGACCAACCAGGTGCCGCCGCTCGAGGGGCACGACGTGCTGGGGGCCGATCCCGCTCTCTCCGAGGCCGTCGCGCGGTGGGTCGAGCCGCACGACGCCGACGGCGCCGCCGCCCTCACCGACCTCGGCCGGCTCGCCGGCACCGCCGAGGTGCGCCACTGGGCCGACCAGGCCGACCGGGTCACCCCCGTCCTGCGCACCCACTCCCCGACCGGCGAGCGGCTCGACGAGGTCGAGTACCACCCCGCCTACCACCGCCTGATGGAGGTCGCCGTCGGCGAGGGACTGACGGCCGAGCCGTGGACCCGACCGCAGGGGTCCGGGGCGCACGCCCGCCGGGCCGCCGCGTTCGTCGTGTGGTCCCAGGTCGAGGCCGGGCACCTCTGTCCGGTGTCGATGACCTACTCCGCCGCGCCGGCGCTCGCCGCGGCCCCCGAGGTGTCGGCGCGCTGGCTGCCGGGCCTGGCCGCCCGCGGCTACGACCCGGTGCTGCGGGCCCGCCGCGACAAGCCCGGGCTCACCGTCGGCATGGGGATGACCGAGAAGCAGGGCGGCTCGGACGTGCAGGCCAACACCACCCGGGCGGTCGCCGAGCCCGGCGGCCCGCTCGTGGGCGAGACCCACCGGCTCACCGGCCACAAGTGGTTCTGCTCGGCCCCGATGAGCGACGGCTTCCTCGTCCTCGCGCAGACGGATGCGGGCGTCACCTGCTTCCTGCTCCCCCGCGTCCTCGACGACGGCGCACGCAACGCCGTCCGGCTCCAGCGCCTCAAGGACAAGCTCGGCAACCGCTCGAACGCCTCCTCGGAGATCGAGCTCGAGGGGGCGTGGGCGGTCCGGGTCGGCGACGAGGGACGCGGGGTGCGGACCATCATCGACATGGTCGCCTCGACCCGGCTCGACTGCGTGCTCGGCTCGACCGCGACGATGCGCGCCGCACTGACCCGTGCCGTGCACCACGCGCGACACCGCTCCGCGTTCGGCGCCCGCCTCGTCGACCAGCCGCTGATGCGCAACGTGATCACCGACCTCGCGCTGGAGTCCGAGGCGGCGACCGTCCTCGCGATGCGCCTGGCCCACGCGGTCGACGCCGGTGAGCACGACCTCTCCCGGCTCGGCGTCGCCCTCGGCAAGTTCTGGGTCTGCAAGCGGACCGCCCCGATGGTGGCCGAGGCGCTGGAGTGCCTCGGCGGCAACGGGTACGTCGAGGAGAACGGCCTCGCCCGGCTCTACCGCGAGGCGCCGCTCAACTCGATCTGGGAGGGCTCGGGCAACGTCGGCGCCCTCGACGTGCTGCGGGCCATCACCCGCGAGCCGGCGTCACTCGCGGCCGTCGGCAAGGAGCTCGCGCTGGCCCGCGGCCACGACCGGGCACTCGACGAGGCCATCGACGCGTGCGAGGCGGCCGGCGCGACGGCGCTCGGCGCGGACGCACCGTGGGGCGCGCGGCGGCTCGTCGAGCTGCTCGCGGTGACCCTGCAGGCCGCGCTGCTCGTGCGGTACTCCCCCGGACCGGTCGCCGACGCGTTCGTCGCCAGCCGGGTGCGCGGCGAGCGGGGCGCGGTGTTCGGCACCCTCGACGCGGGCATCGGACTGACGGCGTCGGCCGACATCCTCGACCGGGCCCTCAGGGGCTGAGGGCCAGCCGCTCCCGCTCGGCGTCGACGTCGAAGTCGGCCGCCGGCCACTGCGGGTCCATCCCCTCGAGCGCCTCGAGCAGGAGGTTGGTGACGGCCAGCCGGGCGTACCACTTGTTGTCTGCGGGCACGACGTGCCACGGCGCGGCGGCTGTCGAACACCGCTCCAGCGCAACCTGGTAGGCCTCCATGTACTCCACCCAGTGGGCGCGCTCGTCGAGGTCGCCCGGGTTGTACTTCCAGTACTTGTCGCCGCGCTCGAGCCGTTCGCCGAGTCGCGCCTTCTGCTCGGCCGGTGAGAGGTGGAGCATCACCTTGACCACGGTGGCGCCGTCGGCGACCACGCCCTCCTCGAACCGGTTGATCTGGCCGTAACGGCGGGACCAGGTGGTCGGCGGCACGAGGTCGTGCACCCGCACGATCAGGACGTCCTCGTAGTGCGAGCGGTCGAAGACCCCGATGATGCCGGGCGCGGGCAGGGCGCGACGGATCCGCCACAGGAACGGGTGCCGTCGCTCCTCCGCGCTCGGGCCTTGAACGCGGTGATGCGCACGCCCTGCGGGTCGACCGCCCCGACGACGTGCCGCATGATGCCGCCCTTGCCCGAGGTGTCCATGCCCTGGATGACCAGCAGCACCGAGCGGGTGCCGCCGCCCTTGGACTCGGCGTAGAGGCGCTCCTGGAGGTCGGCCAGCCGCTTCTGGAGACCGGCCATCACGCGGTCGGCGTCCTTCTCGTCACCGTCGAAACCCGGTGTGGAGGAGGGACCGACGTCGCTCAGCTGGAACCCGGCGCCCACCCGCAGCAGGTCCGACCACGACGACGCGGCGATCGCCTCCGCCTGCCGGGCCTTCTCGGCCTTCTCGCGCTTCTTGCGGGCCTTCTTCGCCGCCTTGCCCGTCAGCTCGGCCGCGTCGACACCCGCCTCGTCGGCCGTCGTCGTCTTCCCCGCCTTCTTCGCACCCTTGCCCATGGCGGCATCCTCGCAGAGCCGGGCTGCGAGGATGCCGCCATGCGCGTGCTCCTCGACCCCCGCCGTCCGGCCTCTCCCGGGTCGCGGCTCGGCGCCGAGGCCCTGCGCGACCTCTACCGCCCACCGCGGGGGCGCTGGGTCCGCTCGAACATGGTGACCACGCTCGACGGGTCGGCGGTCGGGGCCGACGGGCGCAGCGGGTCGGTCAACACCGCACCGGACCACCGGGTCTTCGCGCTGCTGCGCGACCACGCCGACGCGGTGCTCGTCGGGGCCGGGACCGTGCGCGACGAGGGGTACACCCGTGTGCGGCCGACGCGCCACTCCCCGGTGCCGGCGGCCCTCGTCGCCGTCACGCGCAGCGGTCGGGTCCCCGACGGCCTGCGCACTCCGGTCGAGGGACGGGGCGACGGGCTGCTCGTCACCTGCGAGGGGGCCGGGGCGAAGGCCCTGCGCGCGGCCCGGTCGGCCCTCGGCGAGGACGCGGTGCTCGTCTGCGGCGGACCGTCGGTCGACCTCCCGGCCGCGCTCGACGCCCTGGCCGCGCGGGGGCTGCGGCACGTCCTGCTCGAGGGCGGGCCGTCGCTGCTCGGCACCGCGCTCGCCGCCGGGGTCGTCGACGAGATGGCAACGACCATCGCGCCCGCTGTCGTCGGCGGCGACTTCCGGCGCATCGTCACCGGACCTCCGCTCGCGGAGCCGGGCGGCGTCGGGGTCCGTCCGCACCTGCTCGTCGAGGAGGCCGGCACGCTGCTCGGCCTCTGGCGCGTCGCCCGGGCTGACGGCCGGTTCCGACCCCCTCCGGCCGTCCGCACGGCACGGGAGTGGGACGTTCGTCCCTGCCGCCACCGGACCGCCCGGGCGACCGTGGAGGTCCACCACCTCGGGAGGTCGCCATGTCCGCCACACCAGCCACCAGCGTCGCCGACCCGCCCCGACTGCACCGGACCGGCGGGGTCGCGGTGGTCGAGGCGTTGGGGACGGTCGACGCGGCCCAGGAGGAGGCGCTGCGCCGCCTCGTCGACACGGCGCTCTGCGCGGGAGCCGTGACGGTGGTCCTCGACATCAGCCGGGCGCTCCTCGTCCCCGCATCGCGCACCCTGCTGAGCGACCTGCACGACGAGGTGGCCACCCGGGGCTCGCGGTTCGCGGTGGCCGGGCCCACCGGCCCGTCTCGGGAGGTGCTCGACCCGCTCCGGGTCGAGCTCGACCTGCTCGTCTACCCCGTCGTGCCCGCCGCCCCCCCGTGGTCGGACGCCGGGCCCGCCGTGTTCGTCTGAGGACCGGGGCCCTGCGGTGGAGCCCCGGAGGCCCGGTGACCCGCAGGGAGGCACCCACGCGCCCCGGGGCGCGGGCGCCTCGGAACACCCTTCGGGCGGCGGGGGTCTGGCCCTGCTCACCGACTCCGCCGACGTCACGCGCACGGTCGTGGAGCGTCTCCGGAGGCACGACGCCGGGCTCGCGTGGGCCGTGACCCTCGGCGAGGTGGACGTCGCGCCCGAGGAGCTCATTGCCGCCTGGGCCGAGGACGGCACCATCCGGGCCGCCGCGGTCTGCCTCGGGACCTCGTCGACGTCGCCGGCGCTGGTGCGCGCCGCGCGGGCCTTCGCGCGGCGCAAGCCGCTGCTCACCGTCCCACCGCGTCGCACGGCGCGGTCGCCCGCGCGGCGCACGGGCCTGGTGCGCTGCGCCGACCTCGCCGACCTCGCGGACACCGGGTTGTTGCTCGGCTCCCAACCGTCGCCCCGGGGACCACGACTCGGCGTGGTCGCCTCGTCCGCGCTGCTGGCCGCCGAGGTCGGCCGCGCCGCCCAGCGCGCCGGACTGGCCGTGACGCGGCTGACCGCCTCGTGCGAGCGGCGCCTGGCCCTGGCCTCGGACGGGGTCGGGCGGGCCGAGAACCCCGTGTCGCTCGACCCGGTCGCCGACCCGGCTGCCGTGGCCGACGTCGTGGGCACGCTCCTGGACTCCACCGAGGTCGACGCGGTCCTGCTGGCCCTGGCCCGCACCCCGGCCCGCCCGTCGCGTGCGCTGCTCCACGAGCTCGAGGCGGTGGTCCGCGGCGTCGACGTCCCCGTCGTCGTCGGCGCCCCCCGAGGGAGCCTCCCCTCGCTCGGTGCGCCACCGGTCCCCGTGCTCACCGCGTCCTCGGCCGTGCGCGCCATCGCCCACGGGGCGGAGCGCGCCGACTGGCTGGCCCACGCGTCCGAGACCGACCCCGACCGGAGGTCGTGACCAACCCGTCGGGCAGCCGGATCCCGTCGGCTGCCGGGCCCTCGGCACGCGAACCCGGTCCCGGGTCGCGGCGATACGATGAGGAGGTGGTGGCGCGGGTCCGTGCCGCCCCGGAGGTGCGACATGACACGCAGCGGTGGGCCACCCACCGACCCGCCCACGCCCGCCGCGCCGACCATCCGGGTCTTCGTCCTCGACGACCACGAGCTCGTCCGTCGCGGCCTGCGCGACGTGCTCGACACCGCCCCCGGGATCGAGGTCGTCGGCGAGTCGGGGTCCGGTGCCGAGGCCGCCCGCCGCATCCCGGCGCTGCGCCCGGACGTGGCCCTGCTCGACGTGCGCCTCCCCGACGGCTCGGGCATCGAGGTCTGCCGTGCGGTCCGGTCGCGCGACCCGGCCATCCGGGCCCTCATGGTCACGAGCTTCGACGACGAGGAGGCCCGGCGCGCGGCCGTGCTCGCCGGCGCGGCAGGGTTCGTCCTCAAGCAGATCCGGGGCACCGACCTCGTCGACGCCGTGCGCCGGGTGGCGGCCGGGGGGACGCTCCTCCCGTCCCCCCGCCAGGAACGCACCACGGCCGGAGGCCTCGGAGAACGGGCCCTCGCCTCCCTGACCCCGCAGGAGCGTCGCATCCTCGACCTCGTCGTCGACGGGCTGACCAACCAGGAGATCGGGCAGCGGCTGGGCATCGCCGAGAAGACGGTGCGCAACCACGTGACGAACGTGCTGGCCAAGCTCGGGTTCGCCCGCCGCACCCAGGCCGCGGTGTTCATGGCCCGCCGCGAGGGATGAGCCCACCGCGACCCGGTCGGGGTCACCGCTCGGCGGGGCCTGGGTGGGAGGGCGGGCGCTGCCCCTGCCCGGCGGCCCACCCTCCCACGCGGACGAGCGGAGGCCGGTCGACGCTGACCTGCCCTCACCTCGTCCGCTGACGAGCGTGCCCGACGGCGGGGAGCAGTTCCAGTGACGGTTGTCCCGGGTGCCGGCCGCTCTCACGTGCTCTCGGCGATGCTCAGGCGGGCGGTTCGCCGCGCACCGGGCAGCGCCACTCCACCCGGGTCCCGCGCCCCACCCCGGAACCCACCCGCACCGACCCGTCGTGGCGCTCGGCCCGCTCCCCCATCGAGTGCAGCCCGTACCCCGCGGGTGCCGAGTCCTCGGTTCCGACGCCGTCGTCCTCCACCGTGAGGACGACCTCGTCGTCGACCACCCGGACGGCCACGCCGGTGTGCTGGGCGCGGGCGTGCCGGGCGACGTTCGACAGGGCCTCGCGCAGGGCACCGAGGAGGTCCGCGGCCAGCTCGTTGCCGAGCCGGTCCAGGGACCCCGAGAACGTGATCGAGGGGGCGTGGCCCAGCACGCGCTCGGACTCGCCGACCACGGCTGCCACCTCGCGGGCGAGGGACCCCCGGTGCGTGCCGCTGCGCAGCTGGAACACCGCCCGGCGCAGGGTGCGGGTGACCTCCTCGAGCCGGGCGATCCGGTCGAGGTCGCGGGCCTGGCGCACGGGGTCGCGCTCGCGGTCGACCTCCGCGCTGATCTCCATCCCGAGGGCGATGACGTCCTGGATGACTGTGTCGTGGAGCTCCCGGGCGATCCGCTGGCGTTCCTCGAGCAGGATGACCCGCTCCTGGTCGGCCCGGGCCCGGGACAGGTGCACCGCCATCTGCGACTGCACCGCGAGGCGGGCCAGCTGGTCGAGGTCGTCCGCCGTCAGGGGCGGGTCGCCGTGGCGCCGGCAGGCGAGGATGCCGCCCACCGGTGTCGCACCGTCGGTGCCGAACCGGGCCGCCGCGAGGGACCCCACCTCCGGACCGAGCGCGTCTGCGGCCCGGGCCGTGAGCGAGGCGGCCACCGACCGCGGTCCGAGGAGGTCGACCACGAGTCGCCGCCCGGCCGGTGACTCCAGGCCACCGGTGAGCCGGGCGGTCAGGGGCCCGGAGGTGGCCACCACCCGATGGCCTCCCACGACGGCCTCCGGCTCGTCCGGCCTGTCGACGAGGAGCACCGCGGTGGCGTCGGCCCCGAGGGCCTCGGCCGCCCCGCGCGCGATCCGCTCGAACACCCCGTCCTCGTCCCGGTGCTCCAGGGCGGCCCGTGCCACGTCGGCGATGCACTCCGTGACCGCGGCGTGCCGCCGGGAGGCCTGCTCCCCCCGGACGCGGTCGGTGACGTCGACGGCGTGGACGAGGAACCGGGGCCGTTCCTCGGAGCCGGAGTCGAGGCGGGAGGCCCGGACCTCCGCCCACAGTCCCGAGCCGTCCTTGCGGGCGTAGGGGCGCACGACGGTGCGGTCGACGAGGTCGTCGTGCGGCCGCGTGGATCCGGGACCGATCCTGCTCCCGGGTGGTCGCAGCAGCGCGGGGTCCCGACCGTCGAGCTCCCCCGGCTCGTACCCGAACATCGCGGTGAAGGCCGGGTTGGCCCGCAGGATGGTCCGCTCGCCCACGGAGTCCCGCTCGGTGAGGGCGATGCCCACCGGGGCCTGGTCGAACGCGATGCGGAACGACTCCTCCTGGGCGCGCAGCCGGCGCTCGAGGTCCAGGCGCCCGCTGACGTCCCGGACGACGTTGACGAGGCGGGGGCCGTCCGGTGTCGAGATCGTGCGCGCGTGCACCTCGCACTCGACGACCGCGCCGTCGCCCGTGCGCAGCAGCTGCTCGTGCAGGGAGCGCCCGTCCTCGAGGAGGACCGGCGAGCCGCCCGCCGCCAACGCGGCCACGGGCAGGCCCCGCAGCTCGGACGCCGGGCGGCCGAGCAGCAGCGGGGCGGCCCGGTTCACCTCGACGACCCGCTCGGTGGTGAGGTCCACGACGACGATGCTGTCCGGGACGAGGTCGACGATGTGGGCCAGCCGGGCGCGCTCGGCCTCGGCGACCCGGCGGCGGGAGACGTCGCGCACGGTCGCCACGGTCAGTGTCCGGTCGCCGACGGCCACCGGGGCGAGGGCCATCTCCACCGCCCGGGTGGTGCCGTCGGCCCGCAGCAGCTCGAGGTCGGGGGCCTCCCCCATGGGCCGGGGCCGGGGTTCGCGCGCGAAGGCCGTCCGCAGGGCGACGTGCCGTTGCCGACGGCGCGGGGGCACCAGGTGCTCGGGAGAACGGCCGACGAGGTCCTCGCGCGACCACCCGCTGAGTTGCTCGAGGGAGCGGTTCACGTAGCGGATCACTCCGTCGTCGACGAGGAGGACGCCGTCCGGGGACCCCTCGACCACCTCGCGGAACCACGCGTCGGCATCCGCCAGGTCCGGGACCGTGGCAGCCGTCCGTCCGGGGTCGTGAGGGACCCGGTCGTCACCCACGATCGTGACGATACCCATCCTCCCGGGGCCGGGGAAGGGCGCCGAGGCACATCACACCGGCGGAGCGCTCCGGGCGCGGCGGCGCGCGTCGGGGGTGCCGCTGACGCGTACGGAGAACCCCTCAGCCGGAGGCGAACTCGCGCACCAGCGACTCCCAGCGCTCGGGCTCGGTGTTCCACTCCTTGCAGTGCCGCGCGAGCCGCCACTCGTGGAAGGTCACGAGGTCCGGTCGGGCCTGGGCCAGGGCGAGCGAGGGGCCGAACGGCACGAACTCGTCGTCGGCGGAGTGGATGACGGTCACGGGGTGGCGCAGCTCGTCGGCCCGGCGCACCCAGTCGGTGAGGGCCAGGTCGACGCCCTCGTGCACGCCGACGAGCCGGTGGCCCCAGCGCTGGCGCATCATCGTCCGGGCCAGCGACCCGACCGGCCGCGGCAGGTGGTGCTGACGGGCGTGGTGCGACAGGACGTCGCCCCAGTCGACGACCGGTGCGTCGAGCAGGACGCGGCTGACGAGGGAGGCGCGCGGCGAGCGGTCGAGCACCTGGAGGACGATCGCCCCACCCATCGACCACCCGCCGAGCAGCAGCTCGGTGGCGCCTCGTGCGACGGCGTACTCCATCGCCGCTTCGACGTCGCGCCACTCGGAGAGGCCGAGGGCGTAGCGGCGGTCGGGCCCGGAGGGCACGCCCTCGTCGTTGCGGTAGGTGGGGACGAGGCAGGTCCATCCCTCGGCGAGCAGCGGCGGGAGGGCACGCAGGGCCTCCTCGCGCCGGGCGCCGCGACCGTGCACGAGGACCGCCCAGCGCCCGGTCGGCGCACCCCCGGGGGCGACGACCCACGCGGGCATCGCCCCGAGCTCGCCGTCGTAGGTGACGTGCTCGGTCGGCAGGTCGAGGCTCTCGTCGGGCGGCGAGCCGTGGAAGTACTGGTTCCACCGCGCGGGCCCCGGCGAGAGGACGCCGCGGTCGACGGCGAGGAGCTCGCGGCGCACCCGGCCGGCACCGGCATCGAGCTCGAGGACGTCACCGACGCGGGCGTGCCCCTCCCCCTCCTCGAGCCACAGTCCGTAGCGGCCCGGGACGACGGTCTCGGCGGTCGTGTCGAGGGTGATGCTTCGGGCGTCGGCGGCGCGGACGACGACGTCGTCGGGGCGCCGGGCGTCGGGTGTCAGGACCTTGCGCGCGAAGTAGGCCGCCGCGGCGAGCGAGCCGCCCCCGGAGGCCAGGGCGGCGGTGCCCCCGACGGCCGCCCCGGCGACGGCGGCTCGACGGGCCCTGCCGTGCTCGGGGCGGGTGGTCGCACCCTGCCTCACCCGCGCCCCCGTCGAGGACGGCGCTCAGGTCGTACGACACGGGCTCGTCGAGCTGGTCGTAGGTGCAGGCGGCGGGGTCCTTGTCCGGCCGCCAGCGGGCGAACTGCGCGATGTGCCGGAACCGCACCCCCTCCATGTGGTCGTAGCGCACCTCGACGACCCGTTCGGGGCGCAGCGGCGTGAAGGACAGGTCCTTGCCGGCCGCCCAGCGGCTGCCCGCGGCGTTCTGCGGGGTGCGGGTCCCCTCCTCCTGTTTCGCCCAGGCCCACGGATGGTCGTCGAAGTCGGTGACGAGGGGCTGGAGCTCGTCGAACAGCTCTTTGCGCCGGGCCATGGGGAAGGCGCCGATGACGCCGACCGAGAGCAGCTGTCCGTCGGCGTCGTGGATGCCGAGGAGCAGGCTGCCGACGAGGTCGTCACCGCTCTTGTGGGTGCGGTAGCCGGCGACGACGCAGTCGGCGGTGCGTTCGTGCTTGATCTTGAGCATCGTCCGCTTGTCGGGCTCGTACGTGCCGTCGACCGGCTTGGCGACGAGGCCGTCGAGGCCGGCCCCTCGAACTCGGTGAACCACTGCGCGGCGACGGCGGGGTCGCTCGTGGCCGGGGTGAGGTGGATGGGCGCCTGCGCGCCGGCCAGGGCGCCCTCGAGGAGCGCGCGCCGCTCGGCGAACGGGCGGCCCGTGAGGTCGTCGTCGCCGAGGGCGAGCAGGTCGAAGGCGACGAACCGGGCGGGCGTCTCGACCGACAGCTTGTTCACGCGGCTGGCTGCCGGGTGGATGCGCTGGCTCAGCAGGTCGAAGTCGAGGCGGTCGTCGTCGGGGCGGACCACGATGATCTCGCCGTCGACGACGCAGCGCTCGGGCAGGTTGGCCAGGGCGGCCTCGACGACCTCGGGGAAGTAGCGCGTCATCGGCTTCTCGTTGCGGCTGCCGATCTCGACCCGGTCGCCGGAACGGAAGATGATGGAGCGGAAGCCGTCCCACTTCGGCTCGTAAAGGACCTCGGTGTCCTGCAACGGTTTCGCGTCGAGCCCCTTGACCGGCTTGGCGAGCATCGGCGGGATGGGCGGCACGAGGGGCATCCCCCACTCCTCGCGCGCGGCGGCGTCGCGCTCGGCCTTGGGGGCCATGTACTCGTCGTCGGCCTTCTCCTGCCGGCGCTTGCTGGGCTGCACGCGCGGGGGCTCGCCGGGCATCTTCGGGTAGTCGGGCGGGAAGTTCAGCTCACCGAGCCCACGCTCCTCGACGTCCCTGTCCCACAGGGCGATCGCGGTGCGGACGTCACCGACCGCGTCGTCGATGCCCGTCCAGGCGTCGCCGCGGTCCTCGAGGACGTCGGGCACGGTGAGCACCGTGAAGTCGCCCGGCGCGACGGTGGCCAGCTCGTCCCAGGTGACCGGCATCGAGACCGGCGCACCCGGCAGCGGCCGCGGGCTGTAGGCGGAGGCGATGGTGCGGTCGCGGCAGGCCTGGTTGAAGTCGACGAACACCCGCTCGCCGCGCTCCTCCTTCCACCACGAGGTCGTGACGAGGTCGGGGAGGCGGCGCTCGAGCTCGCGGGCGATGCCGATGACGCCGTGGCGGACGTCGAGGAACTCGTGCGTGGGGGCGATGCGGGCGTAGACGTGGACGCCGCGGTTGCCGCTCGTCTTGGCCCACGCCGTGAGGCCGAGCTCGGCCATCAGCTCGCGCAGCGCCACGGCGGCCTCGACGGCGTCGGGGAAGGAGCGGCCCGGCTGCGGGTCGAGGTCGATGCGCAGCTCGTCGGGGTCGTCGTTGTCCCCGGTGCGCACCGGCCAGGGATGGAAGGTGACGGTGTTCATCTGGACCGCCCAGACGGCCGTGGCGACCTCGTCGACGACGACCTGGGCGTGCCGCCGCCCGCTGGGGTACCGGCACGAGGTGGTGCGCACCCAGTCGGGCATCCCCTTCGGCGGGTTCTTCTGGTAGAACTCCTCGCCCTCGATGCCCTCGGGGAAGCGCTGCAGCGTGACCGGGCGGTCGCCGATGTGCCGCACGAGGACGTCGCCGACCGCCATGACGTACCCCGCGAGGTCGCCCTTGGTGATGCCGGCGTCCGGCCACATCAGCCGGTCAGGGCTGCTGAGGCGCACGTCCCGGACCCCGTCCGGGCCCTCGACCTCGACGATCTGCGCATCGGCCATGCCGCGACTCTAACGACGGGGACCGACGCGCGGGGTCGGGCGGGAACCATCCGGTGCGCCGCGGTGTTGGGACCGACATGACGCTGAAGCCCACCGGACGTGAGTACACCGTCGAGCGCTCGGACGCGGAGTGGCGCGAGTCGCTCTCTCCCGAGGAGTACCAGGTGCTGCGCCAGGCCGGCACCGAACGACCCTGGGTCGGGGAGTACACCGACAGCAAGACCGTCGGGGTCTACGCCTGCCGCGCGTGCGGGCCGAGCTGTTCGAGTCGGACACGAAGTTCGAGTCGCACTGCGGCTGGCCGTCGTTCTGGAGCCCGCTCGCCGGTGAGTCCGTCGAGCTGATCGAGGACCGCTCGATGGGGATGAAGCGCGTCGAGGTGCGGTGCGCGTCGTGCGGCAGCCACCTCGGCCACGTCTTCGAGGGCGAGGGCTTCGACACCCCCACCGACCAGCGCTACTGCATCAACTCGATCAGCCTCACCCTCAAGCCGGCCGACCCCGCCTGACCCCGACCCGCGGGAGGGTCCACCGGGTCACCACCCGGCCGACCCTCCCCCCGGCGTCGGCCGACCTCGGGGCGACGGCGGTCAGCGCTGGCGGTGGACCAGGGTGCGGACCGGCACGCGAGGACCCGTGTAGAACGGGACCTCCTCGCGCACGTGCCGCCGGGCGCCGGAGGCCCGCAGCTCGCGCATCAGGTCGACGATGCGGTGCAGCTCGTCGGCCTCGAAGGCGAGGATCCACTCGTAGTCGTTGAGCGCGAACGAGGCGATGGTGTTGGCCCGCACGTCGGGGTACTCGCGCGCCATCTGGCCGTGCTCGACGAGCAGGTCGCGCCGCTCCTTGTCGTCGAGGAGGTACCAGTCGTAGGAGCGCACGAACGGGTAGACGCACACGTAGTCGCGCGCCTCCTCGTCGGACATGAAGGCCGGGATGTGGCTCTTGTTGAACTCGGCCGGCCGGTGCAGCGCGGCCACCGACCACACGGGGTCGAGGTGGTCGCCGTAGGCCGTGCGCAGCAGCGCGTGGTACGCCTCCTGGAGCGCCTCGATGGTCTCCGCGTGCCACCACACCATGAGGTCGGCGTCGGCGCGCAAACCGGCGACGTCGTACGTGCCGCGGACGACGACGTCGCGCTCGGCGAGGTCGGTGAACAGCTCCTCGACCTCGGTGGCCAGGGCGTCGCGATCCTCGTCACCGAGCGGCTCGGCGACCGCGAACACCGACCACATCGCGTACCGGATGGTGTCGTTGATCTCGCGGATGCGGGCGGCTCCGGGCTTGCCGGGCGCAGGGCGGGACGGGGTGGTCATCGTGGTCCTCCTGGGGACGTCGTGCTGCTCATGAGGTGGTCGGTGACGCCCCGGGCGGCCCGCGCCGCCGAGGCGATGACGGCCGGGACGCCGACGCCGTCGTAGGCCGCACCGGCGACCTCGACCCCGGGCAGGCGGGCGACGTCGTCGCGCACCGACCCGACCCGCTCGACGTGCCCGACGGCGTACTGCGGCAGCGCCCCGCCCCAGCGCTGCACGTGGTGGTCGACGACCGGCGGCAGCGGCCACCCGAGCGCCTCGCCCACGTCGGCGACGGCGAGCGTCACGAGGTCGGCGTCCTCCCGCTGGAGCACCGCCTCCTCCCCCGCCCGCCCGAGCGACGCGCGCAGGTGGACGACGTCGGAGGACAGGGCGCCGACCCACTCCCACTTCACCGAGCTGAAGGTCGAGGCCTTGACGGCCCGGCCCTCGACGGGGGGCACGAGGAAGCCCGACCCCGGCAGGTCGCCGAGGCCGTCGCGGCGCACGGCGAGGGTGACCACGGCCATCGACGCGGTCTCGATGTCGGCCAGGGCACGGGACGCGACCGGCGCGAGGTCGGCGAGCAGCCGTGACGCCGGGGTCGGCGGCACCGCGAGCACGACGGCGTCGGCCTCGAGGGCCACGGGGTCGGCGGCCGACCCGACGACCAGCCGCCAGCGCGACCCCGCACGTTCGAGGCCCCGGACGACCGCGTCGGTGCGCAGCAGCACCCCGCGCGTCCGCAGGGCCTCGAGAACCTCCAGGGGCAGCCGTCCGACGCCCCCGCGCACCCCGGTGAACGGCGAGCGCGGTGCCCCGCCCTCGCTCCCGGAGGGCCCCGGACGCGCCGGCACGGGAGTGAGCAGCGACTCGCCCCGCACGGCCCGCTCCCAGAGGGCGGGCACGGTGGCGCGCAGGGACAGGCGGTCGGCGTGGCCGGCGTAGACCCCGCCGAGCAGCGGCTCGACGAGGCGGTCGACGACGGCGCGCCCGAGCCGGCGCGCGACGTAGTCGCCGACCGACACGTCACCCGTGAGCTCACCGCCATGCCAGGGCTCCTCGGCCGATGCCCGCTCGACCTCGAGGTCGGTGAGGACCCCGCGGGCGGCGTCCGGGTCGGTGGGCACGCCCATGACGGTGCCCCGTGGGAGCGCGTGCAGCGCCCCCCGGCTCCACACCGAGGCCGATGTCGTGGCCGGCGTGACGAGGTCGCCCTCGAGCCCGACCCGCCGGGCGAGGTCGACGGCCTCGGGGCGGACGGCGAGGAGCGACTCGGCACCGACGTCGACGACGCACCCGGCGACCGGCTCGACGCGCAGCTTCCCGCCGAAGCGGTCGGCCGCCTCGAGGACGGTGACGTGGGCGTCCGGTAGGGCGTCGAGGACCTCGAGCGCGGCGGTCAGCCCGGCGATCCCGCCCCCGACGACGGCGACGTGCGGCCGGGTCGTCTCGGGGCTGCCTGCCATGCCGCCAGCGTCTCACGGGGCCACGGGCCGGTCGGCACCGGACCCCGCCCGCCCCACCGATCCCGCCGACCCCACCGTGACCGAACCGGGACGCACCCGTGACCGCCGCGCTCCCGCACCGTGACCGGATCGAGACGCGCGACCGGGAACCTTCCGCGCACCGGTCACGCCTCAGCGACGAACGAGCCACCGACGAAGGAGTCCTCCCGTGCGCCCCACCTCCCGACCCCCAGCCCGCCGCCTCGTCGCACCGCTCCTCGCCGGTGTCCTCGCGGTCTCCGCCCTCGCCGCCTGTGGAGCCGGCGACTCCGGGGCCGCGAGCGACGCCGCGGGGGCAGCGTGGCCGAGGACTCCTCCGGCGCCACCCGCCAGGGGTTCACGGCCCCGAGCGCCGCGAGCGCCCCCGACCAGGCCACGACCTCCGGCGCCGACCCGAAGGCCGCCACGACGAACGTCGCCGCGGCCGTCGCCGCGCGCAAGCTCGCCCGCCGGGCCGACGTCGCCCTGCAGGTCACGGACGTCGCCCGGGCCGCCTCGACCCTGCGCACCATCGCCTCGAGGGCCGGCGGTCTGGTCGTCTCCGAGGAGGTCTCGAGCGACCCGTCCGCGCCGGGCGCCGCCGAGGACGCCGAGGGCACCAAGGCCTCCGACGCGCAAGCCGCGTGGGGCACCGTCACCATCTCCGTCCCCACCGCGAAGCTCGACGCCACCCTCGACGAGGTCGCGAAGGTCGGCACGGTCCTCTCCCGCCAGAGCAGCACCGAGGACGTCACCGGCCAGTACGTCGACACCTCCGCCCGCGTGCAGACGATGAAGGCCAGCGTCGAGCGGGTCCGGGCGCTGATGTCGAAGGCCGACAAGCTCGCCGACGTCGTCAGCCTCGAGGCCGAGCTCTCCCGCCGGCAGGCCGACCTCGAGGCGATGGAGAGCCAGCTCGCCGCCCTCGACGACCAGGTCACCCTCTCCCCCGTCACGGTGCGACTCAGCACCGACACCGCGGCCGTGACGACGCCCGAGGACCCCACCGGCTTCCTCGCCGGGCTGGCCTCCGGGTGGGACGCCTTCACGACCTCGGTGCGGCTGGTCCTCACCTTCCTCGGCGCGCTGCTGCCGTTCGCGGTCGCCGCGGGCGTCGTCGTCGCCCCCGTCGTCCTGTGGTGGCGCCGTCGCCGGGTCACGGTGACGACGCCGACCCCGCCGGTCGCACCGACGGCCTGACCGGCTCAGGACCGCAGCCGCAGCTCCCAGCGGACCTCGCCGTCGACCTCGACCGGTGTCGGGGCGAGGCCGAGGGCGGCGGCCACCCGCTCGGACGGCCGGTGCCCGGGCGCCACGTGGGCCACGACGGTCGCGACGCCCCGCCGCCGCACCTCGTCGAGCACGAGGGCGGCGGCCCGGCGCGCGACACCCCGTCCCTGCCACGGTGTGCCCACCACCCAGGCCAGCTCGGCACACGACCCGGCCCCGGTGAGCGTGGCCTGGACGAACCCGACGAGCGGGCCGTCCTCGCCGTCGCGCACGACCCAGGTGTGCCACTCCTCGTCGGGGTCCTCGGGACCGCGCAGCTGGCGGGCGTAGCGCTCGGTCAGCTCCTCGACCGTCGGCGGCACCCCGCCGATGACGTCGTACAGCGCGTGGTCGGCGAGCACGGGCACCATCGCGGCGGCGTGGTCGGTGCGCAGCGGTTCGAGGCGCAGTCCGTCGCCGACCAGGAGGACGCGCGCCGGCTCGGCCACGGGCTCAGGCCCGGGGCGCGGCGTCCGCGGCGAGCACCTGCTCGCGCAGGATGTCGGCGTGCCCACAGTGCTGGGCCAGCTCGCGCAGCAGGTGCAGCTGCACCCAGCGGAACGGCAGCGGGCCGCGGCGGTTGCCGTGGACGAGGTCGTCGAGGCCCACCGATGACGCGATGGACCGGGCTGCGGCACAGGCGCTCTCGTGCTCCGCGAGCACCGAGGCGACGGTGTCGTCGTCGGTGAGGAGGAAGGAGTCCTCGGCCGCGGCGGGCAGGCCGAGCTCGGTCCGCGGCCGGCACAGCACCGCCTCCTCGGACCAGACCCGCTCGACGAAGGTCGCGTGCTTGACCAGCCCGAGCAGCGTCGTCGCGGACGGGACGAGCCGCCGACGTGCCTGTTCCTCGGTGAGCCCCTCGAGGCTCAGGCGCAGCCCCTCCCGGTGCTCGTCGACGAAGCCGTCGAGCATCGCCCGCCCGTCGGCGCCCTCGGGCACCCCGTGCGCGTGGCTCATCGCACCGAGACCTCGTGGACCAGCTCGACGACCCGGGTCAGGACGTCGGGGTCGGTGTCGGGGAGGACGCCGTGGCCGAGGTTGAAGATGTGCCCGGGGCGGCCCGGCCCTCCTCGACGATCTCGACCACCCTGCGGGACAACGCCTCCCACGGCGCGAAGAGCAGGGCCGGGTCGAGGTTGCCCTGGAGCGGCCAGCGCCCGCCGGTGCGCTCGAGGGCGTCGGTGAGCGAGACCCGGTAGTCGACGCCCACGACGTCGGCCCCGGCCTCGCCCATGAGGGTCAGCAGCTCGCCGGTGCCCACGCCGAAGTGGATGCGCGGCACGCCGAGGTCGGCGACCGACGCGAGCGCGGCGGCCGAGTGCTCGGCGACGAAGCGCGTGTAGTCGGCGCGGCTGAGGAAGCCGGCCCAGGAGTCGAAGAGCTGGAGGGCCGAGGCACCGGCCTCCCCCTGCACCCGCAGGAACGCGCCGGACACCCGGGCCAGCTGCGCGCACAGGTCGTGCCACAGCTGCGGGTCGCCGTGCATCAGCGCCTTGGTCCGCTCGTGGTTCCTCGACGGCCCGCCCTCGACGAGGTACGAGGCGAGGGTGAACGGCGCCCCGGCGAAGCCGATGAGCGGGGTGGCCCCGAGCTCGGCGACGAGCATCCGCACGGACTCGGTGATGTCCGGGACGTCGTCGGCGACGAGGTCGCGCAGCCGCGCGAGGTCGGCCCGGGTGCGGACGGGCTCGGCGACGACCGGCCCCACCCCCGGCACGATGTCGAGGTCGACCCCGACCGCCGCGAGCGGGACGACGATGTCGGAGAAGAAGATCGCGGCGTCGACCCCGTGCCGGCGCACCGGCTGGAGGGTGATCTCGGTGACGAGGTCGGGGCGCCGGCAGGACTCGAGCATCCCGACGCCCTCGCGGACCTTCCGGTACTCGGGCAGCGAGCGCCCGGCCTGGCGCATGAACCAGACCGGTGTGTGCGGCACGGGCAGGCCACGGGCGGCGCGCACGAGGGCGGAGTCGGCCGGGGAGGCGGTCGTGGGAGCGCTCGGGGTGGCGGCGTTCGGGGAAGGGGTCGTCACGGTGACCCATCCTCCCACCCGGCGCCGGGGCTGCCGGACGGCCGGCGTCACAGCGCGATGAGGACCGCCCCGCCGACGGCCAGCACCACGCCGGCCTGCTGCACCCGCTGCAGCCGCTCCTTGACGACCACCCGGGCCAGCAGCGTCGTGACGACCGGGTAGAGCGACCCGAGGACCGACGCGATGCTCACCTGCCCGCGCGAGGAGGCGATGCCGAAGAGGAAGTTGGCCGCGAGGTCGCCAGAGCCGATGAGGAGCAGGCCCGGCACCTCGCGCGGCGTCACCCCGCCCGTCGTGCGCAGGAGCAGCGCGACCACGAAGAGGACGGTGACCGACGTCAGGCGCATCCCCAGAGGGTGAGCAGGGCCGACTCGCGCGCCCCGCGGTCGAGACAGAAGAGGGCGAACCCGAACCCGACGGCCGCGACCGAGGCGAGGAGCACCGGGCGGGCCGACACGGTACCGGTGAGCTCCGGACCGCTCGCGAGGGTCACCCCGACGACGGCCACGAGCATCCCGACCCAGGCCCACGGCGAGGGGGCGTCCCCGCTCGCGACGCCGAGGGCCACGGGGACGACGACGCCGAGGGCGGCGATGGGCGCGACGACGCCCATGGTCCCGCTGGACAGCGCGCTGTAGAAGCAGACGAGGCCGGTCATCCCCGAGAGCCCCGCGGCCACCGACCACACCGGCCAGCCCTCGAAGGTCACCGTGTCCCAGCGGACCGCGACGATGAGGGACACGACGACGAGCGCCAGCCCCTGGGTCCACCCGACGACGGCCACGGCGGGTCGGCGGCGCGAGGCGAGCCCGGCGAAGAAGTCGGAGGTGCCCCAGACGGCCGAGGACGCGAGCGCGAGGAGGGCGATCACGCAGGGCAGCGTAGGCCTCCCACGACGCGCCGGGCCGCCCCGTCCGGCGTGGCCTCACGCCCTGAGCGCCGACCGCGGCCTACATTGCTGCCGTGGCACGCAGCACCCTGACCGGGAGGGAGTCCCCGGACTTCGCCCGGGCTCTCGAGGAGCTCCACCGTGCCCGGCTGCGCCCGGAGATCCGGCTCACCGAGGTCCCGGCACCCCAGCGGATCGCCCCGCACGCCGTCGCGCTGACCGCCGACGTCATGGACCCGCGCGACCCCGACGACGAGCTCGCCTCCGGGCGGTTCGTCCTCCTCCACGACCCGTCGGCGCCCGAGCCGTGGGGCGGCGAGTGGCGGGCCGTCACCTTCGCCCGCGCCGAGCTCGAGGCCGAGTTCGCCGTCGAGCCGCTGCTCGGCGAGGTCGGCTGGAGCTGGCTCACCGACGCCCTCACCGCCCGCGGTGTGCCCTTCGTGGCCGAGGCCGGCACCGTCACGCGGGTGGTCTCCGAGAGCTTCGGCGGCCTGTCCGACCGGCCCGCGAGCGTCGAGATGGAGCTGCGCGCGTCGTGGACCCCACTCGGCCCCGAGGTCGGCGAGCACCTCCTCGCCTGGTCCGACCTGCTCTGCACCATCGCGGGACTTCCCCCGCTGCCCGAGGGCGTCGTCGCCCTCCCGGGGCCTCGACGGTGACCGCAGCATGAGCCCGGTGACCGACGTGCCGCCGGGAGACGAGGGCCTGCCCGCGGACGAGGCCCGCGCCGTCGACCCCGAGCTCACCCACCCCGACCCCGTCCCGCTCGAGGAGCCCGCCGAGGGCGTCCCCGACGTCGTCGAGACCGAACGGGCGCTCGACGAGGCCGCGGCCGCCGTGGGGGCCGGTGTCGGCCCCATCGCCATCGACGCCGAGCGCGCCTCCGGGTACCGCTACGGCCAGCGCGCCTACCTCGTGCAGGTGCGGCGCGAGGGCTCGGGCACCTGGCTGGTCGACCCCATCGCGGTCCCCGACCTCACCCCGCTCGCCGACGCCATCGGCCCCGCCGAGTGGATCCTGCACGCCGCGACCCAGGACCTCGCCTGCCTCGCCGAGGTCGGCCTGCGCCCGCGCCAGCTCTTCGACACCGAGCTCGCGGCCCGCATCCTCGGTCTGCCCGCGTCGGGCTGGCGGCGGTCGTCGAGCACTACCTCGGCCTGCGCCTGGCCAAGGAGCACTCGGCCGTCGACTGGTCGACCCGTCCGCTGCCCGACCCGTGGCTGCGCTACGCCGCGCTCGACGTCGAGGTCCTCGGCGAGCTGCGCAACCTCATGGGCGTCGACCTCGCCGCCCAGGGCAAGGACGAGTGGGCCCGCCAGGAGTTCGCCGCGCTGCTCGAGTGGACCCCCACCGAGCGGGTCGACCCGTGGCGGCGCACCTCGGGCATCAACACGCTGCGCTCGCGCCGGGCCATCGGGGTCATCCGCGAGCTCTGGTACGCCCGCGACACCATCGCGCGGGAGCGCGACACCTCGGTCGGCCGCGTGCTGCCGGACGCCTCGCTCGTCGACATCGCCCGCGCCGCCCCGCGCACGGCCGCCGACCTGCCCCGGGCCACCGGGCGGTCAAGCGGTACGCGCGGCAGTGGCTCGAGGCGGTCGAGCGGGGGCTGGCCGTCGACGAGGACGACCTCCCGCCGCGCACCCTCCCCAACGACGGGCCGCCGCCGCCGCGCGTGTGGGCCGACAAGAACCCGGTCGCGGCCGAGCGGCTCGGCGACACCCGGGCCGCGCTGACGGCCTTCGCGGAGGAGCACACGATCCCCGTCGAGAACGTCTGCTCGCCCGACCCGCTGCGCCGGGCGGTCTGGACCCCGCCGGCGGACCGCTCGGTCGAGGGCTTCGCCGCCGCGCTCGAGGCCTCCGGCGTGCGGCGCTGGCAGGCCGACATCGTCGCGCCGATGCTCGCGGCGACCTTCGCCGCGCACCCCGACGCCTGAGCCGTCGTCCCCGCAGGTCCCCCACGCCCACGCGTCGCAGTGACGGTGCTCACCTCCCCGACCGTCGACGACTAAGCGCTCGCTTAGTACGCTCGCCGGGTGAGCCCGGTCCGCCGGGCCGATCCCCGATCCCGACCAGGGAGGCCACCCGTGCCCCGTGAGCTCCAGGAGGTCGTCTTCGTCGACGGCGTCCGCACCCCGTTCGGCAAGGCCGGTGAGAAGGGCGTCTACGCCCAGACCCGCGCCGACGACCTCGTCATCAAGTGCGTCCGCGAGCTACTCCGACGCCACCCCGAGCTCCCCAAGGAGCGGGTCGAGGAGGTCGCCATCGCCGCGACGACGCAGATCGGCGACCAGGGCCTGACCCTCGGCCGGCTCGCGGCGCTCCTGTCCGGCCTGCCGAAGTCGACCCCGGGGTACTCCATCGACCGGATGTGCGCCGGCGCGATGACGGCGGTCACCAACGTCGCGTCCTCGATCGGCGTCGGCGCCATCGACGTCGCCATCGCCGGCGGGGTCGAGCACATGGGCCGCCACCCGATGGGCGAGGGCATCGACCCCAACCCGCGGATCGTCGCCGAGCGGATCGTCGACGAGTCGGCGCTGGTCATGGGCAAGACCGCCGAGAACCTCCACGACCGCTTCCCGCAGCTGACCAAGGAGCGCTCCGACGCGTTCGCCGTGGCCAGCCAGCGCAAGCTCGCCGCCGCCTACGAGGCCGGCAAAGTCCAGCCCGACCTCGTGCCGGTCGCCACGCGCCACGTCGAGAAGGGCTGGGGCCTCGCGACGGCCGACGAGCCGCCCCGCCCGGCCACCACCCTCGAGGAGCTCGGCGCCCTGAAGACCCCGTTCCGACCGCACGGCAACGTCACCGCCGGCAACGCGGCCGGCCTCAACGACGGCGCCACCGCCTGCCTCCTCGCGAGCCAGGCCGCGGCCGACGAGCTCGGCCTCCCGGTGCGGATGCGCCTGGTCTCGCACGCCTTCGTCGGCGTCGAGCCCGAGGTCATGGGCATCGGCCCGGTGCCGGCCACCGAGAAGGCGCTGCGCAAGGCCGGCCTGACCATCGGGGACATCGGCCTTTTCGAGCTCAACGAGGCCTTCGCCGTGCAGGTGCTGGCCTTCCTCGACCACTTCGGCATCGCCGACGACGACGAGCGGGTCAACCCCTGGGGCGGCGCCATCGCCACCGGGCACCCGCTCGCGTCCTCCGGCGTCCGGCTGATGACCCAGCTCGCCCGCCACTTCGAGGAGCACCCCGAGGTGCGCTACGGCCTGACCGCGATGTGCATCGGCATCGGGATGGGCGGCAGCGTCATCTGGGAGAACCCGCACCACGCCGAGTACGGCAAGGAGGCCTGAGCATGACCACCACCACCGCGTCCCCCGCCCTGCCCACCGAGGTCGTCACCCGCACCCCGGTGCAGGACGTGACGCTGCCCGGCGGCGCCGGCACCCTCGCCCTCGTCACGCTCGACAACGGCAAGGACCACACCCGCCCGAACACCTTCGGCCCCGAGGGCATCGCCGAGCTGCAGGCCACGCTCGACGGGTTGCGTGCCCGCGCCGCGGCCGGCGAGATCCAGGCCGTCGCCGTCACCGGCAAGCCCTTCATCTTCGCGGTCGGCGCCGACCTCTCGGGCATCCCGTACGTGACGCACCGCGAGCAGGCCGTCGAGATCGCCCGCGCCGGCCACCGCGCCTTCGCGACGTTCATGGACCTGCCGGTGCCGACCTTCGCGTTCGTCAACGGCGCGGCGATGGGTGGCGGCGTGGAGCTGGCCCTGTCGGCGCGGTACCGCACCGTGTCGGCCGGCGTCCCGGCCTTCGCGCTCCCCGAGACGTTCCTCGGGCTGCTCCCCGGATGGGGTGGATGCTGGCTGCTGCCGAACCTCGTCGGACCGGAGGCCGCCCTCAAGGTCGTCATCGAGAACCCGTTGTCGCAGAACCGGATGCTCAAGGCCAAGGAGGTCGCCGAGCTCGGCATCGCCGACGTGCTGCTCGAGCCGGCCGACTTCCTCGAGGACTCCCTGCGCTGGGCCGCCGGCGTGCTCAGCGGCGCCGTCACCGTGGAACGCCGCGAGGTCGACCGTGACGAGACCGCCTGGGACGCCGCGTGCGACAGGGCCGGAAGGGTCGTGCTCGCCAAGACCGCCGGCCGTGCGCCGGGCGCCCGCCGGGCCGTCGAGCTCGTGCGCGCCGCCCGCACCGCCACCCGCGAGGAGGCGTTCGCGGCCGAGGACGAGGCGCTCGGCGACCTCATCATGACCGACGAGCTGCGCGCGGGCCTCTACGCCTTCGACCTCGTCCAGAAGCGGGCCAAGCGGCCCGCCGGCGCCCCGGACAAGGCGCTCGCCCGACCGGTGACCAAGGTCGGCGTCGTCGGCGCCGGGCTGATGGCCAGCCAGCTGGCGCTGCTCTTCGCCCGCAGCCTCGGCGTGCCGGTCGTCATGACCGACCTCGACGAGGAGCGCGTGGCCAAGGGCGTCGGGTACGTCCACGCCGAGATCGACGGGCTGCTCGCCAAGCGCCGCGTCTCCCCCGACAAGGCCTCCTTCCTCAAGCGCCTCATCACCGGCTCGACGAGCAAGGACGGCTTCGCCGACGCCGACCTCGTCATCGAGGCGGTCTTCGAGGAGATGTCGGTCAAGCAGCAGGTCTTCGCCGAGGTCGAGGCCGTCGTGTCGCCGGAGTGCGTCCTCGCGACGAACACCTCCTCGCTCTCGATCACCGAGATGGCGAGCGGTCTGCAGCACCCGGAGCGGGTCGTCGGGCTGCACTTCTTCAACCCCGTCGCCGTCATGCCGCTCCTCGAGGTCATCCCCGGCGAGCGCACCGACGAGGCGACCCTGGCCACCGGCTTCGCGGTCGGCAAGGGGCTCAAGAAGACGTGCATCCGGTCCAAGGACTCGGCATCGTTCGTCGTCAACCGGCTGCTCGGCCGGTTCATGGGCGAGTACTCGCGGGTCGTCGACGAGGGCACGCCGGTGGCCGTCGCCGACCGCGCCGTCGCCGGTCTCGCGCCGATGCCGCCGTTCGTCCTGCTCGGGCTGGTCGGCCCGGCGATCGCGCTGCACAACAGCGAGACCCTGCACCGCGCCTTCGGCGACCGCTTCTTCGTCTCGCCCACGCTGCGGCGCATCGTCGAGGCCGGCAAGCGTGGGTACTACGCCACCGACGAGCGCGGCCGGCCGGTGCCCGACCCGGAGGTCGAGGCGATGCGTGAGCAGCCGGACTCCCCGGTCGAGCTGTCGGTCGAGGACGTCCGGGCCCGCGTGCTCGGCGCCATCGCCGAGGAGGTCGGGATGATGCTCTCCGAGGGCGTCGTCGAGGCCCCGATGGACATCGACCTCGCGATGATCACCGGCGCCGGCTTCCAGTTCTGGAACGGTGGGATCGTGCCTCTGCTCGACCGCGAGGGCGTCAGCGAGCGCGTCCTCGGACGCCGCGTGCTCCCCCACGGCGTGGCGAGCGTCCCGACCACCGCCTGACCCCGCACCACCCCGGCACCACCCCCGCCCCACCCCCGAACGTGTGTGAAGACCGTCGGCATGCCGACGGTCTTCACACACGTTCCGGGACGGGCAGGGCGCGACGGCGCAGGTCAGGGCGACGCCTGACGACACCCTGAGAGTCCGGGGCCGCGAAGGTCGCGATATCTCACATGTGATCTACGATGGTCGACGTGACGACGACCTCCGACACGTACCTGACCCGGATCGGCACGCTCATCCGTGACGCCCGCCGACACCAGGGGCTGACGCAGAACGAGCTGGCCGACCTCCTCGGCACGAGCCAGAGCGCCGTGGCGCGCATCGAGCAGGGCAAGCAGAACCTGTCCCTCGAGATGCTCGCGCGGGTCGGCGAGAAGCTCGACAGCGAGTTCGTCTCGCTCGGCCACTCCGGCCCCCAGCACCTGCGGATCGTCGGCGGCAAGAAGCTGTCCGGCTCGATCCCGGTCAAGACGAGCAAGAACGCCGCCGTGGCCCTCCTCTGCGCGAGCCTGCTCAACAAGGGCAAGACCACGCTGCGCAGCCTCGCCCGCATCGAGGAGGTCAACCGGATCATCGAGGTGCTCACCTCGATCGGGGTCCGGGTCCGCTGGCTCCCCGACAGCAACGACCTCGAGATCGTGCCCCCGGCCCGACTCGACCTCGCCGGCATCGACATCGAGGCCGCGCGGCGTACCCGCACGGTCATCATGTTCCTCGGCCCGTTGCTCGCCGAGTACGACGCCTTCCAGCTGCCCTACGCCGGCGGCTGCGACCTCGGCACCCGCACCGTCGAGCCGCACCTGTCGGCCCTGCGCCACTTCGGCCTCGACGTCACGGCGACGCACGGCTTCTACGAGGCCGCGGTCGACCGCAGCCGCCACCCGAAGCGCGCCATCGTGCTCACCGAGCGCGGCGACACCGTCACCGAGAACGTGCTGCTGGCCGCCGCCCGCTACGAGGGCACGACGACCATCCGCAACGCCTCCCCCAACTACATGGTCCAGGACCTGTGCTTCTTCCTCCAGGGCCTCGGGGTGCAGATCGAGGGCATCGGCAGCACGACCCTCGTCGTCACCGGCGTCGGCCGGGTCGACATGGACATCGAGTACTCCCCCTCCGAGGACCCGATCGAGGCGATGAGCCTCATCGCGGCCGCGGTCGTCACCGAGTCGACCATCACCATCGAGCGCGTGCCGATCGAGTTCCTCGAGATCGAGCTGGCCACCCTCGAGGAGATGGGGCTGACGTTCGACCTCACCGAGGAGTACCTCGCGCAGAACGGCCATACCCGGCTCGTCGACCTGACGATCCACCCCGGCCCGCTCACCGCGCCCGTCGACAAGATCGCGCCGATGCCCTTCCCCGGGCTGAACATCGACAACCTGCCGTTCTTCGCGCTCATCGCGGCCTGCGCCGAGGGCACGACGATGATCCACGACTGGGTCTACGAGAACCGCGCGATCTACCTCACCGAGCTGACCAAGATCGGCGGCCAGGTCCAGCTCCTGGACCCGCACCGCGTGATGATCACCGGCCCGACGCCGAAGTGGCGCGCGGCCGAGGTGATGTGCCCGCCGGCGCTACGTCCCGGTGTCGTCGTGCTGCTCGCGATGCTCGCCGCGCCCGGAACCTCGGTGCTGCGCAACGTCTACGTCATCAACCGCGGCTACGAGGACCTCGCCGAGCGGCTCAACGCCCTCGGCGCGACGATCGAGACCTTCCGCGACATCTGAGAACCGCTGACCGGTCGCACCGACAGGCAGAGGCGCCACCGGCCTCCACGTGACGCACCGCTGCGGGCTCTCTGCCTGTCCGTCGGCACGAACCGTGGACAGGCGAGTCGCTGCCGGCGCACAATCGGTGGATGGAGCGCGCGCCGGGACCGGCTCGCACCGGGGTCGTCCCCGACACCCGCGGCGAGGGCCGTGCGCTGCGCGCCACCTGGCACCACGAGGCGGGCGTGCTCGTCCTGTCGGTCTGGCGCGACAACGTCTGCGTCTCCACCGTGCGGGTCGACCCCGACGACGTCCCCGCCCTCGTCGAGGTGCTCGTCAGCGGTCTGGCCGACGGCTACGACGTCACGCGCCACCCCCGCAGCGCCGCCGGCTGAGCTCCGCCCTCAGCCCGCGTGCAGCAGCAGCGGGAGGGCGCCGAGCACCGCGCCACGCAGCTCGTCGAGGGCGCCGGCCTCCCCCGCCAGGTGGCGCAGCAGGGCGCGCTCGAAGACGCCGTCGAGCATCGCGTAGGCGACGCCCGGGCTGACGACGAGTTCTCGCCCGGCCAGCTCGGCGTAGCGCGAGACGACCCGCCACACCATGTCCTGCAGGCTCGCGTCGATGGCCACGACGTCGGCGCGCAGGGCCTCCTCGAACATGCTCGTCGTGCGCAGGTCGTACCAGAGCCGGTGCATCGGTGCCTCGTCGACGAGAGTCTCGACGAGCTTGTCCGCGAACGCCGCCAGCAGCCCGTCGGCGGTCCGGGAGTCATCGACGACCGCGTCGTAGCGGTGGACGCACCGGGCCTTGTAGTACCGCACGCAGTAGGTGATGAGCTCGGTCTTGTCCCGGAAGTAGTAGTGGACGACGCCGTGGCTGAACTCCGAGTTGGCGGCGATCTCGCGCAGCGAGGTGCGGGCGTACCCGAGGGTGCCGAGGGTGGTGAGCGCCGACTCGGCGAGGGCGTCGCGGCGCGCCTCACGGGTGCGGGCGTCTCGGGCCACGCGCGGCGGGGCGTCCTGCCGGGTGGGGTCACGGGGCCATCGTAGGGCCGGTGGCGGCCGAAGTCTTGACGAGTGTCAAGACTCTGGTGGAGGCTGCTGCCACCCACCCGGGAGCACAGGCAAAGGAGCCGAGCCCATGACGTCGTACGACCTGTCCGGACGCACCGCCCTCGTCACCGGAGGAGCCCAGGGGCTCGGGGAGGGGATGGCGCAGGCGCTGGCCGCGGCCGGTGCGCGCGTGATGATCGGTGACGTCCAGGACTCCGGCGAGCAGACCGCCGCCGCCCTCGGCGACGGCCACGGCTTCGTCCACCTCGACGTCACCGACGACGCCTCGTGGGAGGCCGCCGTGGCCGCCATCGTCGAGCGGCTCGGCGGCTTCGACATCCTCGTCAACAACGCCGGCATCGAGATCACGAGCCTGATCACCGAGGTCGAGGCCGACGACGTCCGCCGGATGCTCGAGGTCAACGTGCTCGGCACCACGCTCGGGCTCAAGCACGGCCTGCGCGCGATGCGGCCGGGCGGCGCGGCCGGCAAGGGCGGCGCCATCACGAGCATCGCCTCGGTCGCCGCGACCATCGCCTTCCCCGGCATCGCGGTGTACTCCGCCACGAAGTCCGCCGTCGACCGGCTCACCCGGGTGGCGGCCACCGAGTCGGGCAAGCTCGGCTACGGCGTGCGCGTCAACTGCGTCTACCCGGGGCTCGTCCCGACGGCCATGGGCGCCGGCCTGGCCAACGACGTCGCCGAGATCGGCCTCTTCCCCTCGCCGGAGGCCGCCGTCGGTGCCGTCATCGAGCTGACCCCCTCGGGCCGGCTCGGCCAGGTCGACGACATGGCCGACGCCGTCGTCTTCCTGTCCTCGGACGCGGCGAAGTTCATCACCGGCGCCGGCCTCCCGGTCGACGGCGGCATGGGCATGTGAGCCGGGTTCGCTGACCCCATGGGGATGCGGCTGGTCGACCACCTCGACAAGGGCGCCTCGCTCGGGGTCGATGCGCCGTGCCTGACGACCGACGGCTCGTCGCGGTCCTACGGGCAGGTGCGCGAGCTGTCCTTCCGGGTGGCGGCGGCGCTCGCCGCGCACGCCGTGCGGCCCGGCGACTCGGTGGCGATCATCTCGGCCAACGACCCGGTCGCCTTCTCGTGCGTCTTCGGCATCAGCCGGGCGGGTGCGGTGTGGTGCCCGGTCAACCCTCGCAACGTCGCCGCGGAGAACCGCGAGCTCCTCGAGCTGTTCGACTGCACGCTCGTCATCTTCCAGTCGGGGTTCGCCCCGCTGGTCGAGCAGATCCGCGACGACCTGCCGCTGGTCCGGACGTGGGTCTGCCTCGACGGTGAGGTCGAGGGCGCACTGGGCTTCGACGCGTTCCTCGCGGCCGGCCCCGACGAGGTCGTCGACCGGCCCGCCGTCGACGACGTCGCGATGATCGTCGGCACCGGCGGGACGACCGGGCGCCCCAAGGGAGTGGTGCTCACCGGGACCAACCTCGAGACGATGACCGCGCTGACGCTCATGAGCTACCCGTTCCCCGAGGACGGCCGGCCGGTGTACCTGGCCCTGGCGCCGCTGACGCACGCCGCCGGGGTGCTCTGCTTCCCGGTGATGAGCCTCGGTGGGGAGGTGGTCGTCATGCGCTCCCCCGACGTCGGCCGGTTCGTCGGGCTCATCGAGGAGCACCGGGTCACGCACACCTTCCTGCCGCCGACCGTCATCTACGCGGTCCTCGGGCACCCGGCCCTCGACACGACGGACCTCTCGTCGCTGCAGTGCTTCTGGTACGGCGCGGCCCCGATGTCGGTGTCCCGGCTCGAGGAGGCGCTGACCCGGATCGGGCCGGTCATGGGCCAGCTGTTCGGGCAGACCGAGGCGCCGATGATGATCTCGACGCTGTCGCCGCGCCAGCACTTCACGGCCGACGGCGAGGTGGCACGCGGGCGGCTCGCGTCCGCCGGGCGGCCCACCCCACTCGTCACCGTGGCGGTCATGGATCCGATGGGAACCCTTCTGCCGCAGGGCGAGCGGGGTGAGATCGTCGTGCGCGGCTCGCTCGTCACGCCGGGGTACCACAAGAACCCCGAGGCCACGGCCGAGGCGTCGGCCCACGGCTGGCACCACACCGGCGACATCGGCTACCTCGACGAGGACGGGTACCTGTTCATCGTCGACCGGGCCAAGGACATGATCATCAGCGGCGGCTTCAACGTGTACTCCACGGAGGTCGAGCAGGCCCTCCTGGCCCATCCCGACGTCCAGGACTGTGCCGTCATCGGCCTGCCCGACGACCACTGGGGCGAGCGGGTCGTGGCCGTCGTCCAGCCGCTCGCAGGACACTCCCCCGACCCGGCCGATGTGGTCGCGTTCGTCAAGGAGCGAATCGGCTCGGTCAAGGCGCCCAAGCAGGTCGAGGTCTGGCCCGACCTCCCGCGCTCGACCGTCGGCAAGGTCCTCAAGACCGACATCAAGTCCCGGCTACGTGCCGAGGGCTGAGCTCGAGGCCGAGAAGCTCGATGCGCAGGCTGCGGAGGCCCGACCGGTGGGGGCGCTCCCGTGGGGAGGGAGCGCCCCGGAGGTCGAGGTCCCGGCGTCAGGTCTGGTCGTCGGTCGAGGCGCCCGGGGCGTTCGACTTCACGGACTCGATCCCGGCGAGCGCTTTCTGCTTGCTCGTGTAGCGCTCGCTCGTGGCGATGATCTCGCCGTTGCCGGCCTTGAGGTTGAACATGAACTGGGTCCCGCTTCTCTTCAGGACGAACGTGCCGGCCATGTCGGTCTCCTTCTGCTGGCGCCCCGTCCAGGATGGTCGCGGCGATGGGACGCCCACTGGTCTCGTGGGTGACGACAGAGGTCCGCCGTCGTCCTGAGGAGAGCCCGAACGCACGGCTGATACACAGGACGGGCGGCCCGTGAGGTCAGGGACGGCGGGCGAGGACGAAGACCTGGCCCTCGCGCTCCCGCCCGATCGGCTCACGGACCAGCCGAGCCACCCGTTCGAGCCCGGCGCCGCGCAGGAGGCCGATGAGCTCGCGCGGGCCACGGTGCCACCGGGTGAGCGCGACGTCGTGGCCGCGCTCGCGCAGGCGCGCGCCGACGTCGACCGTCCCCTCGCCCTTCTGCGACCCCACGAGCACGTACCCACCCGGCCGGAGCACCCGCGCGGCCTCGGCCAGCGCGACGGCTGCGTCGTCATCGGGCAGGTGGATCAGGCTGTACCAGAACAGGACTCCGTCGAACGAGCCGTTCTCGAAGGGCAGCTCCGTGACCGACGCCTCGCGCACGTCGAGGTCGGGGTGGTCGCGCCGGGCCATCGCGAGCATCCCGGGTGAGAGGTCGACGCCGACCACCGAGCAGCCGCGGTCGGCGAGGAAGCGGCCCATCCGGCCGGTGCCGCACCCGGCGTCGAGCACGCGGGCACTCCCGCCCTCGTGGACGACGCGGACGAGGTGCTCGACCATCGCGAGGTCGAGCGGGGCCTCGGGCTCGGTGCCCGGGAAGGCCGCCGCATAGTCCTCGGCGATGGCGTCGTAGGCGGTGCGGACCTCGTCGCGGCTGCCGCCGGGCACGCCCACGGCCGGCTCAGCCGAGGCGGGCGCGCAGGGCGGTGGCGACGGCGTCGGGGGTGAGCCCGACGGCGTCGAGGACCTGCCCCCGCGAGGCGTGGTCGAGGAAGCGGCGCGGGATGCCGAAGGTGTCGACGGCCACGTCGAGGTCCGCCTCGCGCAGCGCCTGCGCGACCTGCGAGCCGATGCCCCCGACCACGACGTTGTCCTCGACGACGGCCACCCGGCCGGCCGAGCGGGCCAGCGTGACGACCGCGTCGGGCACCGGAAGCGCCCAGACGGGGTCGACGACCCGCACCCGGTGGCCCTCGGCGGCGAGCTTCTCGGCAGCGGTCAGCGCCGTGGCGGCCATCGACCCGACCCCGACGAGCAGCACGTCGACGTCACCCTCGTCGGGCTCGACGAGCACGTCGACGCCGCCGACGGTGCGCACGGCCTCGATCGGGTCGGCGACGGTGCCCTTGGGGAACCGGACGACCGACGGCGCATCGGAGATCTCGACGGCCGCCCGCACGGCAGCCGCCACCTGCTGGCCGTCGCGCGGCGCCGCGAGGTGCAGCCCCGGGACGACTCCCGAGATGGTCATGTCCCACATGCCGTGGTGCGAGGCGCCGTCGGGCCCGGTGACGCCCGAGCGGTCGAGGACGACGGTGACGCCGGCCTTGTGCAGGGCGCAGTCCATGAGCAGCTGGTCGAAGGCGCGGTTGAGGAAGGTGGCGTAGACGGCGACGACCGGGTGCAGACCCGAGAAGGCCAGTCCCGCAGCCATGGTCAGTGCGTGCTGCTCGGCGATGCCGACGTCGAAGGTGCGCTCGGGGAAGCGCTCGCCGAACGGCTGGAGGCCGACGGGCATCATCATCGCCGCGGTGATGGCCACGACGTCGTCGCGCTCCTCCCCCAGCTCGACCATCGTGTCGGCGAACTCGTCGGTCCAGCTGCGGCCGGCGATCTCGAGGGGCAGGCCGGTCTCGGGGTTGATGACGCCGACGGCGTGGAACTGGTCGGCCTCGTCGGTGATGGCCGGGTCGTAGCCGCGGCCCTTCTGGGTGATGACGTGCACGAGCACCGGGCCGCCGAACGCGCGGGCCTTGCGCAACGCGGCCTCGAGGGCCGGCTCGTCGTGGCCGTCGACCGGGCCGATGTACTTGAGGCCCAGGTCCTCGAACATCCCCTGCGGGGCGACGATGTCCTTGATGCCCTTCTTGACGCCGTGCAGCGTCTCGTACATCGCGCCGCCGACGACCGGCGTGCGCGAGACGTTGCGCTTGCCCCAGTCGAGGAAGCGCTCGTAGCCGCGGGTGGTGCGCAGCGTCGCGAGGTGGTCGGCGAGACCGCCGCGGGTGGGGGCGTAGGAGCGCTCGTTGTCGTTGACGACGAGGACGAGCGGCAGGTCGGTCTCGGCGGCGATGTTGTTCAGCGCCTCCCAGGCCATCCCCCCGGTGAGGGCGCCGTCGCCGATGACCGCCACGGTGTGCCGGTTGCGCTCGCCACGGACCACCCGGCCGGCGGCGATGCCGTGCGCCCAGGACAGCGAGGTCGAGGCGTGCGAGTTCTCGACGACGTCGTGCTCGGACTCGGCGCGGCTGGGGTAGCCGGAGAGGCCGCCCTCCTTGCGCAGCGCCGAGAAGTCGTGCCGCCCGGTGAGCAGCTTGTGCACGTAGGACTGGTGCCCGGTGTCGAAGACGATCGCGTCGGTGGGGCTGTCGAAGACCCGGTGCAGGGCGATGGTCAGCTCGACGACCCCGAGGTTGGGGCCGAGGTGGCCACCGGTGCGGGCGACCTGGTCGACGAGGAACCCGCGGATCTCCTCGCCGAGCGCGGGCAGCTCGGCCGCCGGGAGTGCCTTGAGGTCGCGCGGACCGCCGATCCGTTGCAGCAGGCTCACCGCGCCTACCTCCTCGTCGCTGTCGGGTCCGGTCGAACCCCACGAGTCTAGGCGCTGGTCGCGCGCCCACCCGCACCGCGGCGGTCATCTCCCGGGAACCTCCACGACCCGTGCAGGCGACCGACGGGAGGCGGGAACTCCCGCGCCGTTCCGGACGCTGGGGAGGGCGAAGCCCGGATCCCTGCCCGGGCCCCACACCGGAGGTCCACTGTGCCGTCGTCGTCCCGCGCCCGCGCCCTCGCCGAGGTGCAGAAGGCCCAGCGGGCCAAGGAGCGGCGCAGCCGGATCCTCCTCGTCGGCGGCGTGTCGGCCCTCGTGCTCGTGCTCGTCGGCGTGGTCGGTGTGGTGATCTGGCGGGACACCTCGAACCGGCCCTCGCTCGACGCCGTGCGCAACTTCGAGGGCATCACCTCGTCGCACGTGACGACCCCGGTCGACTACGCCGAGACCCCGCCGGTCGGCGGCGACCACAACCCGATCTGGCTGAACTGCGGTGTCTACGACCAGCCGGTGAAGAACGAGCTGGCGGTGCACTCGCTCGAGCACGGCGCCGTCTGGGTCACCTACCGTCCCGACCTGCCGGCCGCCCAGGTGAAGACGCTCGTCGAGTCGCTGCCCGACACCTACGTCCTCGTCTCGCCCTACGAGGGCCTGCCGGCCCCGGTGGTCGCCTCGTCGTGGGCCACCCAGGTCCGGCTGAACGGCGTCGACGACCCGCGCCTGGCCGAGTTCGTCCGCGAGTACCGGCAGGGCCCGAAGACACCCGAGCCGGGCGCGGCCTGCACCGGCGGCAGCGACGGCACCGAGGGGACCTACCCGACGCCGTCGTCGAGCGCCCAGCCCAGCTCGTGAGCCGCCGCGGCGCCGTGGCGCTGGCCACCGTCCTCGCCCTCCTCGTCGGCGTCGGCGCCACGCTCCTGGTCCAGCGCGCGACCGACTCCGGCCGGGTCACCGAGTTCGGGGCCGACGCGGGGTTCGCCCGCGACATGCAGACCCACCACCAGCAGGCCGTCGAGATGGCCTTCCTCGCGCGCGACCGCACGAGCGACGAGGCCGTGCGCAGCCTGGCCTTCGACATCATCACGAGCCAGCAGCAGCAGGCCGGGCAGATGTACGGCTGGCTCGTGCAGTGGGGCCTGCCGCAGACCGGCGAGCGCGCACCGATGGCCTGGGTCGGCGGCGAGCACGCGCTGCACGGCGCCGAGGGGCAGCCGATGCCGGGGATGGCGACCGCCGACCAGCTGGCCGAGCTGCGGGCGGCCCGGGGGGTCGAGGCCGACCGGATCTTCCTGCGGCTGATGATCGCCCACCACCGTGGCGGGGTGGAGATGGCCGACGCGGCCCTCGCCGATGCCCGCACCGACGAGGTGCGCACCCTGGCCCGGGCGATCAGCCGGGCCCAGGCCGTCGAGATCACCCTCATGGAGGGGATGCTCCGCGAGCGGTCCTGACGTGGGGCGCTCAGAGCCGCGGGACGAACTCGAGGCCGCGCAGGGCGTCGTGGAGCAGCCCGGCGGCCCGGCGCGCGGCCACGAGGCGCACGCCCTCGCACTCGAGGTCGGCGAGCACCTGGGTGACCCCCTCGGGCCCGATGTCGTCGACGAGGGCCACCCGCACCTCGCGGTAGGAGGAGCGCATCGCCTCGAGCTGGGCGTCGAGGTGGCGCACCGCGAGCCAGCCGAGCGCGACCGGGTGGCGCCGCCACGACGGGTAGAGCCGGTAGTCGGGCGGGCAGTGGTCGAGCAGCCAGGCCACCGCCCGGTGCTCCCACCCGCGGGTGCCCGGCGGCGGCACGCCCTGCGGCCAGCCGGGTGGCCCGCCGGCGCCCGTGGCCCCGGCCCCGGACCGGCGCCGGGCCGGTGCGGCGGGGGTCGGCGCGCGGAGCGGTGGCCCGCCACCGGCCCCCGCATCATCGAACACGTGTTCGATGATAGGCCCTCGGACCGCATCGTGGACCCGGCACCGGGGAATAACCGGGCGTTATAGATTGCATGAACTCCTGACCGATGTGCCCGCCGAACCCCGACCCGAACGAGGACCCCTGACATGACGACGACCGACGCCTCGGGCCGCGCCCTGCGTCCCCCGCGCGCCGGCCGGTCCAACGGCCAGTGGTCCGTCGACGGCCGGGAGCCGCTCAACGCCAACGAGGTCTGGAAGCAGCAGGACGGCGGGCTGAACGTCCGCGAGCGGATCGAGCAGGTCTACTCGCGCGAGGGCTTCGCCTCCATCCCGCCCGAGGACCTCAGCGGCCGGTTCCGCTGGTGGGGGCTGTACACCCAGCGCAAGCCGGGCATCGACGGCGGCCGCACCGCCCAGCTCGACGACACCGAGCTGTCCGACGAGTACTTCATGCTCCGGGTCCGCCTCGACGGCGGCGCCCTGACCCTGGCCCAGCTGCGCGTGCTGGCCGAGCTCTCCACCGAGTTCGCCCGCGGCACCGCCGACATCAGCGACCGCCAGAACATCCAGTACCACTGGATCCGCGTCGAGGACGTGCCCGAGATCTGGCGACGCCTCGAGTCCGTCGGCCTGCAGACCACCGAGGCGTGCGGCGACACCCCGCGCGTCATCCTCGGCAGCCCCCTGGCCGGAATCGCCGCCGACGAGATCCTCGACCCCACACCGGTCATCGACGAGATCACCCGGCTGCACATCGGCGACCCCGAGCTGGCCAACCTCCCCCGCAAGTTCAAGTCGGCGATCACCGGCCACCCCAGCCTCGACGTCGTCCACGAGATCAACGACATCTCGCTCGTCGGGGTCGTGCACCCCGAGCTCGGCGCCGGCTACGACCTCTGGGTCGGCGGCGGCCTGTCCACCGCCCCCGGCTCGCCGAGCGGGTCGGCGTCTTCGTCCGGCCCGAGGAGGCCGCCGAGGTCTGGCACGGCGTCATCCGCATCTTCCGCGACTACGGCTACCGGCGGCTGCGCACCAAGGCGCGGCTGAAGTTCCTGCTCGCCGAGTGGGGCCCCGAGAAGTTCCGCCAGGTGCTCGAGACCGAGTACCTCGGCCGCGCCCTCCCCGACGGCCCGCCACCGGCCCGGGCCACCGGCCCCGGCGACCACGTCGGCGTGCACCTCCAGAAGGACGGCAGCCACTACGTCGGCGCCGCCCCCGTCGTCGGCCGGATCAGCGGCGACCTGCTCCACGGCCTCGTCGACCTGATGGCCACCGCCGGCACCGACCGCGTCCGGCTCACCCCGCACCAGAAGCTCGTCGTCCTCGACGTCCCGCCGGCCGCCCTCGACGCGTTCGTCACCGGGCTCGAGGAGCTGGGTCTCTCGGTCTCCCCCAGCCCGTTCCGCCGCCACACGATGGCCTGCACCGGCATCGAGTACTGCAAGCTGGCGATCGTCGAGACCAAGGCCACCGCGGCCACGGCCGTCGCCGAGCTCGAGCAGCGCCTCGCCGACGTCACCGACCGGCTCGACACCCCGGTCACCCTCAACGTCAACGGCTGCCCCAACTCCTGCGCGCGCATCCAGGTCGCCGACATCGGGCTCAAGGGCCAGCTGGTCACCGTCGACGGCGAGCAGCAGCCCGGCTTCCAGGTGCACCTCGGCGGCGGGCTGGCCTCCCCCGAGCGCGACGAGGCCGGCCTCGGCCGCACCGTGCGCGGGCTCAAGGTCACCGCCGAGGAGCTGCCCGATCTCGTCGAGCGCCTCGTGCGCCGCTTCCTCGACCAGCGCGAGGGGGCGAGTCGTTCTCGACCTGGGCCCACCGCGTCGAGGAGGACGAGCTGCGATGACCGCCGTCACCACCCGCCGCAAGCGCTCCGCCGGCGAGCTGCGCGCCCTCGCCGAGGAGGGCGCCCGGCTGCTCGCCGACGCCTCCGCCGACGAGGTCGTCGCCTGGGCCGCGCGCACCTTCCCCGGCACCCTCGGTGTCGCCTCGAGCATGGAGAACGCGGCTCTGCCGCACCTGGTCTCGCAGCACGCGCCCGGAGTCGACGTCCTCTTCCTCGACACCGGCTACCACTTCGCCGAGACCCTCGGGGCGCGCGACGAGGTCGACTTCTCGCTCGACGTCACCGTGCGCAGCATCCTCCCGAAGCTCTCGGTCGCCGAGCAGGACGAGCGGTACGGTCCGCGGTTGCACGACCGCGACCCCGGGGCCTGCTGCCGGATGCGCAAGGTCGAGCCGCTGCGCGAGGCCCTCGGCGACTACGAGTGCTGGATGTCGGGTGTGCGCCGCGACGAGTCCGAGCGCCGCGCCGACACCCCGCTCGTCACCTTCGACGAGACCAACGAGATGGTCAAGGTCAATCCCTTCGCCGCGTGGAGCGCCGACGACGTGATGTCGTACGCGATGCGGAACCGGGTGCCGCTCAACCTGTTGCTGTCCGACGAGTACCCCTCGATCGGGTGCGAGCCGTGCACCGCCCGGGTCGAGCCCGGAGCCGACCCCCGGTCGGGGCGCTGGCAGGGCACGTCGAAGACGGAGTGCGGCATCCACGAGTGAGCCGCACGTCGGCACAGGCACAGGCTCAGCCGACGACGACCTCGACTCCCTCCGGCGCGACCACGTCGAGGACGTCGCCCGAGGCGTCGAGCGACACCGACCACGTCGACGCGCCGAGACGCAGCCCCTCGACCCGCAGCGCACCGAAGGGTGACGGCGTGAGCGGCGACAGCCGCACCGTGCCGCCCGGGGCATCCGGCCGCACGCCGAGCAGCACCTCGACGATGGCGCCCGCCGACGCGGCGGCCCACGCCTGCGGTCGGCAGCTCGCGGGGTACGGGACCGGCTGTCCGAGAACGGGGTCGGCTCCGTAGAGCTCCGGCCAGCGGTAGTCGCTCGCGGCTGCGACGTCGACGAGCGAACGCACGATCGCGCTCGCCGCGTCCCCTCGGCCGACGTGGGCCAGGCCGAGCGCGCAGATCGCCGTGTCGTGGGTCCACACCGAGCCGGTGTGGTAGCCGATCGGGTTGAACGCCGGGTTCGAGCGCGACAGCGTGCTGATGCCGAGCGGGCCGAGCAGGTCGGGGCCGGCGAGGGCCGCCGCGACGACCGCCTCGCGGGACGCGTCGAGCATCCCGGTGCCGAGGGCGTGCCCGATGTTGCTGCCGAGGCCGTCGACCGGGCGGCCGTCGCCGTCGAGGGCCATCGCGAGGCGCGGGGCACCGTCGGTGGGCACCCAGAAGCGGTCGCGCACGGCCCGGGACAGGTCGGTGGCCCAGTCGCGCCAGCGCCTGCCGTCCTCGCCGAGCACCTCCTCGAGCAGCGTCGCCGCCCGAGGGCCGCCTCGACGGCGTAGGCCTGGGTCTCGACGAGCGCGATCGGTCCGTCGGCGATGCGCCCGGAGGCGTCGCGCATCGAGTCGCCGGAGTCCTTCCAGCCCTGGTTGGCCAGCCCCGTACCGGTCTCGTCGAGGTAGCGCAGCAGGCCGTCGGGGCTGCCGCCGGCCGCGCGCTCCATCCACCCGAGGCAGCCGCGCAGGGCCGGTGCGAGCTCGCGGACGACGGCGGGGTCCATCCCCACCGCCAGGCGTCGTGGAGCAGGCAGACCCACAGGGGCGTCGCGTCGACGGTGCCGTAGTAGGTGCTCGGCAGGACCATCCCGCCGCTGGAGCCGAACGCCCCGCGCCGGATCTCGTGCGGGATCTTGCCGGGGGCCTGGGCGGTCGCGACGTCGTCGACGGTGCCCTGCCGCCGGGCCAGCGCGCGCAGCGTGCCCCGCGCGAGGTCGGTGCCGAAGGGAAGGGCGAGGCGAGCGGCCCACAGCGAGTCGCGGCCGAAGAGGGTGAGGTACCACGGCGTGCCGGCCGCGGCGAAGACGTCGCCCGGCGCCAGCGGGTCGCGCATCGTGAGGTGGCGCAGGTCCTCCAGCGCGGTGCCGACGGTGCGGTCGAGCCGGGAGTCCTGGGCCGTGACGACCACCCGGTCGAGGTCGACGGCGTCGGCCCCCGCGTCGGCGTCGAAGTCCGACGCGGCGACCCGCTCGCAGCGCACCCGCACGGTCAGCTCGACGGAGCCGGCCGCCGGGACGACGACGTCGCGGGCCAGCACTCCCCCGTCGTCGGCCGCGGACGCCTCGGCCCCCTCGGCGACGACCCGGACGCGGTGCCGCGCGTCGACCCACACGAGGCCGTCGTCGACCACCGATGCCGGGGTCGGGACCGGTTGCGCCACACCGTGCTTGATGTCCGCGAGGTCGGCACCGTCACCGGCGACGGCCACCTCGACCCGGCACGTGACGTCGCGGTCCCAGCGGTTGCGGACGGTGACGACCTCGTCGAGGCCGCCGTCGACGAGCACCCGGCGACGCATCACCTCGACGGTGGGGTCGGGGTCCGGTGACCCGAGGTGGCGGGCGACCCCCACGGTCTCGGTGACCCCGGCCCGGCTCGCGGCGGCGACCCCGGTGGCGGCCCGGCCGTCGAGGCGCACGGTGAGGCGGTGCAGGACGCGCCGGTCGTCGACGAGGACCCCCGTGGCCTCCCCGCCGGCACGCGTGGCGTCGATGTCACCGTCGGCACCCGAGAGCGAGGTCACCGGCCCCCGGACGGCCACCTCGAGCTCGTGCAGCCACGGCTGGCGCGAGCGCTCGTCGGTGGGCGCGAGGTCTTGACACGGCGGCGGCGACGGATGCACAGTGACGACCCTAACCATTTGATCGTTCAAATCACACCCCGTTCTCGACGGTTTGAACGTTCACAGAGCCGGGTCCGCCCGGCCGACGGTCGAGGAGGACCGATGCCGCAGCACGGTGCGCACGGCGCGCGGGTGACGATCCACGACGTAGCCCGGATGGCCGGGGTCTCCCGGCAGACCGTGAGCAACGCGGTGAACAACCCCGAGCGCGTGCACCCCGACACCCTCGAGCGGGTCCGCGCGGCCATCGACGACCTGGGGTACCACCCCTCCACCTCGGCGCAGTCGCTGCGCAGCCAGCGGTCCGGCGCGATCGGGTTCGAGATGCACACGCTCGGACGGCACAACGCGACCGTGGCCCCGGTGCTCACCGCCCTGAGCCTCGGGGCGGCCACATACGGCTGCCACCTCGTGCCCTTCGGATCCGCCTCCGGCGCACCGATGCTCGAGGGTTACCGCTCCATGTGGGCCGGTCGGCTCGTCGACGCCTTCCTGCTCGCCGACACCCACCACGGCGACCCCCGCCCGCCGTGGCTCGAGGCCCAGGGCATCCCGTACGCCTCGTTCGGCCGGGTCTGGGACGACCCCACCTTCACCCGCTGGGTCGACGTCGACGGTGCGGCCGGCACGACGGCCGCCGTCCGCCACTGCGTCGCGCAGGGCTACGGCACCATCGGCTTCGTCGGCTGGCCCGAGGGCTCGGTCGTCGGCGACGACCGGCACGCCGGCTGGCTGGCCGCGTGCGCGGAGACCGGGGCGGGCGTGGGCCCGGTCGGCCGGGCCGTGCAGGACCTCGACGCCGCCCTCGCCGTCGCCGCCCCCTCGTCGCCTCCCTCTCGCGGGGCGACGCGGTGGTCTGCGCGTCCGACGTGCTCGCCCTCGGCGTGCACCAGGCCTGCGTCCGGGCGGGGCTCGAGCCCGGCCGCGACCTCGGCATCGTCGGCTTCGACGGGTCCGAGACCGCCGCGATGCACCACCTCACCTCGGTCGCCCAGCCCTACGAGGCGGTCGCCGAGGAGGTGCTGCGCCTCGTCCGGGCGGCGATGCGCGGCGACGACGCCCCGGCCTCCGGCTCCCTCCTCGTCCCCGCCGTCCGCGCCGACCGCAGCACCGTCCCCTCCCCCTGACCCGATGCCCGTCACGACTGCCCAGTCACCCCACGAAGGAGTCACCGATGACCCGCACCGCCCGATCCGCAACCCTGGCCCTGACCCTCGCGGGGGCACTCGCCCTGAGCGCCTGCGGTGGAGGTGGTTTCGAGGAGGACGGGGGCTCGAGCGCGCCGGCGTCGGCCAGCGGCCCGGTCGACCTCAAGATGCTCATCGCGTCCTCGGGTGACGCCGAGACCAACGCCGTCAAGGCCGCGGCCGACGCCTGGGCCAAGAAGAGCGGCAACACGGTCACCGTCACGGTGGCCAGCGACATGAACCAGCAGCTCGCCCAGGGGTTCGCGAGCGGCAAGCCCGCCGACGTCTTCTACCTCGACGCCTCGCGCTTCGCGGACTACGCGAAGAACGGCAGCCTCTTCGCCTACGCCGACCAGCTCTCGGACAACTCGGACTTCTACGAGCCGCTGCGCCAGACCTTCACGTTCGACGGCAAGCAGTACTGCGCGCCCAAGGACTTCTCGACCCTGGCCCTCGAGATCAACACCGACGCGTGGACCAAGGCCGGCCTCACCGACGCCGACGTCCCGACCACGTGGGAGCAGCTCGAGGCCGTGTCGAAGAAGCTGACCACCAAGACCCAGGCCGGTCTCGGCATCGGGGTCGGCATCGACCGGCTCGGGGCCTTTGTCGTCCAGAACGGCGGCTGGTGGCTCAAGGACGACGGCTCCGGCGCCTCCGCGAACACCCCCGAGGTCACCCAGGCCCTCGAGTACGTGCAGCGCAACGTCAAGGCCGGCAACTTCAAGATGTCCAACCAGCTCGACTCCGGCTGGGGCGGTGAGGCGTTCGGCACGAAGAAGGCCGCGATGACCATCGAGGGCAACTGGATCAAGGGTGCCGTCAAGAACGACTACCCCGACCTGAAGTACAAGACCGTCGAGCTGCCCGCCGGACCGAAGGGCAAGGGCACCCTCCAGTTCACCCAGTGCTGGGGCGTCGCCGCCGACTCCAAGGCCCAGGCCCAGGCCGTCGACCTCGTGAAGTCGCTGACCACGGTCGAGCAGCAGATGTCCTTCGCCGACGCGTTCGGCGTCATGCCGAGCCGTCAGTCGGCCGCCGACGCGTACAAGACGAAGTTCCCGGAGGACGCGCCGTTCATCGCCGGTGGCGAGTACGGCCACGGCCCGATCAACGCGCCCGGCATGGAGCAGGTCGTCGCCGACCTCAACTCCAAGCTCGAGAACTTCGGCGGGGCCAACCTCCCGCAGGTCCTCGGCGGCTTCGACACCAACGCCGGCGCGGCGCTCGGCAAGTGACCTCCGCCGACACCGTCGAGGGGCGCGACGTCGTCGCGGGGACCGGTTCCGGCCGGTCCCCCCGGCGGCCCCGCCGCGGCGGCGGGCAGCGCCAGTCCGGGGCCGGCTGGCTCTTCGTCACGCCGACCCTCGTCGTGCTCGGGCTCTTCCTCGTCGTGCCCATCGTCATGGCCCTGTGGGTGTCCGTCACCGACTGGACCGGACGTGGGAGCCCGTTCTCGTCGCGGGTCGGCTTCGTCGGGGCCGACAACTACCAGGCGCTGCTCACCGAGCCCGGCCTGTCGCGCCAGGACTTCATGATCTCGCTGCGCAACACGTTCTACTACGTGCTCGGGGTCGTGCCGCTCCAGACCGTGCTGGCCCTGGGGCTGGCGGTCATCGTCAACCAGCGCTTCCTCAAGGGCCGCACCTTCTTCCGCACGGCGTTCTACTTCCCGTCGGTCGTCTCCTCGGTCGCCATCTCGCTCGTCTTCCTCTTCCTCTTCACCGGGACGGGCGCGGTCAACCAGTTCCTCGGCGTCTTCGGGGTCGACGGACCGACGTGGTTCTCCGACCCGCGCGGCCTGATCCACCTCGTGGGGCAGGGCCTCGGGCTGTGGAGCATCGACGCCCCGCCGTCCGGTCTCGCCGGCACGCAGGTGATGAGCCTGTCGCTCTGGGACTGGTTCAGCGGACCGTCGGTCGCCCTCTCGGCGATCATGCTCCAGGTCGTCTGGACCACCGCGGGCACCTTCATGCTCATGTTCCTCGCGGCCCTCCAGGACCTGCCGACCGAGGTCGAGGAGGCCGCCCTCGTCGACGGCGCCAACGCCTGGCAGCGCTTCCGGGCCGTCACCCTCCCCACCTGCGCCCGACCGTCCTGCTCGTCGTCACGCTCGGGGTCATCGGCACCTGGCAGGTCTTCGACCAGATGTACGTCATGACCCAGGGCGGCCCGGCCAAGACGACCCTCACCCCGGCCTACCTGTCCTACACGGCGGCCTTCAGCCAGCAGCAGTGGGGCCAGGGCGCCGCGATGGCCTTCCTGCTCTTCGTCCTGATCTTCGTGCTCACCTCGTTCCAGCGGTTCGTGCTGCGCGACAGGGACGAGGCCGCCCGCAAGAAGGCCGAGCGGGCCCAGCAGCGCGCCGCGAAGAAGGCGGTGGCGGCATGAGCGAGATCGGCATCGACGCCCGGACCCAGGCCCAGACCGTCAAGGACATGCGGCGGCTCGACCCGACCGGGAGACCGGCCGGCGACGGCGGGTCGGTCGTGCACCGCAGCAGCCGCGGGAAGAAGCTCCTGGTCTACCTCGCGCTCGTCGCGTTCGCGCTCGTCTACATCTACCCGTTCGTCGTCCAGGTCTCGACCTCGCTCAAGACCAACGCCGACGCCGTGGCGCACCCGCTCGCGGTCCTCCCGGACCCGTGGACGACGGCCGCGTTCGCGCGCCTCGCCGACACCGACTTCCCCCTGTGGTTCACGAACTCGGTGGTCGTCACGGTGTGCGTCACCCTCGGGCGGGTCTTCTTCAACTCGCTCGCCGGGTACGCGCTGGCCCGGCTGAGGTTCCGTGGGCGCGACGCGGTGTTCACGGCGATCCTCGCGGTGCTCGCGGTGCCGGGCATCGTGCTGCTCATCCCGAAGTTCCTCGTGCTCAACTACCTTGGGATCTACAACACCTACCCGGCGCTCGTCGTCCCCCTGCTCGTCGACGCCGCCGGAGTGTTCATCATGAAGCAGTTCTTCGAGTCGATCCCGCCCTCGGTCGAGGAGGCGGCCCGCATCGACGGCGCCGGCACCTTCCGGATCTTCTGGTCGATCGTGCTGCCGATGGCCCGGCCGGCCGTCATCACCCTGACGATCCTGTCCTTCCAGGGGTCGTGGAACGAGCTGGCGCACTTCATCATCGCCACCGACGACCCCCGGCTGTTCACGCTCACGCGCGGGGTGGCCCAGCTGACCTCGGGCGGGCTGGGGTCGGGCAACCAGTTCCCCATCTCGATGGCCGCGGCGCTGCTCATGACCATCCCGACGGCCATCGTGTTCGTCGTCTTCCAGCGCTACTTCACCCAGGGCGCGAACGCCGGGGCCGAGAAGGGCTGACCCCGCCCCCGATCCACCCGTCGAGAGACGAGAACATGCCGTGTGCCCCGAGGGGCCCACGGCATGTTCTCGTCGTTCGTCGGCGCGTCAGCGCACGAGGCTGCGCAGCACGTACTGGAGGATGCCGCCGTTGCGGTAGTAGTCGGCCTCGCCGGGGGTGTCGATGCGCACGACGGCGTCGAACTCGACGTCGGCACCGCCGTCCTTCGTGGCGACGACCTTGACGGTCCTCGGCGTCGTGCCCTCGTTGAGGGCCTCGATCCCGGTGATGGAGAACGTCTCCGTGCCGTCGAGCCCGAGGGAGTCGGCGGTCTCGCCCTCCGGGTACTGCAGCGGGATGACGCCCATGCCGATGAGGTTCGAGCGGTGGATGCGCTCGTAGGACTCGGCGACGACGGCCTTGACGCCGAGCAGGCTCGTGCCCTTGGCCGCCCAGTCGCGCGAGGACCCGGAGCCGTACTCCTTGCCCGAGAGGATGACGAGCGGCGTGCCCTCCGCGGCGTAGCTCTGCGCGGCGTCGTAGATGGTGCTCTGCTCGCCGCCCTTCGTGAAGTCGCGGGTGAAGCCGCCCTCGACACCATCGAGCAGGAGGTTCTTCAGGCGGATGTTCGCGAAGGTGCCGCGGATCATCACCTCGTGGTTGCCGCGCCGCGAGCCGTAGGAGTTGAAGTCCTTGCGGTCCACGCCGTGCTCGGCCAGGTACTTGCCCGCCGGGCTGTCGGCCTTGATCGAGCCGGCCGGGCTGATGTGGTCGGTGGTCACCGAGTCACCGAGCTTGGCCAGCACCCGCGCGCCGCTGATGTCCGAGACCGGCGTGGTCTCCATCGACATGCCGTCGAAGTACGGGGGCTTGCGCACGTAGGTGGAGTCGGCGTCCCAGTCGAAGGTGTTGCCCTCCGGCGTGGGCAGCGACTGCCAGCGCTCGTCACCGGCGAAGACGTCGGCGTAGTCCTCGGTGAACATCGCCTTGCTGATGCTGCTCGCGATGGTCCGCTCGACGTCGGCCGGCGAGGGCCAGATGTCCTTGAGGAAGACGTCGGCGCCGGACTCGTCCTGCCCGAGGGGCTGGGTCTCGAAGTCGAAGTCCATCGTCCCGGCGAGCGCGTACGCGATGACGAGCGGCGGCGAGGCGAGGTAGTTCATCTTGACGTCGGGGTTGATCCGGCCCTCGAAGTTGCGGTTGCCCGAGAGCACCGAGACGACGGCGAGGTCGTTGTCGTTGATGGCCTTGCTGATCTCGTCGTTCAGCGGGCCCGAGTTGCCGATGCACGTCGTGCAGCCGTAGCCGACGAGGTGGAAGCCGAGCTTCTCGAGGTAGGGCCACATGCCGGCCTTCTCGTAGTAGCCCGTGACGACCTTGGAGCCCGGCGCCATCGAGGTCTTGACCCACGGGGCGACCGTGAGGCCCTTCTCGACGGCGTTCTTGGCCAGCATCGCGGCGGCCATCATCACCGACGGGTTCGAGGTGTTGGTGCACGACGTGATCGAGGCGATCGAGACGATGCCGTGGTCGATCTCGAAGGACGCGCCCTCGGGCGTGGTGACGGTGACCTTGCGCGAGGGCGGCCGCTGCCGTCGCCCTCGTCGGCGGGCTTGGAGCCGCCGTTGGTGCCGTCGGTGGCGCCCTGCGGCGAGGGGTCGCTCGCGGGGAAGCTGGAGGCCACGCCGGCGTCGCCCTCGTGGTGCGACACGTAGGTCGGGAGGACCTTGCGGAAGGCCTCCTTGGCGTCGGCGAGGACGATGCGGTCCTGCGGGCGCTTCGGGCCGGCGATGGACGGCACGACGGTCGACAGGTCGAGCTCGAGGTACTCGCTGTAGCGGGCCTCGGGCTGGTCCGGGCCGGCCTGGAGCCACATGCCCTGCTCCTTGGCGTACGCCTCGACGAGCGCGACGGACTCGTCGGAGCGGCCGGTGAGGCGCAGGTACTCGAGCGTCACCTCGTCGATCGGGAAGATCGCACAGGTGGAGCCGAACTCGGGGCTCATGTTGCCGATGGTGGCGCGGTTGGCCAGCGGCACCGCGGAGACGCCCTCGCCGTAGAACTCGACGAACTTGCCGACGACGCCGTGCTTGCGCAACATCTCGGTGATGGTGAGCACGACGTCGGTGGCCGTGGCGCCCGAGGGATGGCGCCGGACAGCTTGAAGCCGACGACGCGCGGGATGAGCATCGAGACGGGCTGGCCGAGCATGGCCGCCTCGGCCTCGATGCCGCCGACGCCCCAGCCGAGGACGCCGAGGCCGTTGACCATCGTCGTGTGGCTGTCGGTGCCGACGCAGGTGTCGGGGTAGGCGACGCCGTCGCGGACCATGACGGTGCGCGCGAGGTGCTCGATGTTGACCTGGTGCACGATGCCCGTGCCCGGGGGACGACCTTGAAGTCGTCGAACGCGGTCTGGCCCCAGCGGAGGAACTTGTAGCGCTCCTCGTTGCGCTCGTACTCGATGGCGACGTTGCGCTCGAAGGCGTCGGCGCGGCCGAAGACGTCGATGATCACCGAGTGGTCGATGACCAGCTCGGCGGGCGCGAGCGGGTTGATCTGGCTCGCGTCGCCCCCGAGCTCGGCGACCGCCTCGCGCATCGTCGCGAGGTCGACGACACAGGGCACCCCGGTGAAGTCCTGCATGATGACGCGCGCCGGCGTGAACTGGATCTCGGTGTCGGGCTGGGCGTTCGCGTCCCACCCACCGACGGCGCGGATGTGGTCGGCGGTGATGTTGGCGCCGTCCTCGGTGCGCAGGAGGTTCTCGAGGAGCACCTTGAGGCTGTACGGGAGGGTCTCGCTGCCCTCGACCGACGCCAGCCGGTAGATCTTGTAGGACTCCTCACCCACCTCGAGCGTGCCGTGGGCGTCGAAGCTGTTCGTGCTGGCCACCGGGGCTCCCTTCGGTCGTTGCGTCGTCGCGACGATGTGCGTCCCGCGATTTATCTTGACGTCAAGATATCTAACCACACGGGGTCCGCTCCGTCGAGCCTATGCCCGGGGCCGGGGTGTCGCGAGGGCGCCCGCGACCAGCGGCAGCCACGCCTCGACCCGCCACCCACCACTGTCCGTCGGCCCGGCCCGCAACCGCCCTCCCTGGGCCTGCACCCGCTCGCGCAGCCCCAGGAGCCCGCGGCCGCTCCCCCGCAGGGTCCCGACGCCGGCGGACCGGTCGTTCTCGACGCTCACGGCGAGGCCACCCTCGGCCTGCGCCGCGACCCGGATCCGCACCGGGGAGCCCGGTGCGTGGCGCAGGGCGTTGGTCAACCCCTCCTGGACGACCCGGTGGACGAGGTGGGCGGCGTGGTCGGTGACGGCGGCGCGGTCGGCGTCCACGCGGTACGTGACGTCGAGGCCGCTGCGGACGGCGTGCGCGACGACGTCGTCGACGAGCCCGAGGTCCGGGGCGGGGGTCGCCTCGCCGCCGAGCAGCTCGACGAGCCGCTCGAGGTCCGCGGTGCCGCGGCGGGCCGACTCGGCGATGACGTCGAGGGTGCGTGCCGCCCGCTCCGGTTCGCTGTCGACGAGCCGCTGGCCGGCGGCCGCCTGGATGACGAGGACGCTCAGCGCGTGACCGACGACGTCGTGGAGCTCGCCCGCGATGCGCTGCCGCTCGTGCCGCACGGACAGCTCCTCGAGCTCCTCCTGCTCGCGCTCGAGCTCGGCGGTCCGGCGGGCCAGCTCCTCGGCGGTGTCCTGTCGCCTGCGCAGGATCGTCCCGGCCGCGTACCCCGGGAGGGTGAACATCGGCAGGGACACGACGCCGCCGGGCCCTGCGAGGGCCACGAGGACCCCGAGGTAGGCCAGCCCGACGAGGCCGACGACCACGGACTGGCGACCGCTCCAGGCGAACCCGAGGAGCGCGCTGGCGACCGCCAGGACGACGAGCGCCGAGTCGGGGAACCAGACGTCGGGGCCGAGGACGAGCACCGCCAGCAGCAGGCCGAGCGACAGGGACGCGGCCACCTGCGCCGCGGTGCGCCACCAGAGCAGGGCCAGGCCCGCCGCGACGAGCAGGAGGTCGACCGCGACCTCCCGGGGGGACCACGACGGGCCGTGGAGCAGGACGGGCAGGACGACCGCGAGGAGGACCCCGAGGACGATGCCCGCGGACTCCGCGCGGCGCACGGCTCAGACCCGGTCCGGGACCGGGACCGCCGCGACGGCCAGCGCCCGCCCGCGGACGGTCGTCACCTCGAGGGTGCCGCCGACGACGCGGGCCCGCTCCCGCGCCCGGGCCAGGGCGGCGCGCACCGCCGCTCCGCGTGCGGCCCGCCCCTCGACGCAGATCTCGAGGGCGGGCCCGTCGAGCAGCACCGTGACCTCGACCCCGGACTCGCGCTCGCGCAGGGCCTCGACGAGGTGCTCGACGATGCGGTAGACCGACAGCTCGACGCTGGCGGGCAGCCCGGTGGGGTCCCCGGTCACCGTGAGGTGCGAGCCGGGACCGGCCCGACGGGCGAGGAGGGCGTCGAGGTGCGCGGTCGCGGGGAGGGGGGCCAGGGCGGCGTCCCCGCGCAGCCGGCCGACCACCTCGCGCATCTCCTCGAGCATCTGCCGGCCGTCGGCCTCGATCTCGACGAGGGCGGCCCGGGCGCGCACCGGGTCGAGGTCGCGCGCCCCGTCGGCGACCGTCGCGAGGCGACCGAGCCGGGCCTGGAGCAGCCCGTCGAGCTGCTCGGTGAGGCGCTGCCGGTCGTCGGCGACGACGAGGGCGGCGCGCTCGTCGCGCAGCGCGGCGAGCTCGGCCCCCTTGCGGCGCAGCTCGTCGGCCATCACGGTGCGCTGCCGGACCGCCCCGCCGACGACGAGGAGGACGGCGAGCAGGGGCAGCACGATGACGAGCGGCTCGATGCCGGTCGTGGCGTCCCGGACGAGGACGAGTGCCGACAGCACCGACAGCACCGCGGCGGCGGCCCACCGCCGACGGCCGCGTTCGGCGAGGCCGGCGAGGTACCCCAGCACGAGGACGAGGGGCAGGGCCGCACCGCAGCGCGTGACCCAGTCGAAGAGGAGCACGTGGACGCCCATCGCCACGGCCGCGACCGTCGCCACCTCCGTGACGCCGCGGCGCCACCAGAGGACCGCCACCGTGGCCACGACGAACACCGGGACCATCCACCACGAGTGCGACGACGTCACGTGGACCATTGACCCCTCGGCCACGGCGGCGGCCGACTCGGCCGGCGTGTCGAGGACGTTGAACACCATGAGGAGGACGCCGAGCGCGGTGAGGGCACCCGCGAGGACCCCGTCGAGGGGACGGACCCCTCGGAGGACCTCGCGGATGCCCTGCTCCATCACTCGATCACCTCAGGCGTGGACGTGCTCGACGGACAGCGTAGGCGCCGCGGGGCGCCGTGCCGAGAGCTTCTCGACGGCCACCCCGGCGCCGTAGGCCAGCGCCGCGGCCGGCACCCCGAGGACGAGCCCTCCCAGACCCCCCGTGGAGGCGTCCTGCACGAGCGTCACGAGCTGGAGGAGGAGGACGGCGGCGAGCCCGATGAGCTGCGAGCGGGCCGGGCCGGCGAACCGCGCGACGGCGTACGCGAAGAACGCCGCGAGCGGGAGCGCGAAGCCGCAGCGGGTCACCCAGCCGAAGGCGGGGATGCTGGCCGCGAGGACGAGCGTCGAGAGGGCGATGCCCAGGAGCACGTGCCGCCGCCGCCACAGGATCGGCAGCGCCGCCAGCGCGAAGACGGGGACGAGGAGCACCGAGCGGGACTCCAGGGGGTGCGCGAGCTCGGCACCCGCCGCGGCGGTGATGTTCTCGACGGCGATGAGCACCGCGAGGGCGAGCGAGACGAGGGTGAGGACGACGTCGCTGGGACGGATTCCGTGGGTCATGGTGGTGCCTTTCCGGTCGGGTCCGGCCCCCTGCCGGAGCCGTCGGCACCACGGTGCGCCCGCGCCGGCCCGACCCGCGTCGTCCCGGAGGACGATCCTGCGACGGTCGCGTCCTCCTCGCGGACGACCCGCGACGCGCCCCGCCACGGCAGGATGACCTCGTGATCAGGGTGCTCGTCGCGGACGACCAGGAGCTCGTGCGCGCCGGCTTCCGGGTCATCCTCGAGACCGAGGGCGACATCGAGGTCGTCGCCGAGGCGGCCGACGGCGAGGAGGCGATCCGCCAGGCGGCCCTCGTGCGGCCGGACGTCGTGCTCATGGACATCCGGATGCCGGTGCTCGACGGCCTGGCCGCCACCGAGCGCATCCTGTCGCGGCCCGACCCGCCGACCGTCGTCGTCCTCACGACCTTCGACGGCACCGCGTACGTCTACCGCGCGCTGCGAGCCGGCGCCGCCGGGTTCCTCCTCAAGGACGCTCCCCCGTCGCGGTTGCTCGCCGCGGTGCGGGCGGCGGCCACCGGCGACTCGCTCATCGAGCCCTCGATCACGCGTCGGCTCGTCGAGCAGTACGCGGAGCCGTCCGCCGACGAGGGTGTGCCGCAGCGGCTCTCCGCGCTCACCGAGCGCGAGCTCGACGTCCTGCGCCTCCTCGCCCGCGGCCTGTCGAACGCCGAGCTCGCGGCCGAGATGGTCGTGGCCGAGACGACGGTGAAGACCCACGTGGCCCGGGTCCTCACGAAGCTCGGTGTGCGCGACCGGGTGCAGGCCGTCGTCCTGGCCTACGAGACCGGGTTCGTGCGGCGCTCGGGCGGCTGAGCCCGCTCAGCCCTCGCGCGGCGCGATGTCGTCGAGCAGGGCGAGCGTACGGGCCCACGCGGGGGTACCGGTGTCGATCTGGTCGAGGTGCTCGCCGGGGACCTCGACGAGGGTCGCCTCTCCCCCGGCGGCCCGGGCGGCGTCGACGTACGCCGCCGACTGCGACAGGGGCACGGTGGTGTCGTCGCTCCCGTGGACGCACCACACGGGCACGCCGACCGGCACCTGGCCGATCGGGTCGGCGGCCGCCCACGCCTCCGGCCGCTGCGTCGGGGAGCCGCCGAGGAGGTCGCGCACCGCCCCGCCGCCGAGGTCCTGCTCGTCGGCCGTCCGCAGGTCGAGCACCCCGGCCTGGCTGACGACGTGGGTGGGGACGACGGTGGCGCCGCGCCAGCGCTCCAGCCGGCGGCGCCCGGCGGCCCAGACCGCGAGCTGGCCCCCGGCCGAGTGACCCAGCGCGACGACCGGCTGCCCGTCGGCCCCGGCCGCCGTCAGGAGGTCGAACGCCGCCGACACGTCGTCGAACGTCGCGGCGTACCCGCCGCCGTCACCGACCCGGCGGTACTCGACGTCGAGGACGGTCCAGCCACGACCGACGAGGTCCTCGGCCAGCGGGCGGCCGAGCGAGATGTCGTAGGACGCCACCCAGAAGCCGCCGTGCAGCACGACCACCGTTCCGCGAGAACGCCCCTCGGGACGGCTCAGCTCTGCGTACTGCGACGCGTGGGAGCCGTAGACCAGCCGCTCGACCCCGTCGGACGCCGACGGACGCGCTGCGCCGCCCTCCCCGGAGCAGCCCACCAGACCGGCCGCCGGCACCCCGACGACCGCGGCCCCCAGCGTGAGTGCGGCACGGCGCGTGGGGCGCGCGGTACCGGTCACGCCCCGGCCGGCACGAAGTGCGCCACGCACTCGACGTGGTGGGTCATCGGGAAGGCGTCGAAGGCCCGCAGCGAGGCCAGCCGGTACCCGGCCGCGAGGAAGGCCGCGGTGTCGCGGGCCAGGGCGGCGGGGTCGCAGGCCACGTACGCGACGGCGCGCGGGCCGGTCGCCGCGACGGCCCGGACGACGGCTGTGCCGGCGCCGGTCCGCGGGGGGTCGAGGACGACGACGTCGGCGCTCTGGGGCAGCAGCGGGGACCGTGCCGGCCGGCGGGAGCGGGAGCGGCCCCGGTGCCGGTCGGTGCGGGGCACGCCGAACAGGTCGTCGACCCGGCCGGCGACCACGGCGACGTTGCCGAGCGACGACAGGTCGCGCGTGGCCCGCTCGACGGCGTCGCGGTCGGCCTCGACCGCGACGACCTGTCCGCCGGGACCGACCGCCTCGGACAGGGCCGACGCGAACAGGCCCACGCCGCAGTACAGGTCGAGGACCCGCTCCCCCGGGCGGACCGCGAGCGGCTCCATCGCGGCGGCGAGGAAGGTGGCCGCGGCGCCGGGGTGCACCTGCCAGAACCCACGGGCCGAGACGGCGAACTCCCGGGCGAAGGAGACGGGCCCGTGCGCCGACCGCCACGACGTCGACACGCGCTCGAGGACCTCCGGGACCTCCTCCCCGGGCACCTCGACCGCGACCGCCGGTCCCCCGGACGGTGCGACGGCGTCGACGGCCTCGGCCCCGGGCCAGTCCCGGCCGGTGACCTCGAGCGCGGTCACGGCGTCGGTGGCGATGCGGCACCGGTCGACCGGCACCACCTCGTGCGAGCGGTGCCGCCGCAGCCCGGCGTTCCCGGCACCGTCGACGGCGAACTCGACCCGGGTGCGCCAGCGCAGCCCCCGGTCGTCACCGGGCACCGGCTCGACCTCGACGTCGACCTCGAGGTGGGCCAGCCTAGCCATCTGCTCGCGGACGACGCCCGCCTTGAGCCGGCGCTGCGCATCGAGCGAGACGTGCTGGAGGTCGCACCCGCCGCAGGCACCCGGACCGCTCCACGGGCACGGCTGGACGACCCGGTCGTCCGAGGCGTGCCGCACCTCGACGGCGTCGGCCCGCACGAACCGCGACCCCGACCCCACCTCGGTGACCCGGGCCAGCACCCGCTCGCCGGGCAGGGTGTGCCGCACGAAGAGGACCTGCCCGTCGTGCCGCGCGACGCAGTGCCCGCCGTGCGCGAAGGCCGTGACCTCGACCTCGACCTCGTCGCCGACCGACAGCCCGGACCCCCCGGGCGACATCACTCGCCGCGCCGGACGTCGCCGACGACCGGGCCGTCCATCCGCTCCTCGGCGCCCGCGGACGACGCGAGCTGCCACGGCACGGACGAGACCATGACCCCCGGCGTGAAGAGTAGCCGGGTGCGCAGTCGCAGCGCACTCTGGTTGTGCAGCAGCTGTTCCCACCAGTGGCCGACGACGTACTGCGGGATGTAGACGACGACGAGGTCGCGCGGGTTGTCGGTGCGGATCGACTTGACGTACTCGACGACCGGCCGGGTGATCTCGCGGTACGGGCTGTCGAGGGCCTTGAGCGGCACCGGGATGTCGCGCCGGTCCCACTCGGCCTGCAGGGCCGAGGTCTCGTCGGGCTCGACGTTGACGGTGAGCGCCTCGAGGATCGAGGGGCGGGTCGCCCGCGCGTAGGCCAGCGCCCGCAGCGTCGGCTTGTGGATCTTCGCCACGAGGACGATGGCGTGCACCCGCGAGGGCAGCAGCTGGTGCTTGGTGTCGCCCTCCATCACCGTCAGCTCGTCGCGGACCCGGTCGTAGTGGCGGCGGATGGCCAGCATGAGGAAGAACAGGACGGCCATCGCGGCGATCGCGTAGCCGGCGCCGTGGATGAACTTCGTCGCGAGGACGACGAGCAGGACGGTGCCCGACATCGTCGCGCCGACGGCGTTGATGACCCGGCTGCGCATCATCCGGGCCCGGCCGGCGGGGTCCTTCTCGACCCGCAGGTGCCGGTTCCAGTGCCGGACCATGCCGATCTGGGAGACGGTGAAGGAGACGAACACCCCGACGATGTAGAGCTGGATGAGGCGGGTGACGTCGGCGTCGAAGATGACGACGAGGGCGGCCGCGGCCCCCGCGAGGATGAGGATGCCGTTGGAGAAGGCCAGCCGGTCGCCGCGCGTGTGCAGCTGGCGGGGCAGGAACCCGTCGCGGGCGAGGATGGAGCCGAGCACGGGGAAGCCGTTGAAGGCGGTGTTCGCGGCGAGCACGAGGATGAGGCCGGTGACGACCGAGACGAGGACGACCCCGGCGGGGAAGTCGGAGAAGACCGCCTTCGACACCTGCCCCATCACGGTGTCCTGCACGTAGGAGCTGCCGACCGGGACCCCGTCGCGCAGCAGCTGGTTCGCCTCGTCGTCGGCGAAGTGCACCTGGGTCCACCGGGCGAGGAACACCATCGACAGGAGCATCGTCACCGAGATGCTGCCCATGAGCAGGAGGGTCGTCGCGGCGTTCTTGCTCTTCGGCTTCTGGAAGGCCGGAACGCCGTTGGAGATGGCCTCGACACCGGTGAGCGCCGCACAGCCCGACGAGAACGCCCGCAGCAGCAGGAAGGCCATCGCCAGGCCGCCGAGCTGCTGGTAGTTGTCCTCCGGGCGGAGCGTCAGGGAGGCGCTCTCGGCGAGCGGCAGGTCGCCGGACAGCTTGCGGTAGAACCCGAACAGCGCCATCCCGATGACGGCGGCCATGAACAGGTAGGTCGGCACGGCGAAGGCGCCACCGGACTCGCGGACGCCGCGCAGGTTCATCGCGGTGAGCACGACGATGATGACGACGCCGACCACCGCCTCGTGCCCGCGGACGAACCCGAAGGCCGCCGCCGCGTTCTGCACGCCCGAGGAGATCGACACCGCGACGGTGAGGACGTAGTCGACGAGCAGCGCACTGGCCACCGTGAGCCCGGCGCGCGGCCCGAGGTTGACGCTCGCGACCTCGTAGTCGCCTCCGCCCGACGGGTACGCGTGCACGTTCTGCCGGTAGCTCATGATGACGACGCCCATGACGAGCACGACGACGAGCGCGATCTTCCACGACTGCGTCAGCGCGAGGGTGCCACCGGCGAGGCCCAGGGTGAGCAGGATCTCGTCGGGGGCGTAGGCGACCGACGAGAGCGCGTCGCTCGCGAAGACCGGCAGGGCGAGCTTCTTCGGCAGCAGGGTCTCCCCGAGGCGGTCACTGCGCATCGCGCGACCGAGGAGGACACGCTTGACGAGACGTCCGGGCGTAGACACGAGGACAACTGTATGCAGAGCGCAGGGGCGGCGGTGCACACGTTCCGGTCACCGGCTCGGGCACCCGCGGGCCGTAGTAGCGTCGCCCCCGTGCACTTCGTCATCATGGGCTGCGGCCGCGTCGGCGCCTCGCTCGCCCGGGCCATCGAACGGGCGGGCCACGAGGTGGCCGTCGTCGACCAGGACGAGTCGGCCTTCCGCCGCCTCGGCACCTCGTTCGAGGGCCGCACGGTCACCGGGGTCGGTTTCGACCGCGACACCCTGCGGGCCGCCGGCATCGAGAACGCCTACGCCTTCGCCGCCGTCTCCAGCGGTGACAACTCGAACATCCTCGCCGCCCGCGTGGCCCGCGAGAAGTTCGGCGTCGAGAACGTCGTCGCCCGCATCTACGACCCGGGCCGCGCCGAGATCTACCAGCGCCTCGGCATCCCCACCGTCGCCACCGTGAAGTGGACGAGCGACCAGATGCTGCGACGCCTGCTCCCGCAGGGCCACGTCCCGAGTACACCGACCCGTCGGGCCAGGTCGTCATCGCCGAGATGTCGGTCGCCGCGCCGTGGATCGGGCACCGGGTCAGCGAGATCGAGGCGGCCACCGGCGGGCGGATGGCCTACCTCACCCGGCTCGGCGACGGCTTCCTGCCCACCCTCGACACGGTGTACCAAGAGGGCGACCTCATCCACCTCGCCCTGCGCCGCGACGACCTCGCCACCGCCGAGCGCGTCCTCGACGCGCCGCCCCCCGCCCACTGAGCCGAAAGAGGCACCTGTCCATGCGCGTCGTCATCGCCGGAGCCGGGAGCGTCGGGCGCTCGATCGCCCGCGAGCTCATCCGCAACGGCCACCACGTGCTCCTCGTCGACCGCGAGGCCGACGGCGAGCGGGTGTCGAAGGTCCCCGACGCCAGCTGGCTGCAGGCCGACGCCTGCGAGATCGAGGCCCTCTCCGAGGCCGGGCTCGCCGAGTGCGACGTCGTCGTCGCCGCGACCGGTGACGACAAGGTCAACCTCGTGCTCTCGCTCCTCGCCAAGACCGAGTTCGGGGTGCCGCGCACCGTCGCCCGCGTCAACAACCCGAAGAACGAGTGGATGTTCGACGAGGCCTGGGGCGTCGACGTCGCCGTCTCGACCCCGCGCCTCATGACCGCCCTCGTCGAGGAGGCCGTGAGCGTCGGCGACCTCGTACGGATCTTCGAGTTCCAGCAGGGCCGGGCGATGATGGTCGAGATGACCCTGCCCGTCGGCAGCCCGTACGCCGGGTCGCGCGTCGGCGAGGTGCCGTTCCCCGGCGACACCGTGCTCACCGGCATCATCCGCGACGGGCACCCCATCGCCCCGAGCCGCGACGACGCGCTCGAGCCCCTCGACGAGCTGCTCTTCGTGACGACACCCGAGGCCGAGCCCGAGCTCGAGTCGCTGCTCTCCCCCGGTCGGCGCCACAAGCGCGAGGAGGACCCGGAGGGCTAGACCGCCTCCGCGTCCTCGGCGTCGTCCGCGTCCTGCGCGTCGTCGGCCCCCGGGCCCGCACCGGGCTCGAGGGGCGTGTGCCCCGACACGAGCATCCAGCCCATGACGGCCAGGCCGGCGACCCAGAGCGGCCAGCCGAGGACGATCTTGGCCGCCCCGAGCAGCGTGACGTGCGAGCCGAGGTACAGCGGCACCATGATGCCGAGCCGCACGACGTAGATCGCCACGAGCACCCACGTGAGGCGGGTGCAGACCCGGACGAGCCCGCGGTCGCGGCGCCAGCCGAACGGGTCCTCCTGGGCGCGGGGGTCACCGGCGCCGACGATGAACCCGACGGCGGGCCACCGCGTCGCGATGGACACCAGGGTGGCGACGAAGAAGCCGACGCTCGTGAGGATGCCCGGCAGGAAGGCGTCCTCGGCCTGCCCCGAGCGCAGCGCGAAGAAGGCCGCGACGGCGGTGGCGAACACCGCACCGAGCACGTGCTGGAGGGAGGAGCGCTGCACGACGCGGACGGCGGCCAGGACCAGCGCCACCCCGATGGCGGCGATGGCCGCGGTGCGCACGTCGTGGTCGGTGAGCGACCAGGCGAGGACGAAGACGACGGTGGGCAGGGCGGTCTCGACCGAGCCGCGCCAGCCGCCGAGGGCGACCGACAGGCGGTGGCGGATCAGCGCCTCGACCGTCTCCGCGCGCGGGGCGGGGGCGTCGGGGACGGGGGCCGTCACGGCTTCGGGAGGATCTCGTAGGCCGGGTTGAAGATCGTCGGCGAGCCCTTGACGGTGGTCACCCGCCCGCGGGCGCGCACGAAGGTGCCCGGCTCGATGCCGCCGATGGAGCGCCGCCCGACCCACACGAGGTTGACCGCGCCCTGGCCGTCCCAGACCTCGGCGACCAGGGCCGGCACGCTGGTGCGCGGCGGCAGCGTGACGGTGCGGACGGTGCCGCAGACGCAGGCCGAGTGCCGCGGGGCGAGCGCCGTGAGGTCGTCACCGCCCTCGGACACGGTCTGCTCGCGCAGCTCGTCGGCGTGCTGCTCGGTGGAGGTGCGGGCCAGGTCGCGCAGCCGCTCGCGGACGCCCATCAGCGCACCTCGGTGATCTCGGGGCCCCGCTCGAACGGGTCGAGGGTCTGCTCGTCGTCGGCGTCCGACTCGGGGCGACCTCCGGGTGGGCGTCCTGCGGGAGGACGAGGGGCAGCAGCTCGCGGGGGGCCATCGGGTCGGTGCCACGGACGACGACGACGTCGCGCAGGACCTCGAGCAGCGCCTCGGCGGCCGCCTCGTCGATGGCCGCGCGGCCGGAGAGGACGCCGCGCAGGAACCAGCGCGGGCCGTCGACGCCGACGAAGGTCGCCGGCGCGAAGACCGTGCGACCGTCCGGGCCGGCCGAGGGCATGCGGGTGCGCAGCTGCGTGCCGAGGTCGGTGGTGTGCTCCTCGACGGTGCCGCCCTGCTGCTCGACGGCCATCGCGATCTCGCGCCGGATCTCGCGCCACAGCCCGCTGGAGCGCGGGGCCGCGAAGGCCTGGAGCTGGAGCGCGGACTCGCCGATGACGGCGGTGGCCGCGTTGACCTGCTGGGTCTCCTGCTCGACCTCGAGGCGCAGCTCCATCCCGGGGACGCCGCGGACCCAGAGCGACCCGAGGTCGACCCGGCCGTCACGCCCGGGGACGTCGGCGACGTCGAAGGGGCCGCCGTCGCGGGCGGGCGCCTCCTCGGCGGCCTCGTCCTCGGCGGACCCGTCGGCCTCCTCGGCCTCGACGGCGTCGTCGGGCTCGAGCGCCTCGGTGGGCTCGGGGCCGGTGGTCTTGCTCCTGCGGAAGATGCTCACGGTGGTGGGGTCCTCGGGTGTCAGGTGGTCGGCGGGTTCACCGGCGACCGGTGGAGCCGAAGCCCCCGGTGGACCCGTGTCCAGTCTCCCCCCGCGCGCTGTCCGGAAGCGAATCGGCCTCCGAGAACTCGCCGTGGAGGTACTCCTGGACGACGAGCTGGGCGATGCGGTCGCCGACCCGCACGGTGAACGGCTCGGTGGGGTCGAGGTTGACGAGGTTGACGAGCACCTCGCCGCGGTACCCGGAGTCGACCGTCCCCGGGGCGTTGACGATGCTCACGCCGTGGCGGGCGGCCAGGCCCGAGCGCGGGTGGACCAGCCCGACGGTGCCGGGCGGCAGGGCGAGCGCGAGGCCGGTGGGCACGAGGGCACGTTCGCCGGGGGCGAGGGTCAGCTCGGCCACGCTCGTGAGGTCGGCGCCGGCGTCGCCGTCGGTGCTGTAGCGGGGCAGCACCGCGTCCGCGTGCAGGCGCCGGACGGCGACGGGGACGCGGGTGGGTGCGGCCACCGGTCGGTCGCGGCCGCCGGTCAGGCGGCGCACTCCCGGCAGACGAGCACGCCGGCGCGCTCACTGGCGAGCTGGCTGCGGTGGTGCACGAGGAAGCAGCGCGAGCACGTGAACTCGTCGGCCTGGCGCGGCAGCACCCGGACCGACAGCTCCTCCCCGGAGAGGTCGGCGCCGGGCAGCTCGAACCCCTCGGCCTGCTCGGTCTCGTCGACGTCGACGCTCGAGGCGCGCTTGTCGACGCGACGGTTCTTCAGCTCCTCGATGGAGTCCTCGGAGAGCTCGTCGTCGGTCTTGCGCGGTGCGTCGTAGTCGGTTGCCATCGTCGGTGTCCACCCTTCGTCGTGCGATCGGCCGGGACAACGCACGGGGTCCCGGCTTTGTGCCCGCGCCGTCGCCGTGCGCGCCAGATTGTGCACCATCGACGGTGAGCACCGCCACGCGGGTCCACACCACGACCCGGGCGCTCGTCGCGGACGTCTCAGGCGGGGGGTCCGACCGACCCGACGTGGCGGGCGCTCAGCTCGCGCACGAGGGTCGAGAGCTCGACGGCGATGCCCGGCGCGGCGGCCCAGGTGAGGTCGCGCGTGCTCACCCCGTCGACGGGTCCGCCGACGACGGCGCCGGCCTCGGTGGCCACGAGCTCGCCGCCGGCGCGGTCCCACGCGTTGAGCCCGGTCTCGTAGTAGCCGTCGAGCCGCCCGCAGGCGACGGAGCACAGGTCGAGGGCGGCGCTCCCGTGCCGCCGGACGTCGCGGACCCGGGGCAGCAGCTCGACGAGGGCCCGGGCCTGGCGCTCGCGCACCCCGGCGTCGTAGCCGAACCCGGTGCCGACGAGGGACAGGCCGAGGTCGCTGACCGGGTTGGCGTGCACGACGCGCGTCCCGGCGGGCGTGGTGAGCCGGGCGCCGCCGCCGAGGTGGGCGTGGAAGAGCTCGCCGGTCGGGGGGTTGAGCACGGCGGCGGCCACGGTGCGCCAGGCGCCGGGCACCTCCGGGTCGCCGACGACGGCCGCGACGGACACCGCGTACTCGGCCATCCCGTAGAGGTAGTTGATGGTGCCGTCGATGGGGTCGACGACCCAGGTCACCCCGCTCGTGCCGCCCGGCCGCCCTCCTCCTCGCCGAGCACCGCGTCGTCGGGGCGCAGGGCCGCGAGCCGCTCGAGGAGCAGCTCCTGGCTGCGCTGGTCCATCTCGGTGACGACGTCGGTGCGGGTCGACTTCGAGCTGGTGCCGAGCTCGGCGGGCCGGTCGTCGACGACGAGCCGGCCGGCGTCGCGCGCCACGTCGCAGGCCACCTGCTCGAGCGCGACCGGGTCGAGGCCGGCGGGCAGTGACGGCGCGGTGCTCATCGGTCCCGTCCGCAGAGCGCCGCCTTCGCGACGCGCAGGTTGGGGCAGCAGCCGGGGTCGCACACCGAGGGCCGGACGTCGCCGGGCAGCCAGGTGTCGGGGACGACGACCTCGCCGCGGGCCTCGGCCGCCCGCTCGAGGAGCAGGTCGACGAGCGCCTCGACGAACCCGTCGTCGCCGTGCGGGGTGGCCACGCGGACGAACGGCACCCCGACCCGCTCGGCCGTCTCGGCGGCCTCGGTGTCGAGGTCGTGCACGACCTCCATGTGGTCGGAGACGAAGCCGATGGGCACGACGACGACCGGTGCGGTGGCGTCCTCGGCCGCGAGCTCCTCGATGCGGTCGTTGACGTCGGGCTCGAGCCACGGCTGGCTCGGCGGCCCCGAGCGCGAGCAGAACACGAGCTCGCCGCGCAGGGTGACGCCGAGCTCGGCACCGACGGCCTCGTCGAGCCGCCGGGCGAGGCGCAGGTGCTGGTCGGTGTAGAGGTTGCCCTCGCCGTCACCGGGCCCGGACGTGTCGTCCATCGCGAGCGGCACCGAGTGCGTCACGTAGAGGATGCGCGCGGCGGCGGGGTCGGGCAGCCCGCGCAGGGCCTCGACCATGGCCCGCGTCCAGGCCCGCCCGAGGCCGGGGTGGTGGACGTACTGGCGCACCTTGTCGACGACCAGCCCGTCGGCGGCGGGGCCCACCTCCTCGAGCGCGGCCGCGAGGTCCTCGCGGTACTGGCGGCAGGAGGAGTAGCAGGAGTAGGCGCTCGTGAACAGCGAGACCACCTGTGTCGCACCGAGGTCGAGCGCCTCGTGGAGCGCACCGGTGAAGAACGGCTCGGAGTTGCGGTTGCCCCACACGACCGGCACGTCGATCTCGCGCCGGGCCAGCTCGGCGCGCAGCCGGGCCAGCAGGTCGCGGTTGAGGGCGTTGATGGGGCTCACACCACCCCGGGCGTCGTAGTGCTCGGCGACGACGGCGAGCCGCTCGTCGGGGATGTTCCGGCCGGCCGTGACGCGGCGGAGGAAGGGCATCACCTCGTCGGGTGCCTCGGGTCCCCCGAAGGACCCGAGGAGCACCACGTCGTACGGGGAGAGGTCGGCGGACGCATCGGGCATGGCACCACGCTATCCGGGCAATCGCGCCGCGCCCGGCGTGGGCTCCACGATCCGGGCGCCCCGCGGTGGCATCGTCGGCCTGACGACGAGTGACCCGGGAGACCGACATGCAGGACCTTCGCCTGATCGGCGTCCACGAGGACGGTCAGCACCTCCTGCTCGCGGACGCCGACGGGGGCCGGTTCCGGCTGTCCCTCGACGAGCCCCTGCGAGCCGCCGCACGCCGCGACCGACCGCGGCTCGGCCAGCTGCAGATCGAGATGGACGGCGGCATGCGCCCGCGCGAGGTGCAGGCGCTCATCCGGCGCGGCCTGTCCGCCGAGGAGGTCGCCGACCGCTCCGGCTGGACCGTCGAGAAGGTGCGCCGCTTCGAGGGCCCGATCCTCGCCGAGCGCGAGCACATCGCCCGCATCGCCCGCGGCTGCGCCGTCGGCACCCGCGGGCCGGCGCCCGTCTCCCTCGCCGACCGCGTCTCGGAGCGGCTGCGCGACCGCGGTGTCGACCGCGATGAGATCGAGTGGGACTCCGCCCGCGACGAGGAGGGCGTCTGGCAGCTGTCGATGACCTTCGCCGCCGGCGGCCGGCGCCGCACCGCCACCTGGCTCTACGAGCCCCTCGGCGGCTCGGTGACCCCGAGCAACGACGAGGCGCGCTGGATGAGCGAGGAGTCGACCTCCGGCCTCATCCCGACCCCGCACCGGGCCGCGACCTCCCCCGAGCTCGACGTGTACGACGTCGACGCCGACGGCGGCATCGAGCGGGCCGCCGCCCAGCGCGCACCGCACGAGCCCATCGACCTCATGGCCGCGATGCGCGAGCACAGCGCCCGCGGGCGGCGCTCGCGCCGCCGCTCCTCCCCCACGCACACGCCGGGCGAGGACGGCCCCCGCGACGACGCCCTGCCCATCGAGGAGCTGGCCGGCGACCTGTCGCAGGCCGGCCCGCCGCCCGCCGCCCGGGCCCGCAAACCGGTGCGCGAGCACCTCGAGGAGCCGAGCCGCGCCCGGACCATGGTCGGTGGCTGGCCCGAGGACGACGAGCCGCAGCGGCCCGAGACCGACTCGACGCGCGCGGCGCCGGACGAGAGCCCGGCCCGCACGGCGTCGAGCGCCTCCGCGGGGTCGGCCTCCGCGTCGGGGTCGCGCCGCGGCCGGCCGAGCGTCCCCAGCTGGGACGACATCGTCTTCGGCACCAAGGGCTCCGGCCCCGCCTGACACCTCGGCGCCACCTCGCACGCCCCGTGGTGCCGATTCCGTGGCGCCGGACGACCCCGGACTGGCACCGTGTGTCCCATGACGGGGACGGCGGACGCGTGATGGGGCTCCGGCGCACCAGGGCCCTGCTGGTCGCGGCCGGGCTCGTCGCGACCCTGGCCGGGTGTGCCGGTTCCGATCAGGCCACCGACCGGGTGGGTCCCGCCGTGGACCCCGTCGTGGTGCCGGCCGCCTGCACGACCGCGAGCTCGAGCATGGACGTCGTGGCCCACCAGGACGACGACCTCCTCTTCATCTACTCCCCCACGGCGTCCGACGTGGCCGCGGGCCGGTGCGTCACCACGGTGTACCTGACGGCCGGCGACGACGGCCTCGGCCGGTCGTACTGGGAGGGCCGTGAGGCCGGCGCGATGGCCGCGTACGCCGGGATGGCCGGTGTGGGCAACACCTGGACGACCACGAGGATGCGCACCGCGTCCGGCCAGGTGGTCCTCTCCCAGGCGCTCGACGGGACGCACGTCCGGCTGGTCTTCCTGCGGCTGCCGGCCGGCAGCCCCCGCGGGCGCGCCGTCCACCACCACGAGTGCCTCAGCAGGCTGCGCGCGGGGACCGGCCCGGTGGTGCACGCCGTCGACGGCACCGCGAGCTACTCGAGCGCGTCGCTGCGGGCCACCCTCACCGGGCTCATGACGACGTTCCACCCGGGCGTCGTGCGCACGCTCGACTACACCGACCCCACCGGGGACGGGGACCACACCGACCACCACAACGTCGCGTACTACACGTACGAGGCCCAACGGGCCTACACCGTGCCGCACCGCGTGGAGGGCTTCCGCGGCTACCCGATGGGCCGGCTGCCCGCCAACCAGCCCGAGGCGGTCGACGCGCGGAAGCTGGCGACCTTCCTCGCCTACGCCGCGCACGACTCGCACGTCTGCCAGTCGGCCGCGGCGTGCCGGGACGACCGGAGGTACGGGTCGTGGCTGCGGCGCACCTACCCCGTGTCCGGACCGCCGGCGCCCGCCGTCGAGAGCGGGACCTGAACGTCGCGCCGGCCCGGCCGCGCTCGCCGCTCAGAGGGGCGGGGGCACCGGGCAGGCGTCGAGGTCGAACGGCAGGGTGTCCGGGGTCGGGGAGGCGGCCCGGGCGGCGTGGCTGTTCATCCGGCGCATGTGGTGGCGGCGGCAGAGGACCTCGTACTCGACGAGCCCGGCCGAGGCCGCCGCGGTGTCGCCGACGACCACCTGCTCGCCCTCGACGACCATGACGCCGTCGACGATGCGGGCGTTGTGCGTGGCCCGGCGCCCGCACCAGCACAGGGCCTCGACCTGGAGCACCTCGACGCGGTCGGCGAGCTCGATGAAGCGGCGCGACCCGGGGAAGAGCTCGGTGCGGAAGTCGGCGGTGATGCCGAACGCCGTCACGGCGATGCCCAGCTCGTCGACGAGCCGGGCCAGCTGCTCGACCTGCGCGGGCGTGTAGAACTGCGCCTCGTCGCAGATGACGTAGTCGACCCGGTCGCCCGCCGTCAGCTGGGCGACGACGACGTCCCAGAAGTCGAGGTCGTCACCGACCTCGACGGCTGTCGTCTCGAGCCCGAGGCGCGAGGAGAGCACCGACTCACCCGCCCGGTCGAGCTTGGTGAAGATCAGGCCGCGCCGGTCGCGGGCGCGCTGGTTGTGGTCGATCTGCAGCGCGAGCGTCGACTTGCCGCAGTCCATCGTCCCCGAGAAGAACACCAGATCAGCCACGGGCGAACACCCTAGGCGACCCGGGCCGGCACGTGGAGCACCGGCACGTCGAGCTCCTCGCCGGTGAGCGACCCGTGCATCCCGAGCAGGGCCAGCAGCTGCGGGCGCATCCGGGAGGAGTCGACGACGGCGAGGTCGTCGGCCGAGGCGACGACGACGTCGCCGATGCGGGCCAGGTTCGCCGGCGCCACGGGTCCGAACCACCCGGCGGCGACCGCCTCCTCGCGGCTGCGGACCCAGGCCCGCTCGCCCAGCCGCGCCGACCAGACGGCGGCGACGTCGGCCGCGGCCCCCGGCCGGCAGTAGACGTAGGTGGCGCGCGGCTCGCCGCCGAGCAGGTGCACGCCCTCGAGCAGCGCGGGCTCGTGCGCGACGTCGACCCGGGTGCCGAGCGGGCAGGCGACCATCCCGTGGTCGGCCGTGACGGTGAGCGAGGTGTCGTCGGGCAGGCCGGCGGCCAGGCGCGACAGCTCGCGGTCGAGGGACTCGAGCTCGGCGGTCCACTCGAAGGACTCCGGGCCGTGCACGTGGCCGAGCTTGTCGACCTCGCCCCAGTAGAGGTAGACGAGCGAGCGCGGCGAGGAGCGGACGGCCCGCAGCGCGGCGTCGACCCGGGCGGCGAGCGACTCGGCGGCCGTGAAGCGCCCGCCGCGCAGCGCGGCCCGGGTCAGCCCCGAGCCGTCGAAGAACCCCGGGCCGATGCGCACGACCTCCACCCCGTCGGCGGCGGCCCGCTCGAACCAGGTGCGGCCGGGCTGCCAGCGCTCGGGGACGGGGCCGTCCTCCCAGGACAGCTCGTTGAAGACACGGTCCTCGCCCGGCACGAGGACCTCGTAGCCGAGCATCCCGTGCTCCCCCGGCGGCGTCCCCGTGCCGAAGGTGCCCATCGAGGTGGCGGTCGTCGCCGGGAAGCCCACCGGCACCCGGTGGGTGGCCGCGGCGTGCGCGCGCAGCCAGGGCGCGTGGCCGAGCCGACGCGCCAGCTGGTCGGCGCCGAGCCCGTCGACGAGGACGACGACGGCGCGGCGGGCGGGCGGCAGCGCCAGCCGTCCGGACCACGTGGGCTCGCCGGCCACCGACGGCACCCCGAGGCCGGCGCAGACGCTCGGCAGGACGTCGGCCAGGCTCGCGGTCGCGTGGTCGGGCGCGACCGGCGCGGGCACCCTCAGCCCTTGCCGATGGCGGAGGACAGGTCGCGCGCGAACGACAGGGCGTCGGCGAGCCGGTCGTCGCCGTCGGCGGCCGCGGAGATGCGCAGCGCGATGTCGTCGCCGGTGATGGTGCCCTCGTAGCCGTGGTCGGCGTCGCAGTCGGGGTCGCTGCACGAGGCCGGCACGAGGTCGACGCGCGCGACCGTGCCCCAGCCGAGCGTGAGGGTGACCTCGCGGCCCAGGCTGCCCGGGACGTAGCTCTCGGGGTTCTCGACGACGTGGGTGAGCATGACGCCCTTGACCGCGTCGAGCGGGATCGACTCGGTGGTGGCCGTGGCGACGTCCTGGGGCGCCGGCGGCTCGTCGGCGTGGTCGTCGAGGTGCGCGATGAGCAGGCGGGAGGGCGTGAGGACGAGGACGGTGATGTGCCGGCGCACGACGTCGCGGTCGAACGTGGTCTCGAGGTGCACGAGGTGGCCCTCGATGCGCTCGCCCGACAGCGCGGCCGCGACGACGTCCACCACGAGCGCCGGGTAGTAGCCCGCGCGCTCGATCGAGAGGACGAGGTCCTCGGGCAGGACGGGGGCGTGGTGCGCGCTGGTCATGGCCCCATCATGCCGCGCCGCGCCGACCGCCCGCGGCCACCCGGCGCCGGGGCCGCCTCAGGTGAGCGAGCGACGGCCGGGGTCCATGCGCCGCGGCGCCGGCGCGAGGGTGATCTCGGCCCCGAGCACCTCGACCCCGCCCGGGTGGGCGTTGACCGGGTTGAGCACGAGGGAGGCGATCTCGGGCATGTCGTCGGCGAGCACCGAGACCCGGCCGATGAGGTCGGCGAGCGCGGCCCGGTGCACCGGGGTCTGGCCCCGGTACCCGTGGAGGACGGGCGCGGCCTTCACCGACGAGATCAGCTCGGAGACGGTGACGTCGGTGAGCGGGGGATGCGGTGCGCGACGTCGTCGAGCAGCTCGGTCGGCAGGCCGGCGACCGAGAAGCCGATGACCGGGCCGAACAGCGGGTCCTCGTCGGAGGTGACGACGCACGCGACGCCCTCCGAGGCCATCTTCTGCACGACGAACCGGTCGGCCTGGAGGGGCGCGAGACGCTCGCTGAGCGAGGCCCACGCCGTGCGCACCTCCTGGGCGTTGACGAGGTCCACCCGGACCCCGCCGCTGCCGCCCTGGTGACGCACCATCGGCGCGACCGACTTGAGCACCACCGGGTAGCCGAGCCCGTCGGCCGCGGCCACGGCGTCCTCGACGGTCTCGACCTCCTGCTGGCCCCAGACGTCGACGCCGTACGCCGCGAGCAGCGCGGTCGCCTCGTCGTGGGTGAGCCGGCGCCCCTGGGGCTGACCGACAGCACCGTGCCGACGACGTCCTCGGCGATCCGACGGTTGATGCCGACCGGCGCGACGGGTGTGCCCTGGTCGCGGGAACGCCACTGCCCGTAGCGGGTTGCCGCAGCCAGCGCCCGCACGGCGTCCTCGGGCATCGCGTAGACGGGGATGGCCCGCACGCCTCCCCCGCCGGTGCCCTTGACCGAGCTGTGGCCGTCGTCGACCCCGCGCAGGCCGAGGAAGGTGGCGACGCACGGCTTGTCGGACGCGGCCGAGGCGTCGCGGACGGCGGCGGCCACCTGCTCGTCGCCGGTGGCCAGCGGGGGGATGAAGCAGGTGACGACCGAGTCGACCCCGGGGTCCTCGAAGGCCCGGTCGAGGGCGGCCCGGAAGTCCTCGGCCGATGCCTCGCTCGGCAGGCAGACCGGCCCGTGCGCCACGGTGAGCTTCCAGCTGGTGCAGGCGTCGGCGGTCAGGGCGCCGAGCGCCGCGGAGTTGCCGACGATGGCCACGCGGTCGCCGGCGGGCAGGGGCTGGTGCACGACGAGCTGGGCGATGTCGAAGAGCTGGTGGACGTTCTCGACCCGGATGACACCGGCCTGCTTGAGCATCGCCGAGAAGACCTCGGGCCGAGCCTTGGTCTCGCGCACCGTGTGCCCGGGTGGCACGCCGAAGCGCGACACCCCGGACTTGACGACGATGACCGGCTTGATGAGGGCCAGCTTGCGGGCGATGCGCGAGAACTTGCGCGGGTTGCCCATCGACTCGAGGTAGAGCCCGACGGCCTCGGTGGCCTCGTCGTCGATCCAGTACTGCATGAAGTCGTTGCCGGACACGTCGGCCCGGTTGCCGGCCGACCCGAAGGTCGAGATGCCGAGGTTGCGGCGGGCGGCCGAGGCCAGGACGGCGATGCCGAGCGCCCCGGACTGGGCAAAGAGGCCGAGGTGCCCGGGCGGCGGCAGGGTCGGTGCCAGGGTCGCGTTGAGCCGCACGTCGGGGTCGTTGTTGATGATGCCGAACGAGTTCGGGCCGATGACCCGCATCCCGGCGCTGCGGGCCCGGCGGACCAGCTCGACCTGGAGGGCCGCCCCGCCCGGGCTCTCCTCGGCGAACCCCGCCGAGACGACGAGCAGCGCCTTGACACCGGCCTCGGCGCACTCGTCGACGACCTCGAGGACCGCCGGGGCGGGGACCGCGACGATGGCCAGGTCGACCGTCCCCGGCACGGCCGAGACGGTCGGGTAGCAGGTGAGCCGGCGCAGCTTCTTGACGTGCGGGTTGACCGGCACGACCCGTCCGGCGAACCGGCTCTCCAGCAGCCGGTCGAGCAGCTGGCCGCCGAAGGTGTCGGTGCGCCGGCTGGCCCCGACGACGGCGATGGTCCGCGGCGTCAGCAGGGCCCGCAGGCTCTGGGCCTCGGCGCGGTGCTCGCGGCTCATCTCGACGGCGCGCGAGCGGTCGGTGGGCTCGATGTCGAACCCGACCTCGACGACGCCGTCCTCGATGCGCCGGGCCACCTCGTAGCCGGCGTCGGAGAAGACGGCGAGCATCTTGCGGTTCTGCGGCAGCACCTCGGCGGTGAACCGGGCGATGCCGAGGTCGCGGGCGATGGCCGCGAGGTGCTCGAGCAGCACCGAGCCGATGCCCTTGCCCTGGTAGTGGTCGCTGATGTTGAACGCGACCTCGGCGCTGCGCCCGTCGAGCCGGTCGAAGCGCCCCACCCCGATGATCTCGTCGCGCATCGTCACGACGAGGGCCACCCGGTCGACGTAGTCGACGTGCGTGAAGCGCAGGACGTCGGCGTCGGAGAGCCGGCGCAGGGGCGCGAAGAAGCGCAGGTAGATCGACTCGTCGGACTGGGCGTTGTGGAAGCGCTGCAGCGCGTCGCCGTCGTCGGGGCGGATGGGCCGCAGGCTGGCGACGGTGCCGTCACGCAGCACGACGTCGGCTTCCCAGGAGGTGGGGTATCCCGGGGGAGCGTCGCCTCCGCCATGCCCCATCCTGCCACCCGCGAGGGGTGCCCCGCGTCGGGGCACACTGGGCGGCGTGGAGCTCAGCGAGGTGGTCCGGCGGCGGCGGATGGTGCGGCGGTTCGACCCCGACGTCCCGGTTCCCGAGGAGGTCGTCCGCGAGCTCGCGGCCCTCGCCGTACGGGCTCCGAGCGCCGGCTTCACCCAGGGCTTCGACCTCGTCGCGCTCCTCGCCCCGGCCGACCGCGACCGGTTCTGGGCGGCAGCGAGCGAGCCCGGGCGCACCGACGCCTGGCTGCGGGGCGTCTCGGCCGCCCCCGCCCTCGTCGTCTTCCTCTCCGACCCCGGTGCCTACCTCGACCGCTACGCCGAGCCCGACAAGGGCTGGACCGACCGCTCCCCGGACCGGTGGCCGATCCCCTACTGGGACACCGACACGGCGATGGCCGCGATGCTCGTGCTGCTCGGTGCCGAGGACCGCGGCCTCGGCGCCCTCTTCTTCGGGGTCCCCGGGCCCCGGCACGCCGCCGTCCTCGAGGCCTTCGGCGCGCCGGCCGGGCGGCGGGTCGTCGGCGTCGTGGCCCTCGGCACCGAGGCCGCGCGGGTGTCCGGGTCGAGCCGCACCCGGCGCCGCCGTCCGCTCGACGAGGTGCTCCACCTCGGCCGGTTCGGAGTGTCGTGACGGACCCGCGGCCGGCGTTTGTGAGGATGGTGCCGATTCCTGCCGCGATCGCGTCCGCGGCTCCCGCCGACCCGAGGTAGTCCCCACCCCATGGCCAAGCGCACGAGCCCTCCGCCCCCGAGGACGACCTCGGACGGGTCGTCGACATCGACGTCGAGGAGGAGATGCGCTCGGCGTTCCTCGAGTACTCCTACAGCGTCATCTACAGCCGGGCCCTGCCCGACGCACGCGACGGCCTCAAGCCGGTGCAGCGCCGCATCCTCTACGGGATGTCCGAGCTCGGGCTGCGCCCGGACCGCCCGCACGTCAAGTCCTCGCGCGTCGTCGGCGAGGTCATGGGCAAGTACCACCCGCACGGCGACCAGGCGATCTACGACGCCCTCGTGCGCCTGGCCCAGCCGTGGACGATGCGCCTGCCCCTCGTCGACGGCCACGGCAACTTCGGCTCCCTCGACGACGGCCCGGCCGCCTCCCGGTACACCGAGGCCCGGATGGCCCCCGCCGCCCTGCTCATGGTCACCGGCCTCGACGAGGACACCGTCGACTTCGTCCCGAACTACGACGACTCGATGACCCAGCCCGGGGTGATGCCGGCCGCCTTCCCCAACCTGCTCGTCAACGGCACCAGCGGCATCGCGGTCGGCATGGCGACGAACATGGCGCCCCACAACCTCGTCGAGGTCATCGGCGCCGCGCGCCACCTCATCGACCACCCCGACTGCTCGCTCGACGACCTCATGAAGTTCGTGCCCGGCCCCGACCTGCCCGGCGGCGGCCGCATCATCGGGCTCGACGGCGTCCGCGACGCCTACCTCACCGGGCGCGGCAAGTTCCTCACCCGGGCCACCGCCCGGGTCGAGAAGCTGACGCCGCGCCGGATGGGCATCGTCGTCACGGAGCTGCCGTACCTCATCGGTCCCGAGAAGGTCATCGAGCGCGTCAAGGTGCTCGTGCAGTCCAAGAAGCTCCAGGGCATCAGCGACGTCAAGGACCTCACCGACCGCAAGAACGGCCTGCGCCTGGTTTTCGAGGTCAAGAACGGCTTCAACCCCGACGCCGTCCTCGAGGCGCTCTACAAGCACACGCCGATGGAGGACTCCTTCGGCATCAACAACGTCGCCCTCGTCGACGGCCAGCCGCAGACCCTCGGCCTCAAGGACCTGCTGCGCACCTACGTCGACTTCCGCATCGACGTCGTCCGCCGCCGCACCGAGCACCGGCTCGGGAAGCGCAAGGACCGCCTCCACCTCGTCGAGGGCCTGCTCATCGCGATCGTCGACATCGACGAGGTCATCCAGCTCATCCGGGCCAGCGACGACGCCGCCACCGCCAAGGCCCGGCTCATCGACGTCTTCGACCTCTCCGACGCCCAGGCCGAGTACATCCTCGAGCTCCAGCTGCGCCGGCTGACGAAGTTCTCGCGCATCGAGCTCGAGGCCGAGCGCGACGAGCTGCAGCGGCTCATCGAGGAGCTCGAGGCCATCCTCGCCGACGAGAAGCTGTTGCGCCGCACCGTCTCCGGCGAGCTCGCCGACGTCGCCAAGGCCCACGGCACGCCGCGCCGCACGGTGTTGCTGGAGTCGGCCGGCACGCCCGCCACGCAGGCCACACCGCTCGAGGTCGCCGACGACCCGTGCTGGGTCCTGCTGTCGTCCACGGGCCTGCTGGCCCGCACCTCCGACGCCGAGCCGGTGCCCGCCGAGGGCCCGCGCGCCAAGCACGACGCCGTCGTCGGGGCCGTGCGCACCACGGCGAGAGGCGAGTTCGCCCTCGTCACCTCGCGAGGTCGGATGATCCGGATGTCCGCCCTCGAGCTGCCCGCCCTGCCGCCGCTCGGTGGCGCGCCGAGCCTGTCGGGCGGTGCGCCGCTGGCGGTCTACGTCGACCTGCCGCGCGGCGAGGAGCCGCTGACCATCGTGCCGCTCGACGCCGACGCCCCGGGTGTCGCGCTCGGCACGGCGCAGGGCGTCGTCAAGCGGGTCACGACCGACTACCCCGGCCGCCCCGACTGGGAGGCCATCTCGCTGCGCGACGGCGACAGCGTCGTGGGCGCCGTACCGCTGCGCGACGGCGACGCCGACCTCGTGTTCGTCACGAGCGACGCCCAGCTGCTCCGCTTCCCGGCCTCGGCCGTGCGACCCCAGGGGCGGGCCGCCGGCGGCATGGCCGGGATCCGGCTCTCCCCCGGGGCCTCCGTCGTCTTCTTCGGCGCGGTCGACCCCTCCTCCCAGAACGTCGTCGTCACCTCCTCCGGGTCCTCGGACGCCCTTCCCGGCACCCAGCCCGGGTCGCTCAAGGTCACCCCGTTCACGGAGTACCCGGCGAAGGGTCGCGGCACGGGAGGCGTTCGGGCACACCGGTTCCTGCGCGGCGAGGATGCCCTCGTCCTCGCGTGGGTGGGCGCCCTCCCGGCCCGCGCGTCCGGGGCCGGCGGCGTCGCCCTCGAGCTGCCGGAGGCCGTCGGCCGGCGCGACGGCTCGGGCGTCGCGTACCCGGCGGTCATCGCCGGCATCGGGTCACCCGTCCGCTGACCGCGCGCGGGACACCCTCCCCACGAGGAGGGTCCGCGTCGCGCTGTCCGTCCGAGATCCGGTTGCCGACGTCCGCGTTACGGAATCGTTACGCCCCACGCTCGGCCGTCCGTTGACCCGGGTGTGTAAACGCTTTTACCTTTGGTCCGGTTCCCCTCACCGCCGAGGCATCCCGTCTCGGCGCGACCCAGTGAAAGCGAGGCGGGCAATGGCCCTCAACTCGAAGCGCAAGGCGGCGGCCTTCGTCGGCATCGCCGCCATGTCGCTCGTGACCGCGGCGTGCGGCTCCGGTTCGGACTCCGGCGACGGCAGCGACGGCACTGCTGCCGACACCAAGGACTACAGCAAGTGGTGTGACCTCAAGTCCGAGCTCACGGGCAAGTCGGTGAGCATCTACACCTCGATCGTCACCCCCGAGGACGCCTCGCACAAGGCGTCGTACAAGGCGTTCGAGGACTGCACCGGCGTCACCATCAAGTACGAAGGCGACAAGGACTTCGAGAAGAACCTCCCGCAGCGCGCCCAGAGCGGCAACCTGCCGGACGTCGCCTTCATCCCCCAGCCGGGCCTCCTCCAGACGATGGTCGACACCGGCAAGGCGATCCCCGCCACCGAGACCGTCGGCAAGGAGGTCGACCAGTACTTCGGCGAGTCGTGGCGCAAGTACGGCTCCGTCGACGGCACGCTCTACGCCGCCCCGCTCGGCGCGAACGTCAAGTCCTACGTCTGGTACTCCCCGAAGGCGTTCGCGGACAAGGGCTACAAGGTTCCCACCACGTGGGACGAGCTGATGACGCTCACGGCGAAGATCGCCGCCGACGACCCGGCCGCCAAGCCGTGGTGCGCCGGGTTCGGCTCGGGCACGGCCACCGGCTGGCCGGGCACGGACTGGGTCGAGGACGTGCTCCTGCGCACGGCCGGCGCCGACACCTACGACCAGTGGGTCGCGCACAAGATCCCGTTCAACGACGCCAAGGTCGCCGACGCCCTCTCGAAGGTCGGCGCCATCCTCAAGGACGCCAAGTACACCAACGGTGGCTTTGGCGCCCCGTCGACGATCGCCTCGACGACCTTCCAGGACGGCGGCCAGCCGATCCTCAAGGGCAAGTGCTACATGCACCGCCAGGCCTCGTTCTACGCCTCGAACTGGCCCGAGGGGACCAAGGTGGCCGAGGACGGCGACGTGTGGGCCTTCTACCTGCCGAGCGTCGACACCTCCACCAAGCCGGTCCTCGGCGGTGGCGAGTTCGTGACCACCTTCCGTGACGCCCCCGAGGTCAAGGCCTTCGCCGCGTTCCTCGCGTCCCCGGACTGGGCCAACGCCAAGGCCAAGGCCACGACCGGTGGCGGCTGGGTCAGCGCCAACAAGGGGCTGGACCCGAACAACCTCGTCTCCCCGATCGACCAGCAGTCGGCGAAGATCCTCGCCGACCCGGCGGCGGTCTTCCGGTTCGACGGCTCGGACATGATGCCGAGCGCCGTCGGTGCGGGCACCTTCTGGTCGGAGATGACCAACTGGATCAAGGGTCAGGACGACAAGACCACCCTCGACAACATCGAGAAGTCCTGGCCGACGAACTGACCCCGGTCAGCACGTAGGCAGAACCCCCAGTGCCGGTGGGCGGGGCCCAGCCCCGCCCACCGGTGGTCCCCAGTACCCGGAGGTGTGCATGTTCGCCACGTCAGTCATCACCGCGGACGCCGGCGGCGCCGCATCGCGGCTCGGGACCATGGTCCTCGGCCTGGCCGTCTTCGCCGCCGTCTTCGTCGGCATCCTCCTGCTGGCCTCCCTCTTCAAGGGACGCCGCGGGGAGAAGATCCAGGCGGCCGCCTTCGTCGGGCCGACCATCTTCTTCATCGCGATCGCACTGATCTACCCCGCGATCCTCACCATCCGCCGGGCCTTCTACTCCGGCAAGTTCTTCGACCTCAACTTCGGCACCCCTCGCACCCGCGGCAAGTTCGTCGGCTTCGACAACTTCGCCGCCCTGTGGACCACGCCCGGCCTGCCGGAGGTGTTCCGCAACACCGCCTTCTGGGTGATCCTCGTGCCCCTCTTCGCCACCGGCGTCGGGCTGCTCTACGCCATCCTCATCGACCGCGCCCGCGGCGAGGCCGTGGCCAAGGCCCTGATCTTCCTCCCGATGGCCATCTCGATGGTCGGCGCGACGCTCATCTGGAAGTTCGTCTACTTCTACAACGGCGACCCCGGCTCCTCCCAGGTCGGCCTGCTCAACGCCGTCATCACCAAGCTGGGCATGGACCCGGTCGACTTCATCGGCAACGCCCCGGGCAACACGTTCTCGCTCATCGCGATCATGATCTGGATCCAGGCCGGTTTCGCGATGACCGTGCTCTCGGCGGCGATCAAGGCCATCCCCGACGAGATCATCGAGGCCGCCAAGCTCGACGGTGTCAAGAGCCTGCAGATGTTCCGGTTCGTCACCCTGCCGAGCATCCGCCCCTCGGTCATCGTCGTCCTCACGACGATCGCCATCGGCACCCTCAAGGCCTTCGACATCGTCCAGGCCTCCTCCGGTGGCAAGTTCGGTGACTCGATCCTCGCGAACGAGTTCTACAACCGGTCCTTCGTCACCCAGCAGCCGGGCCTCGGTGCGGCGATCGCCATCGTCATCTTCCTGCTCGTCTCGCCGATCATCGTCTTCAACGTCATCCAGCTGCGGAAGGACGCCTGATGAGCACCGCCACCCCTCCCCCTCCGGTCTCCGGAGCGGTCGCCGACGCGGCCTCCGACGTCCACCTCGACACCCCGGCCGGGCGCCGGCGCCGCAAGTCCTCCGCGGGTAACGCCGCCAGGGCGGTCACCTCCCCCTGGGCCTCCGCGATCGCCATCGTCCTGGCCCTGGCCTGGACCACCCCGACCGTCGGCCTGCTCGTCACCTCCTTCCGCAACCAGAAGGACATCCAGGAGACCGGGTGGTGGCACGCGCTCTCCACCGGCTTCACGCTCGACAACTACTCGCAGGTGCTCGGTGGCGCCGAGGGCCAGCCGCCGCTCACCGACTTCATCGTCAACAGCTTCGTCATCGCGATCCCGGCGGTGTTCCTGCCGCTGCTGCTCGCCTCGCTCGCGGCCTACGCCTTCGCGTGGATCGAGTTCCCGTTCCGCAACGCCCTGTTCGTCGGTGTCTTCGCCCTGCAGATCGTTCCCCTGCAGATCGCCCTGCTGCCGCTCGTCACGATGTACCAGCAGATCGGCATCAACGGCACGTACTGGGCACTCTGGTTGTCGCACAGTGCGTTCGCGCTGCCGCTGGCCGTCTTCCTCCTCCACAACTTCATGAAGGAGATCCCGGCCTCGCTGCTCGAGGCGGCCCGGGTCGACGGTGCGGGCCACGTCCGCATCTTCTTCCAGGTGCTGCTGCCGCTCATCACGCCGGCCCTGGCGTCGTTCGGCATCTTCCAGTTCCTGTGGGTCTGGAACGACCTGCTCGTGGCGATCACGATGCTCGGTGGCAACGCCGGTGAGGGCAGCCTCGCCCCGCTGACGATGGTGCTGAACAACATCAGCGGCACCCTCGGCAACCGGTGGTACCTCATGTCCGCGGCGGCGTTCATCTCGATCGCCTTCCCGGTCATCGTGTTCCTCAGCCTCCAGCGGTACTTCGTCCGCGGGCTCCTCGCCGGCGGCACGAAGGGCTGAGCCGGCCCGAGGGGACGATGTCATCAGCACGATCACCGATGTGGCGCGGGCGGCCGGGGTCTCGGTCGCCACGGTCTCCCGCGCCCTCCGGGGTCTGGACCGGGTCTCCCCCGAGACCCGGCAACGGGTCCTCGACGTCGCCGAGGAGCTGCACTACGTCGCCTCCCCGACGGCCACGTCGCTGGCCTCCGGTCGGACCCGGGTCGTCGCCGTCGTCGCACCGTTCCTCACCCGGTGGTTCTTCGCGACCCTCGTGAGCGCCATCGAGAAGGAGCTGCGCTCGCACGGGCACCACGCGATCCTCTTCGACCTCGAGGACGACAGCTACGACCAGCGGCTGCCGTTGACCCAGGGCATGCTCTGGAAGCGGGTCGACGGCGTCATCACCCTCAACGTCCCGATGGGAGACGAGGAGATCGAGCTCGTCGACCGGCTCGGCCTCCCGCTCGTGGCGATCGGCTCGGCGGTCCCCGGCCGCCCGTGCGTGCGCATCGACGACCGGGCGACGATGCGCACCGCCGTCGAGCACCTCATCGACCTGGGCCACGAGCGGATCGGCTACATCGGCGACGTGCCCCGCAACGTCGCCCACGTCCAGACCCCCAGGACCGCCTGAGCGCCTTCCGCGAGACGATGGCCGGCGGTGGGCTGCCCGTCGTCGAGGCCTGGATCCTCGGCTCGGACTGGACGGCCGAGGCCGCCGCCCGCGACAGCGCGGAGCTGCTGGTGCTCGCTGACCGCCCGACGGCGATCGTCGCCGCGTCCGACGAGATGGCCATCGGCGTGCGCGAGAGCGCGCGCCGGCTCGGCCTGCGGGTGCCCGAGGACCTCTCGGTCATCGGCATCGACGACTACGTGCTCTCCGAGGTGCTCGGGCTGAGCACCGTGCGCCAGGACGTCGCCGCGCAGGGGCGTGAGGCCGCCCGGCTCCTGCTGCGCTCCCTCGTCGGCGACGAGCAGCCCACCGAGGAGGTCGTCGTGATGCCGACCGAGCTCGTGCGGCGCGACTCCACGGGTCCGGTCCCCCGCGGCTGACGCGAGCCGTCCCGGTCAGTTGACGGTGTCGTCGCCGGCCAGCTCCTCGGGGTCGCGCAGGTAGGTCTTCTTGCCCCGCAGCGCCCGGTTCGCGAACCACGTGACGGCCCAGAGGACCACGCCGATGGCCAGCAGCCACCCGGCGATGACGTACTGCTCCCCCGCCCGTCCGGTCCACGGCCCGACGAAGAACGCGCAGAGCAGGGCGCCGAGCACGGGCAGCAGCGTGGGGGCGACGAAGTGCGGCCGGTCGATGGGGTCGCGCCGCAGGACGAGCACGCAGACGTTGACGATCGTGAACACCCCGAGGAGCAGCAGCGACGTCGTGCCGCCGAGGGTCTCGGTGGCCGAGCTGCTCGCCTTCGAGACGTAGGCGATGAGCCCGAGTGCGAGCGCGGTGGTGAAGAGGATGGCCGCCCACGGCGTCTGGCGCTTCGCGTGCACCTTCCCGAGGAACGGCGGCAGCACCTCCTGGTGGGCCATGCCGTAGAGCAGGCGGCTGGCCATGAGCATGTTGATGAGCGCGGAGTTGGCGACGGCGAACATCGAGATGAACGGGAGCAGCGTGTCGATGGGGATGTTCGGTGCGGCCTTCTCGACGACGGTGACCAGCGGCGTCTCGCTCTTGCCGAGCTCGCCGACCGGGACGATGGCCACCGAGAACAGCGAGACGAGCAGGTAGATCGTCCCGGTGATGCCGAGCCCGGTGATCATCATCTTCGGGAAGTTGCGCACCGGGTCCTTGGTCTCCTCGGCCATGTTCACCGAGTCCTCGAACCCGACCATCGCGAAGAAGGCCAGCGAGGTCGCCGCGGTGACGGCCAGGAAGGCGCTCTTGTCGCTCGGGCTGTCGAAGACCATCGTCCGGCTGAAGTCGGTCGTCCCGGCGAAGAGGGCGTAGAAGCCGACCATGATGACGAGCAGCAGCCCGGAGAGCTCGACCGAGGTGAGCACGATGTTGGCCTTGACCGACTCGGCGACCCCGCGGAAGTTGACCGCGGCGACGAGGGCCATGAAGGCCAGGGCCAGCAGGAGGATGAGGTTGGTGTCGTCGCTGTCGAGCCCGAAGCCCTTGGCGAGGTTGGAGGCGAAGGCCCGCGAGGCCGTCGAGGCGCTCGTGATGCCCGAGCACATGACGGTGAAGGCCACGAGGAAGGTCACGAAGTGGATGCCGAACGCCTTGTGCGTGTAGAGCGCCGCGCCGGCCGCCTGCGGGTACTTCGTCACGAGCTCGAGGTAGCTGAAGGCCGTGATCATCGCGATGACGAAGGCGACGAGGAACGGCACCCACGCCGCGCCGCCGACCTCCTGGGCGACCTTGCCCGTCAGGGCGTAGACACCCGTGCCGAGGATGTCGCCGACGATGAAGAGCAGCAGCAGCTTCGGACCCATGACCCGCTTGAGCGCGGTCGGTTCCTCCCCCGCGACCTCGCCGGTCTGCTCGACGTCGGTGCTCATGGCCTGCTCCCCTCGGCGGACGCCGCCGGACCGGGCGTCGGTGCGCACCACTGTGGCGTGGCCGGCCGGCCCTGTGGGCTCTCGGCGCAGAGGAATCCGGGTCAGGCGTCGATGCGCTCGCGGTCGAGGGCGCCCGCGCTGTCGATGATGAAGTCCTTGCGGGGGCCGACCTCGCCGCCCATCAGCAGCTCGAACACGCCGGTGGCGGACTCGATGTCGCTGAGCGTGACCTTGCGCAGCGTGCGGTGCCCGGGGTCCATCGTCGTCTCGGCCAGCTGGTCGGCGTCCATCTCGCCGAGGCCCTTGTAGCGCTGCAGCGGCTTGGTCTTCTTCCCGCGCTTGGCGAGCGAGGACATCGTGCGGCGCATCTCGGCCTCGGAGTAGGTGTAGACGACCTCGTTGGCCTTGCTGCCGGGGTTGACGACCTCGATGCGGTGCAGCGGCGGCACGGCGGCGTAGACCCGCCCGGCCTCGACGAGCGGGCGCATGTACCGGAAGAACAGGGTGAGCAGCAGGGTCCGGATGTGGGCGCCGTCGACGTCGGCGTCGGTCATGATGATGACCTTGCCGTAGCGGGCCGACTCGAGGTCGAAGGTGCGCCCCGACCCCGCCCCGATGACCTGGATGATCGCCGCGCACTCGGCGTTGCCGAGCATGTCGGTGACCGAGGCCTTCTGGACGTTGAGGATCTTGCCGCGGATCGGCAGCAGGGCCTGGTGGTCGCTGCTGCGGGCCAGCTTCGCGGTGCCGAGGGCGCTGTCGCCCTCGACGATGAACAGCTCGGTGCGCTCGGGGTCGCTGCTGCGGCAGTCGGCGAGCTTGGCCGGCAGCGAGGAGGACTCGAGCGCGGTCTTCCGGCGCTGGGTCTCCTTGTGCATCCGCGCGCTGATGCGCGACTTCATCTCGGCGACGACCTTCTCGAGGAGGGTCGCGGCCTGGGCCTTGAACGGGCGCTTCGTGGAGGTGAGGACGGCCGACAGCTCGGTCTCGACGACCTTGCTGACGATCTGGCGCACCGCGGCGGTGCCGAGGACCTCCTTGGTCTGGCCCTCGAACTGCGGCTCGGCGAGGCGCACGGTGACGACCGCGGTGAGCCCGGCGAGGGCGTCGTCCTTGTCGAGCTTGTCGCTGCCGGCCTTGAGCCGCCGGGCGTTGGCCTCGACCTGCTTGCGCAGCACCTTGAGCAGGGCCTGGTCGAAGCCCGCGAGGTGGGTGCCGCCCTTGGGGGTGGCGATGATGTTGACGAACGAGCGCACGGTGGTGTCGTAGCCGGTGCCCCAGCGGACCGCGACGTCGACGCCGCACTCGCGCTCGACCTCGGTGGGGTCATGTGCCCCTGCGCGTCGAGAACCGGAACGGTCTCGGTGAAGGTGCCCGTGCCCTGCAGGCGCCAGACGTCGGTGACCGGGGCGTCGGGCGCGAGGAACTCGCAGAACTCGGAGATGCCGCCGTCGTGGAGGAAGACCTCCTCGGTGGGCTCGGGGCCGCGCTCGTCGCGCACCACGATGGTCAGGCCGGGGACGAGGAAGGAGGTCTGGCGCGCCCGCCCGAGCAGGCCCTCGAGGTCGAGGCCCGCGTCCTGGAGGAAGATCTGGCGGTCGGCCCAGTAGCGCACCCGCGTGCCGGTGACGCCCCGCCTGGCCTTGCCGACGACCTCGAGGGCGCTGGTCTTCACGTAGGGGGTGAACTCGTGGTCGGGGTCCTTGCGCCCCTGGGCGCCCGCGACGTCGGAGAAGACCCCGGGCTCGCCGCGGCGGAAGCTCATCGCGTAGGTCTTGCCACCGCGGTCGACCTCGACGTCGAGGCGCGCGGAGAGGGCGTTGACGACCGAGGCGCCGACGCCGTGGAGGCCGCCCGAGGCGGTGTACGAGCCGCCGCCGAACTTCCCGCCGGCGTGCAGCCGGGTGTAGACGAGCTCGACGCCGGTGAGGCCGGTGCGCGGCTCGATGTCGACGGGGACGCCGCGGCCGTTGTCGCGGACCTCGACCGAGCCGTCGGCGTACAGCTGGACCTCGACCCGGTCGCAGTGGCCGCCGAGGGCCTCGTCGACGGCGTTGTCGATGATCTCCCAGAGGCAGTGCATGAGGCCGCGCGAGTCGGTGGAGCCGATGTACATGCCGGGACGCTTGCGCACCGCCTCGAGGCCCTCGAGGACCTGGAGGTGGTGGGCGGTGTACTCGGACGCGGACTTGCTCGTCGCGGTCTTCTTGGCAGCGGTCGCAGGCACGTCCCGCAGGGTAGTCGCCGCCCCGACGGCCCCCGACAGGCGCACCGGCCCGGCGCCGACCCGTGGTCGCGGGGGCGTATCGCCGGGCCGTCTCGTGCCTCCTCACCCCTGGAGGACAGGAGGATCCCGGGCTCGGGCGAATGGTCACGATCTCGACACCACCCGGCCGGTTCGGGGCCCCCTGCGCACCGGGAAGCATCCGGCGTGCTTGACTGTTGCACAGGAGCCGATCCGCACGGGTCGGTCGCCACGAACCACCAGCACGAACACCAGCAGGACCCCGAGCCGAGCCGAGGAGGCCGCCGTGAACGCCGCACTGGCACCCACCCTGACCACCGCGGACCGCTGTGACCGCTGCGGTGCCCAGGCGTACGTCCGGGCCCGTCTGCACGCCGGCGGAGAGCTGCTCTTCTGCGCCCACCACGGGCGCGAGCACGTCCCGGCCCTGGTCGACAAGGCCGACATCATCGACGAGAGCGAGCGCCTCCACGAGCCGGTGACCCCGGCCGTCGACGACTGAGGTGGACGCCCTGGCGGCCGACACCTGGGTCGTCCTGCCGCCGCTGCTGATCGTCCTCGGACTGGTCGGCGTCGTCGTCCCGGTCCTGCCGGGCACCCTCCTCGTCCTCGCGGGCGTCCTCGTCTGGGCCCTCGCCGAGCAGAGCACCACCGGATGGGTGGTGCTCTTCCTGTCGGTGCTCGTCGCCGCCGCCGGGCGGGTGCTGCAGTACCTCGTCCCCGGCCGCCGGATGAAGCAGCGCGGCGTGCGCACCTCGACCCTCGCCCTGGCCGTGCTCCTGGCCGTCGTCGGCTTCTTCGTCATCCCCGTCGTCGGGGCCCCATCGGTTTCCTCCTCGGCATCTGGCTCGTGGAGGTCGGTCGCGGGACCTCCCGCGGGGAGGCGTGGACGCGCACGAAGCACGCCGCGCTGGGCGTGCTGCAGAGCGTGGGGATCGAGCTGACCTCGGCGCTGGTCGTCGCCGGGCTCTACGTCGTGGGACTGCTGGTCGGCTGAGGCCGCTCACCGGACCGGCGGGGCCGGCCGGGGGTCACCACTTGTTCTCGCGACGCTCCCAGCGCTCGTCGAGGCGGTCGATGAGCGAGCCCTTGCGCTTGGCCCGCCCCTTGGCCTGGACGTTGCCGTCCTGCTGGACGACGCCGAGCCGGGCCTTGCGCGGGGCGTGACCGCGAAGGCCACCGAGGCGACCATGAGGGCGAACCCGATGGCGCCCACCCACATCGTCGTGCTGATGCCGACGAGGACGAGGCCGAGACCGGCGAGCGCGCCGACGGCACCGACGACCCACCGTCGGCGCTGGAGCGAGGCGAGGCCGCTGCCCTGCATCTGCGAGGCGAACTTCGGGTCCTCGGCAGCGAGCTGCTGCTCCATCTGGTCGAGCATCTTCTGCTCGTGGTCTGAGAGGGGCACTGATCCTCCCGCGGTCGGCCCGAGGCGCCCGGCGGACGCCCCATGTTGTCCCTGAGTCCTCAGGATAGGTCCCGCGGTCGCCGCACGGAAGCGGATGGGTCACGTTGGATGCGCGATGTGTCACGTTCGAGCAGGCTCGCGGGCCGCACGACCCCCGACCCGAAGCGCGCGCGGGCCCGGTCGACGGCCCGGTCGGCGTCCCGCCAGCCGTGCTCGGGCTCACCGATGACCCCCTGGATGGGCGCCTCGTGGGCCGGGACCAGCCCGGTCATCCGCACCCCGACGAGCCGGATGCGGGCCCGCTGGAGCCCGAGGGCGTCGAAGAGGGCGACGGCCGCCGCGTGCACCGCCCGCCCGCTGTCGGTGGGCTCGCGCAGCGTGCGGGCCCGGGTGATCGTCGTGAAGTCGCTGAACCTCACCTTGAGGGTGACGGTGCGCCCGGTCATCCCCGCGGCGCGCATCCGGGCCGCCGTGCGCTCGCTGAGGCCGAGCAGCCGGCGGCGGATCTCGGCGGCGTCGTCGATGTCGGCCTCGAAGGTCTGGTCGCTGCCGATGCTCTTCTCGCGCTGCTCGCGCTCGACCGGGCGGGGGTCACGCCCCCACGACAGCTCGTGGAGGTGGTGGCCGGTGGCCTCCCCGAGCCCGCGGACGAGGGTGGCCAGCGGGGTGTGCGCGATGTCGGCGACGGTGCGCAGGCCGAGCCGCACCAGGGCCTCCTCCGTCTTGTCCCCCACGCCCCACAGGGCCGCGACGGGCAGCTGCTGGACGAACGGGACGACCTCGTCACGGGGGACGACGACCATCCCGTCGGGCTTGGCGAGGCTCGAGGCGAGCTTGGCGACGAACTTGCTCGGGGCGACCCCGACCGAGCAGGTGATGCCCTGCTCGTCGTGCACGGTGTCGCGCAGGTACTGGCCGATGCTCGCCGGGTTGCCGAGCCGGCGGACCGCGCCGGAGACGTCGAGGAAGGCCTCGTCGAGCGAGAGCGGCTCGACGACGGGGGTGACCGAGCGGAAGGTCTCCATCACCCCGGCCGAGATGTGGGAGTACAGCTCGTGGTCGGGGGCGAGCACCGTGGCCTGCGGGCAGAGCCGGCGGGCCCGGGACATCGGCATCGCGCTGGCCACCCCGAAGCGGCGGGCCTCGTAGGTGGCCGAGAGCACGACCCCGCGGGTGCCGCCACCGATGATGACGGGGGTGCCGACGAGCTCGGGGTGGCTCAGCAGGGTCGCGGACGCGTAGAAGGCGTCCATGTCGACGTGGAGCACCGTGCAGCCGGTGTCGTCGAGCGGGCCCGCGGCGGTGCGCTCGGGGAGGGCGAACTGGCGGCGGCTCATCGCGGGCTCCCCCGGTGCTCCCGGGCCACCCGGTGCTCAGCCGCGGGTGGCGAGGACGTGGAGGGCGCTGCCGAGGCTGCCGAGCAGCGGGTGGGCCGCGGCGTCGGCGGCGGCCTCCTCGAGGGCCGCGAGGGCGGTGCGGTCGGCCTCGGAGTCGAGGAGGGCCGAGGGCACGAGGTCGGCGAAGACCCGCACCCCCTGGACGTGCACCGGGGCCAGTCCGTGGGCGCGGACCAGCTCGAGGACGGCGGCCTCGTCGAAGCGGCGGGGGGCGGGGTCGTCCTCGCCCCAGCGGCCGTCGGGCCGCTCGAGGACGGCGCGGGCCCGATCGAGCCGGCCGGCGAGGGCGTTGGAGAGCACGGCGTGCAGCCGCTGGGCGACGACGAGGCTGAACGTGCCACCGGGGGCGAGCAGCGCCGCGACGGCCCCGACCGCGGCCTCGGGGTCGTCGACGACCTCGAGGGTGCCGTGGAGGCAGACGAGGTCGAAGGCGGGGTCGGCGCCGACGAGCTCGCGGACGGTGTCGGCGTCACCCTGGAGGGCGCGCACGCGCTCCTGGACCCCGCGCTCGGTGGCCCGGCGACGCAGCGAGAAGAGGGCGTCGGGGCTGGGGTCGACGACGGTGAGCTCGTGGCCGGCGACGGCGAGCGGGACGGCCGTGCCGCCGGTGCCGCCCCCGAGGTCGAGGATCCGCAGCGGCCGGCCGAGCGCGGCGCGGCGCTGCTCGGCGTGCTCGTCGAGCACGCGCTGGACCGCCGTGGTGCGCGGGCCGCCCGCGGGGCCGGGGCGGCGGCCACGGTGCTCGGACACGGTGGGTCTCCTCGTCGGGCGGGGGTGGCTGTGCGCGCTCCACCCTAGTGTCCCGAGCTGCCCGGGCTCGCGTGCCACAGCTTGCGCGAGGGCAGCGCGGCGGCAGCGGCGGGGGCGACGGGCACGACCTGCCCGGGGGGCGTCCCCGGGACCGGGCGCGGCATCCCGCCCGGGTGGTCGAGGACGGGCACCCCGCGCCCGGCCCGCGGGTCGGCCCCGGCGGGCTTGATGTCGGCGTACGGCGACTGCTTGAACCCCGAGGCGTGGACGAGGACGCGACGGCCGGTGCGCTCGGCGGCCTCGCGGGCGGCGTGCTCGGCGGCCTCGGCCCGGGCGACGGCGTCGGCCTCCCCCGCCGCGACCGCCGCGTGCACCCCGGCGAGCCCGCCGAGCTGCCAGGCGTCCCAGAGGCCGGCGAGCTCCCAGGCGCCGGTGGCCCGGATCGAGACGCCGCGCTCGCCGGTGCGTCGCAGCACGCCGCGCACGAGGAGCATCCAGGAGTGGAAGACCACCCCGGAGTACGGGCCCTGGACGTCCTCGAAGAAGGTGCAGTCGGAGGGGCCGGTGCCGTCGTCGAGGGTGAGGAAGACGACCCGGCGCCCGGAGCGCACCGGCGGGGTCTGGGTGGCGACCTTGACGCCGGCCACCCACACCTCGCTGCGGCTGCGGGTGCCGACGAGGTCGCGGCTGCGGGTGACCCCGAGGGCGGCGAGCAGCGGCTCGTAGAAGGCGACGACGTGGGCCGAGACGTCGAGGCCGAGGACGTCGAGCTCGGCGCGCACCCGCTCGGGGCCGGTGAGCTCGGGGAGGCCGGTGCCGGTGACGAGGGTCGGCCGGTCGCCGAGGTCGAGGGTCAGCTGGGTGGGCTGCTCGGCGGCCGGGACGACCTCGCGGGCCGCCTGGGACTGCGCGGCGGCCCGGACCCGGACGTCGACCCCGGCGTCCTGCACCTCGCGGGCGGCCGAGGTGGGCACGGTGCGCCGGCGGCTCGTGCGGGGGCGGCCGCTCCCCCGGTCCCAGCGGTCGAGCTCGGCGACGTGCAGCAGCAGGTCGCGGCGGGTGACCCGGCCGCGGCGCCCGAGCGAGCCGGTGCCCATCCCGTGGAGGGCGTCGAAGGCCCCGGCGAGCACGAGCCGCTCGGTGACCGGGCGGCTGACCCGGGCACGGGTCCAGAAGTCGCCGAGGTCGGAGTACGGCTGGCCGGCGACGATGCGGGCCACCTCGGCCTCGCTGATGCCCTTGACGTCGGCGAGCGAGAGCCGGATGCCGTAGGGCTGCGGGTCCTGCTTCCATCCCGGGGTGCCGTCCGGCCCGGGGCCGTCGTCGACCGGCTCGGTGCGGTAGGTGTCGCCGGAGGCGTTGACGTCGAGGCCGAGCACGGGGATGCCGAAGGATCGGGCGTCGTCGAGGAGCAGGCGCTTGGGGTACATCCCGGGTCGTGGGTGAGGATGCCGGAGAGGAAGGCCGCCGGGTGGTGGGTCTTCAGCCACGCCGAGTGGTAGGTCGGCAGCGCGAAGGCCGCGGCGTGCGCCTTGCAGAACCCGAAGGACGCGAAGGACCTCAGCACCTCCCAGATCCGGTCGCGGTCCTCGGCGGCGTACCCGCGCGCCTGCGCCGCCGGCCGCCACCATGCCTCGACCTCCTGCTGGCCGTGCGGGGTGCCCATCGAGCGGCGCACTTCGTCGGCCTGGGCGAGGCTGACCCCGGTGGTCTCGGCGACGATGAGCAGCACCTGCTCGTGGAAGACGACGACGCCCTCGGTCTCGGCCAGCGCGGGGACCAGGCTCGGGTGGAGGTAGCGCGTCTCGCGCCAGCCGTGCCGGGACTCGAGGAACGGCGTGATCATGTCGGACTTCACCGGGCCGGGCCGGAAGAGCGAGATGTCGACGATGAGGTCGTCGAAGGCGGTGGGCCCGAGCTTGCCGACGAGCTCGCGCTGGCCGGGGCTCTCGATCTGGAACATCCCGAGGGTGCGGGTGGTGCGGATCAGCTCGAAGGTGTCGGGGTCGTCGAGCGGCACCTGGCGCTCGTCGTCGAGGTCGATGCGCTCGCCGCTGACCCGCTCGACCTCGGCGACGGCGTGGGCCATCGAGGACTGCATCCGGATGCCGAGGACGTCGAGCTTGAGGAAGCCGAGGGTCTCGACGTCGTCCTTGTCGAACTGGCTCATCGGGAAGCCGAGCCAGGAGGCCTCGACGGGGGTGCGGTCGAGCATCCCGGCGTTGGACAGCACGACGCCGCACGGGTGCAGCGCGATGTGCCGGGGCAGGCCGTCGAGGGCCTCGACGAGGTCGAAGAACTGCGCGAGGCGCGGGCTGTCGAGGCCGCGGCTGCGCAGCTCGGGGAGGTCGGCGATGGCGTGCCGGGCGTCGCGGGCTCGGATGTGCGGGAACGCCTTCGCGATCTCGTCGACCTCGACCGGCGGCATGCCGAGTGCGGCGCCGACGTCGCGGACGGCGTGCCGGACCTTGTAGGTGTCCATCATCGAGACGCACGTGACCCGCTCGCCGCCGAAGCGCTCGAGGACGGCCTCGTAGATCTCGGTGCGGCGGGCCGACTCGACGTCGACGTCGATGTCGGGCAGCTCGGCGCGCAGCGGGGAGCAGAACCGCTCCATGAGCAGGCGGTGGCGGATCGGGTCGACCCCGCTGATGCCGAGCAGGTGGTTGACGAGGCTGCCGGCGCCCGAGCCGCGGGCCGCGACCCGCACGCCGCGGGCGCGGATGAGGTCGGTGACCTCGGCGACGGTGAGGAAGTACGTGGGGTAGCCCAGCGAGCGGATGACGGTGAGCTCGCTGTCGAGGCGGTCGAGGACGGCCCGGCGCTCGGTGTCGGTGGCGCCCGGGTAGCGCCGGTCGACCGCGGCGCGGCAGCGCTGCGCGAGGACGTCCATCGGGTCGGTGCCGGGCTCGATGCCGAGGACCTCGGGCTCGGGCAGGTGGACCGCGCCGATGCCGAGGTCGTCACGGGCGTCCTGGGTGCACTCGGCGGCCAGCCGGGCGGTCATCACGAGCAGCCGGTCGGCGCGGGCGGTGTCGCCGGAGGTGACCTCGAGGGCGCGGGCGCGCATGACGTCGGTGCCGGCGAGGTGGCCGGCGTCGGTGACGCGGTCGAGGTGGCGGGAGTCGAGGACGACGAGGCGTCGGGCGGCGTCGAGGACGTCGACGGTACGGACCTGCCCGGGCTCGGCGTGCCGGACCGCGGCGCTCAGGACGGCCGGCACCCCCGCGGCGTCGGCGAGGCCGAGGAGGTGGGCGGCGTGCGAGCGGCAGCCGGGCGTGCCGTCGGGGCCGCCGTGGAGGACGACCTCGAGGGCCAGCCCGTCGCGCGGCAGGAGGGTGCGCCAGCGGGCGAGGAGGTCGCGGGCGTGCTCGCGCTGCCCGGCGAGGACGGCCCGCCCGACGTCGGAGTCGGGGCCGAGGAGGACGACGAGGCGCGCCGGGGCCGCGGCGTCCTCGCCCTCGGGACGGCCCACCGGGCGAGCAGCTCGGGGTGGTGACCGGGACGCCGCGCTCGCCGCGCAGGTGGGTGCCGGTGACCAGGCGGCACAGGGCCGCCCAGCCGGCACCGGGGCCCGTGCCGGCGGCCCGGCCGCGAGCCAGGACGGTGACCCGGGGGCGACGCGGGTCGACGATCGCGCCGCCGCGCACCGGGGTGCGGACGGGCCGGGTGGGGCGGGTGTGCGGGTCGGGCACGAGGTCGGTGACGGCGAGGTCGACCCCGAGGACGGGGTCGAGGCCGGCCGACCCGCAGGCCTGCGCGAACCGGATCGCGCCGTAGAGGCCGTCACGGTCGGTGAGGGCGAGCGCCCCCTGGCCGAGCTCGGCGGCGCGGGCGACGAGGTCCTCGGGGCTCGAGGCGCCGAAGCGCATCGAGAACCCGGAGGCGACGTGGAGGTGGGCGAACCCGTCGGGGCCGGACACGGCCGGGCCTCAGGCCGAGCGGACGGGGACCAGGCGCCGCGGGGCCGGGCGGGCGACCGGGACGCCGAGGCGCGCCGCGACGAGGTCGACGAAGGTCTCGGCCTCGCGCAGCAGGTCGTCGGCCTCGCGGGCGCTGACCCGCACCAGCCCGGTCTCGACGCCGACCCGCTGCCCGGTGACGCCGGCGAACCGGTCGGCCCACTCGGCGAGCTCGGGGGCGGTGCGGGCGGCGAGGGCCCAGACGTCGTGCGGGCCGTTCCCGGCCGGGCCGGCGCCCGGACGGGAGGAGACGAGGGCGGCCGCGGCCCGCAGCGCGGCGAGCGAGGCGTCGAGGTGGCGCGCGGAGGCGAGGGTGTCGGTGTAGCCGCGGGTCAGGGCCTCGCGGGAGCGTTCGAGGAGGTCGAGGGTGGTCTCGGCGTGGGGCATCGCGTGTCTCCTCAGTCGTGGGCCCGCAGGAGGAGCCAGTGGTCGTCGTCGCGGCCGAGGTCGAAGACCCCGGCGGTGCCGGACGGGGGCCGGGCCTCGACCCGCCAGACCCGGCGCTCGGTGTCGGTGGGCCCGTCCGGGTGCTCGCCGACCTCGCGCCACCACGCCCGCCGCTCCTGCCAGGCGTCGAGGACGGCGCACACGGTGTAGCGCCGGCCGCGCCAGACGAAGGAGCGCGGGGCGTCGTCGTGCAGGACGGGGGCGACGGCCGCCCCCGCTCGGCTGCGGCCCGCTCCCCCGTGGCGACCTGCAGCGGCTCGTCGTGCCGACGGACCATGGCGCACCTCCGGGTGGGCAGCACCGATCGCCCGACGGGCGGCCTGCCCCGCCGGCGCGACCCGGTGGATGGAGTGATCGAACATGCGTTCGACTACTCCGTCCACTGTACCCCGGGGGTCCGACGTCGCGTCAAGCCGTTCGGAGGAACCCGCGGACCACTGCGGGTCGAGGTGGTGCCGGGCCGTCTCGAGGCCCGGTTTCACCTCGACCCGGGGCACGGAACCTCAGGCGCGGGGCTGGATCTCCCCCATCGGCCCGAAGCCGGTGACCTCCTCGGCGTCGACGTAGATGATCTGCGGCTGCGCCGAGACGATGTCGGGCATCTCGCCCATGAAGCGCTCGACGTGGGCCTGGCGCATGTGCTCGGCCCCCGCGTCGGCGTCGCGAAAGCCCTCGATGCAGACGAAGGTGTGCGGCTCGTGGACGCTCTCGGAGAACTCGAAGAAGACGTTGCCGGGCTCGGCGCTCACGTGCTCGACGTAGAACTGCGAGAGCTCCTTCCACTCCTCGAGCCTGTCCTCGCGGATCGGGAACTTCACGGTGATGAGGATCATCGGGGTCCTTCCGGTACTCGTCGCTACCCGGATGCGGGTGCATCCGTCGGGTGAGCAGAACACGCCGCACCCGGGTCGGGCCACCCGGTGTCCCGTCGTTCGACGACCCGAGCGGTCCGGACCCCGGGGCCTCCCCGTCCTCCCGGGCGAGCACTACGCTGCGGCCATGTCGCCCGAGCCCGTCGGCGTCGCCCCGGAGGACACTCCGCAGCGCGACCTCACCGCGCACCGCCGGGTCGCCGCGGTGCTCGAGACCCTCGCCGTCCACCACGTGCGCCCCGAGCTGCGCCAGCTGCCCGGGGCGGTCCGCACCGCCCGGGCCGCGGCCGAGGCGCTGGGGTCACCCCGGCCGAGATCGCCAACAGCCTCGTCTTCGTCGCCACGGCCGAGGACGGCGCCACCTCCCCGCTCCTCGTCCTCGCCTCCGGCGGGCACCGGGTCGACACCGCGAAGGTCGCCGGCCTCCTCGGCGTCACCTCGCTCGAGCAGGCCGACCCCGACTTCGTGCGCGAGCACACCGGCATGGCCATCGGCGGCGTCGCCCCCGTGGGCCACCCGGTCCGCCTCCGCACCGTCGTCGACGCGAGCCTCGGGCGCTACGACGTGGTCTGGGCGGCCGCCGGGCACAGCCACGCGGTCTTCGCCACGACCTACGACGAGCTGATCCGGATCACCGGTGGTCAGACGATGGACGTCGCCTGAGCGCTGGTCGCGACCTCAGAGGCCGAGGTTCTCGTGCACCTCGAGCGTGGCCGTCGAGCGGTTCATCGTGATGAAGTGCAGCCCCGGTGCGCCCTCGTCGAGCATCCGCCGGCCGAGCTCGGTGGCGATCTGCACCCCGACCTCGCGCACCGCGGCCGGGTCGTCCTTGACGGCCTCGAGCCGCTGCACGACGCCGGGGGGCAGCGGGGTGCCCATGAGCTCGGACATCCGCTGGATCTGCCGCACGTTGGTCACCGGCATCAGCCCGGGGGTCACCGGCAGGTCGCGGCGGGCGGCGACGCGGTCGCGCAGCCGCAGGTAGGTGTCGGCGTCGAACACCATCTGCGTGATGGCGAAGGAGGCCCCGGCGTCGGCCTTGCGGACGAGCACCTCGACGTCGTGGTCGAGGTCGGGGCTGTCGGGGTGGACGTCGGGGAAGGCGGCGACGCCGACCGTGAAGTCGCCGAGCGCACGGACCATCCGGACGAGGTCCTCGGCGTGGTCGAGGCCGTCGGGGTGCGGCGCCCAGGCCGCCCGGACGTCGCCGGGCGGGTCGCCGCGCAGGGCGAGGACGTTGCGGACCCCGGACGCGGCGTAGTGGCCGACGACCTGGCGCAGGTCGCGCACCGACTGCCCGACGCACGTGAGGTGCGCGAGGGGGGTCAGCGACGTCTCGTCGGCGATCCGCGCCGTGACCCGCACGGTGCGGTCCTGGCTGGTGCCCCCGGCCCCGTACGTGACGGAGACGAAGGCCGGCCGGACCCGCTCGAGGCGGCGCACGGCGTCCCAGAGCAGCGCCTCGGCGGCGTCGTCCTTCGGGGGAAGAACTCGAAGCTGATCGAGGGCTGCGCCTCCCGGAGCCGGGCAGGGATGGATGCCACGAGGTGCTCGGGACGGCCGCCCCCTCCGTAGTGACCCATGGCGGCGAGGGTACGCGAGCGCCGACACCGTAGGCTCGGGGACGCCACCATCCGACCGCGCCCGTGCGCGGCCGCACCGCCAGGAGCCCCCGTGACCAGCGTGCTCGACTCCGCCGACCTGCGGCGACGGGTGCAGGACGTCCTCGACGCCGAGCTCGCGGTGCAGGCCGGGGTCCTCGCCGAGCTCGGCCCGGACGTCGAGGACCTGATGCACGCCGTCGGCGACCTGCTGCGCGGCGGCAAGCGGCTGCGGGCCGCCTTCCTCTACTGGGGCGCCCGGGCGGCCGGCACCCCCGACTCCGACGCCCTCGTCCGGCTCGCGAGCGCCATGGAGCTGTTCCAGGCCGCCGCGCTCATCCACGACGACGTCATGGACGACTCCGACACCCGGCGCGGGATGCCCGCCGCCCACCGGGCCCTGGCCAGCCGGCACGCCGACCGCGGCTGGTCCGGCGACGACGAGCGCTTCGGCCTCGCCGGGGCGGTCCTCGCCGGCAACCTCTGCCTCACCTGGACCGACGAGGTCTACGCCACCTGCGGGCTGCCCGACGCCGACCTCGCCCGCGGCCGGGGCGTCTTCGACCGGATGCGCACGCAGCTGATGGCCGGCCAGTTCCTCGACGTCGTCGAGTCGATGCGCCCCTGGGAGGGCGTCGCCGACGACGAGCGGGTCGCGCGGGCCGGCCGGGTCATCCGCTACAAGAGCGCGAAGTACACCGTCGAGCACCCGCTGCTCATCGGCGCCACCGTCGGTGGGCTGGATGCCGCGGGCCTGGACGCCCTCTCGCGCTACGGCCTCGACGTCGGGCGCGCCTTCCAGCTGCGCGACGACCTGCTCGGCGTGTTCGGCGACCCCGACGAGACCGGCAAGCCCGCGGGCGACGACCTGCGCGAGGGCAAGCGCACCGTCCTGCTCGCGCACGCGCTCGCCGGTGCGGATGCCGGGGGTCGCGTCCGGGTCGAGCACCTCGTGGGGCGGGCCGACCTCGGCGGCGACGACGTCGACGAGCTGCGCGCCATCATCACCGGGTCCGGGGCCGTCGGGGTGGTCGAGGACGAGATCGTCCGGCTCGCCGCGTCGGCCCGTGCGGCGCTCGAGCAGGCGCCGGGGCTCGACCCCGAGGCCCGCACCGTCCTGCACGACCTCGTGGCCACGGCCACCTCCCGCACCGCCTGAGCCGCCTGCCGGACGCGCCGGCCGAGGGCTCAGCGCCCGAGCACGGCCCAGCCGTGCGGTGCCACGCCGTCGTCCCGCTCGCGGGTGGCGGCGTCCGCAGCGACCAGACCGGCGGTGTCGAGCTCGAGCGGCTCGTCGTCGAGGTTGAGCGCCACCCGCAGCGTGCCGCCGTCGGGCCCCTCCCCCGTCACGTCGAGCACGTACTGCGTGTTGGTCAGCTCGACCGCGCTCGACCGCGCCCGGTGCAGCCACGGGTGGCGCCGGCGCAGGCCGAGCAGCTCCTGGTGCAGGGCGAACACCTCGCCGTCGGCGCCGGGCACGGCCGTGGTGTCGGTGCCGAGGTCGGGGCGCACGGCGTCGTCGCCCCCGAACCGCTCCTCCTTGACCCCGAGCAGCCCGAGCTCGTCGCCCGCGTAGACCTCCGGGGTGCCGCCGAGCACGGCGAGCAGCACCGTCGCGTGCGGGTGGTGGCGGGGGTCGGCGACCTGGCTCGCGATGCGCGTGACGTCGTGGTTGCCGACGAAGGTCGTCGGGACGAAGGTGTCGAGGAAGGCGTCGTGCCGCCCGAGGGCGTGGTCGAGCTCGTGGAGGTTGCGGTCGGTGAGGCTGGACCACACCGCCTTCCACAGCTCGTACTGCGTCACGGTGTCGACCGTGCTCTCCTGCACGAAGGCCGCGTAGTCGCCGTGGATGACCTCGGCCTCGAACCACACGTCCGGATGGGTGCGCCGGACCTCGGGCAGCACCGCGGCCCAGAAGGCCGGCGGCACGGCGTACCCGACGTCGAGGCGCCAGGCGTCGGCCCCGCGGTCGAGCCAGTGCCGCATCACCTCGACGACGAGCGCGGCGACCTCGGGGGCGTCGTGGTCGAGCGCGACGAGCTCGTCGTGGCCCTCCCACGTCGCCGGCCGGGTGCCCCCGGAGCCGTCGGGCTCGTGGCGCAGCATCCGGCCGCCGGGCGAGTCCGGGCCGTCGCGCTCGGCCTCGGCGACGAACCGGTGGCCCCGCCCCACGTGGTTGAAGACGCCGTCGAGCTGGACGCGCAACCCGCGCTCGTGGGCCGCCTCGACGAACCGGTCGAGGTCGGCCTCCTCGCCGAGCCGCGGGTCGAGGCGCAGGTGGTCGAGGGTGTCGTAGCCGTGGAGCTCTGACGCGAACACCGGGCCGAGGGCGACGCCGTTGGCCCCGAGGGCGACGACGTGGTCGAGCCACGGCAGCAGCCGCAGCAGGCGGTGCTCGTCGGGGCGGGCGGGGCCGGCCGGGGGCTCCGGAACGGCTCCGACGGCCCCGAGCGGGTAGACCCGCCACCAGACGGCGTGCTCGACCCAGGCCGGCTCGGGGCTCAGAACGCCTCCTCCATCGCGCGCTTGCGGACCTCGGTCTTGAAGCCGGCGCGGATGGCGTCGAGCGGCGTGCCGGCGACGGGGAGGGTGTCGTCGGGCGTGTGCAGCCAGCGCACCACCTCCTCGTCGTTCATCCCGCCGTCGGCGAGCACCGTGAAGGTGCCGCGCAGGGCCGGCAGCGGGCCGTCGTCGTCGACGAAGCCGGCCGGCACGGCGAGCACGCGCCGCTCGCCGATGCGCAGCGCGAGCAGCTCGCGGTCCTCGATGAGGGTGCGCACGTCGGAGAGCCGCAGGCCGAGGCGCTCGGCGAGGTCGGGGACGGTCAGCCAGTCCGGGACGAGGGAGGTCAGGTCCGGGGTGGTGTCGGGTGCGGAGTCGCTCACCCGGCCAGCGTGCCACAGCGCGCGGGCCCGACCGCGAACCGATCCTGCGCAGCACCCTGCGCACCACGCGTCACTCCGGTACCGTGGGCCCCAAACGTCACACTGCTCCCCCAGGACACCCCCGTCCTCCAGCCCGAAGGACCCGCGTCATGGTCGTCGCTGCACCGCCGCCCGCCACCCCCGTGCTCGAGCCCGTCACCGCCGTCGTCGCGCCCTCGCGCACCGCGCCGCACGGGTGGACCACCTACACGGTCCGCGACGGGGACACCCTCGACGCCATCGCCGCCCGGCACCGGACGACCGTCGGCGCCCTCGTGGCGCGCAACCACGTCCGCACCCCCGGGATGATCCACGCCGGCGACCGGCTGAGCGTCCCGCGCACCGCCGCCGAGGCCGCGAAGGCGGCGAAGGCCAAGGCCCGCGCGGCCGGCCGCGTGCACGTCGTGCGGGCCGGCGAGACGATGAGCCACATCGCCGCGCACTACCGCGTGCCGCTCGCCGGGCTGCTCAAGGCCAACCACCTCTCGGCGCGCAGCCTGATCCACCCCGGCGACCGCATCCACGTCCGGGGCGCCGGCGCGGCCGCCTCGTCCTCGAGGAAAGCGAGCAGCCCCCGCCCCGCGGCCACCACCCGCCGGCACACCGTGCGCTCGGGCGAGACCCTGAGCGGCATCGCCGCCCGCTACGGCACGAGCGTCTCCGACATCGCCCGGGCCAGCCGGATCTCCAGCGGCTCGCTGCTGCGGGTCGGCCAGCGCCTGCGGATCCCCGCCTCGGCGACGCACGCCGTGTCCGACACCTTCAACGGCGTCACATACCCGAGCTCGGTCGTCGCCGCCGCCCGCCGCAACCACGCGATCCTCGCCAAGCGCTCGGTGCCGAGCCGCAGCGAGACGCGCGCGATCATCGTGAAGACCGCGCGCCGGCACGGGGTCGACCCCCGGCTGGCGCTCGCCGTCGCCTCGATGGAGTCGGGCTGGAACCAGCGGATGGTCTCCCCCGCCAACGCGGTCGGCGTCATGCAGGTCATCCCGTCCGGTGGCCAGTGGGCCTCCTCGCTCGTCGGCCGCCGGCTCGACCTGCTCGACGCGCGCGACAACATCACCGCCGGGGTCGTCATGCTGCGGGCGCTCGGGCGCTCGGCGAAGAACACCGAGCAGGCCGTCGCCGGGTACTACCAGGGCCTCGGGTCGGTGCAGCAGCACGGGATGTACAGCGACACGAAGTCCTACGTGCGGACGATCATGCGGCTCCGCGCCACCATGTGACGCGCCGGACGGAGAGCGGGGGCAGGGTCGTGACTACGTACACTCCTACGGTGTCTCCCCCGGCGACGCCCTCATCGGGCGCACCCTCGACGGCCGCTACCGCGTGCTGTCCAGGATCGCCGACGGCGGGATGGCCACGGTCTACCTGGCGCTCGACGAGCGGCTCGACCGCGAGGTCGCCCTCAAGGTGATGCGCCCCCACCTGGCGCACGACGAGACCTTCGTCAGCCGGTTCCGGCGCGAGGCCCGCTCGGCCGCCGCCCTCTCCCACCCCAACGTCGTCGCCGTCTACGACCAGGGCCAGGACGACGGCTCGGTCTTCCTCGCGATGGAGTACGTCCCCGGCCTGACCCTGCGTGACGTCCTGCGCGAGGAGGGCACCCTCTCCCCGCGCGCCGCCCTCGACGTGCTCGAGGCGGTGCTGCTCGCCCTCGCCGAGGCGCACACCAAGGGCCTGATCCACCGCGACGTCAAGCCCGAGAACGTCATCATCAACGACAACGGCACCGTCAAGGTCGCCGACTTCGGCCTGGCCCGGGCGGTCTCGAGCCAGACGATGACCAGCTCCTCCGGCGTGCTGCTCGGCACGGTGGCCTACCTCTCCCCCGAGCAGGTCGAGCGCGGAGTCGCCGACGCCCGCTCCGACGTCTACGCCGCCGGGCTGATGCTCTTCGAGATGCTGACCGGCACCAAGGCCTTCACCGGCGAGACGCCCATCCACGTGGCCTACCAGCACGTGCACGGCGGCGTGCCGAGGCCGTCGGACCGCGTGGCCGGCCTGCCCCCGGCCCTCGACGAGGTGGTGGCCGTGGCGACGGCCCGCGACCCCGACGAGCGCCCCACCGACGCCGCCGACTTCCTCACCCTCGTCCGGCGCACCCGCGCCACCCTCACGCCGGCCGTCCTCGACGCCCGACCGGACGGGGCCGCCGCGCTGGCCGCCGCCTCGGTGCCCACGGCCACCGCCGCGCTGCCCGTCCGCGACCGCTCGGCCGTCGTGCCGGCCGGTGGGGCGAACGGGCCCGGCCGGTCGAACGGGTCCGGCGGGTCGGGCGGCGGTCACGCGCGCACGACGGCCATCAGCCTCCCCCGTGAGCCGCTCGAGGGGGTCGTCGTCGCCGACGGCCGCCGCGGGCGCAACTGGTGGCCCGCGGCGGCGGCCTCGGTGCTGCTCGCGGCAGCCACCGCATGGTTCTTCTTCCTCGGCCCGGGGGCGATGGCCACCGTGCCCTCGGTGCTCGACCGCACCCAGGCCCAGGCGGTCTCGGCCCTGGAGGCCGCCCACCTCGACCCCTCGGTCGCCCCGGCGTTCTCCGAGGACGTCGCCAAGGGCACCGTCATGGGCGTCGACCCGGGGGTCGGTGCCTCCGTGCGACGCGGCTCCGAGGTCGTGCTCACCGTGTCGAAGGGACCCGAGCGCTTCGCCGTGCCGACCCTCGCGGGCTCGAGCCTCGCCGAGGCCAAGCGGCAGCTCGCGGGCACCAACCTCGCGCTGGGCAAGGTCACCGAGGCCTTCTCCGACACGGTGCCCGAGGGACAGGTCGTCTCCTCCTCCCCGAAGGCGGGCGCCAGCGTCAAGCGCGACGCGGCGGTGGCCCTCGTCGTCTCCAAGGGCCGCCAGCCGATCGCGGTGCCCGACTTCACGAACAAGAGCGCCAAGGACGCGCAGCAGGCGCTCACCGACCTCGGGCTCAAGGTCGATGCCTCGAAGCAGGACAACAGCGACACCGTCAAGAAGGGCGACGTCATCAGCCAGTCGCCGCGCGACGGCACGCTCTTCAAGGGCGACGCCGTCACCCTCGTCGTCTCCAAGGGCCCGGTGCTCGTCGACGTGCCGAACGTCATCGGCAAGCAGGTCGACGAGGCGCGCAGCGTCCTCGAGGCGGCCGGCTTCAAGGTCAAGGTCGAGCGGGCGCTCGGCGGCATCTTCGGCACGGTGCGCTTCCAGGACCCCGAGAGCGGCCAGGCACCCAAGGGCAGCACCGTCACCGTCACGATCGTCTGACCCCCCGGTGACTCCCCGGTGACCACCCGGCTCGCCCGCGCGGCGACCCTGCTCCTCCTGCTCGTCACCGCGGTGTGGGGCTCGACCTTCTTCCTCATCCGCGACCTCGTCGCGACCGTCCCGCCGGCCGACTTCCTCGCCGTGCGCTTCGCGATCGCCGCGCTCGTCATGGGTGCGGTCTTCCGTCGTCAGGTCCTGGCCCTCTCGCGCCGCGAGGTGCGCACCGGGGCCGTGCTCGGGGCGCTCTACGGCGTCGCGCAGCTGCTGCAGACCGTCGGCCTCCAGCACACCGACGCCTCGGTGTCCGGGTTCGTCACGGGCACCTACGTCGTGCTGACACCGCTGCTCGGGGCGCTGCTGCTGCGCGAGCGTGTCGACGCCGTCACGTGGGGCGCGGTGCTGCTGACCACCGCCGGCCTCGCCGTGCTCTCGCTGCGCGGCCTGTCGCTCGGGTACGGCGAGGGCGTCACGCTCGCCTCGGCCGTGCTCTACGCCGGGCACATCGTGGCGCTCGGGCGCTGGTCGAGGCCGTCGGCGGCGGTCGGGCTGGCGAGCGTCCAGGCGGCGGTCATCGCCCTGGTCTGCGCCGTCGCGGCCGTCCCGGGTGGGCTGACCCTGCCCTCCGGCGGCGGCCAGTGGGCCTCGATGCTCTACATGGCCCTCGTCGCCGGCGCCGCCGCGCTGTGGGCCCAGACCTGGGCGCAGGCCCACCTCACGGCCACGCGGGCGGCCATCGTCATGGCGATGGAGCCGGTGTTCGCGGCCCTGTTCGCGGTGCTGCTCGGCGGCGAGTCGGCCACCGGCAGGCTGCTGCTCGGGGGTGCGCTGGTGCTGTCCTCGATGTACCTCGTCGAGCTGCGCGGCCTGCTCGCCCGGCGCCGGCGGGCCGGGGCGACGGCCGCCGAGGACCCACCCGTCGAGGCCCTCCACCACGACGTCTGACCGGGTCAGAGCCGGAAGAGGCGCACGACGATCTCGTAGCAGCGGGCGACCGACGCCGGGTCGTGGAGGTCGCCGGGCTGCTCCCCCACCCGGGCGGCCCGCTCGCGGATGGCCGCGCCGGGGTCCGGTGCGACGAGGTCGAGGCACAGGCCGGTGACGACCGCCGCGGCGTCGTGCACGTCGAGGTCGTCGAGGACCAGCCCGTCGTGGAGCAGGGTCGCCGCCTCGCCGAAGACCTCGCGCGCCATCTCGCGGTCGACCTCGGGCCGGTGGTCCGCGACCCAGTCGGCGGTCGCCAGGAACTGGTCGTACGGCGGATGGGTCGGCACCGGCTGCATGCCGCGAGGCTGGCAGGACCACGCAGCCGCCGACAACCCATTTCCCCCGAACGTGTGTGGAGAACGTCGGGATGACGACGGTCTTCACACACGTTCGGGGGACGAGCGGGGCTCAGGACGCGGAGAGGACCTCGCGCGCGGCGGTGACGGCCGCGTCGGTGCCGGCGTCGTCGACGTCGAGGTGCCACACGAGCCGGACGGCGCGTGGGCCGACGGCGTAGGTGCGCACCCCGTGCTCGAGCAGCGCGTCGACGAACTGCGCAGCGGTGAGGCCCGCCGCGCCGACGTCGAGCACGACGATGTTGGTCTCGACCGTGGCGGGGTCGACGGTGCCCGGGGCGACCTCGGCGCAGGCCTCGGCGAACCGGCGGGCGCGCGCGTGGTCGTCGGCGAGCCGCTCGACGTGGTGCTCGAGCGCGTGCAGCCCGGCCGCGGCGAGGATGCCCACCTGGCGCATCCCGCCGCCGTAGCGCTTGCGCCAGATGCGCGCCTCGGCCATCGCTTCAACGGACCCGGCGAGCACCGACCCGACCGGCGCACCGAGACCCTTGGACAGGCACACCGACACCGTGTCGAACTGCGATCCGTACTCGGCCAGCGACACCCCGGACGCGACGTGCGCGTTCCACAGCCGCGCGCCGTCGAGGTGCATCGCGACCCCGAGCTCCGTTGTGGCGGAACGCACCTCCCGGATGGCCTCGATGGGCTGCACCGTGCCGCCGCCGAAGTTGTGCGTGTTCTCGACGACGACGAGGGCGGTCTCGACCTGGTAGGGCCCGACGCCGGTGGTGACGAGCGACATCGGCCCCGCGGGGTCGAGCAGCCCGCGCACCGACGGCCACGTGCGCGACGTGATGCCCGAGAAGGCCGCTGCCGCACCGAGCTCCGCGCGCACGACGTGGGCCTGCTGGTCGGCGACCATCTCCTTGCCGGGGGCGACGTGCAGCCGCAGCCCGAGCTGGTTGGCCATCGAGCCCGTGGGCGCGAAGAGCGCGTCCTCGTGCCCCAGCAGGCCGGCGACCCGCTCCTCGAGGGCCCGGACCGTGGGGTCCTCACCGAAGACGTCGTCGCCGACGTCGGCGCGGGCCATCGCCTCGCGCATGGCCGGGGTCGGACGGGTCAGGGTGTCGGACAACAGGTCCGCACGGTACGTGGCCATCGGCGCCGTCAGTCCTGGGCCAGCATCTCGGCGACGAGGAAGGCCAGCTCGAGGCTCTGCTGGTGGTTCAGCCGCGGGTCGCACACCGACTCGTACCGGGTGCCGAGGTCGGCGTCGAGGATCTTCTCCGAGCCACCCACGCACTCGGTGACGTCGTTGCCGGTGAGCTCGACGTGGATGCCGCCGGGGTGCGTGCCGAGGGCCTGGTGCACCTCGAAGAAGCCACGCACCTCGGCGACGACGTCGTCGAAGTCGCGGGTCTTGAAGCCCGACGCGGACGAGTAGGTGTTGCCGTGCATCGGGTCGCAGACCCACGAGACGAGCGCACCCGACGCGGTGACCTTCTCGACGATGGCCGGCAGCGCCTCGCGCACGCGGCCCGCCCCCATCCGGGTGATGAAGGTCAGGCGGCCCGGCTCGCGGTCGGGGTCGACGACGTCGATCATCCGCAGCAGGTCGTCGACATCGGCGTTCGCGGACACCTTGACGCCCACCGGGTTCCGCACGCGCGACACGAAGTCGATGTGCGCGCCGTCGAGGTCGCGGGTGCGCTCCCCCACCCAGATGAAGTGGCCCGAGGTGTCGTAGAGGTGGCCGGTGCGCGAGTCGACGCGGGTCATCGGCCGCTCGTAGTCGAGGAGCAGCGCCTCGTGCGCCGAGAAGAACTCGGTCGTGCGCATCGCGTCGAAGTCGGCACCGCAGGCGGCCATGAACCGCATCGCCTTGTCGATGTCGCGGGCCAGCCGCTCGTAGCGGGCGTTCGCGGCGTTGGCGACGAAGCCCTTGTTCCAGTCGTGGACGTGGCGCAGGTCGGCGAAGCCACCGGTCGTGAAGGCCCGCACGAGGTTCAGCGTCGCGCTGCTCGCGTGGTAGCCGCGGACCAACCGGTCGGGGTCCGGGCGGCGCGACTCGGGCGTGAACTCGTAGTCGTTGACCATGTCGCCGCGGTAGGCCGGCAGCGTGACGCCCTCGCGGGTCTCGTCGTCGCTGGAGCGCGGCTTGGCGTACTGCCCGGCCATCCGCCCGACCTTGACGACCGGCATCGACGCGCCGTAGGTGAGCACCGCGGCCATCTGGAGGATGGTCTTGACCCGGTCGCGGATGTTGTCGGCGGTCGCGGACACGAAGGTCTCGGCGCAGTCGCCGCCCTGGAGCACGAACGCCTCACCGCGCGAGACGGCGGCCATCCGGTCCTTGAGCACGTCGCACTCGCCGGCGAAGACCAGCGGCGGATAGGTCGCGAGCGTCCCGACGGCCGCGTCGAGGGCGGCGCGGTCGGGCCAGACCGGCTGCTGGGCGGCCGGCAGGTCGGCACCGGCGGCGAGCCGCTGGAGGGGGTCCGGGAGGTGGTCGTGCTCACGAGCGTCAATGGTAGGTGGGCGTCCGACATCCGGGACAGCGGGCCCGCATCGCGGTCAGGTGGCGGGTGCGGCGTCCTCGTCCTCGAGCCCGTGGGCCAGGGCGAAGCGCACCAGCTCGACCCGGTTGTGCAGGTGCAGCTTGCCCAGCGTGTTCTGCACGTGGTTCTGCACCGTGCGGTGCGAGAGGAAGAGCTGGGCGGCGATCTCCTTGCTCGACATCCCGGTGGCCACGAGCCGCAGCACCTCGGTCTCGCGGGCGGTCAGCTGCGGGATGGGCCGCTCGCGGTCGGTGGCCTCGGCCGGCTCGCTCACCCCGGCCTCGCTGCCGAGCCGCCGGAACTCGCCGAGCACCAGCCCGGCCAGCCCGGGGGTGAAGACCGCCTCGCCGCGCCCGGTGGCGAGCACGGCCTCGAGGATCTCGGGGGCGAGGCCGACTTCACGAGGTACCCGGTGGCCCCGGCCTTGATGGCGGCCAGCACGTCGTGCTGCTCGCCGCTGGCCGAGAGGATGAGCACCCGGGTCGGCAGGTCGCCGAGCGCCCGGCACACCTCGTCGCCGCGCATCCCGGGCAGGTTGAGGTCGAGGACGAGGACGTCCGGGCGCGCGGCCCGGGTGCGCCGCACCGCCGACGGGCCGTCGGCGGCGGTGCCGACGACCTCGACACCGCGCGCCACGAGGTCGCGCTCGAGCGCCGAGAGCCACAGCGGGTGGTCGTCGGCGACGAGCACGCGCGGGGAGTCGGTGCCCGGCGGGGGCGCCTCGGGGTCGGTCATGGTCGGTCCTCCGACGTGCGCGGGACGATGATCCGGACGGTGCATCCTGCCCCGGGGCGGGTGGTCCACGTGGCCGAACCACCGAGGTCCTCGACCCGTCCGCGGATCGAGGAGCTGACGCCCATGCGCCCGCGACCGGCCGCCCCGGAGAGCTCGACGAGGTCGGCGCCGACACCGTCGTCGCGCACGGTGAGCTCGACCCCGGCGGCGTCGCCCTCGAGGAGGACCCAGGCCCGGGCGCCCTCCCCCGCGTGCCGCGCGACGTTGTCGAGGACCGCGGTGAGGGCCGCGTCGAGCTCGCGGGCGACCGGCGGGTCGACGAGCAGCGGGTCCCCGGGTACGGCGACGGTGACCCCGGGGCGCTCGTGCGCGGTGACGGCCAGGCGCAGGTCGACCTCGGCCCCCTCGACGCCGTGCAGGTCGACGACCGACCCCCCGGGCGCACCGGCCCCGGACACGAAGCGGCGCAGCGCGCGCTCCTGGTCGGCCGCGATGGTGGCCAGCTCGTCGGCCTCGCCCCCGAGCTCGGCCCCGCGGCGGTGGATGAAGGCGAGCGACTGCAGCACGCCGTCGTGCACGACCCGGGCGATGCGCTCGCGCTCGCGCAGCCGCTCGCGCTCGAGGAGGACCTGCTCCTCGCGCTCCAGGCCCGAGCGGGCGAGGTCGACGGCCAGCCCGATGAGCCCGCCGAGCAGCACGAGGATGACGATGTTGTGCACGGTGCCCTGGGTCGGCCGGCCGGCGATCTCGACGAGGTCGGCCGCGGCGATGACGCCGGCCGCGACGAGCCCGCCCCGCGCCCCGGCGACCACGGCGGCCCCGGCCACCGACCCCGCCGCCCACACGGTGGGGAGGGTGAACTGGCCCGACGTCACGGCGGCCATGCCGTCGGCGAGCGGGGTGGCCAGGATGGCCGCCGTGGCGATGACGACCTCGGCGACGAGCACGGTGCGCCCACGCCGCCGGTACACCAGCAGCCCGAGCGACCAGGCGGCCATCACCCCGAGGACGAGGACCGCGACCCAGGGCCGGACCATGTCCTCACGCCGTTCCCAGGCGAGGAGGTCCGCGTAGGCCGTGGCGAGCGGGCGGAAGACGTCGAGCCCGCGGTGGAAGGCCTCGACGACGACCGGCTCGCGCCGCCCGGTGCGCGGCGAGCTCGGGCCGAGGACCCCCACGTCGCCCCTCAGCTCGCGCGCCGCTCCGGGCCGGCGTCGCGCCGGTCGGCGGCGGTCCCGCCCTCCCCGAGGCCCTCGTCGTCGAGGGCGTCCTCGAGCTCGCGGGCCGCACGGCCGGGGGCGGCGGCCTCGGCGGCCTCCTTGGCCTTGTTCTTCTTCTCGCGGGCGATCCGGTCCTTCATCGCCGTCGCGTACATGTCGACGTACTCCTGGCCGGACAGCTCCATCAGTGCGTACATGATCTCGTCCGTGACCGAGCGCAGGACGAACCGGTCGCCCTCCATGCCCTCGTACCGGGAGAAGTCGAGCGGCTCGCCGACCTTGACCCCGATGCGCACGAGCTTGGGGATCTTGGTACCGGTGGGCTGGGCCTTGTCGGTGTTGATCATCGCGACGGGGACGACCGGCACGCCGGCCTCGAGGGCCATCCGGGCGACACCGGTGCGGCCCTTGTAGAGCCGGCCGTCGGGGCTGCGGGTGCCCTCGGGGTAGAGGCCGAGCAGCTCACCGCGGCGCAGGACCCTCAGCCCGGAGCTGAGCGCGGCCTCGCTGGCCCGGCCGCCGGAGCGGTCGATGGGCAGCTGGCCCACGCCCTTGAAGAACGCGGCGGTCAGCCGGCCCTTGAGCCCGACTCCGGTGAAGTAGTCGGACTTGGCGAGGAAGGTCATCCGCCGCGGGACGAGCAGCGGCAGGAAGATCGAGTCGGAGAAGGAGAGGTGGTTGCTCGCGAAGATCGCGGCACCGTCCTCGGGGATGTTCTCCTCACCCTCGATCCACGGGCGGAAGAGGAGGCGGAGGACCGGCCCGAGGACGACCGTCTTCAGCACCCAGTAGAACAACGGACCACCCTTCCTCGCGTCTGCCGGGAAGCCTAGTGCACCCCCGCGACGTTGCCCTCTCGTCACCGGTGTCGTCCCACGACCCGGAGGCACCCGGAGGGGCGTGCGAAGATCGTCCCGTCCCCCGACGCGAGGAGTGAGCGTGACCGACCGCCCCGGTGAGATGGACGAGCGCGACGTCGACGAGCGCTTCGCGTCCATCGTCGCGGCGTGGGACGGCCCGAAGCCGGCAGCCGACCCGGCCTCCCCCGCCGACCCGTCCGGCGTCGACGGCCCCGCCGACGACGAGCCGGCCGACGACCCGGTGCGCGCGCCCCGGCAGCCGTGGGTCAACCCCTCGCCCCTCGACATCGTCCTGCCCGCCTCGTCGTGGCGGGTCGCCGAGCCGCCCGCGACCGATGACGGCGTCGTCCCGGAGGTCGCCGCCGACGCGGCCGAGGCCGCGGAGGACGACGAGCACTTCGAGCCGCCGGCCGTGCACCTGCCCCCGCAGGAGGACCTGCACTTCTGGGGTGCCGTGCTCGGCCTGGTCGCCGGGCCGCTCTGCCTCATCTACGTGGCGATGGCCCGTCCGTTCCACAGCACCCGGTGGTTCCTCGCCGGTCTCGTGCTCTCGCTCGGCGGCTTCGCGCTCCTCGTGCTGCGCCAGCCCCGCCACCGCGACGACACCGACGACGGCGCCCGCGTCTGACGTCCGGGCGCCGGGCCCGGCGCCCCTCAGTCGATCTCGAGGTCGACCCACGCCGGTCGGTGGTCGCTCGCCGCGGCCCACACCGAGTCGGGCAGCAGCACCTCCCGCGGGGGCAGCACCCGCAGCCGCGGCGAGGCGAAGAGGACGTCGAGCCGGCGCCTCGGCGCGCGCGCCGGGTAGGTCGGCGCGTGCGGCCCCGCCACACCGAGCCGCCCCGGCACGTCGACGAGCCGGAAGGCCGGTCCGTCGTCCTCCTCGTTGAGGTCCCCCGCGACGAGCAGCGGCTCGACCCCGTCGAGCGCCGCGAGCACGGCCTCGACGTGCCGCACCCGTTCCGGCGGTCGCAGGCTGAGGTGGAGCGAGACGGCGGTCAGCTCGTGACCGCCGGCCAGCCGGATGCGGGCGCGCGCCCACCCGCGCGTGCGGTCCGGCCAGCGCACCGGCAGCCGCTGGTGGGAGGCCTCGAGCAGCTCGACCCGCTCGGCGGTGAGGACGGTCGTGCCGCCGCTGCCGGTCTGCCGCCCGCTCCAGCGCATCCCGCACGCGGCGGCGAACCGGCGCAGCCGCCACGGGGCGAAGAGCCGGCGCGGGACCTCCTGGAGGCACAGGACGTCGGGGTCGACGGCCCGCACGACGCGCGCCGCGAGGCGGTGGTCGTCGAGGAAGTCGCGGGTGTTGTACGTCGCGACGCGGAACCGCTCGCTGGCCACGACGCCTCAGCCGGAGGGGCGCTCGGCCCGGTCGACGGCCTCGGCCCAGGCGAGGTCGGCGGCCCCGACCCGCGCGAGGTCGGCGGCGCCCACGAGGCCCGCCTCGTTGCCGAGCTGGGCGGCGACGATGGCCGCCTCCGGGCGGTAGCCGCGCCCGGTCAGCTGGCGCCGGAAGGCAGCGCGCGCCGGGTCGAGGAGCAGGTCGCCGGCCGCGCTGACCCCGCCGCCGATGACGAAGGTGCCGGGGTCGAGGGCGGCGGCGAGGTCGGCGATGCCCACCCCGAGCCAGCGCCCGATCTCGCCGAGCAGCTCGCGGGCCAGCGGGTCGCCGTCGCGCGCGGCCTCGGTGACGAGCGGCCCGGTGAGCTCGCCGGGGTCGCCGCCCACCCGATCGAAGAGGTCGGAGACCACGGGGCTGCCGGCCGACATCAGCGAGCGCGCCTCGCGGACGAGGGCGTTGCCGGAGGCGTACTGCTCCCAGCAGCCGCGGTTTCCGCACTCGCAGCGGATGCCGTCGGGGACCACCTGCATGTGGCCGAACTCCCCCGCGATGCCGAACCGGCCGCGCACCACCCGGCCGTCGAGGACGATGCCGCCGCCGATGCCCGTGCCGAGGTTGACCATGACGAGGTGGCTCTCGCCGCGGCCGGCGCCGAACCGGTGCTCGGCCCAGGCGGCGGCGTTGGCGTCGTTGTCGACGAAGATCGGCAGGGCCAGCCGCCCGCCGAGCGCGGCGCGCAGCGGCTCGTTGCGCCACGACAGGTGCGGGGCGAAGACGACGGTGGCGCGGTCGGCGGCGACGAAGCCCGCGGCCCCGATGCCGACGGCGACGACGTCGTCGCCGTGGCCCATCAGCTCCTCGACGGCCGAGACGATGGTGTCCTCGACGACGCGCGGGCTCGTGGAGCGGTGCGGGGTGTCGCGCCGGGTACGGCGCAGCACCGTGCCGGCGGCGTCGACGACGCCCGCGGCGACCTTCGTGCCGCCGATGTCGACGCCGATCGCGAGCGGGCCGTCAGGCATCGTCGTCCTCCCGGGGCCGGTCCTGCCGGGACCGCGACGCGGCGAGGTCGCCGAGCACGCTGGCCGCGAAGCCCGCGAGCTCGGCGAGGCCGCTCAGCGTCTCGGGACTCAGCTGGCGCACGAAGGCCGAGGTCCGGCAGACCGGGCACCACTGGCAGACGGGGTCGTCGCAGCTGAAGCCCCCGGCCGTGCGGGGCGCCTCCTCCCCCGCGGGAGGGGTCCCGTGGGGCTCGTGGCCCTCGCGGGTCCCGTGGCCGTCGCGGGACTCGTGGTCCTCGCGGGTCCCGTGGTCCTCGCGGGCCTGTCCCTCCCCGCTGCGGCGCAGGCTCGCGAGGAGACGCTCGGCCTCCTCGGCGACGCTCCCCACCTGCTCGTGCCAGCCCTCCGCCGTCATCGTGCCGCTCAGCCCTCGACGCGCTTCTTCAGCTCGCTGAGCGCCGCGTCGATGATGAGCTTCTCGGCCTTGCGCTTGAGCATCCCGATCATCGGGATGGTGAGGTCGACCTCGAGGTCGTAGCTGACCCGGGTCGCGCTGCCGGCACCGACGAGGGTGTAGCTGCCCGTGAGGCCCTTGAGCAGCGAGGCGCGCACGAGGTGCCACGAGACGACGCCCGTGCCGTCCTCGGCGACGTCCCAGTCGTACTCGAGGACGTACTGGTCCTTGATGGCCCCCGCGTCGAGGGTGAACTCGACCTGGTCGGCCCAGCCGTCGCCGTCCTCGGTGAGGACGGTGCAGTCCTTCACCTGTTCCGCCCACTCGGGGTAGGACTCGAACGCCGCAATGACGTCGAGGACCTCGCCGGGTGCGGCGGCGATGTCGATGGTGGATCGTGTGCGGTCGGCCATGGCACCGCAGGCTACCCGCCCCCGGGGCCTAGAGTTGAGGGGTCTGCCCACCCGCGCACGAAGGAGTCCGACGGTGCACGAGACGTCCACGCCGCTCGTCCTGCCCACGACGAGCGAGGGCACCCTCGGTGACCTCCCGGCCCGCATCGCCGGCCAGGACCCCGGGCGGGTGACGTTCTCCGTGCGGGCCGGCAGCGGCTGGACCGCCGTCACGAGCGCCACCTTCGCCGCCGAGGTCGCGGCCCTGGCCAAGGGCCTGCTCGCCGCGGGCGTCGGGGTCGGCGACGTCGTCGGCATCATGTGCCGCACGCGCTACGAGTGGACCCTCGCCGACTTCGCGCTCTGGGCCGCGGGCGCCGTCCCCGTCCCGATCTACGAGACCTCCTCGGCCGACCAGGTCGAGTGGATCCTCTCCGACTCGGGCGCCGTCGGCGTCATCGTCGAGACCGAGGCGCACCTCGCGGCCGTCGACAAGGGGCGCGACCGGCTGCCGGGCCTGCGCCACACTTGGGTGGTCGACCACGGCGACATCGACACCCTGAGCCGCGACGGCGCCGACGTCGACGACGCCGAGCTCGCCGCCCGCCGGGAGGGCCTGAGCCGCGACAGCCTCGCGACCGTCATCTACACCTCGGGCACCACCGGCCGCCCCAAGGGCGTCGAGCTCACCCACGGCAACTTCCTCACCCTCGCCGAGAACACCGCCGAGCAGATCGCCGCGGTCGTCAAGGCCGACGGCGCCTCGACCCTGCTCTTCCTGCCGCTCGCGCACGTCTTCGCCCGGTTCATCGAGGTCCTCGCGGTCACCGCCGGCGTGCGGATGGGCCACTCCTCCGACCTCAAGACGCTCATGGACGACTTCGCGTCGTTCAAGCCGACCTTCATCCTCGCCGTGCCGCGCGTCTTCGAGAAGGTCTACAACTCCGCCGAGGCCAAGGCCGAGGCCGGCGGCAAGGGCAAGATCTTCGCGGGGGCCGCCGCCACCGCCATCGCCTGGTCCGAGGCCCTCGACGCCGGCAGCGTGCCGCTCGGCCTCCGGCTGCGGCACGCGGTCTTCGACAAGCTCGTCTACGCCAAGCTGCGCGAGGCGATGGGTGGGCGCGTGCAGTACGCCGTCTCGGGCGGCGCACCGCTGGGCACCCGGCTCGGGCACTTCTTCCGCGGCATCGGCGTGAGCATCCTCGAGGGCTACGGCCTCACCGAGACCACCGCGCCCGCCACCGTCAACCTCCCCGACGCGATGCGCATCGGCACCGTCGGCCCGCCGCTGCCGGGCGTCGACGTCCGCATCGCCGACGACGGCGAGATCTGCCTGCGGGGCGTCAACGTCTTCCGCGCCTACCGGGGCAACGAGCAGGCCACGCGCGACGCGGTGACCGACGGCTGGTTCCACACCGGCGACATCGGTGAGCTCGACGACAAGGGCTACCTGCGGATCACGGGGCGCAAGAAGGAGATCCTCGTGACCGCCGGCGGCAAGAACGTCGCCCCAGCCGTGCTCGAGGACCGGCTGCGCGCACACCCGCTCATCAGCCAGTGCATCGTCGTCGGCGACGGCAAGCCGTTCATCGCGGCGCTGGTCACCCTCGACGAGGAGATGTACCCCGGCTGGGCGGCCAACCACGGCCTCGACGGCGTGCCGTTCGCGAAGGCCAAGAACGACGAGCGCATCCTCGCCGAGGTCCAGAAGGCCGTCGACGACGCGAACACCGCTGTCTCCAAGGCCGAGTCGATCCGCAAATTCGTCATCCTCGACACCGACTTCACCGAGGAGTCCGGCCACCTCACCCCGTCGCTCAAGCTCAAGCGCAACGTCGTCATGCGCGACTTCGGCGACGAGGTCGACGCCCTCTACGGTGGCTGAGGCCCTCCGCGGGCGACCGGGGGCGGTCGCGGCCGTCGTCCTCGGCGGCGCGTGGCTCGCGTGGTTCGGTGTGCTCCAGTGGAGCGTCGTCCGCTTCCGCGTGCCGATCCTGCTCACCCTCACCGCCTGCGCCGCGCTCCTCGCGTGGTGGCTCGTCCGCCGCACCGAGGTGGTCCTCCCCCGCTGGCTGGCACCCGTGGTCGTCGCCGCGTCGGTGGTCATCACCCTCACCGTCCCGTTGTTCTCCTACCTGCGAGGCGGCTGGCTCATCGCAGCCCTCACGGTGCTCGCGCTCGGCGGGATCGCCTGTGCCGCACTGCTGCTCGTCCCACGGCGCTGGGGTGCGGCCGCGGCCCTGGGCGCGGCCGCCCTCACCCACACGGTGCTGGCCGCCGTGACGGTCGTCGGCGACAAGGCGCCGCGCATCGACGTGTGGGTCGTGCTCCAGCAGGGCGCCGACGCCATCGCCCGCGGCGAGAACGTCTACACGCAGCAGTGGACCGGCTCCCCCGGCGTCCAGGACTTCTTCCCCTACCTGCCGTGGATGGCCGTGCTCACCGCGCCCGGGCGCTGGGTCGCCGGCGACGTCCGCTGGATGCTGCTCGTCTGGACCCTCGTCCTGCTCGCCGGGCTCTGGGCGCTGGCCGGTACCGACCGCGGGCGCACGGCCCGGGTCGCCGCCGTCTCCGCCGTCCTCGTCCTGGCCCCCGGCACGCTGACCCAGGTCGACCAGGCGTGGACCGAGCCCGTGCTCGCCGCCCTGCTCGTCTGGTGGGCGGCCCTCGTGCGCCGCGGCCACGCCTGGTGGGCGGTGCTGCCGCTGGCCCTGGCCTGTGCGAGCAAGCAGCACCTCGCCCTGCTCGCGCCGGTGCTCCTCGTCTGGCAGCCCTTCGGGTGGCGGCGCACCTTGGCCACCGGCGGCCTCACCGGCCTGCTCGTGCTGCCGTGGGTGCTCGCCGACGCCGGCGCCTTCTTCGGCGACACCGTGACGACGCTGCTGACCTTCCACCCGATCCGGTTCGCCAACACCTGGTACCTGTACTTCCTCAACGAGCACGGCGTGACCCTGCCGTTCGCGGTGACGGGCGCCGCGATGCTCGCGGCCGTCGGGTCGGCGGTGCTCGCCGTGTGGCGCCGGCAGCCGCCGGTGGCCGAGGTGCTGCGCTGGCTGGCCCTCGTCCTGGCCGTCGCCAACCTCGTGAACAAGCAGGCGTTCTACAACCAGTTCTGGCTCACCGGCGCCCTGGTGGCGGCCTCGCTGGTCCTCCCCGCGACGCGCCGGGAGGACGACGAGCCGACGGTCAGCGAGACAGCGCGGCCAGCCGCTGCCGCCACAGCCGGGTGAACCCGGCGCGGTCCGTACCGAGGACCGACGGCATGGCCGCGTCGCAGGTCCGCTCGGCGTCCTGCGCCGGACCGGTGACGGTGCAGCGCTGCACGAGCCGGCGCAGCCCCGCCTCCCCCCGGCGCTCCACGACGAGCTCGGCGGCCTGCCACGCCGCGAGGTAGGCCACCTCGATGTCGCCGACCGAGGGGTCGAGCGAGGTGGCCGACGGCAGGTCGTCCGGAGCGGACCCCTCGCGCACGGCGGCGACGAGCGGGGCGAGCAGGGCCGAGCGCGGCACGTCGGCCCGGGCGTACCCGACGTGGTCGGCGTAGCCCTCGGAGAGCCAGGTCGGGGTCGTACCGGGCACGGTGGCGCGCACGGCGACGTGGGCCAGCTCGTGGGTGAGCACGACGTCACGCCCCACCGTGGTGAGCCGGCGCCGGGCCTGCGGGTCGAGCAGCACGCGGTCGGCGGTGGCGCGACCGTCGGCGTCCAGGGGCCCGTCGGTGGTCGCGGCCACCCGTCCCGGCCCGTCGCCGGAGGCCCCGAGGGCCGCGGCCTCCGCGACGGTGTCCGGCACGAGGACGAGCACGTGCGCCGGTGTGCCCGACCAGCCGCGGCGCAGGACGGGGACCTCGCGGTCGACCGTGCGCGCGGCCTCGTCGAGGGCCGAGGCGCCGGCAGTGCCCGCGACGACGGCGTGCGCGGTTCGTCGGACGGCCAGCTCCGGCATCGCCACCCAGGGTGGGGCGGGCTCGCCGTCGAGCGCGAGCTCGGAGTCGACCCGCCACCCCGGCCCGTCGTCGACCACCGCGTAGCGGACGCGGGCCGTGCGCTCACCGCGGTCGGTGCCGGCCAGCCGGTAGCGCAGGGTGACGTCGACGGCACGGGGGTCGTCGACGGGCGCCACGACGTCGTGGGTCAGCCGGGTCACGCGCAGGGCGCGGGCCGCGGCGAGGCCGGAGACCTGGCGCCGGCCGGTGTCGGTGCCCGGGTCGAGGACGGTGGCCGCGAACGCGTCGGCGTCGCCGGCGACCAGGGCCGCCTCCCGCCGGGTGAGCAGGGCGTCGACGGCCGAGGCGACGTCGGTGGGGTCGGGGGCGGCGGGCTCGGAGGAAGAGGTGAGGGCCGGCGCGGGGGTCGAGGGGCCGGACGCCGTGCCGGCGGGCGCGTCGCCGGACCCCGAGCAGCCGGTGAGCAGCAGCACCGCCGACAGCCCGGCCAGGACGCCCCGGGTGCACGGACCCGGGCCGGGACGGGTCACGGGTCGGCCGGGCACCGGCACATCGTAGGGAGGCGACCCGCACACCCCGTCGCGACCGGCTCGGGTGGCGGCTCAGCCGACGGCGCGACCGCCCGCCGCCGCGGCGACCCCCGGCTCGAGCCGGGCGCGGGCCCGGGCGGCGGTCTCGGCGTCGACGAGCCCGGCCCGCACGAGGCGGGTGACGGCGGCACGCTCCTCGGGGTCGAGCGAGGTCTCGGACCTGGTGCCCGGCTCGGTGAGCGTGAGGAAGACGGGCACCATGCAGTCGTCACAGTGCAGCTCGCGCACGGGGCACGTACGGCAGTCGACGGTCATGACATCGGGTCGGGTCATGCGGCTCACCCCTTTCCAGGTGTTGCCCACGACGCTAGGGGTGAGCACCGACAACGCCCCCGGACAGGGGTCACCCCCGAGCGGGACCGCTACCAGTTCACCCAGCCCGAGGTCGCCGACCCCGGGTTGAGGTCGAGCTTGATCTCGTTGGCGAGGTTGGGGTCGATCGAGCAGTACCCACCCGTGTGGGTGCCGTCGCCGTTGACGTGCACGCTCGTGGTGAACCACGGCGAGCCACGGTGGTTGTAGGTGCAGACGAGCGTGTAGTCGCCGGCCGGCACGTTGTTCGCCCGCCAGTTCACGATGCGGCAGTTGCCGCAGCTCGCCTTGTCGGTGGCGCCCTTGGAGATGCCACCGATGCTCGGCGGGTCGGGGATCGACTGACGGTCCGGACCGGCCCAGTCCGACCACCCCGCAGCCGACTTCGAGCGCACCTCGAGCTGGTAGGTCTTCCCGTCCTGACCGATGAAGCTCACCCGCGTGCGGTTGCCGCCGTACGTGCCGTCGACCGCGCCGCGCACCTGCACGTCGGTGATGTTCCGGCCGTTCTCCGGCAGGTTCCAGTCCCACGTGATGGTGTTGCCGCTGCGCGAGCTCGACAGGCCCGTGGGCGTCAGGGTCGGACCGTACGGCGTCGCCGTGTCGGACACCTGGGTCGACTGCTGCCCACCGGAGTTCACCGTCCACACGGTGATCGTCCGGGCCTTCGTGGGGCTGGTGTCGAAGGGGCCGACCGGGAAGGTGACCTGCGAGCCGGGCGCGCACCCGCACGTGTGGGTGCCCGACGTGCCACCGCCGGACCAGCGGATGGCCGTGAAGGCACCGGCCCGGGGCTTGCCCACCCCGACGGTCAGGCTGATCTGCCGGTCGCTGTCCGGCGTCGTCGCCCGCACGGTCGGCGTCTCGGGGATGCCGACCGACCGGAAGCTCGACGCGTTGGCCTTCGCGGACTCGAGGTCCGCGCCGTTGGTCAACGTCGCCGTGTACTCGTACGTGCGCCCGTCGTAGGGGATGACGACCTTCGCCGACCGCGTGCCGGGGGCGGTGTCGGTGACCTTGCCCCACGCGCCGCCGTCGACCCGCTGGTAGAGCGAGTACCGCGTCGTCGGCGGGCCGTTCGGCGAGCCCTGGGCCCACGAGACGGTGAGGGTCGCCGAGTCCTGGGCCGGGCCGGGCCCGCTCGCGGCGATGCCCGGGGCCGGCAGCGCCGCGGGGGTGCCGGCCGACTGCATGGTGACCGCCGGGCCGAACGGGCCCGCCCCGAGCTCGTTCCAGGCCTGCACCTGCACCGACTGCTCGGCCATGTTGTCGAGCCCGGTGACGGTGGTGCGCAGCCCGGGCGCGGTGACCGACTGGCTCCTCGTCTGCCCGGTCGAGGAGATGAGCCGCACGACGTACTTGCGCAGCGTGCTGCCCTCGTTCGGCGGCTGGTCCCACGCGATGGCGAGGGTGTGGTCGCCGCGCGAGACCATCCGCACCCCGGTGACGGCGTCGGGCAGCGTGTCCGGGCGCACGGCGGCGCTCGACTCCGAGGGCGGGCCCTCGCCGACGCCGTTGACCGCCGCGACCGTGAACCGGTAGTCCTTGCCGTTGGTCAGCCCGGTGACGGTGCACGGGCTGGCCGAGCACGTCGTCGTGCCGGACGAGCCGCCGGTGTGCCGCACGAGGTAGGACCCGATCACCGAGCCGCCGTCGTAGGTGGGCGCGAGCCACGACACCCGCGCCTGCCCGCCGGCGTCGCGGTCGGCGACGGCCTGCACCTGGCGCGGCTGCCCCGGCTTGCCGAGCAGCGTCACCGAGATGCGCCCGCGCGCGGTGCGCTTCGGGCCGTCGCTGACGCTGATCGCCACGGCCGCGCTCGGCGAGGGCCGGGCGCCGACGACCAGCGTCACCGAGCAGCCGGACGCGCTCGCCGTGACACCCGTCCCCCCCTCGACCCGGGCCGAGGTGACCGAGCACGCGGGCTTCGGCAGCGGCGAGTCGAGGTAGGGGCGGACGTCGACCGTGCGCGACTCCCCCTCCTTCAGGCCCGTGACGCTGATGGGCCGGAGGGTCGGCGGGGGCAGCGGGTCGTTCGGGTCGGCGCCCGAGGCACCGCCGAAGGCCGGGTCATCGGCGCCGATGACCCGCACCCCGATCGTCGAGGGGCTGGTCATCCCGGGCGACGAGACGGTCAGCCGGCCGCGCGAGCTGCGGGCGTCACCGTCGGCGTGGAGGGTGACCGTGCGGTTGCCCGGGCCGTCGACGGAGAGGTCGGCGTCGGCCTCGGCCTCCCAGCGGGTCGTGAACTCGACCGTGTCGAGGCTCGTCCCCACCGGCAGCCACGCGTGGCAGAAGGTCGGGATGTCGACCCGGCGGTCGAGGCCGCCGGCGCGCAGGGTGACCTCGCCCTGGGGGCAGCGCAGCAGCGGCACCTTGGGTCCGATCTGGACCGGGATCGACACGTACGCCGTGCCGAAGTCCTTCTGGGCGACCGCGTCCTGGTCGGTGACCTCGACCATGACGGCGGCCGGCCCGACGTAGCCGTTGGACGAGGTGAGCTCGAGGGTGCGGTTGTCGGTGAGCGACACCGAGAGGTTCGCGTCGGGCGAGGCGCTCAGGGTGTCGGCGGTCGTCACCGACACGACCCGGCCGCGCGGCGACTTCACGTGGTCGCCGAGCGCCACCGTGCGCGTCGAGTCGGGGTCCATGTCGATGACGGTGCCGGCGACGACGAAGGGCTGGCCGTTGGCGCCCGTGGGCACGTGGACGAGGGCCATCGCGCGCTGGCCGTCCTCGTCCTCGATGACGTACGGCACGGAGTACGGGTGGTCGAGGATGCGCACCGAGACCCGGCCGTCCGGGGTGACGGTGGCGTCCGGGGACAGGACGTCGACGACCTGGAGGGTGGCGGGGTCGGAGTCGACGTCGGTGTCGTTGGCGAGCACGGTGACCTGCGTCGAGGTCTCCCCCGGCTTCGGCGCGGCGACGTCGTCGTTGGCGACCGGTGGGTTGAGGTAGCCCTTGATCCCGCGCACGAGGATGGAGGCGCGCGAGGGGTCGAAGAGGCCGTCGCTGATGGAGTACACGAGCTGGTGCACGGCCGTCGTGTCGTCGGGAACCCGGGTCTGCACCGTGTGGTCGTCGTCGACCTGCCAGCCCGTGCGGTCGCCCTCGGTGCGCACGTCGACGACGTCGCCCCGGGCGATGAGGTCGTTGGTCAGGGGCTTGATGGTGACCGTCTTGCCGGGGGCCGCGAACACCTCGTCGGGCACGGCGACGGGGGGCTGGGCGTCGCCGGGCTGCACGACCCCGAGGCGCACGAAGGCCCGGCTCGTGGCGCCGAAGCGGTCGCGGACCTCGTAGGTGATGACCTCGGTGCCGGCGGCCAGCGGGAAGGACTCGTAGCGGATCGTGGACGGACCGATGGCCACGACGCGCCCGAGCCGCAGGTCGACCGGGCCGCCGTCGGCGCCGACGACACCGGTGACCGACACCGAGTCGCCGTCGGGGTCGACGCCGAAGGTCGGCACGGTCATCGTGATCGGGTCGCCGGCGGTCACCGTCGCCGTGAAGCTGCGCGCGACCGGGGCCTGGTCGACCCGCTGGGCGTTCGGCAGCGGCGTCACCTGCACCCGCACGCGGGCGGTCTGGGCGCGCGCGGCCATCCCGTCGGCGTAGGCGGCGTACTCGAGGGTGACGAACTTCTCGGCCTTGAGGCCGCGGGCCTCGGGGACGTAGCGCACGACGTTGCCCGAGGCGAAGGCCTGCTGGGCGTCGCCCTTGCTGACGACCTTGACCGAACGCGGGTCGAGCCGCAGCGGGATGCCGTCGGCCATCGTGTCGTTGTCGAGGACGGGGATGGTGACGGTGTCGCCCTCGCGGACCGTCGCGGTGTCGTCCTGGACGAGCGGCACGGCGTCCTCGACCGGCGGCTGCTGCAGCACCGAGACCTGGCCGGTGACGCGCTGGGTGCCGTCGCTCACGGTGTACGAGACGGTGCCGCGCCGCCCGCCGCCGTCGGCATCGAGGGGGGCCGGCTCGGTGGCCTCGAGGCGCACCCAGCGGCCCTGGTAGATCGAGGGGCGGATCCACGGCGAGTCGCTGCTCGCGGAGACCGCGGCGGTCACGAGGACGTCGCCACGCGGGCTGTAGTCGTTGGCCAGCACGTCGACCATGGCGGGGGCCTGGTCGTGCAGGGTCGCGGTGTCCGGCACCGAGACCGGAGGCGCGCCCTCCGGCGGCGCGCTGAGGTCGACGCGGATGCGGCCCGGTGCGGCCCCGGCCCCGGTGGTCGCCGAGTACGGGAGCTCGTAGGTGCCGGGCGCCGACCCGGTGACCGTGACCTGGCCGGTGGCGAGGTCGGTGTCGACCTGCAGCGGCCCGACCGGGCGCACCTCGGAGCGCAGCCGCAGGATGGCGTCGGGCTCGCCGGGGTCGGCACCCGCGATGTCGTTGCCGAGCGGCTCGACCTGCAACGGCTTGCCGACGACACCGCGCACGGCGTCGGGCTGGGTGCGAGGGGCGACGAACTTGCCGTCTCCGCTCGGTGAGATGACCTGCGCGTTGACCGAGCCCTTCGTCGTGCCACCCCGCCCGTCGGTGACGACGTAACCCACCGGCTGCCGGCCCTCCTCGACCGGGGCGGTCAGCGTGACCCGACCCTGCCCGTCGACGACCCCGCCCTCGACGTCGGCTCGGGCGGCGAGCACGTCGTTCTCGGGGTCACGCCAGTCGGCGAGCACCGGCACCGACAGCTTCTTGCCGGCGATGACGGGGTACGGCTCCTGCGCCAGGCGCGCGCCGGGCCGCAGCCGCGGGGCGCCGTTGACCTCCTCCGGGACGATGCGCACCGTCACCTTCGCGGCGTTCTTCGAGGTCACCTTCCCGTTGTTGACCTTGTAGGAGAACTCGAACGACCGGTCCTCCGTGCCGTCGGGGACGGCGACGTCGACCGACTGCCCGTCGGCCGAGACGGTCGCCGAGACCCCCTCGAGGGAGGGGGCGCTGACGTCGCGCTGGTCGATGGCCAGCACCGACCCGGCGACGTCGGTGTCGTTGTCGAGGACGTGCAGCTTGCTCGTGCGCCCCGGGCGCACGGACTCGGCATCGGGCACGGCCTTGGGCGGCTGGTTGGCGCTCGCCTCGTCGACGAGGTTCTCGTCCTTCTTCTTGTTCTTGTCGTCCTGGCGCACCGGCGGGGTCAGCGCGTCCCAGTTGTCGATCTTCTTGGGCTTGTCGTCGAGGTCCCACACCCCGCCGTTGTCGAGGTCGTTGAGCACGATGAGGCCGCGGTTGACCCGGAAGGCCACCCCGTCGCGCGTCGCCTCCTCCCCCTCGGCGGGCAACGTCGCGGTCGGCTGGTCCCCCGTGCGACCGCAGTTGACGCCGTAGAACACGCGACCCTGCTCGGCCCACGCCGCGTGCACGCAGCCGTCGAGCACCACCGGCCGGGTGACGAGCGTGGCACCCGGGACCCGGTTGACCTGCTCCCCCACGACCACACCACCCGGGGAGGCGCCACCGTCGAGGGGCACCTGCACCGCACGGCTCGCCGACTCGACGACGACGGTCGGCGCGGACGGCCCCGGCTGCTGGAGCGCGGCGGTGCGCCCGCCCTCGACCGTCACCTGGGCGTCGACGCCGGCCGGCTCGGCGGCCGTGTGCACGGTGTCCTTCGCGGGGTCGTACGCCACCCAGTCAGGGCCCACGGCCGTGATGTCCGGTGTGCCGGAACGGATCCCGGTGGCCACGACGACCGGCTTGCGGAAGCCGTTGCCGGCCGGCGCGATGCTCGTGACCTTGCCGTCGGCGCCGGACACGACGTGCACGACCCCGTCGACGCCGACCGCGATCGCGGCATTCTTCCCGACGGAGGCCACCGGCCTGGCGCCCACCGCGACACCCGGGAACGACTCGGTGCCCGCCTGCGGGTCGACCCGCTGGGCGTAGACCTTGCCGGTGGCGGGGTCGAGGAGGGCGAGGGTGCCGCCCCGCAGGTCGACGCGGGCCGGGACGAAGCGTCCGTCGCTGCCGGCCGGGGCGGCCGCGACCGTCGCGACCGGGTCGCCGGCGGCGGCGGCCCGCGCGTCGATGGAGAACAGCTCGCCGGTGCCGGTGTCGAGGCCGAGGACGACCGCGCCGTCCTGGAGCACGTCGAGGCCGCTGCCCGCGGCGGCGTCGGTGGCCACGCCGGTGTCGAGCTGGCCGATGGGCACGTTGGCCTTGGCGAACTTCGCCTGCTGGGCCGAGCTGACCCACACCCCGGCGTCGTTGAGGTCGCTCTCGTGGACGGTCGAGCCGTCGCTGGCCACGGCCGCGTACCCGAGGCCGGAGACGATGACGACCACCGCGAGCAGGCCGGCGAGCCGGCGCCGCGCGCGGGAGGCCGCACGGGCGGACGCACGTCGAGCCACGTGTCTCCTCCTCGGCGGACCCCTGTCGGCACCGGGTCCCCGCCGGTGCCGTGACCTGCACCCTAACCGGGCGAGGAGCACACCGGGGCCGGTTGGCCCGGGGAGCACTCCCCACCTGCGTGGGGCCCCGCCCGTCCGCGCGCCTCGGCGGGGCTGTCGGCCCCGCGATCTACCGTTCGGGCCATGACGATGGTCCAGGGCACGTTCGACGACCTGGGCACGCCGCTGGCCGGTGTCAGCTTCGTCGTCGTCGACCTCGAGACCACCGGGGGCAGCCCGGCCGAGTGCGGCATCACCGAGATCGGGGCGGTCCGGGTGCGCGGCGGCGAGGTCGTCGGCGAGTTCCAGACCCTCGTCAACCCCGGCGAGGCCATCCCCGCCTTCATCGCCGTGCTCACCGGCATCACCGACGCGATGGTCGCCGACGCGCCGCGCATCGAGGCGGCCCTCCCGGCCTTCCTCGAGTTCGCGGCCGGCTCGGTCCTGGTCGCGCACAACGCCGGCTTCGACATCTCCTTCCTCAAGGCCGCCGCCCGGCGCACCGAACGCGAGTGGCCCGGCTTCCCCGTCCTCGACACCGTGCACCTGGCCCGCCAGCTCGTCCGCCGCGACGAGGTGCCCAACCACCGGCTCGGTTCCCTCGCACGGCTCTTCCGCTCCACCACCACCCCCGACCACCGTGCCCTGCACGACGCCCGCGCCACCGTCGACGTCCTCCACGGGCTCATCGAGCGAGTCGGCAACCTCGGGGTGCACTCCCTCGAGGAGCTCCTCGACTACACCGTCCGGGTCTCCCCGCGCGCCGGCGCAAGCGCCACCTCGCCGACGACCTGCCCGACAAGCCGGGCGTCTACCTCTTCAAGGACGGCGACGGCCGCGTCCTCTACGTCGGTACGTCGGTGTCCATCCGCACCCGGGTCCGCTCGTACTTCACCGCCTCCGAGCACCGGCGTCGGATGGGCGAGATGGTGCGCCTCGCCGAGTCGGTCAGCCCGGTCGTCTGCGCCACGACCCTCGAGGCCGAGGTCCGCGAGCTGCGCCTCATCGCCCAGCACAAGCCGCGCTACAACCGCCGCTCGCGCCACCCCGAGAAGGCGCTCTGGGTCAAGCTCACCGTCGAGCCGTTCCCCCGGCTGTCGGTCGTGCGCTCGGTCGCCGACGACGGCGCGCGCTACGTCGGGCCGTTCGGGTCGCGGCAGTCGGCCGAGGCCGCCGTCGCCGCCGTCCACGAGGTGCTGCCGCTGCGGCAGTGCGTCGAACGGCTCTCCCCCAAGCGCCCCCGCTCGGCCTGCGTCCTCGCCGAGATGGGCCGCTGCGGCGCCCCGTGCACCGGCGCCCAGGGCGTCGACGAGTACGCCGAGGTCGTCGAGCGCGCGGCCCAGCTGCTCTCCGGCGGCACCCGCGACCTGCTCGACGCGCTCCAGGAGCGGATGGCCACGCTGTCGGCCGTCCAGCGCTTCGAGGACGCCCAGGTCGTCCGCGACCGGCTCGTCGCCCTCGTCCGCGGCGCCACCCGCTCGCAGCGCCTCGACCCCCTCGCCCGCATCCCCGAGCTCGTCGCGGCCCGCCGCTCGGTCACCGGCGGCTGGGAGGTGGTGTGCGTGCGGCACGGCCGGCTCGCGGGGAGCACCACCTCACCGCGCGGTGCCGACCCGATGCCCTACATCGCCGCGCTGCGGGCCAGCGCCGAGGTCGTCGCGGCCCCGCTCGCCCCGGCCACCGCGGCGACGGCCGAGGAGAGCGAGAAGGTGCTCCGCTGGCTCGAGTCCCCGGGCGTGCGGGTCGTCGAGGTCGACGGGCCGTGGACCTGCCCGGTCGCCGGCGCCGCGGCGGTCCGTGAGGAGCTCGAGCCGCTCGAGGCCTCCCGCCGCCGCACCGCGGGCTTCGCCGGCGTCCGCTGACCCCGTCGCGCCCGCGGCGGCACCCCGCGGCGTAGCGTGCGCCGGATGAGCGACCTCCACCTCGTCGACGTCCCCGTCCCCGGCGGCACCGCCGAGGCCCACCTGTCCCTCCCGCCGGGCGGGCACGGCCCCGGGGTGCTCCTCGTGATGGACGCCATCGGCCTGCGCCCGCAGATCGCCGCGATGTGCGAGCGCATCGCCGGATGGGGCCACGTCGTCCTCGCGCCGAACGTGTTCCACCGCGACGGCACCGTCGCCGAGCTCGCCCCGACCGAGGACCTGCACACGCCCGAGGGCCGTGAGGCGGTCATGGGCCGGGCGATGCCCCGGGTCCGGGCCCTGACGAGCGACCTCTCGCGCCCCGACGTCGAGGCCTACCTCGCGGCCCTACGCGGCCTCGACGCCGTCGACGACGGCCCGGTCGCCGTCACCGGCTACTGCATGGGGGCCCGCATCGCCCTGCGCGCCGCCGGCGACCACCCCGACGTCGTCGCGGCGTGCGGCGGCTTCCACGGCGGCGGCCTCGTCACCGACGAGCCCGACAGCCCGCACCTCTCGGTGGCCACCGCCCGCGCCGAGCTCGTGTTCGGCCACGCCGACCACGACGGGTCGATGCCGCCCGAGGCGGTCGCCACCCTCGGGGCGGCCCTGGCCGACGCGGGGCTGACGGCGACGAACGAGGTCTACCCCGACGCGCCGCACGGCTACACGATGGCCGACACGGCGATGTACCAGGAGGCCGGCGCCGAACGGCACTACCGCGAGCTCGAGGCGCTGCTCTCCCGCCGCCTCGGGGGCGCCCCGGCCGGTGGCTAGGCTGGCCCGGTGATCACCGCCATCGTCCTCATCACCGCCGACGTCGACCGGATCCCCGAGGTCGCCCAGGAGATCGCCGACCTCGAGGGCGTCACCGAGGTCTACTCGGTCGCCGGCGACGCCGACCTCGTCGCGATGGTGCGGGTCCGCCGCCACGAGGACCTCGCCGACGTCATCGCCGACCGGCTGAACAAGGTCGAGGGCGTCACGGGCACCAACACCCACATCGCCTTCCGCACCTACTCCTCGCACGACCTCGAGTCGGCGTTCAGCCTCGGCATCGAGGACTGAGCAACCCGGGCGCGCCGAACCCGGACGCTCCGGCGCGTCCTGCACGCCGACCGCCAGGAAGGGTCCCTGGAGGACGAGGTGGGGTGATGACCCCCGCCGCGCCACCAGGAAGGCCTCCTGGGGACCGATGGGGGGTGACGACGTCGCCCGCTCGACCCCGTGGACGTCACCAGGAAGGGTCCCTGGAGGACGAGGTGGGGTGATGACCCCCGCCGCGCCACCAGGAAGGACTCCTGGGGGCCGAGTGGCCTCAGGCGCCGGCGAGCTCGCGGGTGGTGGCGACCCAGCGCGCCAGCAGCTCAGCGGCGGCCCCGGAGTCGAGCGCCTCCTGCGCCCGCGCCACACCCGCCCCGAGGGCCGCGGCGAGGCTCGCGTCGGTCGGCGCACCCTCGAGCCCGGACGCGACGGCCAGGGCCATCCCCGCGTTGAGCACGACGGCGTCACGCACCGGTCCGGTCTCGCCCGCGAAGAGCCGACGGGCGACGTCGGCGTTGAAGGCGGGGTCGCCGCCGCGCAGGGCCTCGACGGGGGCGGTGGCGAGGCCGACCGCCTCCGGGCCGACCGACAGCTCGGTGACCTCGCGGTCGCGCACCCACCACACGGTCGAGGTCGTCGCCAGGGTCAGCTCGTCGAGCCCGTCGTCGCCGCGGAACACCGCCGCGGACCGTCCGCGCCCGGCGAAGACACCGGCGAGCAGCGGCGCGAGTCGGGCGTCGGCCGCCCCGACGGCCGCGTAGGTCGGCTGGCCGGGGTTGGTCAGCGGGCCGAGGGCGTTGAAGGCCGTCCCGACCCCCAGGCCCGACCGCGCGGCCGCGGCGTGCCGCATCGAGGGGTGGAAGGCCGCCGCGAAGCAGAAGGTGATGCCGACCCGCTCGGCGACCTCGGCCACCTGCGCGGGGGCCAGCGTGAGGTCGACCCCGAGCTCCTCGAGCACGTCGGCCGAGCCCGACGACGACGACGCCGCGCGGTTGCCGTGCTTGACCACCCGCAGCCCCGTGGAGGCGACGAGCACCGAGGCCATCGTCGAGATGTTCACCGAGTGCATCCGGTCGCCGCCGGTGCCGACGATGTCGGTGCTCGGCCCGGGCACCTCGATGCGGTTGGCGTGCTCGAGCATGACGTCGGCGAGGCCGCGCAGCTCCTCGACCGTCTCGCCCTTGGCCCGCAGCGCGACGAGGAAGCCGGCGAGCTGCACCGGCGAGGCCTCGCCGCTCATCACCCGGTCCATCGCCCAGCGGGCGGCGTCGGTGCTCAGGTCCTCGCCACGCAGCAGGGCGGAGAGGAGGTCCGGCCAGGTGTGGTCCCCGACCGTGGGGGCGCCCACGCCGCTCAGCCGACGGAGACCCGCTCGCGCGCGAGGCGGGAGAGGGCCTCGGCGACGGCGATCGGGTCGAGCGGGTGCGGGACGGCCTCGTCGGCGAGGGACCACCCGGCGAGCCAGGCGTCCTGGGGGCGCCCGGTGAGCACGAGGACCGGCGGGCAGCGGAAGATCTCGTTCTTCAGCTGGCGGCACAGCCCGAGGCCGCCGACCGGCGCCGCCTCGCCGTCGAGGACCGCGACGTCGACGCCGCCGGCGTCCATCGCCTCGATGACCGCCTCGGCCGTCGCGCACTCGTGCCACGAGACCACCTCGACGTCACGGGCGGGCCGGCGACCGGCCGCGGCACGCACGGCGTCACGCGTGGTGATGTCGTCGCTGTAGAGGAGCACCCGGACCCGGTGGAGGCCGTCGGAGCCCGACGTGGGGGCGGGGCCCGCGGGGTCGTGCGAATCGGTCATGGAGGCATCGTAGCGAGGGCCCGCCCGGGCCCCCGACCGGCCCGTTCACCGGGAACCGGGCGCCGTTGCGGGGCGTTGTCGAGCGTTTCGGGGGTCGCCTCGTCGGATACCCCCGGATGTCGGCATAATGCCGTGCGTGGCGACTTCTGCAGCAGCTTCGGTCAAGCACGCGGGACCGGTCCCGTCCATCCCGGGCTCGGGCCCCGCGACGCGTCCGAACATGGTCGCCGTCGGCACGATGGTCTGGCTCTCCAGCGAGCTCATGTTCTTCGCGGCGCTCTTCGCGTTCTACTTCACCCTGCGCGGCCACCTGCCCGACCTCTGGGACGAGCGCACGGCGATGCTCAACGTGCCCTTCGCCTCGGCGAACACGCTGATCCTCGTCATCTCCTCGGTCTGGTGCCAGCTCGGCGTCCTGCAGGCCGAGCGCGGCGTCGTGGCCCGCCCGGCCGGCACGAAGCTCACCCGGGTCAGCGCCTGGGGCATGCGCGAGTGGTACGTCCTCACCTACATCTTCGGCTCGATCTTCGTCGCCGGCCAGGTCTACGAGTACGCCCACCTGATCATGGAGGGGGTCACCCTCTCCTCCGACTCCTACGGGTCGATCTTCTACCTCGCCACCGGCTTCCACGGGATGCACGTCACCGGCGGGCTCATCGCCTTCCTCCTCATCCTCGGGCGCACCTTCACCACCCGTCGCTACTCGCACGCGCAGGCCACCGGCGCGGTCGTCACGTCGTACTACTGGCACTTCGTCGACGTCGTCTGGATCGCCCTGTTCCTCATGATCTACGTCCTCAAGTAAGTTCTCCCGCACCCTGATCCGCCCGAACCGCAGCAGACGACAGGAAGCACCGTGAACGCACTGGCAGCCCGCCGCCGGCACCCGGCGGCGATCGCCGTCCTCCTCATGATCGGCCTGTTCCTCACCGGCGCGGTCTACGCCGCCGTCGCCCCGGAGCCCGCCGACGCCTCGAGCGCGGCGTCCACCGCCGCCTCGGTCGACGAGGGCAAGCAGCTGTTCCGGGCCAACTGCGCCACCTGCCACGGCCTCAACGCCGAGGGCCGGGCCACCGGGCAGGGCGACAAGATCGCCGGGCCGCCGCTGGCCGGGGTCGGGGCCGCGGCCGTCGACTTCCAGGTCGGCACCGGCCGGATGCCGATGGCCCAGCCGGGCGTCCAGGCCGGGCAGGGCAAGGTGAAGTTCGACCAGGACCAGATCGACGCGCTCGGTGCCTACATCGCCTCGCTGGCCCCCGGCCCGGCCGTCCCCGCCGACGAGGCCGTCGACGCCTCCAAGGGCGACCCCGCGCTCGGCGGCGAGCTGTTCCGCGTCAACTGCGCGATGTGCCACAACTTCGCCGGCGCCGGCGGCGCGCTGACCCGCGGCAAGTACGCCCCCTCGCTCAAGGACGTCTCGGGCAAGCACATCTACGAGGCGATGGCCACCGGCCCGCAGAGCATGCCCGTCTTCAACGACGCCAACGTCACCCCCGAGAACAAGCGCGACATCATCGCCTTCCTCGACACCATCGACCAGCAGCCGAACCAGGGCGGCCTGACCCTCGGCTCGCTCGGCCCGGTGACGGAGGGCCTGTTCGCGTGGGTCTTCGGCCTCGGCATCCTCATCGGCTGCGCCGTCTGGCTCGGCTCGAAGGCCGCGTAGCGGCCGCCCCGTCCCCCACCTTCGTCGACGACAGATCGGTAACCCGATGAACGAGCAGGACACCCCCACCACCGGCTCCGAGGTGGCCCCGGGCGGTCACGGCGAGGCCGTGCGCCTCGACGAGGGCCACGTCGTCGGGCAGGGCGGCATCCCCGAGCGGTTCACCAACCCCGGCCTCCCCCACCACGTCCCGCGGATGGCCGACCTCGACGAGTCCGCCGCCCGCCGCGCCGAGAAGCAGGTCGCCGCGCTCTTCGGCATCTCCATCCTCGGGACGCTGCTCTTCCTCGTCCTGTACTTCGCCCTCGACGTCGACGAGACCGTCTTCGTCCCCGGCATCGGTGCGACGAGCGCCACCAACGTCGGGCTCGGCGTGACCCTGGCGATGAGCCTGCTCGGCATCGGCCTCGGCGCCGTGCACTGGGCCAAGACCCTCATGCCCGACACCGAGGTCGTCGAGGAGCGCCACCCGATGCGCGCCAGCGACGCCGACCGCTCGCGCGTCGTGCAGGTCCTCCAGGAGGGCGGTGACAGCTCGCAGATCACCCGTCGCCCGCTCATCAAGTACACGCTCGGTGGCGCGCTGGCCCTCTTCCCCCTCGGCCTGGTCCTCCAGGTCGGCGGCTCGCTCGGTGAGCTGCCGAAGAAGAGCCTGTCGCTCACGTGGTGGAACGGCGGCCCGAGCGGGCCCGGCGAGATCCCCGAGTTCAAGCCGATGCGGCTCATGAAGGACCCCGAGAACCAGCCGATCAAGGCCTCCGACATCACCATCGGCTCGGTCGTGCACGTCATGCCCGAGGGCCTGCTGCCCGACCCGAAGACCCAGGAGGGTGGCGCCGAGCACCTGCTCGAGGAGAAGGCCAAGGCCGCCGTGCTCGTCATGCGCCTCGACCCCAGCCAGATCAAGTCCCAGAAGGAGCTCGACTGGGGCTACCAGGGCATCGTCGCGTACTCGAAGATCTGCACCCACGTCGGCTGCCCCGTCGGCCTCTACGAGCAGCAGACCCACCACCTGCTCTGCCCGTGCCACCAGTCAACCTTCGACGTCACGCAGGACTGCAAGGTCATCTTCGGCCCGGCGAAGCGTCCGCTGCCACAATTGAAGATCACCGTCGACGACGAGGGCTACCTCGTCTCCGCACAGCCGTTCCGCGAAGCGGTCGGCCCGAGCTTCTGGGAGCGTGGCCAGTGAGCACGCAGACCGCACGTCCCGCCGACGCCCTGCGCGACGGCGACAGCGCCCCCCAGGCCCCGCCCTCGGCCGCCGCCCGCAAGATCGGCGGCGTCGCCGGGTGGGTCGACGACCGCACCGGTGCCGCGAAGCCGGTCGGCTACCTCATGAAGAAGGTCTTCCCCGACCACTGGTCCTTCATGCTCGGCGAGATCGCCATGTACTCGATGATCATCTGCCTGGTCACCGGGGCCTTCCTCACCTTCTGGTTCGTCCCCAGCGCCGGCCACACCATCTACGACGGCTCGTACGTGCCGCTGCGCGGTGTCGCGATGTCCGAGGCGTACAAGTCGACCCTCGACATCTCCTTCGACATCAAGGGCGGCCTGATCATCCGCCAGATCCACCACTGGGCCGCGCTGATGTTCGTCGTCGCCCTCGTCGTCCACATGTTCCGGGTGTTCTTCACCGGCGCCTTCCGCAAGCCCCGCGAGCTCAACTGGGTCATCGGCTCGGTGCTCGCCCTGCTCGCCATCGTCGAGGGCTTCGCCGGCTACTCCCTCCCCGACGACCTGCTCTCGGGCACCGGCATCCGCGCGATGGCCGGCTTCGTCCAGACCGCACCGGTCGTCGGCTCCTACCTCGTCTACGGGATCTTCGGTGGCCCGTTCCCCGGCGAGATGATCATCCCCCGCCTGTACTCGGCCCACGTGCTGCTCATCCCGGCCATCCTCATCGGGTTGTTCACCGCGCACATCGGGCTGGTCTTCGTCCAGAAGCACACCCAGTTCCCCGGCCCGGGCCGCACCAACGAGAACGTCGTCGGGTACCCGGTGATGCCGGTCTATGCCGCCAAGGCCGGTGGCTTCTTCTTCATCGTCTTCGGCGTGCTCGCCCTCATCGCGGCCCTGGTCCAGATCAACCCCGTGTGGGCCTACGGACCGTACGACCCGTCGCCGGTCACCGCCGGCTCGCAGCCCGACTGGTACATGGGCTTCGCCGACGGTGCCCTGCGCCTGCTGCCCGGCTGGCTCGAGTTCACCGTCTTCGGGTTCACCGTGTCGATGAACATCTTCCCCGGGGCCCTGCTGCTGCTCCCGCTGGTCTACGTGGTGCTCGGCGCCTACCCGTTCGTCGAGCGCTTCGTCACCGGTGACCAGCGCGAGCACCACATCCTCGACCGGCCCCGCAACGCCCCCACCCGCACCGGCATCGGCATGGCGGGGATCACGGCCTACACCGTCCTGCTCTTCGCCTCGGGCAACGACATCATGGCCATCAAGCTCGGGATGTCGATCAACGACCTCACCTGGTTCTTCCGCATCGCCCTGTTCGTCCTGCCGCCCATCGCCTTCTGGGTCACCAAGCGGATCTGCCTCTCGCTGCAGCGGCGCGACCGCGACCTGGTCCTCCACGGCCGCGAGTCGGGCACGATCATCCGCACGCCCGACGGCCGCTTCTTCGAGCGGCACGAGGCCGGGCTCCCCGAGGAGCAGTGGGTCCTCGTCCAGCACGACGCCGTGGCGCCGCTGCAGCTCGAGGCCGAGGTCGACGAGCACGGGGTCGCTCGTCCCGCCCAGCGCAAGGACCGCGTCCGGGCCGCCCTGTCGCGCTTCTACTTCGCCGACGCCGTCAACCCGGTCACGCCGGCCGAGCTGGCCGCCGCGCACCACCACGGCCACGAGACCGAGGCCATCGAGGGCGGCGACGACACGGCGCAGATCGAGTCCGGGGAGACCGCGTCCCGGTACTGACCGCACCCGCACCACGAGGGGCCGCACCCACCACGGGTGCGGCCCCTCGCATGTGCCGGCGATCAGCCGCCGGCCAGCAGCGCGGCGAGGCGCCGGGCCCCCTCCGCCGCGTCGACGTCGAGCTCGAGGACCTTGGTGCGCGAGCGCTCCCCCGCGACGACGGTGACCTCCCGCGGCCGCAGCCCGAAGGCGGCCGCGACGGCCGTGCACACCGCGGCCGTGGCGGCCCCGTCGACGGCCCGCGCACCCACCGCCACCCCGAGGACGTCCCCGTCGCCCCAGCGACCCCCGACGCGCGGGCGCGACGCCCCCGGACGGACCCTCACCGTGATGCGCACGGCCCCATCCTGCTCCCCCGCCCGGCGACCTAGGCTGGGTGCCGTGAGCACCGACGCGACCCCCGGCCACGCCGTCCCGTCCACGAGCGACCTCCCGCGCAGTACTCCGGAGGCCCAGGGCGTGCCCTCCGGCGCGCTGCTCGCCCTCGTGCGCCGCTGGGAGGACCGCGGCCTGGAACCCCACGGCGTGTCGGTGCTGCGCCACGGTCACGTCGTCGCGCAGGGGTCCTGGCGCCCCTACCCGCAGGGCGGCATCCAGCTCGTGTACTCGGTGAGCAAGACCTTCACGGCCTGCGCCGTCGGGTTCGCCGTCGCCGAGGGGCTGCTGCGCACCGAGGACCGGGTGGTCGACCTCTTCCCCGAGGCGGCCGCGGTGGCCGGTCCCCGGGCGGCGGCCCTGACGCTGCACGACCTGCTCGCGATGCGCACCGGTCACCGCGAGGACACCCTCGTCTGGCGCGGGTCGAGGACCTCGACCTTCCCCGCGCACTTCCTCTCCGTCGAGCCCGAGGAGGAGCCGGGGTGGTTCGTCTACCACAACGGCGCGACCCTCATGGCGGCCCTGGCCGTGCAGCAGCGCTCCGGGCAGCGGCTGCTCGACTACCTGCGCCCCCGGCTGCTGGACCCCCTCGGCATCGAGGAGGCCGCCTGGTCGAGCCAGGACGGTCTCGACCTCGGCTACTCCGGGCTGCACGTCGGCACCGAGGCCCTGGCCCGGCTCGGTGAGCTGCTGCTGCGCGACGGCCGGTGGCAGGGGCACCGGGTGCTGCCCGAGGGCTGGGCCGAGCGGATGACGACCCGGCACACCGACACCACGCACCACCCCGACCCCGTCGACTGGCAGCAGGGCTACGGCTACCAGGTGTGGCGCTGCCGGCACGACGCCGTGCGGGCCGACGGGGCCTACGGGCAGTTCTCCGTCGTCGTCCCCGGGAGCGACCTCGTCGTCGCGCTCACCTCGTGCACCGAGGGCAGCCAGGAGACCCTCGACGCGATCTGGGAGGAGCTGCTGCCGGCCCTCGCCGACGGCCCGCTGCCGCCCGACCCCACCGCAGCCGCGGCCCTCGCCGAGCACCTCGCCGCGGTCGCCCTGCCGGTCCCCGTCGCCGCGGCCCCCGCGCCGGGTGCCGGTCCGTGGCGCTTCCGGCACGAGCCGACCGAGGAAGTGCCCTTCCTGGAGTCCGTCGAGCTGGCCGTCGCCGACGGTGGCGGCCTCGAGCTGACCCTCCACGAGCGGGGGGAGGCCCTCGTGCTCCCCTGCGGCGACGGCGCGTGGCCCGAGCCCCTGACGGGTCCCTGGACCGCCGCCGGGGCCTGGAGCGCGCCGGGCACCTTCGAGGCCGTCGTGCGGGCCGTGGAGGGCCCGCACGCGCTGCTCCTGCGCTGTCGGGACGGAGCGGTCACGGCGTCGTGGAACGGGGTGCCGCTCGCCGGCCCGGCCGTGCGCTGGCTGGCCGCCCCCCGATGAGGCCGTCGTGCAGCCACTGAGCACCGAGCGGTTCGACGCCATCGTCCGGGACGCCCTCGACGAGGTCCCCGAGGAGCTGACGGCGATGCTCGACAACGTCGTCTTCCTCGTCGAGGACGAGCCACCGCCCGGCGACCCCGACCTGCTCGGCGTCTACGAGGGGGTGCCGCTCACCGAGCGGGCGGACGCGTGGTCCTCGGGGTCGCTGCCCGACCGGATCATCCTCTTCCGCGGGCCGCTGACCCGGATGTGCGAGGACCTCGAGGAGCTGACCGAGGAGATCGCCGTGACGGTCGTGCACGAGATCGCGCACCACTTCGGCATCGACGATGCCGCCCTGCACGAGCTGGGCTGGGGGTGACCCGGAGGGGTCAGAGCGCGTGCTCGCCCTTCCAGTACTCGAAGGTCCAGCCGATGAGGGCCGGCACCGCGAAGAACGCCCCGATGATGACGAGCCACCAGCCGACGGCCAGGCCGAGGAAGCAGGTGGCCGCGGCGGCCGCGAGGAACAGCGGCTGCCAGGAGTGCGGGCTGAAGAAGCCGTACTCGCCCTGGATCTCGTCGACCTCGCCGAGCGGGTCGTCGGACGGGTCGCGGTCGAGCTTGCGCCGCGTCATCCAGAGGTACCAGGCGATCATGAACCCGAGCAGGCCGCCGAGGATGAGCCCGGTGACACCGACCGCCTCGACGCCGTTGGGCGTCGAGTTCGTCCACAGGCCGTAGATGGTCGCCATGAGGAAGGCGAACACCCCGACGAGGATGCCGATCCGCTCCATCGCCTTCATCGGTCAGTGCTCCTTGTCCGTGCGGTCGTTCTCCTCGACCATCGCCTTGTCGTCGAGGTCGGCCGGGCCGAGCGCCGACACGAGCGAGCTGGCCTTGGAGTGCCCGGCGTCGTGGGTGCCGGCGGGGGCCGCCTCGGGGTGGTGCAGGTCGAACGCGGGGCGCTCGGAGCGGATCCGCGGGATCCGGTCGAAGTTGTGCCGCGGCGGCGGGCACGAGGTGGCCCACTCGAGCGAGGCGCCGTAGCCCCACGGGTCGTCGGTCTCGACGAGCGGCGCGGTGCGCCACGTCTTCCAGACGTTGTACATGAACGGCAGCATCGAGGCGCCGAGGAGGAAGGCGCCGGCCGTGGAGATCTGGTTGCCGAGCGTGAAGCCGTCCTCGGGCATGTAGTCGGCGTAGCGCCGGGGCATGCCCTGGATGCCGAGCAGGTGCTGGACGAAGAAGGTCGTGTGGAAACCGATGAGCAGCATCCAGAAGTGGATCTTCCCGAGCTTCTCGTCGAGCATCCGGCCGGTGAGCTTGGGCCACCAGAAGTAGAAGCCGGCGAACATCGCGAAGACGACGGTGCCGAAGACGACGTAGTGGAAGTGCGCGACGACGAAGTAGCTGTCGGACAGCTGGAAGTCCAGGGCCGGGCTGGCGAGGATGATGCCGGTGAGCCCGCCGAAGAGGAAGGTCACGAGGAAGCCGAGCGCCCAGAGCATCGGCGTCGAGAAGTCGAGCTTGCCGCCCCACATCGTGCCGATCCAGTTGAAGAACTTCACCCCTGTGGGCACCGCGATGAGCATCGTCATGATCGCGAAGAACGGCAGCAGCACCTGGCCGGTGACGTACATGTGGTGCGCCCAGACGCTGACCGACAGCGCCGCGATGGCGATGGTGGCGTAGACGAGGGTCTTGTAGCCGAAGATCGGCTTGCGCGAGAAGACCGGCAGGACCTCGGAGATGATCCCGAAGAACGGCAGCGCGATGACGTAGACCTCGGGGTGGCCGAAGAACCAGAAGATGTGCTGCCACATGATCGCGCCGCCGCTCTCGGTGGCGAAGATCTGGGCGTCGAACCGGCGGTCGGCACCGAGCGCGAAGAGCGCCGCGGCGAGGGCCGGGAAGATGAGCAGCACGAGGATCGAGGTGACGAGCACCGTCCACGTGAAGATCGGCATCCGGAACATCGTCATGCCCGGCGCGCGCATCGTGAGGATGGTCGTCAGGAAGTTGACGGCGCCGAGGATGGTGCCGAAGCCACCGAGGGCGAGGCCGAAGACCCAGAGGTCGCCGCCGAGGCCGGGGCTGTAGGCGCTGTCGGACAGCGGCGCGTAGGCGAACCAGCCGAAGGCCGCCGCGCCACCGGGGTGAGGAAGCCGGCGCCGGCGATGATGCCGCCGAAGAGGTAGAGCCAGTAGGCGAACATGTTCAGCCGCGGGAACGCGACGTCGGGGGCGCCGATCTGCAGCGGCATGAGCGCGTTGGCGAACCCGGCGAACAGCGGCGTCGCGAAGAGCAGCAGCATGATCGTGCCGTGCATCGTGAACAGCTGGTTGTACTGGTCGGGGTTGTCGACGATCTGCAGCCCCGGCTCGGCGAGCTCGGCGCGGATGATGAGGGCCATCACGCCGCCGAGGAGGAACCAGATGAACGAGGTGATGAAGTAGAGGTTGCCGATGATCTTGTGGTCGGTCGTCGTCACCCACTTGACGACCGTGGCACCGGGGCGAGGCGGTGGCTGCGGGCGTGGGCCCCGCTGGCCTCACGGAACATCGGGCTGTCGCTGGCGGCGCTCATCAGTTCCCTCCACCGGTGGGGACGTCCTGCCCCTTCATCAGCTGCTCACGGTTGAGCGTGTTGTTCAGCAGGCCCGTCTGGTCGGCGGCCCGCAGGTCGGCCATGTGCTGGTCGTACTCCGCGCGGGAGACGACCTTGACGTTGAAGAGCATCTGGGAGTGGTAGGCGCCGCACAGCTCGGCGCACTTGCCCTTGAACTGCCCCTCCTGGGTCGGGACGACCTGGAAGCGGTTGACCCGCCCCGGGATCATGTCCATCTTCTGGAGGAAGGCCGGCACCCAGAACGAGTGGATGACGTCGCGCGCGGTGAGCACGAACTCGACCCGCTCGCCGACGGGGAGGTACAGGGTCGGGATGGTCTTCTCGGCGCCCGGCTGGCCGGTGAGGATGGCCTGCGTCCCGACCTCGTGCACGTCGTCCTCGACGTAGTTGAAGTCCCAGCTCCACTGCTTGCCGATGACGTTGACCGTGACGTCGGGCTTCTTCGAGGTGTCGACGAGGTAGGACTCGTCGCGGGCCGTGTAGTAGAAGAGCACGACGACCATGAGCATCGGGACGACCGTGTAGAGGATCTCGATCGGGATGTTGTACCGCAGCTGCACGGGCAGCTCGGTGTCGTCGTGCTTGCGACGGTAGGCCGCGATGCACCAGACGATGAGGCCGATGACGAGCAGGCCGACCGCGATCGCCGCGATCCAGGCGCCGATCCACAGCGAGGTGACGCGCTCGCCCCCCTCGGTGACGGCGGGCGGCAGCCACCCGGTGGAGGCGTTGCCGCGCAGCTCGCCGCTGGCACAGCCACCGAGCGCGAGGGTGCCCGCCGCGCCGATGAGCACCCAGGTGCCGAGCCGGCGACGGGGCGTGGAGAGGTCGTGCTGGCGCACCGCTGCACCCTTCGGGTCGGGGGGACTGACGATCGCGACAAACCCTACTGCACGGGTACCTCACCGGGCATGCAGGGGGGCTACCGTCGAAGCCGTGGCGCACACCACTGTTGAAGGTTTCCGGACCCCCTCGGCCGAGGGGGTGCTCGACGCCTCCCGGGGACCCCTGCACCCCGCCGCGGCGAGCACCCTCGAAGCCGCCCTCGCGGCGTCCTGGGCCGACCCCTCGGCGCGCCACGCGCCCGGGCGGGCGGCCCGCGCGCACCTCGACACGGCCCGCGCCGTGCTGGCGGGTGCGCTCGGGGTCCGCCCCGACGAGCTCTCCCTCCACGCGAGCGCCGAGGAGGCCCTCTCGGTCGGCCTGCAGGGGCTGCTGCACGCCCGGCGACGGGTCGGCGAGCACGTGGTCCTCGGGGCGGCCGAGCGCTCCGTCCTGCTCCTGGGGGCCGGTGCCGCCGAGCCGCTGGCCGTCGACCGGTTCGGGCGGGTCGACGCGGAGGGCTTCGCGGCGGCCCTGGACACCCCGGGGTGGCGGCGGCCGTGCTCCAGGTGGCCAACGGGGAGGTGGGCACGCGCCAGCCGGTGGAGCCCGTCGACGCCGCCGCGCGGGAGGCCGGGGTGCCGCTGCTCCTCGATGCCACCGCCTCGCTGGGGCGCGACCCGCTCCCCGCGGCGGGTCGGTGCTCGTCGCCGACGCGGCCTCCTTCGGCGGGCCACCGCTCGGCCTCCTCGCGGTGCGCACGGGCACCCGCTGGTCGCTGCCGGGGCCGCGCCACGAGGCCGAGCAGGGACGGGCCCTCGCGACGCCGTGGGTGCCGCTCGCGCTGGCCGCCGCCGAGGCCTGGCGCCAGGGCGAGGCCGGCGCGCAGGCCGACGCCGAGGCCGCGCGGCTGCTCGTCGACCGGCTGCGCACGGCGGCCGCGGGGGTCGACGACGTCGAGGTGCTCGGCCACGAGGTCGACCGGCTCCCCCACGTCGTCACCTTCAGCGCCCTGTTCGCCGACGGTGAGGCGCTCGTCGACGAGCTGGCGCGCCGGGGGCTGGCGGTGGCGTCGGGGTCGGCGTGCACCTCGAGCGTGCTGCGGCCGAGCCACGTGCTCGCGGCGATGGGCGTCCTCACCCACGGCAACCTGCGGGTCGTGCTGCCGCTCGAGGCGGTCTCGCCCGGACGCGCCGCCGACGTCGAGCGGCTGTGCGCGGCGCTGCCCGAGGTGGTCCGGGAGGTCCGCCGGCGGATGGGCACCGAGGGCCTGTGAGCACCCCACCGCTCGTCGACGCCCGCGGCTTGCGCTGCCCCGTGCCGGTGGTCCGGGTCGCCCGGGTGGCCCGCGACCTCGCGCCGGGGGCGGTCGTCGTGCTGCTCGCCGACGACGTCGCCGCCCGCTCCGACGTGCCGGCCTGGGCCCGGATGCGCGGCCACGCCGTCGACCTCGAGGACGAGGACGGCTGGACCCGCTACACCGTGCGGGTCGGCGGGGGCTCGGCGGCCAGGTCGACCTGAGGGGCCTCGAGCGCGGCGGCGAGCCGGTCGAGGTACTGCTGCCGCGGCCACTCCTGCGCGCCCATCCGGCGCAGGTGGTCGGTCGCCCACTGGACGTCGACGAGCCGCCGCGGGTCGCCGTCGGCGTGGGCCCGGCGGACCAGCTCGACGAGAGCGACCTTCGAGGCGTCGCGCACCCGGTGGAACATCGACTCCCCCGCGAACAGGCCGCCGACCGAGACGCCGTACAGGCCGCCGACGAGGGCGCCGTCCTGCCACACCTCGACGCTGTGCGCCCAGCCGAGCTCGTGGAGGCGGGTGTAGGCGGCCACGAACTCCGGCGTGATCCAGCGGCCGTCGCGCGAGGGGTCGGCGCAGCCCTCGAGGACCTCGGCGAACGCGGTGTCGACGGTGACGTCGAAGCGGCCCAGCACCTTGCGCAGGGAGGGCCGCACCCTCAGGGCGCCGACGGGCACCACGCCGCGCGGGTCGGGCGACCACCAGCCGAGCGTGCCGTGGCCGTCGGGCCCCAGCCCCATCGGGAAGAGCCCTCGGCGGTACCCGGCCAGCAGGGTCCCCGGCTCGAGGTCGGCGCCCGCCGCGACGAGGTCGTCACCGTCGGTGGCCCGCGCCGCGTCGAGCTGCCACGGTGTCTCCGGCGGCTCGACGGGAGGGAAGGGCACGGCGCCTCGGGTCAGTCCCGGACGGTGCGCACGAGCGGGCCGATCTCGGCGGCCGCGTCGGCGCCGTACGCGCTCGTGACCCGGCCGAGGAAGTCCGCCCGGCCGACCTGGTACTCCTGGGTGCCCACGGTCTCGAGGACGTGCGCGGCGAGGACCGAGCCGATCTGGGCGCAACGCTCGTGGCTGAGGCCACCGGCGAGCCCGACGAGGAAGCCGGCCCGGAAGGCGTCGCCGACACCGGTGGGGTCGACGCGCTCGACCTCACCCGCGACGGGCACGTGCACCGCGGGCTGCCCCTTGGTGCGGATCTCGGCGCCGTTCTTGCCGAGGGTGATGACGCGGGTGGTGACCCGGTCGTCGATCTCGTCCTGGCTCCAGCCGGTCTTCGTCGAGGTCAGGTGCGACTCGTACTCGTTGGTGAAGAGGTAGTCGGCGCCGTCGACGAGCTTGCGGATGAACGGGCCGTCGGCGAAGGCCAGCTGCTGCGAGGGGTCGGCGATGAACGGGATGCCCCGGTTGCGGCACTCGTCGGTGTGGCGCAGCATCGCCTCGGGGTCGTCGGCCCCGACGAGCACGAGGTCGAGGTCCCACTTCTCGTGGATCGGACCGAGCTCGATCATCCGGGCCTCGGACATCGCCCCCGCGTAGAAGGTGGCGATCTGGGCCATGTCGTCGTCGGTGGTGCAGACGAAGCGAGCCGTGTGCTGGGTGTCGGAGACGTGGACGTGGTCGGTGACCACGCCGTGGCGGGTCAGCCAGCTGCGGTAGTCGCCGAAGTCCTCGCCGGCCGCGCCGATGAGCAGCGGCCGGGCGCCGAGCACGGCCATCCCGAAGCAGATGTTGCCCGCGACCCCGCCGCGGCGGATCTCGAGCTGGTCGGCGAGGAAGCTGACCGAGATCTTGTCGAGCTGCTCGACGACGAGGGAGTCGGCGAACCTCCCGCGGAAGGTCATGAGGTGGTCGGTGGCGATGGACCCGGCGACGGCGATCTGCACGCGAGCAACCTACCCGTCCCGGGACGCGGACGGGCCCGGACCCCCGTGAGGTGGTCCGGGCCCGTCCGGGTCGCGTCAGCTGAAGCTGTCGCCGCAGGCGCAGGAGCTGCCCGCGTTGGGGTTGTCGATGGTGAAGCCCTGCTTCTCGATGGTGTCGGAGAAGTCGATGGTGGCGCCCTCGAGGTAGGGGGCGCTCATCCGGTCGACGACGACCTCGACCCCGTCGAAGTCGCGCACGAGGTCACCGTCGAGGGTGCGCTCGTCGAAGTAGAGCTGGTAGATCAGGCCCGAGCAGCCGCCCGGCTGGACGCCGACGCGCAGCCGGAGGTCGTCGCGACCCTCCTGCGAGAGCAGGGACGAGACCTTGGACGCGGCCACGTCGGTGAGGACGACGCCGTGCGCCGCGACCTCGGTGGTGGCCTCGGGGCCTCGGTGGTCTGGAGCTGGTCGCTCATGGAGGGAGTCTCCTCGTGCTGTCGTGGAGGTGGCGGGCGGGCCCGGTCAGGGGGTGCAACCCGTGGTGGGCCTCCGGTTGTTCCCGGACCCGTTCAGGATACGTCGCCGCGGTGACGTCGGTGGTCAGCGGGCCGGTGACCAGGTGCGGGCGACCCGCGCGGTGCGGCGGCGCAGGGTCCCCACCGGGTCGGCGAGCATCGCGTCGACCTCGTGCGGCAGGTCGGCGACGGCGTAGCAGCCGGCCAGGCCCGTGGTCATCGTCTCGCGGCGGCCGACGAGCACCTCGCCGGCGACGCAGACGACCGGGCGGGCGGCGGCCGCCCCGGCCTCGGCGGCCCCGGAGACGACCGACCCCCGCAGCGAGGTCCAGTCGAGGCGGTCGGTGGCGGTGACGACGAGGTCGCTGCCCGCCGCGGCGACGTCGAAGCCGGTGACCCGCAGCACCTCGGACACGGCGCCGGTGTGCCGGGCGCCGAGGGCGAGCAGGGCGTAGCCGAGACCGCCTGCGGCACCGGCGCCGGGTTCGCGGTCGAGGCGCCGGGGCGCGCCGGTGAGCAGGTCGGTCGGGGGGCTCGGGAGGGTGCGGGCGAGCAGGTCGGTGAAGTGGCCGAGGGCGGCCTCGAGGGCCTGGGCGTGCTCGGGCGCGGCGCCCTTGCGGGGCGACTCGACCGCGCTCGTGCCCGCCAGCCCGAGCAGCGGCGTCGGGTCGTCGGTCGCGAGGACGACCTCGACCCCGGCGAACCGGGCCAGGACGTCGGGCAGGCCGGCGAGGGCGTCGGCGGGCGCGTCCCGCAGGCCGAGCCCGCCGCGGGCCAGCGCGGCGGCGGGGCCGGCACCGAGGGCGGCGAGCATCCCGGCCCCGGCGTCGTTGGTCGCCGAGCCCTCGACGCCGACGACGACCCGGGTGGCCCCCTCGGCGAGCGCGGTGTCGAGCAGCTGGCCCACCCCCCACGTGCTCGTGACCCGGGGGTCGCGCTCGTCGGCCGCCAGCAGGTGCAGCCCGCTGGCCTGCGCGGCCTCCACCCACGCGGTGCGCCGGCCACCGACGTCGGCGAGGAGGACGGCCGCCGGCACCTCGCGGCCGAGGGGGTCGCTGACCGTCGTGGCCACCATGGTGCCGCCGACGGCGCGCTCGAGGACGTCGAGGAAGCCCGGGCCGCCGTTCGAGAGCGGGAGCTGGCGCACCTCGTCGTGCGGGGCGCCGTCGGCCCAGCCCTCGGCCATCGCGGCGGCCACCTGGGTGGCCCCCAGGGTGGTGCCGAAGGTGTCCGGGGCGATGAGCACGCGCACGGTGCGAGCGTATCGGTGGCGGCCGTCCGGGTCCTCCCCTGCCGGCCCGGCGGCCCGTGGGGTGGACCGACGACGCCCCGGCCTGTCGGCGGCCGGCGCTATCTTCGGCGCCACCGGTCAGCGGCGACCGGCCGACGAGAGGATGCCCATGTCCGAGACCACCGGTTCCCCCCTCGACCCCGAGCGCGTCGCGATGCTCGAGGCGCTCGCCCAGCAGCGGTACTTCCTCCTGCACACGGTCGAGGGCCTCACCGACGACCAGGCCCGCCTGACCCCCACCGCGAGCGAGCTCTGCCTCGGCGGGCTCGTCAAGCACGTCGCCCTCACCGAGCGCGGCTGGACCGACTTCGTCGAGCACGGCTCGATGGCCTCCGGCGACGACGCCGACCACGCAGCCCGCGAGCGCGAGTTCCGCCTCCTCGAGGACGAGACCCTCGAGGAGGTCGTCGCGCTCCACCGCGAGGTCGCCGCGCACACCGACGAGCTGGTCCGCACCTGCGACCTGTCCGCCGACCACCCGCTGCCGCCCGCCCCGTGGTTCCGCCCGGGCGAGCGCCGCAGCGCGAGGCGGGTGTTCGCCCACATCCTCGCCGAGACCGCCCACCACACCGGGCACGCCGACATCCTCCGCGAGAGCATCGACGGTCAGAAGTCGATGGGCTGAGCGCCTACCATCGAGGCCGTGACGACCACGACCGGCACGCCCCGCACCGACCGCCTCCCCCTCCTCGTCCTCGGGCAGGGCCGCGACCTCGCCAGCGAGCGCGGCGTCGAGTGCCCCGGCGACCTTCCGGCGCCCTCCGACCCCGGTCTCGTCGAGCGGGCCCGCGCCGCGAAGGCGGCCCTCGGCGACCGGCTGTTCGTCCTCGGCCACCACTACCAGCGCGACGAGGTCATCGAGTTCGCCGACGTCACCGGCGACTCCTTCAAGCTCGCCAAGGAGGCCGCCGCCCGCCCCGACGCCGAGTTCGTCGTGTTCTGCGGCGTGCACTTCATGGCCGAGTCGGCCGACATCCTCACCGCCGACACCCAGACCGTCGTGCTGCCCGACCTCGCGGCCGGCTGCTCGATGGCCGACATGGCCGCCATCGACCAGGTCGAGGAGTGCTGGGACGAGCTCGTCGAGGCCGGGGTCGCCGACGTCACCGTGCCCGTCACGTACATGAACTCCTCGGCGGCCATCAAGGCCTTCACCGGGCGGCACGGCGGCACCATCTGCACCTCGTCCAACGCCGAGACGGCCCTCACCTGGGCCCTCGAGCAGGCGGGCGACGGCGGGAAGGTCCTCTTCCTCCCCGACCAGCACCTCGGCCGCAACACCTACGCGCGCGACCTCGGCCGCCCGCTCGAGGACTGCGTCGTCTGGGACCCGCACCGCCCGATGGGTGGGCTCACCCCCGAGCAGCTGCGCGACGCGACGATGATCCTGTGGCGCGGGCACTGCTCGGTGCACGGCCGCTTCTCGGTCGAGGCCGTCGAGGCCGCCCGCCGCGAGATCCCCGACGTGAAGGTGATCGTCCACCCCGAGTGCCGCCACGAGGTCGTCGGGCTCGCCGACGAGGTCGGCTCCACCGAGAAGATCATCCGGACCATCGCGGCGGCGCCGGCCGGCACGGCGTGGGCGGTCGGCACCGAGCTCAACCTCGTCCGGCGGCTCGCCGCGCAGTTCCCCGAGCAGCGGATCGCCTTCCTCGAGAAGAACGTCTGCTACTGCTCGACGATGAACCGCATCGACCTGCCGCACCTCGTCTGGGCGCTCGAGTCCCTCGTCGACGGCCGGGTCGTCAACCCGATCCGCGTCGACCCCGAGGTCGCGCACCACGCCCGCGTCGCCCTCGACCGGATGCTCGCCCTGCCCGGCGAGACCAGCAAGGACTGACCTCGGACGCGGCCGGCGCCCGGCGACCCGACCGGGCCTCAGTCCTCGGCCGGGAGCCCGGTGTCGCGCACGAGGTAGACCCAGGGGAAGGCCCGGACCGCCACCTGCCAGCCGTCCTGCTCGAACGACGACGGCGGGCGCGACCACAGCACGCGCCGGTGCTCCCACCGCGTCGCGGTGCGCACCACCCGGTGCTTGAGCATCCCGGCACCGATGGTCCGCCAGCCCTGCCGGCCGGCGATCTCGAGCTCGTGCATCTCGTCGAACGCGGTGACCGGCCCGAGCCAGCGCTCCTCCCCCAGCCCGAGCGCCTCGTCGCCGACCCCGAATCGCTGCTGGGCGGCCTGGCGGGTGAGGCCGAGCACCTCGCCCACGGCGGCCCAGCTGCGCCCGTCGGCGCGGGCGGCGGCCACCGCCTGCTGGAGCAGCCCGCGGGTGGCCGCGTGCGCGTCGGCGGCCCGGGACACCAGGACCAGGTGGTCGGGGGCGCCGTCCGTGCGGTCGCCGGCGTCCTGGTGGGCGGCCGACTCGAGGATCAGGCGACCGATCCGGTCCGCCAGCAGGTCGGCGGCGCGGGGGTCACCCACGACGGTCCTCGCTCGGCCGCCAGAGCCCGGCGTCGTCGCGGCCGCGGGAGCGCATCCCCCGTCCGAGCGCGTAGGCACCGAGGAGCATGAGGGCCACCGTCATGCCGAGGAACATCCCGTGGACGAACCCGGAGTCCACGACCCGGCTGAGGGTGAGCGTGACCAGGCCGGCGAGGACGAGGCCCGTGCCGCCCCCGAGGGTGAGTCGTCGTGTCGTCATGCGTCAAGAATGTCTTGACGCACGGCTCATGTCAAGCATCCCTTGACACCGAGCACCCTCAGACGTGGACGAGGCCGTCGTCCCCGACGTGCGGGTCGTGCGCCGTCGGCACCCGCTCCCCCGCCGGCGGCGGGCCGGGCGGGGTGCCGTCACCGAACGGCGAGCCGCCGAGCGCCTGGCGCCCGTGCGGAGTGGCCCAGCCGGCGAGGTCGGGGCCGGCGGGCACGACACCGGTCGGGTTGATGTCGCGGTGGACCTCGTAGTAGTGGCTCTTGATGTGCACGAAGTCGGTGGTGTCGCCGAAGCCGGGCGTCTGGAAGAGGTCGCGGGCGTAGGCCCAGAGGACCGGCATCTCGGTGAGCTTCTGCCGGTTGCACTTGAAGTGCCCGTGGTAGACCGCGTCGAAGCGGGCCAGGGTCGTGAACAGGCGCACGTCGGCCTCGGTGATGGCGTCGCCCATGAGGTAGCGCCGGTCCGCGAGGCGCTCCTCGAGCCGGTCGAGGGCGGCCCAGAGCCGCTCGTAGGCGGCGTCGTAGGAGGCCTGGGTGCCCGCGAACCCGCACCGGTAGACCCCGTTGTTGACCTCGGTGTAGACGTGGCGCATCACCTCGTCCATCTCCGCACGCAGGGCCTCGGGGTAGAGGTCGGGCGCGCCCTCGCGGTGGTGCTCGCGCCACTGCGTCGACAGGTCGAGGGTCAGCTGCGCGAAGCCGTTGGTCACGACCTTGCCGCTCGGCACGTCGACGACGCACGGCACCGTGATGCCCCGCGGGTAGCCCGGGAACCGCTTCTCGTAGGCGTCCTTGATGCGCGGGATGCCCAGGACGGGGTCGAGGCCGCCCGGGTCGAGGTCGAAGGTCCAGCTGTCGGCGTCGTGCGTCGGGCCGCAGACCCCCATCGACAGCACCTCCTCGAGGCCCAGCAGCCGCCGGACGATGATCGCCCGGTTGGCCCACGGGCAGGCCCGGGCGACGACGAGCCGGTAGCGCCCGGCCTCGACCGGCCACTCGTGCTCGCCTGCGCCGTCGACGGTGATGCGGTCCTCGATGTAGTTCGTGTCGCGCTCGAAGGACTCCTCGACGTAGGTGCCCCGGCCATCAGAGCGCCCCGAGCCGGGCGAGCAGGACGGCCTCGGCGACGCAGACCCGCTCGAACTCGCCGAGGTGCAGCGACTCGTTCGCGCCGTGGGCCCGGGCGTCGGGGTCCTCGACCCCGGTGACGAGGATGGCCGCCTCCGGGAACTGCTCGGCGAACGCGGCGACGAACGGGATGGACCCGCCGACGCCGATGTCGACCGGCGGCACGCCCCACGCGTCGGCGAAGGCAGCGCGGGCCTGGTCGTAGACCGGTCCCTCCGCGTCGGCGGCGAACCCGAGCCCGCGGTCGTCGAGGTGCACGTCGACCTGCGCACCCCACGGCGCGTGCTGCTCGAGGTGGGCCTTGAGGAGGGCAAAGGCCTCCATGTCGTCCTCGTCGGGGGCGATGCGCATCGAGACCTTCGCCGAGGCGCTCGGCACCAGCGTGTTCGAGGACTCCACGACCGAGGGGGCGTCGATGCCGATCGTCGTGATCGACGGCTGGGTCCAGATGCGCGAGAGCAGCGAGCCCGTGCCGATCGTCGAGACGCCGTCGAGCAGCCCGGACTCCTCGCGCAGCCGCGACTCGGGGTAGTCGAGGTCGGCGGCCACGCCGGAGCGCAGCCCCTCGACGGCCACGGCGCCGGCGTCGTCGTGCATGGTCGCCAGGAGCCGCACGAGCGCGGTCAGGGCGTCGGGTACGGCGCCGCCGAACATCCCGGAGTGGATGCCGTGGTCGAGCGTGCGCACCGTGACGACGACGCGGATCATCCCGCGCAGGGTCGTCGTGAGGGCCGGCTCGCCGATCGCCCAGTTGGTCGAGTCGGCGAGGACGATGGCGTCGGCCCGCAGCTTCTCGCCGTGCCGCTCGAGGATGGTGGCCAGCGAGTCCGAGCCGACCTCCTCCTCACCCTCGACGAAGACCGTGACGCCGACGGGCAGGTCGTCGCCGTGGGCGCGCAGGGCGGCGACGTGGGCCATGATCCCGGCCTTGTCGTCCGCGGCACCCCGGCCGTACAGCCGCCCGTCGCGCTCGGTGGGCACGAACGGGGGGCTGTCCCAGAGGGTGTCGTCGCCGGGCGGCTGGACGTCGTGGTGGGCGTAGAGCATCACCGTGCGCGAGCCGGGCGGACCGTCGCGGTGGCCGATGACCGCCGGCCGCCCGCCCTCGCGGACGATCTCGACGTCGAGCCCCTCGGCGCGCAGCAGGGCGGCCGTGGCCTCCGCGCTCGCGTCGACGTGGGCCTGGTCGAAGGCGTCGAGGGAGACGGAGGGGATGCGGGTCAGGGCCTCGAGGTCGGCGCGCACCTGCGGCATGAGGTCGCGGATGCGGTCGCGCAGGGCGCTGGTCTGGTCGTCGCTGAGCACGTCGGTCACGCCGCCCGACCCTACCCAGCCCGCGACCGCCGCAGGGGCCCGGCTCCCGCCCTCGACGGGCCACCCCCGGCGAGCACCTAGAGTTGTCCTCGTGTTCGGACGCAGCAAGACCACCAACGAGAAGCTCGCCGACGAGGCGCTGGCCCCGTCGCGCGAGGGCGCGAAGAACCGGCCGACGCCCAAGCGTCGCGACCAGGAGGCGGCCCGGCGCCAGCCGCTGGTCGTCGCCGACCGCAAGGAGGCCAAGCAGATCGAGCGCCAGAAGCGCCGCGAGCAGCTGGCCCGCACGCGCAAGGCCCTCGAGACCGGTGACGAGGCCGGCTTGCCGCCGCGCGACAAGGGTCCGGTGAAGCGCTACATCCGCGACTACGTCGACGCCCGGCGCAACCTCGGCGAGTTCCTCCTGCCGATCATGCTCGTCGTCCTCGCGCTCTCGCTCGTGCGCCAGCAGACGATCTTCACGATCAGCGTCGCGCTCACCTGGGCGTCCGTGCTCGCCGTCGTCATCGACAGCGTGCTCATGTGGCGCGGCCTCAAGAAGCGCATCGTCGCGAAGTTCGGCGCCGACGCCGTGCCGCGCGGCGCGGTGGCCTACGCGGTGATGCGCGTCTTCCAGCTGCGCCGCCAGCGGATGCCCAAGCCGCAGGTCGCCCGCGGCCAGTACCCGTCCTGAGCCGGCTCCCCGGCGAGGGTCAGGGCGCGGCCTCGAGGCTCATCGGCCCGTAGACCACCACGCCGTCGCGGTACAGGGTCACCCCGGCCACGCCGGCGTCGCCCAGCTCGCGCCACACCTCGCCGAACCAGCTCTCGGCGTCGGACTGCGTCGGGAAGGACGTCGTGGTCGTCGGCTCCCCCGTGACCGGTGCCCCGGAGGCGTCCTCGAAGGTCCAGGTCCACTGCTCGCTCACGACGACCGCACTCCCGCCTCGACGAACGGCGGCTTGCTGACCGTCGCGGAGACCTCGCGCCCGCGGACGTCGACGACGACCTCGTCACCGAGGGTGACCGAGCGGTCGAGCAGGGCGAGGGCGATGCCCTGCTTGCGGGTGGGCGAGAACGTGCCCGAGGTGACCTCGCCGACGAGGGCGCCGGACGCGTCGCGCACCTCGCAGTGCGAGCGGGGGATGCCGCGTCCGGTGACGACGAGGCCGCGCATCAGCCGGGTCTCCTTGGCCGCCCGCTCGGCGACGAGGGCCTCCTTGCCCCAGAACGTGTCCTTGTCCCAGCCGACCGCCCAGGCCGCCCCGGCCATCACCGGGGTGATCTCGAGGGACAGGTCGTTGCCGTGCAGCGGGTAGCCCATCTCGGTGCGCAGCGTGTCGCGGGCGCCGAGGCCCGCGGGCAGCCCGCCCTCGGCGGCGACGGCCTCGGCGAGCGCGTCCCAGACCGAGCCCGTGACGTCCCAGGCGGGCACGATCTCGTAGCCGCGCTCCCCCGTGTAGCCGGTGCGGCAGACGATGACCGGCAGCCCCTCCCACTGCGTCTCGACGAAGCTCATGTAGTCGTGGTCGACGGGCAGGCCGAGCCGGGTGAGCACCTCGTCCGAGCGCGGACCCTGCACCGCGAGGACGCCGTAGCCCTCGTGGAGGTCCTCGACGGTGACCCCCTCGGGCGCGGCGGCGGCCAGCAGCTCGACGACCCGGGCGGTGTTCGCGGCGTTGGGGATGAGGAAGACGTCCTCGTCGCTGCGCAGGTACTGGATGAGGTCGTCGACGACCCCGCCGTCCTCGGTGCAGCACATCGTGTACTGCGCCTGGCCCGGACCGATGCGGCGCAGGTCGTTGGTGAGGCAGGCGTTGACGAAGCCGGCCGCGCCCGGGCCGGACACCCGGGCCTTGCCGAGGTGGCTGACGTCGAAGAGCCCGACGCGCTCGCGCACCGCCGTGTGCTCGGCGACGACCCCGCCGCCGGGGTACTCGATGGGCATCGACCACCCCCGAAGTCGGCCATCTTGGCGCCGAGCGCCACGTGCCGGTCGTGGATCGGCGAGTGCTTGAGGTCGGTCATGGTGGGCACGTTACCGCGCCCCGCGAGGGGCCCCACCGCCCCGGATAGTCTGCCGACATGACATCACTGACCGTGACGACCAAGACCTCCGCAGACCTGCCCGTCGACGCCCTCGTCGTCGGGTCGGTCCGCACCTCCGACGGCGCCGACCTCGCCTCCGGGCACGGGCTGCCGCGCAAGGCGGTCGTCCACCTCCAGGCGGTGCTCGCCGACCTCGAGGCCACCGGCCGGGCCGAGGAGGTCCACCGCGTCGTGGCCGTCCCCGGGGTCAAGGCCACCTCGGTGGTCGTCACCGGCCTCGGTGAGGGCGACACCTCGAGCACCGCCTTCGCCCACACCGTGCTGCGGGACGCCGCGGCCGTGGCGCTGCGCGCCGTGCGCGGCAAGAAGAGCGTCGGCGTGGCCCTGCCGACCCCCGACGTCGAGAGCGTCTCGGCCGTCGCCGACGGCGCGTGGGCCGGCACGTACGTCTACGACAAGGCCGCTCCGTTCCCCGGGCGCCGCGGGCGCGGGGCCGCCACCAGGACCACCGCGGGACCGAAGGTCACCGTGGTCTCCGGCGCCGGCCAGGCCAAGGCGGTCAAGGACGCCGTGGCCCGCGCGGCCACCATCGGCGCGGCCCGCGACTGGGCCCGCGACCTCGTCAACACCCCGCCGAACCTGCTCTTCCCGCAGTCCTTCACCGAGGCGGTCCGCAAGCGGGTCGCCGCCTCCCCGCGAAGGTCACCGTGTCGGTCCTCGACGAGAAGGCGCTCGCCAAGGGCGGCTTCGGCGGCATCACCGGTGTCGGCCAGGGCTCGGTCAACCCGCCGCGCATCGTCACGATGTCCTACGCCCCTCGGGCGCCAAGGGCTCGGTCGCGCTCGTCGGCAAGGGCATCACCTTCGACTCCGGCGGCCTCAACCTCAAGCCGAGCAGCGGCATGGTGACGATGAAGTCCGACATGGCGGGCGCCGCCGCCGTCGCCGCGGCCGTCCTGGCCGCCGCCGAGCTCGGCGGCCCGGTGGCCGTCACCGGCTACCTCTGCCTCGCCGAGAACATGCCCGGCGGCACCGCGCAGCGCCCGAGCGACGTCGTCGTGATGCGCGACGGCACGAGCGTCGAGATCCTCGACACCGACGCCGAGGGCCGGATGGTGCTCGGCGACGGCATCTGCCTCGCGAGCGAGAAGAAGCCCGACTGGATCGTCGACATCGCGACGCTCACCGGCGCCCAGATGATCGCCCTCGGCGACGACATCGCGGGCGTCATGGCCAACGACGACGACTTCCGCGCCACGGTCGTCGCCGCCGCCGACGCCGCCGGTGAGGGCGCCTGGCCGATGCCGCTGCCGGCGGCGATGCGCGCCAAGCTCGACACCCCCACCGCCGACCTCGCGCACAAGGGCGACCGGGCCGGCGGCATGCTCACCGCCGGGATCTTCCTCCAGGAGTTCGTCGGCGAGGGCATCGACTGGGCCCACGTCGACATCGCCGGACCGTCGTACAACGAGAAGGGCCCGCGCGGCCGGACCCCCAAGGGCGGCACCGGGTTCGGCGTCTCGACCCTCGTCACCCTCGTCGAGGGGCACCGCGCCTGACGCCGCACCCTCCCGGCACGACGACGGCGGGCACCCCCGGTCAGGGGTGCCCGCCGTCGGTGCGTCCGGGCCGGGTCAGCCGCCGCTCTTGCGGCGGAACATCTGCTGGCGGGCGCTGGTCTCGGGGCCGTGGGCGTGGTCGACCTTGCCGTGCTCCGCGGTGTCGGAGACGTCGGTCCCGCCGTGGGCCTGCTTCTTCTCCAGCGCGGCCTTGAACCGGGCCTTGACGTCGTCGGGCACGGCGGCGCGGGGTCGGTCCTTGGAGCTCATCGGTGCGGTCCTTCCGTCGGCGGATCGTGACCCCACGCTCGCACGAACGGGGCGAGGTGGCCACCACTTTGCTCAGGCGCGTCCCTCGCGGCGCTGACGGGTGGTCCAGGCGCGCATCCGCGCCGGGTAGCCCGTGAGGTTGACGTCGTAGACCGGTACCTCGAGGCCACGCGCGACCTCGAAGGCCTGCGGGCGCGTCGGCAGGGCTCGACGGGTCCACTCCCCGTCGTGCGCGATGAGGACGACGGTCGTGGCCGTGACGTTGGTGGCCGGCTCGACGTACGCCTCGACCCCCCGCCGGCTGCGCACGAACTCCTGCAGGTGCGTCCGCGCGCTCGCGAGGTCGCTGCCGTCGTGCGGCGCCGCCTTCCGGCTCCGGCCGCGTCTCCACCACGCCATGCGCACACGATAAGGGCAGGACCTGCGCGCCGACGGCGTCCACCGCGCGACGCCGCCTCGTGCCGCGTCGTCGGGAGTGACAGGATGCGGGGCAGCGCCGGCGCCACCCACCCACCTGACGCCGGGCCACGACCCGCCACCGCGAGAGGGAGCAGCACCGGATGCCGGCCACCGCCGAACCCACCCATGACGTCGTCGTCCTCGGAGGAGGGAGCGGGGGCTACGCGTGCGCCCTGCGCGCCGCCGAGCTCGGCCTCTCCGTCGCCCTCGTCGAGAAGGACCTCCTCGGCGGCACCTGCCTGCACCGCGGGTGCATCCCGACCAAGGCGCTGCTGCACGCGGCGGAGGTCGCCGATGCCGCGCGCGAGGCCGGACGCTTCGGCGTGCGTGCGACGCTCGAGGGAATCGACATGCCGGGGGTCCGCTCCTACCGCGAGGGCGTCGTCGCCCGGCTGCACAAGGGGCTCCAGGGGCTCGTCAAGGCGCGGAAGATCGACTACGTCGAGGGGGCGGGGCGGCTCGACGGGCCGCACTCCGTCGTCGTCGGCGACCGCACGCTCGTGGGGCGCCACGTCGTCCTCGCCACCGGCTCCTACGCCCGCACGCTGCCCGGCCTCGAGGTCGGCGGCCGGGTGATGACCAGCGACCAGGCCCTCGGGCTCGACGAGGTTCCGGCCCGCGTCGTCGTCCTCGGCGGCGGGGTCATCGGGGTCGAGTTCGCCTCGGTCCTGCGCTCGTTCGGCTCCGAGGTCACGGTCGTCGAGGCGCTGCCGCGGCTCGTCGCCGCCGAGGACCCCGCGTCGTCGACGGCGCTGGAGCGGGCCTTCCGCAAGCGCGGCATCACCGTGCGCACCGGCGTCCGCTTCGCCTCGGCCGAGGACGGCGCCGACGCCGTCACCGTGCGGCTCGAGGACGGCACCGAGCTCGAGGCCGACCTGCTGCTCGTCGCCGTCGGCCGCGGACCGGTCACCGACGGGCTCGGCTACGAGGAGGCCGGTGTCCGGCTGGAGCGCGGCTTCGTCGTGCCGGACGGGCCGTGCCGCACGGGGGTCGAGGGCCTGTGGGCCGTCGGGGACATCGTGCCGGGCCTCCAGCTGGCCCACCGCGGCTTCGCCCAGGGCATCTACGTCGCCGAGGCGATCGCCGGCCTCGACCCGGCGCCCCTCGACGAGACCACCATCCCGCGTGTCACGTACTGCGACCCCGAGGTGGCCTCGGTCGGCCTCACCGAGGAGCAGGCGCGCGCGGTGCACGGCGACGCGGTCGAGGCCTACGAGTACAACCTCGGCGGCAACGGCAAGAGCCAGATCCTCGGCACGCAGGGCTTCGTCAAGCTCGTGCGCGTCGCCGACGGGCCGGTCGTCGGCGTCCACATGGTCGGCTCGCGGATGGGCGAGCAGGTCGGCGAGGCCCAGCTCATCGTCGGCTGGGAGGCCCATGCCGAGGACGTCGCCGCCTTCGTCCACGCCCACCCGACCCAGAACGAGGCGCTCGGCGAGGCCCACCTGGCGCTCGCCGGCAAGCCCCTCCACACGCACAACTAGAGTGATGACCGCCACCGCCCACGAAGGAGAGCACCACTGATGTCCGAACGTGTACAGATGCCCGCACTCGGCGAGTCCGTCACCGAGGGGACCGTGACGCGGTGGTTGAAGGGTGTCGGCGACGAGGTCGCGGTCGACGAGCCGCTGCTCGAGGTCTCCACCGACAAGGTCGACACCGAGATCCCCTCCCCCGTGGCCGGTGTCCTCCAAGAGATCCTCGTCGAGGAGGACGACACCGTCCCCGTCGGCGCCGACCTCGCCGTCATCGGTGAGGGCGCCCCGTCCGGCGGCGACTCCGGCGGCGACGCCCCGGCGTCCGAGCCGGCCCCGGCCGAGTCCTCCGACGGCCCCGCCGACGAGGTGTCCGACCCCGCCGACGCCGGTGCCGTCGCGGAGGCCGGCGACGAGGGTGGCCAGGAGCCCGCCGAGCCGCAGTCCGACGCCGGCGACGAGCAGCCGGCCGCCGAGCCCGCGGCCTCCGCCGACGAGAACGGTTCGGGCAGTGGCGACTCCGGCGGCTCCGGTGGTTCCGGCGGTGGCACCACCGTGCAGATGCCGGCGCTCGGCGAGTCCGTCACCGAGGGCACGGTGACCCGCTGGCTCAAGGCCGAGGGCGACGAGGTCGCCGTCGACGAGCCGCTCCTCGAGGTCTCCACCGACAAGGTCGACACCGAGATCCCCTCCCCCGTCGCGGGCACGCTGACCTCGATCCTCGTCCAGGAGGACGAGACGGTCCCGGTCGGCGCCGACCTCGCCGTCGTCGGGGGTCCGGTGGCGGCAGCGCCCCCGCGCCCGCCGCGGAGCAGGAGCCCGCCGTGCAGCAGGAGGCCCCGGCCGAGGAGGTCCCCGCCAAGGAGGACCAGCCCGAGCCCGCCCCCAGCCGCCGGCCGCCGAGGAGAAGGCCCCGAGCCGGCCCCGGCCGAGGAGGCCCCGCCGCAGCAGGTCCCCGACACCGCCGCCGCGCAGGCCGACGAGGCCCCCGCTGCCCCGGCGCCCACGTCCACCGCCCCCGCCTCGGGGACGGCCTCGGGTGGCTCCGACGACGCCAGCGCCTACGTGACACCGCTGGTCCGCAAGCTGGCCGCCGACCGCGGCATCGACCTGGCCACCCTCACCGGCAGCGGCATCGGCGGGCGCATCCGCAAGCAGGACGTGCTCGCGGCCGCCGAGGCCCAGAAGGCCCCCGAGCCCGAGCCCGCCCCGCAGGCGGCCGAGCCGGCCACGACCCCGGCGGCCTCCGCCCCCGCGGCCTCGGCCCCGGAGACCTCCTCCAAGCGCGGGACGACCGAGAAGATGTCGCGCCTGCGCCGCACCATCGCCCGCCGGATGGTCGAGTCGCTCCAGGTCTCGGCCCAGCTGACGACGGTCGTCGAGGTCGACGTCACCCGCATCGCCCGGCTGCGCGACCGCGCGAAGGGCGACTTCGCGCAGCGCGAGGGCACCAAGCTCTCGTTCCTGCCGTTCTTCGCGCTCGCCGCGGTCGAGGCCCTCAAGGCCCACCCGACGGTCAACGCAAGCATCGAGGACGACGAGGTGACCTACCACGGCGCCGAGCACCTGGGCGTCGCGGTCGACACCGAGAAGGGCCTGCTGGTGCCCGTGCTCAAGAACGCCGGCGACCTCAACATCGCCGGCCTGGCCCGCGGCATCGCCGACGTCGCCGACCGCACGCGCAGCAACAAGATCATGCCCGACGACCTCGCCGGCGGAACCTTCACCATCACCAACACCGGTTCTCGCGGAGCGCTGTTCGACACGCCGATCATCAACCAGCCGCAGGTCGCCATCCTCGGCACGGGGTCGGTCGTCAAGCGGCCCATCGTCGTCACCGGCGACGAGGGCGAGACCATCGCGATCCGCTCGATGGTCTACCTGGCGCTGTCGTACGACCACCGCATCGTCGACGGCGCCGACGCCGCGCGCTTCCTCACGACGATGAAGCAGCGCCTCGAGGAAGGTGCCTTCGAGGCCGACCTCGGTCTCTGACCGGCGTCGACCCGGGCCCACCATGAGCCGCATCGCGATCACCGGGTCCTCCGGTCTCATCGGCACCGCCCTCGTCGCCGCGCTCACGCAGCGCGGCGACGAGGTGGTGCGCCTCGTGCGCCGCGCCCCGCGTGCCGCCGACGAGGTGCGGTGGGACCCCGCGTCGCGCCACCTCGACCCCGCCGTGCTCGACGGGGTCGACGCGGTGGTCAACCTCGCCGGTGTGGGGGTCGGCGACAAGCGCTGGACGCCCGACTACAAGCGCGAGGTGCTCGCCTCGCGCACCGACTCCACGACCGCGGTGGCCTCGGCGGTCGCGTCCGCGGACCACGCCGTGCGCCTGGTCTCCGGGTCCGCGGTGGGGTTCTACGGGGACCGCGGCGAGGAGGAGCTCACCGAGGCCAGCCCTGTGGGCACCGGCTTCCTCAGCGACGTCACCGCAGCCTGGGAGGCGTGCACGCGGCCGGCCGTGGAGGCCGGCGCCTCGGTCGCGCTGATCCGCACCGGCATCGTCATGGCCCCGACGGCGGCGCGATGCAGCCGCTGCTGCGCCTGGGCCGGCTCGGCCTCGGCGGGCCGCTCGGGTCGGGGCGGCAGTTCATGCCCTGGATCACCCTGCCCGACGAGGTGGGGGCGATCCTCCACCTGCTCGACCACCCCGAGGTCACCGGGCCGGTCAACCTCTCGGCCCTCGACCCCGCGCGCCAGCGCGACGTGGCCTCGGCCCTGGGGCGCGCGCTCGGCCGACCCGCGGTGCTGCCGGCGCCGTCGCTCGCCCTGCGGGTCGTGCTCGGCGAGTTCGCCGGCGAGATCCTCGGCAGCCAGCGCATCGTCGGTGACGTGCTGCGCGACAGCGGCTACCGGTTCATCCACCCCACCCTCGACGAGGCGGCCCGCTGGCTCGTCGCCTGACCCACCACGTGCTCGTGCTCGCGGGCCAGGTGGTGCAGCCGCCGGAGCCGAGCCGACGCGGGGTGTCGCGGGCCGTGGCCGTCCCCGCGCTCACCGCGGCGAGGCGCTCGGCGCGGAAGAACCATCGCTTGACGACCTCGGCGGCGACGACGTAGCCGCCCGTCACCGCGGCGAGCGCCAGCACCAGCCCAAGGGACGGCCGCTCGAGCCCCAGCGCGGGGCGCAGTGCGGGCACAAAGGGCAGCGCGACCGTGATGGCGGCGACGAGGACCGAGGTGAGCACCAGGGGGGTGCCCGGGTGGCTCCGCCACGCCGGACGGCGGGTACGCAGGACGAAGAGCACCGCGAGCTCGGTGAGGGTCGAGCCGACGAACCAGCCGGTGCGGAAGAGCGTCGCGTCCGCGTCGAAGACGTGGAGCAGCAGCGCGAAGGTCAGCAGGTCGAACGCGGTGCTCAGCAGCCCGAACACGACCATGAAGTCGCGCACCTGGCGCAGGTCCCACCGGCGGGGTCGCTGCACCGCCTCGGCGTCGACGCGGTCGCCGGCCAGGGTCACGCTCGGTAGGTCGGAGAGGAAGTTGAGCAGGAGGATCTGCCGCGGGAGCAGCGGCAGGAAGGGCAGGAACGCCGAGGCGGCCGCCATGCTCGCGGTGTTGCCGAAGTTCGCGCTCACCGTCGTGTAGACGTACTTGAGCGTGTTGGTGAAGGTCTGCCGGCCCAGCCGCACCCCGCTGACGACGACGCCGAGGTCCTTCTCGAGCAGCACCATCGCGGCCGCGCTCTTGGCGACGTCGACGGCGGTGTCGACCGAGATGCCGACGTCCGCGAGGTGCAGCGAGCCGGCGTCGTTGATGCCGTCGCCCAGGTAGCCCACCACCGAGCCCCCGGCCCGGATCGCCTCGATGACGCGCTCCTTCTGCGACGGCGTCAGCTCGGCGAAGGCGTCGGCGGACGCGGCTCGTTCGCGCAGCTCGTGGTCGTCCATCGCCTCGACCTCGGTGCCGGCGAGGACGACGGGGTCCGGTGTGCCCGTCGACCTGGCCACCCGGGCCGCGACGAGCCGGTTGTCGCCGGTGAGCATGCACAGCCGCACCCCGAGGGCCCGCAGGTCGGCGAGGGTCCCCGCGAGTCCGTCCTTGGGTGGGTCCGCGAAGACGAGGAGCCCGAGCAGGGTCAGGTCCCGCTCGTCGTCGACGGTGACCGCGGTCCGCCCGGGCATCGGCCGCTCCGCGACGGCGAGGACACGCAGGCCCTGCTCCCCCAGCTGACGGACCTGCCGTTCGAGGTCGTCGCGGGCGTCGGCCAGGGGCAGTGACCCGCCGCCGGGGGCACGGACCGAGCCGCACACCCCGAGCACGTTCGTCCAGGCGCCCTTGGTGACGAGCAACCGGCTCCCGGGTCCGTCGACCAGCACCGACAGGCGTCGGCGCTCGAAGTCGAAGGGCACCTCGTCGAGGGCGTGCCACCCGCCGGGTGCCGGCACGGCGGCCAGCACCGCGTCGTCGAGCGGGTTGGCGAAGCCGGTCTGCAGGGCGGCGTTGAGGGCCGAGCGCCCGGCCACGAGGTCGCTGTGCCGTCCGTCGGGTCCGAGGGTGGCCGTCAGGGTCAGCACCCCCGTGGTGAGGGTGCCGGTCTTGTCGGTGCAGAGCACGTCCATGCTGCCGAGGTCCTCGATGGCGTCCAGCCGGCGCACGATGACCTTGGCCCGCGCCATCCGCCGCGCTCCGGTCGACAGGGACACGGCGATGATGGCCGGCAGCATCTGCGGCGTCACCCCGACGGCCAGGGCGAGGGAGAAGAGCACGGCATCCACCGGGGGGCGTCCGAGGGCCACGTTGACGACGAGGATGACCACCGTCAGCCCGGAGGTCACCCGGGCCAGCAGCAGACCCAGCCGGGTGCTGCCCTGCTCGAAGCCGGTCGGGGTGGCGTGCTCGGTCAGGCTCCTCGACATCCGACCCAGCTCGGTGCGCCCGCCGGTGACCACCGCCACGGCCTCGCCACGACCGCTGACCACGTGGCTGCCCTGCAGCAGCACGCTGTGCCGGTCCCCGAGCGGGGCGTCCACCGGTGCCGGGTCGGGGTGCTTGTGCCGTGGCGAGGACTCCCCCGTGAGGGCCGACTGGTCCACCTGCAGCGCCTCGGCCGCGAGGAGGCGGCAGTCGCAGGGCACGATGTCGCCGGCGCGCAGGACCACGACGTCGCCGGAGACGACGGCCGGCGGCGGCACCGAGACCACGCGTCCCGAGCGACGCACCTCGACGAGCACCCGGACCTGGTCGAGCAGCCGGGCCACGGTGACGGCGGCGCGGTGCTCCTGGCTGAAGCCCAGCAGCCCGCTGAGGAGCACGATGGCCGCGATGATCACGGCGTCCACACGGTCGCCGAGCACCAGCGAGAGGGCGGTGGCGACGAGCAGCACGAGGACGACCGGCTGGGCGAACTGTCGCAGCAGCTCGCGCGACGCGTCCCGCGCCCGGTGGGGGCCCGCGCGCGGGTCCGGAGCGGGGGTGCGGGTGACCGCTTCGGCATCGGTGAGACCGGCCGGGCTGCTGCGGACGGAGCCGAGGACCTCCTCGACCTCCTGCGACCAGTACGGCCGGCCGGCATCGGCCACGGGACGGGGCCGGGCCGCATCGCGCACCTGGCGGTGTCGCACCGTTCCGGACCACCTCCTCGAGGCGGGAGAGGCCCCCGAGCGTCAGCACTCGGGTCGCCCATCCAGTCTGCTCCTGCCGCGTCGGGGCACGGGTCGGCGCGTGGCTCACGCCACGGCCCGGATCTCCGCGACCCGCCAGCCGTCGGTCGTGAGGGCGAGGTCGACGAGCACGACCTCACCGGGGTCGGCCGGGTGGGCAGCCGCCGGCCCGGACCCGACGACGCGGTAGGCGCCCGTGCCGACCCGCGCCCGCAGCACCGCCGTCCGAGGGCCCGCCTCGAGCGTCGTCACGCCGTTGACGACGTACCGCAGCCCGACGTAGCGCAGGCCGCCGGCGCGCAGCTGCGCCACCGCCGCCCGGTCCCGGGACCACAGCGCTCCCTCGCGCACCTCGGCGCCGACGAGCTGGGCCGGGTCGGCCTCGCGGTAGGCGCTGGCCCGGGCGTCGGCGAGCACCTCGAGGAGGTGCGCTCCGCGGTCGACGGGGGCGCGCCGGTCGGCCCGGGGGTCCGCAGGGGTCGTGGGCACCCGGGCCGCGGAGGAGGTCGACGGCTCGGGGTGCGGCGGAGTGGCCGCCCGCGCCGGGCCGTCGCGCAGCGCGGTGGAGGCCAGGACACCGAGGAGCCCGAGCACCACCGCCATCACGACGGCGGCCAGCACCGGCCCCCGGCGGACCTGGCGGCCCCGTCGGACGCGACGACCGCCCCGCACGCGACGCACCAGCGCGCCCCACCGCGAGGCCACCCGGCCGCCCCACGTGCGCACCGTCGCCGCGCCGCGCCGCGCGACCCCCGGCCCCGACGACCCTGCCGCGGCGCGCGACCGGTGCCGCCCCGGGCCGGAGCCTGCGCACCCGACGCCTCGGCCCCCGGTGGACCCGGCGCCCGCCCCGCCGCCGCCCGCAGCCGGTAGGTGACCGCGCTGACGTCGTCGTCGCCGGCGACGAGGTGCAGCGGCTCGGGCTCGGCCGCCCCGAAGAACAGCCAGGCCAGCTCGTCGGCGCCGGGCCGCTCGTCGGCCCGGGGGTGCACGGCGGCCTCGACGGCGGCGACCAGCGCCTCGGACCCCGAACCGGCCCGGCACACCGACGCCAGGCCCGGCCGCAGCCCCGGCGCCCCGGGCACCTCGCCCGCGAGGCACAGCCAGCCCAGGGCCCCCAGCGCGTAGACGTCGGACGCGGGCGAGGGCTCGGCGCCCATGAGCACCTCGGGGGCGAGGTGGCCCGGCGTGCCCCAGACGGCTGCGGGCGCCTCCCCCAGCACCCGACCGACGCCGAGGTCGGCGAGCACCGGGCGGCCGTCGAGGTCGAGCAGCACGTTGCCGGGCGAGACGTCGCCGTGCACGACGCCCGCCGCGTGCAGCCGTCCGAGGGCGCCGGCCAGCGGGGCGAGCACGGTGACCACCTCGCCCGGGCCGAGGTGGCCGCGCGCCCGCACGAGGGCGGCGAGGCTGCCACCGCGCATCAGCGGCATGACGAGGGCGACCCGGCCGTCGGGCAGGGCCGTGCAGGCCAGCACGCCGAGCACGTGCTCGGCGGCCACGCGAGCCGCGACCGACGCCTCGCGCACCGCGGCCTCGGCCGCCTCGGCATCGGCCCCGGTGACCTTGACCGCCACCGGCCGCGACCCTTCGAGCAGCACGCCCTCCCAGACCTCGCCCCCACCGCCGCGGCCCAGCAGCGCGCCGAGCTCGACCCCGGGGACCTGCGGCGGGCTCGTCGTCTCCATGCCCCCACCGTGCCCCGGGCGACCGGAACGGCCGCGAGGTTTTCCACAGCCCCCTCGTAGGGTGACCGACGTGACGACCGACCAGCCGACCATCCTCGCCACCTCCGGGGCTACCGCCCGGCCCACCGCACCTGGCTGGAGTTCGACGCCCTCGTGCACCACGGGGTCGAGCTCTCCGGGGCCCACGGCCGCCGACCCCGGGTGACCGTCGTGGGGACGGCCTCCGGTGACCCGGAGTCCTTCTCGTTCCGCGCGCTCGAGGCGGGCCGGGTCGCCGGCTTCGACACGACCGTCCTGTCCCTGTTCCCGATGCCCAACCTCGACGACGTCGCCGGCCACCTGCTCGACCAGGACGTCGTGTGGGTCAACGGCGGCTCGGTGGCCAACCTGCTCGCGGTGTGGGACGTCCACGACCTGCGCCCGGCGTTTCGGGCCGCGTGGGAGGCCGGTGTGGTCCTCTCGGGTGTCTCGGCCGGGTCGATCTGCTGGTACGTCGGCGGCACCACCGACTCCTTCGGCCCGCAGCTGCGAGCGGTCACCAACGGCCTCGGCCTCCTGCCGTACGGCAACGGCGTCCACTACGACTCCGAGGAGCGCCGCCGCCCCCTCGTGCACCGCCTCGTCGCCGACGGCACCCTGCCCGAGACGCACTGCACCGACGACGGCGTCGGGCTCGTCTACCGCGGGGCCGAGCTCGTCGAGGCGGTGTCCGAGACCGACGGCAAGGGCGCCTACGTCGTGACGCGCGACGGCGACGGCGTCCGTGAGGAGCGGATAGAGCCCCGCCGGCTGCCCTCTCCCTGAACCGGATCGGGCTCAGCGCGCGGGAGTGACCACCTCGACGACCCGCCCCTCGCGGGCCGACACGCGCGCGGCGTCGATGACGGCCAGGGTGTGCACGGCGTCCCAGGGGTCGACGGGCATCGCGGCCTGCCGGTCCGGGGCGTCGAGCGCGGCCGCCACCGCGCGGTAGAGGTCGGCCTGCGAGACATCGACGGCCCGCGGTACGGCCTCGGGCCCGGCGCCCCGGTACAGCCAGCCGCAGTGGTCCTCGTCGAGGTCCGCCTGGCCCGACCACGGGTGCTCCTCCCCTCGAAGTCGGCGAGCACGTAGGCGCCCTCCCGTCCGAGCAGCCTGACGCGCGGCCCGGGTGCGGCCGCGACCGAGGTGGCGGACAGGTGCGAGACGACGCCCGAGGTGTGCGTCGCGAGGACGAACGCGTCGTCCTCGGCGACCGTCGTGCGGGAGGCGAGGGTGGCAGCCACCCGCTCGACCCGGCCGAACATCGTCACGGCCGCGTCGACGAGGTGGCTGTGCAGGTCGAGGAGCAGGCCACCGCCCTCGGCCGCCGGCGCGTTCTCGCGCCAGCGGTCCTTGGGCACCGGCCGCCATCGCTCCCAGCGCATCTCGAACCGGAACGGCTGCCCGACGAGCCCGGCGGCCACGACGCCGCGCAGCGTCACCGCCGACGGGTCGTACCGCCGGTTCTGGAAGACGGTGAGCGGGACCCCGACCGCCTCCGCGTGCCGGACCACCTCGGCGGCCGACGCGGAGTCGACGGCCAGCGGCTTGTCGACGACGCACGGCACCCCGGTGTCTAGGACCTGCCGCACCTGCGCCGCGTGCCCGCCGCTCGGCGTGGCGAGCACGACGAGGTCGAGGTCGTCGACGGCCAGGAGCTCGTCGAGGCCCGCCACCACCTCGACTCCGGGCAGGTCGGAACGTGCTGCGGCAGAGCGCTGGTCGTCGCGCGTCGACACCGCGACCACGTCGAGGCCGGCCTCGCGCATCCAGCGGGCGTGGATGTCGCGGCCAGCGAACCCGTACCCCGCGAGCCCGACCCGCGTCACGCGGGCCGACCTGCGTCACCGGGTTCCTCGGCGGGTGGGTGCACGCCGGCGGCGTGGTGCCCGGGCCCGGAGCCGCCGCCGTCCGCCACCAGTCGGCTGGGCCACCAGACCCGCCGGCCGAGGTCGTGCGCCACCGCGGGGACGAGCAGCGAGCGGACGACGAAGGTGTCGAGCAGCACGCCGAACCCGACGATGAAGGCGATCTGCACGAGGAACTGGATGGGAAGCACGGCCAGCGCCGAGAAGGTCGAGGCGAGGACGATGCCCGCGCTCGTGATCACCCCTCCCGTGACGGCCAGCCCGACGAGCACGCCCGTCCGTGTCCCGCGCACCAGCGACTCCTCGCGCACCCTCGTCATGAGGAAGATCGAGTAGTCGATGCCCAGCGCCACGAGGAACACGAAGCCGTACAACGGGATCGCCGGGTCGCCGCCGTTGAACCCCAGCACGTGGTCGAACACGAGGGCCGAGATGCCGATGGTCGCCGCGAACGAGACGACGTTGGCCGCCACGAGCACGAGGGGTGCCAGCAGCGAGCGCAGCAGCAGGGAGAGCACGACGAAGATGACGACGAGGATGGTCGGCACGATGACCTTGAGGTCGCGCGAGCTGGCGTCGAGGACGTCGAGGTTGGTCGCCGCGCTGCCGCCGACCAGCGCGTCGGTGCTCACGTCGTCGAGGGCGCTGCGGAGCCGCTCGACCGTGTGCTCGGCCCCTGCGCTGTCGGCGGCGTCCTTCGTCGTCGCCTGCACGAGGACGGTGCCGTCGACGACCTTCGGGGTACCGAGGGCTGACCGGGCTGCGGGGGCACCAGCCCGAGGTAGGCACTCTCGATCCCCCGGTCGGCCTCGACCACCGCGAGGGCGGCGGCGCCGTCGGCCTCCGGGACGACGACCTGCAGCGGCTGGGCCGCGCCGGCGGCGAAGTGCTCCTCGATGACCTTCTGCGCGGTGATCGAGTCGACGTCGGTGAGGAAGGTCTCGTCGATGGACGCGCCGTCGGCCTTGAACGACGGGACGAACGCGGCAGCGGCCAGCAGGCCGACGAGGGTGAGCGCCCAGACGCGCCGCGGGTGCGTCCCGACGAGGTTCGCGACCCGCCCCCAGATGCCTTGGGTCGTGCCGACGACGTCCTCGGCGTGGCGGTGGTCGATCTTCGGGGCGAACGGCCAGAACACCTTGCGCCCGAACAGGAGCAGCACGGCGGGCAGGAAGGTCAGCGAGGCCAGCAGGGCCCCGGCGATGCCCAGCGCGCCGACCGGCCCCAGCCCGGACGTGCTCTGCAGGTCGGCGAGCAGCAGGCACAGCAGCCCGAGGATGACCGTCGCCGCCGAGGCGCCGACCGGCTCGACCGCGCCGCGCCAGGCCCGCTTGAGGGCGACCCACGAGCTCGGCTCGTCGTGCAGTGCCTCGCGGAACCGGCTGACGAGCAGCAGCGCGTAGTCGGTGGCGGCGCCGACGACGAGGATGAAGAGGATGCCCTGGCTCTGGCCGGACAGCGTGATGACGTCGTTCTTCGCCAGCTGGTAGACCACGAGCGAGGCGGCGGACAGCCCGAACACCGCGCTGAGCAGGACGGCGAACGGCAGGATCGGGCTGCGGTAGACGATGAGCAGGATGACGAGCACGACGACGAGGGCGACGAGCAGGAGGATGCCGTCGATCCCCGCGAAGGCCGCGGAGAAGTCGGCGATGAGCCCGCCGGGCCCACCGACCCACGCCTCCAGCCCGGCGGGCACCAGGGTCTCGTCCACGGCCGCGCGCAGGGCGTCGGCGCCCTCGGCGAGCGGCGTGGTGTCCCCGCGGCCGCGGTGCCCTTGGTCCCGTCGAGCGGCACCGAGAGCAGGATCGCCCGCCCGTCCTGCGACGGGATGGGGGTCACCTCGGCGCCCGCGACGAGGTAGTCGCCGAGGGTCCTCCCCGCGCCGAGGGCGGGCAGGGCGAGCCCCGGGACGTCCTTCGCGAAGGTGGTGGCCGCGGCGAGGTCGGCGGCGGCGAGGGCGCCCCCGCCCTTCTTCTGGACGACGACGAGGTAGGGCAGCTCGGTGCTGTCGCTGAAGGTGGCGACGGCGTTCGCGACGAGGGTCGACTCGGCCTGCGCGGGCAGGAAGGTCGAGTTGTCGTTGGACTGGACGCCGGAGAGCTTCCCCTGCGCGGCACCGCCCACCGCCCCGACGACCAGCCAGAGCAGGAGCACGACGACGGCGCCGAGGATGACCCGTGGCGGGCGGCGCGCGGCATCCGGCGTGGAGGACTCGGGCTCGACGGCCGGCTCGCTCATGCGCCCCACCCTATTGAGGCGCCGACCGGGCCCGCACCACCCTCGACAGCAGCGGGGCTACCGTGGGTCCATGCGCTTCGTCCACCTCGGCTTCGCCCCCGACCTCGTCGACTACGAGGCCGGCTGGGCCACCCAGCGCGAGGTCCACGCCCAGGTCGTCGACGGCACCCTCGACGACACGACCCTCCTGCTCGAGCACGCGGCCGTCTACACCGCCGGCAAGCGCACCGAGCCGCACGAGCGCCCCGTGGACGGCACCCCCGTCATCGACGTCGACCGCGGCGGCAAGATCACCTGGCACGGCCTCGGCCAGCTCGTCGGCTACCCGATCGTCCGGCTGCGCGAGGTGCCCATCGACGTCGTCGCCCACGTGCGCCGGCTCGAGGAGGTGATGATCCGCACCTGCGCCGACTTCGGCGTCGAGGTGGTGCGGGTCGAGGGCCGCAGCGGCGTCTGGGTGCTCGCCGACGAGCGCGGTCCCGACCGCAAGCTCGGCGCCATCGGGGTGCGCGTCAGCCGGCGCGTGACGATGCACGGCTTCGCCCTCAACTGCGACGCCGACCTCGGCTGGGCCGACGCGATCATCCCCTGCGGCATCGCCGACGCCGGGGTCTCCTCGCTGACCCGCGAGGCCGATCGGGCCATCTCGGTGCAGGACGTGCTGCCCTACGCCGAGAAGCACCTCGCCGACGTCCTCGGCTGAGGTCGGCGCCCGAGGTCCGCACCGGCGCGCCACCGTTCGCTCCGGCCGACGCCTCCCCACTCGTTAGGGTGGCCGACATGGACCAGGACACCACGACGCTGCGTTCGCGAGTGAAGAGGGTTGCAGGACACCGCCTCAGCCGCGACGTGGTCAGGCTGGGGTACGGGATCGCACGAAGCGCGGTCGACTCCCTGCGTGCTCGGCGGCCGACCACCACCCGTTGGTCCCCGCGAGAGCAGCGCTGGCACTACCACTGGCCGGAGGGTCGCGTCGCCGACCCCGGACGCTGGAAAGACGCCCAGGGCTGGGCGACGCAAGGCTTCTACTACGGCATGGAGGACCTGCTCTGGAGCGACTACCGCCCCGGACCGGGCGATGTCGTCCTGGACATCGGGGCCGGACACGGCGGCGAGACGCTCTACCTCGCCGACATGGTGGGTCCCACGGGGCGGGTCCTGTCCGTGGAGGCCGCGGGGACGCCGTACGCATCGCTCGCGGACCTGGTCGCGCGCAACGGATGGACCCACGTCGAGCCGATCCGTCTGGCCGTGGGCGCCGAGGCCGGGACGGCGCGCATCTCGGACGACACCCACTGGGTCGCCGGGAACGTCTTCGGCGAGCGGGGTGAGGCCGTGGCGATGGACACCATCGACGCCCTGTGCGCCGAGCGCGGGATCGAGCACGTCGACTGGGTCAAGATGAACATCGAAGGTGCCGAGCGGGACGCCCTGCGCGGCATGGAGTCCATGGCCGCGCGAGTGCACCACCTGACGATCTCCTGCCACGACTTCCTCGGCACCGACTGGGGGCGCTCCCTCGAGTTCGTCACCTCCTGGCTCGCGGACCATGGGTTCACGGTCCGCCGCCGCGAGGTCGGGGACTTCGTCCAGCAGTGCTACCTCTACGCCTCCCGCGACGGCGGGTGACGACCGAGGTCGGGGGCTGTCGGCGGCGGAGCGTACGCTGGAACGCGTGACTGTCGCACCCGAGGGACGCCGCCTGCTGCGGGTCGAGGCGCGCAACGCCGAGACCCCCATCGAGCGCAAGCCGGAGTGGATCCGCACCACCGCGAAGATGGGGCCGGAGTACACCAAGATCCACTCGATGGTGAAGGGGCAGGGCCTGCACACCGTGTGCCAGGAGGCCGGCTGCCCGAACATCTTCGAGTGCTGGGAGGACCGCGAGGCGACCTTCCTCATCGGTGGCGACACCTGCACCCGCCGCTGCGACTTCTGCGACATCGCCACCGGCCGCCCGCAGCCGCTCGACCTCGACGAGCCGCGCAAGGTCGCCGAGTCGGTGCGCACGATGGGCCTGCGCTACGCCACGGTCACGGGTGTGGCCCGCGACGACCGCCCGGACGGCGCCGCCGGCCTGTACGCCGAGACCATCCGCCAGATCCACGCGCTCAACCCGAACACCGGCGTCGAGATCCTGCCCCCGACTTCGGCGCCCGCCCCGAGCTCGTCTCCCAGGTCTTCGACGCCCGCCCCGAGGTCTTCGCCCACAACCTCGAGACCGTGCCGCGCATCTTCAAGCGCATCCGCCCGGCGTTCACCTACGACAAGTCCCTCCGGGTCCTGTCGATGGCGCGCGAGGCCGGGCTGGTCACCAAGTCCAACCTCATCCTCGGCATGGGCGAGGAGGACCACGAGGTCGACGAGGCCATCCGCGACCTCCACGAGGCCGGCTGCGACATCCTCACCATCACCCAGTACCTGCGGCCCTCGCCGATGCACCACCCCATCGACCGGTGGGTCAAGCCCGAGGAGTTCGTCCACTGGTCCGAGGTCGCCACCGACCTCGGCTTCAAGGGGGTCATGGCCGGCCCGCTCGTGCGCTCCTCCTACCGCGCCGGACGCCTCTGGGCGACCGCGATGCGCCGGTGGGGCCGCGAGGTCCCCGCCCACCTGGCCCACCTCGCCGAGGCCGCGAACGACCCCGCCCGCCAGGAGGCGGCGTCGTTGGTCGCCCGGGCACAGCGCCCCGTATCCTGAGGGACGCGCCCGCGCGTCCGCGGGTGTCGCAGATTCCGACGAGGAGCACCTCCCCCGTGTCCGACGCACCCGAGAAGAAGCCCGGCCGCATCGCCGAGATCCGGCAGGCCTACCGCGCCATCAAGTCGCTCGACCCGAAGCTCGGGTGGTGGATGCTCGGGGCCGCGCTGCTCGTCGCCGCGATCATCATCGGCATCGGCGCGGCCTTCGGCGGGGGCTGGTTCGTCTACTCGATCATCATCTCGATCCCGGCGGCCTTCCTCGCCGCGGTCATCGTCATGAACCGGCGCGGCAACACTGCCATGTACAAGGCCCTCGACGGCCAGGTCGGTGCGGCCGGCGCCGCGCTCACCGGCATCGGCCGGCGCGGCTGGTACGCCACCCAGGAGCCGGTGGCGCTCGAGGGCGCCCGCGGCACCCGGGCCCAGGACATGGCCGGCGCGGCGATGGTCTTCCGCGCGCTCGGCCGCCCCGGCGTCGTGCTCATCGGTGAGGGCCCGCCCGCTCGCGTCACCAAGCTCCTCAAGCAGGAGGAGAAGAAGGTCGCGCGGGTCGCCCCCGGTGTCCCGATCCACCTGTGGACCGCCGGCGACGGCGCGGACCAGGTCCCCGTCAAGAAGCTCTCCGGCAAGCTGACCCGGATGCGCCCGGTGCTCACCAAGGCCGAGGTCTCCGTCGTCAACAAGCGGCTGAAGTCGCTCGGCGGCCTCAAGCCGCCGGTGCCCAAGGGCGTCGACCCCACGAAGGCGCGGATGGACCGCCGCGCGATGCGCGGGAAGTAGGCCTCAGGCCGCAGCGGGCGGTTCGCCGCCTGGTCGGACGATGCGCGTGCCCGCGGCCAGGTCGTGCAGGCCGCGCCCCCCGGCCGTGACGACCGCCGGCAGCACGAGGGCGGCCAGGGCGGAGCGCACGAGCACCTGCAGCGGGAAGACGCCCGGCCGCACCTGCCACACCTGCAGGCCCGTCAGCCGGTGCCCGACCGTCGAGCCGGTGAGCGACACGAGCACGACGTTGAGCACGAAGAAGACGCAGAGCACCGCCCACGAGCTCTCGGGGATGCCGAGCAGCAGGTCGGGCTGCTCCCCGGCTGCGCGAGGTCGTAGGGCAGCAGCAGGAACGTCACCAGCGCGCTGAGCACCCAGTCGACGACGAAGCCCCCGAAGCGGCGCAGCAGCGTGGCCTCGCCGGCGGTGGGGGTCGCGGTCTCGGACGGGCTCGTGGGCACCGGCCCAGCCTAGGCGGCGCCTCCCCCGGCCTCGGCACCCGGAGAAACCGGTGTGGGCGCACCGGTTTCGTCGGGGTGGACCCGCGGGGCCGACCGGCGTCTCAGCATGGTCCACCACTCGGGCGCCTCGTCCCACCCATTGATACGGTGGCTGGCGTTACGTCGGCGAAACATCCGGGTCACGGTCGGGAAACCGCTCCTCCCTACAGTCGTCGCGAAGCCCCAGGGCCGGCTCCGCCCAAGGCCCCTTGTCCCGAACCAGGAGGTTCACTTCGTGTCCAGCTCCGCTGACAACGGTTTCACGCAGCTCAACTCGCCGCAGGAGGTGCTCGACTTCATCGAGTCCGAGGGCGTCAAGTTCGTCGACGTCCGCTTCTGCGACCTGCCCGGGGTCATGCAGCACTTCAACGTCCCGGCGCAGACGGTCGACATCGACTTCTTCACCAACGGTCAGATGTTCGACGGCTCGTCGATCCGTGGCTTCCAGGCCATCCACGAGTCCGACATGAAGCTCGTGCCCGACCCCACCAGCGCCTACCTCGACCCGTTCCGTGCCGAGAAGACGCTCATCATGAACTTCAGCATCGTCGACCCGTTCACGGGTGAGCCCTACAGCCGCGACCCGCGCAACATCGCGGCCAAGGCCGAGGCCTACCTCGAGTCCACGGGCATCGCCGACACCGCCTACTTCGGTGCCGAGGCCGAGTTCTACGTCTTCGACGACGTGCGCTTCGAGACCAAGGCCAACGCGAGCTACTACTACATCGACTCCGTCGAGGCCGCGTGGAACACCGGCCGCGTCGAGGACGGCGGCAACCGCGGCTACAAGACCCGGTACAAGGGCGGGTACTTCCCCGTGCCCCCGGTCGACCACTTCGCCGACACCCGCGACAAGATCTGCCTCAACCTCAACAAGGTCGGCCTCGAGGTCGAGCGCAGCCACCACGAGGTCGGCACCGCGGGCCAGCAGGAGATCAACTACCGCTTCAACACCTTGCTGCAGTCCGGCGACGACATGATGAAGTTCAAGTACGTCGTCAAGAACACGGTGTGGGAGGGCGGCAAGACCGCCACGTTCATGCCGAAGCCGATCTTCGGCGACAACGGCTCGGGCATGCACACCCACCAGTCGCTCTGGAAGAACGGCGAGCCGCTGTTCTACGACGAGCGCGGCTACGGCGGCCTGTCCGACCTCGCCCGCTGGTACATCGGGGGCCTGCTCAAGCACGCCCCGGCGCTGCTGGCCTTCACGAACCCGACGGTCAACAGCTACCACCGGCTCGTCCCGGGCTACGAGGCGCCCGTCAACCTCGTGTACTCGGCCCGCAACCGCTCCGCCTGCGTGCGCATCCCGATCGCCGGCGACAGCCCGAAGGCCAAGCGCATCGAGTTCCGCATCCCCGACCCGTCCTCCAACCCCTACCTGTGCTTCGCCGCTCAGCTGATGGCGGGCCTGGACGGCATCAAGAACCGGATCGAGCCCCCGGAGCCGGTGGACAAGGACCTCTACGAGCTGCCGCCGGAGGAGCACGAGGCCATCGCGCAGGTCCCCGGCTCGCTGCCGGCCGTCCTCGACGCGCTCGAGGCCGACCACGAGTTCCTCCTCGAGGGCGACGTCTTCACCGAGGACCTCATCGCCACCTGGATCGAGTGGAAGCGCAAGAACGAGGTCGACCCGATCCGCTTCCGCCCGCACCCGCACGAGTTCGAGATGTACTTCGACATCTGAGCCACCGCACGACGAGACGCCCCCGCCGGAAGCATCCGGCGGGGGCGTCTCGGTGTCCTGGCCCGGACTGCCGGTCGGTCAGCCGGGGCGTCCGGTGAACGTGATGCCGGTGACGAACCGGGCGCCGGTGGCGTAGGGGTTCTCGTGCTCGTCCCCGTGCTCGTCGGCCCAACGCTCCTCGGGCGTGCGCTTGTCGCGGATGCGGTGCACGACCGCGAAGAACACCAGCGCGACGCCGGTCAGGGCGCCCACCGAGAACAGGACCCAGAGGATGACGGCGAAGACGTTCACCGTCGACCGCCGAAGGTGATGCCGGCGACGAACTGCGCGGCCGTGCGGTACGGGTTCTCGTCCTCGCCGTGCTCGTCGGCCCAGCGCTCGTCCGGCGTCCGCTTGTCACGCACCGCTCGGACGACGGCGTAGACCAGCCCGGCGACCGCGGCCAGCACCCCCACGACGAAGACCGTTCCCAACACGATGGCGAGGAAGACACTCATCGTCCCACCTCCTCGGTGACACCCCCAGCGTAGTCCCCCGAGCCTCGTCGGACAGGATCCACGGGCCCCCACGAGCAGCGGTCAGCGCGGGCGGACGGTCAGGCTCTGGGCCAGCGTCCCCAGCGGCCCGGCGGCGTCGTGGAGGACGCTGCTCGTCAGGCCGATCCCGTTGTCCCCGAAGGTCTGCGAGGCATCGACCCCGAGCCACTCCCCTTCCGGCGTGCGGAGCAGGTGAGCCGTCAGGTCGACGTTCGGGAAGTGCACGAGGGCCGGGTCGGCGCGCACCGTCATCCCGTTGGCGATGTCGAGCAGGCCGGCGAACCGGGCGGTCGCCGAGACCGGTTCGTCGTCGACGAGCGGGATGCGGGTGCGCGCCCAGAAGCAGCCGCGGCCCGGTTCCTCGAGGTGTCGCCGCAGCTCGACCGAGCCGATGAACCCCCGGGCCAGGTGTCGCTCGGCGACCAGGCCGGGAGCTCGTCCGGACCCGGCAGGCGGGCCAGGCCCGTGCCGGCCACGGCGGAGGAGTCCCGGGTCTGGAGCAGCCACGCGCGCAGCACCGCGACGGTGCGCCCGGCGTGCGTCATCGTCGCCTCGACGAGCTCGATGGTGCGCCCGGCCCGCAGGACGGTCACGGCGGTGTCGACCTCGGCCACGGGCACCGTGCCGAGGATGTCGTAGGACAGCCGACTGGCGACGAGGGCGTCGTCCCGGCGGGCTGCGACGTCGCGCTCGACGACGTGGGCCAGCAGGCCGATCGCCGGCGCGATGTGCTGCTCGTCCTCGCGCCAGGCGCCGCTCGTGTGCTCGGTCGCGCGGAAGCGCGTCTCGCCGAGCCGCTCGAAGTAGGGCACGGTCATCCTCTCGGTCGGGGGGCTCCTCAGGACCCTACGACGCCGGGGTGGGAGGCCGGGTCACCCCCAGACCGGCTTGCATTGCGTCGGGAACACGATGCAAACTTGAGTCGTTGCCACTCATGCAACAGCACGACTGGCGGACCCGTCCGCCCCGCACCACGGAGGACCACACCATGGCCACGACCTTCGACCCCTTCCGCGACCTCGACCGCATGCTCTCGGCGGGCTTCCGCTCACCGGCGGCGACGGCGATGCCGATGGACCTGTACCGCACCGGGGAGACCTTCGTCGCGAAGGTTGACCTGCCCGGCGTCGACCCGTCGAGCATCGACGTCGACGTCGAGGACCGCACCCTGACCATCCGCGCCGAGCGGAGCGAGGGCGCGTCCACCGATGTGCAGTGGCTCTCGCACGAGCGCCCCAGCGGCACCTTCGCCCGCCAGCTCACCCTCGGGTACGGGGTGGCCCCCGACCGGATCGAGGCCGACTACGCCGACGGCGTCCTCACCCTGACCATCCCGGTCGCCGAGGAGGCCAGGCCGCGCAAGATCTCGATCAACCACGCCGGCGGGCACCACGTCATCGCCGGCGAGGCGAACCGCGCAGAGGACGCGCCCGTCCCCGCCTGAGCCGCTCTCCCCGACGCCGCCCACCACCCGGTGGGCGGCGTCGGCCGTCCCGGTGGGATACCCGGGTGCGACCCCCGGACGACGTCGCCTACGGTGGCCGGGACCCGGACCCGCCCGACCCCTGGAGCACCGTGCGCCGCCTCGTCTACTACGTCGCCACGTCACTCGACGGCTACATCGCCCAGGACGACGGTGGCTTCGCCGCCTTCCCCAACGACCCGGCCACCCTCACCGCGCTCTTCGCCGAGTACCCGGAGACCTGCCCGGCCCACGTCCGCGGGGCCCTCGGGTCGACGCGCCGCCGCGCCACTTCGACACCGTCGTCATGGGCCGGGCCACCCACCAGCCGGCGATCGACGCCGGCCTGAGCAGCGCCTACCCCCACCTGCGCCAGTACGTCGTCACGCACCGTGACGACCTTCCCGCCGACCCCACCGTCACCGTCGTCCACGACGACCCGGTGGCGCTCGTGCGTGACCTCAAGGGCGAGGACGGCCTCGACGTCTGGCTCTGCGGCGGTGGGCACCTCGCCGCCCAGCTCGCCGACGAGGTCGACGAGCTGCACCTCAAGGTCAACCCCGTGGCGCTCGGCAGCGGCATCCCGCTGTTCCGCGGGCTCGACGCGCCGCGGCAGTGGACCCCGGGCGCGGTCACGCCGCTGCCCGGAGGCGTTCTGCTGCAACGCTGGACGCGCGCCTGACGCTCGGTCAGAACCCGCCGAAGTCGCCGCCTCCGCCGAAGTCGCCGCCCCCGAAGTCCCAGCCACCTCCGGTGTCGGCGCCGCCCGCGTCCCATCCACCGGTGTCGGCGGAGCCGGCGTCGGCAGACCCGGTGTCGGCGGCGGCGTCACCCCCGGCGACGTCCTGGCCCTCCGGGCTGCCGTCGAAGCCGTCGAGGAGCGAGTCGGCGACCACCGAGCCGATGACGACGCCCGCGACCGTGCCGAGCATCGAACCCATGAGCATCCCGCCCGCACCCCCGGCGAACGTGCCGCGCGAGAACGTGGTCTGGAGCGTGCCGGGCTGGCGCATCTCCGCGCGGGTCGCGGCCCGGGCCAGGTCGGCCGCTTCCGCGCTGGTGGGCTGCTCCCCCGCCGGTGCCGAGCGCCCCAGCTCGTCGAGCAGCTGCCGGCGCTGGTCCGGCGTCAGCCGCGCGAAGGCCTCGGCGTGCATCGCCTCGAGCTGCTCGGGCGGCGCGGTGCGCAGGAGGTACCGGTAGCGAGCCACGGCCCGCTCGTCCTCGGTGGCTCCGGGACGCGGCGGCGCCGGCGTCCCGCCGCCTTGGGCCCCTCCCGTGCCGCCCGTCCATCCGCCGGTCGGTGCCCCGTGGCGCTGCTGCTCGCTCGGCACCCGGCCGAGGATGCGGTCGAGAAGTCCCATCGTCGTTCCCTCCGTCGCGGCGGACCCTGCGGGCCGCTCGCCGGGGCAACGCCCGGCCGGCCGGCGGAGGTTCCCCGGGCGGTCGTCGGGGCCGTGCGTCGATGCGCCATGATCGGCCCATGAGCAACGCCCGCGCCGAGACCATCGCCTCCCTCGTCGACGCCGGCCGGCACGTCGTCGAGCGCGGCCTCGTGCAGGCCAGCGGCGGCAACCTTTCGGCCCGCGTCCCCGGCACCGACCGGTTCGTCGTCACGGCCACCGGCACGTGGCTCGACCGGCTCACCCCGGAGGACTTCACCGAGCTGACCCCCGACGGCGAGCGGGTCGACGGGGCCGAGCGGCCGTCGGTGGAGTGGAAGCTGCACCAGCGCACCTACGCCGTGCGCCCGGACGTCGCGGCGATCGTGCACCTGCACCCGCAGCACGTGCTGCTCGTCGACCTGCTCGGTGCACCCATCCGGTTCACGACGCTGGACCACCAGTACTACCTCGGCAGCGCCGGCCGCGTGCCCTTCATCCCCTCGGGCAGCACCGAGCTCGCCGACGCCGCGGCCGAGGCGGCCCGCGACCACGACGCCGTCGTCCTGGCCCACCACGGCTGCTCGGCCCTCGGCGACACCGTGTCGATGGCCCTGCGCCGGGCGCTCAACCTCGAGGAGGCGGCGACGATGACCTACCGCCTGCTCGTCGCCGGCGACACGACCGCCGACTTCCCGCCGGAGTGGCGCGGCCGGATCATCGACGTCTGACCGAACCGCGCGCCCGACACCGTCAACGGGCGAGGAAGAGGCTGACCAGCGCCAGCAGCCACGAGACGAAGGACCCGACGAGGAAGTACTCGGTGACCTCGTCGATGCCCGCGCCGTCGACCGACTCGCGGTCCGAGCGCTTGCTCTGCAGCTCGGGGAAGCGGATGAGGCCCTTGGCGGCGATGACCAGCCCGGCCGCGGTGAGCTGCCCCGCGAGCCCGAGTCCGATGATGACGACGCGCTCCATCGGCCCGAGCAAGCGCCCACCGCGCAGCTGCTCGGCCGGCTCGTCGCCGGGGTCGCTCGTGCGGTCGACGGGGCGCAGGGCGCCGACGCTGACGAGCACGAGCCGGACGACGACGTTGCCGGTGGCGAGGTTGGCCAGGAGCAGACCGGCGACGAGCAGCACCTGACCGGGACCGACCCCCGCCAGTGGTGCGGGCAGGTCGGCCCAGACCAGCCAGCGCCCGAGCAGGCCACCCGGGCGGGAGGCCCAGCCGGAGAGCGCGACGAGCCAGACGGCACCGGCCCCGAGGGAGGCCAGTGCCGCGACGTGCCCGGTGCCGGTGAGCAGGGCCTGCGCGGACCAGCGGACCCAGAGCAGCAGGGCGAGCGCCGCACCGAGCCCGACGACGAGGTCGGTGGGCCCGAGCAGCCCGCCGAGCGCACCGAGGCCGGCCATCGCGACGAGCCCCACCCACACGGCCGAGCGGGCGACCTGCGGCCGGGCACTGGAGCGGACGAGGTCGCAGAGGCCGACCCCGACGAGCCACACCCCGAGCCAGGTCACGGCAGGGCCCGCAGCAGCTCGTGGGCGGCGAGCACGACGCCGACGCCGTCGGCGCGCACCCGCTGGGAGACGGCGGACGCGCTGACACCCTCGCGCTCGGCGAGCTGGGCCTGGGTGGTGTCGGGGTGCATGAGTCCTTCCAGCAGTCGCAGCGACCGGTCCGAGAGGGAGCCAACCAGATGGTCCCGACAGAGCAGGGCGGCGTTGACCGCGCCGACCGTGGCGTCCTCGCCCTCCGCGCGGTACCCGGTGCGGAGGGTGCGGGTCGGCGAGCGCTCGGCGGTGGCCTCGACGTGCTCGACAGCCGCGCGCGCGGCCCACCAGGCCGAGCCGTCCTCGATGCCCCGTTCGGCGTCGAGGACCGTGACCGACCCCCGGCCCACGCCGATGCGCACGTCGACGTCCGGGAGCAGCGCCAGCCGGACCCGCAGGGCGGCGTCGAGTGCGGCGCCGAGGGTGCGGTAGCCGCCCTGGAACTCGTCGCCGACCGTGATCCGCAGGCCGCGCACCGACGGCACGACCGCCTCGGTGGCGGCGAGCGCGGCGACGACCGCGTCGTGGACCGCCCGGCGGTCGGTGGACACGCGCGAGGCGACGATGTCCCCGATGAGGACACACAGTGAAGCATCCGGCTTCATCTCATCCATCTGAAGATCATACCTTCATTTGGCGTCGATGAAGCAGAAGGCTTCAGGACTGGCGGTCGAGGTCCCCCGGTCCGACCCCGGCGGCGGGCTCGACGACGCCCCGCTCGGTGGTGACCGCCGTGACGAGGCGGGCCGGGGTCACGTCGAAGGCGGGGTTGAAGCCCGGGCTCGAGACCGGCGCGGTGCGCCGGCCCGCGAGCTCGGTGACCTCCTCGCCGGGCCGCTCCTCGATCTCGATGCCCGTGCCGTCCGGCAGCGACAGGTCGACCGTGGACCACGGGGCGGCGACGAGCAGCGGGATCCGCGCCTCGCGGCAGGCCAGGGCGACCCCGAGCGTGCCGACCTTGTTCGCGACGTCCCCGTTCGCGGCGATCCGGTCCGCGCCGACGACCGCGCAGTCGACGAGACCGCGCAGGATGGTCGAGGCCGCCGCGCTGTCGACCTGCACGACGTGCGGGATGCCCTCCTCGACGAGCTCGTAGGCGGTCAGCCGCGACCCCTGGAGCAGCGGACGGGTCTCGTCGACGTGGACGAGCTCGACGGCGCCGCGGGCGTGCAGCTCGCGGACCACGCCGAGCGCCGTCCCCCAGGCCGACGTCGCGAGGACGCCGGCGTTGCAGTGGGTCAGCACCCGCAGCCGCTCCCGGCCGACCCGCGCCAGCAGCCAGTCGGCGCCCAGCCGGGACAGCTCGCGGTTGGCCGCCTCGTCGTCGGCCGCGACCTGCCGGGCGGCGGCCAGCACCGCGTCGCGGCCCCGGTCCATCAGCGGACGGACCTGGTCGACGCCCCACGCGAGGTTGACGGCGGTCGGGCGGGCGTGGCGCACGCGGTCGACCTCGGCGTCGAGGCGCGCGGCGTCCCAGCCCTCGCGCTCGGCCTGGTCCATCGCGACGACGACGCCCAGGGCACCGGCGACCCCGAGGGCCGGGGCGCCACGCACCGCGAGGGAGACGATGGCGTCGACGAGGGCGTCGACGGTGCGCACGTCGAGGTGCTCGGTGCGGTCCGGGAGGACCGTCTGGTCGAGGAGGCGGAGGGCGCCGTGGCCGTCGGCGGCCGCGTCGTCCCACTCGAGGGCGAGGAGGCTCATGGTGGCCACCCTAGGCCGCGACCCGTCGGGCACGATTCCCCGACACGGGAGCCCGGGTCGCTAGCGTGCGCCCATGACGCCCGACCGACCCCACCGCCCCGGCCGCCCCCGCCGTCCCCGCACACTGCTCGGCTCCTGCCTCGTCATCACCGCCCTGCTCGCCGCGCCACTCGGTGCCGGCACCGCCGCGGCCTCGGTGCCCACCGGTGGCGGGCACGGCCACGGCCACCCGTCCCCCGGGGTCCTCGTCCCGATCGGTGGCGGCTACGAGACCGACACCCTCGAGGCCTTCGCACGCAGCGCCGCCGCGCACGCCTCGGGTCCGACCGTCGACCTCGTCGTCGTGCCGGCGGCCTACGGCGACGCCCCCGAGGACCGGGCCGAGAACCTCGAGCTGGCCGGCGAGCGCGCCGAGCAGCTGCGCGCCGCGTGCGAGGACGCCGTCCCTGCGCGCTTCACCGGGTGCACCGCCCGGCTCGACGTCCTCCTCGACCGCGCCGACGCCCTCGACCCGGCGAACGACGCCGCCCTGGCCGACCCCGCCACCGACGGCGTCTACGTCCTCGGCGGCGACCAGGGCCTGGCGATGCAGGTGCTCGCCGACAGCCCGGCCGAGAAGGCGATGTCGGCCGCCTCCGCGCGCGGTGTGGTCGTCGGCGGCACGAGCGCCGGCGCCGCCGTCGAGTCGCGCTCGATGATCAACGGCTACGTCGGCGACCTCGGCCCGGCCGAGGGCCTGCGCCGGGGCTCGACCCTCATGTGGTGGGGCGACGACTCCGACCTCGAGCGCGGCCTGGCCTTCGGCTCCACCCGGGCGATCTACGACCAGCACTTCCACCAGCGCGGGCGGCTCGGGCGCACCCTGTCGACCCTCGCCACGGCCGACGAGCACTTCCGCGGCCGCAGCCCGGTCGGCGTCGGCGTCGACTACGGCACCGGCGTGCGCGCCACCGGCGACCGCACCCTCTCCGGGGTCTTCGGGCAGGGCTCGGTGTCGGTCGTCGACCTCGAGACGATGTGCTCGACCCACGCGTGGGGCGGTGCGCTGCAGACGCTCTCGGCCCGCCGGGTCCTCACGCACCTGATGACCGAGGACCAGACCTACGACCTGCGCACGCGTACCCTGACCCGCGGCCACGCCACCATCGCCCCGCCGCGCGGGACGCCGTGGCGGGTGCCCCACGTTCCCGGGAAGGGCACCCTCGTCCTCGGCGGCGGCGTGCTCGGCTCCCCGGTGCTCGACGACGTCGTCGCCCGTGCCCGGGCCGTCGACGCCTCCACCCGCGGCCGGCTCGTGGTCCTCGGCCTCGGTGACGGCGCCGCCACGCTCGGCGCCGAGTACGCGGACGCCGCCCGCGCGGCCGGCTGGACCGGCAGCGTGCGCGTCGTCACCGGGGACGCGGTGCGCGAGGACGCCCTGCGCGGTGCCACCGCCGCGTTCGTCGTCGGCGACGACCCGGCCTCCCTCGGACCGGCGCTCGCCGACCGCCGGGTGCGCGCGGCGGTCACGACCGCCGTGCGACGCACCCCCGTGGTCCTCACCGACGGCGCGGTCACCGGCGTCGTCGGCGAGCGCTGGTCGCCGGTCGTCCGCCCGTCCGACGACGACCTCGAGGACGCCGGCATCGCGGCCTTCCGGGCCGACGACGCCCGGTGGCAGCGGGGTCTCGGCCTGGTCGACGCGACCCTCGTGCCGCACCTCGCCTCGGACAACCGGTGGGGCCGGCTCTACGGCTCGGTCGCCGTCGACCGCCGCACGCCGGCCATCGGCGTGCTCGACCACTCGGCCGTCGTCCTGACCTCCCGGGGCGCCTCGACGCTGGGCGAGTCGGTCGTCGTCGCCGACGGTGACGAGGCCCGCACCTGGACCTCCGCCAACGGCTCGATCGGGGCGGCGAACGTCCTGCTCGACGTCTTCGCCGACGGTGAGCGCCTCCGCCGCTGAGGCGTGACATCCGTCCTTGCGGACGCGCCCCGACGGTGGGACGGTCGGGGTGAGGGTGGTTCTCCTCCCTCGCCCCGACCAGCACCGGAAGGACGGATGAGGACGATGAGCCAGCCCCGTGTCGTCGTGGGGGTCGACGGGTCACCCCTGTCACGCGCCGCCGTGGTCCAGGCCGCGCACTTCGCGAGCACCCGTGGGATGACCCTGCACGTGCTGCACGCCTTCGCCCCCGACCTGCCGATGCTCGGGTTCGGCGAGCTCGCCGACCGGGCGCAGGTCACCCGCCACGGCGAGCAGCTGCTGCGTGACGCCGTCGCCTCGGCCCACGCCGCACACCCCGACCTCACGGTGACGAGCGCGCTGCACGACGGCTACGCGAGCCGTTCGCTCATCGCCTCGTCGCAGACCGCCGCGCTCGTCGTCGTCGGGGTCGCCGGCTTCGGCCTGCTGAGCCGCACCAGCCTCGGTGCCGTCGCGATGCAGGTGCTCACGCACGCGCACAGCCCCGTGCTCGTCGTCGGGCACACGACGTCCGGGGCGCCGGAGCCGGGCGGACGGGTCGTCGTCGGTGTCGACGGTTCCGCGGCCTCCCTGGCCGCGCTGCGCACCGGCGTGCGCGAGGCCACGGTCCTCGGGGGGTCGGTCGACGCCGTGCACGCGTGGGAGCCCACCGGTGCCGCCGACCCGACGCTCGGCAGCGCGTCGAGCTGGGAGGAGTACGTCGCCGGCGTCGAGCGCGTCGTCGACGAGGCGGTCGCGGGCCTGCGACCCGAGCACCCCGACGTCGCGGTCGCGGTCCACGTCGTGCGGGACAACCCGCTGCACGCGCTCACCGAGGCGAGCGAGGGGGCCGGGCTCGTCGTCGTCGGCAGCCGCGGCACCGGCGGGTTCGAGGGGCTGCACGTCGGGGCCACGGCCCTGCGCCTCGTCGGGCGCAGTGCCTGCCCCGTCCTCGTCACCCGGTGACGGCGGCCCCGTCGAGGCGCTCGGTGGCGCCCAGCTGGTCGAGGACGAAGGCCCACTCCCAGGCCAGCTGCTCCCACGCGGCGTAGCGTCCGCTGCGCCCGCCGTGGCCGGCCGACATCTCGGTGCGCAGCAGCACCGGACGGGTCGCCGGGTCGTTGGTCACCGTCTCGCGCAGCCGGGCGACCCACTTCGCGGGCTCGGTGACGTAGACGCGCGTGTCGTGCAGGCTGCTCGAGGCGAGCACCGCGGGGTACTCGACCGCCCGGACGTTCTCGTACGGCGTGTAGGCCCGCATCGCCGCGTACACCGCGGCGTCCTCGATCGGGTTGCCCCACTCCTCCCACTCCCCCACGGTGAGGGGCAGCTCGGGCTGGAGGATGGTGTTGAGCGCGTCGACGAACGGCACGGCCGCGTGTGCGACCCGGAACCGCCCGGGTGCGAGGTTGAGCACCGCGCCGACGAGCAGACCTCCGGCCGAGCCTCCCTCGAGGCCCAACCGGTCCGGAGCCACCCATCCCGAGGAGACGAGGTGGTCGGCAGCGGAGACGGTGTCGGAGAACGTGTTCGGCTTCGCGAGGAGCTTGCCGTCGTCGTACCACCGACGTCCCATCTCACCGCCGCCGCGCACGTGGGCGACGGCGACGACCACCCCACGGTCGAGCAGGCCGAGCCGGGCGACGGAGAAGTACGGGTCGGAGGAGATCTCGTAGGCGCCGTACGCGACGAGCAGCCCCGGGTTGGTGCCGTCGGGTTCGACCCCGCGCCGGCGCACGACCGACACCGGGACCGAGGCACCGTCGGCCGCCTCGACCCACTCGCGGGACTCGACGTAGTCGGCCGCGTCGAAGCCGCCGAGCACGGGCTGGCGCTTCAGCTCGGTGCGGCCTCCCGTGGCCAGGTCGACGTCGAGCACCGTGCGCGGGGTGGTCCACGACTCGACGACCACCTGCACGGCCGTCTGGTCCGGTTCCGGGTTGTCCCCCAAGCCGATCGAGTGCACCGGCTGGTCGACCGACACGTCCCAGGGCGTGCCGTGACCCGACACCGACGAGACGTCACGGGGCAGCACCCGCAGGGCGGTCAGGCCCCCGGTGCGCAGTGACAGCACGGTCGCGGCGTCGAAGGCGTCGACACCGACGAACCGCTCGCCGTCCCCCGAGGCCAGCAGCGGCACCCACTGCTCGTGGCTCGTCGCCTCGAGCGGGGCCCAGGCGAGGTCGGAGTCCGGGGTGTCGGTGTTGTGCACGACGAGCAGCCGGTCGCCCGCCGGCTCGACGTCGTACTCGATGCCGTCGCGGCGCGGGGCGACGACGCGCCACTCCCCCTCCGGGTCGTCCGAGGGCAGCATCCACACCTCGGAGGTCGTCTTGGACCCGAGGCCGAGCAGCAGCCAGCGCTCGTCCCGGCTGCCGCTGACGCCCATCCAGAAGCGCTCGTCGTCCTCCTGGTGCACGAGGACGTCCTGCGCCGGGTCGCCGCCGACTCGGTGCCGCCACAGCTGGTGCGGGCGCCACGCGTCGTCGACGCGGGTGTAGAAGACGAACGAGCCGTCGCGGCTCAGCTCGCAGCCGTAGCCGATGCCGGTGAGCGAGGTGTCGAGGACCTCGCCGGTCGCGATGTCGCGCACCGTGAGGTCGAAGCGCTCGTCACCCGCGGTGTCGACCGCGAAGGCGACGAGCCGGTGGTCGGCGCTGACGGTCAGTGCCCCGAGCGAGAAGAACTCCGAGTCCCCCGCCTCGACGTTGCCGTCGAGCACCACCTGCTCCCCCGGTGCCGCCGCAGCCTCCGGGTCGGGGCGCGGGTCGCCGACGGCACGGGGCACCCGCACGTGCGAGGCGTACTGCTTCCCCTCGGCCGTGCGGCTGAGGTACCACCACGGGCCGCTCGCGACGGGCACCGACAGGTCGTCCTCCTTGACCCGCGCCTTGATCTCGCCGAAGAGCGTCGTGCGCAGGGCGGCCAGGTGCTCGGTGCGGGCCTCGGAGTAGGCGTTCTCGGCCTCGAGGTGGGCCAGCAGCTCCGGGTCCTCGAGGTCCCGCATCCACCAGTAGGGGTCCTCCACCCGCTCGCCGTGCTGCTCGCGCACGTGCGGGCGCCGGGGCGCGGTGGGTGGGGTCGGGAGGCTCGGGCTCGGCATGCCGCCAGCCTATGCGGGCCGGACGCGACGAGGGCCGCCCCCGGCTGGGGGACGGCCTCGTCGGTGCGTGGCGGGTCAGAGACCCGCGACGCGGTCGGCCGGGGCCCGCAGGCCCGGGGTGGCCCCGAAGTAGGCGACCAGGTTGCCCAGGTCCTCATTGCCACCGAGCACGTTCTGCCCGGCGGAGAAGGCGGTGAAGGAGTCACCGCCGTTGGCGAGGAAGTTGATCGTCCCGACGCGGTAGGTGGCGTTCATGTCCATCGCCACCCCACCCAGCGTCATCGAGCCCGCGACGACCCGGCTGCCGGCCGGCTGAGTGGCGTCCCAGGTGTAGCCGAAGCCGTCGGAGACACCGAGGGCGAGCGCGTCGCGACCGCCGGGGCGGCCGGGGACGTACTGCTGCTCGAGCACGGCCTTCAGCTGGGCGCCGGTGAGGTCGAGCGTCGTGAGGATGTTGCCGAACGGTGCGACGTCGTAGGTCTCGGCATAGGTGATCTCACCCGGACCCTCGGCGTACTTGGGCGCGACCCGCAGGCTGGCCCGCACGCCGCCGACGTTCATCAGGGCGAGCTGGGCGCCGCCGTTCTCGGGGGCCTTGGTGCCCCAGAGGATGCTGTCGGCGACGAGGTCGGCCATCGGCGTCTCGATGCCGCGGTTGCCGCTGGAGTCACCGGTGATGTCCTCCGCGACCGAGCCGACGACGCGGGCCGCGAGCGGTCCCGAGATCGTCTTCCACTTGTCGATGATGCCGGTCTGCGTCGCGTCCTTGGCGAACTCGGCGCGGCTCACGAGATGGTTGACCGAGGTCGACTTCGCGCGGTCGACCTCTCCGGTGCGCTTGTCGATGACCAGGTCGGTCTCGGAGACGACCTGCCCGTAGGAGGCCGCGCTCGTGACGAGGCGCGGGTTGCCCCGGGGGTCGGGGATCGAGCAGGTGTACGGCTGGTGCGTGTGCCCGGTGATGATGGCGTCGACGTCGGCGGTCATCGTCTTCGCGATCGTCGCGATCGGGTCGGAGATGCCGACGCACTGCTGGTAGGTGCCGGACTGGATGCCGCCCTCGTGCAGCAGCACGACGATGGCGTTGACGCCCTGCTTGCGCAGCTCGCGGGCCTGCTTGTTGGCCGTCTCCACCTCGTCCTGGAACTCGACGTTCGCGACGCCGGCCGGGTCGACGAGGCTCGGGGTGCCCTCGAGGGTCATGCCGATGAAGCCGACCTTGACGCCGTTGACCCGCTTGACCGCGGTCGCGGGCAGCAGGGTGCGCTCCTTCTCGTGGTGGTGGCCCTTGCCCTTGGTCGCCTGCTGCTTGAGCACGACGTTCGCGGCGAGGTACTGGAAGTCGGCACCGCCGTAGGGCTGGGTCGGGAAGTAGCAGCCGTCCTTGGGGTGGCAGCCGCCCTTCTGCATGCGCAGGAGCTCGGTGGTGCCCTCGTCGAACTCGTGGTTGCCGACGCTGCTGACGTCGAGGTCCATCGCGTTGAGCGACTCGACCGACGGCTCGTCGTGGAAGAGGCCCGAGAGGAAGGTCGAGCCGCCGATGAGGTCACCGGCCGCCACGGTGAGCGAGGTGCCCCGCGGAGCCGTCGCGCGCAGCGTCTTGAGCGCCGTCGCGAGGTACTCGGCGCCGCCGGCCGCGGTCTGGCTCGGGTCGAGCTGCTTGCTGAGCGGCGGGTCCGCGGCCTCGAGGTGACCGTGGTAGTCGTTGAAGGACAGCAGCTGCACCGTCTGGGTCTTCGCCGGCTTCGGGTGGTGGCCGTGCCCGTGGTCGCGGTCGTGCGCGGTGGCGGCGGGCGTGCCGGCCACGAACGCCGCCAGGCTGACGGCGGCGACACCGGCGCCGAGGGCGCGTCGTCGAGTCGATCTCATCGTGGACGTTCTCCTGGGTTCTCCGAGCGGCGCCCCCTGTCCGGGCGGCCGCGTGAGGTAGACCCTAGGGGGAAGTCCGTGCGGAGGCACCCCCTGGGAGGCGTCGGATCGTCGGTGTCGACGACCGTTCACCGCAGGGTCGCCCGCGCGCCGGCCCCTGGGCGTCAGGAGAGGCAGCGGGGCCGAGGAGGACCTTGAGGTCGCCGAACAGCGCCTCGTCGGCCTTGACCCGGTAGGCGGGGTCGAGCCGGATCTCGACGGCGCGCCCGGGCTTGAGGAGCTTGAGGTGCACCTCGGTGGTGCCCGGGTGGTTGGTGAGCACGCCCTTGAGCTCCTCGATGCGCTGGGCGGTGGCCCGGGCCGTCTCCATCGACACGACGACCGGCCCGCGCGGGCCCTCGCTGACGTCGGGGAGGGTCAGCTCCTGGGCGTAGATCGACACCGAGTCGTCACGGTGGTTCAGCTTGCCCCGCACGACGGCGATCTGGTCCTGCTGGAGCATCGAGGAGACGGTCATGTAGCTGCTCGGGAAGAACAGGCACTCGATGGAGCCGGCGAGGTCCTCGACGGTGGCGATGGCCCAGAGGTCGCCCTTCTTCGTGCGCTTGATCTGCAGCCCGGTGATGAGGCCGGCGACGGTGACCATCGAGCCCTCGGGTCGCCCGCCCTCGTCGGCGGTCAGCGCGGCGATCTGGGTGTCGGCGTGCTGGCTGAGCACGTGCTCGACGCCGAACAGCGGGTGGTCGGAGACGTAGAGGCCGAGCATCTCGCGCTCGAAGGAGAGCAGGGTCTGCTTGTCCCACTCGACGCCCGGCACCGGGGCCAGGCCCATGAGGTCGCCGCCGGAGCCGCCGCCGGCGTCGTCGCCGAAGGACCCGAAGAGGCTGTCCTGCCCGATCGCCTCCTGGCGCTTGACCGCGACGAACGCGTCGACGTACTCCTCGTGGATGCGGACCAGGCCCATCCGGGTCTCGGCCAGGCCGTCGAACGCGCCGCCCTTGATGAGCGACTCGATGGTGCGCTTGTTGCACACCACCGCCGGGACCTTGGACATGAAGTCGCGGAAGGAGGTGAAGGCCCCCTTCTCCTCGCGGGCGGCGATGATCGCCTCGACGACGTTGTGGCCGACGTTGCGGATGGCGTGCAGCCCGAAGCGGATGTCGGTGCCGACCGCGGCGAACTGCCCGACCGAGTCGTTGACGTCGGGCGGGAGCACCTTGATGCCCATCCGGCGGCACTCGCCGAGGTAGAGGGCCGACTTGTCCTTGTCGTCGCCGACGCTCGTGAGCAGCGCGGCCATGTACTCGGCCGGGTAGTTGGCCTTGAGGTAGCCGGTCCAGTACGACACGAGGCCGTAGGCGGCGGTGTGGGCCTTGTTGAACGCGTAGTCGGAGAACGGGACGAGCACGCCCCAGAGCGCGGCGACCGAGGCCTCGGTGAAGCCCTTGGCCTTCATGCCGGCGGCGAACGGCTCGTACTCCTTGTCGAGGACCTCCTTCTTCTTCTTGCCCATGGCGCGCCGGAGGAGGTCGGCGTTGCCGAGGGTGTACCCGGCGAGCTTCTGGGCGATCTCCATGACCTGCTCCTGGTAGATCACCAGGCCGTAGGTGGTGCCGAGGATGGGTTCGAGGGCCTCGACCATCTCGGGCTGGAGCTTGCCCTTGAGCTGCGGGTCGAGCGGGATGAGCTCCTGCTTGCCGTTCTTGCGCAGCGCGAAGTTCGTGTGCGCGTTGACGCCCATCGGGCCCGGCCGGTAGAGCGCGAGGGCCGCGGAGATGTCCTCGAAGTTGTCGGGCTGCATCAGCTTGAGCAGCGTGCGCATGCCGCCGCCGTCGAGCTGGAAGACGCCGAGGGTGTCGCCGCGGCCGAGCAGGTCGTAGGTGGCCTTGTCGGTCATGTCCTTGGACAGCGCGTCGAGGTCGATGTCCTCGCCGCGGTTGGCCTGCACGTTGGCGATGGCGTCGTCGAGGATCGTGAGGTTGCGCAGGCCGAGGAAGTCCATCTTGACCAGGCCGAGGCTCTCGCAGCTCGGGTAGTCGAACTGGGTGATGACCTGGCCGTCCTGCAGGCGGCGCATGACGGGGATGACGTCGATGAGCGGCTCGCTGGACATGATGACGCCGGCGGCGTGCACGCCCCACTGACGCTTGAGGCCCTCGAGGCCCTTGGCGGTCTCGACGACCTCCTGGAGGTGCTGCTCCTGGGCGACGAGGTCGCGGAACTCCTTGCCCTCGCCGTAGCGCGGGTGGTTCGGGTCGTAGATGCCCGAGAGCGGCACGCCCTTGCCCATGACGTCCGGGGGCATGGCCTTGGTCAGCTGCTCGCCGACCGCGAACGGGTGCCCCATGACGCGCGCGGAGTCCTTGACCGCCTGCTTGGCCTTGATCGTGCCGTAGGTGACGATCTGGGCGACCCGCTCGCTGCCGTACTTCTCGGTGACGTAGCGGATCACCTCGCCGCGCCGGCGCTCGTCGAAGTCGACGTCGAAGTCGGGCATCGAGGCGCGCTCGGGGTTGAGGAAGCGCTCGAAGATCAGGCCGTGCGGCACGGGGTCGAGGTCGGTGATCTTCATGGCGTACGCGCACATCGAGCCGGCACCCGAGCCACGGCCCGGGCCGACCCGGATGCCGTTGGCCTTGGCCCAGGTGATGAAGTCGGCGACGACGAGGAAGTACGACGCGTAGCCCTTCCCGACGATGACCTCGGTCTCGAAGGCGGCCTGCTTCGTGGCGTACTCGGGGACGCCGGTGGGGAAGCGCTCGCGCAGCCCCTTCTCGACCTCCTTGACGAACCAGCTCTCGGCGTTCTCGCCGGGCGGGCAGGGGAAGTCCGGCATGTACCGGCCCTCGCCCTCGGTGAACGAGATGTCGCACATCTCGGCGATGAGGAGGGTGTTGTCGCAGGCCTCGGGCAGCTCGCGCCAGGTGTGGCGCATCTCGGCGGGGCTCTTGAGGTAGAAGTCGTCGGCGTCGAACTTGAAGCGGCCCGGGTCCATGAGGGTCGAGCCGGACTGCACGCAGAGCAGCGCCGAGTGCGCCTTGGCGTCCTCGGGGCTCGTGTAGTGCAGGTCGTTGGTGGCCACGAGCGGCAGGCCGAGCTCGCGGGCCAGCCTGAGCAGGTCCTTCTGGACGCGGCGCTCGATGTCGAGGCCGTGGTCCATCAGCTCGCAGAAGAAGTTCTCGGCGCCGAAGATGTCGCGCAGGTCGGAGGCCGCCTGCTTGGCGAGGTCGTACTGCCCCAACCGGATCCGGGTCTGGATCTCACCGGAGGGGCAGCCGGTGGTGGCGATGAGCCCCTTGCCGTACTGGTCGAGCAGCTCGCGGTCGACGCGCGGCCACTTCGCGTAGACCTGGTCGAGCGAGGCCTGGCTGTCCATCCGGAAGAGGTTGTGCAGCCCCACGTTGTCGCGGGCCAGCAGGGTCATGTGCGTGTAGGCGCCCGAGCCCGAGACGTCGTCGCCCGGGCGGGTGCGCTCGTCGCCCCACTTGACGCGGGTCTTGTCGGTGCGGTGGGTGCCGGGGGTGACGTAGGCCTCGACACCGATGATCGGCTTGACGCCGGTGCCCTGGGCCTTCTTCCAGAACTCGTAGGCCCCGAAGACGTACCCGTGGTCGGTGGTCGCGAGGGCCGGCATGCCCATCTCGGCGGCCCGGGTGAACAGGTCTCCGATGCGCGCCGCGCCGTCGAGCATCGAGTACTCGGTGTGGACGTGGAGGTGGACGAACGAGTCCGAGCCCTTCGGCGTGCTGGTCGACGGGGCGGGGCTCGGGGCGTTCGGGGAGGACATCGCGGACCATCCTAGGTCGGCCCGGGGACACCCTGCGGCGTGTCGGGGTCGTGTCGCCCGACCCCTTCGGTCCCACCCGTCACACCGGGCCGGAGCACCGGCTCAGAGGCGGTCGAGGGCGTCCTGGAGGTCGCGCGGGTAGCTGCTCTCGAAGGTGACCCACTCCCCCGACCCGGGGTGCTCGAAGCCGAGCCCGACGGCGTGCAGCCACTGCCGCTCCAGCCCGAGCCGCTTCGCGAGCGTGGGGTCGGCGCCGTACGTGGGGTCGCCGACGCAGGGGTGGCGGACGGCGGCCATGTGCACCCGGATCTGGTGGGTGCGGCCGGTCTCGAGGTGGATCTCGAGCAGGCTGGCGTGCCGGAAGGCCTCGAGCAGCTCGTAGTGGGTGACGGCGGGCTTGCCGGAGTCCATCACCGCGAACTTGTAGTCGCCGCCGGGGTGGCGGCCGATGGGCGCGTCGATGGTACCGACGAGCGGGTCGGGCAGGCCCTGCACGAGCGCGTGGTACGTCTTCTCGACCCGGCGCTCCTTGAAGGCCCGCTTGAGGACGCTGTAGCCGCGCTCGCTCTTGCAGACGACCATGAGGCCGGAGGTGCCGACGTCGAGGCGCGAGACGATGCCCTGGCGCTCGGCCGCCCCGCTCGTGGAGATGCGGTAGCCGGCGGCCTTGAGTCCGGCGAGCACGTTCGGGCCGGTCCAGCCGACGCTCGGGTGGGCCGCGACGCCCACGGGCTTGTCGACGACGACGATGTCGTCGTCGTCGTGGACGACCCTCATGCCGGGCACCGGCTCGGCGACGACCTCGAGGACCGCGGCCGGTCCGCTGGGGATGGCGACCTCGAGCATGTCGCCGGCGCTCACGCGGTGGCTCTTGCCGACGCTCGTGGCGTTGACGCTGACGTCGCCGGCGGCGGCGAGGTCGGCGGCGCGGGTGCGCGAGAGCCCGAAGAGGCGGGCGATGGCGGCATCGACCCGCTCGCCCTCGAGGCCGTCGGGGACGAGGACGGTGCGCTGGTCAGCCATCGGCGTGCTCCGCGCTGTGCCGGGAGCCCAGCGGCACCCCGCGGTAGGCGAGGACCATGACGACACCGGCGGCGACGACGATCGCGATGTCGGCGACGTTGCCGATGAACCAGCCGAAGTAGTCGATGAAGTCGACGACGTGTCCCTGGCCGGGGCTCGGCTCGCGGACCAGCCGGTCGACGAGGTTGCCCACGGCGCCACCGAGCAGCAGGCCCAGCGGGACGGCCCAGCCGCGGTTGTCGACCCGGCGCACCGCGACGAGGACCCAGCCGAGGATGGCCAGCGAGACGAGGGTGAGCAGCCAGGTGCGCCCGTCGCCGAGCGAGAAGGCCGCCCCGGGGTTGCGGATGAGGTTGAGCCGGATGGCCGAGCCCACGAGGTCGACCGGCTGCCCCGGGGTCAGGGCCGCGAGGGCCCAGGCCTTGGTGCCCTGGTCGAGGACGAGGACGAGCGCGGCGATCGCCACGAGCAGGACGCGCAACCGGCGGCGTCCCTCGTGCGAGGGGTCGGGTGCGGGGCTCGGGGTGGGCTCGGCGCTCGTCAGCGGCGCTCCTGCTTCGTCTTGCATGGCATGCACAGGGTCGCACGAGGAGCGGCCTGGAGCCGCATCTTGCCGATCGGGTTGCCACAGGACTCGCACGTGCCGTAGCTGCCGTCGTCGAGCCGGGCCAGGGCGTGCTCGGTCTGCTCGAGCATCTCGCGGGCGTTGTTGGCCAACGAGATCTCCTGCTCGCGCTCGTAGGTCTTGGCGCCCGCGTCGGCCTGGTCGTCGCCGGCCCCGTCGCCGGAGTCGCGCATGAGGTCGACGAGGTCGGACTGGGCGTGGGCCAGCTCGTCGCGCAGCTGGGCGACGTCCCCCTCGAGCTCGGCCCGGACCTGGCGCAGCTCGGCGGCGGTCCACGGCGACTCGTCCTCGCGTACCGGCAGGGCCGCGGCGCTGCCCTTGCGCGCGGCGCGCGGGGCCGGAGCGGCCTTCGTGGCGGGAGCAGTCTTCGTCGCCGGTGCAGCCGTCTTCGCGGGAGCGGCCTTCTTCGCGGGAGCCGCCTTCGTCGCGGTCTTCTTCGCTGGAGCCGCCTTCGTCGCGGGAGCCGCCTTTGTCGCGGTCTTCTTCGCCGGCGCGGTCTTCTTCGCCGGAGCCGCCTTCTTGGCGGGCGCGGCCTTCTTGGCGGGCGCGGCCTTCTTGGCGGGCGCGGCCTTCTTGGCGGGCGCGGCCTTCGTCGCAGCCTTCTTGGCGGGCGCGGCCTTCTTCGCGGGAGCCGCCTTCGTCGCGGCCTTCTTGGCGGGTGCGGCCTTCGTCGCGGCCTTCTTCGCCGGAGCGACCTTCTTCGCGGGAGCCGCCTTCGTCGCAGCCTTCTTCGCCGGTGCGGCCTTCTTCGCCGGTGCGGCCTTCTTGGCCGGCGCGGACTTCGTCGCCGTCCCGTTCCCCGACCCCCCCGTGGCCGACCCACCGCGACCGACCGCCGAGCGCGCCTTCGCGGCGGCCGTGGCGGTCGTCTTCTTCGCGGCCGACAGCGCCCGCTTCACAACCATGAGGAACCCTTTCCGGGGCTGGACGAGCCCGTACGGCCCGGCCGGTGCGAGGAGGATACGGGCAGTCGCGGGTGTCCCGCTCGCGCGAAACGCCGCGACGACCTGTGCTCTTGGCCCCAACGACGAAGGGCCCGGGAAGTTCCCGGGCCCTTCGTGCGTGGTCGAGCTCAGCCCTGCGGCTCGTGCTGCGGCTGCGCCGCCTCCTCGGCCGGCGCGGCGGCCTCGTCGCCACCGACGTTCTTGAGGTCGGCGAGCTGGTTCTGGATGTAGTCGTGCAGGCGGGCGCGGTAGTCGCGCTCGAAGCCCCGCAGCTCCTCGATCTTGCGCTCGAGCAGGCTCCGCTCACGGCCGAGCTCCTCGAGGATCGAGGCCTTCTTCTGCTGCGCCTCGGCGACCATCCCCGTCGAGCGCTCCCGGGCCTCGGTGAGCATCTCGTCGCGCTGGGTCGTCGCGGTGCCGATCATCTCGTCCCGCTGGGCGGTCGCCGTGGAGATCAGCTCGTCGTGCTGGGCCTGGCCGGTCGACACGAGCTCGTCGTGGCGGTTCTGGCCGGTGGTGATGAGCTCCTCGTGCTTGCGCTGGGCGGTGCCGAGCAGCTCGTCGTGCTTGCGCTGACCCTCCGACACCAGCTCGTCGCGCTTGGACTCACCGGCGGCGACGTGCTCGTCGTGCAGGCGCTGCGCGAGGGCGATGACGCCGGCCGCGCTGGCCCCGCCACCGGCACCGGCGAGCGCGGCGGCCCCGAGGCCACCCTCGCCCTGACCCTGGGCGGCCTGCGCGGCGCTGGCGCGCTGCTCGGCCTCCTGGACCTGGGCCTCGAGCTGCTGGGCGCGCTGCTCGGCGGCGGCGACCCGCTCGTCGGCCTCGCGGCGGGCCTCCTCGAGGCGGGCCTCGAGGATGGAGACCTGCTCGTCGGTGGCCGCACCCTGCTGCTCGCGGACGTTCACGAGGGCCGCGGCGTGCTCGTCGCGCTCCCCGGCCGCGGCGGCGGCCTGCTGGCGCGCCTCCTCGGCCTGGGCCTCGAGCTCGCGGATCTTGTCCTCGAGCCCGGCGGCGTGCCGCTCGAGCTGCGAGGCGTGGTTCTCGAACTCACCGGCGCGGCGCTCGGCGTCGGCGACGCGGGCGTCGACGTCGCCGCTGGCCCCGCGCAGGGCCTCGATCTCGGTGTCGCGCTGCTGGAGCAGCTGCTCGAGCTCGGCGGTGCGGTCGGTGAGCTGGGTGACGGTGCCCTGCAGCTGGGCGACCGTGCCCTGCAGCTCGGCCGCGCGGGCCTCGCCGTCGCCGCTCTTGCCCTCGAACTCGCCGAGCCGGGCGGTGAGCTCGCTGCGCGTGCCCTCGAGCTCGGAGACCCGGGCGGCCAGCGTCGCGTTCTTGGAGCGCAGCTCCTCGAGGTCGCGGGAGGTGTCGGCGTCGGGCCGGGCGAAGGCCGTCGTCGGGGCCATCCCCTTGCCCTCGCGGCAGCTGGTCAGCTCGCCGCGCAGGTCCTCGCCCTCCTTGGTGATCCGCCGCATCTCGGCGACGATGTCGTCGAGGAAGTCGTCGACCTCGCGCTCGTCGTAGCCACGACGGAACTGGGTCTGGGTGAACGTCTTGTTGAGGACGTCCTCGGGCGAGAGAGCCATGGTCAACTCCTGGTGGCCGGTGGGGGTCACGGGTCGGGGCCGTCCGGCGTCGCGGGTGCGGCGTCGGGGTCCGGTTCGACAGACTACCCGGTGGCGGGGCTGGCGTGACAGATGTGGTCGGAAGTGACGAACGCCGGGCGGACGGAAGCCCTCAGCGGGCCAGCCCGGACAGCACGAGCTGGAGGATGATCACACCGACGAACAGGACCATGAACGACAGGTCGACCGACACGGCGCCGATCCGCAGCGGGGGGATCACCTTGCGCAGGGCGCGCAGCGGCGGCTCGGTGAGCGTGTAGACCGGCTCGGCGACGAGCAGCACCGGCCCGCGGGGACGCCACTCGCGGGCGAAGATGCGGATCCAGTCGAAGACCACCCGGCCGATGAGCACGACGAGGTACAGGAAGACCACGAAGGCGAGGACGGCGAAGACGGCGCGCATGGAGGCAGTGTGACTGATCGACCCGTGCGGGCCGTGACCGGGTCCGGCGTCAGCTCTGGTTGAAGACACTCCGGCCGGTGACGGCCACGGGGCCCTCCTCGGCGTTGACCTCGACGGTCTCGGGCGAGAGGAGGAAGACCTTCGAGGTGACCCGCTCGATGGAGCCGTGCAGGCCGAAGACGAGGCCGGCCGCGAAGTCGACGAGGCGCTTGGCGTCGGCGTCGCTCATGTCCGTGAGGTTCATGATGACCGGGACGCCGTCGCGGAAGTTCTCCCCGATCGTCTTGGCCTCGTTGTAGGTGCGCGGGTGGATCGTCGTGATCCGCGAGACGCTGCCGGCGTCGTGACCGCGGACGACCTCGGCCACCGGGCGGCGGGTGGGCAGCGGCGTGACCTCGGCCCCGCGGTGCTCCGTGCGCTCGGCGCGCTCCTCGACCTCGGGCTCGTCGTAGCCGTCGTAGTACTCGTCGTCGTAGTGGCCCTGGTCCTCGGCGAGGCCCAGGTACACCATCGTCTTGCGCAGCGCGCCAGCCATCACGTGCTCCTCGGTCGTCGGGCCCGTCGGTCAGGGCCGTGCGTCGTGATTGAAGTTACCGGTGTGACTCACGAGATCCGAGGATTGCCGACCCGACACGCAGGTGTGTCGCCCCTTCGGCCACGGCGTCCTCGAGGTCGGCGCTCATGCCGGCCGAGAGCCACGTGGCGTCCGGGTGGTCGGCGCGCAGCCGCTCCGCGAGCTCGCGCAGGCGGGCGAAGGCCGGCCGCGGGGGCGCCCCGAGCGGTGCCACCGCCATCAGCCCGCGCAGCCGCAGGTGCTCGCTGCCCGCGACGGCGTCGGCGAGGGCCGCCACCTCGGAGGGCGGCGCTCCCCCGCGTCCGGCGTCGTCGTCGAGGCCCACCTGGACGAGGACGTCGAGGGTGCGCCCGTGACGCTCGGCGCCCCGGTCGAGGGCACCGACGAGCTTGGCGCGGTCGAGGGAGTGCACGACGTCGGCGTACCGCGTGACCGAGCCGGCCTTGTTGCTCTGCAGCTGCCCGATGAAGTGGACGGTCAGGCGGTCGCGGTGGGCCAGCTCGTCGACCTTGGCCGACGCCTCCTGGTCGCGGTTCTCGCCGATGTCGGTGACACCGAGCCCGGCCAGCAGGTCGACGTCGCTCGCGGGGAAGAACTTCGTGACGGCGACGAGGGTCGGCTCGTCGGGGCGTCCGGCGGCCTCGCAGGCGGCGGTGACCCGCTCGCGCACGGCGGCCAGCCGGGCGGCCAGCTCGTCACGTCGCGACGTCACGACGCCCTCGCGACGACCCCGGCGAACCGGCCGGTGACGTGAGAGGCCCTGTACGAGAACAGGTCCGGGCTCTCCCGGGTGCAGCCCGGCACCCAGGTGACCCCGACGTCCAGCGCACGCAGCTGGGCCACGACCCCGGCGGCGACGTCGACGGCGGGCGTGCCGGTCCACGACACGGTGGCACTGACCGGTTCGACGGCGGCGGCCGCCGCGCGCATCTCGGCGGGCACCTCGTAGCAGCGCCCGCACACCGACGGCCCGACGACGGCGTCGACCGCGTCGGCACCGAGCCCACGCATCGCGGCGACGGCGGCGGGCACGACGCCGGCGACCATCCCGGGCCGGCCGGCGTGCACCGCCGCGACGACGCCGGAGGCGCTGGCGAGGAGCACGGGGACGCAGTCGGCGACGAGCACGGCGAGGGCCAGGTCGGGCGCCGTGGTCACGAGCGCGTCGCACTGCGGCGCGACGTCGGGAACGGCCTCGACCACCGCGACCTCGGCGCCGTGGCACTGGTCCATCCAGACGACCGGGTGCCCCACCGCGGCCCCGAGCCGGCGCCGGTTCTCGGCGACGTCGCCGGGGTCGTCGTCGACGTGCAGGCCGAGGTTGAGGCCCTCCCACGGTCCGCGGCTGACGCCCCCGGGCCGGCCGGTGAGCGCCCGGCGGGCCCCGTTGCTCGTCTCGTCCCAGGTGAACACGGACCCACCGTAGACGCGGGCGGGAACGGCTCCTACTTGAGGAAGTCCGGGACGTCGAGGTCGTCGTTCTCGTCGAAGGTCACCGTGCGCGGCGGCTGGCTGCGGGCCGGCTCGGGGGCGTCGACTCGCGCTCGGTGCGCACGGGCGCCTCGTCGGAGTGGTGCTCGGTGCGCGACGGCGTCGGGGTGCTGTCGTGCACGGGGGTCGGGAACGGCGTCGAGGCCGGGACCGGAGCCTGCGCCTGCACCGGAGCGGCCGGGGCCGCTCCCGGGCTCGGCGGGGCGGCCGGCGTCGAGGGCACGGCGGGCGGCGGCGGGGTGGCCGGCCGGCCCTGGATGGTGCCGAGGGCGCGGTCGTCGGCCCGACGGATGGGGGCGCCGCCGTCGAAGCCGGCCGCGATGACCGTGACCCGGACCTCGTCGCCGAGCGCGTCGTCGATGACCGCACCGAAGATGATGTTCGCCTCGGGTGGGCAGCCTCCTGGACGAGGCGCGCGGCCTCGTTGATCTCGAAGAGACCGAGGTCGCTGCCGCCCTGGATGGAGAGCAGCACACCGTGGGCGCCGTCGATGCTCGCCTCGAGGAGCGGGCTGGAGATGGCCAGCTCGGCGGCCTGGACCGCGCGGTCCTCGCCACGGGCCGAGCCGATGCCCATGAGCGCCGAGCCGGCACCCGACATGACGGACTTGACGTCGGCGAAGTCGAGGTTGATCAGGCCCGGCGTCGTGATGAGGTCGGTGATGCCCTGGACACCCGAGAGCAGCACCTGGTCGGCCGAGCGGAACGCGTCGAGCATCGAGACGCCGCGGTCGCTGATCGAGAGCAGCCGGTCGTTCGGGATGACGATGAGGGTGTCGACCTCCTCGCGGAGCGCGGCGATGCCGGTCTCGGCCTGGTTCGCGCGGCGACGGCCCTCGAAGGTGAAGGGGCGGGTGACCACACCGATGGTCAGGGCGCCGAGGCCCTTGGCGATGCGGGCCACGACGGGGGCGCCACCGGTGCCGGTGCCACCGCCCTCGCCGGCGGTGACGAAGACCATGTCGGCCCCCTTGAGGACCTCCTCGATCTCCTCGGCGTGGTCCTCGGCGGCCTTCTTGCCGACCTCGGGGTCGGCGCCGGCGCCGAGGCCGCGGGTCAGCTCGCGGCCGACGTCGAGCTTGACGTCGGCATCGCTCATGAGGAGGGCCTGCGCATCGGTGTTGACCGCGATGAACTCGACGCCCTTGAGGCCGACCTCGATCATCCGGTTGATGGCGTTGACACCTCCGCCGCCGATGCCGACGACCTTGATGACGGCGAGGTAGTTCTGGGGTGATGCCACGGGTACGGCCTTCCGATGTCGGTCACGGCGTGCAGGAGACCGGTGCAACCCTCGACCTCAGGTACAGGGTTACGGTTCGGTCACGGTTCTCGATGGGGTGACGCTACGTCCCGCCCGGGGCTGCTGCACCCTCCCGCGTGGCGTGTCGCGACATCCCGCGACGCAAATCCTGTCATGCCTCTCAGGCCGGGTCACACCGGCCCCATCGGCCCCACGCGCACCAGGGGTCTCAGCGGGTCACGGGGGTGTCCGGAGCACTGACGTCGATGACCTTCGCCGTCGTCGTCAGCAGGGCGCGCAGGACCCGGATCTTGAGGTCGGCCTCGTCCTCGCCGCCCCAGACCACGGTGTGCCGGCGCATCGTGAAGGTCACGAGGTTGGCACTGCTGACGGTGACGGCCGAGACGTCCTTCGCGAGGTCCTCGGGCAGGTCGCGCAGCAGGGCCAGTGCGGCCTGGAGGGCCTCGGGCGTCATCGCCCGGCTGCCCGTGGCGGTGACGACCGGCACGCCCTTCGGCGCCTTGGTCACCCGGCCGAAGGAGACCCCGGTGGCGTCGACGACGTCGAGGGACTTCGAGGGACCCTTGACGACGATGGCCGGCACGCGCGGCACGACGTCGACGACGAGGGTGCGCGGCCAGGACCGGCGCACCGACACCTCGGCGACGGTGACCCGGGCCCGCACCGAGCGCTCGACGGCCGCGGTGTCGACCCGGACGAGCGGCGTGCCCTCGGAGACGCGGACGAGCTGCTCGACGGCCTGCGCCTCGGCCCCGGTGACCCCGGCGACCTCGACGTCGTGGACCCCGAGCAGGCCGGTCCAGCCGACGACCCACCCGGCGCCCGCCACGAGCGCGACGGCGAGCAGGGCGGACAGGGCCCGGCGCCAGGGCCGGCGGCGTCGGGCGATGGCCCGCTCGCGGAAGCGGGTGGCCGAGGACTCCAGGCCCCGGGGGCCGCGGGTCGCGGTGTGGCTCATCGGGACTCCTCCGCTCGGGCGGCCAGGGCGTCGAGCAGGGGTGCGCCGAGGGCGGTGACGTCGCCGGCCCCGACGGTGAGGACGAGGTCGCCGGGGGCGGCCGCGGCGACGAGGGTGGCGACCGCGGCCTCGCGACCGAGCCCGACGTCGACGCGGCGCCGGCCGGGGAGCTCGACGAGCGGGTCGCCGATGAGCGCCGAGCTGACACCGGGCACGGGCGCCTCGCGGGCGCCGTAGACGTCGAGGAGGACGACGTGGTCGGCCGGGGCGAGGGCCTTCGCGAACTCCCCGGCGAAGTCGCGGGTGCGGCTGTAGAGGTGCGGCTGGAAGACGACGAGCACCCGCCCGCGGCCGGCCCGGGCGACCACCCCGGCGGCCGTGCCGACGACGGCCGCGACCTTGGCCGGGTTGTGCGCGTAGTCGTCGACGACGGTGACACCGCCGACCTCGCCACGGACCTCGAACCGGCGCCGGGCGCCGGTGAACCCGGCCAGCCCGCGCAGGACGGCGGACGGGGCGGCCCCGAGGCCGTCGACCGCGGCGAGGAGGGCGGCGGCGGCGTTGGCGACGTTGTGCGCGCCCGGGACGGCGAGGACCAGCTCGTACGGCGTGCCGTGGTGTTCGACGGCCGTCCGCGTGCCGAGCCCCTCGGCGACGCTCTCCCCCAGCCGCAGGTCGGAGTCCTCGGCGGACCCGAAGGTGACGACGCGACGCCCGCGGGCCCGCTCGGCCTCGGCGAGGGTCCGGGCGCCGGGGTCGTCGGTGCTGACGACGAGCAGGTCGCCGACGGTGGCGGCGAACTCGGTGTAGGCCTCCGCCACCGCCTCGGCGCTCCCGTAGAAGTCGAGGTGGTCGGGCTGCACGGTGGTGACGACCCCGACCTCGGGCCGGTAGACGACGAACGTGCCGTCGCTCTCGTCGGCCTCGACGACGAAGGCCTCGCCGCTGCCGAGGGCGGCGTTGGTGCCCAGCTGGGCGACCTCTCCCCCGCAGGCGAACGACGGGTCGGCGCCGGCCTCGGTGAGCGCGACGACGAGCATCGCGGTGGTCGAGGTCTTGCCGTTGGCGCCGGCGACCGCGACCGCGCGCGAGCCCGTGAGCAGGGCCGCGAGGGCCTGGGAGCGGTGCAGCACGAGCAGACCCGCTGCGCGGGCCGCCGCGAGCTCGGGGTTGTCCTCGCGCACGGCCGAGGACACGACGACGGTGTCGACGCCGTGGAGGTGCTCGGCGTCGTGACCGACCCACACCGTGGCGCCGGCCTCGCGCAGCGCGTCGAGGAGCGGGCCGTCGGCGGAGTCGGACCCGCTGACCCGAACGCCCCGGGCGAGCAGCAGCCGAGCGACGGCCGACATGCCCGCGCCGCCGATGGCCACGAGGTGCACGGCGCCGAGGGCGTCCCAGGCGGGAACCGGTGCGGCGAGGTCGAACCGGGGGTTGGTGACGGCCACGGCTCAGCGCCCCCCGGCCCGGACGACGAGGTCGGCGAGCAGCTCGTCGCCGCCCCGCTCCCCGACGGACGCCGCGGCGGTGGACATCGCCCCGAGCCGCTCGGCGTCGAGGGCCAGGGGCAGGACGGTGGAGCGGACCCACGCGGCGTCGACCGCCGCGTCGTCGACGAGGAGCCCGCCACCTGCCGCGACGACGTGCGCCGCGTTGAGCCGCTGCTCGCCGTTGCCGACCGGCAGCGGAACGTAGACGGCCGGCAGCCCGACGGCGGTCAGCTCGCAGACGGTCCCGGCCCCGGCGCGGCACACGACGAGGTCGGCGGCGGCGTAGGCGAGGTCCATCCGGTCGCAGTAGGGCAGGACGACGTAGGGGGCCCCCGGGACCGGCCCGGGGTCGAACTCCTTGCCGGTGCCGGCGACGTGCAGGACCTGCACCCCGGCCTCCGACAGGGCGGCCACCGATGCCGAGAACGCACCGTTGAGCCGGGCCGCGCCGAGCGACCCGCCGGTGACGAGCAGGGTGGGGGCGTCGGTGAGCCCGAACCGTTCCCGGGCCTCGGCCCGGTGGGCGGCACGGTCGAGGGTGGCGATCTCGCGACGCAGCGGCATGCCGGTGACGGTGGCCCCGCGCAGCGGCGTGCCGGGGAAGGTGACCCCCACCTCGGCGGCGAACCGCGCGCCGAGCCGGTTGGCCAGGCCCGGGCGGGCGTTCTGCTCGTGGACGACGATCGGCACCCGACGCCGCCTCGCCGCGAGGTAGGCGGGCGAGGAGACGAAGCCCCCGAACCCGACGACCACCTCGGCTCCGGTCGACTCGATGGCCGCCTCGGCGGCGGCGACGGCGCGCCGGAGGTTGCCCGGCAGCCGCAGGGCCGCGGCGTTCGGCCGCCGCGGGAACGGGACCCGCGGCACCTCGAGCAACGGGTAGCCGCGTTCGGGCACCAGCCGCGCCTCGAGGCCCTCGGCCGTGCCGAGCGCCGTGACGCGCACCGACGGGTCGCGCCGGCGCAGGCAGTCGGCCAGGGCCAGCAACGGGGACACGTGCCCGGCCGTCCCCCGCCCGCGAGGAGCACGGACGCCGGGACGGCTGCGCTCACGAGGTGCCCCTGCGCCCGCGGACGGCCCCGGAGACGACGGACAGCGACCGGCGCAGCGACGACGGCCGCGCGGACAGCGCCTCGCGACAGCCCGGTTCGCTGCGCGCGAAGGACAGGAGGATGCCGAAGGCGCCCATCGTCGTGATGAGCGAGGACCCCCGGAGGACACGAGGGGCAGTGGCACCCCGATGACCGGCAGCAGGCCGATGACCGCGCCGATGTTGATGAGCGCCTGGACGATGACCCACGTCATGACCCCGGCCGTGACGACCCGGACGAAGAAGTCGTCGGAACGGCTGACGAGCCGGTAGCAGGCGAACGCGAAGGCCGCGAAGAGCGCGAGGATCGCGAGGGTGCCCGGGAGGCCGAGCTCCTCGCCGATGATCGCGAAGATGAAGTCGTTGTGCGCCTCCGACAGGCGGCCCCACTTCTCGCGGCTCTGCCCGAGCCCGAGCCCGAGCCAGCCGCCGTCGGCCAGGGCGTAGCGCCCGTGGATCGACTGCCGTGCGGCCCCGTGGGGGTCGGTGTCGCGACCCAGCCAGACGTCGAAGCGGCCGAGGCGGTTGGGGCTGGTCACGACGAAGGCGACGACCGCGCCGATGAACGGGACGCCGGCGATGGCGAACCACTTGAGCGGGATGCCGGCGGAGAAGAGCACCCCGGCGACGATGGCGCCGAGCACCATGACGGTGCCGAGGTCGTGGCCGAGGGCGACGGCCAGCACGGCCGCCGCGACGAGCGGGACGAGGTAGGGCACGAGGACGTGGCCGAGCGAGCGCAGGTGCTTGCGCTTCTTCGCGAGGACCGCACCGCCGGCCAGGGCCAGCCCCACCTTGATCGCCTCGGACGGCTGGACGCTGATCGGCCCGAGGAAGAGCCAGTTCCGGTTGCCCTGGAACGACCCGCCGAGCGGGGTGAAGACGAGCATCTGCAGGATGATGCCGACGACGAGGACCGGGACGGCGAGCCGCTTCCAGGCCCCCGGGCGGATGCGTGACGTGACGGCCAGGGCGACCGCGCCGATGACGGCGTAGACGGCCTGGGTGGTGAAGATCGTGTAGGCCGAGCGGTTCTCCTCGAGCGAGGTGATCGCGCTCGCCGAGAGCACCATGATCAGCCCGAAGACGACGAGGGCGACCGTGAGGAACACCAGGACGTAGTAGGTCGTCACCGGCGAGTCGAGCCGGGCGGCCCAGGCCTGCAGCCGGGAGGACCCGCTGCCGGTCCCACGGGCCGGGGCGGTCGCGGACGTCACGGGCTACCCCTGCCCGGTGAGCCGCCGCACCGCCGCAGAGAAGGCGTCGCCGCGCGCACCGTAGTTCGCGAACATGTCCATCGACGCGGCGGCGGGCGCGAGCAGCACGACGTCGCCCTCCCGGGCGAGGTCGAGGGCGTGCGACACCACGGCGTCCATGGCTCCAGTGTCCGTTCGGGCGACGTCGACGACGGGGACATCCGGCGCGTGTCGGGCCAGCGCCTCGGAAATGGCCGAACGGTCACGTCCGATGAGGACGACGCCCCGGAGCCGGTGTGCCGCACCGGCGACGAGCTCGTCGACGTCGGCGCCCTTGAGCAGGCCGCCGGCGACCCAGACGACGTGCTCGAAGGCCGCGAGGCTGGCCTGCGCGGCGTGCGGGTTGGTGGCCTTGGAGTCGTCGACCCACCGGACCCCGCGCACGGTGCCGAGGTCGGCGATGCGGTGCGGCTCGGGGACGAAGTCGCGCATCCCCTGGCGGACGGCGGCCGGTGGCACCCCGTGGGCGCGGGCCAGTGCGGCGGCGGCGAGGGCGTTGGCGACGAGGTGCGGTGCGGGCGGCGGTGCGTCGGGGTCGGCCCGCAGGTCGTCGAGCGTGCCGAGCTCGGCGGCGGAGGTGCGCCGCTCGGGCACGAAGGCGCGGTCGGCGAGGACGTCGTCGACCAGGCCCACCTCGGAGAGCCCCGGGGTTCCGAGGGTGAAGCCGACCGCCCGGCAGCCGTCCTGCACGTCGGCCTCCTCGACGAGGCGCCGCGTCCGCTCGTCCTGGACGTTGTAGACGCAGGCGACCTCGGTGTTCTCGTAGACCCGGCCCTTGGCGCGGGCGTACTCCTCGAGCGACCCGTGCCAGTCGACGTGGTCGGGAGCGACGTTGAGGCACACCGAGGCCCGCGGCGCGATCGAGTGCGACCAGTGCAGCTGGAAGCTCGAGAGCTCGACGGCGATGACGTCGAACGGCTGGGGGTCCATCACCGCCTCGAGGATGGGCGTGCCGACGTTGCCGGCGCTGCACGCGCGCAGCCCGGCAGCCCGCAGCATCGCGGTGAGCAGCTGCACGGTCGTGGTCTTGCCGTTGGTGCCGGTGACCGTGAGCCACGGTGCCGCGCCCTCGAGCGGACGCATCCGCCAGGCCAGCTCGACCTCGCCCCAGACGGGCACCCCGGCCGCGGCGGCCGCGGCGAGCAGGGGCTGGTCGGGCCGCCACCCGGGCGAGGTGACGACGAGGTCGAGCGGCTCGGCGGGCAGCGCCGCGACGGCGTCCTCGCCGTACCGCAGGGCCGCGCCGAGGATGTCGAGGATGCGCGCGCGCTCGGACATCGCCGAGCCCTCGGCGGGCTCGGCGGCGTCGACGACGACCACCTGCGCGCCCCGCTCGAGCAGGGCGTCGGCAGCCGCGAACCCGCTGACCCCGAGGCCCGCGACGAGCACGCGCAGGCCCGACCAGTCGGCGTCGCGGTGGGTCAGCGCGCCGGTGCGGGCGGACCCGGCGCTCATCCGGCGCCCACCACCCACTCGGCGTAGAACAACCCGAGGCCGAGCGCGACGAAGAGGCCGGCGACGATCCAGAACCGGATGACGATCGTCACCTCCTGCCACCCGAGGAGCTCGAAGTGGTGCTGGAGCGGTGCCATCTTGAACACCCGTTTCCCGGTGGTCTTGAACGACGCGACCTGGATGATCACGGAGAGGGTGATCGTGACGAACAGGCCGCCGAGGACGACGACGAGCAGCTCGGTGCGGGTGAGGATGGCCAGCCCGGCGAGTCCGCCGCCGAGGGCCAGCGAGCCGGTGTCGCCCATGAAGATCTTGGCCGGTGAGGCGTTCCACCAGAGGAAGCCGAAGCACGCGCCCATCCCGCAGGCCGCGACGATGGCCAGGTCGTGCGGGTCGCGCACCTCGTAGCACTTGGTGCCCGGGTTCCACTGGCAGTTCTGGTTGAACTGCCAGATGCCGATGAGCACGTAGGAGGCGAAGACCATCACCGAGGCGCCGGTGGCCAGGCCGTCGAGGCCGTCGGTGAGGTTCACGCCGTTGGAGGTGCCGGCGACGATGACGTTGGCCCAGATGACGAAGAGGATGACGCCGACGACCGTGCCGGAGAACGCGAGGTTGACCGGGGTGTCGCGCACGAACGAGACCGCCGTCGAGGCCGGCGTGCGGAAGGACTCGTTGGGGAACTGCAGGGCCGCGATGGCGAACAGCACCGCCACGAGGGTCTGCCCGGCGAGCTTCTGGCCCGAGCGCAGGCCGAGGCTGCGCTGCTTGGAGATCTTGATGTAGTCGTCGAGGAAGCCGACCAGGCCCATGCCGGCCATGAGGAAGAGCACGAGGACGCCGCTGACCGAGGGCAGCTGGCCGGTGACGACGTGCGCGACGGCGTAGGCGGCGAGCGAGGACAGGACGATGACCGCCCCGCCCATCGTCGGCGTGCCGCGCTTCGTGTGGTGCGACGTGGGCCCGTCGTCGCGGATGAACTGGCCGTAGCCCTTCTTCACGAGGAAGCGGATGAAGGTGGGGGTGCCGAAGAGCGCGAGGACCAGCGACACGACGGCGGCGATGAGCACGGCCTTCACGTCTGCTGCTCCTCGGTGGTCGTGGCGAGTCGGTCTCCGAGCAACCGTAGACCGGCGTCGCGGCTGGACTTGAACAGGGCGACGTCGCCGCGCCGGAGCTCCTCTCGCAGGAGGGCCTCGGCGGCGTCCGCGTCGGTGACCGAGCGGACGCGCGTCGTCCCGCCGGCCGCCCGGGCGCCGTCGGCGATGGGGTCGGCCGCCGCCCCGACGACGACGAGCTCGTCGACCCCGCGGGCCACGACCTCGGCGCCGACCTCGGCGTGCATCGCGGCCGACTCCTCCCCGAGCTCGAGCATCGTCCCGAGGACGGCCCAGGTGCGCCGGCCCTCCCCATCCGCTCGAGCGCCGAGAGCGCGGCGCGCATCGAGTCGGGGTTGGCGTTGTAGGCGTCGTTGACGAGGGTGACGCCGTCGGCGCGCTCGACGACCTCCATCCGCCACCGGCTCACCGGGCGGGCGGCCTCGAGGGCGTCGCAGGCGGCGTCGAGGCCGAGGCCGAGCTCGAGGGCGACGGCCAGGACGGCCAGGGCGTTGCCGACGTGGTGGCGGCCGACGAGCCCCAGCCGGACGGCGCGCGACCCGGCGGTGGTGTGCACGGTGAACGAGGGCCGGCCGGAGTCGTCGAGGGTGACGTCGGCGGCTCGCACCTGCGCGTCGTCGGCCTCCCCGACGAGCACGACCCGTGCGGTGGTGACCGCGGCCATCGCGCGCACGGCGGGGTCGTCGGCGTTGAGGACCGCGAGACCGTCGGCGGGCAGCGCGGCGGGCAGCTCGGACTTGGCCCGGGCGATGGCCTCCCGCGAGCCGAACTCGCCGACGTGGGCGGTGCCGACGTTGAGCACGACCCCGACGCGCGGCGGCGCCATCCGGGCGAGGTAGGCGATGTGCCCGACGCCGCGGGCGCCCATCTCGACGACGAGGAAGCGGGTGTCCCGCTCGACGCGGCAGACGGTGAGCGGCACGCCGACCTCGGAGTTGTACGAGCCGACGGGGGCCACGGTCGGCCCGGCGGTCGAGAGCACGGTGCCGAGCAGGTCCTTGGTGCTCGTCTTGCCCGAGGAGCCGGTGATGCCGACGACGGCCAGGCCGGGCAGCGCGTCGACGACCGCGCGGGTGAGCCGGGCGAAGCCCTCCTGGGTGTCGTCGACGACGACGCAGGGCACACCGAGCAGCGGACGTGAGGTCAGGGCGGCGACTGCCCCGGAACCCAGTGCGGCGGAGGCGAAGTCGTGACCGTCGGCGTGCTCGCCGACCCGTGCGACGTAGAGCCCACCGGGCCCGGCCTCGCGGGAGTCGGTGACGACGGGGCCGTCGACGACCAGCGCGGCGGCCTCGGTGTCGGAGACCCCGGCGAGCCGCCCGCCGGTGGCTGCGGCCACCTCGGCGAGGGTCATCGGGATCACGGCGCCACCACCCCGAGGGCCCGCCGCAGGGCCTCGCGCAGCTCGTCGCGGTCGTCGAACGGGTGCACCACCCCCCCGACCTCCTGGCCGCTCTCGTGGCCCTTGCCGACGACGGCGACCGTGGCGGACCCGCCCTCGGTGGCCACGGCGGCCACCGCCTCGCGGATCGCGCGGCGCCGGTCACCGACCTCGACGACCCGGACCTCGCGCCCCCCGGCCCGCACGGACTCGACGCCCTCGAGCACGGCGGCGCGGACGGCGGCGGGGTCCTCCGAACGCGGGTTGTCGTCGGTGACGACGACGAGGTCGGCGACCTCGGCGGCGGCGGCCCCCATCGCGTGGCGCTTGTCGCGGTCGCGGTCGCCGCCGGCTCCGGTGACGCAGACGAGGGTGCCGGCGGTCGTGGGGCGCAGCGCACGCAGGGCTGCGGCGATGGCGTCAGGGGTGTGCGCGTAGTCGACGACGGCCAGCGGCTGGTCGCCGGACGGGACCTCGTCGAGCTCGACCCGCTCCATCCGGCCGGGGACGTGCGGGTCTGCGAGCACCGCCTGCCCGGCGCGCACGGGGTCCTCGCCGGCGAGGACGAGGGTGGCGGCGGCCATCGCGGTGTTCGTGACGTTGAAGTCCCCCGGCAGGCTCGACCTCAGGTGCAGGTCGACCCCGGCGGGCCCGATGAGCCGGAACCCGGCCGGGTCGTCACCGTCGGCCCCGACGTGCCACGCGGCGTCGTCGGCGTGCCCGATCGACTCGACCGGCACGCCCGCCTCCTCGAGGAGCCGCCTCCCCCACGCGTCGTCGACGCAGACCAGGCCGCGCCGGGAGCGCTCGGGGGTGAACAGGGAGGCCTTGGCGGCGAAGTAGTCGTCCATGTCGTCGTGGAAGTCGAGGTGGTCCTGGCTGAGGTTGGTGAACAGCGAGACGTCGTAGACCACGCCGTCGACCCGGTGCTGCGCCAGCGCGTGGCTGGAGACCTCCATGACGCAGGTGTCGAGGCCGCGCTCGGCCATCACCGCGAGGAGCGCGTGCAGCTCGGGGGCCTCGGGGTGGTGCGGACGCTGCCGACCCGCTCCTCCCCGATGCGCGTCTCGACGGTGCCGATGAGCCCCACCTCGTGGCCGAGGGCCGTGAGCGCCGAGTGCACGAGGTAGGCGGTCGTCGTCTTGCCGTTGGTGCCGGTGATGCCGACCATCCGCACCGGCAGGTCCTCGGTGCCGTAGACGCGAGCCGCGACCGCACCCAGCACGGTCCGCGGACCCTCGACGACGACGACGGGCAGGTCGACCCCAGCGGCGGCCAGCCGCTCGGCGCCCGCGGGGTCGGTGAGCACCGCGACCGCGCCGGCCTCGGCCACCTGTGCACCGAAGTCGGCACCGTGCGCGCGCGAGCCGGGCAGGGCCGCGTAGAGGTCGCCGGGGCGCACCGCGCGGGAGTCGAGGGTGACGCCCGTGACGACGGCGTCCGACGCGGGGTCGGCGGCCCCGATGAGCGTCGAGACCTCCCGGAGCGGGGTGCGTCGGGGCGAGGTCGGCCGGGGAGAAGCCATCCGGACGACCCTACCGCTTGGGCTGTTTCTTGCCGTCACGCAGCACGTCGGGGTCGGCCAGCGCCTCGGCCGGGTCGACCTCGAGCTGGAGGTGCTGCGACTTCTTGCCGGTCGGCGGGATCTTCAGCTCCTGGAGCGCGTAGGTCATGACGTCCTTGAACACCGGCCCCGCGACGTAGCCGCCGAAGAAGGGGTAGGTCGGCTTCTGGACGATGACCGCGACGACGATCTGCGGGTCGTCGGCCGGTGCGTACCCGATGAAGCTGGCCGTCTTGCCCCGGTACTTGCCGACCGAGGCGTCGTAGTACTCGGCGGTCCCCGTCTTGCCGGCGATGCGGTAGCCCGGGATCTGCGCCTCCTCGGCCGTGCCGTCGGGGCTGACGACGCCCTCGAGCATCTGACCGACCTTGCTGGCGGTGTCCTCCGAGACGACCCGGGTGCCCTTGGAGGCGGGCAGGGTCTTCTGGCTGCCGTCGGCCGCGGTGAGGCTGTCGACGAGGCGCGGGGTGACCCGGACCCCGCCGTTGGCGATGGTCTGGAACACCGAGGCGGCCTGGATGGCGGTGACCGAGATGCCCTGCCCGAAGGCCACCGTGGCCCTCTTCGTGCCGCTCCACGTGTCGGACTTCGGGAGCAGGCCCGCGGACTCGCCGGGGTACCCGACGCCCGAGCGGGACCCGAGGCCGAACTTGCGGAAGTAGGACTCCAGGGTCGAGGGCTTGAGCGTCTCGGAGACGAGGATCGTCCCGATGTTGCTCGACTCGGCGAGCGTGCCGGCGACCGTCCGGTACTGCGTCGGGTGCTCGTGGCTGTCCTTGAACCGCATGTCGAAGCGCGGCAGGCGGTTCGGGATGACGACGGGCGTCTCGGGCGTGACCGTCTTCTCCTCGAGCGCGGCGGCCATCGTCATGATCTTGGCGGTCGAGCCCGGCTCGAAGGCGTCGGAGAACGCCTTGTTGTCGAGGTGGGCGCCCTTCTTGCCCACGTCGGTGTCGGGGTCGAAGGTCGGGTAGGAGGCGACGCTCAGCAGGTTGCCGCTCCTGACGTCCATGATGACCACCGTGCCGGCGGATGCCTTGGTCTCCTTGATCCGCTGCGCGAGGGCGTTCTGGGCGTACCACTGGAGGCTCGAGTTGATGGTCAGGTGCACGTCGCGCCCGTTGACCGCCGGCGTGGTGCTGCTCAGGCCGGCGGGGATGGGGGTGCCGTCCTGGCCCACCTCGAAGGTCTGCTTCCCGGGGGTGCCCTGCAGCTGCTTGTCGGCCATCAGCTCGACGCCGCCGCCGGGGGTGCCGTCGTCGGTGACGTACCCGACGAGCGCGGCCGTGGTCGTGCCCTGCGGGTAGGTGCGCTCGGACCGGGTCTCGCGGCGATCGCGGGCGATGCCGGGGATGCCGAGCGCGTCGATCCGGTTCCAGGTCAGGGGGGTGACGTCCTTGCTGAGGATCCGGTACTTCGAGGTGCCCGAGAGCTGCGTCACGAGCTCGCTCACCGGGGTGCCGAGCAGCGGCGAGAGCTTCTCGGCGGCCGCCTGGACGGCGGCGTCCGAGGTCTCCGGGGCGCAGGTGGACTTCTTCGTGCGGAAGGTGCAGACGGCCTGCTGGTTCGCGACGACCACCTCGCGCACCACGCTCGAGGCGAGGACGGTGCCGTCGGCGGAGACGACCTGCCCGCGCATCGCCGGGATGATCTGCGCCGTCACGCGCTTGCTCTCGGCCTCGGCGGCCACGGCGCTGGCGTCGAGGCCCTGGATGCGGACGAGCTGGGCCCCGAAGACGCTGAGCACGAAGATCGTCGCGACGGTCAGGGCCCGCATCCGCCGGCGCGGGCTCGGGCCGGGACCCTGGACCGCGCGGGACGCGGGACGGCGGCCGGCGCCGCCACCCGTCGGTGCCGTGGTGGGGCGCCGCCGGGGGTCGGGCGACCCGGCGCCGCCGCGGGCTTGCGGGGAGCCGTCGAGGCCTTGCGGGCCGCCGTCGAGGAGCTCGTCGGGCGTGCACCGGTTCGCGTGGTCGTGGTGCCCGGGCGCGCTCCCCGCTCGGTCGCCGGGCGGCGCGGCTGTCCGGCGCGCGGGCGCTGCGGCGGCTTCTTCGGTGCGGTCACGGGGAGTGCGTCCTGGCGGTCGTCAGCGGCTGGGCGGTGTCGTGGCGGGGGTCTTCGCCGGGGGACGGGCCCCGGCGGAGGACTCGGTGACCACGCTAAACGTGGCGTCGGCGCGGGCCTTCTGCGCCACGCCGATGACCTTGCCGTCGGCCAGCCGGAGGAAGGCCGGCGTCTCGGCCGGCACCATGCCCAGGTCGCGCGCCTCCTGCGCGAGCGGTCCGGGGCCGGAGACGGCGTCGAGGGAGTGGCGCAGGTCGTCCTGGGTGTCGGCGAGCTCGTCGGACCGGTGCTGCAGGTCGCGCATCGTGAACGAGCCCTTGGCCATCGCGGTGTTGAGGACGAGGACCCCGACGAAGCCGGCGAGCACGAGCGCGATGCACAGCGCGAGGAAGAACCCGTTCCCCTCGGCGGCGGTCGGGGCGACGACGCGCAGGCGGCGCGGCGTCGGCGTCGTGGCGCGGCGCGCCGACGGGCGGGCCTGGGGCCGTGCCGTCGCGTGCTGGCTCATGCGGGGACTCCGTTCGGCGAGAGACGTTCCGCGGCCCGGAGGCGGGCCGAGGCGGACCTGGGGTTGGTGTGCTGCTCGGACTCGGAGGGGACCTCCGCGCCGCGGGTGAGCAGCCGCAGGTACGGCGCGTGCTCGGGCAGCTCGACGGGCATGCCCGCCGGCGTCCGGCTGCGCGCACCCCGCGTGAGGGCCTGCTTGGTGATGCGGTCCTCGAGCGAGTGGTACGAGAGGACGACGAGGCGCCCGCCCGGGGCGAGGGCCTCGACGGCGGCGTCGACGGCCCGCTCCCACACGGCGAGCTCGGCGTTGACCTCGATGCGCAGCGCCTGGAAGGTGCGCTTCGCGGGGTGGCCGCCGGTGCGCTGCGACGCGGCGGGGACCGCGGAGCGCAGCACCTCGACGAGCCGGGCCGAGGTGGTGAACGGCTCCTTCTCGCGCTCGCGCAGAACGGCCGAGGCGATCCGGCCGGCGAACCGCTCCTCGCCGTAGGTCTTGAGGACCCGGGCCAGGTCGCCGTGCTCGTAGGTGTTGAGGACGTCGGCGGCGGTCATCCCCTGCGACTGGTCCATCCGCATGTCGAGCGGGGCGTCGTGGCGGTAGGCGAACCCGCGGTCCTCCTCGTCGAGCTGGAGCGAGGAGACCCCGAGGTCGAAGAAGATGCCGCGCGCCGTGCCGTCGGCGTACTCGTCGAGCACCTCGCCGACCTCGTCGTAGACGGCGTGCACGGCGGTGAACCGGTCGCCGAAGGGGGCCAGCCGCTCGCTCGCCAGGGCGATGGCCTCGGGGTCGCGGTCGAGGCCGATGACCCGGGCGGCCGGGCAGCGGGTGAGGATCGCCTCGGTGTGCCCGCCCATCCCGAGGGTGGCGTCGACGCAGACGCTGCCCGGCGCCTCGAGGGCCGGGGCGAGGAGGTCGACGCAGCGCTCGAGGAGCACGGGGACGTGGCGGTCGCCGGCGTCGCCTCGGCTGCTGGTCATCTCACTCCTTCACGGGTCTCGGGGGTGCGGTGGTGCGGGTGCGGGTGCGGGTGGTGCGGGTGCGGGTCGACCCGGCGGCTGGTCCCCATCCGATCCGCGCCCGGCGCGGGGGAAGTCGCGTCGGGTGTCGGGTCGGCTGGAGGCCGGCGGTCGGGTCGGCTGGAGGCCGGCGGTCGGGTCGGTGCTGCGGTCGTGCGGTGGGCGGGTCTGCGGTGGCGCGCTCAGAGGCCGGGGACCACCTCCTCGGTGCCGGCCGAGTAGGCCGAGTACGCCGGCATGACCTGCTCGAGGTACTCGCTCCAGCGCGTGGTGTCCCAGACCTCGAGGCGCGGGCCGTTGCCGATGACCGTGCACTCCTTGTCGAGACCGGCGTAGGCGCGCAGCGCGGCCGGGACGGTGACCCGCCCCTGCTTGTCCGGGGTGTCGGGGTGGGCGCTGGCGCGGAAGACGCGGATGAAGTCGCGCACGCCCTTGGTCGAGCCCGACACCGACTGCATCTCCTGGGAGATCCGGTGGAACTCCGAGGTGGGGAAGACGTAGAGGCAGCCCTCCTGGCCGCGGGTGACGACGAGCCCGTCGGCGAGCGCACCGCGGAAGCGGGCGGGGAGGAAGAGGCGGCCCTTGTCGTCGAGCCGGGGCGTGTGGGTACCGAGGAACTCGTCCACGACGCCACCTCCTCGACCCGTCCGGAGCTTCCCTCGACCTCCGGTGCGCTCCACTTTACTCCACCGCTGCCCCCATCCGTCACGGATTTAGCACAATTGCCGGTCTGATTCTCCCATTGATGCAGTTCAGAAGCGGTGGAGCGAAGTGGGGAGGATCGCGCCGCACACGTCCTGCCGGATCCGAGGACACCCTCCGACGGCCCGGACGTCACCGTCCGACCCCGCTGGACGGCGGCTGCGGAGGCACCGGTGGAGCGCGGTGGGGACGGGGGTGGGGCGCGGTGGGGATCCGGCTCGCTGGGCACGTCCGGCGTCGACGCGTCGGGGATCGTCGCGGCCGTACCCCTCCCCCGCGGCCGGTCCGTGATGCACGATGAGGGCACCAGTCCACTCCGCCGTGCGTTGGGGGGGACGAGCCGACGAAGGGACCCCCGTGAGCGACCTCGAGCACGACCCCCGCACGACGACCGCCGCGAGCACCCGCGGGGCCGGCCTCGACCAGGTCCTCCAGGTCTCCAGCCAGCTGGCCACCGCGATGAACTCGGTCATCGAGGGCAAGCAGCCCGTCGTGCGGACGGCGATCACCGTCCTGCTCGCCGAGGGTCACCTGCTCCTCGAGGACGTGCCGGGTGTCGGCAAGACCCTCCTCGCCAAGACCCTCGCCCGGTGCATCGACGCCTCCGTGCGCCGCGTGCAGTTCACCCCCGACCTGCTGCCCAGCGACATCACCGGCGTCTCGGTGTTCAACCAGGACGTGCGCGACTTCGAGTTCCGGCCCGGCGCGATCTTCGCCAACGTCGTCGTCGGCGACGAGATCAACCGGGCCTCGCCGAAGACCCAGTCGGCCCTCCTGGAGTCGATGGAGGAGGGGCAGGTCACCGTCGACGGCACCACCTACACCCTCCCCCGGCCCTTCCTCGTCATGGCGACCCAGAACCCCATCGAGATGGAGGGCACCTACCCGTTGCCCGAGGCCCAGCGCGACCGGTTCATGGCCCGCATCTCGATGGGCTACCCCTCGCCGCGCTCCGAGCTCGACATGCTCGAGCTGCACGGCGGGGTCTCGCCGCTGGAGTCCCTCCGGCCGGTCACCGACGCCGCCACCATCGCGCAGATGGTCGAGTCGGTGCGCCAGGTGCACGCCGCGCCGGCGGTGCGGCAGTACATCGTCGACCTCGTCGGGTCCACCCGCTCCAGCTCCGCCCTGCGGCTCGGCGCCTCACCCCGGGCCACGCTGCACCTGCTGCGCGCCAGCCGGGCCCACGCCGCCCTGTCCGGCCGCGACCACGTCCTGCCCGACGACGTCCAGCAGATCGCGGTCCCCGTGCTGGCGCACCGGCTCATCCCCACCGGCGAGACGCAGATGGCCCGGCGCAGCACGGCCGACGTCCTCGGCGACCTCCTCCAGCGGGTGCGCGTGCCCGCCCCCACGCGCTGACCCGCCCGTGTACGCGCTGCGCCGCACGCTGACCACCCGGGGAGCCTCGTTCGCCGGCAGCGGCGTCGTGCTCGTCCTCGCCGGGGTGCTCCTCGGGCAGCACGACGTCACCCGGGTCGGTGTGCTCCTGCTGGCCCTCACCGTCGCCTCGCTCGTCATCGTGCGCCGGCACGGGCTGCACCTCGAGGTGTCGCGCTCGGTCGCCCCGGGCCGCGTGGCCATCGACCAGCGCTCGGTCGTCACCGTGCGCGTCCGCAACACCGAGACCTCGGCCACCCCCATCCTCATGGCCGAGGAGTCGATCGACTACGCCCTCGGCGACCGGCCGCGCTTCGTCCTGCCGGCGCTGCGCGGCGGGGTCACGCAGGAGGTGCAGTACACGGTCCGCTCGCACACGCGCGGCGTGCACCGCGTCGGGCCGCTGCAGGTGCGCGTGCGCGACCCGTTCGGGCTCACCCTGCGCACCGCGGCGGTCAGCGGGCACGCGGAGGTCGTCGTGCTCCCCCGGGTCGTGCCGCTGACGGCCGGCCGCTCGCTCGGCAGCGGCATCGGCAGCGAGGGCTCGATCCCCCACATGGTGGCCCTGCACGGCGAGGACGACCAGACGGTGCGCGAGTACCGCGACGGCGACGACCTGCGCCGCATCCACTGGCCGGCCACGGCCCGCACCGGCGACCTCATGGTCCGCCAGGAGGACCGGCCGGCCAAGCGCCGGGCCGTCGTCCTCCTCGACTCCCGGGCCGAGGGCCACGGCGGCTCCGGCCGCTCGAGCTCGCTCGAGTGGTGCGTCACCACGGCGGCGTCGGTCACCGCCCACCTCGTCGAGGGCGCCCACGCCGTGCACCTGCTGACCGCTGATCCGGGCACCGACACCGGCACCCGCCACGACTCCACCGTCGAGCGGGCGCTCGACACCCTCGCCCGGGTCCGGCTGGGCGGAACCGACGACATGCGCTCGGTGCTCCACGACGCCAGCGCCCTCACCGGTCAGGGCGGGCTCGTGGTCTACGTCGGGGGCCCGCTCGGCGACGACGACGCACACACCCTCGCCGCCCTGCGCCAGCCCGGCTCGAGCGGGGTCGCCCTCGTCGTCGAGCCGGGCAGCTTCGGCGGGTCCCGCTCGCGCCGGCGCGACCCGGCCGCGAACGACGTCGCCGAGGCCACCGCGGCCACCCTGCGCGCCTCGGGGTGGCTCACCACGGTCGTCGACGCCGCCACCGGCCCGGCCGAGGCCTGGACGAGCGTCGTGTCGAGCGCACTGGTGGGTGCCCGGTGAACCGCGCCCGCCCCGCCGACGCCGCGCTGGCCGCGGTGGCGACGCTCTGCGTCACCTTCCCGCTCACCGAGCTCTTCACCCCGACGGCGGCGTGGGTGCGCCCCAGCGCCTTCCTCGTCGCGCTCGTCGCGGTGGCGGGCGGCCTGCTGCGGATGGTGACGACCTCCCGCCCGCTCGTCGTCGCCGGGCAGGCGCTCGTCCTCTTCGAGGGGGTCGCGCTCGTCCACGGGGGCGGGCACCTCTGGAAGAACGTCGTGCCGGTGCCCGACACCCTGCACGCCCTCGGGGTCCTGCTCACCGACGCCTACACGACGGTCACCACCTACAGCGCCCCCGCGCCCGCCGACCGCGGCACCACCCTGGCCATCAGCCTGCTCATCGGCCTCACCGCACTGGCCACCGACGCCGTGGCCGTCAGCTACCGCAGCCCCGCCCTGGCCGGCCTCCCGCTGCTCGGCGCCTACCTCGCGTCGGCGACGAACACGGGCACCGGGCTCGCGGCGTGGCTCGTCGTGCCCCGGCCCTGGCCTGGCTGGCGATGGTCGGGCGGCAGGGCGTGCGGTCGCTGCGCACCTGGGGTGGCACGGCGGCACCGGGCGGCCGCAGCGACACCGACCCGGCGAGCTCGTTCGCCACCGTCGGCCGGATGGTCGGCGTCGTCGCCCTCGCGGCGGCCGTCGTCCTCCCGGGCCTGGTCCCCCACTTCCCGACCACCTTCATCGCCGACGGCCTCGCGCGCGGCGACGGCGCCCGCGGCAACGGCGGCTCGGTGCGGCTCTCGACGAGCATCGACATCGCCCGTGACCTCGCCGACCGCTCCAGCGACCCGGTCATCACGTACACGACGACCTCCGAGGACCCCGAGCCGCTGCGGGTCGGTCTGCTCGACAGCTACCGGCGGGGTCGCTGGCAGGCCTCCTCCGACGTCACCTTCGTCCCCCTCGACGGGCGGCTGCCCGGGTCCTCGGCGACCCCCGACGTGCGCCGCACCACCGAGAAGATCACCGTCTCGTCCTCGTCGGTCGGGCTCCCCCAGGTCGCGATGCCGGCCAACCCGCTCGGCACCCCGTTCCCCACCGGCTCGTGGCGGGTCACCGGCGCCGGGCTCGTCGAGCTGACCGCCTCGGTGCCCGAGTACACCGTCGAGTACGAGCAGCTGGCCCCGTCGGCCGCCCAGTTCGGCGCGACGCCCGGCGGCGCCGCCCCCGACTCCGAGGACCTGGCGCTCGAGCCGCGCTCCGAGGACGAGATCCGGGCCCTGCTCGACCGGGTCACGGCCTCCGGCGACTCGCCGCTCGAGGTGGCGCGCAAGATCCAGGACTACCTGCGCGGCCCGACCTTCACCTACTCCGAGGACCTCGCCGACGACACCGCGGGCGGCCAGCGCCCCGAGGAGCCGCTGCTGCGCTTCCTCGACAGCAAGCGCGGGTACTGCGTGCAGTTCGCGAGCGCGATGATCATGCTGTCACGGGCCGCGGGCATCCCGGCGCGGATGGCCGTGGGCTTCCTCCCCGGCGCGATCGACGGCGACGAGCGGGTCGTGCGCGTCAGCGACGCCCACGCGTGGCCCGAGCTGTACTTCCCCGACCTCGGCTGGATGCGCTTCGAGCCGACGCCCGGTGTCCGCAGCGGCATCTCGCCGCTGTACACCCGCGAGAGCAGCGCCCCCGAGAACAGCGCCGTCCCGGTGCCGTCGTCGTCGGCGTCACCGTCCGCGTCGAGCGCGCCGCGTCCCACCGGCGACGTCACCGCCGACAACCCGAGCGACCCCGGCTCGACCGGCGCCGCCACGGGCCTGCTCGACCTCGTGCGGCGCAACGCGGCCACCCTCGGCGGCGTCCTGGCCGTGCTCGTGCTCGCCGCACTGACCCCCTTCGGTGCCTGGCTGGCCCGCCGGCGGGCTCGGCGCCGCGCACGCGACGACGCCGAGCGGGTCGAGGCCGAGTGGCAGTCGCTGCTCTCGCGCCTCGGCGACATCGGCATCGTGCCGGGCGAGGGGTCGACCCCGCGCCAGGCCTCGCACGAGCTGGGCCGGGCCGCCTACCTCACCCCGGACGAGGACGCCGCCCTGGGCCGCGTCGTCGCGACCCTCGAGCGCGCCCGCTACGCCCGCCCCGGTGCCGAGCTCCCCGACGTCCAGGACGACGCGTCCACCGTGTGGCGGGCGGCGCTCGGGCGACGGCGGCGCTCGGACCGCGTCCGGGCCCTGCTCCTGCCCGAGGAGGGGCGCCGGCACTGGCGCTCCCTCGTGCGGCTGCCGGCCCGCCGGTCCTCCGACGACGAGGCAGGGGACGACGCCGGGGGCGACGAGGGCTGAGCGAACGACGAGGGCTGAGCGACGGCGACGACGACGAGGGGCCCCGGGCGGTGTGCCCGGGGCCCCTCGTCGTGTCGCGCCGACCTCAGTCGAGGTAGTCGCGCAGCGCCTGGCTGCGGCTGGGGTGACGCAGCTTGCTCATCGTCTTGGACTCGATCTGACGGATCCGCTCGCGGGTGACGCCGTAGACCTTGCCGATCTCGTCGAGGGTCTTCGGCTGGCCGTCGGTGAGCCCGAAGCGCATCGAGACGACACCGGCCTCGCGCTCGGAGAGGGTGTCGAGGACGCTGTGCAGCTGCTCCTGGAGGAGGGTGAAGCTGACGGCGTCGGCGGGCACGACGGCCTCGGAGTCCTCGATGAGGTCACCGAACTCGCTGTCGCCGTCCTCGCCGAGCGGGGTGTGCAGCGAGATGGGCTCGCGGCCGTACTTCTGGACCTCGACGACCTTCTCGGGGGTCATGTCGAGCTCCTTGGCGAGCTCCTCCGGGGTGGGCTCGCGGCCCAGGTCCTGGAGCATCTGGCGCTGCACGCGGGCCAGCTTGTTGATGACCTCGACCATGTGCACCGGGATGCGGATGGTGCGGGCCTGGTCGGCCATCGCGCGGGTGATGGCCTGGCGGATCCACCACGTCGCGTAGGTCGAGAACTTGTAGCCCTTGGTGTAGTCGAACTTCTCGACCGCACGGATCAGGCCGAGGTTGCCCTCCTGGATGAGGTCGAGGAAGAGCATACCGCGACCGGTGTAGCGCTTGGCGAGGCTGACGACGAGGCGCAGGTTGGCCTCGAGGAGGTGGTTCTTGGCCTTCTTGCCGTCCTGGGCGATCCACCACAGCTCGCGCTTGAGCTTCATGTCGAGCTTCTCGCCCGAGTTGAGCTTCTCCTCGGCGAACAGGCCGGCCTCGATGCGCTTGGCGAGCTCGACCTCCTGCTCGGCGTTGAGGAGGGCGACCTTGCCGATCTGCTTGAGGTAGTCCTTGACCGGGTCGGCCGTGGCGCCGGCGGTGACGACCTGCTGCGCGGGCGCGTCCTCGTCGTCGTTGCTCATGACGAAGCCGGTGTCCTCGCCCTCGCCCTCCTTGCCCGTCCGGGGCGTGGCGGAGTCCTCGGTGGTCTCGTCGGCGTCGTCGGCCTCGACCTCGGGGGTCTCCTCGTCGGCGGTCGCGGCGGCCTTGGCGTTCGCGGTCTTCGCGGCGGCCTTGGTGGCGGTGGCCTTCTTCGCGGCGGGGGCCGCGGCGGCGGAGGCGGTCTTGCGCGTCGTGGTCCCCGCGGCGGCCTTCTTGGCCGGGGTCGCGGTGGCGGCCTTCTTCGCCGGGGCGGCGGCGCTCTTGGCGGGGGCCTTCTTGGCCGGCGCCTTCGTCGCGGTCGCGGTGGCCGAGGCCTTCTTCGCGGTGCGGGTGGCCGCGGCGGCGACCCCCGCGGAGTCGTCGTGGCGGACCTCGATCCCCTGCTCGCCGAGCGCGCGGAGCACGATGCGGCCCCGGCTCGGGCGGACGTCGGCGGCACGCAGCGCCTCGGCGACCTGCTCGCCGGTGACCGAGCCGGTGGTCCGCCCCTGACGCACGAGGGTCTGGAGGGCCTGGTGGGAGAACTCAGGGGCAGAGCGCTCGGTTCGGGGGTCTTCGTGGACACAGGCGACACCGACTACCTTTCGTCGCGGAGAACCGCGCAGCCGGGGACGCGAAGGTCCACGGCCTGCGGTGGTGAGGGTCCGGGGGTGGCGTCCCGGCGGATCGGTTCGACCCCATCCGGCCAGGTGCGCTCTACCATTATAACTTTCCCGGGCGCCCGCGAGCACATCCGGTGGGTCGATGACCCCCTCGACGCCGTGATGCACGCACCCTCGACGCAGTGCGGCGGAGCGGAACCGGTGCGGCTCAGCCCTTCACGGCGAGCACGGCACACGGCGCGTCGAGGAGGATGCGCTGGGCGTTGGAGCCCAGGATCAGCTTCCCGACGGGGGTGCGGCGGCGCAGCCCGATGACGATGAGGTCGGCCGAGGTCTCGTTGGCCACGGCGATGAGGTCCTCGGCGGGCTCGTTGCCCCGCACCAGCTGACGCACCTCGACCTGGGCACCGCTGGCCGACATCTCGTCGGTGACCCGCTGGAGCTCCTGCTCGGCCGCGCGGGCCTGCTCGTCGTCGAGGCTGCCACGGTGCGAGTTGATGACGACGAGTCGGCTCTGGCGAGCCTTCGCCTCCTCGACGGCGCGGGCGAGAGCTGCTCGCCCCTCCTTCGTCGGGACGAAGCCAACGACGATCGTCACGATGTCCTCCTCGGCGGTGCTGGGTCTCGCTCGACCGTACCGCAGTCGGGCCCCGGTTCCGGGGAGACGACCTCGAGGATCACACGCGCCCGCCGCAGGTCGGGGCGGGTGCTCAGGCGGCGACCGCGAGGACCTGCTCGACGACCTCGCCCACGCGACCGGTCTCGACGAGGAAGCCGTCGTGGCCGTGCGGCGAGTCGAGCACCGTGAGACCGGTTCCCGGACGGAGTCGGGCCATCTCCTCGGACAGCCGCAGGGGGTAGAGCCGGTCGGTGGTGACGCCGACGACGTGCAGGTGCCCCGGGTAGGCCCCGAGCGCCGCGCCCACGCCGCCACGCCCGCGCCCGACGTCGTGGCTGTTCATCGCCTCGGACAGCACGACGTAGCTGTTGGGGTCGAAGCGCCGCGCGAGCTTGGTCGCGTGGTGGTCGAGGTAGCTCTCGACGTCGTAGCGGCCCCCGCCTCCGAGCGGGTCCTCCCCCGCGCGCGGCCGGCGGCCGAAGCGGTCGTCGAGCTCGCCCTCGTGGCGGTAGGTGGTGTGCGCGATGCGCCGGGCGATGCCGAGCCCGGTGAGCGGGGCCCGCCCGGTGTCGTAGTAGTCGCCGTCCTGGAAGTCGGGGTCGTGCCGGATGGCCAGCAGCTGCGGCTGGCACCACGCCACCTGGTCGGCGGTGGCCGCCGGGGTGGAGGCGAGGACGAGGCTGCGGGCCACCCGGTCGGGGTGGGTCGTGGCCCACTCGAGCGCGCGCATGCCGCCCATCGACCCCCCGAGGACCAGCGCCCACCGCTCGATGCCGAGTGCGTCGGCGAGCGCGGCCTCGGCGGCGACCTGGTCGCGGATGGTGACGAACGGGAAGCGCCCGCCCCACGGCCGGCCGTCCGGAGCGGCGGACGAGGGCCCGGTGCTGCCCTGGCAGCCGCCGAGCACGTTGGACGCGACGACGAACCACCGGTCGGTGTCGAGCGGGGCACCCGGCCCGACGAGGCCCGGCCACCAGCCCGCCGTGGGGTGCCCGGGCCCGGCCTCGCCGACGACGTGGCTGTCGCCGGTCAGGGCGTGCTCGACGAGGACGGCGTTGTCGCCGCTCGGCGAGAGGGTCCCCCACGTCTCGTAGGCCAACGTGACCGCGGGCAGCACCCCGCCGCGCTCGAGGGGCAGGTCGCCCACGGCGGCGAAGCGGCGGTCACCGACGGGGTCACCCGGGCGCCAGACGGCGCCGGTGGACCGGGTCGGGGTGGCAGTCATCGCAGATGGCTCCTCGGACACTCGCGCTTGCCGCGACGGGCGCCGCGGCCGGGTCATCACCCGGGGCACCCCACCGCGAGGAGGGTTGCCGCCCAGCAAACCGGGGTTTGGCGCTGGGACTCATGACCTGGCTCGATGGTACCCGTCGACCCCCGGCCGCGGAGGTGCTCGTCCGATCCTCGAACGCCCGCCCACCGCTCAGCCCGCCCGCCGCTCGGGGACCACCGAACCGGGCGGTGGCGGGCGCAGCCCCCGGTCGACGAGCGTGGCGAGCAGCCGGGCCAGCCGGTACCCGGGGTCGACCCGCAGGGCCCGTTCGAGGGCGGCGCGGGCGAGCGCGCCGTCACCGTGGGTCCAGGCCACCTGGGCGGCCGTGGTGCAGACGGCCGCCGCGTCGTCGGGGCAGGCGTCGGGGACGTCGCGGCACAGCGCCAGCAGCCGGGCGAGGACGGCGTCGGGGTCGCCGGGCTCGGCGCCGCCGGCTCGCCAGTCGCCCATCCCGCCCCACCGGGGCAGCCACCGCTCGAGCCGGGCGACGACGACGGGGTCGAGCTCCTCGCGCGGGATGACCCCCGGGGCGAGCCAGCCGATCAGCGCGTCGCGGACGGTGACGTCGCGCAGCGCCCGGACCGCGGTGGCGACGACCGCGGGAGGTACGGGCGACTCGCGGGCGACGGCGCCGGGTGCGAGGACGGTGGCCCAGGCCCGGACGCCGTGGCGGCCACCGTGCCGGGGCGGGTGCGCACGCGACCCGGCGAGCAGCGGCCCCACGAGGGCGGAGCGCACGGGGTCGGGGTCGACGACGCGGTCGACGGCTTCTCGGTCGGCGAGTGGCGCCCGCCCGAGGGCCACGAGGGCGGCGACGGCCGGCACCGCCTCGGGGGGCGGCAGCCGCACGCCCCCGGCCGGGCAGCACGGACCGGAGCAGGTGGGTGAGTAGCGCCGCCCGTCGCGCACGACGAGCACGTCGGCGACCTCGGCGCCCCGGACTCGACCGCCTCGAGCACCGCGAGGAGCAGGGGGTCGCACTCGCCCTCGACGTCCTCGTAGCCGACGAGGTGCACCCGCCCGCGGACCTCGCGCCGCAGCGGACCGACGAGCGCCGCCACGGTCTGCGGCACGTACCGGTCGGGTGGGATGTCGACGCGGGCCACGAAGTGCACGCGCCGGCCGTCGAGGGCGACGGCGACGACGCTGCGCCGCGGGTGGTACCCGAGCTGGTAGGGCAGGACCGCGAGGAGCTCCTCGGGGCCGTGGACGCTGACTGTCTCGCTCATCCGCCCACGGTGCTCGCGCGGCACCGGCCGGCGGAAGCACCGAGCTCGCGCCTGTGGACGACGGCCCGGGAGTCGCGGCCTGTGGACGACGGAGGCGGACGGCCTCAGCGCACGACGTCGGAGGGCACGGTCGGCGACGCCGCCGGTCCGCGCCCCTGCGTCTTCTCCCACTCGAGGAACTTCTCGGTCTCCTCGACGAGCGTGGTGGCGACCCAGCCGAGGACCATCGCGTCGTCGGCGAGCCCGAACACCCCGAGCGCGGCCTCCGGCAGGAGGTCGATGGGCGAGACCACGTAGGCCGCCCCGGCGCCGATGAGCGCGACCTTGCCGAGCGAGATGCCGGTGTACTCCCCCGAGCGCACCGCCTTGACCATCCGGGGCACGGCGACGGCACGGTCGCCGAGCGACGGCCCGCCGGCGCGGGTGGCCAGGCGCACGGCCCGGCCGAGGGCGCCGACGTAGGCGAGGGTGCGGGCTCTGGCCATGGTGTTCCTCCTGGCTCGCGGGGTCTTTCCGCTGTGTCGACGGACGGGGCGCACGGGAGGTTCCCGTGCGGGGCGGTCAGGCGGGACCGATGTGGCCCGCGACCGCGGGGAACTCGCGCTTGGCGTCGACCGCCACCCGGCGCAGCAGGACCGCGTCGACGCCGGCCCCGACGACGCCGCCGACGACCGGCACGCCCCGGCCGAAGCGGGACAGCACGCCCTTGCCGGTGCTCGCGACGAGCTTGAAGAAGACGCCCTTCTTGACGACCATCGACGCCGGGCCGGGCAGCCGCTGGGCGGCGAGGTTGGTGAGCGTGCCGCCCATCGGGGCCGCAAGCTTGGCCTTCTCGAGGAGGTCGTCGGCGTCGGCGCCCACGAGCGTGAGCAGGACGGCGGCGCGGATCTGCGGCTGGTCGATGTCGTGGCCGCGGACGCGCGCGATGGCGGCCGTCATCCGGGTCGCGAGCGCGTAGAACGCGACGACGTTGGCGGGCAGGGCGATCGGGAGGGTGACGAAGCCGCCGAGGCCGGTGACGAAGCCCTCGGCGCCGGCGAGCCGGGTGTGCGACGCGATGATGGCCGACACGGCCTTCTCGCGGTCTCCCCCGCTCGAGCGCAGCGCCTTGTCGGCGACCTCGGAGGCCGGGTCGAACGGGCCCTTGCCGTCGATGCCGATGTCGAGGATCTGGTCGACGACGCGCACGGCCTGGCGTCCGAGCACGCCGTCGTCCTCCGGCGCGTCCCCCGCCCGCTCCAGCGCGGTGCGGGCGTCCTGCACGGCGTCCTTGCTGCGGCGGCCTCGGTCGAGCAGTCCCACGGTGTCCTCCCGGTCGACCGGGGCGGCGCTGGTGGCGACGCTCGTGCTCCGGCTGCGGCCATCCTGCCACGCACCGGGGCCAACCTGCGGCGGGGTCGCGCACCGCCTGACGGTGCCCGGCCGTACCCTCGGCGCATGCTGTCGGGCGAGGTCGCGGTGCTCGTCGCGGGCACCGGCGGCTCGGCGGCGGGCCTGCTGCACGGCGACCGGTTCGTCGCCGGCACGCCCGCCGAGGTCGCCGCGACGGTGGCCGCGCTCGAGGAGACGCACCACCCGCGGTGGGTGTGGTGGTCGGCCGGCGCGGCCGCCCGCGAGCTCGTCGCGGCCCGCGTGCACCTGGCCCGGGCCTGGGACGTCGCGGAGGCCCACCGGCTGCTGCACGGCGGCTTCGAGGCCACGCCGGCGCTGTGCTGGGCCGCCGCCCACGACCTCGCGCCCGAGTCGCTCCCCGCTCCCCCGGGCGACGACCTCTTCGACCTCGTGGGCGCCGACGACCTGCCCCCGCCCGGCGTGCTCGTCGACGCCGCCGGCCACCTGCGCGCCGACCACGTCCGCTGGCTCGAGGACCCCGCCCACCTCGAGGCGTGGGCCGCCGCGGCGCTCACCGTCGCCCGCCGCCAGCTGGCCCGGGCCGGGGGCGTCTCACCCCGCCTCGCCGGCACCGTCACGTCCGAGTCGGCGGCCGCCCTGCTCTGCCTCGAGCTCGAGCGCGACGGCCTGCCCCTCGACCGTGCCCGCACCGAGCAGCTCGTCGCCGACGCCGTGGGTCCCCGCACCGTCGGCGACGCCGAGACGGCCGCCGCCCGGCGCTCCCGCGACGAGATGGTCCTGCGCCACGTGCCGGGCCGCGAGTCCACCGACCTGCGGAACCCGGTGCAGGTCAAGGAGATGCTCGCCGCCGTCGGGGTCGACGTGCCGACGACGCGCAAGTGGGTGCTCGAGGCCTACCGCGAGGTGCACCCGGTCGTCGAGGCCCTGCTCGCCTGGCGCCGCGACGAGCGCATCGCGACGACCTACGGCTACCGGTGGCTCGACTCCCACGTCGGCCCGGACGACCGGCTGCGCGGCCGCTGGACGGCCTGCGACGGTGCCGCCGGCCGGATGACCGCCGAGAACGGCCTGCACAACCTGCCGGCCGTGCTGCGTCCCGGAGTGGCCGCCCACCCGGGGTTCGTGTTCGTGCGCGCCGACCTCGGCCAGGTCGAGCCGCGGGTGCTCGCGGTGGTCAGCGGCGACACCGCGTTCGCGGCCGCCACCCGCGCCGACGACCTCTACGCCCCGGTGGCCCAGCGCCTCGGGTCCGACCGGGCGGTCGCGAAGATCGCCGTGCTCGCGGCGATGTACGGCCAGCGCAGCGGGGCGGCCGGCGAGGCCCTCAAGGGGCTCGAGGCCGCCTACCCAGTGGCGATGGGGCTGCTCGAGCGAGCCGCGGCCTCGGGGCGCCGCGGTGAGCCGCTGCGCACGTACGGGGGGCGGCTCGTGCCGACCGGCCGCTTCCTCGCGTCCCGGCCGCCGGGCGCCGACCCCCAGCTCGACGCGGCGCGAGGACGGTTCGCGCGCAACGCCGTCATCCAGGGGTCGGCCGCCGAGCTGTTCAAGGCGTGGGCGGCCACGGTGCGGGCCTCGGTGCGTGACCTCGGGGCGTCCGTGGTGCTCTGCCTCCACGACGAGCTGCTGCTCCACGTGCCCGAGGACGCCGCCGACGAGGCGGTGCGGCGGGTCGACTCCTCGCTGCAGGGCGCGGCCCACCACTGGTCCGGGGGTGCGCCGGTACGGTTCGTCGCCGACACCTCGGTGGTGCGGCGCTGGTCCGAGGCCAAGGACTGACCCCGAGCCGGGCTCAGGCGCGCGGGCCCTCGTCCTCGTCGTCCGACACCGAGCGCAGGAAGGTCTCGAACTCGGCCCCGAGCTCGTCGGCCGACGGGATCTGCGAGGTCTCGGTGGCGAGCAGGCTCGGGCGCTCCTGGCCCTCGACGAACGCGTCGTACTGCTGCTCGAGCGCCGTGATGACCTGCCGCGCCTCGTCGCTGTTCGCGACCTCGGCGGCGATGGCCTGCTGGTTGACCCGGGCCCGCTCGACGAGCTCGTCGTTCGGCAGGTTGAGGCCGGTGGCGTCGGTGATGGCGTTGAGCGAGGCCAGCGTGCCCTCGGCCCACTCGGCCGTCGCGAGGTAGTGCGGCACGTGCACGGCGAAGCCGAGCGCCTGCCGGCCGAGCTCGCCGAGGCGCAGCTCGAGGAGGGCGCCGATCGAGGCCGGCACCTGGACGCGGCCGAACGGCGAGCGCGCCTCGCCGATGAGGGTGTCGTCGGTGGCGTGCGCCGTCATGCTCACCGGGCGGGTGTGCGGGACGCCCATCGGGATGCCGTGGGTCGTGACGACGAGGGTGACGCCGAGCCGGTCGGCGAGCTCGCGGATCGCCTCGACGGTGCGCTCCCACTGGTAGTCGGGCTCGGGGCCGGTGAGCAGGTAGTACGTCTGCCCGTCGCGGTCGGTGAGCCGGTGCAGGAGCATCGCGGGGTCGTCGTACTCGACCCAGCGGCTGGTGTCGAAGACCATCGCCGGGCGACGGCCGCGGTAGTCGAGGAGCTGGTCGACGTCGAAGGACGCGACGACCTCCGGGTCACCGGTCTCGAGCAGGTGCGAGCCGAGGGTCTCCTGGATCTGCCCGGCGTCGATGAAGCCCCCGAGCAGCACGAGGAGGACGCCGGGACGCGAGGCGTCGACGTCGGTCTCGAGGCGGAAGAGGTCTGAGGGGTTCTGCACGGGACACGCCTTTCACGATGGATCTCGTAGCGGGTGAACGTCCGGGGGCCACCCCGGATTCCCCGGGCCTCAGCGGGCCGCCGCCTCGGCGATGGCCCGCCGCACGCGCTTCTCCGACACCGAGCCCCTGGTGCCGAGGGTCTGGGCGAAGAGGCTGACTCGCAGCTCCTCGACCATCCAGCCGATGTCGGTGACCTCCGGGGCCGCGCGCCGGGCCGGGGGCAGCGCGTCGAGCAGGTCGGCGTACGCGGACTCGACCGCGTCGACCTGCTCCTGGAGCACCGGTTCGCGCGGGTTGGTCGCGACCCGCTCCAGGCGGTGCTGCATGGCCCGCAGGTACCGCTCGAGGTCGGGCAGACGGGCCAGCCCCGTGGCGACCACGAACCCGGGCCGGACGAGGCCGTCGAGCTGGGCCCGCACGTCGGCCCGGGCCGCCGCGGTCGAGCCCGCCGCCGCGCCCTGCGCGAGCGCGTCGAGCGTGCGCCGCACCTGCGCGGCCCGCACGAGCACCGGCTCGACCCCCTCGACGACCTTCAGCACCCGCGTCGCCGCGTGCGTGCGGACGGCCGCGAGCGCCGCCTCGTACGCCTGCTCGGTGCGCACCGGGCCCGTCACGTGCTCGGCGACGAGGTCGTCGACGGCGGCGTCGAGGCAGTCCTGGAGGAGGGCGGGCACCGACCCGTGCGGGTTGTCGGCGAGGGCGAGCTTCTGGGCGTTGGTCAGCCGGGCGAGCACCCGCTTCCAGGGCGCGGTGGTGCCGAGCAGCAGGAGGCGGCGCACCCCGGCCCGGTGGGCGGCCGCCGCGGAGCCGGCGTCGGGCAGGACCCGCAGCGCGACGCTCGTCCCCTCGTCGACGAGCGCCGGGAAACCGACCACGACCTGCCCGCCGGCCCGTCCCTCGAAGGTCTCGGGGACGGTGCCGACCGACCAGGTCGTCAGGCCGCTGCGCTCGAGGGAGGCGCCGGCGCGCGACATCCCCTCGCGGACCGCTCCCCCGGCCTGCTCGCGCAGGGCCTCGAGGTCCTTGCCGGCGGCGACGAGCAGCGGCCCGCGTCGCCCGGGACGCTCGACGGAGAAGGTGACGCGCAGGTGGTCCGGGACGCGGGCCAGGTCGAACTCCGAGGGGTCGACACGGACCCCGGTGCGCGCGAACAGGACCCGGGCCAGCTCGTCGGTGAGGGACCCGCGTCCGGGTTCGGCCTCGCGCAGCGCGGCGACGGCGTGGTCGGGCGCGGGGACGAAGTGCCGGCGGGTGGCCTTCGGCAGCGAGCGCAGGAGGGCGACGGCGAGCTCCTCGCGCAGGCCCGGCACCTGCCAGTCGAACCCGTCGGGGGTCAGCCGGTTGAGGACGGCCACGGGCACGTGCACGGTGACGCCGTCGGCCGCCTGGCCCGGTGCGAACTGGTAGGTGACGTCGAGCTCGAGGTCACCCTGGCGCCAGGTGCGGGGGTAGTCCTCGGCCGAGACCGCCTCGCCGGTCGCGGTGGTCAGGTCGTCCTCGGTGAGGGTGAGCAGGTCGGGGGTGCGACGCCGCTCACCGCGCCACCACCGGTCGAAGTGGCGCTCGGTGAGGACGTCGGCGGGGATCCGCTTGTCGTAGAAGGCGAACACGACGTCGTCGTCGACCACGATGTCGCGGCGGCGGGCTCGTTCCTCGAGCTCGGCGACCCGCTCGAGCGTGCGCAGGTTGTCCTTCCAGAAGGCGTGCCGCGGGTCCCAGTCGCCCTCGACGAGCGCCGAGCGGATGAAGATCTCGCGGGCGGCCTCGGGGTCGGTGCGGGCGTACTGGACCGCGCGGTCGGTGACGAGGGGGACGCCGTACAGGGTGACCCGCTCGGTGGCGACCGCGGCCCCGGCGCTGCGGCTCCACCGGGGCTCGCTGAGGGTGCGGGCCACGACGTGCGACCCCGCCTCCTCGGCCCACTCGGGCTCGATGGCCGCGACGGTGCGGGCCCAGAGCCGCGAGGTCTCGACGAGCTCGCCGGCCATGACGAACTCCGGGCGGCGGCGGAACAGGGTCGAGCCCGGGTTGATGCCGAACCGGGCCCCGCGCGCGCCGAGGTACTCGCGCTTGGCCTCGTCGCGGACCCCGACGTGCGAGAGCAGCCCGGACAGCAGCGCCCGGTGCACGGTGTCCCAGTCGGGCTCGGCGCCTCGGGCCGCGGTGGCCAGGTCGGGGTCGAGCCGCACCTGCTTGGCAGCCCGCCGCAGCTGGGCGTGCAGGTCCTGCCACTCGCGGATGCGCAGGTAGTGGAGGTACTCGTTCTTGCACATCCGGCGGAAGGCGCTGTGCGAGAGCTCCTTCTGCTGCTGCTTGAGGTAGGTCCAGAGGTTGAGCAGGGCGGCGAAGTCGGAGCGCTCGTCCGTGAAGCGGGCGTGGCTCTGGGCGGCCTGGGCCTCCTTGTCGACGGGGCGCTCCCGCGGGTCCTGGATGGAGAGCGCGGCGACGAGCACGAGCACCTCGCGGGTGCAGCCGAGCCGGCCGGCCTCGACGACCATCCGCCCGAGGCGGGGGTCCAGCGGCATCCGGGCCAGCGTGCGCCCGGTGCGGGTCAGGCGACGCTCCCTCCCCCGGTGCCGGCCGGGGCCGCGCTCGTCGGTGGAGAAGGCGCCGAGCTCCTCGAGGAGCCGGACCCCGTCGGCCACCTGACGGGCGTCCGGCGGGTCGACGAACGGGAAGCGGGCGACGTCGCCGAGCCCGAGCGAGGTCATCTGGAGGATCACCGAGGCCAGCGAGGTCCGCTGGATCTCGGGCTCGGTGAACTCGTCGCGGGACTCGAGGTCGGCCTCCGAGTACAGCCGGATGCAGACCCCGGGCGCGACGCGGCCGCAGCGGCCGGCCCGCTGGGCGGCACTCGCGCGGCTGACCGGCTCGATCGGCAGGCGCTGGACCTTGGTGCGCTGGCTGTACCTCGAGATGCGCGCGGTGCCCGTGTCGACGACGTAGCCGATCCCGGGCACGGTGAGCGAGGTCTCGGCGACGTTGGTGGCCAGCACGATCCGGCGGCCCCCGCTGCGACGGAACACCCGGTGCTGCTCGGCCGCCGAGAGGCGCGCGTAGAGCGGCAGCACCTCGGTGCCCGGGAGCCTGCGGGCCGTGAGCGCCTCGGCGGCGTCGCGGATCTCCCGCTCCCCCGAGAAGAAGACGAGGATGTCGGTGGCATCCGGGCTCGGCGGCGCCTCGGTCCACAGCTCCTCGACGGCCTCGACGACGCCGGTGACCTGGTCGCGCTCCTCGACGACGTGCCGACCGTCGGGGTCGAGCTCGACGAGCGGCCGGTAGCGGACCTCGACCGGGTAGGTGCGCCCGGACACCTCGATGACCGGGACCTCGCGCACCACCTCACCGCGCTCGTCGGTGCCGAAGTGGCGGGCGAAGCGGTCGGGGTCGATGGTGGCCGAGGTGACGATGACCTTGAGGTCGGGGCGGCGCGGCAGCAGCTGCTTGAGGTAGCCGAGGATGAAGTCGATGTTCAGCGACCGCTCGTGCGCCTCGTCGATGATGACCGTGTCGTATCGGCGCAGCTCGCGGTCGCGCTGCATCTCGTTGAGCAGGATGCCGTCGGTCATCACCTTGACGCGCGTGCTGTCGCTGCTGTGGTCGGAGAAGCGCACCTGGTAGCCCACGAGCCCCCGAGCTCGACCTGCACCTCCTCGGCGATCCGCTCGGCGACCGAGCGCGCGGCGATCCGCCGGGGCTGGGTGTGCCCGACCTGGCCGTGGACGCCCCGGCCCAGCTCGAGGCACATCTTCGGCAGCTGGGTGGTCTTGCCCGACCCGGTCTCGCCGGCGATGACGACGACCTGGTGGTCGCGGATGGCCGCGAGGATGTCCTCGCGCCGCTCGACGACGGGCAGGTGCTCGGGGTAGTGCAGCTCCGCCGCGTCGATCGCGTCGAGGGGGCGGACGGGCATGTCCGACAGGATAGGTCGCGCTCACCACGAGCTCCTCCGAGTTCCCGGCCGCTCCCCACCCGGGAGGGTGACGGGCGGGGTGGGCTCGGGCGGCCGGTCCTTCGGGACCACGTGCGGCAGCCCCTTCGAGGCGGCCTGGAGGGCGACCCCTCCGGCGTAGAGGCGCACCGTGTCGGTCCCACCGGCCGTCACGAGGGCGAGCTCGGTGTGGGCCCGGTGCAGCTGCGTGAGCGCCCCGCGGCGGACGGCGTTGCGCACGCCCGTGCCCGGCACGGCGCCACCCCACCGGCTGCGCACGAGGTGGCCCGCGACCACCGGGCGCGCCCGGCCACCGAACCGTTCGGCGGCCGCCGCGACCCGGGCGCGGGCCGTGGCGACGACGCCCGCACGCAGCCGCTCCTCGGCGGTCATCGCCCGGGCCAGGACGAAGCCGTTCGGCAGCACCCGGGCGCCGGCCTTCGAGGAGGTCCTGAGGGCCTCGCCGCCCGCGCCGAGGGCGGACGTCAGCGCGCCGACGCCGACGTCGGTCCAGCTGCCCTCGTCGTAGCCCACGAGGAGGGCACCGTCGGCCACGGTGCCGAGGGCGTCGGCGTACGCGCCGGCGACCGCGAGCGGCCGGCACACCCGGGCGGGGGTCATCGCGAGGTAGCCGGCGCCGTGCCCCACGCCGGAGAGGGTGCGCAGGCCGCGGTAGACGACGGGGTCGCCGATGCCGTCGCGGGCCAGCGCCCCGAGGACCGCGGCGCACCGCGCGTCCGAGGCCTGCAGGGCGTCGAGCGCTGCGGAGTGGGCCGCCTCGGCCCGGCCGGCGACGAGGATCTCGTCCTGCTGGGCCAGCCGGACGGTGAGCAGCGCCGGCGCGGACTCGTCGAGACCGGTGCCCAGCAGCACCACGGCCCGGTCCTCGAGGTGCTCGTACACCTCCCAGGCCTCGCGGTGGACGAGCACGGCCCGCTGGGCCACGGCCTGCTGCTCCTCGAGCACCGCCGCGTGGGCGCGCAGGGGCGCCTCCGCCCCGAGGAAGCGCCGGGCCGCGGCGTCGAGGACCGCGGGAGCCGCCGCGATGCGGGCGCCGAACGCCTCGCCGGCGGGGCCGTCCCAGACCGCGCCGTCGCGCATCCGGGCGAGGGTGGCCGCGGTGGCCGCGAGCCGGCGGCCCGTGAGCGCGACGGCCTCGGCGACCGCCCGGACGCCGACCGCGTCGCCCGGCACCGGCTCGAGCAGCATCCGGCTCACCACGTGGGACCCCCGTCGAGGCTGCGGGAGACCCCGACGTCGGTGTCGAGGTAGGCACCACCGGCCTCGGCCGCGGCCGCCCCGAGGTCGGCGAGCGAGCCGGCCAGCTGCAGGCGGGCGTGCCGCCAGCCGCCGAGCAGCTCCTCGAGCGCCGCACCGCTGCGGCCCGGGCCGAGGGCCCACGCGTCGGCGTGCGGGTCGCCCATCGCCGCCAGGCCCTCGGCGAGCTCGACGAGGGAGGCCCCCACTTCGAGGACGGCCTCTGCATCGACCCGGAACGACGTCATCCCGTCACGCTAGGACGACCGCGCGCACCGCCCTCCGGGTTTTCCACAGGGACGCCCCGGCCGGCCCGTGCGGGCCGACCGGGGCGTCCGGGGTGCTGCGGTGGCGGTGCGTGGAGAGGGCCTCAGGCGGGCGAGCCGACCAGCTCGGGCGTGGTGTCGCTCGAGCCGCCCGGGCCCTGGGCGGCGGCGAACCCGGCGTCGAGGTCGGCGAGGATGTCCTCGACCGTCTCGATGCCGACCGCGAGCCGCACGAGGCCCGGGGTCACGCCCGCGGCCAGCCGGTCCTCGTCGCCGCCCTGGCTGTGCGTGGTCGACGCGGGGTGGATGGCCAAGGAGCGCACGTCACCGATGTTCGCGACGTGGCTGTGCAGCGACAGACCCTCGACGAAGCGCCGCCCGGCCTCGATCCCCCCGGCGATCTCGAACGCCAGGACGGCCCCGGCACCGGCGGGCGCGTACTTGTCGGCGAGCGCCTTGCCCGGGCTGCCCTCGAGCGAGGCCCAGCGCACCGACTCGACCTGCGGGTGCTGCTCCAGGTACGCCGCGACCTTCCGGGCGTTGGCGACGTGCCGCTCGATCCGCAGGCTGAGGGTCTCGAGCCCCTGGGCGATGAGGAAGGCGTTGAACGGGCTGATCGCGGCACCGATGTCGCGCAGCAGCTGCACGCGCGCCTTGAGGATGTAGGAGAGGTTGGCGCCGAACGGGCTGCCGACGCCGAGGTCCGGGCCGTAGCGCAGGCCGTGGTAGCTCTCGTCGGGGGTGTTGTAGTTCGCCCAGCGCTCGGGGTCCTGCGCGAAGTCGAAGCGCCCGCCATCGACGATGACCCCGGCGATCGACGTGCCGTGCCCACCGAGGTACTTCGTCGCCGAGTGGATGACGACGTCGGCGCCCCACTCCAGCGGCCGGATGAGGTACGGCGTCGCGATGGTGTTGTCGACGACGAGCGGCACCCCGACCTCGTGGGCGACGGACGCGACGCCCTCGATGTCGAGCACCTCGGCCTTGGGGTTGGCGATCGTCTCGCCGAAGAAGGCCTTGGTGTTCGGGCGCGCCGCGGCACGCCACGCGTCGAGGTCGGTGTGGTCCTCGACGAAGGTGACGTCGACCCCGAGCTTCTTGAAGGTGTACTTCAGGAGGTTGACCGTGCCGCCGTAGAGCGCGGCGCTGGAGACGATGTGGTCGCCGGCCTCCGCGAGGTTGAGCAGGCCGAGGGTCGTCGCGGCCTGGCCGGACGACACGAGCAGCGCGCCGACGCCGCCCTCGAGTGCGGCGATGCGCTGCTCGACGGCATCCTGCGTCGGATTCATGATCCGCGTGTAGATGTTGCCGAACTCCCTGAGCGCGAACAGGTTCTCGGCGTGCGCGGTGTCGTTGAAGACGTACGAGGTGGTCTGGTAGATGGGCAGGGCCCGGGCGCCGGTGGCGCTGTCGGGCGTCTGGCCGGCGTGGACCTGGCGGGTCTCGAAGCCCCACTGGGACGGGTCGGACATCTGTCGCTCCTGGCTCGTGGGTGCGTCCGACGCATCGGCCGGGCGCACGCGGACGTGTACACGGCGGGGGTACCGGAGGGTCTCCCGCGCTTGCGCACGGCGGGTGCCGTGCGCCAGGTCCTCACCCGGGGCACCCCACCGCGGAGGAGGGTTGCCGGCCAGCGAGCCGGGGCTTGGCGCTGGCACTCATGACCTGGGCTCAGGATACGCACGCCCCGACGGCAGGTCACGCCTCTCCCCCACCACGTCTCACTCCCCGAACGGGGCAGGATGGGGGCATGACGTTCCACGCCGACGAGTACAAGGCCGCCGCCAACCGCTACCGCGCCGGGATGCCCTACCGACGCACCGGCCGCTCCGGCCTCGACCTGCCCGCCATCTCGCTCGGGCTGTGGCACAACTTCGGCGACGACGTGCCGCTCGAGCGCCAGCAGGCGACCCTGCGCCGGGCCTTCGACCGCGGGGTCACGCACTTCGACCTCGCGAACAACTACGGACCTCCGTACGGCAGCGCCGAGCGCAACTTCGGCACGATCTTCGCCCGCGACTTCCGGCCCTACCGCGACGAGCTCGTCATCAGCTCCAAGGCCGGCTACGACATGTGGCCCGGCCCCTACGGCCAGGGCGGCGGCTCGCGGAAGTACGTCACCGCCTCGGCCGACCAGTCGCTTCAGCGCACCGGCCTCGAGTACTTCGACATCTTCTACAGCCACCGCTTCGACGACACGACGCCCCTCGAGGAGACGTGCGGCGCCCTCGACTCGCTCGTGCGCGCGGGCAAGGCCCTGTACGTCGGCATCTCGTCGTACTCGGCGCAGCGCACCCGCGAGGCGGTCGACATCCTCCGGGCGATGGGCACGCCGCTGCTCATCCACCAGCCGTCGTACTCGATGCTCAACCGCTGGGTCGAGGAGGAGGGCCTGCTCGACGCCCTCGGCGAGACCGGCGTCGGCTGCATCGCCTTCTCACCGCTCGCGCAGGGGATGCTCACGAACAAGTACCTCAAGGGTGTCCCGGCGGGCTCGCGTGCGGCACAGGGCAAGTCGCTCGACCCGTCGCTGCTCACCGACGCCGCGCTCAAGCACATCCGGGCCCTCGACCGGATGGCCAGGGCGCGCGGGCAGTCCCTCGCGCAGATGGCCCTGGCCTGGGCGCTGCGCGACGCGCGCGTCACGTCCGTCCTCATCGGGGCGAGCTCGGTGGCCCAGCTCGACGACTCCCTCGACGCCGTCAAGAACCTGAAGTTCTCGGCGGAGGAGCTCGCGAAGATCGACAAGTACGCCGTCGACGCGGGCATCAACCTCTGGAAGACCTCGAGCGCGAAGTGAGTTGGACCCTGACATGAGCGACGACTACCTCCCCTCCCCCACCGGCTGGGTCCGCGACCAGGTCGAGAAGATCGAGGCCGCCGGCGACACCCGCGCGGTCCAGGTGATGAACCGCCCGGTCGTCATGCTGACGATGCGCGGCCGGAAGACCGGCGGGGTCCGCAAGGTGCCGCTGATGCGCGTCGAGCACGACGGCGTCTACGCGGCCGTGGCCAGCAAGGGCGGCGCCCCCGAGCACCCCGTCTGGTACGGCAACCTGCAGGCCGACCCCTCGATCACGCTGCAGGACGGCACCGAGAGCTGGCCGGCCGTGGCTCGCGAGATCACCGGCGAGGAGCGCGAGCAGTGGTGGGAGCGGTGCGTTGCCGCCTACCCGCCCTACGCGGAGTACCAGACGAAGACCGACCGGCTCATCCCGGTGCTCCTCCTCGAACGCGCTGCGGGCTGACCGCCGCCTTCTCGACCCGCCGGAACCACAGCAGGCCGAGGACGGGCAGGACGAGCGGCACGAAGCCGTAGCCCTGCCCGAAGTGCGACCACACCGTCTTGTCCGGGAAGGCCGAGGCGGCCACGACCGAGGCCAGGCCGACGACGAGCACGCCCACGAGCTCGACGGCGCAGGCGGCGATGCCGACGCGCACCCACGCCCCGCCGCGGGCCAGGCACCACGTGGCGAGGACGTAGACGAGCGCCGCGAACGCCGACAGGACGTAGGAAAGCGGTGCCCGGGAGAAGTACTCGGTGATCTGCAGCACCGAGCGCCCGGTGGCGGCCAAGGCCAGGACGCCGTACACGACGACGAGGAGCACGCCCGGCCCGCCGAGGGCGCGGCGGTCGGTGCCATCGGGACGCGCGGCCGGGTCAACGCCGTCGGGGCCCGGGGTGGGCTCAGTCATAGGACATCCAGATCTGGAGGAGGCGGACGCTCATCACGCCGACGGCGAAGGCCCCGACCGCGATCGAGCCCATCGCCCACCGGGACTTCTCCTTGATGGCGAGGAACGCGGTACCGGGCGGGATGACGGGCAGGCTGACGAGGTAGGCGATGAACGTCGCGCGCTCGGCCGAGTCGTCGATGTGGCCGAGGCCGAGCAGCCCGGTGACGAGCAGCACGACGAGGGCGAGCTCGAGGAGGGCGGCGACGAGGAGCAGCCGGTCGTCGATGAGCCGGTCGCGGGCGGCGTACCAGATCGCGCCGAGGCAGTGGACGAGGGACAGGCCCACGACCACGTACGTCAGCCATGCGATCACGTCGCCATGCTAGACGCGTGACCTGCGCCGCCTGCGGCCGGTGCGCGGGCGGTGCGTTGGGGTCGGCCCGCGGACGGTGCGCGGGTGCGAGACTGCGTCCATGGCAACGGTGCAGCTCGGTGACGTGGAGATCGCCTACGAGGTCGACGGACCGGACGACGGGGTGCCGCTGCTCCTCGTCATGGGCCTCGGGACCCAGCTCGTCGGCTGGCCGGCCGACCTCGTCGAGGGCCTCGTCGAGCGTGGGTTCCGGGTGGTGCGCCACGACAACCGCGACGTCGGGCTCTCCAGCTTCACCGGCGGACCGCCCCCGGCGCGCTCGGCCGTGGTCCGCTCGTTCCTGCGCCCCGGGTCCGGTGGCGCCGACTACCTGCTCACCGACATGGCCGGGGACGCCCGCGCGCTCCTCGACCACCTCGGCATCGCCGCCGCCCACGTCGTCGGCGCCTCGATGGGCGGGATGATCGCGCAGCAGCTGACCATCGACCACCCGGAGCGAGTCCTCAGCCTCACCTCGATCATGTCCAACACCGGCTCCCGTCGGCACGGTGGCGTGCACCCGAAGCTCCTGCCGACGATGGCGATGTCGCTCACCGCGGCCCGACCGACCGACGAGGACGAGGCCGTCCGGCTCGGCGTCGAGGGCTGGCGGCTCATCGCAGGGCCGTTGTTCGACGAGGACGAGATGACCGAGATGGTGCGGGTCGCGGTGCGCCGCAGCGTCAGCCCGATCGGCACGGTGCGCCAGCTGCTGGCCATCCTCGACAGCCCCGACCGCACGGCGGCCCTGCGGTCGGTGTCGGTGCCGACCCTCGTCGTGCACGGTCTCGCCGACCGGCTGGTCTCGCCGAGCGGCGGCATCGCCACGGCCAGGGCGGTGCCGGGCTCGCGGCTGCTGATGTTCCCCGACATGGGCCACGACCTGCCGCGGGCGCGCCGCGGCGAGATCGTGGAGGCCATCGTGCAGAACGCTGCCCGCGCGGCGACGGTCGACGCCGGCTGACGCGCCGGGCTCAGCCGAGCGAGGCCACGAGCGCGTCGACGAGCATCCCGACCTCGTCCTCGGTGACGACGAGCGGCGGCGCGAGGCGGATCGTCGAGCCGTGGGTGTCCTTGGCGAGGATGCCCCTGCCGAGGAGCCGTTCGCACAGCTCTCGGCCGGCGGGGCCGCCGGGCGAGATGTCGAGGCCGGCCCACAACCCCCGGACGCGCACCGCGTCGAGGCCGGCGCCGACGAGCGGCCGCAGCCCCTCCTCGAGCCGGGCACCGAGCCGGGCGGCATCCGCCTGGAAGGTGCCCTCCTCGAGCATCGCGACGACCTCGTGGCCGATGGCCGCCGCCAGCGGGTTGCCGCCGAAGGTCGAGCCGTGCGAGCCCGGGTTGATGACCGACAGGACGTGGTGGTCGGCGGCGATGGCCGACACGGGGTACAGGCCCCCGCCGAGCGCCTTGCCGAGGACGTAGACGTCGGGCACGACGCCCTCGTGGTCGCAGGCGAAGGTGCGGCCGGTGCGGGCCAGCCCGGACTGGATCTCGTCGGCGACCATCAGCGCGCCGGCCTCGTCGCAGATGGCGCGGACGTCGCGCAGGTAGCCCTCCGGCGGGATGACGACACCGCCCTCGCCCTGCACGGGCTCGAAGAGGACGGCGACCGTCGTGTCGTCGACGGCCTGCCGCAGCGCGTCGGCATCGCCGTACGTGACCGTGCGGAACCCCGGTGTGTAGGGCCCGTACTCGTCACGCGCGATCTTGTCGTCGGAGAAGCTGACGATGGTGGTCGTGCGGCCGTGGAAGTTGCCCTCCATGACGACGATGCTCGCCTCGCCCTCGGGGACGCCCTTGACCCGGTAGCCCCACTTGCGGGCCACCTTGATGGCGGTCTCGACGGCCTCGGCACCGGTGTTCATCGGCAGGACCATGTCCTTGCCCGTGAGGCGGCACAGCGCCTCGGCGAACGGCCCGAGCTGGTCGTTGAGGAAGGCCCGGCTCGTGAGGGTCAGGCGGTCGAGCTGCTCGTGCGCGCGGGCCAGCAGGCGGGGGTGGCCGTGGCCGAAGTTCAGGGCCGAGTAGCCGGCGAGGCAGTCGAGGTAGCGGCGGCCCTCGACGTCGGTGACCCAGGCCCCCTCACCGTGGCTGAGCACCACGGGCAGCGGGTGGTAGTTGTGGGCGGCGTAGCGCTCGGTCAGGGCGATGTGGGCGCCGCTGTCGAGCACGGGGCGGTCGGGCATCCTCGGGCCTCCTTCTGCCCGCGACACTACCGAGCGGCGGCCCGCGTCCGTGGGAGGACGGGCGTCACGACCCCGACGGGCCGAGGAGGAGGTAGCCCTGCGCCGCGAGGCAGATGACGACGGCGACCAGCTTGCCGGTCGGGAGGGTGGTGCCGAAGTGCAGGCGGTCGACGACGAGGATCCCGATCTGCAGCAGCACGATCCAGCCCATCGTCACGACGGCCAGCTCGGCGTAGCGCAGCGAGGACGCGTAGACCCAGAAGAGGACGACGAACGAGACGACGCCGCCGGTCAGCGCGACGAGGCTCCCCCGCTCGGCCCACTCCTTGGCGGCGATGGCGCCGAGGAGGTCCAGACCCGCGAGCGCGCTCATGGCGAGGACGGCGACGACGGGCAGCGGCCACGACTCCGGGACGGACAGCAGCGGCAGGGAGCGGAGTGTCGACACGGTGGCCTCCCGGGGCGGGACGGGCGACGGCAGGGGGCGGCCGTCACCCGTGCAGGAGGGGCGAGGGGTCGGTCCTGATACGTCCCGGGGTGGGGCTGTCTCCGGGTGTGTCCGCGGCTCAGCCGGTCCAGACCTCGGCGACGCGCGGGGCGATGCGCCGGCCGTGCGCCCGGGCCGACTCGAAGGTCGCCGCGCCCCGGGTCATGTCGAGCGGGTTGGCGCCCATCGCCCACAGGTCCTTGGCGTCGGGGACGACGAGGTGGGTGCGGCTCTGTGGGCGCAGGGCCCGCAGCTGCATCCGGGGCAGGTCGCGCAGGTGCGGGCCGACCGGGTAGGGCGACAGCACGAGCACCCGTCGGTGGCCGGCGGCGAGGTCGGCGTTGGCGATGCTGCGCAGACCGCCGTCGACGTAGTGCCGGCCGGCGACCTCCACCGCGGGGAAGACCCCGGGGACGGCACAGCTCGCCGCGACGGCCCGCTCGAGCGGGACGTCGCCCGTGCCGTCGAAGACCACGGACGTGCCGGTCTCGGCGTCGACGGCGGTGACGAGCAGGCGGCCCTGCGGCCACTGCCTGCCGATCAGGCCGAGGCCGACGGTGTCGAGCCACTCCTTCTCGGTGGGGGTGCTCGCGGCCAGTGCGGCCCGGGAGACGAGGGCGCGTCCGCCGCGGGGGTCGCGGGTGCGGGCCACCTGGGCGCGCACGTACCGGCCGGCGTCGGCGGCGCCGAGCCGCCCGTAGCTGGCCAGTGGTGCGCCCTCCCGGATCCGGGCGAAGGCGTCGCCCTCGTCGGTGCCGAGCCGCAGGTGGGCGGCGACCATCGAGCCCGCCGAGGTGCCGATCATCGTGTCGGCCTCCCGCACGTCGACGCCCTCGTCGCGCAGGCCGAGGATGATGCCGGCCTCCCACGCGATGCCGGTGGCGCCCCCGCCGGCGAGGACGAGCGCGCGCTCGAGCCCCTCGCCCGGTGGCTGCCAGTCGGCGAACACGCGGCTCGTGGGGTCGGCGACGCGGGCGCTGCCCTCGAACTCCTGCTCGTCCACGCCGGACATTCTCGGGGTACGGGGGCCTCCGGTCACGTCCATGGTCCGTGAGCGTGCTCACCGGGTGGTCGAGCGTGGTCGGGGCGGGGTCGGGGCGGTCGAGGAGTGGACGTCAGCGCGGTGCGGCGAGGAGGGTGCGGGCGCGATGGGGGTGGTCGGTGATGACCCCGTCGACGCCCCACGCCCGTGCCCGCTCGAGGTCGTCGGCGTCGTTGACGGTCCAGACGTGCGTGGCCAGGCCGAGGCGGTGCACCTCGTCGACGAGCTCACGGCTGATGTTGCCGAGGGCGGGGTTGAGCGCGTCCAGCCAGGCGGCGTCGGCGGCCAGGACATCGACGTCGGGCACCCCGTGGTGGACGAGGGCCAGCGGGACGTCGGGGGCGAGGTCGTGGAAGGCGCGCAGCCAGGCGCGGTCGCTGGACTGCACGGCGAGCCGTCCGGCGGCGAGCGCCTGTGCGAGGGCGGGGACGGCCTGCAGCTCGGCGGCGAGCTGGTGCTCGATGCCGCGGTGCAGGTGCGGGTCCTTGGCCTCGACGAGCATCCCGGCGTCGCCGACGGCCTCGGTCCACTCGCGCAGGGTGGGGACCCGTTCGCCGGCCCACCCCGGGCCGAACCAGGAGCCCGCGTCGAGCCGCTGCACCTCCTCGAGCGAGAACGCGCCCACCCACCACGGCGCGCGGTCGGGGTACACCTGCCGCACATCGGTGGTGCGCGTCAGCGACTCGTCGTGGAGCACGACGAGCACCCCGTCACGCGTGCGCTTGACGTCGGTCTCGACGACGTCGGCACCGTGCTCACGCGCCAGCCGCACCGCACCGAGGGTGTTCTCCGGTGCGCTGCCCGCGGACCCCCGGTGCGCGACGACCACCACATCCCCCGTCACCCGTCCGGTCGTCAGGCGGCATCACCCGCCCCCGAGGTGGCCCGCCCCGCCGAGACCGCCCGGGCCGCGCTGCGGGACGTGGCGGCGGACGCGGCGGCCGCGCCGGCCGACGTGACGGGTCGGACGGCCTCGAGCGGCAGGCTCACCAGCTCGTCGTCGACCCGCACCTGGCAGCGGACCGACCCCACGAGCTCGACCACTCCCGTCATCCCCGCCCACGGGCCCACCGACACCTCGACGAGCTCACCGAGCCCGGGCGGCCGCGCGGCCGCCGCGGCGACCGTGGTGCGGCGCAGCTCGGCCAGCTCGGCCGCGTAGGAGGGTGGCAGGGACGCCGGGCCCCCGCGGTAGGACCAGGTGAACAGGTGCGCGGTGTCGAACCGCCGCGAGCACCGACCGCACGACATCAGCCGGGTGGGGGCGCGGTGGCGGGTGCGCTCGTGACCCGCTGGGCACCGGCCGACCCAGTCGCCCGGGACGCGCGGGGCGTCGGCGGGCACGCACCGCTCCCCGAGCACCCGATGCGGACGGCGGTGGCGCGCCACACCTCGTCGTGGCCGTGCTCGGGACCGACGAGCGCGTGGGCGATCTCGTGCAGCAGGGTGTCGCGGACCTCGTCCTCGGAGTGCAGGGCCGTCAGCGGGGCGCTGATACCGATCTGCCGGCGGCCGAAGCGACAGACCCCGGCGCGCGTCTTGGCCCGGTCGGCGACGATGCTCCAGCCGTCGAGCCCGTGCTCGCGCAGCAGGCGACGCCCCATCGCCAGGGCCTGCTGGACCTCCACCTCACGCACCTCCTCACGGACCGTGGGCCGACGAGCGCTCCTCCGGTCGCCGTCTGCCCCAACCCTAGGCACGAGCACCGACACCACGGCCGAGCCACACCGCGGCGGGGGCCCGCCTGTGGACGACGGGCCGCCGAGCCCTCCCCTGTGGACGACCGGGACAGCCGTCCAAGTCGTCGGTCGCTAGCGGGCCGATCCGCGCGACGGGTGCCTACTGTCGGTCGAGGCGCGTGCCGGGAGACGCGCGCCCGAGGCGCAACGGGGCGCCGGGACGACGGAAGGGGACGCCCATGGCCGCCACCACCGACGAGCGGGGAGGCCCGTCGGGGGGCCTGCTCTCGCTCCTCGACCGCCACCACACCGTGGCACCGCAGAGCTACAACCGCTGGCTCATCCCCCGGCCGCCCTGGCCATCCACCTGTGCATCGGGCAGGTCTACGCGACGAGCGTGTACAAGGCCTCGATGGTCGCCCACTTCGACAGCTCGTTGACGGCCGTCGGCATCGTCTTCTCGATCGCCATCGTCATGCTCGGGCTCTCGGCGGCCGTCCTCGGCACGTGGGTCGACCGGGTCGGGCCCCGGAAGGCGATGTTCACCGCCGCCTGCGCGTGGGCCCTCGGGTTCTTCGTCGGCGCCATCGGCATGGCGACGACCCAGCTGTGGCTCGTCTACCTCGGGTACGGCGTGATCGGCGGGATCGGGCTGGGCATCGGCTACATCTCCCCCGTGTCGACGCTCATCAAGTGGTTCCCCGACCGGCCGGGCCTGGCGACCGGGCTGGCCATCATGGGCTTCGGCGGCGGGGCGATGGTCGCCTCTCCCCTGTCGCGCCAGCTCCTCAAGTTCTACGACTCCGACTACGACCCGTCGGTCGCGTCGTCGCTCGCGAACGGGCACGCCCTGACGATGCTCTTCGTCAGCCTCGGGGTCATCTACTTCCTCATCATGATGATCGGCGTCACGAACGTCCGCGTGCCGGCGCCGGGATGGACGCCCGACGGCTTCGACCCGTCGACGCTGTCGGACAAGAGCGACCTCATCACCGACCGCAGCGTGTCGGCGGCCAACGCCATCAGGACGCCGCAGTTCTGGCTGCTGTGGGTCGTCCTCTTCTGCAACGTCACCGCGGGGATCGGCATCCTCGAGCAGGCGGCGCCGATGATCCAGGACTTCTTCCGCGGCTCCGACGGCAAGTCGGCCGTCACCGTGGCCGCGGCCGGCGGGTTCGTCGGGCTGCTGTCGCTCTTCAACATGGCGGGGCGCTTCGTGTGGTCCTCGACGTCGGACCGGATCGGTCGCAAGCCGATCTACATGCTCTACCTCGGCGTCGGGATCGTGCTGTACCTGCTTCTCGCGCTGGCCGGTTCGACGTCGACGGCGATCTTCGTCCTCGTGGCCGCGATCATCATCAGCTTCTACGGCGGTGGCTTCGCGACGGTGCCGGCCTACCTGCGCGACCTCTTCGGCACCTTCCAGGTCGGGGCCATCCACGGGCGACTGCTCACGGCGTGGTCGGCGGCCGGGGTGGTCGGGCCGCTCATCATCAACGGCTTCCTCGATGCCGCGGGCACGCCGGGCAAGCTGACGGCGGCCGACTACCGGCCGGCCCTGTTCACGATGGTCGGGGTGCTGGCCGTCGGGTTCGTCGCGAACCTCATGGTCAAGCCGGTCGCTGCCCGCTTCAACGAGCCCGAGGGTGCGGCGTCGGCTGCTGCGGCCGACTTCGCCGAGGGTGAGTCGGAGGGGTCCGCCGCACGCGGCGGGTCGCTGCGGGTGTACCTGTCGTGGGGCGTGGTGATCCTCCTGCTGGCCTACGGCGTCGTGCAGACCCTCATCACGGCGGCCAAGCTCTTCGCCTGACGGGCGGCCGGGCGGCAGGCCACCCAGCACCCGGCGAAACCGGTGTCATGGCACCGGTTTCGTCGGGTACTGCTCCGGAGTGGGTCCTCGGGCACCCGGTCGGGCGGCTCGCGGCCCGATGGGGCCCCTCCTGGCCGCTTCCCTGGCGTCGTTCTCGGGGTGATCACCCCCCTTCTGACGCCACGGGACCCACCAGGGCCCGGTCCAGGTGCTCAGCTCGTGTAGAGCCGTGACTTCGCCTCGCGGATGGTCAGGGTCGACGGCGTGCCCTGGAGGTCGACCTCGCCGGGGATGTCGATCCACCCGCTGCCGCCGACCCGGAACTGGCCGGTGTAGACGATGTCGACGCGGACCTGCTGCGTGCCGGGCTGCCTGTAGGTCTGGACGACGGAGCCGTTCGGGTACGGCCCCCGAGGTCGGTCGTCGGACCGATCGTCCGCTCGCCCAGGTGGTAGGTCACCGACTTCAGCCGCGGACGCACCTCGATGCTGTACCCCAGCAATCGAGCGGGGTCTGGGCGGTCAATTTCTTCAGGGCCGAATCCCGCCTCCGGGAACTTCACCTCGAAGAACGTCGGCAGGTTGACGAGCGTGACGTCCCCCTCAGGCTGGATGTTCACCGTCGGCTTCGTGAAGTCGGTGTCATGGAACGCATTTCGGATCATCGTCATCGTTAACGCGTTCGCGTTTCCCGGGACTCGCTCGGGCCAACAGGTCAAGTCGACTCGCTGCCATTCGCCGTCACTTCCGGGTAGTGGCGCACCAGCTCGCGTCACCTGCCGCTGGAAGACAGTCACTGCTGGCCCCTCCCCGCCCCCGGAAGCCACGCGGCAGAGCCCCCATGATGCTGGGCAAAGGTCGCCTTCATTTTCCCCCGGCCCCGCATTGCTGCACGCCGACACTGCTGCGTAGTCGTAGAACGGTCCTTTGGCCGTCACATTGCGGAAGTAGTGAGTGGACAAGGCGTCGACGTTGGCCCGGTTCAGAGTCTTTACAACGCTGCCGGTATCCGACAGGTCACCCAATATGTCGCCATCCGGGGGCTCCTTCGCTGCAAGGGAATGAGCCCCGATGGCCATCACGAGCAGCATGCCAGCGAGCACAGACAGCATGCGGCGGGTGAGGCTTTTCATCAGCCCTTCTCGATCCCGCGAACAAACCACCGGCTGCCACTCCACCTCAAAGCCGCGTTCGCCGTTGCAGTGCCTTCTGCCACCTGGCTGACTTGCCTGCCGTTCGAATCCACGATGGTGGCTGCGACCTGCGTGAAGCGGATACGCACGTACTGCTCGTTCTTCGGGGCGCCCCCAAAACTCACGGCCTCTTCGAGCTTCACGGGATTCTGCGCGTACCGCTGCCTGTCCTCGGCTAGACCAACCGCCCTGACCTCCGACTTCGAGCAGAACTCGCACCCTGGCGTGCTCATTGATTCGATCAGACCAACTTGAGGGCGCGTGTAGGCGAGGTTGAACTGGTCGAAGAAGTACTTCACGTACGCCTCAGCGCCCTTGGGTGTCTTCTCGCGGGCGGCGGCGGGGATCTGCGGACCCGACTCGGTCACCGACGGCGACGAGCTGGGGCTCGGGCTGGGCGACGAGCTCGACACGGACGGGCTCGGGCTCGGCGTCACGACCGGATCATCGGACGAGGAGTCGCACCCCACCAGGATCCCGGCGGCGAGCATCCCCGCCACCACCGCCCACCGCGCTGCGCGTGCCACACGTTCCTCTCCCGGGTCACCCCCTCGGCGACCCCCAGCACGCCCAAACTAGCCAAGATCCCCCCGACCGCCACCGGAGTTGTCCACAGGCGGCCACCGGACACCCCGAGATGTCACCCACCGGCCAGACCACCACGCCCCACGCGTCCCGCCGGCCCCCACCCGTCCCGCCGGCCCCCGACGCCTCAGACGCGCACCGCGGCCGCTCGCCCCGACACCACCGCATGGGCGTTCCGGGCGACCCACCCCATGAGGGGCACCAGGTGCGCCGCCAGCTCCTCGCCGAGCGGGGTCAGGCCGTACTCGACCTTCGGTGGGATGACCGGGAACGCCTCGCGGTGCACGAACCCGTCGGCCTCGAGGGTCCGCAGGGTCTGCGCGAGCATCTTCTCGCTGACCCCCTCCGCCCGCCGCCGCAGCTCGCTCCACCGCTGCGGCCCGTCGACCAGGGACACCAGCACGAGCAGCCCCCACTTGCTCGTCACGTGGTCGATGACCACCCGACTGGGGCAGGCCGCCGGGAAGACACCGTCCGGGAACGCCTCGCGCACCGCGCTGACCTCGTCACTCACCCTCATGTGAGTACCTTACCCAGAAGTGCGTACTTCCCCAGGGGAAGCAACCCATCCCCCGCCCGGTTGGGGCCGACGGAGAGAACCACCGGACACCCCCACGAGAGGAACCACCATGACCATCGTCGTCACCGGAGCCACCGGCCAGCTCGGCCACCTCGTCGTCGAGGCGCTGCTGCGTCGCGGCGCCGACCCCGCCGACGTCGTCGCCACCGGCCGCGACCTCACCAAGGTCGCCGACCTCGCCGCCCGCGGCGTGCGCACCGTCGCCGCCGACTACGCCGACCCCGAGTCGCTGCGTGCCGCGTTCGAGGGCGCCGACCGCGTCCTCCTCGTCTCGGGCAGCGAGGTCGGCCAGCGCCTCCCGCAGCACACGAACGTCGTCGCGGCCGCGAAGGCCGCCGGCGTCGGGCTCCTCGCCTACACGAGCATCGCCAACGCCGAGACCTCCGGCGTCCAGCTCGCCGCCGAGCACGTGGCCACCGAGCAGGTCATCCGCGACTCCGGCCTCCCCTGGGTCTTCCTGCGCAACTCCTGGTATCTCGAGAACTACACCCCGCAGGTGCCCACCTACCTCGAGCACGGCGCCGTGCTCGGCGCGGCCGCGGACGGACGCATCAGCGCCGCCACCCGCGCCGACTACGCCGACGCCGCGGCAGCCGTCCTCCTCGACGCCGAGGCCACGGGCGGCACCGTGCACGAGCTCGGGGCAGCCCCGCCTTCACCCTCACCGACCTGGCCGCCGCCGTCACCGAGGCCTCCGGGACCCAGGTCACCTACCGCGACCTCCCCGAGGCCGAGCTGACCGCCGTCCTCGTCGGCGCCGGTCTCCCGCAGCCGTACGCGGCCGTCCTGGCCGACGCCGACCGCGGCGTCGCACGGGGCGCCCTGGAGGTGACCAGCGGCGACCTCGAGCGCCTCATCGGTCGCCCCCGACGACGATGGCCCAGGCCGTGAACGATGCGGTGGACAATCGGGCATGAGCTCCACGAGAAGCCCCCGCCTCGCCGTCACCGGGTCGACCGGAGCCGTCGGTGGTCGCGTCGCCCGCGACCTCGCCGACCGCGGTCTGGCGCAACGCCTCGTCGTCCGCGACCCCTCGCGCGCCCCGCAGCTGCCGGGCGCCGAGGTGGTCGCGGCGACCTACGGCGACGGCGACGCGATGCGCACCGCCCTCGCCGGAGTCGACGTCCTGTTCCTCGTCTCGGCGTCGGAGTCCGCCGACCGGATGGCCGAGCACCGCTCCGCCGTCGAGGCCGCGGCCGACGCCGGTGTCGGGCACGTCGTCTACACCTCGTTCCTCGGCGCGGCGGCCGACTGCACCTTCACCCTCGGCCGCGACCACTGGGCCACCGAGGGCCTGGTCCGCCACGCCGGCCTCGCGCACACGTTCCTGCGCGACAGCCTCTACCTCGACTTCCTGCCGCTGATGGCCGGCGAGGACGGCGTCATCCGCGGTCCGGCCGGCGACGGACGGCTCGGGGCCGTCGCCCGTGAGGACGTCGCGCGCGTGGCCGTCACCGCACTGCTCGACCCCGAGGCGCACCGCGGCGCGTCCTACGACCTCAGCGGCCCGGAGTCGTTGTCGTTCACCGAGATCGCCGCGACCATCGCCGAGGTCACCGGTCGCGACATCACCTTCCACGACGAGACCGTCGAGGAGGCCTACGCGTCCCGCGCGTCGTACGGCGCACCACCGTGGCAGCTCGACGCCTGGGTGTCGACGTACACCGCCGTGCGCGCCGGCGAGCTCGACGTCGTCACCGGCGACGTCGAACGGGTCACCGGCCGGCCGCCTGTGTCGCTGCGAGAGCTCCTCTCCCGCAGCTGAACCCGCGCGGCCCGGGCAAACGCCGGAACCTCAGGCGACGCGGCCCTTCGGCGAGTTCGCCGCGGTCTGCCCCGGGTCGCGCACGACGACGTCGCCGAGCGCCTCGTCGATGGCCGACATCGCCGACGCCTCGAGCTTCACACCGGCGGCCGCCACGTTGCTCTCGACCTGCTCCGGTCGTGACGCCCCGACGAGCGCCGCCGCGACGTTGTCGTTCTGCAGCACCCAGGCGATGGCCAGCTGCGCCATCGTCAGGCCCGCCTCGTCCGCGATCGGCTGCAGCCTCTGGACGCGCGTGAGCAGGTCGTCGTCCATGAAGCGCTTGATCATGTCGGCACCGCCCTTGTCGTCGGTGGCGCGCGAACCGGCCGGCGGCGCCTCGCCCGGCTTGTACTTGCCGGTGAGGATGCCCTGCGCGATCGGGCTCCAGACGATCTGGCTGACCCCGAGCTCCTCGCACGCCGGCACGACCTCGTCCTCGATGACCCGCCAGAGCATCGAGTACTGCGGCTGGCTCGAGATGAGCTGCACGCCGAGGTCCTTCGCCAGCGCGTGACCCGCCCGGATCTGGTCGGCGGTCCACTCCGACACCCCGATGTACAGCGCCTTGCCCTGCCGGACGACGTCGGCGAAGGCCTGCATCGTCTCCTCGAGGGGGGTCTCGGTGTCGTACCGGTGCGCCTGGTAGAGGTCGACGTAGTCGGTCTGGAGACGGGTGAGGGAGCCGTTGATCGACTCCATGATGTGCTTGCGGGACAGGCCGGTGTCGTTCTTCCCGCCCGGACCGGTGGGCCAGTAGACCTTGGTGAAGATCTCGAGGCTCTCGCGTCGCTCACCCTTGAGCGCTTCTCCCAGAACGGTCTCGGCCTTGGTGTTGGCGTACACGTCCGCGGTGTCGAAGGTGCTGATGCCGGCGTCGAGCGCGGCCCGCACGCAGGCCGTCGCGGCGTCGTTCTCGACCTGGGAGCCATGAGTCAGCCAGTTGCCGTAGGTGATCTCGGAGATCTTGAGGCCGCTGTTGCCGAGGTATCGGAAGTCCATCCGGCCACCGTAGGCCGGGGCACGGCCCGTCCGGCGCGCGGGGTGCGCACCGATGCATCGGCCGTCCAGCCGCGCGCTACCTCGTCGACGGCGTGACGGAGATCCCCGAACCCGACGTCGACGGCAGTGAGGACCCCGGCACGGACACGACGGTCCGCGCCGGGGTCGGGTCCTGCGCCCGGGCGTCGGCGCCCCCACCAGCACCGACGTACAGGCCCAGGAGGCCGACGGCGAGCGCGAGCATGATGCCGTGCCCCGTCAGCAGCTGCGGCTTGCTGCCGTAGAAGCCCGCGGGACCGGGGACGGCCACGCCGTAGTCGTTGCGCCAGAAGCTCCAGCCGCGAGGGGCCGCCGGCCAGTCCGGCTCGGGGGTCCACCCGGGGTCGGGGAACCACCCCTCCGGCATCGGTGGCCAGGTCGGAGGTGCGGTGAACCGCATCGCCGGCTACGCGGACGCGCGGTGGTGACCGGCGCAGACCTCTTCGAGCCGCTCGGCCAGCCCGGGCACGGTGTCGAGCGCGAGCGGGACCATGACGGGGGTGTCGATCCCCGCCGCGCCGATGCGCACGCCACGACCGAAGCGCAGCAGGAGCGAGACGGCGTCCATCCCGAAGTCCGCGTGGAGGATGTCGTCACGGGTCAGCTCGGCGACGGCCAGGAGGTTCAGGTCGTCGAAGGGTCCGGTGCAGGTGGCGCGCAGGGCGTGCACCTTGACGGAGTCGGCGCCGGGCGAGGCGGCGAGCGCACGACGGGCGGTGGCGATGACGACCGCCGCCACGTGCTGGCGGTACAGCTGGGCCCGGTGCGCGACGGACGCGCGGCGGATGGTCAGCGAGCCGTCGGCGGCCAGGCGGACCTCCTCGGCGGGCAGCACGTGCTCACCCGAGACGACGACTGCCACCTCGACGCACGCGCCGTGGGTCCCGAGGGCCGCGGCACGGGTGCCACGGTCGGAGGCGAAGACGCCGTTGACGTGCTCGGTGACGACGCGGGGGTCGTTGGCGCACAGGGCGGCCCACCACTGGTCGATGCGCTGCTCCTCGGCCTGCACCCGCTCCTCGGCGGCCCGGCGGGCGACCCCGATGTCGGTGAGGGCACGGCGCTGTGCGACACGGGCGGCCCGCCGACGGTTCGGCAGGTCGAACCACGGCACACCGCGGACGGCGGCCTCGGCGTGACGGGTGCGGATCGTCGACTCGTCGACCCGCTCCGGCGACGGGGCGCACGGGCGGGTGGCCGGCGCGAACCAGGACCGGTGCACGGAGGTGAGGGCGTCCTCGGCGTCGAGGATCGACTCCGCGAGCGCCGACTTGGCGGCCGACGTGTGGGCCGCGGTGAGGCGGGGCGTCCGCTCGACGGCGGCGAGCTGGGGGCTCGACGCACCCGACACCTGACCGACCGGCGAGCCGGCGGTCGTCCCGACGCCGTTCGCGTCCGTGGTCGCGGCTGCGACCCGGGGCGTGAACGTCGCCCGGAAACCAGGGCTCGAAACCCGAATGCTGACACCTGGGGTGGTGTCGACCGTGATGCTCACCTGACTCCTCCGGCTCCTCCTGCACCACGAAAGTTACGGAGCCGGAAGGGAGTTCACAGGGCACTTGACCAACCCTTTACGAAGGTCGGCAGCGCCCTTTACCGACACCGATGTCACCCTCAACCGAACGGTCGAGAGCCGGTGTCCGGACACCCGAGTGACCCCTGTCGCGAGGTGTGCCGGACACGGCAGACTGGGCTCGTGCAGGTGCCGTGGGCCGTGGTGCCGGAGAACCTCCGGACGCTGCGCCACTACCCCCGGCGCCACCTCCCGGGCGACCTGCTCGCCGGCCTGCTCGTCGCGGCCCTCGCGGTCCCCCAGTCCCTCGGGTACGCGGCCGTCGCCGGGGTGCCCGTCCAGGTCGGTCTGTACACGCTGCCGCCCGCCCTCCTGGCCTACGCGCTGCTCGGCACGTCACGGGTGCTCTTCGTCGGTCCGATCTCCACGGTCTCGGTGCTCTCCGGCACCATCGTGCGCGCGCTGTCCGGCGGCGACGTGGAGCTGGCGGTCCGGCTCACGTCGGCCCTGGCGCTCACGGCCGGGGTCGTCCTCGTCGTCGCGGGGCTGCTGCGGCTCGGCTGGGTGGCGCAGTTCCTCAGCGAGCCGATCGTCACGGGCTTCGTCGCCGGGCTCGTGGTCCTCATCGTCGTCGGCGAGGTGCCGGCGCTGGCGGGCCTTCCGGCTCCGACCGGCAACCTCGCCGAGCGCCTCGTCACCCTCGTCGGCGGCGTCGGCGACTTCGACGGGCTGACCCTGTCCATCGGGGCCGCCGCCCTGCTCGTGCTCTTCGGCGGGCAGCGGCTGCTCCCCCGCGTGCCGTGGTCGCTCCTCGTCCTCGTCGTCGGGATCGTCCTGTCGTCGCAGGCGGCCCTGGTCGACCACGGCGTGCTCGTCGTCGGTGCCGTGCCGAGCGGGCTGCCGGTGCCGTCGCTGCCGGTCGTCGACGTCCGGCTGCTCAGCGGGGTGGTCACCGGAGGCCTGGCCATCGCGGCGGTCGGCATCGCGGAGGGGCTGGCGGCGGTCCGGACCTTCTCCGCCGAGGAGGTCGACGCCCGCACCGACGACCGCGAGCTCGTGGCCCACGGCGCGGCCGACCTCGCATCCGGCCTGTTCGGCGGGATGGGGGTGGGCGGCTCGCTGTCGAAGACCGCCGCCAACGCCAGCGCCGGGGCACACACCCAGCTGAGCGGCATCACCTCGGCCGTCGTCACCCTCGGGGTGCTCGTCATGGCCACGGGTGCGCTGGCCGACCTGCCGCGCACAGTGCTGTCGGCGATCGTCATCCACGCGGTGTGGGCGCTGGTCCGTCCGCACGAGTTCGTCCGGTACGCGCGGCTGCGGCGCAACGACGCGGTGGCCGCGCTCGTCGCGTTCGGTGGGGTGCTGGCGCTCGGTCCGCTCGGTGGGCTGCTCGGTGCCGTCGCCCAGTCGCTGCTCGGGCTCGTCTACCGCTCGGTGCAGGTCGACGTCGACGAGATGGGCCGGGTGTCCACGGAGAAGGCGGCGTGGGGGTCGCTGGCGTCCGACCCCACCCGGCGGACCTACCGCGGGGTGCTCGTGCTGCGGCCGAGCGGTCCGCTCTTCTGGGCGAACGCGACGACGGTGCTGGCCCAGGTCGAGCGGATCGCCCTCGCGCGGGCCGCCGAGGGTGGGCTGCGGGCGGTGGTGCTCGACCTCGAGGCGACCAACCAGATGGACTCGACGACGAGCGACCGGCTGACCCACCTGGTGCACGTGCTACGTCGGCACGGCGTCGACGTCCACCTCGTGCGGGTGTTCGGCGAGGTGCGCGGGGTGCTGGGGCGGGCCGGGCTGCTCGGCGAGCTCGGGCCGGGGCACCTGTGGCACTCCATCGCCGCAGGGGTCAAGGCCGCCCGGTCCGCGCCCGAGGTCGACGACGAGCCGGACGTCACCGACCTCGACGACCTCGAACCCGAGCCGCCGGCGGACGACGACGAGCCGGCGCCGGATCCGCCCCCTCGGCACGTTCCCTAGGTCGGGGTCCTCGTGGCCGGGTCGGGTTCCCCGGATCCGCGGTCGGTCGGATGATGTGTCTCGTCGACCGCTCTCGGTTGCACCGGATGCTGACTCATCCGAGAGTCACCGCCAGAGACCCCCAGCGCCCCGCGCCCTCCCCCATCCAGATGCCTCCGAGGGCTCGAGAGCCGGCGCCATGGCCCGGTCGAGCCATATCCGCGCGCTCCGCCCGGCGATAGCGTCGACGGGCTGCCTCCATCCGTGCCGGCCGGGGACCGACGCCCGGCACGTATCACCCGGCGCCGTCCGGGCTCTTCGCGTACAGGTCGTCGGCTCTGCGATCCGGCCGGCGACGCCGACGCCCGGATCGCGGACACGGAGCTGGCGATGACCGACCGCACCGTCCCGGGCCTCCCGGACGCCGGCAAGCTGCACCCGTACAACCACCGCCCCGGCGCGGACGACATCGTCGTCGACGTCATCCGCCCCGGTGACCTCGTCGCGCTCACCGTCACCGTCCGCGGAGCCACCCTGGAGCCGCCGGTCACCAAGGGCCCGAAGGCCGCCCGGCGCCCGCACTCCGTCGTCGTCGCCGGACCCACGGCGTCCCTCGTCGTCGACATGCCCTTCCAGCACGCCCACGAGGAGGCGTCGTACGAGTCGGGTGGCACGCCGAAGCTCGACCCGATGCACCCCGACCGCGAGCCCACGACCACCACGCCGAGCGTCGTCCTCCCCGCCCACCCCCCGGTGCAGTACCGACCCGCGCGCGGCAGCCGCCTGGTCTTCACCCTCGCCGAGGGCGAACGCATCGACCTCACGTCGGCCGGCATCCTCGGGCGCCTCCCCGGCTCGAGGCCGCCCTGCACCCGCGCGGTGAGGCCCCGGGCCGGCGGCCCCCGCCCTACCAGCTGCCGACCGGGAAGCTCGTCCTCGACCCGTTCCTCGAGCTCCCGCTGCTCGGCGGCCTCTTCGCGGTCCTGCGCGCCGACGACGTGCTCATCACCCGCCGCGGCAGCGCCGGCACCGTGGTGCCCGACGCCGGCACGGTCCGCGGCTTCACGGCGCTGGCCGCCAACGACCGGGTCGTCGCGGAGTACGCCCGCAGCCGCGGCATCAGCCTCGGGCGCGGCCTCGACGCCGCCACGCTCCCCGGACGGATCGGCGACCTCGTCGGCAGCCGCGAGCGGGAAGGGATCCTCTTCCGCCGAGGCACCTACAGCCGCAAGGCGACCTTGGACGAGACGGCCATCGAGGCCCCTTCCGGCTGCAGGTCTCGCCCACCTCGGAGGGCCACTGGGTCCACGCCGCCGAACCCGTGCCGGCCAAGGACGCCCCGGCCACCTCGAGCTCTGGCACACCCGGCTCGACACCGGCCGACGCACCGACGAGGACCTGCTGTGGCCCGGCAACCCCGCCGACGCCGAGTCCCGGGTGATCCGGGCGGTCTGGGCCCGCGACCGCGACGACGTCTCGCCGTTCGTCTGGCGCGACCCGGGAGCCGACCGCGGGGACACCGACCCGCTCGGCCCCGACACGGTCACGAGCACCACCACCCCCACGAACCCCTTCCTCGGCTCGCTCGACCGGGCCGACCGGCACCGCCTCGTCCGGCAGACGGCCGAGGTCTGGCCCGCGAGCGGACGCAAGCGCATCGACCCGGTGCCCGTCGGCGCGGACAAGCTCTGGCTCACCGCGCTCGGTGCGTGGCTCGACCTGCACGGCCACTGGGACACCAAGCCCTACTCCGACGAGCTGATCGCCTCGATCCTCGCGTGGGACCACATCGCCACGGCCGGACGCGACCAGTACGTGCGCGTCGTCTACCCCGGCTACCTCTTCCCGCTCGGCCAGCCGACGGTGCGCGTCAAGCTGACCCAGCGCAGCATCCGCCCGCAGGACCACCCGACCGCGGGCCTCGTGCAGCGCCAGTTCCTCGTCGTCATCGACCCGTTCCGCGACCACACCGCCGTGCACGGGTTCCCGTTCCTCAGCACCCGCATCGGCCCCGGAGCCACGCCCGCCCTCGACCCGCCCGGCGACGACCCGGTCACCGGCCTCAGCCCGTCAGAGGCGTTCTGGCCACGAGTCGGCGGCAAGACCTTCGCGTGGAAGGTCGACGGCATCGACCGCGACGGCCGGCCGCAGACCCATCCGATGCCGATGGTCTGGGTGGCCGAGCACGTCGGACCCGCCGCGCAGCTGCGAGCCCTCGAGAAGGCCTACGCCGAGGACCCCCGGCGGGTCATCGACCTCGGCGGCCAGCACGTCGCGTTCGCCCCGGCCGGTCCGGACGGCGACGCGCGCGTCGAGACCCGGGCGCTGCGCGTCCTCGGCACGGCCCGCAAGGGCGGGAGCAGCCCGCGGATGTCGACCGCCGACGTCGTGCTGCCCGCGGCCCAGGCCGTCGCCGGCACCGGCGCCACCCGCATCACGTACTTCCCGGAGTACCGCGCCAAGGGGTTCACGCCGGGGAACGCCGGCCGGGTCTGGGCCTCGACGCTGCTGCCCGGGCTCGACACCTCCGCCGAGTACAAGGACGACCTCGCCACCACCGGGCCGGCGCGCGACGAGCCGCAGGAGCTTCCGCGCATCGGCTTCGGCGGTGCGCCGGGCGACGTCGGGTCCGACCAGGCCGGCGGGTTCGTCCAGCCCAACCTCACGATCGCCGGGCTGTCCCAGAGCCGCGGCCGGTGGGCGACCTCGCGTCCGTCGCGAGCGGCTCGTTCGACCCCGCCGCCTTCCTCGGTGCCGCCCTGCCCAAGCTCTTCGGCCTCGTCGAGCTGAAGGACCTCCTGCCTCTGCTCGGCCCGCTCGCGGATGCCCCGGCGCTGGTCACCGAGGCCCTCGACACGTTCTCGGCCATCGAGAGCGAGGTGCAGCGTGCGGTCGCGACCGCGCAGGACGCCGCGAACCAGGCTGCGGCAGTGCGCGACCGGGTACAGGCTGCCGGTGGGGCGGCCCTCGCCGAGGCCCAGGGGCTGCTCGACGACGCCCAGGCGCTGGCCACCGCCGTGACCGACCTGCTGGCCGTCGTCGGTGGGCTCCCGGCAGCGCTGGCCGGTCTGGGGAAGGACGACGTCGGGAAGGCGCTGCACGCGCTCGGCGGGCCCGTGGACCAGCTCAAGGCCACGTCGGCCGCGGCCCGGGCGCTGGTGCGCCCACCGCTGCCACTGTTCGCCCGCTCCCGCCTGACCCAGGTCGCCGACACCCTGAAGCGGCTCGCCGAGGCCGGCGCCCTGGTCGACGACGCGTTCGCCGTGCTCCAGGGCTTCGACCCGGAGCGCAAGGAGATCTCGTTCCGCTACGAGTGGGCGCCGACGCTCGAGTCGTGGCCGAAGGGCGAGGACCCGCTCGTCAAGCTCGAGCCGGACTCCCTCGTCATCGCCCTGGCCGGCACGCTGCGGGCGTCCGGTCCGCCGAGCGTCGAGGTGCTGGCCGAGCTGCGGAAGTTCTCGCTCATCCTCTTCGCGTCCGAACCGCTCGTGACCATCCCGTTCGAGCGGATGTCGTTCCACGGCGGGACGTCGGGCAAGGCCGAGGTCGACGTCGTCCTCGGCGACATCGTCTTCGGCGGCTTCCTCTCCTTCGTCGAGACGATCAAGGACCTCATCCCGCTCGACGGCTTCTCGGACCCCCGAGCGTCGAGGTCACGCCCGAGGGCCTGACGGCCGGGTTCAGCCTCACCTTCCCGAACCTCGCCGTCGGCGTCTTCAACCTGTCGAACATGTCGCTCGGTGCCGACGTCAAGGTGCCGTTCCTCGGCGAGACGATCAGCTTCGGGTTCAACTTCTGCACCCGCGAGCGTCCGTTCGTGCTGTCGGTCGTCTTCCTCGGCGGTGGCGGATGGTTCCTCATCCGCCTGTCCCCCAAGGGTCTCGAGGTGCTCGAGCTCGGGCTCGAGGCGGGGGCGTACCTCGCCGTCGACTTCGGTGTCGCGTCGGGGTCGATCTCAGCGGCCATCGGGCTCTACATCCGGCTCGAGGGCGAGAAGGGTTCTCTCACCGGGTACTTCCGCCTCCGCGGCGAGGTCGACGTCCTCGGCCTCATCTCGGCGAGCATCGAGCTCTACATGGAGCTGGTCTACAGCTTCGACACCGGGAAGATGATCGGCCGGGCGCGCATCACCGTCGAGGTCGACGTCCTCTGCTTCTCGGCCAGCGTGACCATCGAGGCCGAGCGCCAGTTCGCCGGCTCCAACGGCGACCCGAGCCTGCGGGAGGTCGTCATGGAACCGGACGGCTCCGCACCGGCCTGGGACGACTACCTGCTCGCCTTCGCCCCCGAGGAGGTGCCGGCATGAGCTCCGAGTGGTTCACCGCCATCGCACTGCCCGTGTCCGTCGCGGCCGACGCCCCGGCGCACGTCACCGTCTTCGTCGCCCCGACCCTGCGCCCCGACCACGACGGCGCTGTGCTCGGCGAGTTCGACCTGTTCCGCGACTGGGCCGCGACGCTGACCGCCGGCGTGACGGTCACGCTCGTCGACCAGAACGGGGAGTTCGACGCCGACGTCGACCTCTCCGGCCTCGACCCGGCGTTGTGGCAGAAGGCCTTCGGCGAGGACACGCCAGTGCTCGCCAACCGCGTGCCCGAGTGGCAGGCCCGCGACTGGCGCACCTTCGCCGCGAAGGACTGCGCCGACATCGCCAAGGCCGTGCACCTCGCCACGGTCGCCGCCGACCCCCTGACGCCGGTCCCGCCGAGCCGGCACCCGCTGCTCGAGGGCGTCGTCGGCCAGGCGAACGAGGCACACGCCATCACCTACGACGGACGCGGCACGCACGGCGACCGTCGCCGGCGGATCCCGAGGTACGACGAGTCGAAGCTCACCGAGTACCTCGACCGGCGCGTCCGGCGCGGCCCCGACGGCGCGTGGACGACCCTCTCCGCGGGCCAGCTGCCGGCGGACCCCGCCGCGTCCGTGGGCACCGCGCTCGGGCAGCTGCACCTGGCCCGCCGGTTCTACGAGCGCCCGGAGAGCCAGGCCGAGAAGCAGGTCATGGCCGACCCGCCGGTGAAGGTCACGCCGCTCACCCCGCCGAAGGCCGAGTTCCACGAGCGCGTCGGGTCCGCCGGCGACCACCCGGTCTTCCTCCGCCGGCTCGGGCTGCTGCTGCCCGTCCGTGCCGACGCCGCGCGCCTGGCCCGGGCGCGGTGGCTAGCGGCCGTCGTGCACACGCGCGGGGGCGACTCCGCCTGCCGCTCACCGCGGCTCGCGGTGCGGGCGCTGCGGGACGGCTCGTTCGTGTCACAGCCGAACCCGGCCGACCCGCCCATCTGGAGCGACGGCGCGCTGACCCTCGGCGACACCGAGGTCTTCGACGTCGTCGACGTCGACCCGGACGGCTCCGCCATCAAGGCCGAGCGGTTCCTGACGACCATCCCGCGGCTGGCGATCACCGAGCTGCAGGAGATGCCGGCCGATGCCGCGTCGCCGGCCCTGCGCGCCAGCGGGCTCACGCTCACCCGGCGTCAGCAGGCGGGTCGCAGCCTCGACCAGCTCGGCCGGCAGGAGGGGTACCAGTCGGCGCTCGAGGGGCCGGCGGCGCCCCAGGACATGCCGCTGCTGCACTCCCAGGACGTCACCCGCGGGATGCGGGTCGAGGTGTGGGACAGCGTCTCCCGGGTGTGGCACTCCCTGCACTCGCGCCGCTCGACGCTCGCGGTCTCCGGCGAGACGGTGTACGCCGACGAGCCCGGCGAGGGCTTCATCCAGGGCACGAGCGCCACCGAGACCCGCGGGGTCGAGGGCGGGGCGGTGCACGTCCACGAGGCGATGTTCGGGTGGGAGGGCTGGAGCCTGTCCGTGCCGCGTCCGGGGAAGCGCGTGACGCCGGTGTACACCGACGCGCCCGGCGGTGGCACGCACATCGAGGAGACGCCGGAGACCACCTCCACCGACCCCACCGGCAAGGAGCCGCACCCGTTCGTCTTCACCCACGAGTACGCGCCGGGCACGTTGCCGCGGCTGCGCTTCGGGCGCGACTACGCCTTCCGGGCCTGGGGCGTCGACCTCGGTGGCAACGTGCGGCCGCACCACGTCGGCCCCCGCCCGCCGGCGGTGGCCGGGGCGGCGGAGGTCGCCGCCGGCTTGACCCCGCTGTCCGACACCGCGTTGTCGCGGCGGCTCAAGGCGGCCGGAGCCGCCGACCTCCCGCCGCTGGTCGCGCCCTTCGCCAGGGCCGTCCGCGACGTGGCGGAGGCCGACGGGAGGGACCGCACCGACCGCGCGGAGCTGCTCGAGTCCGTGCTGCCCGCGGACCCGGACGCCCCCGTCGTCGGCGAGGTCGTCAGCGGAGGGCGTGGCGACCACACCGCATCGGCCACCGACCTGCTGCTCGACGCCGCCTCCCCGAGCCTGCTGCACACGGTCGTCGCAGGGACCTCGCTGGGCCGACCGGCCTCCGAGGCCCTCGCCGCGGTCGAGGCCGACGACGCGCCGTTGCGCGACCTCGGTGTCCGCGGCGTCGCGACCCGTCGCATCCTCGCCGAGCCGCCCTCTCCCCAGCCGGTCTCGTCTCGCGCACTGCTGCCGTCGGGGCGGCGTTCCGGCGGGCTGCCGTCTCCGGGACCATCGCCCGCAGCACCGTGACCACCGACCTCGCCGTCAACCGCGACCTGCTCGCCGGGCACCTGGCCGACATCGTCGGCGGCGTCGACGGCCCCGGGCTCACCGTGCCCGGGCTGCGGCTCGCGGCATCCCTCGTCACCCCGGCCCGCCCGTTCCTGCGCTGGGACCCCGTGCCCCCGCCGGTCGTCGTGCCGCTCGCGCAGTTCACCGAGGGCGAGTCGCTGCGGGTCGTCGTCGTGCGCTCGGGCGTCAGCCAGGACCCCGACACCCTCGAGGTGACCACCCAGGACCCCGACGCCTACGCCGCGGCCGTCGCCGCGCAGGCGCCGCTCTACGCCGGGTCGGCGCGCCGGCACCTCGCCCCGCCGAAGACCAGCCAGGTGCAGGCCGAGCTGCACGGGTCCTTCGACGCCGGCATCGACGAGGGGACCCCCGCGGGCCGACGCCGGATGCTCGCCTGGGCGCTGCGCGAGGGCGGCACCTTCTACGACCGCGAGGTGCCGCACCCGACCGAGCCCACCGGCGCCCCGTCGACGCAGGAGGAGGTGCACCTGCTCCCCGAGCCGGTCGGCACCGACCACTTCAACCCGCACGACCCGCAGCGTCCGCTCAAGGTGCTGCCGCCGGCGCCTGCCGGCACGTCGCCCGAGCTGGTGCTCAACCCCGGCGACGCGCCGGCCCCCGGCCAGTACGTCGTCCACGGCACCGAGGACCTCCACCTGCCGTACCTGCCCGACCCGCTGGCGTCCGGTGTGTCCCTGGCCTTCACCGAGGCCGGCAGCGGACGGCACGTCGCGTTCCCGTGGGGCGCCGAGCAGGTCACCGCCCGCTACGGGGGCGCCTGGCCCGAGCGCGAGCCGTTCCTGCTGACCCTGCGTGGCGCCGAGCAGCTCGGGGCGTCGATCGACAGGCGCGCGCTCGACATCCACCTGCCGGCCGGTGACGTGCAGACCTTCCGGCTGGCCAGCACCGTGCCCGAGAACCGCCTGGCGTGGATGGGCGTGTGGCGCAGCCTCGCCGACGAGCTGACCGGCAACGCCGACGTGCGCGAGGCCGCGGCCGACGGGCTGCTCTGGGCGCTGACGCCGGGCGAGGAGGTGCAACTCGTGCACGCGGTGCCGCGACCGGTCAGCGCGCCCCGGCCGACCGTCATCGTGCCGTTCCGGGCGCCCGGGTCGGTGCTCGCCTCGCTCGTCGGCGGGGTCGAGGTGCACGGACCCAGCACCGAGAAGCTCACGGCATCCCTCGCCTGGACCGACCTCGTCGACGACGTCACCCTGGCGGCCCCGGTCCTCCGTGACTCGACGACGGCCGGCTTCGAGGTCGCCGTGCGCCCGCAGGACCGCATCCTGCCGCTGTGGCTCGCCGACCAGGCCATGACGCTGCCCGGGTGGGAGGGCGTGGTGCTGCGCAGCACCGCGCACCCGATGCCGGACACGCGCCACCACGTCGTCCGCTACCGGTTCCGCGCCTCGACGCGCTTCCGTGAGTACTTCGCTCCGGAGCTGATCGCGGGCGACCCCGCGAACCCGCTCGACGACGGCCAGAGCACGGTGAGCCAGGAGCTCGTCGTCTCGCTGCCGTCGACCGTGCGCCCGGACCCGCCGAAGGTGCACTCCGTCCTGCCGCTGTTCCGGTGGGAGGAGACCGAGGAGCCGGAGCAGCCGTTCGGACGCCGGCGGGTGCGACGTCCCGGCGTGCGCATCTACCTCGACCGGCCGTGGAACTCCAGCGGCGACGGCGAGCTGCTCGCGGTTCTGCTGGCGGTCGGCGACGACGAGAAGGCGCCGTACCCCCTCCCCGACCCGAGCAACCCCGAAGCCGACCCGGCCGGCGGCTTCCCGTTCGTCAGCCAGTGGGGGTCGGACCCGATCTGGACGGCGCCCGGCGTGCCGAAGCGACCCGTCACGCTCATCGAGCTCGACGACGCCCTCTCCACCATCGGCTGGGACGACCGGGTCGACCCCGGGCGCCCGGTGCACCCGCCCGTCACGCTGCCGCTGCCGCTCACCGGCGGCGGGCTGCTCGACCCGCCCGCGACCGTGCCGGTCGTCGTCGCCGGATACCTGCCACAGTTCAGCGACGAGCGCCAGCAGTGGTACGTCGACGTCGCGTTCGACGCCCGGGCCACCTTCTGGCCCTTCGTGCGGCTGGCCGTCGCGCGCTACCAGCCGGAGTCGGTCACCGGGGCCCACCTCTCGACACCGGTGCGGCTCGACCAGGTGCAGCTCGCCCCGGAGCGCACGGCCTCCGTCGCGCGCACCGACTCGACGCACGCGCGGGTCGTGGTCTCCGGGCTCGCCGGGCACCGGGAGTCGGCATCACGTCAGTACGCGGTCTCGGTGTCCCGCAACCGGACTCTCGTCGCGCGCCTCCAGCGCTACGACGCCACGCTGGGCGGAGACCTCGCGTGGACCAGCGTCGACGCGGTCGAGCTCGCGCCGCGCGGGTACGCCAGCCGGGCCGAGGACCTCGTCTGGGTCGGCGAGCTCGAGGCCGACGGCGTCATGGACGTGCGGACGCCGGTCGGTGGCATCACGGCGTCGGGTGCACCCGCCGGGTCGACGTGGCGCGTCCGCGTCGAGGAGTGGGAGCGCTTCCCCGGCGACCCGCCGCCGCGCGCGGAGATCGCGGAGTTCGGCGACGGCCCGGTGTGGGAGAAGCGGCTCGTCTACGCGGACGACGTCTACCTCTGAGCTCGTCGCTCCATCCTGTGCGCCGGCTGTGGTGCACGTCATACGTCGTTGCGGGTTCTACTACTACACGTCGTACTACGTCTCGTAGTAGTTTGGGTCCTGTCAGACCACCACGCACAACGACCGGGCCACCACCTCCGGCCCGCGGAAGGACTCGAGACCAATGCGCAGCTCATTCGACAAGCTCATCTCCTGGACCGGCATCATCGTCGCCGCCGTCCTCCTCGTCGCCGGCGGGCTCCTCGTCTGGGCCTCCACCTTCGCGACCTCCAACGTCCACGACCAGCTCGCGGCGCAGCAGATCACGATGCCCGTGGCCGCCGCCCTCACGACCGACGAGATGAAGGCCAACCTCACGCAGTACGAGGGCCAGGAGATGACCACCGGCGCCCAGGCCAAGGCCTACGCCGACTACTACATCCAGGCCCACATGAACGAGCAGGCCGACGGCAAGACCTACTCGCAGGTCTCCGGCGAGTACATGGCCGCCCTCAAGGCCGACCCCACCGCGCAGGCCACCGCCGACCTCGGCCAGCTCCGCCAGACGCTCTTCATGGGCACCACGCTGCGCGGCATGCTGCTCAACGCCTACGCCTTCGCCACCCTCGGCACCATCGCGATGTGGGCAGCGGTCGCCGCCTTCATCGGCTCCGCGGTCATGTTCGTCCTCGGCGCCCTGGGCCTGGCCCACGCCCGCAAGGTCGTCCACGTCGAGGCCCCGGCCCTCGAGAAGATCCCCGCGACCGCCTGACACCTGCGCCCCCTGCACGCAGCGTCAGCGCACCGGAGCCCCGGTCGGCACCCGCCGACCGGGGCTTCCTCCTGTCGTCCGCCGTCGGTTGTCCACAGGTCGGCCGGAGGCGGCGCGCGCCCGAGGCGTCGGACGGGCAGGCTCGTGGTGTGGGCGAGGGACGCCCGGTCGGAGGGGACGGACATGCGGGCTCGGTCGGCGGTTCTGGCGGGTGTGGGGCTGGCGCTCCTCGTGGTCACGGGGTGCGGTGCGGGCGCGGGGACCGACGTCCAGCAGACCCGGGCCGCCCGCCCCTCGGCCACGGGGACGCGGGCGCCGGTCGTCATGTCCCATGCCGAGGCGTTCCAGACGGCGCTCGCGGCGGTGCCGGCGCTGCGGAAGGACTGACCGGCGCGACGACGGGCACCGTCAACCGCGTCAGCGTGTGCGGGGACGAGCCGGTCGACGTCCCGGGGCTGGCCGACGGTGTGTACGTCGAGGCCGGGTGGGCCGAGCGGCAGGCCGACGCGCCGACCACCCACGACGTCGAGCGCCTGCGTGCGGTGGTGGCGACGGTCCCGTCCGGGCAGCGAGAGCGGGCGGTCGCCGCGGTGCACGCGCTGGCGTCGTGCGACGGAGCCTCCTCCAGCGGTGCGGGCCGCTCCCCCGCGACGTCCGCGGTGGTGAGCGGGGTCGAGGTGGTGACCCTGCCGACGACGTACCAGCAGAAGGCGAAGCCGCACACGGTGCACCGCGTCCACACGGCGGAGGTGGTCGACGGGCTCGCGGTCCTCTGCGTCGCCGACGGGACATCGCTGGAGAAGTCCTTGGAGATGGCGACCGGCTGCACCACCCGGGGTCGCGAGTCGGTCGACGTCATCCGGGGTGGGCCGTCGGCTCGGGGCTCGATCGCGTCCGCGGCTGCCCTGGCAGCGCGACTGCGCCCCACGAAAGGTCGACCCGTGCAGGCCAACCCGGTCCCGGTGCTCGACCCCTGCTACGGCTCGACGGTGCGGCCGCCGACCGCCGGCGTCGTCGCGACGAAGCTGGAGACCGGCGAGATGGCATCGGTGCCGGCACTCCTCGTCGTGCAGCCGTTCGACGACCCGGCAAGCGCTCAGCGCGAGCTGGCCCGCTACCGCGGGCTCACCGCGACCTGCGTCGGCGAGTACGTGCTCTACGAGGCGACCGCGAGCACGCCCGAGTACGGAGTGACCCGGCTGCGCCCTCAGCCGACGTCGAGCGGGGACGGTGGGGTGCGCTTCCCCAGCTTCTTCGGGACCGCGACGAAGCACACCGGCACCTCGCAGGTCGTGGAGGTGTTCACGGTCGGCCCGCACCTGGTCTTCGCGGCCGGCGAGGCCAAGGACCTCGAGGCCGCTACGAAACTCGTCGACGCCGCCATCGCCGACGTACTCGTTCCTCGGGGGTAGATCGCCTGCCGGACTACCGAAGAACGGCTGAGGTGAGGTCGGTGTGGACGAAGTCGTCGCCCTTGAACAGCAACGGATCCCCGGTCTCGCGAGCCAGGGCGTAAGCGAAGCAGTCGCCGAAGTTCAGCCCAGCGGGGTGACCACTGCCCCGGCCGTAGTCGCGGTACGCGGCGCGGCCCAGGGCGACGTGCGCCTCGGTCACCGCGACCACGTCGATGCGCAGGTCGCGGACGACGTCGTCGAGCATCCGGCTGACCTCAGGGCTGCGCCGGGCATCGACGACGATCCCCGCCTCCAGCAGCGATCCGGCGGACATCAGCGCCCGCTCCGCCGACCGGATCGCCGCGATGAACACATCGCGCTCGGGCTCTCGGCCGATGATGGCCACGAGTGCCGAGGAGTCGACGATCACACCGGCAGCCCGTTCTCGTCGTAGAGGTCGTCCGTCGTCAGCGCCCGACGGTCCTCGTCCGTCAGCCGGGCGTCGATCCGGGCGAGGATGTCGTCGAGGCTTTGACGCCACGCCTCCTCCTGCTCCGGACGGTCCAACGCCGCGAGGTACTGCTCGAGGGCGTCCTCGATGACGCTCGTCTGGGACCGGCCGGTGCGTGCTGCCGCCGCGCGAGCCAGCGCGTGTACTCGCTCGTTCTTGATGTTGAGGCTCATGGCAGACATTCTACCCTCGCCGGGTAGACGTCTACCATAAATCGGAGGTCCCACCCGACGGAGCCCCGGTCGACACCGGTCGACCGGCGCTCCGCCCCGTCCGGCGCAGCGGACCCGCTGCTATTTCGTGAGGGCGACCTCGACGCCCCCGGAGAACAGCGAGTCGTGGAGCTCGACCTTCGCCAGCTTGACACCCTTCGGCACGTCGAAGTAGACGCGGCCCTTGACGGTGTTGCCGGGGTTGATCTCCTCGAAGAGGACCTCGGACTTGTCGTCGTAGATCGATGCCTCGGAGTCGGCCGAGAACTTCCGGCCCTTGGTGTCGAACGCGGTCTGGTTGTCGGCGAACATCGTCTGGGCCTCGTCACCGATGTTGGTGATGGACATGTCGACCCGACAGAACTGGCCCTGTGCCTTGGTGCCGAGGTACTGGTTCCCGACGGACTTGATCCCGCAGGTGACCTTGCTGACGACGAACTGGAACTTCCCGTCGCGCACCTTCGTGCCGATCTTGGGTCCGGCCGGCTTCGGCGCCGCCTTGGGGGCAGCGGGCTTGGCCGTCGGAGTGGCAGAAGGCTTCGCCACCTCGGCAGCCGGAGATGCCTTGGTGGCGGGGGTGGGCTCGGCGCTGCTCGACGTCGAGGACTTGAGGGCGGAGTCCTGGGTCGCACCCCCGCCTGCTGCGGCACCCAGAGCAGACACGAATATCACCGTGCCTGCGAGCCCGGCGGGAATGAGGATGCGCTTCTTCTTGAACCAGGGACGCGGCGCGCTCGCAACGCCACCGGCCATGGCGGCGACAGGGGTGGCCGCGGCCTGGGTCTGCTGGGCGGTCCCGGGTGCGAAGTGCTCGGTCCACTGCTGGCCGTCCCAGTAGCGCTGGCGGCCGTCGTTCTGCGGGTACCAGCCGGCAGGAGTGTTCGACATGGTGGTGCTCCTTGGATGAGAGGTCCCGGAAGCACAGAGGGCGCCCCCGAATGCCCGCGACGTGATCCCCCACACGCGGGCGTGCCCGACCGTATGCCGCCCCGTCCGCCAGGAGAAGAGCTGGCCCGCAAGGGGGACCGAACGACCGATACCGACAGGTCGAACGTGCCGTCTGCTAGGTCGTTCCCCGACGAGGCTGTCTGTCGCACAGCCTCTCTCGCACTGGGGGTGTCAGTGGTCCTCTCTAGTGTTGGAGGCAGCAGAGGGGAGCAGGGTATGGGCACGACGGGTTCGGGCGAGGTGATCGGCTCGGTCGCGCCCTCCCCTGCCGGGCTGGTCGCGACCTTCCGCACATCGCTGGCCGACGTCGACGTCACGGTCCTCACCGACGGTGAGCGGGTGGACCTCATCGCCGAGCTCGAGCGGCTCAAGGGTGCGGCGGCCGCTGCCCAGGCGCGGGCCACGGACGCCTTCCGCCGCTCTCGTGAGGCGGCGGCACCGCAGGATGCCGCCCGGTCGGTCGGGTCCCAGGTCGCGCTGGCCCGGCGGGAGTCCCCGACTCTGGGCGACCGGTTCGTCGGCCTCTCCCGGGCTTTGGTCCACGAGCTGCCCGCCACGATGGCCGCCCTCACCGACGGGACCGTGGGCGAGCGGCACGCCGTCGAGGTCGCCCGCGAGACCGCCACCCTCACCCGCCAGGACCGCACCGAGGTCGACCGCCGCCTCGCCCCCGTCATCGGCCGCCTCTCCCCCAAGGCCGCCGGCCGTGCCGCACGCCGGGTCGCCACCGAGCTCGACGCCGCCTCCGTCCTCCGCCGGATGGAGGCCGCCGTCGCCTCCCGACGCGTCACCGTCCGCCCCGCCCCCGACGGCATGGCCTACCTCACCGTCCTCGGCCCGCTGCGCGACATCGTCGGCGCCTACGCCGCCCTCCAGGCCCGCGCCCGCACCGTCGTCGGCGGCCAGTGCCCCGACGAGCCCGCCGACGGCCGCGGTGCCGGCGCAGTGATGGCCGACACCGCCACCCGGCTGATGGCCGGCCTCGCGCCCGGGCAGGTCCAACCCGTCGAGGTCCAGCTCGTCATCAGCGACCGCGCCCTCCTCGGCACCGGCAACCCCTCATCGTCCGTCTTCACTCCCGCCCGCATCCCCGGCCACGGGCCCGTCCCGGCACCCATCGCCCGCGCCTGGGTCCGGGGCGCCGACAACGCCTCCGTCTGGCTACGGCGCCTCTACACCAGCCCCGATGGGCGCGACCTCGTCGCCATGGACTCCCGCCGCCGACTCTTCACCGGCCTCCTGCGCCGGATGCTCGTCCTGCGCGACGACGTCTGCACCACCCCCTGGTGCGACGCCCCCATCGTGCACGCCGACCACACCCACCCCGCCCACGACGGAGGCGCCACCACCTACGACAACGGCTCCGGCACCTGCGCCCGCTGCAACCACGTGAAGGAAACCCCCGACTGGTCCGTGGCAGTGGTCCGCGATTCACCGCGAGAGATCGAGATCCACACCCCCACCGGCCACACCTACCGCTCCCTCGCCCCGCCCCTCCTCGGCTGGGGCACCGACCCACCACCCGATCCCGGCCGGCATCCCTCGGTCCTGGAGTCACGCCTCGAGGCGCTGCTCGCCATCGCCTGAGGCCGGTGTCAGTGATGCCCTGACCTCACGACGCGGGACAGGTGCCTCCCCCGCCGACCAGGCCCTCGGCGGTCTCGACGAACGTGACGCGCCATGCATCCGCCGGCGAGGGACCCGTGTTCTCGACCCGGATCCGGAGCCTGCCGTGCATCGCACTGTCGACGCCGGCCACCTCCCGCCCGGCACCGTCGACGCGGCGAACACCGGAACGGTCGACACAGACGTCGAGGATCACGGCCGGGAGTACGCCCGGCAGCCCCTTGAGGTCGACGAGGAACACGTCCGCCACCTGCACCCGGGCTGCCCCCGTCTGGTGGACGCCCCGGCCGGACATCGCGCTGACCTCGGCACGGTGTTCGTTGAGCGCGTCCCAGCCGGCCGTCTCCGCCACCGAGTCATGCGCCGGGTCGCCGGGGTGCGCGAGCGCCTCGTTGCGGGCGTCGACGTACCGCCGGAGCACCTCGGTGGCTGCGGCGACGGCGACCTCACGGCGCGGCCGCTCGGCCTCGCCCTTCGCCGCCCGTGCCGCCTCGCGGGCCTCTCGTTCCCGGGCGGCCACGGCCCATGCCTGGGCGCGCGAGACGATGCGAACGGACCCGGTGCTGCACCCCGCGGACACCGCCGGCACCACCATCAGCACCACCATCGCGATCGCGAACCTCCACGCCCTCATCCCGTGCCCCTCCCGTGGTCCGAACCGGCCGCCGGTCCTCTCGCCAACCAGACTGCCCAGCCCGCGACCTAGCGCCGCGCGGTTTTCCACAGCCCCGGGCCACCACCCGCCACGTGTAACGCTCGCGCCGGGCCCGGACATGGAGGGGGTGTCAGACTGACCCGCGTGGAGGGGGATCCATTGAGCACGCCCGAGGACCGGTTCTCGGCGCTCTTCGACGCCACCCACGTCGCGCTGCTCGGGTACGCCGTGCGCCGCGTGACCGACCCGGCCGATGCCGCCGACGTCGTCGCGGAGACGTACCTCGTCGCGTGGCGCCGGCTCGAGGACGTCCCACCGGGAGCGGAGGCCCGGCCGTGGCTCTTCGGGTCGCCCGGCGGGTGCTCGCCAACCACTACCGCGGCGAGCGACGACGCCTGGCACTGGCCGACCGGTTGCGCGACTCCCTCCACCAGGCGGTGCCACCACCCGAGGTCCGCGAGCCCAGCGTCGTCGAGCGGGCCGTCGAGCGGCTGGGGTCCGACGACCGCGAGCTGCTGCGCCTCGTCGCCTGGGAGGAGCTCGCGCGCGAGGAGATCGCCCTCGCGATGGGCCTCTCCCGCGCCACCGTCCGGGTCCGCCTGCACCGGGCCCGGACCCGCCTGCGCGAGGCGATGGCCGCCATCGAGTCCGAGACGGATGCGCCTGTCGTGCAACGCATCACCCCACCCGGACATGACTCCCCCAGATGGGCGACCGCCCGTCGCGGCACCGAGGAGACCTCGTGAACGACCTGGAGCTCATGGACGCCCTGCGCACCGCGCGCCGGGTCGACGACACGACGATCGCCACGGTGACCGACCGGCACGCGCTCAACGCGCTGCGAGAGGGGATCACCATGACCGACCGCCACACTCCCCCGACCGTCGAGGCGCCGCGGAGGGGCCGGCGCCTCGGCCGTCGGGGACTCACCGCCGGCGCGCTGGGGGTCGTCCTCGTCGGTGGCGGCGTCGCGTACGCCGCCACCCACTGGGACCGCGGCCCGCTCATCGACGGCCTCACCTGCGCCCGCTCGGTCGCCGTCACCGACGGGTGGCTCGAGGTCTCCGGCGCGGCCACGGGTCGGTCGGTCACCGGCGACGACGTCGCGGACTGCGCCGCCATCCGCGCCGATGCCGGTCTGCCGGCCCTCGCCGACCCCGTCGCCGTGCAGCTCCAGGGCAGCCGCTTCGTCGTCTCGCGCGACGGGCTTTCCGCCGAGGTCCTCGCCGCGGCGACTCCGAGCACCCCCGATGCCGACCGGGCCGCGCGGCTCGAGCTCGACTCCGCGCTCGGCGACTGGGTCGACGGACCGCAGGGTGGGTGCTTCTCGGCAGCGGAGGCGCGCAGCTACGCGACGTCGTCGCTGGCCCGGGCGGGCCTCTCCGAGTGGCCGGTCCGCGTGGCCGCCGCGCCCGGTGGAGCCGACGCCGGACCCTGCGCGGGCGTCGAGGTCGGTGCCGCAGGTCGGTCCGTCGTCGTGACGCCGGAGGCTCGCCGACCCGTCGAGCGCGGCACCCCCGACGTCGCCGACTCCGTCATCGACCTGTCCGAGTCGCTGCGCTCGCGCCTCGACGGGCAGTGCCTGACGCTCGCCGACGCCGAGTCGACGGTCCGCCGGACGGCCGGGACGGCCACCCGGGTGGCCACCGTCGCCGACGAGTCGCTGGACTGCGCAGACGTCGACATGGTCGTCGGCGGAGACGTCCAGCTCACGGTGCGCGGCCCGGCCGTCGCGCGTCCGTGATCCGATCGAGGTCGGCCGTTCGGCCGGGCATCCGTCGAGTGCCGGTGCGCGGCCGGACGCCCTCCTACCCTTGGCGGGTGCTGGACGGGGGAAACCGCGAGCCCGACGACGCGGACGCGGAGTGGCGGCGCCTCGTCGACGCGACGTGGTCGACGCCGTCGGACCGTGCCGAGATCGACGGCATCCTCGAGACCGCCGAGCACCCGCAGCCCGGCTCGCGGGGCCGCGGACCCGGGTCGGCCAGGACCCTGCTGATCGTCCTCGTGGTCCTGCCGCTGCTCGTGGGCCTCAAGGTAGTGGCGCCCGACATCCCCGGGTGGTGGGACTACCTGGTCCACGGCGACCCGACCTTCCGCGTCGGCGCCGGCGCCCCCGTGGTGGCGCCGCCGAAGGACGGCCGGGTGCGGGCGGCCGTCCCCGTGCCGGACGCCCCCTCGTCGACGGAGTACTCGTTCCTGCAGCTGGAGCCGGACGGGTCGCCGGTGATGTTCAACCCGTGCCGCACGATCCACTACGTCATCCACGACCCCGTCGGCCTCGGCGACGCCGGCCGTGACGCCGTCACCCGGGCCGCCGCCGAGATGTCGATGGTCACCGGGCTGGCGTTCGTCTTCGACGGCTACACCGACGAGGAGCCCAGCAAGGACCGCGCTCTCACGGTGCCGCAGTACTCGACGCGCTGGGCGCCGGTGCTCATCGCGTGGAGCGACCCCGAGGAGACCCGCGCCTGGCCGGCCGGGTCGTCGGCCTCGGCATCGGTCGCTCGGCCCGGGGCGCGGACGGGCAGTACACGTACGTCAGCGGGCACGTGTGGCTCGACACCCCCTCCCTCGCACCGGGACTCGGCAGTGACCGCGGGTTCAAGGCGGCGCAAGCGGTGGTGATGCACGAGCTCGGGCACGTCATCGGAGCAGGGCACGCCGAGGACTCCGGACAGCTGATGTCGGCCGCCGGCGGTCTCGACACCTCGTTCGGCGACGGCGACCGCTACGTCTTCGCCAGGCTCGGCCGAGGCTCCTGCGCGTCGGGCCTCTGAGCACGAACCCGCACCTCCCGTCGTGGCCCAGGGCCTTTGACCGGGGGAGCGTCAGCTGCGGATGCCGTGCCGCGCGTTCCAGGCCTGCGCGCTGGAGTAGGCGTCGACCATCGACCAGATCCACACCACGGGGATGACGAGGATGCCGATGAACACGAACAGCAGCAGGAAGCCCACGAAGTAGCTGAGCAGGAAGGCCACGCCCTTGCCCGCCTGCCCGTTGATGAACTGGCCGAGTCCGGGCAGGAAGAACGACGCGATGACGGCGATGCCGGCGCTCTTCGGCGCCACGCGCGTCGCTGGGGCGTAGCCGTACGTGCCGGCCACGAGGGGTGCGGGCTGCCCGGGTGGCAGGGGGTAGCTGGTCGGGACCTGCTGCGGCGGTGGGGTCGCCGGGGCCCGCACCACCTCGCCGTGGACGACGGCGGCGTGCCCCTGCGCGGCGAGCTCGCCCCAGGCGGACCCGTTCCACCAGCGCTGGGTACCGTCGGGCTGCGGGTACCACCCCGCAGGTGCGCTCTGGCTCATGGCGCTGTCTCCCTCTCCCGGGTCGCGACCCACTGGTCGTGACGCTCGACCCACGGGGCACGCACCGCGGGATGGACCAGAGCGTGCCACTCCAGCTCCCGTCCGTCGATGACGACCCGCCGCGCGCTGAGGTAGCCGTCAACGGTGAGCTCACCACCCGTACCGCCACCGACGGCGGCCAGCACGCGAGCCGCAGCGTTACCCAAGGTGATGATGCGCTCGGCGCCGCTGGCCACGACCTGAGCCCGCAGACGGTCGTGCTGCGCAGTCGCCAGCCGGACGATCGTGTCCTCGGAGGGATGGGAGGTCATCGACACCGCCGGGAGCCCGAGCCGATCGCGCAGCGGTGAGTAGACCGTGCTGAGCGCCTTCTTCACGCCGGTGCTCATCATCGAGGTCGGCAAACAGTCGGTGACGAAGTAGTCGTCGACCGCGACGCCGAGCGGCGCGAGCCACCGGGCGTGCAGGCTCCGGCCGGACGACCCGTTGAGCGCGGCGGCGCGAACGGTGCCCCACTCGGGACGAAACCACTGCTGCTGCCACAACTCGACGAACCTGTCCATGTCCGAGCCGTCCCAGAACGGGAACGGCTCGTTGTCGACCGGGAGCGCGACCACGCGCCGACCGAGTCCGTCCGGCGGTGTCCACTCGACGTGGACGGCCGACGGGTAGGCACCGAGCACGAACGTCGACACCTCGCGTGTCGGCAGGCCGATGGTCAGATCATCGACCGGTGCCCCGAACGGGAATGTCCCCATACCTTCTCCCCCAACGTCTCTCACATCCGGTGGGCACCCTAGGCGCGCCCACCGACAGCCGCCACCGTCCGCACCAAGTTCGGCCGTTCGGCTGGTCCGTCGTCGTTCGGTCCGCGCCCTGCGGCCTGCCCTCCTAGGTTGTGCGGGTGCCGAACGGGGGAATTGGTGCGCGGATGGACGCGCTCACAGGTGGGCCGGGACGTCGACAGCGCGAGATGCTGCGCAGGCTCGAGGAGCTCGACCGCCTGGACCTGATGAACCCGGACCCCGAGCAGGTGCTCTGGCCCGGTGGCCGTTCATCCCGTCACGACCCTCGCGCGTGGGAGCCCGGGCGCCACCGCACCGTGTCAACCGGTCCGTGGTGGCAGCGGCACCGCACCGCCGCGTTCGTCCTCACGGCCGGCATCCTGGCGGCCGGGTGGTTCGGCGCGCCGCACGCGGGTGACTGGAGCAGCAGGCTCGTCGCTGCGCGCCCGGCCGCCGGGCAGCCCCATCCCGGATCTGCCTCGGGGTCGGACACCCGCGTCCTCCCGCCCGTCGTGATGACCGATGTCCCGAGCGCCTCCCGCTTCGCCTTCCCCGCCACCCAGGACGACGGTTCGGGGCCCCTGACGTTCGACCCCTGTCGCCCGATCCACTACGTCGTGCGCGACCGTCCGGAGGTGGGTGACCGAGGTGCTGCCATCATCGCGGCGGCCGTGGCGGAGGTGTCCAAGGCGACCGGCCTGGAGTTCGTCGACGACGGCGCCACCGACGAGGCACCAAGCACGGATCGCGATCTCTACCAACCAGATCGATACGGCGGGCAGTGGGCGCCGGTCCTCATCGCGTGGAGCGATGCGGCCGAGCAGCCCGAGCTCGGCGGACGGACCGCCGGACTCGGTGGCGGACTGCCTCTCCGAGACACCCACGGTCATCTGACGTACGTCAGCGGGACGGTGTGGTTGGACACGCCCGATCTCGCGCCGGACCTCGCCACTGCCGCAGGATCGGCCGGCGTGCAGGCGGTGATCATGCACGAGCTGGGGCACGTGCTCGGCGCCGCCCACGTCAGCGATTCCCGCGAGCTGATGAACGGCGAGAACTCGGGACTGAACGCCTTCGGCGTGGGTGACCGGTACGGCCTGTCGGTACTCGGCACTGGGCAATGCGTACCCGGCCTGTGAGACACCAAGCTCTGTCGACGGTCAGTGCGGGATTCGTCGCCCGTGCATCCAGAGCGCGACGTCGAGGTGGCGTAGTCGGCGATTCACGTGACCGACGTTCACCCCGTCGCGGGTCTGCACCTCGTCGATGACGTCGTCCAGGCGGGTGCGCACCTCGTCGTTCTGGATGATGTGCCGGTAGACCTGCCAGTCCACCTGATAGTTGTGCTTCGGTCCGCTGAGACCGAGGAGGTCGCACACGACCGAGTCGCGCACCGGGAACAGGTCCGGACGCTTTCGAGCGCACAGCTTGGCTGCCGTCACCCACCGGTTGCCCTTGCTCACGTGGTCCAGTGACAGCGCCCTCTTGACGGTCTCGTGCAGTGCGGCCATCGCCAGAAGCGTCTCGTTGTCGGCGACCATCAGGTCGGCGTCCAGCGGCAGGTGCTCCTCGGTGAGCAGCACTCGGACCTCACGGTTGGTGGCCGTCATCTCGAGCAGCCGACGCACGGCCTGCGGCTCGGCCTGCACCCCGAGAAGGGTCAACGACAGAAGGTCACCACTCGTGATCGCGTACGGGTCCACGGGGTCGATGTCGAGGAACGTCGCGCCGGCGAAGTTCGAGGACCGGTCGTAGTGCAGCGCGACGTTGTCCACGACTGCCGGATCGTGCAGAACGCCGAGGGCGGTGTCCAACCCTCGGCTCAGCTGCGCGTCCGACGCGGCCTTCCAGCCGTTGGGAACTGCGGTGAACCGTTCGTCCGTCGTCGTCATGTCTTCCCCTCTCGACTGCAGTCACGCTATGCCGACACCCAAGCGTTTGGCCACCTCCGGGCCGCCGATCTCGCGGATGAGCTCCGGTGGCCCGACCACGACGAGCTTGTCCGTCGCGCGCGACAGACCGACGTAGAGACGCTCGCGGGACCGGTCCTTGACCGAGGCCTCGTTGGCGCACAGCACGACGCAGCGCCGCTCCAGTCCCTTGAAGCCCAGGACGTGCCCGTAGAAGACCTGGTCGATGTCCCAGAACGTGTCCCAGTACCCGTCCTGCCCGAGCACCTCCTGCCGCGAGACCTGCTCGTCGTGTCGCGCACCGGTGGTCAGCAGGGCGACGTCCTCGGGACGCCAGTCCTCCAGCAGCGCCTCGACCGCGTCGTCCGCCACGTCCAAGGCATCGTCCAGCGAAGTGGGGATGAACGTCACCTCGGGCCCGTCGCCGCCACGCGCGCGCATCCGCATCGGCGCGAGCGGCCCGAAGGCGTCCGCGATCTGCTTGGTGTTGCGCAGGTACCCATCTTCCGTACGAGGACAGACGAGGGCCCGGGCGGAGTGGTCTCCACCCGGGCCCTCGTCGTTCGACTACAGCGTCAGCTGCAGCCGCTGGTGCTGCCGCAGCCTTCGCAGACGTAGCAGGAGCCGGCGGGGCGCATCTTGGTCCCGCAGGTCATGCACATCGGGGCGTCGGCAGCCTTGGAGTTGCCGAACGCCGCCAGGAGGTCGGCCGAGCTGTGGATCTCCGAGGAGACCTCACGAGCCGACGCAGCACCCGAGCCGGAGGCGACGGTCGCCGCGGACTCCGCGTCGGCCGAGTGCGTCTCCGCAGCAGCAGGAGCGGAGGCGGCAGCAGCCGGCTCCTCGTGCTTCTTGGACGAGGCGCCGATGCCGACCGAGAGGGACTCGATCTCCTCGACGAGCTCCTCGTCGGACTCCGCGGACTCCGGCGCGTACGAACCGGTCTCGAGCTGGCGCGCCCGCTCCTCCGCGGTGTGGATGCCCATGTAGGAGCGCGTGTCGAAGTCGAGGTGGTCCAGGGCCAGCCGGCGGAACACGTAGTCCATGAGCGACTGCGCCATCCGCACGTCCGGGTCGTCGGTCATGCCGGCCGGCTCGAAGCGCATGTTCGTGAACTTCTCGACGAACGTCTCGAGCGGCACGCCGTACTGCAGCGCGACCGAGGTGACGATCGAGAAGGCGTCCATGACGCCGGCGAGCGTGGAGCCCTGCTTGCCGAACTTGAGGAACACCTCGCCGAGGCGGCCGTCGTCGTACGTGCCGGCGGTGAGGTAGCCCTCGGCCCCGCCCACGGCGAACGACGTGGTCTGGCTCGTGCGGCGCTTCGGGAGACGCTCGCGGGTCGGCCGGTAGACGACCTTCTCGACGATCTCCGTCGTGGCCGCAGCCACCGCGGCAGAGGCCTTGTCAGCGGCCGCGTCCTTGGCGGTGGACCCGCCGTCGGAGAGCGGCTGGCCGACCTTGCAGTTGTCGCGGTACACGGCCAGCGCCTTGAGGCCGAGCTTCCAGCCCTGGACGTAGACGTCCTCGATCTCCTCGACGGTCGCCGTCTCCGGCAGGTTGACCGTCTTGCTGATCGCACCGGAGAGGAACGGCTGCGTGGCGGCCATCATCCGGACGTGGCCCATCGGGGAGATGGCGCGCGCACCCATCGCGGTGTCGAAGACCTCGTAGTGCTCGGTCTTCAGGCCCGGCGCGTCGATGACGTGACCCTTGTCGGCGATGTACTCGACGATCGCCTCGACGGTCTCCTCGGTGTAGCCGAGCTTGCGCAGGGCCCGCGGGATCGTGAGGTTGACGATCTGCATCGAGCCGCCACCGACGAGCTTCTTGAACTTCACGAGCGAGAAGTCGGGCTCGATGCCGGTGGTGTCGCAGTCCATCATGAAGCCGATGGTGCCGGTGGGGGCGAGCACCGACGCCTGGGCGTTGCGGTAGCCGTTCTTCTCCCCGAGCTTGACGACGTCGTCCCACGCCTTGGTGGCGACGCGGTGGATGTCGCGGTCCATCGTGCCGAGCGTGCGCACGTCGTCGTTGGCGGCGGCGTGCTTGCGCATGACCCGCTTGTGGGCGTCGGCGTTGCGGGCGTACCCGGCGTAGGCGCCGACGACCGCGGCCATCTCGGCGGAGCGCTTGTAGGCGGCACCGGTGAGCAGCGAGGTGATGGAGGCGGCCAGGGCGCGGCCACCGTCGGAGTCGTACCCGTGGCCGGTGGCCATGAGCAGCGCGCCGAGGTTGGCGTAGCCGATGCCGAGCTGGCGGTAGTCACGCGTGGTGATCCCGATCGACTCGGTCGGGAAGTCGGCGAAGCAGATCGAGATGTCCATCGCCGTGATGACGAGCTCGACGACCTTCTGGAAGGTGACCGCGTCGAAGGTGTCGTCGTCGCGGAGGAACTTCAGGAGGTTGAGCGAGGCCAGGTTGCACGAGGAGTTGTCGAGCGACATGTACTCCGAGCACGGGTTGGACGCGGTGATGCGGCCGCTCTCGGGGTTGGTGTGCCAGTCGTTGATCGTGCCGTCGTACTGGATGCCCGGGTCGGCGCACTCCCACGCGGCCTTGGCGATCTTGCCCATGAGCTCGCGGGCGTCGACGGTCTCGATGACCGAGCCGTCCTTGCGCGAGGTGAGGCCGAACTCGGTGCCGTCCTCGACGGCGCGCATGAAGGCGTCGTTGACGCGGACCGAGTTGTTGGCGTTCTGGTACTGGACGGAGGTGATGTCCTTGCCGCCGAGGTCCATGTCGAAGCCGGCGTCGCGCAGCGCGCGGATCTTGTCCTCCTCGCGCGCTTTGGTCTCGACGAACTCGACGATGTCGGGGTGGTCGACGTCGAGGACGACCATCTTCGCCGCGCGGCGGGTGGCGCCACCGGACTTGATGGTGCCCGCGGACGCGTCGGCGCCGCGCATGAAGCTGACCGGGCCGGAGGCGGTGCCACCGGAAGACAGCAGCTCCTTGGAGGAGCGGATGCGCGAGAGGTTGAGGCCGGCACCGGAGCCGCCCTTGAAGATGAAGCCCTCCTCCTTGTACCAGTTGAGGATGGAGTCCATCGAGTCGTCGACCGAGAGGATGAAGCAGGCGCTGACCTGCTGCGGGCTCGGGGTGCCGACGTTGAACCAGACCGGCGAGTTGAAGCTGAACACCTGGTGCAGCAGGGCGTACGTCAGCTCGTGCTCGAAGATCTCGGCGTCCTCGGGGTTCGCGAAGTACCCGTGGTCCTTGCCGGCCTTGACGTAGGTGAGGACGACGCGGTCGATGAGCTGCTTGAGCCCGGTCTCGCGCGCCTCGGTGCCCACGGCCCCGCGGAAGTACTTGGTGGTGACGATCGTGGAGGCGTTGACGCTCCAGAAGTCGGGGAACTCGACGCCGCGCTGCTCGAAGATCGTCACGCCGGTCTTCCAGTTCTGCTGGACGACGTCGCGCTTCTCCCAGGTCACCTCGTCGTACGGGTGGACGCCCGGCGTGGTGTAGATGCGCTCGATCTTCACCCCCTTGCCCTTGGCGGCCTTGCGGGCACCTGCACGTGCTCCGGCGATATCGGTCATGCCGTTTCCCTTCCTTCTGCCCCCGTGGAGGCGGTGGTGACCTGTGGGTCTGTTCTACTGCTGGGGTCCGACAGGCGCGGTGGCCTGCGGCTCCTCCGCGGTCGCCTCACGTTCGGCGCGCAGGAGGGTGATGGCCGACTCGAAGTCCTCGAGGGAGTCGAAGGCCTGGTACACGCTCGCGAACCGCAGGTACGCGACCTCGTCGAGCTCGCGCAGCGGCTCGAGGACGGCCAGGCCGACCTCGTGCGCGTCGATCTCTGCGGAACCCGCGCTGCGGATGGTCTCCTCGACCTTCTGGGCGAGGATCGCGAGGTCGTCCTCGGTGACCGGGCGGCCCTGGCAGGCCTTGCGGACGCCGACGAGCACCTTGGCCCGGCTGAACGGCTCGGTGGCGCCGGAGCGCTTGACGACGCTCAGGCTCGCGGTCTCGACGGTGGTGAACCGGCGGCCGCACTCCGGGCACTGGCGACGGCGCCGGATGGACGAGCCGTCGTCGGTCGTGCGGGAGTCCATGACCCGGGAGTCGGTGTGCCGGCAGAACGGGCAGTGCATGCTCTCGGCCCCTCTCCTGTGGACGAAACGGTGGACTCAGGTGTGAACAACCTGTGGATGACTGCCATTTCGTGTGCACAAGATGTGGACGAACTACAGCGGTGTAACCACTAGATGTTGTGCTCATCATGCATGCTGTGTGACCTGCGACGCAAGAAGGCGCGGCAAAAGATCGTCCGTTCGGCTGTTTGCGCAGGTCAGAGGGGGTGCAGGCCCGTCACGCCGGGGCCGCGTCGGCGTGTCGCAACACCATTGGTGGGACGGATGTGACGGGTGTGGCACCAGATCTGGGGTCTGGAGCTCTGGAGAGCCCCACCACATCTGGTGACGGTCGGCGAGCCCTCCCGGCGCCGGGGAGATGCTCCTCTCCCGGCGCCGGGGCGTCTCACTCCCCCGGGCAGGCGGCCTGGTGGACCAGGGCCGCCGTGAGCATCCAGTGCCAGTCGGTGGCGGCCGACCCGCCGCGCGCGCCGGCCCCGCAGCCGCACTCCCAGTGCCACCGGCCGAGGACGTCGCACGTCACGGCCGGGTGGTGGGTGCGGCGGGCGGTCCGCCGGCGGATGGTCCTCATGGGCAGGAAGAGGACCGGGCCGGGCCTTCTGATACCGCAGGACGTGCGGTCGTGCGCGACGTCGCCGGACGCCCGGTCCATTCCTCACGCGTGGAGCGCTCGTGGGCCCGCATCAGCCGTTCGGCCATCCCGGGTCCCCCGAACACCCCCACCTACGGAATCAGTAGTGGCTTTACCTTCCCTTGGTGTCATCGTGGAGAACGTCATACCGAAGCAGGGGACACGCTTCTGGGAGGACAGCGTCATGGGATATCACCTCGAGGGGCCGCTGGGTCGCTACACCGTGAGCTCGGCATCGCCGCGCCACGACGGCGAGCACGCCCCGTCACCACTGGTCGACCTGATCCGGGTCGGCGTCAGCGCTCTCTCGCGCCTGCCGCTGACGCAGCACCACGACGGCCAGGGCCGCCGTCACGGCTGATCGGGTCGGGCCCGCGCCGCGGGTCCCGTCAGGTCGTCGGGTGCAGGAGCCGAGCCAGCTCCTCCACCCCGTCGACCAGGCGGGGCCCGGGCCGGGCCCACTCACCGTCGGCGTCCACCGCGTGGACGACCGCCCCCGCCGGCAGGCAGCCCTGCGCGACGAGCGCGTCGGCCTGGACCTGCGCCGCAGCCCGGTCGTAACCGCACGGCGCGACGACCACGACGTCCGGTCGCGCCGCCGCCACCTCGCCCCACCCGATGCGGTGCGAGCGGGCACCGACCGTGCCCAGCACCGACTCTCCCCCGGCCCGCTCGACGAGCTCCGGCACCCAGTGCCCGGGCGCGTACGGCGGGTCGGTCCACTCGAGCACGACGACGCGCGGTCGAGGACGCCCCGCCACGCGCGCCGCGACCTGCGCGAGCCGCTCACGCAGTGACGTGACGACGGCCGCCGCCTCCTCGGCGCGGCCGACCGCCGCCCCGATCGTGACGATGGACGCCAGCACCTCCTCGAGCGTGTGCGGGTCGACCGTGAGCACCTCGGCCGTGCAGCCCAGATGGGCCAGCGCGGCATCGACCGTCGAGACGTCGAGGGCACAGACGGCGCAGAGGTCCTGGGTGACGACGAGGTCGGCGTCGAGCCCGGACAGCGCGCCGGCGTCGAGCCGGTAGAGGTCCTCACCGCGGGCGACCGCAGCAGCGACGGCCTCGTCGATCTCGCGCGGGGAGAGCCCCTCGGGGAGGGTCGTGTTGGAGACGACGGTGCGCGTGCGGGCCTCGGCCGGGTGGTCGCACTCGAAGGTCACGCCGACGACGTCGTCCGCCGCACCGACGGCGAAGAGGATCTCGGTGGCGGAGGGAATGAGGCTGACGACGCGCACCCGGCGACCTTACGGCGCGCTCAGCCGCGCGGGACGAGCCGGCGCCGGAAGCCCGCGAACCCGGTGCCGGCCAGCGCGGCCGCGACGAGGGTCAGCACGAGGAGCGCCGGGCGGGCGACCGCCCCGTCGGGCGGGGTGCCCACGTGCGTCGTCGGGGAGAGGTCGAGGACCCATCCGGGCAGCTGCAGGCCCGTGCCGAGGAGCGCGACGAACGCGACGAGCCCGACGACCACCCAGGCGAGCGGGTAGGCCCGTGGCGCCACCCCGAAGAGCGCGAGCGCCGCACCGAGGACGACGAGCACGGCCGGCACGAAGGCCAGGCCGGCGGCGGGCAGCGACCACAGGTAGGACTCCTCGCCGGTGGACCGGGCCGTGGTCAGGCCCAGGACCAGCGAGGAGGCGCCGAGGACGGCGACCAGCCCGCCACCGACGACGACGAGCTGGGCCCCCAGCCAGCGCCACCGCGAGGTCGTTCCGGCCAGCTGGGGCTCGAGACGGCCCTCGGTCTCCTCGCGGCGCAGGGTGCCGACCGCCTGCACCACGTAGCCGACCGCCACGACGGTCAGGAAGAGGACGACGACCGCGAGGAACCCGTCGGCCGGGTCGCCCCCGGAGATGGCGAGGTAGCCGCTGAGCGCGGGGTTGCCCTCGATCGCGGCCACGACCTCCTGCGCCAGCGAGCCCATGACCGCCGCGAGGACGACCGCACCCGTGAGCCATCCGGCGAGCGAGCCCCGGTGCACGACGAGCGCCAGGCCCACCGGGTGACGCAGCAGCGCGCCTGCCCGTCCCGGGCCGGCTCCGGCACGCCACCGGGCGCTGCCGAGGTCGCGGCGACCGGCGAGCACGACGGCCGCCCCGGCGAGCAGGGCCGCGCCGGCGAGCGGCACCGCGAGGACCCACCAGCGCTGTCCTGCGAAGGGTTCGGCCCGCTCCACCCAGGTGAGCGGCGAGAGCCAGGCCAGCCACCATCCCTCCACGTCACCCACGCCGCGCACGACGTACGCGAGCCCCAGCACGGCCAACGAGCCGGCGTACACGCCGCGGGCGTGGAGGACGACCTGGCCGAGGACCGCGGCCAGGGCCGCGAAGAGCAGCATCAACCCACCGAGCGCCGCCACGTAGAGGAGTGAGCCAGCTACCGGAAGGCCCGACGAGACGAGGGCGCCCACACCCCCGGCCACCACCAGGGCCACCACCGCGAGGACACCGAGGAGGGAGGCGACGAGGGGCGCCCGGCGGTCCATCCGCCCGGCGAGCAGCTGCTCGAGGCGCCCCGACTCCTCCTCCCGACGGGTGCTCCCGGCGACGAGGGCGATGCCGCAGAGCGGGAGGAGGACGGCGGCGACGAAGGCGAACTCGTCCTGCACGATGCCGCCCAGGGTGTCGATGCCGGCGACCCGCCCGTTGATGGCGACCAGCGCGTCGGTGGCGACGGCGCCCGAGTAGGTGGCCACCTTCGCCGGGCTGTCGTACAGACCGGCGACCGAGGTCGCCGTGGCCCACAGGCTGCCGACGAGGGCGACCAGCCAGAGGCCCGCCAGCCGCCGCCGCGTGCGCCACTGGATGCCGAGCGCGGCACCGAGGCCGGTCACGCGGCACCACCGGCCGGTGCGGGCGTCTCCTCCGGGTACCGGCGCAGGAAGAGTGAGTCCAGGCTCGGCGGGCGCACCGTGAGGGTCTGGATGCGGGCCGCGTGCAGCCGGCCGACGGTGGCATCGAGGTGGTCGGCGTCGACGGTGAAGCGCAGGTCGACCCCGCCCGCGGCGCGCCGCTCGACCTCGAGGTCGTCGACGCCCGCCAGGTCCGTGACGGCGGCCGGCTCGGTCGCGGTGACCGCGTGCACGACGGTCCGGGTGTGCCGGCGCAGGTCGGCGAGGGTGCCGGTCGTGACCAACCGACCGCGCCGGATGATGCTCACCCGGTCGGCGAGGGCCTCGACCTCACCGAGGACGTGGCTGGAGAGCAGGACCGTGGCGCCCTCGGCCCGCCGCTCGCGCACCACCTCCTGGAAGGTCTGCTCCATCAGCGGGTCGAGCCCCGAGGTCGGCTCGTCGAGGACGAGCAGGTCGGCGTCGGCGGCGAGCGCCGCGACGAGGGAGACCTTCTGCCGGTTGCCCTTCGAGTAGTCGCGCGCCCGCTGGGTCGGGTCCAGGGCGAAGCGCTCGAGGAGCTCGGCGCGGCGGGACTCGACGAGCCCGCCCCGGGCCGCGGCGAGGACGTCGAGGCACTGCCCACCGGTCAGCCCGGGCCACAGCGAGACATCGCCCGGCAGGTAGGCCATCCGGGCGTGCAGCCGGGGCGCGTCGACCCACGGGTCCCCGCCGAGCACGCGGACGGCCCCGGCATCGGCACGGACCAGACCGAGGAGGACCCGGATGGTCGTCGACTTCCCGGCGCCGTTCGGGCCGAGGAACCCGTGCACCTCCCCCGCGCGGACCTCGAGGTCCAGGCCGTCCAGGGCCCGGAGGGGCCCGAACTCCTTGACCAGGCCCTCGATGCGGATGACGTCGTCGGTGGTCATCGCCGCTCTCCTCCTGTCGTGTTGGTGCTGGTGTCGGCCGGGCCCACGAAGGCCCCATGGGCGTAGACGTCGATGCCCTCGGCCGCCCACCGGGCCATGCCGTCCGCGCTCAGCACGTCCTCGCCGAGCACCGCCTCCAGCTGGGGGGCGAGGAGCAGCACCGCGAGGTCGTTGGCGAGCAGGAAGGCCGCGCGCACGCGTCGGTCGGGGGCGGGGCGGGCCACCCCGGCGGCCTCGAGCCCCTCGAGCACGGCGAGCGTCATCGCGTGCCAGCGGGCGACGAGGGCCGTGCCAGCCGGGTCTCCCGAGAGCAGCAACCGGCGGAGGTAGGCGGGCAGGGGGAACCGGGGGGCAACCCCGCGGCGAACACCTCGGCGAGGGAGGCCGTGCCTTCGCCGGTCAGGGCCTCGGCCGCACCGGGCTCCCCGAGCTGCGCGAGCATCGCGTCGAAGACCCCCGCCGCGTGCTCGTCGACGGCCGCCCGCAACCCGCCCTTGCTGCCGTAGTGGTGCAGCACGAGGGCCGGTGACACACCGGCCGCGGCCGCGATCTCGCGGACGGTGACGGCGTCGGGACCCCGCTCGGCGAAGAGCCGGAGGGCGGTGTCCCGGATGGTCGCGCGAGCGGTGCGGTCCGGGTCCGTCGGTGGGTGCGCTGTACGCATGTTCAATATACTAAACATCTGTTCAGTCTCTGTCCATCACGCCCTGACGGTGTCGCGTGCTTGCATGGGTCATGGCCACGCCGCAGTGGGAGTCCCATCCCGTCACGCCCGACCGGTTCGAGCACTTCGCCGACGTCATCAACCCCAACCGCCGGGAGACGCACTGCTGGTGCCTCTCGCACCGGCTGCGCGCCCAGGACATCGAGGAGCTCGGCCAGGGCAGCCGCGAGGAGGCCGCGCGTCAGCTGTGCGGACGCCAGGACCCACCCGGGGTCGTCACCTACCTCGACGGCACACCGGTCGGCTGGTGCAACATCGGCGCGCGCTCCGACATCCCGCGGCTGGTGCACAGCACGAAGATCCGTCCGGTCGACGACGTCCCGGTCTGGAGCATCATCTGCGTCGTGGTCCGGGGCGGCCACCGGAGGAAGGGCGTCACCGGGCACCTCATCGAGGGGGCCGTCGAGTACGCCGCGTCGCGCGGTGCACCGGCTGTCGAGGCCTACCCGGTCGACCCGGGCGCGAAGCGGATGGACCTGACGATGGCCTTCGTCGGCACCCGCTCGATGTTCGAGAAGGCGGGGTTCGAGGTCATCGGCCGGACCGACGCCCTCGCCAGCAAGATGCCCCGCTTGGTGATGCGCCGGACGTTGGGCTGACACACGCCCGTCCGACACGCACCGGGGGCCGGGTGCGTTGTGGCGACCCGGCCCCCGTGCGTTCGTGGGACGTGCGGCTCAGAGCTCGGGACCCTTGGCGCGCACCTTGTCGACCTCGGTCATCGCCTCGCGCAGCTCGCCCAGCCAGGCCTCGGCGTGGTCGCCGACGAGCCGGACGCACCAGCCGAGGGCGTCGCTGCGGGAGCGGGCGACACCGGCGTCGACGAGGGTGTCGAGGACGGTGCGCTCGGGCTGGCGCAGGCGGGTCATCACCGGGACGGCGAGGTGGGTGAACAGGGCGGTCGTCTCCCCGACGCGGGCGCCCCACGAGACGGTGCGGCCGTAGCGGGCCTGCGCCTCGTCGGCGACGACCATCCGCTGCTCGCGGGTCTCGGCGCGGAAGCGGCCGATGCGGCCCTCGGCCTCGGCGGCCTCGGTGCCGGGCTCGACCCCGCTGAGGGAGCCGATCACGGTGATCTCCTCGCGGTCGACGGTGACGTCGACGTCGTCGAACCACCCGTCGGGCAGCCGGCCGGCGAACCACTGCGCGGCGTCGTCGGCGTCGGGCAGGTCGCCCTGCTGCCAGCCGCCGGGACGACCGGGGCCGCGACCGCGGCGGCCGCCGGGACCGCCGCCGGGGCCGGGACGCACCCGCGGGCCGCGGTGGGGGCCGAAGCCGGCACCACGGGGGCCGCGGCGGGGTCCGGCGTCGGGTGAACCAGGGGTGAAGGATGGGATTCGCATGATGTCCTCCTTGCAGGTATTACGTGATTACATCATTCCAAAACGCGGAGGCATGCGGAACTGTTCCCGGACCCGGGACGTCGGGCGACGGGTGCGGTGGTTCGTGGGTGGTGGGTGGTGGCAGGGGAGCCGGAGGTGGGGCCGCCCCCACCCGCCGCGGTCGGAGAGCCACGGGTGGGGGCGGGCCTGCGAACCCGAGCGACGCGGGATCACATACCTCCCTGCCGGCAGCGATCCCGCGCCGACGGGCCCCTCGTCAGTCCCGCCGAAGCGGTCCCGACGAGGAGTGCGGCCCGGAAACCCTCTGTGTATCCCCGGGCCGCACGTCCTACTCCCCCGGACTGAGGCTCTGGTGGACGAGCGCTGCCGTGAAGGCTCCGTGCCACCCTCCCGAGGACGCGACACCGCGGGCTCCGCACCCACACGACCACAGCCACCGACCCTGGACGCCGCACTGGACGACCGGGTGGTGGGTGGCTCGGTAGGTGCTGCGCCGACGGGTCTGCATACCCGAAGTCTCCGGTGGGTGCCCCCCGCGTCGCACGACCCGCGGCCCTCCCCGGTCCGGTCAGCGGGTGATTGCGGCAGGTCGGTGGATGCGTCCTCGTCCGTTCGGCCGAGGGTGGGAGGCGGATGGGGTCCGTGGGACGTCACGCTCCACCGAATCCGCCTCTCCCGCCGTGAGAGACCCACGACCACGCGGACCGGGTGACAGCACGAAGGGCGTCGCCTCTCCTGCACGGGAGGCGACGCCCTTCGGCGTCCTGAGCCGGGTCGAGGGACTCGGACGAGTGATCCCGCGGCCGCCCTGCGCGGCCGCGGGAGGTGTGGGGTCAGCCGCGGGGGATGACCAGCTGCTGCCCGGCGCTGACGCGCGCGGTGCTCAGCTTGTTGGCGACCTGGATGGCGACGATGCCCTGGTCGACCGAGAGGTTGGGCAGCTCGGCGGCGGCGATCTCGGAGAGGGTCTGCCCACCGCCGACGGTGATGGTGTGGGCGGGCTCGGTGGCCCCGGCCCCTCCCGTGGCGCGCACGCCCAGGACCCCGGCGAGGACCACCGCGGCGAGGACGAGCAGGACGAGCCGGCCACGCGCCGTGAGACGCAGGCCGACCTCGGGCTCGGCACCCTCGCCGCCGCCCGCGATGACGACCAGCCGGGGCCGCTGCGGTGCCGGGGCGATGCTGCCGGGGTGCTCCCACGCGATCGCACTCATCATGTCCTCCATCCCGGCCGCCAGGGGGCCGTCGAACCGGTGTTCGATAGAACGTCTGTACGAGTTGTAGCACGGATGTTCGAGCCGGACAAGACACGCGTCGAAAGAATGTTTGAATTCTCTGTTCGACGCCCGTACGCTGTCCTCATGCGGAACAGACTGCACGGCAGCACCGACAAGCCGTCTGACCTGCACAAACACCACCAGGCGGGTCCGCACCAGGACGCGCCGGCACCGAAGGGGTCGTGATGGCACGTCCGAGGAACGCCGACATCCACGAGATGCCCGACCGCGGTGACGGGGGCGAGCTGACGCACCGCCAGCGCAAGGTCCTCGAGGTCATCCGCAACGCCGTCGACCGGCACGGCTACCCCCCGAGCATGCGCGAGATCGGCGAGGCCGTGGGGCTCACCTCCCCCAGCTCGGTGGCCCACCAGCTCTCCGCGCTCGAGCGCAAGGGCTACCTGCGCCGCGACCCCAACCGCCCGCGGGCCATCGAGGTCGTCTCCCCCGACCGCGAGGGCGCCGGCTACCGCCGCACCGAGCCGGACGACGTCGACGTCACCGGCATCGGCGACAGCCGGCCCGAGGCGTCCTACGTGCCGGTCCTCGGCCAGATCGCCGCCGGGGTGCCCATCACCGCCGAGGAGGTCGTCGAGGACGTCTTCCCGCTGCCGAAGCAGATCGTCGGCGAGGGGTCGCTGTTCCTCCTCAAGGTCGTCGGTGAGTCGATGGTCGACGCGGCGATCTGCGACGGCGACTGGGTCGTCGTGCGCCAGCAGCCGACCGCCGAGAACGGTGACATCGTCGCGGCGATGCTCGACAACGAGGCCACCGTCAAGACGTTCAAGCGGCGCGACGGCCACGTCTGGCTGATGCCGCACAACCCGGCCTTCGACCCGATCGACGGCGACCACGCGACGATCCTCGGCAAGGTCACGGCGGTGCTGCGACGGGTCTGAGCAGCCCCCTCAGTCCTCGACCTCGGCGATGTGCACCACGGCGTCGCCCGAGGTGACGACCGGCGCCTCGGTGCGTCCGATGACCACGCCCGCGCGGTTGGCGTGCACGAGGCGCACGCGCTTGCCGAAGGAGTCGAACAGACCCCCAAGGCGCTCCCCCTCGGCCACCCGCTGGCCCAGGGCCACCTCGAGGTGCAGCATCCCGGTCCCGCGGGCGCGCACCCATCCGCTGCGGAACGACACGGCCGACGGCGGGGGCGGGTCCTCGGCCACCGGGTCGGTCATCCCGAGGGCGGCGAGCACCCGGCGTACCCCGAGCACCCCGGCGTCGACGGCCCAGCGGTCCATCCGCCAGGCCTCCCCTGCCTCGTAGAGCAGCACCGCCGCACCGTGCTCGCGCGCCGCCCCCCGCAGGGAGCCGTCGCGCAGCTTGGCGTTGAGCATCACCGGGGCGGCGAACGCCTCGGCCAGCGACCGGGTGCGCGGGTCCTCGAGGTCGGCGCGCACCTGCGGCAGGTTGCTGCGGCGGTCCGAGCCGGTGTGCAGGTCGATGCCCACCTCGCACTTGTCGACGACCTCGGTCATGAACAGGTGGGCGATGCGCCCGGCGAGCGAGCCGCGGGGTGCACCGGGGAACGACCGGTTGAGGTCGCGCCGGTCCGGGAGGTAGCGGTCGCCGTTCATGAACCCGAGGACGTTGACGATGGGCACGGCGATCACGGTGCCGCGCACCGTCTTCGGGTCGAGCCCGGCGAGCACCTGGCGGATCACCTCGACGCCCACCGCCTCGTCGCCGTGGATGGCGGCGTCGACCCAGACGGTCGGCCCCTCCTCGCGGCCGTGGACGACGCGCACCGGCAGGTCGACGTCGGCGCCGGTGACGAGCCGGGTGATCGGCAGGGCCAGCGACTGGGAGCGACCGGCCCGCACCCGCACCCCTCCGATCTCGAAGGACGGCCGCAGCCGGGCCATCAGCCCGCGCCCCGGTTGCGCCGACGCAGCCGCAGCGGCGGACGGCCCCCGAGGTAGGAGGCGCCGGGGTCGACGGCGTAGCCCTGGCGCAGCGCCTCCCGGCCGACGAGCATCCGGAAGCCCATCTCGTCGCGGCGGGCCAGCGTCACCTCGACCGGGAGGGTTCGCCCCACGAGCGTGAGGTCGAGGGCGACGACGAGCCGCTCCTCGGAGTGGCCCGAGGACGAGCGCACCTCGCGGGTGTCGAGCACCGGGCACTCGACGTCGACGGCGTCCTCGTCGGACTTCTGCCACGGGTGGACGCTGAAGCGCACCCAGCGCTCGCCCTCGCGCGTCGTCTCCTCGAGGTCGAAGGCGTGGATGGCCGAGGAGCGGGCCCCGGTGTCGAGCTTGGCCTTCACCCAGGGAACTCCGACACCCGGGAGGCTCACCCACTCCCGCCATCCTGCGAGGGTGTAGGAATGGCTGTCCGTCACCGTCCGTCCTCTCCGACCGGGAAACCATGAAGCTCGCGATCCTGTCCCGCGCGCCTCGCTCGTACAGTACGCAGCGCCTGCGCACCGCCGCCCTCGACCGGGGTCACGAGGTCAAGGTCCTCAACACCCTCCGGTTCGGCATCGACCTCTCCGGCGACGAGCCCGACCTGCAGTTCCGCGGCAAGCCGCTGTCGACGTACGACGCCATCCTGCCGCGAATCGGCAACTCCATCACCTACTTCGGCACGGCCGTCGTGCGTCAGTTCGAGCAGATGGACGTCTACACGCCGAACACCTCGTGGGGCATCGCGAACTCGCGGGACAAGCTGCGGGCCACCCAGATCCTGTCGCGGCACCACATCGGGATGCCGCCGACGACGTTCGTGCGCGACCGGGCCGACGTCATCCCGGCGATCGAGCGGGTCGGCGGCGCCCCGGTGGTCATCAAGCTGCTCGAGGGGACGCAGGGCATCGGGGTCATCCTGGCGCCGACGATCAAGGTCGCCGAGGCGATCATCGAGACGCTGCAGTCGACGAAGCAGAACGTGCTCATCCAGCGGTTCGTCAAGGAGAGCAAGGGCCGCGACATCCGCGCGCTCGTCGTGGGCGACCGGGTGGTCGCCGCGATGCGCCGCGTGGCCAAGGGCGACGAGTTCCGGTCCAACGTGCACCGCGGCGGGTCGGTCGAGCCGGTCGAGCTCGACCCCGCGTTCGAGCGGGCGGCGGTGCGCTCGGCGCAGATCATGGGGCTGCGGTTCGCCGGCGTCGACATGCTCGAGGGGCTCGACGGGCCGCAGGTGATGGAGGTCAACTCCTCCCCCGGGCTCGAGGGCATCGAGACGGCGACCAAGCTCGACGTCGCGGGCGCCATCATCGACCACATCGACAACCAGGTGGCCTTCCCGGAGATCGACGTGCGCCAGCGGCTCACGGTGTCGACGGGCTACGGCGTGGCCGAGATCGCGGTGCACGAGGCGTCCGACCTCGTCGGGAAGTCGTTGGCGGAGAGCGGTCTTCGCGAGCGTGACATCACCGCGCTGACGCTGCACCGCGGGACGGCGGTCATCCCCAACCCGAACGGGCACCACCTGCTCGAGTCCGGCGACCGGCTCCTGTGCTTCGGCAAGCTCGAGGAGATGCGCTCGATGATCCCCAACCGCCGACGGCGCTCGCGCAAGGTCAAGAAGCTGCCGAAGGAGCCGATCCACGACCCGCGCCCGGAGTGAGGGTCAGGCGTCGGCCCGGGCGTCCGGGCGCATCCTCTGCCAGAACGCGGTGTCGACCCAGTCGCCGAACTTGTGGCCGACCTCGCGCAGCGTGCCGACGGGCTCGAAACCGGTGGCCCGGTGCAGGGCCTCGCTCGCCGGGTTCGGCTGGGCGATGACCGCGATGCAGGTGTGGATGCCGTCGGCGTCGACGCGGGCCAGCAGCTCGTCGTAGAGCCGGCGGCCGAGGCCCTGCCCGCGCGCGGACGCGTCGAGGTAGACCGACAGCTCGCGGGTGCCGTCGTACGCGGCGCGCGGGCGGTAGGTGCCGCTGAACGCGTAGCCGTGCACCGTGCCCATCGGGTCGACGGCCACGAGCACGTGGTCGCCCGGCCGGTCGGAGGCCAGGTACCCGGCGTAGTGGTCGTCCGGTCGGTGCTCGACGTCGAAGGTCGACACCGCGTGGTCGACGGCGTGGTTGTAGATGCGCACCATCCCGGCGAGGTCCTGCGCTGTGGCGGAACGGATCTCGAGCTCGGTCGGGTCGCTCACGCGGCGTCCTCGTCGCGCAGGAGCCGCTCGAGGGTCGGGGCGAGCGGGGCGTCGACCCGCAGGGTCATGTGCTCGTCGCCACGGGTCGGGCCACGCGTCACGCCGACGACCGGGATGCCGCGCCGGGCCGCGTGCCGGACGAAGCGCAACCCGGACATCACCGCGAGCGACGAGCCGAGGACCAGCAGGGCCGGCGCGGCGTCGGTGAGGGCGAAGCAGGCGTCGACCCGTTCGCGCGGCACGGAGCCGCCGAAGAAGACGACGTCGGGCTTGAGGGTGTCGGCGCCGCAGACGAGGCAGAGCGGGAGGCGGAAGCCGGCGACGGCGGCATCGGGCAGCACGACGTCACCGTCGGGGCGGATCTGGCTGCTGACCTGCGAACCGTCGGGGGCCGCCCCCCGGACCTGCTCCTCGAAGCCGGGGTTGGCCTCGACCATCCGGGCCTGGAGCAGCTCGCGGTCGGTGCGGTCGCCGCAGGTGAGGCAGACGACGTCGGCGAGGGACCCGTGCAGCTCGGTGACCGCGGGGCTGCCGGCGGCCTGGTGCAGGCCGTCGACGTTCTGGGTGATGACGGCGCCGAGGGTGCCGACCTGCTGGAGCGCGGCGACCGCCCGGTGGCCGGCGTTGGGCTCGGCCCGGCTGAAGCGCTGCCAGCCGACGAACGAGCGGGCCCAGTACCTCTGCCGGTTGTCGGTCGAGGCGCAGAACTCGCCGTGCTGCATCGGCATCACCCGGCGGGTGCCGTCGCGGCCGCGGTAGTCGGGGATGCCCGAGTCGGTGGACATCCCGGCGCCCGTGAGGACGAGGGTGCCGGGGTGCTCGCGCAGGAGGGCGGCGAGGTGGTCGACGGCCGCGGGGTCGCGGGCCGCGTCGGGCAGGGTGCGGGTGGCCCAGGGCGGGGTGACGCCGACCTCGTCGCGCGCGGACGGGACCGCGGTCGGGGTGGGGACGTCCGGCATGCCGTCCAGTATCGCCCGGCCGGCCGACACCGACCCACCGGAGGCGAGGGCGCTCGTGGTCGCCCGCGCGACCGTCTGCGCACTCGACTCGGGGCGGGGCAGGGCTCGGATGACGCCGTGTTGCGAGGTCGGCCGGGTCGATAACACGGGCTTATAGGATGGGGTCATGATCGACGCCGCCGGACTGCGCGTGATGCGCGCCATCGCCGAGGAGGGCAGCTTCACCGCCGCCGCCGCGGCCCTCGGGTACACCCAGCCCGCGATCTCGCAGATGGTCCGCCGGCTCGAGCAGCGCACCGGCACGGTGCTCGTCGAGCGCATCGGGCGCAACGTGCGGCTCACCGAGGCGGGCCTGGTGCTCGCCCGGCACGCCGGCCCGGTGCTCGCCGCGCTCGACGCCGCCGAGGAGGAGGTCGCGGCCATCGCCGGGCTGCGCAGCGGCCGGGTGCGGCTCATGGCCTTCCCGTCGGCCTCGGCCACGCTCGTGCCCCGCGCCCTCTCGCTCGTCAAGCAGCGCTTCCCCGACGTGAACATCAGCTTCACCGAGGCCGAGCCGCCGGAGAGCCTCGCCGCGCTCAAGGCCGGCGAGTGCGACCTCGCCGTCGCCTTCGCCTACGAGGGCACCGACGTCGCCCGCGGCGAGGAGGACCTCGACGCCTTCGAGATCACGCCGCTGCTCGACGACGAGGTCCGCCTGGCCGTGCCGCGCTCGCACCCGGTCGCCGAACAGACCACCGTGCACCTCGGCGACCTGTCGGCCGACCCGTGGATCGCCGGCTGCCCCCGGTGCCGCGGCCACCTCGTCCAGCTCGCCGACGCCGCCGGCTTCCGCCCCGACGTCGCGTACGAGACCGAGGACTACGTCGCGGTGATGGGCCTGGTCGCCGAGGGCCTCGGCGTGGCGCTCATCCCCGACCTCATCCTCCGCACGGTGCACCACGGCGACGTCGTGGCCCTGCCGATGGAGCCGGCCTCGCGCCGCACCATCACGGCCGTGACGACCTCCGACCTCGGCCGCGTGCCGGCCGTCCGGGCCACCCTCGACGCGCTCATCGAGAGCGCCCGGTCGCAGTCGACCGCGCCGACGACGCGCCTGCCGGAGCCGACCTTCTCCATCTGACGCCCGCCACCCCTCGTCAGCGGGAGGTCACGACCCGCACGCCCTCACCGTCCTCGACGAGGGCGACGTCGCCGCGCTGGTCGGTGCGGTACACCGCGTAGCCGAGCCGCCGCAGCAGGGCCAGGTGCTTCGCGGTGGGGTGGCCGTAGTCGTTGTCGGCGCCCACGCTGATGACGCCGACCGGCGCGCGGACCGCGGCCATGAGCTCCTCGTCGAGGTTGGCGCTGCCGTGGTGCGGGGTCTTGACGAGCTCGAACCCGTGCGCGGCGACGGACATCGCGGGGTCGCGCCGGAGCCGGAGCAGCAGGTCGTGGGCCGCCTCGCGCTCGACGTCGCCGAGGAGCAGGGCGTCGACGTCGCCCGTGCGCACCGCGAGCACGACGCTCGCGTTGTTGGGCACCGAGCCCTCACCGATGCGCCGCCAGGGGCTCCACACGACGGCGTCGAGCTCGCCGAGCGTGATGCGGTCGCCGGCGTGCAGCGGGGTGACGGGGACCCCGTGCGCCCGGGCCAGCCGGTCGACGCCCGCAGCTGCGTCGGCCGGCTCGCGCACGGGGCACACGAGCAGCTGGCGCACCTCGCGACCCCCGAACACACCGGCCAGCCCGTCGACGTGGTCGGCGTGGAAGTGGGTGAGGACGACGGCGTCGATGGTCTGCACCCCGAGCCGGTCGAGGCAGCCGTCGACGAGGGGTGGGTCGGGTCCGGTGTCGACGAGGACGGCGTGACCCGGGGCGCTGCGGACCACGACGGCGTCGCCCTGCCCGACGTCGCACATGACCACCCGCCAGCCGGGCGGCGGTCCGGTGACGACCCGGGTCGGGACGAGCAGCGCGCCCGCGAGCGCGACCACCCCGAACGCGATGATCGGGTGGCGGCCGACCCGGGCGACGAGCGCGCGGCCGGTGAGCAGCACGAGCGCGACGAGCGCCGCGAGGAGCAGCGCACCCGGCGGGCCGTCGGGCCAGGGCAGGGTGCCGCCCGGCACCCCGGCGAACACGCGGGCGACCCGGGCGATGCCGGCCGTGGGCACCACGCCGACCCAGGCGACGAGCTCGGCGCCGCGTGCCCACACCAGCGACACGACGGACGCCGACACCCCGGCGACGGTGGCCACCGGCACGAGCGGCGCGGCCAGGAGGTTGGCGACGACCCCGACGACGCTCACCGAGCCCTGCAGCAACACGATGACCGGGGCCGTCATGGCCTGCGCCGCGACGGGCACCGCGAGCGCCGGCCCGAGCGGCGCGAGCCGGCGGGGCAGCCGCGAGCCCACGGCCTCGCCCCACGGTCGCGTGAAGAGCAGCAGGCCGAGGGTGGCGAGGGTGGACAGGACGAACCCGTAGGAGCGGGCCAGCCACGGGTCGAGGACGAGCACGAGCACGACCGCGCCGCCGAGCACCGGCAGCCCGGCCGACCGCTTCGAGCGGCTGAGCCCGAGCAGCCCGATGGCCCCATCGCCGCCGCCCGCACGACGCTGGGCTCAGGGCGCGCGAGCACGACGAACCCGGCCAGCGCCAGCCCGGCGAGCCACGGCCGCGCGCGCCTCGGCACCCCGACCACGGCGCACGACCCGAGCACCATCCCGACGACGACAGCCACGTTGCTGCCGTCAAACGCTGAGTTGTGGGTGTTATGTTACCACCCATGCGAGCCGCGATCTATGCCCGTGTGAGCCGGGACGCCAGGAAGCAGGGCCGCTCGGTCGCCGAGCAGGTCGAGGAGTGCACGGCGTGGGCCGAGCGAGAGGGTTGGGACGTCGTCGAGGTGATCGACGAGACGGGCTCGGCCTCGAGGTACGCGCGCAGCACCGGCGCTCGCCAACGGTGGGGCGAGCTGGTCGCGCTTGTGGCCTCGGGTCGCATCGAGGTGCTGCTGACGTGGGAGCACTCCCGCGCGCTGAGGACCCTCGAGGACTACACCGACCTGAGGAACCTCTGCTCTAAGCACGGCGTCGCGTGGGGGTACACCGGGACCTTGTACGACATGACGAAGCGCGACGCTCGCTTCCGCACGGGCCTCGACGCACTGCTCGCCGAGGACGAGTCGGCGCGCACCAGCGATCGGCTGCGCCGCAACGTCCGCTCTCGAGCCGCTGCTGGCCATCCTCACGGCAAGCTGCCGTACGGCTACCGCCGCGAGTACGACGCCACGACCGGCGCGCTGCTGCGCCAGGTCCCCGACGACCCCCGCGTCGTCGACGGCGAGGAGGTCGCCGGCACCGCCCCGCTCGCGCGCGAGATCATCGAGCGGGTGGGCCACGGCGAGACCCTCTACCGGATCGCCCAAGACCTCACGCTGCGCGGGGTGCCTCTCCCCCGGCCGGCCCGCACCCGGCACGACAAGGCGGCGTGGCTGCCCACCACCGTGAAGCGGATCGCGAGCAACCCCGCCTACGTCGGTCTACGCGTGCACCGCGGCGAGGTCGTCGGACAAGCGTCGTGGGCGGCCCTCGTCGACGAGGCGACGTGGGAGCGCGCGCAGGCGGCGCTCGAGCAGATGGGCCGCGGCCGGCCGCGGGTCGACCGCTCGGTGAAGTGGCTGCTGTCCGGCATCGCCCGGTGCGGCGCCTGCGGCGGGCCGATGATCCACCACGTCAACCGCGGATCGAGCACCTACCTGTGCAAGTACTGCATGGGCGTGACTCGTGTCCAGGAGCCGGTCGACGAGCTGGTTATCGACCGGCTCCTGCAGGTCCTCGCCCACCTCGACAACGAGCCGGCCACAGACAGGCCGTCACCCGAGCTGACCGCGGCCGTCGACGAGCTGGCGGCGCTACGCGCTCGCCGTGAGTCGTTCATCGACCAGGCGGCCGACGGGTCGATTGCGCCGGCAACGCTCGCCAAGGTCGAGGCGAAGCTGCGACCGAGGATCGAGGAGAAGGAGCGGCTGGTGCGGACGCTCCGCCGGCCCTCGGTGCTCTCTGGGTTGGACCTGAGCGACCCTCGCGCCCTATGGGAACGGCTCGACATCGGCCAGCGGCGCTCGCTGCTCGCTGCGACGCTCGAGGTGACCATCCAGCCGGCCGGGCGTGGTCGGCGGATCTTCGACCCCACGCTGATCGAGGTCCTCCCCGCTGGTAGCGCGCGAGGCTAGATCCTCTCGGTGGCGGCGCGACGGCCGTCACGGAACCCGACGGCGTAGGCCCGCCGCGCGTCTGAGAGCAGAGCCGCGCTCGCGGCGATGATGGCGAAGCCGGCCCCCAGGGCCAGGCCGACGCCGTACCCGGCAGCCCGGGTGGCCAGCGGGCCGGCATCCAGCCAGGTGTAGAGGACCAGCCCCCACCCGGCCAGAGAGACGACAGCGGCGAAAACCTTGAGCGAGAGCATGGTTCGTAACCCCCTAGGGCGTCGGTAACAGAGGCGCGTCCTGGGACCCATGCCGGCGGGCTCTTTCACCGGCCCCCTCCAGGGCGACCTCTGCAGACTAGATCGACTAGCCGACGGCCGGTGTGGAGTTGGTCACCCTAACGAAACCGAGACCGATCCGTGACCCTCAGAGGTCGACGCCGTGCTCGCGCCGCGCCTCGTCGACGCGCTCGCGGCCGCTGGGCGTCAGTCCGTCGATGTGCCTGTCGCGACCGGCCCGGGCGCGGTCGATCTCCATCATCATGTGCGGCAGGCTCCACCCGAAGGCATCGGCGATCGCTTCGGCGTCCTCGACGAAGAACTTCGAGACCCCGGACATCTTGCGGGACATCGTCGCCTTGGACACACCCCACCGTCGCGCCAGCTCGGCGTCGCTCATGCCACGTTGCTCGAGTTCGCGACGGATGACTTCCGCCGTCGCAGCTGAGGTGTTCACACCGCCACGGTAGCGGGGTCACGGTTCTGCACGGATGGGTACCAGTACCTACCAGCCCGAAAATGTCCGAGTGTTCCACTTGTGTAATCCGAGCGGATGAGGTTACCGTTCCACTTATGGAACGCCACTCAAACGCCCGGACCACGCAGGCTGTCGCCGCGAACGTCCGGGCCGAGCTGGCCCGCAGGAACATCCAGCAGCAGGAGCTGGCGGCAGCGCTCGGCTGGTCGAAGGTTACGACCTACCGCCGGCTCACGGGGCAGCTTCGCTGGTATGTCGACGACGTCACCGCCGTGGCCGACTTCCTGGGCATCCCCTCGCACTTCCTGATGCCTGCCGAGGCCGTCGCATGAGCGCCCAGCCGGCACGGGTCGAGCCCGAGACCGCGCAGCAGTGGTGGGCCCGTGTCCTGCGCGAGCACGGCGAGCCCCCGCAGCACGTCCGTGACGCGTACGCGACCGCGCGCCGTTCCGTCGCCGTCCCGGCCTCGAGGGGGCGTTCGTGATGGCGCTCGCGGCCCGTACCGACGCGCGCGGCTTCGTCCGCTGCGAGGCCTGCGGTCAGCGCTTCAAGGTCCACCACAGCTGCCGCGTGAGCGCGCTCGGCTACACCCCGCGCCGGCCCGACGGCTTCCAGGAACTCGTCGACGAGGCCGCGGCTGAGGAGCGCGCGGCCAAGGCCGCCGGCGACCAGCTGACGATCGACGACCTCGCGCTGGCGTGCACCCGCTGCGGCAGCACCGACCGGCACGTCGACGAGGACTCCGGCCTGTGTACGAAGTGCATGGCCGCCGACGCCCGCGAGCAGGCCGCGCGCGTCGCGGACTGGTACGCCCCGGGCGGCCCCGGCCGCTCTCCGCCCTAGACCCGGGGCGGCCGCCACCCCTGTGTCGGGTCCGGGCTCACCACGCGCAGCTGTAGGGGCAGCGCACCGAGCCGTCAGGACCTTGCGGCGGCCGTCCCGACCTCAGTCCCCGGCCAGGCGAGACCGGCCACCTGTCGAGCGGAGTCCCCCCCTCTGTTCCGGGGCACGCCTCTCGCCTGGTCGGGGACCACCTCTCACCGCCGCACCACCCCAGCCGAACAGCCGAACAGGAAGCGAGGTCCCGTGATGGACCAGCCAACCACCGCAGAACACCACCCCTCCCCCGCCGATCTGGCGGGCACCGTCCGCCCGATCCGGCCCTCGGTCGCCGACGTCGATGCCCCCGCGGCCCAGGTCATCACCGACGACGTCGACGACATCCTGATCGCCCTCGGTGAGCCCGGCCCGGGCGAGGCCGACGCGGGCATCGCCGTGCAGGTCCAGCTCCTCTCGACGAGCCGCCAGCGCAGCCTCTTCGCCGCCCTGATGCGTGGCCGCGTCGCGTACGTCATCGTCCCTTCCGGCGGCAAGACCCACGGCCAGACCCTGACCGTCCGGTTCCGCCACCGCGCCGAGCTCAAGGTCACGTTCGCAGCGGCCGCCGTCGCCGACCTCGACGCCCGCGGCCTCTGGCTCGTCGACAAGGACCTGCTCCCGTGACCGCCGTCGCGACCCGCCGCCCCGCCGCCAGGCAGCACCCGGCCCTAGCCGACGCGATCGAGCGCCGCCTGCTGCGCCTGTCCGCCCGGCTCGCCGCGCACTCGGTCACCCTCCGCGAGGCCACCGACGAGCTGTACGCCATCCACCTGCGCCAGCAGACGATCAGCGCGCAGACCTCCGCGCTCCGGATGCCGGCCCCGCTCGCTGACGCCTACGTCCAGACCGCGGCGTCGTCCGCGCTCCTCGAGGTCCGCGTCGACGAGCAGGCCTCGGCGCTCGACATCGCCCGCGCCGAGCGTCCACTCGGCGCAGTCCTGGTCCTCGCCGACGGTTCGACCGAGGGCGCACGCCCGGTCCCGGCCCGCGAGCCGCTCGACGTCAAGGACCTGTGGTGACGACCGCGACAGTGTCGGCCGGCCCGAGCGTGGAGCAGGCAGTGCAGGCCGAAGAGCGAGCGTGGTCTCGCAGCGGGGCGCTGGGCAGGCAGTGCGCCGCAGCCTTGCGGCGCGGTGATGCCGACACGGCAACGGAGCTCGCGCATCAGACCTTCGCTGCCGAGGAATGGTGGGCGGAGACCTTCCAGCAGCTCAAGGACCTACGGCGACTCAACAAGGCGCTCTCGGGAGGTGCGTCGTGGTCCTGACCCGCCGCGGCCGCCTCGTCGTCCGGTTCACCAGGACCGTCGCCGCCGCACTCGCGCTCGTGGTCGCGTTCCGGGCCGCCGCCGAGTTCGGCCTCGCCCACCCCGCCGGCAACGCCTGGGCCCTGCCGCTGCTGATCCTCGTGCTCCTCGGCCTCGTGACCCGGTGGTTCATCCGCAGCGCGGACCGCTCCCCCTTCGACCAGCGAGCCGGACGCTCCCAGCTCGACGCACTCGACCTCCCCACCACCAGTCAGGACCTTCGATGAACCGCACCCGCATCCTCGCCGCGACGCTCCTCCTGGTCGTCGGCGCCCTCACCACGGCCGTCCCCGCGCTCGCGACCGGGCACGGCGAGACCACGACCCGCACCTGGTACCTGCCGGCCGGGATCGACCCGACGACGGATCCGTTCGGCGACTGGTGGCCCCAGACCGTCGAGGTCGTCGAGTGCTCGTGGCGACAGGTCGACACCTACCGGTACGAGACCCACCACGACCGGCGCGTCGTCGACGCCCTCGACGACGACGGGCTGCTGACCATCGCCGGCGGCGTCCCGGAGGACCAGGCCGTCTACCTGAGCCACCAGTTCCTGCCGCCCGGCCCGGGATGCTCGAGCACTCCCTCGCCGAGCCCCACCCCCACCCCGTCGGAGACCGTGTCGGTGCCGACGCCGTCGGTGACGCCCAGCGGCACCCCGACGCCGTCCGAGACGCCCTCGTCGACGCCCACGCCCACGGAGACCCCGAGCGGCACCCCAACGCCGTCCGAGACGCCGAGCCCGTCGCCGACACCGTCCGAGACGCCCTCCCCACGCCCACGGAGACCCCGTCCGAGACGCCGTCGTCGACCCCGACCAGCACACCGTCGACGACGTCGTCCTCGAGCAGCAGCCCGTCGACGAGCACGAGCGCCACCCAGCTGCCGGTCACGTCGTCGACGACGAGCCCGGCGCCGGCGGTCACGCAGCGCGCCCAACTCGCGGCCACCGGGCCGCAGGACGTGCAGCTGACGGCCCTGCTCGGCGGTGCCATCCTCTTCGCCGGCATCGTGACCCTCGTCGCCGCCCGCCGCCGGGGTGAGCGCCAGTGAGCCTCAACGGAGCCCGGTCGTGAAGCGCGCGACGGTCTCACAGGAGCTCGAGGTGCGCCTAGTGGAGGTGGCGCTGCGCCAGTCCGTGGCAAAGGCCGCCGAGGTCACCGGGCTGTCCTACCCGCACGCCGCGGAGATCGCCCGCACCCACGGCTACCCCGACACCGAGGCGATGCGGGCCTCGCTCGAGCAGCTTCGCGCGGCCGCCCAGGAGAAGCCGGCCGCGGCCGCCGAGGCGATGACCGGTCGCACCCTCGTCACGGTGGCGCTCGCAGACGTTCACCCGGACCCGGACAACCCGCGCGAGGACCTCGGCGACGTCGACGAGCTGGCAGAGTCGATCCGCCAGTCCGGCCTTCTGCAGCCGATCGTGGTGCGCCGCCACGGCGCGGCCCTGGTCGTCGTCGCCGGCCACCGCCGCCTCGCCGCGCTGCAGCGCTTGGGCCACGCCTCCACCGAGGTCATCGTCTCGAAGGACCTCCGTCCCGACGACGTGCTCGCGGCGATGCTCATCGAGAACGGCCAGCGGCGCGACCTCTCACCCATGGAGGAGGCGCGGGCGCTGAACCGGCTCAAGGTCTCGAAGAGCTGGACCGGCCAGGAGCTCGCGAAGCGGATCGGACGCTCCGACTCGTTCGTGAGCAACCGCCTCGCCCTACTCAACCTCTCGACCGAGCAGCAGGACCTCGTCGAGGCCGGCCAGATGGGCGTCACCCAGGCGAGCACCGTCGGCCGTGCCCGGGCCGGCACAGCCCGCCCCACGCCACCTACCGCTTCCACCTCGGCGCGGAGCACCCGCTCGCCGGTCGCGTCCGAGCACGCTGCCTCAACGAGCACGGTCGCGGTGCACGACAGATCGGGATGACCGGGTGCGGTGAGTGCTGGGAGCACGTCATCCGCGCCGACGAGTCCCGCCACGCCTACCAGCGCTCCCTCGACGAGGGCCAGTGCCGCGTCTGCGGGCAGCCCGTCGAGGGTCACGAGCAGGACCTCGTGGAGGTAGCCGGATGACGCCGCGCGCCGTCGTCGTCGAGGAGGTCGAGCACTTCCTAGGGTTCGGGGACCGGCCGCTGTCGATCGCCTCCCACCTCGGGATGCGCCCAGAGTCGATCGCCCGGGCCCTGTACCGGGCGGAGCGCCCCGACCTGGCCAACAGGTTCGAGCAGCTGCGCGGCCGGACGTGGCTCAAGCCGCCTCGCCCTCGCACCCACCCCTGCGCCGACTGCCCGAAGCAGGTGACCCGCAACGCCGTCCGCTGCCGGGAGTGCCACGCCCGCAGCCGAGCTCGCGCCAATGGCGGCCGATTCATGGGGAGGGCCGCGTGAGCACCAAGAGCGACGAGCGGATGCGTCTGCGCCTGACGGCGCTCGCCGACGAGGTGCGGACCTGGTGCAAGGCGATCGACCACGTCGACCCGGCGTGCCAGTGCCGGCTCGCCGAGCAGCCCGGCTTCCAGGCCCTCGACAACGTCTCGTGCACCTCGGGCCGCCGGTGCCGCGGGATGACCGTCCTCGTCGTGCGCACCCACATGGGGATGCTCCGGCTCAACACCCGCCACCTCGCCGCGGCGCAGGTCCCGCAGATGCTGGAGGACCTCAAGGCGTTGTTCGACGAGCTCCCCACCACGACCGCCTGGCGCCCGTTCGCGGAGCGCCTCGCAGCGACCCTCGACACCGGTCGCGACCCCAGCCGAACCACAGCCGAAGGAGCACCACCGTCATGACCGCCACCGCCACCACCCCGACCGCGCAGACCCGCCTCGAGCACGTCGCCCTCTCGCAGGTCAAGGGACACCCGGACAACGTCCGCCTCGACGTCGGCGACGTCACCGACCTGGCCGCCTCGGTCGAGTCCGTCGGCCTCCTCGAGCCGCTCGTCGTCGCCCCGCCGCACACCGGCATGACCGCCCGGTCGATGGGCAAGGCGACCTGGCTGCTGATCGCCGGTCACCGCCGCCTCGCCGCGGCGAAGAAGGCCAAGCTCCCGACGGTGCCGGTCCTCATCCGCGAGGACCTCACGACCCGCGGCGCGCAGATCGAGGCCATGCTCGTCGAGAACCTGCAGCGCGTCGACCTCACCCCCGTGGAGGAGGCCGACGCCTACCAGCTGCTCCTCGACATCGACGGCCTCACCCAGAAGGCGCTCGCCGCCAAGGTCGGCCAGCCCGCGACCCGGATCCGCGACCGCCTCAAGCTCGCGAAGATCGGCGAGGCCGCCCGCTCGGCGCTGCAGGCCCACCAGGTCACGATCGAGCAGGCCCTCGAGATCTCCGAGTTCGACGATGACCCCAAGGCCCAGAAGACGCTCCTCAAGGCCGTCGGCTCGAACAACTACACCTTCACGCTCAACAGCGCGCGCCGGGAGCGCGAGGAGGCCGCGGCGCTCGCGGTCCGGCTCGAGAAGCTCAGCGAGGCCGGCGTCACCGTACTCGCCGACCAGCCGAAGGGATCGAAGCACCTCGAGGACCTGCTGCCCAACTTCCCGCGCACCTGGGAGGCCGACGGCAAGATCGACGCCGCCGAGCAGCGGACGCACAAGGACTGCCCCGGCCGGGCCACCTACTGGGCGACGGAGTACTCGCGCAAGAAGCTCGTGCACGGGTGCACCCAGCCGAAGCTGCACCCGAAGCCCAAGCCGACGAAGACCAGGGCCGAGCTCAAGGCCGAGGCCGAGCTGGCCGCCCTCAAGGACGAGCTGACGAAGAGCGCCGGAGCGGCCGCCGAGGCGCGTGCCACGTTCCTGCGCGACCAGCTGGCGAAGGTCTCCGACCCTGTCGTCGTCCGGACTCGCCTGCAGGCCCTCATCGTCGACCAGTTCAACTTCGAGACGACCTACTACCGCGACCTCAAGGGCGCCCGGCTGCTGCTCGAGATCCTCGGCGCACCCGTCCCCGAGGTCGTCAAGGGCACCGACGAGGACCAGCAGGCCGAGGACCTCGCCGAAGCGCTCGCCCAGCCGCTCAGCCGGCTCAACGTGAACGCCCTCGTCCTCGCCCTCGACATCGCCACCCACATCGCCGGCGAGACGAGCCTCCGCAAGATCGACCCCTACCCCGGGCCCCACACCTACGGAGCCCCCGGCCGCGCCTGGACCGCGACCCTGACGGCGTACGGCTACCCGTGGTCCGACTGGGAGCGGGACCGGTTCACCGGCACGGAGTACTCCCAGTCGGGATCCGCCAGGTGGAACGTCGACGGGCCCGTCGCCGATGAGCCGGCCGACGGGCAGGCCGACGACGAGCTCAGCGGACCGGACGAGACCGCCTGATGGAGATCCTGACCTGCCTCGTGCTCATCGTGCTCGCCGCGGTGGGCGTCGCCGTCGCGATGTTCTTCACCTCACCGATGACGGTCGGCAGCGCCGTCGTCACCGTGCTCTGCGCTCTCCTCGGCATCCTCATCGTCTCGAGGAGCCCACGCCGATGACCACCCAGACCGCCCCCGACGACGTCGCGGCCATCACCGCCCAAGCCGCCCGCATCGCGAAGTACTGCGCGGCCATCGACGACGCCCTTCCGATCCCCGTCACCGCCGACGAGTTCGACCGCCTCGTCAAGGCCGTCGTCGCGCTCGCGGACGAGGAACAGGCCCACCTGCACGACCTGGCAGTGCTCGCCGGCAGGGTCGTGCAGCAGGCCGACCGGACGAATGCCACGGTCTTCGAGCACGGTGCCGCACCGCACCGGGACGCCCTGCACGTCGTCGTCGGCGTCGACGGCTGGGGAGGCCTCCTGCACGTGCACCCTCGGCTCGACGTCGACCTCGGCCGCGACATCACCGACGGAGACCGGGTCCCCCTCGTCCGATGGGACATCCCGCTCTTCCGCTCGCTCGAGCTCGCCGACGCCCTCGACCTACTGACCCAGCTCGGGCACCTGCTCGACGCCGGGATCGAGGCGCCGACCTTCTGGGACGACGAGGCCCGCGCGCTGCGCGAGGCCCACGAGCACCTCGTCCGCGCCGGCCGCGTCGTCCGCGACGACGACACGGGCCAGATCCGCTTCCCCGACACCGAAGGCGCCGAGCTGTGAGCGTCGAGTGGGAGTGGGCCACCGACCAGGTGAAGCCGATCGCGGACCGCCTGATCGCGGACGTGAAGCAGCACGACGACCTCAAGCACGCGCAGATCCTCTACGTGTTCCGCGACGTGCACGCCGTCACCCGCGGCCGGGCCATCCTCGGCAAGGCCCGCAAGATCGCCGGCCTGACCCAGTTCCTTGTCGACGACGGCTCGGTCGGCGCCCCGCTGTTCGTCCTCGAGTTCCCCAAGGACCTCTGGGAGGGCATGAAGCCGGAGCAGAAGAAGGCCCTGGTCGACCACGAGCTCTCGCACCTCGCGGTCGAGCGCAACAACGACGGCGAGTGGGTCGGCCGCACCCGCGGCCACGACGTCGAGGAGTTCCTCGGCGTGATCAAGCGCAACGGCCTCTGGAAGGCCGACGTCGCCGCCCTCGTCAAGGCCGGCGCCGGTCAGATGCCGCTCGACTTCTACGACCCGGACGACAGCGCAGCCGAGGACGTCGCCGACGAGAAGGTGTCGGCCGAGGCCGAGGCCGCGCCGGGCGCTGAGGAGATCTCCGAGCCGCCGGCCGAGGACCCCGAGTGGGAGAGAGCCGCGCCGGGTCTGCGCGTCGTGCCTGACCCCTTCGTCGCGTCAGGAGCGCCCCAGTGACGGGCACCAGCCGCCGCTTCGAGCTGCAGCGCGATCGCGACGTCTCAGGCGTCTCCGGTACCGGCGTGGTCGCCGAGGGAGTCGAGTTCTCCGACGGCGTCGCCGTCGTGCGCTGGCTCGGCGAGCACCGCTCCACCGTCGTCTGGCCGTCGATCGACTCCGTGAGGAAGATCCACGGACACAACGGCGCGACTCGCGTCGTGTACCTCGACGCCGGTCACGCTGACCTCGGGGCACTCCTCGCGGAAATGGTCAGGGGTCGCAGGATCCTTATGGTGGCTCTGAGCTCGCGCGTGAAGCCGCTGCTCGACGAGCTGACCGCCGAGGCCGAGGCAAGCATCTCGGCTGGCTGCTTCACGGTCCTCCGCGGCAACGGCGCCGAGGAGATCCGCGACCAGCACTCAATCGGCCAGATCGTCGTGATGCCGCCACGCTCGACGCGAGCGAGAGCCCACGTGTTCGACACCGTTGTGGTCGACGAGCGGCTGTCAGGCGACCACCGCCTGCACGAGGAGATCGCCCCGACGTTGGTCACCGCGAAGAGCCCGCGGCTTATCAAGGACGTTCAGCTCTGATGGCCGACGAGACCTTCTCGCCCCGCGTCCCGCCGGCCGGTGATCGCTGATGCCGAGGCTGATGTCTGTCGCGTTCACCGAGGCCGCTGTGCTCAATCGCTCCAAGACGGTCACCCGCCGCAAGGGGTGGTGGGAGGACCGCCGCGGTCGTCGCATCCTCACCCGCGGAACCCGCCTCACGCTGTGCCGCAAGGTCATGGGCCGAAAGCCGGGAGAGCCGCTCGTCCGGCTGTGTGACGTCGAGGTCATCAGTGTGCGCCGCGAGCCCCTGGCCGCGGTCATGGGCCCCTACACGATCACGCCGGCCGGGAAGGTCATCTGGACCGAGCTCGTCGCCGAGGGGTTCCCCGACCTCGAGCCGATGGAGTTCATGCGCCGCTACTTCATCGACCCCCAGGGCATCGAGCTCGCCGACGACGTGACCCGCATCGAGTGGCGCTACCTCGAGGAGGCCCGCCGGTGACGCTCGCAGCCTCCCAGACCGCCCAGGGCTGCCCGACGTGCGCGGAGGACCCGAAGGCCGCCCACGGCCGGTACTGCCCCGGCTCGGTCTGCTACTGCAGCCACGAGGCCTGCCCGTCCTTCGCTGCCGACGTCGTGCGGCACCTCCCGCCCCCGCCCGAGCCGGCCCCCGTCGCTGACCTTGGCGCTCGCCGCCGGCGGAAGGCCGGTGCAGCGTGACCGGCCGCACGGACGAGGTCCTCGACGACATCGACGCCACCCTTGACGACTACGTCGACTGGGAAGGATCGGTCGACGCTGCGTCGTGGTCGGCCGACGGCTCTCACGAGGTCGACACCGGAGGCGAGTACTACGGCCGCGACGGCTACCCGTGCTCCTACCGGCACGCCGTGTGGGCGACCGAGGAGTACCTGCGGCTGTGGTGGGCCGAGCTCGCCGCCCAAACCAGTCGCCGGATCGACGAGTACTTCGAGCAGGTCATGCGCGACGCCGGCCGCGCCGCGAGACCTGGGCGCGGAGCAACCTACGACTACGTGGTCCTCGACGAGGCTCACGACGTCTTCGCCCGTGAGTACCTGCTCCACTTCACCGAGCCGCCCCCCGAGCCGCCAGAGGGCCCGTTCGACCGCCTCGCTGCCGAGGCGCTCGCGGCATCGGCCTGCACGGTCACCCCCGCGCAGCGCGATGCCTTCACAGAGGCGCTCGCGAACCGCCTAGCGGGCGACGCCGACTTCGTGGGACTCACCGTCAGGGACGGCCTGCGCGCTCAAGAGAGCCCGTACGGGCCCACACGGCGAGCGGGCGGCCGATGACCAGCACCGACGCCCCGAGGGCCCGTGAGCGCGCCCTGACGGACCTCGAGCGGGAGGCGAAGTACTTCCGCGAGCAGGCCGCGCTCGACGCCGACGTCGTCGACGTGCGCGACCTCTGGCTGGCGCTCGCCGACAGCCTCGACGGCTACGTCGACGTGCAGCGCGGCCGCGCGATCGCCGCGCCGCTCGAGGCCCTGCTCTTCGACGTGCACCCGCCGCCCTAGACACCCCAGCCGCCTCGAACGCCCTCGACTCGATGGAGCACCCCACCGAATGCCCTGGCTCAAGTCCAGCGACAAGTCCGGCCTGCACATCCGTGTGCTGGCCATCCGGCGCACCCATCGCGCCGACGCTCGCTCGGCCAACGAGGTGTTCGGCTTCGTGTCCCGCTGCGCCACGATGTCGGCCGGCTACATGACGGACTACGTCGTCGACATCGGCACCGCCGAGCTCATCGGCGGCGACCGCGCCCAGCTGCTGCTGCGCCAAGCCGTCGAGGCCGGTCTCATGACCGCCGAGGGCCGCGGCCGCACTCGACGCTGGCGCATCGTCGAGGACGACGACCTGTGGCACATCCGCCTCAAGGAGGACGTCGCCTGGGACCGCCAGCGCGACCAGGATCGCCGCAACCCCGAGCTCACCGCCCGGGTGCTGCTGCGCGACGGCGACCAGTGCCGCTACTGCCGGGTCGTGCTCGTCAGCTCGAAGGACACCCGCTCCGGGCGCGGCGCCACCTACGACCACCTCAACCCCGGCACCGCGGCCACGTTCGAGACCTACGTGCGGTGCTGCCACAAGTGCAACTCGACTTTCAAGCACATGCCCCGACCCGAGAAGGAGACCCACCTGCTCCCACCCCCGCCCATGCCCTACTTCTCGAAGGCCTCCGGCAGCCGCAAGAGGGTCGAGGACTTCCTCGGTCACGCGGTGCCCGCCGCGAACGACCCGTTCGAGACCCAGTCCACGAGTTCGAGAGGTTCCGCAGCCACAGGCGCGACCTCGACCCCGGCCGACGCAGCCACAGGCGCGCACCCGGGCGAGCAGGGAGGTTCCGCAGCCACAGGCGCGACCTCCTACGAGGGTGCCGCAGCCGCAGGCGCGACCCTCGAGCCGCTCGGCGGGGCGCCGCCGGGACCACCGTGGTCCGAGGGTGGACGCCGGGCCGGGTCGGGACGGGCCGGGCCGGGTCAGGACAGGACTGGGTCGGGAGCACCCCCTGCCCAGCCTCAGCCTGCCCGGAGATCTCGTGGTGCTCGTGGCCGTCGTGGTGGTGACCAGTGACCAAGGTGAAGACAGCGAGGACGAAGGTGCAGCAGACCAGGTCTCGGAAGGGTGAGCAGCTGGGGCCCCTGACCCTGACGCAGGTCGTGGCTCAGATGGTCGATGAGTTCTACGACCCGCGGGACGTGCCGGCCGGTCACCGGTGCCCGACCGACGGCCCGGCCCGGTGTACCCACGAGGAGATCGCTCACCGTGCGCTGCTGGTCCGTTTGGCTGCGATCACCCTGCCGGGCACCGGCGCGCCGCGCGACCCTGACGTGCCCAAGGCCAAGAGTCAGAAGGGGTCGCCGGCACCGTGGGCGTCGGCGCCGGCCCACCTGATCGACGAGGTCCACCGGGGCGCCATCCGCTTCGACCGGCTGCTGCGCACCGCTCTCGACCTCGGCCCGCTGCACGTGTACCGCGGCGTCGCCTCGAGACCTCGGATCACCGCGCCCTGCCCAGACGGGCTGCCCCCGTTCGCGCCGTGCACCCACCCGACGTGCCAGCCGATCCGCAAGACGATCACCACGGTGTCGTCCGCGACGCCCTCGGACATCGCCGGCCCGGCCGCCCTGCGCGGGCTGCCGCTCCTCGTCGAGCTGCTGCTCGAGCACGACGCCACCGACCCGCTCGTCGCCGGCCCCCTCGTCGACCCCGACCGCCCGGACCGCGGCCGGTCGTGGGGTCAGGTCGAGCGCACCGTCCGCCACTGGCACACCGAGGCCCGCGCCCAGACCGGGCACGAGGACAAGCCGGTGGTGCTGCGCCAGCGGGCCAACCCGTTCGCCGGCCAGCCGTGGGCCGGCCCGACGTGCGAGGACCCGTGGTCCGACGAGTGCCAGCACCTGTCGTGCCGCCTGGTCGACCTCGCGCAGCGGCCGGCGTGGGAGGCGGCGGCCTGCCCGCACTGCGGCACGGTCGGCTTCCCGTGGGATCAGACCTGGGGTGTCCTCCGCTGCGATCACCCGCGCTGCCGGGACGAGAACGGCCGGCGGCCGGCTTGGTCGATGGAGGCGTTCATGAAGCCGATCACCGAGATCAGCGATGCGTTCGAGAGGCAGCTGCGATGACCACCGACCCGACACCTCACGGCATGGTCCTTGGCGGCCCGGCCACCCAGACCGAGTGCCTGACCGAGGACATCGTCACGACCGACGCCGCGGCCCACCGCGTCGGCGTCAGCGTGGAGTACTTCTACGTCTGGGCCCAGCGCCGCGGCGTCGAGCCGGTGCACCGCGCCCGCGTCGGTCGCTCGACCGTCGCGGCCTGGTCACTGAGCGCCGTGCTCGACGCGCAGAGCGGGAGGCGCTGACCCGGTGCCACAGCCCGACGCCGACTGGTTCTGCCGCTTCGGCTACCACCACCCCGTCCCGGTCCTCGCCGCCGAGTGCAAGGACCCCAACCACAAGGAGCACCCTCGTGAACCGAACCAGCCCGAGCCTGTGGCGGACCCGCCTCGCCGAGCGGCTGCACGCGGCCGCCGTCCGCCTCGACCCTGACCTGACGAAGGACCCGCGGATCAACCACGGCCCGGGCCAGCGGTGGGGCGCGCAGCGCCTCCTCCGCGGCGACTCCCACCCGTTGGCGATCGCCCGGGTCGTCACCCGGCTGCGGCGGCAGTTCGGGGACGACGCGCGCGTCGACGTCGTCGTGGTTGCGTCGACGCCCCAGCCGCCGGCCTCGAGCGGTGGGACAGTGATCCAGTGAACCTCGACCAGATGCAGGCCAGCGGTCGCGCCTTCGAACAGATCGTCGCCCGCCTCCTCAACCTCAACACCTCGCAAGTCGTGCAGGGCTCGATCCGGCCCGACGTTGGGGTCGGGCGGGAGGCGGTGGAGTGGCGCTGCTACATCAGCGTGCCGATCGGCTCGCTGCACAGCGCGTTCCGCGAGGCCGCACGCCGGGCTGGCACCACCGGCCAGTCGGTCCCAACCGACACCGCGCTTGAGGTCCTGACCGAGAACCACCAGCTCGACACGCGGCACGCGGTGCCGTTCTCGTTCGAGGCGAGGAGCGACTTCGACGTCGAGTCGATTGAGTGGGCGTGCCGCACCTCCGTCGCACCGGGCTTCCTTGCAGCGGTCGAAGCAGAGGTCGCGGCGCTCGCAGCCACCGACACGCGCTGACGGCGGCTCTTGGTGCTCACCTCGACGCGGTGTTAGGGTGAATGCCAGCGGACGAACTATGTCCACGAAGGCCCGGCCGGATGGCTGGGCCTTCGTCGTGAGCCCCAGAAAAATCTCGAATCCTGTGCGGCCCCCGACCCCCTCCGCCCTGCTTATCTCTCTCCCCGGGTGGGAAACTTGGTGGGAGCACGGGATACCTGGCGGCCACCACGATCTTAGGTCGAGGCTGGAGGCGTTATGGCCGGGCCGTACGGCGCCGAACACCGTTCTCTCCGAGACAAGTTGCTCCCGATGGCTTTCGGAGAGCCCTGTCCGCGTTGTGGAGAGCTCATGCTGCAAGGGCAGGATCTCGACCTCGGGCACTCGGTGGACCTCGCGGTGGACCCGGCGGCGAAGGCCGACCGGATCGAGCACGCCAGCTGCAACCGCAGCGCCGGCGCAACGCTCGGCAACACGATCGAGCGGCTTGCGCCTTCGCGCGACTGGTGGGGGTGAGATTGTGGCTCGGATCCTCGACACACTGGCCGAGCTCGCCATCCCGATCGAGGACCTGAAGCCCTACCCCGGCAACCCCCGTCGCGGCGCGGTTGCGCTCATCAAGGAGTCGCTCGAGCGCAACGGTCAGTACCGTCCGCTCGTGGTGAACCGCCGCGACGGGACCGTCCTCGCCGGCAACCACACCTACATGGCCGCTCGCGAGCTCGGGATGCCGATGGTCGCGGCGACGTACGTCGACGTCGACGAGGACGACGCGCGACGGATCGTCGCGGTGGACAACAAGGCGAACGACGCAGCCGGCTACGACGTGACGGCGCTCGCCGAGCTGCTGGCCGCTCTGCCGGACGTCGCGGGCACGGGGTTCACGCAGGACGAGGTCGACGAGATCCTCGCGGCCGCGGCGCCGGCGCCGACGCAGCTCACGGACGTCGACGACGCGCCGGAGGTGCCGAAGGCCAAGCCGCGCACTCGCCTCGGCGATGTGTGGGTGCTCGGCAACGGCACGCACCGCGTGATGTGCGGCTCGGCCACCAGCGGGGACGACGTCGACGTCCTGCTCGGCGGTGAGCCCGTCGATTCGGTGTGGACGGATCCGCCGTACGGAGTCGCCTACACCGGTGGCACCAAGGACAAGCTCACCATCGCCAACGACGACCTGACGGCGGACCGCCTCGAGGCTGACCTGCTCGCGCCGGCGTTCCGGCAGATGCATCGCGTGCTGCGCCCTGGTGGCGCGTTCTACGTGTGCGGGCCGTCGGGGCCGCTGGAGACGAACTTCCGCAGCGCGCTCGCAACGGCTGCGCTGCAGATGCGCCAGCAGATCGTCTGGGTCAAGGACCGGTTCGTCCTCGGCCACTCCGACTACCACCTGCGGCACGAGACGATCCTCTTCGGCTGGCAGCTCGAGGGCGAGCCCGAGGCTCCGCCGCTGTACGACCCGGCCCACGAGACGATCCTGTACGGCTGGCGCGACGGTGCCGGGCACCAGTGGAACGGCGGCCGCACGCAGGACACGGTCTGGGAGCATGCGCGGCCGTCAGCGTCGCGGATCCACCCGACGATGAAGCCTGTTGCTCTCGTGTCTCGCGCGGTCATCAACAGCACCGGCGAGGGAGGCACGGTGCTGGATCTCTTCGCCGGCTCGGGCTCGCTCCTGATCTCGGCACACGCAACGCGCCGGCGCTCGCGGTCGATGGAATTGGACCCTCACTACGTCGACGTGATCTGCCGTCGCTGGCAGGAGCACACCGGCGAGAAGCCGGTCCGCGAGTCGACCGGTCGCGCCGTCAGCTTCGTCTGAGGGCGCTGGACGCGAGGAGGCGGCGATGGCCGGCAAGGGCCACTCCATCGAGCGGGACCTGCAGGTGCTCGAGCTGCGGCGTTCCGGCATGGCGTTCGACGCGATCGCGACTGCTCTCGGCTTCGCCAACAAGGGGTCGGCGTGCAAGGCGTACCACCGCGCTCTCGAGCGCGCGCGGGTGCCTGACGACCTGGGGGCCGGCTACGCAGACCTCGCTGCGCACGAAGCCAAGAAGCAGCTCGAGCTGGACCGGCTCGACCGGCTCCAGCAGGGCCTGTGGGCGAAAGCGGCCCGTGGGGATCTCGGCGCCGTCGACCGCGTCCTGGACATCAGCAAGCAGCGAGCCCGGCTGGAGAACCTGTACCCGCCTCGCAACGCGGCCCCGGCGCTCGAGCCGTCCGTGCCGCGGCAGCCCGGGCAGGTCGTCCCGGCATCTCGCGTGAGTGAGATCAGGGAGCGTCGTGCGCGAGAGGCCTCTGAACGAAGTTCCGGCTGAGTGGCAGCAGGGCAACCAGCTGCCCACGGACCGCCTGGTGGCGCCGTGGGTGTACTCCGAAGGCTTCGACGCCATCGAGCTCGCCGAGTCGGCCGGCTACGTCCTCGACGCGTGGCAGAAGGCCTTCATCGTCGACGGTCTCGGTGTCGGTCCGGAGGGCCGGTGGTCGGCCTCCGAGGTGGCGCAGATCGTCAGCCGGCAGAACGGGAAGTCTCACGCGATCGAGGTGCTGATCCTCGCGGCGCTGTTCCTGCTCGACCGCGACGTCATCTACACCGCGCACAAGGACCAGACGGCCAAGAAGCTGTTCAACCGCGTGAAGGCGGTCATCGAGTCCACCCCGGACCTGCTCGCCGAGCTCGCGCCGAACGGGATCCGCCTCGCCAACGGCGAGCGGGGCCTGACGCTCCGGTCGGGGCGCACCGCGGAGTTCCGCACCCGCACCAACCAGGGTGGTCGAGGCACCTCGTGGGGCTTCCTGATCCTGGACGAGGCGCAGGACCTCACCGCGCTGCAGCTACAGGCGCTCATGCCGATGCTCTCGGCGCACCCGGATCCTCAGCAGTGGTTCCTGGCATCCGCCGGTGGAGCGCACTCGGTCGTGCTGGGCAACGTGGTCCGCGACTACGAGAACGGGATGAAGGGCCTCACCTACTACGGGTGGCACGCCAACGAGGACGACGACTTCGGGGCCCCGGCAGTGTGGGAACGGACGAACCCTGGCTACCCGGACCGCGTGACCCCGTCGTGGTGCGCCACCGAGTACCGGCGCCTCGGGGCCGGCTTCGCGATGGAGCGGCTCGGCATCGGGGACTACCCGCGCGCTGCCGGCGAGGACTGGGTCATCCCGAAGAGCAAGTGGGACGAGGCCTCCGATCGCGCGTCTCAGATCGTCGGTCCGATCGTGCTCGTCCCGGACGCCAAGCCCGACCTCGAGTGGTCCTCGCTCGCGGTCGCCGGCCGCCGCGCTGACGGGCGCATGCACGTCGAGGTGATCCGTCACGACCGCGGCGTCGGCTGGATGGCGCCGGCCATCCAGAAGCAGACGCTCAGGAACAACGTGACGGTCATGATCGACCCCAAGAGTCCGGCCTCGTTCCTGGTCGCGGACCTCGTCGACCTCGACGTGACCGTCAAGCACCAGTTCAGCGTCGACGACGTGCGCGACGCCTGCTCGTGGCTGCACCGCGGCATCGCCACGAAGGCGCCCGTGCCGGGCGCGGACGACCCACCGCCGTCGATCCTGCACACCGGCGGCGCCGACCTCACAGCGGCGCTCGCGTCCGCCTCCACGCGGCCGCTGCTCGACAAGTGGGCATGGAAGCGACAGGGAGCTGCGGACATCTCGCCGCTGGTCGCCGCGACGCAGGCCGGGTGGGGTGTGGTTCTGCTCGAGCGCGACCTCGAGAAGGACCCGCCACCGCCGCCCGTGCGCGCCACCGGCGGCGAGAGCCGCCGCACCCCGCCCGAACGCCGCACCCGGCGCACACGCGACGTCGACGTCGCGACGGCCGGCTTCTGACCTCGAGGAGGTGCTCTGTGGCTGAGGAGACCCCTCCCCCGTCCCGAAGAGCGCTCGCACGCAGGCCGGCGTCCGCGAGGTCGGCTACGCCGTCGCCCCCGAGTCCGCCAACGACTGGTGGCAGCCCGGCGGCATCGAGGAGGAGACCACCCCGAGCTCGCGTGGCCGCTGAACCTCGCGGTCTACGACGCGATGCGCAAGCAGGACGCCCAGGTCGGGTCGGTCCTGCGGGCGGTCACCTTCCCGGTGCGCTCGACGACGTGGCGGATCGACCCGAACGGCGCTCGCGACGAGGTCGTGCAGCACGTGGCCGGCGACCTCGGGCTGCCGATCAAGGGCGTGCAGGACGTCGCGCCCGGGCGGCTGCGGGACCGGTTCTCTTGGTCGTCGCACCTGCGGCACTCGCTCCTGATGCTGCCGTTCGGGCACATGGCGTTCGAGCAGCTGTACCGCTACGACGAGGCCGCGAACCTGCTGCACCTGCGCAAGCTCGGCCCGCGGATGCCGCGCTCGATCGCCAAGTTCAACGTCGCCCGTGACGGCGGCCTGATCTCGATCGAGCAGAAGGGCGTCGGGACCGACCCGAAGGACATCACGATCCCGGTCTCGCGGCTGGTGATGTACGTCAACGAGCGTGAGGGCGGCAACTGGCGCGGCATGAGCCTGCTCCGGACGGCCTACAAGAACTGGCTGCTCAAGGACCGGCTGCTGCGCACCGAGACGATGACGATCGACCGCAACGGCCTCGGCGTTCCCGTCTACACCGCGGCCGAGGGCGAGAAGAGCCTCGACGCCGGCCAGGACATCGCCAGCGGCTTCCGCTCCGGCGACAACGCCGGCGCCGCGATCCCCAATGGCGCACTGCTCAAGCTGCTCGGCGTCGACGGCCAGCTGCCGGACGCGCGCAAGCCGATCGAGTACCACGACCAGCAGATCGCCCGGGCGGTGCTCGCGCACTTCCTCAACCTCGGCACCCAGACGGGGTCGTGGGCGCTCGGCTCGACCTTCGCCGACTTCTTCACACAGTCGCTGACGGCGGTCGCCCAGGACGTCGCCGACGTCACGACCGCGCACGTCATCGAGGACCTGGTCGACCTCAACTACGGCGAGAACGAGCCCGCCCCGAAGCTCGTGTTCGACGAGATCGGTTCCAACGCAGGAGCGCTCGCCGTCGCCATCAAGACGCTGGTCGACGCCGGCGTCCTCACCCCCGACGAGGGCTCGAGGCGCACGTGCGCCTCGGCCTCGGGCTGCCCACGAAGACCGAAGGAGACACCCGTGACAACTCCGCTGCGTGACCCCGGCGCCGAGGTGATGGCCGCGCTGAACGACGCCGGCCCGCCGCCGGCGGCGCTCGACGTGCCGCGCATGCGGTTCTGGGGCGAGAAGAAGCCGCCGAAGAACCGCTCCGAGATGTGGTCGGTCACCGTCGCGGCCGCCGGCGACGGGGAGTCCTCCTCGGCGGCAGCTCTTCGACGGCCGGCTCCGTGGCCACGCTGCGGATCTACGGCCCGATCGACGCCTGGGGCGGCTGGTGGGGCATCAGCGCCCGGGACGTCGCCGAGGCGCTCGACAGCCTGCCCGACGACGTCGTCGAGATCCGCGCCCGCATCAACTCCCCCGGCGGTCACGTCTGGGAGGGCATGGCCATGCTGAACATGCTTCGGGCCCACAAGGCGAAGGTGGTCGCGGTCGTCGACGGCGTCGCGGCATCGGCGGCCTCGGTGATCGCCTGCGGCGCCGAGGAGACCGTGATGTCTCCCGGCACGCAGATGATGGTGCACGACGCCTCCACGTTCGCCTACGGGCCGGCCGCCCTCATGCGCAAGGCCGCCGACTTCCTCGACTCGACGTCCAACGCGATCGCCTCGGTCTACTCCGAGGTCGCCGGCGGCACCGACGAGGAGTGGCGCGCGGTCATGGTCGAGGAGACCTGGTACACGGCCAAGGAGGCCGTCACGGCCGGGCTGGCCGACCGGGTCGGCGTCGTGGCCGACGCCGGCGAGACGAGCACCGCGGCTCCCGACGAGCCGGACGTCCTCGAGGAGGACATCGAGGTCGAGGACCGCTTCGACCTCTCGATCCACATGCACGCCGGGCGCTCGCACGCCCCGGCCCCCAAGCAGCCGGCCGCGTCCGCGGCCGGTTCCCCGTCTCCGGCCGCTGCGGCGCCCAGGGACACCTCACAGGAAGGAGCGTCTGCGATGAACGACACGCAGATGACCGCCCTGCGGCAGAAGCTCGGTGTCTCCGCGGACGCCGATGCCGACACCGTGCTCGCCGCCGTCGACGAGGCCCTCGGGGAGCGTGCGACCAGCGCGCCGACCGCGCCGGGCACCGTCGCCGTCGACGAGGGCACCCTCGCCCAGCTCCGGGAGGACGCGGCCGCCGGCCGCCAGGCCCGCAACGAGCAGCTCGAGGCCGACCGCGTCGCCGTCGTGGCGGCGGCGATCCAGGACGGCCGCATCCCCGCGGCCAGGCGTGACCACTGGCTCGGCCAGCTGCGCGCCGACGACGAGGGCGGCCGCACCGTCCTCAACAGCCTCGCCAAGGGCACGATCCCGCTCGCGGAGCTCGGCCACGCCGACGCCGCGGACGACAAGACCGTGACCGACGAGTACGAGGAGATGTTCCCCGAGCACGCCCGCCAGAAGCAGGAGGCCTGAGTCATGGGTGACTACACCCCCGTCGTCGCCGGCGGCCAGCCGGAGACGTTCACCGCGTCCGCCGCGGTCACCGGCGGCACCCCGGTCGAGGTGACCGGCAACATGCAGGTCGGCCCCGCGGCCAGCGGCACGCAGAAGTACGTCGGCATCGCCGGCCACGACGCCCCCGCGGGCGAGAAGGTCACGGTGCACATGCCGGCCGGCTCGATCGAGGAGGTGGCCGTCTCGGCCGCCGTCACGGCCGGCCAGCACGTCAAGGCCTCCGGCTCCGGCCGCGTGGCGCCCTTCACCGTCGGCACGGACGCGGAGGTGCTCCGCCTCGGGCTGTGCGTCTCCGGCCAGGCGACCGTCGGCCAGACCTGCCGTTACCTGACGGCCTGAGCAAGGAGAACGACATCATGGGTGCCATCTACCCCAGCGTGCCGACGCAGGCCGAGATCGACATCGCGCGCCTGCACCAGTTCATGAAGGACCCGACGAAGGTCAACCGGCTCGTCAACGACGAGAACGCGAACACCTTCCTGTCGGACTTCATCTTCCCGACCACGATCGAGACGAACGGCGCGGTCCTCTACGAGGTCTCCGCCGGCGTCTACCTCACCCGGAACCCGGAGGAGGTCGCGCCCGGCGCGGTCTACCCGCGGGCCATGCCGACCGACGGCGACGCCGCCTTCGCGAAGGTGCCGAAGGTCGGCATCGACGTCCCGGTCACCGACGAGAAGCTCCTCGAGTCCAACCGGGACGAGATCCAGCGTGCGGCCCGCCAGGTGGGCCGCTCCGTGCGCCGCCAGATCGACACCCCGGCGGTGGCGATCGTGCAGACCGTCGTGACGAAGACCGTCGCCAAGGACGCCAAGGGCTGGTGGTACACCATCAGCAAGGCGGTCGGCGAGGTCAACAACGAGCCCGAGGACTACGAGGCCGACACGGTGCTCGTGCCGTGGGACAAGTGGGCCGACGTGGCCTACGACGTCCTCGGGATCCTGCCGCGGGAGAACCAGAACGGCGTCGTGCAGACGAACCGCCTCCCGGAGATCGCCGGCATCACGATCGCGCCCGCGGTCATGCCGGCCGGGTCCGACCCGGTCGTCCTCGACCGGAAGGTCTTCGGCTCGCGCGCCTTCAAGCGCATCCCGTCGCCGGAGTACACCGGCGACCCGAAGACCGGCATCGAGACGTGGACCCGGCGCAACCCGCTGGGCAACGACGAGACGCTGATCCGCGGCCGCCGGCCCATGATCGCGATCGCCCAGGAGCCGCGCGCGGCCCGGCGGATCACGGGGGCCTGACATGGGCCTCACGTACACCGCCAACGTGCCGCTCTGCGTCCGGGTCAAGGACAAGGAGAAGGTCGTCGACAAGGGCGACAAGATCCCCGACGGCGTCGACCAGTCCGTCCTCGACGCGCTGCAGCGTTCGGGCCTCGCGTCCGTGATCGGCGAGAGCGCCCCGCCCGCGCCGCCGCAGGTGACGGTCCCGGAGGCGCTGCCGGCCGAGCGGGACACCCGCGAGGTCTGGGAGGCCTACGCCGGCGTCGTCGGCGTCGACATCGCCGAGTTCACCGCGGAGAAGAAGCCGGTCCTGGTCGCCGCGGTGACCAAGGCCGACGAGGAGCGGGCGAAGGCCCGGGCCAAGGAGCAGGCCGAGGCGGCCGCCGCCGAGGCCGAGCGCCTCGAGGCCGAGAAGAAGAAGGCCGCGGCCGGGTCCTGACGACCGGCTGACGCCACCTCCCCGCAGACCGCCCGCCCGGCCCTCTTCCCCCAAGACGGCCGGGCGGGCGCCTGCTGCCCCACAGCGCCTCGAGGAGGTCCCCGGCATGACAGTCCTCTTCGACGCGGCCAAGCTCGGCAGCTGGCTCGGGTACAGCACCGGCGACGTCGACGACGACCAGTGCGCCGCGGTGCTCGAAGTTGTCGAGGGTGGATCCTCGGCGCGACCGGCTGGAACGACATCCCCGCCGAGCCGGCGAAGCCGCTCAGGGCGTGGGCACTCGAGCTCGGCGGCATCGCCTACGAGAACCCCACGAGCCAGACCGACGATCAGACCGACCTGGTGCGCTCCTCGTGGCGTGACCGCCGCTCGCAGATCCTCGCCGAGATCCGCACGTGGTCTCAGTCCAACGGCTCAGCCGTCGGCGGCCAGCTGTCGCCCCGCGGCTCGTTCCCACCGCCCGCCCTACCCGACCCGCGGACCGCCGCTACCCGTTCGGCCTGCGCCATGAGGCGCCTCAGCTCGCGCCAGGCGCGCGAGCTCATCATCGTGAGCCGCCATCGGCCGCGACTCCAACGCGACCCCTGCTCGGCGACCCCGTCCGAGTGCGAGTCATGTACTCGCCGGACGCAAGCTCGTCCGCGACCGCGAGGGCACCGAGACCATCGCCGAGGTGACCGTGCTCGCCTCCCCCGAGCTGAACCCGGCGTCGACGACCTCGAGCGCTGCTCTCCCCCGGCACGGCGGTCACGGTCCGCGGCGACGAGCGCGAGGTCATCAGTCCGCCCAGCCATCAACCGCGGCGCGTCATCTACGTGGCGGTCAGCCTCACCTGATCGCGAGGAGGGTCCGATGCCTGTCTCCTCCGACGTCAGCTTCGACGACGCCCGCCGGCGGATGCGGCGTCGTCTGCCCCGGGCGCTCGACCGCGCCGGCCACGTCGTGCTCGACGCCTCGAACGAACGAGCCCCTGAGCTCACCGGCGACCTCAAGGACTCCGGCAAGGTCACCACGACGACGACCGGGCCGCGATCGCCTACACCGACGTCGCAGCCCCCTTCCAGCACGAGCACCTCGACTGGGACACCCCGGGCGGCCAGCGAAGTTCCTCGAGACCGCGCTCGCGCGCACCCGCCCCGAGCAGGCGAAGGCGCTCGCCGCAGAGCTGAGAGAGGGTTCCGGTGAGCCCGGCGCCTCCTCGCCTTCTGCTCATCACGCGCGTGGCGCCCTCGTCGATCGCGTCGCGCAGCCCGTCGCCGGCGCCTCCACGCTGGTGGGCGCCGTGAGTCTGCAGCCGATCCCGCTCGAACGGTGGTCCGAGAAGCTCACCCGCGGCTGCGCTCAGTGGCTCAACGACCAGGGCGTCGTCGAGTACCGGACGGTTCCCCGCTGACCGGCAGCCGGCCGCCGATGAGCTCAACGGCCTTCCGCCACACCGAATGTCGCGGCCTCGCTGACGCTCTACCGCGTCGACGAGGACGCCGAGCTGTCCGATGTCGTCGTGGGCTGCAAGTCGTCACCCGCAGTGACCCGGCGACAGGTTCTCCGCGCTCGAGCTCGATGACGCGGTCTTCAACGTCCTTCACGGCGCTCGCGATCTCGTCTGGAACGAGATCCCGTCGTGGTGGTCGCGCGCCGCTCCGCCCTGCCTCTCTCGGGCAGGACGGCAACCGGCGCTGGGAGCAGGTCTCCAACTACTGGGCCACCTCGGCCCGCCCCACCCCCACACGGGTCGACTGACCCGAGAAAGCAGGCATCATGGCTGACGAGCAGCTCGTCTCCCAGCTCGCCCGCCGCTTCGCGGTCGAGGTCAAGAACCCCAGTGCCCCGACGACCGAGGTCACCGCGACCGCGACGGCGACGACGGACAACATCACGAAGACGAACCACGGGCTGTCGATCGGTGACCAGGTCACCTTCGCCGGCACCCTCGCCCCGCCGCTCGCGGCCGCGACGGTGTACTACGTCGTCGCGGTCAGCACGAACACCTTCCAGGTGTCCGCGACCCCGGGCGGCACGAAGGTCGACATCAGCGCCGACGGCAGCGCGAACTACACCGTCGTCGCCGACTGGGTCCGCGTGCGCGCGATCAACTCCCTCAAGCCGACCGTCGACAACAAGATGGAGGACGACTCCGACTTCGACTCCGACGGCTGGACCTCGGAGATGAAGACCGGGATGGGTTGGGCCCTCGAGCTCGGCCTCCTCCGCAAGATCGGGGTCACCACGAAGGCGCCCGACCCCGGTCAGGAGATCATCCGCAACGCCGCCGACCAGTTCGGGCCGGCCTCGGTCGTCGAGGTCCGCTGGTTCGACCGCAACGGCGGCGTCGACGCCTACCAGGGCTTCGCCTCCGCGTCGTGGGAGCCCGACGGCGGCGGCACCACCGACCTCGACAAGGTCAGCGCGAAGCTGTCCGGCCAGGGCAAGCGGAACAAGATCACCAACCCCTACCCGGCGACCCCCTGACCGGGGTCTGCCCGATGAACGGGGCGGGGCGGGCTCTTCGGCTGGAGCCGCCCCCGCCCTCACCGCGTCTGCGGTGACGCCCAGCCGATCAGCCGAACAGCCGAAGGAGCACCACCATGCCCAAGTTTGCCGCGCTCGACCGCGCCCTCGACGACAACCTGGTCCTGCCGGTCCCGGTCCCGGGGCTCGACGAGCCGAAGGAGTACTCCATCCCGCCGATGTCGGCCAAGGCCGGCCTGTTCGCGCAGCGGATGATGAACCTCGCGCTCGCAGCCTCGATCGAGCAGGACCAGCGCCGCCTCGACCCGGACAAGCCGATGCCACCCCGGCCCGCACCGAAGGCCCCGGTCCTCGACGACGACGAGGAGCGGGACCTCTACGAGCTGATCCTCGGCGAGGACCTGCTCAAGCAGATGCTCGACGACGGTGTCTCGTGGCCGTGGGTGCAGCGGGTCTCGCAGACCGCGCTGCTGTACGCCACCGCCGACGCCGATGCCGCCCAGGCCTACTGGCTGAGTGGTGGTCAGGGAAAAGCGCTGATGCAGAACCAGTCACGGGCCACGGCACGGTCTCGGAAGAAGGCTGGGCCGAGTGGTACGAAGGCGTCCCGCAAGGGCGCCAAGAAGGCGGCGAAGCCACGTGGGAGTGGTTCCTCGAGCGGTGGCCGCTGATCGAGCTGGACCTGCACGAGTTCTACGGCGTCGACGTCGACGAGCCCGGCCTGCTCGAGTCGCGCACCTGGCGGTGGCTCGCGCTCCGCGTCCAGGGCCTGCTGAGCACCGAGGGTCGGCTGCACCGGGACAAGTACCCGCCGAAGCCGAACCCGCAGAAGTGATCCCGAGCGGAAGGGGCGTCCTCGAATGTCCCTCGACCTCGGCACCCTCGTCGCCTACATCGAGGCCGACGATTCGCAGTACAACCGCACGCTCGACCGCGCCGAGGGCCGTCAGTCCCGGTTCGGTGCGGCGATGCGGACCGGGCTCAAGGTCGCCGGTGGTGCGTTCCTGACCGTCGCCGGCGCAGCTGGCGCGCTGGGTGTGAAGACCGCGGCCGCGAACGAGCAGGCGGAGATCTCCTTCACCACGATGCTCGGCTCGGCCAAGAACGCCCAGAGCTTCCTCACCGACCTGTCCGACTTTGCCGCCAAGACCCCGTTCGCCTTTCCCGAGCTGCAGACCGCGGCCGGCTCGCTGATCTCGGTCGGGATCGACGCGAAGAAGGTCATCCCGATCATGACCAACCTGGGCAACGCCACGTCCGGTATGGGCACCGGGTCCGAGGGGGTCAAGCGGGCCACGGTGGCCCTGCAGCAGATGAACGCCGCCGGCAAGATCTCGATGGAGGACCTCAACCAGCTGCGCGACGCCGGCATCCCGGTGTACGACCTGCTCGCCGCGGCCACGGGCAAGAGCGTCCAGCAGGTCGCCGAGCTGGCCAACAAGGGCAAGCTCGGCCGCGAGGAGCTCGGGCAGCTGATGAGCGCGCTCGAGTCCGGCAAGGGCCTCGAGCGCTTCGCCGGCCTGATGGACAAGCAGTCCCAGTCGCTCAGCGGCATGTGGTCCACCCTGCAGGACACCATCGGCATGGGCATGGCCAAGGTCGTCGAGCCGCTCCTCCCGCTGATCAAGCAGGGCCTCGGCGGGGCCATCGAGTTCGTCACCGCCGCGATCCCCCGCCTCACGGCCGGCGTGACCACCTTCGTCACGGCCGCCCAGGGCCTGTGGACCCTCCTCTCGAGCGGCGACGTGTCCGGCAAGCTGACAGAGGTCTTCGGCTGGGACGCTGGCTCCTCGGCCGTCTCCTCGCTGCTGCAGCTGCGTGACGCCGTCGCGTCCCTGTTCGACAAGTTCGGCGGGTCCGACGGCGACGTCGTCGGCAACTCCCTCGCGATGATCTCCACCGGCGCGAGCAACCTGGTCTCGGCCGGGCCTGCCATCGGCCCCAGCCTGTCGTTGATCGGCGACGCCCTCGGCTGGATCGCCGACCACGCCGACCTCGTCGGCACGGCGCTGCCCTACGTCATCTCGGCCCTCGTCGCCCTCAAGGCCGCCCAGGCCGCGAACAGCGTCGTCGGCCGGGACTCCGCGATCGGCATGGTCGGCCAGATCGGCTCGACCCTCACCCTCGCCGCGGCCAACCGGTCGCTCGCCACGTCGCAGCGCGCCGTCGCAGCCACCACGGCAACCTCGACCGCGGCCGAGCAGACGAGCATGGCCACCCGCGCCCGCGCCGCGGCTGCGTCCGTCGCAGGAGCCGCCCGGTCCGCGGCCGCGTGGGTCGCCTCGAACACCGCGACGGCGGCTTCCTCGGTTGCCTCGGCGGCCACCACCGCCGGCTCATGGGTCGCGGCCTCGGCCCGCACCGTCGGCAGCCTCGTCGCCCAGGGGGCCGCCTTCGTGGCGACTCGTGCGGCCATGCTCGCCGGCGCGGCCGCGACCGGCATAGTCACGGCGGCCCAGTGGCTGTGGAACGCCGCCCTGACGGCCAACCCGATCGGCATCGTCGTCGTGGCGATCGCGGCCCTGGTCGCGGCCATCGTGCTCGCGTGGAAGAACAGCGAGACCTTCCGCGCCATCGTCCTGGGCGCCTGGGACGCCATCAAGACCGGGATCGGTGTCGTCGTCGACTGGCTGCGGGCAGTGATCCCCGCGGCGCTGGCGTGGGTGAAGAACGCCTTCCTGCGCTACACCCCGCTCGGCGTCATCATCAGCCACTGGGGTCAGATCCGTGGGGCCATCGGTGCGGCGGTCGACTGGATCAAGGGCGCCCTGTCCTGGTTCGGTTCTCTCCCGGGCCGTTTCGCCGGCTGGTTCGGCGGGGTCGTCTCGTCGGTGAACACCAAGGTCGCGGCCGTCGTCAACCTCGTGAAGTCCCTACCCGGCAAGATCCTCTCGGGCCTCGGCAACCTCAAGGACCTGCTCGTCGACAAGGGCACCGACATCGTGCGGGGCATCATCACCGGCATCGGCAACATGGCCGGGAAGCTGGCCTCGTTCGTGAAGAAGTTCATCACCGACCACATCCCGGGCCCGGTGGCCGACATCCTCGGCATTAACTCCCCGTCCACCGTCATGGCCAAGCTGCTCGAGTGGGTGCCCCTCGGTGGCGTCAAGGGCCTGCAGAAGACCGGGCCGCAGCTGCGCGCCGCGATGGAGGACCTCGTCCGGCCGCCGGCGGTACCGCCGCTGACGGCCGCTGGGGCGGCCCTGGGCGCCCGGACAGTCCTCGACCCGTACACGAGCCGCGACGCCGCCTCTGCGTACGGCAGGGCCCCAGCAGGCATCGACTACGACCGGCTGGCCCGAGCCCTCCGCGAACAGCTCGAGGACCTGCAGCTGGTCGCGCCGGTCTCGGCCGCGGACATGGGTACGGCGATGGGAGTGAAGACCCTGTGACCTCCTCCCTCGAGCTCCGCGGCTTCGACCTCACCGCCGCAGCCTCCCCTCGCGGTGGCCGGTTCCGGCTCCACACCCTCGAGGGGTGGCTGTCGGTCAACCGGGTGCGGGACCGGCAGAAGCGGATGCAGCAGGCCGGGTCGTGGGCCTCGACCGGCTTCGCCGACGCCGTGAAGATCACGGCGTCGGGTACGGCCGACTACGCCGACCCGGCCGCGTGCGCGCTCGAGCGGCGCGAGCTGGTCGCGCTCGCCGGCGACGCGGAGTACCCGCTGACGGTCACGGACGCGGCAGGGCTGTGGACCCGGTTCGTCGAGGTGGACACGTTCAGCGCGGAGGTCGTCAACGAGCGGCGCCTGCGGTGGACCCTGACGGTCACGGCCAACGACCCGACGGTCTACGGGCTCGAGGCCTTCGGGTCGGCTGGCCTCGGCTCTGTCGCCGGCACCGGCCGCACCTGGCCGCGCACGTGGCCGCGCGACTGGGGGGTCGACCCGGACGCCACCCCCAGCCAGGTCGTGGTCCTCAACGAGGGCAGCACGTCCTACTTCCCCCGGGTCCAGATCGACGGGCCCGTGACCAACCCCGTCATCACCCTGCCCGAGACCGGCGACCGGATCGCCTTCATCGGAACGGTTGCCGCCGGGCAGTTCCTCGACGTCGACTGCGCTCGCCGCCGGGTCGTGCTGGCTTCGAGGTCGAACCCGCTGGCGGGGATCTCGGTGCGGAACCGGGTGTCGTTCATCGGGCAGTGGCTGGCCATCCCGGTCGGCGGGGCCACCGTCCAGTGGACCGCCGACGACGCCAACCCTGCCGCATCCCTCTCCGTGTGGTCCTACGAAGGAGCCTGGCTGTGACCGTTCTCAAGGTGGCCAAGACCGGCGAGCAGGAGGCGGACCTCCGCCAGTTCCTCTCGTACCTCTTCGCCCAGGACTCCGCCGGCATCGCGACCGACGGCGTGCTCACCGGGCTGGCCGTCACCCAGACCTCCACCGCCTCGAGCTCGGTGCAGATCGACGTCGGCGCAGCTGTCGTCCAGGACTCGCGCCTGGCCGGCGCGTTCCCGATGCTGAACAACGCACTCTTCCCCCTCGACGTGCTGGGTCCGAACCCGATGGGCGGGGTGCCGCGCAACGACATCGTCGTGATGGACTACGCCACCGAGTCCGTCCGCGTCATCGTCGGCACGCCCAACGCGGTCCCCACGGACCCCTCCGTCCCGGCCACCGCGGTCCGTCTGGCGCGCCTGCGGCACGCTGCGGGCGCGCTCACGATCCCCTCGAACAAGATCGAGGACCTCCGCTTGCCGACGCGGCTGTTCGGCGTCGTCCCGCCCACCAACACCGGGTGGGTCGACGGGGCCGGCATCTTCACCGCCAACAGCGGGTGGAGCATCAGCGGGTCCCTGTACAAGCGGTACGGCGACGTCGTGTCCGTGCAGATCAACGTCACCCGCACCGGCGGTGCGCTCGCCGCAGGCAACATCGGGAACCTCACCATCGCCAACATCGACCCCGCGCTCACGCCGGCACAGTCCAACGGTGCCCTCGGCGGCGGCCCCTCGGGCTCCGACTTCGCCGCCTACGCCTCCACCGGCGGCGGCGTCGTCCTCACCGCCACGTCGCAGGCGATCGCCAACGGTGACGCCGTCAACGTCTTCGGGACGTACCTGCTGTGAGCCGGTACGAGGTCTACGCGACGAGGTTCGACAACCCGGCCATCGTCGACGAGCTCGTGCCGGCCCGCGGTCTGTCCTTCTCGCTCCCGCTCAACGACCACGGGGAGTGCACCTTCACGTCGACGGTGGAGCCCGGCCTGTCCATGTGGCGGCCCACGCTCGCCCTGCCGCTCTCCGGCGTCCTCGTCGCTCGAGACGGCGTCCCGTGGTGGGACGGGGTCCTGGTCGCCGAGCAGCAGTCCGGACCCCGATCCTTCTCGTTCACCGCGCGTGAGTGGGGCTGGTTCCTCGAGGAGAAGATCGCAGCGAGCCCCCACCAGTGGCCGACGCTGACCAACGACCACCAGATCTTCCGCGACCTCATCGACGACGCTCAGGCCGTGGCCGGCCAGAACCTGATGATCGACACCGGCTCGAGCCTCGGTGCGTCGAGCTCGGTCAAGACCGACCTCACGGCCTGGGCGAAGACCACTGTCGGGAAGGAGTTCCGCAAGCTCGGCGAGGCCGCCGGCGGACCCGACTGGTACATCAGCATCGGTGGCACCCTCGACAACCCCGTGCGCCAGCTCTACCTCGCTGACCGCCACGGTCACATCGACCCGCAGGCGGTGCTCGAGTACGTCGAGGCGACCGTGCCGGCCGACGCACCGGACCAGCCGGCCAAGGTCGCGCTGCTCGGAGACCTGTTCCCGGGACCCGCACCTCGGGTCCCTGACCGCCGAGCCGGCGGCAACGTCATCGCCCTCGGCCGGTCCAGGCAGCTCGGTGAGGCCGCGACGGCGGTCGTGGCCACCGGAGCCGGGCAGGAGAAGGCGCAGCTGCGCAAGACGGCTACCGCCTCCGCGCTGCTGGCCGCCGGCTGGCCGCGGATGACGTCGTTCGTCGACGACTCCACGGTGCAGCAGGCTGACACCCTGCTGCGCAACGCCCGGGCCGAGCTCGCGAAGCGCTCCGGCATCGCCACCGCCTACTCGCTGGTCACGCTCGACCCGGAGGCGGGCGAGGTCACGTCCGCGGACTGGACGAACACCCCCCGAGGCTCGAACGTGCAGGCCGTGCTCGACACCGACGTCTATGGCGGGGACCAGCCGGTCGGCGGTGCCGACGGCTTCACGACCCGCTGCATCAACACCGTGGTGCGGGTGCCCGACTCGGGCACCGCGCAGGTCGAGTGGCAGGTCGCCGACGTGCTGGAGGTGCAGTGATGGCCGGCCGCCCGGATCCGAGCATCGACATCTTCAAGGTCATCAAGGAGCTGCAGCGCGACGTCGCGAACCTCAAAGCCGCGTCCTCCTTCTTCGGGACCGGCGTGCGCCCCAACGGTGTCGGCGGTCTCGACTCCGACACCTACGCCCCCGGGGTCGAGGGATTCCGACTGCAGGGCAACGGCAACGTCGAGCTCAACGGTGACCTCGACGTCAACGGGTCTTCACGGGTCGACGGCCCGATGACGGTCAACGGCGATCTCGACGTGACTGGCAGCTTCACCCTCCCGGACAACAGCATCGACAACTCGTGGCTCGCCAACCTCACCGGGTGGCGAGCCATCAGCACCGACAGCGCGACCGGCTGGGCCACCTCGACGAGCATGGCCACCAAGGCCTCCACCACCGTCACCGTGCCCACCGGGTACGACACGGCCCTGGTCATCGCGTGGGGCCTGGTCACCTTCCAGGACTCGGCACCGAACCGGTTCGACTGCCGGTGCGTCATCGAGGGCACCGCCGGCCCGACCCTGATCAACCTCGCCGACCTCGTCAACCAGACGACGGTGCTGCAGTCGCGCTCGCTCGCCGTGACCTCGGGGCAGGTCCTCGACCTGTCCGTGCAGGTCCTGTCCGCGGCGAGCACCGGCGGCGCCGCAGCGAACACCGCCATCTGCGGCGGCTTCGCCCTCTTCGCCCGCTGACGACCAGAATCGAGGGAACGTGGCCAACTTTGACTTCGAGCAGGTGACGGTCTGGGACGTGCTCCCCAGCGGCGGCATCCGGACCCTGCGCGGCGCGAAGGCCACCATCCGCGACGCGACGACCCGCGCCGTCCTCGCCACGCTCACCAGCGACCGCAACGGGCTCCTCAGCTTCACCCTCGAGAACAAGCCGATCGCCATCCTCGAGACCGTCACCGGGTACGAGCGGGTCATCGTCTCCCACACCGCGCTCGCGGCCGCGGCGTCGTTCACCCTGTCCGAGGACGCCGCCGTCGCCGCGCTCGTCGGGGACGGCCTGTCCGGAACGCGCGGGGCGCTCGAGCCGCTGTACGGCAACCGGGTCGTGCGCGGGGCCGAGACCGTCAACGTCAAGGACTACGGCGCCGCCGGCAACGGCACCGCCGACGACACCGCGGAGATCCAGGCCGCGATCAACGCGGCGATCGCGGGCGGCTCACGCCGGGTCTACGTCCCGGCCGGCACCTACCTGATCAGCGGCTCCGGCGACATCCTGACCGCCACAGCCGGGGTCGAGCTCTTCGGGTCCGGGACGCTGAAGGTGAAGAACGCCAACGGCCCGTGGAACGCCATGCTCAACACCGGAGCCAACGACGCGTCGGGCCTGTACGTGCACGGCCTCACCTTCGACGGGAACGCGACGAACAACCAGCCGGCCGCCGGCGACGTCGCCTCGGGCAACTACCTCAACGGCCGCCGCCGGCAGGCGATCCGAGCCGACTACGGCACCGGCATCCGCGTCGAGGGCAACACCTTCGTCGACCACGACTCGACCTGGGTGGTCTGCTCGGCCAACAGCGCGCGGGACGTGCGGGTCCTGAACAACCAGTTCCTCAAGATCGGCGGCCTCGTCGCCTCCGCCCAGCTGCACGACCACTCGACGGTCTACATCGACGCCGTGGGCTTCGAGATCGCCGGTAACACGTTCTCCGCCTACGCCGCCGGGGTCACCAGCGGGTCGGCAGCGCTCGGGGCGATCTCCCCGGTCGACACCCATGGCCCGTCGCAGAAGGTGCACCACAACACCGTCATCGGGTACGTCTACGGCGGCCAGCTCTCCACCTCCCCGTCGTTCCCGAACATCGGGATCGAGTGGCACCACAACGTCACGATCGGCTGCGGCCACGGCCTGCACATCACCCCGTACACCCAAGGCATGACCGGGGTGCGGGTCCACGACAACGTCTTCGGCCTCGACTTCCTCCTCTGGCGCGCGCACCCCTGGCAGAACGGGGGGTGCGGCATCGCGATGAACAGCGGCGACGGCGGCCCGATGAGCAACGTCGACATCGTCGACAACACGATCATCTGGGCGGCCGCCACCCACGCCGGGCAGTCGACCGTCGGTATCGGCTCGGTGGCCAACGGGATCCAGTGGGTTCGGCGCGAGGCCGGGAACACCGCCATCGACCGCGGAGTCAGCATCAGCCGCAACCGGATCGTCGGCGCCCCGGACAACGGGATGTATCTCCGCTTCTCCAACGTCGACGGGCTCGACATCAGCGACAACGTCCTCGAGAACGTCGCCTCGTCGGCGCTCGCCGATGCGACCTACTCGGTGGGCCTGTACCTGGACTGCTACACCTCGGTCGCACGGGCCAAGGTGAACCGCAACGCGGTCCGGGACACGCAGGTCGCGGGGTCGGCCCCGTACGGCAACACCGGCCCGACCGTGAACGCCGGCTACTCCCTGTGGTCGGCCGCCGGCAACGGCACCGACGTGGCCCGCCAGAACACCCTGAGCATCGCGTCCGGGGCGTTCGTGAAGTTCACTCGCGAGCTCGACAAGGCGGTGCACGAGCCTGCCGCCATCCGCACCGGCGGCAACTACATGCCCGAGCACCAGGGCAACACCACCCTGACGTTGACCGCGGACGAGGCGCACTTCGTCCCGATCGACCTCGGCCCGGGGGCGATCACCCAGGTGGCGCTCGAGATCACCACCACCGCGGCGGGATCCACGATCGAGGCGGCGCTCTACGCCGACCTCAACGGGCGACCTGGGAAGCGGCTCTACTCGCTCGGCACGATCGCCTCGAACCTCTCATCGTTCCGTGCCACGACCGCCGGGTCGTTCCCCCTCGCTGGGGGACCTACTGGCTCGGCTTCGCCGCGCACGGCGGGGCCCCCGCCATCCGTGTCGGGACCGGCCGTGCCAGCAGGGTGGCCGGCCTCTCGTTCGCCGGCGTCGCGCTGGCTGACGTCACCGGTGTGAAGTCCGCTGGGCCTCACACCTCGCTGCCCTCGACGGCACCTGCGACCGGCCTGACCTACGGCCAGGGACCCCGCTTCTACGTCGTCGGCCAGTGACACCACCACCCACCCGCCCCGGACCTGACCGAGGAGGCCCGAGCGTGTCCGAGACATCGGAGACCGCCATGCACCTACCCCCGCCGCACACCCGCCGCGAGCTCTTCGCGAAGTTCGTCGCGTGGTGCCTCGTCGGCAAGGCCGCCGCGGACGGCACCGGCTATGCCTACGGCGGCAACGCCGTCGCGACGTCCGACTCGTTCGCGCTGTTGCGCACCGTCCCCGGCGGGATGCACAGCTGGGGGGTGCTGCTGCTCGCCGGCGCGATCGCGGTCGCGTGGGCGATCGGCCGCGACGGCCGCGGCCACCCCCGTGCCCTCAACATCACCCTCACCGTCGGGGTCGTGTTCTACCTCGTGTACGCCGGGCTCGTCGCCGGCTCGTGGGTCGCCCTGCACCGGATCCCAGCTTGGGGCGCACCGTCGACGCCACTGCTCCTCGCGTGCCTCTACTACGGATGCGCCCGGCAGTTCGCACCCTCACGGAGGACGTGGGCCGATCGGCTGCTCGAGTGGATCCGGGGGCTGCTGCCGGCGAGGTCGAACCGTGGACGGGGGTAGCCGATGCTCGCCGCGACGATCGCCGCAGCCATCAAGACGGCTGACACCTCCACCGCCCTCGACCTCCTGCCGTTCCTGTTCGGCGGCGCCGGCGCGCTCGGCTTCATCGGTGCCCTGCTCTCGAGCCGCTCGAGCAGGCAGCGCGACTTCGACTCCCGCCAGGACACGCGCATCAACGAGCTCGAGGCCCGCAACCGTGAGCTCGAGGCCGCGGCCGACGCCGACACCGAGGAGAAGGTGCGCCTTCGCGTGCTGCTCCGAGACAACCGGATCGACCCGGACACCGGAGAGGTGAAGCCCAAGTGAGCCGACACCGAGCCGTCCCGTTCCGCCGCCGCAGCGCCCCCATGCGCCCCGACGACAGGGTCGGGCCCGGCATCCGACGACGTGCCGGCTTCGTCGCGATCGCGGTCAGCTGCCTGCTCTTCGGCATCGGGTTGCCGATCGGCTTCGGGATCTTGACCGGCGTCGCGCAGAACGCCGAGCAGACCGCCGGCCTCAGCCGTGACGAGGTGGCCGAGCTGCGGTCCTACCTCACCGGGCGCCGCGAGGCGCGCGAGAAGGAAGCCGCCCAAGTGCAGGCCCAGCTCGACGAGCAGAACGCCGTGCTCTGCGCAGCGCTCGCCGAGGTGGCCAAGGACGCCAGCGCTCAGGGCCGGGCGACGCTCGCACGAGCTGGCAAGAGCCTCGGCTGCCCGGCGCTGCCGGCCAGGCAGGCGCCCTCATCGTCCTCGAGCCCCTCAAGCGAGGGGTCGTCGACGAGCGGCTCGCCAGCGACCGAGGGCGCCCCGGCAAGGTCGCCGGCCGCGCGCGCACCGACCTCCGGCGGTGGCAGCGCCACGGCACCGAGCTCGCCGCCACCGGCGCCCACCCCGACTCCCACGGACCGCGGCAGCGACCGCGGTCCGATCACCGGCACGGTCTGCGACCTGCTCGGCATCTGCCTCTGATCCACCCCACTCAGGAGGACAGCCGTGTCTCTCTCCATCCCCAAGTGGCTCGCCGACGCCGGCGTCACCAAGGCCATCCCCTCGACGCGCTACACGAAGGTCGGTGGCCGCCGGATCCGCCTGATCGTGCTGCACTTCGCCGTCACCCCGGAGACCGCCTCCGCGGCCGAGGGCGTGGCGAAGTACTTCCAGTCGGGCGTCAAGGCCTCGAGCCACTTCACCACCGACAACGACTCGACCGTCTTCCAGGTCCCCCTCGAGGACGTCGCGTGGGCCGCCCCCGGGGCGAACCACGACGGCATCCAGATCGAGCAGGCCGGGACCACCCAGACGCGCGAGCAGTGGCTCGACCCCTACAGCCTCGCGATGCTCGACAGGACCGCCCGGCTCGTCGTCGCTCTCGCGCAGCACGAGGGCATCCCGATGGTGCACCTCACCGACGCCCAGCTCGCCGCCGGCAAGGCCGGGATCGTCGACCACTGGGCCGTGAACCGCGTCTACAAGCGCTCCGACCACACCGACTGCGGGGCCCAGTTCCCGTGGGACCACTTCATGGCTCGCGTCGCCTACTTCGCGGGCACCAACCACCAGGAGGACGACATGCCCATCACCGACAAGGTCGTGCCGAGCGCCATGCTCGGCAAGAACGAGCCCGCCGTGGCCATCCCCCGCGCGCTCGACCTCATCATGCGCTGGTCCCTCGAGGCCCGCGACAACGCCATCCAGGCACGGAAGATCGCCGAGGCACAGGCCCTCAAGGGCGGCGCACTCACCGAGGACGAGGTCAAGGCCGCCGTCAGGGAGGCACTGTCCGAGGCCGCGCAGATCGAGGTCGTGGTGCGGCCGCAGGAGGTGACCCCGTGAGCCCGCGCATCGTCGGCTTCGCGCCGGCCGCGTGGCTCGTCGCCTTCGTCGCCTGGGTCCTCGACCCGGCGAAGCGCAAGGCCTTCTACGGGCTGCTCGCCGCGCTCGGCACGTTGCTGGTCGTCGCCGGCGTCCGGACCGACTCGTGGGTCACCGGCTGGGTCGGCGTCGTCGCGGCGGCGCTCGACCTGGTGGCGCTCGTCCTCGGGACGTGGAAGGCGCGCCGCATCGAGGTCAAGGTCCTGTACGCCGCCCAGCTCGCGCTGCTCGCCGCACTCAAGCTCGTCGGGGTCCTGACCGACGGCCAAGCCTCCTACCTCGGGGACCTCGGCAACCAGGCGCTCGCGATCGTGCCCATGCTGATCCTGTTCTGGCGCACGGACACGAAGACCCCGACGGGCGAGCCGCTGCTCGAGTACCGCGCCCGCCACGGTCTACGCGCCGCGCCCGAGGTCTGACGGTGAAGGCCGCCCTCCGGACGGTCGACGACCACGGCCGCGAGTACCAGGCGCTGATGTTCGTCTGCCCGGGCTGTGCCCGTGGGGGTGACGTCGGACTGCACATGCTGCCCGTCGGCGGCGACGTGCCCGAAGGCCGCGCCCGTTGGGACTTCGACGGGGACCTCGAGACGCCCACCCTGTCGCCGTCGATCCTGACCCGCTACACGATGCACGGGACCGACGGTCCGCGCGAGTGGGTGTGCCACTCCTTCCTGCGGGCGGGGGTCTTCGAGTTCCTCACCGACTCGACCCATCCGTTCGCGGGCCAGCAGGTGCCCCTCCCGGACCTGCCCGACTGGGCCGTCCGCGAGGGCTGACCCCGTGTCCCGACTCTTCGACCTGACCGAGCGCCAGGTCGTCGTCGCCGTCATCGCGCTCGCCGTCGCCGGCCGGGGGCTCTTCGCCCTCGGCCGGTTCCTCGCCCACCCCACCCTCACCGCAAGGAGTGCCCCATGAGCAAGACCTCGGCCGACCCGCGCATCACGAAGCTGAAGGTCACCATGCGCCGGTTCCGCGTCGTCGCCCCCGAGGTCCCGGGCGGCCCGCCCGGTGTCCGGGAGGACGTCGCGGAGGACTACGTGAACCCGGAGTTCGTCGACGAGTACGTCGCGGCCGCCCGCGCCCGCGGCTGGGACGACGTCGCCGTCTCCGACGAGCCCGACGCCGGCCCCGGCGGCTACCACGGCCAGACGGCCGTGCCCGCCGGCATCAACCACCCCGAGGCCGGCACCGTCCGTCCCGCGACGCAGGAGGACTGACCGATGTCCGTTCGTACCTTGGCCCAGCGCAACGCGCTCGCCACCGCCTACGGCGCGGCCGCCCCATACGGCGCGCTGTTCACCGCGGACCCCGGTGCCACCGGCACCGCGACCGGTGAGCTGACCGGCGGGTCGCCGGCGTACAACCGCAAGGCCCTCAACTGGGGCGCCGCGTCGGCGTCGGCGATCTCCGGGGCGGGGACGTTCGACGTGCCCTCGGGCGTCACGCCGGCGTTCTTCGGAGCCTGCGTCAGCGTCACCCCGGGCACCGCGGACGTGCGCGACACCTTCGACATCGTCGACCAGCCCTTCGTCTCCCAGGGCACGTACACGATCAACGTCACCTACACCCAGAGCTGACGCCGTGAGCCTGCTTGCGGGGAAGGCGTACGACCCGGCGACCGCCGTCAGCAAGGCGACGACGGCGGCGCTGGCGATGACCGCCATCGACACCACGAACCTCCGCGTCGCGTTCACCGCCCCCGCCAACGGGACCGCCCTGGTCCGGCTGCAGGGGACGCTGCACGGGGCGACGACCTACCCGCAGATCCTGCTCGGGGTGCTGTCCGGTGCGACGGTGCTGGGTCGGGTGGCGCCGGCCGGCCTGGTCAACGGGGTGGCCGCGGCGACCACGTTCCTGACCGTGGAGGCGCAGTTCCTCGTCACCGGCCTGACCCCCGGCTCCGCGCAGACGTGGGACGCCGCCTACGGGGTCGAGACCGCGGTGGCGTCGACTGGGTTGAAGTACGGAGGGCCGAACAACACCACCGTGAACGACGCGTTCGGGCGTTCCTCTTCGAGGTCTGGGACGTCGCCTGAGTGAGGAGCTGACCGATGACGCACGGCCTGCTCCCCGTCCCGCTGCTGTCGCCGTCGCGCGCGCTCCTGGCTCCTGGCTTCACTGGCAACGTCGGCTCGAGCCCTGCCGGCACCGACGCCACGTCGACGACGGTCTCGGCCACCTACAACGGGCCCTGCACCTCTGGCGCCCAGGGGTGCATCGTCTTCGCGTGGGACGCCACCGCCGGGTCCCCGCCTGTGCCGGTCAGCGTCACGGACAGCACCGGCAAGGCGTGGTTGCTGATCGCCGACCCCAACACCGGGCTGAACTACTACAAGACCAGCAACGGCGCCGGGATCGGCGTCGCGTGGTGCCCCACCCTGACCGGCGGGACGACGACGGTGACCGTCACGTTCAGCGCGGCCGCGGGGTTCCGCCGCGTCGCGATGACCGAGCACACCAACCTCGCCTCGGTCGACAAGGTCGCGTTCGGTTACGCCGCCGCCGACGGGACGTCGTTCTCTGCCGGTCCCGTCACCCCCGACACCGCCGGGCAGCTCGTCGTCGGCGCCGCCCAGCAGGCATGGCGGGCCGCAACGACGTTCACGGCGGGCGCCGGCTTCACGAAGCGGGTCGAGGGCGCGGGCGACTACCAGTGCGCGATCGAGGACCTCACCCAGGCCAGCGCCGTCCCGGTCAGCGCCACGTGGACCGCATCGCTCTCCTCGCGCGCGCCGGTCGTGATCGTCACCTTCCGCCGCGCGACCGCCGCCGGCGGCGGCTCGTACGCGGGATCGGCCGGGCTGTCGGGCTCGGGCTCCCTCACTGCTGGTGCTGCTGCCATCGCCGCGAGCGTGGCCTTGGCGCTGTCGGGCTCAGGCACTCTCGCCGCGACGGGCACCCCGCTCGGCACCGGGGCGGCGACTCTGACCGGGTCCGGTTCGCTCGCCGCCGCCGGCTCCGGGGCAGGATCCACCAGCGCCGCGCTCGCCGGCTCCGGCGCGCTGGCCGCCTCTGGCACACCCCGCCCGGCGGCCACCGCCGCGCTCGTCGGGTCCGGGTCGCTGGCCGCGTCTGGGACGCCCCGCCCGGCGGCCACAGCCGGGCTCTCCGGCTCCGGCAGCCTCTCGGGCTCCGCCAGCCCGGGCGCCTCCGTCAGCGCCGCCCTGAGTGGCTCAGGGACGCTCGGCGGCACCAGCCGGCCGTCGGGGGCGTCCACGGCAGCCCTGTCCGGTTCTGGGGCCTTGACCGGGACCTCCTCGTCGGCCTCGTCCGTGGCCGCGGCCATGACCGGCTCAGGCAGTCTGACCGGGACAGCCGGCCCCGCCTCGACGACGGCCGCGAACCTCAGCGGGTCTGGCTCACTCGCGGCATCTGGCACCGTGCCTGCGCCGGCAGCCGCTGCCGCGCTCACAGGATCGGGCGCACTCTCTACCGCGGGCCGCCCGGCCGTTGCCGCCTCCGCGACGCTGAACGGCGCAGGGTCCCTCACGGGCAGCGACGCCACAGCACCATCGACCGCGGCCGCGCTCGCCGGCACCGGCTCCCTGACGGGCCCCGGGCGCACTGGCGCGACGTCCGTCGCGTCGCTGTCCGGGACTGGGACGCTCAGCGCGTCGAGCTCGGCGAGTGAGAGCGCTACCGGTTCCGCGGCACTGATGGGCGCAGGAGCGCTCAGTGCAGCCGGAGGCGCGGCCGTCCGCCTCACGGTCTCCCTCACGGGATCAGGCCAGCTGTCGCCCTCGAGCCTGCCTTCCGTCGAGCTGAGTGCCGCCCTGTCCGGCGCCGGGTCCCTCTCGGGATCGGGCACCGCATCGAGCTCGAGCCCGAGCGGCCTGTCGGGTGGGGGCACCCTGTCCGGCGCCGGTCACGCCACGGCGCCGGCACGGGAGGTGACCTTCCTCGGCTTCGAGGAGCGGGTCCGTCCCGTCGCGTTCGCGGAGATCGGCCGTGCCGTCGACTTCGACGAGCGCACCCGGCCGCTACGCCTGCTCGAGCGTCAGCGAGCTGTGGCCGTCGACGAGCACCACCGTCCCGTCACCTTCCAGGAGGTCCCCGTGAAGCTGTCCCCCTTCGGCCGGGAGTACTACGACCCCGGCCCGTCGACCACGCCGGCGGTCGCGGCCGAGACCTGGCGGGCGTCGTTCGACGGCGGCCAGACCTGGCAGGAGCCGTCGTCGACGGCGGCCGGCCGGCCGAAGTGGCTCGTCGCCGGCGCGCGCGCGCCCGAGGACGAGGACGTCGACGTCGCCGCGGTCATCAGCGTGGAGACGACACCGGAGCTGCGGGCCGTCGACAACCCCGAGGTCATCGCTCGCCCTGGCCCGACCATCCACCTCCGTCGCAGCTGAGCCACTCACCACGAACCCGACTGGGCGCGCCCTTGCGTGCCCCGGCCGGGACCTTCCCTGCCCCCACCATCCGAGAGGTTCCAATGACCACCACCACCAGGCGGTACGCCGCGGCCGCAGCTGCACTCGCGGTTGCGGCCTTCGCCGGCGCTGTCGCGCTCGGCGCCAGCCCCGACGTCCGCGCGACGTGCACGAAGGACCCGAAGGTGACGCAGGGCGCCACCGTGGTGTCATTCGACGTGCACTGCTCGGTGCCGCTCGCGGCGGCCGCGACGGTCACCGTCACGGCGACCCCGACGGACACGCCGGCGGAGCCGAGCCCGAGCGGGTCGACGTCGCCGTCGTCGACGCCGTCCTCGTCGTCGACGAGCACGCCATCCCCGTCGGCCACGGGCGCTCTGCCGACGGAGGCGTCGGTCGGCACCACGGGCAGCCTCACGAAGCGCGCCGGCGGCACCCTGCCGGCCGGGACCTACACGAACGTGGAGTTCACCAGCGCGGTCCGGCTCGACGCCGCCGGGGTGACCCTGCGCAACGTCAAGGCGCCCGCGGTGACGATGTACGGGACCGGCCGGTACGTCCTCGACCGGGTCGACACCGGCGGCGTGTTCGTCGACTCGTACTACAACGCGATCGACGGCGTCACCATGACCGGGGTGCGGGTCCGCGGCTCCGACGGCGACGGCGTCGACATCTTCTCGAACACCCGCTTCCAGATCAGCAACGTGGTCATCGACGGGCTGATCGCCGACGGGTTCACCTTCCCGTCCGGGTCCGACGCGCACGGCGACGGCATCCAGGTCCGGGGCGTCACGAACCTCGCGCTCCGGAACGCGATCGTCGACATGGGCCCGTGGCAGCCGCAGAAGAACGCCGCCCTCTACCTCGAGGACGTCGGGCAGGGCATCCGCAGCGTGACCGTCGACAACGTCCGGCTCGCCGGCGGTGGGTACACCTTCTACACCGCGCCCGCCCGCGCCGCGTCGACGCTGCGGAACGTGAGCATCTTCCGCTCCGGCAACTGGGGACCCGTCCTCGTCGAGGGCAACAAGGCAGACTGGACCTTCACCAACGTGACCGGCCCGGCCGGCCAGCAGCTCACCCCGTAACCGCCGGCGCTCGAGCGCGCCACCCTGCACACGAAGCCGCCCCCGGCTCGGTCCTCACGGACTGGGTCGGGGGCGGCTTTCGTCATGCCCGGGTAGCCTCCGCGGATGGGCGAGCAGCGGGGCGGCTGGGTCTACCGGACCTTCCGGTGGCGCGAGGGCGACGGCGACGCCAAGGCCTGGCGCCGGCAGCTCGCCGACGACGGATGGGAAGAGTCCGAGTACGGGGTCGGCGAGTGGTCGGTCATCGACGGCCAGCGTGGCTTCGGTGTGACTGTCCGGCGGTGGATGGAGCGACCGGGCGCGACGCCACCGCGGTGAGTCAGGCGTCGACGCTCACGGGCGCCACTCGTTGAGCAGGTTGGGGTACTCGGCGTGGCCGGCGGCGGCCCGGCAGTCCTTGCAGTGGAGCATGTACGCGATCCGCGTCACCGGGTACAGCGCCGACAGCCGGTCCCAGAGAGCCCCCTGGCCGATCGGGGCGGCCATGTACTCGAGGTTGAACTGGAATCCGTCGACCAGGCCGATCCCGTGCGGGCAGGCGGTGAGCGTCCCCTTGCGCACGATGACGGGGAAGTCGGTCGGCTTGCCCTGGCGCTGCCAGAGACGCTCGGCGCGCGTCCTCCGGGCGGCCTTGAGCGGCTTGCGCACCATCCGTGTAAACGACCCCATCTTGACTTTCCCTCCGGAGACGGCGGTGAGATGGGTCATGCCGGTGGCGAGCATCGCCTCGGTGAGGTCGGGCGGCGTGCGGCTGGTGTCGCCGATGACGAGGCCGGGCAGCAGCCCGCGCGCGTCGGCCGGGGCGTCGTCGACGGCCGCGCGCAACCCGGAGCGCAGCCGCTCGGCGGCACCGGCCACCGCCCCCGGCGGCGACAGGACCCGCACCGGACCGGAGACGGCGAGCGTGGCCAGCCGGTCGTCGGCGGGGTCGAGCGGCCCGAGCCGGCCGCGGACGAGCACGGTGGCCCGCCAGCCCGGGCCGACCAGCGCCGGGCCGCCGGTGAGCAGCACCGGGGCCGAGGCCGCCCGCGCGCGGCCCCGCCCGGTGAGGACCTGCACGGTGCCGTCGCGCAGGACCCGCGCCTCGCCGTCCCGGGAGGCCACGCGCACGGGGTCGCCGGTGAGGACGACCTCGGCGACGACGACGGCCCGCTCGTCCGCGAGGTCCCGCACCCCGCCGCGCTCGCGCACCACGCCCTGGCCGAACGCCGCCGTCTGCAGGAGGGCGAGGAGCACGACGCACAGGGCGAGCGGACCCCGCAGCCCGCGGGCCCGTCCGCCGGGGTCGCGACGGGCGAGGACGGCGACGACCCCCGACAACAGCATCGACCCGGCCACCACGAGCACCCTTGTGCCCCAACCCGACCCGAGCGTGGCGGCGGCCACGGCCCAGGCGACAACCGCCGGCGCGAGCAGGCGCAGGTCGCTCGGGTCGACCCGAGCGGGTTCGACGGTGCTCACGGCACGACGAGGGGTCGCAGCTGCGCGAGCAGCTTCTCGCCGATGCCGGACACCTCACCGAGCTCGTCGACGCTCGTGAACCGGCCGTGCTCGGCGCGCCAGTCGACGATCCGCTGGGCGAGGACCGGCCCGATGCCGGGCAGCGTGTCGAGGGCACCGGCATCTGCGCTGCTCAGCGAGACCTTGCCCCCGCGGGCGCCGCACCACCGCCGGCCCCTCCCCCGGCACCTCCTGCAGTCCCGCCATCGGCGACAACCTCTCCGGGCTTCGGCACCCTGACCTGCTCGCCGTCGACGAGCAGCCGGGCGAGGTTGACGGCGGAGAGGTCAGCACCCCGCGACGCACCGCCGGCCGCGTCGACGGCGTCGGACACCCGTGAGCCCACCGGCAGCCGCTGCAGCCCCGGCCGGCGCACCTGCCCGACGACGTGGACGACGACCACCCCGGTTGACCCGGGCGAGGGAGCCGTGGAGGGCGTGGCACCGACCGGCGAGGGCGACGCCCCGCTCGGCACCCCGACCGCGGCCGCCCCCGCCGACACCCCGCTCGGGGCGGCCCGGGCGCCACCGCCGGGCGCGACGACGTCACCGTCGTCGGAGCGGGCCCACGCGACGCGCAGCCCGAGGACGAGCACGGCCGCGACGGTGACGAGGACGACCCCGAGCACGGCTGCCCGCCCGGGCTGCCACCGCGCACCCGAGAGCGCCGACGGCAACCGGACCCACCGGCCGGGGCCGCCCAGCCGCTCCGGTCGTTCCCGTCGCTCCGGCACCTCCGGTCGTTCCGGGCGCCCGACCCGTTCCGGTGCCTCCTCCCCCCATCCCCCGTTCCCGAACTCGACCGTCTCCGGACCCTCACCGCCCCGGGCCGCCGACGGCCGCTCCGGCACCCGCGGTACCCAGCCGCCCGACGGCGTCGACGCCCGCCCGCCGCGCAGCCAGGCCAGGGCCCTCGGCGAGAGGGCGGTCGGGTCGGGGCGGTCGCGCATCCCCCGACGCTAGGCAGCCGCTCCCCCGCGCCGACCACCCCGACGGACATCTGTGGACGACGACCCGCCCACCACCCGCCTGTGGACGACCGGTCGGACCCGCACGCACCGGCACCCCCGCACCCCCACCCGCGCGACGTCAGCCGCGCCGCACCCGTCCCCACCACGCGACGACGTTGCGCCGGTGCCGCGACAGCACGAGCAGCGCGAGCAGCACGAGCCATCCGCCGACGAGTCCCTGGACCGGCGCGAGGCCGACCATCCCCAGTACCCCGATGACGACGAGGACCACGGTGACGACGACCGAGGCCTCGCCGATGTACTTGGTCAGCGACACGGCCACCGCGAAGACGAGCACGGCGACGAGCCCGACGAGCGGCACGACCGCGAGGATCGCGCCCAGCGCACACGCCACCCCCTTGCCGCCCCGGCCGCGCAGGAACGGGCTGAAGACGTGCCCGAGCACCACGGCCAGCCCGGCGACGAGGGCCGGGACCGTCCCCATCGTGCGGAGCACGAGCACGGTCGGCAGGTAGGCCTTGGCGACGTCGAGGAGCAGCACGAGCACACCCCACTTGCGCCCGAGCACCCGGCCCGCGTTCGTCGCCCCGGGGTTGCCCGACCCGGACGCGGTGAGGTCGCGACCCAGGGCACGGGCCAGCAGCGTCGCGGGGTTGACCGCCCCGACGAGGAAGCAGACCACCGCCACCGCGACGACCTCGAGGAGCACGACGAGGACCATCGGCTCAGCCGGCCGGCCTCGGGACGACGGCCACCGCAAGCGTCCCCGGCCCGACGTGCGCACCGACGACGGCCCCGAGCTCGACGACCTCGACCGGCGACCCGGGCAGCCGGCTGGCCAGCCGCTCGGCGAGCCGGTCGGCGCGCTCGCGCGAGTCGAGGTGGTGCACGGCGACGTCGACGCCCGTCGCCCCGGCATCCAGTGCCGCCTCCGCCGCCTCGACGGCGATCTCCTCGATGCGGGCGATGGCCCGGCTCGAGGTACGGACCCGCTCGAGGGGGACGATGTGGCCCTCGCGCAGCCCGAGGATCGGCTTGATCGACAGCGCCGACCCCACGAGCGCCCCCGCCCGCCCGATGCGCCCGCCGCGACGCAGGTACTCGAGGGTGTCGACGTAGAAGACGACGGTGGCGCCGGCGCACGTGGCCCGGACGAGGTCGGCCACCGCCTCCATCGAGCCACCCTCCTGCGCCAGCCGCGCCCCGGCGAGCACCGCGTGCCCCATGACCATCCCCAGCGCGCGGGAGTCGACGACGGTGACCGGCACGGGCGAGTCCTCGGCGGCGAGCCCGGCACCGCCCACCGTGCTCGACAGCTCCCCCGAGATGTGCACGGAGACGACCGAGTCGGCACCCGCCCGGGCCGCCTCCTCGTACGCCTCGAGGAAGGCACCGGGCGCCGGGCGCGAGGTCGACACGGGCGTGAACGAGCGCAGCGCCGAGGCCACCTCGTCGGCGCCGACGTCGAGGCCCTCGCGGTGCTCACGCCCCCCGATGACGACGTGCAGCGGGACGACGTGCACGGGGAGACCGACCAGGGCGCCCACCGGGAGGTAGGCCGTCGAGTCGGTGACGATGGCTGTGGTCACCCCCGAAGGCTAGTGGCCCGCCGGCGGGGTGGCCCGGCCTACTCGCTGCCCCGCGTCGGCACGCCGTCGGCGCAGAAGAGCACGAGCTCGACCTCGCCCTCTTCCTCGACGGTGGTGCCCGCGGTGGCACCGGCGGCCACCGCCGACGCGTCATCCTCGCTGGAGGCGTCCTCGCGCCCGGACCCGCTGCGCGAGAAGTGGATCTCGAGCTTGCTGGACTCCCGCTCGTCCTCGAAGCGCCAGCCGTCGCGCACGGTGATCGACTCGGCCTCGATGCGCGAGCCGGTGCACCCGGCGACGACCGTGCCGCCCACGGTCGTGAACGACCGGGTGCGCGTCGACGGGGGGTCGGGCGTCGAGGTGGCCGGCGGCGGGTCGTCGGTGGGGCGCTTCGTCGGCTTCGGGGTCGAGGAGGGGGTCTCCGGGTCGTCGTCGGGGTCCGGGCTCGCCGGCGCCGAGGAGGAGGTCGTGGCCACGGGGGCGGCGGCGACGGTGCGCATCGCGGAGGCCTGCCCGACCCCGCTGCCCGCCTGGGAGACGACCGTGAAGGTCAGCCCACCCACGACGACGACGACCGCGAGCCAGCCGAGCACGAGACCGAGGAGTGTGCCTCGTCGCGGCGTCACGCGTCCCACCCCCTGCCTGCTCTAGCGTGACCACTGTGGCACACGTGCTGGTCATCGAGGACGACCCGGCGATCCGGTCCTCCCTCATCCGCTCCCTGAGCGACCGGGGCCATGCCGTCACCAGCGCGCCCAACGGCCTCGACGGGCTGCGGCAGGCCCTCGACGGCGGTCCCGACCTCGTGCTGCTCGACCTCGGCCTCCCGGACCTCGACGGCCACAGCGTCCTCAGCATGCTCCGGGCGGTGCGCGACACACCGGTCATCGTCATCACCGCGCGCGACGACGACCCCTCGGTCGTCAAGGCCCTCGACGCCGGCGCCGACGACTACGTCGTCAAACCCTTCGGTACCGCCCAGCTCGAGGCCCGGATGCGGGCCGTGCTGCGCCGCAGCGGAACCGACGGACCCCTCGAGCCGATGACCGTCGGCGGGCTGACCGTCGACCCCACGGCGCGCGAGGCCGCCCTGCACGGCCGGGTGCTCGACCTCTCGCGCCGGGAGTTCGACCTGCTCGCCTACCTCGTCCAGCACGAGGGCGAGGTGGTCAGCAAGCGCGACGTGCTCGCCGACGTGTGGAACCAGCCGTACGGCGGCGGCGAGCGCACGGTCGACGTCCACCTGTCGTGGCTGCGGCGCAAGCTCGGCGAGAGCGCGGCCGCCCCGGTCTACCTGCACAGCGTGCGCGGCGTGGGCGTCCGGCTCACCGCCCCCGCCACCGACGCTGCCGACCCCGACGCCACCCGACCCGACCCCGACGACGACGCGTCCGGATGACCCGCCGCATCGCCTGGCTCGTCGCGGCGACCACCTCGGCCGTCGTCGTGGCCTTCGTGCTGCCCCTGTGCTTCCTCGTCGCCAACCTCGCGAGCGACCGGGCGACCACCCGCGCCCGCGACCAGGCGCAGAGCGTGGCCCGGTTCACCGCGACCCTCTCCGACCACGAGGTGCTCGAGCGCACCGTCAACGAGCTGTCGTCGCAGGGGCCGGCGGTCTCCGTCGTCGAGCCCGACGGCAGCCTGCTCGGCGGCGCACCGCTCCTCGAGGCGCACACGCTCGCCGCCGTCGAGCGGGCCCGGCGCGACCAGGAGGCCTTCACCGTGCGCCGCGCGGGCGGCCTCGACGCCCTCGTCCCCGTGGCCACCGCCGAGGGCCTCGAGGTCGTCGTCGCGAGCGTCACGGACGACGAGCTGCGCGCCGGCGTGCCGCGGGCCTGGCTGACCATCGGGCTGCTGGGCCTGGGCCTGGTCGGCGTCTCGGTCGCCGCGGCCTGGAACCTCGGACGGCGCGTCACCGTGCCCGTCAGAGAGGTCGCCGAGGTCGCCCACCGGCTGCGCGAGGGCGACGCGTCGGCGCGGGCCGTGCCCGGTGGACCGCCCGAGACCGCCGAGCTGGGCCGGGCGCTCAACGCCCTCGCCGACCGCATCCACGGCCTCGTCGAGGCCGAGCGCGAGAACGTCGCCGACCTCGGGCACCGGCTGCGCACCCCCGTCACGGCCCTGCGGCTCGACACCGACCTCGTCGACGACCCCGAGGTCGCGGAACGGCTCCGCGAGCACGTCGACCACCTCCAGCGCAGCATCGACGACGTCGTGCGCGAGGCCCGCCGCACGGTCGCGACCGAGCTGCCGGCGCACACCGCCCCGGGCGCGGTCGTCGCCGAGCGGGTCGACTTCTGGCGTCCCCTCGCCGAGGACCAGGGACGCGACCTCGACCTGCACGTCGACAGCACGACGCCCCCGGTCGCCCTCTCGGCCGAGGCGCTCGGGGAGCTGCTGGACACGGTGCTGGACAACGTGTTCGCCCACACGCCGGAGGGTGCGGACATCCAGGTGTCGGTGACGCCCGACGGCGACGACGCGGTGCTGCTCGTCGAGGACGCGGGCCCGGGCATGACCCTGCCGTGGCGCGGACGCGGTCACAGCGCCCGGGGCTCGACGGGACTGGGGCTGGCGATCGTCCACCGGCTCGCCGAGAGCGCCGGCGGCGGGGTGGAGCTCGGGCGCTCGAACCTCGGGGGGCTCGCCGTGCGGGTGGCCCTGCCCACCACGCACACCGGCTGACCGGGGCTCAGTCGTCCTCGTGGTCCCCGCCGTGGTCCTCGTCACCGTCGTGGTCCTCGGGCTCGTCGGACTCGTCGTCCTCGTGGTCGTCGCCGGCCACCGGGTCGCTCGTCGGCGCCTTCGTCGCGGGCCGGCTGCGGCCCGAGCTCGACGTGCCGGTGCCGCTGCTGCGGGGCGCCGCCGGCAGGACGACGACCGGGCCCGGCTCGTGCGTGACGCAGACGCCGTGCTCCAGCTTCGCGGGGGCGCGGCAGCCGGCGAGGTGGGTGACCGTCGGCGTCGGCACCGGCGCGAACGTCGGGGCGACGGGGACGGTCGTGGCCGCCCGGTCGGGCGGGCCGGTGGTGGCGTACACGCCGACGGCCAGGAGGCTGCCGACGAGGGTGCCGGTGGCGATGGTGCTCGAGAGGGACACGGGGCCTCCGTGGACGAGGTGCAGGGAGCACCAGCGTGCGGGCACGGAGGTCAAGGGCAGGTCGTGCATCCGATAAGAGGTGGTTAAGAACAGCGTGAAGGACCTCGGCCGGCCCGGGGCATGACGTGTCCTTAACACGGGGATGACGCGGCCTTGTCGGGCCGCGGGGCACCGTGGTGTCCAGTCGACCACCCCGTCCACCCAGGAGACCCCGGTGAAACCCCTGCTCACCCGAGGCCAGCGCGACCGCTCGCGCGTGCTCCTCACCGTCCTCAGCGGCGCCCTCGCCGCGGCGGCCGTCACGGCCACCGGCGCCGCGACCGCCGCCGTGGCGCGCGAGAGCGCCCGCGAGGACGCCACCAAGGCCCGCGTCAAGGCCGACGCCGACGCCCGGGCCGCCCGCGCCTACCACGACAAGCTCGTCGCCTGGGCGGCCGCGCACCCCGCCGTCGTCACCAAGGCCCGCAGGACCCGCACCGTCGTGGGCCCCAAGGTCGTCGTCCGGGCGTCCGGCGCCGGCTCGGCCCGCGTCGGCGGCGGGTCGTCGTGGTCCTCCGGCGGCTCGTCCGGCGGTGGGTCCTCCTCGGGTGGCGGGGCGGCTCCACCAAGTCCGCGCCGCCGCCCCCGCCCCGCCGCCGCCCCCGCCGAGCACCGGGTCATGACCTCGGTGGCCGGTGTCGAGGGGGTCCGGCTGCACCCCGAGCACGGCGCCGCCTCCTGGCGGGCGCTCGGCACCTACGTCGACCTGCGCACCGAACCGTCCGCCCTGGCGGCGGCGGTCGAGCTGGTCTCGGGCGTCCTCGACGAGGTGGATGCCGCGTGCAGCCGCTTCCGCGACGACAGCGACCTGGCGCTGGTCACCGCGAGCGCCGGCCACCCGGTGCTCGTCTCCCCCGTTCTCGTCGGTGCCGTGCGCGTGGCCCTCGAGGCCGCCCGCGAGACCGACGGCCTCGTCGACCCGACCCTGGGCGCCGTGCTCAGCGGGGCCGGCTACGACCGCACCTACGCCCTCGTGCCGAGCGAGGACCCCTCTCCCGCAGCCCTTCCGACGCGACGCGGCTCATGGCGCGACGTCGTCGTCGACGACTCGACCGTCACCGCACCGCCCGGCGCCGACCTCGACCTCGGGGCGACCGGCAAGGCCTTCGCCGCCGACCTCGCGGCGCTGGCCGTCGTCGAGGAGCTCTCCGTGCCGGTGCTCGTCAGCGTGGGCGGCGACGTCCGGGTCGCCGCGCCCGACGGCCACGACGTGTCCCGGCAGCCGGTCCGACTCGGCCACAGCCTCGCCGACCTCGAGGCCGGTTGGGACTCGCTGACGGTCGTCGTCGGGGCCGGGGGCATCGCCACCTCGAGCGTCTCGGCCCGTCGCTGGCGCCGGGGTGGCCGCCAGTGGACCCACCTCGTCGACCCCCGCACCGGCGGCCCCGTCGACGGACCCTGGCGCACCGTGACCGCCCTGGGGCACACCGCCGTCGCCGCCAACACCGCGTCCACGGCGTCCGTGGTGCTCGGGACCGCGGCCCTCCCCTGGCTCACCGCGCGAGGCGTCGCCGCCCGGCTCGTCGCGCACGACGGCCGGGTCAGCACCACCCTGGCGTGGGACGCCGCCGAGACCGAGGAGTCATCGTGACCTCCCCCCTGCTCTGGTACCTCAACCGCGGGACGGGCGTCGTGCTCGTCGTCGTGTTCACCCTGACCGTCGTGCTCGGGGTGCTCGCGACCGGCCGTGGCGTCAGCCGCTGGTGGCCGCGCTTCGTCACCCAGGGGCTGCACCGCGCGCTGGCGTCGCTCTCCGTGCTGCTCCTGCTCGCCCACGCCCTCGTCGCGGTCGTCGACGAGTACGTCGACATCCGGTGGTGGCAGACGGTCGTGCCGTTCGGGTCGACGTACGAGCCGCTGTGGCTCGGGCTCGGCACCGTGGCCCTCGACCTCACGGTCGTCGTCGTCGCGACGTCGCTCGCGAGGGCCCGTCTGCCGCACCGGCTCTGGTTCCTCGTGCACCTGACGACGTACGCGGCCTGGCTGCTGGGTGTCGTGCACGGGCTCGGCATCGGCACGGACGCCGACCTCGGCTGGTCGGTCGTGCTCACCGCGACCTGCGTCGGGGTCGTCGTGCTGGCCGGGCTCTCCCGGCTCATCGGGGTCACCCTGGGCCGTCGCCGCGCCGAGCGCGAGCGCTGGGACGCCGACGAGCGGTCGGTCGGCGTCGTCGCCGGGGGCTCGCGATGACCATCCTGCCCCCGGCCCGGCTCGAGGTCCGCCGCGGACCCCTGCTGCTCTCCGGGGTCGACGACGGTCCGACGCTCGCCGCGCACCGCGCCCGGTTCGGCGAGCTGCCCCGCACCGAGCTCGCGCTGCTCGTCGACCTCGCCGAGTCCGCCGCCGTGCGCGGCCGCGGCGGCGCCGGCTTCCCGCTCGGGCGCAAGCTGCGCACCGTCGCGTCGCACCGGGGGCGGGTTCCGTCGAAGCGGCCCGTGGTCGTCGTCAACGCCGCCGAGGGCGAGCCGGCCAGCGCCAAGGACGAGGCGCTGCTCGCCGTCGCCCCCCACCTCGTGCTCGACGGTGCCGAGCTCGCCGCCCGGGCCCTCGGCGCACGCCGGGTGCACGTCGTCACCTCCGAGGACCGTCCGCTGAGCGGGCGGTCGGTCGCCGCGGCCGTCGCCGAGCGGGGCGGGAACCTCGCGTGGAGCACGCACGAGGCCGAGGGCCGGTTCGTCGCCGGCCAGGCCCGGGCGGTGCTCGAGCTGATGGCCGGCCGGCCGGGCCTCCCGGTGACGGCCTGGGTGCCCGAGGCGATGGAGGGGCACCGCGGCCGCCCCACCCTGCTGTCCAACGCCGAGTCCTTCGCCCACCTCGCCGCCCTGGCCCACCTCGGCGCCGCACGGTACGGCGCCCGGGGCACCGCCGACGAGCCCGGCACGATGCTGCTCACCCTGACCCAGCCGCCGGACGACCGGGGTCGCATCGACCTCGCGACGGTCGTCGAGGTCGCGCACGGCGACCTCGCCACCGACGTGCTGGTGCCCGCCGCCCTGCGTGCGCCGCTGCTCGTCGGCGGGTTCCACGGCGCCTGGCTGCACCCCCGCGACCTGCGTGGCCTCGCGTGGTCCCAGGCCCACCTCCGCCCGCTCGGAGCCTCCCTCGGCGCCGGGGCGGTCGTCTCGCTCGCCGACGGCTCGTGCCCGGTGGCGCGCACCGCCCAGTGGACGAGCTACCTCGCCGACGAGACCGCCGGGCGCTGCGGCCCCTGCCGCAACGGCCTCCCCGCGCTCGCCGAGGAGGTGCGCGGGCTGGCCCAGCGGGCGGACACCCGGCGCCGCATCGGACAGCTGACCGGGCTGGTCACCGGTCGGGGCGCCTGTGCGCACCCGGACGGCACGTCACGCCTCGTCCGCTCGCTGCTGACCACCCTCGGCGACCACGTCGAGGCCCACCTCGACGGCGCGTGCGGATGCCGCGCCTCCTCCCGGGTGAGGGTCGCGTGAGCGCGGCGGCGGCCGAGGGCGGCGACTCGGTGCTGCGGGTCGACTGGCCGCAGTGCCGGGCCCGTGGCCTCTGCGCCGAGCTGCTGCCCGAGCGCATCCTCCTCGACGAGTGGGGCTACCCCGTGGTGCTCGGGCCCGTGCCGGACGACGAGCGGGCGCTGGCCCGCGAGGCCGTCACGGCCTGCCCCCGGCGCGCGCTGCGGCTCGTCCGGTCCTGACGGCTCGTCGCGACGCCGTCACGGCTCACCAGGGCAGCGCGACGTCCGGGGCCCGGGCGTCGTCGACCGGCTCCCACCCGCGGGCGGGGTCCTGCCGGTAGGCGACCCGCGGTCCGTGTGCGGCGAGGTCGGCGACGGCGGCCACCAGGCGCTCGACGTGCTCGTCGGTGGTGCCGATGCCGGCGCTGGCACGCACCGCGGTCGTGTGCGCCGGGTCGGCCCCGCGCTCGAGGAGGGCGTCGACGAGCAGGTGGGCGCAGAACTTGCCGGCGCGCACCCCGATGCCGTGCTCGGCGCTGAGCGCCGCGGCGACGAGGTGGCTGTCGAGGCCGTCGACGGTGAACGCGACGACCGGCACGCGGTCGTGCGCGTCGCCGAACGTCGAGTGGGTGCGCACGCCCGGGACGGCCCGCAGCCCGTCGAGGAGCCGGGACGTCAGCCGCTCCTCGTAGGCCTCGATGGCCCCGCGGTGCTGGCGGACGGCCGCGCAGGCCGCCGCGAGGGCCACCGCGCCGAGGACGTTCGGGCTGCCGCCCTCGTGCCGCGCGGCACCGGTCGTCCACGTCGTATCAGCCTCGGAGACAGCAGCACTCGCACCACCACCGGCGAGGTACGGGTCGGCCGCGTCGAGCCAGTCGCGGCGGCCCACGAGGGCGCCGGTACCGAACGGCGCGTGCAGCTTGTGCCCGAGAAGGCGACCCAGTCGGCGCCGAGCGCGGCGAGGTCGACGCGGCGGTGGGCGACCAGCTGGGCGGCGTCGAGGAACACCCGGGCCCCGTACCGACGGGCGACCTCGACGACCTGCTCGACCGGCCAGACCTCACCGGTGACGTTCGAGGCGCCGGTGACGACGACGAGCGGGGCCGGGCCGTCGGTCAGCCCGACGAGCGCGGACTCCAGCCGTCCCAGCGCCTCCTGGGGCGAGGCGGGGACGGGCAGCCGGTGTGTGTCGGCGGCCGGCCAGGGCAGCAGCGAGGCGTGGTGCTCGGACCCGAAGACGAGCACCGGCGTGCCCTCGGGCAGGGCCCGGGCCAGCAGGTTGGTGGCGTCCGTCGTCGTCCGGGTGAGCACGACGACGTCGTCCTCCCGGGCGCCGACGAAGCGGGCGACCTCCTCGCGGGCGGCCTCGTAGTGGGCGCTCGTGACCCGGCTGAGCCATCCGGTGCCGCGGTGCACGCTCGAGTAGGTGCGGGTCGCGGTGGCCACGGCGCGCACGACCGACTCCAGGGCGGGGGTCGAGGCGGCGTGGTCGAGCTGGCCGTACTCGACGAGCTCGCCGGTGACCAGGGGCACCCGGTCGGGCCGGACCACGGCCGGCAGCCGGCGGGTCAGGGCGGGCGCGAGGTGCGTGACGGTGGCGTGGTGCGTGGACATCGGTGCTCCCGAGGGACCGGAGGACCCTCGGCGTTCGTCCCGGGATCCCGCGCTTGCCGACGCCACTGCGGCGCCGACCAGGTCGTCACCCGGGGCACCCCACCGCGGAGGAGGGTTGCCGGCCAGCGAGCCGGGGCTTGTCACTGGCACTCATGACCTACGCCGACGAGTGTGGCAAGCGACCTCGGCGCCCGTCATCCGGTATCCACGACCCGAGACGAACGGCGGAGGAGGCCGGGCCGTTCAGGCGTCGGCGGCGGCGAACACCTGTCGGCCCTCGACGAACGTCCGCAGCACCCGGGTGTCGCCGATCTCCTCGGGCGGATGGGCGAACGGGTCGCGGTCGAGGACGGCGAGGTCGGCCAGCGCCCCGACCCGGACAGTGCCGGTGTCGTCGAGCCGGTTCACGTGGGCCGAGCCGGCCGTGTACGCCGTGAGGGCGCTTGCGAGGTCGAGGCGCTGCTCGGGCAGGAAGACCGGGTGCTCGGGCTCGCCCTCGCGGTGCGCCTGCGGGATCTGCCGGGTCACCGCGACGTGGATGGCCGCCAACGGGTCGGCGGTCGAGACCGCCCAGTCCGAGCCCATCGCGAGCGTCGCGCCGGAGCGCAGCAGGTCGCCGAACGGGTACTGCCACGAGCTGCGCGGCTCGCCGAGGAAGGGCAGGGTCAGCTCGACCATCTGCGCCTCGAGGGCCGCCCAGAACGCCTGGAGGTTCGCGACCACCCCGAGCTCGCGGAATCGCGGGACGTCGTCGGGGTGCACGACCTGCAGGTGGGCGACGTGGTGCCGGGCGTCGCGCCGGCCGTTCGCTCGCAGCGCCGCCTCCACGGCGTCGAGGCACTCGCGCACCGCGCGGTCGCCGATCGCGTGGAAGTGCAGCTGGAAGCCCTCGGCGTCGAGCGCCACGGCGGCGGCCCCGAGCACCTCCGGCGGGACGAACGAGATGCCCGAGTTGTCGGTGCGGTGCCCGTGCCCGTCGCAGTACGGCTCGGTCATCGCCGCGGTGAAGTTCTCGGCGACCCCGTCCTGCATGATCTTGATGCTCGTCGGCCGGAACCGGCTGCTCGTCAGGGTGGCCCGCCGCTCGACGAGCTCGGGCACCTGCTCCAGCCCGCGCCCCCGGTCCCACCAGAGGGCCCCGACGACCCGGCCGGTGAGCGAGCCCGCGGCGTCGGCCGCCCGGTACGCGACGGCGGGGTCCCATCCGTCGCCGTAGTCGCCGATGATCGCGTCCTGCCAGGCGGTGACCCCGAGGGAGTGCAGGTGCGCCTGGGCCAGCAGCAGCCCCTCGACCTGCTCGGCCTCGGTGGTCGGTGGGACCAGCCGCCCGACGAGGGCCATCGCCCCCTCGTGGAGGGTGCCGGTGGGGTGCCCGTCGGCGTCGCGCTCGATCCGGCCGTCGCGCGGGTCGGGGGTGTCGCGGTCGATGCCGGCCAGCCGCAGCGCCGCGCTGTTCACCCACGCGCCGTGCCCGTCGCGGTTCGGCAGGTAGACCGGCCGGTCGGCGACGACGGTGTCGAGGGCCGCCGCGGTGGGCGTGCCGCCGGGGAAGGCCGGCATCGACCACCCGGCCCCGAGGACCCACGGCACCTCGGGGTGGGAGCGGGCGTACTCCCCCACCCGCTCGAGGTACTGCGCGGAGGTGAAGAGGTCGGAGAGGTCGCAGCGCAGCATGTCGACGCCCGCCCACACCGGGTGGACGTGGGCGTCCTGGAACCCGGGCACGAGCATCCGGCCCGCGAGGTCGACCCGCTCGGTGCCGGGACCCGCGAGGTCGAGCACCTCGTCGTGACCCACCGCGACGATGCGCCCGTCCTCGACGGCGACGGCCGTGGGTCGGGCCCGCACCGCCCCCGCCGTGAAGACCGGTCCGCCGGAGAAGATCGTGTCGACCATCAGCCACCTCCCATGGTGCGTGCGATGTCGGTGGCCGAGTCGCCGGAGCGCTTGAGGACGACGGCGACGAGGGCCAGGGCGAGCAGGGTGAGGACGAGCATCACCGTCGAGACGGCGGCGATCTCGGGTCGCAGGCCGGAGCGCAGGGCCGACAGGACGTAGACCGGCCAGGGCGTCGAGCCCGACACCTGGACGAACGCCGAGACGATGGTGTTGTCGAGGCTCAGCGTGAAGGAGAGCAGGAACCCGGCGAGCACGGCCGGCATGGCGAGCGGGACGGTGACCCGGCGGAAGGTGCGCCCGGGCGGGGCGTAGAGGTCGCCCGAGGCCTCCTCGAGCGACTCGTCGAGGCCGACCAGCCGGGCCCGGACGATGTAGCTGACCACCGCCGTCGAGAAGAGGGAGTGCCCGACGACCAGCCGGACGATCCCGCCGTTGAACACCGACAGCCCGGCGTCCTGGCCGAGGAAGACCAGCCACGGCAGGAGCGAGACGGCGTCGACGATCTCGGGCGTCACCGAGACGAGCAGCAGCAGCCCGATGAACCAGTACGCCCAGCGGCCCGGGCGGCGGGCGAGGGCGACCCCGGCCATCGTGCCGAGGAGGGTCGCGAGCAGCGAGGACAGCACGGCGACCTGGAGCGAGACCGTCACGGCACTGCGGATGGCCGGGCGCTCGACGAGGGCGCGGAAGGACCCGAACCCGAAGTGGTCCCAGGCGATGAGCAGTCGCCCCTCGTTGAACGAGTAGATGACGACCACGACGATCGGCGCGAAGAGGAAGGCCAGGACGAGGAACCCGCCGACCCTGAGCAGCCGGTCGGTCCACGACCGCGGCCGGGGGTTGCGCGGCGGCGGGTCGAGGCGGGCAGGAGCGCTCACGGCGCCTCCTCGAGGACGAGCCGGTGCCGTGAGCGCAGCGGCAGCCCGGCGAGCCACACGAGCGCGGCGATGACCGCCACCGTCACCGCGATGACGAGGATGAGCACGACGGCCATCGCCGACCCCAGCGCCCAGTTCTGCGCGGTCTGGAACTGGCTGGCCACGAGCTGTCCGACCATGTTGCCGCGCGCCCCGCCGAGCACCGTGGCGGTGACGTAGTCGCCCATGAGCGGGATGAACACGAGCACCGTGCCGGCGATGATGCCCGGCCGGGCGAGCGGGAGCGTGACGCGCGTGAAGGTGCGCCAGCGGTTGGCCCCGAGGTCCTTGCTCGCCTCGCGCAGCGGCGCACCGACCCGGTCGAAGGCGACGAAGAGCGGCAGGATCATCAGCGGCAGGTAGTTGTAGACGACCCCGATGAGCACGGCGGTGCGCGTGTAGAGCAGCTCGAGGGGCGCGTCCGTGAGGTGCAGGGTCTGCAGCAGCGCCGACAGCCAGCCCTCCGGGGCGAGGATCACCTGCCACCCGATGGTGCGGACGAGGAAGTTGGTCCAGTACGGCACCATGACGAGCGCGACGAGCAGCCCGCGGCGGCTGGGGGCGCCTTGACCGCCATCCAGTAGGCCGTCGGCAGCCCGATGAGCAGGCACAGCGACGTGCCGGCGACACCGACCCACAGGGTGTTCTGGAAGGTCGCGAAGAAGGTGGGCGACAACGCCTCCCGGTACCTGTCGAGCGACAGCACGTCGTTGGCGTGCGTGCCGAACAGTCCCGGCTTGTAGCCGAAGCTGAACCAGACGACGGTGCCGATCGGCACGACGAAGAAGAGCACCAGCCACAGCCCGGCCGGCAGGGCCAGGGTGAAGCGCGGGGCCCGCAGCCGGGGGCCGCGGTGCCCGGGGGCGCGTCAGGCACCCGCGGCCGCCTTGGCCTTGTTCCAGATGTCGACGGTGCGCTGCTGGGCCTCGTTGACCTCGCCGGTCTTCATCGTCGCGATCTGCTCGGGCGTGAAGAAGACCATGTCGAGCATCTCGAGGCCGGCCTTCTCGGCGGCGGGCTGGATGTCCTTCGCGCCCGTGTGGTACCCGATGTAGTCGACGTTCTTCAGCTGGTTCTCGGGCGTCAGCACGTAGTCGATGAACGCGTGCGCGGCCTCGGGGTGCGGGGCGCCGGCGGCGATCGCCCAGTTGTCCATCCACAGCTCGGTGGTGGGCGAGCCGAGCACCCACTTCCACTTCTCCGGCTGCTTGCTGTTCTGGATCCCGATGCGCGCGTCGCCGTTCCACACCTGCATCAGCCAGTGCGAGCTCTGCGGGATGGCCTGGCCGCCGGGGTAGGAGTCGAAGGCCGAGACGTGGGGGGCGAGGGTCTCGACGACGAACTTCTCGGCGGCGTCGATGTTCTTCGCGTCCGTCGTGTTCCAGTCGATCCCGTGGGACCAGTAGTAGATCCCGGTGAGCTCGGCGGGGTCGTCGAGCAGCGAGACCTTGCCGCTCGCCTCCTTGGTCGCGGCGTCGACGAAGTCGGTCCAGGTCTTCAGCTCGCGGGTGATCTTGGTCTTGTCGTAGACGAAGCCGGTGGTGCCCCACGCCTTGCAGATCGAGTAGTTGTTCGCGGGGTCCCACGCCTGGCCGAGGAAGGCGGGGTCCATGTGCTGGAGGTTGGGCACGAGCGCCTTGTTGATCGGTGCCAGCAGGCCGTTCTGCACCATCTGCGGGATGAACGCGCCGGTGGGCACGACGATGTCGTAGCCGCCGGTGCCCTTGCTCGCGACGAGCTTGGAGATGAGCTCCTCGTTGGAGTTGAAGGAGTCCGTGGTGATCGCCGGCCCCTTGGCCTTGGTGAACGCCTCGAGCACCTCGGGGGCGTCGTAGTCGCCCCACGAGTACATCGACAGGGCGTTCTCGATCGGCCCACCGGTGGCCACCTGTGAGGGCGGCGCGGCCGTCGGCACCGACGTGGCGTTGCCGCCCTGACCGCTGCCTCCCCGCCGCCGCAGGCCGACAGCAACCCCGCGCCACCGACCGTCGTCGCGAGGCCGAGGAGGTTGCGGCGGGTCAGCTCGCGACGGATGCGGGGGACGGCGGAGGCGTGGGCGAGGACGCGCAGCGGCTGGTCGGGGACGGTCATGGTGGTTCCTCTCCGGGGCTGGTCAACCGGCCTGCTGGTCGGGGACGGACGTGGGCGGGGGTGCCGAGTGGGCGCCCTCCTGGGGGAAGACGTGCACGTGCTCGGCGCTCCAGCGGCACCAGACGGTGTCGCCGACGGCCAGGCGCGGAGCATCCGGGGTGGGACGACGGACCACGAGCGGCTGGCGGTCACCGACGTCGACGAGGAACTGCCGCGTCTCCCCCTGGTGGGCGAGCCCGATGACGGTGCCGCGCAGCGAGTTCTCGCTCGTGCCGTGCGGCTCGTCGGTCGTCAGCTCGATGAACTCGGGCCGCACGGCCACCCGGACGAGCCCGCCGGTCGCCACCTCGGTGGCGCGGCTGGTGCGGACCCGGCCGAGGTCGGTGTCGACCGCACCGACACCGGTCACCCGGCCCTCGAGGAAGTTCTGCTGGCCGACGAACCCCGCGACGTAGGCCGACGCCGGCGAGGAGTAGATGGTGTCGGCGTCGGCGAGCTGCTCGACCCGGCCCTCGCGCATGATGGCGATCCGGTCGCTCATCGAGAGCGCCTCGCCCTGGTCGTGGGTGACGAAGACGAAGCTGATGCCGAGGCGGCTCTGGAGCAGCTTGAGCTCGACCTGCATCTCCTCGCGGAGCTGGCGGTCCAGGGCCCCGAGGGGCTCGTCGAGGAGCAGCACCGACGGCCGGTTCACGAGGGCGCGGGCCAGGGCCACGCGCTGCTGCTGGCCGCCGGAGAGCTGGGTGGGCCGGCGGTTCGCGTAGGTCCGCATCTGGACCATGTCGAGGGCCTCGACCACCTTCTCCCGGATCTCCGCCTTCGGCGTGCGGCGCTGCTCGAGCCCGTACGCGACGTTCTCGGCGACCGACATGTGCGGGAAGAGGGCGTAGGCCTGGAACACGGTGTTGACGTGCCGCTTGTGGGGCGGGACGCCGAGCACGCTGCGGCCGTCGACGAGGATGTCGCCGGTGTCGGGGTGCTCGAAGCCCGCGATCATCCGCAGGGTCGTCGTCTTCCCGCAGCCCGAGGGGCCGAGGAGGGAGAGGAACTCGCCCCGGTGCACCGTGAGGCTGAGGTCGTCGACCGCGGCGACGTCGCCGTAGAACCGGCTGACCCGGGTGAGGACGACGGCGTCGGCGTCGGTGTCGGCCTCGGGGGTCGACCGGTGGGTCTCGTCGGGCGCGATCGTCACGTGTCGGCTCCTCGTACGGGTTCCGAGGATTCAACCCGACGACAGCGCCGTTCGCAACGGTTGTCCGTGACGATCGTGTTTCGATCCGTGGGCCGGCGTGCTACCGACCCACGGATTCCGCAGCAGCCATCAGGCGGGCACGACGTTGACGAGCTTCGGCGCCCGGACGATCACCGTGCGCACGCCGTTCTCGAGGCTGGCCTGCACCTTGGGGCTGGCCAGCGCGAGCTCGCGCAGGGCGTCCTCGGTGATGTCGCTCGGCACCTCGAGGCGGTCCTTGACCTTGCCCTTGACCTGGACGACGCAGGTGACCGTCTCGTCGACGAGCAGCGAGGGGTCGGCCACCGGGAAGTCGGCGTGGACGACCGAGTCCTCGTGTCCCAGACGGCTCCACAGCTCCTCGGCGATGTGCGGAGCCAGCGGCGCGACCATGAGGACGATCTGCTCGGCGGCGTGCCGGGGCACCCCGCCCTCGAGCTTGGTCAGCGCGTTGTTCAGCTCGGTGAGCCGGGCGATGGCGGTGTTGAACCCGAGGCCGGCGTAGTCGGTGCGGACGGCGTCGATGGTGCGGTGCAGCACCCGTGTCGTGGCGTCGTCGAGCGGGGCGTCGACAACGACCACCTCGCCCGTCTCCTCGTCGATGACGTTGCGCCACAACCGCTGCAGGAACCGCTGGCTGCCGACGACCGCCCGGGTGTCCCACGGCTTGCTCTGCTCGAGCGGGCCGAGGCCCATCTCGTAGAGCCGGAAGGTGTCGGCACCGAACGCGGCGTACATCTCGTCCGGGCTGACCATGTTCTTCAGGGACTTGCCGATCTTGCCGAACTCGCGCGTGACCGGCCGGCCCTCGTGGGTGAAGCCGCCGTCCTCGGCCTCCTGCACCTCCTTGGCCTCGACCGGCTGCCCGCGGTCGTCGCGGTAGGCCGCGGCCTGGATGTAGCCCTGGCTGAAGTACGTGCGGAACGGCTCGTCACTGCTCAGGTGGCCGAGGTCGTGGAGGACCTTGTGCCAGAACCGGGCGTAGAGCAGGTGCAGCACGGCGTGCTCGACCCCGCCGACGTAGAGGTCGACACCGCCGGGGTCGCGGGTGCCGGGGGCGGCGCCGGCCACGGGCTCGTCGCGCGGGCCCATCCAGTACGCCTCGTTCTCGGGGTCGACGAGCGCGGCGGCGTTCGCCGGGTCGAGGTAGCGCAGGTAGTACCAGCACGAGCCGGCCCAGTTGGGCATCGTGTTGGTCTCGCGACGGAAGCGGCGGGTGCCCTTGCCGTCGCCGAGGTCGAGCTCGACGTGCACCCACTCGTCGACGCGCGAGAGCGGCGGCTCGGGCTCGCTACTCGCGTCGTCGGGGTCGTAGGTCTTGGGGCTGTAGTCGGGCACCTCGGGCAGCTCGACGGGCAGCATCGACTCGGCAACGGCGTGCGCGACGCCGTCCTCGTCGAAGAGCACGGGGAACGGCTCGCCCCAGTAGCGCTGCCGGCTGAACAGCCAGTCGCGCAGCTTGTAGCTGACCGTCTCGTCGCCGGCTCCCTTCTCCTGCAACCAGGCCGTCATCCGCGCCTTGGCCTCGGGGACGTCGAGGCCGTCGAGGCTCAGCGCGTCGTTGCTGGAGTTGATGGCCGGGCCGCTGCCGGTGAACGCGGTGTCCGGGTCGTGGCCCTCGTCGGGCTGCACGGTGCGGATCTTCGGCAGGTCGAAGGCGGTCGCGAAGTCCCAGTCGCGCTCGTCCTGGCCGGGGACGGCCATGATCGCGCCGGTGCCGTAGCCCATGAGGACGTAGTCGGCGACGAACACCGGGATGCGGGTGCCGGTGACCGGGTTGGTCGCCCAGCCGCCGGTGAAGACACCGGTCTTGTCCTTGCCCTCGGTCTGGCGCTCGACGTCGCTCTTGCGCGAGGCGGCGCGGCGGTAGGCCGCGACGGCCTCGGCGGGCGTGGCGGCGCCGCCGGTCCAGGCGTCCTTCGTGCCCTCGGGCCAGCCGCCGGCGGGCACGAGCTCGTCGACGAGCGGGTGCTCGGGCGCCAGCACCATGAAGGTCGCGCCGAAGAGGGTGTCGGGGCGGGTGGTGAAGACCTCGATGCCCGCGGCCTCGGGGCGGTCGGCGACGGGGAAGGTCACGCGCGCACCGTGGCTGCGACCGATCCAGTTGCGCTGCATGATGCGGACCTTCTCGGGCCAGTCGACCCGGTCGAGGTCGTCGGCGAGGCGGTCGGCGTAGGAGGTGATGCGCATCATCCACTGGCGCAGGTTGCGCTTGAAGACGGGGAAGTTGCCGCGCTCGGACCGGCCGTCGTTGGTGACCTCCTCGTTGGAGAGCACGGTGCCCAGGCCGGGGCACCAGTTGACGGGGGCCTCGGACGTGTAGGCCAGCCGCTGCGCGTCGAGGATTCCGGCGCGCTCGACGTCGGAGAGGTCGTCCCAGCCGCGGCCGTCTTCGTTCGGCAGCGCGCGGGCACCGCTGCGGTACTGCTCGACCAGCTCCGCGATGGGGCGGGCGCGGCCGAGCCCGCCGTCGGGGCGCACCGCCTCGGTGTCGTACCAGGAGTTGAAGATCTGCAGGAAGATCCACTGCGTCCAGCGGTAGTAGTCCGGGTCGATCGTCCGGATGGAGCGGCGGTCGTCGTGGCCCAGCCCGAGACGGCGCAGCTGGCGCGCCATGATGACGATGTTGTCCTCGGTGGTCTTGCGCGGGTGCTGGCCGGTCTGCACCGCGTACTGCTCGGCCGGCAGCCCGAAGGCGTCGTAGCCCAGGCAGTGCAGGACGTTCTTGCCGAGCATCCGGTTGAAGCGGGCGAAGACGTCGGTGGCGATGTAGCCGAGCGGGTGGCCGACGTGCAGGCCGGCGCCGCTCGGGTAGGGAAACATGTCGAGGACGAGGAGGTGACCCTCGGGGTGTGCGGCGACGCCCTCGGGGTCGGCCCACGGTCCGGCGGGGTTCGGCGCGTGGTAGGTGCCGCGCTCGGCCCAGCGGTCCTGCCAGGCGACCTCGATCTGCCCGGCCAGCTCGGCGGTGTAGCGGTGCGGGGTCTCGCTCATCTCGTCCTCGTCGTCGTCGTGTCCTGCGGCCATGAAAAAACCCCTCGCACAGGAGGGGTCGCCGCGCGGGCCGTCGGGCCGGCGCGGCTAGGTAAGGAGCAGGAACCTCGTCACGCGCTCAGGGTACCGCAGCGGGCCGGGCGGGCGGCGGGGCATCCGGTGGACGCCGGCGTGCCCGAGGCCGCGGGAGACCATCCGGCGGCCGGTGCCGGCTCAGGCGGCGAGGCGCAGGACGCCGACGAGCAGGAGGGCCTGCGCGAGGTGGTAGGTGACGATGACGGTCAGGCGCGTCCAGCGTCGCTCGGCCACGAACCTGCCGAGCGCCAGGGCCGTGTCGCTGACGACGAAGAGCGTGGCGCCGAGCCCGACGAGCAGGCTGCCCGTCGCCCAGCCCAGCACGGCGGTGGCGCCGATGACGAGCATGTAGGCGGCGACGGCGAGGCCCAGCCCCCGGCCCCCGCTGCGGGTCGCGGCGGGCAGGATGCGTCGGCCCACGACGAGGGCGACGGCGACGACGGCCGCGCCGAGGCCGCCGAGCGCGGGACGCTCCAGGCCGGCGGCGACGAAGGCGGCGAGCCACGCGAGGTGGCCGAGGAGGAAGGCGCCGAGGCCGCCGAGGAAGCGGGCCTCGCCGTCGTCGAGGAGCAGGACGTCGCCGACGAGCCCGAGCGCGAGCGCCGCGAGGACCCAGCCGAGGAGGGACGGAGGTCCGCCGAGGAGGACGGCGAGTACCACCAGGCCCGCGAGCACGGCCGGCTTGGCCCAGCGCTCGACGAGCGGGCGGCGCGTGGCGACCGCCCACCAGTCGGCTCCCGCCGCGACGGCGACCGCGACGGCGACGAGGGGCACGGCGACGCTCACGCGCGCATCCTGCCACCGCTCCCGGTGGGACGGATGCGGTGGCGTGGGACCCCGCGGCCTCCCCAGAAGGTAGGTGGTGTCTCCAGAGATCCAGTCGCCGCGACTGCAATCCCTCCTTCCGCGACAGGTATCCCTCCTCGAGTGACCGGGATACCTCCCCCGGCGTCAGGGATCCCTCCTCGGGCGACCGGTATACCTCCCCCGGCGTCAGAGATCCCTCCTCGGATGACAGGGATCCCGGTCGCAGCGACTGGATCTCGGGACGACACACCATGCTCCCGGTGGGCCGGCTCACCGGGCATTGCGGCGTGCCGCGCCCGGGGGTAGAGCAACCCAGCTCCACCGCGGCGCTGTGGATGACGCGGGCGAGATGACCTCACGTCGGGGCAGGATCACCTCATCCGCCGGAGGGAGCCGCCGATGACCACAGGAACACCCGAGCCATCGCGCCGCCGGTCGCCGTCCTGGACCCGCCGGCGCGGCATCCCGGAGAGCGAGGCGCAGGAGCACTCCCCGTGGCTCCGCCTCCACGAGCACCTTGCGGTTCGTCATGGCATCCGGGCCGACCTCCCGCGTCGCTGGGAACGACCGCTGCCGGACGACCCCCGCAACCTTCCTGCCCTGCTCCGCCAGGCCAGCGCCCAGGTCGACCGCGAGCTCTCCCGGGCGCTCCCCGAGTCGGCTCGCGGCCTCACTCCCCTTGCCGTCGACGCCCTGCGCCGGCTGCGGGAGAAGCCCTCGTCCGGCGTCAACCTCGCCGAGTACCTCGTGCTCTCCGAACGCAGGGTCAGCCGGCTCCTCCTCGGGCTCGAGGGTGCGGGACTCGTCAGCCGTGAGCCCGGGTGGCTCGACCTGCGCACGCGACGCACCGAGATCACCGAGCACGGACGCGTCGTGCTCGGTGCGATCGAACAGGAGCTCCGCGAGCTCACCGCCATCTGGCTGGAGGGCCTTGAGCCGGAGGAGGTCGACGCCCTCCTCCACCTCCTGCACGCCCTGTCCGACCGGCCGCCCTCGCGCCAGCGCCGAGGGCCGCGCCGCCGGCTGCCGGCACGGTCAGCGCAGCTCCAGCACCCCGTCGTCGATGCGGCCGAGGCGGGTGACGGCCAGGTCGTAAACGTAGCTCTGCACCACCCGCCACGGTCGGCGTGAGCCCTGGCGCGGCAGCAGGTGCTCGCCGCGCCGGACGTAGCCGGACGTCAGGTCGAGCAGCGGCCGGTCATCCCCGCCCGACCCGTCCCACCGCGGCGTCGCCACGGACAGCCCGTGCCGGTCGAGGTGCTGCAGCAGGTGGCAGACCCAGCGCGCGGTGAGGTCGGCGCGCAGCGTCCAGCTGGCGTTCGTGTACCCCACCGACAGGGCGAGGTTCGGCACCCCGGACAGCATGCAGCCCTTGTAGACGTGGGTGCCCGCGAGGTCGACCGGCGACCCGTCGACCACCACCTCCGCTCCCCCGCCGACCTCGAGGCGCAGCCCGGTGGCGGTCACGACGACGTCGGCCGGCAGCACTGAGCCCCCAGCCAGGCGAACCCCCGACGGCTCGAACCCCTCGATCTGCGCCGTCACCACCTCGGCCGAGCCGTCGGCCAGGACGTCGAGCAGGTCGCCGTCGGGCGCGACGCAGACGCGCTGGTCCCACGGGTCGTAGCGCGGGTTGAAGTGCGTGTCGACGGGATACCCCTCCGGCAGCCGCTCGACCAGCCGCCGACGCAGCAGGCGCCGCCCACCCTCGGGAAGCGCCGCAGCGCCTGGTAGCTGACGCTGGACAGCGCCACGTTCTTGGCCCGCACCAGCGAGTGCGCGGCGCGCCCCGGCAGCACCCGCCGCAGGCCGTCGGCCACGACGTCGCGGTTCGGCAGCGCCGCGACGTAGCTCGGCGAGCGCTGGAGCATCGTCACGTGCGCCGCCCCGGCGGCCACCAGCGCCGGCACGAGGGTGATGGCGGTCGCCCCGCTGCCGACCACGACGAACCGCCGCCCGGCGACCTCCAAGTCGTGCGGCCAGTGCTGCGGGTGCACCACCTCGCCGGTGAACGACTCCTGGCGCGGGAACTCGACCACGTGACCGGAGTCGTACGCGTAGTAGCCGGTCGCGACGTGCACGAACCGCGCCCGGTGCTCGAGCACCTCCCCGGAGTCCGTCCGGGCCGTCACCGTCCAGCGGGAGTCCTCGCTCGACCACGCCAGCCGGGTCACCCGCTGCCCGAGGTGGGTCCGCTCGGTGACCCCGTGCTCGTCGGCCGTGTCGCGCACGTACCGGAGGATCTCCTCGGCCGAGGCGATGGAGGTCGCCCCGCGCCAGGGGCGGAACGGGAACCCGAGGGTGTACATGTCCGAGTCGGAGCGGATGCCCGGGTAGCGGAAGAGGTCCCAGGTGCCGCCGGTCGCCGACCGGGCCTCGAGGACCGCCCACGTCAGGTCGGGGCAGTGCATCGCGAGACGGCAGGCGGTGTCGATGCCGGAGATGCCCGCCCCGACCACGAGCACGTCGACGTCGAGGGGCGGCGGGGCCATCGGGTCGTGGGGCACGGCCACAGGCTATGCCGGGCCCGTCGAGGGTCCTCGCCCGAGGAGCAGCCCCGTCAGGACGCCGTGCGACGATGACGCCATGACCACCCTCTCCGACTTCTCCGCGACGACCCTCACCGGCCAGGAGCGCTCCCTCTCCGACTACTCCGGTGATGTCGTCCTCGTCGTCAACACCGCCAGCAAGTGCGGGTTCACCCCGCAGCTCGAGGGCCTGGAGTCCCTCTACGAGGAGCTCAAGGACGAGGGCTTCACCGTGCTCGGCTTCCCCTGCAACCAGTTCGGCGGTCAGGAGCCCGGCACCGAGGAGGAGATCGGCGAGTTCTGCCAGATGAACTACGGCGTCACCTTCCCGATGTTCGCCAAGGTCGACGTCAACGGCGACGACGCCCACCCCCTCTTCGAGTGGCTGAAGTCCGAGAAGAAGGGCCTGCTCGGCGGACGCATCAAGTGGAACTTCACGAAGTTCCTCGTCGCCCGCGACGGCACGGTCATCGAGCGCTACGCCCCCAACACCGAGCCCAAGGACATCACCGCCGACGCGCGCGCCGCGCTGGCCGCCGGGGCGACCGCCGAGGGATGAGCACCCTCGCGGCCCTCGTGCCGATCGGCGTCTTCGCGCTCTTCCTCCTCTTCGTCTGGCACCGGCTCGCCGTCGCACCCCGCTGGGGTCGGCGCTGGGTGCCGTGGGTCGTGGCCGTCGTCCTCGCCGCGCTGCTCGCCGCAGCGCTCGAGGGCTTCGACGTCTGGGGCGCGGCGTGGAGCCCCGACACCATGCGCCCGGTCGCGTGGACCGGCCAGGCCTTCCTCGCCACCTGCCTCTACCTGTTCATCGGGCTCGTGCCACTGGCCGTGGTCAGCGGCCTCGTGGCGCTGTTCCGCTGGCGCCACGACCGGGGCGGGCCGGCCGGCGCCGCCTGAACCGGGTCGCTGCGCCGCTCGTCGCCGCCCTCGCCGTCGCGGTCACCGGCTACGGAGCGGTCGAGGCCGCCCGTCCCACGGTCACCCCGCTGGAGGTCGCCTCGCCCCAGCTCCCCGTGCAGCTCGACGGGGCCAGGGTCGCGCTGCTCACCGACCTGCACGCCGGGGCGGTGCGCAGCTCCGGCTTCACCCGCCGGGTCGTCGACCTCGTCAACGCCCAGCGCCCCGACGTGGTGCTCATCGCCGGCGACCTCGTCGACGGGTACGCCGAGCGCTATGCCCAGGAGATCGCCCCGCTCGCCGACCTCGAGGCGCCCCTCGGCGTCTTCGTCACCACGGGCAACCACGAGATGTACCGCGACACCGCCAACTGGGTCAGCGCCTTCGAGGACCTCGGCCTGACGGTGCTCAAGAACAGCGCGGTCCCCCTCGAGCGCGACGGCGCGAGCATCACCCTCGCCGGCGTCCACGACTACTCGGGCGGAGGCGCGTTCGTCCCCGACTACGACGCTGCGCTCGACGGCACCGACCCCGCCGGCTACACGCTCCTGATGGCCCACCAGCCGCGCCAGGTCCTCGCGGTCGAGGGACGTGGCGTCGACCTCCAGGTCTCCGGCCACACGCACGGCGGGCAGATGTGGCCGCTGCGCCACCTCGTCCCGCTGCAGCAGCCGATGGTCGACGGTCTTGCCACGGTCGGCGACGTCCCCGTGGTCACGTCGCGGGGCGCGGGCGCGTGGGGGCCGGCCATCCGGGTGCTCGCACCCCCGGAGGTACCGATCATCACGCTGAGGCGGGGGTGACGCGCCGGTGAGCGACTCCGGGCTCGTCGTCGGCGACGACGGTCTCGCCCGACCCACTTGGGCGGCCACCGACCCGTTGCTGCGCGCGTACTACGACACCGAGTGGGGGATGCCGGTGCGCGACGAGCGCGGCGTGTTCGAGCGGCTCTCGCTCGAGGCCTTCCAGTCCGGGCTGTCGTGGGCGACCATCCTGCGCAAGCGGCCGGCCTTCCGGGAGGCGTTCGACGGCTTCGACCCCGAGGCCGTCGCCCGCTACGACGACCGCGACGTCGCCCGCCTGATGGCCGACGCCGGCATCGTCCGCAACCGCGCCAAGGTCCTCGCGACGATCACCAACGCCGGGGCCACCCTCGCCCTGCGCGAGGACCCGGACGGCGACCTGGCCGCGTTCGTCTGGTCCTTCCGGCCGGCCGACACGCCCCGACCGCACTCCCACGACGACGTCCCGACCACCTCCCCCGAGTCACTGGCGTTGTCGAAGGCGTTGAAGCGCAAGGGCTTCGCCTTCGTCGGACCGACGACGATGTACGCCCTCATGGAGGCCCTCGGCATCGTCGACACCCACCTGCTCGGCAGCCACCGCCGTGGCAGCAGCGGGGTCTGGCCCGGCTGAGCAGGCCACTCCCCCAGCGACGCCCGCGGCCCGGCTCCCCACACGGGGAGCCGGGCCGCGGACGTCGGAGGTCAGCGCCTCACTGGTGCAGGTCGAACCGGTCGTTCTCCATGACCTTGACCCACGCCGCGACGAAGTCGTCGACGAAGCGCTGCTCGCCGTCGGCGCTGCCGTAGACCTCGCTGATGGCGCGCAGCTGGGCGTGCGAGCCGAGGACGAGCTCGACGGCCGTGGCCTTCCAGCCACCCTCGCTGCTGTCGTAGACGTTCGCGGTGTCCACGGACGTCGACCACGTGACCCCGGGCCGCAGGACGGCGGCGAGGACGTCGTTGGTCAGCTGCCCGGGACGCTCGGTGAGCACACCGACGCTCGAGCCGCCGTGCGTGGCCCCGATGGCCCGCAGGCCACCGACGAGCACGACGAGCTGCGGCGCGGTGAGGCCGAGCATGTTGGCCCGGTCGAGCAGGAGGCCCTCGGGAGCCACCTTCTCGCCCTGGCGCAGGTAGCCGCGGAAACCGTCGGCGCGCGGCTCGAGGTAGGAGAAGGACTCGACGTCGGTCATCTCCTGCGTCGCGTCGGTGCGACCCGGCGTGAACGGCACGGTGACCTCGTGGCCGGCGGCGCGTGCCGCCTGCTCGACGCCGGCGGACCCGCCGAGCACGATGAGGTCGGCGAGCGAGACGGTGCGCCCGCCCCGGCCGTCGAAGTCGGCCTTGACCCGGCCGAGCACCTCGAGGACCGAGGTCAGCTCGGCCGGCTCGTTGGCCTCCCACGAGCGCTGGGGCTCGAGGGCGATCCGGGCCCCGTTGGCGCCACCGCGCATGTCGGTCCTGCGGAAGCTGGCCGCCGAGGCCCACGCCGTCTTGACGAGCTGCTGGACGGTCAGCCCGGAGTCGAGCAGGGCCGCCTTGAGCTCGGTGACGTCGGCGTCGGTGAGGGGCTCGCCCTCGGCCGCCGGCACGGGGTCCTGCCACGGCTGGGCCTCGGGCACCCACGGGCCGAGGAAGCGCTCGACCGGACCCATGTCGCGGTGGAGCAGCTTGTACCAGGCCTTGGCGAAGGCCAGCCGGAACTCCTCGGGGTTCTCGTGGAAGCGCTTCGAGATCTCGAGGTAGGCCGGGTCGGTGCGCAGCGCGAGGTCGGTCGTGAGCATCGTCGGCGGCCGGGTGAGCGAGCCGTCCTCGGGGTCGGGGACGGTGTTCGCGCCGGCGCCGTCCTTCGGCTGCCACTGGTGGGCCCCGGCCGGGCTCTTGGTCAGCTCCCACTCGAAGCCGAAGAGGTTGTCGAAGAACTTGTTCGACCACTGGGTCGGCGTCTGGGTCCAGGTGACCTCGAGGCCGGAGGTGATGGCGTCGCGGCCCTTGCCGGTGCCGTACTCGCTCTTCCAGCCCAGCCCCATCGAGTGCACGGGCAGCCCTCGGGCTCGGTGCCGACGAGGTCGGGGTCACCGGCGCCGTGGGTCTTGCCGAAGGTGTGACCGCCGGCGATGAGCGCGACGGTCTCCTCGTCGTCCATCGCCATCCGCTTGAACGTCTCGCGGATGTCGCGGGCCGCCTTGAGCGGGTCGGGCTCGCCGTTGGGGCCCTCGGGGTTGACGTAGATCAGGCCCATCTGGACCGCGCCGAGGGGGTTGGACAGGTCGCGGTCACCGCTGTAGCGCTCGTCGCCGAGCCAGGTGTCCTCGGCGCCCCAGTTGACCTCCTCGGGCTCCCAGACGTCCGGGCGGCCGAACGCGAAGCCGAAGGTCTCGAAGCCCATGTCCTCGAGCGCGACGTTGCCGGCGAGCACGAGCAGGTCGGCCCAGGAGACGGCCTGGCCGTACTTCTGCTTGACCGGCCACAGCAGCCGGCGGGCCTTGTCGAGGTTGGCGTTGTCGGGCCAGGAGTTGAGCGGGGCGAACCGCTGCTGGCCCCGACCGCCACCACCGCGGCCGTCCTCGACCCGGTAGGTGCCGGCGGAGTGCCAGCTCATCCGGATGAAGAGCGGGCCGTAGTGGCCGTAGTCGGCGGGCCACCAGTCCTGCGAGGTGCGCATCACCTGGACGAGGTCGGCCTTGAGGGCGTCGACGTCGAGGCCGGCGAAGGCCTGCGGGTAGTCGAAGGAGGCACCGAGCGGGTTGGCCTTCTCGCTGTTCGTGTGCAGGACCGAGAGGTCGAGCTGGTTGGGCCACCAGTCCTGGTTCGTGCGGGGCCGGGTGCCCTTGGGGGTCGGGGAGTCGATCGCCGGGTTCTCGCTCTCGCTGCCCTCGGCGGTCACACCGTGCTGCTGGTCGGTCACGTGGGTCCATCTCCTTCTCGGTGGTGCGTGCGGTCTGGGGTCGGGGGGTGTCAGGGGTCGGATGCGTCAGGGTCGGCTGCGTCAGGGGGTCGTCGCGGCGAGGCACTGCGGGCAGCGCCCCCAGTAGACGACCTCGGCCTCGTCGAGCGCGAAGCCGTGGGCGTCGGACGGGTGGAGGCAGGGGGTCTCGCCGACGGCGCAGTCGACGTCGGCCACGACGCCGCAGCCGCGGCACACGACGTGGTGGTGGTTGTCGCCCACGCGGGCCTCGTAGCGGGTGGCCGAGCCGGCGGGCTGGATGGCACGGACGAGTCCGGCGTCGGTGAGGGTGTGCAGGGAGTCGTAGACGGCCTGGTGCGACACCGCCGGAAGCGGCTCGCGCACGACGCGCAGCAGGGTCGCGGTGTCGGCGTGCGGGTGGTCGTGGACGGCCGCGAGCACCTCGAGGCGGGGACGCGTCACGCGGAGTCCGGCGGCACGCAGGAGCTGCGCGGGCCCTCGTCTCGAACCATGGCTCCACCCTGTCGTCTTGTCTTGAATCCGTCAAGACAAGACGGTTCCGCACCGTGGAACATCCGGCGAACGCCCGGCTCCGTGCGACCTGCGCGGCTGCGCGTGCGCTGGCACCCGGACCCCCGCACCTCGCCGGGAGCAGAGCCCGGGAACGACGCAGGGCCCGGCGAAAAACGTGCCGGGCCCTGCGTCGTGCGGTGGAGCTGAGGGGATTCGAACCCCTGACCCCCTCCATGCCATGGAGGTGCGCTACCAACTGCGCTACAGCCCCGAGTGGGAGACCCCGAAGGGGCGACGGCGAGTCTACAGACGGCCTGCCGCTCCCCCAAATCGACCTCAGGGCGGCATCGTGGGGTCGGGGGCCGACAGCCCCGCGGAGGTGTTCCAGGTCCGCAGCCGCCACCCCTCGCGCCCCTCGGAGAGCTCGCCCCAGCAGCAGTTGCCGAGCCCGCCGAGCACCCGCCAGGCGGTCGGCTGGTCGAGCCCGAGCAGCCATCCGACGGCCGCCCGCCCCGCCGCTCCGTGCGTCGACACGACGAGGCACTCCCCCGGCCCGAGGCCCTCGAGGTGCTCCCCCACGGCCTCGGCGACCCGGGCCACGACGTCGGCCATCGTCTCGCCGTCACCGCCGCGGGGCACGTCCTCGCCGCGCAGCACGGCGGCCCGCTCGTCCGGCCACCCCTCGGCGACCTGGACGTTGGTCAGCCCCTGCCATCCCCCGGCGTGGATCTCGCGCAGCCGGGCATCCTCGAGCAGCGGCACGCCGGCCGCCGACGCCACCGCCTCGCCGGTGCGTCGGGCGCGCTGGAGGTCGGAGGTGACGACGCGCACCGGCCCGAGCGCGGCGACGGCGGGCCCGGCCAGCGCCGCCTGCCGTTCCCCGCGCTCCGAGAGCGGGGTGTCGAGCTGGCCCTGCCAGATGCCCGCCGCGTTGTGCGTCGTCTCACCGTGGCGCAGGACGACGACGCGGCGCGGGCCGACGGCCTCCGGGGTCACCGACCGCCCTGCTCGGTGCCGACGACGCCCAGGTCGAGCGCCGGGCAGTCCTTCCAGAGCCGCTCGAGCTCGTAGAACTCGCGCTCCTCGTCGTGCTGCACGTGCACGACGATGTCGCCGAAGTCGATGAGCACCCAGCGGCCCTCGCGCTGTCCCTCACGGCGGATGGGCTTGGAGCCGAGGGCGCGCAGGACGTCCTCGACCTCGTCGACGATCGACCCCACCTGCCGCTCGGACTCGGCCGAGACGATGACGAAGACGTCGGTCAGCGCGAGCTGGTCGGACACGTCGATGGCGGTGATGGTGGTCGCGAGCTTGTCGGACGCGGCGGTGGCCGCGGCGCGGGCGAGCTCGAGGGCCCTGTCGGTGGCTGTCACGGTGCTCCTCGGTAGAGGTGGTGCTTGGAGATGTACTGGACGACGCCGTCGGGCACGAGGTACCAGACCGGCTCGCCGGCCCGCACCCGCTCCCGGCAGTCGGTGGAGGAGATGGCCATCGCGGGGACCTCCTGGAGGGTGACCCGGTCGGCCGGCAGCCCGAGCTCGCTGAGCACGTAGCCGGGCCGGGTGACGCCGACGAAGTGCGCGAGGTCCCAGAGCTCGTCGGCGTCCTTCCACGACAGGATCTGGGCCAGGGCGTCGGCGCCGGTGATGAAGAACAGCTCGGCGTCGGGACGCTGGGCCCGCAGGTCGCGCAGGGTGTCGACGGTGTAGGTGAGGCCCTCGCGGTCGATGTCGACCCGCGAGACGGTGAAGCGCGGGTTGGAGGCCGTCGCGACGACGGTCATGAGGTACCGGTGCTCGGCGGGCGAGACCTCCCGCTCCTCCTTCTGCCACGGCTGCCCGGTGGGGACGAAGACGACCTCGTCCAGCCCGAGCAGCGCCTGGACCTCGGAGGCGGCGACGAGGTGGCCGTGGTGGACGGGGTCGAAGGTCCCGCCCATCACCCCGAGGCGCACCGGCCGGTCGCTCAGTGGTGCCCCGGGTGCTCGGGCCAGTGCGACTCGGGGTGCGACGCGTCGTCGTGCCCGGGGGCGGTCTGCGAGCCGGCGGGGGTGCCGTCGCCGTACTCGGGGCGCGCGTACTTGTTGTGCGTCCCGCGGAAGGACCACGTGACACCGAGCATGAACGCGAACACGAGCAGGGCGATGACCCCGATGAACCACGGGGGGATCGGCAGCTCGTGCACGGCTTCCTCGGCGGCGAGCAGGGTGGCGGTCGTCGACATGCGGCCCAGCGTACCGTCCCCGTTGTCCACGGATTTCGTCCACAGGGGTGTGCACGACCGGGGTGTCGAGCACCCGCGGCTGTGGACATCCGGGAGCCTGCGCGAGATGCCGGAGGAACTTCGCGGAACCGCTTGTGCCGGGGCCTCCGGGAGCACTAGAACAGACCCCACGCCCCCTCGGCGGTCGGAGTCCGAAAGGCCTTCTGACGCGGGCCGTCCCGGGGTGGGTCGTTCGGATAACGGCACTTCGCCCCCTCACCGGTCCGCCGGGGAGAGGCCGTTCGAACCCTCACGGGGGAGGACGCCGCGCGCGACGGCGCGGGTGCTGCGGCCGACGGCCCGAGTCGAAGCCCGCCCCTCCGGGGACGGCGCCACCGTCGCGTGGCAGACCTCTGTGCGGCTCGCCGCAGGGACCGACCGGCTCAGTCTCGACTGGTGGTCGTGCTACCGGTGAGGGCCCCCGATCTCATACTCGGGGGCCCTCCGTCGTTCGTCGGGGCCGCCTCGTCCCCACAGCCCGTTCACGGCGCGGCACAGGCGCCGCACGGGTTGCCGTCCTACCCTTGGCCCCATGCCCGGTGCCGCGCCCGTCGACCTCAGCGTCGTCGTCCCGATGTACAACGAGCAGGAGGTCCTCCCCCTGTTCGTCGAGCGGCTGCGCCCGGTCGCCGAGGCCTGGGGCGTCACCTACGAGGTGCTCTGCGTCGACGACGGCTCCAGCGACGCCACGCCGGTGCTCCTCCAGCGCCTGCGCCGTGAGTGGGATGCCGTGCGCGTCGTGCGGCTGCGGGCCAACTCCGGGCACCAGGCGGCCATCTCGGCCGGTCTGGCGCGGGCCCGGGGCGCCTACGTCGTCACGATCGACGCCGACCTCCAGGACCCCCCGGAGACGATCGGCGAGATGCTCGCCACGGCCCGTGAGCAGCACGTCGACGTCGTCTACGGGGTGCGCGAGGACCGCTCCAGCGACACCGCCTTCAAGCGCTGGACGGCCCGCGCCTTCTACCGCTCCATCCGCGCCCTCTCCGACGTCGACGCCCACGTCGACGCCGGTGACTTCCGCCTGATGTCGCGGGCCACCGTCGACGCCGTCAACTCGCTGCCGGAGTCCAACCGGGTGCTGCGCCTCGTCGTGCCGGCCCTGGGCTTCCCCAGCGCCTCGGTCGGGTACCGGCGGGCGCCGCGGGCCGCCGGGGAGTCGAAGTACCCGCTGACCAAGATGATCCGGCTCTCGGTCGACGCCGTCACCGGGTTCTCCCTCGCCCCGCTGCGCTTCGCCACCTGGCTCGGGCTCTTCGGTGGCGTGGCCTCGGTCGCCGTCCTGCTCTACGCGGTCATCGGGCTGCTCCTCGGCAACACCCTCCCGGCTGGGCCTCCACCGTCGTCATCGTCTCGGCGGTCGGCGCCGTCCAGCTGCTGGCGGTCGGCATCCTCGGCGAGTACGTGGGGCGCACCTACTCGGCGCTCCAGGCCAGGCCGACGTACTTCGTCGCCCACGACAGCCTCGACCTCGAGGCGCCGGTGCCGCCGGCCCCGCCGATCGCGCCGACCGAGCAGGCCGCCCCGGGCGCGCCGGGCGACACCGACGCGGCGTTCGACCGCGTCGGGTCTCAGACCCGGACCTGACCGTCCCCCTCGATCACCCACTTGGTCGTCGTCAGCTCGGGCAGGGCCATCGGTCCGCGGGCGTGCAGCTTCTGGGTCGAGATGCCGATCTCGGCGCCGAACCCGAACTCGCCGCCGTCGGTGAACCGGGTGCTCGCGTTGACCATGACGGCCGCGGCGTCGACCTCCGCGGTGAACCGTCGGGCGGCGGCGCGGTCCTCGGTGACGATGGCCTCGGTGTGCCCGGACCCGAACCGGCGGATGTGCTCGAGCGCGGCGTCGAGGTCGTCGACGACGCCGACCGACATCTCGAGGCCGTGGAACTCGGTGGCGAAGTGCTCGTCGGTGACATCGTCGTGCGGCACCCCGGCCGAGTCGGCCCGCGCGCCGGCCACCGGGTCGGTGTGCAGCACGACGCCCTCGGCCGACAGCGCCGCGAGGGCCTTGGGCAGGAAGGCGTCGGCGACGTCACGGTGCACGAGCAGCGACTCGGCGGCGTTGCACACGCTCGGCCGGTGGGTCTTGGCGTTGACGGCGATGGCCAGGGCCTTGTCGAGGTCGGCGCGGGCGTCGACGTAGACGTGGCAGTTGCCGACGCCCGTCTCGATGACCGGAACGGTTGAGCCGGTGACGACGGCCTCGATGAGGTCGGCTCCCCCGCGCGGGATGAGCAGGTCGACGAGGCCGCGGGCGGTCATCAGGGCGTGCACGGCGCCGTGGCCGCCCTCGAGCAGGCGGACGGCGTCGGCGGGCAGGCCGTGGGCGGTCAGGGCGCGGCGGAGGACGGCGACGAGGGCCCGGTTGGTGTCGGCCGCGGCGCTGCCCCCGCGCAGCAGCACGGCGTTCCCGGACTTCAGGCCGAGGGCGGCGGCGTCGACGGTGACGTTGGGGCGGGCCTCGTAGATCATCCCGACGACGCCCATCGGCACCCGGACCTGCCGGATCTGCAGGCCGTTGGCCAGGGTCGAGCCGCGCACGACCTCGCCGACCGGGTCGGGCAGGGCGGCGATGTCGCGGACGGCCGAGGCGACGGCGGCCACGCGCGGCGGGTCGAGGCGCAGCCGGTCCTGGAGGCTCTCGGGCATCCCCTGCTCCCGGCCGCGGGCCAGGTCGCGCCCGTTGGCGGCGACGACCTCGTCGGTGGCGGCGTCGAGGGCGTCGGCCAGCGCGAGGAGCGCGGCGTCCTTCTCGGCCCGGCTCAGGAGCGCCAGCCGGCGCGAGGCCGTGCGGGCGGCCTCGGCGAGGACGCGGACCTGCTCGACGTCGGCGGCGGTGGCCGTGGTGGTGCGCTCGGACATGCCCCAAGGGTAGGCCGGTCGGCGGGGGTCGGCCGCGGCGTTCTCGGCGCGCGGGACGGTGACAGGATGGGGTGGTGACGACGATCCTCTCCATCCAGTCCTCCGTCGCGTACGGCCACGTCGGCAACTCCGCGGCGGTCTTCCCGCTCCAGCGGCTCGGGGTCGAGGTCTGGCCGGTGCACACCGTGCACTTCTCGAACCACACCGGGTACGGCGCCTGGCGCGGGCCGCTCATGGCCCCCGAGGACGTGCGCGAGGTCGTCACCGGCATCGAGGAGCGCGACGCCCTCGCCGAGGTCGACGCGGTGCTCTCGGGCTACCAGGGCGGCGAGCAGATCGGCGAGGTCATCCTCGACGCGGTCGCCCGCACCAAGGCCGCGAACCCGTCGGCGATCTACGCCTGCGACCCGGTGATGGGCAACGCGAAGTCCGGATGCTTCGTGCACCCCGCCATCCCGGTCCTGCTGCGCGAGAAGGTGGTTCCGCAGGCCGACCTCATCACGCCCAACCAGTTCGAGCTCGGGTTCCTCACCGAGACCGACCCCGCCGACCTCGACTCCACGCTGGCCTCGGTGGAGGCCGCGCGGGCGATGGGTCCGTCGACGGTGCTCGTCACGTCGGTGCTGCGCCCCGACCGTCCCGCCGACACCATCGAGATGCTCGCGGTGCACGGCGACGGCGCGTGGATCGTGCGCACGCCGCACCTGCCGCTCAAGGCCAACGGGTCGGGCGACGTGACGGCGGCGCTGTTCACGGCGCACCTGCTCGAGACCGGGGACGCCGGGGTCGCCCTGGGGCGCACGGTGTCGTCGGTGTTCGACCTCCTGGCCCTGACCCTGGAGTCCGGGCGGCGCGAGCTGCAGCTGGTGCAGAGCCAGGAGGCCATCGCCAGCCCCCGGATGCAGTTCGAGGTCGAGCGCCTCCGCTGAGGCGCGTCGCTACAGGATGACGAGGTCGTCGCGGTGGACGACCTCGCGCTCGTACTCCGGCCCGAGCTCGCGGGCCAGGTCGCGGGTCGAGCGCCCGAGCAGCCGGGGCAGCACGCCCGAGGAGTAGTTGACCAGCCCGCGCCCGATGACCGTCCCGCCGGTCGTGCAGACGTCGACCGGGTCGCCGGGCCCGAAGGTCCCCTCGACCTCGACGATGCCCGCCGGCAGCAGCGACTTGCGGCGCTCGGTGACGGCCGTGACCGCCCCGTCGTCGATGACCAGCCGGCCGCGCGCGGTCGTGGCGTGCGCGAGCCAGCGCTTGCGCGAGGCCCGGGTGGCGGCCGCCGGCGCGAAGACCGTGCCCACGTCGGCGCCGGTGAGCGCGGCCCCGACGTCGGACAGCCGGGTGAGCAGCGTCGGCACCCCGGCCGACCCCGCGATGCCCGCGGCCTCGACCTTCGTGACCATCCCCCGCTGCCGACCGCCGATCCGGTGCCGCCGATGGTCACCGACTCGAGGTCCTCGGTGGTCGCGACGTACGGCACCCGCTGCGTGCCGGCGCGCGATGGCGGCCCGTCGTAGAGGGCGTCGACGTCGGTGAGCAGGACGAGCCCGTCGGCCCCGACGAGGTCGGCCACGAGCGCCGCGAGCCGGTCGTTGTCGCCGAACCGGATCTCGTGGGTCGCCACGGTGTCGTTCTCGTTGACGATGGGGACGATGCCGAGCTCGAGCAGCCGCTCGAGCGTGCGCCGGGCGTTCGTGTAGTGCGAGCGGCGGGTCGTGTCGTCGGCGGTGAGCAGCACCTGCCCGACGGTGAGCCCGTGCCGTCCGAAGGCCGCCTGGTAGGCCGCGACGAGGGCGCCCTGGCCCACCGACGCCGCCGCCTGCTGGGTCGCGAGGTCGGAGGGGCGCCGGGAGAGCCCGAGCGGACCGATGCCCGCGGCGATGGCCCCGGAGGAGACGAGGACGACCTGACGGCCGGCCGCACGACGGGCGGCCAGGGCGTCGACGAGGGCGGTCAGCGCTCCGAGGTCGAGGTGGCCGCCGTCCGTGCTGGTCAGCGACGACGACCCGACCTTGACGACGAGGCGCCGGCCCTCCCCCACGGCGTGCCGCAGGGCCGCGGCGGTGGCGGCGGTCACCGGGCTCAGTCCTCGGAGTCGGGGCCGGACCACTGCCCGGCGCGGCGCTCGGCGGCGAGCTCGTCGCGCGCGGCCGTCTGGGCGTCCTTGCGCGCGTGGAACTCCTCGCGCTTCTCGCCGCGGGTCTTGCGGCCGTAGTCCTCGAGGCGTACGTCGGTGCCGCGCGGCCCGGAGAGCAGCTCGGCGCCGCTGCTCATCGTCGGCTCCCAGTCGAAGACGACGGCGTTGTCCTCGGGACCGATGAGCACGGTCGACCCGGCGACGGCGCCGGCCTTGAGCAGCGCCTCCTCGACCCCGAGCCGGCTCAGCCGGTCGGCGAGGTAGCCGACGGCCTCGTCGTTGGAGAAGTCGGTCTGGCGCACCCAGCGGGTGGGGCGCTCACCGAGCACGCGGAACAGCTCGCCGTCGGAGGTGTTCTCGCGGCGGACGTGGAAGCCGCTGTCGTCGACCGCCTTCGGCCGCACGACGATGCGGGGGCGCTCGACGACCGCGGCCTCGAGCTCGGCACGCGCCTCGGCGACGTGGCGGGCCAGCGCGAAGGTCAGCTCCTTGAGCCCGGTGTGCGCGACCGCGGAGACGACGAAGACCTCGAGGCCGCGCTCCTCGAGCATCGGCCTGACCATCTCGGCGAGGTCGCGGGCCTCGGGCACGTCGGCCTTGTTGAGCACGACGATGCGGGTGCGCTCGGACAGCGGGCGCCCGCCGAGGCTGTCGTCGGTGACGTAGGCCGACAGCTCGGCCTCGATGACGTCGAGGTCGGTCAGGGGGTCGCGGCCGGGCTCGAGGGTGGCGCAGTCGACGACGTGGACGAGCACCGAGCAGCGCTCGACGTGCCGGAGGAACTCCAGCCCGAGGCCCTTGCCCTCGCTGGCGCCCGGGATTAGGCCGGGCACGTCGGCGATGGTGAAGCGCGCGCTGCCGGCCGTGACGACGCCGAGGTTCGGCACGAGGGTCGTGAACGGGTAGTCGGCGATCTTCGGCTTGGCGGCCGAGACGACCGACACGAGCGAGGACTTGCCGGCCGAGGGGAAGCCGATGAGCGCGACGTCGGCGAGCGACTTCAGCTCGAGGACGACGTCGAGGTCCTCCCCCGGCTCACCGAGCAGGGCGAAGCCGGGGGCCTTGCGGCGCGCGCTCGCCAGCGCCTTGTTGCCCAGGCCGCCACGACCGCCGCGGGCCAGCACGACGGAGGCGTCGTGGCCCACGAGGTCGGCGACGACGTCGCCGTTGCCGTCCTTGACGACCGTGCCCTCGGGGACGGGCAGGACGAGGTCGGCACCGTCGGCGCCGTTGCGCTCGTCACCGGCGCCCGGGCGACCGTTCTCGGCGCGGCGGTGCGGGGTGTGGTGGTAGTCGAGGAGGGTCGTGGCCTGCGGGTCGACGGCGACGACCACCGAGCCGCCCCGGCCGCCGTTGCCGCCGTCGGGACCACCGAGCGGCTTGAACTTCTCGCGCTTGACCGACGCCACGCCGTGCCCGCCGTTGCCGGCGGAGACGTGGAGGACGACGCGGTCGACGAAGGTCGCCATCGGGGAGGTGCTCCTGACTGGGGGGTGGGACGCGTGAGGGGCGGGCCGTGTCCGGCCCGCCCCTCACGACGTGGTGCGTGGTGCCGGGCGCGGGGCCCGGCGACGCGTCACTCGGCGGCGGCAGCCACCGGGAGGATGTTGACGGTCTTGCGACCGCGCTTGGTGCCGAAGGTCACCGCACCGGCGACGAGGGCGAACAGCGTGTCGTCGCCGCCACGGCCGACGCCGTCACCGGGGTGGAAGTGCGTGCCGCGCTGGCGGACGATGATCTCGCCGGCCTTGACGACCTGGCCGCCGTAGCGCTTGACGCCGAGGTACTGGGCGTTGCTGTCACGACCGTTGCGGGTCGAGGACGCACCCTTCTTGTGTGCCATGTCTGTAGTCCTTTGGTCCGTGAGGTCGAGCGGTCAGGCGTCGATCGCGGTGATCTTGACCTGGGTGAGCGGCTGGCGGTGGCCCTGGCGCTTCCGGTAGCCGGTCTTGTTCTTGTACTTGAGGATGACGATCTTCGGACCCTTGGCGGCCTTGACGACCTCGGCCGTGACCGTGACCTTGGCGAGCTTGCCCGCGTCGCTCGTGACGGTGGCACCGTCGACGAGGAGGAGCGGCTGCAACTGGATGGTGTCGCCGGCCTCGCCGGACGTCTTGTCGATGAGCAGGACGTCGCCGACGGAGACCTTCTCCTGGCGACCACCCGCGCGCACGATGGCGTACACGTTCGATCTCACTTCCTGTTCGGGCGCGCGCTCTGGGACCGGCCGGTCGCTACCCCGTGGACGACACGGGACACCGACGCGGTGGGCGCACCGACCTTCGAGACTACCGGCGGGCGGGGCACCCCTCCAAATCGGCGCCCCGCTCGGGTCACTCCCCCGCGGGCTGCTCGGCCGGGTCGGCCGGAGCGGTGCTCGCGGTGGCGGCGGACGGCGGACCGGCGGGCGCGACGACCCGGCCGCGCTTGCGCCGCGTCCGGCGGGCCGGGGCGGGCTCCTCGACCGGCTCGGGCGCCGGCTCGGGCGCGGACTCGACGACGGCCTCGACGACGGGGTCGGCCACGGGCTCGACGACCGGCTCGGGCGCGTCGTCGACGGCCACGGGCTCCGCGGCGGCACCCAGCTCGGCGGCGACCTGGGCCGCCACCTCGTCGGCGACCTCGGGGCTCTCGCTGTGCTTGAGGGCGGCGGCGTGCGCGGCGGCGGCGATCTGGGCCGCGCTCGGCCCGCCGTTGCCCTGCTTGGGCGCCTCGGGCTCGGGGGCGGACCCACCGGAGCCGCCGGAGCCACCCGACGAGCCGCCACGACCACGCCCACGGCCGGAGCGGGAGGACCCACCGCCGTCGCCGGAGCCACCACCGTTGCCGCGCTCGACGGGCTCGGACTGCACGACGATGCCGCGGCCGCCGCAGTGCTCGCAGGGCTCGGAGAAGACCTCGATGAGGCCGGAGCCGACGCGCTTGCGGGTCATCTGCACGAGGCCGAGCGAGGTGACCTCGGCGACCTGGTGCTTCGTGCGGTCGCGCCCGAGGCACTCGAGCAGCCGGCGCACGACGAGGTCGCGGTTGGACTCCAGGACCATGTCGATGAAGTCGATGACGATGATGCCGCCGATGTCGCGCAGCCGGAGCTGGCGCACGATCTCCTCGGCGGCCTCGAGGTTGTTCTTGGTGACCGTCTCCTCGAGGTTGCCGCCGGAGCCGACGAACTTGCCGGTGTTGACGTCGACGACGGTCATCGCCTCGGTGCGGTCGATGACGAGCGAGCCGCCCGAGGGCAGCCAGACCTTGCGGTCCATCGCCTTGCTGATCTGCTCGTCGATGCGGTGGGCGGCGAAGACGTCGTCCTCGGAGGTCCAGCGCGAGACGCGCGCCGCGAGGTCGGGCGCGACGTCCTCGACGTACTCGCTGACCTCGCCCCACGCCTTCTCGCCGGAGACGACGAGCGAGGCGAAGTCCTCGGTGAAGACGTCGCGGATGACGCGGATGGTCAGGTCGGGCTCGCCGTGCAGCAGCGCGGGGGCGCCACCGCCACCGGACTTCTTCTGCTTCGCCGACTCGGCCTTGCTGACGATCCGCTCCCACTGCTTCGTGAGGCGCTCGACATCGGCCTTGAGCTCGGCCTCGGAGGCCCCCTCGGCGGCGGTGCGCACGATGACGCCGGCGCCGTCGGGCACGACCTCCTTGAGGATGGCCTTGAGGCGGGCGCGCTCGGTGTCGGGGAGCTTGCGGGAGATGCCGGTCATCGAGCCCTCGGGCACGTAGACGACGTAGCGACCGGGCAGGCTGATCTGCGAGGTGAGGCGCGCGCCCTTGTGCCCGATCGGGTCCTTGGTGACCTGGACGAGCACGGTGTCGCCGGAGGACAGCGCGTTCTCGATGCGCTTGGCCTGGTTGACCTCGAGGCCCGCGGCGTCCCAGTTGACCTCGCCGGCGTAGAGCACGGCGTTGCGGCCCTTGCCGATGTCGACGAAGGCGGCCTCCATCGAGGGCAGGACGTTCTGGACCCGGCCGAGGTAGACGTTGCCGGCCATCGAGGCGGTGGTCTCGCGCGAGACGTAGTGCTCGACGAGGACGCCGTCCTCGAGGACGCCGATCTGGGTGCGGCCGTCGCGGCCGCGGACGATCATGCTGCGCTCGACGCTCTCGCGGCGGGCGAGGAACTCGGCCTCGGTGATGATCGTGCGGCGCCGGCCGGCCTCGCGGCCCTCGCGGCGGCGCTGCTTCTTGGCCTCGAGGCGGGTCGAGCCCTTGACGGCGGTCGGCTCGTCGCGCTCCGAGCGCGGCTCCCGGACCCGGGTGACGGTGCCGGGCGGGTCGTCGCCCTCGGCGGTTCCGGAGCCGCTGCGCCGGCGACGACGGCGGCGACGGCTCGAGGCGGACTCGCCGTCGGCGTCGTCGTCCTGCGCCGCCGCACCCCGGCCACCGCGGCGACCGGAGGCCTTGGGCTCCTCGGCGGGGGCGTCGTCGTCGGAGTCGGACTCGACGTCGCCCGACGCCTGGCCCTGCTCGTCCTCGCCCTTGGCGCGGCCGCGACGGCCACGACCACCCCGGCGACGACGGCGGGAGCCGCCCTCGCCGTCGGCGGCGTCGCCGTCGGCCTCGGGGGCCGTGTCGGACGTGGTGTCCGGCTCGGCCGGCTCGTCGCCGTCGTGCTGCTCGTCGGCGGCCGGCGCGGCGTCCGCGGCCGGCTCGGCCGGCGCGGGTGCCTCGGCGGGGGCCTCGGCGGGTGCCTGCACCGGTGAGGTGGCACGGCGGCGGCGCGGGGCGACGGTGGTCTCGGGGGCCTGGAACAGGAGGCCGAAGGCGGGGCCGGTGGCCGGCTCGTCGGTCGCCTCGTCCTCGTCCTCGACCGGCTCGTCGGCGGGCGCGAGGGCCTCCTCGACGACGGGGGCCGGCGCGGCGGCGGCCTTGGCGGCGCGACGGCCGGCCTTCTTCGCGGGCTTGCGCGGGGCGACCGGCGGGGCGTCGTCGTCAGCGGTGGTGGCGTCGGCCTGCGCGGCGGGGATCTCCTCGACCGGGGCCTGCGCGGTCGGCTCCGCCGTCTTCTTCGCGGCCCGCTTGCGGCCGGTCTTCTTCACGGGCGCGGCCTCGTCGGTGCCGGCCTGCTCCTCCGCAGCGGCGGGGGCGGCGGTCTTCTTCGTCGCGCGCTTGCGGGCGGCCCGCTTCCTGGGGGCCGCCTCCGCGGGCGAGGTGTCGTCGCCGGCCGGCGCCACCGTCTCGACCGGCAGGGTCGGGAGGTCGGCGGGCTGGGGGGTGGTCGGGTCGTTCTCGGAAGCCATGACGGCCCCTTTCGTCACCCGGTGGTCGACGACCACACCGGCGACGCCCGGAGGCGGCTCCTCGTCGACCGCACGGTGTGCGATCGCATCGCGTGGGCGGGTGGCCCACACGGAAGTCAGCTGCTGCCCCGGTGCGGTTCGCGCGGACGGCGCGTCACCGAGAGGGGCCGACGGCCTCCCGGTCGGCGGCCAGTGGATCGGCCACCCCGGCACCTGCCTCGAGCAGCGGGCCCTGCGCGAGCCGGGTCACCAGTGGTGGCTCCGGCGGCACGAACCCCGTGACTGCGTGGAGGGCGGTCAGGATGTCGTCGGGGCGTACGGACGGTGTGGTGTGCCGTACGACCATCCGCAGTATCGCACACCCCTCCCCGGCGCCCTCGGAGACGCGCATCGCGAGCACCGGCTCGCGCGTGTCGAAGGTGCGGGGTCCGGACTTGAAGGTGCGGGTGGCCTCGGCACGGTCCAGGGCCAGGAACGCCGCGACGACCGGCTCCACCTCGGCGACGGTGCTGCGGCGCAGGCGCAGCTCCCAGTCGCTGCCCTCGAGCCGGTCGGCGAGCGCCCCGGGTCCGGCCTCCACGACCTCGACGACGTCGAGCCCCTCGGGCAGCGCCTCGTCGAGCGCCTCGCGCACGGCGTCGGGGTCGACCCGCTCGGTGACCCGGATCTCGAAGTACTCCGCCTCGCTCGCGGTGCCCGTCGGGGCGGCGTTGGCGTAGGAGATGAGCGGATGGGGGTGGAAGCCGGCCGAGAAGGCCATCGGCACGCCGGCCCGGCGCAGCGCACGCTCGAGGGCGCGCGAGAAGTCACGCGTCGAGGAGAAGCGCAGCCGCCCGCGCTTGGCGTACCGGATGCGCAGCTTCTGGACCGCGGGGGGCGGTGGGGGTCCCTCGGGGGTGCGCTGGCGGGCCATGGCGCACCAGCCTAGGAGCGCGGGGCCCGCCCGCCGAATCGTCCTGGCGCCCGGGTCGCGCCACCCACCGATCCGGCGGCCCCGACGTGCCGCGGGAACGGATCGAGCGGCGGAACGGACTGTCGGCGACGCCATCCGCACCACTATCGTGCAGCCATGCCAGCGACCGACCGCGCCCGCCTCGCCCGCCTCCTCGCCGCGGAACAGGAGCAGTACACCGCCGAGCACCCCCGCAGCCGCGAGCTGTTCGACGCCGGGTCCAACCTCTTCGGGCGCGTGCCGATGACGTGGATGAACAAGTGGAGCGGCGGCTTCCCGCTCTACCTCGACCACGCCCGGGGCAACCGGATCACCGACGTCGACGGCCACACCTACGTCGACTTCGCGCTCGGCGACACCGGGGCGATGGCCGGCCACTCCCCGCCCCGACGGCCGCAGCCGTCGCCCGCCGGGTCGGCGAGCTCGGCGGCGTGACGACGATGCTGCCGAGCGAGGACGCCCAGTGGGTCGGCGCGGAGCTGACCCGCCGCTTCGGGATGCCGCTGTGGAGCTTCACGCTCTCGGCCACCGACGCCAACAGGTGGGCCGTGCGGCTGGCCCGCCTGGCCACCGGCCGCTCCAAGCTGCTCGTCTTCGGCTACAGCTACCACGGCTCGGTCGACGAGACCTTCGCGGTCCCCGGCCCGGACGGCACCACGGTCTCCCGGCCCGGCAACGTCGCTCCCCCGGTGCCGCTCGACCTCACGACCCGCGCCGCCACGTGGAACGACCTCGCCTCCGTCGAGCGACAGCTCGCCCACGGCGACGTCGCCGCCATCCTCACCGAGCCGGCCCTGACCAACATCGGCATCGTGCTGCCCGAGCCCGGGTTCCTCGAGGGCCTGCGCGAGCTGGCCACCCGGTACGGCGCCCTGCTGATGATCGACGAGACGCACACCTTCTCGGCCGGCTGGGGCGGGGCGACCCGCGCCTGGGGGCTTCAGCCCGACCTCTTCGTCATCGGCAAGTCGATCGGCGGTGGCATCCCCTGCGGCGCCTACGGCATCACGGAGGAGGTCGCGGCGGCCATCACCCGGCACACCGACGCCGGCGAGGCCGACATCATCGACGTCGGCGGGGTCGGCGGCACCCTGGCCGGCAACGCCCTCTCGACCGCCGCGATGCGGGCCACCCTCGGCGAGGTGCTGACCCCCGAGGCCTTCGAGCACATGACCGAGCTCGCCACGGCGTTCACCGCCGGCGTGCAGGCCACCCTCGACGAGCTCGACGTGCCCTGGTCGGTGCGGCAGCTCGGCGCCCGCGCCGAGTACCGGTTCGCCCGGCCCGCCCCGCGCACGGGTGAGGAGTCGGCGCTGGCGCACGACGACGACGTCGACGCCTACATGCACCTCGCGACGTGCAACCGCGGCCTGCTCATGACGCCGTTCCACAACATGGCCCTCATGTGCCCGGACACCACGCGCGCCGACGTCGACCGGCACACCGAGGTCTTCCGCGAGGTCGTCGGCGCGCTCTACGCCTGACCGCGGAGACGCCCGAGGGCCCGGCCGCACACCTCGGCCGGACCCTCGGGGCTTCGTGCGGGCGCTGCCTCAGCGCCCTGACGCCGCGATGACGTAGTTCGCGGTCGGGCTGCCGACCCCGGTCACGTCGTCCCAGCCGCGCCCCGTCGTCAGGCTCGAGTCCTGGTCGAAGGTGCGCACCGTGGAGACCTTCCCGTCGTCACCGTTGAGGCCGTTGACGAAGTCGACGCGGATGTTCCCGGCGTCGCCCTCGGGGCGCACGTCGTGGAAGGCGTCGCCGCCGCGGCCGAGCCGGTAGACCAGCGGGTTGGCGAAGCCGATGCGCCCGCGGGTCTGCTGCACGTCGGCCTGGAGCCCGGCGAACAGCGGTGCGGCGAGGCTGGTTCCGCCGATGCGGTACTCGCCGTACTGGGTGCCGGTACCGAACTTCGTGTGGGCGTCGAAGACCTGCGTCTCGCCGACGAGCATGCCCGTCGTCGGGTCGGCGTCCATGGCAACGTCCGGGACGCCACGCATGTCACACCCAGTGCGGGTCGCCCTCTGGTAGAACGGCTTCGCGAACAGGTCGCTGCAGCCGCCACCGGCGCCGTAGAGGTAGCCGACCGAGGACCACGCGTTGTCGACGAGGGTGTACTTCTCGGTGCCCCAGCCGGTCTCGAACTGCCGACGCCCGCGGCTGTCGACCGCGAGGGCCGTGCCGCCGACGGCGGTGACGTACGGGTCGGCGGCGGGCCAGTCCGGCGACAGCACACCGGCGTTGGCCAGCTCGTCACCGTCGTCGCCCGAGGAGAAGTAGGTGCCGATGCCCTGCACCGCACCCTGGAGGAAGACCGACTCGTAGGCCTGCACCAGGGCGTCGTCGATGGTGGGGGTCTTGACCCCGTCGACCACGACGTACGTCGGCTCGCCCCACGAGTTCGAGATGACGGACGCCTTGTTGTCGTGCACGACGCGGGCCAGCGAGGCGAGCAGGTCGTCGTCGTAGCAGCTGGCGGCGCCGTAGTAGGCCACACCGGCGTTCGGTGCCATCCCGTGGACGGCCTCGACGTCGAGGGTCTCCTCGCCGAACCAGCCGTTGCCGCCGCAGTCCTCGACACGCGTCGGGTCGGCGGGGTCGTTCGACTGGGTCAGCTGACCCCGACGGAACGCGTTGTCCCCGTGGCGGGTCGCGTAGGTGTTGGCGTCCTGCTCGATGGTCGGTGCGGCGAAGGCGTCGATGATCGCCACCGTCTCACCGCGCCCGGTGCGCTGCGTGGCGGTCACGCCGTACGCCGAGCGGAACTGGCTCGGCACGTACCCGCACACCGAGTACGGCAGGTGCTTGCCCTGGAAGGCCGGGTCGCGGCGGTCGACTTTCTCGCCGTAGTACGCCGAGCACGGCGTGGCGTTGACGAAGCCGGGCGGCGGGCCGAGGTCGCTCGGCGAGGCCGTCGACGTCGACGGGGTCCCGCGGTCGCGCGACTGCGCGGGCGTGGCCCAGTGCGTCACGGTGTCGAGGCCGGTGACGGCCAGCACCTGGCCGGCGATCGAGTCCGGCACGGTCACCGCGGAGGTCGGGGCGGTCCCCGTGTGCCCGTCTAGGGTGAAGGTCCCGAGGTTCGCGGTGAACGCCGACGACACGGCCGAGCGGCTGCCCGACACGGCGACGAAGTGGTCGTCGCTACCGACGCCGTCGACCCGCAGGCCGGCGCTCCTCGCCCAGGCCGTGACCGCCGAGACGGTCCCGGCGGTCGGGGCGAAGCGGGCACGGTACTGCGCGCTGCTCAGGTGGTGGCCGTAGGCGGCGGACGTGGGGTCGGAGACCGCCCGGGCGAGCTGCTCGAGCCCGGACCGGTCGCGCGGCGCGAGCCAGATCTTGGCGTGCGACGCCGGGGCGGCCGCCGCGCTGCGCTGCGAGCGCGCGTGCGCGGTCCAGGCGGGGGCCCTGCTCACCTGGTGTCGGCCGGATGCCTGCGGTGATGCCACGGCGGCACCGGCGGATGCCACGGCCAGCACGGCGACGCCGATCAGCGCCGTCGTGCCTCGAGTCGTACCTGTCACGGAGAACCTCCTGCGAGTGACGGACGCGGGACGGTGGCCCCGCGTCGCCGAGCCTCACCCCGTCACCGGCCCCTGCCCCTGACGGATGTCACGGGTCGCCCTCCGGCGCAGGCCTCCCCAGCCTCTCGTCCTCAGCGAGCCCTCAGCGAGCCCTGAGCAGGCGGACCCCGACGGTCACGCGCGGCGCAGCCGTCGCCACGTCTCGACCTGGTCCCAGAGGGTCACGACCAGCACCCCGAGGGTCACGCCGACCGTCAGGTCACGGGCCGCGTTCGTCCAGCCCCCGCCGACGAGCGCGTCGACGAAGCGGGCGTCGAAGAACCGGTCGGTCTGCAGCAGCCAGACGAGCAGCCCGGCCGTCGCGACGTCGAGGAGGGCACCGACGCCGGCACTCCCCGGCGTCCACCGCCGAGCGCGGAAGACCGCGACGACCAGGACACCCTGGGCGAGCAGGAGGGCGAGCAGCACCGGCAGCCATCCCGACCAGAGAGCGGGGTCGAGGACCGGCACCGCCTCGCCGCCGACGCGCACCGGGGAGCTCGTCTGCTGCCAGACGAGCGCGAGGACCATGACGAGCAGGGTGACGAGCGACCCGACCGTCTCGGTGCGCCCGACCGCACGACGCGACGCGGGCGCCTCGGGCAGCTGGTCGGGCGTCCACCCCAGGACGCCCTTGCCCGGCTGGCTGCGCTCGATGACCGCGAAGACGAGGGTGGTCCAGAAGACCGCGTGCAGGGCGGTGGTCAGCCCGGCGAGCGCAGCGCTGCCGAAGGCCGGGCCGACGCCGTCGGTGGCGACGTCGTCGACGAAGAGGCGCACGACGAGGGTGCCGACGGCCGCGATGGGCGAGACCACCGAGACGAGCAGCACGACCAGCCGGCGCCACTCCGGGTAGAGCGCCGGGCCGATGAGGTGCAGCGGCCGACCGGAGTAGCCCGCCGCCAGCCGGATCGGGTCGCCGAGCTCGACGAGGACGTCGTGCTCGGCCCGGTCCCGGTCCGGGGCCGCCCCGGCCTCCAGGCGGGCGTCGACCATGTCCTCGATGGTGCCGCGCAGCTCGCGGTCGACGTCGTCGCGCTGGTCCTCGGCGAGCTCGCGGACGGTGGCGGAGACGTAGCGGTCGGTCAGGGTGCCCATGGGGTCGTCCTCTCGGTCGGTGGGGTCAGGCGAGGTCGGAGATGGAGGCGTCGAGGGAGCGCCAGTCGGCGCGCAGGGCGGCCAGCACCTGCTCGCCGGCCGGGCTGGTGCGGTAGAACTTCCGCGGCCGCGACTCCTCGGTGTTCCACTCGGCCGTGAGCAGCCCCTGCTTCTCGAGCCGGCGCAGCAGTGGGTAGAGGGTGTTGGCGTCGACCTCGAAACCGTTGCGCGCCAGCGACTCCAGCAGCGCATAGCCGTAGCCGGGGGTGCGGAGGCTGGCCAGCGCCGCGACGACGACGGTCCCGCGCCGCAGCTCCTGCAGGTGCCCGGCGAGCACGCCCTCGTCATCCGTCATGACTCACACGATAGTGTGCCTCACACAGTATCGTCAACCACACACCCTGCCTTGGCCCGTCCGGGTGCGGGGAGGAGGCGGGTCAGTCGCCGTGCCGGGCGCGGATGGCGACGAGCTCGACGGCGTGGGCGTCGAGGGCGCGGTCCTCGTCCGAGACCGGCACCCAGGCGGGCGTCGGCACGGCCCGGCGGTCGGCGTCGAGGCCGACGAGGATGGTGCGGCAGTAGGTGGTCAGCTCGAGCGCGCCGGCCCCCTCGGCGGGGTCGCCGGAGCGCACGTGGACGCCGACGTGCATCGAGGTGCGCCCGGTGTGCAGCAGCCGGGCCTCGACCTCGACGAGGTGCCCGATGCGCAGCGGCCGGTAGAAGCGCACTCCCCCGGTGAAGATCGCGACGTTGCCGGCGTCGCCGGTCCACTGCGTGGCGAGGAGGTGGGCGGCCTCGTCGATCCAGCGCATGACGATGCCGCCGTGCACCTTGCCGCCCCAGTTGACGTCGGTGGGGGCGGCGAGGAAGCGGAGGGTGACCCGGGGCGCCGTACCGGCGTCGGAGTACACCTGGCCGGCCATCGCCGCCTCGACCTCGGCCCGCACGTCGGCCCGACGCAGCGCCCACGCCCGGGCCAGCTCGTCGGCCGTCGTCCGCGGCACGAGCTCGGGCACCGGGGTCGAGCGGCCCTCGCCGTCGACGGCCACGAAGACGATGAGGCAGCGGGTGGCGGGCTCGAGGCTGCGAGTGCGAGGCCCTCCGGACGCCACGTCGACGCTGATGTGCATCGAGCTGCGGCCCGTGTGCACGACCCGCGCCGTCACCTCCACGAGGTCACCGACCTCGACCGGGCGCGTGAAGCGGACGTTGCCGACGTAGGCGGTGACGCAGTAGGTGCCGCTCCAGCCGGCCGCCGCCGCGTAGCCCGCCTTGTCGATCCACTCGAGCACCCGGCCGGCGCTCACCGACCCCGAGTGCCCCGCATCGGTCGGTGCCGCGAGGAAGCGCAGCGTGATCTCGGCGGGCGGGTGCGGTCGGTCGTCCACGGGGTCATCCTGTCAGCGCGCCGGCAACGGCCGCCTCCCGGAGCCGCTCGACCTGGTCGGGCGTGCCGAAGACGATGAGCGTGCTGCCGGGCTCGAGCACCGTCGACGGCGGCGGCGCGGGGAGGAACGGTCCCTTCTGCGGTCGGCGCACGGCGAGCAGCTGTCCGCCGCAGGCGCCGTGCACGTCCACCTCCCCCACCGTCCGCCCGACCCATCCTCCGGCGTCGCCGAGACGCACCTGCTCGATGCGCACGTCGAGGTCGTCGTCGTGCATCACCTCGTCGAGGAACTCGGCGACGTCGGCGTGCAGCGCGAAGGAGGCCATCCGGCGCCCGCCGATGAGCTGGGGGTTGACCGCCCGCGTGGCCCCGGCGAGGACGAGCTTCTCCTTGGACTCCAGCGTGCGGGCCCGGCTGATGATCACGAGGTCGGGGCGCAGGGCCCGTGCCGAGAGCGTGGCGTAGGTGGTGTCGGCGTCGCTGTCGAGGGCGCACACCAGTGCCCGGGCGCGCTGGATGCCGGCCGCCCGCAGGACGTCGTCGCTCGCTGCGTCGCCGTGGACCGACGGCTCGGTGAGGCCCGCGAGCCGCGTCTCGTCGGTGTCGACGACGACGACCCGGTGCCCCCGGTCGTGGAGGTAGCGCGTGGCCGAGCGCCCCACGCGCCCGAACCCGCAGACGATGACGTGGTCGCGCAGCCGCGCGATGTCGCGTTCCATGCGGCGCCTCCGGAGGTGCTCGCGCAGGTGGCCCTCGGTGACGGCCTCGACGAGGACCCCGAGGTTGTACAGGACGGTCCCCACCCCGAGCAGGACGAGGACGATGGTGAAGACCTGGCCGCCCGGCCCGAGCGGGTGCACCTCGCGGAAGCCGACCGTCGCGACGGTGGTGACGGTCTGGTAGACCGCGTCGAGGAGCGGGAAGCCGAGGACGACGTAGCCGAGCGTGCCGACCACCGTGACGGCCGCGAGCGCGGTCAGCGCGACGGCGATCCGGCGGAGGGCGTCGCGGCCGGAGTCGGAGCCCAGGAGGAGGGCCCGACGCCGGCTGCTGCCGCTCGGCCTGCCCACGTCCTCATCGTCCCACCGGGCGGGTGCGCGCGGCAGGGCCTCGGGAGCCGGCCGGGCGTCGCGTCCGTCACGCCCCGAGGGGCCGGGTGCGGTCCCTCAGTGGGTGTGCGCCGACTCCGCCATCTGCGCTCGGCCGGCGCCGAGGACGGTGAGCGGCAGGAGGGTCTTGCCGGTGGGGCCGATCTCGATCTCGGTGTTCATCTGCGGGCAGACGCCGCAGTCGAAGCAGGGGGTCCAGCGGCAGTCCTCGACCTCGGTCTCGTCGAGGGAGTCCAGCCAGTCCTGCCACAGCCACTCCTTGTCGAGCCCGGAGTCGATGTGGTCCCAGGGCAGGACCTCCGCCTCCTCGCGCTCGCGCGTCGTGTACCAGGCGACGTCGACGCCCTGTGGCGGCAGCTCGCGCTCGGCGGCGGCCATCCAACGCTCGTACGAGAAGTGCTCGCTCCAGCCGTCGAACCGGCCGCCGTCACGCCACACGGCCTCGATGACCCGGCCGACGCGCCGGTCGCCGCGCGAGAGCAGTCCCTCGACGATGCCGGGCTTGCCGTCGTGGTACCGGAACCCGATGGCGCTGGCGAAGCGGCGGTCGGCACGGATGGCCTCGCGCAGCTTGGCGAGCCGGGCGTCGGTCTCCTCGGCGCCGAGCTGCGCGGCCCACTGGAACGGGGTGTGCGGCTTGGGCACGAACCCACCGATGGAGACGGTGCAGCGGATGTCGCGGCGGCCGCTGACCTCGCGGCCGGTCTCGATGACCCGCTTCGCGAGCTCGGCGATCTGGAGGACGTCCTCGTCGGTCTCGGTCGGGAGGCCGCACATGAAGTAGAGCTTGACCTGCCGCCAGCCGGCGCCGTACGCGGCGGCGACGGTGCGGATGAGGTCGTCCTCGCTGACCATCTTGTTGATGACCTTGCGGATGCGCTCGGACCCGCCCTCGGGGCGAACGTGAGCCCCGAGCGGCGACCGTTGCGGGTCAGCTCGTTGGCGAGGTCGATGTTGAAGGCGTCGACGCGCGTGGAGGGCAGCGACAGACCGGTGTTCGTGCCCTCGTAGCGGTCGGCGAGGCCCTTGGTGACGTCGGCGATCTCGGAGTGGTCGGCGCTCGACAGCGACAGCAGCCCGACCTCCTCGAACCCCGTGGCGGCGAGCCCGCGCTCGACCATCTCGCCGATGCCGGTGATGGAGCGCTCGCGCACCGGGCGGGTGATCATCCCGGCCTGGCAGAAGCGGCAGCCGCGGGTGCAGCCGCGGAAGATCTCGACCGACATCCGCTCGTGCACCGACTCGGCGAGTGGCACGAGCGGCTGCTTCGGGTACGGCCAGGCGTCGAGGTCCATGACGGTGTGCTTCGAGACGCGCCACGGCACGCCGGGGGCGTTCGGGGCGACGCGCTGGATGCGGCCGTCGGGCAGGTACGTGACGTCGAAGAAGGCCGGCACGTACACGCCGCCGGTGCGGGCGAGGCGCAGCAGCAGCTCGTGGCGGCCGCCCGGGCGACCCTCGCGCTTCCAGTCGCCGACGATGTCGGTGATGGCGAGCACGGCCTCCTCGCCGTCGCCGACGACGGCGCAGTCGACGAAGTCGGCGATCGTCTCGGGGTTGAACGCCGCGTGACCGCCGGCGACGACGAGCGGGTGGGACTCGTCGCGGTCGGCCGCGTGCAGCGGGATGCCCGCGAGGTCGAGCGCCGTGAGCATGTTCGTGTAGCCGAGCTCGGTGGAGAACGACATCCCGAGCAGGTCGAAGTCGCCGACCGGGCGGTGGGCGTCGACGGTGAACTGCGGGACGCCGTGCTCGCGCATCAGGGCCTCGAGGTCGGGCCACACGGCGTAGGTGCGCTCGGCGAGGGCGTCGGGGCGCTCGTTGAGCACTTCGTAGAGGATCATGACGCCCTGGTTCGGCACGCCGACCTCGTAGGCGTCGGGGTACATCAGGGCCCAGCGGACGGTCTCGTCGCCGGCGACGTCCCACGGCTTGACCGTCGAGTTCAGCTCGCCGCCCACGTACTGGATGGGCTTGCTCACCTGCTCGAGCAGCGGCTCGAGGGCGGGGAAGACGGACTGTCCGGGCATCCCCCAAGGGTAGGTCGGGCGCGAGCCGTACCCAAACCCGCCGGCCCGTGCGAGGCTCCCTCCATGAGCGAAGACCAGCACGTCGACCTCGTCGTCATCGGGCTCGGCCCGGGTGGCGAGCACCTCGCCACCGAGGCCGCCCGCGCGGGCATGAGCGTCGTCGGTGTCGACGAGCGCCTCGTCGGCGGGGAGTGCCCGTACTACGGCTGCATCCCGAGCAAGATGATGATCCGCGCCGCCAACTCCCTGGCCGAGGCGCACCGGGTCGGCGCCCTCGCCGGCAGCGCCACGACCGCCCCCGACTTCTCCGTCGTCGCCGCCCGCATCCGCGACGAGGCCACCGACGACTGGGACGACACCGTCGCCGTGAAGCGCCTCGAGGACGCCGGCGTCACCTTCGTGCGCGGCCACGCCCGTCTCGCCGGTCCGGGCGTCGTCGAGGTCGGCGGCACCCGGTACGTGGCGTCCACCGGCGTCGTCCTCAACACCGGCACCGCCCCGGCCGCTCCCCCGGTCGACGGCCTGGCCGACACCCCGTTCTGGACCAACCGCGAGGCCCTGCGCGCCACCGAGGCCCCCAACTCGCTCGTCGTCATGGGCGGCGGGGCCATCGGTGCCGAGCTCGCCCAGGCGTTCTCCCGCTTCGGGACCCGCGTCAGCGTCGTCGAGGCCGCCCCCCGCATCCTCGCCCTCGAGGAGCCCGAGGCCTCCGACGTCGTCGCCCGGGCCTTCGCCGCCGACGGGATCCAGGTGCTCGCCGGGGCCAAGGTCGCCTCGGTCGCGCACGCCGACGGCCGCTTCACGCTCACCGTGGCCCCCGACGGCAGCGACGACCTCACCCTCGACGCCGACCGGCTGCTCGTCGCGGCCGGGCGGCGCCCCAACCTCGCCGACCTCGGGCTCGAGACCGTCGGCCTCGACCCCACCGCCCGCTCGGTCGACACCGACGAGCGGATGCGCGCCGGCGAGAAGCTCTGGGCGGTCGGCGACATCGTCGGCAAGGGCGCCTTCACCCACATGTCGATGTACCAGGCCGGCATCGCGCTGCGCGACCTCACCGGCACCGACGGGCCGTGGGCGAGCTACCACGCCGTCCCGCGGGTCACCTACACCGACCCGGAGGTCGGCGCGGTCGGGATGACCGAGCAGCAGGCGCGCGACGCGGGCGTCGACGTGCGCACCGGCACCACGGCCCTCCAGGAGAGCACCCGCGGATGGATCCACGGGGCGGGTGGCGAGGGGGTCGTCAAGGTCGTCGAGGACCGCGCGGCCGGCCACCTCGTCGGGGCGACGTCGGCCGGCCCCACCGGCGGCGAGGTCCTCTCGATGCTCGCCACGGCCGTCCACGCGAAGGTCCCCACCGCCGTCCTGCGCGAGCAGGTCCTCGCCTACCCGACCTTCCACCGGGCCGTCTCGAGCGCGCTGGCCGCCCTCGACGACTGACCCGGCGCCCCCGCCACCGGTGACACACCTCCCCGGCAGGCGGACAAGAACGGGACATGGACACCACCGACGGCCCCCGGGGCCCACCGACGAGGAACGGTTCCGCGCCGCCTACGCCGCCTGGTACCCCGACGTGCTCCGGTTCGTCGCGCGGCGGGTGCACCCGACCCACGCCGAGGACGTCGTCGCCGAGACCTTCCTCGTCCTCTGGCGTCGCGTCGAGGACCTGCCGGCCGACCCCGACGACGGCCGCGCCTGGGCGTTCGGCGTCGCCCGGGGGTCATGCTCAACGACCGGCGGGGCCTGCGCCGGCGCGAGGCCCTCGCGGTCCGGCTCGCCGACGAGAGCGGCCGGGGAGCCGCCCCCACCGGTGAGGACCCCGACCTCGTCGCCCGGCGCCTCGACCTGCGGGCCGCCTGGCCTCGCCTCACCGCCGCCGACCAGGAGGTGCTGGCCCTGGCCTACTGGGACGACCTGTCCTCGCCCGGCGCCGCCGCCGTGCTGGGCATCTCCCCCGTCGCGTTCCGGTTGCGGCTCACCCGAGCCCGCCGTGCACTCCGCCGCCACCTCGAACTCGTCGAGTCCGCGGTCACCCGATCGTCCGCACTGACCGAAGGGAGCCGGCCGTGAGCCGCACCGACCTCGACCCCACCACCACCCGGGCCCTCTCCGCCCTCGACCCCAGCCCGGCCCGCGCCCTCAGCGCCTCGGAGCAGCAGGGCGCCGACGCACTGCTGGCGCGCATCCTCGCGACCCCGACGACCGGCGAGGACGCCCGACCCACCCCGACGGCCAGCCGGCGCACCGCTCGCCGGCTGGCCGTCGTCGGCGGGCTGGCCGCGGCGTCCACGGCGGGCATCGTCGCCGTGCAGGTGCTCGGTGGCGGCGACAGCGCGTACGCCACGTGGACCGCGACCCCGCACCGCCCGACCACCCCGGAGCAGCTGGCCGCGGCCGACTCCTGCCGGGACTCCCTGTCCGACAGCCTGTCCGGAGGCCCCGAGGGCGACCCCACCGGAGTGACCCACGCCGTCGTCGCGCGCGCCGGCGTCGTGCTCTCGGAGCAGCGGGGCGACTGGACACTCGTCGTGCTGGGCGACCGGCAGGGCTTCGACGCGACGTGCATCACCGATGACCCGGGGCTGCTCGGCGGCAGCGGCAGCGCCTTCGGGTCGATGGGCTACGCCACCGGGGGCACCGACGTCGGTGCCCGGGAGGTCCTCGTGACGAGCGGGGGCTCGGGAGGGTCCTCGGACCACCTCGTGTCCGTCCTCGTCGGCCTCGTCGGCCCCGAGGTCGCCGCGGTCACCATCCACACGCCCGAGCACGGGGACGTCGTCGCCACGGTCGGCGCCGGTCACCTGGCGGCCTGGTGGCCGGGCCCGACGGGCGTCGGCCTCGAGGACCCCTCGCTCGACACGACCCCGCCGGCGACCGTCACCTACAAGGACGGCACCAGCGCGCACGTGCGGCTCGGCGTCGGCGAGAAGGGCTGACGCCTCCACCGACGCAGCGGACCCGGCCACCTCGGGTGGCCGGGTCCGCTGCGTCGGGTCAGCCGGAGTAGTGGGCGTCGAGCAGGTCCTTGTACTTGTCCGCGACGACCTTGCGCTTGAGCTTCAGGCTCGGGGTCAGCTCGCCGTCCTCGACGCTCAGGTCGCTCTCGAGGATGGTGAACTTCTTGACCTGCTCCCACCGGTTGAGGCCGGCGTTCAGCTCGTCGACGTAGCCCTGGACCATCGTCCGGCAGGCCTCGGACGACACGACCTCGGCGTAGGGCCGTCCCGCCATGCCGTTCTGCGCGGCCCAGCCGGCCATCGCGTCGACGTCGAGGGTGATCAGCGCGGAGACGAAGTTGCGGTCGGCGCCGTGCACGACGAGCTGGGAGGCGTACGGGCACAGGCCCTTGAAGGTCGACTCGATGATCGAGGGGGCCACGTACTTGCCGCCGCTCGTCTTGAAGAGGTCCTTCTTGCGGTCGGTGATCCGCAGGAAGCCGCGCTCGTCGAGCTCGCCGATGTCGCCGGTGTGCAGCCAGCCCTCGGCGTCGATGGTCTCGGCCGTGGCGTCGGGGTTGTTGTGGTAGCCCTGCATGTTGCCCGGGCCGCGCATGAGGATCTCGCCGTCCTCGGCGATGCGGACCTCGATGCCCGGCAGCGGCCAGCCGACCGTGCCGTAGCGGTAGGCCTTGGTGCGGTTGACGAACGACGCGGCGCTCGTCTCGGTCATGCCGTAGCCCTCGGCGATGAGCATCCCCATGCCGTCGAACCAGCGGGCGACGTCCTGGTTGAGGGCGGCCGAGCCGGAGATGAAGAAGCGGATGTTGCCGCCGAAGCGCTCGCGGATCTTGCTCGCGACGAGCTTGTCGAGCAGCGCGTGCTTGCGGGCCAGCAGCCCCGAGGGGTTCTTGCCCTGCTCGCGCAGGATGCTCACCTCGCGGCCGGTCGCGCTGGCCGCCTTGAAGAGCGTGTGCTTCACGCCGCCCTCGCCCTCCATCATCATCTGGATGCGGGCGAAGGCCTTCTCGAAGATGCGGGGCGCGGCGCCCATGAAGGTCGGCTTGACGACGGCGAGGTTGTCGACGATCTTGTCGATCCGCCCGTCGATGGCCGTTGCGAAGCCGATCTGCAGCGGCAGGGTCAGCAGGTTCTTGCCGAAGACGTGCGCGAGCGGCAGCCAGAGGTACTGCACGTCGTCCTCGGTGAGGATGTCGATGGCCTCGGTGGCCGCGCCCTCGTAGGTCCACGCGCTGTGCAGCAGCCGGACCCCCTTCGGCCGGCCGGTGGTGCCCGACGTGTAGATGATCGTCGCGAGCTGGTCGGGCCGGATGGCGTCGGCGCGCACGTCGACGGCCTGCGGGTCGCCGGCGAGGTACTCGCGCCCCAGCTGGCGCAGCTGGTCGAAGGTGAGCGTCCAGTCGTCGGCGTCCGGCACACCCTCCATGAGGACGACCCGCCCGACACCGGGGATCCGGTCCCTGATGGCTCGCAGCTTCTCGAGCTGTTCGGAGTTCTCGGCGAAGACGACGCGGGTGCCGGAGTCGGAGAGGATGAACGCGACGTCGTCGGCGATCGTCGTGGGGTAGATCGTCGTGGTGGCCGCGCCGGCCAGCATGTTCGCGAGGTCGGCCAGCGCCCACTCGTAGCGCGTCCCGGAGGCGATGGCGACGCGGTCCTCGGGCTCGACGCCGAGGGCGATGATGCCCGCGGCGAGCTCGCGGACGACGACGTCGAGCTCGCGCCAGCTCGTGGTCACCCACTCGTCACCGGCGTCCGACACGATCGCGTGGAGGAAGGCCGGCCGGTCGCCGGAGGCGGCGACCCGGTCGCGGAAGAGATGGGCGACGCTCTGGGCCCGGTTCTCGAGGACGGCGTGGTCGACGGGCTCGTCGGCGGGGGTGTTGATCTGGGGGGTCACCCGGTGCATGGTTCATCGTCCTCGGCATCGGTGGCGTGGTCCGCGAATCCTGTCACACGCCGCGCCGCGAGGGAACGGATCCGGATACCGGCGGGTCACTTTTCGGTCACCGTGGCACCGGTCCGGCCCGGGCGGCGTCGACGAGCCCGATCGCCAGCCACGAGGCGAGCATCGAGGAGCCGCCGTAGGACACGAACGGCAGCGGCAGGCCGGTGACCGGCAGCAGGCCGAGGTTCATCCCCACGTTCTGCACCACCTGGACGGCCAGCCAGGTGGCCACCCCGACCCCGACGAGCCGGCCGAAGGCGTCCTCGGCCCGGGCGGCGACGACGAGCGCGCGCACGACGACCACCCCGAGGAGCAGCACCAGCCCGGCCGCCCCGACGAACCCGAGCTCCTCGCCGGCGACCGAGAAGACGAAGTCGTTGAGCTGGAAGGGGACGAACCCGCCCTGCGTGCGCGTGCCGTCCATGAACCCCTGCCCCCACAGCCCGCCCCCGCCGATGGCCAACCGCACCTGGCGCACCTGGTAGCCGGCGCCCTGCGGGTCGGCCGTGGGGTCGGCGAAGGAGGTGAGTCGGGCCCGTTGGTAGCCGCTGAGCAACGGGGTGGTCAGCGCGAGGACCACCCCGGCGACGAGGAGGGCGGCGCCGGCGGCCACCCAGCGCCGCGGCACCCCGCCGACGACCACGACGACCGCGCCGAGCGCCGCGAGCACCAGTGCGGTGCCGAGGTCGGGCTGGAGCAGGACGAGGAGGGTCGGCACTCCGAGGACCACGCCGGCGAGCAGGACCTCCCGGCCTCCGGGGTCGCTCCCCCGGTCGAGCCGGCCGGCGAGCAGCGCCGCGAGGGCGAGGGTGACGTCGGCCTTGGCCAGCTCGGCAGGCTGGAGGGTGAACCCCGCGACGAGCGGGATCCACGAGCGCGACCCGTTGACGGTCGTGCCGAGCGGCGTCGGGACGAGCAGCAGGAGGAGGACGGCCGCGGCCCACGCCCACGGGGCGGCCGCCCGCACCCTCCCCCGCCCGGCCCGGGAGACGAGCACGGCGACGGCCAGGCCCAGGCCGGCCGTGAGCAGGTGGCGCACGAGGTAGGCCGACCCGGTGGTGCGGGCCGTCGCGGACCACACGAGCAGGGCGCCGACGACCGAGGCCCCCGCCGCGGCGACGTAGAGCCCGAGGTCGTGGCGGGTCCAGCCGCTCGGACGGGCGGCCACGGCCGGGTCAGGCGGGGACGATCTTGGCGAGCAGCTCTCGGCAGCGCGCGACGTCCCCCGCCATCGCCTCCTTGAGCTGCTCGACGCCCTCGAAGCGCAGCGTCGGCCGGATGTGGTCGACGAACTCGACCATCACGGTCTCGTCGTAGAGGTCGAGGTCGTCGCGGTCGAGCACGTAGGCCTCGACGGTGCGGCGGTCCTCGGTGTCGAAGGTCGGGTTGGTGCCGACGCTGACGGCGGCGGGCATCGTGCGGTCGGGCTCGCCCTCGGCGACGTCGAGGCGGGTCAGCCAGCCGGCGTAGACGCCCTCGGCGGGGACCAGGCCCATCGAGTCGGCGGCGAGGTTGGCCGTGGGGTACCCGAGGCCCCGGCCGCGGTGGTTGCCGTGCACGACGGTGCCGACGACCCGGTGCGGCCGGCCGAGGATGCGAGCGGCCTCGGCGACCTCGCCGGCGCGCAGCTCGCGGCGGACCACGGTGGAGCTGTAGCGCTCGCCGTCGCCGACGTCGTCGAGCGCGATGACCTCGAACCCGAACTGCTCGCCGAGGTCGACCAGGGTGCCGACGTCGCCGGAGTTGCGGTAGCCGAACCGGGTGTCCATCCCGACGACGACGCAGCGGGCGTCGAGGCCGCGGACGAACACCGAGCGGACGAAGTCCTCGGGCGTCTGCTGGGCGAACTCGGTGGTGAAGTCGAGGACGAGCAGGCCGTCGACCCCGGTCTCGGCGATCAGCTCGTCACGCACCCGTGCGGGGGCGATGAGCTCGGGGGCGCGGTCGGGGTGCAGCACGGCGACCGGGTGCGGGTCGAAGGTGATGGCGACCGCCGGGAGGCCCAGCCGCGCGCCGGCCTCGACGAGGGCGGCGAGCACCGCCATGTGACCGCGGTGGACGCCGTCGAAGTTGCCGAGTGTGAGGACGCAGGGGCGCAGGGCCTCGGGCGTTCGGGCGGGGTCGGACCATCGGTGCACGGGGACCACTCTACGAACTCGCGGGGGCGAACACGACGAGGGACCGCGCGTGGTCGCGGGTCTCGTCGAGGACCGCCACGAGCGAGCCGTCGGGGGCGAAGGCCGCGACGGGTCCGGTGCGGCCCGGAGAGGCCGACGGGATGCGCTGCCCGTAGCCCAGCGCGCGGGCCTCGTCGGCGCTGAGCGTGCGTGCGGGGAAGCCGGCCCGGGCGGCGTCGGCCAGTGCGAGCGTGGGCATCGGCTCGCCCTGCCGCGCCTCGAGGTCGGCGAGCGCGTGCGCGGTGTCGAGCGTGAAGCCGCCGACCCTCGTGCGGCGCAGGGCCGTGAGGTGGGCGGCGCTGCCGAGCGCCGCGCCGAGGTCGCGGGCCAGGGCTCTCACGTAGGTGCCCGACGAGACGGTGACCTCGATGTCGACGTCGAGGACGGGGGTGCCGTCGGCGTCGGCCCCCGCAGGTCGCCGACCACGAACCGGGAGACGGTGACCGGGCGCGCGGGCAGCTGCACGTCCTCACCGGCGCGGACCCGGTGGTAGGCCCGCTCGCCCTTGACCTTGATGGCGCTGACCGCGCTCGGCACCTGCTGGATCTCGCCGGTGAGGCCGGCGACGGCGCCCTCGACGTCGGCGCGGTCGAGGCCGGCCGCACCCGGGGCGCTCGTCACCTCGCCCTCGGCGTCGTCGGTGAGCGTGCCCTGCCCGATGCGGACGGTGGCCGTGTAGTCCTTCTCGGCGCCGACGAGGAAGGTCAGCAGCTTCGTGGCCCGGCCCACCCCGAGCACGAGGACGCCGGTGGCCATCGGGTCGAGGGTGCCGGCGTGGCCGACCTTGCGGGTGGCGCAGAGCCGCCGGGCCCGGGCCACGACGTCGTGGCTGGTCCACCCCGCGGGCTTGTCGACGACGAGCAGGCCGTCCTCCGTGGGCGCGCCCGGCTCAGCGCTGGTCGGCACCCGGGGCGTCCTCGGCGGGGACGGCGTCCTCGGTCTCGGTGCCGTCGGGCTCGTCGGCGTCGGCGTCCTCGTCGCGCTCCTTGCGGTACGGGTCGGCCTCCCCGGCGTAGCGGGCCTCGGCCGCGGCGGCGGCCACGGCGGCGTCGCGCTCGCGGGCCTCCTTGAGCAGGTCCTCGAGGTGGGCCGCGGTCTCGGGAATGGCGTCGGCGATCCACTCGATGCTGGGGGTGAGCCGGATGCCGAGCTGCTTGCCGACGAGCGAGCGCAGCCGGCCCTTGTTCTGCTCGAGGAGGCGGGCGGTCGTGGCGCGCTGGTCCTCGTCGCCGAAGACCGTGTAGAAGAGCGAGGCGTGCTGGAGGTCGCCGGTGACGCGGACGTCGGTGACCGTGACGAACCCGAGGTCGGGGTCCTTGACGATCGACTCGAGGTTCTCGGCGGTCACCGTCTTGATCCGGTCGGCGACCTTGCGGGCACGGGCTTCGTCGGCCACGGCTCCTCCTCTGCTCGGCGGGCGCGTCCCCACGGCGGTGGGGCCGTCCAACCCTAGGTCACCGGCGGTCCGCGCCGTGCACTCACCCGGCCACCCCCGGTCCGGCTCCCGGTCGAGAGACGAGAACATGCCGCGCACCCCGAGGGGTGCGCGGCATGTTCTCGTCGTTCGTCAGGAGCTGCGCATCAGGCGCGCGGCTTCGCCCACGCAGAGCGTGGGACCCGCCGCATCTCGAGGGACGAGCTGCGCTCGACCCCGCATCTCGAGGGACGAGCTGCGCTCGACCCCGCGCGCCTTCACTCCGTTCAGGCGCGCGGCTTCTCCCGCATCTCGTAGGTGGTGATGAGGTCCTCGAGCTGGAGGTCGTTGTAGGACCCGAGGTTGATACCGCACTCGAAGCCCTCGCGGACCTCGGTGACGTCGTCCTTGAACCGGCGCAGGCCGGCGATGTCGACGTTCTCGGCGACGACGACACCCTGGCGCGTGATGCGTGCCTTGGTGCCGCGCTTGATCTCGCCGCTGCGGACGATCGAGCCGGCGATGTTGCCGAACTTGCTCGAGCGGAAGATCTCGCGGATCTCCGCCGAGCCGAGCTCGACCTCCTCGAACTCCGGCTTGAGCATGCCCTTGAGGGCCTGCTCGATCTCGTCGATCGCCTGGTAGATGACCGAGTAGTACCGGATCTCGACGCCCTCGCGCTCGGCGACCTCGGCGTTCTGGCCCTCGGCGCGGACGTTGAAGCCGATGATGATCGCGTCGGAGGCCATCGCGAGGTTGATGTTGTTCAGCGTGATGGCGCCGACCCCGCGGTCGATGATCCGCAGGTCGACCTCGTCGCCGACGTCGATCTGCAACAGGGCGTCCTCGAGCGCCTCGACCGAACCCGACACATCGCCCTTGAGGATGAGGTTGAGGGTGTCGACCTTGCCCGCCGCGAGGGCCTCGTTGAGGTCCTCGAGCGAGATGCGCTTGCGGGCCTTGGCCAGGCTCGCCTGACGGTCGGCCGCCTCGCGCTTCTCGGCGATCTGGCGTGCGGTGCGGTCGTCGGGGGCGACGACGAAGGTGTCGCCGGCCCGCGGGACCGAGGAGAGCCCGAGCACCTGGACCGGACGCGACGGGGTGGCCTCGTCGACGTTCTTCCCGTGCTCGTCGAGCATCGCCCGGACGCGGCCGTGGGCCGAGCCCGCGACGATCGCGTCACCGACGTGCAGCGTGCCCGACTGGATGAGCACGGTCGCCGTGGCGCCGCGGCCCTTGTCGAGGTTGGCCTCGATCGCGACACCACGGGCGTCACGGTCGGGGTTGGCCCGCAGGTCGAGCGCCGCGTCGGCGGTCAGGAGGACGGCCTCGAGCAGCGCGTCGATGTTCTGCCCCTGCTTCGCGGAGACGTCGACGAACATCGTCTCGCCGCCGTACTCCTCGGCGACGAGGTTGTACTCGGTGAGCTGCTGGCGGATCTTGCTCGGGTTGGCGCCCTCGACGTCGATCTTGTTGACCGCGACGACGATCGGGACGTCGGCCGCCTGCATGTGGTTGAGCGCCTCGATGGTCTGCGGCATGACGCCGTCGTCGGCCGCCACGACGAGGATCGCGATGTCCGTGACCTTCGCACCACGAGCACGCATGGCGGTGAACGCCTCGTGACCCGGGGTGTCGATGAAGGTGATCGGACGGTCGATGCCCTCGTGCTCGCGGTGGACCTGGTAGGCACCGATGTGCTGCGTGATGCCGCCGGCCTCGCCGCCCACGACGTCCTCGTTGCGGATGGCGTCGAGGAGGCGGGTCTTACCGTGGTCGACGTGGCCGACGACGGTGACGACCGGCGGGCGGGCCGCGAGGTCGTCCTCCTCCTCGGAGTCGACACCGATCTCGAGGTCGATGTCGAAGGAGTCGTAGAGCTCGCGCTCCTCCTCCTCCGGCGAGACCATCCGGATGTCGTAGCCGAGCTCGGTGCCGAGGACCTTGAAGGTGTCCTCGTCGAGGCTCTGCGTCGCCGTGGCCATCTCACCGAGGTGGAAGAGCACGGTGACGAGCGAGGCCGGGTTGGCGTTGATCTTGTCGGCGAAGTCGCTGAGGCTCGCGCCCTGGCGGATCTGCACGATGGTCGTGCCGTCGCCGCGGGGGACGCTGACGCCGCCGATCGACGGAGCCTGCATCTCCTCGAACTCGAGGCGCTTGGCGCGCTTGGACTTGCGGGCGCGGCCGGGACGACCCCCACCGCGACCGAAGGCACCCGCGGTGCCGCCGCGGCCGTAGCCGCCGCGCCCACCGGGACCGCCGGGACGACCGGCGAAGCCGCCACCACCGGGACCTCCGCCACCGGGGCGACCGGCACCGCCGGCGCCGGGGCGACCGCCGCCGCGCGCCGGGCGCTCGCCCGGACGGGCGACCGCGCTGCGGTCGGGCATCATGCCCGGGCTGGGACGGGCCCCACCCGGACGCGGCCCGGCCGGACCACCGGCACCGGGACCACCGGCCGGGCGAGGACCGCCCGGACGGCTCTGCGGACGCGGCATGCCCTGGCTCGGGGCAAAGGGGTTGTTGCCCGGGCGCGGGGCGGACTCGCGCGAGCGGCCCATCCCCTGGCTCGGGGCGTACGGGTTGTTGCCCGGGCGCGGACCCGCGGGGCGCGGGGCCGGACGGGGACCACCCGGCGTGGCGCCACCCTCACGGGCGGCCGGGGCCGGGGCGGCCTCGGCGGCCGGAGCCTGCGGGGCCGGGGCGGACGGCGCCGGTGCCGCCGGGGCGGGGGCAGCCGGGGCCGGCGCGGACGGCGCCGCCGGAGCGGCAGCGGCCGGGGCGGCGGGAGCAGCCGGAGCCGGAGCGGACGGCGCCGCCGGAGCGGCAGCGGCCGGGGCAGCGGGGGCTGCCGGGGCGGGGGCCTCGGCGGCGGGGGCGGCCGGAGCCGGCGCGGCAGGGGCCGCCGGAGCAGCCTTCTTGGCCGGCGCGGCCTTCTTGGCCGGGGCGGCCTGCTCGGCGGGGAACTTCTCGTTGTAGCGCCGGACGACCGGTGCCTCGATCGTCGAGCTGGCGCTCTTGACGTACTCACCCATCGCGTTCAGGCGCTCGAGGACGACCTTGCTGGTCTCCCCGCGATCCTTCGCGAGTGCGCTCACACGGACTTTAGACACATTTCTCCTGTCCAGGTCCGTGCCGGGGTGGCGCGGACCGTCGTTACTGGGGGGTGCTCATCGCTGAGGACTCATCGGGTGCTCATCGCGTTAAACCCGCTTCCGGTCTTCGTGCTCGTCATTCGGTCGATCCTGCGTGAGGTCCGTGACCCACCGGGCCACCGCGGTGACGTCCGGGCCGGTGCTGGCTCGCAGCGCGCGGCCGAACGCCTTGCGGCGGACGGCGAGGTCGAGACACGAGACGCTCGGGTGCAACCAGGCGCCGCGCCCCGGGCGACGGCGCCCGGGGTCGGGGACGACGGCCAGGCCGCGCTCCCCCTGCCCGAGAACCACTCGCAGGAGTGCCGACCGGCTATCCGCCCCACGACACCCGATGCACGTGCGCACCGGGCCCGCTGGCCGGAGTCCAGTCCGGTCGGTCCGCACCAGTCTACCGCCTAAGCGGGCTCGGGCGTGTCGCCGGGACCCGCGGCGGGGGCCGCGGCGACCTCGGTGTCGGCCCGGATGTCGATGCGCCAGCCGGTCAGCTTCGCGGCCAGCCGGGCGTTCTGGCCCTCCCGGCCGATGGCCAGGGAGAGCTGGTAGTCGGGGACGACGACCCGCGCGGCGCGCAGCGTCGGGTCGACGACGTGGACTGCCGTCACGCGCGCCGGCGACAGCGCGGCCGCGATGAACTCCTGGGGGTCCTTGCTCCAGTCGACGATGTCGATCTTCTCGCCCTGCAGCTCGGCCATGACCGCCCGCACGCGCGAGCCCATCGGCCCGATGCAGGCGCCCTTGGCGTTGAGCCCCGGCACGGTCGAGTGCACCGCGATCTTCGTGCGGTGGCCGGCCTCGCGGGCCAGCGCGGCGATCTCGACGCTGCCGTCGGCGACCTCGGGGACCTCGAGGGCGAAGAGCTTCTTCACGAGGTTCGGGTGGGTGCGCGACAGGCTGATCTGCGGGCCGCGCAGGCCGCGCTTGACCGAGACGACGAACGTGCGCAGCCGCTGGCCGTGCTGGTAGCTCTCCCCCGGCACCTGCTCGGCGGCCGGGAGGATGCCCTCGACGGTGCCGAAGTCGACGAGCACGTGCCCGGCGTTGGCGCTCTGCTGGACGATGCCGGCGACGATGTCGCCCTCGCGGCCCTTGAAGTCGCCGAGGATCGCGTCGTCCTCGATGTCGCGCATCCGCTGGACGATGACCTGGCGCGCGGTGGCGGCGGCGACGCGCCCGAAGCCGGTGGGGGTGTCGTCGAACTCGGGGCCGAGCTCGCGGCGGGGGCGGGCCGGCTCGCCGTCCTCGTCCACCTCGCCCTCGGGCGCCGGCACCTCGGTCTCCTCACGGGCCCAGATGACGACGTGACCCGAGGCGCGGTCGAGCTCGGCGCGCGCCGAGCGGTAGTGGCCGTCGGTGCGCTGGTAGGCCAGGAGCAGGGCCTGCTCGATCGCCGGGACGATGACGTCGAGGGAGATGCCACGCTCCCGCTCCAGCGCGCGCAGGGCGGCGAGGTCGATGTCCACGGGGGTCAGCTCTCCTTGGGGGGGTCGTCGTGCCGGGCGAACTCGACCTGCACGGTGGCGCGGTCGACGTCGGCGTAGGGCACGGTCTCGGTGCGGGCGGGGGTCTTCTTCGTCGCGGGGACCTCGAGGGTCAGCGCGGTGCGGTCGGCGGCGACGAGGCGTCCGGTGCTCTCGCCGGCGGCGGTGCGCACCTCGAGGAGGCGGCCGACGTTGCGCTGGAAGTGGCGGGCCAGGGTGAGTGGGCGGCCGACACCCGGCGAGGAGACCTCGAGGGTGTAGGGCTGCTCGCCGAGCACGTCGGAGGCGTCGAGCGCGTCGCCGACCGCGCGGGTGGCGGCGGCGACCTCGTCGAGGGAGAGGGGCTCGGTGGGCTCGGTGACCGCGTCGACGTCGCCGAGGTCGCGGTCGAGCAGGACGCGCACGACGCGACGCTTGCCGGCCGGTGACACCGTGACGTCGTCGAGGACCAGCCCGCTGCCGTCGAGACCCTGCTCGAGGACGGGTCGGAGGGTGTCGGCGGTGGCCATGACCGGTGTCTCCTCTCTCCCTGTGCAGTTCTCGTCCCGGCGCGTGCCGGGCGACCCACTCTAGGCCCCGCGGAGGGCCGACCGCACCGTGGGAGGATGGCGCCCGTGCCGGACCTCGACGCCCGGCGTCCCGGGCGGCGCCTCCTCCTGGCCGGGGTGGGGGCGGTGCTCCTCGCCCCGGTCTCCGGCTGTGGCATCCGGCTCGAGGACGACGCCCCGCGCGTGCCCCTCGTGCCCACCCGCCCGCCCCTCGCCGGCGAGGCGGCGCTCGTCGCCCTGACCCGTGACTGCCTGCACCTCGCCGGGCTCGCGGAGGCCCTCGCCACCCCGCTCGGGCGCGACCTCGCGACGCTGCACCGGCGCCAGCACACGGTGCTGCGGACCACCCTCGTCGCGCGGCGGGTCCCGGCCGCCGACCTCGACGCCACGGCGAGCCCCACCGGCTCGGCGACCCCCACCGGCACTGCCACCCCGACGACGGCGCCCACCCCCGGGCCGACCGTGCCCCCGGCCTCCTCCCTCGGGGCGGCCGAGGCCGAGGCGGCCGCCGGGGCATCACGCTTCTCGGCCGTGGACGCCGACCTCCTGGCCCCTCTCGCCGCGCTGCACGCCCAGCGCTGGGCGGCCGCCCGCCTCCTGACGGGGTCGGCCCCCGCCCGCCCGGTCGCGGCGGGTCCGCCGGACGGCGCCGGCACCGATGCCCTCGTCGCGGCCGCCGACACCGCGACCTACCTCGCCGAGGTCGGCACGGCCCGCTCCACCGGGGCCCGTCGTCGACGGGCCGAGGCCACGCTCGCCGCCCTGCGCGACCTGCGGGCCGACCTGCGCTCCGGCGAGGACCCTCCCCAGGTCGCGCTCGGCCATCCGCTGCCCTTCCCGGTGCGCACCGCCGCCGACGTCGACCGCCTCTTCCTCGAGTCGCTCACCTCGCTGCGTGCCACGCTCGGCGGCGGCCTGGCCGGGCTCGTCGCGGCCGACCCGGTCACCGGGCTCGTCGCGGGCACCTGCTGGCTCGGGGTCGTCGAGGTCGAGGCGCACCGCTGGGGCGCGCCGCTCGCACCGTTCCCCGGGCTCACGTGAGCGACGTCGTCCTCCCGCCCGTCTGGGTCTCCCGGGTCTCGAGGTACCCGCCCGACGGCGGACCCTCGGGAGCCGACTGGGTGGCCACCGTGCCGCGCCTCCTCGACGAGGGCCTCGCCCGCTGGGACCTGGTCGTCGACGGGCCGCCGCGCACCGGCTGGACGGCCGTCGTCGTGCCCGTGCGCCGGGGTGCGCGGGCGCTGGCCCTCAAGGTCGCCTGGCCGCACCCCGAGGGCGAGCACGAGGCGCTGGCCCTGCGGACGTGGGGCGGATCGGGGGCCGTGCGGCTCGTCGCGGCCCTGCCGTCGGACGGGCTGCTCCTCCTCGAGCGGCTCGACGCCGACGCCGACCTCACCGGCGTGTGGGCCGACGAGGCGTGCGAGGTGGTCGGCGGGCTGCTCCGGCGGCTGCAGGTGCCCGCGCCGCCGCCGGTCCCCCGGATCGCGGAGTACCTCGGCCCGCACCTCGAGCGGATGGAGCGCCGGCCGGCCGTCCCCCGACGGGTCGTCACCCGCACCCTCGGCCTGGCCCGCGACCTGCTGGGCGGCGAGGTCCCGGAACTGCTCCTGCACACCGACCTGCACTACGAGAACGTCCTGCGGTCACCGTCGGGCGAGTGGACGGCCATCGACCCCAAGCCGGTCGCGGGCCACCCCGGTTTCGACCTCTGGCCGGTGCTGCGCAACCGGTTCGACGAGCTGGGGTCCGGTGCGGCGCTGCGCTGGTCGGTGCGCAACCGGCTCTCGCTCGTGGCCGGGGCGGCCGGCGTCGACGAGGACGAGGCGCGCGCGTGGACCCTCCTGCGGGCCGGTGTCGAGACGAGCTGGTCGAGCCTCGAGGGCGAGGAGTCGATGACCGCCTGCATCGCGCTCCACAAGGCCCTCGCCGAGTGACCGCGGGCCGCGCCGCCCTCCCAGTGACGACACGGCCCGCGGCGTCGGTCACATCCGGGAGGCCCCCTCCCTGATGGCCTCCCGGATGCGGGTGTAGGTGCCGCAGCGGCAGATGTTCCGGATGCCGTCGAGGTCCGCGTCCGTGATCGAACGGCCCTCGGCGCGAACCTTCTTCACGAGCGCGACGGCCGCCATGATCTGGCCGGGCTGGCAGTAGCCGCACTGGGCGACGTCGCGCTCGAGCCAGGCCTCCTGCATCGGGTGCAGCTCGGCGTCGACCGTGTCGGGCAGGCCCTCGATGGTCGTCACCTCGTCGTCGGGGCCGAGGTCGGACACGGGGACCGAGCACGGGTTGAAGGCCTTGCCGTTGACGTGGGAGGTGCAGGCCTTGCAGACGTTGATCCCGCACCCGTACTTCGGGCCGGTGATCTTCAGGACGTCGCGCAGGACCCAGAGGAGGCGGACGTCGTCAGCCACGTCGACCGTGACCCGTTCGCCGTTGACGGTGAAGGTGTGCTGGGGCATGGCTGGCTCCTCAGGAGACGTACGACAGGCCGTCGACCGGGGACTCCGGGACGGGCGGGACGAAGGACTTCGGGGTGAACGAGACCGTCCCGTGGTTGACCGGGAAGCGGGTCGGGACCTTCCCCGTCGCCCGGGCGTAGGCGCAGGCCACGGCGGCGACCGAGGCCGCCACCCCCGCCTCGCCGGCGCCGCCGGGCAGCTCCTCGTCGGACGGCATGACGATGCACCGGAACTCCGGCGGGACGTTCCACTGCCGCGTGTAGAAGTAGTTGTCCCAGCTCGCCTCGAGGAAGTGGCCGTCCTCCAGGTGGTTGCTGCTCGTCAGCGCGAGCGCGATGCCGTCGGCGACGCCACCCATCATCTGGGCCTCGAGGCCGCGCGGGTTGACGACGAGCCCGGCGTCGACGGCGATGACCGCCTTCGTGACGCGCGGGCCGGTGACGGCGTCGCGGATCTTCCGGTTCACCGTCTCGGGCCGGGTGTCGAGCTCGACGAGAACCGCTGTCGCGCCCTTGTACTCGGTGTGCACGGCGATGCCCTGCGTCACACCCTGCGGCAGCGACCGACCCCAGCCACCGGCCTTCGCGACCGCCTCGAGGCACCGCTTGGCCTTCGCGCTCTTGAGGAAGGACATCCGGAACGCGTAGGGGTCCTTGCCGAGCCGCTTGGCGATCTGGTCGACGGCCAGCTCGTTGGCGCACGCCACGTCCGGGCTGTAGATGTTGCGCATGCTCCCGGTGTTGAACCGGGTGTCGACCTCGTTGAGCAGCTGGGTGACGACCCCGAAGTTGTAGGGCAGCTCCTGGGTCAGGGTGAAGATCGACTGCGAGAGACCGAGACCGCCGAGGTTCGCCGGCAGCTCGGCGACGAGCGCGGTGAGCCGCTCCCCCAGCCCGTGGCCGAAGTCGGTGACGACGCTCGTGTGTCGCTGCTCGAACGTGAGCACCTGACCGGCGAGCATCGTCGCCCGCACCCGCGACGTGGCCATCGGGTGCACCCGACCCTGGCGGGGCTCGTCGGCGCGGTGCCACATCAGCTTGACCGGCTTGCCCATCGCCTTCGAGATGACTGCCGCCTCGGTGGCCGCGTCACCGAACAGCTTGTGCCCGAACGACCCTCCGCCGGTGACGACGTTGACCTCGACCTTCCCGACCGGTAGCCCGACCGCCTTGGCGATGTCACGCTGGGCGACGATCGGGGCCTTGAGCCCAGCCCAGACCGTCGCGCGGTCCGAGCGGACGTCCGCGATGGCGCAGTTCGGTTCCAGCGCAGCGCTACTGCGGAACATGAACTCGACGCGCAGGTCGAGGGTGCTGGCGAGGATCGGCACCTTCGGCACGACCATCGGCAGCTCGGCCCGCTTGAGCTCCGCGAGGACCGACTCGTCGGACTCCCCCTCGACCGAGCCGCCCTTCCAGTCGACGTCGAGCGCCCGGACGGCGTCGATGCACTGACCGAAGGTCGCGGCGCGCACGGCAACACCCGTGCCGACGAGCGCGACGTCGGTGACGCCGGGCATCCCCCGGACGGCGGCCTCGTTGCGCACGGAGCGCGGCGAGCCGTTGAGCGTCGGCGGCCGGCAGACCATCGTCGGCAGCGCGCCCTCGACCTCGAGGTCCATCGTGAACTGCTTGCGCCCGGTCACGGCGGCCAGCGCGTCCTCCCGGTTGCGCGACGTCCCGATGACCGAGAACTCGCTCCGCGGGGTGAGCGACACCTCGACCGCGACGTCCTCGGCGCTCGCGGCGAGGGTGGCCAGCTGGCCGTAGGTGAGGCTCGTGCCGGTCGGGCCGGTCACGACACCGGCCTTGGCGACGAGTGCCGACACCTGGGCGCCGAGCTCGGTCGCGGCGGCCCGCAGCAGCGCGCCCTTCGCCGTCGCGGCGGCCACCCGGATCGGGGTGAACATCGACTGCATGGTGTTCGAGCCGCCCGTCAGCTGGTTGAACACCAGCTCCGGCCGGGCCTTGGCGAGCGTCACGCGGACCTTGTCGAGGGGCAGGTCCAGCTCCTCGGCGATGAGCATGGCCGCGGCCGTCGTGATGCCCTGCCCGACCTCCATCCGCGGGATCGCGAAGTGCGCGACGCCGTCCTCGTCGAGGTCGATGCGGATCAGCTGCGAGGTCGGCAGCGCCGAGTGGGTCTGCAGGTCGCCGAGGTCGTAGAGCTCGGGGACCTGCGGCGGGCTGGGCACGGCGGCCGCGGCGGGCTCGGCGCCCACCGACAGGTCGGCGGCCACGGCGAGCGTTCCTCCGGCGAGGACCCAGCCGATGAGGCTGCGGCGTCGCACGCCGACCCGGTCGGGCGGTGGTGCACCGTCCGAGGGCGGCAGGGGGCGGGCGTCGTGGGCAGTCGTCATCGAGCTGTCCTTCCTGGTGGTCCGACCAGGCACGTCGTCGTGCCGCAGGGGGGATCGGACCGCACGGGGTAGAGCGTGTTCGGAGCCACCCGCCCCGCCGGATTGGTCGGATGGGCGATGCTGCCCGCACGACCGAGGGCAGGCCTCTCGTACGGTGGGTCGATGGCGAACCGGCTCGCGGCCTCCCTCTCCCCCTACCTGCTCCAGCACGCCGACCACCCCGTCGACTGGTGGGAGTGGGGCGACGAGGCGTTCGCCGAGGCCCGTCGCCGCGACGTGCCGGTCTTCCTGTCGGTCGGGTACGCCGCCTGCCACTGGTGCCACGTCATGGCGCACGAGTCCTTCGAGGACGAGGAGGTCGCGCGCGTGCTCGCCGAGGGGTACGTCGCCGTCAAGGTCGACCGCGAGGAGCGCCCCGATGTCGACGCCGTGTACATGGCGGCGACGACGGCGCTCACCGGGCACGGCGGCTGGCCGATGACCTGCCTGCTCACGCCCGACGGCGACCCGTTCTTCGCCGGCACCTACCTACCCCGTCAGCAGCTGATCGGGTTGCTGGACAATGCCTCCCGGGTCTGGAGCGAGCAGCGCGAGCAGGTGCTGGCCTCGGGGGCCCACATCGCGTCCCGCCTGCGGGAGGTCACCGGCCCCCCGGCGCCGGCGGCCGTGCCCGTCGACGTCCTCGACCGCGCCGCCACCCGGCTGCGCACCGACCACGACGACGCGCGGGGCGGCTTCGGCGGCGCCCCGAAGTTCCCGCCGTCGATGGTCCTCGAGTTCCTGCTGCGCCACCACGCCCGCACCGGGTCGACCGACGCCCTGGCGATGGTCGGCAGCACGTGCGCCGCGATGGCCCGGGGCGGGATGTACGACCAGCTCGCGGGCGGCTTCGCGCGCTACTCGGTCGACGCCGCCTGGGTCGTCCCGCACTTCGAGAAGATGCTCTACGACAACGCCCTCCTGCTGCGGGTGTACGCCCACCTGTGGCGCGACACGGGCGACCGGACCGCCCGGCGGGTCGCCGAGGAGACCGCCGACTTCCTCGTCCGCGACCTCGGCACGCCCGAGGGGGCCTTCGCCTCCGCCCTCGACGCAGACACGGTCGTCGACGGCCACTCGCACGAGGGGCTGACCTACTCCTGGGCGCCCGCCCAGCTCGTCGACGTCCTCGGCGCCGACGACGGCGCCCGGGCAGCGGACCTGCTGGACGTCACCGCCGACGCCACCTTCGAGCACGGCGCCTCGACCCTCCAGCTGCGCACCGACCCCGACGACCCCGCCTGGTGGTCCGGGGTGCGCGATCGCCTCCTCGCGGCCCGGAGCCGGCGCCCGCAGCCGGCGCGCGACGACAAGGTGGTCACGGCGTGGAACGGGCTCGCCGTCGCCGCGCTGGCCGACGCCGGCGCGCTGCTCGACCGCCCCGACCTCGTGACGGCGGCATCGGCCGCGGCCACCCACGTGCTCGCCACCCACGACGTCGACGGCGTGCTGCACCGGACCTCGCGCGGGGGCGTCGTGTCGTCGGCGCCCGCCGTGCTCGACGACCACGCCGACCTCGCCGAGGGCCTGCTGGCGCTGCACCAGGCGACCGGCGATGCCCGGTGGCTCGTGACCGCCGGCGACCTCCTCGACCGCGCGCTCGACCGCTTCGTCGACGGCACCGGCACCCCGCACGACACCGCCCACGACGCGCCGGCGCTCTTCTCACGCCCCGCGAGCCGCAGCGACAACGCCGAGCCCTGCGGTGCCTCGGCCCTCGCCGGTGCGCTCCTGACGTACTCGGCGCTCACCGGCTCGGGGCGTCACCGGGAGGCCGCCGAGCAGGCCCTCGCCGCGTGCGGGTCGGTGGCCGCGAGCGAGCCGCGCTTCGCGGGCTGGGCGCTGGCGGTCGCCGAGGCCGCCGCGGCCGGGCCGCTGCAGGTGGCCGTCGTCGGCTCGGGGCCGAACGCGCTGGGCCTGCTCGAGGCGGTGCGTGCGTCGTCGTCCCCGGGGCTGGTCCACGTGGTCGGCGACCCGGACGCGCCCGGCATCCCCCTGCTCGCCGACCGACCGCTCGTCGACGGCTTCCCCGCGGCCTACGTCTGCCGCGGCTTCGTCTGCGATCGCCCGGTGACCACGCCCGGAGAGCTGGTCGAGGCCCTGCGTCGCGGCTGACCCCGCGCACCGGGGGACCTCGGGACCGCCCCACGGGAGGGTTACGGCCTCACCGTGGGGCGGCGCCCGCGGACGCCGGGAGGCACAGAGGGAAGGCGACCCACGCTCTCGCGCCGGCCACCGCCGCCCCGGCATCCACCGACCCGCCCACCCCCACGTGGGGAGCGGTTCGGGCCGAACGGGCACGCGCCGCGGCACGCACCCGCTGGGTCAGGAGGGAGCGCCGCGACTCGGTGGCGGACCGGGAGACGGCACGGGGAGCACGCAGGGGTCGACGGGACGAGGTGCAGCCACCGGCTCGAGGCGGGTCGCGCCCCCGGGTCCGGTCCCCTGCGGTCGAGTCATGGCACCGCTCTGGTCGTGCGTGCCGAGTTCCCCTGCTGAAGCTCGGCGGAACCCGTCGAGACTAGCAGCGCGCACGGGCGCCCGACAGGGCCCGATCGGGCCCTGCCACGCGGCGTCCCGACCCCGGTGGGTCCGGCCTCACAGGACGACGAGGCGGTACCCCGGGTCGCGCTCGGGGAGCAGGGCCGCCACCCGCTCGGGGTCGACCCACGCGGCCGTGGCCCAGACGTCCGCCCACAGCAGGTCGGGTCCGATGACGGTGGTCGACCCGGGGCGGACGACCGGGCGGCCGGTGCGCGGGTCGACGACGTGCCCGCCGCGAGCGGCCGCACCCGAGGTCGCCACGGCGCCCCGCCGCACGGACACGACGTCGGCGACGCGCCCCGGGGTGGTCAGGTCCTCGAGCCCGATCCGCCACGTGGGGGCGGCGGCCGTCGGTCCGCGTCCGGCCCCGACGACGACGTCCCCGCCCGCGCCGATGCTGAAGGCGACCTCGGGCACCACCTCGAGGTGGGCGGCCGCGCCGGCCACGGCCCAGCCCTTGACGAGCCCGGTGGGGTCGAAGACGGGTCGGCCGCCCGCGCGCGAGCGCCAGGCCCGGAACAGCCCGTCGGTGCGCTCCTCCGCCTCGAGGGCCAGCTCGGTGACGTCGGCGACCCAGGCGTGGACGTCCTCGGTCTCGCGGTGCTGCAGGCGCAGGAGGTCGCTGTCGGCGCGCCACGTCGAGAGCACCGCGTCGACCTTGTGCAGGTGGGCGAAGACGCGGGCCACCGCCGCCTCGAGGTCGGGCCGGGTGGGCTCGACGGCCCGCACGTGGACGCTGACGGCCGTCCCCATCACGTGCTCGACCCAAGCGCGCCTGGCCAGCACGGGCGGGGGCGGCGCAGCGGGCGTCACGGGGATCTCGGCGGTGATCACAGGTTGGCCTGGTCGATCGCGGACTGCAGCGACTGGATGTACGCGTCGGAGGTGAAGGTCGCGCCGGAGACCATGTCGATGCCCGCGCTCTGGGCCTGCACGGCCTCGTCGTTGAGGATCGGCACGGCGTAGGAGTTGATCTCCTGGTCCTTGTGGTCGTTCCACGGCACCTGGGTGACGACCGACTTCGTGATCTTGCCGTTCTTCACCGTGATCTCGACCTGCACCGGGCCGTAGCGGGTCTGCACGGCGTCGCCGGTGAAGGTGCCGGAGGACGACGAGCTGCCCGAGGAGCCTCCCGAGCCGGCGTCCGCGGACGGGGTGGGCGTCGGGGTCGCCGCCGACCCGGAGTCGGTCCCCGAGTCGGTCCCGGAGTCGGCCGAACCGCTCGACCCGGAGTCCGTCGAGCCGTTGGCCGCGGCGTCGGCCGACCCGGTGGCGACGGCGGTCGCGCTGCCCGAGTTCGTCGACGTGTGGTAGCTGAAGAGGAGGACCAGCGCAGAGAGCGTGCTCAGCAGCCAGGTCGTGATCCGTCGCATCGGAGAGTCCTTGTCGGGTCGTGCGGTCAGTAGGCGAAGCGCTCGAGGTGCACGGCGTCGGCGGCCACGCCGGCGCGCAGGGCCGCGGTGCGCACGGCGTCCATCCAGCCGTCGGAGCCGCAGACGTAGACGTCGTGCTCGGCGATGTAGGGCAGCACCTGGCGCAGCGCCTCGTCGTCGGTGAGGTGGGCGGCCTGCCGGGGCAGCCAGCTGTCGCGGCCGGGGATGCGGTGGCCCTCGACGAGCAGGTAGCGCGCGCCGCGGGCGGCCGCGAGCGAGCGGATCTCGTCGGCGAGCACGGCCTCCTGCTCCGAGCGGACCCGGTGCACCACCGTCACGTCGCCCGGTCGCTGCGGCAGCTCCTCGAGGAGGGCCCGCATCGGGGTGATGCCGATGCCGGAGCCCATGAGGAGGACCTTGCGGTGGCCGCGGACGCCGCCGTGCAGCCGACCGTACGGACCCTCGACGAGCACGCGCGTGCCGGGCCGCAGGGCCGCGAGGCGGGCCGAGCCGTCACCGACGTGGGCCGCGGTGAAGCGCAGCGTCCGTCCGTCCGGCGCGGCCGAGACCGAGTACGGGTTGGCGCGGGTCCATCCGGGCCCGTCGAGGAAGCGCCACTGGAGGAACTGGCCGGCGCGCACCGGGAGGTGGCGCACGCCGTCACCGCCGACCGTCACGCTCGTGACGCCGGGGCCCTCGGCTCGCACCTCGAGCACCCGGATCGGCGAGCGGAGCGAGCGCCACAGCGGGAGGCCGACGCGGAAGAGGAGGACGGCCGCCGCGGTGGTGCCCCACAGACCCCACCAGAAGACCGTGGCCGCCGTGGAGTCGAGGAAGTCGGCCCCGGTCCACAGCTGGTGCGGCAGGACGAGCCCGGCACCCAGGTAGCCGTAGAGGTGGATGAGGTGCCAGGACTCGTAGCGCAGCCGGCGCCGGGCCCGCCGCACCGAGGTGACGACGACCAGGACGAGCGCGAGCACGCCGGCCCAGGCCAGCAGCATCCCGGGGTAGTTCACGACGAAGTCCCAGGTCGTGCCCCAGATGCCGAGCGGGCTCGCGGCGGCGTACCCGAGGGTGATGAGGGCGATGTGCCCCCACAGGAGGTTGAAGGAGGTGAAGCCGACGAGCCGGTGCGTGCGGGCCAGCTCGTCCTGGCCCCAGGCCTGCTCGACCCACGGCACCCGGGCCATGAGGAGGACCTGCAGCAGGAGCATCGCCGAGGCGACGAGGCCCGTCAGGCGGCCGGTCGAGGTGAAGAACCCCGACCACGTCGCGAGGTCCTGGACCCCGCCGTCCTGCACCCAGAGGGCGACGACACCGAGGAGGACGGCCCAGCCGGCCGCCCCCGTCGCGTCCCGCCACCAGCGGGGCACCGGGATGAGGGCACGAGGCGGGCGGCGGCGCTCTCCGGGGCTCGCGAGGACCTCGTCGGGGGTCGCCGTGCTCGTCGTCATGCCCCCACGATCGGCGCGTTCCCTATGCGTCACCTGTGAGGGGCGTCGGTGCCCACCGTGAGTTCGGGGAAGTCGGTCCCGGGATGGCATGGAAACGCTTGCGCACATCCGGCAGGATGCGCCTCGTGAGTGCACCGGTGCCCCCGCCCCCGCCGTGACGACGGCGCTCGGGAGCGGCGAGCGCGCCGAGATGTTCCGGGCCCGCGTCGAGCGGTGGTGGCCCGACCTCCTCGGGTCCCTGACCGCCCTCTACGGCGCCGAGCGGGCCGAGCGCACGGGCGCCGAGCTCGTCACCCTCGCCGCCCGGGCCTTCGCCCGCCGACCGGACCGGCTGCACCGCCGCGACCTCCAGAGGATGCTGCGCCCCGACTGGCTCCAGGAGCCGTCGATGGTCGGGTACGCCGCGTACACCGAGCGCTTCGCCGAGGACCTGCACGGCGTCGGCGAGCGGCTCGACTACCTCGACGAGCTCGGGGTCACCTACCTCCACCTCATGCCCCTGCTGCGCCCGCGGGACGGCGACAACGACGGGGGCTACGCCGTCGCCGACTACCGGCAGGTGCGGTCCGACCTCGGGACGATGGACGACCTCACCGGGCTCGCCGACTCGCTCCACGAACGCGGGATGAGCCTCGTCCTCGACCTCGTGCTCAACCACGTGGCCCGCGAGCACGAGTGGGCGCGACGGGCCCGGGAGGGCACGCTGCGCTACCGCTCGTACTTCCACGTCTTCCCGGACCGGCGGCTCCCGGACGCCTACGAGCGGACGCTCCCCGAGGTGTTCCCCGACTTCGCCCCCGGCAACTTCACCTGGGACGACGACCTCGACGGCTGGGTCTGGACGACCTTCAACGAGTGGCAGTGGGACGTCAACTGGGGCAACCCCGATGTGCTCACCGAGTACGCGCAGATCGTCCTCGACCTCGCGAACCACGGCGTCGACGTGCTGCGCCTCGACGCCATCGCCTTCATGTGGAAGCGCCTCGGCACCGACTGCCAGGGCCAGCCGGAGGTGCACGCCATCACGCAGGCTCTGCGGGCGGTCACCCGGATGGCTTGTCCCGCAGTCGCGTTCAAGGCCGAGGCCATCGTCGCACCGACGAAGCTGCTGGCCTACCTCGGGCAGGGTGAGCACACCGGCAAGGTCAGCGACGTCGCGTACCACAACAGCCTCATGGTGCAGGTCTGGTCGATGCTCGCCGCGCGCGACGTCCGGCTCGCCGCGCACGCGCTGGGGTCGCTGCCGCGCAAGCCGTCGACCGCGACGTGGCTCACCTACCTGCGCTGCCACGACGACATCGGCTGGGCGATCATGGACGAGGACGCGGCGGCGGTCGGGGTCACCGGCCACGGACACCGCCACTTCCTCGCCGACTGGTACTCGGGCGACTTCTGGGGCTCCTCGGCGCGCGGGCTGGTCTTCCAGTTCAACCCCTACACCGGCGACCGGCGCACCTCGGGCACCGCCGCCTCGCTCATCGGGCTCGAGGCCGCCGAGGAGTCCGCCGCCCCCGAGGAGGTCGAGGAGGCCGCAGCGGCGCTCCGGCTGGCGCACGCGGTCGTGCTCGGCTGGGGCGGCCTCCCGGTGCTGTGGAGCGGTGACGAGCTCGGCCAGCCGAACGACCCCGCATGGGCGCAGGAGCCGGGCCACGAGGACGACAACCGGTGGGCCCACCGGCCGCGGCTGGACTGGTCGCGGGCGGCGTCGCGGCACGACCCGTCGACGGTGGCCGGCCGGGTGTTCGGCGACCTCGTGGCGCTCGTGCGGGCCCGGGCCTCGCTCCCCCACCTGCACGCGTCGGTCGAGACGACCATCGGGCCGGTCGACGACCCCGGCGTCCTCGTCACGCTGCGCGACCACCCGCTGGGCCGGATGGCCGGGGTCTACAACGTGACGCCCGAGGAGCGGGTCTGGCCCGGCTGGCGGGTCCACGAGCTCGGGCTCGCCGACGCCGTCGACGCCGTCACCGGCGATCCCCTCCCCTGGCGGGGCAGCGACGTCCACCTCCCCCCGTACGCCGCCCTCTGGCTCACCCGCCCCTGACCCGAGCCCCCTCCTCCTCCTCCCCGCCCGCGGATGTGTGTGAACCCGCCGGGAACCAGCGGCGTGTTCACACACATCCGCGCAGACCGATGCGCACCTGAGCCATGACGGTCGACTCCTCGAGCCGGAGTGCGAGCAGGTCGAAGCGCAGCACCGTGTCGCGGTCCAGCGTGACGGCGTTCTGGCGCAGGTTGTCGGACGTGACAGCGAGTCCCATCCGGTGACCCGAGCCGTCGATCTCGACGACGAGGCCCGCCGCGTCCCAGCGAACGTCGAGGTAGACGCGCCCGTACGGCCCGCGCCTCACCACCTGTCGGTCGGGCTCGGGGATTCCGTGACGGCGACACATGGCCGCGAAGTCGAGCTCCCCGAGGGAGTGCGCGCCGTCCGCGATGTCACGGACCACCTGCCGGATGAACGGATGGCGGCCCCTGGTGCGGATCGTCCGGGTGGCAGTGAGGAGGTCCTGACCGGAGACCAGGCGCTGCTGGACCGCCATCGCGAGGACCAGGGCGGCCTGGCGGTCGCTGACCGCCCAGCCGGCCGCTCGAACGGCGGCGACGGCGGGTCGGGTCCGGGGCAGGAGGTCGGTCGGGTGCCGCTCGTCGGGGAGGCGCCGCACCCGGTGGGTGCGTACGCCCGCGACTCGCGGACATCGCGAGTTGCGCATGACGGAGACGTGCACCCGGGCCTCGCTGAAGCCGGTCAGCCCTGCTGCCACGAGGCTGCTGACCCCGTCGACGACGGCCACCGTGTGGCCGACCTCCCACACCGCGAGCCAGGGCCGGGCGGCCGCGGGAAGCGGTCCGCGATGGACGGCCACCGTGAGCCGACCCGGTACGGCCCAGCGGCAGGCCGCCACCTCCCGTGCGATGGCGTCGCGATCGATTCCCAGGCCGCTCAGCAGTGACCGGGACAGGATCCCGCCGTGCAGGTCAGCGAGCTCTTCCACCCTGCTCCGCTGCTGCCGGTCCAGCCGGGAAGCCTGCACCGCAGCAGCCCACGCCCGCTGGCGTCATCCACAGGCCCGCGATTGTGTGTGCACACGCCGGACAGATCCGGCGTGTTCACACACGTTCGGGGAAGGGAGCGGGGGTAGGAGCGGGGAAAGGGGCCGGGGTCACCAGAGGCCGGCGAGGTCGCCGCCGATCCGGAGGACGAAGGCGCCGACGACCACGACGAACACCGCCCGCACGAAGCCGCTCCCGAGGCGCACCGCCGTCCGGGCCCCGACGTACCCGCCGAGCAGGTTCGTCACGGCCATCACCGCCCCGACCGCCCACACGACGTGCCCGCCCGGGACGAAGACGGTCAGCGCCCCGAGGTTGGTCGCGAGGTTGGCGATCTTGGCCTTCGCCGACGCCTCGAGGAACGCGTACCCCATGAGCCCGACGAGGGCGAACACCAGGAACGACCCGGTCCCCGGACCCAGTGCGCCGTCGTACACCCCGATGACGAAGCCGGTGAGCACCGCCGCGACCGTGTGCCGGTGCCCCGACCAGCGCAGCTGCGTCGCCTCCCCCAGCGACGGCCGCAGCAGCGTGTACGCCCCCACCGCGACGAGCAGCACGAGGATGACCGGGTTGAAGAGCGACTTCGGGATGTGCAGCCCGAGCAACGCACCACCGATCGCGCCGACGTACGCGACGGCCGCCATCGGCAGGGCGGTCCGCAGGTCGGGGCGCACCCGCCGGTAGTAGGTGACCGACGCCGACGCCGTGCCCCACACCGACCCGAACTTGTTCGTCGCGAGGACCTGGGCGGGCGTCGCGCCCGGCAGCCCGAGCAGCAGGGCGGGCAGCTGCACCAGGCCGCCGCCGCCGACCACCGCGTCGACCCACCCCGCGAGGAACCCGGCCAGCCCGAGCAGGACGAGGACCTGCCCGGAGACCTCAGCCACGGGCGTCGGCCAACCACCCGTCGACGACGGACAGGACGTCGAGCAGCTCGTGGGCCCGCGCGTCGGGCACGGCCGTCACCTCGACCTTCTGGTTCTCGGGCAGCGTCGAGTGCGGCACCCAGATGGCGCGCATCCCGACCTGCTGCGGGCCGTGGACGTCCTCGAACATCCGGTCGCCGACGTACACGGCAGCCTCGGGTTCCACCCCGAGCGCCCGGCAGATGGCGCGGAAGGCCTCGGGGTGCGGCTTCACGTGGTCGATCTCGCTCGAGTACAGGTCGGCGTCGAGCAGGTCGAGGACGCCGTCACGCTCGAAGATCTCGCGGTGGTAGTCGCGCGACCAGATCGTGTTCGACAACACACCGACGCGAAGACCCCTCTCGCGCAACCCTTCCCACACCGGACGGACCTGCGGGTCGGTGATCGTGTGCGGCTCCCAGAACCGGCGGTAGGCAGCCAGCGCCAGGTGGTGCCGGTCGTGCTCGGCGTCGACGCCCGCCTCGTCGAGGATGTCCCGAGCGACGCCGACGAGTGGTCGTCACGACCCCGCCGCCAGGCCGCCGACTCGACCGCGAGGATGCGGTCGGCGAGCCGGTGCGCCTCGTCGAGGTCGGCCTGCGGCACGTCCGGCGACCCCACGGGCACGCCGTGCACCTCGCGGGCGAAGACGCGCCACTGCTCGGGCAGGTCGACGTCGTGCCAGGGCGTCAGCGTGCCGCCCCAGTCGAAGACGACCGCCTCGAGCGGGCGGCTCACGCGCGACCGATCTCGGCGAGCACCTCGCGCACGGCGTCAGCGGACGCGACCTCGCGCCGCTCGCCCGTCCGCCGGTCCTTGACCTCGATGGTTCCGTCGGCGAGCCCGCGTCCGACGACGACGATGGTCGGCACCCCGATGAGCTCGGAGTCCTTGAACTTGACTCCGGGAGAAGCCTGTCGACGGTCGTCGAAGAGCACCTCGACGCCCTGGGCCTCGAGCGAGCGCGTCAGCTCCTCGGCGAACACGTAGACGGCGTCGTCCTTGCCGGTGGCCACGAGGTGCACGTCGGCGGGCGCCAGCGCGCGCGGCCACACGAGCCCGAGCTCGTCGTGGTTGCCCTCGGCCACGCACGCGACGGCGCGCGAGACACCGACTCCGTAGGAGCCCATCGTCACGGTGCGCAGCTTGCCGTTCTCGTCGAGCACCTTGAGGTCGAGCGCCTCGGCGTACTTGGTGCCGAGCTGGAAGATGTGCCCCATCTCGATGCCGCGCGCCGACTCCAGCCCGTGGCCGCACGAGGGGCAGGCGTCGCCCTCGCGAACCTCGGCGGCCTCGATGGTGCCGTCGGCGGTGAAGTCGCGGCCGGCGACGAGGTCGAGCACGTGCTGCCCCGACACGTCGGCACCGGTGACCCACGCCGTGCCGTCGACGACCCGCGGGTCGAGGAGGTAGCGGATGCCCGAGCTCTGCTCCGCGCCCAGCGCGCCGGGCCCGATGTAGCCCTTGGCCAGCGTCGGGTACCGCGCGAAGTCCTTCTCGTCGAACGCCGCGACCACCGCGGGCTCGACCTGGGCACCGAGCCGCTTCTCGTCGACCTCGCGGTCGCCGGGCAGGCCGATGGCCAGCGGCTCGCGGGTGCCGTCGGGGTGCACGAGCATGACGACGACGTTCTTCAGGGTGTCGGCGGCGCTCCACGAGCGGCCGTCCGAGCGCGGGAACGCCGACTCGAGGTGGTTGACGAGCGACTCGATGGTCGGGGTGTCCGGCGTGTCCTCGACGTGGGCGGCGGGCAGCCCGGACGCGTCGACGGCGTCGGGCACCGGCACGCGTACGGCCTCGACGTTCGCCGCGTAGCCGCAGTTCGGGCAGCGCACGTACGTGTCCTCACCGTTCTCGGCGGTCGCGAGGAACTCCTCGGACTTGCTGCCACCCATCGCCCCGGCCATGGCCTGGACGATGACGTAGTGGAACCCGAGCCGCTCGAAGATGCGGACGTAGGCGTCGCGGTGCAGCTGGTAGCTCTTGTCGAGCCCGGCCTCGTCGAGGTCGAAGGAGTAGCTGTCCTTCATGACGAACTCGCGCCCGCGCAGGATGCCCGCGCGCGGCCGGGCCTCGTCGCGGTACTTCGTCTGGATCTGGTAGATCGACAGCGGCAGGTCCTTGTACGACGAGTACAGGTCCTTGACGGCGAGGGTGAACATCTCCTCGTGCGTGGGGCCGAGGAGGTAGTCGTCGCCCTTGCGGTCCTGGAGGCGGAAGACGCCGTCGCCGTACTCGGTCCAGCGCCCGGTGGTCTCGTAGGGCTCGCGGGGCAGCAGCGCCGGGAACAGCAGCTCCTGGGCACCGATGGCGTCCATCTCCTCGCGCACGATCGTCTCGACGCGGCGCAGCACCCTCAGCCCGAGCGGCAGCCACGTGTATATGCCGGGGCTCACCCGTCGGATGTACCCGGCCCGCACGAGCAGCTGGTGGCTCGGCACCTCGGCGTCCGCCGGGTTCTCGCGAAGGGTTCGCAGGAACAGGGACGACATGCGCATGGCCACGGGAGGGCTCCTGGGGTCGGGGTCGAGGTGGGGCCCGGCAAGGATATCCGCGCCCCGGGGGAGCCGTCGCCCGCATTCCGGGTGGTGCCGCGGCCGGTCAGGCCACCTGGCCGTAGCGGGCCCGCAGCCCGGCGTCGACGAAGCCCAGCCTTAGGTAGAGCGCGTGCGCGGGGTTGTCGACGTTGACGGCGAGCCACGCCTCACCACACCCGACCCTGCGCAGGGCCCGCAGCGAGCGGGCGACGAGGTGCGCGCCGAGCCCTCTCCCCCGCCACTGCGGCACGACGCCCACCTGGTCGACCCAGCAGTCCGAGAGGGTGACGAAGCCCGCCGGTCGGCCCTCGCCGTCGACGACCACGCGCGAGCGGTCGGGACGGAACCCCGGGTCGTCGGTGAGGTCGCGCACCCACTCCCCGAACGGCGTGTCGGGGAAGCCCGGCCGCTCGGCGAAGGACTGCCGGTAGGCCTCGTGGAACAGCGGGGCGCTCTCCTCGTCCCAGGGCAGCGACCGCAGTCCCTGAGGACGCCGGATGCGCGGAACGTCGAGCAGGTCGTGGCGCATCACGTGCTCGGCGAAGGTGCGCACCAGCCCGAGCCGGTGGAGGAAGGCCTCGGTCTCCGGCGACGTGGTCTCGACGGCGACCCGCAGCAGCGTGCCGCCCGCGTGCTCGGAGCACCAGGCGGCGAGCTCGGTGCCGAGGCCCCGGTGGCGCGCGGACGGCCGGACCAGGCCCGAGGCGCTGCGCTGCCCGCTGCGGTCGCGGGTGACGCCGGCCGCCGCGACGAGGTCCCCGGTCTCGTCCCGTCCGCCGATGCCCTCGCCGGCCAGGAAGTACCGGCGCAGCATCGGCTCTTCCGCGAGGATCGGCAGCCCGCCGTCGGCGCGCAGGCAGGCCAGCGCGAGCTCACGGAGGGCGGGCAGGTCCTCCTCCGTGAGGGGGGCCCAGGCGACCTGCGACACCTCAGCGGCCGTCCGACGTCGCGGGACCCATCAGAGGAGCACCGTGGCGAAGGCGCCGACCTCGCGGAACCCGAGCCGCTCGTACGTGGCGCGGGCGGCGGCGTTGAAGTCGTTGACGTAGAGCGAGACCAGCGGCGCGGGGCCGAGCATCACCTGCTCGACCACCGAGGCCAGCATCGGCACGGCCCGGCCCTGGCCCCGCAGGCGCGGCGCGATCCAGACGCCCTGGAGCTGCGCGCAGCCGAGGGCGAGGCTGCCGATGTCGGTCTTGAAGACCACCTCGCCGTCCTCGACGACGACGTAGGTGTGCCCGCGCCCCACGAGCGCGGCCAGCGACGCCCGGTAGCCGCGGTTGGAGCCGCTGTAGGGCCGGTAGCCGATCTCGGCGGTGAACATGTGCTCGGCCGCGGGCAGCACGAGGTCGACCTCCTCCGGACGGGCCGGGCGGACCCGCTCGTCGAGGGCGATGCCGAGGGTCGACGGCGGCTCGTGCGCGACGAGCAGCGGCTGGTTGCTGCGGACGGCCCGGGCCGCGCCCCACGCCGGCTCGAGGTGGGACCACAGGCCCTCGACCTCGTCGCGCGGGCCGAAGACCGAGGCGGCGCGCCCGCGCCAGCGGCGCAGCCGTTCGGCGAAGTGCGGCTGGTCGACGGCGGTCGTGCCGACCGGGACGACGTTGGCGCTGGCCCAGCACACCGACCGCAACCCGCCCTCGTCGCGGGCCCCGAGGACCGAGCCGAGGGACCCCGTCCGGGCCCCCTCGAGGATGCGGGCGGCGACGAAGACCCCCGGGGCAGGTCGCGGGAGCACACCTCGAGGGCGGCGTCGCGGTCGGCGAGCGACAGCGGCCGGACCGGGGAGCGTGTGCGCAGCACCCTCACAGCCTAGGGCCGCGGGGCGCGCAGCACCCGCTCCGCCGGCCACCGGCCCGTCGAGGGTTGCCCCAGCTCAGGAGACGGTGACGCTCGGGGCGCCCGCCGGCCGACCCGGAGCCACGGACAGGCAGAGCCACCGCCCGTTCGGGCGGCCGAGCGGTCAGCAGCCGGCCGCGAGACCGCTCTGCCTGTCGGACGACCCGGCACCCGCCGCTGACGGACGGTGAGGGTCCCCGAGCACGGGGGCCGACAGGTCGGTGTTGTCGAGGACCCACGTCGCTCGGCGCGCGGGGTCGACCTCGGCGAGGTAGAGCCGCTGGCCACCGACGTACCGGGCGTTCGACGGTGACTCCGGGTCGAGCTCGTCCGGCCCGAGCGGCCCGAAGCGCCTGTTGCCCCGTGGCACGGAGACATCGAACGGCACCTCGACCCAGACGCTCGCGTCCCACAGACCGACGAGCTCCGGACGGTGGAGGAAGATCCCGTCCAGCAGGAGGAGCGCCTCGGGGCCGGCCGGCTCACGGGGGTCCCGGACGGCACGGTCGGCCTCGACGTCGAACACGGACCGATCCCACGCCGCCCCGGAACGGAACGGCGCGACGAGCCGGCTGCGCAGGGTCTCGAGGTCGTAGGAGTCCCGGTAGAAGGTCTCGGCGGTGCGCCCGCCGGCATACCGCTCGACACGCGGGCGGTGGAAGCCGTCGACGCCGGCGCGGTGCACCTCACGCCGCCCGTCGATCAGGAGCACGAGCTCTCGGGCCAGCACGGTCTTGCCGGCTCCGTCGACCCCGTCGACCGCCACGACGACGCGCTCCCCCGGCCGGACGGCGAGCACGAGGTCCGCCACCCGACCGAGCACCTCGGCCCGCACCCCGACGGGAGGCGGGGGGTCGAACACGTCGAGCGCCGGCGCCACCCGGGTCAGGAGACGGTGACGCTCGGGGCGCCCGCCGACTCCTCGTCCATCGGCTCGCCCATCTCCTCGGCGATGCGCAGGGCCTCCTCGATGAGGGTCTCGACGATCTCGCTCTCGGGAACGGTCTTGATGACCTCGCCCTTGACGAAGATCTGGCCCTTGCCGTTGCCGGAGGCGACACCGAGGTCGGCCTCGCGGGCCTCCCCCGGGCCGTTGACGACGCAGCCCATGACGGCCACGCGCAGCGGCACGGTCATCCCCTCGAGGCCGGCGGTCACGGCGTCGGCGAGCTTGTAGACGTCGACCTGGGCGCGGCCGCACGAGGGGCACGAGACGATCTCGAGCTTGCGAGGGCGCAGGTTGAGCGACTGGAGGATCTGGATGCCGACCTTGACCTCCTCGACCGGAGGCGCCGACAACGAGACGCGGATGGTGTCGCCGATGCCCTGGGACAGCAGCGCGCCGAAGGCCGTCGCCGACTTGATGGTGCCCTGGAACGCCGGGCCGGCCTCGGTGACACCGAGGTGCAGCGGCCAGTCACCCCGCTCGGCGAGCAGCTGGTAGGCCTTGACCATGACGACGGGGTCGTTGTGCTTGACCGAGATCTTGAAGTCGTGGAAGTCGTGCTCCTCGAAGAGGCTGGCCTCCCAGACGGCCGACTCGACGAGCGCCTCGGCGGTGGGCTTGCCGTACTTCTCGAGCAGCCGCTTGTCGAGCGAGCCGGCGTTGACGCCGATGCGGATGGAGACCCCGGCCTCCTTGGCGCGCCGGGCGATCTCGCCGACCTGGTCGTCGAACTGCCGGATGTTGCCCGGGTTGACGCGCACCGCGGCGCAGCCGGCGTCGATGGCCGCGTAGACGTACTTCGGCTGGAAGTGGATGTCGGCGATGACCGGGATCTGGCTCTTCTGCGCGATGGCCGGCAGCGCCTCGGCGTCGTCCTGGCTGGGGCACGCGACGCGGACGATGTCGCAGCCCGCGGCCGTGAGCTCGGCGATCTGCTGGAGGGTCGCGTTGATGTCGGTCGTCGGCGTCGTGGTCATCGACTGCACCGACACGGGGGCGTCGCCACCGACCTCGACCTTGCCGACCCGGATCTTGCGGCTCTGCCGGCGGGGGGCGATGACGGGGGGCGGCGCGGCGGGCATACCGAGGGAGACGGACATGCCCCAAGCCTACGGCGCGAGGCTGGGCGTTCCCTCCACGGCTGCGGTCGGTCAGCCGCCGAGGTCGACGGGGTTGACGAAGTCGGCGTAGATGAGCAGCGCCGAGACCCCGATGAGCACGAGGGCCACCGAGTACGCGAGCGGGAGCGCCTTGGCGACGTCGACGAACCCGGGGTCCGGACGCCCGCGCAGCCGCGCCCACTGCCGCTTCGTGCCCTCCCAGAGGGCACCCGCGACGTGCCCACCGTCGAGCGGCAGCAGGGGTACGAGGTTGAAGACGAAGAGCATGATGTTCAGCCCCGCGAGGAGGGTGAGCAGCGTCCAGAACTTGTCACCGAGGGAGGCCCCGAAGATCGCGTCGTACTTGCCCGACCCGACGTCGCCGGCGACCCGGCCGACGCCGACGACCGACATCGGGCTGTCGACCTCGCGCTGGGCCCCGCCGAACGCGGCGTCCCAGACTCCCCCGAGGCGCTGCGGGATGTGCGCGAGCCCCGAGGCGGTCTGCACGGTGTAGTCCCAGACGATGCCCGGCACGGCCGTCACCGGCTGGGTCTCGTAGGCCATCGGCGAGCGGGGCCCGACCCCGATGAAGCCGGCCTCGGTCGTCGCGGGGGTGCCGTCGGCCCGCTGGACCGGGTTGCCCGCGGCGTCGAGGACCACGACGGTGTTGCGGATGGGGGTGACCGACAGGGTGAGCTGCCGGCCGTCACGCTCGACGACGACGGGCACGCTGGTGCCGGCCGCGGGGCGGATGAGGTTCGTGACGTCCCGGGGCCTGGTGACGGCCTTCCCGGCGATGGACACGAGCCGGTCGCCGGGGCGGATGCCCGCCGCCAGGGCCGGGCTCTGCGGCCGACCCTCGCAGGTCGTCGTCGACGCCACGGCGGTGGAGGGGACGACGCACTGGGCGACCGTGGCGGCCTCGGCCCCCTGCTGCGCGGTGAGGACGCCGTGCGCGGTGACGAGCACCGTGAGCAGGACGATGCCGATGAGGAGGTTCATCAGCGGCCCGCCGAGCATGACGAGCACCTTCTTCGGCACCGACAGCCGGTAGAAGACGCGGTCCTCGTCGCCGGGGCGGACCTCCTCGAGGCTCGCCGAGCGGGCCTCGTCCATCAGCTGGCTGAAGCGCCCGGTGCTCGAGGCCCGGAGCATGCCGTCGGCGTCGCCCGCGCGCGGGGGGAACATGCCGATCATCCGGATGTAGCCGCCGAGCGGGATCGCCTTGACGCCGTACTCGGTCTCGCCCCGGCGCCGCGACCAGACCGTCGGCCCGAAGCCGACCATGTACTGGGTGACGCGCACGCCGAAGCGCTTGGCGGGCACGAGGTGGCCGACCTCGTGGAGCGCGATGGAGAGGGCCACGCCGGCGGCCATGAACAGCACACCGAGCACGAACGCCACGGTCGTCACCGGCTGCCTCCCTGGGTCTGGTCGGTCGGCGCGGCGCCGAGCAGGGCCCGCGCGCGCTCTCGCGCCCACCGGTCGGCGGCGAGCACGGACTCGACGCTCGAGGCGTCGAGTTCGACTCCATTCTGCCTCTCCGCGGCGCCGTGCGCCTCGACGACCCGTTCCACGGTGTCGACGATGTCGAGGAAGCCGATGCTGCCGTCGTGGAAGGCGTCGACGCACACCTCGTTCGCGGCGTTGTACACGGCCGGGAACGTGCCGCCGGCCTCGCCGACCTGCCGGGCGAGGCGCACGGCCGGGAACGCCTCGTCGTCGAGCGGGTGGAACTCCCAGGACTGTGCCCGGGTCCAGTCGCACGGGACGTCGACGTCCTCGAGCCGCTCGGGCCACGACAGCCCGAGGGCGATGGGCACGAGCATGCGCGGCGGCCCGAGCTGGGCGATGGTCGAGCCGTCGTGGAACTCGACCATCGAGTGGATCTGCTGCTGCGGGTGCACGACGACGTCGATCCGGTCGAACGGCACGTCGAAGAGCAGGTGGGCCTCGATGACCTCGAGACCCTTGTTGACGAGGGTCGCCGAGTTCGTCGTGATGACCCGGCCCATCGAGAAGTTCGGGTGGGCCAGGGCCTGCTCGGGCGTGACGTCGCCGAGCTCGGCGCGGGAGCGCCCGCGGAACGGCCCGCCGCTCGCGGTGACGACGAGCCGCCGGACCTCCGAGGCCCGGCCGCCGCGCAGCGACTGGGCGATGGCGCTGTGCTCGGAGTCGACCGGGACGATCTGGTCGGGAGCCGCGGCGGCGCGCACCAGGGGGCCGCCGACGATCAGCGACTCCTTGTTGGCCAGGGCCAGCGTCGAGCCGGCCTCGAGCGCGGCGAGGGTGGGGCGCAACCCGATCGAGCCGGTGATGCCGTTGAGCACGACGTCGGCGCCACAGCCGGCGGCCAGGGTCGCGGCGTCGTCGCCGACGACCACGTCGGGCCGGTACGACGGGTCCCCGGCCGCGGCGGCGACCGCCTCACGCAGTGACTCGGCGTCGCCGGTCGCGGCGACGACGAGCCCGGCGCGGGTGGCGGCGGCCTGCTCGGCGAGCAGGGCGGTGTTGCCCCCGGCGGAGAGCGCGACGACCCGGAACCGGTCGGGGTGGGCGGCGACGACCTCGAGGGCCTGGGTGCCGATGGAGCCGGTGGAGCCCAGGACGGCGACGGTGCGGACGGTCACGTCGGCCATCCTGCCCCACGGGCGGGGCGGTGCCGACGCGGCCCGGTGCCGGTCAGGACGTGAACACCCGCTCCTCGATGAGGCGCTCGGAGACGACGCGCGCCCTCGGCACGTACCGGCCGTGCTCGAAGTCCTTCTGCACCTCGAGCTCGACCTGGCCTCCACCGAAGCGGTTCTTCTCGACCGTGATGATGATCCAGCGGCGGTAGACCTTGGCGGCGTTGAGGTCGTAGGTGAGGTGCTCGCGGGCGACGATGTTCTCCTTGGACTGCAGGATGAGCACGATGTCGGCCTCGTAGGCGAGGGCGCTGGAGCCGCGCAGGTCGCGGGTGCGCATCCGGTGCCCGGCGCCGAGGCTCTCGCGGTCGGCCGCGGAGATGGCGACGACGGGGCACTCGAGCTCCATCGCGAGCTCCTTGAGCGTCTCGGTGACGAAGGTGACGCGGGTGGTCTCGTCCGCGGTGCCCTCGATGCCGTCGACGGGGATCTTCTGGAGGTAGTCGACGAGCACGATCGGCGGCTCACCGGTCTCGTCGGCGACGGCGGCGACGGTGCTGGCGATCTGGCCGATGGTCGTCATCCGGTTGCCCTCGACGATGTGCAGCCGGTCGGAGTAGCGCTCGATGGTCATCAGCGCGTCCATGCCGAACGCGAGCCCGCGCATCGCCGACCCGAGGCCGCGGCGGTCGGGGTCCTCGGCCTCGAGCACGGCGCGGAACTGGCGCACGTCGGCCGCGGGGTTCATCGGGTCGTCGTCGCGCTCGGCGGCCGTGGCGGCCTCGAGCCCGAGCAGTCGCTGGATGAGGGAGGCGGCGGTCAGCTCGAAGGAGAAGACGACCGCGTGCCGGCCGGCGACGACGGCGTTGCGCATCACCTGCATCGCGAAGGTCGTCTTGCCCGAGCCCTCGGTGCCGGCCAGGAGCACGAGCTCACCCGAGCGCAGGCCTCCGCCGAAGGTCGTGTCGAGGAGGTCGAACCCGGTGGGCCACACCCTCGCACCCGGTCGTGCGCCGAGCCGCAGGGCCTCGTCGGTGTCGTCGAGGAAGGAGCGCACGGACCGGTGGCGGTCCGGGCGCTCGGAGTGGCGGGCCCGGCTCATGGGGCCAGTGCACCACTTCCGCCCCACGCGGCGCACGCCGTCGAGGCGGATCCTGTCCCTTCGGCCGACCCGGTCGCGGTCAGAGGGCGATGCCGACGTACTTGACCTCGAGGTACTCCTCGATGCCCTCGAAGCCGCCCTCGCGACCGAACCCGGACTGCTTGACGCCGCCGAATGGCGCCGCGGGGTTGGAGACGATGCCGGTGTTGACCCCGACCATGCCGAACTCGAGGGCCTCCGAGACCCGCAGCACCCGGGCGTTGTCGCGGGTGAAGACGTACCCGACGAGCCCGTACTCGGTGGAGTTGGCCCGGGCCACGGCGTCGGACTCGTCGGAGAACGTGCAGATGGGGGCGACCGGCCCGAAGATCTCCTCGGTGAGGCACCGGGCGCCCTCGGGCACGTCGGTGAGCACGGTCGGCTCGTAGAAGTTGCCGCGGCCGGGGACGGGCGAGCCGCCGGTGAGCACCGTCGCCCCGCGGCCCACGGCGTCCTCGACGAGCTCGTGGACGCCCGCGCGGGCCTTCGGCGTGATGAGCGGACCGACGTCGACGCCCTTCTTCGTGCCCTTGCCGACGGTCAGCGCCCCCATCCGGGCGGCGAGCTTGGTCGAGAACTCCTGCGCCACCGCGTCGTGGACGAGGAAGCGGTTGGCGGCCGTGCAGGCCTCGCCGATGTTGCGCATCTTGGCGAGCATCGCGCCCTCGACCGCGGCGTCGACGTCGGCGTCCTCGAAGACGATGAACGGGGCGTTGCCGCCGAGCTCCATCGACAGGCGCAGCAGCTGCTCGGCCGACTGCTCGACGAGCACCTTGCCCACGGCCGTCGACCCGGTGAAGGTCAGCTTGCGCAGGCGCGGGTCGCGGATGATCGGCTCGCAGACCGCGCCGGAGTGCGTCGTCGTGACGACGTTGAGGACGCCGTCGGGCAGGCCGGCCTCCTGGAGCACCGAGGCGAGCAGGAGCATCGTCAGCGGCGTCTCGTGCGCCGGCTTGACGACCATCGTGCAGCCGGCGGCGATGGCCGGGCCGATCTTGCGGGTGCCCATGGCCAGCGGGAAGTTCCAGGGCGTGATCATCAGGGTCGGACCCACCGGCTGGGCCATCGTCACGAGCCGGCTCGCACCGTTCGGGGCGGTGGAGTACCGCCCGTGGATGCGCACGGCCTCCTCGGAGAACCAGCGGAAGAACTCGGCGCCGTAGGTCACCTCGCCCTTCGCCTCGGCGAGGGTCTTGCCCATCTCGAGGGTCATGAGCATCGCGAACTCGTCGGCCCGGGCGGTGACCATCTCGAAGGCGCGGCGCAGGATCTCGCCGCGGTCGCGCGGGGGCGTCGCGGCCCACGAGGCGCGGGCGGCGTCGGCCGCGGCCAGGGCGGCGAGGCCGTCCTCCGGGGTGCCGTCGGCGCAGCTGGTGAGCGTGGCGCCGGTGGCGGGGTCGGTGACGTCGAAGCGCGCACCGCCGCTCGCCTCGCGCCACGTGCCGCCGACGAGCAGGCCCGTCGGGACCGAGTCGATGAGTGCCTTCTGGGTGATGGCCATGGGGTGATCCTTTCGCACGAACAGGAGTCAGCGGTCCTCGAGGCCCCAGGGCGAGCCGTAGCCCGCGGGCTTCGGGGCGGCGAGCAGGTCGAGGAAGGGCACCGCGTCGAAGGCCTCCGGCCCGAGCACCCCGACGCCGGACCACGAGCCGTTCGCCAGCAGCTCGAGGGCGACGACCGGGTTGACGGCGGTCTGCCAGACGACGCACTGGGCGTCGTAGTCGCGCATCGTGTCGGCGTTGTCGGACACGTGGTAGAGGTACGTGCGGCGCGGCTGCCCGTCCTTGCCGGTCCCGGTGACCCACAGGCCGGCACAGGTCCTGCCCTCCATCCGCGGACCGATGGTCTGCGGGTCGGGGAGCACGGCGGCGACGACGTCGCGGGGGCTCACCTGCACGCCCTTGACGGTCACCGGCTCGGTGGAGTCCAGGCCCAGGGTGTGCAGCGTGCGGAGGATGCCGATCATCTCCTCGCCGAGGCCGTACTTGAAGGTGACCTTCTGCGCGTCGACCCAGCGCGGCATGAGGAGCACCTCCTCGTGCTCGACGTGCACGCACTCGACCGGCCCGATGCCCCGGGGAAGTCGAAGACCTCGGGCTCGCTGAACGCCGGCAGGGTGTACCAGCCGCCGTCGGGCTCGTCGGCGCGGGCCTTCTCCCACACGACCGGCGGGTTGAGGCACTCCTCGATGATCGTCCACATCGAGAAGCCGGGCGCGAAGACCTCGTTCCCGTCGTCGTCGCGGATGACGAGGTTGGCGCCGTCACGCGTCCCGAGCTCGTCGAGCTCCGAGAAGAGGTGGTCGGCGGCGTAGCGCGCGAAGACGTCGGACAGCCCCGGTTCGACGCCGATGCCGACGAGCGCGAGCCGGCCCTCGGCCTCCCACTCCCCGCCTGCGCGAACTGCTCGTCGCCGAGCTTGACGCCCACCCTGGCGTACGGCTCGTCGGGGTGGCGCCGCGACAGGCTCATCGCCATGTCGAGGTAGTCGGCCCCGGCGGCGCGGGCACCCTCGAAGATCGGGACGACGAAGCGCGGGTCGACCGCGTTGAACACGTGCGTGGCCCGCACCTCGCGGGCCAGCGCCTCGACCGCCGACGCGTCGGAGGCATCGACCTGCGCCGCCGAGAACCGTTCTCCCCCACCGCCGCGCGCCGACGCCGCGGCGACCGTGCGCTCGGCGCGGGAGACGTCGTGGTCGGCGACGACCCAGGCCTCGAAGAAGTCGCGTTCGGCCGCGATGCGGGCGGCGGCGTCGCCGACACCGCCCGCCCCGATCATGAGGACGCGCACGGGTGACCCTCCTGGAACCGGTTGCTGACGAGGTGGTGGGACGTCACTTGCTGCTGCGACGTGCGTTGCCGATGAGCTGGCCGAGGATGACCAGGGTCAGGGCGATGACGAACATCGAGAAGCCGATGACGTTGGCCTGGGCGGGGATCCCGCGCAGGTAGGAGACGTAGACGAACTTCGGGAAGGTCGTCTCGTTGCCGGAGACGAAGTTCGTGATGATGAAGTCGTCGAAGGACAGCGAGAAGGCGAGCAGCGCCGCGCCGACGATGCCGGGCAGGACGAGCGGGAAGGTCACCCTCCAGAACGTGCTGCCGGGACCGGCGTAGAGGTCCTGCGCGGCCTCCTCGATGCGCGGGTCGAGGCTCTGCAGACGGGCTTTCACCGTGACGACGACGAAGCTGACGCAGAACATGATGTGGGCGATCGTGATCGTCCAGAACCCGAGGCCGAGGCCGACCCGCGAGAAGCCCTGGACGAAGATCGTCAGCAGGCTGGCGCCGAGGACGATCTCGGGCGTCGCCATCGGCACGAAGACGAGGACGTTGCTCACGGCCCGCCCGCGGAACTTGTGGCGCACGAGGGCGAACGCGAGCATCGTGCCGAGGACGGTCGCGATGACCGTGGCGATGACGCCGATCTGCAGGGAGGTGACGAGCGCGTCGCACACGCCGGGTGCCCCACAGGGGTCCTGCCAGTGCTTGAGCGTCGGGCTGCCCTGGGGGTTCCAGACGATGTTCGACTTCCGGTAGTTGTTGAACGAGAAGACGAACGTGTACGCGACGGGCAGGAACAGGTAGAGCAGGACGAGGACCGCGACGATGATCGCGAACCGGTTCTGCAGCCAGCGGATCACAGCAGCTCCTCCGTCCCGAAGCGGCGGATGTAGACGAAGACCATGGCGAGGATGAGCGCCATGAGGGTGAAGGACAGGGCCGCCGCCGTCGGGAAGCCGCCGAGCACCCGGAAGAACTGGCTGTCGATGACGTTGCCGACCATCTTGTCGCCGTCGGAGCCGAGGAGCTCCGCGTTGACGTAGTCGCCCGCCGCCGGGATGAACGTGAGCAGCGTGCCGGCGATGACGCCGGGCATCGACATCGGCAGCGTCACCGTGCGGAAGGTCGTGAAGCCGTTGGCGTACAGGTCTCCCCCGGCCTCGATGACCCGCGCGTCGGCCCGCTCGAGCGAGGCGTAGATGGGCAGCACCATGAACGGGAGGAAGTTGTACGTCAGGCCCGCGACCACGGCCGCGGCCGTCTCGGTGATGCGCCCGCCCGGGAGCAGGTGCAGCGCGTTGAGGGTGCTGGCCACCGGCCCGTCGTCGGCGAGGATCTGTCGCCACGCCACGGTGCGCAGGATGAACGAGGTGAAGAACGGCGCGATGACCGCGATGAGCATGATGTTGCGCCAGCGGCCTGCCTTGAAGGCCATCGCGTAGGCCAGCGGGTAGGCGAGGGCGAAGGCGAAGAAGGTGGCGAGGGCCGCGAAGAGCAGCGAGCGCCCGAACTGCGGTGCGAAGTCGGTGAGGGCCCGCAGGTAGTTCGAGAAGTTCACGTCGCGGTAGTAGTAGCCCGGGTAGCCCGGGAACTGCGACTGGATGCTCACCGTGAACAGCTGCAGCAGCGGCACGACGAAGAAGACGAGCAGCCACAGGCCGCCGGGCAGCAGCAGCAGGTACGGCAGCCAGCGGCGGCCGGCCCGTTCCTGGGGTGGCGCGTCGCCGGCGGGACCGGCACCGGTGGTGCCGCTCGTCCCGCCGACGTGGGCCAGGGCGCTCACGCGGTCGCCTCCGCGGCGGCCTTGGCTGCGGCCTCGTCGACCGGCACGGTGAACGCGTGCGCGGGGTTCCACGAGATCCAGACGTCGTCGCCGCGGTGCAGGTCGATCGGGTCGACGTCGAGGTTCTGCTCGTAGCAGCTCCACACCGCCCCGCTCGGCAGCCGGACGAGGTACTCGGTGGCCACACCGGTGAACGAGACGTCGAGGACGATGCCCTTGACGTCGTCGCCGCCGGTCTCGGGAGGCTGGCGCAGGACACGCACCTTCTCGGGCCGGACCCCGAACGTGACCTCGCCGTCGGTGACACCGGCGCGCGCGAGCGGCACCTTGACCTTCGTGCCCTGGATCTCGGCGACGAGGTGGTCGCCGTCGCGGTCGACGACCCGGCCGGTGCCGAGGTTGGAGCGGCCCACGAAGTTGGCGACGAAGGTGGTGCGGGGCAGGTCGTAGAGGTCGGCGGGCGCCCCCATCTGCTCGATGCGCCCGTGGTTCATCACGGCGACGGTGTCGGCCATGGTCATGGCCTCCTCCTGGTCGTGCGTGACGTGGATGAAGGTGAGCCCGACCTCGGTCTGGATCCGCTTGAGCTCGACCTGCAGCTGGCGGCGCAGCTTGAGGTCGAGGGCACCGAGCGGCTCGTCGAGCAGGAGCACCTCCGGCCGGTTGACCAGGGCCCGGGCGAGGGCGACGCGCTGCTGCTGGCCACCGGAGAGCTGGGCCGGCTTGCGCGCGGCGAGGTGGTCGACCTCGACGAGCCGGAGGGTCTCCTCCGCCCGCTCCATCGCGTCCTTCTGGCCGCGGCGCTTGGGCCCGAAGGCCACGTTGTCGCGGATCGTCAGGTGCGGGAAGAGCGCGTAGCTCTGGAACACCGTGTTGACGGGGCGCTCGTACGGCCGGCTGCCGGTGAGGTCGGTGTCACCGATGAGGATGCGCCCGGAGGTGGGCTGCTCGAGCCCCGCCACCATCCGCAGGGTGGTCGTCTTCCCGCAGCCCGAGGGCCCGAGGAGGGCGAAGAACGACCCGCGGGGCACGACGAGGTCGAGGTCGTCGACGGCCCGGAAGTCGCCGAACGCCTTGGTGACGGACTCGAGGCGCAGGTCGCCCGTCGCCTCGCGGAAACCGCTGTTGGTAGCCATCAGTTGCCCATCACCTTCTGCCAGATGCCGCTGAACTCCTGGTCCTCCTCGGGCGAGAGCGCCCGGAAGCCCTGGATGTTCTTCTCCTTGATGTAGTCCGCGGACGGGAAGATGAACGGGCTCTCGGCCAGCTCGGGGTCGCTCTTGGCGAGCTCCTCCTGGGCCCCGTCACGGGGCAGACGTAGTTGACCCAGGCGGCCACCTGGGCGGCCACCGCGGGGTCGTAGTAGTAGTTCATGAGGGTCATCGCGTTGCGGCGGTGCGTGGAGGTGATGGGGACCATCATGTTGTCGCTCCACAGCGTCCCGCCCGACTCGGGGATCACGAACTCCCAGTTGTCGTTCTCGGTCTCGGCACGCAGGATGAACAGGTCGCCGCTCCAGACGATGCCCGCGAGGGCGTTGCCCGACTTGAGGTCCTCGAGGTAGCTGTTGCCCTTGATCTTGCGGATGTAGCCCTGGTCGAGCTTCTCCTGGATGACGGCCACGCCCTTCTCGAACTCGGCCTTGCCCCAGCCCTGCGTGATGTCGACGCCCTGGCTCTGCATGACCAGGGCCACCGTGTCGCGGAACTCGCTGAGCACGACGATGCGGCCCTTGAGGTCGTCCTGCCAGAGGTCGTCGAGGCTCTTGATCTCGCGGCCGAGGCGGGCCTTGTCGTAGCCGATGCCGGCGAAACCGGACTGCCACGTGAGCGAGTACTGCCGGCCCGGGTCGAAGCTGACGTCCTTGAGGCTGTCGAGCAGGTTGCTCGCGTTGGGCATCCGGATGATCTCGAGGGGCTGGGCCAGCTGGTCGCGGATGACCCGGTTGGCCATCCAGTCGGTGAAGACGAAGATGTCCTTCCCGATGTCCTGCTTGCCCCGCAGCTGCGGCGCGATCTTGTTGAAGTAGGCGTCGTTGTCCTCGATGTCCTCGGAGTACGTCGCCTGGATGCCCGTGTCCTTGATGAAGGCCTGGAGCGTGGGGTACTGCTTGGTGTCCTCGTCGTAGTCGAGGTAGGCCGTCCAGTTGGCCCAGCGCACGACCTTCTCGGTGTCCGAGAGGTCGTCGGGCAGCTTCAGGGCGGCAGCCCCGCCGGCCGGTGGGGCCGGTGGCGCGCAGGCGGACAGCGCGGCCGCCGCGCCGCCGAGGGTCGCGCCGCCCAGCAGGGACCGCCGGGAGAGCTGCGAGGTCCGCGCGGCGCGGACCAGCCCGCGCACGGCGGGGTCGGCGGGGGTCGCCGTCGAAGGGGTGCCATGTGTGTCCTCAGCTCTCGATGTTCGCCATGACGTGCTTGATGCGGGTGTAGTCCTCGAACCCGTACATCGACAGGTCCTTGCCGTACCCGGACTTCTTGTAGCCGCCGTGCGGCATCTCGGCGACGAGCGGGATGTGGGTGTTGATCCACACGCACCCGAAGTCGAGGGCCTTGCTCATCCGCATCGCGCGGCCGAAGTCCTTGGTCCACACCGAGGACGCGAGCCCGTAGTCGACGCCGTTCGCCCAGGCGATGGCCTCGGCCTCGTCGGTGAAGCGCTGGACGGTGATGACCGGCCCGAAGATCTCGTTCTGGATGGCCTCGTCGTCCTGGTTCAGGCCGGAGAGGACCGTGGGCTCGAGGAAGAACCCGTCGCCGAGCGCGGTGACCCGGTTGCCGCCGGCCGAGACCGTGGCGTGCGAGGGCAGGCGTTCGATGAAGCCCGAGACGCGCGCGAGCTGGTTCGCGTTGTTGACCGGCCCGAACAGCGCGTCGTCGTCGTCGGGCATGCCGACGGGGGCCGAGCTCTTCGCGTACTCGGCGAGCGCGGCGACGAAGTCGTCGTGGATGCCGGGGGCGGCGAGGACGCGGGTGGCGGCGGTGCAGTCCTGTCCGGCGTTGAAGTACCCGGCGATGGCGATGCCCTCGACCGCGGCCTCGATGTCGGCGTCGTCGAAGACCACGACCGGCGCCTTGCCGCCGAGCTCGAGGTGCACGCGCTTGACCTGCGGCGCCGCGCTGGCGGCCACCTCGGCACCGGCGCGGACCGAGCCGGTGATGGCGACGAGCGAGGGGGTCGGGTGCTCGACGACGAGCCGGCCCGTGGTGCGGTCGCCGGTGACGACGTTGAGGGTGCCGGCCGGGAGGAACTCGGAGGCGATCTCGGCGAGCAGGAGGGTGGACTCGGGGGTGGTGTCGCTCGGCTTGAGCACCACGCTGTTGCCGGCCGCGAGCGCCGGGGCGATCTTCCACACCGCCATGAGCAGCGGGTAGTTCCACGGCGTGACCTGCCCGACGACCCCGATCGGCTCGCGCCGGACCCACGAGGTGTGACCCTTCAGGTACTCCCCCGCCGCGCGGCCCTCGAGCACGCGGGCGGCACCGGCGAAGAACCGCAGCTGGTCGACCATCGGCGGGATCTCCTCGCTCGCCGTGAGCGCGTGGATCTTGCCGGTGTTCTCCGACTCGACGGCGATGATCTCCTCGGCCCGCGACTCGAGGGCGTCGGCGATCTTCAGGAGGGCCTGCTGGCGCTCGCTCGGGGTCGTGGCGCCCCACTCGCCGGCGAAGGCGCGCGACGCGGCGGCGTAGGCGGCGTCGACGTCCTCGGCGCTGCTCACCGGGGCGGCGGCGACGACCTGACCGGTCGAGGGGTTGACGACATCGGTCGTGGCGTCGGTGCTGGCGTCCGCGTGGGCACCGTCGACGAAGTTGCGCAGGACACGGGGGTGCTCATCTGGGGTGCTCCCGGGATCGGTGGCGAGGGCGGCGGGTCGTGCGGGCACAGTAGTACGCGGAACCGCGAAATCACTAGGGTCGGTCCGGATTTGCACGGGAAAGTCACTGGGAGATGTCCTGGATGTTGCGGATTCCGCGCCCGGTCACTTGCGCGCGGCCCCCGCACCGGCCACGATGTCCCGGTGACTTCACGCCAGAACCGGGAACGGTCCCCCGAGATCCGTCTCGACGACGTGGCCAAGCGGATCATCGAGCTGCTGCAGGAGGACGGCCGGCAGTCCTACGCCGCGATCGCCAAGGCCGTCGGGCTCTCCGAGGCCGCGGTCCGCCAGCGGGTGCAGCGCCTCCTCGACGCCGACGTCATGCAGATCGTCGCCGTCACCGACCCCCTCCAGGTGGGCTTCCGCCGCCAGGCGATGATCGGCGTGCGGGCCTCGGGCAACCTCCTCGACCTCGGCGAGGCGCTCTCGGCGATGCCGGAGGTCGACTACGTCGTCACGACGGCCGGCTCCTTCGACGTGCTGGCCGAGGTGGTCTGCGAGGACGACGACCACCTCCTCGAGCTGCTCACCCAGCGCATCCGGCCGCTGCCGGGGGTCACGAGCACCGAGACCTTCGTCTACCTCAAGCTCAACAAGCAGCACTACAACTGGGGCACACGGTGAGCATCCACCCGAACGACGTCTGGGAACCCTCCTCCGACCGCCACACGGGCACGGGGGCGCTGTACTCCGACGCCGCCCGCGACCACCTGTGGATGCACTTCACGCGGCACTCGGTGTTCGAGGACCGCGAGGAGGGCGGCCTGGGCCACTCCGTGCCGATCATCACCAAGGGTGAGGGCTGGCGGATCTGGGACGACCGGGGCAACGAGTACATCGACGCCCTCGCCGGGCTCTTCGTCACCAACGTCGGGCACGGCCGCACCGAGATCGCCGAGGCGATGGCGAAGCAGGCCTCCGAGCTGGCCTTCTTCCCGTTGTGGTCCTACGCGCACCCGCGGGCCATCGAGCTCGCCGAGCGCCTCGCGCACAACGCCCCCGGCGACCTCAACCGCGTCTTCTTCACCACCGGTGGCGGCGAGGCCGTCGAGACCGCGTGGAAGCTCGCGAAGCAGTACTTCAAGCTCACCGGCAAGCCGACGAAGCACAAGGTCATCTCCCGGTCGGTGGCCTACCACGGCACCCCGCAGGGCGCCCTGTCCATCACCGGCATCCCCGACGCGAAGCTGCCCTTCGAGCCGCTGGTCCCCGGTGGCCACAAGGTGCCGAACACGAACATCTACCGTGCGCCCGAGCACCTGCGCGAGGACGAGAAGGCGTTCGGCCGCTGGGCCGCCGACCGCATCGCCGAGGCCATCGAGTTCGAGGGCCCCGACTCCGTCGCGGCGGTCTTCCTCGAGCCGGTGCAGAACTCCGGCGGGTGCTTCCCGCCGCCGGCCGGCTACTTCGACCGGGTCCGCGAGATCTGCGACGAGTACGACGTGCTGCTCGTGTCCGACGAGACGATCTGCGCGTTCGGCCGGATCGGCTCGATGTTCGCGTGCCAGGACCTCGGCTACCAGCCCGACATCATCACGACGGCCAAGGGCATCACCTCGGGGTACGCCCCCTCGGGCTGATGATCGCCAGCGACCGGTTGTTCGAGCCGTTCCGCAAGGGCACCACGTACTTCCCCCACGGCTACACCTGGGGCGGTCACCCGGTGTCGTGCGCGGCGGCGATGGCCAACCTCGACATCTTCGACCGCGAAGGGCTCAACGACCGGGTCAAGGAGAACGCCCCCGTCTTCAAGCGCACGCTCGACAAGCTGCTCGACCTGCCGCTCGTCGGCGACGTGCGCGGCGCCGGGTACTTCTACGGGATAGAGCTCGTCAAGGACAAGGTGACCCGCGAGACCTTCGACGACGCCGAGTCCGAGCGGCTGCTGCGCGGGTTCCTCTCCAAGGCGCTCTTCGACGCCGGGCTCTACTGCCGGGCCGACGACCGCGGCGACCCCGTCGTGCAGCTCGCTCCCCCGCTGACCATGGGTCCGGCCGAGTTCGACGAGATCGAGCGCCGGCTGCGCTCGGTGCTCACCGAGGCCGAGAACCACCTCTGAGGATGACCGCCACCGGCACCGCGCCGCTGTGGTGGGACACCCGCACGGCGGGCTCGACCCCCTCCCCCGCCGACACCGGCGCCGACCTGCCGCTGCGAGCCGACGTCGTCGTCGTGGGCGGCGGGTTCACCGGGCTGTGGACGGCGTACTACCTGCTGCGGGCCCAGCCCTCCCTCGACGTGCTGGTCATCGAGGCCGAGCACGTGGGCTTCGGGCGAGCGGGCGCAACGGCGGCTGGGTCTCGGCCCTGTGGCCCGTCTCGCCCGATGTCCTGGCCGCGCGCTCGGGGCGCGAGGCGACGCTGGCCCACCTCGCGGCGCTGCGCGACACGGTCGACGAGGTCGGCCGGGTCGACGCCGAGGAGGGCCTCGGGAGCGGCTACACCAAGGGCGGGACGCTCGTCGTCGCCCGGACCCCGGCCCAGGAGGTGCGGGCCCGGGCGGAGGCCGAGCACGGCGCGTCGTGGGGCGACGGCACCGTGTGGCTCGAGGCCGCAGCCGCACGGGAACGGCTGGGCGCCAACCCTGTTCGCGGCGCCACCTTCAACCCGAACTGCGCGCGCGTGCAGCCGCGTGACCTCGTCGACGGGCTGGCCGCTGCGGTGCGCCGGCGGGGAGGACGGGTCGTCGAGGGGGTGCGGGTCGGCCGGGCCGGCGACGGCGTCGTGGTGCTCGCCGACGGGCGGCGGCTCTCGGCGGGTGCAGTCGTCCTCGCCACCGAGGGATGGACGCCGCAGCTGCCCGGGCACGAGCGGGCGGTCATCCCCGTGTACTCGCTCATGGTCGCCACGGAGGTGCTGTCGGCGTCGCAGTGGGCGCAGGTCGGCCTCGCCCAGCGCGAGGTGTTCGCCGACCACGGGCACATGGTCATCTACGGCCAGCGCACCGTCGACGACCGGATCGCGTTCGGCGGCAGGGGTGCTCCGTACCACCTCGGGTCGACCATCAGTCCGGCGTTCGACCACGAGGAGCGCGTCTTCGCCTCCCTGCGCTCGACGCTGACCACCTTGCTGCCGGCGCTCGAGGGCGTCCGGTTCACCCACGCGTGGGGCGGCCCGCTCGGCATCCCCCGCGACTGGCACCCCTCGGTCACGTGGGACCCGGCGACGCGCACCGGCCGCGCGGGCGGGTACGTCGGCGACGGCGTGGCGGCTACGAACCTCGCGGGCCGCACGCTGGCCGACCTCGTGCTGGGCCGTTCCTCGGCCCTCACCGAGCTGCCGTGGGTCGGCCACCGCTCGCCGTCGTGGGAGCCCGAGCCGCTGCGCTGGGTCGGGGTCAACGCCGGGCTGCAGCTCGCCCGGGCCGAGGACGCCGAGGAGGCGCGCACCGGGCGTCCGAGCCGGGTCGCGGGCCTGCTCGGCCGGCTCACCGGCGGAGGGCACTGAGCGCCCGAGACCTCCCGGCCGCCGGGTAGGTTCGCGGGGTGCGCGAGATCGAGACCCTGGCCGCCCTCGACGCGGCGCTCGACGCCGGGACGTCGCTGCGCGGCCTGCGCCTACAGGACCTCGACCTCACCGGCCGCGTCGACCGGCTGCTGGCCCGCGACGACGTCGAGGGCCTCGTCGTCCTCGGCGGCCGGCTGCCCGACGGGCTCGAGCACCACCTGCGCGAGCACGGCGCGCTCGTGTTCCCCACCGACCCCCGCGCGCCCGTCGACCCCTACCGGGCGACCCTCTACTCCCCCGACGAGCTCTACGACGGCCTGCGCGAGACGGGCTACGAGTCGACCCCGGACGCCCGCGCCTACCGCTGGTCCCGCGACGCCGCCGTCGGCCACGACGTGTTCGTCACCCTGCTGCGCGCCGTGCACGACGACTCCGTCGGCGACGCGCTGACCGACCTGCTGGGCGACGCACCGGTCGTCGGCGTCATGGGCGGGCACGCCCTCGTGCGCACCGACCCGGTGTTCGCCCGCGCGGCCGCCCTCGGGCACGCCCTGGCCCGCACCGGCCTCGTCGTCGCCACGGGCGGCGGCCCGGGGGCGATGGAGGCGGCCAACCTCGGGGCGCTGGCACCGACGCCGGACGCCCTGGCCGACGCCCTCGAGGCCCTGCACGCCGTGCCGTCGTTCCGGCCGGACGTGCGCGCCTGGGCGACCCTGGCCCTCGACGTCCGCGAGCGCCTGGGCGCGCCTCCGGTCGGCGACGGACCGCGCAGCATCGGCATCCCGACCTGGTTCTACGGCCACGAGCCGCCGAACGTGTTCTGCGACGGCATCGCGAAGTTCTTCTCCAACGCGATCCGCGAGGACGGGCTGCTCGCCCGCTGCACGGCCGGTGTCGTCGTGCTCGAGGGCGCGGCCGGCACCGTGCAGGAGGTGTTCCAGGCCGCGACCCGCCTCTACTACGGGGTCGAGCCCACCGACGGCACGCCGCTGCCGCGGCTCGTCCTCGTCGGCCGCACCCACTGGAGCGAGACCGTCCCCGTGTGGCCGGCCCTGCAGGCCCTGGCCGCAGGACGCCCGATGGCCGGGCGCGTGCACCTCGTCGACGACGTCACCGAGGCCGCCGCGGTGCTCACGGACGGGTGAGCAGGACGATCCCGAGGCACATCTCGTCGGTGGTGCCCTCGCCCCAGACGACGTAGCGCTCCGGCTGGCCCCGGAAGGCCGGCAGGCGGTCGCGCAGCGACTGGTCGTGCCGGCAGGTGACCGTGACGGTGTCGCCCTTCGCCACCGTCACCGGTGTACGGAGCGGGATGCTCCCCTGGTCGTCGAAGTCCCAGTTCGCGATGTCGAGCACCCGCTGGGCCTTCGCCGAGCCCTTGTCGACGTCGACGGTGATGGCCCGCCCGAGCAGGTGCATGTGCCCGGCCACGGCCCGGATCGTGCCGGGCTCGCGGACCGTTCGCGTGCAGCTCTGCACCGGACCGGGGACGACCGGTCCGCAGAGCAGGTGCAGCAGGTCGGCGGTGGCCGGTCGCTCGTCGAACCGGCGGGAGACGTCGGACACCGAGACGGCGCGGCTGCACAGCCCGGCCTTCCGGTCATCGCGGCACGGCAGCTCGACGGGCGCCGGGAGGAGCATCGTGTCGAGGGCCTTCTTGCGGCTGCCCGCGGCCTCGGAGAGGCGCAGCCGCACGGTGCTGCGGTCGGTGCCGCTGCCGGCGAGCAGGTTGTAGTGGATCTGGACGACGAGCCGGCTGTGGGCCGTCAGCGGGATGCCGATGTCGTCCGCCATCACCCGCTCGCCACCGCCGGGCGCCCAGGCGCCGACCCAGTCGGCGTCGTCGAGGTTGACCCCGATGCCCTGGATCCCGCTGCCCCCGAAGCAGGTCCAGCCGTCGCCGGGCGTGGCGGCGTCGAGCCGCTCGGCCTGCGCGACACCGCTGGGCGGCACGCGCGAGACGATGACGTGGTGCACCAGGGCCGCGTTGTCCGGACGGATGTCGACGCCACTGACGAGCTGGTCGGTGGCCAGCCGGGGGTCGAGCAGGAAGCAGCGGTAGTCGTCGGTGCCCCTGGCCGTCGGTGCCGTCGGCGTGTAGGCGGCGGGCAGCCGGACCTCGACGAACCGCTCGCCCTTCCGGAGCGGGACGTCGGGGCGGGTCGGCGTGGCCGAGGGGGTCGCGGTGGCCGCGGCGTGGGCCGCCTCGTGCGAGCTCTTCGCCTGCAGGTTCGCCGGCAGCTCGGAGGACGTGGCACACCCGCCCAGGGCCACGGCGAGGACCGCGGCCGCTCCGAGCAGGCGACGTCGCATGTGCGGAGCGTAGCCCCACGGGGTGACCCGGGTCAGGCACCTGTGGGTGCCCGGCCGTCCGAGGTCAGGCGGTGGAGGCGGCGAGCTGCCCGCAGGCGCCGTCGATCTCCGAGCCGCGGGTGTCGCGGACCGTCGTGGGGATGCCGTGGGCCCGCAGCCGCTCGACGAACTGCTGCTCGACCCCACGGCGCGAGGCGGTCCACTTCGACCCGGGCGTCGGGTTGAGCGGGATCGGGTTGACGTGCACCCAGCCCCTGCCGCGGGCGGCCAGCTTGTCGCCGAGCAGGTCGGCGCGCCAGGCCTGGTCGTTGATGTCACGGATCAGCGCGTACTCGATGCTCACCCGCCGGCCGGTGGCCTCGTAGTACCGGTACGCGGAGTCGATGGCCTCGTCGACCTTCCAGCGCGTGTTGATGGGCACGAGCTCGTCGCGCAGCTCGTCGTCCGGGGCGTGCAGCGAGAGGGCCAGGGTGACCGGGATGCCCTCAGCGGCCAGCTTGTCGATGCCCGGCACGAGCCCGACCGACGACATCGTGATGCCCCGCGCCGAGATGCCGAGCCCGGCGGGCGGGGCCTCCGTGAGCCGGCGGATCGCCCCGATCGCCGCCTTGTAGTTGGCCAGCGCCTCCCCCATGCCCATGAAGACGACGTTGCTCACGCGGGTCGGACCGGCCGGCTCGGACGCGTCGTCGGCCTCCTCGCCGAGGCCCGCGCCGTCGGTGGGCGCACCGATCTCGGGGAGCCCGCCGTGGCGCAGCATCCTCGCGGCGGCCACGACCTGCTCGACGATCTCGCCGGCGGACATGTTGCGGGTCAGGCCCTCCTGGCCGGTGGCGCAGAACGGGCAGTTCATCCCGCAGCCGGCCTGGCTGGAGATGCACACCGTCACCCGGTGCGGGTAGCGCATGACGACCGACTCGACGAGGGCGCCGTCGAAGAGCCGCCACACCTGCTTGACCGTGGCCCCATCGTCGGCGGTGATGGAGCGCACCGGCGTCAGCAGCGGCGGCAGGAGGTCGCGGACGAGGTCGTCGCGCACGGCCTTCGGGAGGTCGGTCATCTCCTCGGGGGCGTCGACGAGCCGCTCGAAGTAGTGCGTCGAGAGCTGGTTGGCCCGGAAGGCCGGGTGGCCGAGGGCGGCGACCGCGGCGCGGCGCTCCTCGACGGAGAGGTCGGCGAGGTGGCGCGGCGGCTTCCCGCGCCGGGGCGCGACCATGGTCAGCTGGCCGGGGACGGGGCGGGTCGAGGGCTCGGGGGCATCGGGCATGACCGCACGATTGTCGCAGGTCGACCCCTACCGCTCGAACCCGGCGACGCTCCGGGCCGGGGCCACGGCCGGACCAACGGCCACCCGGGATGTCCGTTCGGCCGATTCGGCGGATCGGCCGCGCGGAGGACCCGGATGGCTTTACCCTTTCTTTTACTTCGCTCCGCAGGGGAGCGAGGATGCAGGGAAAGGCACGGCCATGGGCCTGTTCGATCGCTGGCGCGCGCCCGCAGGGGGTTCCGCCCAGTCCACCACCGCACCGTCCGTCCGTCGTCCGCTCCTCCCGGTGCCGGACGTCGACGCGGACGGCGAGTCGCTCGACGAGGCGGTGCGCGCCCACCTCGAGCGCCTCACCGCCGCGGCCGAGACCGACGTCGACTCGCTGACCACCGAGCAGTTCGACGCCGCGCTCACCTCGCGGCTCGTCGCCCGGGACCGGCTGCACGCCACCGGGCTCGGCTTCTCGTACGCGCTGCCGTTCACCGAGGACATGGACGAGGTGCTCACCCTCGACCTCCCGACGACGGTCGTCACGCTCCCGGACTCGCGGCTCGCCGCGACCCGGCGCTCGGTGGCCACGCTCATGGAGGTCGGGCGCACCAACCTGCGGCACGAGATGGACACCGCCGACGTCGAGGTCGTCCGGCTCGGGTCCGGGCGCCGCACGGTCTCCGCGCTGGTCAGCGACTCGGCCTACACGGCCTCCTTCGCCCGCTTCCTCGTCGAGGCCGTCAACCGGTGGATGCCGGGCGCCGACCTCCACGGCGGCATCGTCTTCGCCGTCCCGCACCGCCACGCCATCGTGCTGCAGACCTGCGCGAGCCAGGCCGAGACGCGTCTCGCGCTCGACCTCGTGCCGACGCTGGCCGCGCAGATGTACGCCGACGGCACCGGCCCGGTCTCGCCGCACGTCTACCACTGGTACCACCGCGAGATCACCCGCCTCACCGAGGAGCAGGAGGACGGCACGCTCGTCGTGCACGCGACTCCGCTGCTCGAGGGGATGCTCGGCCGCTCCAGCGGGCGCCGAGCCAGCTGACGCCGCGTCGGGTCCGGCTGCCCGGAGCGACCGGGCCCGGCGTGGCCCCCGCGCGACACCGACGCCCGCACGGGCGCGGGGTCAGCCGCCGGGGACGAAGAGGAGCAGCAGCGCCCAGGCGACGGGTGCCACGACGACGAGCGAGTCGAGGCGGTCCATCAGCCCGCCGTGGCCGGGCAGCAGCGTGCCCATGTCCTTGATGCCGAGGTCGCGCTTGATGCTGCTCTCGATGAGGTCGCCGGTCGTCGCGGCCCCCGCGGCGACCGCCCCGAGGATCGCGCCGGCCCACCAGGCGCCGCCGAGCAGCAGTGGCAGCGAGACGGCCCCGACGACGGCGCACGTGCCCACCGAGCCGGCGAAACCCTCCCACGACTTCTTCGGGCTGAGCGAGGGCGCCATCGGGTGCTTCCCGAAGGCCACCCCGACCGCGTAGCCGCCGATGTCGGAGAACACGGTGACGAGGACGAAGGTGATGATGCGCTGGCGGCCGTCGTCGGGCGAGGCGAGCATCAACGAGGCGAACCCCCCGAGGAACACCGGGTAGAACACGACGAGCGCGGAGGCGGCCAGGTCGCGCGCGGCCCGACGAGGCCGTCAGCCACCCGCCACACGAGCAGGCCGACGACGGTGAGGCCGAAGGTGACCACGAGCGCCTCGGCACCGCGCAGGTAGGCCGCCGCGATCATGCCGACCGCGCCGAGCACGAGGGGCACGAGCGGTACGCGGATGCCCCGGGTCGCCACGGCCCGACGGACCTCCCACGCGCCGAGGACCATCGCCGCGATGACGACGACGAGGAACGCGCGGGCGTCGATGACGAGGCTGGCGATGACCACGGCGCCGAGCAGCAGCCCGACACCGATCGCCGCCCGCAGGTCGCGGCCGGCGCGCGGGGTCCGTCGGGCTGCGTCGCCCTCGGGCTCGGCGGCGGCGTCCTCGCCGGCCGGGTCCGCGGTTGTGGCGGGGTCCTCGGTCGTCACACCACCGGCCTCGGGACGGGGGTCCTCGGCGGCGGGGTCCGGGGTGGTCGGAGCGTCGGGCATCGTCGGGTCAGACCTCGAGGAGCTCGGCTTCCTTGTGCTTGAGCATCTCGTCGATCTGCTCGACGTGGCGCTTGGTGACCGACTCGAGCTCCTTCTCGGCGCGGGTGCCCTCGTCCTCGCCGACCTCGCCGTCCTTGACGAGCTTCTCGAGGGTGGTCTTCGCGCTGCGGCGCACGTTGCGCACCGAGACACGGGCTTCCTCGGCCTCGGTGTGGGCCATCTTCACGTACTCGCGGCGACGCTCCTCGGTGAGCAGCGGCATCGTGCAGCGGATGATGTTGCCGTCGTTGCTCGGGTTGACGCCGAGGTCGGCCTGCTGGATCGCCTTCTCGATGGCGTGCATCGAGCCCTTGTCGAACGGGCTGATGATGATGGTGCGCGCCTCGGGCGTCTGGAACGACGCGAGCTGCTGGAGCGGGGTGGGCGCGCCGTAGTAGTCGACCATGACCTTCTGGAACATGCCCGGGTGCGCCCGGCCGGTGCGGATGCCGGCGAAGCTCTCCTTGGCGACCTCGACGGCCTTCTCCATCTTCTCCTCGGCCTCGAAGAGGGTCTCGTCGATCATGGGGGTCGTTCTCCTTCGGTCGGCGTCGCTGGCGCGGCGCGCTGCGGGTCCAGTGTGTCAGGCGGGGCGTGGCGCGAGCGGGTCAGCCGGCGGACACGAGCGTGCCGATGGGCTCGCCGCGCAGGGCCCGGGTGATGTTGCCGTCGCCCTCCATGCCGAAGACGACCATCGGCAGCCGGTTGTCCATGCAGAGGCTGAAGGCCGCGGCGTCGACGACCTTGAGCCCGGTGCGCAGCGCCTCGGCGAAGGTGACCTTGTCGAGCTTGCGGGCGTCGGGGTTGGTGCGCGGGTCGGAGTCGTAGACGCCGTCGACGCCGTTCTTGCTCATGAGCACGGCGTCGCAGTTGCACTCGAGGGCCCGCTGGGCGCTCACGGTGTCGGTGGAGAAGTACGGCATGCCGGCGCCGGCGCCGAAGATGACGACGCGGCCCTTCTCGAGGTGTCGGATCGCGCGCCGCGGGATGTACGGCTCGGCGACCTGGCCCATCGTGATCGCGCTCTGGACGCGGGTGTCGACCCCCTCCTTCTCGAGGAAGTCCTGCAGGGCCAGGCAGTTCATCACGGTGCCGAGCATCCCGATGTAGTCGGCGCGCGAGCGGTCCATGCCCTTCTGCTGGAGCTCGGCACCCCGGAAGAAGTTGCCGCCGCCGACGACGATGGCGACCTCGATGCCCTCGCGGACGGCCTCGGCGATCTGGCGGGCGATGCCGCGCACGACGTCGGGGTCGACGCCGACCTTGCCGCCCCCGAACACCTCGCCGGAGAGCTTGAGCAGGACCCGGCGGGCCCGACCGTCGGTCGCGGTGGACGCCGGGGCCTCGGCGGTGGCAGGCATGGTCACGGGGCCTCCTCGGCGGTGGTGCACAGCGGTCGCCCGATCCTTTCACAGCGCGAGGGGTCGGACCGAACCCGTGGCCGCACCCGTCGGGCGGCCCGGGACGACCGCGGTTGCGAGTTCTCGCAGGACAGGCGCCCGGCGTCGGCGCCGCCACCTATGCTCCGATCGCGGCACGGCGGACGGCGCCCGGAGCCACGAACGCGAGGGGTGGACCGTGCGAGGACGACGGTGGACGGCGGTGCTGGCGGCGGCGGTCGTCGCGGCGACGGGGGTGGCGGCGCAGGCGGGCCCGAGCGCGGCGGTCGGCACGACGGGGCTGCGGACGGCCGGTGCCCCCACCGCAGCCGCCGACACGATGCCGGGCGGCTACCACGCGGTTCCGGCCGCCCGCCTGCTCGACACGAGGAACGGCACCGGGGCGGGGGCGGGCCTCCGGGCCGCCGGGTCGACGACGACGCTCGGCGTCGTCGGGGCGCACGGGGTGCCGGCCAGCGGTGTCTCGGCCGTGCTCGTCACCCTCGTCGCGACGGGGACGACCGGCAACGGGTACCTCACGGCGCACCCGCACGGGTCGGCGCTGCCCGGCGCCTCGACGCTCAACTGGTCCGCGGGACGCACGGTCAGCAACACGGCGCTCGTGCGCGTGGGCACCGACGGGGCCGTCGACCTCCACGTCAGCGGGACCGCCACGCACCTCGTCGCCGACGTCGTGGGCTGGGTCGAGGACGCCGCGGGCGCTCCCGGTCCGGGGGGGATCACTGCCCTGACGCCCAGCCGCGTCCTCGACACCCGCACCGGCGTGGGTGCCCCGGCACGGCCGGTGCGTGGCGGCAGCGTGGTGGGACTCGCCGTGGCCGGCCGCGGCGGTGTGCCCGCCACCCGGGCGGGCGCGGTCGTCCTCAACCTCACGGCGGCCGAGTCGACGGCGGGTGGCCACGTCACGGTCTCCCCCACCGACCCGGGCGCCGCGCCGACCTCGACCCTCAACTACGCCACGGGCGAGACCGTCGCCAACCTCGTGACCGTGGGCATCGGGCCCGACGGTGGCGTCGACCTGCGCGTGACGTCCCCGGGTTCGGTGCGGCTGGTCGCCGACGTCGTCGGCTGGGTGGCCGAGGGGTCTCCCCCCGGCGCCCTCAGCCTCGCCACGACGGCGCCGACCCGGCTGCTCGACACCCGGGAACCCGGCGGTGGTGGGCCGGTCGTGGGCGGCAACCGACGGGCGGTCACCGTCGCCGGCCGCGGCGGGGTGCCGGCGACCGGAGCCGGTGTCGCGCTGCTCAACGTCACGGTGGCCGACGCCACCTTCACCGGGCACCTGACGATCGTCTCGCGGGGTGCCGGAGTGCCCACCTCGTCGACGCTGAACTTCGAGAAGGGCCGCACCAAGGCGTCGCTGGCGGTCGGGGTGCTGCCGGCCTCCGGTGCCGTCGACGTCGTCGTGTCGACCGGTGGCACCCTGCGGCTCGTCGTCGACGTGCTCGGCTGGGTGAACGGCCCGGCCGGTGACGTCACAGCGCCCGGAGCCGTGACCGGTGTGACCGCCACGGTCACCGGCACGTCCGTCCGGGTGGCGTGGGCGGCCTCCACCGACGCCCTGACCTACCGCGTGGAACGGATCGTCAACGAGGGGGAGGCCTGGCGGCGGACGCACCGCAGCGTCGTCGGGTCCACCGCCGACACCTCGTTCCTCGACACCACCGCGGCACCCGGCCTGAACCTCCGGTACGAGGTCGTGGCCGTCGACCCGTGGGTGAACGCGAGCCCGGCCGCCGGCAGCCCCTCGCGCACCATCCCGCTCACGGTCGGGACGCCGACGACGGTCGCCCCGGTGACCGGGGGGCTGCTCGACGTCGACTGCCCCACAGCATCCTGGTGCGTCGCCCTCGAGCGCGACGGTGCGGTGCGGACCTGGGACGGCACGGCGTGGTCGGGCCGCACCCAGCTCATCCCCCGGCGCGACGACGGCTCCCCCTTCGAGGGGCTGTCCCGGGTCTCGTGCGCCGACCCGACCTTCTGCGTCGTCACGCGCACCGACGACGGTTCGGTGATGGTCTGGCGCGGGGGGACGTGGAGCCAGGTCGACATCGGGGACAAGGCCGCCTCGGCCGTCTCGTGCCCCACCACGACGCGCTGCCGGCTGATCACCTCGGCCGCCACGGTCCTCGAGCTCGACGGCGCCCGCGTGGTCGGGACCACGACGCTGCCGACGGGCGTCGAGTGGCGCAACCTGTCGTGCGGGTCGGCGACCTCCTGCGCGGCCACGGGGTTGACCTCCACGGCCGGCTACACCTCGTACGCGGCGGTGCTGAGCGGCGGGCGCTGGACGCGCACCCGGCTGACGAGCGGACCGCAGGAGGTCCACGACGTGTCCTGCCCGGCCGCCGGGTCGTGCGTCGCCGTCGGCGACGGCGGGGCCTACTGGGTCCTGGCCTCGGGCACCTGGTCGGCGACGCGCACCAGCACGGCCATCGGGGGAACGGACTCCGTGGGGGCGGTGCTCGACTGCACCTCGAGCCGGTGGTGCCTGAGCAGCGACTGGAGCGGGCAGTCGGCCCGGTTCGACGGAAGCGTCTGGCGCGCGGTGTCGGGCGGCGTCGACGGCTTCCGCGGCCGCTCCCTCGCGATGTCCTGCGCCTCGAGCACGGCGTGCGTCCGGGTCTACCCCGAGGGTGGCGTGCGCTGGTTCCGTGGGTCGTCGTGGTCGGCGACCTCGGCGGTCGCCCCGACGAGCGGCCCGATCACGACCCTGGCCTGCGTGTCGGCGGTGTCCTGTGCGGGCACCGATGTCGACGGGTCGGTCCACACCTGGAACGGCACCACGTGGTCCACCCGTCAGCTCGGCGTCACCGACATCGAGTGCCCGGTCGACGACTGGTGCCTCGCGACGGGCACCGACAACAGCTCGGTGAGCCGGTACCGGGTCCGCTCCGCCGGCACGTGGTCGGGGGCGACCCGAGCCCCGCTGCAGCTGTCGTCGGTCTCCTGCCCGGCCCGTGGCTGGTGCATGGCCCACGACGTCACGACGGGGTCGACCTCGGTGTACTCCGGTGGCCGGTGGTCGGCGCCCGTCCGGCTCTCCGGCACGGCGGCCGACAGGGGTCTGCTGGCGTGCTCCGGTCCCGGTTTCTGCGTCCTGGTCACCTCCGGCGTCCAGCGGTCGTGGAACGGCACCCGGTGGTCGGGCGCCTCGACCACCTCGATGGTGCGGCCCTTCACCCTCGACTGCACCACCGACGACTGGTGCCTCGCCGTCGAGCAGTCCGGCCGCTGGTGGCAGCGCACCCCGTCCTCGGGCTGGGCCGGCACGCCCTCCGACGTGGGCACCCAGATCGGGCTCTCCTGCACCAGTCGGGCCTTCTGCCTGTCGGTGTCCGGCTTCACCGGCGGCATGTCGTACAGCGTCTGGGGTGGCGTGCTCGAGCACATCACCTCGACCACGGACATCCCCGGGCAGCCGGGCGTGTGGGGGACGACCACCTCGTGCTGGGCGCGCGGCGAGTGCCTCGTCGCCGAGGGGCCACGGGTCATCCGGGTGTCCGCCGGCTGATCCCGGACGCCCGGCCGTGGGCCGGGGGCTGGCAGGATCGGGGCGTGGCCGACGAGCGCGAGGTGCTGACCTGGGAGCTGTTCGACGAGGCCGTGTGGTCGCTCGCCGAGGAGGTGGCGGCCGAGGGGGTGCCCGACATGATCCTGTCGATCGCCCGCGGCGGCCTGCTCATCGGTGGCGCCCTCGGGTACGCGCTCGGCGTGAAGAACACGTACACGATGAACGTCGAGTTCTACACCGGCGTCGACGAGCGCCTCGAGGTGCCGCGCATCCTGCCGCCCGCGCCCGACTTCGTCGACCTCCACGACGCGACCGTGCTCGTCGCCGACGACGTCGCCGACACCGGCCTCACCCTGCGCTCGGTGCAGGAGTTCTGCGCGGGCAAGGTCGGCCGGGTGCGCACCGCGACGATCTACGCCAAGCCGCGCTCGGTGGTCCGTCCCGACCACGTCTGGCGCGACACCGACCGCTGGATCACCTTCCCGTGGAGCGACCGCCCGCCCGTCACCGGTCGCGGCGTCCGGGACGCCTGAGACCCGCCGTGTGGCCCGTCAGCGCGTCGCGCACCGTCTACGCCAACGCCTGGATCGAGGTCGTCGAGGACGACGTCGTCCGGCCGGACGGCACCCCAGGCGTCTACGGCGTCGTGCGCCTGCGCCAGCCCGCGGTCTTCGTCGTCGCCCTCACCGACGACGACGAGGTCGTGCTCGTCACCGTCGAGCGCCACACCACGGGGCCGTCCGTCGAGGTGCCGGCCGGCGGGTCCGACGGCCCCGACACCCTCGACGGCGCCCGGCGCGAGCTCGCCGAGGAGACCGGTCTGCAGGCCGCCCACTGGCGTGAGATCGGGCGGATGGATGCGCTCAACGGCGTGTGCGTCGCGCCCGAGGTCGTCTACCTCGCGACCGGCCTCTCCCCCGCCGCCGGTGCCGAGCAGGAGGTCGAGGGCATCAGCGACGTCCGGGCGGTGCCGTGGCCGGAGGTGCTCGCGATGGTCTCCGACGGCCGCATCCACGACGGCGAGACCGTCGCCGCGCTGATGTTCGCCGCCCTCGCCCTGGGCCGCGTCACCTGACACCGGGTGGGTCCCCGGGGCGCCCGGCACGACGCACGAGCTCGTCGACGACGAGTGCCAGGGGCCGGGTGGCGTCGAGGCCGATGCCACGGGCCGGCCGGTCCTGGCCGGTCCGGTGCAGGCGCAGCACGAGCGCCCGCTCGTCGGGGTCGGCGCCGAACTCGTCGGCCGGCCGCTCGTCGAGGCGCCGCTCGAGCGTGATGGTATCGACCTCGAGCACGAAGACCGCGTCGAACAGGTCGAGGAAGGCCGCGGCATTGCGCGAGCCGCCGCAGCTCGTGGCAGACCGAGGTCTTGCCGCTCCCGGAGACGCCTTCGACGAGGACGTTGCGCACACCCATCCCGGCACCGTAGCCGGGACGACCGGGGCCGGTCAGGGCCAGAAGCCGCCGTTGCGGAGCATGAACTCGGTCTCGGTGTCACGGCCGCCCTGCGGGTCCCGCGCCGGCTCGACCGCCTGTGTGGTCACCAGGTCGTCGGGGGCGACGCGGGGCAGGTCGACGTGCACCCGCCGTTCGAGGTCGTGCCGGTCGGTCTGCTCGCGTGCGTCCATGGTGGCCTCCCGGTCCCATGGTGACACGGGCGGCTGCGGGCGGGCTGTCGGTCCGCCGTCGTAGCGTCCGGGCATGAGCACGAGCGAGCACGTCGAGACCGTCCGCCGCTACTGGGCCGCCGCCGAGGCCCGCGACTGGGAGGCCTTCGCGGCCACCCTCTCCCCCGACGTCGTCTACAGGGTGCCGCAGACCCGCGAGGTCGTCCGCGGCCTCGAGGCCTACCTCCGCTTCAACCGCGAGTTCCCCGGCGACTGGCACGTCACCGTCGACCGGGTCCTCACCGACGACCGCGGCGCGATGAGCCGCAGCACCTTCACGGTCGGCGACGAGTCGATGACCGGCCTCTGCCTGTTCGAGATGGACGACGCGGGCCGCATCGAGTCGGTCGAGGACTGGTGGCCCGAGCCCTACGAGCCGCCGGCCGCCCGGGCCCACCTCGCCGAGCGCGAAGACTGACCCTCCCCACCCGAAACCCTGTACCCGGCGGCCTGCCGCTGGATACGATGCGCTCGCCCCGGGCTGGCCGGGTGATGCGACGAGCCCGGGGTGGGGACGAGATGCGCGGTCGGCGGTCGGTGCGGACGACGATGGCGGCCCTGGCCTCCCTGGCCCTGCTGACCGGGGCGGCGGCGTCCACCGCCGCGGCGCCGGTCGCACCGACCACCACCACGGCCTCACCGGCAGTGTCCCCCGACGGCTCGGTCCCCGGCGCCCTCCACGTGGGCCGTCCGAGCCGGGTCCTCGACACGCGCAGCGGCCAGGGGGCCCCGGCGGGACCGCGCCGCGGTGGCTCGACCACGGTCGTCCAGGTCGCCGGGCGTGGTGACGTCCCGGCCACCGGCGTGGGCGCCGTCACCCTCCACGTCACGGTCGCGGACGCGACCGGCAACGGCCACGTCACCGTCTTCCCCACCGGCACACCGCTGCCCACGGCCTCGACGCTCAACGTGTGGGCCGGTGACGTCGTCACGAACCTCACGACCGTGCCGCTCGGCGCCGACGGCACGGTGAGCCTGCGCTACACCGGGTCGGGCACCGTCCGGCTGGTCGCCGACGTCTCGGGGTGGACCACCGCGGGCGCGGTCGTCGACCCCGGGATGACGGTGGCCTCGGCACCCGCCCGCCTGCTCGACACCCGCACCGGCCTCGGGGCGCCCCGCGGTGCGGTGCGGGCCGGGGGCTGGCGCGGCTGCAGGTGACCGGACGGGCCGGCCTGCCGGCGGACGTCGGCAGCGTCACCCTCAACGTCACCGTCGTAACGCCGACGGCGGGCGGCTGGCTGGCCGTCACACCGGTCGACCCCGGCGCCGGTAAGGTCACCACGTCGTCGGTGAACTTCGTGCCCGGCCGCACGATCGCCAACGCGGTCACGACCGCCGTCTCCCCCACCGGGACCGTCGACCTGCGCCTCTCGTCGAAGGCCTCGGCGCACCTCGTCGTCGACGTCGTCGCCCACACCGTCGCGGGCCGGCCCACCCTGCCCGGCGCCGTCCGCACCCAGGCGCCGCACCGGCTCCTCGACACCCGCACGGGCGGCGGGATCGTGGCCGCCGGGGACACCCGGACCCTCGTGGTCGGCGGGGGCTCGCTCCTCAACGTGACCGCCGTCGGAGCGACGCGCGCCGGGCACGTCGTCGTCACGGCCGAGAACACGGGGACCCCGAACGTCTCGCAGCTCAACGTGCCCGTCGGCGTGGCCCGAGCCGCCCTCGTCGCCTTTCCCGGATCGCCGGACGGCACCGTCCGCCTCACCGTCTCCTCCGCCTCCTCCGTGCACCTGGTCGTCGACCACGTCGGATGGCTGGACGGGCAGGTCCTCGAGGGGAGCACACCGGTCGCCCCCGCCGGCCTCTCGGCGACCCCCGGCCCCTCCGGAGTGGCCCTCGGCTGGCCGGCCGCACCCGGAGCCCGCAGCTACCAGGTCCGCCGCTTCGCATCGCCCCCGAACGGGCTGCGTTCGCCCTACCAGGGCGCTCTCGTGGCCTCGGGCGTCGCGCTCGCCGCGACCGACCGCACCGCGGCACCGGGGGTGTCCTACACCTACGCCGTGTTCGCGATGGATGCGACCGGGGACGCGTCAGAGGCCGCGCAGGTCGTCGCCGACACCACGCCTCTGCGCTGGACGTCGACCACGGCCAGTCCGTACCGCGGTGTCCCGGAGGACGTCTCCTGCCCACGACGACGTGGTGCATGGCCGTCGGCCGGTACGGGCAGTCGTGGGTCTGGTCCGGCGGCGCCTGGAAGGCCTCCGGGTCCCTCGCGCAGGACCCGTCCGGCAGCACGCAGTTCCGTGCGGTCTCCTGCGCGACGACCTCGACGTGCGTCGCGGCCATCAGCAGCACGCGCCTCGCCACGTGGCGGTCCGGCGCGTGGATCCTCAGCGACGTGCCCTACCCCGTCACCGACGTCTCCTGCTGGTCGGCGACCTCCTGCGGCCTGACGACCGAGGGCATGGGGCGCGTGTCGGACCCCGAGCTGCTGCGCTGGCAGAACGGCGCCGTCACCTCCTCCGTCGCGGTGCCCAACCGGTCCGGCGCCTCCGAGCTGTCCTGCCCGACCTCGACCTGCCACTTCCTCACCCAGAGCGGTGGTGCCTTCTACGTGCACCGGGCGTCCGGGAGCTCGGTGACGACGACGCGCCTCGCGACCGACTTCCAGGGCGAGCTGTCCTGCGCCACCTCGACGTTCTGCATGTTCCTCGGCAGCGACGGGTTCCGCACGGGCTCGGGCACGTCCTGGTCGGCGCGCAAGCCGGCGGAGGACGTCATCGGCCGGAACCTGTTCTCGCTCATGGACCTGTCCTGCAGCTCGAGCACCTCGTGCACGTCCGTCGGTGCCCTCGGCGGGCACGACGCCGATGCCATGCGCTGGGACGGCCGGCAGTGGCGCACGTACGACCTCGGCGCGGGGATGAACACGCAACGCGCCCTCGACTGCGCGGCGTGGACGTCCTGCATGGTCGTGGACTCGCGCGGTCGGTTCACCCGGTGGACCGGCTCGTCGTGGACGAGCCGCACGACGCTGGCGAACTCCACGGGAGGGTTCCTCGCCCTGGACTGCACGACCAGCACGAGCTGCCTGGCCAGCGACATGTTCGGCAACGTCCTCACGTGGACCGGGGGCTCGACGTGGGGCCGGTCATCGTTGACGGAGGGGGCCTCCCTCGTCGACTGCGCCGGGAGCACCTGCATGGCGACGGACACGGCCGAGGGGGACTGGCGGGTGCGCCGGTCCGGGACCTGGGGTCCCCGGGTGCTCGACCGGGTCTACGGCGCGTTCGGTCGCGTGGTCTGCTCGTCGTCTACGTCGTGCTTCCTGCTCTACTCCGACCAGGTCCGCCGGTGGACGGGGTCCTCGTGGGCGAGCCTCGTTTCCTCGGTCGCGACCTCGGCGGGGACATCGCGGTCGACTGCACCAGCGCGTCGTTCTGCCTGGCGGTCGGTGACGGCGGCCGGACCGTGACGTGGAACGGCACCCGCTGGTCCGCCCGGGGCACCGCGCCGCTCGCGGTGCTCGGCGACGTGAGCATGGACTGCACGAGCGCCTCCTTCTGCATGGTCTCCAGCAACGGCGTCACGTCGACGTGGACCGGCGCGGGGTGGCGACCTCCCGTGACCGTCCAGGGGTTCATCGCAGCGGTCGGGTGCCAGTCGGCGATCCGGTGCTTCGGGACCACGTCGGGCGGCTTGTTCGTCTGGGACGGCACGCAGTGGGCCCAGACGTCGATGGCCGTGGGCGACGACCTCACCGGGCAGTCCTTCGTCCGGTGCGTCGGGACCTCGCGCTGCGTCGTGGCCGCAGGCGCCCACATCTGGTGGACCTCGTGAACGGTCGACCGGCCGTCGGGTGACCGCCGGCTGGCCCCTCGCCCCCACGACGAACGCCGCCCCCGGGAGATCCCGGGGGCGGCGTTCGTGGTGGCGCTGCAGGCAGCGCGGGTGTCAGCTGCCGACGCGGAAGCGCGCGAAGCCGGTGGCGGTGGCGCCGGCCTCGTCGAGCACCTTGGCGACCGTCTTCTTCGGCTCCTTGGCGAACGGCTGCTCGAGGAGCACCTGGTCCTTGAAGAAGCCGTTGACCCGACCCTCGACGATCTTCGGGAGGGCGGCCTCGGGCTTGCCCTCCTCCTTGGCCGTGGCCTCGGCGACACGACGCTCGTTCTCGACCGTCTCGGCGTCGATCTCGTCACGGGAGAGGACGCTCGGGCTGAACGCCGCGACGTGCATCGCGACGTCGCGGGCCGTCGTGTCGTCGCCACCGGTCGTCGAGACGAGGACACCGATCTGCGCGGGCAGGTCGGGGCTCGTCTTGTGGAGGTAGGAGACGACGTGCTCGCCCTCGAGGCGGGCGACCCGCTTGACCTCGATCTTCTCGCCGATGGTCGCGTTGGCCTCGTCGAGGAGCTCCTTGACCGACTTGCCGTCGGACAGGGTCGAGCCCAGCAGGGCCTCGGCGTCGGCAGCCTTCGTGGCCACGGCCTGGTCGAGGACCTGGTCGGCCAGGGCGCCGAAGCGCTCGCCCTTGGCGACGAAGTCGGTCTCGCAGAGGACCTCGACGAGGGTGCCCTCGCCGGCGCCCGCGCGGGCGGCGACGAGGCCGTTGGAGGCCGTGCGCCCCTCGCGCTTCGTGACGCCCTTCTGGCCCTTGACCCGCAGGATCTCCTCGGCCTTGGCCAGGTCGCCGTCGGCCTCGTCGAGGGCCTTCTTGACGTCCATCATCCCGGCCGCGGTCTTCTCGCGGAGCGTCTTGATGTCAGCGGCGGTGTAGTTCGCCATGTGTTGTCTTCGCTCTTTCCTACTAGCGGTGGGCGGGTTGCGCTGTGGCTCAGGCCTGCTCGGCCGGAGCGGCCTCGGCCTCGACCTGCTCCTCGGCGGCGGGCGCCTCGGTGACCTCGACCTCGGTGGCCTCGGGGGCGGCCGTGGTCTCGGCGGTCTCGGCGGCAGCCTCGGCCGGGGCGGCCTCGGCGGCCTCCGGCGCGGTGGCGGCAGCGGTCTCGCCGGCCTCGGGGGCGGCGGCCTCGGCGGCCTGGTCGGCGTCACCGGAGAGCAGCTCGCGCTCCCAGTCGGCCAGCGGCTCCTCGGCGGCGGTGTCGCCCGCGGCGGCCTGGCCACCGGAGCGGCTGATGAGGCCCTCGGCGACGGCGTCGGCGATGACCCGGGTCAGCAGCGTGACCGAGCGGATGGCGTCGTCGTTGCCGGGGATCTTGTAGTCGACCTCGTCGGGGTCGCAGTTGGTGTCGAGGATCGCGATGACGGGCAGGCCGAGCTTGCGGGCCTCGTCGACGGCGAGGTGCTCCTTCTTGGTGTCGACGATCCACACCGCGGAGGGGACCTTGGCCATCGAGCGGATACCGCCGAGGGTCTTCTCGAGCTTGTCCTTCTCACGCTTCATCATGAGGAGCTCCTTCTTCGTGCGGCCGGACCCGGCCACGTCGTCGAAGTTGATCTCCTCGAGCTCCTTGAGGCGCGTGAGGCGCTTGGAGATCGTCTGGAAGTTGGTGAGCATGCCACCGAGCCAGCGGTGGTTGACGTACGGCATCCCGACGCGCGTCGCCTGCTCGGCGATGGGCTCCTGGGCCTGGCGCTTGGTGCCGACGAAGAGGATGGTGCCGCCGTGGGCGACGGTCTCCTTGACGAACTCGAACGCGTTGTTGATGTACGTCACCGACTGCTGCAGGTCGATGATGTAGATCCCGTTGCGCTCGGTCATGATGAAGCGCTTCATCTTCGGGTTCCAGCGTCGGGTCTGGTGCCCGAAGTGGACGCCGCTCTCGAGGAGCTGGCGCATGGTGACGACGGCCATCGTCGTTCTCCTATATCTGTGGTTGTCAGTTTCGTCGGTGGTGCCCGGGCCCCGAGGGGTGGACCCACCTGCCTGGCGTCCGGACGCACCCCGGACGGTCGTGACCCCACATGAGGTCTCGGCCGCCACTGCCGTGGTGCGCCCCTGCTCGGACGAGTACGTCGTCGCAGGGAGGGTGAACGCGCGAGATGTCGGCCTCCGCGTGCGAGCACACGAGGGCCACCCGACATCGTACGGGGCGCTGGGCCCGGGGGCGAAATCGGTCGGAGGGGCCATCGCCCGGCACCGGACGTGCCGGCCGGGGCCGTCCGCGGGTAGCGTCCCGTCCTCGTGGGCACGGACGAGGGGCGGGCGGCGAGCGGGCCGGTGGGGCGCCTGGTCGACATCGTCGTGCCGCCACGGATGGGCACCGCCTTCCGGTGGAACCTCGCGTCCTCGTGGGTCGGCCAGATCGGCGACGGCATCGCGCTGGCCGCCGGCCCGCTGCTCGTCGCGACCCAGACCCGCTCCCCCGTCCTCATCGCCGCCGCGGCCGTGGTCCAGCGGCTGCCCGGGCTGGTCATCGGGCTCTACGCGGGGGCGGTGGCCGACCGGGTCGACCGGCGCCGGGTCGTCATGGCCGCGAACGCCGCGCGGGTGGTCGTGCTCCTGCTCCTCGTCGGAGCCCTCCTCACGGGGACGCTGTCGATCGGCCTCCTGCTCGGGCTGCTGCTGCTCGTCGGCACGGCCGAGGTGTTCGCCGACACCGGATGGCGCGCCGTCCTCCCGATGCTCGTGCGCAGCGAGGACCTCGGGCTGGCCAACGCCCGGCAGATGTCGGGGTTCCTCGTCGGCAACCAGCTCATCGGGCCGGCGGTCGGGGCGGCGCTGTTCGCACTGGGGTCGGCCGTGCCCTTCGGGGTGCAGGTGCTCAGCCTGCTCCTGGCCATCGGGCTCTTCGCGCGGGTGCGCCTGCCCGCGGTCGAGCGCGAGCACCCGGACCAGCACGTCGGGCGCGACATCGTCGACGGCCTGCGCTGGATCGCGCACAACGCACCCGTGCGCACGCTGACCGTCGTCATCCTCGTCTTCAACATCACGTGGGGCGCACCGTGGGGCGTCCTCGTCTACTGGGCGCAGGAGCGGCTCGGGGTCGACGCGATCGGCTTCGGGCTGCTCGCGACGGCCTCGGCGGTCGGCGGCATCGTGTCGGTGCTGTCCTACGGATGGCTCGAGCGGCACGTGGCGCTGGCCCGGCTCATGAAGGCCTGCCTGCTGCTGGAGGTGCTGACCCACCTCGCGCTGGCCGTGACCACCGTGTGGGCCGTGGCGCTCGGGATCATGGTGCTGTTCGGGGGTACGCGTTCGTCTGGGGCTCGCTGTCCTCGGCGGTCCGCCAGCGGGCGACCCCGCTGGAGCTGCAGGGGCGGGTCGGGTCGGTCTACTGGGTCGGGCTGGTCGGCGGACTGCTCGTCGGCCAGCTGCTCGGCGGGGTCATCGCCGAGCGGTTCGGTGCGGCGGCGCCGTTCTGGTTCGCGTTCGTCGGCTCGGGCGTCACGCTCCTGCTCGTGTGGCGCCAGCTCGAGCACATCGCGCACGCCGACGCGGCGGCCGCCTAGCCTGCGGGCATGCCCTCGACACCCGGCCATCCGGCGCTCGCACCGTTCGGCACGACGATCTTCGCGACGATGTCGGCCCTCGCGGCCGAGCACGGCGCGATCAACCTCGGCCAGGGCTTCCCCGACACCGACGGGCCGCAGGAGGTGCTCGACGCCGCGGTGGCGGCCATCGGGTCGGGGCTGAACCAGTACCCGCCCGGGCCGGGTGTGCCGGCGCTGCTCTCGGCCGTCGCCGAGCACCAGTCGCGGTTCTACGGGCTGGCGACCGACCCGGCCCGTGAGGTGCTCGTGACCGTCGGCGCCACCGAGGCCATCGCGGCGACCGTGCTCGCGCTGGTCCGGCCGGGCGACGAGGTCGTCACCTTCGAGCCGTACTACGACTCGTACGCGGCGACCATCGCCCTCGCCGGTGGGGTGCGGCGGACGTCGGTGCTGCGCTTCCCCGACTTCGCGGTCGACGAGGAGTCGCTGCGGGCGGCGTTCTCGGCGCGCACGCGGGTCGTCCTGCTCAACAGCCCGCACAACCCGACCGGCAAGGTCTTCACGCGCGAGGAGCTCGAGCTCGTCGCGTCGCTGGCCGTCGAGCACGACGCGTGGGTGGTCACCGACGAGGTCTACGAGCACCTGACCTTCGACGGCGCCGAGCACGTGCCGCTGGCCACGCTGCCCGGGATGCGCGAGCGGACCCTGACCATCTCGTCGGCGGGCAAGACGTTCTCGACGACGGGCTGGAAGGTCGGCTGGGTCTCGGGGCCGGCGGAGGCCGTGGCGGCGGTGCGGGCGGTCAAGCAGTTCCTCACGTACGTGGGGTCGGGGCCGTTCCAGCACGCCGTCGCCGTCGGGCTCGGGTTGGGCGACGAGGTGTACGCGGGCCTCGCGTCGTCGCTGCAGGCCAAGCGTGACCGGCTGGTCTCCGGGCTGCGGGCCGCGGGGATGGAGGTGTCGGTGCCGCAGGGCACGTACTTCGTCATCGCCGACGCGGCGCCGCTCGGCGCGAGTGACGCGGTGACCTTCTGCCACGAGCTGCCGGAGCGGGCCGGCGTCGTCGGGGTGCCCGTGTCGGTGTTCCACGACGACGCCGACGCCGCGCGCACCCTCGTGCGGTTCGCGTTCTGCAAGGAGGACGAGGTGCTCGACGAGGCCTGCCGGCGGCTGGCGGCACTGCGCACCGGCTGACGGGCTGGCCGTCGTCCACAGGCGACGCGCCGGGGGCCGTCGTCCACAGCCCGACGGCCGGGGGTCGCGGTGGTCGGCCCCGCCGGGCGAAGGTCGTCGCATGACCGATGCCCGCCTCCTCACCGTCGCGCTCACCGTGGCGGCGCTGGCCGTCGGGTCGACGCCGTTCTCCGAGGTTCCTTCTGCCGCAGGCGTTCTCGCGACGCTCCGGGCGCCTCCGGATGCGGTGGGCGTCCTCGCGCCGGCGGTCCCGTCACCCGCGCCGTCCGGTGGGGTGGGCGCCGTCGTCCCGCGGTGGCGCTGGCCGCTCGCACCGAGACCGGTGGTGGTCCGCCCCTTCGATGCATCGGCGTCGCCGTGGGGTCCGGGGCACCGCGGCCTCGACCTGGCGGCGGCTCCGGGTGACGTGGTCCGGGCCGTCGAGGCGGGCACGGTGACGCACGCGGGGGTCGTCGCCGGCCGGGGCACCGTGACCGTCACCCACGCCGACGGACTGTCCAGCACGTACGAACCCGTCGCCGTGTCGGTCACCGTCGGGTCGTGGGTGGCGGTCGGTGACGCGCTGGGGACGCTCGAGGCGGTCGCCCTCCCCCACTGCGGCGCGGGTCGGTGCCTTCACCTCGGCGCACGACGTCCGCCGGTCTACCTCGACCCGCTGCCCCTGCTCACCGGTGGCGGTCGGGTGCGGCTGCTCCCGCTGGGTGGCGGCCCGTGAGTCAGCTGCGCTGCAGGCCGGGGTGCTGTGCCACGAGCAGCACGGCCGCGGCGTGCTGGGCCGTCGGGGTGTCGGCCGAGGCCGTCTGGTGCGGGCGCAGGATCCACCACGTCGCGGCGACGACGACGAGCAGGACGATGGCGGCGACCAGGGCACGACGGCGTCGTGAGGTGCGGGCCTTCTCGGCACGTCGGGCGGCGGCGCGGCTCTCGGCCCGGGTCAACGGCGGTTCGGGCGTGCCGGGTCGCTGACCCTCATCCGCCTGGGCGGCGAGCAGGGCCGCCTCGAAGGACGGCTCCTCGTCGAGGCCCCACGAGGTCGTCGGCTCGGGGGTCGTCACCGGCCCACGGGCCGACCGCCCGGCGGACCTGCCGGTCGAGCGGTGTCGGTCGGACCGGCGGGCCGGCTCGGCCGCAGCGTCGGAGTCGTCGTTCTCGTCCGCCCCGGCGGTCGGCGCGAAGGACGCGGGTCGGACCTCGGGCGGCAGGGAGAGAGGCTGCGGCACAACGGACCCGGTGCCGTCGACCTGGTCGGAGTCGTCCGCAGGGTCGCCCTCGTCCCACCAGGAGCGACGGCGCACCGCCTCGGTGTGGCCGTCCTCCGCGAGCGGTTCCTCGCCGGCAGGCTCGTGCGCCGCGACGACGGGCCACACCTCGAACTCGGGGTCCTCGTCGGTACTCACCCGGGCCGGGGTCGGCTCGGCGGGCCAGGCCTCGAACGCGACGTCGTCGACGGCCACCGGCTCGACGGTGTCACCGACCAGCCACGAGGGATCGTCCGCCGTCAGGTCGGCATGGTGGGCGCGGTCACGACTGGTGCCACGGACGGGCTCGGGCTCCGGCTCGACCACTGCCACAGGCTCGGGCTCCACGACCGCGACCGGCTCGGGCTCGACCACTGCCACAGGCTCCGGCTCCGGCTCCGGCTCCACGACGGCGACAGGCTCGGGCTCAGACTCCACGACGGCGACCGGCTGGGGCTCGACCACTGCCACAGGCTCGGGCTCGGGCTCCGGCTCCGCGACGGCGACAGGCTCGGGCTCGGGCTCGACCACCGCCACGGGCTCCGCCTCCGCGACGGCGACAGGCTCAGGTTCGGGCTCGGGCTCGACCACTGCCACAGGCTCCGGCTCCACCACGGCGACGGGGGGCGGAGCGGTCTCGCGGTCGACGGGAGCACTCGGCTGGGCGGCGATGAGGTCGGCCAGGCTCGGACGGCCCGGCACCGCGGCGGGAGGCGGCGCGGACGACCCGGCGCCGTCCTGCTGCCGCCGTCCGCGGCCGAGCAGCCGCCCACGACCCCGCGGGCGGGCGGGCGCCGCGATCTCGGGCTCGTCCTCGGCGTCGAGGTGCAGCTCGGTCGGACCCTTGGGCTCGACGTAGAGCCGGCGGACCTCGGAGATCCACTCGGAGTAGGGGGCCTCCGCCGCGGGCTCGGCCGAGGAGCCCGGACGGCCGTCGCCGCCGGCCTCAGGCACGCGGGTGCGCCTGGGCGAAGGACCGCTTGAGCCGGTCGACGGACACGTGCGTGTAGATCTGGGTGGTCGCGAGCGAGGCGTGCCCGAGCAGCTCCTGCACCATCCGCAGGTCGGCGCCCCCTTCGAGCAGGTGCGTGGCCGCGCTGTGGCGCAGGCCGTGCGGGCCCAGGTCGGGGGCGTCGGGGACGTGCTCGAGGAGGCGGTGCACGGCTTCGCGGACCTGCCTCGGGTCCACCCGCCGACCGCGCCGGCCGAGCAGGAGGGCCGGGCCGCTGCCGGAGGTCGCGAGCGCCGGGCGGCCGCGGGACAGCCACTCGAGCACGGCCTCACGGGCGGGCACGCCGAACGGGACGCGCCGCTCCTTGTCACCCTTGCCGACGACGCGCAGGACGCGCTGGTCGAGGTCGACGTCGTCGACGTCGAGGCCCGCGAGCTCACCGACACGGATCCCGGTGCCGTAGAGCAGCTCGAGGGCCGCCCGGTCGCGCAGGTGCACGGGGTCGTCGTCGTCCGCGGCCACCGCCGCGACGTCGAGCAGCGAGGCGGCCGAGCGCTGGGCCAGCACCGGGGCAGGGTGCGCTGGCGCTTCGGGGCGGCCAGGCGCAGCGACGGGTCGTGCTCGACCCGGCCGGTGCGCTGGCACCAGCGGAAGAAGGTGCGCAGCGACGCCGACGTGCGCGCCACGGTGGACCGGGCCGCTCCACCCCGGGCGACGGAGCCCAGCCAGCCGCGCAGGTCGGCGAGGGTGACGCTCCGCAGCGCGTCGTCGTGGACCCCGATCTCGTCGAGGAAGGCCCGCACGTCGCGCGTGTAGGCACGCACGGTGTTCTCGGAGCGGCCACGCTCGGAACGCAGGTGGCGTTCGAAGGCGGACAGCACCTCATGGCGGACGACGGTCACCACGACACCGTCGCACCGAGGAGACCCCTGCGCAACGGGAACCGCCGGAGGTTCAGCCGTTCGTCCAATCCCCCGCCGGACGGTTTCCCGGCACTCCCCGGCGACGACCGGTCAGGTTGCGTCCCCGCAGGTCACCCTCGGTCCCCGGCCCGGCCGGCGAGCGACGCCGGTGTCTTGCGCCACCGACCGTCCTCGGCCTCGAGCAGGCCCATCGCCTCGAGGACCGCGAGGGCCGCCGGGACCCGTGCCGGGTCACTGCCGGAGACGGCCGCCAGACGCTCGGCGCTGGCCCGCCGACGGACCGGTGCCGCGGCCCACACCGCGTACTCGACGGGGTCGAGCGCGTCGGTGGCCAGGGGCAGGGCGACCCGCCGCGGCCCGAGCTCGTCGCCGATGCGGGCGGCGAGCTCGGCGGCGTCCGCGGCGTCGGTGACGATCACCGCCCCGGTCTCGCGGACCAGCTCGTGGCAGCCGGCCGACGTCGCACTCGTGACCGGCCCGGGGACCGCCCCCACGGGCAGGTGGTGGTCGCGGGCCTCCCGGGCGGTCGAGAGCGACCCCGACCGCAGCCCGGCCTCGACGACGACCGTGGCCCGCCCGAGCAGGGCGATGATGCGGTTGCGGGCCAGGAACCGCCCGCGCATCGGCTCCGCACCCGGCGGCACCTCGCTGACCACCGACCCGGTCTCGGCGACGGCGTCGATGAGCCGCTCGTGGGCCCTCGGGTACGGCACGTCGACGCCGCAGGCCAGGACGGCCACGGTCGAGCCCTCCGCCGAGAGCGCGCCCCGGTGCGCCGCCGCGTCGATGCCGAAGGCGGCCCCGCTGACCACCGTCCAGCCGCGGGAGGCGAGACCCTCGCCGAGCTCGGCGGCCACCCGCAGGCCGTAGCTGGTCGCCGCCCGGGACCCGACGACCGCCACCGCCCGCTCGGAAAGGCGCGCCAGGTCGGGGTCGCCCCGCACGTAGAGGCAGTACGGCGTCTTGCGGTGCCGGTCGAGGACGTCGGGCCACTCGGGGTCGCCGGGCACGAGCACCCGGGCCCCCGCGTCCCGGACACCCCGGACGAGGGCCTCGAGGTCGAGGTCGCGCAGGCGCACGTAGAGCTCGGGCGACCCGGCCCGCCGTTCGCGCACCGCCGCCAGTGACTGTGCTCCCCCGACGGTCGCGAGCGACTGGACGATGCCGAGGTTGCCCGGCTCGACGAGGAAGGACAGGGCGACTCGGGCCCAGCGGTCGTCGCGCTCCAGCGGGTGCACGTGGGTGCTCACGCCGCGACCACCCCCTCGGACCGGCGCAGCGCCAGCCCCGTCGCGACGTCGTCGCGCGCGGGGGACGTGCGCCCGGCCAGGTCGGCGGCGGACCACGCGACCCGCAGCACCCGGTCGTAGCCGCGCAGCGTGATGCGCCCCGCATCGAGCGCGTGGTCGAGGGCGAGGGTCGTCGCGGCCGGGAGGCGGAACGGCGGCCGGCGCAGGACGTGCCCCGGCACGAGCCCGTTGACCGACCACCCACCGTCCGACCAGCGCTCGGCCTGCGCCCCGCGGGCGGCGAGCACCCGGGCGGCGACGGCCGCACTGCTCTCGCCGGCCTCCTCGGCGAAGGCCGCCCGGCGCACGGGCGGCACGTGGACGCGCAGGTCGACACGGTCGAGGAGCGGGCCGGACAGCTTGCCGAGGTAGCCGCGCACCGCCTTGGGCTCGCAGGTGCAGTCGACCCCCTTGCCGAACGACATGCCGCACGGGCACGGGTTGGCCGCGAGCACGAGCAGGAAGCGCGCCGGGTAGCGCACGACCTGCCGCGAGCGGGCGATGACGACCTCGCCGGACTCGACGGGCTGGCGCAGCACCTGGAGGACCGAGGTCCGGAACTCGGGTGCCTCGTCGAGGAACAGCACCCCGTGGTGCGCCTGCGACACCGACCCCGGCAGCACGGTGCCCGACCCGCCCCCGGCCAGCGCCGCGAGCGACGTGCTGTGGTGCGGCGCGACGAACGGCGGCGTGCGGTCGAGCGCCGACACCTCACCGACCGGCGCGACGAGCGAGCGGACGGCGTGCACCTCGAGGGCCTCCTCGCGGCTGAGCGGCGGCAGGACCGTGACGAGCCGCTCGGCGAGCATCGTCTTGCCGACCCCCGGCGGCCCGGTCATCAGGAGGTGGTGCGCCCCGGTGGCCGCGAGCTCGAGGGCGGCCCGGGCCTCCGGCTGCCCGACGACGTCGGCGAGGTCGCCGCCGCTGCCCGGGGACGCGACCGGGTCGGCACGCGGCGGGGCCACCGGCAGCGGGGCCCCCTCGGCCGCCTCCCGGTACCACCGGACGACCTCGCCGAGCGACGCGGCGACGTGCACGGTGAGGCCGCCGACGAGCTGGGCCTCGGCGACGTTCTCGGGGGCGACGACGACGTGCTGCACGCCGCGGCGCGCGGCCTCGAGGACCGCGGGCAGCACCCCGCGCACCCCGCGCAGCCGGCCGTCGAGGGCCAGCTCCGCGAGGTGGACGACGTCGGCCACCACCTCGCGCGGGACCACCCCGGCGGCGGCCAGCACGGCCACGGCGATGGCGAGGTCGAACCCGGAGCCGCGCTTGGGGATCGAGGCCGGCGAGAGGTTGACGGTGACCCGGTGCGGCGGCACCGGCACCCCGCAGCTCGCCGCCGCCGAGCGGACCCGGTCGGGTGCCTGGGCGCAGGCGGCGTCGGGGAGCCCACCGACCGTGAAGCACGGCAGCCCCTGCCCGATGTGCGCCTCGACCTCGACCAGCGTGCCCTCGAGCCCGGTGAGCGCCACGGAGCGGGTGCTCCCCAGCCCGAGCGTCACGACCCCACCCCGACGACGTGCCGCAGCTCCGGGGGGTGGCCGGCCCGGCAGAGGACCCCGACCACGTCGATGCGGACCGGCCCCGCGTGGCCTCCGTGCTCGCGCAGCCAGGCGGCGGCCAGCCGGCGCAGCCGCAGCGCCTTGGCGACGGTGACCGCCTCGACGGGCTCGCCGAACCCGGTGCCGCGACGGGTCTTGACCTCGCACACGACGAGGCAGCCCGCGTCGAGCGCGACGATGTCGATCTCACCGTGCTCGCAGCGCCAGTTGCGCTCGAGCACCTCCATCCCCTGCTCGCGCAGGTAGCGCGCCGCGAGGTCCTCGCCGTAGCGTCCGAGCCCGGCCCGGCGGTCGGGGGCCGGGCGCCCGTCGTCGTGTCCATGCCCCGAGCCAACCCGCGGCGCCCACCCGCCCGGTACCCCCGCCGGCGCATCTGTGGACGACGGGCGCCCGGACCCCGCCCTGTGGACGACGGCCGTCAGCGGCTCAGAACTCGCCCTTCGGCAGCTCGAGCTCGCTCTTGGCCAGCTCCTCGACGTTGACGTCCTTGAACGTCACGACCCGCACGGTCTTGGCGAAGCGCGCCGGCCGGTAGATGTCCCAGACCCAGGCGTCGTGCATCGTCACGTCGAAGAAGACCTCGCCGCCGTCGGAGCGGACCTTCACGTCGACCGAGTTGCACAGGTAGAAGCGCCGCTCGGTCTCGACGACGTGGCTGAACAGCCCGACGACGTCGCGGTACTCGCGGTAGAGCGCGAGCTCGGCCTCGCTCTCGTACTTCTCGAGGTCCTCGGAGCTCATCGCTCCCCACGCTCGTCAGGTCGGTCACTGTCGTCACGGTCGTCTCGGTCACGGTCGTCTCGAGGGTGTCGGGCACCGGCCCATCATCGTCCATCGTGCCGGGCAGCCGCCACGAGCGCCGGTGCCACACGGTCGGCCCGTGCACCCGCAGCGCGTCCATGTGCTCCGGCGCGGCGTACCCCTTGTTGCCGACCCAGTCGTAGACCGCGTGCTCCTCCAGCCCCCCGAGCTCGACCATCAGCCGGTCGCGGGTGACCTTGGCCAGCACCGACGCCGCAGCCACCGACGAGCACTTCAGGTCGGCCTTGACCATCGTCGTGACCGGCGGCGTCACGACGGCGGACTCGTGGGCGAAGGCGAGCAGCCCGACGTCCTCGGGCGCGGTGAGCCAGTCGTGGTTGCCGTCGAGGATGACGAGGTCGGGACGGACCCCGCACGCCGCGAGCGCCCGCGTGCCGGCCAGCCGCAGTGCCGCGATGATGCCGACCTCGTCGATCTCGGCGGCGCTGGCGTGCCCCACCGCGTGGCAGAGGGCCCAGCGCTCGATGCGCGGCACCATCGCCTCGCGCGCGTGCGGCTGGAGCAGCTTGGAGTCGCGGACGCCCTGCGGCGCACTGCGGCAGGACTCGTCGATGAGGACGACCCCGACCGTCACGGGTCCGGCGAGCGCGCCGCGCCCGACCTCGTCCATCCCGGCGAGGACCCGGTGCCCGTCACGCTGCAGGGCGCGCTCGACCCGCAGGGTCGGGCGCTTCGAGCGCGGCGCCGGGCTCACTTCGCCGGTGGGCGGGCGGGGACGCCCGAGAAGGTGTCGGGGTGGTCGGAGAGCCAGCCGAAGCGGGAGAACGGCCAGACGACCGCCACGGCGCGCCCGGTGATCCGGGAGATCGGCACCGAGCCGTCGCTGCCGTCGTCGGCGTCGTCGTGGAAGCGGGAGTCCTCGCTGTCCGAGCGGTGGTCGCCCATGACCCAGACGTGGCCCGCCGGGACCTTGATGTCGAAGTTGATCGAGCTCGGCTGGTCGCCCGGCTTGAGGTACGGCTCCTCGAGGGGGGCGCCGTTGACGGTGAGGCGGCGCTGGGCGTCGCAGCAGACGACGTGGTCGCCCGGGAGCCCGATGACCCGCTTGATGAGGTGGTCCTCGGACTCGCTCGGTAGCAGCCCGACGAAGACGAGGCCGTCGTGGATGGCTCCCGAGACCCCGCTGCGCTCGACGGGGGCGACGTCACCCAGCCAGCCACCCGGGTCCTCGAAGACGACGACGTCGCCGCGCGCGAGGTCGAACGGACCCGGCGTCAGCTTCGAGACGACGACGCGGTCGCCGACCAGCAGGGTGTCCTCCATCGACCCGGAGGGGATGAAGAAGGCCTGCAGCAGCCAGGTCTTGACGACGAACGACAGCACCATCGCCATCACGAGGACGAGGGCGATCTCCTTGACGGCGCCGAGGGCCAGGCCGGCCGCCGACCGCCCGCGCTCGGGGCGGCCCGCCGGCGACTCGTCCGCGCCCTCGTCGTCGCGCGTGCGCTCGGGGCGCTCACGGGGCGACCGGGGCGGTCGAGGAGCGCACGGCGCCCAGGCGGTCGAGGGGCCAGAAGCGCCAGACCACCGTGCCGACGACGTCCGCGCCGGTACCCACCTCGGTGGCGGGGCTCAGGTGCAGCGCGCCGCCGTCGTCGACGAGGGCGACGTCACCGGCCTCGGCCCGACGGTCGGTCTTGAGGACGAGCACACGGTCTCCTGGCTCGAAGGTCGGCGCGTTCGCGGCCGACGGGACGTGGTAGGACTCGAGGAGCAGCCCCCGCACGAGCGCCGCCGCGAGGACCCCCACGACGAGCACGACGAGGACCCCGGGACGCCGCGACCCGGTGGCCGCGGGGGCGGGCACCGGGTCGGTGGCGGGTCGGGCACTCACTCCGTCGAGGGTAGTCCCCCGTCCTGGGTGGGGCGCCCGGGTGCCCGAGAGGGCTCTCAGGCGTTGGCCGGGGTGTCGCGCTTCTCGCGGATCTTGGCGGCCTTGCCGCGCAGGTCGCGCAGGTAGTAGAGCTTGGCGCGGCGGACGTCACCGCGGGTGACGACCTCGATGTGGTCGACGATCGGGGTGTGGAGCGGGAAGGTCCGCTCGACGCCGACCCCGAAGGAGACCTTGCGGACGGTGAAGGTCTCGCCGACGCCGCCGCCGTGGCGACGGATGACGACGCCCTTGAAGACCTGGATGCGCGAGCGGGTGCCCTCGACGACCTTCACGTGGACGTTGACGGTGTCACCGGCGCGGAAGGCGGGGATGTCGCTCTTGAGCGACGCGCTGTCGAGCTCGTCGAAACGCTGCATGGTGGTTCCATTTCTCGCGGGCTGCCACAGGTCATCCGCGGTTCTCGGTGCTGCTCGGGTGTCGATCGTGGCGTCCTGCCGGGCCTCATGCCGTGGTCGGACCGGGGTCCGGGGCACTCCCCCTGTGGCGGGGGCCGTTCGTCGGCGGGACGCAACGGCCCAGTCTGCCAGAGGGGACGGGGACCGGCGAAATCGGCGACGGGGCCCCGCTCCCCCGGCAGTCGGTGGGCGGCCCTAGGCTGCGGCCGTGACGATCGACCCCGGCCTGCCCGTCGCCCTGGCGGTCGTGCTGCTGCTGGCCGTCACCGTGGGGATGTACGTGCTCGGCCGCCTCCCGGCCCCGGCCTCCCCCGTGCTCGCGATGGCCCGCGCGATCGGCCAGCTCGGGGTGGCCGCGCTCGTCATCACCACCGTCGTGCGCTCGCTGGCCCTCTCGGTGCTGCTGCTCGTCGTGATGTTCACGATCGCCGTCGTGACCACCGTGCGCCGCGTCGAGGCCACCGCCTCCTGGCCGTGGGCCACGGTCGCGATGCTCGCCGGCCTCCTGCCCGTCGTCGTCGTGGTGCTCGCGACCCGCACCGTGCCGCCGACCGGCCTCGCGCTCGTCCCCGTCGTCGGCATCATCGCGGGGAACACCATGAACGGGCACACGCTCACCTGCCGGCGGGCCTTCGCCGCGCTGCGCGAGGAGCACGGCCAGTACGAGGCCGCGCTCTCGCTCGGGCTGACCCGCGCCCAGGCGGTGTCCGAGGTCATCCACCGGCGGGTGCCCGAGGCGCTCGTGCCCGGGCTCGACCAGGTGCGCACCGCCGGGGTCGTCACCCTGCCCGGGGCGTTCATCGGCGTCCTGCTCGGGGGCGGCACGCCGGCCCAGGCGGCCGCGGCCCAGGTGCTCGTCCTCGTCGGCATCATGGCCGCGCAGACGACGACGGCGGTGGTCGCCGAGCGGCTCATCGGCCGGGCCCTGCTCCTGCCCGAGGACCTGCGGGCCTCGCTCCGGCCGTAGCGCTCAGGACCGGCGGCGCTTCGTGAGGTCGACGGTGCCGGGGAAGGCGCCCTCCCCCGGCACCTGCCGGTAGCCCGCCCGCTTGTAGCGGCGGATGTTTCCCTCGCTCACCCGCCCGGTGTTGATCCAGTACGTCGAGACCGTCTGCGGCGCACCGGCTTCGGCGAGCGCGAGCAGGGCCCGTCCGAGCCCCCGGCCCTGGAGGTCGGCGGCGACCATCAGCCGGCCGGTCTCCCAGACGGTCGGGTCGCCCGGCCGCACGCGGCCCCGCACCGACCCGACGAGCCGGCCCCGGCCGTCGGAGGACGGGACCCGGGCCACCCACGTGGTCCACTCGCCGAGGCCGTGCACGACGTCCTCGAGCGACTCCTCGAGTGGGGGGATGTGCCACGACCCGGAGATGCGGCCCTCCTGCATCCAGCACGCGCGCTGGAGGACGAGCAGCTCGGGGGCGTCGGCGGGGACGGCCACCCGGACGTCGAGGTCGTCGAGCCCGGAGACCGTCGCCGCGGCCGCCGCGAGGTCGGGCCGGCGGGCAACGGTGCGGGCGACGCGCTGCTCGTGCCGCCAGGCGGCGATGGCCGCGTGGTCACCGGACAGGAGCACCGGCGGGACGTCGCGCACCGTGCCGCCGTCGTCCCACGAGGCGGGACGGGTGTACACCGGGTACTCGAGCAGGCCGCCCTCGTGCGACTCCTCGACGAGCGACTCCGCGTTGCCGACGACGCCGGGCAGCAGCCGCCCCACGGCCTCGACCATCGCGAGCACGGCGACCTCGCCGCCGTTGAGCACGTAGTCGCCGAGCGACACCACGGTGACCCGCATCCGCTCGGCGGCGTGCTCGTAGACCCGCTCGTCGAGGCCCTCGTAGCGCCCGCAGGCGAAGGCCAGCCACGGCTCGGCGGCCAGCTCGTGGGCCATCGCCTGGGTGAACGGGACGCCGCCCGGCCCGGGGACGAGGAGGTGCGGGACCGGGACCTCGGCGGTGCCGCCCTCTGCCACGACGCGGTCGAGCGCGGCCGCCCACGGCTCGGGCTTCATGACCATCCCGGCGCCGCCGCCGAACGGGCTGTCGTCGACCGTGCGGTGGCGGTCGGTGGTGACGTCACGCAGGTCGTGCACGTGCAGGTCGAGCAGGTCGTCGCGGCGGGCCTTCCCGATGAGGGAGAGGTCGAGCGGCGCGAGGTACTCGGGGAAGATCGAGACGACGTCGAGGCGCACGGGGCTCAGGCCTCGAGGTCGAAGAGACCGTCCGGGGCGTCGACGACCACGCGGCCGCCGGCGACGTCGACCTCGGGCACGAGCGCGGCGACGAACGGCACCTCGCCCTCCCGGCCGTCGTCGAGGCGCACGGCGAGCCGGTCCTGGGACGAGCCGAGCACGAGCCGCACGACCTCCCCGACCCGAACGCCGGAGGGGTCGTGGACGGCGAGGCCGACGAGGTCACCCTCGGCGAAGGTGTCCTCGTCGTCGTCCGCGACGACCGGCGCGTCGACGTCGAGGACGAGCCGGGTGCCGCGCAGGCCCTCGGCGCCGGTGCGGTCGGGGACCCCCTCGAAGCCGACGAGCCAGATGCCGCGGTGCACGCGGGTCGAGCGCACGGTGAGGGTGCGCGGGACGCCGGTGCCCGGCGCGGCCTCGGTCTCGAGGACGGCGCCGACCTCGAGCCGGCGCTCCGGCTCGTCGGTGTGCAGCTGGACGGTGACCTCGCCGTGCAGGCCGTGCGGCCTGCCGATGCGGGCGACGACGGTCCGCTCGCTCACGGGTGCTCCTCGGGGACGGGGTGGGACGACGACGGCGGGGTGCCCCGGGAGTCTCCTCCGGGCGCACCCCGCCGTGGGGGGAGCGGGTCAGCGGACCCGGTCGGTGTCGACGATGTCGATGCGGACCTGCCGGCCACCGGCGAGGGCACCCATGACGGTGCGCAGCGCGCTGGCCGTGCGGCCCGAGCGGCCGATGACGCGGCCGAGGTCGTCGGGGTGCACGCGCACCTCGAGGATCTCGCCGCGGCGCAGCTCCTTGCGACGGACCTGCACCTCGTCCTTGTGGTCGACGATGCCGGTGACGAGGTGCTCGAGAGCCTCCTCGAGCACGGTCAGGCCTTGTCGGCGGCGTCGGCGTCGGCGTCGACGGCCTCGGCGGCGGCCGCACCGGAGTCGGTGTCGGCGGCGACGGGGGTCTCGTCGGCGGCGGGCGCCTCGGCGGCCGGAGCCTCGGCGGCGGGGGCCTCCGCGGCCGGAGCCTCGGGCTCGGCCTTCTTGGCGGCGCGCTTGCGCGGGGTGGTCGCGGCGGACCCGTCGTCGGAGGTCTTGCCCGCGGCGGCCAGGGCGGCCTCGTAGAGCGACTTCTTCGACGGCTTCGGCTCGGCGACGCGCAGGGTGCCCTCGGTGCCGGGCTCGCCCTTGAACTTCTGCCAGTCGCCGGTGATCTTCAGGAGGGCGGCGACGGCCTCGGTCGGCTGCGCGCCGTTGCCGAGCCAGTACTGCGCGCGCTCGCTGTCGATCTGGATGACCGAGGGCTCCTCGGTGGGGTGGTACTTGCCGATCTCCTCGATCGCCCGGCCGTCCCGCTTGGTGCGGGAGTCCATGACGACGACGCGGTAGAACGGAGCGCGGATCTTGCCCATGCGCTTGAGGCGGATCTTGACGGCCACGGTGGTGCTCCTGTGCTGTTGTGAGCGCGGCGAGACCGTACGGTTCGCGCGGGGTGCCGGCACTCGGTGTGTAGGCGTCCGGTCCGGTGCCACACGAGAGGCGGGCCCGGACGGGTACAGCGGTCGATTCTGCCAGAGCGGTACGTCCGCCGACGAATCGCCGACCCTCAGCGGTTGCGCCAGGCGTCCGGCGCGGCGGCCATCTCGGCGACCCGCGCGGGGAGCTCGCCGCTGAGGACGTCGGCGAGCGAGGTGCCGTCGAGCACCTCGCGCAGGCTCGAGCGCACCGCCACCCACACGGTCGGCAGGTGCTCGGCGACCCCCTCGTAGCGGGTCTCGTGCGGCCGCAGCCCCCGCACCTCGGCGAGCGGGCCGTCGACGGCGCGGAAGACGTCGCCGAGCCCGATCTGCTCCGCCGGGCGCGACAGGACGTAGCCGCCCCGGGCGCCGCGCGTGCTCGTGACGAGGCCGGCCGTGCGCAGGTCGCCGGCGATCGCCTCGAGGAACTTGCGCGGCAGGTCCTGGCGGCGCGCCAGCACCTCGACGCTCACCGGCCCGGCACCGTCGCGCTGGGCCCCGGCGAGGATGAGCATGGCGCGGACCGCGTAGTCCGTGCGCGCCGAGATGTCCACGCCCGCATGGTGGCACAGCGGGCCCGGGACATCAGATGGCCAGCGCGGGGTCGACCTCGGTGGCGTCGGCCGGGCGGGTGGCCCGGGCGTGCACCGTCTCGCCGGGCCCGAACTGCTGGCGGTCGGCCTCCGCGCGGGTGACCTGGGCGGCGAACCGCTCCCCGCTGTCGGCGCGCAGCTCGACCCGCACCTCGAAGCCGAGCCGCACGACCCGCTCGACCGTGGCGGTGACGACTCCGGGTGAGCCCGGGGTGCGCGCGTCGGCCTCGAAGGCCGCGGCGCGGTCGCGCTCGAGGACGATGTCGTGCGGTCGCACCAGCTGGCCGCCGAGCCGCGCCACCGAGCCGAGGAAGGACATCACGAAGTCGTTGGCCGGCTTCTCGTAGAGCGACACCGGGTCGCCGACCTGCTCGATCCGGCCCTGGTTGAGCACGGCGATCCGGTCGGCGACGTCGAGGGCCTCCTCCTGGTCGTGCGTGACGAGGACGGTCGTCACGTGCACCTCGTCGTGCAGCCGTCGCAGCCAGCGCCTCAGGTCGGCGCGGACCTTGGCGTCGAGGGCCCCGAACGGCTCGTCGAGCAGGAGCACCTGCGGGTCGACCGCCAGCGCCCGGGCCAGAGCCATCCGCTGGCGCTGCCCGCCGGAGAGCTGCGAGGGGTAGCGGTGCTGGAAGCCGTCGAGCCCGACGATCTCGAGCAGGTCGTCGACCTTCTTCCTCACCTCGGCCTTGGGTCGCTTGCGGATGGTCAGCCCGAAGGCCACGTTGTCGCGCACCGTCATGTGCTTGAACGCGGCGTAGTGCTGGAACACGAACCCGATGCCCCGCTTCTGCGGCGGCTGGTGCGTGACGTCGACGCCGGCGATCGAGACCACCCCGCCGTCGAGTCCCTCCAGCCCGGCGATCGAGCGCAGCAACGTCGACTTGCCCGAGCCGCTCGGCCCGAGCAGCGCCGTGAGCGAGCCCGACGGGATGTCGATGCTCACGCCGTCGAGGGCGACGAAGTCGCCGTAGGTCTTGCGGGCGTCGGTGACGCTGATCATCGGGTGCTCCTCTTGCGGTCGAGCAGGGTCATGCCGAGCAGGGTCACCAGCGCCAGGCCCATGAGCAGGGTGGCGGCGGCGTAGGCCCCGTAGGTGTTGTGGTCGTCGATGTAGCGCGAGTGGACGAGGAGGGTCAGGGTCTGCGAGACCCCGGGGAAGCCCGAGCTGACCATGATCACCGCGCCGAACTCGCCGAGGGCGCGGGCGACGGTGAGCACGACCCCGTAGGTCAGGCCCCACCGGATGGCCGGGACCGTGATGCGCCAGAACGTCTGCCAGCCCGAGGCACCGAGGGTGGAGGCGGCCTGCTCCTGCTCGGTGCCGATCTCGTGCAGGACCGGCTCGACCTCGCGGACGACGAACGGGAGCGTGACGAAGATCGTCGCGATGACCATGCCCGGCAGGCCGAAGATGACCTTGACGCCGGTGGCCGACTCGAGGCCGCCGAACCAGCCGGTGACGCCCCACAGCATGATGAGCGAGACGCCGACCACGATCGGGGAGACCGCGAACGGCAGGTCGACGACGGCCTGGACGACGCCGCGGAAGGGCACCTTCCACCGGGCCAGGGCGATGGCCGTGACGACGCCGAAGAGCACGTTGAGCGGCACGACGATCGCGACGATGAGCAGCGAGAGGTTGAGCGCCGAGATGGCCGCCGGCGTCTGGACGGACGCGACGAAGGCGCCGACCCCGGGCTCGAAGGTGCGCCAGAGGATGACCCCGATCGGTACGGCCAGCAGGCCGACGAGGTAGACGAGGGCGACCGAGCGCAGGGCGAGGGTCGTGCCGCGCGAGGTCCTCACGACGACCTCGCCTCCTTGCGCTGGTTGCGCCCCGCCCAGACCCGCAGGACGAACAGGGTCAGGAAGGAGACGGCGAGCAGGGCGACCGACACCGCCGCGGCGTTCGCCGGTCGGTCGATCTCGATCTGCTGCTGGATGTACTGCGAGACGACCTGGGTCTCGCGCGGGATGTTGCCGCCGATGAGGACGACCGAGCCGTACTCCCCCACCGCGCGGGCGAAGGCGAGCCCGGTGCCGCTGATGACGGCCGGCGCCAGGGTGGGCAGGACGACGCGGCGGAAGGTGGTGAGGTTGCTCGCGCCGAGCGAGGCGGCGGCCTCCTCGACCTCGCGGTCCAGCTCGATGAGCACCGGCTGCACCGAGCGCACGACGAACGGGAGGGTGACGAAGGTCAGCGCCACGACGAGCGCCCACCGGGTCGCGTTGAGGTGGATGCCGACCGGGCTGTTGGGCCCGTAGAGCGAGAGCAGGACGATGCTCGCGACGATCGTCGGCAGCGCGAACGGCAGGTCGATGAGGGCGTTGACCACCCGCTGGCCGGGGAAGTCGTCACGCACGAGGACCCACGCGACGAGCGTGCCCATCACGGCGTTGAGCAGGGCCACGACGGCGGAGACCCCGAGGGTCACGCCGAGGGCGGCCAGGGCGACCGGGGCCGTGACGGCGTCCCAGAAGCCGCCGACCCCCTCGTCGAAGGAGCGGACGGTCAGGGCGGCGAGCGGGAGCAGGACGATGACGCTCAGCCAGAGCCCGACCACCCCGAGCCCGAGCGCCCGCCCAGCTGTGGCCGCGGGCCGGCGCCCCTCCCGGGTGGGAGGGGCGCCGGCCGGCTCGTCGTGCGGCGGGTCGGGCTCGGTGGCCGAGTCCCCGCGGGGAAGGGTGGTCGCGGTCATGGCTGCCTCACTGGGTGGCGGCGTCGTAGATCTTGGCGATCGAGCCGACGTCCTTTGTGAACAGGGAGCCGTCGACGGTCTTCCAGCCGCCGAGGTCGTCGATGGTCCAGAGCTTCTGCGGCGCGGGGAAGTCGGCGGCGAAGTCCTTCGCGACCGTCGCGTCGACCGGGCGGAAGCCGGCCTCGGCCCAGAGCTTCTGCGCCGCGGGCGTGTAGAGGAAGTCGTTGAACGCCTTGGCCTTCTCGGCGTTCTTGCCCTTGGTGACCACGGCGGCCGGGTTCTCGATCTTGAAGGTCTGCGGCGGGGTGACGTGCTCGACCGGGTCGCCCTTGCGCTCGATGAACAGCGCCTCGTTCTCGTAGGAGAGCAACACGTCGCCGCTGCCCTGGAGGAAGGCCTCGGTGGCCTCGCGGCCGGACTTCGGCTGGATCTTCACGTGGTCGCCGACGAGCTTCCCGATGAAGTCGAGGCCGGCCTTCGCGTCCTTGCCGCCGTCGCTCTTGGCGGCGTACGGGGCGAGCAGGTTCCACTTGGCCGACCCCGAGCTGAACGGGTTGGGCGTCACGACCTCGACGCCGGGCTCGAGCAGGTCGTCCCAGTCCTTGATGCCCTTGGGGTTGCCCTTCCGGACGACGATCGTCACGACCGAGCCGAAGGGGATCCCCTTGTGCTCGCCCGCGTTCCAGCCCGTGTCGACGAGACCGGCCTCGACGAGCCGGGTGACGTCGGGCTCGACCGAGAAGTTGACGAAGTCGGCCTCGGCGCCGGCGGCGACCTTGCGCGACTGGTCGCCGGAGGCGCCGTAGGACTGCTGGAACTGCACGCCCTTGCCGGCCGCGGTGGCCTGGAAGGCGGGGATCAGCGTGTCGTAGCCGACCTTGGGGACGGCGTAGGCGTAGAGGTCGATCGTGCTCGTCGCGGCGCCACCGGCCGCGGGTGCGGCCTCGGCCCCGGCCACGTCGCTGGACCCTCCGCCGGCGCACGCGCTCATCACCAGCGACGCGCTGACGGCGACGGCGGCGAGGGCGAGACGGTTCCTGCTCATGGGTGGCTGCTCCTGTGGTTCGGACCCCGGGTGGGGAGAGGCGCCGTGCGGCGCATTCCTAGGCGATGACTAGGAGTTTCCATAGGGCAGCATTATCGGTCAAATAACAGACGCTTATGTCTCGCGATGTGGGCGGGCCGCGCCGAGGGGTGGACGAACCGGGCCTCAGCCGCCGACGACGGACCCGCGGAGCACGACGGCGGCGGGGTGCGCGAGCACCCGCACGTCGGCCCGCGGGTCCTCGGCGTAGACGACGAGGTCGGCCGGCTCCCCCTCGGCCAGGGCCGGACGGCCCAGCCACGCCCGGGCGCCCCACGTGGCCGCGTCGAGGGCCTCGATCGCCGGGAACCCGCAGCGGGTGAGCCGCTCGACCTCCTGGCCGACCAGCCCGTGCGGCAGCGACCCACCGGCGTCGGTGCCGACGTACACGGGCACCCCCGCGTCGCGGGCGGCGGCGACGGTCTCGTAGCGCCGGGCGTGCAGGTCGAGCATGTGCCGGTGGTACTCGGGGAACTTCTCGCGCGCCGGCTCGGCGATCTCCGGGAAGGTGTCGATGTTGACCAGCGTCGGAACGATGGCGATGCCCTGCGCGGCGAAGGCCTCGATGCTCTCGGGCACCAGGCCGGTGGCGTGCTCGATGCAGTCGGTGCCGGCGGCCGCGAAGTCGTGCAGGCTCTGCTCGCCGAAGCAGTGGGCGGTCACCCGCGCCCCCTCCTCGTGGGCTGCGGCGACGGCCTGCGCCAGCACGTCGGCGGGCCAGCACGGCGTGAGGTCGCCGGCGTCGCGGTCGATCCAGTCGCCGACGAGCTTGACCCACCCGTCCCCGGCCCGGGCCTCGAGGCGCACCCGCTCGACGAGCCCGTCCGGCTCGACCTCCCACGCGAAGTTCCGGATGTACCGGCGCGTGCGGGCGATGTGCCGGCCGGCGCGGATGATGCGCGGCAGGTCCTCGCGCTCGTCGACCCAGCGGGTGTCGCTCGGCGACCCGGCGTCCCGGATGAGCAGGGTGCCGGCGTCGCGGTCGGCGCTCGCCTGCGCCTCGGCGGTGGCGGCGTCGGTGGCCCCGGTCGCGACGAGCCCCACGTGGCAGTGCGCGTCGACGAGGCCGGGCAGCACCCAGCCGTCGAGCGTCGTGACGTCGTGGTCGCCGACCGGACGACTGAAGGTGACCGTGCCGCCGTGCACCCAGGCCTCGGGCGCCTCCTCCTCGCGGCCGACGAGGACGGGACCCGTGAGGTGCAGCACCGATGCCATGGGCCGACCCTAGTCGGCCCGGCGGATGCGGCCCGGGCTCACTGCGCCGGGGGCGCCGTTCCCCACGTGTACCTGACGTCCTGCCACACGACGACCCGCCCGTCGGCATCGCGGGCCCCCTCGAGGTGCGCGGCCGCCCTCGCCCGGACACCGTCGATCTCGTTCTCCGGCAGCGACGCCCACATCGCTCGCTGGCCGGTGGCCCGGGAGAACCGCTCCCAGCCCGCGGCGTCGCCGAAGCGGACGTCGACCCGCGCGCTCGTGGTCCGCACGTCGCCCGCCCCGGCGCGAGCCATGAGGTCCTCCATCCCGGCGTCCGTGGCGAAGGGGCTGTCCGGGCCGGTCGTGCGCGGGTCGCGCATCGCGGGCGGGAGCCACGGTCCGAACTCCGCGTCGACGGCGCTCCACACCGGATCCTGGTCGCCGAACGTCGCGATGCCGATCCGCCCACCGGGTGCGAGCAGCCCGACCCACCGGGTGAGGGCGGCGAGGGGGTCGGGGAGGAAGAACAGCACGAGGGACGAGGCGACGACGTCCCACGCGCCGGACTCGAGATCCGGGTCCGAGGCGTCGCCGAGGCGCAGCTCGACCCCGTCGCCGTGCTCCGCGAGCAGCGTCCGCGCGTGCTCCAGCATCCGGTCGCTGATGTCGATGCCGACGACCCGCCCCGCGGGGAGGGCCCGCTCGGCGAGCCCGACGGTGACCGCGCCCCGGCCGCAGCCGAGGTCGGCGCAGGCGTCACCGGCGCGCACACCCAGCCCGTCGAGCAGCCCGTCGGCGATCGGGCCGAAGAAGTCGATCCCGGTCCGGTCGTAGTCGTCGGCCACCGCGTCGAACAGGCGGGCGACGGGACTCGGGGCGGGCTGCTCGGCGGTGGTCATGGCCCTCAGTGTGGACCGTCCGGGCGCCCGTGCCCAGCCCTTCGCTGGACCTGAGAGAGCCCTCTCGATAGGGTCCTCTCAGATCAGGAAGGGGGCCCTCGATGGCCAACCCGTACGGTGACCTCGAGCTCGACGCGCGAGGGATGCGCGCCCTGGCCCACCCGGTGCGCGTGCGCATCCTCGGCGAGCTGCAGCGGCACGGACCCGCCACCGCCACCCGCCTCTCCCCCGTCGTCGGCGCCACCCCGTCGGTCACGAGCTGGCACCTGCGCCACCTCGCCGAGCACGGCCTGGTCCGCGACGCCGCGACCGGGGGCTCGGGCCGCGAGCGCTGGTGGGAGGCGGTGGGCCGCGGCTTCCGGTTCTCCGGCGACCAGGACGCGGGATCGGCCCTGCAGCGGGCCATCGAGGACGCCGAGGGCGACCTCGTCGGCGACTGGCACCGCGACGTCGAGCCCACCCTGGCGCCCGCGTGGCGCGCGGTGGCCGGTCGCTCGAGCACCCGGGTGCTCCTCACCCCCGAGGAGGCCGCCGGGCTCGAGGCCGCCGTCGAGGCGCTGCTCGCGCCCTACGTCCTGCGCAAGGACGACCCGGCCGCGGCTCCCGCGGGAGCCCGCACGGTGCTGCTGCTGCGCCACACCCTCCCGGACCGCGACCATGGCTGAGCCGACCACCGGGACCGCGCCCTCGCCGCCCGGGCGGCCCCGACCGCTGTGGCGCGGCCGGCGGTTCGCCACGGCGTGGGGCGCCCAGACCGTCTCCGAGCTCGGCGACCGGGTGTCCGACCTCGCGATCCCCTCGTCGCCGTCACCGTCCTCGACGAGAGCGCCTCCCGGGTCGCGCTGCTCACCGCCGTCGTGTGGCTGCCCAACCTCCTGGCGCTGCTCGTCGGCACCTGGGTCGACCGGCGCCCCCGGCCGCGGCGCCTCCTCGTCGTCGCCGACCTCGCCCGGGCCGTCGTCGTCGCGACCGTGCCGGTCGCCGCCGTGCTCGGGGCGCTGACCTTCGCGCACCTGCTCGCCGTGGCCCTCCTGCTCGGCGCGTGGTCGACGCTCTTCCGGTCCGCGTGGCAGCCGTTCTACGTCGCGCTCGTCCCCCGTGAGCGCTACGTCGAGGCCGGCAGCCTGTTCAGTGCGACCCGGTCGGGCTCGTACATCGCCGGTCCGGCGCTCGGCGGCGGGCTCGTCCAGCTGCTCACCGCGCCCTACGCCCTCGTCGTCGACGCCGTCTCGTTCCTCGCCTCGGCCACCCTGCTGCGCACCGCCGACGTGCCCGACCGCACCCCGGCCCCCGACGACGGGTCGTCGCTGCGCCGCCGGGTCGCCGACGGGATGCGGCACGTCTGGCGCGACCCGTACCTCGCCCCGATGCTGCGCTGCGTCTCGTGGATCAACCTCTTCACCTTCGTCGTGCAGGCGCTGCTCGTCGTGTTCGCCAGTCGTGACCTCGCGCTCTCGGCCGGCACCATCGGGCTGTCCCTCGGCATCGGGGCCACTGGTGGGCTGCTGGGGGCCGTGGTCGCCGGCCGGGTCGGGCGCCGCATCGGCATCGGGCGCACCGCCGTGGTCGGGGCGCTGCTCTTCACGCTGCCGACCACCACGCTCGTCCTGGCGCACGGGTCCGACCTCGCGAAGGCGGTCGGGCTGACGGCCGTCGAGGCGGTCACCGGCTTCGGCGTCATGCTCTTCGACGTCAACGTCAACGCCGTGATGACCGCCGTCATCCCGGACGACGTGCGGGCCCGCGTGCAGGGCGCGTTCACGACCGTCAACTACGGGGTGCGTCCGCTCGGGGCGGTGCTCGGCGGACTGCTCGCCGGGCTCGTCGGCACGGGGGCGGCCATCGCCGTGGGCTCGGTGCTCGCCGCGCTCTCGGTGCTCTGGCTCGTGGGCAGCCCCCTGCTGGCCGTGCGCTCGCTCGACGACGTGCCCGACCCACAGGCCGGCTAGCCGACGGTGCGGACCACGCGGCGCAGCGTCTCCACGACGACGGCGGGCTGGTCGGTGTGCACCCAGTGCGCGGCCCCGTTGACCGTGACGATCCGGGTGCGCGGGAACAGGGTCCGCATGTCAGCGACGTCGGTGTCGCGCACGTACTCGGACTCGCCACCGACGAGCCAGACGACCGGCCCGTCCCACGAGCGACCACCGAGGTCGGGGAAGCCGGCGATGTCCGAGTCGCTCCCTCGCTCGGCGTCGGCGGCGATGAGCCCGAGGTTGGCCTGCCACGCCCACTCGGTGCCCGAGCGGCGCAGGTTCTGCAGGAGGAAGGCCTTGACCCCGCGTCGGGCTCGGCGAAGCGCGCCTCGGCGTCGGCGCGGCTGGTCAGCGCCTCGAGCGGCAGGGCGCGCATCTCGTCGATGTAGCCGCGGAAGCGGTCGAGGTCGCCGTAGTCCTTGGGCGCGATGTCGACGACGACGAGGCTCGCGACGAGCTCGGGGTGGGTGAGCGTGAGGACCATCGACACCTTGCCGCCGAGGCTGTGCCCCACGACGACCCACTGCTCCCCCGGCGCCGTCGCGGCCAGCGTCGCGGCGACGGCCTCGGCGTAGGCCTCGTACGAGAAGGTCTCCGACCACGGTGAGCGACCGTGGTCGGGCAGGTCGACGAGCAGGCACCGCGCGCCCGACCCGTCCGGCCCGGCGAGCGCCTTGGCCACCTGGGTCCAGTTGCGGCCCTGGCCGAAGAGTCCGTGGAGGAAGGCGACCCGCGGCCCGTCCGTTCCGACGGCGAGCGTGTTCAGCTCGCGCGCCGCCGAGTCGTTCACTGCCCCAGGAACTTCTCGAAGCCCTTCGGCAGCTGGGAGGGGTCGAGGTCGGCGGGACCGGTGGCCGGCCCGGACCCGAAGCTCGAGCCCGAGGGCGTCGAGGCGCCCCGCTGGGCTGCCGCGCGCTCCTCGGCCGCCCGCTTGGCCGGGTTGCCGGACTTCGACTTCTTGCGCTGCGGCGCCTGCTGCCGCCCGCGCTTGCCCGGCCCTGAACCCATGCCCGGCATCCCCGGGATGCCGCCGCCCTTGGCCATCTGCTTCATCATCTTCTGCGCCTCGCCGAACCGCTCGAGGAGCTGGTTGACCTCGGAGGTGCCGACCCCCGAGCCCTTGGCGATGCGGGCGCGGCGCGAGCCGTTGATCTGCTTGGGGTGGTTGCGCTCGAAGGGGGTCATCGAGCGGACCATGGCCTCGACCCGGTCGAACTCGCGCTCGTCGAAGGCGTCGAGCTGGGCCTTCATCTGGCCCATGCCCGGCATCATCCCGAGCACCGACTTCAGCGAGCCCATCTTCTTGATGGCCGCCATCTGCTGGAGGAAGTCGTCGAAGGTGAAGTCCTCGGCCGCGAGGAACTTGCGCTCCATCTCGGCGGCCTGGGTGCGGTCGAACGCCTTCTCGGCCTGCTCGATGAGGGTGAGGACGTCACCCATGTCGAGGATGCGCGAGGCCATCCGGTCGGGGTGGAAGACCTCGAAGTCCTTCACGCCCTCACCGGTGGAGGCGAACATGATCGGACGGCCGGTGACGCTGGCGACCGAGAGCGCGGCACCGCCGCGGGCGTCGCCGTCGAGCTTGGAGAGGACCACGCCGGTGAAGTCGGTGCCCTCGAGGAAGGCCTCGGCGGTCTCGACGGCGGCCTGGCCGATCATCGCGTCGATGACGAAGAGGACCTCGTCCGGCGAGATGGCCGCGCGGATGTCGGCGGCCTGCTGCATGAGGTCGGCGTCGACGGCGAGGCGGCCCGCGGTGTCGACGATGACCACGTCGTGCTGCTTGGCCCGGGCCTCGGCGATACCGCTGCGCGACACCGAGACCGGGTCGCCGTGCGAACGCGTTCCCTCGATGTCGCCGCCGACGACGTCGTGGCCCGAGATGTTGCCGCGCTCGGGGGCGTACACCGGCACGCCGGCACGCTGGCCGACGACCTCGAGCTGGGTGACGGCGTTCGGCCGCTGGAGGTCGGCCGCGACGAGCATCGGGGTGTGCCCCTGCTCCTTGAGCCAGTACGCCAGCTTGCCGGCCAGCGTCGTCTTGCCCGAGCCCTGGAGGCCCGCGAGCATGATGACGGTCGGCGGCTGCTTGGCGAACCGGATGCCCCGGGTCTCGCCGCCGAGGATGTCGACGAGCTCGTCGTTGACGATCTTGACGACCTGCTGCGCCGGGTTGAGCGCCTCGCTGACCTCGGCCCGAGCGCCCGCTCGCGCACGTTGTGGGTGAACGTCTTGACGACCGGCAGGGCGACGTCGGCGTCGAGCAGCGCGAGCCGGATGTCGCGGACCGTGCGGTTGACGTCGGACTCGCTGAGGCGGCCCTTGGTCCGCAGGTTGCGGAAGGTCTCGGTCAGGCGGTCGGACAGGGAGTTGAACACCGGCACAGCCTAACGACTGACCGCCCGCCCACCGGACGGGCGCTCAGGAGGGGGCGAGGCCGTCGCAGGTGTCGATGACGAGGCTGACGGCCTGCGCGACCCGTGCGGGCGGCAGCGGCAGCCCGTCGGACCCGGTGAGGTAGAAGGTGTCGAGGGTCTGGCCGGCGTAGGTGGCGATGTGCGCCGAGCGCACCGACACCCCGGCCCCCGCGAACGCCGCCCCGAGCTCGTGGAGCAGCCCGGGCCGGTCCTGGGCCCGCACCTCGAGCACGGTGGCCTCGGTGCTGGCCCCGGGCACGACGAGGGCCCGGGCCTGCCCGGGCGAGCCGATGCCCGACTCCCCCGACGGCCGCGCGAGGTGGGCCCGCCGGCGGTCGAGGGTCTGCAGCGGGCCGCGGTCGCCACGCCCCAGCCGGGCCAGGCCGCGCACGATGCGCTCGGGGTCCGGCACCGCGCCCGACGGCGACTCGACGTGCCACTCGTTGACCGCGATGTCGCCGACGGTGCGGAGGATGGCCGTGCGCACGGTGTGGCCCTCGGCGGCGAGCAGCCCCGCAGTGTCGGCGAACAGGCCCACCCGGTCGACGTCGACGATGTCGAGCCGGTGCGAGCCGCCGCCCGAGACGACGCGCACCCGGGGCTCACCGGCACGCACGGACTCGGCGACCTCGGGGTCGACCCGCCGGGTGGAGCCCTCGTCCGCACCGGCCGCCGCCGGAACGGGCTGGGGGCGTCGAGCCGGGCGCGGACGGCCGTCGCCAGCTGCTCGAGCAGGGTCGCGCGCCAGTCGGTCCAGGCCAGCGGTCCGGCCGCCGAGGCGTCGGCCTCGGTGAGCGCCAGCAGCAGCTCGAAGACCTCGCGGTCGCCGTCGACGGCGGCCACGGCGGCGTCGACGGTCGCGGGGTCCTGGTGGTCGCGGCGGGTGGCGAGCTCGATGACCGTCAGGTGCTCGCGCACGAGCGTGACGAGCACCTCGACGTCGCGCGGCGGGAAGCCCCAGCGCGTCGCGATGGTGCGCGTCGCCTCGGCGCCGGTGACCGAGTGGTCGTGTGCCCCACGGACCTTGCCGATGTCGTGCAGCAGCGAGGCGACGAGGAGCAGGTCCGGGCGCGAGGTCCGGCGCACGAGCCCGGCGGCGCGCACGACGGTCTCGACGAGGTGGCGGTCGACCGTGTGCCGGTGCACCGCGTTGCGCTGCGGACGCGAGCGCACGGCGGCCCACTCGGGCAGCCAGCGCTCGACGATGCCGACCTGGTCCAGCCCCTCCCAGACGGTGGCCAGGCCCGGCCCGGAGGCGAGCAGGTCGCCGAGCAGGTCACGGGCGTGGGCCGGCCACGGCGTCGGCAGCGCGGGCACGCCGGAGGCGAGGTTGTCGAGGGTCGTCGGCGAGATCGGCAGGCCGGCGCGGGAGGCCACGACGGCGGCGCGCAGGGCCATCCCGTCGTCGGTCTCGGCCAGCCGGGCCGACCCCAGCACGACCTCGCCGTCGCTGGCGAACAGGCCGTGGCCGAGCGGGGTCATCTGCGGGCGGCGCGGGCCGACGCGCAGGGTGCGGGCGCGCTGCGACTGCCCGGCCCGGCGGACCGTGCCGTCGAGCGAGTAGGCGATGAGCCGGCCGGCGTCCGAGACGGCGGTCAGAAGGTCGTCGGCGTCGGGGTGCCCGAGCAGCGCGGCGACGGCGTCGTGGTCCTCGCGGCCGAGCCGGTCGCGGCCCCGTCCGGTGACGACGTGGACGGCGTCGCGCACGTCGAGGAGCAGCTCGTGGGCGGCGTCGACCCCGCCGTGCGGGCGGTCGGCGAGCCAGGCCTCGGCGAGGGCGAGCAGGACGGTCATGTCGCGCAGGCCGCCGTGCGCCTCCTTGAGCTCGGGCTCGATGGACTGCGCGAGGTCGCCCTGGCGCGCGTGCCGCGCCGTGAGCGCCTCGACGAGCTGCGGGAGGCGCTTGCGCGCGTTGCCCCGCCAGTCGTGGGCGACCGTCGCGCGGGCCGCCGCGACGAGCTCCTCGTCACCGGCGAGCGGCGCGAGGTCGAGCAGCCCGACGGCGGCGGTGAGGTCGTTCGCCGCCACCTGGCGGCACTGGGTGACGGTGCGGACGCTGTGGTCGAGGCGGACCCCGGCGTCCCAGATGGGGTACCAGACCCGGTCGGCGAGGGCGGTCAGCTCCTTGGCCGGCAGCGAGCGCTCGGAGTGCAGGAGGACGAGGTCGTAGTCCGAGAGCGGCCCGGCGTCGGCCCGGCCCAGGCTGCCGACGGCCGCGAGGGCCACCCCCTCGATGCGCGCCCCACCCGTGGCCGCCCGCCAGAGCCCGGCGAGCCAGTCACGGTTGAAGGCCGACAGGGCCGCCCGGCGCGCCCGGCCGGCACCGGCGACGTGGAAGTCGCGGGTGCCGGCCAGGTCGAGCCTCCGGGAGCCGATGTCGCTCGAGGAGGTGGCCATCGCTCAGATCGCCTCCACGCCGCGTTCGCCGGTGCGGACCCGCGCGACCTCCTCGACGGGGGTCACCCAGACCTTGCCGTCACCGATCCGCCCGGTCTGCGCGGCCTTGAGGACGACGTCGACGACCGAGCTGGCGTCCATGTCGTCGACGAGGACCTCGAGACGGGTCTTCGGGACGAAGTCGACGGTGTACTCCGCGCCGCGGTAGACCTCGCTGTGCCCGCGCTGCCGGCCGTAGCCCTGGGCCTCGCTGATGGTCATGCCCTGGATGCCGAAGGCCTCGAGGGCCTCCTTCACCTCGTCGAGCTGGTGGGGCTTGATGATCGCGGTGACGAGCTTCATCACTTGGCTCCTTCGAGGTCGAGGCTCTCCGCGCTCGGGCGGCTGGGCGCGGGCGCGGAGGCGGACGTGGTCATCCGACCGCCCCGGCCGGCCAGCTCGTACGCGGACTCACCGTGCTCGTTGTAGTCGATGCCCTCGACCTCCTCGTCCTCCGACACCCGCCAGCCGATCGTGTACTTGATGGCGTAGCCGATGATCGCGGTGAAGACGCCGGTCCACAGCACGGTGAACAGGGCCGCACCGGTCTGGTTGAGCAGGGAGGAGAAGCCGCCGCCGTAGAAGAGGCCGTCGACGCCACCGGGGGCCACCGAGGTCGAGAAGAACCCGATGAGGATGGTGCCGAGCAGGCCGCCGACGAGGTGCACACCGACGACGTCGAGCGAGTCGTCGAGGCCGAACTTGAACTTCAGGCCGACCGCCCAGGCGCAGACCGCACCGGAGATGGCGCCGATGGCGATGGCGCCGGCGAGCCCGACCGCACCACAGGCGGGGGTGATGGCGACCAGGCCCGCGACGATGCCGGACGCGGCACCGAGCGAGGTGGCCTTGCCGTGCACGAGCTTCTCGACGACGAGCCAGCCGAGCATCGCGGCACAGGTCGCGAGCGTCGTGTTCATGAAGGTGAACCCGGTCTCGGACATGAACTGGGCGGTGCTCTGCTCGGCGGTGTCACCCGCGAGGACGACCGAGCCGACGTTGAAGCCGTACCAGCCGAACCACAGCAGGCCGGCGCCGAGCATCGTCAGGGTGAGGTTGTGCGGCTTCATCGGCTCCTTGGGCCAGTTCTTGCGACGGCCGATGATCAGGGCGAGGACGCCGCCGGCCACACCGGCGTTGATGTGCACGACCGTGCCGCCCGCGTAGTCCTGCTGCGCGAGGTGGCTGTAGATGAACCCGCCGCCCCAGGTGTTGTGGGCGATCGGGAAGTAGCAGAGGGTCAGCCACAGCGGGACGAAGACCATCCACGACGAGAACTTCACGCGGTCGGCGATGGCCCCGGAGATCAGGGCCGCGGTGATCGTCGCGAAGGTCAGCTGGAAGAGCACCCCGACGTACGGGCTGCCGGTGCCGTCGGCGGCGCTGTGCCAGCTGACGCCCTTGAGGCCGAACAGCTCGAGGGGGTTGCCGATCAGCTGCCCGTTGCCGAGGCCGCCCCAGCCCATCGACCAGCCCCACAGGACGAAGACGATGGCGCCGATGGCGAAGGCCCCGTAGGACATCATCATCATGTTGAGGACCGACCGCGAGCGGGTCATGCCTCCGTAGAAGAGCGCCAGTGCCGGCACGGTCATCATCAGCACGAGGGCTGTCGCGACCAGCATGAAGGCGTAGTAGCCGTCCAAGGATCCTCCAGGGTTCGAATGTCTCCAGGACGGTCCTGCCGGGGTGCTGCGCTCCCGGTCGAGAGTGGCCCGTCCACGTACCCCAGAAGCGTCGGACGCCGAGGTTTCACCGTGCGCCGCGTCGTGTTTCGTCGAGGTTTCGGGTCCGGCCCCCGGTAAGCATCGCGTTTCGACCCGCGGGAGGTCCCGCATCGTGAGACCGGCGCGGCCGCCGGCGGTCAGTCGAGGATGGCGTCGACGAAGGCCTCGGGGTCGAACGGCGCGAGGTCGTCGGGCCCCTCGCCGAGGCCGACGAGCTTGACCGGGACACCGAGCGCCCGCTGCACCGCGACGACGATGCCGCCCTTGGCGGTGCCGTCGAGCTTGGTGAGCACGATGCCGGTGATGCCGACGACCTGCGCGAACACCTCGGCCTGGCGCATGCCGTTCTGGCCGGTCGTGGCGTCGAGGACGAGGAGCACCTCGTCGACGGGGCTCTGCTTCTCGATGACCCGCTTGACCTTGCCGAGCTCGTCCATCAGCCCGACCTTGTTCTGCAGCCGGCCCGCGGTGTCGACGATGACGACGTCGGCCTCGAGCTCGGCGGCGGCCTTGACGGCGTCGAAGGCGACGGCGGCGGGGTCGGCGCCCTCGCGGTCGGAGCGGATGGTCGGCACGCCGACGCGGGCGCCCCAGGTCTCGAGCTGGTCGGCGGCGGCGGCGCGGAAGGTGTCGGCGGCGCCGAGGACGACGTCCTTGTCGTCGGCGACGAGCACGCGGGCCAGCTTGCCGACGGTGGTGGTCTTGCCGGTGCCGTTGACGCCGACGACGAGGATGCACGCGGGCCGGTCGTCGACGCGCTCGTCGGCGAGGGAGCGGTCCATCGACGGGTCGACGAGGGCGAGCAGCTCCTCGCGCAGCATCGCGCGCACGGCCCCCTCGTCGCGGGTGCCCTCGACGGCGACGCGGGTGCGCAGCGCCTCGACGAGCTCGGTGCTGGCCTGGACGCCGAGGTCGGCGCCGAGGAGGGTGTCCTCGACCTCCTCCCACCCGGCGTCGTCGAGCGAACCACGCGACAGCAGGGCCAGCAGGCCCTTGCCGAGGGCGGTGTTCGAGCGGGCGAGTCGGGCACGCAGCCGGCGCAGCCGGCCGGCCGGCGCCTCCGGGGTCTCGACCGTGGGGGTCGGGGCGGGCGCGGGCGCGGAGGGTGCCGCGGGCTCGTCCTCGACGACCTCGCCGGGCCGTTCGATGGTGCCGATCGCCCCGTCGGGCGCGAGGTCGGCGTCCGACGGCCCGGGGGTGCCCGGCGCCTCCGGCGCAGCCGGCTCGGCACCGGTGCCGCCCCGGCCACGGAGGAGGCCGAGCACGACGCCACCGACGACGACGAGCACGGCGACGGCGATGCCGACGTAGACCCACAACGAATCGATCACGCGACCATCCTGTCAACCCCGGGGCCCGGGCCCAAACCCACGGACCGGCCGGTCGCGGTGGGCACCACCTCAGAAGATGCGGGCCCGCTCGTCCTCGGGCAGCCACATGCCGTCGCCCGGTGCGGTGCCGAACGCCTCGTGGAACTCGTCGAGGTTGCGCGCGGCGTTGGCCCGCAGGTCCATCGGGCTGTGCGGGTCGAGGGCGAGCAGCCGCTCGGCCTCGGTGGCCCGTGCCTTGCCACGCCAGATCTGGGCCCAGCCGAGGAAGAAGCGCTGCTCGCCGGTGAAGCCGTCGAGCTCGGGGGCGGCCTCGTCGCCGAGCGCGATGCGGTAGGCGGAGTAGCCGATGGTCAGGCCGCCGAGGTCGCCGATGTTCTCGCCGACGGTCAGGGCGCCGTTGACCTTGTGGCCCGGCGCGTCGCGGGTCTCGAGCAGCGAGAACTGGCCGATGAGCTTGTCGGCGAGGGCCTGGAAGCGCTCGCGGTCGCTGGCGCTCCACCAGTCGCGCAGCTCGCCGCGGCCGTCGAACTGGGAGCCCTGGTCGTCGAAGCCGTGACCGATCTCGTGGCCGATGACGGCGCCGATGCTGCCGTAGTTGACGGCGTCGTCGGCCTCGACGTCGAAGAACGGCGGCTGGAGGATGGCGGCCGGGAAGACGATCTCGTTCATCCCCGGGTTGTAGTAGGCGTTGACGGTCTGCGGGGTCATGAACCACTCGGTGTGGTCGACCGGGCCGCCGAGCTTCGCGAGGTTGCGGTCGACCTCGAAGGCACTGGCCCGGCGGACGTTGCCGAGCAGGTCGCCGGCCTCGACCTCGAGGGTGGAGTAGTCGCGCCACCGGTCGGGGTAGCCGATCTTCGGCGTGAAGGCCTCGAGCTTGGCGATGGCCTGCGCGCGGGTCTCGGCCCCCATCCACGGGACGTTGGAGAGGCTGCGCCGGAAGGCCTCGACGAGGTTCGCGACGAGCTCGAGCATCCGGTCCTTGGCGTGCGGCGGGAAGTGCCGCTCGACGTACAGCTGGCCGACCGCCTCGCCGAGGGCGTCCTCGACGAGCGTGACCGCGCGCTTCCAGCGGTCGCGCAGCTTCGGGACCCCGGAGAGGGTGCGGCCGTAGAAGTCGAAGTTCTCCTCGACGAACGGCGCCGAGAGGTAGGGGGCGTGCGCGTGCACGACGTGCCAGGCCAGCCAGTCGCGCCAGGTCTCGATGCCGACCTCGGTGAGGGCGGCCCCGAGCGCGGTGACGAAGCTCGGCTGGCGCACGACGACGGCGTCGAAGGCGGTGGCGGGCGCCCCCATCCCGGCGAGGAAGCCCGTCCAGTCGATGCCCGGGGCGAGCGCCTCGAGGCCGTCGCGGTCGAGGAGGGTGTAGGTGCGCACCGGGTCGCGGTTGGTCACCTTGTCCCAGTGGGCGGCGGCCAGCCGGGTCTCGAGGGCCAGCACCCGCTCGGCGGCGGCCTCGGCACCCGGGTGGGCGACGAGCTCGAGCATCCGGGCCACGTGCGGGGTGTAGGCCGCGCGCTTGTCCTCGTGCTGCGGCTCGCGGTAGTACGACTCGTCGGGGAGGCCGAGCCCGGCCTGCTCGAGGTAGACGACATAGCGGTCGGGGTCGCGGTCGTCGGTGTTGACGTAGGGGATGACCGGGCCCATGACGCCGTCGCGCGCCAGCTCGCCGAGCAGGCGGAGGAGGCCGGGGGCGTCGGCGACGGCCGCCACCCGCTCGAGGTCGGCCGCGAGCGGACCGGCGCCGAGGGCGTCGACGGCGGCCTCGTCCATGAAGCTGGAGTAGAGGTCGCCGACCTTCGCCGCGACGGTGCCCGCGGCGGGCGACCCGGCCGCCGTCTCCTCGATGATCGTCCGGACGTGCTCCTCGGCACTCTCGCGCAGCGTGTCGAAGGTGCCGTAGCGACCGCGGTCGTCGGGGATCTCGGTGTGCGCCAACCATCCTCCGTTGGCGAACGCGAACAGGTCGTCCTGCGGGCGGACCGTCTCGTCGACGGAGGCGGTGTCGATGCCGGACCTCATCCGGGGGCTCCTTCTCGCTGGGGTGGCCTCATTCGACCACACCCGCCCGACACCGTCGGGCCACAGGGAGCCGCCGGGCTCAGGCGGAAAGGCGGGCCGGCTCGTCGTCCGCGACCGGCGCGTGGGCGTCGTCGGAGGCTCCCGGGGTGACCCGGTCGCGCAGGGTGTCGAGGGTGGCGTGACCGCGGCGGGTGAGGACCCTGCGCCCGGCCTGGCGGGCCGGCACCGCCACCATCCCGACGACGACGAGCGCCACGGCGGTGATGAGCAGGAGCGAGACCACGACGGAGACCATGCCCCCAGTCTCCCGAGGTCGGGCACCGCTCACCAAATCGACACCTGTGACGGGACCGGACTAGGGTGACGCGCGTGACCGACGCCGGTGCCGCGCCGGACGTGAAGACCCCCCGCCGCCGACGCCGCCTGCCGTGGTTCACCGAGGTGCTCGTGGCCCTCGTCGGGGTGGCGCTCGTCCAGGCCTTCCTCGTGAAGCCCTTCGGCGTGCCGTCGCAGTCGATGGAGAACACCCTCCACATCGGCGACCGGATCCTCGTCAACCGGCTCGACCACGGCGTCGACCGCGGTGACGTCGTCGTGTTCGGGCACGGGTCGTCGTGGCAGGAACGGCAGCTGCCCCCGGCACCCAACCCGCTGACCCGGGCGGTGCGCTGGGTCGGTGACCTCACCGGCATCGGCCCGAGCAACACCTCGTACACCGTCAAGCGGGTCATCGGCCTCGCCGGCGAGCGGGTGGCGTGCTGCACCACCGACGGCAAGGTCACGGTCGACGACCGTCCGCTCGAGGAGCCCTACGTCTTCGAGGACCTCCCGTTCGTCGCGGGGTCGCTCGACTGCTCGAGCACGCCGCGCTCGACGCGCTGCTTCCCCGAGATCACCGTGCCGGCCGACGACCTCCTCGTGCTCGGCGACCACCGGTCGCAGTCCGCCGACTCCGTCATCGGGTGCCGCGGCGCCACCGAGGGGGGCGAGTGCGCCCGGTTCGTCCCCCTGACCCGGGTCGTCGGGCCGGTCGTGCTGCGCTTCTGGCCGCCGGGTGACATCGGCGGCCTGCGCCACTGACCCCCGGCGCCCTCGGCTCCGCTCTGCGCGAACAGGGCTTCCGCGCAACCGCTCCCGCGTGGTCGGCTGTCGGGATGAAGCTCCTCGTGCTGGGTGGGACCGCGTTCCTCGGGCGGGAGGTCGCCCGCGCCGGGCTGGCCGCAGGCCACGACGTCACGTGCGTGGCCCGGGGGTCGTCCGGGGAGGTGGCCGACGGCGCGCGGCTCGTGCGGGCCGACCGGACGGGTGACGGCCTCGGCGGGGTCGAGGACGAGCACTGGGACGCGGTGGTCGACGTCGCGCGCGACCCGGGCCAGGTGGCGCGGGCGGTCGCCGCGCTGCGCGGGAGGGTGGGGCACTGGGCGCTGGTCTCGACCGGCAACGTCTACGCCGACCACTCGGTGCGCGGCGCCGACGAGTCCACTCCCCTGCTCGCACCGCTGGAGTCCGGCGGTGACGAGCCCGACGAGTACGGCGCGAAGAAGGTCGCCTGCGAGCGGCACGTGCTCGACGCGCTGGGCGCCGAGCGGGTGCTCGTCGCGCGGGCCGGGCTGCTCGGCGGCCCCGGCGACACCTCCGGGCGCACCGGCTGGTGGCCGTGGCGGTTCGCCCACCCCGCCTCCCCCGGTGAGGTCCTCGTGCCGGATGCCCTCGACGAGCCCGCGCAGGTCCTCGACGCCCGCGACCTCGCGGCCTGGCTGGTGCGCTCCGGGGAGTCGGGCACGGCCGGGGTCGTCGACGCGGTCGGGCCCACGACGACCCTCGGCGGGCTGCTCTCCGTCGGGCGCGAGGCGGCCGGGTCGCCGCCGGTCGAGGCCGTCGCCGCCGACCCCGCGTGGCTCTCCGAGCAGGGCGTCGAGGCGTGGATGGGTCCGCGCTCGCTGCCGCTGTGGCTGCCCTTCCCCGAGTACGCGGGCTTCGCGGCGCGGACCGGGGAGGCCGCCCGCGCCCTGGGCCTGGCGAGCCGGCCGCTCGTCGACACGCTGCGCGACGTCCTCGCCTGGGAGGAGCAGCGACCGGCCGACCAGCCGCGCCGTACCGGGCTCGACGACACCGACGAGCGCGAGCTGCTCGCCGCCTGGCACGCCGGCTGACGTCGCGAGCCGACGCCTCGGTCAGGCGGTCGCGGCGACGTCGCGGATGCGCTGGCTGACCACCGTGGTCACGCCGTCGCCGCGCATCGAGACGCCGTAGAGGGCGTCGGCGACCTCCATCGTCCGCTTCTGGTGCGTGATGACGATGAGCTGGCTGGAGTCGCGCAGCTCCTCGAACAGGGTGATGAGCCGGCCGAGGTTGGTGTCGTCGAGCGCGGCCTCGACCTCATCCATGATGTAGAACGGGCTCGGCCGGGCCTTGAAGATCGCGACGAGCAGCGCCACGGCCACGAGCGAGCGCTCGCCACCGGAGAGCAGGCTGAGCCGCTTGACCTTCTTGCCCGGCGGGCGGGCCTCGACCTCGATACCGGTCGTCAGCATGTTGTCCGGGTCGGTGAGCACCAGGCGCCCCTCACCCCCGGGGAAGAGCCGCTCGAAGACGCGCTCGAACTGCTCCTTGGTGTCGTGGTAGGCCTCGGTGAAGACCTGCTCGACCCGCTCGTCGACCTCCTTGACGATGTCGAGCAGGTCGCGCTTGGAGCGCTTGAGGTCCTCGAGCTGGGTCGTGAGGAAGGTGTGCCGCTCCTCGAGCGCCGCGAACTCCTCGAGCGCCAGCGGGTTGACCTTGCCGAGGGCGTTGAGGGCCCGCTCGGCCCGGCGCAGCCGCTTCTCCTGCTCCTCGCGCACGTAGGGCACCGGCTCGGGCGTGGCGTCGAGGTCGTCGTCGGGGCCGGCGACGTGGGGCACCTCGCGGTGCGGGCCGAACTCCTCGACGAGCACCTCGGGGTCGATGCCGAGCTCCTCGACGGCCCTGGCCTGCAGCTGTTCGATCCGCGCCAGCTGCCGGGCCCGGGCCATCTCGTCGCGGTGCGCGGCGTCGGTGAGGTCGCGCAGCTCGTCCTGGACCCCGGTGAGCTCCTGGCGCAGGCCGGCGGCGACCCGGTCGCGCTCGGCCCGCTCGGCCTCGGCGGCGTCGCGCAGGCTGGCGGCTCGCGTCAGGGCGCGCGCCACGCCGTCGACGGACCAGGCCGCGGCCTCGTGCACGGCGGCGGCGACCTCGGCCTCACGGCGGCGCTTCTCGCGGCGCTCGCGCAGCCGCTCGCGGGCGGCGATCTCGTTGCGGGCGGCACCCTCGAGGGAGTCGGCGCGGCCCTTGAGCGCGCGGGCCCGCTCCTCCTTCGTGCGCAGCGCGAGCCGCACCTCGGTCTCGCCGGTGCGGGCGCGGCTCGCCTCGAGCTCGAGGCGGTCGCGCTCGTCGGTGGAAGGGTCGGCGTCGTCCTCGACCGGCTCGGACTCGGCCTCGGCGAGGCGGGTGGACAGGGCCTCGAGCTCGAGGCGGTCGGCCTCGAGCCGCTCGGTGGCCGCGGCGATGGCGCCCTCGGCGCGCTCTGCCTCGGCGCCGGCGGTGCGCATCGACGCCCCGAGGGTGCCGAGCCGCTCGGCGATGGCCGCCATCCGGGCGTCGGACTCGTGCAGGGCCTCGAGTGCGGCATCGACGTCGGTGGCCATCGCGGCCGCCTTCTCACGGGCTGCGGTGAGCGAGAACCGGTTCCGCTCGACACGGGCCGTGGCCTCGGCCAGTGCGGCGCGGGTCTCGTCGACGGCGGCCTGCACCTCGAGGAGGCTCTCGCCGGCGCTGCTGCCGCCGCGAGCCCAGCCGGGGCCGAAGACGTCGCCGTCGGCGGTCACCGCGGTGATGCCGGGGTGCCGCGAGACGAGGGCGACCGCGTGGCCGGCGGTGGGGACGAGCGCGACCCGCTCGAGCAGCTGCTCGACCGCGGGGGCGACTGCCGGCTCGGCCCGCACGACGTCGCGCGCCCAGACCGCCTCCCGCCGAGGTCGGGCCACGAGCCCGGGTCGGTGGGGCCGGCGGTCTCGCCGACGAGGAGGCCGGCGCGCCCGCCGTCACCCTCGCGCAGGCTGGCCAGGGCGGCGGCGGCGGAGTCGGCGGACCCGACGGCGAGCGCCTCGGACGCCCAGCCGAGGGCGGCGGCGACGGCGGCCTCGTGCCCGGTCGTGACGTGGAGCAGGGCGGTGACCGCGCCGAGGATGCCGTGGCGGTCGTCGGCGGCCTCGAGGAGCGTGGCGGCGCCGTCCTTGCGCCGCAGGCTCATCTCCAGCGCCTCGAGCCGGGCCTGGTTCGACGAGCGGTCGCGCTCGGCGGTGCGCTCGGCGGCGAGCAGCTGCTCGATCTCGGCCTCGACGGCGGCGAGCTTCTCGGCGGCCGCCTCGTAGCTGGTGTCGAGCCCCTCCTCGCCCTCCTCGTCGTGGGCGATGCCGCCCTCGAGCTTCGCGAACTCGCGCTCGGCCTCGGCGGCCCGGGCGCGGGCCTCGGTGACGAGCGACTGCAGCCGGCCGATCTCGGCCTCCGCGGCCTCGATCCGGCTGCGGCGGGCGCCGACCTGCCCGGCGAGCTTGGCCAGCCCCTCGCGGCGGTCGGCAGCCGCCCGGGCCAGGCGCGCGAGGCGCTGCTGCTCGGCGGTGAAGGCGGCCTCGGCGGCCTCGCGGGCGGCGACGGCCTCCTGGAGGCCCTCGGTGGTCTCCTCGATCTCGGCGAGCAGCACGCCCTCGGCCTCCCGGGCCTGGGCGGCCTGGGCGCGCAGCTCCTCGGGGTCGCGACCCGACGTGGTCTCGTGCTCCTCGTCCTGGGAGAGCAGGCGCACCCGCTCGGCGGCGACCGAGCCGGTGGACTCGAGCCGGTCGCGCAGGCTCTGGAGGCGCACGACGCGCTCCTGGGCCCGGCCGAGCTCCGGCGCGGCGTCGGCGGCCTGGCGCTCGACCTCGGTGAGCCGGCCGCGCACGGTGGCCAGGGCGTCCTCGACGGCGGTGCGGCGCTCGAGCAGCGCGGTCTCGTCGGCGACCTCCTGCTCGACGATGCTCGTCAGCTGGACGAGGTCGTCGGCGAGCAGGCGCAGCCGTGAGTCGCGGACGTCGGCCTGCACGACGGCGGCCCGGCGGGCGGCCTCGGCCTGGCGCCCGAGCGGGCCGAGCTGGCGGCGGATCTCGCCGGTGAGGTCCTGGACGCGGGTGAGGTTGCCCTCCATCTGCTCCAGCTTGCGCAGCGCCCGCTCCTTGCGCCGGCGGTGCTTGAGGACGCCGGCGGCTTCCTCGATGAAGCCGCGCCGCTCCTCGGGGGTCGCGCGCAGCACGGTGTCGAGCTGGCCCTGGCCGACGATGACGTGCATCTCGCGGCCGAGGCCGGAGTCGGAGAGCAGCTCCTGGACGTCGAGGAGGCGGCAGCCGGTGCCGTTGATGGCGTACTCGGAGCCACCGCCACGGAACATCGTCCGGGTGATCGTCACCTCGGAGTAGTCGATGGGCAGGGCGCCGTCGGTGTTGTCGATGGTCAGGCTGACCTCAGCCCGGCCGAGCGGCGGGCGGCCCGCGGTGCCGGCGAAGATGACGTCCTCCATCTTGCCGCCGCGCAGGCTCTTGGCGCCCTGCTCGCCCATCACCCAGGCGAGGGCGTCGACGACGTTGGACTTGCCGGAGCCGTTCGGGCCGACGACGCACGTGATGCCCGGCTCGAGGCGCATCGTCGTCGCCGAGGCGAAGGACTTGAACCCCTTGAGGGTCAGCGTCTTGAGGTACATGCGGCGTGGTCAGCTCTCGTCGGTGCGGGTCGGCCCGGGTGCAGCCGGGACCCGGGCGATGCTACCGGGGCGTGCGGGTCCCGGCGGGACGTGCCATGGCCCCGGTGGTGCCTGTGACGCCCGGGGCCCGTGGGGCTCCTGCGACGGCCTTCTGCGCGGTGAGTGCGGAGGTGGTCGCTCCCGCGACCGTTTCCGCACTCGACTGCGAGGTCCGCTCAGGAGCCGTTCGCGAGGTGCTCGTGGTGGTGGATGACCTCGGCGATGATGAAGTTCAGGAACGCCTCGGCGAACTGCGGGTCGAGCCCGGAGTCGTCGGCCAGCGCCCGCAGCCGCGTCACCTGGGCGTCCTCGCGGCCGGGGTCGGCGGCGGGCATCCCGGCGGCGGCCTTGAGCTCGCCGACCGCCTGGGTGCACTTGAACCGCTCGGCGAGGAGGTGGACGAGGGCGGCGTCGATGTTGTCGATGCTCGAGCGCAGCCGCGCGAGGTCCGGGGGGATGTCGCTCACCGGTCCATCGTAGGAACCCTCCTCCGGATGCCCCGCCTCGTCCCACGACCCGGTCCCCCGCGCCGACCCGAGCGGGCCGGCCGCTCAGCGCTCGCGGAAGCCGCTCTCCCCCTTCGGGTCCGACCACAGCGGCGACGACACCGCCGTCACGTGGCCCGGCCGACCGCTGCCCGACGGGTCCTCGCGCAGCAGGCCGTGCAGCGCCTCGACCGACGCCCGGGGTCCCTCGGCGACGACCTCGACCCGCCCGTCGCCGGTGTTGCGCGCCCAGCCGGTGAGCCCGAGCTCGAGCGCCCGGGCCCGGGTCCACCAGCGGAACCCGACGCCCTGCACCCGCCCACGCACGAAGACCGTCCCCCGCACCATCCCTCGGTCCTCGTCCGGCGCCTCGTCCATGTCACCGATCCTAGGAACCGCCCCACGGCACGTCGGGGCGACCGCGGCTCGTCCCGGCCACCGGCGAGACGTCGTGGGCGCCTTGGTGGTGTCCGGATGGGGTGGTCACCCCCACTCCGGCGCCAGGAAGGCCACCCGGAGCGCCTCCACCGGCGCGGTCCCTCCCCGTGGGCAGCCCCCGCCCCACCGCGCGCCTCCGTCACCCTGTCACCACCCGTCACTACCGTTGCGCCATGGAGTCGCTCGGACCCGAGGGCGGTGGTGGGGTCACCACCGAACCCCGACCGAGCCCGGCGGCCGGACCCGGCCCGAACCCCTCGCGGCGCCTCCCCGGCCTCGACGGCCTGCGCGCCCTCGCCGTGCTCGCGGTCATCGCCTTCCACCTCGACCCGCGCTGGCTGCCCGGCGGCTTCCTCGGGGTCGACGTCTTCTTCGTCATCTCCGGCTTCCTCATCACGACGCTGCTGCTGCGCGAGCGCGCCGACACCGGACGCGTCGACCTGCGAGCGTTCTGGACCCGCCGCGCCCGCCGCCTCGTCCCCGCCCTCCTGCTCGTCGTCCCCTCGGCGGTCCTGCTGGCCCGGCTCACCGAGAGCGACCTGCTGGTGGGCATCGGGCGGCAGGTCCTCGGCGCCCTGACCTTCACCTCGAACTGGCTCGAGGTCGGCGCGGGCACCGACTACTTCGCGTCGACCTCCCCGACCCTGCTGGCCAACCTCTGGAGCCTCGCGGTCGAGGAGCAGTTCTACCTCCTCTGGCCGCTCGCCCTGCTGGCCCTGCTCCGTATGGTCCGCCGGCCCGAGGCCCGTGCGGGCGCCGCCCTCGGCCTCGCCCTGGCCTCGTCGCTGCTCATGGCCCTGCGCCTCGACCCCGACCACCCGACCCGCGTCTACTACGGCACCGACACCCACGCGACGGGCCTGATGGTCGGGGCCGCCCTCGCCCTGGCCCTCGCGACCCCGCACCGCGCGTGGACCCGCACCGCCCGGTGGGAGCGCCACCGCCGCACGGTCGGAGCGCTCGCCCTCGTCACGCTCGGCACCCTCCTCGTCCTCGCCGACGAGCGCTCCCCCGTCACCTTCCGCGGCGGCATCCTCCTCGCGAGCCTGGCCACCGCCGCCCTCGTCCTCGTCGTCGTCGAGCGCCCCGGACGGTTGCGGGCCCTCCTCGACCTGCCCGCCGCCCGCTGGGTCGGCGCCCGCTCGTACGGCCTCTACCTCTGGCACTGGCCGGTCGTCCTCGTCGTCGGCCAGGACCTTCCGGTCACCCCCGGTGGGCTCGACTACGTGCTGACCCGGGGCTGGGCGCTCGTCGTGACCGTCGCCGCGGCCGACCTGTCCTACCGCTTCGTCGAGACGCCGGTGCGCCGGCTGGGCTTCGGCGGGGCGCTGGCGGCCGGCGCCCGACGCCTGCGCTCGGCCGGTACGCGCCGGGCCCGGGTCGCCGTGGCCGTCCTGGCCACGGTCTCGGTGGCCACCGCGATCGTCCTCGTCACCGCACCCGAGCGCACCGCCACCGAGGAGCTCATCGAGGCCAACGAGGCGGCCCTCGCGAGGGCGGCGGCCGCCACCGCCCCGGCGACCCCCACCACGAGCCCGACCTCGTCGGCCGCGGCGACCGAGCCCGCCACGACGCCCGCGAAGGTCTCGTGGGCCATGCCCGCCGGCACCGAGATCGACGCGTTCGGCGACTCGATGCTCGTCGGCGCCAAGCAGGCGATGGAGTACTACTTCCCGAAGATCCGGATGGACGCCCGCTCCAACCGCCGGTGGAGCGAGGCGCCGAACCTCGTGAAGAAGCGCGGTGACGGGCTGCGGCGGGCCGTCGTCCTCGCCTTCGGCACGAACTTCGGCACCGACGCCGCAGCCATCCGCCGCACGCTCGACGTCGTCGGCCCGGACCGGATGGTCGTCGTCATCACCGTGCACGGCCGGTACGCGCGCGCCGAGACCGACAACGAGGCGCTGCGGCAGGTGGTCAAGGGCCGCGCCAACGTCGTGCTCGCCGACTGGGACTCCGCCCTCGCCGACACCAGCGGCATGCTGCAGTCCGACGGCATCCACCCGAGCATCAAGGGCGCGCACCTCTACAGCGCGACGGTGCGCGGCGCCCTCGCGACGCTCTCGGAGCAGCGCACCGGGAAGCCGGTCAGGCTCGCGCCGATCCCGCTGCCCTGACCGGCGCGACCCGGCGGGGCCGTGGCTGGCAGCGCGGGCAGGAGAAGGACGAGCGGTTCATGAACTGCTCGCGGCGGATGGGCGTCCCGCAGCGCCGGCACGGCCGTCCCTCCTGCCCGTAGGCGGCGAGCGAGCGGTCGAAGTACCCCGAGGCGCCGTTGACGTTGACGTAGAGCGCGTCGAAGCTCGTGCCGCCCTCCCCCAAGGCCTCGCGCATCACCGCGGTGGCGTGGTCGAGCAGCTCCCCGAGCCGCGGCTTCGTCAGCGCCGAGGCCGGCCGCTCGCCGTGCACCTGCGCGCGCCAGAGCGCCTCGTCGGCGTAGATGTTGCCGATGCCCGAGACGACGGTCTGGTCGAGCAGCACGCGCTTGACGGCCGAGTCCTTGGTCTTCATCCGGCGCACGGCGGCGGCGCGGTCGTAGGCGGGGTCGAACGGGTCCGGGCCGATGTGGGCGATCGGCAGCGGCACGCCGTCGTCGCCGAGGTCGGTGAGGGCGAGGCCGCCGAAGGTCCGCTGGTCGACGAAGCGCAGCTCGGGGCCGGCGTCGGCGAACGTGAAGCGGGCGTGGAGGTGCTTCTCGTCGGGCAGCGCAGGGTCCTCGACGAGCAGCTGGCCGCTCATCCCGAGGTGGAGGATCAGCCCGACGGAGTCCTCGAGGTCCCACCAGAGGTACTTGCCGCGGCGGCGCACGGCGGCGACCCGGCGCCCGGCGAGACGCGCCGCGAGGTCCTCCGGACCGGCGACGTGCCGGCGGGCGACGCGGTGGCCGCGCAGCTCGACACCGACCAGCCGGCGACCCTCGACGTGGGTGGCCAGGCCGCGCCGCACGACCTCGACCTCGGGGAGCTCAGGCACCGTCGAGGGGGCGCTCTCGTGGTCGTCGCGGATGGAGGTCCAGGCGTGCGCGGCGGCCTCCTGCTCGGCGACCTTCTTCGTCCGGCCGGTGCCGCGGCCGAGCACCGCACCGCCGATGACGACCTCGGCCTCGAACGACTTCGCGTGCTCGGGGCCGTCCTCGAAGACGACGTACTCGGGCGAGCCGAGGCCGTGCCGCGAGCTGATCTCCTGGAGGCTGGTCTTCCAGTCGAGGCCGGCGCCGAGCGTGGCCGACTGGGCGAGCAGCGGGTCGACGAGGCTGTGCACGAGCCGGGCCGAGGCCTCGATGCCGGCGCCCTGGTAGACCGCGCCGATGACCGCCTCGACGGTGTCGGCGAGGATGGAGTCCTTGTCGCGTCCCCCGGTGCTCTCCTCGCCGCGCCCGAGGAAGACGAAGTCCCCGAGCCCGAGCGTGCGCCCGACGTCGGCGAGCGCCCGCATGTTGACGACCGCGGCCCGCAGCTTGGCCAGCTGGCCCTCGGTCTCGTCGGGGTTGGCGTCGTAGAGCGTCGTCGTGACGACCAGCCCGAGCACCGAGTCGCCGAGGAACTCGAGCCGCTCGTTGTGCGGCAGCCCGCCCATCTCGTACGCGTACGAGCGGTGCGTCAGGGCACGCCGGACCAGCGCCTCGTCGGCAGCGACGCCGGTGACCTCCGTCAGGTGGTCGACCAGCTCGGCGACGGGACGCAGCGGGGTGAGCGATCCGGCAGCGGCCGGGCCCTTGCCCATGGGGCGGGTATCAGCCCTGGTGCTCGGTGCGCTCGGCCGCGCCGAAGTGGCGGCCCTTGTAGGTGCCGCACGACGGGCACGCCATGTGCGGCTGCGTCTGCGCCTTGCACTGCGGGCAGGTGGTCGTGGCGACCACCGTCGCCTTCCAGTTGGCGCGGCGCGAGCGGGTGTTGGAGCGCGACATCTTCCGCTTCGGAACGGCCACGTCAGGTCCTCTTCTCTGTCGTCGTGGACGGGTCCTCGGCCAGGGCCGAGAGCGCCGCCCATCGGGGGTCGATCTCTTCGTGCTGGTGCTCCGGGTCCTCCGCGAGCGGCTGACCGCACACGGAGCACAGGCCGGGGCAGTCCGGCCGGCACACCGGCTGGAACGGCAGCGCAGGCACCACCGTGTCCCGGAGCACCGGCTCGAGGTCGATGTAGCCGTCCTCGATCTGGTACTCCTCGTCGGCGTCCTCGTCCCCCACCTCCTGGTGGTGGACGTGCCGATCGGCGTGAACGAACAATTCCTGGAAGCGCCCGTCGAGCTGCTCGCTGACGGGGTCCAGGCACCGCACGCAGGCGCCGGTCGCCGTGCCACGGACCGAACCGGTGACGAGGACGCCCTCGACGACGGACTCCATCCGGACGGAGAGGTGCAGCGGACTGCCCTCCTCGACGCGGATGACGTCGGTGCCGAGGTCGCTCGGCGCACCGGCCTCTCGCTCGAGCTCGTGCATCGTCCCGGGTCGCCGGCCCACGAGCTTGGTGTCAAGCACCAGCGGGGACCGGGGGTCGAGTCGAGACATGGCTTTCACGATGGAGGTCGGAACGGTTCGGGCCACGCCGCACGGACGCAGACCGAAGGGCAAGGTTACCGGCAGGCGCCCACCTGCCCAAACCGGCGGCAAGGGGAGGCTCAGCCCGGCGGCCGCACCCGGTCCACGAGCGCGTCGCGCACCTCGTCGGGCACGAGGCCGCCGACGTCGCCGCCGTAGCGGACGACCTCCTTGACGAGCGAGCTCGAGACGTGGCCGAAGGACGGCTCGCCCGGCAGGAAGACGGTCTCGACGCCGGTGAGGTGCCGGTTCATCAGCGCCATCGGCAGCTCGTAGGCGAAGTCGGTGCCGCCGCGCAGGCCCTTGACGACGACGTCGGCCCCGACGTCGCGGCAGACGTCGACGAGCAGCCGGTCGGCGAAGGCCTCGACCCGCACGCGGCCGGCGAGACCGGCGGCGGCCACCGCGTGCTCGACGAAACCGACCCGCTCGGCGACCGTGAACGTGCCGGCCTTGGCCGGGTTGTGCAGGACGGCGACGACGACCTCGTCGTGGAGGGCCGCGGCGCGCCCGATGACGTCGAGGTGACCGAGGGTCACCGGGTCGTAGGAGCCGGGGCAGACGGCCCGGCGCACGCGCTCGCTCACGCCCGCCAACCTAGCAAGGCCGTGACGGCCCGGTCAGTCGCGCTTGGCGGCGTCCTCGACCTCCTCGGCCTCCTCCTTGGCCCGCTCCTTGATCTCGTCGGCCTCCTCGCGCGCCTCCTCCGGGCGAGGACGCCCTCGGCGACGGCCTCGTCGAGCAGCGCGGCGACCTGCTCCTCGGAGGCGCAGCCCTCCTCGAGCAGCTGGTTGCGCCGGGTCAGCCAGTCGACGCCGAGCTGCTCGCGGACCTCGAGCGAGACCTCCTCGCGCGCCGGGTTGAGGATGGTCTGCTCCTCCTCGTTCGCGTGGTGGTTGACGACCGTGGCGAGGTCCTCGAGGGCGTCGTCGTACTTCTGGGTGTCGGTGCCCTTCGCCCGGAGGAAGGCCAGCAGCGCCTCGTTGATCTCGGCGTGCTCCTCCTCGCCGTGCTCGGCCTCGTGCTCGCTGATGTCGGCGGCCTTGCGGCGCAGCGTCGGGTAGACCTTCTCCTCCTCGGCGACGGCGTGGGCGACGAGGATCTCGGCCAGGGCGTGGCGAGCGGCGGCGCGGTCGGTGTCGGTGCGGCGGGCCTCGCGCAGCAGGTCCTCGAAGAGCCGGTGGTCCTCGAGGATGCGCTCGAGGACGTCGCCGCTGACGGGCCGGGGGATGTCGTAGTCGCTCATGTCCCGCATCCTGACAGAGACCGGGCCTGACCTGCGGCGACGGGTGCCGGTCTTCGACGGCCTCAGGCGCGCACGGCCAGCCAGACGGTCGTCTCGCCGTAGCGGCGCGGCTTTCCCTCGCGCGCCAGTCCCTCGGGCCAGGCCGGCTCGGGCGAGCGTGACGAGCGCTCGACGACGACCAGCCCACCGGGCGCGAGCCATCCCGCGGCCAGCCGGGCGAGGACGGCGGCCAGCGCCTCCTCCGGCACGTCGTACGGCGGGTCGACGAGCACGAGGTCGGCGGCCTCGCCGGGCCCCGGGTCGCCGGAGAGTGCGGCGGAGACCGTGGAGAGGCGCACCTGCACGCCGTCGAGGCCGAGGGTGCGCGCGTTGGCCGTGATGGTGGCCGCCGCGCGCCGGTCGGACTCGACGAGCACCGCCGAGCGCGCGCCGCGGCTCATCGCCTCCAGCCCGAGCGCGCCCGAGCCGGCGTACAGGTCGAGGACGTGGCTGCCCCGCACCGCGTCCCGGGCGTCGAGAGCCGAGAAGAGCGCCTCGCGGACCCGGTCTCTCGTCGGACGGGTGCCCGAGCCGGGCGGCGTGCGCAGGGTGCGACCCCCGTGCGTGCCGGCGATGATCCGCGTCATCCGCGCTCCAGGTAGGCGGCCTGCTCGGCGTCGACCCGAGCCCGGACCGCCTCGGCGAGCACCGGGTGGTCGGCGAGGTCCGGGTCGGCGTCCACGATCGCGAAGGCGTCCTCGCGGGCCGCCTCGATGACGTCCTCGTGCTCGAGGATCCGGAGGAACTCCAGGTGCGTGCGGCGGCCGTGCTGGGCCGCCCCGAGGATGTCGCCCTCGCGGCGCTGGGAGAGGTCGAGGCGCGCGAGCTCGAAGCCGTCGGTGGTGCCGGCGACGGCCGCCAGCCGTGTCAGGGCGGGCTCGGCGTCGGTGCCGGTGACGAGGAGGCAGAGCCCGGGAAGCCACCGCGGCCAATGCGACCGCGCAGCTGGTGCAGCTGGCTGACGCCGAAGCGGTCGGCGTCCATGACCACCATGACGCTGGCGTTGGGCACGTCGACCCCGACCTCGACGACCGTGGTGGAGACGAGGACGTCGGTCTCACCGCGCTGGAAACGCCCCATCACCGCGTCCTTCTCCTCCGGCGGCATCCGGCCGTGCAGCACCTCGACGGACAGGCCTGCGAGAGAAGGCTCCTCGGCGAGCTCGGCGGACACCGCCGTGACGCTCTTGAGCGGCCTGGGCGGCACCGGCGCCTCGTCGCCCTCCGACTCGGCCTCGGTGGTGATCATCGCGCCCTCGTCGGCGGCGTCGTCGTCGCCGATCCGCGGGCAGACGACGTAGGCCTGCCGCCCCGCGCGCACCTCCTCGGCGATCCGGGCCCAGGTGCGCGCCATCCACCCGGCGCCTGCTCGGGCACGACGTGGGTGGTGATGGGCGCCCGGCCGGCGGGCAGCTCGCGCAGCGTCGAGGTCTCGAGGTCGCCGAAGACGGTCATCGCCACGGTGCGCGGGATGGGCGTGGCGGTCATGACCAGCACGTGCGGCGGAGTGGCGCCCTTGCCGCGCAACGCGTCCCGCTGCTCGACCCCGAAGCGGTGCTGCTCGTCGACGACGACGAGCGCGAGGTCGAGGAAGTCGACGTTCTCCTGGAGCAGGGCGTGTGTGCCGACGACGATGCCCGCGTCGCCGCTCACGACGTCGAGGAGGGCCCTGCGGCGCTCGGCGGTGGACTGGCTGCCGGTGAGCAGGACCACCCGGGTGGCCTGCTCGGCGCCGCCCAGCATCCCGCCCTCGGCGAGGTCGCCGAGCATCCGGGTGATGGTGCGCAGGTGCTGCGCGGCGAGCACCTCGGTGGGCGCGAGCAGCGCCGCCTGGCCGCCGGAGTCGACGGCTCGCAGCATCGCGCGCAGCGCGACGACCGTCTTGCCCGAGCCGACCTCGCCCTGGAGCAGCCGGTGCATCGGCAGCTCGCGCGACATCTCCTCCTCGATGGTCGCGCCGACCTCGAGCTGGCCGGCGGTGAGCGAGAACGGCAGCCGCTCGTCGAAGGCGGCGAGCAGCCCGTCGGGACGTCCGGGGCGGGCCCGGGTGGCGGTGCCCGCCGACGCGCGGCGGCGCTGGGCGAGGGTGGCCTGGAGGACGAACGCCTCCTCGTAGCGCAGCCGCTGCTGGGCGGCGGCCACCTGCTCGAGGGTGTCGGGGCCGTGGATGCCCCGCAGGGCGTCGGTGCGCGAGACGAGGTTCCGCCGCGTGCGCACCTCCTCGGGCAGGGCGTCGGGGACGTCGTCGAGGACGTCGAGCACCCGCCGCACCGACTCGGTGACCGTCCAGGTGTGCAGGGAGCCGACGGAGCGGTAGATCGGGATGAGGTCGCGCCGGTCGCCGGCGTCGAAGTCGTCGAGCATCGTGTAGCCCGGGTGGGTCAGCTGGTTGCGGCCGCGGTAGCTGCCGACCGTGCCGGCGAAGATGCCCCGGGCGCCGGGGACGAGGGCCCGCTCGTGGCCCCAGGCCTTGAAGAAGGTGATGTCGATGTCGTGGCGGCCGTCGGTGATGACCACCTCGAGCATCGTGCCGCGGCGCTTCTGCATCGGGCGGGTGTGCGCCGACTTCACCTCGGCGACGCCGACGAGGAACTCCCCCGGCGTCACCGCCCCGAGGTCGGCCTCCCGGCTGCGGTAGCGGCGCGGCCAGAAGGCCAGCAGGTCGCCGACCGTGTGGATGTCGCGGTGCTTGGCGAACTTGTCCGCGGCCGCGGCGATGATCGGCTTGAGCTTGCTGGCCTCGGTGGCCACGTTCACTCCACCCCGATGAGCAGCGGGTACACGGGCTGGCCGCCGTCGATGACGACGACCTCGACCTCCGGGCGCTCGCGGCCCAGGGCGCCCGAGATGCGCTCGGCAAGACCGGGGTCGGCGTCCTCGCCGGTGACGAGCGTGACCAGCTCGCCGCCGGCCGACAGCAGCCGCTCGAGGACGTCGCGCGCGGAGTCGGCGAGGTCGGAGCCGAGGAAGGCGACGTCTCCGTCGACGATGCCGAGGACGTCGCCGGGGTGGCAGACACCGGCCCAGGTGAGCGCCTCCTTGGTCGCGACGGTGACCGCGCCGTGGCGGGTCGAGACCGCGGCCCCGTCATCGCGACGACGTTGGCGTGGACGGTGCGCTCGGGGTCGAGGACGGCCAGGGCCGCGAGCGCCTGGACGGTGGTGCGGGCGGGGACGACGTGGACCTCGAGCCCGTCGCCGGCCGCCGCCTCGCGCGCGACCTCGGCCGCCATGAGGCCGTCGGGGTCGGCGGGCAGGACGACGACCGCCGAGGCGCCGGTGCGGCGGGCGGCGTCGAGCAGCTGGCTGGCCGAGATGCGCCGCCCGGGGCCGAACGGCACGGCGACCGCCCCCGCCTCCTGCAGCAGCGTGGCCACGCCGGGGCCCGACGCACCGGCGACGACCCCGACGGGGACGACCTCCTCGCGCGCGGCGACCTGGCTCGGCAGGTGGGTGATGCGGATGCGCTCGGGGCGACCGGCGGCGATGCCGGCCTCGACCGCGGCGCCGGCGTCGTCGACGTGCACGTGGACGTTCCACAGGTCGGGCCCACCGACGACGAGCAGGGAGTCGCCGAGCCGGTCCAGGGCCGTCGTCAGGGTCGCGACCGCCTCGCCGTCGGTGTCGGTGAGGAGGTACATCACCTCGAAGGCCGGGCCGTCGGTGGCGTCGTCGTCGGCCCCGGCGGCCGTCTGGCCGGCACCGGCGGCGGCGTGCCACTCGGGGCGGCCGAGGTCCTCGGCCGTGGTGAGGAGCCGGTCGTCGGAGGCGGTCCAGGCGCCGGTGACGACACGGTGCAGGGCCTCGAGGAGCAGGACGCACCCGGCGCCACCGGCGTCGACGACCCCGGCCCGGGCGAGCGCGGGGAGCTGTTCGGGGGTGCGGGCCAGCGCCGCGGTGGCGGCCTCGACGGCTGCCGCCGACACCTCGGCCAGCGCTCCGCCGGCGTCCCCCGCCGCGCGGGCCCCCGCGGCCGCGGCGTCGGCGACGGTGAGCATCGTCCCCTCCTGCGGGTGCGCGACGCTGGCCCGGGCCTTGGCGGCGCCGCGCTCGAGGCACTCGACGAGGAGGGCGGCGTCGACCTCGGCCGCCTCCTGCTCGACGACGACGTCGCAGAGGCCGCCGACGACCTGGCTGAGGATGACCCCGGAGTTGCCCCGCGCCGACATGAGGATGGCCCGGCGCAGCGTGCGGCACTCCTCGACGAGGTCGGCGGTCCCCAGCACCCCGCGGGCACCGTGCGTCGCGACGACGTCGTCGATGGCGCCGTCGAGGGTGAGGTAGAGGTTGGTGCCCGTGTCGCCGTCGGGCACCGGGAAGACGTTGAGCTCGTCGATCTCGGTACGGCGCGCGGCGAGCGCCGCCCGGGTGAGGAGGGCCCAGTGCCGGGCGTCGTCGGCGGTGAACACGTCTGGCACGAGGTCAGGGTAACGGGGACCCCCGTCGCCACCGCGGAGCCGTTTTGGTGCGGCGGGTGACGCTCGGCTACGCTTGCCCGGTTGGGCGTGCGCCACCGAGCGCTGCGCCGACGGACCACTCGACCAGTACTGCACAGGAGATCACCCGTGGCTGCCACCTGCGACGTCTGCGGCAAGGGCCCCGGTTTCGGGCACAACATCTCGCACTCGCACCGCCGCACCAAGCGCCGCTGGAACCCGAACATCCAGCGGGTCAAGGCTCTGGTCGGCGAGGCCGGTGTGACCCCGAAGCGGCTCAATGTCTGCACCTCGTGCCTCAAGGCCGGCAAGGTCAAGCGCTGACCCGGACCTGACGCACCCCGGAACGGGCGGCCTCCCTCGTGGAGGCCGCCCGTTCCGCACGTCCGGGGGTCGTCCGTAGCTCCGCACGTCCGGGCCATCCGCGGCCGAGCCCCGTCGGACCGTGTGCGGCATCCGCCGACCAGAGGCGGCGACATCCCCCAGGCTCCCGGCGAGATGCGCGGCTGCGCCCCCGGTCGCACCCGGACCCCCGGAGCGGGGCAGGTCAGCCGGCGAAGTGGTCCCAGCCGCGGGCATCCGGCACAACCCCGTCGACGGTGACCCGCGGCCCGGCCGGCCCGACCTCGCCGACCCGCCCGATGACGACCCACGGCTCCCCCGCGAGCGCCTCCAGCCGCGTCCCCGCCGGGAAGCAGCCCACGAGCGAGTGCTCCTCGCCCCCGGCCAGCACCTGGCGCAGGGCCTCGGTCGTGCCGAGCGCAGCGGTGAGCGCCCCGGCCGCGAAGCGCTCGCGCAGCACCCGGCCGTCGAGGTCGACGGCGACCCCGGACGCCCGGGCGACCCGGCCGAGGTCGGTGACCAGCCCGTCGGACACGTCGACGAGCGCCGTGGCGCCCGCGTCGGAGGCCACCGGCCCGGACTCCCAGGGCGGCCTCGGCGCGAGGTGGGCCCGCACGAGCGGGTCGTCGCCGGGCAGCGCCCCGGCCTGCAGGAGCGCCAGTCCCGCCCCGGAGCGCCCCAGCGAGCCGCATACGGCGACGAGGTCCCCCACCTGCGCCCCGGACCGCAGCACCGGCCGGCGTCCGCGCAGGTCACCGAGCGCCGTGACGGTGACGACGAGCACCCCTGCCGGCCCGGACGACAGGTCACCGCCGACCACCGGCGCCCCCGCCTGAGCGGCCACCGAGGCGATGCCGCGAGCCAGGTCGAGGGCCCACGAGACCTCGGTGTCCGGGTCGGCGACGAGCGAGACGAGCAGTGCCGTGGGCTCGGCGCCCATCGCCGCGACGTCGGCGAGGTTCTGGACGGCGACCTTGACGCCGACGTCGTGCCCGCTCGACCAGTCGTCGCGCCAGTCGCGACCACGGACCATCCCGTCGGTCGTGGCGACGACCGAGCCCGAGGGGGCGCCGACGACGGCCGCGTCGTCACCCGGCCCGACCGGCACCGACCCCCAGGCGCGCGGGACCGCGGTGTCGTAGAGCGGGAACAGCCGGGTGAGCAGCCGCGACTCGTCGAGATCGCGCAGGCGTTCCATCGCTCCTCCTCCCCGGGCTTCCCCGCGGTGTCGTCCGGACCACCGGCACGGTAGCGTCTGCCGTGCACCCCTCCCCACCAGGAGGGGGTGCACCGGCGGAGTCACCGACGACCCGTCGACCCGACGACAAGGTGGAGAGCAGTGGTCCAGGCCTACATCCTGATCCAGACCGACGTCGGTCGCGCTGCGGCCGTGGCCGCGACGATCGCCGACATCGAGGGCGTGGTCCTCGCCGAGGACGTCACCGGCCCCTACGACGTCATCGCGCGTGTCGAGGCCTCCACGGTCGACGAGCTGGGCAAGCTCGTCATCTCCCGGATCCAGGACACCGAGGGCATCACCCGGACGCTCACGTGCACGGTGGTCCACGTCTGACCCCCCTCCGACTCCGCCCGACGGCGGCAGCGCTCGGCGTTGCCGCCGTCGTGCTGTCGGGATGCTCCTCGGCCGTCGAGGTGTCCGTCCCGGGTGGCGGCGACGCCCCCGCCTGCGCGTCGGCCGCGTGGCCGCGCACGGTCAGCGGGATGGAGCGCCGCGACACCTCCCCCAACGACGCCGCCGTCGCGGCGTGGGGTGACCCGGCCGTCGTCGCGCGCTGCGGTGTGGCCGCGCTCGGGCCCACTGACACCGAGTGCGTCGACGTCGACGGCGTCGGCTGGATCCCGCAGGAGCTCTCGGACGGCACGCGGTTCACCTCGTTCGGCACCGACCCTGCCGTCGAGGTGCTCGTGCCCAGCGACTACGACCCCGCGCCGTTGCTCCTGCCGGCGTTCGGGGCGATCGCGAAGTCGCTGCCCCGCAACGGCCTCCAGTGCCGCTGACCGAGGTTCCGACCACGGCCACAGCGACCGGCAGAAGGCCGATCCCGTACCCCCGGCACGCATGCCAGGCACCCGGTCGCCCGGCCCTGCCTGTCCGTCCGCTCGGCGCCGTCCGTCCCCGGTCCCTCCTCAGCGGTCGGCTGATGGTGGCTGCGCCGGTCGGCCGCAGTAGGAGATCTCTCTCCCGGCCCTCATCGCCACATCTCGCTCGGCCCGCCACCTGTCGGTCCCGAAGTCACTGCTGCGGTGGGCGAACATGAGCAGCCCCTCGTAGAAGTACGGCGCGTCGGGCGACTCCGCGGCCTCGCGCAGGGACGGGCAGACCCGCGCCGAGACGGCCGGCGAAACCGGGGTCATGGCACCGGTTTCGCCGGGGACCGGACCGCGGCCACCGACGCCGCGTCAGCGCAGGCCGGTGCGACGTTCCAGCGCCAGGGCGACGAGCTCGTCGATGAGCTGGGGGTAGGTGACCCCGGTCGCGGCCCACATTCGCGGGTACATCGAGCTCGGCGTGAAGCCGGGCATCGTGTTCACCTCGTTGACGAGCACGTCGCCGCCGTCGGTGAGGAAGAAGTCGACCCGGGCCAGGCCCTCGCACCCCGCGGCCTCGAACGCCGTCGCCGCCATCGACCGGATCCGCTCCGCCACGAGGGTCGGCACGTCGGCCGGGGCCTCGAGCCGCACGTCGTCGGCCGCGAGGTACTTGGCCTCGAAGTCGTAGAACTCGTGGTTCTGCACGACGACGCACTCCCCCAGCTCGCTCGTGCGCGGGGCGTCGGTGCCGTGGCCCTCGAGGACGCCGCACTCGATCTCGCGCCCGGCGATGCCCTGCTCGACGACGACCTTCGGGTCGTGCTCGCGCGCGGCCTCGACCGCCGCCTCCAGCCCGTCCATCGACGCGACCTTGCTGATGCCCATGCTCGACCCGGCGCGGGCCGGCTTGACGAACACGGGGAAGCTCAGCGCGCCGACGGCCTCCATCGCGGCGGCCGGGTCACGGCGCCACTCGCGGTCGGTGATGACGACGTACGGCCCGATGGGCAGACCGGCGGCGGCGAGCACGGTCTTCATCATCGCCTTGTCCATCATCACGGCCGACGCGGTGACGCCCGACCCGACGTAACGGACGTCGGCGAGGTCGAGCAGCCCCTGGATGGTGCCGTCCTCGCCGAACGGGCCGTGCAGGAGCGGGAAGACGACGTCGACCTCACCGAGGGTGCGCGGCGGCTGCCCGGCCTCGTGGACGACGAGCGTGCGGTCGGTGGCCGAGGTGGGAACGATGACGCTGGCCGCGGCGCCGTCGACCTCCGGGGAGTGCCCGGGTGCGAGGCGCAGCGGCTCGGGGTCGTCGGCGGCGAGCACCCAGTGGCCGTCCTTGGCGATGCCCACGGGGACCACGTCGTAGCGGTCGCGGTCGAGGGCCTCCAGCACCGAGGCGGCGGTGGCGCACGAGACGGCGTGCTCGGACGATCGGCCCCGAAGACGAGGGCGACGCGGATCTTGTCGGCGGCGTTTCGGTCGGTCATCGCACGCGACTCTAGCCGCCCCTACGCTGGTGGCTCGTGACCGACCTCCCCGCCGACGGACCCGAGGAACTCGCCCCTGCCACCCGGCTCGTGGCGCTCGGACGCGAGCCGGCGACGCCCGGCGCCCAGGTCGGCGCACCCCTGGTCCTCACCTCGACCTACCACGCCGACGGTGAGGTCAGCTACGGCCGGGGGGCAACCCGACGTGGACGGCGCTCGAGACCGCGCTCGGCGACCTCGAGGGCGGCGACGCGCTCGTCCTCGCCTCCGGGATGGCCGCGGTCTCGGCCGCCTTCTCGCTCCTGCCCCACGGCGGCACCGTCGTCGTCCCGGACGCCGCGTACAACGGCGTGATGGCCACCGTCGCCGACCTCGAGGCCGCCGGCGCCGCGACCGTGCGCCGCGTCGACCTCACCGACACCGCGGCCGTCGTGGCCGCCCTCCCCGGTGCCGACCTGCTGTGGCTCGAGTCCCCGACGAACCCGCTGCTCGAGGTGGCCGACCTGCCCACCCTCACCGCGGCGGCCCGCGAGCACGGGGTGCTGAGCGTCGTCGACAACACGTTCGCCACGCCGCTGCTGCAGCGGCCGCTGGCCGACGGCGCCGACGTCGTCGTCCACTCGGTCACCAAGTACCTCGCCGGCCACAGCGACGTCCTGCTCGGGGCGGTCGTCACCGGACGCACCGACGCCGGTCGCGCGCTGCACGCACGCCTGTACCGGCACCGGCAGCTGCAGGGCGGCATCCCCGGTCCGATGGAGGCCTGGCTGGCGCTGCGCGGGATGCGCACCCTCCACCTGCGGCTCGAGCGGGCCTGCGCGAACGCCGCCGAGCTCGCCGCGCGCCTCGAGAGCCACCCGGCCGTGCAGCGCGTGCGCTACCCGGACCTCGGGGCCATCGTCAGCATCGAGGTCGCGGGCGGGCGCGAGGGCGCCGAGCGGGTGGCCGCGGCGACGCGCCTCTGGGTGCACGCGACGAGCCTCGGAGGGGTCGAGAGCCTGCTGGAGCGGCGCCGGCGCCAGCCGAACGAGCCGGCCAAGGTCCCCGAGGAGCTGCTGCGCCTCTCGGTCGGCGTCGAGGACGTCGAGGACCTCTGGCGCGACCTGTCCTCGGCCCTCGACCACGCCGCCGACTGAGCCCGGCAGGGTCTCAGTCGGTCTCGGCCTTCCGCGGACGGCTGAGCAGCGCCGCGACGACCTCCTGGGCCGTCCGGCCGTGCCGGATCATCGCGTCGACCTGCTCGATGATCGGCACGTCGACCCCGTGCGCGCTCGCGAGGTCGAGGATGGAGGTGCACGACTTGACGCCCTCGGCGGTCTGCCGGGTCACCGCGACGACCTCGTCGACGGCCATCCCCTGGCCCAGCCGCACCCCGAAGGAGTGGTTGCGCGACAACGGGGACATGCACGTGGCGATGAGGTCGCCGACCCCCGCGAGCCCCGCGAAGGTCACGGCGTCGCCCCCGACCGCGGTGCCGAGGCGCATCGTCTCGGCGAGGCCGCGGGTGATGATCGAGGCCTTGGAGTTGTCGCCCATCCCGAGCCCCTCGGCCATGCCGACGGCCAGCGCGATGACGTTCTTCACCGCGCCGGCGATCTCGGTGCCGACGACATCGGTGCCGGTGTACGGGCGGAAGTACGGTGCGGCACAGGCTGCGGCGACCCGCTCGGCCATGTGCTCGCTGCGCGACGCGACGACCGACGCCGCGGGCTGCTTGGCGGCGATCTCGCGCGCGAGGTTCGGCCCGGACACGACGACGACGCGCTCGTCCTCGACGCCGCCGACCTCGGCGATGACCTCCGACATCCGCTTCGTCGTGCCGAGCTCGACACCCTTCATGAGCGAGACGACGGCGGCGTCGTGCGGCAGCACCGACCCCCACGCGCCGAGGTTGTCCCGCAACGTCTGCGAGGGGACGGCGAGGACGACGACGTCGGCCCCCTCGGCCGCCTCGGCGGGGTCGGTGGTGGCCCGCACGGTGGAGGGCAGCCGCAGCTCGGGGAGGTAGTCCTCGTTGACCCCGGCGTTGACCTGGGCGACCACCTCCTCACGGCGGCCCCACATGGTGACGGGGGTGCCGGCGTCGGCGAGGACGGCCGCGAACGCGGTGCCCCAGCTGCCGGTCCCGTAGACGGCGGCGCGGCTCACGAGGCCTCCTCGAGGGGTCGGGGTCGACCGGTGGGCGTGATGCCCGCCCGGCGCGGGTCGAAGCGGGTGCTCGGGGCGCGCTCGCCCCGCAGCACCTCGAGCTCGGCGGTGATGCCGGCCATGATCCGCGCCGTGGCCTCGGCGAGGACCTCGGCGGAGACGGGGCGGCCGTAGAGGTCGTCGAGGGGCACCGGGGCGCCGGCGCGCACGTGCATCACCTTCCGCGGGAAGAGGCGCGGACGCCTCGCGTACGGCGGCAGCATCTGCTCCGGACCCCACACCGCGACGGGGACCACCGGGCAGCGCGTCTCGAGGGCGACCCGAGCGGCACCGGTCTTGCCGCGCATCGGCCAGAGGTCGGGGTCGCGGGTCAGGGTGCCCTCGGGGTAGATCGCGACGCACTTGTCGGCCCGCACGGCGGCGACGGCGGCTCGGTAGGCGTCGGCCGCGCGCCCCGACTCGCGGTACACGGGGATCTGGTCGGCGGAGCGCAGCACCCAGCCCACGAACGGCACCCGGAAGACCTCGTTCTTGCCGAGGAAGCGCGGCGAGAGACCCTGGTCGACGAGGAAGTGCGCGAAGGCGAGCGGGTCGACGTGCGAGACGTGGTTGGGGCAGACCACCCAGCCGCCCTCGGTGGGCAGGTGCTCGACACCCGACCAGTCGCGCCGGGTCAGGGCCCGGAAGAGCGGGCGGAGGACCGCGATGGCGAACCGGTAGCCGACGGGACGGCTGTTGTCCGTGGGGGTGCTCACCTGGGGCCTTCCGTGCGGGGGGTCACCGCATTGTGGTCCGCGGCCGGGGTGATGTCGAGCGTGCCACGTCGGCCTGTCAGGATCGTGGGATGGGCACACTCCCGGACCACGCGATCGTCGTCCCCGTCAAGGGTGGCCCGCTCGCCAAGTCGCGCCTCGACCTGCCCGACGGGGCGCGTCGCACGCTCGCCGAGGCCTTCGCCCGCGACACCCTCGCCGCCGCGAGCAGCGCACTGCCCGAGGCGCTCGTGCTCGTCGTGACCTCGGACCCCGGGGTGCGCCTCGGGGTCACGACCGACGGGTTCCGGGTGGTCGCCGACCCGGGCGGGGGGCTCGACGCCGCCGTCGCCGCCGGGTTCGCGGCCGCCACGGCGCTCGGCGCCGAGAGCGCCAGCGTCCTGCTCGCCGACCACCCCGCCCTGCGTCCCGAGGAGCTGCTCGCGGCGCTCACCGCCGCGCGGGGCCGGGGGCCGGTGCTCGTCCCGGACGCCGAGGGCACCGGGACGGCCCTGCTGCACCTGCCGCTCGTCGACGACACCGGCCAGCCGGTCGCCGTCCCGCGCACCCGGTTCGGGCCGGGCAGTGCCGCTGCGCACGAGGCGCTGGGCTGGGAGCGGCTCGAGGTGCACGCCCCGGGGCTGCGCGCCGACGTCGACGACCCGGCCTCGTTCGCGGACGCCATCGGGTTGGGGGTCGGCTCCCACACCCGCCGCGCCCTGGCCCGCGCTACCCTGCCGGGCGTGCAGGCGACGATCCACCGGGTACCCGGCGACGAGGGCGGCAGCGCCCTGCTCGACGACGGGCGCGTGGTCGCGGTGCCGGTGGCGGCGCTGGTCGACAGCGGCCTGCTGCACCTGCGGGTCGGCCAGCGCGTGAGCCTCGAGCTCGACGACGCGGGCACCGCGGCGACCCGGGTGTGGATCGTCGGGATCGGGCCGGGCGAGACCATCCGCTGAGGGAGGCCCCGCCCGGCCCGTCCGGGTCAGCGCTTCGCGGCCTTCTTGGCCGGCGCCTTCTTGGCGGGAGCCTTCTTGGCCGGGGCCTTCTTCGCCGCGGTCTTCGCCGGCGCCTTCTTGGCGGGGGCCTTCTTCGCCGGTGCCGCCTTGGTCGCGACCTTCTTGGCGGGCGCCTTCTTCGCCGGTGCCGCCTTCGTGGCGACCTTCTTGGCGGCCGTCTTCGCGGGGGCGGCCTTCGTGGCCACCTTCTTGGCGGCGGTCTTCGCCGGCGCCGCGGCCTTGGTGGCCGTCTTCTTCGCGGCCGTCTTCGCCGTCGTGGCCTTCTTGGCGGCGGCCTTCTTGGCCGGCGCCGCCTTGGTGGCCGTCTTCTTCGCCGCGGTCTTCGCGGCCGGCGCGGCGGGGGCGGCCGAGCCGGCGCTGGCCCGACCCGTGGCCGGGGCGGCCTTGGGGAGGCTGCTCGGCTTCTTCGTGAAGGCCTTGAACGCCGTGCCGGGGCGGAAGCGCGGGGACTTGCTCTTGGGGATGCGCACCGAGGTGCCGGTGTGCGGGTTGCGGCCCGTGCGGGCGGCGCGCTCGGCGCGGTCGAAGGTGCCGAAGCCGGTGATGGCCACCTTCCCGCCGCGGACTACCTCGCGGACGATCGTGTCGAGGACCGTCTCGAGGGCGTCGTTCGCGGCCTTGCGGTTCCCGAGGGTCTTCTCGAGCTCCTTGATGAGGTCTGCCTTGTTCACGTGGTTCCTCCATCGATGGGGCGCCGGCCTGACGCCCGGCGGTGGTGACGTGACGGCCGGAAGCACCGACCTTGGAACTGACGGTATGCCTGCGTGACAGGGACGTCCACAACTCTCTCGGCGTGTTCCGGTTGCGCGAGAGACGGTTTGGCCGAGCCGCTCGTCACATCCGTCCCATCAGCACCACAGGTCGGGGCGGTCGGCGAACCCCCGGAGGCCGCCACGAGACACCATCCGGTCCGCGGGAAGCGCTCTCCCGCACCAGTTCTCCGTCAGGAGGTGACGGCCGGCTTCCACGAGGGGCGCGACGCCTCGTAGGCCGTGATGTCCGGCTCGTGCCGCAGCGAGAGGCTGATGTCGTCGTGGCCCTCGAGCAGGCGCCAGCGCGTGTAGTCGTCGACCTCGAAGCTCGCCGTGAGGTCGCCGGCGGTGACGGTGCGCGACTCGAGGTCGACGGTCACCGACGTCCCCGGCTCGTTCTCGAGCAGCTTCCAGAGCAGCTCGACGTCGTCCTGGGTGCACTGCGCGGTGAGCAGCCCCTGCTTGCCGCTGTTGCCGCGGAAGATGTCGGCGAAGCGCGACGAGATCACCACGCGGAAGCCGTAGTTCATCAGGGCCCACACCGCGTGCTCGCGCGAGGAGCCGGTGCCGAAGTCGGGTCCGGCGACGAGGACCGACCCCGCGGCGAAGGTCGGGTCGTTGAGGACGAAGGTCTCGTCGCCCCGCCAGGCGGCGAACAGCCCGTCCTCGAAGCCGGTGCGCGTGACCCGCTTGAGGTAGACCGCCGGGATGATCTGGTCGGTGTCGACGTTGCTGCGCCGCAGCGGGACCCCGATGCCGGTGTGCGTCGTGAACTTCTCCATCAGACGGTCTCCTCCACGCGGGCGGGCTCGAGGTCGGCCGGGCTCGACAGGGTGCCGCGCACCGCCGTGGCCGCGGCGACGAGGGGGCTGACGAGGTGCGTGCGACCGCCCTTGCCCTGCCGTCCCTCGAAGTTGCGGTTCGAGGTCGACGCGCTGCGCTCCCCCGGCGCGAGCTGGTCGGGGTTCATCCCGAGGCACATCGAGCAGCCTGGCAGGCGCCACTCGGCCCCGGCCTCGGTGAAGACGCGGTCGAGGCCCTCGCCCTCGGCCTGGAGGCGCACCCGCGCCGAGCCGGGGACGACGAGCATCCGGACGCCGTCGGCGACCCGGCGGCCCTTGATGACCTCGGCGGCGGCGCGCAGGTCCTCGATGCGCCCGTTGGTGCACGAGCCGACGAACACGGTGTCGACTTGGACCTCGCGCAACGGGGTCCCGGCCGTCAGGCCCATGTACTCGAGGGCGCGCTGGGCCGCGACCTTGTCGTTGTCGTCGCCCAGCGTCTCGGGGTCGGGCACGGCCTCGCCGAGCGGGCTGCCCTGGCCGGGGTTGGTGCCCCAGGTGACGAAGGGGGTGAGGGTCGCGGCGTCGAGGACGACCTCGGCGTCGAACTCGGCGTCGTCGTCGCTGCGCAGCTCGCTCCACGCGGCGACGGCGGCGTCCCAGTCGGCGCCGGTGGGCGCGTGGTCGCGGCCCTTCAGGTACTCGAACGTCGTCTCGTCGGGGCGATCATGCCGGCCCGGGCTCCGGCCTCGATCGACATGTTGCACACCGTCATCCGCGCCTCCATCGAGAAGGCGCGGATGGCGCTGCCGCGGTACTCGAGGACGTACCCCTGCCCGCCGCCGGTGCCGATCTTGGCGATGACCGCGAGGACGACGTCCTTGGCCGTGACGCCGGGCTGCAGCTCACCCTCGACCGTGACGGCCATCGTGCGGAACGGCTTGAGCGGCAGGGTCTGCGTGGCGAGCACGTGCTCCACCTCGGAGGTGCCGATGCCGAAGGCCAGCGCGCCGAAGGCGCCGTGGGTGGAGGTGTGGCTGTCGCCGCAGACGATGGTCGCGCCCGGCTGGGTGAGCCCGAGCTGCGGGCCGACGACGTGGACGATGCCCTGCTCGGCGTCGCCCATCGGGTAGATCGTGACGCCGAACTCCTCGCAGTTCCGGCGCAGCGTCTCGACCTGGGTGCGGCTCACGGGGTCGGTGATGGGGCCCGGTGTCGTCGGGACGTTGTGGTCCTCGGTGGCGAGGGTGAGGTCGGGACGTCGCACCGGGCGGCCGGCAAGGCGCAGCCCGTCGAAGGCCTGCGGGCTGGTCACCTCGTGGAGCAGGTGGAGGTCGATGTAGAGCAGGTCCGGCTCGCCCTCGCCGCGACGGACGACGTGCTGCTCCCAGACCTTCTCGGCCAGCGTTCCGGCCATCTCTCACACCTTCCGAGGAGGGCCGCGAGACGGCGGCCCGGACGACTGCTTCACGGGCGACCCGCGCCGGAGCGCCGTCGCCGTCCTCCCGAGATTCGCACGGGCACACCCCCGATGGACTTGCGTCTCAGGCAATGAGACGTCAATATCAATGCATGGACAACAGCAGTGGGGTCGGCGTCCTCGACAAGGCGGCCATCGTCCTGTCCGCCCTCGAGGCCGGCCCGTCGACGCTCGCCCAGCTCGTCACCGCCACCGGCCTGGCCCGCCCGACGGCCCACCGACTCGCGGTCGCGCTCGAGCACCACCGGCTCGTGACGCGCGACCTCCAGGGGCGGTTCGTGCTCGGCCCGCGCCTCGGCGAGCTCGCCGCCGCCGCGGGCGAGGACCGCCTGCTCGCCGCCGCCGGCCCGGTGCTCGGCGCCCTGCGCGACCACACGAACGAGTCGGCCCAGCTGTTCCGCCGCCAGGGCGAGTACCGCGTCTGCGTCTCGGCCGCCGAGCGCCCGGTCGGCCTGCGCGACTCCATCCCGATCGGCGCGACGCTCTCGATGCGCGCGGGGTCGGCGGCGCAGATCCTCCTGGCCTGGGAGGAGCCCGACCGGCTGCACCGCGGCCTCCAGGGAGCGGCGTTCACCGCCACCGCCCTCTCCGGCGTCCGTCGCCGCGGGTGGGCCCAGAGCGTCGGCGAGCGCGAGCCGGGCGTCGCCTCGGTCTCGGCGCCCGTGCGCTCCCCCTCCGGCCGGGTCATCGCCGCCGTGTCGATCTCCGGTCCCATCGAGCGGCTGTCCCGCCAGCCGGGGCGCCTGCACGCCGCCACCGTGATGGCCGGCGCCAACAAGCTGACCGAGGTCCTCACCCGGCACGCGGCCCAGCAGGACGCGCAGAACAACGTCTGACGCCCCCTCGGCGCAACACGATCGCAACACGCCGCGGCGGCAGCGGCAACATCGGCGGGGCAGCCTCGGAGGCACCCGCCGACCGAGGAGCCGCCGTGACCACGACGCCCGCGCAGCGCATCGCCCGCGACCGCACCCGCGTGCTCGCCTTCCCGCGCCCCGACCGGCCGGCCGTCGTCGTCGGCGGCGGACCGGTGGCTGCGCGCCGGGCCGCGGCCCTCACCCGGGCGCACACCCCCGTCGTCGTCTTCGCGCCCGCCCTGTGCGACGACGCCTTCGACCTGCTCGCCGAGCGGCTGGTCACGTGGGAGAACCGCTGGCCCACCGTCGCCGACCTGCGCTCGGCCTGGCTGGTGCACGCCGCCACCGGCGACGCCCGGCTCGACGCCCGGGTGTGCGCCCTGGCGACGACCGCGCGCACGCGGGTGGCCTGACGAGCGGTCGCGCCGGTCGGCGTCAGTCGGCGTCGGCCGGTAGCGCCGCACCCATCCGCTGGCGTGCGCTCTCGCCGCGCCGCCGCACCGGGATGACACCGGCGACCGAGGCCAGCCCGAACGGCTTGGGCCCCGAGTAGATGCTCTCGGCGCCGTGGTCGGCGAGCGAGTAGGTCTCGTGCCAGATGGTGACCGCCGACGGGTCGTCCTTGGCGACCTTGTAGAACTCCGTCCACGCCGGCCGGTGCGTGTGGTCGGCGGCGTTGGCGTAGGCGTAGAGCTGCTCGGTGCTGCTCCAGTACTGGATCATCGTCGTCGCCATGAGGTGCACCGTCGAGCGGCTGCCGAGGTAGCCCAGCGACTCCTCCTCGCCACGGGCCGCCGCCGCCTTGTTGCGCTCGAGCTCGGTGATCATCCGCGGCATGGCCGCGCCGGCCTGCTGGACGATCCGCCACTTCCACGGCTTGTGGACCCGCAGGCCGATGAGGAAGACGGTGAGGGGGCCGTCGTACGCGTGGGTGACCCGGTCCATGGTGGCTCCTGACTGGATAGTGCAACTGTCTGGTGGCACCATGGTGGACAGTGGCACTATCCGGTGTCAAGGGCCCCGGCCCACCGAGTCGACGGACAGGCAGGAGCGAGGGTGCGGATCTCCCAGCTGGCGGAGCGGACCGGTGTCCCCGTGCACACCCTGAAGTTCTACCTGCGCGAACGGGTCCTGCCCCCGGGTCGCGCGACGAGCCGCACCTCGGCCGAGTACGGCGAGGAGCACGTCGAGCGGGTCCGGCTCGTCCGGGCCCTCATCGAGCACGGTGGCGTGGCGGTCGCCGCGGTGCGCCGCATCGTCGGCGTCCTCGAGTCCCCTCCCCCTCGACCCACGAGGTGCTCGGCACGGCCCACTCCACGCTGGCCGGCGAGGAGGCCGGTGCCGGCGCGTCCGCGGAGGTCCTGGCCCTGCTCGCCGAGCTCGGCTGGTGCACCTGGCCGACGGGCCCGTTCGCCGCCGAGCTGAGCCGGGCGGTCGAGGCCGCCCGCGCCGCCGGCGCCCCGCTGACCCCCGAGGCCCTGCGGCGGTACGCCGAGGCGATGCGCGCGGTCGCCGAGGTCGACGTCGACCTCGCGCTCGGGGCCCGCGACCCCGCCGAGGCGATGCACACGGTCGTCGTCGGCACGGTGATGGTCGACCCGGTGCTGCTCGCCCTGCGGCGGGTGGCCCAGGAGGCCGCGAGCGCCGACCGCGCCTGACGCGCACCGGACACGACGAAGGCCCGGTCCTGGTGGACCGGGCCTTCGACCGATGTAGCCCCGACGGGATTCGAACCCGCGCTACCGCCTTGAGAGGGCGGCGTGCTAGGCCACTACACAACGGGGCCGTGGCGGCTGTCCGGACCGCGCAGCGGCGGCTCGGGCAACGGGAGAGAACCTTACCGAACGGGAGGGCTTTCTCCGAAATCGCCCCGGGCGGACCCGGGGGCGATGGCTGGGGTACCAGGACTCGAACCTAGAACGGATGAACCAGAATCACCAGTGTTGCCAATTACACCATACCCCATGGGGTATGCCGACCGATGTCCCGCGAGGGGCCGTCGAGCGGCGAACCGAGACGTGATGCTACCGGCCCCGCTCCCCCGGCCCAAATCGCACGGTGTCCGGTCCCGCGAGGGCGAGCACGTCGGTCAGCGAGCCGACGACGGGGATCTTGCGGGCCTCGACGAGGCGCAGCGAGCGCTCGTCCGGGAGGCCGTCGCGCACCAGCCAGGCGGCCGACAGCCCGGCGTCGGCGGCACCGAGCGGGTCGGTCGCCACCTCGTCCCCGACGTACAGCGTCAGGGCGGGCTCGGACCCCAGCCGGCGGCAGGCCTCGTGGAAGGCCCGGGCGTCGGGCTTGCCGAAGCCCAGGGTGTCGCGGCTGCAGACGACGTCGAAGAGGTCGTCGAGCCGGGCGGCGGCGAGCTTGGCCCGCGTGTACTCGCCCGAGGAGTTCGTGAGGACGCCGACCGCCAGCCCGGCGGCCCGCAGCGCCGCGACCGCGGGCCGCACGTCGTCGAAGGCGGTCATCGAGGCGAGGAAGGTCGGCTCGTAGCGGTCCTCGAAGTCGTCCCACCAGTCGCCGTCGGCGGGCTGGTCGAGCCAGGCCGCGAGCTCGGCGAGCCGGGCCCGGCGCATCTCGTCGAACTCGATCTCGCCCCGCGTGTAGGCCGAGAAGTGGCCCTCGGGGTCGTCACGGAAGCGCACCCCGGCCACGGCGAGCCGGTCGGGGTCGGCGTCCGGCCAGAGCGCGGCGGCCGCCGCGGCGCCGGCGGTGTGCATCGCCGAGCGGGTGTCGTAGAGGGTGTCGTCGGCGTCGAGGAGGACGGCCTCCACACCGAGGCCGAGCGCGTCCGCCGTCACAGGGTGGCGCGCAGGGTCGAGAGGCGGGTGAGCGTCGCGCCCTTGCCGAGGATCTCCATCGACTCGAAGAGCGGCGGGCTGACCCGGCGCCCCGAGACGGCGGTGCGCAGCGGCCCGAAGGCGAACTTGGGCTTGAGCCCGAGCCCCTCGACGAGCGCCGTCCGCAGCGCGGCCTCGATGGCCTCGGCCCGCCACGTCGGCTCGGAGCCGAGCACGCCCTCGTGCTCGTCGGGCAGGTCCCCGAGGGCGGCCAGCGCCGCGTCGAGCGTGGCACCGGCGTCCTCGCCGAGCTGGGCCCGGGCGTCGTCGGCGACCTCGACCGCGTCGTCGGCGACGTAGAACGGCCCGACGAGCTCGGCGGCCTCGGTGAGGTGGGCCATCCGCGTCTGGATGAGGGCGGCGACCTGCTCGAGGCGGGCCAGCTCGCCGAGCGACGGGTTCGGCCCGAGCACCTCGGCGCGCTGGAGGTAGGGCAGCAGGCGCGAGGTGAGGTCGGCGAGCGCGAGCTCGCGGATGTGGACGCCGTTGAGCCAGTCGAGCTTCTTGAGGTCGAAGATCGGCCCGACCGGGTTGACGTCGGCCCAGTCGAAGCGCTGCGCGAACTCCTCGAAGGTGAAGACCTCGACGTCGTTGCCGTCGGCGTCCTGGGCCGGCGGGTAGGCCAGCAGCCCGAGGAAGTTGACGAGCGCCTCGGGGAGGTAGCCCTCCTCCTCGAACCACGTGAGCCGGGCCTCGGGGTTCTTGCGCTTGCTGATCTTGGACTTGTTCGTGTTGCGCAGCAACGGCATGTGCGCGAACTTCGGCGGCTCGAGCCCGAGCCAGCGGTAGAGCAGGACGTGCTTGGGGGTCGAGGAGACCCACTCCTCGCCGCGCACGACGTGGGTGATGCCCATCTCGTGGTCGTCGACGACGACGGCGAGGTGGTAGGTCGGGAACCCGTCGGCCTTGAGGATGACCTGGTCGTCGGGGCGCGGGGCCGAGAGCCGACCGCGGATGACGTCGTCGAACTCGAGCTCGACGTCGTCGGGCACGAGCATCCGCACGACGGGGGTCTCGGAGAAGCCCGGCAGCGCGCGGCGCTCGTCCTCGGTCTTCCCGACGCACAGCCGGTCGTAGCCGGTGGGCTGCTTGAGGCGCTGCTGCTCGGCGCGCATCTCGGCGAGCCGCTCGGTGGAGCACCAGCAGTGGTAGGCGTGCCCGTCGGCGAGCAGCCGCTCGACGTACGGCGCGTAGGTGGTGAGCCGCTCGCTCTGCCGGTACGGCGCGCACGGGCCGCCGATGTCCGGGCCCTCGTCCCAGGTGAGGCCGAGCCAGCGGAGGGTGTCGAAGACCTGCTGCTCGGAGCCCTCGACGAGCCGGGCGCGGTCGGTGTCCTCGATGCGCAGGAGGAACCGGCCCCCTGCTGGCGCGCGAAGGCGAGGTTGAAGAGGGACATGTACGCGGTACCGACGTGCGGGTCGCCGGTCGGGGACGGGGCGACGCGCAGCCGCACCGGGCCGGGGAGGTCGCCGGCCGGGCTCGCGGGGGTCGTGGGGGTCTGCTCGCTCATGGTCGGACCAGCGTAGTGCCGGGCGTCCCGGCGGTCGTGGCCGCCGGGTCCGTCCGGCGCCGGGCCGGTCGTCGTCGCCTGCTCTTTGCGAGACTGACCTGATGGTTCAGACGGCGGGGGACGCGGCCGGGCGAGTACGGGGCCGGAGGATGGGCGTCGCCATCGCGGTGCTGACGACGATCGTGCTCGTCTTCGTCGCGCGACGCATCGCCACCGACTGGCCGCACATCCTCGACGGCTCCGTGCCCGACGACGACCTGGCCGAGAAGTACGTCGCCCACCCCTGGCTCGCCTACGGGCACATGGTGCCCGGCGTCGTGTACCTGCTCGGTGCCCCGCTCCAGCTGTCGCTGCGGTTCCGAACCCGGCACTACACGCTGCACCGAGGGCTCGGCCGGGTGCTGCTCGGGTGTGCCTTGGTCACGGGCGTCCTCGCGGTCGTCCTCGGCTTCGTCGTCGCGTGGGGCGGTAGCGCCGAGTCCTCCGCCACCGCCGTCTTCTGCTCCTGGTTCCTCGTCGCGCTCGTCCGGGCGTTCGTCGCGATCCGCGCCGGCCGGGTCGCCGAGCACCGCCGGTGGATGGTGCGCGCCTACGCGGTGGGCCTCGGCATCGCGACGATCCGGCTCTGGGTGGGGCTCTTCACCGGCATCCAGCTCGGCCTGCTCGGGATGGGCGACGAGACGATGCCGGCGCGCAGCACCTTCGGCATCGCCTTCTGGCTCGGGCTCGGGACGCACGTGGCCGTCGGCGAGTGGTGGCTGCGTCGCACCCCCGACCTCGACGGTTGAGCGCCGACGACCGCCGGAGTCGCCGTCAGGCGTCGTCGGGCCGCGCCTCGTGCACGCGCGGCGACCCCTCGCCCTCGTGACCCTTGACGTCGTCGATCTCGTCGACGAGCCGGTCGCGCTCGGCGTCGCCGACCTGCACGCCGGCCTCGTCGAGGCCGTCGTCCAGCTGCTCCTCGATGGTCTCCTTCTCGGCGCTGTACTCCCAGGTCGTGACCTCGTCGACGACGTTCTGTGCGGCCTCGGTCGCCGCCTCGTCGGCCTCGCCCGCGGTGGTCTCGCCCGCGGTGGGCTCGCCGGCGGTGGGTTCGGTGTCGGACATCGCTGCTCCATCCTCTGCGCGCGGGCGCGCGCGGTCGACCTCGACCTGCCCGGTGGCGAGCCGGCGCAAACGCCGAGGGGTGCCGACCGAAACCCTGTTGCCCTGGCCGGGGTCGCTGCCTAGCGTGTCGACGGGGGCGCCGAGGCCCTCCCCGACGGGAGTGATGACGTGGCCGTCCGACTCGACGCCCTGACCGTCGACGCGCAGGACCCCGCCGGGCTGGCGCGGTTCTGGGGCGGGCTGCTCGGGTGGGACGCCGTCGACGACCCGCACGCCGACGCCGCCCTCGAGCCGACCGACGACACACCGTTCCGGATGCGGTTCCTGCACAACGACATCCCCAAGTCGACGCAGAACCGGGTGCACGTCGAGGTGACCAGCGAGACGCCCGAGCACCAGGCGGACACGGTGGCCCGGGTGCTCGGGCTCGGGGGCCGTCACGTCGACGTCGGCCAGCGGCCCGAGGAGACCCACGTCGTGCTCGCCGACCCCGAGGGCAACGAGCTGTGCGTCCTCGCGGCCGGCAACTCCTTCCTCGCGGAGTGCGGGTTCTTCGGCGACCTCGCCTGCGACGGGACGCACGCCGTCGGGGTCTTCTGGGCCGAGGCGCTCGGCTGGCCGCTGGTGTGGGACGAGGGCGAGGAGACCGCCGTCCGGTCACCGACGGGTGGTCCCAAGATCGCGTGGGGCGGCCCGCCCCTCATGCCGACGACCGGCCGCGACAGGCTGCGCTTCGACGTGGCCGTCGACGGGTCCGGGGCGGACGCCGTGGCCGAGGTCGAGCGGCTCGAGGGCCTGGGTGCCCGTCGGCTGACGGAGGGCCCGGAGGCGGACGGGTCGTGGCGCGTCGCGGACGTCGACGGCACCGAGTTCCGGCTGCTCGCCACCCGCTGAAGGACGCTTGCCTGCCCGCCGACGGGACCGACGCCGGACGCCTTGTCCCCGAGCGGCAGACAGCGGACCATGGCCGGATGGACGCCCCGGCCTACCGCATCTGGCCCCCCGTCGCGCTCGGGGTGCCGCTGCTCCTCGGCGTCGTCCTCTCGGCCACACCCGGCGACCCGTTCGAGCTCGCGCCCGGACCGAGCCGCCTCGTCGGCACGGTCCTCCTCGTCGCGTTCGCCGTGTGGAACGGCTGGGCCCTGCTGCTCATGGGTCGGCACCGCACGGCCCTGCTGCCCGGCGGCGCCACGACGACCATCCTCGACTCCGGCCCCTTCCGGGTGAGCCGCAACCCCCTCTACGTCGGTCTCGTCGCGCTGGACGCCGCCCTGGCCCTGCTCGCGGGGTCGACGTGGGCGCTGCTGCTCGTGCCCGTCGGCGTCGCCGCGCTGCTGTGGGGCGCGAACCTGCCCGAGGAGCGGTACCTGACCACCGTCTTCGGCCAGGAGTACGAGTCCTACCGCGCCCGCGTCCGACGCTGGCTGTAGTCGTCGGGGCGGTGCCCGAGCCCGGTCAGGGCGCGACGACGGGGTTGGTCAGCGTGCCGATGCCCTCGACCTCGACCTCGACCCGCTGCCCCGCGACCATCGGGCCGACCCCGGCCGGCGTGCCGGTGAGGATGACGTCGCCCGGCAGCAGGGTGAAGGCCTTCGACGCGAACGACACGAGCGCGCCGACGCCGTGCACCATGTCGGCCGTCGTGCCGTCCTGCACGACCTCGCCGTCGAGGCGGGTGACGAGCGAGAGGCCCGAGACGTCGAGGTCGGTCTCGATCCACGGCCCGAGCGGGCAGAAGGTGTCGAAGCCCTTGGCCCGGGCCCACTGGCCGTCCGAGCGCTGGAGGTCGCGGGCGGTGACGTCGTTGGCGACGGTGTAGCCGAAGACGACGGCGGCGGCGTCCTCGGGCTCGACGTCCTTGCAGACCCGGCCGATGACGACGGCCAGCTCGCCCTCGTAGTGCACCTCGGAGGACTGCGGCGGGTAGACCACGGGGTCACCGGGCCCGATGACGGCGGTGTTCGGCACGAGGAACATCAGCGGCTCGGCCGGGACCTCGGTGCCCATCTCGGCGGCGTGGTCGGCGTAGTTGCGACCGATGCCGATGACCTTGCTGCGCGGGATGACCGGCGCGAGCAGCCGCACGTCCTCGACGAGGTGGGTCGCCCCGGTCAGCTCGATCCGCTGGTAGAGCGGGTCGCCGGTGACCTCGGCGATCTTCTCGCCGGCCCCGTCGACCAGCCCGTACACGGGGTCGTCCCCGGTGGTGAACCTCGCGATGCGCATGGTCCGAGGCTAGTGCCCCGGTCCGGACGTGCGCTCAGCCGCCCTCGCCGCGACGGCCGCGGGAGTCCTCGTCGACGAGCCGGTTGATGAGCTGCTGCACGTCGTCGCTGTCGGGCACGTTGACGAGGTCCTCGTCGGGGCTGTCCCCGGCGGACTCGATGTGCAGCGACCCCGCGCCGATGACCCGGTCGAGCAGGGTCTGGCGGAAGCTGACGTCGGTGATCTTGGCGAGGGTGATGTCCTTGCCGGACTTCGTGAGGACGCCGCGGCGCACCATCACGCGGTGCGTCGTGATGACGTAGTGGGTGGCCCGCCAGCGCACGTACGGCACGAGCACGAAGAGCAGCAGCACGAGCACCGCCGCGCCGAGCACGACCCAGAGCAGGACGGTGCCGACCGACCCGTCCGGAAGCACGAGCAGGGCGATGACCGCGGCGGCCACGACGACGACACCGACCACCGTCGGCAGCAGCACGGTGAACCAGTGCGGGTGGAGGTGGCGCACGACCTTCTCGTCCTGCGCGAGCACGTTCTCGGGGAAGCTCACGGCGCCAGCGTAGGGCCGGGGGGCCCGGGGCGTGAGGAGGCCACGACGACGGGCCCCGTCGCTCGAGGGGTCCGCGGGTCCGGCGGGGTCAGCGCACGCCGGCCCTGCTCGCCGCGTCGGCCAGGACCCGACCGACGACGGCCGCCCCCTCGTCGGTGAGGTGGATGTCGAACGCGGTGCAGATGTAGGTGAGCGAGCAGACCTGGGCGACGTTCTTCGGCACCTCGCGGCCGTTGAAGGTCGTCGGGGTGTCGTCGTCGAGCGCGAAGGCCTTGTCGAGCGAGACGAACCGGGCCCCGACCCCTTCACCGCGCCGGAGATCGCCGCGTCGAGGTCGGTGAACGCCTTGGTCGCGACCTTCAGCTGGGCCTGCCCGGCGCCGAGGTACTTCGCCGCGAGCCACGGGTTGTAGTAGCCGAGGACCAGCACCGGCACGTCGGGCCCGGCCGCGGCACGCAGCCGGGACAGGATCTTCGGGAGGTTGTCGTCGACCGTGCCGAGCCCGGTGGCGGCGCACTTCGCGTCGACCCGCAGGCGGGCGGCACACCGCAGCAGGTCGTTGCCGCCGATGTCGACGGTCACCAGCCGCACGTCGGCACGCCGCTCGCGCAGCAGCTTCTCGGCCTCGGCGACCTGGGTCTTCTCCGGGTAGGTGCACTTGCCGCCCGCGAGGAACGTGCCGGTCGTCTCGCCACTGCAGGCGAGGTTGGCGACACCGAGCGCGTCGCCGCCCGAGCCGAGCCGGGCCGCGGCCAGCGCGGGGTAGGCACTGTCACGCAGCTCGGCACCGCCGGGCTGGTAGCCGGCGGCCAGCGAGTCGCCGAGGGCGACGTAGAGCGGACCGTCGGGCACCGTCGTCGGCACCGGACGCGAGCCCTCACCCGACGCCGAGGCCGACTCCGACGGGGTGGGCGACGCGGACGGGCTGGGCGCCGCGGACGACGGGCTCGCGGCCCCGGTCGACGGGTCGTCCGAGCCCCGCCGCAGGCGGTGAGGGCGAGCACGACCGCGAGGGCGGCGACGGCGGGCGTGCGGCGCACGGGCGGACCTCCGGGTGTGACTGGTCGGGCGGGACGGACATCGACGGACGGGCGGGCCGAGGCCACCATCCTCTCCCGGGCCAACGCGCGGGCGGTCCCCGGTGTGCCCGCCGGTACCGTGGCGCGGTGCGCACCGTGCTGACCCGTGAGGCGTGGACCGCTCTCGAGGCCGCCCACGCCGCCCGGGTCGACGCCGCGACGGCCGCCCACCGCGAGCGCGGCGGCGACGGCCGCAGCCACCCCGTCGAGGACTTCCTCTTCCGCTACTACAACCACTCCCCCGCCCGGCTGCGCCGGTGGCACCCGGGACCGGGTGTGCTGCTCGAGGGAGCCGCGGGCACCGAGCGGGCGGGCTGGCGCCATCACCGCTGCGTCGGCGACGGGGTCGAGCTCGACGTCGAGTCCTTCCTCGACCACCGGGGCGCGACGGTCGACTTCGTCACGGGCCTGCTCGCAGCGACCCTCTCGCGCCCGCCGCACCTCGGATGCTTCGGCCTGCACGAGTGGGCGATGGTCCACCGCCTCGACCCCGACGACGTGCGCCACGCCGGATGGCCGCTGCGGCTCGGCGCCGAGGGCACCGACGCCGTCCTCGAGCGGCACACGGTGCGCTGCTCGCACGTCGACGCGCACCGCTTCTTCACCCCGACCGCCGTGCCGCGCAACCAGCTCCAGCCCACCCGGGCCACCCAGGTGGCGCTCGAGCAGCCGGGCTGCCTCCACGCCGGGATGGATGTCTACAAGTGGGCCTTCAAGCTGGCACCCCTCGTGCCGAGCGACCTCACCGCCGACGCCTTCGACCTCGCGCGCGACATCCGGGTGCTCGACATGGAGGCCTCGCCGTACGACCTGCGCGAGCTCGGGTACGACCCGGTGCCCATCGAGACGCCGGAGGGCAAGGCCGAGTACCTCGAGCGGCAGCGGGCCTTCACCGTCCGCTCGAACGCGTTGCGGCGCAGGCTCCTCGATGTGCTCGGCAGTTCACGACGCCGCCGCGAGGAACCAGTCGATGCGTGACTCCAGGGCGGAGTCGTCCATGCGCCGGGGGTCTGGGGGCGGATGGGTCTCGCTGCCCCATCCGAGCAGTGGCGGAGCAATCGAGCGGTAGACGTGTCCCGCCGGTGTGCGCGTCAGGGTTTCGTGGGGTGAGGCGCGCTCCACGACGACCTGCCAGCCCGGCGCCTCCTTGACGAGGTTGCAGCGGGCGCACTTCCCGTTGCCGTTGAACGCACTGGTCGGGCCACCGTCGCGGGAGGGATGGGCGTGGTCGGCGTGGACGACCGGTGCGTCGCAGTACGGGGTGGTGCACACGTCGTCGCGCAGGACGAGCATCCGGCGCAGGCCGCCGAGGAAGGTGCGGCGGCGGGAGTCGAGGGCGACGAGGTCGCGCCCGTCGGGGCTGGTGTAGAGGCGGCGCAGCCACACCGACGCTGGTCCGGCTGCGCGGACCCAGGCCCGGGCGACCGGGGCCGGCACCGATCCGTGTCCGGGGATGCGGGCCGGCTCGTCAACGGGGCGGTGGGGGTCGCCGGTGCCCAGGAGCGCGCGGTCGGTCATGACGAGCTGGACCTCGACCGGCTGCACCTGCCCGTGGACCAGCCCGGCCAGCAGCCGCAGGGCGGTGTCAGCGCTGACGGCCCCGACCCCGCGCCCCTGAGGGGCCTCGTCCTCGCACTGACCGCCGACGACGCTCCTGGCCCTGCGCAGGAGAGCGGCATGGGCACCGACGACCTCCCGCAACGGTCCGAGCACCGTCAGGTACGCCATGCCGTCCGGGGCCGGCCGCACCGACACCCGCCGGCTCCGCACGGCGGCCTCCATCCGACGGACCACCGAGGCCGCATCGAGCTCGGCCGCCACCCGCGCAGCCGCACGACCGGCCATCCGCGCCGAGAGGCCCGGCAGCGCCTCGGCGATCCGCCGGTCGACCTCGCCCCGGTGCTCGCGGCTGAGCGTCGCCGTCTCGCGCACGACCTCGACCGCGGCACGCTCGGCGACCACCCCGTCGGTCAGCGCGGCCAGCAGGTGCGGCATCTCGTGCACCAGCGCCCGCGAGAGCCCGACGAACCGGTCCCCGGTGCTCGGGGACTCCCGCCGGGCCAGGGCGACCTCGGACCCCACCGAACGAGCCACGTCCTGCGGGGCCGACCTCTCCCGCGACTCCCGCAACGCGTCGGTCGCCCTCGCCTGGCACGCCGCTGCGGCCCCCTTGAGCCGCTCGAGCTCGGCGACCAGGGCCACCCGCTCGTGGTCGCTCATGACGCTCACATCAATGGTTGCCAGCTGGGCCCGGACGCCCGCCACCACGGCGGAGGGCAGGGCGTCATCTCGCCTCTCCCGCAACCTGATCGCGCCCATCGCCCCTGCCTTTCCCCTGTACTGCTCACCCTAGAGGCGACCACCGACAGAGGGAGGGCCAAAGCGAGGTCGCTCGCCGTCACCGCCGGTGCGCCACAACCGAGCCCACGTTCCGGCCGTCGCGGCGAAGCGACCAAGGTGAAGCGACCACTCATGCCGAATTGAGACGCGTGCCCGAGGGGTGGCAGACGGTCGTCATCCGCTGAGATGGAGAGCCGACTGCCACCCTTCGTGCGCGCGGACGGGAAGGACCGGACAACCCGGGGTCATGGCACCGGTTTCTCCGGCCGCTGGCTCCTCCCGCGCAGCCCAACGCTCAATGCCGCCGACGGGTCAGTCCCCCTGGCCGGCCGGGATGCTCACGAAGCCGTCGGTCCAGTGGTCCTCGTCGACGGTGTACGTGCCGAAGTAGAAGCACTCGGGCTCATCGCGGAAACCTTCACGCAGACTGGCCCTCGCGATCGCCGACTCGGCGGACCGCTCGCTGCTGTACACGCCTATCAGCTTGACGTCGTCGAACTCGTCGTCGATGAGCAGCTCGCCGCCAGGGTCGCGGTGCTCAGTGGGCGAGCCATCGAGGTTCCGAGCGTGTCGAACATGCCACAGGATGTGGGCCTCCATGGGGCGAGGCTATGGCCTGCGCGAAGAGCCCTTGCCTGCCGCTTGGCGACAGATGGTGATGGCGCCGCTAGGTCGGAGCAGCCACCTCGTCGATGACCTGACACCCGGCGGGGTCTGTCCGCAGGATCCTGCCGGGGCTGGCCGCGGCGGCATCGATACTGGGCAGATCGGGGGTTCGTTGCAGCAGCGCTGTGGCCTCGTCGGGACTGCGTGCGGGGAGGGAGAGTCTCCCGTCCTCCGCCACCACGGCAAGGAGCGAGCCGCCCTCAGCCGTGCCGTAGAGCGAAGGGTCGTACGCGAAGACCGGTGACTTGTCGAGAAGGAGCAATGTGCGACCAAGAGCACGAAGGTCCCGCTCGACGCGACGTGGGTCGACGTCGGGGCCAAGTGCCAACCCGACAGTGATCTCCTCGCCCACCGCGAGCCGGCCACTGACGACATGGTCGACCGTGAACCGCGCCTCCACTGTCTTCCAGACTGCGCCATCCGTGTCGAAGTCCACCGCCTGCCCACCCGGGGCGTCGCCGCCGGCGACCGTGAACGCCCTGCCGGGCGCTACCGACTGGAAGTGGCCGGTCACCACAGCGGTAGTCAGCGCCTCGGGCGCCGCCTCCCCGAAGCGGAAGCGTGCGTTGCCCAAGAGGTCGTCAAGGGAGTCGTAGGGCCGACAGCCGCCCCACCTTCAGTGGGGGCTCGCAGAGAGTCCATGGTGCTCGGGCTCCCCAGCGAGCACGCCGACAGCACGACGCCGACAGCGATCAGCGCTGCGTGACGAGCTGCCCGCATGCACACCTCCCCAGCATGAGCCCTCCACCACTGACCCGCCCAGAGACCTCGACGTTCCCCTGTGGCAGCGCACCACCCGACGCGCACCGACCCCCCGCATGTTCGACGTCGATCTTCGCCGGGCTGGGTCTGACAAGGTGCGGGAGTGCAACCTCAGATCGACGTCTGGAAGCGCCAGACCATGAACTGCCCCGACTGCGGCGGTCGGCGCGTTCTCTATACCGGCGAAGCGATCGGCGACGAGGGCACGGTGGCGGTGTTCTGGGCCTTCCTGTACGACCACCCCGGCGCACCTGAGGTGTTCATCGACGCAACGTTCGGGACCTGGAGCATCGAGGGGTACACGGCCGATCACGAGACGTTCGGTGCGCGCACCGGTGCTGTCGAGGGCCAGTCGCGTCCAGCGAGCACCTTGGTGACCGGAGCGGAGATGGCGCCGGATGACCCGCGATTCGGCGTCAAGCTCGACCGGGACCGTGCCTTGACCCACCCTCGACTCACAGAGTTCTGGGCCGTCAACGACGCCATCCTCCACATTGACAAGATCACCAGACTGCTGTCTGGCCGCCCTCGGCGACGGCGCTGGCTCCCACGTCGATAGGGCCGGCCAACGACCCGCTCATGCCGAATCTCGGGATCAGCCCGCGGCAAGGGTGCGCCGCACAGAGCCGGGGCGTGGGCCACCGGGCGGACGGACCGACCGGCTCAGGCGCAGTTGCCACAGACCTTCGTGGCCGGCAGCTGCTGCCAGCAGGTCGGGCAGACCTCCACTGCCGCACCCGGTGTGGCCCGTCGACCCTCGTGGGGTCGGTGCGTGCTCAGCAGGAACCACGCGTGCGTGTCGTCGTGCTCGATGGCGTCGATGATCGTGGACGGGAGGCCGAGCGTCCACTTCATCACCGGCCAGGAGAGGTAGCCCGGCTTGATCTCGAGGGCCCGGTGGCCGTCGACCCAGACGCCGACGTGCTTGCCGTGGGCCGGGACGACGAACTCGAGGTCCGGCAGCACGCCGAGCGCCTCGGCGATCCGCACCCGGTCGCCGTGCGACCAGTCCGGGTTCCACGCCAGGGCCTGCTCGAGGCTCAGGTGCCGTCCCTGCTGCGCCACCGCGTGTCCACCTTCCGGGTCCGGGCCGACCATCCCAGCCTAGGAGTCCGGACGGCCTCGATCGAGGGAACCCCCGCCGCCCGTAGACTCGCGGACCGTGAGCGACCCCAGCGACTACCCGACGATGGAGGACGTCATCGGCGACACCCCGCTGGTGCGCCTGCAGCGGATGCCCGGTCCGGAGAACGAACGCCGCGGCAACGTCCTCCTCGCCAAGCTCGAGGGGAACAACCCGGCCGGCTCGGTCAAGGACCGGCCGGCGATCAGCATGATCCGGGGCGCCGAGCAGCGGGGGGAGATCTCCCCCGGCGACACCCTGCTGGAGGCCACGTCCGGCAACACCGGGATCGGCCTGGCGATGGCGGCAGCCATCAGCGGCTACCCCCTCGTCATCGTCATGCCCGAGGACGCCTCGCTCGAGCGCATCCAGACGATGCGGGCGTACGGAGCCGAGCTGGTCCTCACCCCGGCCGCGGGTGGCATGGAGGAGGCCCGCGACGTCGTGACGCGGATGGAGCAGGAGGGCCGGGGCCACGTCCTCGACCAGTTCGGCAACCCGGACAACCCCCGCGCCCACGAGGACGGGACCGGCCCGGAGCTGTGGCGCCAGACCGACGGGCGCATCACGCACTTCGTGTCCGCGATGGGGACCACCGGCACGATCACCGGGGTCTCGCGGTTCCTCAGGTCCCGCAACCCGAGCGTCCAGATCGTCGGGGCCCAGCCCGCGGAGGGCTCGAAGATCCCCGGCATCCGGGCCTGGCCACCGGAGTACGTGCCGAGCATCTTCGACCCGTCGGCGGTGGACCGCACCCTCGAGGTCACCCAGGCCGATGCCGAAAAGACCGCCCGGCTGCTGGCCCGCGAGGAGGGCATCTTCGGGGGTGTCTCCGCGGCCGGCGCCTGCTGGACCGCGCTGCAGGTGGCCCGCGAGGTCGAAGGGGCCACGATCGTCTTCGTGGTCTGCGACCGCGGCGACCGGTACCTCTCCAGCGGCGTCTTCCCCGCCTGAGGGCCCCGGCCGGCGCCGAGGCATCCGCCCTGCGGGACGCCCGCATCCCACGCGCACCTCCGGCACCACCGGCCCGCCGACGGTGCGAGGGTCGACGGATGGCTCAGAGCGACCACACGACCGTCGACCGCGCCGCGAACCCGGGGGACGCACCACCGCAAGCACTCCCGCCGTCGCCCGAGGCGGTCGCCCGTGCGCGCAAGGCGGTCATCGCCTCGTCGGTCGGCAACGCCCTCGAGTGGTTCGACGTCATCGTCTACTCGAGCTTCGCCGTCGTCATCAGCGAGCTGTTCTTCCCCGAGGTCTCCGGCTTCGCGGCTCTGATGTTCACCTTCCTCACCTTCGCCGTGTCCTACCTCGTGCGCCCGGTCGGGGCGGCCGTCATCGGCAGCTGGGCCGACCGGCACGGCCGCAAGCGCGCCCTCTCGGCGACCATCCTCCTGATGATGCTGGGCACCGGGCTGATGGCCGTCGCACCCACCGCCGCCGTCGTCGGTCCCGTCGCCGGCGGCCTCTGGCTGCTGGTCTCCCGTCTCGTGCAGGGGTTCTCGGCCGGAGGCGAGTTCGGCACCGCGACGACGTTCCTCGTCGAGTCGGCCCCGGACCGCAAGGCCTTCTACGGCAGCTGGCAGGTGGCGACCCAGGGCGCGGCGCTGCTGCTCGCCTCCGCGTTCGGCTTCGGGCTGACGACCTTCCTCACCCATGACCAGCTCTACACGTGGGGCTGGCGGGTGCCGTTCGTCGTCGGGATGCTCATCGGCCCGGTCGGCTGGTACATCCGCCGCCGGATGGACGAGACCGAGGACTTCGAGCGGGCCGAGAAGCTCGACAACCCGCTCGGCGCGGCCCTGAGCACCCACCTCGCCCGTGTGCTCACCGCTGCCGGAGCAGTGGCTCTGGCGTCCCTGTCGGTCTACCTCATCCTCTACATGCCGACCTTCGCCGTGAAGAGCCTCGGCCTGCCGGGCTGGGCGGGCTTCGTCGGCGGGATGATCGCCGGCCTCGTCACGCTCGTCGGCACGCCGTTCATCGGCCGGCTCGCCGACCGGGTCGGGCCCGGCCGGGTGATGCTCGTCGCGGCCGGCGCCGGGGTCGTCCTCGCGTGGCCGCTCTTCCAGGTGCTCGTCGCCGTGCCGAGCGTGGCCGTGCTCACCGTCGTCCAGGTGGTCTTCGGGGCGCTGATGGCCGCCTACTTCGGACCGCTGCCCGGCCTGTACGCCGAGCTCTGTCCGACCAACGTCCGCACCACCGGGATGGCCGTCGGCTACAACGTCGGCGTGCTGGTCTTCGGCGGGTTCACCGGCGCGATCTTCACCTTCCTCATCGAGGCCACGGGCTCGCGGACGGCGCCGAGCATCTACTTCGTCGTCATCGCCGTGCTGTCCTTCGTCACCGTGCTGCTCGCCCGGCGCCGCTACGGCGTGCGCTGAGGGTCAGCGCGGGGCGACACCAGCCCGCACGAGCCCGTAGGTGACGGACTCGACGAGCGCCTGCCAGCTGGCCTCGAGGATGTTCGCCGCGACGCCGATGGTCGTCCACGACGTCGTGCCGTCCGAGGTCTCGATGAGCACGCGCGTCACGGCATCGGTGCCGTGCGCGGCGTCGAGGATGCGCACCTTGTAGTCGATGAGCTCGAGCCCGCCGATCTCCGGGTAGGTCGTCGCGAGCGCCGTGCGCAGGGCGTGGTCGAGGGCGTTGACCGGGCCGTTGCCCTCGCCGGTCTCGACGTGCCGCGTGCCGGCCGCCCGGACCTTGACGGTCGCCTCGGACAGCGCGTCGTCGTCGCCGCGGGCGTCGGTGATGACCCGCCACGACTCGACCCCGAAGAAGGCGGGCAGGGTGCCGTCGATCTCGCGCCGCAGCAGCAGCTCGAAGCTGGCGTCCGCGGCGTCGAACGTGTAGCCCCGCAGCTCCTTCTCCTTGACGGCGGCGAGGACCCGCCGCAACGTCGCGGCGTCGTTCTCGTCGGCGGCGTCGAGGGGGAACCCGAGCTCGCGCGACTTCAGCTCGATGGAGGCCCGACCGGCCATGTCGGACACCAGCATCCGCATGTCGTTGCCGACGTGCTTGGGGTCGAGGTGCTGGTAGAGGTCGGGGTCGACCTTGATGGCGCTCGCGTGCAGGCCGGCCTTGTGCGCGAACGCGCTCGAGCCCACGTACGGCTGGCGCGAGTACGCCGGCACGTTGGTGACCTCGGCGATGGCGTGCGCGATGCGGGTGGCGTCCTGGAGGCGGTGCGGCTCGAGGAGCTCGCGGCCCTGCTTGAGCTGGAGGTTGGCGACGACGGTCAGGAGGTCGGCGTTGCCGGTGCGCTCGCCGTAGCCGTTGATGGTGCCCTGCACGTGGGTGGCGCCGGCCTCGACGGCGGCCATCGAGTTGGCGACCGCGCACCCGGTGTCGTTGTGGCAGTGGATGCCGACGCGCGCGCTCGTGGTGGCGACGACGTCCTCGACCACGGCCGCGACCTCGCCCGGCAGCAGCCCGCCGTTGGTGTCGCAGAGGGCGACCACCTCGGCCCCGCACTCGACCGCGGCCCGTACCGCCTCGAGGGCGTAGGCGCGGTCGGTGCGGTACCCGTCGAAGAAGTGCTCGGCGTCGAGGAAGACGCGGCGCCCCTCCCCGGTGAGGAAGGAGACGGTGTCGCGGATCATCTCGAGGTTCTCGGCGAGGGTGGTACGCAGCGCCCGCTCGACGTGGCCGGTGTGCGACTTCGCGACGAGGGTGACGACCTGGGCCTGGCTGTCGAGCAGGGCCCGCACGAGCGGGTCGGTCTCGGCCTTCCCGCCGGCCCGCCGGGTGGCCCCGAAGGCGGCGAGGGTGGCGTTGCGCAGGCGCAGGTCGCGGGCCGCGCGGGCGAAGAACTCGGTGTCCTTGGGGTTGGCCCCGGGCCAGCCGCCCTCGATGTAGCCGACGCCGAGCTCGTCGAGGTGCGACGCGATGGCCAGCTTGTCGGCCACCGTGAGGTTGAGCCCCTCCTGCTGGGCCCCGTCGCGCAACGTCGTGTCGTACACGTGCAGGTCGGTCATCGGATCCATCCGCGGCTCGTGCCGGTCTCCCGGCGCCCGTGCCCCGGCCCGGGTGGGCCGGGGCGTCGACGCGTGCTGCTCGGTGCCCATCATCGTCCAGCCTGCGCCCGGGTGCCCGCGGGGGTGGGCGGGGACCCGGTCCGCCTCACGGGACGTCCCCCTCCGGGCGACGTCCCGTCAAACGAAAAGACCCCCGGGTGCGGGAGGTCTGCGCGACGAGAAAGTGCTCTCGTCGCGCTACACGATGATGATCGCGGTGGTGGCCGCGTCACGGAACGTCACGGGTCGAGCCTCCCACGCACGCTGCACCGAGGCCATGAGGCGTCCACATCGTGGCCGCCGCGGACGCGCCGCACGACGCGAGCCGCAGCGCCGGCCGGTCCGTCAGGGGCTCGTCGACACCGCGACGGCGCTCTCCCACCACGGGTCGAGCCCGGGAGGGTCGGCGACGTCGATGCGGTCGCCGACCCGCGGGACGACGACGGGCACGCCCTCGGTGGCGGCGGCGACGAGCAGGCGCTCGACCGGCTCGGCCCACGGGTGGGGCGCGAGGACGAAGGTGCACCAGTGGATGGGCAGGAGCAGCCCTCCCCCGAGCTCGGCGGTGGCGCGGACGGCCTCCTCCGGGTCGAGGTGGATGTCGCGCCACGCCGGGTCGTAGGCGCCGACGGCCATGAGCGAGACGTCGAACGGCCCGTGCTCGGCGCCGAGGCCCGCGTAGCCGTCGAAGTAGCCGGTGTCGCCGCTGAAGAAGACCTTGCCGGCCTCGCCCGCGATGACCCAGGAGGCCCAGAGCGTGCCGTCGCGGCGCAGGCCGCGCCCGGAGAAGTGCTGCGACTCGACCGCGGTGACCCGCACGCCGCCGACGTCGGCGCCCTCGCCCCAGTCGCACTCGAGCACGCGAGAGCCGGGCACGCCCCAGACGTCGAGGTGGGCCCCGACGCCGAGCGGCACGAGGAAGAGCGCGTCCGTGCCGTCGGCCAGCGCCTTGATGCTGTCCATGTCGAGGTGGTCGTAGTGGTCGTGCGAGATGACGACGGCGTCGACCCGGCCGATCCGGTCGAGCGGAACGGGCGTGGCGTGCAGGCGGCGTGGCCCGACGTGCTGGCTCGGCGAGCAGCGCTCGCTCCACACCGGGTCGAGGAGGAGCCGGACGCCGTCGAGCTCGACGAGCGCGCTGGCGTGGCCGAACCACGTGACGTGCAGCCCCGACGAGGCCGGCTCGCGGTGTGCGCTGACCACCGGGATCGGGCCGGGCGGGCGGCGGGTCTCGGCGTTCGCGCGGTAGCGCTCGAGGACGTCGCGCTGGCTGGTGGGCATCGAGGCCGTGCCGCGGCGCCGGTTGTGGAACGCGCCCGCTCGGAAGTTCGGCGAGCGGCGCATCCGCTCGAGGCGGACGCCGTCGGGTCGGGCCCCCATCGCGGCACCCACGCCCCGTCCGGCGGCGGCGAGGGCCCCGAGGGCGCTGGCGGCACCGGCGGCCACGGCCAGTCTGTTGAGTCGGCTCACCGGCCCATTGTCACCCGGCGGTCAGGCCGGTGCCGTCTCGTCCACCCGGTCGAGACAGAACCGGGCGATGGCCGCGCGGTCGGCGGCGAGCGCGGCCAGCTCCGCGGTGGGCGGTGACCCGAGGTGCTCCCACGGCACGCTGGACAGCCCGGTGAGCAGCAGGTGGTGCAGGGCGTGGCCCCGGGCGACCACCTCGGCGGGCACGTCGCACCCCTCGTCGCGCAGTCCGGCGACGTAGGCCTCACGGTGCGCGGCGTCCCGGCCGGCGAGGTCACCGGCCCGGGTCCGTCCGATCTGCACGTCGCCGACGAGCAGCTGCCCGAGGTCGGCGCCGGGCGGCATCGGCATCCAGTACGAGTAGTCGATGAGCACGAATCCGTCGACCCCGTCGACCGCGAGCAGGTTGTTCGGGCAGGCGTCGCCGTGCGCCGGAAGGTGCGGCAGGGACAGCGCCTCCTCGACGATCCCGCGGGCACCGTCGGCCGCCGCGCGGAGGCGATCGCGCAGCCCGGTGTCGAAGGCGCCGGCCACGAGGGGGTGCGCCCAGATGCCGTCGTCGCGCAGCATCGGGTGCACCTGGTTGTCGAAGCGCCCGGCGAGGTAGTCGCGCAGGGTCCAGTCGAGACCCCCGACGCCGGCCAGCGGGGCGACGGCGGCGCTGCCCGAGAGCCGACCGAGCAGCCGGGCCGCGCGCCGGTGACGTGCCTCGTCCCACGGCACGTCGACGACGTCCAGCTCCTCGAGCCAGATCGCGCAGGACAGGTCGTCGAGGTCCCGGACGGCGACGGCGGCGGGCATCGTCAGGCCGTCCGGGAGGCGGCGGGCGAGGTCGGAGCGGTAGGCCAGGGGCTCCGTGCGCCAGGGCACGCCCTTCGCCGCGATGTCTCGCAGGTGCTCGGGGACCTGGGCGAACAAGGGCGACCGCTCCCAGGCCTGCACCACCTTGACGAAGAGCCGGAACGGCACCGGCCCAGCGGGTGTCGAGAGGGTGCCGTGGACGCGATGCCTGGAGCGGGTCGTGATGCTCACGAGGTCGTACGGGAACTCGGCGGCCTCGACGTCGACGACCTCGACCGGGCCGTCGAGCCCCAGGTGCGCGGCGAGCATCGTCGCCAGGGTCGGCTCGTCGACGGCCGCGGTGCCGAGGCCGGACAGGTCACCCATGACGCCCCCGTTCAGGAAAGTGGCTTTACCATCATCCCAGAAGGTAAAGTTGCTTTATGACCGATGTCAAGGGCCCGCTGCCCGAGGTGCTCGCGGCACTGTTCGGCCGCATCCGGTCCGACCTGTCCCCCACGCTCGTCGACGACCTGCGCTTCTCGCACGTGCGGGTGCTGCTGGGCATTCCCGCCGAGGGGGCGAGCGTCACCGACCTCGCCTCCGGCATCGGCATGACGAAGCAGGGCTGCGGGCAGTTCGTCACCCGGCTGGTCGAGACCGGCCACGTGGCGACGACGGGCGCTCCCGGCGACGGCCGGGTCCGCCTGGTGCTGCGAACCGCCGAGGGTGACCGCTTCCTGCGCAGAGTCCTCGACGGCGCCACCGCCCTGGAGGAGCGGTTCGCCGCCGAGGTCGGCCCACGTCGCTACGCCACGTTCCGCCGGGTGCTCGAGGAGCTCGCCGGCCCACGCCAGGGCTGAGCCCGGTCGGCTCGTGGCGCGCTCGGTCGGTTGCGCCGGGACGCTGCCCCCGTGGTCCGGCAGGCGATACTTGACCGCACCCGCCGGTCGCGCAGCAAGGAGCCCGCGTCGTGAGCGACACCGCAGGCCACCTGACGTCCACGCCGTGGACTTACCCCGGGGAGGCCATCGTCCGGAGCACGTTGCTGCTCCCGGAGTGCAGCCATGACATCGACCCGGTGCAGGGCCGGCGCCTCGGCGCCGCCCGCACGAGACGGTGCGAGCGGTGTCGGCAGGGCAAGCGGACGCTGTCTGTGCCGTTGGGCCACGAGCTCCTCCGCTGGAACTCGATGATCCTCGACTCGCGGACGCCACTCGTCTCGATCGGGTCCAACTCCTCGGCCGCCGTCCTGCGACGGAAGATGGGCGACGCCGGGCTCAGCATCGTGCTGCCGTGCCTCACAGGGACGTTGGGCAACATCGCCGTCGGTCACTCGGCACACGTCAGCAAGGGTGGCTACGTCCCGGCGGCCCCCTACCGCCTCGTCGGCGCGACGACCCCGGTTGTGGTCGCGTTCCTCGACGAGAGGCAGCTGGAGGCAATGGACCGGACGGAGCCGAACTACCGCCGAACGACTCTGCACGCACCCGCGGACGAGCTGATCCTGGCCGGCGGGGAGACCCTCAGTGCGGCGCAGCTCTACGTCTCCCGCTGGCCCGTCCTGGCCTCGGGCGCGAAGCCGCTGGAGTTCGCGACACAGGAGGAGGTCCTCGGCCGCATCGTCGGCCTCGAGGGCTCGCCCCTGCGGGGGTTCGACTCCGCACAGCAAGCCGCAGCTGCCCTGCACGACGACGAGGGGCTCCGCCGCCGGGTGACCGACTTCCTGGGGTCGCGACACGGCGCCCCCGCGGGACTCGCCGTCGAGGATGGGAGCGGGCCCCGGTATCGCGACGTTGTCAGCTCATGGGACACCGTTCCGCTCCTCCGCGTCACCACGACCCCCGCACGGATCAACCGCGAGGGCGAGCCGGCCGTGCAGGTGTCGAGGGTGCACGCGAGGGCCCTGGGCCTCGGCGCTCATGCCATCATCAGCCCGGACCGCGACCCGTCCCGCCCGGGCCTCGTCGTCCGGGTCCACCCGTCGGACCAGCCCCGCAACGAGGTGCGCGTCGACCAGACGGCCCGCGCGGCCATCGGCGTCCTGGTCGGGGAGGCTGTGGCTCTGCGACCCGCCTCCGTACCCCGGACCCCTGTAGCCGATGTGCTGACGGCCCGACGCCGGTACGTGGTCTGCCGGGTCCAGGCCGCCGACGCCTCGACGGCCGAGACCGAGGTCTGCCTGCTGCCCAAGGTCACGCTGGACGCGCTGGGCCTGGGGTCGGGGGCCCGCGTCGTCGTCGAGGGGCTACCGCAGCCCGACGAGCAGCAGCCCCGCACCGTGACCGTACGCGCGATCGAGGCCCCGGACAGCACGCTGGGTCTCCGGCAGCACATGAGTGGCGGGGAGGACGCGCGCTTCCCCTCCGCCCGGGACCTCCTGGCCGTCTCCCCCGACCTGCCCTGGATCTTCATGGACCTCACCACGAGGGAACGCCTCGGTGTCGATGCCCGTCCCCTTGCTGCAGTGCGGGTCCGAGCCCACCGCACCGATCAGGCGTTGATCGAGCTACGCGAGGTCTCGCTCCTCCTTGCCGTCTCGGCGGTCGGGATCGCGTCGCTGTTCGACGACGCCGTGTCCGTCGTCGCGCTGCTGTCAGCGCTCGTGCTCGCCTCCGGGGTCGTCGGGCGGGCTCGGTTGCGGCGCCGGCTCAACGCCTGAGGGTGCCTCGGACGCGGCCTCGACGAGCGCGGTGAACAGCGCCGGGTGCTCGCCCTCCTCGGCGTGCCACTGGACGGCGAGCCGGAAGCGCGCGGCCGGCACCTCCATCGCCTCGAGCGTCCCGTCGTCGTGCCACGCGCTGGGCGCCCACCCGGTGCCCTCGAGCGAGTCGGCGACGACCGCCTGGTGGTGGTAGGTCGGGACGTCGACGGCGTCCTCGCCGATCACCCCGGCGAGCCGGCTGCCCACGACCGGGTCGACGTGGTGCGACGAGTAGACGCCCGGCCGTGGCGAGTGCGCCTCGTGGCCGACCCGGTCGGGCACGTGCTGCTCGATGCGCCCGCCGGCGGCCACCGCCATCACCTGCATCCCCCGGCAGATGCCGAGCAGTGGCAGGTCGACCTCCTCGGCGGCCCGCACGAGGGCGGTCTCCCAGGCGTCACGGTCGGGGCGCGGGTCCTGCGAGGTCGGGTGCGGCGCAGCGCCGTACAGGTGCGCGGACACGTCCGCTCCCCCGGCGACGACGAGCCCGTCGACCCGCGCGACGACCTCGCGGGCCATCGCCTCGTCGACGTCGGTGCGCGGCGGCAGGACGACCGCGAGGCCGCCCGCCGCCTCGACCTGCGCCACGTACCGGTACGGCAGCACGGCGCTGCGCTGGCCGACCCACGGGGGCCGGTCGACGTCCTCGACGTAGCAGGTGATGCCGATGACCGGGCGGTGCTGCGTCACGTCGGACCTCAGAGCGGCGTGACGTAGGCGCCGGAGATGCCGCCGTCGACGAGGAAGGTCGAGGCGGTCATGAAGCTCGACTCGTCGGAGGCGAGGAAGAGCACCGCGTTGGCCATCTCCTCCGGCTCGCCGAAGCGGCCCATCGGCACGTGGACGAGGCGGCGGGCGGCCCGCTCGGCGTCCTTGGCGAACAGCTCCTTGAGGAGCGGTGTGTTCACCGGGCCGGGGCACAGGGCGTTGACCCGGATGCCCTCTCGGGCGAACTGCACCCCGAGCTCACGGGTCATCGACAGCACACCGCCCTTGGACGCCGAGTACGAGATCTGCGACGTCGCCGCACCCATCACCGCGACGAAGGACGCCGTGTTGATGATCGAGCCGCGCTTGTTCTCGAGCATGTACGGCAGGGCCGCCTTGCAGCAGAGGTACACGGAGGTGAGGTTGACCTCCTGCACGCGGCGCCACGCCTCGAGGTCGGTGTCGAGGATCGAGTCGTCCTCCGGCGGGCTGATGCCGGCGTTGTTGAAGGCGATGTCGAGCTTCCCGAACTTCTCGACGGCGGTCGCGAAGAGGCGGTCGACGTCCTCCTTGCTCGCCACGTCGGTGTGCACGTACGCGCCACCGATCTCCGCCGCGAGGGCCTCGCCGGCGTCGTCGGCGAGGTCGCCGACGACGACCGTCGCGCCCTCCTCGGCGAAGCGGCGCACCGTCGCGAGGCCGATGCCGGAGCAGCCACCGGTGACGACGGCGACCTTGCCCTCGAGCCTGCCTGCCATGTTCTCTCCCTGGGGTGTTGGTGGGGTGGGGTCAGTCCTCGGTCGAGATGAAGACGTTCTTCACCTCGGTGAACGCGTCGAGGGCGTCGGGGCCGAGCTCGCGCCCGATGCCGCTGCTCTTGAAGCCGCCGAACGGGGTGGAGTAGCGCACCGAGCTGTGGCTGTTGACCGACAGGTTGCCGGCCTCGACGCCTCGTGCCACGCGCAGGGCACGACCGACGTCGCGGGTCCAGATCGACCCGGCGAGGCCGTACTCGGTGTCGTTGGCCTTGGCGACGGCGTCGGCCTCGTCCTCGAAGGGCAGGACGGCGACGACCGGCCCGAAGACCTCCTCGCGCCAGACACGGTCGTCGGTGTCCCGCGGCAGCACGACCGTGGGCGGGTACCACCAGCCGCGGCCCTCGGGCGCCGAGCCGCGGAAGGCGACGTCGACCGCGTCGTGGCCGTCGGTCCCGTCGACGTAGCCCCGGACGACCTCGCGCTGGCGGTCGCTGACGAGCGGGCCCATCTCGGTGGCCTCGTCGCCCGGGTCGCCGACGACGACGCCCTTGACGGCCGCCTCGAAGCGTTCCATGAAGGCGTCGTAGACGCTGCGCTGCACGAGGATCCGGGTGCGGGCGCAGCAGTCCTGGCCGGCGTTGTCCAGGAAGCTCATCGGGGCCGCGGCGGCCGCCTTGTCGAGGTCGGCGTCGGCGAAGACGATGTTGGCGGACTTGCCGCCGAGCTCGAGGGTGACCCGCTTGAGGTGCTCGGCGGCGCCGCGCATGATGCCCTGCCCCACCGGGGTCGAGCCGGTGAACGCGACCTTGCGGACGTCGGGGTGGGTGACGAAGCGCTCGCCGACGACGCGGCCGGGCCCGGGCAGGATGGTCAGCACGCCCTCCGGGATGCCCGCCTCGAGCGCGAGCTCGCCGATGCGCATCGCCGTCAGCGGGGTCAGCTCGGCGGGCTTGAGCACCACCGTGTTCCCCGCCGCGAGGGCCGGGCCCATCGCCCACCCCATGATCGGCATGGGGAAGTTCCACGGGACGATGACGCCGACGACGCCGAGCGGCTCCTTGAAGGTGACGTCGAGGCCGCCGGCGACGGGGATCTGCCGGCCGAAGAGGCGCTCGGGCGCGGCGGAGTAGTAGCGCAGGACGTTGACGACGTTGCCCGCCTCCCACCGCGCGTTGCCGATGGTGTGCCCGGCGTTGCGGACCTCGAGCCGGGCTAGCTCCTCGGCGTGCTCCTCGACGACGTCGGCGAAGCGGCGCAGCAACATCCCGCGGTCGGCGGGGCTCACCGCCCGCCAGGCCGGGTCGACCTCGACGGCGCGGGCGACGGCGGCGTCGGTCTCCTCAAGGCCCGCGAGGTCGATCGTCGTGACGACCTCCTCGGTCGCCGGGTCGATGACGTCGTGCGTGGTGGTGCTCATCGCTGGGTGCTCACAGCCTCTCGAATCCGCGGACCCGCTCCCAGTCGGTGACCGCCGCGGTGAACGCGGTGATCTCGACGTCGGCGGCGTTGACGTAGTGGTCGACGACCTCGTCGCCGAACGCTGCCCGGGCGACCTCGCTGGACGCGAGCAGGTCGCGCGCCTCCCGCAGGGTCGTCGGGACGTGTTCGTAGTCGCCCTTGTAGGCGTTCCCCTCGCAGACCGGAGGCAGCTCGAGGCCCTCGCGGATGCCGTGCAGCCCGCCGGCCATCATCGCGGCGACCGCGAGGTAGGGGTTGACGTCGCCCCCGGGCACCCGGTTCTCGACGCGCAGACCGGCACCGTGGCCGACGACCCGCAGCGCGCACGTGCGGTTGTCGGTGCCCCAGGCGACGGCGGTGGGCGCGAACGACCCGGCGGCGAACCGCTTGTAGGAGTTGATGTTCGGCGCGTAGAAGTACGTGAGCTCACGCATCGTCGCCAGCAGGCCGGCGAGGAAGTGGTCGAACAGCTCGGAGCGCCCGCCGTCGCGCTCGTCGTCGGCGAAGACGACCTCGCCGCCGGTGCCGCGCAGCGACAGGTGGATGTGGCAGGAGTTGCCCTCGCGCTCGTCGAACTTGGCCATGAAGGTCAGGGACTGGCCGTGGCGGGCGGCGATCTCCTTGGCCCCGGTCTTGTAGACGGTGTGGTTGTCGCACGTGCGCACCACCTCGTCGAAGAGGAAGCCGATCTCGTGCTGGCCGAAGTTGCACTCGCCCTTGGCCGACTCGACGGTCATCCCGGCGCGGTACATCTCGTTGCGGATCTCGCGCAGCACCGGCTCGACCTTGCTGCCGCCGAGGATCGAGTAGTCGACGTTGTACCGGTTGGACCCCGTGAGCCCGTGGTAGCGGCGGTCCCAGGCCTGCTCGTAGGTCTCGTCGAAGAGGATGAACTCGAGCTCCGTCCCGGCGAAGGCGCCCCACCCGGCCTCCTCGGCGACGGCCACCTGCTTCTTGAGGATGCTGCGCGGCGACTGCACGACCTCGCCGGACCCGTCGAGCCAGGTGAGGTCGCTCTGGATGGTCACCGAGGTCGGGAAGCCGGGCGTGCGGCGCAGGGTCGAGAGGTCCATCTCGAAGAACATGTCGCCGTAGCCACGCTCCCACGAGGACATGGCGTAGCCGTCGACCGTGTTCATGTCGACATCGACGGCGAGCAGGTAGTTGCAGCCCTCGGTGCCCGCCTCGAGGACGTGCTCGAGGAAGAACGCGCCGTGGATCCGCTTGCCCTGCAACCTCCCCTGCATGTCCGTGAACGCGACGATCACGGTGTCGACCGTGCCGTCGGCCACGTCGGCGCGCAGCTGCTCGAGCGTGAGCTGTGGCGGTCCCCCGCGGTGGATCGAGCTCGTCATGGTGCTCCTCCAGTCATCCGATGAGTCCGCGCAACAGCGCGGACGTGGCGTCGCAGTGCTCTTCCATGGCGGTCCGTGCGTTCTCTGCCGCTCCCGACAGGATGGCACCGACGATCGCCTCGTGCTGGTCGTGGGAGTGCTGGATGTTCTTGCGCAGCACCGGGATCGCCTCGAGGAGCTCGCCCAGGGCCGCCTGGGCCCGGGTGACCGCCTCGATGAGCATCGGCGAGCCCGACACGGTGGCGATGGCCAGGTGCAGCCGGCTGTCGGCCAGCCGGTGCGCGCCCGGGCTGCTCGCCGCGGTCGTCTCGCGCAGCGACGTCGCGAGCCAGGAGCGCTGGTCGCCGGACAACTCGCGGGTGGCCGCGAGCCAGGCCGCCCCGGGCTCGACGACCCTCCGGAAGTCGAGGGCGTCGAGGAGGGTGGCGCCGCGGCGCACGCCCGGACCTCCGGACCCGGGGGCCGGGGCCGCGTACGTGACGACCGTGCCGCCGCCGCGGCCCCGCCGGGTGGTCACGAGCCCGGCGTCGCGCAGCGCCGCGATGGCGTCGCGGAGGGTGTTGCGCGCGACCCCCAGCTGCTCGGCGAGCTCGCGCTCGGGGGCAGCTGGTCGCCGTCGACGAGCACCCCGAGGCGGATGGCCGTCGCCAGCTGCTCGACGGTGGTCTCGAACGGGTTGCCCGGTGTGTGCCGCAGGATGACCGACGGCAGGTGGGTGGCGCCCGCTGGGTGCGTCATCGCCGTCCTCCTCGCGCGCCGGCCGTTCGCGGCGTGCCCGTACACGGGGCGCCGCATCCAATGGTCCGGTTCTGGACCAATTCCCGAAAGTGTGTCACGTCCGGCCCAGCCTGTCGCCGTCCGGGTCGAACGGGGGCCGGCGTGACACCCGGACGGGCACCCGCTCCCCCGCGAGGTCGACCTCCCACGAGCCCGTGTCGCACCACGCCGTCGTCGCCGTCGCCGTGCGCCGGTCACCGACGAGGGCCAGCCCGACGGAGGCGCCGAGGGTCGCGCCCCCGGCGGCACTGGTCACCTGCCCCACCGGCTCGCCGTCGCGCAGCACGAGCTCGCCGCCCCACAGCCAGGCCTCGGGGTCCTGCGCGACGAGGGAGACCACCCGCCGGGCCGGCCCCTGCGCCCGGCGCGCCTCCAGGGCGGTGCGGCCGAGGAAGTCGCCCGGGCCGGAGAGGGCGCAGGCGAAGAGCAGCCCGGCCTCGACGGGCGTGACCTCGGGGGTGAGCTCGCGCCCGAACGCCCGGTACCCCTTCTCGAGCCGCAGAGCCTCGATGGCCGAGTAACCGGCCGGCACGACCCCGAGGTCGGCACCGGCCTCGAACAGCTCGTCGTGCAGCACGGTGGCCTGCTCGGTCGGGACGTACAGCTCCCAGCCGAGCTCACCGACGTACGTGATCCGAGTGGCGCGCAGGCGCGTCCGTCCGACGTCCATGACGCGCGAGGTGCCGAACGGGTGCGCCGCGTCGTCGAGCGGGGCCGGCGTCAGGCGCGACAGGAGCTCGCGCGAGCGCGGACCCATCACCCCGAGCACCGCGTAGGCACTCGTGACGTCGACGACGGCCGGGGTGCCGACCCGGTGGCGCGCGAGGTGGTCGAGGTCGCGCCGCGTCGTGGCCGCGCTGGACACGACGAGGAACTCCTCGGGTCCGGTGCGGGTCACCGTCACGTCGGCCTGGTAGCCGGCCGAGGAGTCGAGCATCCCCGTGTAGACCGCCCTCCCCACGGGCACGTCGACGTCGGCGGTGCAGACCCACTGGAGGGTCGCGAGCGCGTCCGGCCCGGTGACGAGGTACTTGCTGAAGGAGGTCTGGTCGAACACCGCGACGGCCGAGCGGGTGGCCCGCTGCTCGGTGTCGCACCAGTCGGCCCACGCCGGTCGCTCCCACGAGTAGTCGAGCCGCGGCTCCTCCCCGGGCGCCGCGAAGACGAGCGGACGCTCCCACCCGTTGCGGCTGCCCATCACCGCTCCCCGCGCGAGGGTCCGGTCGTACAGGGGCGAGCACCGCTGCGGCCGACCGGTGTCGAGCTCGCGGTTCGGCCACGGCACGGCGTAGTGCAGGCCCAGCACCTCGGCCACCCGTGAACGGAGCCAGGAGCGGTTGGCGGCCACGGTCGGGAAGCGGCGGATGTCGACGGCGGTGAGGTCGAGCGTCGGCTCGCCGTGCACCACCCACTCGGCCAGCGCGCGCCCCGCCCCGCCGGCCGAGGCGATGCCGACCGAGTTGAAACCGGCCGCCACGAACAGGCCGGCGCACTCGGGCGCCTCCCCCAGGACGAACTGGTTGTCGGGCGTGAACGACTCCGGGCCGTTGTAGAACTTGCGGATCCCGGTCTCCGCGAGCACGGGCAGCCGGTGGATGGCGCTGTCCATGAGCACCTCGAAGTGCTCCCAGTCCTCGTCGAGCAGCTGGAACTCGAAGGGGTGCGGGATGTCCTCCGGCGCCACCCACGGCTTGGCCTCGGGCTCGAAGCCGCCGACGAGCAGGCCGCCGACCTCCTCCTTGACGTAGGTGTACCCGTCGGGGTCGCGCAGCACCGGCAGGTCGCGGTGCACCCCCTCGACCTGGTCGGTGACGACGTAGAAGTGCTCGGCGGAGTGCAGCGGCACGTCGACGCCCGCCATCGCCCCGACGAGCGGCGCCCACTGCCCCGCCGCGTTGACGACGACCTCGCACTCGACCTCGCCGTGCTCGGTGACCACGCCGGTGACCCGACGCCGATCGCCCCGCTCCTGCACCCGCAGGCCGGTGACGCGCACCCGCTCGGCGACCTGCACCCCGAGCATCCGCGCGCCGCGGGCCAGCGCCTGGGTGAGGTCGGCGGGATCGGCCCGCCCGTCCCCCGGGAGCCAGATGGCGCCCTCGAGGTCGTCGGACCGGATGAGCGGGTAGCGCTCGGCGGCCTGCCCCGGCGTCAGCAGCTCGCAGTCGAGGTCGTAGGCGGCCGCGCTGGCCGCGGTGCGCCGCAGCTGGACCATCCGCTCCGGCGTGCGGGCCAGGGTCAGGCCCCCGCAGACCCGGTAGCCGGTGGAGAGCCCGGTCTCGGCCTCGAGCCGCCCGTAGAGCTCGGTCGACCAGCGGACCAGCCGCGTGCCGGCCTCGCTGGCCCGCAGCTGGCCGACGAGTCCGGCTGCGTGCCAGGTGGTTCCGCACGACAGGGTGCCCTGCTCGAGGACGAGCACGTCCGTGACGCCGAGGTGGGCGAGGTGGTAGGCGACCGAGGCGCCGATGACCCCTCCGCCGATGACGACCACGCGGGCCCGGCCGGGGAGCGCGACCGTGCTCATCGTCCGGCCACCGTCGCGAGCAGGCCCTCGAAGCGCGGCCCGTGGGCCAGCTCGCGGGCGGGGTCGAGCTTGGCCATCGACCAGGCGCGGAAGTCGAAGTCGAGCTCGCTGGCCCCCTCCTGGATGACGCCCCACAGCGTCCAGCCGTAGCGGGCGAGGAACCCCCAGAGCTCGGCACGCGCGGCATCGGCGGGGTCGTGGCGTCCGTAGTAGGCGGCGCAGAGCTCGGCGAGGGCGTCGGGGCCCAGGCGCGCCTCGGCGACGACGTTGCCGAGCTCGAAGGAGGGCTCGTTCATCCCGGAGTACTCGTAGTCGATGATGCGCAGGTCGCCGCCGTCGTCGAGGACGTTCGCGGCGAGCAGGTCGTTGTGGCAGGGCACGAGCCGCTCGGGGGCCAGCGCGAGGGCGTCCTCCGCCCGCTGCACCCAGGGCTCGAGGTCGAGGTAGCCGTCGGGGAGGCGGAACCCCTTCTCCTGCACCACCTCGAGGTAGCGGCGGCGCAGCACGGTCATGTCGAAGCGGCCGACGAAACCCGGCGCAGCGTGCAGCCGCCGCAGCGCCGCGGCGAGCCGGGGCAGGTTGGCCGCGACGTCGGCGTCGCCCCAGGTGCGGCCCGGCAGGAACGCCACGACCAGCACCCCGCGGCCCCCGAGGTAGTCGACGACCGGCGCCCCGACCCCGGTGGCCGCAGCGGCGAGGGTGTTGACGAACTCGGCGTGCCGGTCGACCCCGAGCAGGCCGGTGTCCGGCGAGGAGATGCGTACGACGACGTCGAGCCCGGAGTCGGTGCGCACCCGGAGGTTGCGGTTGGTGAGCCCACCGGGCAGGGGCGTGGTCTCACGCCCCTGCCCGGCGAGGACGGGGATGCCGTCGAGCACCTCGTCGTCGGTGCGGGTCACGGTGGGTGCCCCGCGTCAGGCGAGCGGGTCGCCGGGCTTCCAGTCGTGCTCCGTGCCGCCGTGGGCGGTCTTGCCGTGGTGCTCCAGGCGGATCTCGTCGGCGCTCGTCATGCCCGCGGGCAGGTCGACCGTCGTCTTGGGCCCGGTGAACCACTTCTTCGCCGACAGGTGCCAGCCGATCCACAGCAGGATCAGCGTGCCGCCCATGAGGATCGGGGCGTAGTTGACGAACTTCCACTCGAAGGTCTCGTGGAACGGGTTGGCCGCGGGAGTGAACGGGAGGATGAAGTAGATCGAGATGAGGACGATCTCCAGGACCGCGACCGGCGCCATCCACTTCCACTTCGTCCCGAGGTTCCACTTCCCCTGGGGGAAGGCGTCACCCATCCGCCAGCGCAGGAAGATCGGGATGGCGAAGGCCGTGTAGAGCCCGATGACGCCGACCGAGACCACGGCGTAAAAGGCCACGGGGACGATGAGCGGGGCCTCCTCGGTGCCGAGGTTGACCTCGACGAGGGCCGGGAGCGTGATGATCGCGGCGATGACCGAGGACACGATGACGGCGTTGGCCGGCACCTTGCGGGCGTTGAGCCGCGCCCAGTTCGCCGACCCGGGGACCGCACCGTCGCGGCTGAACGCGAAGAGCATCCGGCTCGTGGACGTCATGCAGGCCGCGGTGCAGAACACCTGGGCGATGCTCGCGATGAGCAGGACCGTGCCGGCCCAGCCGGACGAGAGCGCCTGGTTGAAGATGACGGCGACTCCGCCACCACCGGCCGTCACGGCCTCGGGGTCCTGCACGGCGAAGAGGAAGGCCAGCAGGAGGAACCAGCCGCCGATCGCCGAGTAGAAGATCGAGCGCCAGATGCCCTTGGCCGCACCGTCGGCCGCGCCCTGGGTCTCCTCGGAGAGGTGGGCCGACGCGTCGAACCCGGTGATCGTGTACTGCGTCAGGAGGAAGCCGAGGGGCAGGACGTAGAACCAGAAGCCGATGCCGCTGTCCTCACCGCCGGCCAGGCCACCGCTGTTGTTGACGCGCATGGTGAAGACGTCGCTGATGCTCATGTGCTTGTCCGGCAGGAACACGAGGATCGCGATGACGACCGCCGCCCCGATGACGTGCCACCACACCGAGATGTTGTTGAGCAGTGCGAGCAGGTGGCCGCCGAAGATGTTGATGCAGGCGGTGATGACGAGGACGACGAGGAACATGATGAAGACGCGGGTCAGCGAGTACCCCGCCGCCCACGACTCGCTCATCGTGCTGAACGAGAGGTCGAAGAACGTCGCGGCGCCGTAGGCCACCGAGGCGTCGATGGCCAGCAGCCCGACGAGGTTGAGCCAGCCGGTGTAGTAGCCGGCCTTGGCGCCGCCGAGCTTGGCGGCCCACCAGTAGATGCCGCCCGACGTCGGGTAGGCCGAGACCAGCTCGGACATGCAGAAGCCGATGATGAGGATGAAGATCGAGATCAGCGGCCAGCCGATCGAGATGGCGATCGGGCCGCCGTTGTTCCAGGCCTGCCCGAAGGTCGTGAAGCACCCGGCGAGGATGGAGATGATCGAGAAGGAGATCGCGAAGTTGGAGAAGCTCGACCAGGTGCGGTTCAGCTCCTGCTTGTAGCCCAGTGAGGCGAGGAGGTCCTCGTCGCTGCTGCTGTTGTCGGTCGTCCGGGACGTGCTCACGTGCACCTCTTGGTGTCCAGAAGCGGACCATTGGTCCGGGGCGGATCGAGTGCTGCACAGACAACACCCGCCGCAACCCGGCTGTCAATGGTTCCCGGGAGGACCATTTCCATGGTGGACACCGGGACCCGACCACGGAAACCGCAGCGGCAGTTCCGGGTCGGCGCGACGCCGCAGGTCAGGCGAGGCGGGTCAGCCAGCCGTGGGTGTCCTCGGCGCGGCCGTACTGCACGTCGAGCAGCGCCGCGCGGATCGAGCGCGTCACCTCGCCGCCCTCCTCGCCCGCGGTGGACGGGGCCGACCCGCCCTCCCAGCGCAGCTCGCCGACCGGCGTGACGACGGCAGCCGTACCGCAGGCGAACACCTCGGTGATGCTGCCGTCGCGCACGCCGTCCTTCCACTCCTCGATCTCGATGCGCCGCTCCTCGGGCTCCAGGCCCAGGCCCTTGGCGAGCTCGAGGATGGAGCTGCGGGTGACGCCCTCGAGGATGGTGCCCGTGAGCTCGGGGGTCAGCAGGCGTCCGTCGTCGGTGACGAGGAACAGGTTCATCCCGCCGAGCTCCTCGATGTACGTGTGCGTCGCGGAGTCGAGGAACACGGCCTGGTCGCACCCGTTCTCGATGCCCTCCAGCTGGCCGGCGAGCGACGAGGCGTAGTTGCCACCGGTCTTCGCGGCGCCGGTGCCCCCGGCGCCGGCCCGGGCGTAGTGCTCGGAGATCCAGAGGGTGACCGGCTTCAGGCCGCGCGGGAAGTAGGCACCGGCGGGCGAGGCGATGACCGAGTAGGTGACCTCGTTGGCCGGGCGCACCCCGAGGAAGGCCTCGGACGCGTAGAGGAACGGACGGAGGTAGAGGCTCGTCTCGCCCGTGCCGGCGGCCGGCACCCACGGCTCGTCGACCTCGACGAGGGCCTTGAGCGAGGCGAGGAAGTCGTCGGTCGGCAGCTCGGGCAGGGCCAGGCGGCGCGCGCTGCGCTGCATCCGCTCGGCGTTGGCCTCGGGGCGGAAGGACCAGACCGAGCCGTCCGCGTGCCGGTAGGCCTTGAGGCCCTCGAAGACCTCCTGCGCGTAGTGCAGCACCGCGGCGCTCGGCATGATCGTGATGGGGCCGTACGGGTGGATGCGACCGTCGTGCCAGCCCTCGCCCTTGGTCCACGTGGCGCTGGCCATGTGGTCGGTGAAGTACACCCCGAAGCCGGGGTTGGCGAGGATCTCGGCGCGGCGCTCGTCGCTCGCGGGGTCGGTCCGGCGCTCGACGTCGAAGGTCAGGCTCATGGGACGGGTCGGTCCTTTCCTCGGGGCGCGACGGTGCATGCTTCCCCGGCAGGTTACCCGCCGCCGGGGTGGGTCAGAGGCGGGCGGCGATGGCCTCACCGACGGCGGTGGTCGAGCGCGGCGCGCTCCCCCGCTCGGCGAGGTCGGCCGCGACCGCCTGCTCGACCCGCGCGGCAGCGTCGGGCAGCCCGACGTGGGCCAGGAGCATCGCGACCGACAGCACGGTGGCCGTGGGGTCGGCCTTCCCCTGCCCGGCGATGTCCGGGGCCGAGCCGTGCACCGGCTCGAACATGCTCGGGTAGCGGCCCTCGGGGTTGATGTTGCCGCTCGCGGCCAGCCCGATGCCGCCCGCGATCGCCGCGGCGATGTCGGTGATGATGTCGCCGAAGAGGTTGTCGGTGACGACGACGTCGAAGCGTCCGGGGTCGGTGGCCAGGAAGATCGTCGCGGCGTCGACGTGCTGGTAGGCGGTCTCGACGTCGGGGAACTCGGCGCCGACCTCCTCGACCGTGCGCCGCCACAGGTGGCCGGCGTGGGTCAGCACGTTGTGCTTGTGGACGAGCGTCAGGTGCCGGCGCGGGCGGGCCTGGGCGCGGGCGAAGGCGTCGCGGACGACGCGCTCGACACCGAAGCGGGTGTTGACGCTCACCTCGGTGGCGATCTCGTGGGGCGTGCCGACGCGCAGGGCGCCGCCGTTGCCGGTGTACGGACCCTCGGTGCCCTCGCGGACGACGACGAAGTCGATGCCGTCGGGTGCGACCCGCTCGACGGCGAGCGGGCTCTCGACGCCCGGGTACAGCCTGGCCGGACGGAGGTTGACGTAGTGCTCGAGGGCGAAGCGCAGCGGCAGCAGGACCCCGCGCTCGAGGACCCCGCTCGGCACGGTGGGGTCGCCGATGGCGCCGAGGACGATGGCGTCGTGCGCCTTGACCTCCTCGAGCACCGACTCGGGCAGCGTCTCGCCGGTCGCGTGCCAGCGACGGGCGCCGAGGTCGTACTCGGTCGTCGTGACCTTCGGGCCGTCCGCGCCGAGCACCGCCTCGAGGACCTTGAGCCCCTCGGCGACGACCTCCGGGCCGATGCCGTCGCCGCCGATGACGGCGAGGTCGAGGGAGGTCGGCACCGGGGCGTCCGTGGCGGCGGTCATGGGCTCCACTGTAGGAACATCGGTCCGGGATGCGGACGGCCGTCCCAGCCCGCGGAACGGGTGGGACGGCCGTCGGCCGGTCCTCGGTCGGGCCCACGCCGAGCGTGGGCCCCGGCGGGAGTCAGTCGTCCGAGTGACCCTGGTCGCGCAGGTCCATCGACTCCTGCAGCGCCTGGCGGGCCAGCTCGGCCTCGGTGGTCGTGGTCGTCTCGTTCATCGTCGTCTCTCGATCCGCGGCGCGGTGCCGCACGGGGTGGGGATGGTCCGGAGCTCGAGCCGGCGTTCAGCCGGCGAGCGGTCAGCGACGTCGCGGGGTCTCCGCGGCGAGGGTGCTGACTACCGGGCCTCGCCGCGGCCGGGAATGAGGAGTACCACGAGCCGCGTCATGCCTCGACGGTACGTGGACGTCCTAGTACCGGTCATCCGGCTTTCACCATGTGGACGCCTGCACCGCTGAGATGCGCGTCACACGGGGCCGTGACCACCGGATCCGGCACCGACGACCACTCCGGACGCCGGGATCCGCAGACGCGGCGGCAGCAGGACGACCGCGTGGTCGGCCCCGACACGGAGGTGCGCGCGGCCTGGCCCGACCGGCGCCTCGAGACCACGGCAGCGGCGAGCTCGAGGAGAGGTTGCACCGGTGCACGACCCGGCGCCACTCCGGGGTCGCTCCGGGTCGACCCCCATGTCCTCCACCGTGGGGCCGACCGACGATGGAGGCATGACCCGCCGCCCTCCCCTGTCCTGGTTCACCCTCGCGGCCGTGCTCGGCACGGTGCACGCCGTGGCCAGCATCTCCTGGGCCCTCGGTGGGGACCTGCTCGTCGAGACCGTCGGCGAGTGGGCGCGCTCGTGGCGCGAGGCCTCACCCCTGTCCGCCGGGCTGGCCCTCGGCACGATCGGGGTCGGCAAGCTCGCCGCGGCCTGGGTGCCCTGGGTGGCCGCCCGGCGCGGCGGACCGCGCCACGGCCTGCGTCTCGCGGCCTGGCTCGGTGCCGCCGGGCTCGGGCTCTACGGGCTGGCGAACACCGTGGCCGGCGCCGTGGCGCTCACCGGCGTCCTCGGCCCCCTCGACGACCCGGTGGCCACCCGCGGCCACGTCCTGCTCTGGGACCCGCTCTTCCTGCTGTGGGCCCTGGCCCTGGCCGCCGGGCTCTGGGCCACACGCGAACGGCGGCCCACCCCCGAGGGGGCCGGCCGCCGTCCGGACGCGGTGGGGCTCAGACGAGGTTGACGACCCGGACGGTGTCCGCGCCGATCTCGCGGCCGATCGCGGCGACCACCTCGTCCGGGATCTCCCGGTCGACGGTCAGCGCGACCATGGCGGTGCCGTCGGCATCGTGCGGCGAGACCTGCATCGCGGCGATGTTGACGTCGGAGTCGCCGAGCAGGCGACCGATCGAGCCGATGACGCCGGGACGGTCGACGTAGGAGAAGAACGCGAGGTGCCGGCTCAGCGGGACCTCGAGGTCGTAGCCGTGGACGCCGGTGACCTTCTGGACGAGCTTCGGCCCGGTGAGGGTGCCGGCGACCGAGACGACCGTGCCGTCGGCGAGCGTGCCGCGCAGCGTCGTGACGTTGCGGTAGTCCTCGCTGCTGCCGTCGGTGACCAGCCGGGACTCCAGCCCGCGCTCCTTGGCCAGGAGCGGGGCGTTGACGTACGTGACCGGGTCCTCGGTGATGTCGGTGAACAGGCCCTTGAGCGCCGAGAGCTCCCAGACCGAGACGTCGTGCGCGGTGATCTCGCCCCGGACCTCGACGTCGAGCTGCACCGGCACCGAGCCGGCGATGGCGGTGAACACGCGGCCGAGCTTCTCGACGAGGTCGATGCCCGGGCGGACCTCCTCGTCGACGGCGCCGCCGGAGACGTTGACCGCGTCGGGGACGAGGTCGCCACCGAGCGCGAGGCGCACCGACTTCGCGACCGCGACGCCGGCCTTCTCCTGGGCCTCCTCCGTGGAGGCGCCGAGGTGCGGCGTGACGACGACCGACTCGAAGGCGAAGAGCGGGCTGTCGGTGCAGGGCTCGGTGGCGAAGACGTCGAGCCCGGCACCGGCGACCCGGCCCTCGGAGATGGCGGCCGCGAGGGCCTCCTCGTCGAGGACCCCACCGCGGGCGGCGTTGATGATGCGCACGCTCGGCTTGACCTTCTCGAGCGCCTCCTTGCCGATGAGGCCGATCGTCTCGGCGGTCTTCGGCAGGTGGATGGTGATGAAGTCGGACTCGGCGAGCAGCTCGTCGAGGGTGACGAGGCGGGCGCCGAGCTGGCCGGCGCGCTGGACCGAGACGTAGGGGTCGTAGGCGAGGATCTCGACGCCGAAGCCCTTGAGCCGCTCGGCGACGAGCTGGCCGATGCGCCCGAAGCCGACGATGCCGACCTTCTTCTCGAGCAGCTCGACGCCCCCGTACCTGCTCCGGGCCCACTTGCCGCCCTTGAGGACCTCGTTGGCCGGCGCGATGTTGCGCGCGCAGGCCAGCAGCAGGCCGACCGCGAGCTCGGCGGCGGAGGTGATGTTCGAGGTGGGCGCGTTGACGACCATGACGCCGGCCTTCGTGGCGGCGTCGACGTCGACGTTGTCGAGGCCGACACCGGCGCGGGCGACGACCTTGAGGTTCTTCGCGGCGGCGATCGCCTCCGCGTCGACCTTCGTGGCCGAGCGGATGAGGATCGCGTCGACGTCGGCGATGGCCGGGAGCAGCTGGGAGCGGTCGGCGCCATCGGTGTGGCGCACCTCGAAATCGGGTCCGAGGGCGTCGATGGTCGCGGGCGAGAGCTCCTCGGCGATGAGGACGACGGGCTTGGTCACGTGTCTGATCCCTTGCTTCGGTGTGGTCTGTGGGGTCCGCCGATGCGGGTGACTGCCGTCCGGCACGCCGCTGTGCCGGGGTGCTCCATCGTAGGTCGCTGCCAGCATGTGGACACCAGTGACCACGATGTGATCGTGGTCGCCTCTCAGGAACGGTCGGCCGCGCGGCGCACGCCCCGGGCCACGAGCACGACCCCGACGACGAGCGCCGCGACGACGAGCAGCCACCACCAGGGCACGCGGCCGAGGGCTGCGTCGACGACGGCCATCCCGGCGGTCGCGTAGAGCAGCGCCCAGAGGAGGGCCCCGAGGACGACGGCGGGAAGGAAGCGGCGCAGCGGCATCCGGAGCATCCCCGACGAGGCGTTGATGGCCGTCTGCAGACCGATGGTCAGGAAGCCGAGGGTGACCGCCGGCGGCCCGACGCGGCGGACGAACCGCTCGGCGCGGGCGATGGCGGGCCGATCGAGGTGGTGCGCCCAGCGGGTGCGCGCTCCCCCGGCGCGCACGCCGCGCCCCACCCAGTAGGTGGCCGTGCCACGGGCCGTCGCACCCAGCCAGAAGACGACGACGACCACCCAGAAGGGCCAGCCGTCGACGAGGTCACGCACGGCGCCAGACTAGGTGGAGGTCGAGGGACGAGAACATGCCGTGCACCTCGGGGGTGGCACGGCATGTTCTCGTCGGTCGTCGGGGTTCAGCGGGCGGCGGAACCCTCGACGTAGTCGCTGTCGCGGTCGGTGTCGACCCAGGCCATCAGCTGGCGCAGCTCGCGACCGGTGCCCTCGATGGGGTGCGCGGCGCCCTTGGCCCGCAGCTCCGTGAACTCCGGTGCGCCGGCGTCCTGGTCGTCGATGAAGCGCTTGGCGAAGGCACCGTTCTTGATGTCCTCGAGGACGGCCCTCATGTTGTCCTTGACGTGGGGGTCGATGACCCGCGGCCCGGACACGTAGTCGCCGTACTCGGCGGTGTCGGACACCGACCAGCGCTGCTTGGCGATGCCGCCCTCGATCATCAGGTCGACGATGAGCTTGAGCTCGTGGAGGCACTCGAAGTACGCGACCTCGGGCTGGTAGCCGGCCTCGACGAGGGTCTCGAAGCCGTACATGACCAGCTGCGAGGCGCCACCGCAGAGGACGGCCTGCTCACCGAAGAGGTCGGTCTCGGTCTCCTCCGTGAAGGTCGTGCGGATGCCGCCGGCGCGCAGGCCGCCGATCGCCTTCGCGTAGCTCTTCGCGAGGTCCCAGGCGCTGCCCGAGGCGTCCTGCTCGACCGCGAGGAGCACGGGGACACCACGGCCGTCGACGAACTCGCGGCGCACGATGTGACCGGGCCCCTTGGGGGCGACCATGAGCACGTCGGAGCCGGCCGGCGGCTGGATGTAGCCGAAGCGGATGTTGAAGCCGTGGCCGAAGAGCAGGGCCGCACCCTCGCGCAGGTTCGGCTCGATCTCGGCGGCGTAGAGGCCGCGCTGCACCTGGTCCGGCGTGAGGATGACGACGAGGTCGGCCTCGCGGACGGCGTCGGCCACCGAGGAGACGGTCAGGCCCTCGGCCTCGGCCTTGGCGCGGGACTTGCTGCCCTCGGCGAGCCCGACGCGCACGTCGACGCCCGAGTCGCGCAGGTTGAGGGCGTGCGCGTGGCCCTGGCTGCCGTAGCCGATGACCGCGACCTTGCGGCCTTGGATCACCGACAGGTCGGCGTCGTCGTCGTAGTACATCTCGGCCATCGGAAAGGCCTCTCCTTCGTGCTCGGGTGGGGTGCTGGGGTCTGGTGGTGGACTCTAGGCGCTGCGCGCTCAGGCGGTCCGGAGCGCCCGGTCCGTGATCGAGCGCGGCCCGCGGCCGACGGCGACCATGCCGGACTGCACGAGCTCGCGGACGCCGAACGGCTCGAGGACCTCGAGCAGCGCGGTGAGCTTCTCGGAGGTGCCGGTCGCCTCGATGGTCAGCGACTCGGTGGCGACGTCGACGACCTTGGCGCGGAACATCTGCACCATCTCGAGGACCTGGCTGCGGGTCGCGGCGTCGGCCCTGACCTTGATGAGCATGACCTGGCGCTGGACGGCCGAGCCCGGCTCGAGCTCGACGACCTTGAGCACCTCGACGAGCTTGTTGAGCTGCTTGGTCACCTGCTCGAGCGGCAGGTCCTCGACGTCGACGACGACGGTCATCCGGGAGACCTCGGCGTGCTCGGTCTCACCGACCGCGAGGCTGTCGATGTTGAAGCCGCGCCGGGAGAACAGCGCCGCGATGCGCGCGAGGACGCCGGGCTTGTTCTCGACGAGGACGGACAGGGTGTGCTTGCTCATGGGTGCTTCCTCACTGGCCGTCGTGGTCGGCGTCGGTGTCCTGCTCGATGGCCTCGGACTCCTCGCGGTCCCACTGGGGCGCGGTGTCGCGGGCGACCTGGATCGCGTCGTTGCTCACGCCGGCGGGGACCATCGGCCACACCATCGCGTCGCGGTGCACGACGAAGTCGACGACGACCGGGCGGTCGGTGACGGCCATCGCCTGGCGGATCGTCTCGTCGACGTCCTCCGGTGTCTCGCACCGCAGCCCGACGCACCCGTAGGCGTCGGCGAGCTTGACGAAGTCGGGCACGCGCGAGCCGACCGAGGTGTGCAGGTCGGTGTTGGAGTACCGCTCGTTGTAGAAGAGGGTCTGCCACTGCCGCACCATGCCGAGCGAGCTGTTGTTGATGATCGCGACCTTGATCGGGATGTTGTTGATGACGCAGGTCGCGAGCTCCTGGTTGGTCATCTGGAAGCAGCCGTCGCCGTCGACGGCCCACACGACCCGGTCGGGCTCGCCGACCTGGGCCCCCATGGCCGCCGGGACCGAGTAGCCCATCGTGCCGAGGCCCCGGAGTTCAGCCAGGAGTTGGGGCGCTCGTACTGGACGAACTGGGCGGCCCACATCTGGTGCTGCCCGACGCCGGCGACGTAGACCGCCTCCGGTCCGGCGATGGCCCCGAGCCGCTCGATGACCAGCTGCGGCGAGAGGGTGCCGTCCTCGGGCGCGGTGTAACCGACCGGGAAGGTCTCCTTCCAGCCCGCGACGCGCTCGCGCCACCCGGCGTAGTCGCCGCCCCGACCGGCCTCCAGGTCGGCGTCGACGGCCTCGGCGAGGTCGGTGATGACCGCGAGGCAGTCGCCGACGATCGGGACGTCGGCCTTGCGGTTCTTGCTGATCTCGGCGGGGTCGATGTCGGCGTGGATGACCTTGGCCTCGGGCGCGAAGGTCGAGAGCTGGCCCGTGACGCGGTCGTCGAAGCGGGCGCCGAGGGCGATGATGAGGTCGGACTTCTGCAGCCCGGTGACGGCCGCGACCGAGCCGTGCATCCCCGGCATGCCGAGGTGCAGCGGGTGGCTGTCGGGCAGGGCGCCGCGGGCCATGAGGGTCGTGACGACCGGGATCTGGGTCAGCTCGACGAAGCGTCGCAGCTCCTCGCTCGCCCGGGCCCGGATGACCCCGCCGCCGACGTAGAGGATCGGGCGCTCGGCGGCGGCGATGAGCCGGGCCGCCTCGCGGATCTGCTTGCCGTGCGGGCGGGTGACCGGGTGGTACCCCGGCAGGGCGATCTTCGGCGGCCACGAGAACGTCGTGCGCGCCTGGAGGATGTCCTTGGGGATGTCGACGAGCACCGGCCCGGGGCGCCCGGTGGAGGCGATGTGGAACGCCTCGGCGATGACGCGCGGGATGTCGGCGCCGTCGGTGACGAGGTAGCTGTGCTTGGTGATCGGCATCGTGATGCCGCGGATGTCGGCCTCCTGGAAGGCATCCGTGCCGATGGCCGACGAGACGACCTGCCCGGTGATGGCGACGATCGGCACCGAGTCCATGTACGCGTCGGCGAGCGGCGTCACGAGGTTGGTCGCGCCCGGGCCGGAGGTGGCCATGCACACGCCGACCTTGCCGGTCGCGGCGGCGTAGCCCTCGGCCGCGTGGCCGGCGCCCTGCTCGTGGCGGACGAGGATGTGACGCACCTTGGCCGAGTCGAGCAGCGGGTCGTAGGCGGGCAGGATCGTGCCGCCCGGGATGCCGAAGACGGTGTCGACCTCCATCGCCTCGAGCGAGAGCACGAGGCTCTGGGCCCCGGTGACCTCGACGGGGGTCCGCGCCCGGGCCTGCTGCGCGACCTGCGCAGGGCTCGGTGCGGGGTGCAGGGCTGCCGGGGTCGCCGGTCGGGTGTCGCTCACGTCGGGGTCACCGCTCTCTGGTCGCCGTGGGGGCTGGGGTCCGTGGTCCACGCACAAAAAAACCCTCCTGTCCCGTGGCGGGACGACGGAGGGAGCGCGCCTGGTGCGTGGGCGTCAGGCGCGCTGCGGAAGTACGAGGACTCGGGCCACGTGGACACTGTCGTCCCGCGCCGGTGAAGGTGTCAACCTGCGAGACGGCCGGTCCCACCATCCGGGACCGTGGCGCTGCTCACGTCGGCCGCGGGCGCCGCGCTAGCCTCGCCACCGGCTCCCCGTCCCACCGGAGGTCCCGTGCACGTCCCCTGGCCGCCTCGACGCGTCCTCGCGCTCGCCGTCGCGCTGGTCGCGGGCGTCGGGGTGCTCGCCGCGGCCGTCGGCTGGGGCGTCGGGAGGGCGGCCGCCGTCGGGGTGCTGCTCGGCGCCCTCGGGGTCTCGACGGCCGCGGTCGCCGCCGTGCCGGTGCGTGTCCGGGGCCTCGTCGCCGCTCTCGGGGCCGCGTCCTTCGGCCTCGGCTGGCTCGCCCACGGGCACGCGCTGGCCGCCGGTGCCGCCGTCGCCGTCGCCGCCCTGGCGCAGGTGCCGCCGACGCGTCACGGGGCGCGCACCGCCACCTTCCTGCCGGTGCTCGCGGCCCTGGGCGCCGCCCTGCCGCTGGGGTCCGCCGGGCCGGCCGTCACCGGCTGGGTGGCCGTGGGCGGCCTCGTCGTCGTGGCGCTGACGACCCTGGCCCGCGTGGCCGTCCCCGCCCAGCCGGTGCCCGCCGCCGAGGCCGGCCGGCACGCCGTGGCCACCGCGCTCGTCGCCGGGGCCGGCACGGTGGTCACGACGGCGCTGGGGCTGGGTCACGGCTACTGGCTGGTCGTCGCGGTCGCCATGGTGCTCGCGGTCTCGCGCGAGGAGACCTCCGCGCAGGCAACGGCCCGGGTCGTCGGCACGGTGACGGGCGTGCTCGCCGCGGTCCTCGCGGTCGCGGTGCTGCCCACCGTCGTCGCCCTCACCGCCTCGGCCCTGCTCGGCGTGCTCGCCCTGGCCTGGACCGCGGTCCGCGAGACCCGGTGGATGTCGGCCGCGAGCAGCGCGGCCGTCGTGCTCGTCGGCTCGGGCGGGCTGTTCGGGTCCGGGGCCGGGCTGGCCCTCGAGCGGCTGCTGCTCACCGGTGCGGGGGCCGCGCTCGCGGCGCTGGTCGCCGCCGGCCTCTGGCGCGTCGAGCGCTCGAGCCGGGCTGATGCCCCCGCCTGACCGGGCTCAGATCTGGGCGTGCGCCAGCTGGCCGAGCATCTCGGGGGCCCGCTCGTCGAGCCGTCGCCCGCCGAGGACCACTCCGGCGAGCAGCAGCGCGCCGCCGTAGGCCACGGCGAGGACGAGGACGACCCAGCGTCCGACTGGGCTGCCGGCCGTCAGGGCCGCGGCGACGCCGACCGGGAGGACGAGCACGAGCGGCCCGACGAACGAGATGAGCGCCGTGAGGCAGCCCTGTGCGGCACCGCCGGACGAGGCGGCGAACGGGTTGCCTCCGGTGCGCGGCGCCGTACCGGGGAGCACGGCCCCGACACCGACGGCCAGCCCGAGGCTCGCGAGGAACGCGGCGATGGAGACACCGGCCCACGGGACGACGGGTGCGAGCAACCCGAGCGAGGCCGCGACGACGAAGGTGACGACGAGCACCGGTCCGAAGACGATGGTCGAGGCCAGGGCCCGCCCGAGCCGGTCCTCCCACCCGCGCACGCCCGTGCTGACGTGCACCCACCAGGCCGGGCCGTCGAAGGCGAGGTCGTTCATCAGGGTCAGCCCGGCGAACACCGCGAGCGTGACGACCCCGACGCCGGCGAAGGCCCCGGAGCCGGTGAGCGCCGACTGCACGACGAAGAAGACCGGCAGGACGGCGGTGCGCAGCGCGATGCTGACCAGCCGGCTGTCGCGGTACCAGGCCCGGATGCGTCGGGCCGCGATCGTCGCGGTCGGGCTGTGCCCCAACGCTGCCGGCAGTAGCCGGGCCCGGCCGATGCGCTGCCCGCCGCCCGCCGTCATCGGTGAGGTGAGGGTGCGGGCGAGCTGGCGGACCCACACCTCCCAGAGCAGCACGACGAGCGCCACGGCGAGGACGAGCTGGACCCCGGCCTGCCACCAGCGGCCGGTCGCCACGTCGTACGGCAGGCCCCACGACCACCCGAGCGGGGTCCAGGAGGCGATCCGCGCCGAGGCGCCGGCGTCGAAGGCGCGCACGTCGGGACCCACCGTGCCGGTGCTCAGCACGAGGTTGAGCACGAGCGGCAGGAGGGTGACGAGCGAGACGACGACGGCCCCACGAGCCGACCGCCCCGGCTGCCCATGACCCGCGCGAGGGCGCTGGTCACCGCCCGGGACCCGAGGATCGCCGTCAGCGTGCCGAGGGCCGCGGCGAGCAGCGCGGCCGGCAGGGCGGCGGGGTGGCCCGCCCAGGCCACCACCTGGGCCAGGGCCAGCAGGACGAACATCATCGCCGGGATGCCCGTGTAGGCCGCGGCGAGCAGCCCACGGGCCAGCTCGCGCGGGCGCAGCGGCAGCACCGTGAAGCGGGCGGGGTCGAGGACGTTGTCGACGCCCGTGGCGACGAGGCTGAGCACCACCCACATGAGGGTGAAGGTCGCGAACAGCGGCACGGTGAGGGCCGTGAGGCGCACCGGCCGGGCCGCGAGCAGTGCGAGCGCCGGCCCGAGGACCCCGACGACCCCGAGGGCGACGAGCCCGCCGACGACCGACGACGTGAGGTGCAGCGAGCTGCGGCTCATCGCGGTGCGCCACATCGTGAACCGGAGCCGGACGACGAGGAGGGTCACGGTCGGGCGCCGCTCATCCGCCGAGCCAGGTGAGCCCGTCGCCGGACACCTCACCGGCGCCGACGAGCTCGAGGAAGCGCTGGTGCAGCGAACCGCCCGCCGTCAGCGCGCCGACCGTGTCGTCGGCCAGCACCCGGCCGCCGGCGACGACGGCGACCCGGTCGCACAGTCCCTCGACGAGCTCCATGACGTGGCTCGACATGACGACCGTGCCGCCCGTGCCGACGTAGCGCCGGAGGATGGTGCGGATGGCCTGCCCGGAGACGGGGTCGACGGCCTCGAACGGCTCGTCGAGCACGAGCAGGCGCGGGGCGTGGATGAGGGCCGCGGCGAGGCTGATCTTCTTGACCATGCCGGCGCTGTAGTCGGCGACGACGACGTTCGCGTCGTCAGCGAGGTCGAGGACCGCGAGCAGCTCCTCGGTGCGGGCACGGCTCTCCCCCACCGGCATCCGGCGCAGGTCGGCGACGTAGTGCAGCAGCTCGCGACCGGACAGCTGCTCGAAGAGGCGCAGCCCGTCGGGCGAGACGCCCATGACCGCCTTGGCGGCGGCGGGGTCGGCCCAGACGTCGAGCCCGAGGACGCGGGCCGTGCCGCCGTCGGGGCGCAGCAGGCCGGTGGCCATCGACAGGGTCGTCGTCTTGCCGGCGCCGTTGGGTCCGACGAGGCCGAACAGCGAGCCCCGGGGGACGCTGAGCGACAGCCCGTGGACCACGCGCCGCCCCCGGAACTCCTTGACGAGGCCGACCAGCTCGAGGGCCGGCCCCTCCCCCGTGCGTCAGTCACACACGGCGCCCGTGCTCGCGCTGCGGACCAGCTTGCGGTACTTCGCGAGGACGCCGCGGGTGTACTTGGGCTCGGGGTGCGTGACGCCGTCGGCGCGGCGGCGCTCGAGCTCCGCGTCGTCGACGAGCAGGTCGAGGGTGCCGGCGGCGACGTCGAGGCGGATCCGGTCGCCGTCACGGACGAACGCGATGGGGCCCTCGTCGACGGCCTCGGGCGCGACGTGGCCGACGCACAGCCCGGTGGTGCCGCCGGAGAACCGGCCGTCGGTGAGGAGCAGGACGTCCTTGCCGAGGCCGGCGCCCTTGATCGCCCCGGTGACGGCGAGCATCTCGCGCATCCCCGGGCCGCCCTTGGGGCCCTCGTAGCGGATGACGACGACGTCGCCGGCGGCCAGCGTGCCGTCCTCGACGGAGTCCATCGCGGCCCGCTCGCCGTCGAAGACGCGGGCGGTGCCCTCGAAGACGTCGGAGTCGAAGCCGGCCGACTTCACGACGGCTCCCTCGGGCGCCAGCGAGCCGGTGAGGATGGTGATGCCGCCGGTGCGGTGGATCGGCTCGGACATCGCCCGGACGACCTTGCCGTCGACGTCCGGCGGCGCGATGTCGGCGAGGTTCTCGGCCATCGTGCGACCGGTGACGGTGAGGCAGTCGCCGTGCAGCAGACCGGCATCGAGCAGGGCGCGCATGACCACGGGCACGCCGCCGACACGGTCGACGTCGGTCATGACGTAGGAGCCGAAGGGCTTGACGTCGGCGAGGTGCGGCACGCGGGCCCCGACCCGGCGGAAGTCCTCGAGGGTGAGGTCGACCTCGGCCTCGTGGGCGATGGCCAGGAGGTGCAGCACCGCGTTGGTCGAGCCGCCGAAGGCCATGACGACCGCGATGGCGTTCTCGAACGCCTCCTTGGTCATGATGTCGCGCGCGGTGATGCCGCGGCGCAGCAGCTCGACGACGGCCTCACCGCTCTTGCGGGCGAACCCGTCCCGGCGGCGGTCGGTGGCGGGCGGGGCGGCGGACCCCGGCAGCGACATCCCGATCGCCTCGGCCACGGAGGCCATCGTGTTGGCGGTGTACATGCCGCCGCAGGCGCCCTCGCCCGGGCAGATGGCGCGCTCGATGGCGTCGACGTCCTCGCGGCTCATCAGCCCACGGGCACAGGCTCCGACGGCCTCGAAGGCGTCGATGATCGTCACCGTCTTCTCGCTGCCGTCGGACAGCTTGGCGATGCCGGGCAGGATCGAGCCGGCGTAGAGGAAGACCGACGAGAGGTCGAGGCGCGCGGCGGCCATGAGCATCCCGGGCAGGGACTTGTCGCAGCCGGCGAGCAGCACCGAGCCGTCGAGCCGCTCGGCGTTCATCACCGTCTCGACCGAGTCGGCGATGATCTCGCGGCTGACGAGCGAGAAGTGCATCCCCTCGTGACCCATCGAGATGCCGTCGCTCACCGAGATGGTGCCGAACTCGAGCGGGTAGCCACCCGCCGCGTGGACGCCGTCCTTGACGGCCTTGGCGAGCCGGTCGAGGGAGAGGTTGCACGGGGTGATCTCGTTCCAGGAGCTGGCCACCCCGACCTGCGGCTTGACCCAGTCGTCGTCGCCCATCCCGACGGCGCGCAGCATCCCCCGCGCGGCGGCCTTCTCGAGGCCGTCGGTGACGTCGCGGCTGCGGGGCTTGATGTCGGGGGTGCTCGTCATGCCGGTCATCCTAGGTTCGCGGCACCGCGGCCGCTGGGCCATCCCGCCACTCGACCCGGTGCCGGCGCCGGGCTCACCGCGTCCCCGGCACCAGCCGCCAGTAGCCCACGGACAGGCTCGTCGCGACGGTCATCCACACCGCGTACGGCACGAGGATCCAGCCGGCCCACGCGAGCGAGCCGCCGGCCACGAGGACCAGGGCCCAGGTGAGCACGGCGGCCACCGCGAGCGCCACCGCGGACCGCCCCAGCTCGTGCGGCACGTAGAACTCGTGGGCCCACGCCAGCGCGGCCACCACCGAGACGGCCAGGACGACGAGGAAGCGCACCGCGTCGCCGGTGGGCCGGGTGGTCGCGAGGGCCACGCCGCTCACGGTGAGGGCGAGGAAGTTCAGCGGCCACATCACCCCGAACACCCAGGGCGGCGGCTGCCACGCCGGCTTGGGCAGCGCGTCGTACCAGCCGGAGTCGGTCGAGACCCACCGCCCGGAGAGGACGGCGTAGACCGCGACGAGGGCCAGCACACCGACGACGAGCAGGACCCGGACGCTCACGCGTCCGCCTCGGCCGGGGTACCGACGCGGCGCGGCCACCAGAACCGGTCGCCGAGGAGCACACCGATGGCCGGCACGAGGAGCGTGCGCACGACGAGGGTGTCGAGCAGGACGCCGACGCAGATGATGACGCCGAGCTGGGCGAGCACGACCAGCGGCAGGACGCCGAGCACCGCGAAGACGGCGGCCAGCAGGATGCCGGCGCTCGTGATGACTCCACCGGTCGCAGCCAGGGCGCGGAGCATCCCCTCGCGGGGTCCGTGGCCGCGGGACTCCTCGGCGGCCCGGGTCACGAGGAAGATGTTGTAGTCGACGCCGAGCGCGACGAGGAAGACGAAGGCCAGCAACGGGACTCCCTCGTCGAGCCGCTCGAACCCGAGCACCTGGGTGAAGAGGACCCAGCTGGCGCCGAGGCTCGCGAGGTAGGTACCGACGACGGTGGCGACCAGCACGACCGGGGCGACGACGCTGCGCAGGAGGGCACCGAGGGCGAGCACGACGAGGCCGAGGATGAGCGGCAGGATCAGCGCGCGGTCGCGGTTCGAGGCGTCGGCGGTGTCGACCGCCTCGGCCTCGGTGCCGCCGACGTGCGTGTCCCGGCTGCCGGCGAGGGCGTCGCGCAGGGCGACGACGTTGTCGCGCACCTCGTCCGAGCCCGGTGTGCCGGTGAGGACGGCGTCGACCTCGACCACTCCCCCACCACTGGCCACGACCCGGGCGGACTCGACACCGTCCACTGCGGTGACCTTCTCCACCAACGACTTCCCGGCGGCCTCGTCGCCGGCCGCCATGACGACGACGGGGTCGACCGAGCCCGCGGAGAAGGACTCGCCGTAGCGCTGCGAGGCCGTGATCGACTCCGGGGTGTCGAGGAACTGGTCGGCCGTCGAGAGCCCGGCCCGGACCTGCGTGATGCCGCCGGCGGCCGCGCCGAGGGCGAGGAGGACGACCGTGACGACGACGACGGGACGGCGGGCGACGGCGTCCCCGACCCGGCGCCACGGCGAGCGGGCGTCGGCCAGGCCCGCCTCGCCGACGTGCGGCACCCTCGGCCAGAACACCCAGCGGCCGAAGACGACGAGCGCGGCGGGGAGCACGACGAGCGCGAAGGCCGCGGCGACGACCACGCCCACGGCACAGGCCAGCCCGAGGCCGCGGGTCGCGGGGAAGGCCGAGAGCAGGAGGGTCAGGAGGCCGAGGACGACCGTGGAGGCGCTCGACAGCACGGCCTCGGTGGTGCGGCGCAGGGCGTGCGCCATCGCCGCCCGTCGGTCCTCGGTCGTGCGCAGCTCGTCGCGGTAGCGGGAGATGAGGAGCAGCGCGTAGTCGGTACCGGCACCGAAGACGAGCACGGAGAGGATGCCGACGGTGGACTCGTCCCAGGCGACCCCGAAGACGTCGAGGGTCCGGGTCGCGAGCACGGCGGCGAGCTGGTCGGCGACGCCGACGACGGTCAGGGGCACGAGCCACAGCACCGGGCTGCGGTAGGTGATGACGAGCAGCAGCGCCACGACGCTCGCGGTCGCGAGGAGCAACCGGGTGTTCGCCCCGTCGAAGACCCCCGCGAGGTCGGCCTGGATGGCGGCGGGCCCGGTGACCTGCGCGGTCAAGCCGTCGGGCAGGTCGGCCTTCGCGGCCGCGCGGATGTCGGCGACGGTGTCGGCGGTGCGGGTGGCGTCGCCGGAGGCCACGGGGACCACGACGACCGCGGCCGTGCCGTCCTCGCTCTTCTGGGCGGGCATGCCGGTGGCGCCCGGGAGCGCGGCGGCGTTGCGCTGGATGGCGGCGTCGTCGGCAGCGGTCAGCGACCCGTCACGCGCGAAGAGGACGACCGCCGCCGACCCCTCGTCCTCGGGCAGCCGCTGGCGCAGCTCGGCGGCGGCCCGGCTGTCGGAGTCGAGCGGCAGGGCGGTGAGGGTGCCGTCGGGTTTCTCGGCCTGTCCGACGACGCCGATGAGGGCGCCGGCGCCGAGGAGGGCGGCCAGGGCCAGCAGTCCGGCGACCCAGCGGCGCGTGACGAGGTCGGCGATCCGGCCCATCGGAGATCTCCCTTGGTAGAGTGGTCGTTCATCTGGTGATTCACCAAGTTACTAAGTAGGTGAGCGATATTACGCAGCCCCGGGACCGGGACGCAAACCGGGCCACCCCCGTCGACGGCCCACCGGTCGACGTCGACCCGGGCACGGCGGGCGTGCAGGCCGTCGTGCCCTCCTACCGGCCGTCGGGCTCCCTCGACGCCCTCCAGGAGCTCGTCGACGTCGCCGGTCAGGTGCCGCACGAGGTCGCCCGCCAGGCCGGCCTCTCGGTCTCCGAGCTGCACTCGCTGCGTCACCTCATGTCCGCACCGATGGGTCCCGTCGAGCTGGCCCGCGAGCTCGGTGTCACCTCGGCCGCCTCGTCCGGTGTCGTCGACCGGCTGGTCGCGCGCGGGCACGCCGAGCGCCGCCCCCACCCCGACGACCGGCGCCGCACCGTCGTCGTCATCACCGAGTCCGGACGTCTCGAGATCTTCAGCCGGCTCGCCCCGATGTTCGCCGGCCTCGCCGACATCGACGCGGCCCTCACCGACGACGAGCGGGCGCTCGTCGAGCGGTACCTCCGCGGTGCGACGGCGGCCATGCGGGCGCTGATGTGATGGGCGCGCCTGTGGCCGAAGTCTTCTCGCGACTGGTCGACTCCGCCCTCGACCGCGCGGTCGTCCCGGGGTTCACCGCGGTCGGCCTCGGGGTGCGGCGCCGCCTGCCCGGCTGGCCGGCCGACCCGCAGCCCAGCGTGCTCGCGGGGCGGCACGTCGCCGTCACCGGTGCGACGTCCGGGCTCGGTCGACGCACCGCGCTCGACCTCGCCGTCCTCGGGGCCACCGTCCACCTCGTCGTGCGCGACACCGCCAGGGGCGAGCGGGTCGCGGCCGAGGTCGACGCGTCGGTCGGTCGCGACGGCGCGGCCCGCGTCTGGTGGTGCGACACGGCCGACCTCGACTCGGTGCGCACGTTCGCCGGTCGCTTCCTCGCCGCCGACCTCCCCTGCGCGGCCTCGTGCACAACGCCGGCGCGCTGCCCGCCGCGCGCACCGAGTCGCCGCAGGGCCACGAGCTGACCCAGGCCCTCCACGTGCTCGGCCCCGTGCTCATGACCGAGCTGCTCCTCCCGGCCCTCGAGGCCGACGAGGGACGCGTCGTGCTCGTCACGTCCGGGGGATGTACACCCAGGCCCTGCCCGCCGACGACCCCGAGTACCGGCACGGCGCGTACAGCGGGTCGGTCGCCTACGCCCGCAGCAAGCGCGGGCAGGTCGAGCTCCTCCCCCTGCTCACCGAGCGCTGGGGCCGGCGGGGGGTCACGGTGCACGCGACGCATCCCGGCTGGGCCCGCACCCCCGGCCTCGACGCCTCGCTCCCCGGCTTCTCCCGTGCGCTGAGGCCGGTGCTGCGCACGGACGCCGACGGCGCCGACACCACGGTGTGGGTGCTCGCGTCGGAGCCGGCGCCCGAGGGTGGACGGCTCTGGCACGACCGGCGCCCCCGGCCCACCAGCGTCCTGCCGGGGACGTCCGCGCCGCTCGCCGACCGGGTCCGCTACTGGGTGTGGGTGGCCGCGGCCACCGGCCTCACGCCCTGAGCGGACCGGGGGTGGGGCCCGGGCGGGGCTCAGTCGGCCCGGGCCACGTGGAAGCGCTCGAGGCTGGCGTCGCCGAGGTCGAGGTCGGCCCAGCGGCCCGCGTAGTGCAGCACCGCGAGGCCGCAGGTGGGGAAGCCCTCGGCGAGCCTGCGGTGCCCGTCGGTGCTGCCCTCGCCGTCGGCCAGCTGCTCGGTGAGGGCGGGGATGCCGGGAGCGTGCCCGACGACCATGACGACGTCGGCGTCGTCGTCGGCCTCGCGCACGACGGCGAGCAGGGCCTCCGCGGAGGCGTTGTAGATCCGCCGGTCGTGGTGGACGTCGGCCTCGGGACAGCCTGCGGCCCAGACCTCCTCGCAGGTCTGCCGGGTGCGGTCGGCGGTGCTGCAGAGCACCTCGTCGACACCGATGCCGTGCTCGTGCAACCAGCGCCCGGCCGCGGCGGCGTCCTGGCGCCCGCGCCGGGTCAGCTCGCGGTCGTGGTCGGGCACCCCGAGGGTCTGCTCGGCCTTCGCGTGCCGCAGGAGGATCAGGGTCCGGTCTCGGGCTGCGCGGGTCATGCTCCGATCATGCACCCGGGCGCTCGCGCGGTCACCCCGGCGGTGACCCACCCGACCCTCGCCACGAGCGCCCCCGACGTGGTTGGCTGGCCCCGCGGCGGCGGTCGGTCGCCCACGACGGGAGGACACCCATGAGTGCGTACGACGACATCCTCGGAGCCCTGCCGGTCGACGACATCGCCGGTCGCGTGGGGCCTCCCCGGACGACGTGCGGCAGGCGGCCGCGGCGGTCGTGCCGGCCCTGCTCGGGGCCTCGACGCCAACGCGCAGGGTGGTGGGGCGGGCTCGCTCCTCGACGCCCTCGGCCAGCACGACCCCCGGCTGCTCTCCGGCGGTGCCGACCTCGGGCAGCTGGACCAGCTCGACGGCACGGCCATCGCGGGGCACATCTTCGGCGACCGGCAGGACGACGTCGCCGCCCGGCTCGGCGAGTCCCCGCTGAGCGGCCAGGGGGTCGGCGGCGCCCTGGTCAAGAAGCTCATCCCGATCATCGCGCCGATGGTGCTGTCCTGGCTCGCGGGGCGGGTCCTCGGCGGGGCTCGCGGCGGGTCGACCGGTTCGTCCGGGTCGTCCGGTTCGTCGTCGGGCGCCGCGACCGGAGGCGCGGCCCCGGCGCCCTCGCTCCCCGGCGGGAGCTCGTCCGGCGGGCCGGGGTCGCTCGAGGACATGCTGAAGGACGTCCTGGGCTCGGCGACCGGCGGTGCGGCACAGGGTGGTTCGTCGGGCAAGGCACCGTCGTCGGGCGGCATCGATGCCGGGAGCATCATCGGCGACGTGCTCGGGGGCATCCTCGGCGGTGGCCGTCGCTGACGTGTCCGACCTGCACTGCCCCGCACGTGTCGTCCTCGCCCGCCACGGTGAGGCCGAGTACGAGAGCGGCCTGACCACCGACGACGGAGGGTCCCTGACGGCCGCCGGGAGGCAGCAGGCCCGCGACCTCGGCACCGCACTGCGCGACGAGCACGTCGCCCGGGTCTGGTGCAGCCCGCTCTCGCGCGCCGTGCAGACCGCCGAGATCGCCGCGTCGGTGCTCGGTGTCGACGTCGTCGTCCGGGAAGGGTTGCGCGAGTACGGCGTCGGGTCTCTCGCGGGCACGGCGACGGACGAGGCGAGCGTCATCGGCCCGGTGTTCGGCGCCTGGCTGGCCGGCGACGACGAGGCCCGCATCCCCGGTGGGGAGCGCGTCACCGACGTCGTCGCCCGGGTGCGTCGGGTGCTCGAGGAGGTCGCCGACACCCACCGGGGCGAGACGGTGCTCGTCGTCAGCCACGGAGGGGCGGTGATGGCGACCGTCCCCGAGCTCGTCGGGGCGCCGCGGTCCCTCGCCCACGACCTCGTCCTACCGGGCGGCGGCCACCTGCTGCTCGAGGCCGACGAGGACGGCTGGCGCCGCCTCCCGGCTCAGGCCTGACCGAGCTTCTCGAGGATGATCTGCCGGGCGGCGGCCGCGTCGGCATGACCCTTCATCTCCCGCATGACCTGGCCGATGAGCGCGCCGACGGCCTGGACCTTGCCGTCGCGGATCTTGTCGGCGACATCGGGGTTGGCCGCGATGACGGTGTCGACCGCCGCCTCGAGGGCACCGGTGTCCTGCACCAGCTCCAGGCCGCGCGCGTCGGCGACAGCGGTCGGTGTGCCCTCGCCGTCGAGGACGCCCTCCCAGGCCTGACGGGCCATCGAGTCGTTGAGCCGGCCCGAGGTGACGAGCGACTCGAGCTCGACGACGTGCGCCGGCGTCACCCCGATGCGCGCCGCGTACGACGGCACGTCGACGCCCTCGCCGTTGGCCCGCCGGGCGACCTCGCCGGACCACCACTTGCGGGCGGCGGCGGGTGAGGCACCGGCGGCGACCGTCTCCTCGACGAGCTCGACGAGCCCGGCGTTGACGACGTCGCGCATCTCGAGGTCGGCGAACCCCCAGGCGGCCTGGAGCCGCTTGCGCCGCTCGGCGGGCGGCTCGGGGAGCGTGCCACGCAGCGCCTCGACGCTCTCGCGCGACGGCGCCACCGGCACCAGGTCGGGCTCGGGGAAGTACCGGTAGTCCTCGGCGTCGGACTTCACGCGGCCCGACGTCGTGATGCCGGTGTCCTCGTGCCAGTGCCGCGTCTCCTGCGTGATGGAGCCGCCGCTGCTGAGAACGGCTGCGTGGCGCCCGATCTCGTAGCGCACGGCCCGCTCGACCGAGCGCAGGGAGTTGACGTTCTTGGTCTCGGTGCGGGTGCCGAACACGTCGGCGTCCTTGCGCATCAGCGAGAGGTTGACGTCGCAGCGCATCGAGCCCTGCTCCATCTTCACGTCCGAGACGTCCATCGCCTTGAGCAGGTCGCGCAAGGTCGCCACGTAGGCCTTGGCGACCTCCGGGGCCCGCTCCCCCGCACCGGTCATCGGCTTCGTGACGATCTCGATGAGCGGGATGCCGGCGCGGTTGTAGTCGACGAGCGAGTGCGTGGCGCCGTGGATGCGGCCGGTCGAGCCGCCGACGTGCAGCGACTTCCCGGTGTCCTCCTCCATGTGGGCGCGCTCGATCTGGACGCGGTACGTGGAGCCGTCCTCGAGCTCGACGTCGAGGTACCCGTCGAAGGCGATCGGCTCGTCGTACTGGGAGGTCTGGAAGTTCTTCGGCATGTCCGGGTAGAAGTAGTTCTTCCGCGCGAAGCGGCACCACTCGGCGATGGAACAGTTGAGCGCCAACCCGATCCGGATGGCCGACTCGACGGCCACGGCGTTGACGACCGGCAGCGCGCCGGGCAGGCCGAGGCACACCGGGCAGGTCTGGGTGTTCGGCTCGGCGCCGAACGCGGTCGGGCAGCCGCAGAACATCTTCGTGTTCGTGCCCAGCTCGACGTGCACCTCGAGGCCCATGACGGGGTCGAAGGACGCGAGCGCCTCGTCGAACGAGAGCGTCGGTTCGGGACCGGTCGTCGTGGTCATCGGGCCACCTCCAGCTCGGGCGCACGGTCGAGGATGGGGCCGCCCCAGGCGGCGGTGAGCCGGGCCTCGAGCGCGGCGCCGACGGAGTAGAGCCGGTCGTCGGCCATCGCCGGGGCGAGCACCTGGAAGCCGGCGGGCAGGCCGTCCTCGTCGGCGAGGCCGCTCGGCAGCGACAGGCCGGGGATACCGGCGAGGTTGGCCGGAATGGTGGCGATGTCGTTGAGGTACATGGCCATCGGGTCGTCGAGCTTGTCACCGAGCCGGAACGCCGTGGTCGGCGCGGTGGGGCTGACGAGGACGTCGGCGGTCTCGAACGCGGCGGCGAAGTCGTTCGCGATGAGCCGGCGGACCTTCTGCGCCGACCCGTAGTAGGCGTCGTAGTAGCCGCTGGAGAGCGCGTACGTGCCGAGGATGATGCGCCGCTTGACCTCGTCGCCGAAGCCGGCGTCGCGGGTGGCGGCCATCACCTGCTCGGCGCTCGGGGCGTCGACACCGTCGGGCTGCACCCGCAGCCCGTAGCGCATCGCGTCGAACTTGGCGAGATTGCTCGACGCCTCGCTCGGGAGGATGAGGTAGTAGGCGGCGAGCGCGTACGTGAAGCTCGGGCACGACACCTCGACGACCTCGGCCCCGGCGTCGACGAGGTGCTGCACGGCCTCGTCGAAGCGCGCCTGCACCCCGGCCTGGAACCCCTCGCCGGTCAGCTCGCGGACGATGCCGATGCGCATCCCGGAGACGTCGGCCCGGCGCGCGGCCTCGACGACCGGAGGCACCGGTGCGTCGACGGACGTCGAGTCGAGCGGGTCGTGGCCGGCGATGACCTCGTGGAGCAGCGCGGAGTCGAGGACGGTGCGCGAGCACGGGCCGGCCTGGTCGAGCGAGGAGGCCAGCGCCACGAGCCCGTAGCGCGACACCCCGCCGTAGGTGGGCTTGGTGCCGACCGTGCCGGTGACGGCGGCCGGCTGGCGGATCGAGCCGCCGGTGTCGGTGCCGATGGCCAGGGGCGCCTGGAACGAGGCGACCACCGAGGACGACCCGCCACCGGAGCCGCCGGGGATGCGCTCGAGGTCCCAGGGGTTGTGACTCGGCCCGTAGGCGCTGTGCTCCGTGGAGGAGCCCATCGCGAACTCGTCCATGTTCGTCTTGCCGAGGATGGGCATGCCCGCCGCACGCAGCCGGGTCACGAGGGTGGCGTCGTAGGGCGGCACCCAGCCCTCGAGGATCTTCGAGCCGCACGTGGTGGGAAGGCCGCGGGTGGCCATGACGTCCTTGACGGCGATCGGCACGCCGGCGAGGGCGTGCAGGGACTCCCCCGCAGTACGGCGGCGGTCGACGTCGTCGGCGGCCGCGAGCGCGCCGTCCTCGTCGACGTGCAGGTAGGAGTGGACGGCACCGTCGACCGCGGCGGTGCGGTCGAGGAGGGCGCGGGTCACCTCGCGGGAGGAGACGGAGCCGGCACCGAGCAGGTCGGCGAGCTCGGCGGCGGTGGCGCGGGTCAGGTCGGTCACGGCGGGGTCCTTCAGGAGGTGCGGCGGGTGCGGGCGGGACGAGCGGCGGGCGCGCGGCCCGGCGTCACTCCTCGTCGAGGATGCGGGGGACGCTGAAGCGCTGCTGCTCGGACTCCGGTGCGCCCGAGAGCGCCTCGTCCGGGGTGAGCGAGGGCCGCACGACGTCGGGGCGGGTGACGTTGACGAGCGGCATCGGGTGGCTCATCGGCTCGACGTCGGCGATGGGGGCCTGCTGCACCGTGGCCACCGACTCGAGGATGACGGCGAGCTCACCGACCATCTTGTCGAGCTCGGCGTCGGAGAGGTCGATGCGGGCGAGCCCGGCGAGGTGCGCGACGTCCGCGCGGGTGAGGTCGGCCATGGCCGTCAGTCTATGGGGGTCGGTGCGAGCACGCGGCGGGTGACCTCGTCACGGACCAGCTCGGGCCGCTCGCGCGCCCACCGTCGGGCGACGCCCAGGGCGCGGGCCCATCCGCGGTCCGACTCCTCCACCTGGGCCACGACCCCCCGCACCGGGTGGCGCAGCTGGAGGCGCCACCCGCGCTGCGCCCGGCCCACGACCGACGGCTCGAGCACGACGAGGGCCTCGAGCTCGTCGACCCCGATGTCGACCCCTCCGGGCGAGCGGCGGACGCGGCCCCCCGCACCGTCGAGGTCGAGGCGGTAGGTGACGAGGAACCATCCCGTGACGGGCAGGACGAGCACGAGGAGGGGCACGAGCACCCACGCCGCGACCGCCGCCGGCCAGGGGGTGGCCTCCCCCGCGCCGTCGCGGACCAGGCCGACGAGCCCGAGCACCACACCCACCCAGAGCACGGCGAGCAGCGGAACCCGGGGACGAGGGCCCAGAGCGGAGCCCGCAGCACGACCCGGTCGGGCGTTCCGTCGAGGTCGGTCGGTGCCGGAACCGACGGCTCGACCGTCCCGTCGGCCGGAACGCCCGCCCGCGCGCGGTCCCTCCCGCCGGGCAGCAGGAACCGGAGCACCCGCGGGACGAGGAACCCGACGGCGAGCAGGCCGGCGACGGACGCCACGATGAGCAGCACCCCCTCGACACCGAGCGCGTCCGTGGAGGAACCGACCGGCGCCGTCCCCCGGCCCGCGGCGGCCCGCCAGCGCCCGGCGAGGGGCTGCACGGTCGCGACGACGAGCGAGGAGACCCCGAGGGGCAGGAGGAGGGTGACGACCATCGGCACCGCCCAGCGGACGAGCAGGCCTGCACGGGTCCGCGGGTGGGACCCCTCGGGGGCCCGCAGCCCGGCGAGGGTCCGACCGGCGACGAGCCGCGGCCAGGTGCCGTGTGGACGGCGCTCGAACGGTGTCCACCAGTCGCCCGAGCGCAGGCCGTGCGCGGCGCCACGCAGGACGGGCACGGCGAAGAGCAGCCACGGCAGCCCGAAGAGGGCCAGCACGAGGAGGTGGGTGACGAGGGCCGCCCCGAGCGTCGGCCCGACGACATCCACCCCCGTCCCGCCCACGCGGCGACCCTAGCGGGAGCGCTGCGAGAATCGCCCGGTGCTCACGGACACCGACTCGCTGCAGACCGTGCTCGACGTGTGCGGCGTCTTCGTCTTCGGCCTCTCCGGCGCCCTCGTGGCGGTGCGGCGCGGGCTCGACCTGTTCGGGGTCCTCGTGCTCGCCTGGGTCGCCGGGCTGGGCGGCGGGATCATCCGCGACCTCTTCCTCGGTGTCACGCCCCCGGTGGCCGTGAGCGACTGGCGGCTGCTCACCGCCGCGGTGCTCGCGGGGGGCGTCGTGTTCGTCGCCCACGGGCTGTGGGAGGAGAGCTCGGGGTCCGGCGCCGGACGGCGCCACCTCACCCGGGCGGTCCGCCTTCTCGACGCCGCCGGCCTGGCCCTCTTCGCGGTGAGCGGTGCGCTCGTCGCCCTCTCCCGCGACGCCGGCCCCCTCGCCGCGACCCTCATCGGGGGCATCACGGCCGTGGGCGGCGGGGTGCTGCGAGACGTCCTGGCCCGCCAGGTCCCGGAGGTGCTGCAGCGCGAGCTCTACGCCCTGCCGGCCCTCGCCGGGGCCGGGCTGGTCGTGCTCCTCCACCACCTCGACGCGCTCGGACCGGTCACCGCCTGGGGTGCGGTGGTGCTCGTGTTCGTCATCCGGGTGCTCGCGGTGGCCCTCGACCTCAACGCCCCGCGGGCCCTGCGCAGCGGCCCCTCGGACTGACCGGGAGGTCGTCTAGGGTGTCGGCCATGGTGGGGTCAACGGCCGGGGACGGCTACGGAGACATCGATGCCCAGGTGGCCGCGGCGCGTGAACGGGCCGAGCGGTCCGGGGCGTGGGTCGGCGAGATGGAGCAGCTGACCGGCCACGGGTCGGCCCTGCGCGGCGGGGTGACCGTCGAGGTCGACCTCGGCGGCACGGTCGTCGGGCTCGGCATCACCGACGCCGCCGCCGGGTACGGCGGGCAGACCGTCGCGGGCGCCGTGCTCGAGGCGCACACCCAGGCCCAGCAGGACCTGCGCCGCCGGGCCGAGGCCTCAACGGCCGCGGCCTGGGGCGCCGGGTCGGCGACGACCGCCGCGGTCACCGACGAGGTCGAGCGCCTGACCCCGGGGGCCGACCCCGACTCCCCCGACGACGCCCCCCGGCCTGCGGGAGGTGCGTGGTGAGCGGCTTCGACGACCTCGGCCGCATCGACGGTCTCGCCCAGCCCGAGCTCGACCGGCTCGCCGCGCGCGCCCGGGCCGCCCTCGACTGGCGGCGACGCGCCGAGGAGCTGCGCGCCGACGGCGAGGTCGACGGTGTGCGGGCCACGGTCAGCGGCACCGGCTCGCTCGTGGACCTGCGGATCCCCACGCCCGCCTGTGCCGACGGCGGCGACGCCCTCGCCGAGCGGGTCGGCGAGGCCATCTCCCGGGCCCGGGCCGAGGTGGCCCGGCTCGTCACGCGCTCCGCGCAGGACACCTTCGGCGAGGACTCGCCCGAGGCCGGGACGGTGCGCGAGCAGTGGGAGGCCGGTGCCCGGAGGCGACCCGCCGTGCTCCGCGACACCGGAGACGCCGGACCCGCTAGCAGCACGCCGCCCCGACCCGACACCCCGCCCCCTCCGCCGCAGGGCGGGGGGATGTGGTGAGCCGCTAGCCGACCGAGGCCCAGCCCTTGGCCAGGAGCTTCACGAGGTTGACGAGGATCGAGCCCGCGGCGAACACGAGCAGCAGGCTCATGAGGGTCCAGAAGCCCCACCGCACGGCGAGCCCGCCGGTCGAGCCCGGGGTCTCGGCGCGCATCGCCGACCACCAGTGGTTCTCGGCGAGCGGGCCGTAGCGTCCGTCGGTGCGCGGCAGGAACGGCAGCCACCAGTCGCCGGCGGCGTTGGCGCGCAACGCTTCCGTGACGACCGGGCGCACGATGACGCCCAGGACGAGCACGACGATGCCCAGCACCCCCAGCCCCACGAGGACGAGGACCAGGCGGACCCCCCAGACCATCGGACGTCCCTTCGGTCGACATCGGTGCCCCATCGGACGATGGGGACCGCTCCCCATCGAGATCGCGGGAAGTCGCGCATACTCTACGAGCCGAGGGGTCGAGTGACCTCGGGAGGGACGGAACAGGGTGCAGTACGACGTGAGCCCCACCGGGATCCGCGAGCACGCGGTGAGCCTGGCCGGGATCCAGGGGGACATCCGCTCGTGTTCGACGGCGGCCGAGACGACCATCGACGGCTCGGCCTTCGGTGTCGTCAACTCGTTCCTCGCCGCGACGGTCGGGGTGTTCGGCGCCGCGATCAACCAGGCGATCTCGAACGCCGCCGACGACATGGGCGAGACGGTCGCGACGCTGCGCACGCAGGCCGGCAACCACGAGACCATCGACGGCCACGCGCGTGACCGGGTGAACGGGGCGGGACGATGAGCGGCGACCTGGTCGTCCAGCCCGGCGAGCGCTCGGCGACCTCGGGTGCCGGCCTCATCGACTCCGGCACCTCGCTGTACCAGGCCATCGAGAGCAAGAACTGGGTGGATGCCGCCCTGTCCGGCGTGGCCGTCGGCTTCGACGCCGTCGCGACCTACAGCGACCCGCTCGGCAGCCTCTTCGCCGCGGGCATCGGCTGGATCATCGACCACCTCGACCCGATCAAGAGCTGGTTCGACGACCTCACCGGCAACCCCGAGGGCGTCACCGCCTACGCGGGCACCTGGCTCAACGTCTCGAACATGATCTCGGCGAGCAACACGACGTTCGTCATGGGCGCCAACCAGAAGCTCGGGCACATGTCCGGCCCGAACATGGAGCGCTACCGCCAGCACGTCGAGGAGATGTCCCACAAGCTGTCCTTCCTCGCCGGGGCGGCCCGTGGCATGTCCATCGGCACCGAGGGCGCGGCGGTCATCGTCGGCTTCGTCCACGGGGTGCTGCGCGACGCGCTGGCCCAGGTCGCGGGAGCCCTGTGCAGCTACGTCGCCGAGCTGGTCTTCACCCTCGGGGCGGCGACCCCGCTGGTCATCCACCAGGCGACGACGCGCATCTCGGCCCTCGCCGCGGAGATCGGCCCGAAGATCAAGGGCCTGAAGAACTCCGTCACCGACCTCGACAGCCTGATGCACGAGCTGCGCGACATCCTCAACGACATCCCGCGCTTCCTCGGTGACCGGTACTCGGTGCCGAACCACCCGGGGCTCAACTGGCGCAACGTGCTCGACGACCCGAACCAGCTGCTCAACGGCATGTCGGTCCGCGACGCGATGAACCTCATCGACCTCAAGCCGAAGTACCAGCACCTCGTCCAGGACAACCCCGAGCTGCTGCGCAAGGCGATCCGCGAGGCCATCAACGACGGGCTGCCCGCCAACGCCACGGACGCCGGCAAGAAGATCCGCGAGGCCGTCGAACGGCAGCTCGCCGGCCACCCCTGACCCACCGAGCACGACGTCCCCGACCGAGCATCGGTCGCGTCGGTCCCTGAGGTATCACCCGCCCCACCCGCGCCTCTTGCGGGGTGAGCGGCCAGACGGACTGGGGATCGGCCCGCCACGCTCGGAAGCGACACGTCATGCCCACGAAGAAGAGGAAGACCCCCACCCTGCCCGCCGCCGTGCGGGACCACCTCGCCGGCATCCTCGGCGGCGACCCGGTGTCCGCCGGACACCTCGAGGCCCGGGTCGCGGGCGTCGGCACCGTCACCGCGTACCACGCCGTCCGCGAGGGTGGCGGCAACGACGTCGCGAGCGTCGTCGTCGCGGAGGACGGCACCGTCACCCCGTTCGCGGAGTTCGTCGCGACGCTCGGCCACGACCCGTTCGTGCCGGTCTTCGTCCCCGGCCCGGTCGGGCACCCCGTCACCCCGCGCGAGCCGGTGACCATCGACCCGCCGCGCAACGACTGGCGGCTGGACCAGTGCGACCGGTACACGGAGACGATCACCGTGACGGTGCCGCCGAACGGGACGACGCCGAAGGCCGACGTCTACCTGCTCGCCGACACGACGGCCAGCATGTACCCGGTCCTCGAAGCCGTGAAGGCCGGCGCCGACGCCATCCTCGGCGATCCCGCCCTCGGGGCCTTCGACGTCGCCTGGGGCGTCGGCAACTACCGCGACTTCCCCGTCCCCACCCCGAACTCGTACGCGTTCCAGCACCAGCTCTCCCCGACGACCGACCACACCGCGGCCGCGACCGCCATCGGCACGTGGACCGCGGCGGAGGGCAGCGACATCTCGGAGGGCCAGCTCTTCGCGCTGCACGAGCTGGCGACCAACGGCTCGATCGGCTGGCGGCCCGACAGCAAGAAGATCGTCGTGTGGTTCGGGGACGCCCCGGGGCACGACCCGATCTGCACCGACCTCACCGGCCTCGCGTCCGCGATCACGGAGGCGTCGGCCACGGCCGACCTCGTCGGCGCCGAGATCACGGTCGTCGCCGTGAGCACCACGACGGGCACGACCGGCGCCCTCGACGGCGACCCGCAGGGCGACGCCCACGACTACACGACCTGCCCCGGGACCGGCTCCGCCGGCCAGGCGACCCGCATCACGGCCGCCACCCCCGGCGGGACGCACACCACCGGCATCGACCCGGCCGACATCGTCGCCACCCTCTCGGCGGTCATCGCGGCGGCGGTCAAGGCCACCGGCAACGTCCACCTCGAGGCCACCGGCGACACCGCCCAGTTCGTCGAGTCCATCACCCCCGCAGGCGGGTACGGCCCGCTGGCCGGTGACGAGACGCACGTGCTGACCTTCGAGGTCGTGTGGGTCGGCACCCGGGCCTGCGGTGAGCGCGACCAGCAGTTCGACGGGACCATCGACGTCGTCGCCGACGGGGTCGTCGTCGCGAGCAAGACGGTGCACGTCGTCGTGCCGAAGTGCCGGTTCCACTACGTCGTCGAGGTCGTCTGCGGGACCCGCTCGGCGAAGGACGACGACGAGCACGGCGACCGGTCGGGGCCTTGCGCGGTGGTGCCCGGGCGGTACGCGACGGCGGTGCTCATCGACAACCCCTCGACGTGCCCGGCGCAGATCGAGAAGCGGTTCGCCCCGCTCGTCATCGACGGCAAGACGATCGGCCGCGAGCCGGACGTGGTGCCGGCCAAGCCGTTCGCGAAGCTCGAGCTGCCCGCCGGCCACGCGACGATGGACGACTGCTGCGCCCTCGACGAGGCCGTCGACCACGGCAAGGGCCTGCTCGTCGGCGTCCTCGACATCGTGTCGGACCGCGCCCTCGAGGTGCGGGTCGTGCACACCGCGGACGGCGGACGCGGCTCGGTCGGCGCCCCGTCGATCACCACGAGGTCGGTCGAGGCGCGCCGCGCGCCCTGATCCGGCCGCGCCCGCCGGCCACGACCGGCGGGCGCACCCGGAACGCGACCCGACGGGCCACTGCCGATCCAGGCCCGTCGGGTCGTCCGCGCGTCAGTCGGCGCTGCCGGTCTCGAGGAGGCGGGTGAAGCCGGCCTCGTCGAGGATGGTCAGCCCCAGCTCGCGGGCCTTGTCCTCCTTGGACCCCGCGTTGGCGCCGACGACGACGTAGTCGGTCTTCTTCGACACCGAGCCCGAGGCCTTGCCGCCGCGGGCCAGGACGGCCTCCTTCGCCTCGTCGCGGGAGTAGCCCTCGAGCGACCCGGTGACGACCACGGTGAGCCCGGCGAGCGTCTGCTCGACCGACTCGTCGCGCTCGTCCTCCATCCGCACGCCGTCCTCGGCCCAGCGCTCGACGATGCGCACGTGCCAGTCGTTGCCCTCGCGGTCGAACCAGTCGCGGACCGCCTCGGCGATGACCGGGCCGACCCCCTCGACCCCGGCCAGCTCCTCGAGGCTCGCCTCGCGGATGCGCTGCATCGAGCCGAGGTGCTGGGCCAGCGCGCGGGCCGCGGTGGGCCCGACGTGCCGGATGGAGAGGGCGACGAGGACCCGCCAGAGCGGCTGCTCGCGCGCCACGGCGAGGTTGTCGACGAGCCGTTGGCCGTTGGCCGACAGGACGCGGCCGTCGACGACGGCGCCCTCGGGGTCGGTCTTCTTCGCCGCGCGCGTGTAGAGCGGGACCTTCGCGACGTCGGCCGCGGTGAGCGAGAACAACATCGCCTCGCTCGGGCCGCCCAGCTCGGGGTCGTCGAGGACACCCGAGTCGAGCAGGGCCACCGAGCCCTCCCACCCGAGGGCCTCGATGTCGAACGCGCCCCGGCCGGCGAGGCTCGAGAGCCGCTCGCGCAGCTGGGCCGGGCAGGAGCGGCTGTTGGGGCACCGGATGTCCTTGTCGCCCTCCTTCTCGGGGGCCAGCGCGGTGCCGCACGCGGGGCAGTGCGTCGGCATGACGAACTCGCGCTCGGTGCCGTCGCGCAGGTCGACGACCGGGCCGAGGATCTCGGGGATGACGTCGCCGGCCTTGCGCAGGACGACGGTGTCGCCGATGAGGACCCCCTTGCGCTGCACCTCGGTGGCGTTGTGGAGCGTCGCCCGCTCGACGGTGGACCCGGCGACGACGACGGGGGCCATGACCCCGAACGGCGTGACCCGGCCGGTGCGCCCGACGTTGACCTGGATGTCGAGGAGGGTCGTGTTGACCTCCTCGGGCGGGTACTTGAAGGCGATGGCCCAGCGCGGCGCGCGCGACGTGGAGCCGAGCCGGCGCTGCACCGAGATCTCGTCGATCTTGACGACGACGCCGTCGATCTCGTGCTCGACGTCGTGGCGGTGCTCCCCCGTGTGGGCGATGAACGCGGTGACCTCCTCGATCGTGTCGACGACCCGGAAGTGCGTGGAGACCGGCAGCCCCCACGCCCCGAGGGCGGCGTAGGCCTCGCTCTGGCGGGTGAGGTCGAAGCCCTCGCGCTTGCCGAGGCCGTGGACGAGCATCCGGAGCTCGCGACTGGCCGTGACGCGAGGGTCCTTCTGCCGCAACGACCCTGCCGCGGTGTTGCGCGGGTTGGCGTAGGGCGGCTTGCCGGCCTCGACGAGCTGGGCGTTGAGCTCGCCGAACGCCTCGATCGGGAAGTAGACCTCGCCGCGCACCTCGACGAGGTCGGGTACGGGGTGGGCCGTCGTGCCCGCGAGCTCGGTGGGGATGCCCCGCACCGTGCGCACGTTGAGGGTGACGTCCTCGCCGGTGCGTCCGTCGCCGCGGGTCAGGGCCCGGGTCAGGCGTCCCTTCTCGTAGAGCAGGTTGACGGCCAGCCCGTCGATCTTCAGCTCGCAGAGGTAGTGCAGCTCGGCACCGCCCGCGTCGCGGGTGACCCGCGCGTTCCACTCGAGCATCTCGTCGGTGGAGAAGGCGTTGTCGAGGCTGAGCATCCGCTCGAGGTGGTCGACGGCCTGGAACTCGGTGGAGAAGACCGCCCCACCGACCTGCTGGGTCGGGCTGTCCGGGGTGCGCAGCGAGGGGTGCTCGTCCTCGATGGCGTTGAGCCGCCGCATGAGCACGTCGTACTCGCCGTCGCTGATGGTCGGTGCGTCCTTGACGTGGTAGGCGAACTGGTGCCCGCGCGCCTCCTCGGCGAGGGTCTCCCACTCGTGCCGCACGTCGTCGGGCACGGCGTCGGCGGGCTCCTGCGCTGCGGGGTCGGTCGGCGTCTCGCTCACGCGCCAATCCTGCCGCACACCACCCACATCGCTCGGGTGGCGCGGCCCGCGGGTCAGGCTCCCGGAGGCACCTGCGCCTGCGGGTAGGGCACGACCGGTGTCGCAGCGGGCGGGGCGTCGGAGGTGCGGTCGGCGACCACGGCGAGCACGCCGAACCCGGAGGTCACGAGCGACGCCAGGCCGAGGACCCACTGGAGCAGCTGGACCACCCCGAACCCGACGAAGGGCCGGCCCCCGAAGAGGTAGCTCCCGGTGACCAGGGCCTGGGCGAGGCCCGTCGCGAGGGAGAGGCCGAAGAAGAGCAGGGCCCAGGTGCGCCAGCGCCGGCGCGTGCGCACCCTGGCGACGAGGACCAGCCCGATGGCCGGTGGGACGACGTGGGCCAGGAGCAGCAGGAGCGAGAGCAGCTGCGCGAGCGACGAGTACATGGGATCCCCTCCCGGGGCGGCCCCTCCGCCCCGACAGCGGACCCTAGCGCGGGGTGGGCGGCAGCCGGGTCAGGTCGGCCCGGACGGGTCCAGTGCGACGAGCAGGTCACGCGTGACCTCGAGCTGCCCCAGGTGCTGGGCGAGCTCCTCGTAGACGTGCAGGAGGATGTCGCCCTGCGTGGCGTACCGGACGGCGGGGTCGTCGTCGGTGGGGTTGACCGGCGGTTCGCGGAAGGCGGTGGCGGAGACGTCCTCGCGGAGGGCCGCCCGGGCCGACCCCAGGAGGGCGAGGGCCTCGGCGACGGTACCGGTGGCGCTGAACTCGGCGGCCCGGTCGCGGGGCACGACGATGCCGCGGTTGACCGTCCTCCCCACCGCGCCATCACCCCGGCGACGTGGGCGACGAGGGCGAAGGCGCTGTTGGAACCGGGGAGCACGTCGGGCCGGGCGTTGACCCGGTCGTCGCCGAGCTCGCGGCAGATGGCGGCGTACTGGTCGAGCGACTCGTCGCAGTAGCGGAGGTACTCGTCGGCGCTGATCACCGCACCGACGCTATCCCGCGGCCCGGGTCCGTGCCGGCGACCACCGCGGTCCGGTCGGGCGGCACAACTGCTACAGCCGGTCGAGGACCTTGCTGACGAGGTACGCCACCGCACCCACGCCGACCGACAGGACGACGACCGCAGACCCGAGCAGGGACGACTCCGCCTCCGAGAGCACCATCAGCGCCCCGATGACGACCCCGCCCCCGCCGCGAGCAGGCCCAGCCAGGCCACGCCGTACGTCCCCGTGCCTGCCGTGTCCGGCGCACCCGTCCCGCCGGTCGTCTCGCCACGCCGTGTCGTGTCCATGGCGGGATCGTAGGCTCCGGACAGGTCACGGTGCCCCCTCGTACCTGACCCTGACGACCCGACGAGACGAGGAGGACCCGTGGCCGGACACCGCATCTTCGGCACGCCGTTCGCGAGCATCTACCCGCACTACGTCGCCAAGGTCGAGAAGAAGGAGCGCAGCCGCGAGGACGTCGACCGCGTCATCTGCTGGCTCACCGGCTACGACGAGGCCGGCCTGCGCCGCACCCTCGACACCGAGGTCGACCTCGAGACGTTCTTCGCCGAGGCGCCGGCGATGAACCCGAACGCCGAGCTCATCACCGGCACGATCTGCGGCATCCGGGTCGAGGACGTCGAGGATCCGCTCATGCAGAAGATCCGCTGGATGGACAAGCTCGTCGACGAGGTCGCCCGCGGCAAGAAGATGCAGACCGTCCTCCGTGGCTCGGACGCCTGACCCCGGAGACCCCGGAGACCCCGGGCACGCCGGACCCGGACTCCCGAACCCGCCGGTACGAGATCTGGCGCCGACCCGCTCCGGCGGGTGAGGATGGGGCAGACCGTCACCGACGCCGGACCCCAGGAGCACCGATGACCAACCTCGCGACGAACCTCACGACGACCGCCGGCGAGCTGCCCGAGCAGGACGCACTGCGCGTCAACGGGCAGGGGGTCACCTACGCCCAGCTGCACGGCATGGCCGCCAAGGTGGCGGGGACGTTGCGCGAGAACGGCATCCAGCCCGGAGATCGCGTGGCTGTCATCCTCCCCAACGTGCCGGCCTTCCCCGTCGTGTACTGGGGCATCCTCCTGGCCGGGGGCATCGTCGTGCCGATGAACCCGCTCCTCAAGGCCGGCGAGATCGACTACTTCTTCACCGACTCCGGCGCCAAGATCGCCTTCGTCTGGCCCGACTTCGTCGACGAGGCCACCAAGGGCGCGGCCACCAGCGGCACGCGCGTCGTGCGCACCGGCGCGATGGGGCCCGAGGACTTCGAGGGCGGTACCCCCATCGCCGACCCGCACCCCGCGAGGACGACGACACCGCGATCATCCTCTACACCTCGGGCACGACCGGCCGCCCCAAGGGTGCCGAGCTGACGCACAGCAACATCCACCTCAACGCGATGCGCTCGGCCAAGGTGATCCAGCAGATGACGTCCGACGACGTCGTCATGGGCTGCCTGCCCCTCTTCCACGTCTTCGGCCTCGTCGTCGGCCTCAACGCCGCCACCATCGCCGGCGCCAGCCTCGCCCTCATCCCCCGGTTCGACCCGCAGGCCGCCGTCGAGGTCATCGAGAAGGAGCGGGTGACGATCATGCAGGGCGTGCCGACGATGTACGCCGCGATCCTCAACCACCCGGCCTCCGACGGCATGGACGCCAGCAGCCTGCGCACCTGTGCCAGTGGCGGGTCCGCGATGCCGCTCGAGGTCATGCGCTCCTTCGAGGAGAAGTTCGGCTGCGTCATCCTCGAGGGCTACGGCCTCTCCGAGACCAGCCCGGTCGCGAGCTTCAACATGCCCGACAAGGAGCGCAAGCCCGGCACCATCGGCCTGGCCATCCCCGGCTGCGAGATGCGCTGCGTCGACCTCGACGGCAACGAGGTGCCGCACGGCGAGGTCGGCGAGATCGCCATCCGCGGCGACAACGTCATGAAGGGGTACTGGAACAAGCCGGAAGCCACGGCCGAGGCGATCCCCGACGGCTGGTTCCGCACCGGCGACCTCGCGACGATGGACGACGAGGGCTACTTCACGATCGTCGACCGCAAGAAGGACATGATCCTGCGCGGCGGGATGAACGTGTACCCGCGCGAGGTCGAGGAGGTCATCTACACCCACCCGGACGTCCTCGAGGTCGCCGTCGTCGGCATCCCCGACGACCTCTACGGCGAGCAGGTGGGGGCCGCGGTGGCCCTGCGCGAGGGGTCGACGACCACCCCCGAGGACGTCATCACCTTCACGAAGGCGCGGATCGCCGCCTACAAGTACCCGCGCACGGTGTGGGTCGTCGACGCCCTGCCCAAGGGCCCGACCGGCAAGATCCTCCGCCGCGAGGTCCACGCGCCGGCGGAGTGACCGGCGAGCCGACACCCGGCACGAGGGACGACCCGATGAGCGACGAGCACGACCACGGACCGCTCGAGGCGGAGGTGCGCACCGCCGACCTCTGGCGCGCGACCGGCCTCGGGCTGGCCGTCGTCTGGGGCGTGGTCCTGCTCCTCGTCATCGGCTACGCGGTGCGGCTGACGGTGGACCCCGCCCGGGGCGACCCGCCCGGTGCCGTCCGCCTGCTGCTCGTCCCGATGGGGGTCGTCGCGGTCGCGCTGTTCGTGTGGGTCGCGGTGGCGGGCTGGCGCATCCACCTGCGTCGACCCTCGGGCTGGGACCCCGTGGTCGTGGTCGGCGGGCTGGGCCTCGCGAGCGGCGTGTTCGCCGCGGCGCCCTGGCGCTTCGACGGCGGACCCGGCAAGGGCCTGACCCCGCTGACCGTCTCGCTCATCGTGCTCGGGCTGCTCTCGGTCGTCGCCGGGCTCGTGGCCCAGCGCTCGTGGCGGCGGGCGGCCGAGGCCGTCGAGGAGTCACATGCGGGCAGCGCGTTCCCGGCCGCGGGAGACGACGGCCTCGGGTGAGCGCGGGCTGCGGTTGACCACCCACGCGGCGGCGAGCACCACCGCGAACCCGACGACCTGCCACGTGCCGAGCCGCTCCCCCAGCACGAGCACACCGAGCAGCACCGAGACCACCGGGATGAGGTAGGTGATGGTCGAGCCGACCACGGGCCCGGCGCCGCGCACGACGTCGAACTGGAGCACGTAGGCGAACCCCGTGCCGACGACGCCGAGGGCCAGCACGCAGGCCAGCGGCAGCCATCCGGGCACGTCGGTGGCGGGCCGGTACGCGGTGATGGCGGAGAGCCCCTGCGGCGTCGTCGCGGCCCAACCGATGGTCACGGGGACCATGAGCCCCAGCCCGGTGAGCAGGGTCGCCGTGGGCATCGCCAGCCCGCCGAGGTCGGCGCCGGCGAGGAAGCGCCGGTTGTACGTCCACCCCAGCCCGTAGCTGGCGCCGCCGGCGAGGGCCATCGAGAAGCCGACGAGGTCGGGGCCCTCGGTGGTCGTCCACGGCTGCATGATCGTCACGACCCCGACGAAGCCCACCCCGACCGCGACGAGCCGCCGCCCGGTGACCCGCGCGCCGGGGAGGATGGCGATCGTCGCCAGCACCGTGGCGATGGGCGTGGCCGCGTTGCCGATGCCGGCCAGCGCCGAGGCGATCCGCGTCTCGGAGAGCGCGAACAGCGTGAACGGCAGCGTCGCGAGGAAGAAGCCGCAGACGAGGAGGTGACCCCACGTGCGGGACCCGTTGGGCAGCCGGCCGCCCCGGCGACGAGCAGCCCGCCGACGACGAGGGCCCCGGTGAGGATGCGCAGCGCCGAGATCTGCACGGGGTCGAGCGACTCGAGGCCGACCTTCATGAGCAGGAAGCTCGACCCCCAGATGAGGACGAGCGCGACGAACTTGACCTGCCAGGGGACGCGCGGCTGCGCCATCAGGGACCCACTTCCTCGACGAGACGGCGCGCGGTGTCGAGCGCCGCCCGGAGAACGCCGCGGGCCCCTCGGGTGTGAGTCCGGCCAGCCCGCAGGCCGGCGTGACGACGAGCCCGCGCACGTTTGAGAACGCCAGCCCCGCGCGCTCGAGGCCGTCGAGGACCGTGCGCAGGGCGACGGCGTCGGACGTCGACCCGTCGGTCGCCAGCACGCCGGCGTGCACCCCGGTGCCGGCCTCCAGGGTCGCGGCCACCGACTCCCACCGGGCGGGCGACGCCGCGGTGAGGTCGAGGGCCAGCGCGCCGGCACCGGACGCCCGCAGCAGCGGGATGGGCGCGCTCGGGTGGCAGCAGTGCACGACGGTGGGGCCGTCGTGGGTGGCGACGGCGCCGCGCAGGGCACCGGCGACGACCTGCGGGTCGACCGGGCGCACCCGGCCGTAGCCCGAGGCGGTGGGCAGGGACCCCTCGAGGACCGCGGGCAGCGCCGGCTCGTCGAGCTGGAGGACCACCTCGGCCCCGGGCACGAGGCGTCGGACGTCGCCGACGTGCCCGGCGACCCCCTCGGCGAGCGACGCCGCGAGGTCGGCGGCCGCGCCGGGGTCGGTGAGGACGCGCTCGCCCCGGGTCAGCTCGAGCGTGGCGGCCAGGGTCCACGGCCCGCACACCTGCACCTTGAGCGGACCCTCGTAGCCGTCGTAGGCCTCGGCGAGCTCGTCGAGGTCCTCGCGCAGCAGGGCGGCGGTGCGCCCCGCGTCGCGGCCCGCCCGGTCGACGAGGCGCCAACCGCTGGGCTGGAGATCGACGGCGAGGTCGACGAGCAGCCCGGCAGCGCGCCCGACCATCTCCGAACCCGGCCCGCGGGCGGGGGTCTCGGGCAGGAACGGGATGCCGATGCCGTCACCGTCGACGAGGAGGTCGCGCACGGTGCGCACCGCCTCGCGCGTCGAGGTTCCCGGCCACGACCCGATACCGGTGGCGCGCACCGGCGCCGGGGCGCTCACCGCCCCCACCGGGCGACGAGGCCCTGCACGGACGCCGGCACGGGCGCGCCGAGCGCGAGCGCGTGCGGCGCCGGCTCGGGGTCGCCGGCGACCGTGCGGAACGGCACGACGCCGGTCCAGGCGGTCGTCTCCTCGTCGGGGTCGCCCGGGCCGCCCGAGCGCGCCTTGAGCACCCAGCGCCCGTCGGTGATCGGCAGGGCCATCGCCAGCGTCGCCACCTGCTCGCGCCGGGTCATCGGCCGCACCTCGCCGGTGCGACCCGGGACGAGGCGCTCGGAGATGACGTCGAGGGCCTGCTCGCGGTCGGCGTCGTCGAGGGTGACCAGCTCGCCGTGTACCACCGCCGACCGGTAGTTGGCCGAGGACTCGAACGTCGTGTGCGCGACGACCAGCCCGTCGACGGAGACCACCGTGAGGGCCGCGGGGGCACCGGCCGCCACCTGCCGCAGGGCCCCGGCACCGGTGGAGCCGTGGAGGAGGATGCGGTCGCCGTCGCGCGCGAAGAGCATCGGGACGCACCAGGGCCGGCCGTCGACGACGGTGGACAGGGTGCCGGCGAGGACCTCGTCGAGCAGCTCGTCGAGGGCAGCACGCTCGCCCGTCCCCCTCTCCGGCTTGCGGGTCAGGCGCTGGACGGGTGCGCCGCCTCCTGCGTATCCCCTTCCCGGGCAGGGCGTCTCGCCGACGATGCGCTCGACGGAGGCCGGGTGGCGGAGCAGCGCGTCACCCACGCGCGTCGGGCGGGGCATCAGCTGGCCGCCGCAGTTGGGGCACTCGCGGCCGAGGTGCTCGGCACAGCCGGAGCAGAAGGTGCACTCGAAGGAGCAGACGACGGCACCGACCTGGTCGGCGGGCAGGTCGAGGTCGCAGCACTCGCATCCGGGGCGCATGGTGAGGGGCACGGGGTCATCATCGCGCCTCGCACCGACGGCGGGCGACCGGCCCGCGCCGTTGCTCCTAGGCTGGCGCTCGTGCGGGTACCGGAGGAGCGGCTCGGCCGGGGTGGGCGTCGAGACCCCGCCCGGGAGGGGCCGTCGTGACGTGGGGACTGCTCGGCGCGTTCGGTGCCGCCCTCGCCTACGGCGCCGGCTCGGTCCTCCAGGCCCTCGCGGCGCGCACCACCTCGACGACCGCGGGCCTCGACCCGCGGCTGCTGCTGCGGCTGATGCGCTCCGGGCGGTACGTCGCCGGCGTCGGGCTCGACGCCGTGGGCTTCCTGCTCTCCCTCGCGGCGGTGCGCACACTGCCGCTCTTCGTCGTCCAGTCCGTCGTCGCGGGCTTCCTCGCCGTGACCGCCGTCCTCGGCGCCCTCGTCCTGCGCACGCCGCTGCGGCGGCCGGACCGCGTCGCCCTCGGGGTCGTCGTCCTCGGCCTCGCGCTCGTCGGCGCCTCGGCGGCCGAGGGACCCGCCGTCGACGTCACCCGGGCCGAGCAGTGGGGGCTCCTCGGCGCCACGGCCGTCCTCGCGGTGCTCGCCGTCGGGGTTGCGCGCACCCCCGGTCCACGCGGCGCCGCGGCCCTCGGCGCGGTGGCCGGGCTGGCCTTCGGCGCGACCTCCGTCGCCGCGCGGATGCTGCCCCCGTCGTTCCCGCTGACAGCCCCCGGCAGGGCGCTGGCCACCGTGGCGACCCAGCCCGCCGCCTACGCCCTCCTGGCCGCCGGGGTGCTCGCCATGCTCGCGTACTCCACGGCGCTGCAGCGGGGCACGGTCACGCAGGCCACCGCGCCGCTCGTCGTCGGCGAGACCGTCGCACCGGCGGTCGCGGGGCTGGCCCTGCTCGGCGACGCACCCCGTCCCGGATGGGGCGTGGTCGCCCTCGTCGGCTTCGGGCTCGCGGTCGCGGGGGCCGTGGCCCTCTCCCGCCACGGCGAGGTCGCGCCCGCCGACGAGGGATGAGCCGGTCGGCGGGCCCTAGGCTGGCGACGTGCCGGCACCCGAGGGCTTCACCTGGAGCGAGCGTGGCGACGAGGTCGTCGTTAGCCACCACGGGCGCGTGGCGACGGTCCTGCGCGGGGACCGGGCGCGCGACTTCCTCGACGACGTCGACCGGGGCGACCCCCAGGAGCTGATGGCTCGCCTCACCGGCAACTACCGTCGCGGCAACGAGCGCCAGGCCCGCCAGCACCCCCGCAACCGCGGCCGCTGAGCCTCCTCCGTTCGGTCCGACCTGCCCGCGGAGGTGGTGCGCCCGAACCCTGCGCGCCTACGGTGGCCGGTGCACCCCAGGGAGGGAACCACGTGAAGAAGTCGACCATCCCGGCCGTCGTCGCGGCCGCCACCCTCGCCCTCGTGACCGCCACGGCGGCCCCGGCGAGCGCCGTCCCGGCGAAGTGGAAGAACTGCACGACCGTCAACAAGAAGTACCCGCACGGTGTCGGCAAGGCCAAGGCCAAGGACAAGACGTCCGGCAAGCCGGTGAACACCTTCACCCGCAGCGACAAGATCTACGCCGAGGCGATGAGGGCGAACAAGGGTCTCGACCGCGACAAGGACGGCATCGCCTGCGAGAAGCGCTGACCCCAGCACGAACAGGACGACGCCCCCGCCACCTCGAGGTGGCGGGGGCGTCGTGGCGTCCCGGACGGGTCAGAGCACGTCGTGACCCGGGTGCGGCTCGGTGGGGATGGTCCCCAGCCGGCCGGCCTGGAAGTCCTCGAACGCCTGGACCAGCTCGTCACGGGTGTTCATGACGAACGGGCCGTAGGCCGCGACGGGCTCGCGGATCGGGCGCCCGCCGAGGATGTAGAGGTCGAGGCTCGGGCTGCGCGACTCCTGGCTCTCGTCGGCGCCGACCTCGACGACGTCGCCGCCGCCGAGCACCGCGAGCTGGCCCATCCGCAGCGGACGGCGGTCCGGCCCGACCGAGCCCTTGCCGTTGAGCGCGTACACGAGCGCGTTGTAGCCCGGGTTCCACGGCAGCCTGACCCGCGCACCGGGGGCCACGGTGACGTGCAGCGCGACGATCGGCGTGTGCGTGATGCCCGGCCCCTGGTGGCCGTCGAGCTCGCCGGCGATGACGCGCACGAGCGCACCACCGTCGGGGCTGGAGAGCAGGGCGACGTCGTTCCCGCGGATGTCCTGGTAGCGCGGGTTCGACATCTTCTGCGACCGCGGGAGGTTGACCCACAGCTGCAGCCCGTGGAAGAGCCCGCCCGACTGCACGAGCGACTCCGGCGGGACCTCGATGTGCAGCAGCCCGGAGCCGGCCGTCATCCACTGGGTGTCCCCGTTGGTGATGACGCCGCCGCCGCCGTTGCTGTCGCGGTGCACGAAGGTGCCGTCGATGATGTAGGTGACGGTCTCGAAGCCGCGGTGCGGGTGCCACGCGGTGCCCTTGGGCTCGCCCGGGGCGTACTCGACCTCACCCATCTGGTCCATGTGGATGAACGGGTCGAGAGCGGCGAGGTCGACGCCGGCGAACGCACGGCGCACCGGGAAGCCCTCCCCTCGAAGCCCTGCGGCGCGGTGGTGATCGAGCGCACCGGACGCGAGACCGCCTCGGCGACGGGCTCGGTGACCCGGGGGAGGGTCAGGATGTTCTCGACGGTCACGGCTGGCATGTCGCTCACGCTCCTCGGTGGTCATCCTCCGTGGTGGAGGGTCACGGCGTCCAACACTAGTTGACGGTTCAACTATTCCGCGCACCGGGTGACGGGGCGTGGCGGACGCAGGTCCGGGCGGTCGGGCGGGCCTCGAGGCGCTCGTCCGGGATGGCCTCACCGCACACCTCGCACCGCCCGTAGCTGCCGTCGGCGACCCGGGCCGCGGCGGCGTCGAGCTCGGCGAGGTGGTGCCGGGCGCCGCCGGTCAGGGCCGCGAGCTGCGAGCGCTCCCAGGCGATGGTCTGCCCCTCGGGGTCGTGCTCGTCGTCGGCGTTGGAGTCGAGCGAGGCGGCCACGAGGCGCTCCATGTCGACCTCCATCGCGGCCAGCCGCTCGCGCAGCCCGGCACGCTCGGCCTCGAGGCGGGCGGCTGCGTCAGGCCGCACGGCCGGTGCCCGTGATGGTCGCCGACCCGATCACCCGCGTGCCGTCGTAGAGGACGACCGACTGGCCGGGTGCGACGCCCCGCACCCGCTCGGTGAGCCGCACCTCGACCCCCTCGCCCACGACCCGCGCCGTCGCCGGCACCTCGGCGCCGTGGGCCCGCAGCTGAGCACCGACGGCGACCTCGCCGACCGGCGCCGGGCCGCACCAGCGCAGGTGGGCCCCCTCCACGACGTCGACCCCGAGCAGGTCGGCCGTGCCGACGAGCACCTGGTTGCGGGCGGCGTCGACCTCGACCACGTAGCGGGGGTCGCCGTCGAGCCGTGAGCGGTCGATGCCGAGGCCCCGGCGCTGCCCCACGGTGAAGCCGTGCGCGCCCGCGTGCTCGCCGACGACCTCGCCGGACACCGCGTCGACGAGCTCGCCCGGCCGCTCCCCCAGCCGCCGGGTCAGGAAGCCGCGGGTGTCGCCGTCGGGGATGAAGCAGATGTCGTGGCTGTCGGGCTTGCGGGCCACCGCGAACCCGCGCTCGGCGGCCTCGGCCCGCACACCGTCCTTGACGGTGTCGCCGAGCGGGAAGAACGAGCGAGCCAGCTGGTCGGCGTCGAGCACCCCCAGCACGTACGACTGGTCCTTCGCGGGGTCGACCGCCCGGTGCAGCTCGCGCCCCGCGGGCCCCTCGACGACCTGCGCGTAGTGCCCGGTCGCGACGGCGTCGAAGCCGAGGGCGACGGCGCGGTCAAGAAGGGCCGCGAACTTGATCGACTCGTTGCAGCGCAGGCACGGGTTGGGCGTGCGGCCCGCCGCGTACTCGGCGACGAAGTCGTCGACCACGTCGCGCTCGAAGCGGTCGGCGAGGTCCCAGACGTAGAAGGGGATGCCCAGCCGGTCGGCCACCCGGCGGGCGTCACCCGCGTCCTCGATCGTGCAGCAGCCCCGGGCCGACTCGCGCAGCGTCGCCGCCGAGCGCGACAGGGCGAGGTGCACCCCGACGACCTCGTGGCCCGCCTCGAGCACCCGGGCCGCGGCGACCGCCGAGTCGACGCCGCCGGACATCGCCGCGACGACGCGCATCAGGCCGCGCCGCCGGCCCGTCGCGCACGCTCGACGACCCCGGGCAGGGCGGCGAGGAAGGCGTCGACGTCGGCATCGGTCGAGGTGTGGCCGAGCGAGAGCCGCAGTGCACCACGGGCCTCGGTGTCGCCGTGGCCCATCGCGAGCAGGACGTGGCTGGGCTGCGGCACGCCGGCCTGGCAGGCCGATCCGGTGCTGCACTCGACGCCCGCCGCGTCGAGGAGGTAGAGCAGGGAGTCGCCCTCGCACCCGGGGACGAGGAGGTGGGCGTTGCCGGGCAGGCGGGCCGTGCCGTCACCGGCCGTCCAGCAGCCGCTCACCGTGACGCCGAGGCCGAGGGCCAGCGCCCCCTCGACCAGCCGGTCACGCAGGACCAGGACCCGCTTGGCCTCGACGTCGCGCGTGGCGACCGTCTCGTCGAGCGCGACCGCGAAGGCGTGGATGCCCGCCACGTCGAGGGTGCCGCTGCGCACCTGTCGCTCCTGGCCGCCGCCGTGCAGCTGCGGGACGAGGGTGGCGTCGCGGCGGGCCAGCAGCGCGCCGACCCCGACCGGCCCGCCGATCTTGTGCGCGGTCACCGACATCAGGTCGGCTCCGGACTCGTCGAAGCGCACCGGGAGGTGGGACAGGGCCTGGACCGCATCGGTGTGGAACGGCACCCCGTGCTCGCGCGCGACCGCGGCCAGCTCGGCGACCGGCTGCACGGTGCCGACCTCGTTGTTGGCCCACATCACGGTCACGAGCGCGGTGTCGTCGGCGTGCTCGGCGAGGACGGTGCGCAGGTCCTCGACGGACACATGGCCGCAGCGGTCGGGCTCGAGCCAGGAGACCTGTGCGCCGCGGGAGCCCACGAGGAACTCGACCGGGTCGAGGACGGCGTGGTGCTCGATGCCGCTGGCCACGAGGCGGGTCCGCGACGGGACCGCGTCGCGGCGGGCCGCCCAGGTGCCCTTGACGGCGAGGTTGTCGGCCTCGGTGCCACCGGAGGTGAAGACCACCTCGGACGGGCGGGCGCCGAGGGCGGCGGCGATGCGCTCGCGCGACTCCTCGACGACCTTGCGGGCCGCGCGACCGGCGGTGTGCAGCGAGGAGGCGTTCCCGACCCGGCCCGCCGACTCGACGAAGGCCTCGACCGCGGCCGGCAGCATGGGCGTGGTCGCCGCGTGGTCGAGGTAGTGGGTCACGAGGTCCGAGTCTACGTTTCGGGGCGGGCCCTCCCGCCGCGCGCTCAGCCGGGGAACAGGCAGAACGGGTGGCCGGCGGGGTCGGCGAGGACGTAGAGCGGCTCGTCCGGGTCGTCGGTGCGGTCGAGGAGCAGCCGGGCCCCCAGCGCCTCGGCCCGCGCCCGCTGCCGCTCGAGGTCCTCGACGTCGGCCACCGTCAGGTCCAGGTGCAGCTGCATCGGCACGTCGTGGGCCGGCCAGGTCGTCGGCGTCAGCTCCTCGACCTCCTGGAAGGCCAGCCGCCGCGTGCCGTCGGGGTCGGTGAGCACGAGCCAGTCGGCGTCGTCCGGGGAGCCGTCGACCGGCGGCTCGTCACCCGGCCGGTAGACCAGCGCGAGCAGCTCGCGCCAGAACTCGGCGCTCCCCCGGACGTCGGTCGTGTCGATGACGGTGTGCAGCAGCCGCGGTGTGGTCCCCATCCCCGACCGTAGCGCCGCCCGCCTCCCGCGGATGTGTGTGAACCCGCCGGCGATCCCCGGCGAGTTCACACACATTCGCAGGTGGGGAGGGAGGCACGGCAGAGGGGCGAGCGGATCGCTCGCCCCTCACCCGTGCGCGCTCTCGCGCGACGAAACCGCCTCGTGAGCGGTGGTCGGTGTCAGCCCTTGCGCTTCTTGACCTCGGTGGTCGCCTGCGGGAGGACGCTGAACAGGTCGCCGACGACGCCGAAGTCGACGAGCTCGAAGATCGGCGCCTCCTCGTCCTTGTTGACGGCGATGATCGTCTTGGACGTCTGCATGCCGGCCCGGTGCTGGATGGCCCCGGAGATGCCCGCCGCCACGTACAGCTGCGGCGAGACCTGCTTGCCGGTCTGGCCGACCTGGTTGCTGTGCGGGTACCAGCCGGCGTCGACCGCCGCGCGGCTCGCGCCGACCGCGGCGCCGAGGCTGTCGGCGAACTCCTCGACCGGGCCGAAGTCGCCCCCGGTGCCGCGGCCGCCGGAGACGACGATCGCCGCCTCCGTCAGCTCGGGACGGCCGGTGGCCTTCTTCGGCTGGCTGTCGGTGACCCGGGCGGCCTTGGCGGCGTCGCTGATGGTGACCTCGACGGCCTCGACGGCGGCGGCCTCCGGGGCGGCCTCGATGGCCGCCGAGTTCGGCTTGACGCAGATGATCGGCGTGCCGGTGGTGACCTTCGCGGTGACCGTGTAGGACCCCGCGAAGACGGACTGCGTGGTCTCGGGGGCGCCGTCGTCGCCGGCGCGCACGTCGACGGCGTCGGTGATGAGGCCCGAACCGGACTTGATGGCCAGGCGGGCCGCGATCTCCTTGCCGGCGGCGTTGCTCGGGATGAGCACCGCTGCGGGAGAGGCCTTCTCGATGAGCTGCGCGAGCACCTCGGCCTGGGGGGCCACGAGGTACGAGGCCGCGTCGGCGTCGTCGACGACGTACACCTTGTGCGCGCCGTACTTCGCGTAGGTCTTCTGCGCGGCCTCGGCACCGGGGCCGATGTGCACCGCGGAGGGCTCGCCGAGGCGGCGGGCGAGGGTCAGCAGCTCGGCGGTCGCCTTCCGCAGGCGGCCCCCGGCGTGGTCGGCGAGGACGAGTACTTCTGCCATGTGTCTGTGCTCCTGGTCCGGGACGGGCTGGCTCAGAGGAACTTCTGGGCGCTGAGGAACTCGGCGAGCTTGGTGCCGCCCTCGCCCTCGTCGGTGACGATCTGGCCCTGCTCGCGCGGCGGGCGCTTGGCGAACGAGACGACCGAGGTCCACGCGGCGTCGAGGCCGACGTCGCCGGCGTCGACGCCGAGGTCGGCGAGCGACCACGACTGCACCGGCTTCTTCTTCGCCGCCATGATCCCCTTGAACGAGGGGTAGCGCGGCTCGTTGATCTGGTCGGTGACCGACACGAGCGCCGGCATCGAGGCCTCGATGGTCTCCGAGGCGGTGTCGCCGTCGCGGCGGATGGTGACCTTCCCGTCGCCGACGGTCAGCTCGGAGGCGTAGGTGACCTGCGGCAGGCCGAGGCGCTCGGCGAGCATCGCGGGGACGACGCCCATGACGCCGTCGGTCGAGGACATGCCGGTGAGCACGAGCTCGGGGCTGCCGTCGGTGACCTTCTCGACCGCCTTCGCGAGGACGAGCGAGGTGGCGACGGCGTCCGAGCCGTGCAGCGCGTCGTCCTGGACGTGGACGGCCTGGTGGGCGCCCATCTGGAGGGCCTTCTTCAGCGCGTCGGCGGCGGCCGCGGGACCGACCGTGACGACGGTGACCTCACCGTCGCCGGCGGCCTCGACGAGCTTGAGGGCCTCCTCGACGGCGTACTCGTCGAGCTCGGACAGCAGCCCGTCGACGGCACGGTCGACGGTGTTGTCGGACTCCTGGAACGTCCGGTCGGACTGTGCGTCCGGGACGTACTTGACGCAGACGACGATGTTCATGCGTGCCTCGTCCTCTTTCCTTCGGTCGGTGGTCTCGCGCCAGGGCTCCCCGGCGCGCATCGCCGTCCATCCTCTCAGCCGGTGAGCGCTCGTTCACCACCGAGGTGGCGTGACGGTCACCACCTCGTTGAGGGATCGCGAGCGGCCGGGGACGGCCGGGCCGGCGTCGCATCCGCCCCGTGCCCGCGCTCCGAAACACCTGTCGACGGCCTTCAACGCGCACCCGTCGGCGCCCGTACCCACCGGTGGCGGACCCCCACCGGACACAGGAGCACCCGATGAACCGCACGCGCACCCTCGTCGCCGCCGGCGCCCTCACCCTCGCCCTCGCCGTCCCGATGGCCCCGGCCGCCACGGCGACCATCTCCCCGCTCGGGAGCAACCCGACGGTCGGCCTCGCCGGCGACCGGACCCTCGTCGGCTTCCGGCTGGACCGACCCGAGTCGGCCCGCTCGCTCGGCGAGGTCAAGGGCCTCTCCGGCGACACCGCCCTCGTCGGCCTCGACCGCCGGCCCGCCGACGGCAAGCTCTACGCCGTCGGGAACAAGGGCGGGGTCTACACCGTGACCCTGCCGACGCAGCACCTCCTGTGGAAGAAGGCGCCGACGGCCACCCTCGTCAACCGGCTGACGGTCGCCCTCTCCGGCACCTCCTTCGGGGTCGACTTCAACCCCGCCGCCGACCGCCTGCGCGTCATCAGCGACACCGGCCAGAACCTGCGCCACGACGTCAACGCCGGCGGCGTCACCATCGCCGACGGCACGCTCGCCTACGCCCCCGCGACGACCCCGGCCACCGGCGTCACCGCCGCCGCGTACACGAACAACGACACGGACGCCGCGACGGCGACCACCCTCTTCGACATCGACACCCGCAACCGCGGCTGGGCGACCCTGACCGTGGCCGTCGAGGTGTCCGGCGTCACCGCCACCGCGGGCGTCGTCCCCCACACGTGGGGCGTCGAGGTCCGGCTGACGGCCAGCGGCTTCGCGGCCGGCGACCGCTACCGCGTCGTGGTCCTCGGGGAGGACGGACGGACCTACCCGGCCGGTGAGTTCGTCGGCACCGGGGCCCGCCCGATGGTCTGCAACCTCAACTCGTCGGTGCTGCGGGCCGACGCCGCCGGGTTCGAGGTCCTGGACGGTGCCGGCACGGTCCTGGCGCAGTCGACGTTCCCGGCGGCGCCTGGCGCCTGAGCGGGCCGGACCCCGGATCCGTCGCCGGCCGTCTGACAGGATCGGCGGCGTGAGCAGGGAGGACGACGTGGGCCCGGGGACGGTGCGCCGGACCGTCGGCCCCCTCGGGGACCCCGACACCGTCGGCTGGTGGGAGTCGCTCTGGCAGCCGTTCTGGGTGCTCCCGGCGACGATCCTCGCGCTGGCCGGGGTCGCGGGCGTGCTCGTCCCGCTGGCCGACGAGCACCTCCTCGGGGACGTCACCTACCTCTTCAGCGGCAACGCCGACTCGGCGCGCAGCCTCCTCGGGACGATCGCCAGCGCGATGATCTCGGTCACCGGCCTCGTCTTCTCGATCACGATGGTCGTCATGCAGCTGGCGAGCAGCCAGTTCACCCCCCGGCTGCTCGGGAGCTTCCTCGGCAGCCGGGTCGTCCAGGTCACCCTGGGGGTGTTCACCGCCTCGTTCGTCTTCGCCCTCATGGTGCTGCGTGACGTCCGCGGTGGCGAGAGTCCCTTCGTCCCGCAGCTGTCGGTGACCCTCGCCTTCGGGCTCGTCCTCGTGAGCGTCGGGCTCTTCCTCGCCTTCATCCACCACATCACCGCGTCGATCCAGGTCTCCGAGGTCGTCGACCGGGTTGCCCGGAGCACGGTGCAGGAGCTGGAGCGCGGCTCGGACGCCGAGTGGGACGACGGCTCAGCGGTGCCGCCGTCGTGGTCCCAGCGCCCGGGCCCCTCGGTGACCGTCACCACCGGGTCCCGGCACGGCGTGGTCCAGCGGGTCCAGTACACGCGCCTCGTCGAGTGCGCGGAGCGGGCGGGAGTCGTCGTCGAGCTGCTCACGCGCCCGGGCGAGGTCCGCCACCGCGGCCAGGACCTCGCGGTGGTGCACGGCGCCGTCGCGGACGACGACGTCGTCGGGGCGGTCCGGGACGCGATCGGGCTGGGCAGCGGACGCAGCCTGGCGCAGGACCCGGAGTTCGGGCTGCGCCAGCTCGTCGACATCGCCGAGCGCGCCCTCTCGCCGGGCACCAACGACCCGACGACGGCGGTCCAGGTGCTCGACGAGCTGCACCGCATCCTGCGGGTGGCCGCCATCCGTCCGGACCGCTCCCGCCACCTCGTCGATGCCCGGGGGACGGTCCGCGTGCTGGACCGGCCCCCGACCTTCGCGGGGATGCTCGACCTCGCGCTGGACGAGGTCGCCCACTACGGGGCCGACACCCTCCAGGTACCGCGCCGCATCGAGGCCCTCCTGGACGACCTCGAGCGCACGGCCCGGCCGGAGCACGCGGCGACGGTGGCGGCCAAGCGTGCCGACCTGCACGCCCGGCACGGCGGACGGCACGCCGGCGACCCGTCCTCCTGAGCTCAGGCGCCCTCGAAGGGCGCGGGGCCCTTGCCCTTCTCGACGAAGTGCTTCATGCCGGTGGCGCGGTCCTTCGTCGCGAAGAGGCCGGAGAAGAGCATCCGCTCGATCTCCAGGCCGCTCTCGAGGTCGACCTCGAGCCCGCGGTCGATGGCCTCCTTGGCCGCGCGCAGGGCGTACGACGGACCGCCGGCGTAGCGGGCGACGAGCTCGCGCGCGGTGTCGTACACCTCGGCGGCCGGGACCACGCGGTCGACGAGACCGATGGCCAGCGCCTCCTCGGCACCGACGAACCGGCCGGAGAACACGAGGTCCTTGGCCTTCGCGGGCCCGACGAGCCGGGCGAGGCGCTGGGTGCCGCCGGCGCCGGGGATGATGCCGAGGGTGACCTCGGGCTGGCCGAGCGTGGCGTCGTCGGCGGCCACCCGCCAGTCGCAGGCCAGCGCGACCTCGCACCCGCCGCCGAGCGCGTAGCCGGTGATGGCCGCGACGGTGGGCTTGGGGATGCCGGCCAGGGCCCGGGTGAAGTCCTGGAGCAGGGCGGAGTGGTCGACCATGTCGGTGTAGGACATCGCCTCCATCTGCTTGATGTCGGCGCCGGCCGCGAAGACCTTCTCGCCGCCCCAGACGACGACCGCGGCGACGTCGGCGCGCTCGGAGGCCTCGCGGCACGCGGCGATGAGGCCGTGCTGGATCTCGGCGTTCAGCGCGTTCATCGGCGGGCGGTCGAGCCGGATCGTGCCGACCCCGCCCTCGACCTCGAGGCGGACGAGCTCGGTCACTGCCCCTCCCCCGTCGGCTCGCCGGTCTCGGGGTCGAGGCCGAGGACGCGCTGGTGCCAGAGGTGCACGGCGCTGAGGACGACCTGGATCGAGACCTGGGTGAGGACGTTGAGGTCGGCCCCGGCGGTGACGACGTGCTCGCCGGTGACGACGAGCGTGGTGCCCGCGATGCCGGTCTTGACGTGGTTCATGTGCAGGTTGATCTCGTTGCACGTCTCGTGGAGCCGCAGGCGGTCGGCGGTCAGCTCGTCCTGGATCTGCCACTGGCCGAAGACGCGCATCACCTCGACGTCACCCTCGGTGCAGCGCACGAAGAGCTGCTGGTCGTTGACGGTGAAGGCCACGTCGCCGTCGGCGTCGATGTTCGGCGCCAGCCCGAGGTCGACGAGGACGTCGAGGACGCGACCGCGCAGCGGGTGCTCGTTCGCGGGCGGCGGGAAGTTGGGCAGCGAGCTCGGGTCGGTCATGGGTCCACGGTAGCCACGCGGGGCGACCGGCCGGGGCCCGGGGGCACCGCAGCCGACGGACTCGTCGGGTCCGTGGTCGCCGTGATGATGGATCCGGTAGTACATTCGCGGCCAGAGATGCGTGATGGTGCGTCACGACGCCCCGGCGCCACGGAATCCACGACTCCCGAGGAGCAGCCCCGATGACCGCGACCGAGACGACCACCGCGTACCCGGCGCACGACCCGGCCACCTACCGGCGCCTGCCCGCGTCCAGCACGCCGGTCGACCCCGCCCGGGTCGAGGCGCTGCTGGCGCAGGAGTGGGAGCGCTTCACCGCCAGCACCCCGGCCTCGGGCGAGCACAACACCCGCGCGGCCCGCACCCTCCCGCTCGGCGTCACCTCCTCGTTCCAGCACTGGGACCCCTACCCCGTCTCGGTCGCCTCGGCCCGCGGCGCCTGGCTCACCGACGTCGACGGCCGCCGGATGCTCGACCTGTCGATGGGCTTCGGCGCGATGCTCGTCGGCCACCTCAACCCCGTCGTCGTCGAGCACGTGCAGCGCGCGCTCACCGACACCGGCACGCTCTTCGTCACGCCCTCGCCGCAGGCCACCGAGATGAGCGAGCGCTTCTGCGAGCGCTTCGGCCTCGGCATGGTCCGGTTCACCAACTCCGGCACCGAGTCGCTGATGTACGCCATCCGCGCGGCCCGGGCCTACACCGGCCGCAAGGCGGTCGTGAAGATCGAGGGCGGCTACCACGGCGGCTACGACGCCCTCCAGGTGTCGGTCAAGCCCGCCCTCGAGGACATCGGCCCCGCCGAGGCGCCGGTGCCCGAGGTGCCCTTCGACGTCGAGGCCGGCACCGTCCACGTCGTGCCCTACAACGACCTCGACCGGCTCGGCGCGGTCCTCGCCGAGCACGGCCGTGACGTCGCCGTCATGGTCATCGAGCCCGTCGTCGAGAACCTCTCGATCGTCGTGCCCGACGCCGGCTACCTCGCCGGCGTCCGCGAGCTGTGCGACCGGCACGGCGTCGTCCTGCTCTTCGACGAGGTGAAGACCGGCCTCACCGCCGGGTACGCCGGCGCCGCCCAGCGCCTCGGCGTCCAGCCCGACCTCATCACCCTCGCCAAGTCGATCGGCGGCGGGCTGCCGCTCGCCGCGTTCGGTGGCAAGCGCGAGGTCATGGAGGTCGTCGTCGACGGCCGGATGGCCCACTTCGGCACCTATAACGGCAACCCGCTCGTCATGGCCGCCGCGAAGGCCGTCGACGAGGTCTGCACCCGTGAGGTGCTCGAGGGCGTCGAGGCGATCAACCTGCGGGCGCTCTCGGCCATCGACCGGGTCATCGACGAGTACGAGCTGCCGGCGCACACCGTCGGCCTCGGCACCAAGGGCTGCGTCACGTGGTCGACGACCCCGGTCCGCACCTACCGCGACTACAAGGCCACCGACTTCGCGATGGCCGAGCTGTCCTGGCTGTGGGGCGTCAACCGCAACATCCTCACCCCGCCCGGCCTCGACGAGCAGTGGCTCGTGTCGCTCGCGCACACGGACGAGGACATGGGCCTGCTCGTCGAGCACGTCGCCGAGCTGGCCCGGGCCCTGCGCGCCTGACCCTCCGCTCCCGGCTAGGGTGCGGCCGTGCCGTCCCGACTCCGCCCCTCCGGGCCGCCCTCGCGCGACCTGCCCCCGCCGCCCGGCGTCACGCTCGTCCCGGGCGGCGCCGAGGTCGCGGTGTACGCCGGGCACGCCGACGGCGTCGAGGTGGCGCTCTTCGAGCCCGGTGACACCACCGGCGAGGGCGAGCGCCGGGTGCGCCTCGTCGAGCGCGCGCACGGCTGGTGGTTCGGGTTCGTGCCCGGGATGGACGCCGGGCAGCGCTACGGCCTCCGGGTCGACGGGCCGTGGGACCCCGAGCGCGGGCTGCTGCACAACCCCGCGAAGCTGCTCCTCGACCCCTACGCCGGGGCCCTGGAGGGCGGCGTCACCTGGGGGCCGGAGCTCTACGGGCACGCGGTCGACTCGTCGTGGCACGGCGAGCTCGAGCAGCGCTCCCGGCTCGACAGCCGGGGGGCGATGCCGCGCGGCGTCGTCGTCGACCACGACTTCGACTGGGGCGACGACCGGTCGCCCGGCCGCTCGCGCAGCGAGACGGTGGTCTACGAGGCGCACGTCCGCAACCAGACGATGCTGCACCCCGGCGTCCCCGAGCACCTGCGCGGCACGTACGCCGGTCTCGCACACCCGGCCTCGGTCGAGCACCTGACCTCGCTCGGGGTGACGGCCGTCGAGCTGCTGCCCGTGCAGGCGTTCACGCACGAGCCGCACCTCGTCCGCCGCGGCATGCCGAACCACTGGGGCTACAACACCCTCGGGTTCATGGCGCCGCACGCCCCGTACGCCGCGGCCACCGACCCCCAGGGCGTCGTCGACGAGGTCAAGGGCATGGTCAAGCTGCTCCACGCCGCGGGGCTCGAGGTCATCCTCGACGTCGTCTACAACCACACCGCCGAGCAGTCGCGGGCCGGGGCGACCCTCTCGTGGCGCGGGCTCGACCAGCGCGCCTACTACCGCCTCGACGAGCGGGGGCGCGACATCGACGTCACCGGCTGCGGCAACACCCTCGACCTGCGCCACCCCGTCGTCTGCCGGATGGTCCTCGACAGCCTGCGGCACTGGGTGCAGGAGTACCACGTCGACGGCTTCCGCTTCGACCTCGCCGTGGCCCTCGGGCGCGGGCGCGGCGACGACTTCGACCCCGACCACCCGTTCCTCGTCGCGCTGCGCACCGACCCCGTGCTCTCGCGGGTCACGCTCGTCGCCGAACCGTGGGACCTCGGGATGCACGGCTGGCGCACCGGCCAGTTCCCACCGCCCTTCCTCGAGTGGAACGACCGCTTCCGCGACACCGTGCGACGGTTCTGGGTCGGTGACGTGCGCGCGGCGGCCCACGGCCAGCCCGCCCACGACGCCCGCGAGCTCGCCACCCGGCTCACCGGCTCGCGCGACCTCTTCGGCGCCCGCGACCGCGGCCCGACGGCCTCGGTCAACTTCGTCACCGCCCACGACGGCTTCACCCTCGCCGACCTCGTCTCCTACGACCACAAGCACAACGAGGCCAACGGCGAGGAGAACAACGACGGGTCGAACGGCAACGGCTCGTGGAACCACGGCGCCGAGGGCCCGACCGACGACCCCGACGTCCGGGCCGGCCGCACGTTGGCCCTGCGCAACCTGCTCGGGACCCTGCTGCTCTCCTCCGGCGTGCCGATGCTGACCGCCGGCGACGAGCAGGGCCGCACCCAGGGCGGCAACAACAACCCCTACTGCCAGGACAACGAGGTGACCTGGCTCGACTGGGACCTCGCGCCGTGGCAGGAGGACCTGCTCGCGACGACCCGCCACCTGCTCGCCGTCCGCCGCGCCCTGCCCGTGCTGCGCCAGCGCGTGTGGCTGCTCGGCCGCGAGGTCGACGACGACGGCACGCTCGACGTCCAGTGGTACGCCGCCGACGGCCTCCCGATGGGCGACCGCTGGCACGGCGAGGGCACCCGGTTGCTCCAGATGGCGCTGGCCCCGGCCGGCGGCTCCCCCGACGGCGCCCTCGTCGTCGTCAACGGCACGGGATCGGCCGTCGAGGTCACCCTCCCCCACGGCACGAGCGGCCGGCTGCTCTGGGACAGCGCCGACGAGCGCCCGCAGGCCGCCGACGAGGCCGTCAGCGGCGCCGTCACCGTGCCGGCCACCTCCCTGCGCGTCTACGCCACCTGAGACCTCACGGGACCGTCACAGCGGCGCCTCCCGGCGTGTCGCACGAGCCGTCCTACACTGGCCGAAACGGCGTGTCCGCCACCGTGCGGACGTGCAGCGGGTGGGGTGCCCCCGCAGGAGACGGCACCACGTGAGGAGCACAGCGCGCATGACCGCGACCACGCAGGCCCCGACGGGCTTCGAGCCGCTCGACCCGGCGATCCGGGAGCAGTACGACCGTGATGGCTTCGTCGTCATCAAGGGCGCCCTGCCCGAGGAGGACCGCGCCTACTTCGAGGACGCCGTCGACCGGATCTACGCCGAGGAGGAGGCCGCCGACCGCCGCCGCCCCGACAAGTCGATCCACGTCATGGGCTGGCTGCACAAGGACCCGCGCTTCCCCGAGCTGCTCACCTGGCCCACGACCTTCCCCTACATCTGGGGGACGATGGGCTGGAACATCTACACGCACCACAACCACATCGACGTGAACCCCCGAAGGACGAGCCGCCCTTCTGGAACTGGCACCAGGACGGCTACCGCCAGAACTCCGACATCGACATGGACGTGCGTCCGATGTTCATGACGAAGATCTGCTACGCCCTGACCGACCTCTCCGAGCCGGGCTACGGCAACACCAAGGTCATCCCGGGCAGCCACAAGAACAACACCCTCGCCGGCCGCCCCGAGAAGCCGGGCGACCCGATCATCGAGCCCGAGGGCGCCGTCGAGGTCTGCCTCGAGCCGGGCGACGCGTTCATCTTCGACCGCCGCATCTGGCACAGCCGCTCGATGAACAAGTCCGAGCGCATCCGCAAGCTGATGTTCATCGGCTACACCTACCGCTGGATCCGCCCGCTCGACGAGGACGTCGCCGACCAGGACTCGGAGTGGTTCAAGAACCTCTCCCCGCTGCACCAGCAGCTCCTCGGCTACGGCCCCGACCACGCGTCGTTCTGGGGCATCAAGCAGAGCGGCTGGATCGACGACGAGATCCCGCTGCGCGCCGAGCTCAAGGAGCGCGGCCTGCTCGACCGCGAGGTCCCCTTCCTGCGCTGAGCCACCCGGCACCACGACGAGGCCCCCGGACCGTGCGGTCCGGGGGCCTCGTCGTGGGTCAGGCCCTGGCGATGAGCCCGGCGCGCGTGACGCGCTGGAGGAGGACGACGGTGAGCACGCCGACGACGGCCTCGGTGAGCCGCGCGACGAGCCACAGCAGCGAGAGCGGGGCCGCGAGCGCCGAGGACGCGGTGACGAGGTAGACGGCCGGGTCGGTGAGCAGGAGGAGCACCCCGACGACGAGCGCGCCGACCCGCAGCCGCGCTGCCCAGCGCCGCACGGCCTCGTCCTCGACCTCCTGGCCGAGCCCGGTGGCCAGCCCGTAGACGACGAGGCCGAAGACGACGGCCTGCACGACGAGCGCGGCGACCAGCAGCGGCCGGCTGACCGTGAGCAGCGGGGTGCCGGCGACGAGCGAGACGGGGACGCCGACCAGCGCCGCCGAGCGGGCGAGCAGGAACGGCCGGGCGACCCGCTCCGCCCCGGCGAGGGCGATGACCAGCCAGATGTACCCGACGACGTCGGGGAGGACGTCCCAGAGGCCGACCCGCAGGTCGAGGACGACGAGGAGCAGACCCCACGGGGCCCAGGCGATTCGCTGCACCCCCGCACCCTAGGGCCGTCGACCCGCTCCGCCGCTCCGCTCCCGCCGAGCGGCGGCATCCGGTAGACAGGCGGTCGTGACGGGACGGGTGGAGCAGGTGGCCGAGGGCATCGGGCGGGTCGCCCAGAGCGCGATCTACCGGGCGGGGTCGTTCGGGCGCCGGCCCGCCGTCCCGACCGACGGCGACCGGCTGGAGGCCGCCGCCGAGAAGGCGATGTCGCGGCGCGGGTTCGCCTACGTCGCGGGGTCGGCCGGCGGGGAGGCCACGGCACGGGCCAACCGCGAGGCCTTCGCGCGCTGGCGGGTCGTGCCGCGGATGCTCGTCGACACCTCCGAGCGCGACCTGTCCGTCGAGCTGCTCGGCCGCCGCCACGCCAGCCCCCTGCTCGTCTCCCCCGTCGGCGTCCTCTCGGCCGCGCACCGTGACGCGGACCTCGCCGTCGCCCGGGGTGCTCGGACGCACGACGTCACCCCCGTGCTCAGCACCCAGGCCTCCGTGCCGATGGAGGAGGTCGCGGCCGCCCTCGGCCACACCGGCTTCTGGTACCAGCTGTACTGGAGCCGCGACGACGACCTCGCCGCCAGCCTGGTGCGGCGCGCCGAGGCCTGCGGCGCCGAGGCGCTCGTCGTCACGCTCGACACCGCCTACCTCGGCTGGCGCCCGCGCGACCTCGACCTCGGGCACCTGCCGTTCGCCCGCGGCGAGGGCATCGCGCAGTACACCTCCGACCCGGTCTTCCGCCGGCTCGTCGAGGAGCGGGTCGCCGCAGCCGCCCTCAGCGACCCCGAGCCGCAGCCGCGCCCGACACCGACGGCCGTGCGCACGCTGCTCTCGATGAGCCGCAACCACCCGGGCCCGACCCGCGAGAACGTCTCCTCCCCCGTGCCGCGGGCCGCCGTCGAGACCTTCCTCGACGTCTTCTCCCGGCCGTCCCTGACCTGGGAGGACCTGCCGCGCCTGCGGGAGCTGACGAGCCTGCCGGTCGTCCTCAAGGGCGTGCTCCACCCCGACGACGCCACCCGCGCGGCCGACGAGGGCGTCGACGCCGTCTGGGTGTCGAACCACGGTGGGCGGCAGGTCGACCGGTCGGTCGGGGCCCTCGACGCGCTGCCGGGCGTGGTCGACGCCCTGCGCAGCGCCGGCAGCGACCTGCCCGTCCTCTTCGACAGCGGGGTGCGCTCCGGCGCCGACGCCTTCGTCGCCCTCGCCCTCGGCGCGACGGCGGTGGGCATCGGACGGCCGCACGTGTACGGCCTGGCGCTCGCCGGGCAGCAGGGCGTCGAGGAGGTCCTGCGCAACGTGCTCGCCGAGCTGGACCTGACGCTGGCCCTCACCGGGTGCCGGACCCCGGCCGAGGTCACCCGCGAGCGCCTCGCCCCGCCGCCCGGATCCTGAGCCCGGTCCTGCGCAACCCCGCGAAGTGTGCAAGCGTTTCCGCACGGTGTGCGTAGCCTGTCCTGCGCACCACCGCGCCCGGAACCACCTGCCCGACCCCGTACCGCCCGTGCCGCCCGTGAAGGACGAGTCCCGATGACCGACATCGCACCCCTCCCCTCCGTCGTCTCCGACGAGTCCCCCTCGACGGACGTCCGCCGGATCGGACCCGCCTTCCGCACCAGCCACCCCCTGGCCTCGGGCCCGGTCGTCTCGCCCCCGAACACGGTCGACGGCTTCGTCGAGACCTTCCTCGCCGAGCTGAACTACGGCCAGGGCACGCTGCTGTCGCAGTCGACGGTCAACGACCAGTACCTCGCCCTCGCGCGCACGGTGCGCCGCTACCTCATGGCCGACTGGCTCGAGACCGGCGCCCGCCGCCGCCAGGCCCAGCAGAAGACCATCGGCTACCTGTCCGCCGAGTACCTGCTCGGCCGCCAGCTCGGCAACAACCTGCTCGCCACCAACCTCCAGGACATCGCCGAGGACGCGATGCGCCGCTGCGGCATCGACATCGCGGCGCTGCGCGCCCAGGAGGTCGAGCCGGGCCTCGGCAACGGCGGCCTCGGCCGGCTCGCCGCGTGCTTCGTCGACTCGCTCGCGACGATGGACGTGCCGTGCATCGGCTACGGCATCCGCTACGAGTACGGCATCTTCCGGCAGACCTTCGAGGGCGACCGGCAGGTCGAGCTGCCCGACTCGTGGCTCTCGCTCGGCAACCCGTGGGAGTTCCCGCACCCCGAGCGCCAGGTGCTCGTCGGTTTCGGGGGCAGCACCGCGACGACCACCGACGCGGCCGGGGTCGCGCGCACCACGTGGACGCCCGACTGGCAGGTCCTCGGCATGCCGTACCACTACATGGTCCCCGGCTTCCGCAACGGCGTCGTCAACACCCTGCGGCTCTGGAGCGCGCGCGCGACCCAGGACTTCGACCTCCAGATCTTCAACTCCGGCGACTACGCCGAGGCGGTGCGCGCCCAGACCTTCGCCGAGAACATCTCCAAGGTGCTCTACCCCGAGGACTCCACGCCGCAGGGCAAGGAGCTGCGCCTGCAGCAGCAGTACTTCTTCGTCGCCTGCTCGCTGCACGACTTCATCGACAACACGCTGCCCGCCGACTTCGACCTGCGTCGGCTGCACGAGCGGATCGTCTTCCAGCTCAACGACACCCACCCGGTCATCGCGATCCCCGAGCTGATGCGGATCCTCATGGACCGCAAGGGCTTCGAGTGGGACGAGGCCTGGGAGATCACCCAGCAGTGCTTCGCCTACACCTGCCACACCCTGCTGCCGGAGGCCCTCGAGGTCTGGTCGGTCGAGCTGCTCGGCCGCCTCCTCCCCCGCCACCTCGAGATCATCTACCGCATCAACGAGGAGTTCCTCGAGCGCGTGCGCGAGGCCTTCCCCGGCGATGAGATGCGCGCCCGGCGGATGTCGGTCATCGCCGAGTACCCCGACCGCGCCGTCCGGATGGCCTACCTCGCGACCGTCGCCGGCGCCAAGGTCAACGGCGTCGCCGAGCTGCACAGCCAGCTGCTGCGCGACAAGGTGCTCCCCGACTTCAGCGAGCTGTGGCCCGAGAAGTTCACCAACGTCACGAACGGCATCACCCCGCGGCGCTTCGTCCGGCTCGCCAACCGCCGCCTCTCCGACCTGCTCACCGACACCCTCGGCGACGACGGCTGGGTCACCGACCTCGACCGGCTGCGCGAGCTCGAGCCCTACGCCGACGACGCCGCCTTCCGCGAGGAGTTCCGGGCCGTCAAGCGCGGCAACAAGGAGCGGCTGGTCAAGCTCCTCGCGGTGCGCGACGGCCTCGAGCTCTCCCCCGACACGATGCTCGACGTCATGGTCAAGCGCCTCCACGAGTACAAGCGCCAGACCCTCAAGCTGCTGCACATCGTCTCGCTCTACGAGGGCGTGGTCTCCGGTCGCGTGGCCGCCGAGGACCTCACGCCGCGCACCTTCGTCTTCGGCGCCAAGGCGGCCCCCGGCTACCACATGGCCAAGGAGATCATCTTCCTCGTCAACGCCGTCTCCGACGTCGTCAACTCCGACCCCCGGGTCGCCGGCCGGCTCGCGGTCGCCTTCCCGGCGAACTACAACGTCACCCTCGCCGAGAAGCTCATCCCCGCCGCCGACCTCTCCGAGCAGATCTCGCTCGCCGGCAAGGAGGCCTCGGGCACCGGCAACATGAAGTTCGCCCTCAACGGCGCTTTGACCATCGGCACCGACGACGGCGCGAACGTCGAGATCCGCCGGCTCGTCGGCGACGACAACTTCTTCCTCTTCGGGATGACCGAGCCCGAGGTCGAGCGGCTGCGCCCCGGCTACTCCCCCTCGTCGTACTACGAGGAGAACCCGCTGCTGCGCAGCACGATCGACCTGCTCGCCAGCGGCCACTTCACCGGCGGCGACCGGCAGGCCGTCGCACCGGTCATCGACAACCTGCTCCACCAGGACTCGTTCATGGCCCTCGCCGACTTCCAGGCCTACCTCGACGCCCAGGCCCGGGTCGACGCCGCCTACGCCGACCAGGACGGGTGGGCCCGCTCGGCCATCCTCAACGTCGCACGCTCGGGCTTCTTCTCGTCCGACCGCTCGATGCGCGACTACCTCGAGCGGATCTGGCACGCGTGAGCGCGGTACCGGGGGCGGGTGCTGACACCTCCGGTCCGTGTAGGTTCGGTGGGGTGAGTGATGCCCTCCGCACCGCCCCTCCGCAGGTCCCCATCGGCCGGATCCCGGTCCAGGACGTCAGACCCTCCGTCGACCACGGCGCGCGCCCGGCCAAGGCCGTCGTCGGCGAGGAGTTCGAGGTCGTGGCGACCGTGTTCCGCGAGGGACACGACGCCGTCAACGCCACCCTCGTCCTCACCGACCCGGACGGCGCCGAGCAGCACCATCCGATGACCTGCACCAACCCCGGGCTCAACACCTGGGTGGCGCGGGTGAGCCCCGACCGCACCGGCTGGTGGTCCTACCGCGTCGAGGGGTGGTCCGACCCCTACGGCACCTGGGAGCACGACGCGACGATCAAGGTCGCCGCCGACGTCGACACCGAGCTGATGCTCGAGGAGGGCGCCCTCGTCCTCGAGCGGGCCGTCGACGAGGTCGAGCGGACCGCGCTCCAGGAGCAGGTGCTCGTCGACGCCGTCACCGCCCTCCGCGACGCCACCCGGGGCGACGTCGTCCGGCTCAAGGCCGGCACCGACCCCGCCGTCGAGCTCGAGCTCGCCGCGCGCCCGCTGCGCGACATGGTCTCCCCCTCGGTCGAGCACGCCCTCCTCGTCGAGCGCGAGCGCGCCCTCTACGGCGCCTGGTACGAGCTGTTCCCGCGCAGCGAGGGCGCGAGGTACGACGAGAAGGAGCACCGCTGGGTCACCGGCACGCTGCGCACCGCCGCGAAGCGCCTGCCCGCCGTCGCGGGGATGGGCTTCGACGTCGTCTACCTCACCCCGATCCACCCGATCGGCCAGGCGGCCAAGAAGGGCCCGAACAACACCCTCGACGCCCGCCCCGACGACCCCGGCAGCCCGTACGCCATCGGGTCGGCCGACGGCGGCCACGACGCCATCCACCCCGACCTCGGCGACTTCGACGACTTCGACGCGTTCGTCGCGGAGGCCCGGCGGCTGGGCCTCGAGGTGGCGATGGACCTCGCGCTCCAGTGCTCCCCCGACCACCCGTGGGTCGAGGCGCACCCGGAGTGGTTCACGACGCGGGCCGACGGCTCGATCGCCTACGCCGAGAACCCGCCGAAGAAGTACCAGGACATCTACCCGGTCAACTTCGACAACGACCCCGAGGGCATCTACGCCGAGGTCCGCCGCGTCGTGCAGGTCTGGATCGACCACGGCGTCGAGATCTTCCGCGTCGACAACCCCCACACCAAGCCGGTCGAGTTCTGGCAGTGGCTGATCGCCGACGTCGCGAAGGACCACCCCGGCGTCATCTGGCTCGCCGAGGCCTTCACCAAGCCGGCGATGATGCACACGCTCGGCAAGGTCGGGTTCCAGCAGAGCTACACGTACTACGCGTGGCGCAACACCGCCGCCGAGATCGAGGAGTACCTCACCGAGCTCTCCGGCGACGCCGCGGCGTACATGCGCCCCTCGTTCTGGCCGACGACCCACGACATCCTCACGCCGTACATGCAGTTCGGCGGGCCGGCGGCGTGGAAGGTGCGCGCCGCCCTGGCCGCCACCCTCGTGCCGACCTACGGCATCTACGCCGGCTACGAGCTGATGGAGCACGTCGCCCGCCCCGGTGCCGAGGAGCAGATCGACAACGAGAAGTACGAGTTCAAGGACCGGCGCTGGGCCGACTACGAGCCCGGCGGGCCCCGGGAGGGCCAGTCGCTCGCCGGCTGGCTGACGATGCTCAACACCATCCGTCGCGAGCACCCGGCGCTGCACCGGCTGCGCAACATCCGCTTCCACCACGTCGACGACGACAACTTCGTCGCCTACTCCAAGCGCCGGGTCCTGCCCGACGGCACCGCCGACGTCGTCCTCGTCGTCGCCAACCTCGACCCGCACTCGACGCGGGCGACGACGCTGCGCCTCGACCTGCCGGCCCTCGGCTTCGAGCCCGGCGACTCCCTCGAGGCCCACGACCTCGTCACCGACCAGACGTGGACCTGGCAGCGCGACGTGTACGTCCGCCTCGGCCCCGAGGTCGAACCGTGCCACGTCGTGACCCTGAGGAGGCCCTGGTGACCGCGATCCCCGGGATGGGCCACAGCACGCCGGGGCTCGGCATGAACCAGCCCGGCCTGCGCCACGACCCCGAGTGGTTCCGCACGGCGGTCTTCTACGAGGTCCTCGTGCGGGCCTTCGGCGACAGCAACGGCTCCGGCGAGGGCGACTTCGCGGGCATCATGAACCGGCTCGACTACCTCCAGTGGCTGGGCGTCGACTGCCTCTGGCTGCCGCCGTTCTACGCGAGCCCGCTGCGCGACGGCGGGTACGACATCTCCGACTACACCCAGGTGCTGCCGGAGTTCGGGACGCTGCCGGAGTTCAAGGAGCTCATCAACCAGGCGCACGCCCGCGGCATCCGGATCATCACCGACTTCGTCATGAACCACACGAGCGACCAGCACCCGTGGTTCCAGGCCTCGCGCAGCGACCCCGAGGGCCCGTACGGCGACTTCTACGTGTGGTCCGACACCGACGACAAGTACACCGACGCCCGCATCATCTTCATCGACACCGAGACCTCGAACTGGACCTTCGACCCGATCCGCCGGCAGTTCTTCTGGCACCGGTTCTTCGGGCACCAGCCCGACCTCAACTTCGAGAACCCGGCCGTCCACGAGGCGATGTTCGACGTCGTCCGGTTCTGGATGGACATGGGCATCGACGGCTTCCGGCTCGACGCGGTCCCCTACCTCTTCGAGGAGGAGGGCCACAACGGCGAGAACCACCCCCGCACCCACGAGTTCCTCGCCCGGCTGCGGACCATGGTCGACACCGAGTACCCGGGCCGGATCCTCCTCGCCGAGGCCAACCAGCCGCCGAAGGACGTCGTCGACTACTTCGGCACCGAGGACGCCCCCGAGTGCCAGATGTGCTTCCACTTCCCGGTGATGCCGATGCTCTACTACGCGCTCCGGGAGGAGAAGGCGGCGCCGATCATCGACGTGCTCGCCGACACCCCGCCGATCCCCGAGGGGTCGCAGTGGGGCACGTTCCTGCGCAACCACGACGAGCTGACCCTCGAGATGGTCACGCCCGAGCAGCGCGCCGCGATGTACGGCTGGTACGCCCCCGACCCGCGGATGCGCGCCAACGTCGGCATCCGTCGGAGGCTGGCCTCCCTGCTCGACAACAGCCGTCCCGAGATCGAGCTCATCCACGCCCTGCTGCTGTCGCTGCCCGGGTCGCCGTGCCTGTACTACGGCGACGAGATCGGGATGGGCGACAACATCTGGCTCAACGACCGCGACGCCGTGCGGACCCCGATGCAGTGGACTCCTGACCGCAATGCGGGCTTCTCGACGGCCGACCCCGGCAAGCTGTACCTGCCGGTCGTCCAGTCGCTCGTGCACCACTACAACCACGTCAACGTCGAGGCGCAGATGGCCACCGGCTCCTCGCTGCTGCACTGGGTGCGCGGGATGCTCTCGGTCCGGCGCGAGCACCCCGTCTACGGCCTCGGCGACTTCACGGTGTGCGGGTCCTCGCACGACCGCGTCCTCGCCTACGTGCGCGCCGACCGGCGCGAGCGCGACGTCGAGGACCGCTCGGCCCGCGCCGTGCTGTGCATCAACAACCTGTCCTCCCGGCCGCAGGCGGCGACCCTCACCCTCTCCGAGGAGTTCGCCGGATGGTGGACGCGGGACCTGTTCGGCGGCACCGGGTTCCCCGACGTCGGCGACGACGGCACGGTCACCGTGACCCTCGGGTCGCGCGACTTCTTCTGGCTGGCCCTCGACCCACCGCCCGGTGGCGACCGTGGCTGAGATCCACACGACCGCGTCGCTGACCCCCACCAAGCTCGAGCTGCTCGAGGAGTGGATGGGGCCGCAGCGCTGGTACGCCGCCAAGGGCCGCCGGCCCCGGCTGCGCCGCCTCGCGACGTGGCGCCTCGACGACCCCGCCGGCGAGGTGGGCGTCGAGACCCTCGTCGTCGCCGACGAGGCCGGCGACGAGACCGTGGTCTACCAGGTGCCGCTCACCTACCGCGGTGAGCCGCTCGCGTCGGCCGACCACGCCCTCGTCGGCACGATGGACCACTCCGTCCTCGGCAAGCGGTGGGTCTACGACGCGCCGCACGACCCCGTGTACGCCAACCAGCTCCTCGAGCTGGTGCAGGGCCGGGTGCGGGCCGCGTCGTCGTCGCGCTCGGATGCGGTCGAGGAGTCGGTCTCCGGTGTGCCGCAGGCCAGCTGGACCCATCCGGTGCAGGTCCGCACCTCCCGTGTCCTCACCGGCGAGCAGTCGAACACCTCGGTCATCCTCGACACCGACGACGCGGACGGCCACCACCGGCCCCTCATTGTCAAGGTCTTCCGGATGCTCTCCCCCGGCGAGAACCCCGACGTCGTGCTCCAGGGCGCCCTCGTCGACGCGGGCTCGCGCCGCGTCCCGGCCGTCGTCGGGGCGGTCACCGGTGCGTGGCTCCACCCGACCCCCGAGGGCGACCGCCCGGCCACCGGCCACCTCGCCTTCGCGCAGGAGTTCCTGCCCGGCGTCGAGGACGCGTGGCGCGTCGCGCTGCGAGCCGCCGACGAGGGCGCCGACTTCACCGGCCCCGCCCGCGAGCTCGGGGCCGCCACCGCCGAGGTGCACCGCGCCCTGGCCTCGGTCCTCGGCACCACCCCCACCACCGGCGAGCAGGCCGCGGCCATCCTCGCCGGCATGCGCGTGCGCCTCGACGCCGCCGTCGACGCCGTGCCCGACCTCGAGCCGGTGCGCGACGCCGTCGAGGCGGTGCTGTCGGCCGCGGCCGCCGTGCCGTGGCCGGACCTCCAGCGCATCCACGGCGACTACCACCTCGGCCAGGTCCTCCACTCCCCCGAGCGCGGCTGGGTGCTGCTCGACTTCGAGGGCGAGCCGCTGCGTCCGCTCGCCGAGCGCTCCCTGCCCGACCAGTGGGTGCGCGACGTCGCCGGGATGCTCCGCAGCTTCGACTACGTCGGCGGTACCCGCGAGCAGGTCGTCGGGCGCTCGGCCCGCGATTGGGTCACCGCCGCCCAGCAGGCCTTCCTCGACGGCTACGCCGCGGAGGCCGGCGAGGACCCCCGGGCGCGGGACGCCGTGCTCGCCGCCTTCGAGCTCGACAAGGCCCTGTACGAGGTCGTGTACGAGGCCCGCAACCGACCAGACTGGCTCGGCATCCCGCTCGGGGCCGTCCGCCGCCTCACCGACCGCTTCTCCCCCGCCACCCCGCAAGGAGACCTCTCGTGACCCCCACCCCGAGCCCCGAGGTCGGGGGCGCCATCACCGCCCTCGTCCAGGGTCGCCACCAGCAGCCGCACGACCTCCTCGGCCAGCACATGGAGCCGGGCGGGCTGCGCATCCGGGTCCTCAAGCCCCTGGCCACCGCGGTGCGCGTCCGCTTCGAGGACGACGAGGAGCTCACCCTCGAGCACGAGGCCGAAGGCGTGTGGACCGGGGTGCGCACCGACGCGACCCGCACGATGGACTACCGCCTGCTCGTCTCGTGGGACGACGGCATCGAGCACGAGCAGGACGACCCCTACCGGTTCGCCCCGACCCTCGGCGAGGTCGACCTGCACCTCGTCGGCGAGGGCCGGCACGAGCAGCTGTGGACCGTGCTCGGCGCCCGGGTGCACGAGTACCCCGGCCCGATGGGCTCGGTGCGCGGCACGTCCTTCGCCGTCTGGGCGCCGCGGGCCAAGGCCGTGCGCGTCGTCGGCGACTTCAACGCCTGGGACGGCCGGGTCAACCCGATGCGGATGCTCGGGTCGAGCGGCGTCTGGGAGCTGTTCGTCCCCGGCGTCGGCGCCGGCGACGTCTACAAGTACGAGATCCGCGGTGCCGACGACGTCGTGCGCAGCAAGGCCGACCCGATGGCCCGGCGCACCGAGTGCCCGCCGCGCACCGGCTCGGTCGTCGACGAGGCCACCCACACCTGGGACGACGACGCCTGGATGCAGCAGCGCGCCGCCGGCAACCCGCACGAGGGCCCGATGAGCGTCTACGAGGTGCACCTCGGGTCGTGGCGCCAGGGGCTGACCTACCGCGAGATGGCCGAGCACCTCGTCAACTACGTCGTCGACCTCGGCTTCACGCACGTCGAGCTGCTGCCGGTGATGGAGCACCCGTACGGCCCGTCGTGGGGCTACCAGGTCACCGGCTACTACGCCCCGACGGCACGCTTCGGCACCCCGGACGACTTCAAGTACCTCGTCGACACGCTGCACCGCGCGGGTGTCGGCGTGATCCTCGACTGGGTCCCCGGCCACTTCCCGCGCGACGAGTTCGCCCTCGCCCGCTTCGACGGCCTGGCCCTCTACGAGCACCCGGACCCCCGCCGCGGCGACCAGCCCGACTGGGGCACGCACGTGTTCGACTTCGGCCGCCTCGAGGTGCGCAACTTCCTCGTCGCCAACGCCGTGTACTGGCTCGAGGAGTTCCACATCGACGGCCTGCGCGTCGACGCCGTCGCCTCGATGCTCTACCTCGACTACTCCCGCCGTGACGGCGAGTGGATCCCCAACGTGCACGGCGGCCGTGAGCACCTCGAGGCGATCGGCCTGCTCCAGGAGGCCAACGCCACCGCTTACAAGCGGGTCCCCGGTGTCGTGACCATCGCCGAGGAGTCCACCTCCTGGCCGGGCGTCACCAAGCCCACCTCGGCCGGCGGCCTGGGCTTCGGGCTGAAGTGGAACATGGGCTGGATGAACGACACGCTGCGCTACCTCCAGGAGGAGCCGGTGCACCGCCAGTACCACCACAACCTGCTGACCTTCTCCCTGATGTACGCGTTCAGCGAGAACTTCGTCCTGCCGATCAGCCACGACGAGGTCGTCCACGGCAAGGGCTCGCTGCTCACCAAGATCCCCGGCGAGCGGCCCGAGCAGCTGGCCACCCTGCGCGCCTTCCTCGCGTACATGTGGAGCCACCCCGGCAAGCAGCTGCTCTTCATGGGCTGCGAGTTCGCCCAGCCGCAGGAGTGGGCCGACGGCCGCTCGCTCGAGTGGTGGCTGCTCGACCACGCGGCGCACCACCGGGTACACGCCCTGGTCAAGCAGCTGAACACCCTCTACCGCGAGCACCCGGCGCTGTGGGCGCTCGACGCCCAGCCGGCCGGGTTCCGCTGGCTCGACGCCGACGACAACACCGGCAACCTGCTGTCCTACCTGCGCCACGAGCAGGCCGACGGCCGCGGTGACGTCGTCGCGACGGTCGTCAACTACAGCGGCGAGGACAAGGAGTGGGTGCGCCTCGGCGTGCCGCGTTCCGGGCAGTGGGAGGTCGTCCTCGACACCAGCGGGTACGACGAGCTGTCCAGCCCGTCGACCGCAGGCGCCCGTGTCGAGGCCGAGGCGGTGCCGTGGAACGACCAGCCGTTCTCGGTCACCGTGCGGGCCGCGCGCCTCTCGACGCTCTACCTCGTCCCCGTGCCCGGCACCGAGGTCCCCGAGACCGAGCTGGTGCTCTGAGCACCGCCCGGGCGCTCGGCCTGCTCAGATGAAGAGCAGCTGGGCGCCCTCGGTCAGCTCGATGAAGTCGCTCGCCGAGATGATCGCCTCGACGCCCTCGTAGAGGTCGTCCTCGGTGAGGTGGTTCATGTCCGCCGACATCCGGCAGGCCCACAGGTGCACGCCGGAGGCGGCGAGCAGCTCGAGGAACTCCGGCACCTCGGGCACGTCCTGCTCGGCGATCTGCTTCTTGAGCATCGCCGTCGCCGCGGCCGTGGCCCCGGGAAGGGCGCCCAGCATGTGGTGGATGCCCAGGCCGCTGTGCCCCGGCGGGTGCATCGCGGTGTTGCCGACGAAGGAGAACTTCAGGTCCTTCATCGTCGCCTTGTTGATCATGTCGAAGCCCCAGAACGTGAAGAACAGGTGGGTCTCGACGCCCTCGCCGACGGCGGCGTTGGCGAGGATCAGTCCGGGGTAGGCCATGTCGAGACTGCCCTTGGAGCAGATGATCGCGAGCTTGCGACCCTCGGCGGCGGGGCTGTCGAACGACGGGACGATGGTCGGCGCGGTGTCGGTCGCGACGTCGGTGGCGGTCATGTCAGACACATCCCTTCGGCTTGGGCAGGCCGGCGACGTAGGCCATCTTCTTGGCCGGCTTGCCGGGGAACAGGGTGAAGAGGGTCTTGACCGGGGTTCCGGTCCGGGTCGAGACCCGGCGCAGCGTGGCGGTCTCGCCCTGGGCGGCGTGGTCCTCGCGCAGGAAGCGGATCAGCGCCCAGTGGGCATCGGTCAGCTCGAGGCCGATGAGCCGGGCGAGCTCGGGGGCCAGGTCCTCGGTCCACTCCTCGGGGCGGGTGAGGAAGCCCTCCTCGTTGACGTCGACCGCGTGGCCGGCGATGGTCGTGGTGGTCATCGGGACAGTCCTTCCGTGAGGCGGTTCAGGCGGGGTTCTTGCCGGACATCGACATCTCGGCGGGCAGGCCGAGCGGGCGTCCGGGGAGCAGGGCGTTCCAGTAGACGTGCCGGAACGCGAGCTTCCCGAGGTGGTTGGCGCGCGACTCCCCGAGCAGGGTCATCGGGCCGACCTTCGGGATCGGGAAGTGGCCGGTCAGGGGCTCGGTGTCGTAGTTGAAGTCGAGGAGCAGCGCCTTGCCGTGCCCGGACTCGACGAAGCAGTTCGCGTGCCCGTCGAACGAGTGGGTCATCGCTCGACCCGCGACGTGCTCGAGGAAGTTCTCGACGAAGACCTCGACGGAGAAGTGCGCGACCGAGCCGGCCTTGCTCGTCGGGATGTTGCTCGCGTCGCCGAGGGCGAAGACGTCGTCGTGACCGGTGGCGAGGAAGGTGTGCTTGTCGACCGGGACGTAGTTCAGCTCGTCCCCGAGGCCCGACGCGGCCACGAAGTCCGCGCCCATGTTCAGGGGCACCGTGACCAGCTGGTCGTAGGCGATCTCGCGCTCGTCGTAGGAGACGAGGACCTTCCGGTCCTGGTCGATGCGCTCGACCATGAAGTCCGGTTCGACGTGGACTCCCTTCTCCTCGAGGATCTTCCCCAGCTCCCGGCTCGCGACCGGCTTGGTGAAGGCTCCGTCGAGCGGCGTGACGAAGACCAGCTCGGTGCGCTCGCGCAGGCCGCGCCTGCGCAGCCAGTCGTCGGCGAGGAAGGTGAACTCCAGAGGGGCCACCGGGCACTTGATCGGCAGCTCGGTGATGTGGACGACGAGCCGGCCGCCGGTGAACCGGTCGAGCTGGTCGCGCAGGGCCAGGGCTCCGTCGTAGGTGTAGAACTCGCCGACCTCCCGGTGCCACTGCGGCCCGAGGGTGCCCTCGGTCTGGTCCGGGCGGGGCGTCGTCCCCGACGCGATGACGAGCTGGTCGTAGGGCAGGCGGCGCCCGCCGGCCAGGAGGACCTCGTGTTCGGCGGTGTCGACGCGCTCGACCTCGCCGAACACGAGGTCGATGCCCGCGTGGATGAAGGGGCTCTTGGTCCGTCGGACCTGGTCCGGTTCGTTGATGCCGAACGGGATGAAGAGGTAGCCGGGCTGGTAGTCGTGGACGTCGTCACGGTCGACGACGGTGATCGCCCAGTCGTCCGCCGGGAGCCGGCGGCGCAGCTTGTTGACGATCATCGTCCCGGCCGTTCCGGCCCCGAGGACGACCAGGTTCCTCGTTCTGCTGGTCATGTGTCATTACTACTCCCGGTAGTACTCGATGGGTACCCCCTGGGGCATCTTCGCTGTGTGATCTCCCGGACACCGCTCCTGTACCCGCGGCGCGCGGTTCTGCGAGGATCGCGACCATGAACTCCTCGCGCGCCGGACAGCCCGCCCTGCCCTCAGACCTCGTCGACGTGGCCGCGCTCGTCACCGCCTACTACACGCGCGAGCCGGACCCCGAGAACGTCGACGAGCAGGTCGCGTTCGGCACCTCGGGCCACCGCGGCTCGAGCCTGCGCACGTCGTTCAACGAGGCACACATCCTCGCCACCACCCAGGCCATCTGCGACTACCGGCGCGAACAGGGCTACGACGGACCGCTGTTCATCGGCCGCGACACCCACGGCCTGTCCGAGCCGGCGTGGTCGAGCGCCCTCGAGGTGCTCGTGGCCAACGACGTCACCGTGCTCGTCGACGCAGCCGACCGGTACACCCCGACGCCGGCCGTCTCGCACGCCATCCTCGTCGCCAACCGCGGCAAGGTCTCGGGCGTCTCGGACATGCCGGCCGGTCGGGGCCTGGCCGACGGCATCGTCGTCACGCCCTCGCACAACCCGCCGAGCGACGGCGGCTTCAAGTACAACCCTCCGCACGGTGGCCCCGCCGACTCCGACGCGACCAAGGTCATCGCGGCGGCCGCCAACGCCTACATCCGCGCCGGGCTCGACGGCGTGCGCCGCGTACCGTTCACCCGGGCGCGGGCCGCGGTCGGCACCCACGACTTCCTCGGCACCTACGTCGACGACCTCCCCTCGGTGCTCGACCTCGACGCCGTCCGCGAGGCCGGGGTGCGCATCGGGGCCGACCCGCTGGGCGGCGCGGCCGTCGACTACTGGGGCGCGATCGCCGAGCGGTACCGCCTCGACCTCACCGTCGTCAACCCGCTCGTCGACCCGACGTGGCGGTTCATGACGCTCGACTGGGACGGCAAGATCCGGATGGACTGCTCCTCCCCCTCGGCGATGGCCTCGCTCATCGCCCGACGCGACGAGTACGACGTGGCGACGGGCAACGACGCCGACAGCGACCGGCACGGCATCGTCACCCCGGACGCAGGCCTGATGAACCCCAACCATTACCTCTCCGTGGCCATCCAGTACCTCTACGGCGGCGCGCGCCCCGACTGGCGGACCGACGGGTTCATCGGCAAGACGCTGGTCTCGAGCTCGATGATCGACCGGGTGGCCGAGGACCTCGGGCGCCGGCTCGTCGAGGTGCCCGTCGGCTTCAAGTGGTTCGTCCCGGGGCTGCTCGACGGGTCCGGCCCGTTCGGCGGCGAGGAGTCGGCCGGCGCCTCGTTCCTGCGGCGCGACGGCTCGGTGTGGACGACCGACAAGGACGGCATCCTCCTGGCCCTGCTCGCCTCCGAGATCATCGCGCGCACCGGGAAGTCCCCCTCGGAGCACTACGCCGAGCTCACGGCGCGGCACGGCGAGCCGGCCTACGCGCGCATCGACGCCCCGGCCAACCGCGAGCAGAAGGCCGCACTGGCCGCCCTCTCCCCGAGGCGGTCACCGCGGAGTCGCTCGCCGGCGAGCCGATCACCGCCAAGCTCACCGAGGCGCCGGGCAACGGGCGGCCATCGGCGGGCTCAAGGTGGTCACCGAGTCGGCGTGGTTCGCGGCCCGCCCGAGCGGCACCGAGGACGTCTACAAGATCTACGCCGAGTCCTTCCGCGGCCCCGAGCACCTCGCCCAGGTGCAGGAGGAGGCCAAAGAGGTCGTCTCGGCGGCGCTCGGCGGCTGAGGCGCGGATCGGCGCGGCGCGGCGCGGCGAGAGGCGGCGCGGTGCGGCGAGAGGCGGCGCGGTGCGGCCCGGCCCGGCGGAAATTGGCGCGGAACGGCACGGCAGGCACGGCACGGCAGGCACGGCACGGCAGGCACGGCACGGCAGGCACGGCGCGGAAGGCACGGCGAGAATCAGCGCGGTGAGAGAAGGCACCACGCAGACGGATCGAGCTGATCCTGTGCGTGGCGCCTCCTCTCGGCGCGGTGGACCCGCGAGATGGGCGGGGAGGGGTGGCCTGTCGGGGACTCCTCAGTGCTGAGGCCACCCGCAGCACTGACACCAAGCCCCTGACCCGCCAAGCACGGGACTGCTGAAGCCTCCGGCAGCACTGCGCTTGTGTGTGGCGGCATGCGCACTGCTGACGCCACCCGCAGCACTGAGGAGTCCAGCACACACCACCCGTCCGGCTGCTCCATGGCCGAGCAGCGCCACGCTGCCGCACCACACACACTGCGCCTTCGCGGCACCCCGCCATCGCGGCACCGCACCTTCGCGGCACCGCACCTTCGCGGCACCGCACCTTCGCGGCACCGCACCTTCGCTGCACCGCGCCCTCGCTGCACCGCGCCTTCGCTGCAGTCGCGCCGTCGCACCGCAGCAGCGGCGCACCCGCGCACTCGCCGCACCGCGCGCCCGCGCACCTCGCCACAGCCGCCGGGAGGCGGTGCCTCACTCCTCCATCGGCCTGCGCATCGCGGCCAGCTTCGCGGTCATCTCGCGGCGACGCTCGGGATCCATCCGGTAGGTCCAGCCGGGTGCGTAGGGGTTGGGCACACCCCGATAGCGCACCCAGTCGTTGAACCCCGTGCTCCCGCCGCCGTCGTAGCCGTGCAGGTGGGCCGGGTAGCGCCGCTCGGAGCGGTCCGAGAGGTGGGGACCGGGGTCCTCGATGCCGACCCACTCGCTCGGGTCACGGGGCACGACGGCGAGGCGGAAACCCAGGAGCCGCAGCACGCCCTCCAGCCGTACGGTCGCCACCGGCCCCTCTCCGCTCTCCCACCGGCCGACCACGGCGCGGTCGACCCCGAGCAGCCCCGCCAGCTCGCGCTGCGACAGCGCGTGCCTGCGCCGGGCCGCGCGCAGGGCGTCGCCGACCCCGTCCATCAGGCTCTCGTCCGGGTCGTCCACCCGCACAGCCCAGCAGCCACCGCGCGGCCGCGCCAGCACCCACCGGCACCCTGTGCACGACCGCCGTCCGGCACCGCACCTGGGGACGAGTGCCCCAGAGCGACGGACTCAGGCGTCGGCGGGCCGCGCCAGCCGAGCCTGCTCGTCGGAGAGCCACAGCCCGATCAGCCCGCTGAAGTGCGCCTCGAACCGGTCCCACTCCTGGGGCGGGTAGGTCTGCTGGATCGTCGAGGTGAGCAGCCGCCGGAAGTCCTCGCCGGCGATCCAGTCGAGCACCATCTCGTCGACGTGCCCGAGCGTGCTCTCGCAGAAGGCCCGGTAGCGCTCGGTCTCGAAGTAGTCGTCGGCCAGCGCCTGGTAGGCGCCGAGCCGGCCGCGGTGGTCGAGCACCTCGTCGTCGGCCACCGCGAACCACGGCGCCGTGTCGACCTGGGTGCGCGGCGTGCGACCCGTGACGGTGCAGAACGCCGTCCAGCGCAGCAGCGCCGACATCGCCCACGGGAAGTAGTAGTGCAGGGAGGTGACCGCGACGTCGGGGCAGGCGTTCGCGTAGTCGATGGGGTAGACGACGCCGTCCTTGACGAGCATCTCGCAGGAGTTGAACTCCCACCGGAAGAAGGCGTTGACGGTCTGGCTCGTCGTGACGACCTCGCGACCGACCTCGTCGCTGAGGAAGCCGTGCGCCACCGAGTACCGGTCGTGCATCGGCTCGTCCGGGCGGAACCGCATGACCATCGTCTCCGGGCCGATGGTCAACGAGCGCGCGAAGTGCTCGAAGTCGGGGACCGAGGCCTGCAGGTGCATGAGCATCTCGCCGGAGTCGTCGTACGAGCGGTGCAGGTCGGCGGGATCGCTGACCATCGACACCCCGCGCCAGCCGCCGCCGTCGAAGGGCTTCATGAACAGCGGGTAGCCCAGGGAGTCGGCGATCTCGTCGAGGTCGAAGCCGCGGTTGTACTTCGCCGACGTGTACGCCCAGCGCGCGTTGTCGACGGGGTTCTTGTACGGGACGAGGACGGTCTCGGGGACGTTGAAGCCCAGCCGCATCAGGGCGCAGTACGCCGAGTGCTTCTCCATCGACTGGAAGGTGAACGGGCTGTTGAGCAGGTAGACGTCGTCCATGAGGGCGACCTTCTTGAGCCACTCGCGCGGGTGGTAGTACCAGTGCGCCAGCCGGTCGATGACGAGCTCGTGGCGGGGACGGTCGCGCAGGTTGAACGGCTCGATGGTCATCCGCTCGGTCGTCACGGTGTGCTCGGTGCCGTCGGGCGCGCGCAGCACGCCCAGCCGTCGCGCGAGGGACTCGAAGGCGGTGGGCCAGTCCTCCTCGGCGCCGAGGAGCAGCCCCACGAGGTGGTCGGTCGGTGCGGGCACGGGTGTCCTTTCCGTCAGACGAAACGCGGGAGGTGGTGGGCGAGCTGGCGTTGCCACCACGGCCAGTCGTGGGCGCTGTCATGGCCCCAGACGTCGAGCTCGTGGCGGATTCCCCTGCGGGAGAGGACGTCCGCGAACTCGCGGGTGGCAGGCAGGGAGCGCGTGGGTGAGACCTCGAAGGGCCCCTCCCCCACGACGAGGAGGATGGACACGCGCGATCGCAGCCAGTCGAGGTGGTCGCCGTCGGCGTTCGCGACGTAGGCGCTGGGGTTGGCGAAGTACGTGGCGTCGCCGACGTCACCCCAGCCGTTCCACGTCGTCGGGTCGTAGTTGCCGGAGAGCCCGATGGCCAGCGGCACGACGTCGGCGCGGGTCAGCGCCAGGTGCACCGCGTGGTACGCGCCGAGCGAGGGGCCGACCGCCACGAGGTCGGTGCTGCCGCCGGTCTCGCCCTGCACCCACGGCAGGACCGCCTCGGAGAGCCAGGCCGTGTACGCGCCGCCGCGCCGGGCCCGCTCCTCGGTGGGCAGCGAGGAGTCCGACCAGCTCCAGCCGTCGAGGGAGTCGACGCAGAACAGGCTCATCCGGCCGGCGTCGACCAGCGGCGCCACCGCGGCGAGCATCCCGTTGCCCTCGGCGTCGCGGGCCGCGCCGGCCTCGGACGGGAAGAGCAGCACCGGCCGCCCCCAGTGGCCGTACCGCACGACCTCGAGGTCGGCGTCGTGCCCCGGGACCCCGAGCCGGACGCTGTGCTGCTCCATGCCGCACGACCCTAGCGGCGGGTCACCCGGACGCGCCCTCCGAGGACCACACCGTCCGCAGGACGTCGGTGAGGGTGGGGTCGAGGGCGTCGCGCCACGCGGTGTAGTTGTGCAGGTCGGCGACCTCGCGGTACCGGACGTCGTGCCCCGCGCGCCCGAGCGCGTTGGCCATGTCGCGGTTGTTCGCGGCGTTCTCCTCGAGTGCGCCGCAGGTCATCCCGACGACGAGGGGGTGCTCGGCCTCGCGCATGTCGAGGACGGCCTGCACCGAGCGCGAGATGCGGCCGAAGAACGGGAAGCCGCTCTCGGAGTCGTCGTGGCGCACCTGGAAGAAGGACCCCGACTGGGCGACGACCCCGCCGACCCGGGGGGCGGCGAGCATCCCGAGGAGCAGGGCCGTGAGCCCCCGAGGCTGGCCCCGAGGACGACGACCGGCCGGTCGACGGCGAACCGCTCGCCGATGCGCACGAGGCCGGCGTCGGCGACGGTGCGCAGGTACTGCGGCGAGCCGGAGTACCACGCGTCGCGCAGCACCGGATGGGTCAGCGCGACGCGGTGCGGCGGCAGCACACCGGCCGCCACCTGCGCCGCGGAGAAGCGCGTGACGGCCGCGAGCCGGTCGTACTCGGGCCCGTCGTGGACGAGCAGCAGCGGGGCCGGGTCGTCGTCGGCCAGCCCGTCCGGCGACCACACCGCCACCGGCACCTCGTCGGTGGTCTCGCCGGCGAGGGTCATCGGCTCGACGCCGCCCTCGACCGCAGGGGCGTCGAGCCACCACGGCGCCTCGTAGCCCGGGAGCTCGAGCACCGACCGGTCCCCGAAGGCGGTCGGCACGGTCAGCGGGTTGGCCGGGTCGAGGACCACCTCGGTGTCGGCGCCGCGGGTGACCGCGAACCGGTACTCGACGCGGTCGAGCGGCGGCTGCGGGAGGTCGAGCGTCCAGCACCCGTCGTCGGCGGTGGTGAACGCGCGGGGTCCGGGCACGGCACGGTCGCAGTCGAGCGACACCGCGCCCACGGAAGGGTCGTCGGCCGCGTACCGGAAGCGGACGCGGCCGTCGACGAGCTCGGGGGCACGCTCAGAAGAGGGCGCTCATGAGCGCGGTGCGCCCCTTGCGGACCCGCTCGTCCTGGGCGCCGACGACGGCGAACAGCTCGATGAGGTGGGTGCGGGCGCGGTCGCGCTCGTCGCCCGCGCTCGTGCGGACGAGGTCGAGCAGCCGGGTGAAGGCGTCCTCGACGTGCCCGCCGAGCACGTCGAGGTCGGCGACGACGACGGCGGCCTCGACGTCGGTGGGGTCGGCCGCGGCGGCGGCCCGGGCGGCGGCGAGGTCGACCCCGCTCGTGCGCTCCATGAGCCGGACCTGGGCCAGGCCCAGCCGGGCGTCCTCGTCCTTGTCGTTGGCCGCGAGCGCCTGCTCGTAGGCCTCGGCGGCGGCGGTGAGGTCGCCCCGCTCGATCGCCTCGAAGGCGGCCTGGTGCAGCGGCGGCAGCTCGTCGTCGTCATCGGCCCCCTCGACGGGTCCGATGTCGACGCGCCCGGTGATGCCGTTCTGCACCGCGGCCTGGAGCAGCTGGTCGACGGCCTCGCCGACCTGCGCCTCGTCGGCGACGCCCGGGAAGAGCGGCACCGGCTGGCCCTGCAGCAGCCCGAAGGTGGCCGGCACGGTGGCCTGCCCGAAGGCCTGCACGAGCAGCGGCTGGAACGCCTGGAGCAGCTCGGGGTGGCCGGTGAGGTCGGCGGTGAGGACGAGCACGCGACCCTCGTGACGCGCCGCGACCCGGGCGACGGTGTCGACGAGCTGGCGGGTCTGCGGGTGCCCGGAGGACCAGAGCACGAGCAGCCCGGCGACCTGCACGGTGCGGGTCAGCGCCTGCTGGAGGTTCGCGGGCGTCACCTCGACGACGAGGCCGTCCGGCACGGCCGCCGTGCCGGCGGGCGCGGCGCCCGACGCGCCGGAGGCCGCTCCGGGGGCGCCCGGGGCCGCGGGGGAGCACCGGTGCCGGCCGTCGCCGCACCGGGGGTCGTCATCGCCGTGACGGCGGAGAGGTCGACGGCACCACGGGTGCCGGCGGGGTCGGGTGTCTGCGTCATGGTCGGATTCTCCCGCAGTCCGGCGGCCGGGTGGTGCAGGGGGTCAGGAGCCCTTGCCGGCGACGAGCAGCTCGGTGGCCCCGATGGCCGTCACGTCGCCCTCGGTGGGCACGACGAGCACGACCGGCTCGAGGCTGGTGAGCGTCACCGACTTCTTGACCTTGGACTTCCCGACCAGGGCGGCGTACCGCTTGGGGAGCACGAGCTCCTTGGCGCCCGAGCGCACGGCGATGGTGTCGGCACGGCGCATCAGGCCGAAGGCAACGACCCCGCCGTCGGCGAGGCGGAAGGCGACGGCCTTCTCGAGGGCGGGAGTGTGCTTCTGGGTGAAGGTGGCCAGCTTGCCGAGGGCCTTGGCCTGGACGGCGGCCGACCCCGCGAGCGCGACGCCGAACGGGTCCTCGACCGAGACGCCGGCGGGGGCCTTCTTCGGGGCCGGGCGGGCCAGGCCGGCCGCGTAGCCGCCGAAGGCCTTGTCGGGCGAGGTCACGAGGCCCTCGCCGTCGGTGACCCGCACGAAGGGTGCGCCGGTCTCCTGCGACCCCAGCCCGGGCAGCTCGGCGCCGGCGAGCATCGGCACCGAGGAGGTGAGCCGGAACGGCGCCTCGGGCGAGCCGGACACCATGACGTGGAGGTAGCGCGTGCTCGTCGCCTCGTCGAGGGTCGTCGCGAGGATGGCGCGCGGCCACTCCCGGCCCCGCGACTGGGCGAGCACCGTGGGCGGCTGGTCCTTGGCGAGCTGGGCGTCGGTGGGGGCGACGGCACCGCGGGCCGCGGCGGCGTCGGCGTAGGCGAGGGCGTCGCCGGCCATGACCTTGGCGCGAGCGGTGTGCCCGGCGTCGCCCTTGGTCGCGGCCGCCGCCTGCGCCCCGGCCAGCAGGCGCGCGGCGATGGCGGTGGCCCCGTCGGGGTCGAGCGGGGCCGCCACGGCCTTCTCGGTGGGGGCCGCACGCAGCCCGACGAGGGCGTCGGTGGTGCCGCAGGCGGTGGTGCCCAGGGCGAGGGCGGCGACGGCCGCGGTGGTGACGAGTCGGCGGGCACGGGTCATCGGGCGACCTCCTGGTCGTCGCTGGTCGGTGGGTCGGCCGGTGGCCCGGCGCCGGTGTCCGGCTCCTGGGCAGCTGCGCCGTCCGGCTGCTCGGCGGCAGCGGCGTCCGGTTCCTCGGCGGCAGCGGCGTCCGCGGCCGCCGGGTGGTGACCCCGGCGCGGCCAGAGCACGACGACACCGGCGACGAGCAGGAAGAGCCCGACGAGCGCCGCGACGACCGACTCGACGAACCACGTCTTGTCGACGACGCGCAGGGTCAGCGAGGCGATGTCGCCACCGTCGGCGGCGACGACGAGCGACTCGGGGGCGTCGGCCTGCTCGACCGTGAGGGTGACCGGCCCCTCGGCGTCGTCCTGCTGGCGCCAGAGGTCGGCGGTGCCGAGCGTGGGCGACTGCCCGGTGCCACGGCTCGTCGTCGTGAGGGTCCAGTCCCGCACCGAGACGCCGCTGACCTCCTGGTGCCTCGCGTCGCCGAGCACGGCCCGGGCGTCCGAGGGGTTGGCCAGGGCCATCCACACGCTCGCCCCGCTCGTCGGCCGGGCCGTGACGACGACGTCGGCGTCGACCCGGTTGAGGACGTCCGGCGGGATGACGACCGGCTGCCCCGTGGCGGGGCGGGTCGTGAACTCGGCCGTCCCCGAGCCCCCGAGGCTGGTCGCGAACCACACGCCGACCACGGTGAGCGCCAGCCCGGCGAGGGCGAGCAGCGCACCGGCGACGCGCGTGACGGTGGTGAGCATGGGGCGGGGTTCCTTACGGTCCGGGGGCTCCCGGAGGCGGGCTCCGGGGGTGAGACGTACCCTCCACGATGACAAACGCCCGGGCGTCGCGACAAATCCCGACCCTCAGGGAGTGAAGTCGCGCGCTCCCACCCGCACCTCCCGCAACAGGGAGAACAGGGCGTCGTGCTGCGCCGGCTCGAGCATCGACAGCCCGAAGTCGGCGGCTTCCAGGTCGGCGGTCACCGCCTCCATCGCCGCGCGTCCCGCGTCGGTGACCACCGCGAAGGCGCCGCGCCGGTCGTGCGGGTTGGGGACGCGCTCGACGAGGCCCTGCGCGACGAGCCGCTGCACGATGTTCGTCGCGCTCGTCGGGTGCACCATGAGCCGCTCGCCGATCTTCGACATCGACAGCCGTCCCTCGCGGCTGAAGGCGAGCAGGACGAGGCACTCGTAGCGGGCGAAGGTCAGGCCGTTGCGCCCGGCGATGGCGTCGAAGCGGGCGAGCAGCAGCTGCTGGACCCGCATCACCGACGTCGCGCTGGCCATCGCGTCGGCCCGCGACCCCTCGCCCCAGCGGCGGACCCACAGCTCGCGGGCCCGCTCGATCGGGTCGAAGGGGAGGCGGACCGGCTCGCTCACGTCTGCACGCTATCCGCTTTCCCGCGTGGCTGATCGCACGTCTCGGTCCCGGAGTCCCTAGCGTGGGGCGCGTGAACGGCTCGAGAACTGTGGCCTGGCGCGAGCACGCGGCCGTGCTCTTCGACCTCGACGGCGTCCTGACGCCGACGGCCGAGGTGCACATGGCGGCGTGGTCGGAGATGTTCAACGCCTTCCTCTCCGGGATCGATTCCGGCAGAACCGGTTTCGAGCGAGCGGACACCTCGCCGTACACCGACGAAGACTACTTCGCCCACGTCGACGGCAAGCCGCGCTACGAGGGCGTCGCCGACCTCCTGGCCTCGCGGGGCATCACGCTGCCGCAGGGCTCTCCCGACGACCCCTCGTCGGCCGAGACCGTCTGCGGCCTCGGCAACCGCAAGAACGACGCCTTCGCCGAGGTGCTCGAGCGCGACGGCGTGCGCCCCTACCCCGGCTCGGTCGCCCTGCTCGACCACCTGCGCGACCTCGGTGTCCCGCTGGCCGTCGTCTCGTCGTCGGCCAACGCCCCGGCCGTGCTGGCGGCCGCCGGGCTGTCCGACCGGTTCGTCACCGTCGTCGACGGCCGCGTCGCGACCCGGCTCGGGCTGCCGGGCAAGCCCGCGCCCGACACCTTCCTCCACGCCGCCCGGGAGTGCGGGGCGGCACCGGACGCCGCCGTCGTCGTCGAGGACGCCGTCTCGGGCGTGCGCGCCGGGGCCGCCGGCGCGTTCGGCCTCGTCGTCGGGGTCGACCGCGGCGCCGGGGAGCAAACCCTGCTCGACGCCGGCGCCGACCTCGTCGTCCCCGACCTCGGGGACCTCGCGTGAGGACGACGGCCACCGGACCCGACCCCCTCGACCGCACCCGCTTCCCCGCCGACCTCTGGCGCCTCGTCGAGTGCACGCCCGACGACGGCGACCTCGGCGTCACCGAGACCCTCTTCGCCGTGGCCAACGGCTACATCGGGATGCGCGCCAACCCCGAGGAGGGCCGCGAGGTCCACGAGCACGGCACCTACGTCAACGGGTTCCACGAGACCTGGCCGATCCGGCACGCCGAGGCCGCCTACGGGTTCGCCCGCACCGGCCAGACCATCGTCAACGTGCCGGACGCCAAGCTGATGAAGGTCTACGTCGACGACGAGCCGCTCGTCCTCGGGCAGGCCGACCTCGAGTCCTACGAGCGCAGCCTCGACCTGCGCGACGGCGTCCTGCGGCGCTCGCTCGTGTGGCGCACGCCGTCGGGCAAGCGCGTGCAGGTCGACTCGACCCGCATGGTGTCGATGACCGAGCGCCACCTCGCGGTGCTGACCCTCGAGGTGACGATGCTCGCCGGCGACGCCCCGGTCGTCGTCTCCTCGCAGCTGCTCAACCGCCAGGACGGCGAGGACGAGTACCACGAGCCGCACCCGAAGGTCTCGATGGTCGACCCGCGCAAGGCCGGCGCCTTCGAGTCCCGCGTCCTGCTCCCCCGGCTACACCAGGCCGACGAGCGCCGCCTCGCCCTGGGCTACCGGTGCGCGAACTCGGGGATGACCGTGGCCGTCACCGCCGACCACCGCGTCGAGATCGAGGACCCGCTGGAGATGGTCGTCCGCGACGACGACGACCTCGCCAAGGCCGTCTTCCGGGTCGAGGCGCGCGAGGGCCACACCCTGCGCATCGAGAAGCTCGTGGCCTACCACACGTCCCGGAGCCTGCCGGTGCGCGAGCTGGCCGACCGCTGCGAGCGCACCCTCGACCGCGCCGGCCGGCACGCCGTCGCCGAGCACCACGCCGAGCAGCGCGCGTGGTTCGACCGGTTCTGGGAGTCCAGCGACGTCGAGGTGTCCACGGGCGACGAGCACGCCGACGCCGTGCAGCAGGCGGTGCGCTACAACCTCTTCTCCCTCGCCCAGGCCAGCGCCCGCGCCGACCGGCAGGGGGTGCCCGCCAAGGGCGTCACCGGGTCGGGCTACGAGGGCACTACTTCTGGGACAGCGAGGTCTACGTCGCGCCGTTCCTCACGTACACGCAGCCGTGGGCGGCCCGCAACCTCCTGCTGTTCCGCAGCCAGATGCTGCCCGCGGCCCGCGACCGGGCGCGCGAGATGTCCCAGCGTGGTGCGCTCTTCCCGTGGCGCACCATCAACGGCGAGGAGGCCTCGGCCTACTACGCCGCCGGCACCGCGCAGGTCCACATCGACGCCGACGTCGCGCATGCCCTCGCCCAGTACCTCGCGGCCACCGACGACGTCGACTTCCTCGTCCGCCACGGGTTGGCCATGCTCGTCGAGACGGCCCGGATGTACGCCGACCTCGGCTTCTGGCGCAGCAACGGCACCCCGAGCTTCCACATCCACGGGGTCACCGGACCGGACGAGTACACGACGGTCGTCAACAACAACCTCTTCACCAACGTCATGGCCCGGCTCAACCTCGAGCAGGCGGTCGCGGCCGTCGAGCGGGTGCGGGCGGTGCGACCCGAGGAGTGGGAACGGCTCGCGCGCACCCTCGAGATCGGTGACGAGGAGGTGCTCGAGTGGGCCCGGTGCGCCACCGGCATGCACATCCCGTTCGACGAGGGCCTCGGCATCCACCCGCAGGACGACTTCTTCCTCGACCGCGAGGTGTGGGACCTCAGCCGCACACCCGAGTCGGTCCGGCCCCTGCTGCTGCACTACCACCCGCTCGTCATCTACCGGTTCCAGGTGCTCAAGCAGGCCGACGTCGTCCTCGCCCTCTACCTCCAGGGCGACCGCTTCACCGCCGAGGAGAAGCGCGCCGACTTCGAGTACTACGACCCGATCACCACCGGCGACTCGACGCTCTCGGCGGTCGTGCAGTCGGTCGTCGCGGCCGAGGTCGGCTACCACGAGGTGGCCCTCCGGTACTTCCACGAGGCGCTCTACGTCGACCTCGCGAACCTCCACGACAACACCGTCGACGGCCTGCACGTGGCCTCGGCCGGCGGCGTCTGGGCGGCGCTCGTCGGCGGCTTCGGAGGCATGCGCGACCACCGCGGCACCCTGCGCTTCGACCCGCGCCTGCCCGAGGGCTGGGACTCGCTGACCTTCCGGCTCACCTGGCGCGGCACGCGGGTCCGGGTGCGGCTCACCGCCTCCGAGATGGCCTTCGAGGTCGAGGCGGGCGAGGCCCCGGTGCCGGTCACCGTCCGCGGCGCCGTGCACTCGGTCGCACCGGGACGGCCCGTGGTCGTCGCGCTGCCCGACCAGGGGCCACGCATCGCCGGCCGGATCGGACGCCGTCCGCAGACCGGGGGCACGCGCGCCGACGGCAGCCGGATCACCGCCGGTGTGCCGGACCCGATCCCGTTCGACGAGATCGACGCCACCGAGGCCCCGGTCACCGACCCGACGAGCTGACGCCCTCCCCCACGGCCTCGACGAGGCGGTCGGCCGCGGCCCACGGGTCGGTGCGCCCGTCGACGACCTCGGCGGCCAGCGCCTCGAGCCGGTCGGCACCGGCGACCGAGCCCACGCGGGCGCGCAGGGCCTCGAGGGCCAGGGCCTCGACCTCGCCGGCGGCCCGCCGCACCCGCCGGGCCCGCAGGCCGTCCTCGCCGAGCCACGCCCTGTGGGCGTCGAGGGCCTCGAGGAGCTCGTCGACCCCGTCGCCCGAGGTCGCGACCGTGCGCACGACCGGCGGGGTCCAGCCGCCCCCGTCCCGCTCGGCCATCCCCACCATGTGCCGCAGGTCGCGGGTGGTGCGCGCGGCACCCTCGCGGTCGGCCTTGTTGACGGCCAGGACGTCGGCGACCTCGAGGATGCCGGCCTTGGCCGCCTGGATGCCGTCGCCCATCCCCGGTGCGACGAGGACGACGGTCGTGTCGGCGGTGCCCGCCACCTCGACCTCGCTCTGGCCCACCCCGACGGTCTCGAGCAGCACGACGTCGCAGCCGGCCGCGTCGAGCACGCGCAGCGCCTGCGGGGCCGCCCAGGACAGGCCGCCGAGGTGCCCGCGCGAGGCCATCGAGCGGATGAAGACGCCGGGGTCGGCGGCGTGCTCGGACATCCGGATCCGGTCGCCGAGGAGGGCGCCACCGGAGAAGGGTGAGGACGGGTCGACCGCCAGCACCCCGACCCGGTCGCCGCGGGCCCGCAGCGCCGCGACGAGGGCGTTGGTCGTCGTCGACTTGCCGACCCCCGGCGCGCCGGTGAGGCCGACGACGTGCGCGCGACCGGTGTCCGGGGCGAGGGCGGCCATCACCTCGCGCAGGGCGGGGTGGGCGTCCTCGACGAGCGAGATCAGGCGGGCGACGGCGCGCGGGTTCCCCTCCCGCGCCGCGGAGACGAGGGAGGGGACGTCGACGTCGCGGGCCGCGGCCAGCGGGGTCAGCCCTGCGCCGGGACCTTGAGGACGAGCGCGTCGCCCTGGCCGCCACCACCGCAGAGCGCGGCCGCACCGACGCCGCCACCGCGGCGCTTGAGCTCGAGGGCGAGGTGGAGGGCGATTCGGGCGCCGGACATGCCGACGGGGTGGCCGAGGGCGATCGCGCCGCCGTTGACGTTGACCTTGTCCTCGTCGAGGCCGAGCTCCTTGGTGGAGGCCAGGCCGACGGCTGCGAAGGCCTCGTTGATCTCGACGAGGTCGAGGTCGGTCGGCGAGATGCCCTCTCGCTCACAGGCCTTCGCGATGGCGCGGGCCGGCTGGCTCTGCAGCGTGGAGTCGGGGCCGGCGACGACGCCGTGCGCGCCGATCTCGGCGAGCCACTCGAGCCCGAGCTCCTCGGCCTTCGACCTCTTCATGACGACGACCGCGCAGGCGCCGTCGGAGATCTGCGACGCGGAGCCGGCCGTGATGGTGCCGTCCTTGCTGAACGCCGGACGGAGGCGACCGAGCGACTCGGTGGTCGTGTCGGCGCGGATGCCCTCGTCGGTGCGGAACTCGAGGGCGTCACCCTTGCGCTGTGGGATGGTGACGGTGACGACCTCGTCGTCGAACAGGCCGTCCTTCCAGGCGCGCGCGGCGAGCTGGTGGCTGCGGGCCGAGAAGGCGTCCTGCTCCTCGCGGCTGAACGCCAGGTCACCGGTGTTCGCCGACTCGGTGAGCAGGCCCATCGCCTGGTCGGTGAAGGCGTCCCAGAGGCCGTCCTGCGCCATGTGGTCGTGCAGGACGACGTCGCCGTACTTGAAGCCGTCGCGGCTCTTCTCGAGCAGGTGCGGGGCGTTGGTCATCGACTCCTGGCCGCCGGCGACGACGACCTCGAACTCGCCGGCCCGGATCAGCTGGTCGGCGAGGGCGATGGCGTCGATGCCCGACAGGCAGACCTTGTTGATGGTCAGCGCCGGGACGTCCATGGGGATGCCGCCCTTGGTGGCCGCCTGCCGCGCGGGGATCTGGCCCTCGCCCGCGGTGAGCACCTGGCCCATGATCACGTAGTCGACGGACTCCGGGCTGACGCCCGACTTCTCGAGGGCGCCCTGGATGGCGAAGCCGCCGAGGTCGGAGCCGCTGAAGCCCTTGAGCGAGCCGCTCATCCGCCCCATCGGGGTGCGGGCGCCGGCGACGATGACGGTCGGGTCGGTGGACATGCGGGGGCCTCCGGGTCTGGACGTGGGGGGTCCTGACGATGCTAGACCGCGCTCCCGGGCGCTGCCGACCCCACCGCACGGTGACGCTCACCACCGTGCCCGGCGGCGCCGTGCGCGACGCTCCTACGCTGGACGCATGACCGCCAGCGACCTCTTCACCGCCATCGACCACGTCGGCGTCGCCGTCCCGGACCTCGACGAGGCGATCGCCTTCTACGAGTCCACCTACGGCATGCGCCTGCTCCACGAGGAGCGCAACGAGGAGCAGGGCGTGCGCGAGGCGATGATGGGCGTCGGCGACTCCGGCTCGTGCATCCAGCTGCTGGCGCCGCTCTCCCCCGAGTCGACGATCGCGAAGTTCCTCGACCGCAGCGGGCAGGGCATCCAGCAGCTCGCCTACCGGGTCGAGGACCTCGACGCCGTCTGCGCGACCCTGCGCGAGCGCGGGATGCGGCTGCTCTACGAGACCCCGAAGCGCGGGACGAGCGACAGCCGGGTCAACTTCATCCACCCCAAGGACGCGCGCGGCATCCTCGTCGAGCTCGTGGAGCCGGCGGCCTCAGCCGCCCACTGACCCGGCGCCGTCCGCGGGCGGCTCCTGCTCCCCCCGGTCCGGCCCGGCCGCGACGAGGAGCGGCACGAGCACGAGCGCCGCGTAGGCCGGGATGACCAGCCCCGAGTCGTTGACGCCGAACCCGGCGAGGGCGAGCACCGCCGTGCCGCGCAGGACGCGCCCGCCGACGGGGTCCGGGCGGCGGCCGAGCCGCCAGGCGAGGACGGCCAGCAGCGCCGTCCCGGCCGCCATGGCCAGCAGGGGCGGCGACCCGAGGTTGGTCAGGTTCTGCGCGAGCTTGCGGCCGATGACGTCGTCGGCCCCGCCGTCGACGACCGTCTGCACGAACTCGCCGAGGTGGGTGCGGGCCGCGGGCGCCCGGAGCCAGTCGAGCACGGCGACCGACCCCGTGACGACGACGACCGCCGCGACCGCGCCGAGGACGCGAACGACGGTCAGCCGCAGACCGGCCGCCGAGGCGAGCACGACGAGGCCCCGAGGAGCAGCCCCGGGGGCCGCCGAAGTCGGCTCCGTAGGACGGGTGGCCCTCGAGGACGGTGGTCGCGAGCAGCACGAGACCCGCGAGAGCCACGGCCCACCGGCGACCCGGGCGACGCCACGCGGCGAGCAGGGCCACGACCGTGAGCACCGCGACCCCGAGGACGGCGTAGCTGGTGTTGCCGACGCCGTAGAACCGGCCGCCGACGGTCGGGTTCTGCCCGAACACCGACGCGAGCTGGAGACCCGACCCGGTGAGGACGTCCCCACCGAGCACGAGCAGGGTGAGCACCGCGACGACCACGAGCGCTCCGTGCCGCCACCGGCGGCCCGCGAGCAGCGCGGCGCCCGTCATCCCCGCGACGACGACCACGAGGACCCCGGTGAAGGCCGCACCCGGCCAGCCGGCGTGCCACCAGGGGACGAGGTTGGCGACGAACGTCGCGCTGGGCACGGCGGCGATCGCGACCCCCGCCGCCGCGAGCGTCCCCGGGACCCGGACGCCCGGCCGGCGCCACCACGCCACACCGACCCCGACGCACCAGAGGGCGAAGGCCGCCGCGAGCCAGCCGGTGACCTGGGGACTGAGGTCCCGCAGCGTCGCGGACCGCGACTCGAAGCCCACCCGGTCCGCGACCCGGTCGGCGACCGGGCGGTCGTCGGGCTCGACGACGACGGGTCGGCCGGTGAGCCCGGCGTCGTCGACCCCGGCCCCGGCGAGGAGGGAGGCCGTGAGGTCCTGGAGCTGCACGAGCCCGGGCTGGCGCGTCGAGGGCGAGGTGAGCACCCCGCGCTCGACGCCCTGGCCGACGAGGACGACGGCCCGCGGCCGGACCGGACCCTCGCCGTCGGCGAGCCCCGCCACGAGCAGCCGCCGCCCTCGCGACCCCGGGTCGGACACGATGCGGGAGAGCTCGCGGTTGAGGGCGCGCAGGGCCTCGGCGCGTCGGGCGCCGACGGGGAGCGGGGCGACGCTGCGCAGCTCGACGGCGCAGTCCTGCGCCTCCGTCACCCGGCCCTGCGGGTCCGCGGCGCCGACGGCCGCGGCGTCCCCGTCGGCGGAGACGCACGCGCCCACGGCGTCGAGCCGCTCGGCGAGCGTGCCGGGGTGGGCCCCGTAGGAGGCCGCGGCGGCCGCTGCGAGGTACCGGTCCCAGCCGGCGACCCGGCCGTCCACGACGGTGCCCGGTTCCCGGCAGGGCCCCGGGGCGTCGGCGGCCCGCCGCCCGGCGGAGAGGGTCAGCCACCCGTCGACCTCGCACGTGCGTGACCTCACGGTGCGCACGGTGAGGGAGCCGACGGCGCCCTCGCCGGCGAGCCGCCACAGCACGGGGACGCTCGTCTCGCCGACGTCGGACCACGAGAGGCCGGGGACCCCGACGACGAGGACCCGCTCCCCGACGTCCGCGGCCGGCTCCTCCGCGCGGGCCGGGGCGGCGGCGAGCGCCGCGAACATCCCGAGGACGAGGAGGGCGCCGGCCCACCGCGCGAGGAGCCGTGCGCTGCAGCGGGTCACGTCGACACCGTCTCGTGCCGGGCGATGACGACGAGCGCCGCCGTCCAGGCGAGCGGTGCCACGGCTGCCGGCCGTCCGTCGTGGAGGACCTTCTCGGGGAACGACCCCGCGTCGGTACGGTGCCGGCCCAGCCAGTCGAGCAGGTGCTCGGACTTGGTGCGGAAGCCGGTGGCGGCCCAGGCGGCGGCGAAGAGGGCGGTCTCGGGGGTCCAGCTGATGCCGTCGTCCTTCCAGCCGGCTCCCGGCGCGAGCCCGCCGGCCGGCCGGGCCATCGCCGTCTGCGCCCGGTCGACGGCCTGGAGCACGTCGAGCGACGCGTCGGCCGCCCCGATGGGCGCGACGAGGAAGGTGACGGCGGCGTCGGGCACGCGGCTGCCGAGCAGCCGGGGGTAGCCGAGCGGTCCGAAGTGCTCGCGCACCTGCTCGGCCAGATGCTCGGCGGCGGCGGCCGTGCGGTCGCGCAGCGCCATCTCGCCGACGTGGAACAGCGCGTCGGTGGCCGAGCGCAGCCCCGCGAGCACGGCGGCCGCCGTCCCGAGGGTCAGGCGGTCCTCGACGAGCTCCCAGTAGTCGGACGACGGCGGGGGCAGCCCGGTGCCGGGGTCGCGGGAGGCGAGGAGGCGGCGGGCGCTGCGCACGAGCATCGGGCGCAGCGGCGCGAGCAGGGCCGCGGCGCGGTCGGGGGCGTGCGCCGCGACCTGGGCCGCCGCCCAGAGGACCCAGCCGGACCCGTCGAGCTGGGGCATCCGCTCGTCCGGCGCGCGGCCGGTCCACCCGTCGTAGCGGGCCTCGAACCACCCGTCGGGCCGCTGGACACGGGCGAGGAAGGAGAGCTGGGCCACGGCCTCGTCCGGGCGACCGAGGCGGGCCAGCGCCGACGCGACGAACGCGACGTCGCGCGGCCAGGCGTAGCGCCACCGCGGGCTCCACCCCGCGACGGCGACGGGCAGGCCGTCGCTCAGCGCCCGCAGGTCGAGCAGCGCGGACCGCAGCAGGCCGTCGTCGCGCACCCTGCCGACCCACGGCGCGCAGCCCTCGAGCCACGCCTGCTCGTCCTCGACGAGCCGGGAGCGGTACGGACCTGCCTGCAGCACACGGGTGCCCGGCACGAGCTCCTCGATGCCCCCGGCCGGCACGAGCCGGCGCACCCCCGGCGCCGCGAAGGCGACGGTCTCGCTGTAGAGGGGCACCTCGACGTGCCGCGCACGGTCGAGGGCGACCAGCCCGACGGCGCCGCCCCCGCCACGACGCCCCCACCGGCCAGCAGCAGGCCGCGGCGGCTCACGGTGGCGGGACTCACCCCGGAACGGTATCCCGGCACCGTCGTCGGCGTCCCGGTCCTCCGTGAGCAGGGTCACCCGTGACTGCCGTCTCAGGCAGTACCGGCGGGTAGGGACGGCCACTAGGTTCTCGGGAAGTTGTCCCCCCCAGCCCCGCCGAAGGAGCACGACCCCATGGACCAGATCCGCGAGGCCATCCTCTCCGGTGACCGCAGCCCCGAGACCTACGCCGGCCTGGCCGTGCCCGGGTCCTACCGGGGCGCCACCGTCCACAAGGACGAGGTCGCGATGTTCGAGGGCCTCCCGACGAAGGAGAAGGACCCGCGCCGGTCCCTCCACATCGACGAGGTGCCCGTCCCCGAGCTCGCGCCCGGCGAGGCGCTCGTCGCCGTCATGGCCAGCGCCATCAACTACAACACCGTGTGGACCTCGATCTTCGAGCCCGTCTCGACGTTCGGGTTCCTCGAGCGCTACGGCCGCACCTCGGAGTTCGCCAAGCGCCACGACCTGCCCTACCACGTCGTCGGCTCCGACCTCGCGGGCGTCGTCCTGCGCACCGGCCCCGGCGTCACGAAGTGGAAGCCCGGCACCGAGGTCGTCGCGCACTGCCTGTCGGTCGAGCTCGAGGACGCCGAGGGCCACGACGACACGATGATGGACCCGCAGCAGCGGATCTGGGGCTTCGAGACCAACTTCGGCGGCCTCGCCGAGCTGGCGATCGTCAAGGCCAACCAGCTGATGCCGAAGCCCACCCACCTGTCGTGGGAGGAGGCCGCCTCCCCCGGCCTCGTCAACTCGACCGCCTACCGCCAGCTCGTCAGCCACCACGGCGCGCAGATGAAGCTCGGCGACCGCGTACTCGTCTGGGGCGCCTCCGGCGGCCTCGGTTCCTACGCCACCCAGATGGCCCTCGCCGGCGGCGCGACCCCCATCTGCGTCGTCTCCTCCCCGAGAAGGCCGCGATCTGCCGGGCCATGGGCGCCGAGCTGATCATCGACCGCTCGGCCGAGGGCTACCGGTTCTGGAACGACGAGGGCACGGCGCAGGACCCCAAGGAGTGGCAGCGCCTCGGCAAGAAGATCCGCGAGCTGACCGGCGGGCACGACGTCGACATCGTCTTCGAGCACCCGGGCCGCGAGACCTTCGGCGCGAGCGTCTACGTCGCGCGCAAGGGCGGCACGATCGTCACCTGCGCCTCGACGTCGGGCTACATGCACGAGTACGACAACCGCTACCTCTGGATGAACCTCAAGCGCATCGTCAGCTCGCACTTCGCGAACTACCGCGAGGCGTGGGAGGCCAACGACCTCGTCGACCGCGGCATCGTCCACCCGACCCTGTCGAAGACCTACCGCCTCGAGGAGGTCGGGCAGGCCGCGCTCGACGTGCACCGCAACGCCCACCAGGGCAAGGTCGGCGTGCTCACCCTCGCCCCCGAGGCCGGGCTCGGCGTCACCGACACCGAGAAGCGGGCGCGCTTCGAGACCGAGATCAACCGGTTCCGCGACGCCTGAGCCACACCGGCCGTACCGCCGTCCTCCGGCCCCCACCCGCCACTAGGGTGAGGGCCGGAGGTGTGTGGTGAGGCTGGCGACGCTGTGGGGACCCGTCGAGCGGTGGGGCGAGTTCCGCCGACGCCAGCGGGCGGCGCTCGAGGAGAGCAACCGCCTCGACACCGACGGCGCCCCCGCCGTCGAGGCCGAGCTCGTCGAGCCCCGCGCCGCGGACGCGGGCGGCCACACCGGGACCGGGACGGACGGCACCGGCCCCACCGGGATGAACGCCGCGTTCGGTGACGCCGGGCAGCCCCTCAACCGGCACTCGCCGTTCTACCTCGGCTTCTTCGGCGCCAGCGGCGCGATGCTCGCGTTCGGCCTGTGGACCAGCCTCGGCCGGCTCGCCACGACGATCACGCTCCTGCTCGTCTCGTTCTTCCTCGCGCTGGCCCTCAACCCCGTCGTCGACCGGCTGGCCGCCCGCCGGATGCCCCGGGGCCTCGCGGTCACCCTCGTCTTCTCGGGCCTCATCCTCGCCTTCGTCGTCCTCGGCTTCCTCGTCGTCCCGCCGGTCGTCGACCAGGGCGGCGCCCTCGTGCAGCAGGCCCCGCAGTACGTCGGCGACCTGCTCAACGCCCGGTGGGTGCGCGAGCTCGACCAGCACTACGAGGTCATCGACCGGGCCCGCACCGAGCTCACCGCCCGGCTCGGGGACCAGACCTTCATCGAGGGGGTGCTCGGCGGGCTGCTCGGCGCCGGCCGTGCGGTGCTCTCGGGCGTCTTCCAGGTCCTCACGGTCCTCGTGCTCACCCTCTACCTGCTCGCCTCCCTCCCCCGCGTCAAGCACGCCGCGTACGCCCTCGTGCCGGCGAGCCGGCGCCCGCGCGTGGCCTCGCTGTCGGAGGAGATCATGCGCCGGGTCGGCTCCTACGCCATCGGGCAGGTGGCCATCGCGACGCTCAACGCCTGCATGTCGTGGCTGGTCATGACCATCGTCGGCGTGCCGTACGCCGCGGTGCTCGCCGTGAGCGTCGGCCTGCTCGGGCTCGTCCCGATGGTCGGTGCGACGCTCGGCGCCTCGCTCGTGTGCGTCGTCGCGTTCTTCGACGAGCCGCGCAAGGCGCTGATCCTGCTCGTGTACTACGTCGTGTACCAGCAGATCGAGAACTACGTCATCGCCCCGCGGGTCATGCAGCGCACGGTCTCGGTGCCCGGCACGGTGACGATCATCGCGGCCCTGGCCGGTGGTGCGCTGCTCGGCATCCTCGGTGCCCTGCTGGCCATCCCCGTCGCGGCCGGGCTGCTGCTCATCTACGAGGAGGTCCTCGTCCCGCGCCAGCAGCACGCCTGACGCCGGGTGGCGCTCAGGGGCGGGCGGCGCCGCGCGCGGCCCAGCAGCGGGTGTGCCAGTGCCGGCGCTCCTCGACCCCGCCGACCCCCGAGGCCGGCCAGGCGACGACGTGCGGCGTGCCCACGGGGATGCCCTGGTGGCAGCCCGGGCAGCGGTACTCGCGGCTGGAGGTCGCACCGGTGAGGCGTCGCACGTGCCAGGGCCGGCCACGCCACTGCTCGGTGGCCACCTCGGTCGAGCCCGCCAGCGGACGCGCCTCGAGGTCGCGGCGGCGACGGTTCGAGCGGGGCACCCCTCCAGTGTCCCGTCAGGCCCGCACGCGCGCGGACGAGGGGTCGTACGGCGGACGGAGGGTGACGGTGGCCGGCACGCGCGTTCCGGCGACGTCGACCTCCCAGCGCCCCTCGCGCAGCCAGTCGGCGGTGACCGGGCCGTCGGTCCCGACCCCGGCCAGCCCCACCGCGCCGCCGACCGTCCAGCCGTAGGAGCCGGAGCGGACGTCGCCCACGGCCACGCCGTCGCGCAGCAGCACCTCGCCGTGGAAGAGCAGCGGTTCGGGGTCGTCGAGGACGACCGAGACGATGCGGTGGTGCGGCGTCCCCCGCTCCTTGGCGGCCGCGGTCGCCGCGTGACCGACGAAGCCGCCGGGCTTGTCGAGGGCCACCGCGAACCCGAGGCCCGCGCCCCACACGTCGTCGGTGTTGTCGAGGTCGTGCCCGAAGTCGCGGTAGCCCTTCTCGAGGCGCAGGCTGCCGAGCGCGGCCAGGCCGGCGGGTCGCAGCCCCAGGGGTGCGCCGGCCCCGACGACGGCGTCCCAGACCCGCTCGGCGTCCACCGCCGGGACGTAGAGCTCCCAGCCCAGCTCGCCGACGTAGGTGATGCGGGCCGCGAGGACGTCGACGCCGGCCAGCCGCACCGGGCGCACGTCGCGGAACGCGAAGGCATCGGCGCTCCAGTCGGCCTCCGGCGCAACGGTTTCCAGCACCTGACGAGACGTCGGTCCCTGGAGGCTGAGCATCGCCAGCTCCTCGGTGCGGTCGGTGACGGTGGCGTCGAGGTCGCCCAGGCCCCGGCGCAGCAGGCCCTCGACCTGTCCGCGCGCGGTGTCGGACGCGACGACGAGCACGTCGTCCTCGGTCAGCCGGGTGACCGTGAGGTCGGCGACGACCCCGCCGTCCTCGGCGAGCCACTGCGTGTAGGTGATCCGTCCGTCGGTGGACACGTCCCCGGCCGAGAGCCGGTCGACGACACGCACGGCGTCGGGGCCGCGGACGGAGAGCTTGGTCATGAACGACATGTCGAACAGACCGGCCGCCTCCCGCACCGCGCGGTGCTCGGCCTCCCAGTGCGTGAACCACGGGGCCCGTCCCCAGGTCGGCTCCGCGGTGGGCTGCTCGCCGGGGCCGGCGTACCAGGCCGGCGACTCCCAGCCGGAGACGTCGCGCAGGTAGGCGCCCGCGCCGACGAGCCGGTCGTGCACGGGCGAACGAAACACCCCGCGCGAGGTGGTCAGCTGGACGCCGGGCGTGTGCGCGGCGTAGACGGTGCCGAGCACCTCGGCCGTCCGGTCGCGCCGGTGCTCGGGCAGCAGCTGCCAGTCGCGGAAGCGGGCGACGTCGATGCCGGTGACGTCGACGTCGGGCGTCCCGGAGACCACCCAGTGCGCGACGACCCGGCCCAGCCCCCCGGCCGACAGGATGCCGACCGAGTTCAGCCCGGCGCAGACGAAGTAGCCGTGGATGCCCGGGGCCTCGCCGACGGCCGGCGACAGGTCGGGCGTGAACGACTCGGGGCCGCAGAAGAAGGTGCGGATGCCGGCGGTCTCGACGACCGGCACGCGGGCCATCGCCTTCTCGAGGAACGGCCCGACCCGGTCGGTGTCCGGCGGGAGGGTGCCGAAGGAGAAGTCGCGCGGGATGCCCTCGACCTTCCACGACGCGGCCACCGGCTCGAAGAGGCCGACCATCATGCCGCCGCCCTCCTCGCGGTAGTACCCGTAGGAGGCGGGGTCCTCGAAGACCGGGGCGTCGGGGCTCATCCCGTCGATCGGCTCGGTGACGAGGTAGTAGTGCTCGGCGGCCTGGTTGGGCACGACGACGCCGTTGGCGGCGGCGAGCTCGCGGGCCCACATCCCGGCGGCGTTGACGACGACCTCGCACTCGATGGTGCCGCGGTCGGTGACCACACCGGTGACCTCCTCGACGGCACCGCGGGGGCGGGTGGTCACCTGCTCGACCCGCACGCCCTCGACCACGCGCACGCCCAGGGCCCGGGCCCCCTTGGCCAGGGCCATCGTCAGGTCGACCGGGTTGACGCGCCCGTCGTCCGGCACGTGGAAGCCGCCGACGAGGTCGTCGGTGCGGGCGAGCGGGAAGAGCGCGGCCATCTCCGCCGGCGACACCTCCTCGACCTCGAGCCCGAGACGGCGCTGGAAGGTCGCCACGCGGCGGTACTCCTCGAGCCGGTCGCGGTCGGCGGCGGCCTCGACGAGCCCGACCGGCTTGAACCCGGTCGACTGCCCGGTCTCGGCCTCGAGCCGGCCGTAGAGGTCGCGCGAGTACAGCCGCAGCCGGGTGCTCGTCTCGCTGAAGGAGCCGAAGCAGGTCATCAGGCCGGCGGCGTGCCACGTGGTGCCCGAGGTCAGCCGGTCGCGCTCGAGGACGACGACGTCGCGCTCGCCGGCGTGGGCCAGGTGGTAGGCGATGGAGGTCCCGATGACCCCGCCCCCGATGACGACGACACGGGCGCGGGACGGCAGCGGTGCAGCACTCACGGGCCGAGCCTAGGGGCTGCCCACCGCCCCTCCGTCCCCACCCTCGCCCCGCATCCGGCGCCCGTTCCCTCACCCCGGGACCTCGCATCTGGCCCCGAAAGGAGGCAACACGCAGACGGATGCGCCCCGATCCCTGCGTGTTGCCTCCTCTCGGGGGCCTGTGGATGACGCCCCGCCCCCGTTGCGTCCGGACGCCATGCTCGGGGCATGCCTCCCCGCCGCCTGCCGCCGCTGCCGGGCGGCGCCCTGTCGCTCGGGTCGGCCCGGGCGCTGGGGATGTCGGACCACGACTGGCGCGACGAGCGCCTCGTCCGGGTCACCGAGGGTGTGCGCTCCCTGTACCGGCCCGCCGACCTGCGCGAGCGAGCCCGGGCCTTCGCGCTGGCGCTCCCCGAGGACTGCGCCTTCTCGCACGTGACGGCGGCCCGCCTCTGGGGCATCCCCCTGCCCGCGGCGCTCGAGCGCGACGAGCTCCTCGACGTCATGCGCACCTCCGGCCGCGGCTACGTCGAGCGAGCCGGGTGTCGCAGCCACCGGGGTCTGGAGCGTCGCGACGTCCACGAGCTCGACGGCCTCCGGGTCACCTCGCTCGCGGACACGTGGGTGGACCTCGGCGACGTGAGGGCGTCTCGCCCGGGCCGCGACGACCTCGTCGTCGCCGGCGACGCCGTCGCGACCCTCTGGGCGCCACCCGGCGTCCGTCGCACCGCGCTCGACGTCGACGCGGCCGTCGTCCCGCTGCGTCGCGCGCTCGAGGCACGGGGATCCCCGCGTGGACGGCGCGTCCTCGACGACGCCCTGGCCCTCGTCCGCCCCGGTGTGCGCTCCCCCATGGAGTCGCGCAGCCGTCTGCTCTTCGTCGACGCGGGGTTCCCCGAGCCGGAACCGTGCGCACCCCTGTTCACACCGGGGGCGGATGGATCGGTGAGGGCGACCTCGTGTGGCGCGAGCAACGGGTGGTCGGGGAGTACCAGGGTGATGTGCACGGCACCCGGGCGGCCCGCAGCGCCGACGCGCACCGCAACGGCCTGCTCGGCGACGAGGACTGGACGGTGCGCGAGATCTTCGCCGAGGACCACCACGACCCCCTGCGACGCCGGGCCCTGCTCCTGCGGTTCGCCCGCGAGCTGGGGCTCGATGTCTCGACGCTCCGGCTCCCGTGACCCGGCGCGGGGACCCCGCCCCTCGAGAGGAGGCAGCACGCAGAGGATGCGCGCCGTGCGCCTGCGTGGTGCCTCCTCTCGGCGGCAAGAACGAGCTCAGGCGTAGGTGCGGAACCCGCGGCCGGACTTGCGGCCGAGGTAGCCGGCCGTCACGAGGTGCTCGAGCAGCGGCGCCGGCGCGAAGCCGCGCTCGCGGAACTCGACGTACAGCTCGCGCTCGATGGCCAGCGACACGTCGAGCCCGACGACGTCGAGCAGCTCGAACGGCCCCATGGGCAGCCCACAGCCGGTCTTCATCGCGGTGTCGATGTCGTCGGCCGTCGCGTAGTTGGCCTCGAGCATCTTCACGGCGTCGTTGAGGTACGGGAAGAGCAGCGCGTTGACGATGAAGCCGCTGCGATCGGCGCACGTGACGGCGACCTTGCCGACCTTCGCGCACAGGTCCTGCACCGTGGCCAGCACCTCGGGCGCGGTCGTCACCGTGTGCACGACCTCGACGAGCTTCATCACCTGCGCCGGGTTGAAGAAGTGCATCCCGATGACGTCCTGCGGGCGCGAGGTGACCTTGGCGCAGTCGATGATCGGCAGCGACGAGGTGGTCGTCGCGAGCACGGCACCGGGCTTGCAGATCCGGTCGAGGTCGCGGAACAGGTCCTGCTTGACGGCCAGGTCCTCGGCGACGGCCTCGACGACGAGGTCGACGTCGGCGAGCGCCTCGCGCCCGGTGGCGCCCGCGACCCGTCCGAGCAGCGCGTCGGCGTCGGCCTGCTCCATCCGGCCCTTCTCGACGGCGCGAGCGCAGCTGCGGCCGAGGGCGGTCACGACGCCCGCGACCTTCTCCTCGGAGCGGGCGACGAAGGTCACCGGGTACCCGGCCTTGGCGAAGACCTCGATGATGCCGGTCGCCATCGTCCCGCTGCCGACGACGCCGACGGACGCGACGTCGCGCAGGGCGACCCCGTCGGGCACTCCCCCGGCCGGCGTCTGCGCGTCGGCGACGACCTCGGGCGACCCGGGGCCGGCGTAGGTGTAGAAGCCCCGACCGGACTTGCGCCCGAGCAGGCCGGCGCTGACCATCTGCTTGATGATCGGGCTCGGCGCGTGCAGGCGGTCGCGGCCCTGCTTGTACATCGTGTCGAGGATCTCGTACGCGGTGTCGAGGCCGATGAGGTCGAGCAGCTGGAGCGGGCCCATCGGGTAGCCGCAGCCGAAGCGCATCGCGGCGTCGAGGTCCTCGCGGGTGGCGTAGCGGCCCTCGTACATCGCGACGGCGTGGTTGAGGTAGCCGAAGAGCAGGCGGTTGGCGATGAAGCCGGCCTTGTCGCCGACGACGACCGGCTTCTTGCCGAGCCGCTCGGCGAGCGCCCTGACGTCCTCGAAGACGTCGTCGGCGGTGATGACGGTGCGGATGACCTCGACGAACTGCTGCACCGGCGCCGGGTTGAAGAAGTGCATCCCGACGACGCGCTTGGGGTTGGAGGTGGCGACGGCGATCTCGGTGACCGGCAGCGAGGAGGTGTTCGTGGCGAGCACGGCCTCGGGCGAGACGATCTGGTCGAGCCGGCCGAAGATCTCCTTCTTGAGGTCGAGGTGCTCGGGCACGGCCTCGACGACGAGCTGGCAGCCCGCGAGGTCGTCGAGCGAGGTCGTGAAGGTGACCCGGGCGTGGAGGGCGTCGTGCTGCTCCTGGGTGATCTTCTCGCGGCGCAGGGCGCGGCCCGTGCTGCCGGCGAGGATCTCCCGGCCGTGGGCCACGCCGGCCTCGTCGACCTCGACCGCGAAGACGTCGATGCCGTTGCGGGCGAACACCTCCACGATGCCGGCGCCCATCGTGCCGAGTCCGATCACACCCACACTGGTGAAGTCACGCGTCATGGCGACGATCCTTCCAGAGCCCCCGGGGAGCCACGACCGCCCCGGCGCGTGACGCTGCTTACCCCCGAGGCTGCCGGGGACGGGCGGCCCGCGTGAGCCCCGTCACCACTCGACACCGGAGGCGACGAGCTCGGCCTCCAGCCCCACCCGGTCGCGGGGGTCGAGCGGCAGCAGGCCGATGGGTGTCGGGACCTCGGCGCGTGAGCACAGCTGGACGAGCACGTGGTCGTAGGCGGCGAGCGCAGCGGCGATGCGGGCCGCCGGGTGCGGCTGGTCGCCGGCCTCGATGCGCCGCACCTCGACGGCCAGGCGCCGCAGCTCGAGGACGAGCAGGACGGTGGGCACGGGCTCGCGTCGCCGGCGGTCGAGGAGGCCGACCCGCTCGAGCCCCTCGAGGACGCCCGTGCACCGTGACCCGGCGCGACGGCCGACTCGTCCGAGGGCGGCCAGGGGGCGAGGAGTCGGGCCGCCGGTGAACCAGTGCATGCCCTGCACACCGAGGATGTACACGGCTCCGGGCAGCGCGACGAAGAACGCCATGAGCAGCGCTGCCCGCATCGGCCTCACCTCTGGGTCCAGTGTGCGTCGGCACCGGCCGGGCGGCAAGGCCTCCGGTGTCGGTAGGGTGCTCGCTCGTGCGGATGGTCATCGCGACGTGCTCGGTCGACTACGAGGGACGCCTGTCGGCGCACCTCCCCCTGGCCACCCGTCTCCTCCTCGTCAAGGCCGACGGCTCGGTGCTCGTGCACTCCGACGGCGGGTCCTACAAGCCGCTGAACTGGATGTCGCCCCCGTGCGCGATGGCCGAGGTCGCACCCGACGAGACCGAGGTCGACGACGGCGTCACGGCGGTCTGGGTCGTGCAGCACGCGAAGTCCGAGGACCGGCTGCGTGTGCGCCTCCACGAGGTGCACAGCGACGTCTCCCACGACCTCGGCGTCGACCCCGGTCTGGTCAAGGACGGGGTCGAGGCCCACCTGCAGAAGCTGCTCGCCGAGCACATCACGACCCTCGGCGACGGCTGGACGCTCGGCCGGCGCGAGTACATGACGGCCATCGGCCCCGTCGACATCCTCTGCCGCGACGCCTCCGGGGGCCACGTGGCCGTCGAGATCAAGCGCCGCGGCGACATCGACGGCGTCGAGCAGCTGACCCGCTACCTCGAGCTGATGAACCGCGACCCGCACCTGGCGCCGGTCACGGGGGTCTTCGCGGCCCAGGTCATCAAGCCGCAGGCCCGCACGCTCGCCGAGGACCGCGGCATCCGCTGCGTCGTCCTCGACTACGACGCGCTCAAGGGCATCGACACCAGCGAGCACCGCCTGTTCTGACCCGCTGCCGCCCCGGCCGACGGCGCGGTTTGCCCGTCGGCGCTCCCGGGTAGGCGTCCCAGCATGACCGACACCACGAACACCAGCCGCAAGGTCGCCTTCCTCGTCGCCACCGAGGGCATCGAGCAGGTCGAGCTCACCGAGCCCTGGAAGGCCGTCGAGCAGGCCGGCCACACCCCCGTCCTCGTCTCGACCGAGTCCGGCGAGGTGCAGGCCTTCGACCACCTCGACAAGGGCGACACCTTCCCCGTCGACGTCACCGTCGCCGAGGCCGAGGTCGGCGACTACGACGCCCTGGTACTGCCCGGCGGCGTCGCGAACCCCGACGCCCTGCGCACCGACTCCGACGTCGTCTCGTTCGTGCGCACGTTCATGGAGTCGGGCAAGCCCGTCGCCGCCATCTGCCACGCCCCGTGGACCCTCATCGAGGCCGACGTCGTCCGCGGTCGCACCGTCACCTCGTGGCCGAGCCTGCAGACCGACCTGCGCAACGCCGGTGCGACGTGGGAGGACAGCGAGGTCGTCGTCGACGACAACCTCATCACGAGCCGCAACCCCGACGACCTCCCCGCCTTCGGGAAGGCCCTGACCGACGCGCTCAGCCGCTGACCGGCTGCGCGACGGGCTCGAGCCCGCGCGCGGCCCGGATGACGTCGACGAACCGGGCCATGATCTCGGTGAGCCCGAAGTCCTTCGGGGTGAAGACCTCCGCGACCCCCAGCTCCTTGAGCCGGACCGCGTCCGCCTCGGGGATGATCCCGCCGACGATGACCGGGACGTCGCCGGCGCCCGCCTCCCGCATCCGCTCGAGGACGTCGGGGACGAGCTCCATGTGCGAGCCGGAGAGGATCGAGAGCCCGACGAGGTGCACGTCCTCGGCGACCGCCGCCCCGACGATCTGCTCGGGCGTCAGCCGGATGCCCTGGTAGACGACCTCGAAGCCGGCGTCGCGGGCGCGGACGGCGACCTGCTCGGCGCCGTTGGAGTGCCCGTCGAGGCCGGGCTTGCCGACGAGGACACGCAGCTTCTCGCCGAGCTCCTCGCCGGTCGAGCGGACGAGGTCGCGCACGCGACCCAGCTCGGCGGTGCCGGCGCCGGTGCCGACCGAGCCGCTGACGCCGGTCGGAGCCCGGAACTCGCCGAAGACCTCGCGCAGGGCCCCGGCCCACTCCCCCGTCGTCAGGCCGGCCCGGGCGCACTCGAGGGTGGCCGGCACGAGGTTGGCGTCGGTGGCGGCGTCGGCGCGCAGCTGCGCCAGGGCGGTCGCGGCGCGCTCTCGGCGCTCGGGGTCGGCGTCCCGCTCCTCCCGCCAGGCCCGCACGGCCCGGACGGCCGCCTCCTCGACGTCGTGGTCGACGGTCTGGATGGCCGTGGTCAGGTCGGCGGTCAGCGGGTTGGGCTCGGTGGACTCGAACCGGTTGACGCCGACGACGACCTCCTCACCGGTCTCGATGCGGGCCCGGCGACGGGCGTGCGACGAGACGAGCTCGGACTTCATGTAGCCGCCCTCGACGGCCGGCACGGCGCCGCCCATCTCCTGCACCCGGGCGATCTCCTCCGTGGCCCCGGCCACGAGCTCGGCGACCTTGGCCTCGACGACGACCGAGCCCTCGAAGAGGTCGTCGTACTCGAGCAGGTCGGACTCGAAGGCCAGCACCTGCTGGATGCGCAGCGACCACTGCTGGTCCCACGGACGCGGCAGCCCGAGCGCCTCGTTCCACGCCGGCAGCTGCACGGCCCGGGCACGGGCGTCCTTGGAGAGGGTGACCGCCAGCATCTCGAGGACGATGCGCTGGACGTTGTTCTCGGGCTGGGCCTCGGTGAGCCCCAACGAGTTCACCTGCACGCCGTACCGGAACCGGCGGTGCTTGGGGTCCTGCACGCCGTAGCGCTCGAGCGTGACCTCGTCCCAGAGCCGGACGAAGGCGCGCAGCTTGCACATCTCCTCGACGAAGCGGACGCCGGCGTTGACGAAGAACGAGATCCGGGCGACGACCTCGCCGAACCGCTCGGGCGGCACCTGCCCGGAGTCGCGCACGGCGTCGAGCACGGCGATGGCCGTCGACATCGCGTAGGCGATCTCCTGCACCGGCGTGGCGCCGGCCTCCTGGAGGTGGTAGCTGCAGATGTTGGTCGGGTTCCACCGCGGGATCTCGGCGACCGTGTAGGCGATCATGTCGGTGATCAGGCGCATCGACGGCGCCGGTGGGAACGCGTAGGTCCCCCGCGACAGGTACTCCTTGATGATGTCGTTCTGCGTCGTGCCGGCGAGGGCGCGCACGGCCGCGGCGGGGTCCTCGCCGGCGGCCTCGGCCTGCTCCTCGGCGACGACCTGGTAGAGCGCGAGCAGCCACATCGCGGTGGCGTTGATGGTCATCGAGGTGTTCATCGACGACAGCGGGATGCCCTCGAACAGGGCGCGCATGTCGCCGACGTGGCTGACCGGCACGCCGACCTTGCCGACCTCGCCGCGGGCCAGCGGGTGGTCGGGGTCGTAGCCGGTCTGGGTCGGCAGGTCGAAGGCGACGGAGAGGCCGGTCTGCCCCTTGTCGAGGTTGCGGCGGTACAGGGCGTTGCTCGCGGCGGCGCTCGAGTGGCCGGCGTAGGTGCGCATGACCCAGGGGCGGTCCCGCTCGGGACGGACGGCGTCGCTGCTCTCGGACATGCCGGAACGCTAACCGCGGCCCCGGGCACCGGGTAGGTGCTCGCACGGTGAGAGTGCCCACACGTGAGGCGCACCACCCGTGGGCCGGTCAGGAGGCGCCGGCGAGCACCCCGTCGGCGCCGGGCGCCCGTCGCGTCCCGACGGCGGTGAACAGGCCGTGCAGCCGGGCGCGGTGCAGCAGCCTGCGGGTGCGGTCGTCGGCGGCGACGACGTGCACGGGGCGTCCGGCCCGCCGGGCCCGCCGGCGCAGCTCGACGACGAGGCCCAGGCCCGAGGCGTCTCCGATCTCGACGCCCTCGAGGTCGAGCAGCAACGGCTCCGAGCCGTCGGCCACGACCCGGTGGAGGGTGAGGCGCAGGTCGGCGACGGTGCGCGCGTCGAGCCGCCCCGAGAGCGCGAGGAGGACCCCGGACTCGTGGGCGTGCTCGGTCAGCGTGACGATGGGTGCACCCCGGTCGGCCACGTCGTTCCCCTCTCCACGGCGTCGTGTGCACCTATGGACGCACGAGGGACCCCTCCTGATACGCACGCCACGGTCAAGTTTCGGCAAATTCGGGTCGGCGTCCGGGTCCCGTCACGTCCGGGCGGCCCCGTCGGGCGCCGCGGCGTCTGACAGGCTGGCCCCATGGTCAACCTCACCCGGATCTACACGCGGACCGGCGACGACGGCTCGACGGCCCTCGGCGACCTCAGCCGGACCCGCAAGACCGACCTGCGGCTCGCGGCCTACGCCGACGCCAACGAGGCCAACGCGGCCCTCGGGGTGGCCCTGGCCTGCGGCGACCTGCCCGAGGAGGTGCGCACCGTGCTGCTGCGGGTCCAGAACGACCTGTTCGACGTCGGCGCCGACCTCGCGACCCCGCTCCAGGAGACCTACGAGTACCCGCCGCTGCGGGTCAAGGAGGAGTGGGTCGCCGAGCTCGAGGCCGACTGCGACCGCTGGCTGGCCCCGCTCGAGAAGCTGCGCTCGTTCATCCTCCCCGGCGGCACCGCGGGCTCGGCGTTCCTCCACCAGGCCCTGACCGTCGTGCGCCGGGCCGAGCGCTCGACCTGGGCGGCCATCGACGAGTACGGCACCGAGCCGGGCACCGAGCGCGGGCACGGCGGCGTCAACCCGACGACCGCCCGCTACCTCAACCGGCTCTCCGACCTGCTGTTCGTGCTGGCCCGGACCGCGAACGTCGGGCACGGGGGCGACGTCCTCTGGGCGCCCGGCGGAGGTCGCGAGCAGGCCCCGAGCGCTGACCGGTGACGGTCCGTCAGGCGACGTTGACGTTGTAGCCGGGCGGGCTGGACTCCAGCCAGGCCCGGACGGCCGTGTAGGCGGCCGGCACGAACGCGAACTCGCAGGTGCGCCCGGCCGCGCTCCCGCTGACCGAGATCGGTTCCGCGAGACCGGGGATGACGTCGGACGTCGGGTGCGGCGAGCCGAGCTGCACCTCGCCGCGCAGCCACGACACCTCGGGCCGCAGCGAGGGCCCGACGATGCTGAACCACTCGAAGCGTTCGGCGCCGAGGCGGGCCAGCCCCAGCCGCCAGCGCGCGGCGGGGTCGTCGCGGCGCGCGCAGAGCATCACCGGACGGCCGTCGCCGGAGATGAAGCGTCGGCGCGCCCACACGAAGGTGAGCGCGCCGACGACGAGCAGGACGACGAGGGCGACGACGAGCTCGGAAACGACGAGTGCGTCCATCCGGTGCCCGTCCCCGCCCCGTCGGTCAGGAACCCATGCCGGAGGCGTCGACCGACTCGGCGACGATGGTCACCCGGTCGTGGTCCACCGAGAGGAACCCACCGTCGACCGTGGCCGACTTCCAGCCACCGGCGTTGATGCGGATCTCGCCCTCGGCGAGCACGCAGAGCATCGGCTGGTGGCCGGGCAGCACCCCGAGGTCACCCTCGATCGAGCGGGCGCTGACCTGGCTGGCCTCGCCCTCCCAGACCTTGCGGCTGGCGGAGACGAGCTCGACCTGGAGGGCCATCAGAGGTTCTTCTGGATCTCGGCCCACTGGCGCTCGACGTCGTCGAGGCCACCGCACATGAAGAACGCCTGCTCACCGACGTGGTCGAAGTCGCCGTCGCAGATCTTCGTGAAGCCCTCGATGGTGTCGGCGAGCGACACGGTCGAGCCCTCGATGCCGGTGAACTGCTTCGCGACGTAGGTGTTCTGCGACAGGAAGCGCTGGAGGCGACGGGCCCGGTTGACGAGGACCTTGTCCTCCTCGGAGAGCTCGTCGATGCCGAGGATGGCGATGATGTCCTGCAGCTCCTTGTTGCGCTGGAGGATCCCCTTGACGCGCAGCGCGGTGCTGTAGTGGTCCTCGGCGATGTAGCGGCGGTCGAGGATGCGCGAGGTCGACGTCAGCGGGTCCACGGCCGGGTAGATGCCGAGCGAGGCGATCTCGCGGGAGAGCTCGGTCGTCGCGTCGAGGTGGGCGAACGTCGTGGCCGGCGCCGGGTCGGTGTAGTCGTCGGCGGGGACGTAGATCGCCTGCATCGAGGTGATCGAGTGACCACGAGTCGAGGTGATCCGCTCCTGGAGCGTGCCCATCTCGTCGGCGAGGGTCGGCTGGTAACCGACGGCCGAGGGCATGCGGCCGAGGAGGGTCGAGACCTCCGAGCCGGCCTGGGTGAAGCGGAAGATGTTGTCGATGAAGAGGAGCACGTCCTGCTTCTGGACGTCGCGGAAGTACTCCGCCATCGTCAGCGCCGAGAGAGCGACGCGCAGGCGCGTGCCCGGCGGCTCGTCCATCTGGCCGAACACGAGGGCGGTCTGGCCGAGGACGCCCGCCTCCTCCATCTCGACCATGAGGTCGTTGCCCTCACGCGTGCGCTCGCCGACACCGGCGAACACCGAGACGCCACCGTGGTCGCGGGCGACGCGGGCGATCATCTCCTGGATGAGGACGGTCTTGCCGACGCCCGCACCGCCGAACAGGCCGATCTTGCCGCCCTGGACGTACGGGGTGAGCAGGTCGATGACCTTGATGCCGGTCTCGAACATCTGGGTCTTGGACTCGAGCTGGTCGAAGGCCGGGGCCTTGCGGTGGATGCCCCAGCGCTCGGTGATCTCGAGGGTCTGACCCTCCTCGAGGTTCATGACCTCGCCGGTGGTGTTGAAGACCTTGCCGAGGGTGACGTCACCGACGGGGACGGTGATCGGGCCGCCGGTGTCCTGCACGGCCGTGCCGCGGACCAGGCCGTCGGTGGGCTGCAGCGAGATGGCGCGGACCATGTTGTCGCCGATGTGCTGGGCGACCTCGAGGTTCAGGGCCTTCTTCTCGCCACCGATCTCGACCTCGGTGGTCAGCAGGTTGTACTGCTCGGGCATCGCGTCGACGGGGAACTCGACGTCGACGACGGGGCCGATGATGCGGGAGATCCGGCCGACCCCGCCGGCGGCGGGAGCCTGGTAGGTCTCGGTGACAGTGGAAGTCATGGTCTCTCTCTCACTTGCTCTCGGCCAGCGCGCTGGCGCCACCGACGATTTCGCTGATCTCTTGGGTGATCTCGGCCTGACGCGCCTGGTTGGCCAGGCGGGTGTACTTCTTGATGAGCTCCTCGGCGTTGTCCGTCGCCGACTTCATCGCCCGCTGACGGGCGGCGAGCTCGGAGGCGGCAGCCTGCAGCATGCAGTTGAACAGCCGGGCGTTGACGTACTTCGGCAGGAGCGCGTCGAGCACCTGCCCGGCCCCGGGCTCGAAGTCGTAGAGCGGCAGGAGGTCGTCCGGTGCCGGCTTCTCCTCGCCCTCGACGACCTCGAGGGGCAGCAGCCGGATGACCTCGGGCTCTTGGGTGACCATCGAGACGAACCGCGTGAAGACGACGTGGACCTCGTCGATGCCGCCCTCGTCGGTGGGCGTCGTGAAGTCGGCGACGAGCCGCTCGCCCACCTCCCGGGCGACCTCGAAGGTCGGCTTCTCGGAGAACCCGCTCCACTCGGCCGCGAACTCGCGGTGGCGGAACTTGTAGAACCCGATCGCCTTGCGGCCCAGCAGGTACGGGACGACTTCCTTGCCCTCCTCACGGAGGCGCGCGACGAGGCGCTCGCTCTCCTTGAGGACCGAGGAGCTGTAGGCACCGGCCAGACCGCGGTCGGAGGTCATGATGACGACCGCCGCGCGGCGGACGTCCTCCTTCTCCGAGGTCAGGGGTGGTCCTCGGTGGAGAAGGTCGCGACCGCCGAGACCGCGCGGGTCAGCGCGCGGGCGTACGGAGTGGACTCGCGGACCGCCTCCTGCGCCTTGACGACGCGGGCAGCGGCCATGAGCTCCATGGCCCGGGTGATCTTCTTCGTCGAGCTGACGGCCCGGATGCGCTGCCGGTACTCCCGGATCTGCGCTCCCATGTCATCCCGCCTTTCGTGGTGTCTCGGTGGACCGCGGTCAGCGCTTCTGGCGGACGATCTGCTCCTGCTCGGAGTCCATCGCCTCGCTGCCGTCCTCGCCCTGGTCGTTGACCGGGACCGCCTCGTCGCCGGAGCCGTCGAAGAGCTTGGCCTTGAAGGAGTCGACCTCGGCCTCGAGCGCCTGCTCGGTGCTCTCCTCGAACTTGCCGGTCTCGCGGATCGCTGAGAGGAGGTCGGCCTTCGTGCGGCGCAGGTGGTCGAGGAACTCGGCCTCGAAGCGGCGGACGTCCTCGACGGCGACGCTGTCGAGCTTGCCGGTGGTCCCCATCCAGATGGAGACGACCTGCTCCTCGACCGGCACCGGCGCGGCCTGGCGCTGCTTGAGGAGCTCGACGAGGCGGGCACCCTTCGCGAGCTGGGCCCGCGAGGCGGGGTCGAGGTCGGAGGCGAACATCGCGAAGGCCTCGAGGGCGCGGTACTGCGCGAGGTCGAGCTTGAGGCGGCCCGCGACCGACTTCATCGCCTTGATCTGCGCGGCACCACCGACGCGGGAGACGGAGACACCCACGTCGATCGCCGGGCGGACGTTGGCGTTGAACAGGTCGGCCTGGAGGTAGATCTGGCCGTCGGTGATCGAGATGACGTTGGTCGGGATGTACGCCGAGACGTCACCGGCCTTGGTCTCGATGATGGGCAGGCCGGTCATCGACCCCGCGCCGAGCTCGTCGGAGAGCTTCGCGCAGCGCTCGAGCAGCCGGCTGTGCAGGTAGAAGACGTCGCCCGGGTAGGCCTCGCGGCCCGGCGGGCGGCGCAGCAGGAGGGAGACGGCACGGTAGGCCTCGGCCTGCTTGGACAGGTCGTCGAAGACGATGAGGACGTGCTTGCCCTGGTACATCCAGTGCTGGCCGATGGCCGAGCCGGTGTACGGCGCGAGGTACTTGAAGCCCGCGGAGTCGGAGGCGGGGGCGGCGACGATGGTCGTGTACTCCATCGCGCCGGCCTCTTCGAGGGTGCCGCGGACCGAGGCGATCGTGGAGCCCTTCTGGCCGATCGCGACGTAGATGCAGCGGACCTGCTTCTCCGGGTCGCCGGTCTCCCAGAACTCCTTCTGGTTGATGATCGTGTCGACCGCGACGGTGGTCTTGCCCGTCTGGCGGTCGCCGATGATCAGCTGGCGCTGGCCGCGGCCGATGGGGGTCATCGCGTCGACGGCCTTGAGGCCGGTCTGCAGCGGCTGGTGCACCGACTTGCGCTGGACGACCGTGGGGGCCTGCAGCTCGAGGGCGCGACGCTCGTCGGAGGCGATGTCGCCGAGGCCGTCGATGGGCGTGCCGAGCGGGTCGACGACCCGGCCGAGGAAGGCGTCGCCGACGGGGACCGAGAGGACCTCGCCCGTGCGCTTGACCTCCTGGCCCTCCTCGATGCCCGAGAACTCGCCGAGGATGACGACGCCGATCTCGTGCACGTCGAGGTTGAGCGCGAGGCCGAGGGTGCCGTCCTCGAACTGGAGCAGCTCGTTGGTCATCGCCGAGGGCAGGCCCTCGACGTGCGCGATGCCGTCACCGGCGTCGGTGACGCGGCCGACCTCTTCGCGCGCGGCCGTGCCCGGCTCGTAGGAGCGCACGTAGCTGTCCAGCGCGTCCCGGATCTCGTCCGGGCGGATCGAGAGCTCCGTCATGGGTGATCTTCTCCTCGGTCACCGGCCCCCTGTGGGGCCGAAGTTCTGGTGGGTGGTGCCTGTGCTCTTGTGTGTCGCGAGCCTGTGGGGTGCCGCGAGCGGCGGGGTCAGCCCCCGGTGACGTGCCGGCGGGCCTCGTCGAGGCGCCGGAGCACCGTGCCGTCGACGACCTCGTCGCCGACCTGGACCCGGATGCCGCCCATGACCGCCGGGTCGAGGACGACCTGGAGCGCGACCGGCTTGCGGTAGTGGGCCTCGAGCGCGCTGCGCAGGCGGGCCTGCTGCTGCTCGTCGAGGTCGACGGCCGCGGTGACGAGCGCGGTGAGCTCGTCGCGACGCTGCGCGGCCAGGTGGAGGTAGGCCTCCATGACCCGGTCGAGCCGGCGCCCGCGCGGGACCCGCACGGCCTGCTCGACGAGGCGCACCGTCTCCGGGGCGGCCTTGGAGTCGAGGAGGGTGTGGACCAGGCCGGCCTTGCCGGAGGCGTCGGTGTTGCGGCTCGAGAGCGTGTCGCGCAGACCGGGGTCGGCGGCGACGATGCGCTCGAAGCGGAACAGCTCGTCCTCGACGCGGTCGATCCGGCCGGCCGACTCGGCGCCCGCGAGGAGCGACTGCACGGCGAGGCTCTCGAGCGTGTCGCCGAGGTCGCGCTCACCGGCCCAGCGCTGCCCGACGACGGTCTCGGTGAGGCCGCTGGCGGCCTCACCGACCTTGCCGCCGAAGAGCGAGCGGGCCAGCCCGGCCTTGTCGGCCGCGTCGCGCGAGGGGTCCGCGAGGGCACGGCGCAGCGAGGCGGTGCCCTCGACGACGCCGGTCACCGCGAACAGCTCCTCGGCGAGCGTCGCGGGGTCCGCACCACCGCGCAGGGTGGCGTCGAGCGCCTCCTGGGCGGTGTGGGCGGCCCCACGGGACGAGCCACGCATCAGGCGTCCTGCCCGGCGGGGGCAACCTTCTGGGGCGTGACCTCGCCGGCCTCGAGCTCGGCGAGGAAGCGGTCGACGATGCCCTTCTGGCGCACCTCGTCCTCGAGCGACTCGCCGACGATCTTGCTGGCGAGGGTCGTCGACAGCGAGCCGACCTCCTGGCGCAGCTGGACGACCGCCTGCTGGCGCTCGGCCTCGACCTGGCGCTTGGCCGACTCCGTGATGCGGGACGCCTCGGCCTGGGCCTGCGCGCGCATCTCGGCGACGATCGACGCGCCCTGCTCACGGGCGGACTCGCGGATGGAGTTGGCCTCGGCGCGGGCCTCGGCGAGCTGGGCCGTGTACTGCTCCAGCGCGGCCTTGGCCTCGGCCTGGGCCTGCTCTGCCTGCTGCATGCCGCCCTCGATCGCGGCGGCACGCTCGGCGTACAGCTCCTCGAGGCGCGGCACGACCTTCGTCTTGTACAGCCAGTACAGGATCCCGAAGGCGATGAGCCCGATGACCATCTCGGCCGGCTGCGGCAGCAGCGGGAAGCCCGAGGGGAAGCCGTGCGGTTCCCCGTCGGCGGCGGCTACTACGGATGCGGTGATCACATCGCGTCCTTATCTCGTCGGTACAGGTCGAGGGGTGCGGTGGGCGCGACCCTCGTCAGTTGGGGTTGGTGCCCTGGAAGACGAAGGCGAAGACGAGACCGAGGATGGCCAGCGCCTCCGTGATCGCCATGCCGGTGAAGGCGATGGTCTGGAGCATGCCGCGGGCCTCGGGCTGACGGGCCACACCGTTGATGTAGGCGGCGAAGATCAGGCCGACACCGATGCCGGGGCCGATCGCGGCGAGACCGTAGCCGAGGTAGGCGATGGAGCCGTACATGTCGTGTGTTCCTTTCGGTGGCGCCGGGCCTGTCCCGGCGTCGGGGTCGAGCGGGGTGGTGCGGGTCGTGCGTCCGGGCGGAGCCCGGGGGTCAGTGGTGCTCGCTCACGGCGTCGCTGATGTAGAGCGCCGCGAGGAGGGTGAAGATGAACGCCTGGAGGAACTCGATGAGGAGCTCGAAGAACGTCATCGCGATGGAGAAGCCGAACGACAGCGCGCCGGAGAACTTGAGGAAGAGGTTGTCGCCCTCGAGGAGGAGGTACTCGCCGCCGACGATGAAGACGAGCAGCATGAGGTGGCCGGCGAGCATGTTGCCGAAGAGTCGCAGCGCGAGCGTCAGCGGCCGGATCACGAAGTACGTGAGGAACTCGAGGACGAAGAGGATCGGCTTGAGCCAGCCCGGGAGCCCCGGCGGGATGAGGCTCTTGAAGTAGGGCAGGACGCCGTGCTTCCGGCGGATCGCCACCGCGTGGTAGGTGATGTAGACGATGAGCGTCAGGACGATCGGGATGCCGACGCGGCTCATCGTGGGGAACTGGATGAACGGGAAGATCCCGAACAGGTTGTTCACGAGGATGAGCGTGAAGAGCGTGAGCAGCAGCGGGACGAACTGGAGGAAGTCCTTGGACCCGATGATGTCGCGGCCGATGGTGTTCCGGACGAAGTTGTAGCTGCCCTCGACGAGGAACTGGTTCTTGCTCGGGACGACCGTCAGCTTGCGGGTGGCGCCGACGTAGAACCACGCGAGCAGGCCGACCGACAGCAGCAGGACGAGCGCGGGACGGGTGACGGCCCACGGGCCGGTGCCGTCGAACGGGATGACCGGCCACCAGAAGTCCGCGACCCCCGGGGTCTTGAAACCGCCCTCCCCGCCCTCGGCGGTGGCGATGGCGGCGGGCAGCCAGCTAGCGGAGACCACGGTCGGGCTCACACCTTCTCCTCGGGGACGTCACGGGTGCCGGCGACGGGCTCCCGGGTGGACTGGACGTACGCTACCCGACCCCCGGAGGTCGCCGCGACGGCGGGACCTCGCGTCCCGGCCGGGCTCATCGACCCTGCTCGGGGGTGTCGGTGGGCTCGTCGTAGACGGGCAGCCGCGCACCGCGCAGGGCGCGGTAGGCGAAGGCCTGCCAGGCGAGCGTGACGACGAGGGCGGTCACCGCGAGGGCGGTGCCGTCGACCCACGACGCGTTGCGGAAGACGATGAAGAACACGAGCAGCACGAGGATCTGCGCGAAGTAGACGGCCATCGCGACGGCGAGGAACGCGTGCGGGCTGGCGCTGCGGACCAGACGGCTCAGCAGGAACATGCCGGAGGCGTAGAACCCGACGGACACGGCCAGCCCGAGGAGGCTGCCCGGGACCGAGCCGACACCCCGCGCGACGGCGAGGGCGAGGACCGCGAGCCCCCCGGCGACGCTGGCCGGCACCAGGGCTCCGCGGAGCATGACCGCGAACGGCGCGCCCGCGGTGGCGGCGGTGTTCTCGGTGCGGTCGGTCATCTGCGATCGGCCTCTTCGGTGGTCGTGGCGGAAGCATTCCGTGACGGCTTGTGAAAGTTATCACAAGCGTCGCGCGGTGACAAAGGAGCAGGTCAGACCCGGCGCGCGAGGACGACCCAGATGGTCCGGACGATGATCTCGAGGTCGAGGACCGGCGACCAGTTGACGAGGTACTGCAGGTCGTAGCCCAGCTTGTACTCGGCGTCGGTGTGGTAGCGCCCGTGGATCTGGGCGAGCCCGGTGAGGCCCGGGGGACCTCGTGGCGCCGGGTGTACCCGGCGATCTCCTTCTCGAACCCCGCCGTCAGCTCGGGCCGCTCCGGACGGGGGCCGACGACCGACATCCGGCCGGTGAGGATGTGGAGGATCTGCGGCAGCTCGTCGGCGCGCGTGGCCCGCACCCAGCGGCACGCGGGGATGACCCGGGGGTCGCCCTGGGTCGAGAGCTGGGCGCCGCCCTGGGCCTCGGCGTCGAGGCGCATGGTGCGGAACTTCACCATCTCGAAGGTCTCTCCCCCGACCCCGACGCGGGTCTGCCGGAAGAGCAGCGGCCGCCCCGCGACGACGAGCTGGTGCAGCGCGGTGCCGCCGAGCAGCAGCAGCCAGACCGGCGCGGTGAGGATGACGAGCAGCAGGTCGAGCAGCCGCTTGAAGTGCCGCTGCGAGGGCGCCATCGTCTGCGGCATGAGGAGGACGAAGGGCAGGCCGGCCACCTCGCGCAGGCGGTCGAGGCCGAAGAGGGTCTCGCGGCCGCCGACCCGTAGGAGCACGGTGGCGTCGCGCCGGTCGAGCCGGCCGATGGTGCGGGGGTACCAGTCGTCGAGCCAGGCGGCGGTGAGCAGCAGGACGTCGGTGGCGCGGGTGCGCTCGACGGCGTCGACGACGGCCAGCGGGTCGTCGACCTCGTCGACGACCTCGATCGCCGAGTCGTTGGCCGCGAGGTGCTCGCGGGCCAGCCGGATGTCGTCGGCCGTCCCGGCGAGCACGACGCGCGGTGGCCCCTCCCGGCGGGTGCGCAGCCAGTGCACGACGGAGCGGTTGACCGTCACCGCGACGCCGGCCAGGACGATGACCGCGAGCAGGTTGGTGATGGGGAACGGCAGGGCCCGCTCGACGATCGAGCCCCGCTGGCGGGCCAGGCCGCTCAGGGCCAGGTTGAGCAGGGCGACGAAGCTGCCGGCGGCGAGCGAGAGCCGGGCGGCCTTGGGCAGCACCGCCGCTCCCCCGAGCCGCGGCTCGCGCTCGTAGAGGCCGCCGAAGTAGTACGCGACGAGGAAGATCAGGCTCGAGACCGCGAACGAGACCGCGTACGCGCCCGTCGTGTAGGTCGGCCACGCCGACGGCCGCCCGAAGCGGTAGAGCATGACGATGACGGCCAGCCCGAGCACCGCCAGGCCGTCGAGCAGCATGACGAGCCGGAACCCCCGGCGGTTCAGCCGGGTGAGCAGGCGCGTCTCCGGCTGGCTCTCGGGGGTCGGCTCCGACACGGTGGCGGCGTTCCCCCGGGGTCAGGCGGTGGGCCGGGGGTAGGCCGGGAAGGCCTCCACCAGCTCGGTGACCTGGGCGCGGACCTCGCGGGAGACGGGGTGCTCGGGGTCGGCGTCCCCGTCGATGACGGCGCGCGCGATGAGCCCGGCGATGGTGCGCATCTGGTCCTCGCCCATGCCCTGCGTCGTGACGCAGGGGGTGCCGACCCGGATGCCCGAGGCGATGTTCGGCTTCTGGGGGTCGAAGGGGATGGCGTTCTTGTTGAGCGTGATGCCCGCGGCGTCGCTGCGCGCCTCGGCGTCGACGCCCGTGACGAGGACGCCCTGGAGGTCGTGCAGCGACAGGTGGGTGTCGGTGCCGCCGGTGGTGGGCCGGATGCCCTTCTCGCCGAGGGACTCGGCGAGCACCTTGGCGTTGGCGACGACCTGGCGCGTGTACGCGGCGTACTCGGGGTCGCGCACTCCTTGAAGTTCACGGCCTTCGCGGCGATCGTGTGCATCTGCGGGCCGCCCTGCATCATCGGGAAGACGGCCTTGTCGATGGCGGCGGCGTGCTGCTCCTTGCAGACGATCGCGCCCGAGCGCGGGCCGCGCAGCACCTTGTGCGTCGTGAACGACACGACGTCCGCGTACGGCACCGGGCTCTCGATGGCCTTCCCGGCGACGAGCCCGATGAAGTGCGCGGCGTCGACCCAGAAGATCGCCCCGACCTCGTCGGCGATGGCGCGGAACCGGGCGAAGTCGATGGTGCGCGGGATGGCCGAGCCGCCGGCGAGGATGACCTTGGGCCGGTGCTCACGGGCGAGCCGGTCGACCTGGTCGTAGTCGATGTCCTCGGTGTCCTTGTCGACGCCGTAGTGCACCGCGTCGAACCACTTGCCGGAGAACGAGACCCTGCTGCCGTGGGTGAGGTGGCCACCGTGCGGCAGGCTCATCGCGAGGATGGTCTCGCCCGGCTTGAGGAACGCGCCGTAGACGGCCTGGTTCGCGCTGGCGCCGGAGTGGGCCTGGACGTTCGCGTGGTCGGCCTGGAACAGGCTCTTGCACCGCTCGATGGCCAGGGCCTCGGCCTTGTCGACCTCCGAGCAGCCGCCGTAGTAGCGGCGTCCGGGGTAGCCCTCGGCGTACTTGTTCGACAGCGTCGACCCCAGCGCGGTGAGCACCTCGGGGCTGGAGAAGTTCTCGCTCGCGATGAGCTGCAGGCCGTCGCGCAGACGTCCGAGCTCGGAGACGAGGACCCCGGCGATCTCGGGGTCGAAGGCCTCGAGGGCGCCGAAGTCGGATCCGTAGAACGTGTCACTCATCGTCGCTGGTCTCCCGCGGCTCGTCCTGGGTCGGTGCCTCGGTCGCGGCACCCGCGTCGGTCTGCTCGGCGCGCGACAACTCTAGGGCGTCGGCCCTCGAGCGCTCGACGACGTCCATGACCTCCTCCTCGCCGATCGCCCCGAGGCGCAGCAGCGTGGGCTCCTCACGGGTGCAGTCGACGATGGTCGAGGCCAGGCCCCCGGTGCTCGGGCCGCCGTCGAGGTAGAACTCGACGCTGGCCCCCAGCTGGGTGGCGGCCTCGACCACCGTGCGGCTCGAGGGGTAGGCGTGCCGGTTGGCGCTGCTGACCGCCATCGGGCCGACCTCGCGCAGCAGGGCCAGGGCGACCTCGTCGTCGGGCATGCGCAGCGCGACCGTGCCCCCGGTGTCGCCGAGGTCCCAGGCGAGCGAGGGCTGGGCCCGCAGCACGACGGTGAGCGGGCCGGGCCAGAACTCGCGGATGAGGGCGCGGGCGTACTCGGGCACCTCGGTGGCCAGCCCCTCGACGGTGCGGGCGTCGGGCACGAGGACGGGCGGCGGCATGTCGGACCCGCGGCCCTTGGCGTCGAGGAGGTCGCGCACGGCGTCGGGGCTGAAGGCGTCGGCACCGATGCCGTAGACGGTGTCGGTGGGCAGGACGACCAGGGCCCCCCGCCGGACGCCCTCGGCGACCTTGGGCAGCGCGTCGGCGCGCCCCGCCTCGGTGGTGCAGTCGAAGACCGGGCTCATGGGGGCCAGCCTAGGACGCGCCGGGGCGCTCGCTCGCAGGCGGGCGCGCGTCGCAGCGGGCAGGATGCTCCCATGCAGCGCTACTCCGGCCTGGCCTGGACCGGCCTCGGCGTCCTCGTCATCGTCGCGATCCTCTGGTTCGTCCTCCCGCGGGTCTGACGGGGCCGCGTCAGCGCGGGGCGCGCACCGCCACCGTGGCGCGGGGGCGGCCGGTGAGGTCGCGGTGGTCGAGCACCTCGACCCAGTCCCCCGTCGTCCGCAGGTGGGCGGGCAGGGTCTCGCCCTGGGTGTCGGCGTGCTCCATGACGAGCACCCCGCCGTCGCGCAGCAGCACGGCGGCCCGGGCGGCCACCGCGAGCGGCACCCCGAGCCCGTCGGCCGAGCGCCCGTAGAGCGCGACCTCGGGGTCGTGGTCGCGGACCTCGGGGTCGAGCGGCCGGGCCCCGTCGGGGATGTACGGGGGGTTGCTGACGACGACGTCGACCACACCCTCGAGCTCGGGGAACGCGGTCGTCGCGTCGCCGAGCAGCACCTCGACGTCGAGCCCGAGGCGGTCGCGGTTGGCCACGGCCCAGCCGTGCGCGAGGTCGGACAGCTCGACGGCGTGCACGGTGGCCGCCGGCAGCTCGTCCTTGACGGCGAGCGCGATGGCGCCCGACCCGGTGCACAGGTCGACGACGAGCGGGGCGGCGCCGGCGGCGAGCGCCGCCTCGAGGGCGAGCCCGGCCGTCACCTCGGTCTCCGGACGCGGCACGAACACCCCCGGCCCGACGGCGAGGGTCAGCCGCCGGAAGTACGCACGCCCGGTGAGGTGCTGGAGCGGGACGCGCCCGAGCCGTTCCTCCACGAGGCCTGCGTAGGTGTCGAGGAAACCGGCGTCGGTCGGCGCGCGCATCACCATCCGGCGCCGCACGTCGGCGGCATCGGTCCCGAGGGCGAAGGCAGCGAGCTCGACGGCGTCGGCCTCGGGCGAGGCGATGCCCTCGTCCTCGAACGAGAGCCGCGCACGGGTGACCGCGTCGTGCAGCGTGGCCGGAGAGGCGGTCATCGGTCGGCGATCGCGGCCACCCGGGCGGCCTCGTCGGCGTCGACGGCCGACTGGACCACGGGGTCGAGGTCGCCGTCGAGCACGGCGTCGAGGTTGTGCGCCTTGTAGCCGGTGCGGTGGTCGCTGATCCGGTTCTCGGGGTAGTTGTACGTGCGGATCCGCTCCGAGCGGTCGACGGTGCGCACCTGGCCGGCCCGGATCGAGGCGTCGGCGGCGTGCCGCGCCTCCATCGCCTGCTGGTGCAGGCGGGCACGCAGCACGCGCAGCGCGGCCTCCCGGTTCTGCAGCTGGCTCTTCTCGTTCTGGCACGAGACGACGAGCCCCGTGGGCAGGTGGGTGATGCGCACGGCCGAGTCGGTGGTGTTGACGCTCTGGCCCCCGGGGCCGCTGGAGCGGAAGACGTCGATGCGCAGGTCGTTCGGCTCGATGGTGACCTCGACCTCCTCGGCCTCGGGCATCACCCAGACGCCCGCCGCGGAGGTGTGGATGCGCCCCTGGCTCTCGGTGACCGGGACGCGCTGCACCCGGTGCACGCCGCCCTCGAACTTCAGCCGGGCCCACGGCGCCTCGCCGGGCTGCGGCACCCCGCGCGACTTCACCGACACCCGGACGTCCTTGTAGCCGCCGAGGTCGGACTCGGTGGCGTCGAGGACCTCGGTGCGCCAGCCCCGGCGCTCGGCGTGCCGGAGGTACATCCGCAGCAGGTCACCGGCGAAGAGCGCCGACTCCTCACCGCCCTCCCCCGCCTTGACCTCGAGGATGACGTCGCGGTCGTCCTCGGGGTCGCGCGGCACGAGCAGCCGGCGCAGCCGGTCCTCGGCGGCGGCCAGGGTGGCCTCTAGGGCGGGCACCTCCTCGGCGAAGGCGGCGTCCTCGCGGGCCAGCTCGCGGGCGGCCCCCAGGTCGTCGCGGGCGGCGGTCCACGCGGCGTGGGCGGCGACGGTCGGTCCGAGCGCGGCGTAGCGCTTGGCGACCTCGCGGCTGCGGTCGGGGTCGGAGGCGACCTCGGGGTCGGCCAGCTCGCGCTCGAGCGCGGCGTGCTCGGCGACGAGCGCCTCGGCGGACTCGAGCACCTAGGGCCTCCTCGGGGAGCGGGACGGGGTGGAGACACGGACGCGCCGGCCCGCCCACGAGGGGGCGGACCGGCGCGTCGGGGGTGCTACTTGGCGGCCTTCTTGCCGTAGCGCGCCTCGAACCGGGCCACGCGGCCGCCGGTGTCGAGGATCTTCTGCTTGCCCGTGTAGAACGGGTGGCAGGCGCTGCAGACATCGGCGTGGATGGTGCCGTTGGCCGCGGTGCTGCGGGTGGTGAACGTGTTGCCACAGGTACAGGTGACCGTGGTCTCCACGTACGTCGGGTGGATGTCCTTCTTCACGAGCGTCTTCTCCTTGGATGCGTCCGGGTCGGCGAGCCCAGCACGGTGCTGCAAGCCCTCTGGCGCCCCGACTGCGACCCTCGTGGGGAGGTCGCTCAGGAAACGCGTCACTGCCGTGAACCGGTCCAGCGGTCAAGTGTGCCAGATCGGCACACGCTGTCCTAAACGGTGCCGAGCGACCCGGCATTCCCCGCAGGACGCCGCACGGCGGCGCCGGGGTCGACCGGCAGCCGCAGCCGCACGGTCGTCCCGACACCGGGCTCGGAGGTGATGGCGACCCGTCCGCCGTGCCGCTCGACGGTACCCCGGACGATGGCCAGCCCGAGCCCCGAGCCGGGGATCGCCGCCGCCGTCGCGTTGCCGGCCCGGAAGAACCGCTCGGAGACCCGGGCGAGGTCCTGCGCGGGGATGCCGATGCCCGTGTCGGTGATTTCGAGGACCACCTCGTCGCCCGTGGTGCGGGCGCGCAGCGTGACCGACCCGCCGGCGGGCGTGAACTTCACCGCGTTGCCGAGGACGTTGAGGACCGCCCGCTCGAGCTGGCCGGCGTCACCGTGCACCGTGAGGTCGGTGCTCCAGCCGGCGCCGAGGCCCACGCCCGCGCGCTCGGCGGTCGGGCGCAGCACCTCGACGCACGACGTGAGCACCGCACCGAGGTCGACCGACGTCGAGGCGAGGGCGAGGCCGCCGGTCTCCATCCGGTGCAGCACGAGGAGGTCCTCGATGAGCACGCGCAGCCGCTCGGCGTTGCGCCCGATGACGTCGAGCGCGTTGGCCTGGGCCGGTGTGACCTGGCCGAGGTCGCCGTCCTGGAGGACCTCGAGGTAGCCGCGGATGGAGGTCAGCGGGGTGCGCAGCTCGTGGCTGACGGTGGCGAGGAAGGCGTCCTTGTACTCGTCGAGCGCCCGCAGCTCGCGCATCTGCAGGTCCTGCACCTCGAGCAGGCGCTGGTGGACGATGGCCTGGGCGACGACGGCCGAGAGCTGCTCGACGGCCCGCACCTCGTGGTCGGACCACACGCGCGTGCGCCCGACGGTGATGCAGGCGAGCAGCCCGAGCCCGCGCTCGGTGATGCCGACGGGCACGAGGAGCAGCCCGCGGGCGCCGGTGAACCGCCGGAGCTCACCGACGACGGCGTCCTGGCGGCTGCCGGGGGCGAGCAGGTCGGGCAGGACGAGCCGCTGGCCGTGCAGGAGGTCGTGCGACACCGGCTCGACGAGGTCGACGAGCTGGGTCGGTGGCAGCGGCAGGGCGCCCAGCTCGGGGCCGTGCCACTGCTCCCACTTCCGCAGCTGACGGTCCTCGCCGAGGGTCATGAGGACGACCCGGTCGACCTCGATGTCGCGCCCGAGCCGCGCGCAGGCCCTGCGCAGCGCGCCGGCGAGGTCGTGCGTGTTGTGCACGGACCGGCCGACGTCGACGACGAGGTCGTGCAGGCGCAGCGCGTCGTCCTGCTCCCGGGTGAGCGCCGCCCGGGCCTCCTCGAGCGCGTCGTGCTCGGCGGCCACGCTCCGGTGCCGGACGACGACGACGGCCACGGCGGCCAGGAGGACGAGCAGCGCGACGAGCGCGGCCCACCATCCCGTCACGTCGTGCCCTCCTCGAACCCGGCCCGCGTCATGACGCCCCAGACCTGCTTGCGTCCCCGCAGGCTGGCCCACCAGCCCTCGAGCCGCCACCAGACGGTCATCTGCCGGTAGCCGACGTTCTCGAAGACGGTGGCGGCCACGGCGACGACGAGGTCGCGCCAGCGGTCGTAGCGGTGGAAGGCCCACTCCTCGACCGACATCGCGGCGAAGGTGACGACGACGGCGTACCCGTACGAGACGGCGAGGAGCAGGAGGGCGTACTTGACGTTGACCGCGCCGAAGAGGAGGCCGAGCGGGACGACGACGAGCCCGACGACCTCGAGCACGGGAGCGAAGAGCTCGAAGGCCCAGTAGTACGGCAGCCCGAGCCAGCCGACCCGGCCGTAGCGGCGGCGGAAGAGCATCCCGCGGTAGGCCCAGAGGGTCTCCCACAGGCCGCGGTGCCAGCGGCTGCGCTGACGGCGCAGCACCGCGATGGTGCTCGGGACCTCGGTCCAGCACACCGGCTCGGGGACGAAGACCATCCGGTACTCGCGGCCGGCGTCACGCATCATGCGGTGCACCCGCAGGCACAGCTCGAAGTCCTCGCCGATGCTGTCCGGGTCGAGACCGCCCGCGGCGATGACGACGTCGCGCCGGTAGACGCCGAAGGCCCCGCTGATGAGCAGCAGGGTGCCGATCGAGGCCCAGCCGGTGCGCCCGATGAGGAAGCTGCGCAGGTACTCCATCACCTGGGCCCGGGCCAGCCACGAGCGCGGCATCTGGAGGCGGACGAGGCGCCCGGCCGTCACCGTGCTGCCGTTGACGGCCCGGACCGTGCCCCCGGCGCCGACGACGCGGTTGGGGTCGTCGATGAACGGCTGGGTGACCCGGACGAGGGCGTCGGGCTCGAGGATGGAGTCGGCGTCGATGATCGCGATGATCGGCTCGCGGGCCGCGTTGATGCCGGTGTTGATGGCCTCGGAGCGCCCGGAGTTGGTCTTGGTGACGACGAGCAGCCGGGTGTGGCCGTTGCGCGGCACCAGGGTCCCGGTCACCTGGGCCCGGATCGGGATCTCGCCGGTCGCCCGCGCGGGGAGCGGGACGAGGTCGAAGGCCTCGACGAGCGCGGCGAGCATCCCGTCGGTGCTGCCGTCGTCGACGACGACGACCTCGTGCTGCGGGTAGCGCAGCGCGAGGAGGGCGCGCACCGAGGTGACGATGAGCGTCTCCTCGTTGTAGGCCGGGACGATGACCGAGACCCCGGGTGCCATCTCGCCGGCCGTGAGGTCGCGACGGGTCTCCTTCTCGCGCATGTGCCGTCGGAAGCCGCCGGCCGCCAGCACGACGAGCACGAGGTAGGAGGTGTTGATGAGGAGGAAGTAGGTGAAGACGACCGGCGCCGTGACGCCGAAGAACACCGTGAGCACCTGGTTCCCGACGTCGTGCACCTCGGGCCAGGTCACACCGCCACCCCCGTGAGCCGGGCGTGGGTCAGCTCGGCGCCGGCGGCCGGGAGGTGGGCGTGCTCGACGAGGGCGGCCCGGCCGGCGGGCCCGAGCGCCAGCAGGGAGCGAGCCGCGGCCTCGGCGACCTGCGACGTGGGGTCGGCCAGGAGCCGGACGAGGACGGGGACCGCGAGCGCGAGCCCGTGCTCACCGAGGGCCTCGGTGGCCGCCCGGCGCAGCTGCTGGGGGTGGAAGCGCACGGTCGCCGCGGCGATGGCCCCGTGGTCCTGGGCCCGGCCGACCTTCCCCAGGGCGCTGACGGCGGCGGAGGCGGCGGTGAGGTCCGGGTCGCGCTCGACGAGATCGACGAGCAGCGGCGCGGCCATCCGCACCCCACCCACGCCGCAGAGGTGCGCGGCGACGGTGCGGGCGCGGGGCGAGCCCTCGGCGAGCGCCCAGAGCAGCGCCTCGCCGGAGGCGTGGCCGAGGCCGACGAGGGCCTCGGCGGCGTCCCCGACGTGGATGCCCTCGAGCCGCAGCGCGTGCAGCAGCGGGCGGGCCGCACGGGGGTCCCCGATCCGGCCGACGGTGCGCGCGGCCTGGGCCCGCACGCGGGGCGAGCGGTCCTCGAGCGCGGTGATCGCGACGTCGGTGCCGCGCCAGTCGCGGCAGCGGCCGATGAGGTGCAGGGCGCGCTCTCGGCGCACGGGCGACCAGCTGCGGGCGTCGCGCGTGGCGCGGTCGAGGACGCCGTGGCTGCGCAGCAGCTCGACGAGCTGGTCGGCCGCCTCGCCCCGGACCTTGCCGAGCAGCCGGACGACGAGCTCGTCGAGGTCGCGGCGGGTCCGCCCGCGGACGCCGGCGAGCTCGGAGAGGGTGTCGCCGTCCTCGGTGTCCTCGCCGGTGGCGACGAGCAGGACGGCCTCGCGCAGGGGCGCGACGCGGTGCTCCCAGGCCCGGGTGCGCAGGGTGCGGTGCAGCTTGAGCGCCACGATGGCGCAGGCCATGAGGAGCGAGGCCGCCGCGAGCCCCGGTCCGGCGACGGCGACGAAGCCGCCGATCGTCATCGTCGCGGTCTGCCGAGGATGCCGTTGACCCGGTGCACGAGCTCGCGGGGGCTGAACGGCTTGACGACGTAGTCGTCGGCACCGACCGCGAACCCGGCGTCGACGTCGACGTCGCGGGCCCGGGCGCTGAGCATCAGCACGGGCATGTGCACGGTCGAGTGCTCCCGGATCTTCAGCAGCACGTCGATGCCGGACAGGCCGGGCATCATCACGTCCAGGACCATCGCGGCCGGCGGGTCGGAGACGAAGACGTCCCAGGCCTCGAGGCCGTCACCGACGCACACGACGTCGTAGCCGGCCTGCTGGAGCTTGAACTGGACGAGGTCGCGGATGTCGACGTCGTCGTCGGCGACGAGGACCCGGGGGCGGGCAGGGTGTCCACCGGGGCTCCTCTCGGGGGTGGGCGGGCGAGCCGGACGGATCATGGACCGCACCGGAATCTAGGGACGACACGCCGACGGGCGATAGGTCCCGCGGGCGATGGTGACCGAACGGTGGAGCCCTGCCTCCGCCGACCAGCGTGACGGGTGGGACGTCGGCGGCTGGGGCTACGGTCGAGCGATGAGACACGGAGCCGTGATCACCTGGGCCACCGAGCGCGAGTTCGCCGAGCTCGCCGCGCTCGCGGAGGAGGCGGGCTGGGACCAGGTCTTCTCGTGGGAGGCGGTCTGGGGGCAGGACGCCTGGGTCACCCTCGGGGCGGCGGCCATGGCCACCGAACGGATCCGGCTGGGCACCCTGCTCACGCCGGCGGCCCGGCACCGCCCGTGGGACCTCGCCTCGAAGGTCGCCTCCGTCGACCGGCTCTCCGGCGGTCGGGTGACCCTCGGCGTGGGACTCGGCGCGCTGCACGGCAACTGGCTGGCCTTCGAGGCCGACGAGGGCCGGGCGGTGCGGGCCCGCCGGCTCGACGAGGGCCTGGCGATCTACGCCGGCCTGATGGGCGGGCAGCCCTTCGAGTTCACGGGCGAGCACTACAGCGCGTCCCCGGTCACCGAGCTCGTGCCGCCGCCGCCCGTGCAGACCCCGCACCCGCCGGTCTGGTGCGTCGGCATGCTCGTCCCCGGCCGGTCCCGACAGCCCTCGCTGGAGCGGGCGGCGCGGTGGCAGGGGGTCTTCCCGGCCGTCGCCGGCGGCAGCCTCGAGGACCCCGGCTCACGCCTCACCCACGACGGGCTGCGCGAGGTCGTCGAGCGCATCGGCACCCTGCGCGCCGATGCCGGCCTGTCGATGGACGGCTACGACGTCGTCGTCGAGGGCGACAGCCACGGCTCGTTCGGCGAGACCCGTCCGCCGGTGCAGGGCTGGGCCGACGCCGGGGCCACGTGGTGGGTCGAGTCCTGGTGGGACCTGCCCGACTCCCCCGAGGGCCGTGCCGAGCTGCGGCGCCGCCTGGCCCTCGGGCCGCAGCGCTGACGCGCGACGCCCCCGGTCCCGCAGGTGCGGGCCGGGGGCGTCGTCGGTCAGGACGGGACGCGGGTCAGGCGTCGTCCTCGTCGAGCTTGATCGAGCTCGTCTGCTGCACCTGCAGCAGGAACTCGTAGTTGTTCTTCGTCTTCTTGATCCGGTCCAGGAGCAGCTCGATGCCCTGCTGGGAGTCGAGTGCGGCGAGGACGCGGCGCAGCTTCCACATGATCTTCAGCTCGTCGGGCGCGAGAAGGATCTCCTCGCGACGCGTGCCCGAGTTGTTGACGTCGACCGCGGGGAAGATGCGGCGGTTGGCCAGACCCCGGTCGAGCTTGAGCTCCATGTTGCCGGTGCCCTTGAACTCCTCGAAGATCACCTCGTCCATCCGCGAGCCGGTCTCGACGAGAGCCGTCGCGAGGATGGTCAGCGAGCCGCCGTTCTCGATGTTGCGCGCGGCGCCGAAGAACTTCTTCGGCGGGTACAGCGCGGCCGAGTCGACACCACCGGAGAGGATGCGCCCGCTCGCGGGGCCGCGAGGTTGTAGGCGCGCCCGAGCTTGGTGATCGAGTCGAGGAGGACGACGACGTCGTGCCCCATCTCGACGAGGCGCTTGGCCCGCTCGATGGCGAGCTCGGCGACCGTGGTGTGGTCGTCGGCAGGCCGGTCGAAGGTCGAGGAGATGACCTCGCCCTTGACGGCGCGCTGCATGTCGGTGACCTCCTCGGGACGCTCGTCGACGAGGACGACCATGAGGTGGCACTCGGGGTTGTTCGTCGTGATGGCGTTCGCGAGGGCCTGCATGACCATCGTCTTGCCGGCCTTGGCCGGGGCGACGATGAGCCCGCGCTGGCCCTTGCCGATGGGGGCGACGAGGTCGATGATCCGCGTCGTGATGATGCTCTGCTCGGTCTCCAGGCGCAGGCGGTCCTGCGGGTAGAGCGGCGTCAGCTTGCCGAACTCGGGGCGACGGCGGGCGTCGTCCGGGCTCATCGCGTTGACGGTGTCGAGGCGCGCGAGCGGCGTGTACTTCTGCCGGTTGTTGCGCGAGCCGACCGTCTGCTGCTGCGGCTCCTCGCCCTCGCGGGCGGCCTTGATCGAGCCGGTGACGGCGTCGCCCTTGCGCAGGCCGTGGCGCTTGACCATCTGCATCGGGACGTAGATGTCGCTGCTGCCCGGCAGGTAACCGGTGGTGCGCACGAACGCGTAGTTGTCGAGGATGTCGAGGATGCCCGCGACCGGCACGAGGACGTCGTCCTCGTGGATCTGGGTCTCGCCCTCGACCTGCGGGGCACCGCCCTCGGCGCCACCGGGGCGGCGCTTGTCGCGGTTGCGGCCCCGGTTGCGGCGGCGGCGACCGCCGCGGCCGTCCTCGTCGTCGTCGCGACGCTGCTGGGCGCCGCCCTGCTGCTGGCCGCCCTGCTGACGGTCCTGCTGGCGCTCGCCCTGCTGGCGGTCCTGGCGGTCCCCCTGCTGACGGTCCTGCTGGCGCTCGCCCTGCTGGCGGTCCTGACGGTCCCCCTGCTGACGGTCCTGCTGGCGGTCCTGACGCTCCTGGCGGTCGCGGACCGGCTGCTCGCCGGCCTCGCGTCGCTCGGAGCGCTCCTCGCGGGGGCGCTCCTCACGGGCGGGGGCGTCGTCCGGCCGGGCCGCGGGGGCCTCGGCGCGGCGGGCGCGGCGCGGCGCGTCCTCGGAGGCCGGGCCGCTCTCGCCGTTCTGACGGGCGCGGATGGCCGCGACGAGGTCGCCCTTGCGCATCTTGGCGGTGCCGCTGATCCCCATGCTCGAGGCGAGGCCCTGCAGCTCGGCGATCCGCATCGCGGAGAGCGCGCCGGACCGGCGTGCTCCCCGGCGGCCGACGAGGCCTCGAGGGTGGTGGTGTCTGTCACGAAGGATCCTTCCCCTCGTTCGTGGACCGGCTCGAAAGACCGGTCTGGTGGAAGTGACCACGCCCGGGCGAGCGGCCATGACGGCCGGGTGCTCAGCCCGAGGGGCGTGGGGGGCGTTCCGCGGCAGGCAACGGGTCGGTGACCCGGCATCGGCTGTGGACGCGTTCACCACAGTACCACCGGGCCCGTCCGCGGGCGGACGACACGGTCGACACGGTCGAGTGCTCAGGCCCCCGCCAGGACCCGGACGAGTGCGCCGTGGTCGGGGATGCCCGGCGTCAGCACCCGCCACCCCGCCGGGGCGTGCGCCCGGACCTCGTCCACGCGGGCGCGCCGCGCGAGGACGAGGACGGAGGGGCCGGCGCCGGACACGGCGGCGGCGTGCCCGTCGGCCCGCAGCGCGTCGACCAGGGCCATCGACGCCGGGTAGGAGCCGCGCCGGGCCTCCTGGTGCAGCCAGTCGCGGGTGGCCTCGACGAGGTGCTCGGGCGCCGAGCCGAGGGCGTGGCCCAGCAGCGCCGCGCGGGCGGAGTTGGCGGCGGCGTCGGCGAGCCGCACCTGGAGCGGCAGCACCGACCGGGCTCGCGCGGTGGACAGCTGGGTCTCGGGCGCGAAGACCACGGGCTCGACGTCGGGGTGCACGGGCAGGCGCACCGTCGTCGTCGCGTCGCCCTCGGTCCACGAGAGGGTGACGCCGCCGAACACGCTGGCCGAGGCGTTGTCCGGATGGCCCTCGAGTCGCGCCGCGAGCGAGTTGGCGGCCGCGAGGTCGACCTCTCCACCCCGGCCGTCCGATACCGACGCGAGCGCGAGCGCCGCGACGATCCCCGTGACGATGGCCGTGGCCGAGGAGCCCATCCCCCGCCCGTGCGGCACGGCGTTGACGCACTCGAGCCGCAGGCCGGCGGGGCATCGAGCCCCGCCTCGGTCCACGCGGCACGCATCGCCCGGTGGACGAGGTGCGTCGCGTCGAGCGGCACCGCACCGGCGCCCTCCCCCTCGACCTCGACGACGAGGCCGGGCTCCGCGGTGACCGTGGCGCGGCAGGAGTCCCAGACCCCGAGGGCGCAGCCCACGGAGTCGAACCCCGGCCCGAGGTTCGCGCTGCTCGCCGGGACGCGCACCTCGACGGCGACGCCCGGCCGCAGCACGCCGCTCACCCCTCGAGACCGAGGGCGGCCGCGACCGAGTAGGCGTCGACGGGGACGCGCACGGGCTGGACGTCCGAGCCGTCGGCGGTGCGCAGGGCCCACTGGGGGTCCTTGAGGCCGTGGCCGGTGACGGTGCAGACGATCGTGGCGTCCTGCGGGACCCGCCCGGCGCGCGACATCTTGAGCAGGCCGGCGATGCTCGCGGCCGACCCGGGCTCGACGAACACGCCCTCGGTGGAGGACAGGATGCGGTGCGCCTCGAGGATCTCGTCGTCGGTGACCGAGTCGATGAGCCCACCGGACTCGTCGCGCGCTGCCTCGGCCTGCTTCCACGACGCCGGGTTGCCGATGCGGATGGCGGTGGCGACCGTCTCGGGGTGGTCGACGGGGTGGCCGAGGACGATGGGCGCCGCGCCGGCGGCCTGGAACCCCCACATCTGCGGGCGGCGCGTGGCCACCGGCTCGAGGATCGCTCCGCCGAGTCCCGTTGTCGCCGAGGCGTACTCGGTGTACCCACGCCAGTACGCGGTGATGTTGCCGGCGTTGCCGACCGGCAGGACGTGGATGTCGGGGGCGTCGCCGAGCGCGTCGACGACCTCGAAGGCCGCCGTCTTCTGGCCCTCGATGCGCGCCGGGTTGACCGAGTTGACCAGCTCGACGGGGTAGCTCTCGGCGAGCTTGCGCGCCACCGTGAGGCAGTCGTCGAAGTTGCCCTCGACCTGGATGAGGGTGGCGCCGTGCGCGATCGCCTGGCTGAGCTTGCCCATCGCGATCTTGCCGTCGGGCACGAGCACCGCGCAGGTCATCCCGGCCTTGACGGCGTAGGCGGCGGCGCTGGCGCTGGTGTTGCCGGTGCTCGCGCAGATGACCGCCTTCGCGCCCGCGAGCTTGGCCGCCGAGATCGCCGCGGTCATCCCCCGGTCCTTGAAGGAGGCCGTGGGGTTGAGCCCCTCGTACTTGACGAGGACGTTGGCACCCGTTGTCGCAGAAAGGTTCTCGCACGGGATGAGCGGGGTGCCACCCTCGTGGAGGGTGACGACCGGCGCGCCCTCCAGGCTCGGGAGGCGCTCGGCGTACTCGCGGATGACTCCGCGCCACTGGTGGGCCACGGTCAGGCTCCTTCCACGCGCATGACGGAGGCGACGTCGTCGACCGCGTCGAGCGCCGCGAGTGAGTCGACGGTCGCTGACAGGGCGGCGTCCGGCGCCCGGTGGGTGACGACGATGAGCTTGGCCCGGCCGTCGCCCTGGGGTCGGCCTGCTGGCGCACCGTCTCGATGGACACGCCCTGCTCGGCGAAGGCGGCCGCGACCTGGGCGAGCACTCCCGGCCGGTCGGCCACGTCGAGGCTGATGTGGTACCTCGTGATGGCGCGGCCCATGTCGACGACGGGCAGGTCGGCATAGGCGGACTCCCCCGGACCTCGGCCGCCGGCCACCCGGTGGCGCGCGACGGCGACGACATCGCCGAGCACCGCCGACGCGGTGGGGTCACCCCCGGCGCCCCGGCCGTAGAACATCAGCTCGCCGGCGGCCTCGGCCTCGACGAACACGGCGTTGAAGGCCTCACGGACGCTGGCCAGCGGGTGCGAGCGCGGCACCATCGCCGGGTGCACGCGCACGCTGACGGCGTCGGCGCCGTCGGCCGTCACCCGCTCACAGATGGCGAGCAGCTTGACGACGCAGTCGTTCTCGCGCGCCGCGCGGATGTCGGCGGCGGTGACCTCCGTGATGCCCTCGCGGTGCACGTCGGCCGAGGAGACCCGCGTGTGGAAGGCCATGCTCGCGAGGATCGCGGCCTTCGCGGCGGCGTCGAAGCCCTCGACGTCGGCCGTCGGGTCGGCCTCGGCGTACCCGAGCGCCTGGGCCTGCTCGACGGTCTCGGCGAAGCCGGCGCCGGAGACGTCCATCGCGTCGAGGACGAAGTTGGTGGTGCCGTTGACGATCCCCATCACCTTGCGCACGTGGTCGCCGGCGAGCGACTCCTGCACCGGGCGGAGGATGGGGATGGCCCCGGCGACGGCGGCCTCGTAGTACAGGTCGACGCCGTGGCGCGCCGCCGACTCGAAGAGGGTCGGGCCGTCCTCGGCGAGCAGCGCCTTGTTGGCCGAGACCACCGAGGCGCCGTGCTCCATGGCCCGCAGGATGAGTCCGCGCGCGGGGTCGATGCCGCCGATGACCTCGATGACGACGTCGGCGCGGGTGACGAGCTCGTCGGCGTCGGCGGTGAAGAGCGAGGGGTCGACGGGCACGTCGGGGCGCGGACGGTTCGGGCGGCGCACGGCGATGCCGACCAGCTCGAGGCGGGCGCCGGCCCGGGCGGCGAGGTCGTCGGCCTGCTCGACGAGCCTCCGGGCGACGGAGGAGCCGACGACGCCGCAGCCGAGCAGGGCGACGCGCAGGGGGGCGCCGGGTTCGTGGGCCATCGCGGGCTGGGTCTCCTCGGTCTCGGGGCTCACGCGTCCGCCACGTCGAGGGCGAGCAGGTCGTCGATGGTCTCACGGCGGACGATGACGCGGCTCTCACCCCCGCGGACGGCGACCACGGGCGGGCGGGGCGTGTGGTTGTACTGGCTGGACAGGCTGCGGCAGTAGGCACCGGTCCCCGGGACGGCGACGAGGTCTCCGGGGCGCACGTCGCCCGGCAGGTACTCGTCGAGGACGACGATGTCGCCGCTCTCGCAGTGCCGTCCGACGACGCGGGCCAGCACCGGCTCGGCGCTCGATCGACGGTTGGCGAGGGTGCAGGAGTAGTCGGCCTCGTAGAGCGCCGGCCGGGCGTTGTCGCTCATCCCGCCATCGACGGCGACGTAGGTGCGGGCGTGCCCGCCGCCGAGCTCGACGCGCTTGACGGTGCCGACCTCGTAGAGGGTGAACGTGCTCGGCCCGACGATGGCGCGGCCCGGCTCGACAGAGACGCGCGGGACCCGGCTGTTGTCGCCGTCGCCGATGGCCTTGAACTCGCGCTCGACGATGTCGGCCATCGCGTCGGCGAGGACGTCCGGGGGCAGCGGCGTGTGCTGCGAGGTGTAGGCGATGCCGTAGCCGCCGCCGAGGTCGATCTCGGGCATGGCGACGCCGTGCTCGGCCTCGACCCGGGCGTGCAGCCCGACGAGCCGGTGCACGGCGGCCTCGAAGCCCCGGTGTCGAAGATCTGGCTGCCGATGTGGCTGTGGACGCCGCGCAGGTCGACGGCGTCGGGGTGGGCCAGCAGCCGGGCGAGTGCTTCGTCGGCCTGCCCTCCGGCGAGGCTGAAGCCGAACTTCTGGTCCTCGTGGCCGGTGGCGATGAACTCGTGCGTGTGCGCCTCGACCCCGACGGTGACGCGCACCATGACGGGCGCGCGGACGCCGAGCTCGGTGGCCAGCGCGACGAGCCGGTCGATCTCGTCGAAGGAGTCGACGACGATGCGGCCGACGCCGTACTCGAGGGCCTCGCGCAGCTCCGTGACGGTCTTGTTGTTGCCGTGGAACGCGATCCGTTCGGGTGGGAAGGCGGCGCGGCGCGCGACGGCCAGCTCGCCGCCGGTGCAGACATCGAGGTGCAGGCCCTCCTCGTCGACCCAGCGCACGACGGCCGTGCAGAGGAAGGCCTTGCCGGCGTAGTACACGTCGGCGCCACCGAACTTCTCGAACGACGTCGCGAAGCCGTCACGGAAAGCCCGTGCGCGGGAACGGAAGTCCTCCTCGTCGAGCACGTAGGCGGCGGTGCCGTGCCGCTCGGCGAGGGTCAGCACGTCGAGGCCGGCCACGGTGAGCCGGCCCTGCTCGTCACGGTCGACCGAGCCCGCCCAGAGCTGCGGCAGCAGCTCCATGACGTCGCTGGGGTAGGGCAGGTAGAGCGGAGGGCCGCCGTAGCCCTCGGCGTGGAGGGCACCGGCCTCGTGGGAGCGCACGGGTCAGCCCCTCACATCCGCTCGGGCGCCGAGACGCCGAGCAGGTCGAGGCCGTTGGCGAGCACCTGGCGGGTGGCGTCGTTGAGCCACAACCGGGTCCGGTGCAGGTCGGTGACCTCCTCGTCGGCGTTCTGCGGCCGCACGCGGCAGGTGTCGTACCACTTGTGGTACCGCGCGGCGAGGTCCTCGAGGTAGCGCGCGACCCGGTGCGGCTCGCGCAGGTGCGCCGCCTGGGCGACGACCCGCGGGAAGTCGCCGAGCACCGCGAGCAGCGTGGCCTCGGTGGGGTCGGTGAGCAGCGAGGCGTCGAAGCCGTCGGCGCGGTGCACGCCGTCCTCGGCGGCCAGCCGGGCCACGTTGGCGGTGCGGGCGTGCGCGTACTGCACGTAGAACACCGGGTTGTCGTTGGTCTGCTTGCGCAGCTCCTCGCCGTCGAGGCTCAGGGGGCTGTCGGCGGGGTACCGGCCGAGCGAGTACCGGATGGCGTCGGTGCCGATCCAGCCGATGAGGTCGCGCAGCTCGATGATGTTGCCGGCGCGCTTGGACATCCGGGCGCCGCCGAGGTCGACGAGCTGGCCGATGCGCACCTCGATGTTGTGCTCGGGGTCGTCGCCGGCGCAGGCCGCGATGGCTTTGAGCCGGTTGATGTAGCCGTGGTGGTCGGCGCCGAGGAGGTAGAGCTTCTCGTCGAAGCCGCGGTCCTTCTTGCTCAGGTAGTACGCGGCGTCGGCGGCGAAGTAGGTGGGCTCGCCGTTGGCGCGGATGAGCACGCGGTCGCGGTCGTCGGTGAAGTCGGTGGTGCGCAGCCAGACCGCACCCTCGTGGTCGAAGACGTGCCCCTGCTCGCGCAGCCGGGCAACGGCCTGCTCGACGGCGCCGCCGTCGTGGAGGGTCCTCTCGGAGAACCAGACGTCGAAGCGCACCCCGAAGTCGGCGAGGGTGTCCTTGATGTCCTGGAGCTGGGCGGCGTACCCGAGCTCGCGGGCGACCGCGAGCGCCTCGTCGTCGGGGAGGTCGACGAGGTCGGGACGGGCCGCGAGGGCCGTCGCTGCGAGGTCACCGACGTAGGCGCCCGGGTAGCCGCCCTCGGGGGTCGGCTCGCCCTTGGCCGCGGCGAGCACCGACGCCGCGAACTTGTCCATCTGCGCGCCGGCGTCGTTGATGTAGTACTCGGTCGTCACCGTGGCGCCGGACGCCGTGAGCAGGCGCGCCATCGCGTCACCGAGGGCCGCCCAGCGGGTGTGGCCGATGTGCAGCGGCCCCGTCGGGTTGGCCGAGATGAACTCGAGGTTGATGACGTGCCCGGCCTCGGAGTCGTTGCGCCCGTACTCCTTCCCCGCGTCGACGACGGCGCGGGCCAGCTCGCCGGCCGAGGCCGCGTCGAGGGTGATGTTGAGGAAGCCGGGGCCCGCGACGTCGACGGCCTCGACCCCGGCGACGGCGGACAGGTGCGTGGCCAGGGTGGTGGCGAGCTCGCGCGGGGCACGCCGGCCCCCTTGGCGAGCTGGAGCGCGACGTTCGTGGACCAGTCCCCGTGGTCGCGGTTCCTCGGACGCTCCACGCGGACCTCGTCGGGCACGGTGACGGCCAGGTCACCGGAGTCGACGGCGGACAGCAGGGCACCGCGGATGGCGGCCGAGAGCTCTTCGGGGTCACCCGGCAAGTCTACGGACGCGGTCAGCGGCCCCGACCGGCCGCCGCGAGGCGTGAGACGGTGGCCACGACCTCGTCGGGGTCGAAGGGCTTGGAGACGCACGCGTCGAACCCGGCCCCGCTGACCTCGGGGCTCACGAGGTCGGTGGCGGTCGCGGTGACGAGCACGACGGGGACGTGGTCGAGGCGCGGGTGCGAACGGATGGCCGCGATCGCCCACCAGCCGTCGTAGGGCGCCATCTGGGAGTCGAGGACGACGACGTCCGGGCACTGCTGGTCGAGGTCGATGAGCCGGGACATGGCAGCGTGGCCGTCCGCCGTCTCCTCGACGACGAAGCCGGCCAGCTCGAGGTTGATCCGGAGCAGCCGACGGATCGCCTCGGTGTCGTCGCACACGAGGACGAGGGGCGGCACTCCGGGGTCCTCCGACCCGGATTCCATGGCCCCAGCGTAGGCTGCTAGCCTCTCCGAGCGCCGTGGTTCCGTGCCGCGTCGCGGTTTTTGCCCGCCCCCGTAGCTCAGGGGATAGAGCACCGCCCTCCGGAGGCGGGAGCGTAGGTTCGAATCCTACCGGGGGCACAGGAGAGCGGCCCGATCCTTCGCGCGACGCGCGATCGGTCGGGCCGCTTCGCTGTGCGCCGGACGGACGGCGGGCCCTACCGGGGCCGCCCCCCTGTGCGTCGGGCAGGATGACGAGCGGAGGAGGATCGATGGGCGTCGCGGTACAGGCCGGTCTCTGGGGCTGCTCGCCGGGGCCGCGCTGGTGCTCGGTGCGCTCCTCGCGTGGTTCGTCCGCGTCCCGCGCCAGGTGGTCGCGCTCGTCATGGCCTTCGGCGCCGGCGTGCTCATCTCGGCCCTGTCCTTCGACCTCGTCGACGAGGCCGAGACCACCGGCGGGCTGCTCCCGACCGTCGTCGGCTTCCTCGGCGGCGCCGCCACCTACTTCGCCGCCAACCTCCTCCTCGCCCGCCGGGGTGCCCGCCACCGCAAGCGCTCGGGCCGGCAGCCCTCGGAGGGCGAGCAGCCGGGCAGCGGCGCGGCCATCGCCATCGGCGCGCTGCTCGACGGCATCCCGGAGTCGGTGGTCCTCGGCCTGAGCCTCCTCGGCGGCCACGGGGTCGGCGTGCCGGTGCTCACCGCGATCTTCATCTCCAACCTGCCCGAGGGCCTCTCGAGCGTCGCCGGGATGAAGGCCTCGGGGCGCAGCGCCCGCTACGTGTTCGGGGTGTGGGGCGGTATCGCCGTGGCCAGCGGCCTGGCCGGGATGCTCGGCGTCCTGCTGCTCCAGGGCGCTTCTGCCGCACTGGTGGCGGGCATCACGGCCGTCGCCGCCGGCGCCATCCTCGCGATGGTCGCCGACACGATGATCCCCGAGGCGTTCGAGAAGGCGCACCTGCTGAGCGGCCTCGTCACGACGCTCGGCTTCGCCGTCGCCTTCACCATCGGCCGCCTCTAGCTCCTCGACCCGCCGCGGACCCGGGCGAGCCACGCCGCACCGAGGGCGACCTCGACGAGCCCGAACCCGGCGACGACCGGCTGGAGGAAGAAGTACCTCCGCAGGAGCAGCAGCTGGACGAGGATCCACAGCACGAGGGCGGCCCCGGCGAGCATCCCCGCCACGGGCGCCCGCGACCTCGTCCGCCAGACCTCGACCGCCGCGAGCGCCTGCGGCACGGCGACGGTCAGCAGCAGGGCGACGCCGGGCAGCACCCACGTGTCGACCGGGAGGTGCTCGAGCCACTCGCCCGGCATCCCCATCCCGTTCACCACCAGCCCGATGCCTCCGGAGACGGCGTTGAGGGCGACGAGCACGAGGACGACGAGCAGGGCGTTCCCGGTCCATCCCCGGGACGGCCGGGCCCTCGTGGGGAGCGGTGCGTACAGCGTGGTCATGACGGCCTCCCGCCCATCCTCGCGGCCCCGTGGCCACCGGTCGCCGGGGTGTGAGCGACGAGACCCGCCGCGACGGACGTCAGCTGCGCTGGGAGGAGTCCGAGACCTCGCCGACGAGCTCCTCGATGACGTCCTCGAGGAAGACGACCCCGACGACGCCGCCCTCCGCGTCGACGACCCGCGCGACGTGGGACCCGCTGTCCTGCATCGTCTGCAGCACCGACTCGACCTCGTCGTCGCGGCGCACGGTCGCCAGCCGGCGGACCCGCTTGGCCGGCACCGCCTCGTGGCGCTCCTCGTCGTCCGCGTAGAGGACGTCCTTGAGGTGGAGGTAGCCCGCGAGGTCGCCCGAGCCGTCGAGCACCGGGTAGCGCGAGAAGCCGTGCCGCGCGACGAGCCGCTCGATCTCGTCGGGCGTGGCGTCGGCGGTCACGGTGACGAGCTCGTCGAGCCGCAGGCCCACGTCGGCGGCGTCCTTGTCGCTGAACTCCAGCGCCGCACCGAGCCGGCGGTAGTCGTGCGCGCCGACCAGGCCCTCGTCGCGCGACTCGTCGAGGATGTGCGCGACCTCCTCGGCGGTGAACGCCGACGCGACCTCGTCCTTCGGCTCGACCCCGAACAGCCGGATGACCGCCTTGGCCAGCCAGTCCATCGCGTGGATGACGGGCGCGACGACGCGCGACACCATGACGAGCGCCGGCACGAGGACCACGGCGGCGCGCTCGGGCCGGGCGATCGAGATGTTCTTGGGGATCATCTCGCCGTACACGACGTGGAGGAACACGACGATCGCGAGGGCGAGGGCCAGCGCGACGACGTCGGCGACGACCTCGGACAGCCCGACCGCGGTGACGAGCGGGAGCAGGGCGTGGTGCAGCGCCGCCTCGGAGATCGCACCGAGGAGCACCGAGCACACGGTGATGCCGAGCTGCGCCGTGGCGAGCAGGATCCCGGTGCGCTGCAACGCATCCAGTGCGACGCGGGCGCGCTTGCTGCCGGCCTCGGCGAGGGGCTCGAGCTGGCTGCGCCGGGCCGACATCGCGGCGAACTCGGCACCGACGAAGAAGGCGTTCGCGGCGAGCAGGACCACGGTGAGGAGCACGGTGGTCATCGCGCGTCCTCCCCCTCGGCCGGCTCGCGGGCCGGGACCACCCGGGTCGGACGCAGGCGCAGCCGGTCGACCCGGTGCCCCTCCATGTCGACGACCCGCGCCGTCCACCCGTCGACGTCGACCTCGTCACCGACCTCGGGGACGCGGCCGAGGGCGGCCATCACCCAGCCGCCGACCGTCTCGTAGGCCGGCCCCTCGGGGACCTCGACCCCGACCCGGGCGCGGACCTCGTCCGGGCGCCACAGGCCGGGCACCGACCACGAGCCGTCCGGGAGCCGGCGCCCGGTGGTCTGGCCGCGGTCGTGCTCGTCGCTGACCTCGCCGACGATCTCCTCGACGAGGTCCTCGAGCGTGACCACCCCGGACGTGCCGCCGTACTCGTCGACGACGACGGCCAGCTGCATCCCGCCGCCGCGCAGCCGCACGAGCAGGGGGTCGAGCCGGAGGGTCTCGGGGACGAACACGGCGTCGGACATCAGCGCCGAGACCGGCACGTCGCCGCGGCGCTCGAACGGCACCGCGATGGCCTTCTTGACGTGGACGATGCCGTCGACGTCGTCCCAGTCGGCGCCGACCACGGGGAAGCGCGAGTGCCCGGTGCTGCGGGCGAGGGCGACGACCTCGGCGGCGGTGGCCGTGCGGTCGACGGAGGTGGCGCGCGAGCGGGGCGTCATGACGTCGGCGGCGGTCTGGTCGGCGAACCCGAGCGAGGCCGTGACCAGGCGGGCCGTGCCGCGGTCGAGCGTGCCGGCCTCGGCGGAGGTGCGCACGAGCGAGGCGAGCTCGGCGGGGCTGCGCGCCGCTGACAGCTCCTCCTGGGGCTCGATGCCGAGGGCGCGCAGGGTGCGGTTGGCGACCGAGTTGAGGACGAAGACGAGCGGCTTGGCGGCCGTGCCGAACCAGTAGACGGGGCTCGCCGAGACCTTCGCCGTCGCCAGCGGCAGCGACACCGCGAGGGTCTTGGGGATCATCTCGCCGACGATCATCGAGAACACGGTGGCCAGCACGAAGGCCGACCCCGAGGCGAGCGAGGCCGCGGCCGAGGCGGACAGCCCGAGCCCCTCGAGCGGCCCCGCGAGCAGCACCCCGACCGACGGCGCGGCGATGAAGCCGAGCACCAGCGTCGTCAGGGTGATGCCGACCTGGCAGGCCGACAGCTCGGTGGACAGCTGGCGGTGCGAGCGGAGCACCGAGCGCGCGCCCGGCTCCCCGGCGTCGACCGCCCGCTGCACGGCGGGACGGTCGAGGGCCACGAGGGAGAACTCCGCGGCGACGAAGAACGCCGTGCCGACGGTCAGCACGACGCCGAGGACGAGGAGGAGCCAGGGGGTCATCGCAGGCAGGGTCTGGGAGGGTGCATGTCCGGACCAGCGTACGGGGCTCGGCGCGAGTTCCGGGTCACGCTCCGCCCCGGGGCGGAGCAGTCCGCCCCCGGGCGGAGGGTGGGGTCCACCGCTGGGTTGACCCTGACGCCGCGGGAGGCTGCAAGGATCGGGGCATGACGCGCAGGACGACACCATGACCGCCACGACCGGGACCCGGGAGGGTCTCATCCGGATCCAGGGACTCACCAAGCGCTTCGGCGACTTCATTGCCGTCGACGACCTGAGCTTCGACGTCGAGCCGGGCCGCATCACCGGCTTCCTCGGCCCCAACGGCGCGGGGAAGACGACCACCCTGCGGATGCTCCTCGGGCTGATCCGCCCGACGAGCGGCAGCGCCACCATCGGGGCCTCGAGTACGCCCGGCTCCCCCACCCGCTCGCCACCGTGGGTGCCGCGCTCGAGGCCACCAACTTCCACCCCGGCCGCAGCGGCCGCGACCACCTGCGGGTCCTCGCCGACACGGCGGGCATCCCCGCCTCCCGGGTCGACGAGCTGCTCGAGCTCACGGGCATCCCGGCCGCCGCCCGCAAGCGCGCCGGCGGCTACAGCATGGGGATGCGCCAGCGCCTCGGCCTGGCCGCCTCCCTGCTCGGCGACCCCGAGGTCCTCGTCCTCGACGAGCCGGCCAACGGCCTGGACCCCGAGGGCATCCGGTGGCTGCGCGGGTTCCTCAAGCACCTGGCCGGTCAGGGCAAGACCATCCTCATCTCGAGCCACCTGCTGCAGGAGGTGGCCCAGACCGTCGACGACGTCGTCATCATCGCCAACGGCCGGCTGGTCCGTGCCGGCACGATGGCCGAGCTCGAGGGCGCCCCCGGCGCCCTCGTCGAGACGAGCGACGCGCAGGCCCTCGCGGGCGCGCTGCGCGTCGCCGACGTCACGAGCACCCTCCAGGCCGACGGCTCGCTCGTCGCCGACACCACCGACCTGCGCCTCGTGGGCGACGTCGCGCTGCGGGCCGGCCTCCCGGTCTACGGCCTGCGTGCCCAGCGTGCGGACCTCGAGGACCTGTACTTCTCCCTCACCGAGGGCACCAACCGCAACCTCGGCGACGGTGCCGCCACGGTCGGGGCGCCGACCGAACAGGACGCCGTCGTCGGCGAGGAAGGGGCGAACCTGTGATCGGCTCGATCCGCAGCGAGTTCCGCAAGTTCTTCACCACCCGCCTCTGGTGGGGGATGGCCATCGCGATCTTCGTCGGAGGGGCCGCCTTCTCCGCCCTCTTCGGCTTCCTGCTGACCAGCGACTCGGCCGGTGGCCCGCAGAACGGCTTGCCGACCGGCGATGCCACGCAGGTGGCGAGCAGCGTCTACACCGGTGGTCTCTCGGTGGGGTACCTCCTGCTCCTGACCATCGGCGTCCTCCAGATCGGGTCCGAGTACCGGCACAAGACGATCACCGGGACCTTCCTCGCCACCCCGCGCCGGCTGCGGGCGATGGCCGCCAAGGTCGTGGCCCTGCTCGGGATCGGCGCCCTCTACGGGCTCATCAGCCTCGTCGGGTCGGTCAGCGTCGGCGCCGTCGTCCTCGGCCTGCGCGACCGCGACGCCTTCCCCTCCGGCACGATCGTGCGCACGCTGGCGCTCAGCCTGCTCGTCCTCGGGCTGTGGGCGCTCATCGGGCTCGGCATCGGCATCCTCATCCCGAACCAGGTCGCGGCCCTGCTCATCGGCGTCGGGGTCGCGTGGATCGTCGAGCCGCTCATCGGGGTGGCGATGAACTTCTGGGAGTTCGGGCGCGAGCACGTGGCGCAGTTCCTCCCGTCGTCGGCGACCAACGCGATCGTCAACGCGGTCTCGAACAACCCGGACGAGGTGCGCCTCGAGTGGTGGGGCGGCGCCCTGGTGCTCACTGCGTACGCGGCCGTCCTCGCGGGCATCGGGATCTGGCGCACCGCGCGCGCCGACATCTCCTGACGTCGGGCGGCAGCACGCGACGGCGACCGGTGGGACCTCCCCACCGGTCGCCGCGCGTTCGGCACCGCTCGGCGTGCGGCGACGCGGGCGCAACACGCGCGTAATAGGCTGGGACGCATTCCCACGACCGCCCCGACAAGAGCCGATGAAAGAGGCGCATAGCCCGTGGCCGAGCAGTCCCCGTCCAGCGACCCCCTGACCGCCTTCGGACCCAACGAGTGGCTGGTCGACGAGCTGTACGAGCAGTACACCCGGGACAAGAACAGCGTCGACAAGGCGTGGTGGAGCTTCTTCGAGGACTACGTGCCCGGCGACGGCCAGCACGCCGCCTCCCGCTCGTCCGGCAACGGCTCCAACGGCACCCCGGCCGCGGCACCCGCCGCCCCCGCGCGCCCGCAGGAGAAGGCCGCCCAGCCGGCCACCCCGGCCCCGGCCGCCGCGAAGCCCGCCCCGAAGGAGCCGGCCCCACGAAGCCCGCGGCGAAGGAGCCCGCAGCGCCCGCCGCGAAGGAGGCGCCCGCGCAGCCCACCCCGCCGCGGAGAAGGCGGCCGACCCCAAGGCCCCCGCCCCCACCCCGCGCGAGCCGCAGGCCCCGAAGCAGTCCGGCCCCCTCGAGCAGTCCACCCTCCAGCCGATCCGCGGCGCCGGCGCCCGGGTCGTGACGAACATGGAGTCCTCGCTCGAGGTCCCCACGGCCACCTCGGTGCGCGCCGTCCCGGCCAAGCTGCTCGTCGACAACCGCATCGTCATCAACAACCACCTCGCCCGCAGCCGCGGCGGCAAGGTGAGCTTCACGCACATCATCGGCTACGCGCTCGTCAAGGCCCTCGCGGTCATGCCCGAGATGAACAACGGCTTCGGGCACGACGAGAAGGGCAAGCCGGTGCTCATCACGCCGGCCCACGTCAACCTCGGCCTGGCCATCGACATGGCCAAGCCCGACGGCACCCGCCAGCTCCTCGTCCCGTCGATCAAGACCGCCGAGACGATGGACTTCGCGCACTTCTGGACCGCCTACGAGGAGGTCGTCAAGAAGGCGCGCGCCGGCAAGCTGACCGTCGAGGACTTCCAGGGCACCTCGATCTCGCTCACCAACCCCGGCACCATCGGCACCGTGCACTCGGTGCCGCGCCTCATGGCCGGCCAGGGCGCCATCATCGGCGTCGGGGCGATGGACTACCCCGCCGAGTGGCAGGGCGCGAGCGCCGAGACCCTCGACCGCAACGCCGTGAGCAAGATCCTCACCCTGACGAGCACCTACGACCACCGGATCATCCAGGGCGCCCAGTCCGGCGACTTCCTGCGCATCGTCCACGGCCTGCTCCTCGGCGACCAGGGCTTCTACGACGAGATCTTCGAGAGCCTGCGCATCCCCTACGAGCCCATCCGCTGGGTGCAGGACGTCTCGGCCACGCACGACGAGGACATCAACAAGGTCGCCCGCGTCCAGGAGCTCATCCACGCCTACCGCGTGCGCGGCCACCTCATGGCCGACACCGACCCGCTCGAGTACAAGCAGCGGCGCCACCCCGACCTCGACATCACCAACCACGGCCTGACGCTGTGGGACCTCGACCGCCAGTTCGCCACGGGCGGCTTCGGCGGCCAGCCGTTCCTCAAGCTGCGCAAGATCCTCGGCATCCTGCGCGACTCGTACTGCCGCACCGTCGGCGTCGAGTACATGCACATCCAGGACCCGAGCAGCGGCGCTGGATCCAGGCCAAGATCGAGGTCGGCTACGCGAAGACCACCCGCGAGGAGCAGCTGCGCATCCTGCGCCGCCTCAACGCCGCGGAGGCCTTCGAGACCTTCCTGCAGACGAAGTTCGTCGGGCAGAAGCGCTTCTCGCTCGAGGGCGGCGAGTCGGTCATCGCGCTGATGGACCGCATCCTCTCCCGCGCCGCCGAGGACGAGCTCGACGAGGTCTGCATCGGCATGCCGCACCGCGGGCGGCTCAACGTCCTCGCGAACATCGCCGGCAAGTCCTACGGCCAGATCTTCCGCGAGTTCGAGGGCAAGCAGGACCCCGCTCGGTGCAGGGCTCCGGCGACGTCAAGTACCACCTCGGCACCGAGGGCGAGTTCACCGCCGAGACCGGTGCGACGACGAAGGTCTACCTCGCCGCGAACCCCAGCCACCTCGAGGCCGTCAACCCGGTGCTCGAGGGCATCGTGCGCGCCAAGCAGGACCGGCTCAACCTCGCCGGCGAGGACTTCACCGTCCTGCCCGTGCTCATGCACGGTGACGCCGCGTTCGCGGGCCAGGGCGTGGTCGCCGAGACCCTCAACCTCTCGCAGCTGCGCGGGTACCGCACCGGCGGAACCGTGCACATCGTCATCAACAACCAGGTCGGCTTCACGACCTCCCCGAGCAGCTCGCGCTCCTCGACCTACTCCACCGACGTCGCGCGGATGATCCAGGCGCCGATCTTCCACGTCAACGGTGACGACCCGGAGGCCTGCGTGCGGGTCGCCGAGCTGGCCTACGAGTTCCGCAAGGAGTTCCACAAGGACGTCGTCGTCGACATGGTCTGCTACCGCCGGCGCGGTCACAACGAGGGCGACGACCCCTCGATGACCCAGCCGCTGATGTACAACCTCATCGAGGCCAAGCGCAGCGTCCGCAAGCTCTACACCGAGGCGCTCATCGGCCGCGGCGACATCACCGTCGACGACGCCGAGGCCGCGCTGCGCGACTACCAGCAGCAGCTCGAGCGGGTCTTCGTCGAGACCAAGGCGGCCCTGAAGTCCGTCGAGTCCGACACCGAGTCCGGTCGCAAGGACGCCGGTGGCTCCGGGCTCGAGCCGCCGGCCGCCCAGGCCCCGTTCGCCGACCGCACGACGCACTCGGCGAGCGACACCGCCATCAGCACCGAGGTGCTCCACCACATCGGCGACACCTTCGCCTCCCCGCCCGAGGGCTTCACGGTGCACCCCAAGCTGCGCCAGATGCTCGACAAGCGCGCGGCCAGCACCCGTGAGGGTGGGGTCGACTGGGGCACCGCCGAGCTGCTCGCGTTCGGCTCGCTGCTCATCGAGGGCACCCCGGTGCGCCTCGCCGGGCAGGACAGCCGCCGCGGCACCTTCGTCCAGCGGCACGCGGTCCTCATCGACAAGGAGAACGCCTCCGAGTGGACCCCGCTGCTCTACCTCGGGCAGGGCCAGGCGAAGTTCTGGGTCTACGACAGCCTGCTCTCGGAGTTCGCGGCGATGGGCTTCGAGTACGGCTACTCCGTCGAGCGCCCCGACGCGCTCGTGCTGTGGGAGGCGCAGTTCGGCGACTTCTTCAACGGCGCGCAGACGATCATCGACGAGTTCATCAGCGCCAGCGAGCAGAAGTGGGGCCAGCGCTCCTCCGTGGTCCTGCTCCTCCCCCACGGCTACGAGGGCCAGGGCCCCGACCACTCCTCGGCCCGCATCGAGCGCTTCCTCACGATGTGCGCCGAGGGGAACATGACGGTGGCCTACCCCTCGACGCCCGCGTCGTACTTCCACCTGCTGCGCCGCCAGGCCTACGCCCGGCCGCGCAAGCCGCTCATCGTCTTCACCCCGAAGTCGATGCTCCGGCTCAAGGCCGCGGCCAGCCCCGCCGAGGAGTTCACGACCGGCACCTTCCGGCCCGTGCTCCCCGACCGGCCGGGCGCCACCGAGGGCACCGTCACCCGGGTGCTGCTCGCCGCAGGCAAGGCGGTCTACGACCTCGAGGCCGAGCGCGAGAAGCGTGGCGACAAGGCCACCGCGATCCTGCGCCTCGAGCAGTACTACCCGCTCGCCGGTGCCGAGCTCGCCAGGGCGCTCTCGGACTACCCGGACGCCGAGGTCGTCGTCGTCCAGGACGAGCCGCAGAACATGGGCGCGTGGCCGTTCCTCGCGCTCAACCTGCCCGACTCGCTGGCCGCGCACGGCGAGGAGCGGCGCATCCGCGTCGTCTCCCGGCCGCCGTCGGCCTCCCCGGCCGCGGGCTCGACCAAGCAGCACCAGGCCGAGCAGGCCGACCTCGTCGCCCGCGCCTTCGACAGGTGAGGTTCACCCGCCGGTAGGCTCGCGGCGTGTACTTCACCGACCGCGGGATCGAGGAGCTCCAGACGCGGCGGGGGACGAGGAGGTCACCCTCGACTGGCTCGCCGAGCAGCTGAGGACCTTCGTCGACCTCCACCCGGACTTCGAGGTACCCGTGGAGCGGCTGGCCACCTGGCTGGCCCGACTGGACGACGAGGACGAGTGAGAGAGGCCATGGCCGACGAGCACGGCGGCGACGACGCGGGGACCCCGATCGAGTTCCGCCCGAGCGCGGAGGCGGCGGTCGTCCCCGACGGCCCGCGCGACCTCGCGCTCGTCTTCCTCGGCGCCTCCCTCGTGGCGGGCGTCGGCGACCCGAAGGGCCAGGGCTGGGTCACCCGCGTCGTCGGCCGCACCCAGCACCCCGACGTCACCGTCACCGCCTACAACCTCGGGGTGCGTGGCGACACCTCCGCCGAGCTGCTCGAGCGCTGGGCCTCGGAGGTCCCGCGCCGCTGGGCCGGGCGCACCGAGCGGCGCCTCGTCGTGTCCTGCGGGGGCAACGACATCGCCTCCGGCGTCACGCTCGCCCGGCACCGGCTCAACCTCGCCAACCTGCTCGACGACGCCGCGAGCCAGGGGTCTCGACCTTCGTCGTCAGCCCGCCGCCCTCGGACGACGACGACCACAACGCGCGGCTCGAGGTGCTCGTCGACGCCCAGGCCGACGTCTGCGCCCGGCGCGGCGTGCCCTTCGTCGACTGCTACGCCCCGCTGATGGGCCACGACCAGTGGCGCACCGACCTCGCGGCCTCCACCGTGCCGCACCACCCCGGTCAGGCCGGCTACGGCCTCATCGCGTGGCTGGTGCTGCACAACGGCTGGAACGAGTGGCTCCAGATCGCTTGAGCGGCAACGCTCCTCACGCGGTGCGGGCCACGAACTCGCGCACCAGGCCGGCGAACCGGTCGGGGTCGTCGAGGTGCGGGAAGTGCCCGGCCCCCCGGAACAGCTCGACCCGGCAGTCCTCGAGGTGGGTCGAGGCGGCCGTCGCGTGCCACGCGGGGATCATCCGGTCGCTGGTCCCCCACACGACGAGGGTCGGCACCGACGGGGCCTCGGGCAGGTAGTCCTCGGCGGCGACGGTCTGGCCGCCCGGGTCGATGACCGCCCGGGTCGTCGCGAGGAAGGCCCGGCGGGTGTCGGCGTCGCCGAGCGAGGAGAAGCCGGTCCACACCTCGCGGGCGTCCGAGCCGGGACGCAGGCCCACGGCCCCGAGCAGCCGGCCCGCCGAGGCGAGGCGGTCGCGCACCCAGCCCGAGGCGAGCACCGGCAGCACCCACTCGGCGCCCGGGAGCGTGGCCGAGCGCAGCAGCGGGCTGACCTCGCGGCCGAGACCACCGCTCGCGACGAGGACCAGGCCCTCGACCCGCTCGGGGAAGAGGTAGGAGAAGACCATCGCGATGCCGCCGCCGAGGGAGTGCCCGACGAGGGTCACCTGCTCGATGCCGAGTCGGTCGAGCAGGTCGCGCAGCGTGGCGGCGTGCGCGCCGAGCGAGTAGTCGCCGACCGGCCGGTCGGACTCGCCGTGGCCGAACAGGTCGGGGACGAGCACCCGGTGGTCGTCGTCGAGGACGTCGACGAGGTGGGACCACTGGCGCTGCGACCCGAGCAGCCCGTGGATGAACAGCAGCGTCGGACCCTCACCGCTGTCGGTGTAGTGGAGCGCGTGGCCGTGGATCGTGGCCACCTGCTCGACGGGGCTCGTGCGCACGGTGGCTCCTCGGGTGGGTGGTGCACCCCCACGTTACCCGTCGGTAGCCCCGGGCGTCAGACGGTGAACACGACCTTGCCCGTGACCTTGCCCTCGACCATCCGGGCGAACCCGTCGCGGGCGTCGGCCAGCGGCATCGTGGAGTCGACGAGGGGCTCGATGCCCCGGTCGACGACGAACCGCGCCAGGCGCTCGAGCTCCTCGCGCGAGCCCATCGTCGAGCCGACGACCCGCAGCTGCTTGAAGAAGATCTTCGTCAGCTCGGCCTTCGCCGGCGCGTCGCCCGACGTCGCCCCGGAGATGACGACCGTGCCGCCGGGGCGCAGGCTGTTGATGCTGTGCGACCACGTGGCGGCCCCGACCGTCTCGAGGACGGCGTCGACCCGCTCGGGGAGCCGCTCGCCGGACCCGAAGGCGCGGTCGGCCCCCAGGGCCACGGCGGCCTCGCCCTTGGCCTCGTCGCGGCTGGTCACCCACACCCGGAGGCCGGCGGCCGCCCCGAGCTGGACGGCCGCAGTGGCCACACCGCCCGCCGCGCCCTGGACGAGCACGGTGGAGCCGGGCTGCACGCCCGCGTTCGTGAAGAGCATCCGGTAGGCGGTGAGCCATGCGGTGGGCAGGCACGCGGCGTGCTCCCACGACAGGCCGGCCGGCTTGGGGACGAGGTTGTGCCGCGGCACGGCGACGACCTCGGCGAGGGTGCCGTCGTGCACCTCGGAGAGCAGGCTGCGCCGGGGGTCGAGGGTCTCGTCGCCGGTCCAGCCGGGCGAGGCGACGACCGCGTGCACGAGCACCTCGTCGCCGTCCTCGGTGACCCCGGCGCCGTCGCAGCCCAGGACCATCGGGAGCCGGTCGGCGGGCAGGCCCACACCGCGCAGCGACCACACGTCGTGGTGGTTGAGCGCCGCGGTGCGCAGCCGGACGGTCGTCCAGCCGTCGGGCGCCTCCGGCTCGGGCCGCTCACCGACCTCGAGGCCGCTCAGGGGGTCGTCGGCGGACTGGGACTTCGCGTAGGCGGCGAGCATGCGCTCGACCCTACCCAGCGACCGGGGTCAGGGCCGACGGAGGATGTACAGCGACTGCCCGTCGGTCTCCTGGCCGTGCTCGAGGGAGTCGACCTCGAGGCCCGCGTCGCGCACCATGCCCTCGAAGAACCCCCGGTCGAAGCGGACGCAGTGCAGCGGCCCGGACCACGTGAGCGGCCCGTAGCCGACCGGGTTCTCCTCCTGGTCGGGCACGTCGTCCTCGACGAAGGCCGTGACGAACGCGCGGCCCCCGGGGGCGAGCAGGCGGGCCACCTCGTGGAGGTAGGCGGCGGTGTCGTCGCCCATGAGGTGGCTGAACACGCTGTAGGCGTAGAAGCCGTCGTACCCGCCGCTGTCGCCGGGGATGGTCCGCTCGTGCGAGCCGCCCGGGTTGTAGCGGGGGTTGGCGAGGTCGACGTGGGTGAACCGGAAGCCGTCGCGGTCGCCGAGGTGGCGCTGGGCCCAGTCGACGAGGTGCTTCTGGATGTCGACGCCGTGGTAGAGCTCGATCCGCCCGAGCTTCTCGGCGATGCCGACCGCGAGCCGGCCGGCCCCGCAGCCCCAGTCGAGCAGCCGCGACTCGCTGCTGAGCCCGATCTTGTCCTCGAGGCGCTGCACCTCGGCGACCGCGGAGGAGACGAAGGCGGCGTCCTGCCGGAAGTGCGCCCCGCCCATCCGGTACACGGTCGGCGGGAGCTTGACGCCCGAGGGCGAGGTCCCGTGGTGGGTGCGCGGGAGGACCGCAGCCTGGACACGACCGATCAGAGGTTTCAGCACGTCGGCGAGCCTAACGGTGGCCCGCACCGGAGCGCATCGGCAGAGGTCAGGGACCTGCCGGCCGGCGTCAGGTGCCGAGCACCGACGGCGCTGCCCGGCGCAGGGCGTCGCGCCAGTGCGGCAGCGGCTCGAGCCCGGCGTCGGCCCACATCTCGTGCCCGAGCACGCTGTAGGCCGGCCGGGGGGCCGGCACGGGGTACTCGGAGGTCGCGATGGGGGCGACCCGCGAGGGGTCCAAGTCGAGCTCCTCGAGCACCGCCCGGGCCAGCCCGTGCCACGACGTCTCGCCGCCGTTCGTGCCGTGCCAGATGCCGTAGGGCGCGCCGGCCTCGACGATGCGGGCGATGCCCTCGGCGAGGTCGACCGTCCAGGTCGGCTGCCCGACCTGGTCGGCGACGAAGCCGAAGGTGTCGCGCTCGCGGGCGAGGCGCGCGACGGTGGCCGGGATGTTGCGGCCGTGGGCGCCGTAGAGCCACGCGGTGCGCACCACCCAGGCGCGGGGGCACTCGGCACGGACGGCCCACTCCCCCGCCGCCTTGGTGCGTCCGTAGGCCGAGGCCGGCGCGACCGGGGAGTCTGCGGGCCACGGGGTCGAGCCCTCGCCGGCGACGACGTAGTCGGTGGACAGGTGCACGAGCGAGCCGGCACTGGCCGCGACGGCCCGCGCGAGGTTGGCGGCCCCGACGGCGTTGACCGCGAAGGCGCGTGCCTCGTCGGTCTCGGCGGCGTCGACGGCGGTGTAGGCGGCGCAGTTGACGACGACGTCGTGGCCGGCGACGGCCGCTGCGCACGACGCGGGGTCGAGGACGTCGATGTCCGGGAGGTCGAGCCCCTCGACCTCGTGGCCCCGACCGCGCAGCACCTCGACGAGGTCGGTGCCGAGCATCCCCGCGGCCCCGACGACCAGCCAGCGCGCCATCAGCGGCCGAGGACCTTCTGCGTGCGGGCGTACTTGGCCTCGGTGGCGTCCTTCTGGGGGCGCCACCACGCCTCGTTCTCCCGGTACCACTCGACGGTGGCCGCGAGGCCGTCGCGGAAGGTGTCGTAGCGCGGGGCCCAGCCGAGCTCCTGGCGCAGCTTGCCGGCCTCGATGGCGTAGCGCCGGTCGTGGCCCGCCCGGTCGGTGACGTGGTCGTAGTCGTCGGGGTCGCGACCCATCAGCTCGAGGACCAGCCGCACGACGTCGCGGTTGTTGACCTCGCCGTCGGCACCGATGAGGTAGGTCTCACCCGGACGGCCCTTCTCGACGATGGTCCACACGGCGTCGTTGTGGTCGTCGACGTGGATCCAGTCGCGGACGTTGAGGCCGTCGCCGTAGAGCTTGGGCCGGACGCCGTCGATGAGGTTGGTGATCTGGCGCGGGATGAACTTCTCGACGTGCTGGCGCGGGCCGTAGTTGTTCGAGCAGTTCGAGATCGTGGCGCGCAGGCCGAACGAGCGGACCCAGGCCCGCACGAGGTGGTCCGAGCCGGCCTTGCTCGCCGAGTACGGCGAGCTGGGGGTGTAGGGCGTGTCCTCGGTGAACCGCTTCGGGTCGTCGAGCTCGAGGTCGCCGTAGACCTCGTCGGTGGAGACGTGGTGGTAGCGCACGTCGTGCGTGCGGGCGGCCTCGAGGAGGGTGAAGGTGCCGACGATGTTCGTGCGGATGAACGGGCTCGGGTCGGCGAGCGAGTTGTCGTTGTGCGACTCGGCCGCGAAGTGCACGACGACGTCGGCGTCGGCGACGAGCGGGTCGACGACCTCGGCGTCGGCGACGTCGCCCTCGACGAAGCGGACCCGGTCGCGGACGCCCTCGAGCGAGCTGAGCGACCCGGCGTAGGTGAGCAGGTCGAGGACGGTGACCTCGGCGTCGGGACGCGTGGCGAGCGTCCGGTGCACGAAGTTGCTGCCGATGAACCCGGCTCCTCCGGTGACGAGTACCTTCATGCGCGCAAGGCTACTGTGCGCCCGTCGGGACCCGACCGATACGCTCGGCGGCATGAAGGGCATCGTCCTCGCCGGAGGAAGTGGCACGCGTCTGCACCCCATCACCATGGGGATCTCCAAGCAGCTCATGCCCATCTACGACAAGCCGATGGTCTACTACCCGCTCTCGACGTTGATGATGGCCGGCATCCGCGAGGTGCTCGTCATCACGACCCCCGAGGACGTCGACCAGTTCCGCCGCCTGCTCGGCGACGGGTCGCGCTGGGGCATCGAGCTGTCCTACGCCGTGCAGCCGCGCCCGGAGGGCCTGGCCCAGGCCTTCGTCATCGGCGCCGACTTCATCGGTGACGACTCGGTGGCCCTCGTCCTCGGCGACAACATCTTCTACGGCACCGGCCTCGGGACCGCCCTGCGCCGGCTCACCGACGTGCGCGGCGGCCACATCTTCGCCTACCGCGTCGGTGACCCCACGGCCTACGGCGTGGTCGAGTTCGCCGACGACGGCACGGTCCTGTCCATCGAGGAGAAGCCCGAGCACCCGCGCAGCGACTTCGCGGTCCCCGGCCTGTACTTCTACGACAACGACGTCGTCGAGATCGCCCGCACCCTGACGCCCAGCGCGCGCGGCGAGCTCGAGATCACCGCCGTCAACGACGTCTACCTGCGCCGCGGCGACCTCACGGTCACCGTCCTCCCCCGCGGCACGGCCTGGCTCGACACCGGCACCTTCGAGGGCCTGATGGACGCCAGCCAGTTCGTCCACGTCGTCGAGGCCCGCCAGGGCCACAAGATCGGCTGCGTCGAGGAGATCGCCTGGCGGGCGGGCTGGATCGACGACGACGAGCTGCGCGCCCTCGGCGACGGCCTCACCAAGTCCGGCTACGGCGACTACCTGCACGCCATCCTCGCCCGCGGCCGGGACGCGCGCTGATGGAGATCCGACCGCTCCCCATCGAGGGTGCCTTCGTCGTCACCCCGCGCCAGTTCCCCGACGACCGCGGCGTCTTCCTCGAGTCCTTCCGCGGCGACCGGCTCGCCGAGCACCTCGGCCACCGGCCCGACATCGTGCAGACCAACGTGTCGGTCTCCTCCCGTGGCACCGTCCGCGGCATCCACTTCGCCGACGTCCCGCCCGGCCAGGGCAAGTACGTCACCGCGCTCACCGGCGCGCTCGTCGACTACGTCGTCGACATCCGGGTCGGCTCACCGACCTTCGGGCGCTGGGAGGCGGTCGTCCTCGACGCCGTCGACCGGCGCGCGGTGTGGCTCTCGGAGGGCCTGGGCCACGCGTTCTGCGCCCTCCAGGACGACACGACCGCGATGTACCTCTGCTCGGCCGCGTACAACCCCACGGGCGAGCACGGCGTGCACCCGCTCGACGCCGCCATCGGTCTCGAGCTGCCGGCCGGGGTCGAGGCGCTGCTGTCGCCGAAGGACGCCGCCGCGCCCGGCCTCGCCGAGGCCGAGGCCCAGGGCCTGCTGCCGACGTGGGAGGACTGCCGGGCCCACGCGGCCGCGCTGGCTCAGCGCGCGAACTGAGCCTCCCAGCGCACGACCGCGCGCACCGCGGAGTCGAGCTGGGCGGCCATCCGGCCGAACGACCTCGCGCCGCGGCCGTAGGGGTCCTCGACCTCGGTGACCCGCTCCGGGAGGGCGCGCACGGCGGCGAGCACCTCGGGCAGGGCGCGCCACCGGGCCCGCACCTCCTTGGCCCCGACGTCGGCGAGCAGGTCGGGCCACGCGTACTGCTCCCCCACCTCGCGCAGGGCGGCCGCGAGGTCGACGAGCCCGACCGTTCGGCGCACGAGCGCCGGCGCCTCCTCGAGCACGGTCTCGCGGTGCCGGGCGGACATCACGAGGACGAGCGACTGCTCGGAGAGCAGAGCGGGCGTGACCATCCGGGCCCGGTCGGGCAGGACCGGGACGCCCTTCTCCTCGAGGATCACCCTCGACCCCGGTTCGAGCCGCCGGCCCACCAGCGCGTGCGTGCCGGCACTCGAGACCTCGAAGGTGCCCGGCCGGGCCCATCCGAGTCCCTGCGCGAGCAGGGCTGCGGCATAGGGCGACCGGCACACGTTGCCCGTGCACACCGTGAGCAGCCGGACCGGCTGGCCGGTGGACGGGGCGGTGCTGGCATCGGCGGTCATGACGACCGCCAGCCTAGGTCACCCGACCGCGGGACCGCGGCGTGAACCGGTGGGCGCGAGCCGGCGCACGGCCTCGGCGACGGCGTCGGCGACCCCCGGCTCGAACACCGACGGCACGATGCAGTCGGCCGTGGGCTCCGGCACCATGTCGGCGATGGCCCGGGCCGCGGCGAGCTTCATCGCCTCGGTGATCTTCGTGGCGCCGGCGTCCAGGGCTCCCCGGAAGATGCCGGGGAAGGCGAGGACGTTGTTGATCTGGTTCGGGAAGTCCGAGCGGCCGGTCGCGACGACGGCGGCGTGCCGGTGGGCGACGTCGGGGTGCACCTCGGGTGTCGGGTTGGCGAGCGCGAAGATGATCGCGTCGCGGGCCATCGAGGCCACCTGCTCCTCGGGGACGGTGCCGCCGGAGACCCCGACGTAGCAGTCGGCCCCATCCAGCGCGTCGCCGAGCGAGCCCGTGAGGCCGCGCGGGTTGGTCGACATCGCGAGGTGGCGCTTGTGACCGGCGAGGTCCTGACGCGAGGCGTGGACGATGCCGCGCGAGTCGCAGACCACGACGTCGCGCACGCCGGCGCGCTGCAGCAGCCGGGTCACGGCCACCCCGGCCGCGCCCGCACCGGCGACGACGACCCGCAGGTCCTCGAGGCGGCGGTCGAGCACGCGGACCGCGTTGTACAGGCCGGCGAGTACGACGATGGCCGTGCCGTGCTGGTCGTCGTGGAAGACCGGGATGTCGAGGCGCTCCTTGAGCTGCTCCTCGATCTCGAAGCAGCGCGGCGCCGAGATGTCCTCGAGGTTGATGCCGCCGTAGCTGGGGGCGATCCGGGCGATGGCCTCGACGAGCTCCTCGACCGTGCCGGTCTCCATGACGACGGGCACGGCGTCGATGCCGGCGAAGTGCTTGAACAGCACCGCCTTGCCCTCCATCACGGGCATGGCGCCGAGCGGGCCGATGTCGCCGAGGCCGAGCACCGCCGTGCCGTCGCTGATGACCGCGACGGTGTTGCCGCGCGCCGTGTACCGCGTCGAGAGGGTGGGGTCGGCGGCGATGGCCAGCGACACCTCGGCGACGCCGGGGGTGTAGAGCAGCGAGAGGTCCTCGCGACCGCGGAGCGGCTGCGTCGCGTGTACGCCCAGCTTCCCGCCCTCGTGAGCGCGGAACACCGGGCTCTCGGGGTCGAAGGACGGCAGGACGGGGGACGCGGACATCGCGGGTCTCCTCGGGGGACGACGAGCGCACGCCGACGACGCGGCATGCGGAGAAAGGGGGGTGGTGCATGCGGCCCGGGGAATGGGTGCGTCCCGGTCGTCGCAGGGCGGGGGTGTCCGCCCGAAGCCGCCATCATGGCACAGGGTGGACGGCCTGCCGAGGGCTCGGGCTGTGACGCACGTCGCGCCCGGTCGCGTGCAGGCACCGCCGCGATGCGGTACCGACCGGCCACGGAATCGGCGGTTCGAGGGCTTGCGGACCGTGGGTTCCGCCGTTCGGGGCACATCCGGTCCACCGATAGTTATCGAGGCGTGACGCGCGTCGCATCCTCCGGTGGCAGGATGCCCCCCACAACCTCTCGACCGGGCACCACACACCGCGTCCGGCTCCGTGTGAAAGGACCAGCATGTTCCGCACCCGCGCGATCGCCGTCGCGACGCTCGCCACCACTGCCCTCGCCCTCTCGGCCTGTGGTTCCGACTCGCTCTCGGGAGGTGGCTCGAGCACGACCCCGGCCGCCTCGTCCTCCGCGAAGCCCAGTGTCGACCCCGCCCTGGTCGCCAAGCTCCCGGCCAAGATCAAGAGCGCCGGGAAGATCGTCATCGGCACGGACGCCACGTACCAGCCGAACGAGTACCTCGACTCCGACGGCAAGACGGTCATCGGCATGGACGTCGAGCTCTTCGACGCGGTCGCCGCGAAGTTCGGCCTCAAGACCGAGTGGGTGCCCTCCGCCTTCGACTCGATCATCCTCGGCACGCAGAGCGGCAAGTACGACATCGGCATCTCCTCCTTCACGGTCAACGCCGACCGCGAGAAGCAGGCGACGATGGTCAGCTACTTCAAGGCCGGCACCCAGTGGGTCACGAAGAAGGGCAACCCGAACGCCATCGACCCCGAGAACGCCTGCGGCAAGAACATCGCCGTCCAGAAGGGCACCGTGCAGGCCGACGTCGACCTCCCGGCGAAGAACAAGGCGTGCACCGACGCCGGCAAGCCGGAGATCAAGGTCCTCGTCGACGCCGACCAGGGCAAGGTGACGACCATGGTCGTCTCCGGCAAGGCCGACGCGATGCTCGTCGACCTGCCCCCGGCCATCGCGGCCGTCGAGTCCACCGAGGGCCAGCTCGAGCTGCTCGGCGACCAGTACGACTCGGCGCCCTACGGCTACGTCCTCCCGAAGGACCAGACCGACTTCGGCGGCGCGATCGTCGAGGCGCTCAAGCAGCTGGAGGCCGACGGCACGTACAAGAACATCCTCACGAAGTGGAAGACCGAGGGCGGGCCATCTCCGACTTCGCCGTGAACCCGACGGTCTCCTGATCCCATGACCTCGGTGAGCGAGGACCGGCCGGGCCCGATCAAGGCCCGGCCGGTCCGGCACCCCTGGCGCTGGGTGGCCATCGCCGTCATCGCGGTGATCGTCGCGATGATGGTCAGCTCGTTCGTCACGAACGACAAGTGGGACTTCCCGTTCGCGTTCGAGGTGATGCAGCAGACCCCGGTCATCCAGGGCCTCTGGGCCGGCACGATCCTCGGCACCTTCGGGCCATGGTGCTCGGCGTCGGGCTCGGGGTCGTCCTCGCCGTGATGCGGTTGTCCGACAACCCGGTGCTGCGCGGAGTGGCCTTCGTCTACACGTGGTTCTTCCGGGCCATCCCCCGCTACGTGCTCCTCGTCCTCATCGGTGTCGGCGTCGGGTTCCTCTACTCCTCACTGAGCATCGGCCTGCCCTTCGGGGAGCAGCTCGCCAGGGCGATCGGCATCGACCCGGCGACCTTCACCTTCTTCACCCTCGACTGGAACGCGTTCTCCACGACGATCTGGGCCGGCATCCTCGGTCTCGGGCTCTCCGAGGCCGCGTACATGGCCGAGATCGCCCGCGCCGGCATCCTCTCGGTCGACCGGGGACAGGCCGAGGCGGCCCAGGCCCTCGGCATGCCGCCGGGGAAGACGATGCGACGCATCGTCCTGCCGCAGGCGATGCGGGTCATCGTCCCGCCGACCGGCAACGAGACGATCGCCATGGTCAAGGACACCTCGCTGCTGATCGCGATCCCGATCATCAACGAGCTGTTCTTCCAGGCGTACAACTTCGGTCAGCGCGGCTTCAAGATCCTTCCGGGGCTCGTCGCGGCAACGCTCTGGTACCTCATCATCTGCTCGATCCTCATGGTCGGGCAGTCCTACCTGGAGCGGTACTTCGGTCGCGGCTTCGGCCCGGTCCCCAAGAAGGCCAAGCAGGAGCTGACCAAGATCGGGGCCGACCACTGATGACCGCCACCCACGACGCTCCCTCGTCCACGCCGTCAACGTCACGAAGTCCTTCCACGGCACCGAGGTCCTCAAGGGCATCGACATGGACGTGCGCGCCGGCGAGGTCGTCGTCCTCCTCGGGCCGTCCGGGTCGGGCAAGACGACCTTCCTGCGCTGCATCAACCAGCTCGAGACGATCGACGGCGGCCGGATCTGGGTCGACGGCGACCTCATGGGCTACGACGACCGCAGCGGCACGCTACACCGCCTGCGCGACAAGCACATCGCCGCGCAGCGACGCGACATCGGCATGTGCTTCCAGCGCTTCAACCTCTTCCCGCACAAGACCGTCCTCGAGAACGTCGTCGAGGCGCCGATGCAGGTCAAGGGCGTGAAGAAGAAGGAGGCCACCGCGAAGGCGCTCGAGCTGCTCGAGCAGGTGGGCCTGGCCGACAAGCCGTCCGCCTACCCGGCGCAGCTCTCCGGCGGCCAGCAGCAGCGCGTCGCCATCGCCCGGGCCCTGGCCATGGACCCCAAGCTCATGCTCTTCGACGAGCCGACCTCGGCCCTCGACCCCGAGCTGGTCGGCGAGGTCCTCAAGGTCATGCGCGACCTCGCGAAGGGCGGCATGACGATGATCGTCGTCACCCACGAGATGGGCTTCGCCCGCGAGGTGGCCGACCGCGTCGTCTTCATGGACGCCGGTGTCGTCGTCGAGGAGGGCCCGCCGAGCGAGGTCATCGGCAACCCGAAGCACGCGCGGACCCGGGCCTTCCTCGCCCGGATGCGCCAGGAGGAGCAGGCCCACGCGGAGGCCGTCGTCGCCACCGTGACCGGGGCGGCGCAGGCGCTCGCCGACGCGCCGACCGACCCCAGCGGCGACCCGCAGGCGTGAGGCTGCCGCTCCCGGCGCTGGTGCGTGTCCGGGGCCGCTCGATGCTGCCCACCTACCGCGACGGCGACGTGCTGCTCGTCGTGCGGGGCGTGCCCCCGCGACCCGGGCGGGCCCACGTCGTGCGGCTGCCACCGGACGCCTCCGGTCGGCCCCGACCGCTGTCGGTCAAGCGCGTCACGGGTCCGGACCCGGACGCCCCGGAGCGCTGGTGGGTCGACTCCGACAACGCCGCCGAGGGGGTCACCTCGTTCGACGTCGGGTCGCTGTCCGGGGACGACATCGTGGCGGTGGTCGCCGGGTTGGTCTGGCGGACGCTGGGGTAGGTTGAGGAGACCCGCAGAACCCCCGCACCCCCCGAGGAGTGGCACATGCTGTCCCTGTTCCGCATCACCGACGTCGCGGCCCACTGCGACCTCCCGTGCGGCGTCTACGACCCCGCCCAGGCCCGGATCGAGGCCGAGTCGGTCAAGGCGATCATCGCCAAGGTCGCGGACAACGACGACCCCGACTTCCGCGTCCGCGCGACGATCATCAAGGAGCAGCGCTCCGAGCTCGTCAAGCACCACCTGTGGGTGCTCTGGACCGACTACTTCAAGCCCCCGCACTTCGAGAAGTTCCCGCAGCTGCACACCCTCGTCAACGAGGCGACCAAGCTGGCGGGCGCCTCGGGCACCAAGGGCGAGTTCGACGCGGCGAAGGCCGACGAGCTGCTCGCGAAGATCGACGAGATCGACGCGATCTTCAAGGAGACCAAGAAGGCCTGAGCCACAGCGCCTTCCGCCGACGGCGGGTGTCCTCACGGGGCACCCGCCGTCGTCGCGTCCGGGGACGGGTGTCGCGGGGGCCCTGGTGCAGATCGGGCGGATGGCCACCGGGACGGCGCGGCTCGCGAGCCGCCTGTTCCTGTCCCGGGCCCGGCCGAGGAGGCTCACGAGGGGCCAGCCCGGCTCGCGAGCCGGGTCGGCGTCAGAAGGCGTCGGGGACGGTGACGAGGTAGACCTCGCCGGCGCCCTCGAGCGTCACGGCACCTTCGCCCGCGGGGAGGAACGCCGACTCGACGTCACCCAGCTCGAGACCGCCCGATGCGGACGTCAGGGTGACCTGCCCCCGCAGGCAGAAGACGATGCGCGGTGCGGTGTCGGCGGGCAGCCGCCGGCCGGGCGTCACCCGCGCCAGCCGGAACCGGTCGGACGCGCTGTCGAAGACCTCGAGCCCCGGCTCCACCACCCGTCCGGTCCCCGCGACCCCATCGGCCCGCGGGTCGACGATGTGCAGCAGCTCGGGGACGTTGACGGGCTTGCTCGTCAGCCCGGCGCGCACGACGTTGTCGGAGTTCGCGAGCACCTCGACCCCGAGCCCGCGCACGTACGAGTGCAGCACCCCGGCGGCCACGTCGATGTACTCCCCCGGCTCGAGCAGCCGGTGGTGCATGAGCAGCAGCACGACGAGCCCGATGTCGTCGGGGTGCTCCTCGGCGACGCGCACGACGGCGGCGCTGGCCTCCCCGAACTCGCCGGCCCGGCCCTCGAGCCGCACGCAGGCGGCGACGACGGCCCGGGCCAGCTCGGCGACGTCGTCGGCGGGCGTGGCCAGGACGAGCGCGAGCATCTCGTGGACGGGGTCGTCGGCGGACGCGGCCTGCTCGGCGAGGGCGCTCAGGCGCGGCACCCGCAGGCGTCGGACGAGGTCGGTGACCTCGGCGAAGGAGCGCAACCCGACGAAGACCTCGAAGGGCGCGATGGCCAATAACAGCTCGGGCTTGGCCCAGTCGTCGCCGTACACCTCGTCGCCCGTGCGCCCGCGCTCGGCCCGGGCCTGTTCGGCGGTCGGGTGCGCCTGGATCGAGATCGCCCGCCCGGGGGCGAGGACCTTGAGGAGGAACGGCAGCCGCGGGCCGTACCGCTCGACGCACTCCGCACCGAGGACGCCCACCGGGTCGGCGGCGACGAGGTCGGCCAGCGTCGGGGCTCCCGGTCGGTCGGTGCCGGACGGCCCCTCCTCGTGCGCGCCCATCCACAGCTCGGACTCGGGCTCGGCGCTCGGGATGTCGCGGCCCTGGAGACTGGCGATGGCCACCAGCGAGCCCCAGGCGTCGTGGAAGACGACGGGGGTGAGGCGGTCCACGGGGTCCTTCGCTCGGCTCGGGTGCGGGGGCTTCGCACTCTATCGGGCGGCCACGCCCCGGTCGTCGACCCGACCCACCGACACGTCCTCGACGACGCGGGTCAGGGCGTCGACCACCTCGGGGTCGTACTCGTAGCCGAGGCCGAGGTGGATGCGCTCCATCGCGGCCGCCACCAGCACGGGGTCGCCCGAGCCGGCCGACAGGTCGTCGAAGGCGTTGGCGCACTTGATGATCCGGCTCTCCAGCGGCACGGGCTCGTTGAGCTCGCGGACCAGCCGGTAGGCCGTGGTCTGGGTCTCGACGAAGCGGGCGACGTCGTCGAGGTTCTCGGCCCGGCGGATGATGCGGGCGCCCTCCTCGGCGATGTCGCGCTGGTCGGCGGGTGCCGCGAGGACCGTCGCGCCGTCGGGGATCGGGTCGAGCAGCGAGATCTGCCCGAGGTCGTGGAGCAGCGCCGCGTACTCGAGGCTGCGCAGCTGGCGGTCGCCGAGGCCGAGCACGCGGCCGATCCGCACGGACAGGCCGGCGACCCGCTCGGCGTGGCGCTCCGGCGTGTAGCCACCGTGCTCGGTGAGGTGGGACAGCGTCGCGACCAGCTGGCGGTTGGTCTCACGGTTGCGGGCGTACTGCCGGACGGCCGAGTAGGCCATGGCCAGGGGGACGAGGGCGACGGGCAGCGACAAGAGCCCGAGGACCGGCGCCATGAGCGCGACCATCGGCCCGGTGGCGACCACGGCGAGGGTCAGCGGGGCCGCCTCGCCCACCTCATCGCGCACGGCGGCGCGCCACGGGGTGCGCTGGCGCTCGGCCCGGATCCCGGCGACGAGCACGAGCTCGGTCAGCAACCCGACCGCGGCCACCATGACCATCCCGAGGGCCACGAGGCCCTGGGTGACCGTCGGGTCGAGCTGGGCGGCCCATAGCGTGCCGTTCGACGGCCCCACACCACGAGCCAGCCACGCCGCCACCCACACGCCGACGGATCGCGCCGCCAGTGCGGGAACGCCGACCCGTTCGTGGCGGACCCGCCGGACCGCAGCGGCGGTGGCCAGGCCGGCGGTGACGACGATGACGACCAGGCCCGGCTCCAAGGCGAACGTGGGCTCTCCGTGGATCCGCGCGAGGAAGACGACGGCGAGGGCTGCGGCGGACGAGATCGGCGCGGTCTCGCGGCCGCTGGGCATCCGGATGCGGGACAGCTCTCCAGCCGCGATGAGGACCACCGCAAGGAGGAGCGTGTGCCGGTGGGTCGTGAGCAGCCGCGGGAGGAGGTCACCGGCGGAGACGAAGCCCAACACGACGGCGACCGCCCCGAGAGCGATGACCGCCCGGCTGACGAGGAGCGCGGGCAACCGGACGAAGGGCGTCACGTTGGGCTCTGGTCGGAGCGGACCCTCGCGAGTGCCTCGTCGAGAGCGCGCACCAGGACCGCGGCATCGGCTCCGACCACCTCTGCCGCCACGAGGTCACGGGCCAGCGCCGACGCCTGGACGGTCCCCCCGGGGCTCCCCACCGTCGTCAGGAGGTCGTAGCGGTCGGCGAGCGCGACGATGCGTGACGGGAGGGAGGACTGCACGGACCCCAACGCCTCGCGGTGCCAGCGGATGGGGTCGAGGGCGCCGCGGAGGAACGTCAGGTCGTCGAGGAGGGCGACTCCCGCCTCCGGGTAGCCGTCCTGGCCGCCGGAGGGGTCGGTGAGGTCGAGGTCGCGGACGACGCGGGTCGACAGGCTGGTCTGGCCGACGTCGTGCAGCATCCCGGCCATGCGGGTGTCCGCGACAAACTGCGGGCTCAAGCCGAGGTGTTCGGCCATCCGCGCACTCAACTCGGCGACTCGGGAGCTGTGCCCCGCGAGGTGTGGTGCTTTGGCCTCAACGGCTGCGACGAGAACCTCCAGGGCGCGCTGCTGGCCCTCGAGCTCTTCGGCGTGTTGTCGATAGGCCCACTGAGCGACCAAAAGCGGCGCGAGCACGATGATGACCGCCTCCGGCCCGAGGCCCGCCGGCTTCCACAGGACGACCAGAGGAATCGCGATCAGGCTGAAGCCGAGGTACGCCAACCCCGTCCCCTGGAGCATGGAGGCCATCTGCAGCCGCATGGGGACCCCGTGCGACACGCGGACGACGCCCGCCACCAGGACTAGGTTGACCGCCAGCTGGACGACGCTCGCCACGAGCATGGGCAGAGCGAGCGACAGGACGACCGCCGAGACCTCCGACAACCGAGACGGAGCTGTCGTCCCGCCGGTCGCTTGAAAGGCCACGCCGCCGAGAAGCCGGTAGAGAGCGAAGGTCGCCGCGTTGAACAGCCGAATGCGCGGTGCCAGATGGCGACCCGTGAACGCTCCCGTGACCGCTCCAGCCAAGGACGCTCCGACCGGTCCGACGATTGCCATCGCGGCCAGTGACAAGATGCTCGAGATGTCCACGCGCACCCGGTCGCCGACGTCGACGACGTTCTGGAGGAGTGGCAGAACGATGGCGAGGACGAGGAAGACCGCGAGGTCCGGGCCCAAGGGGACGCCTTGGGCCCGGACCGCCACGGAAACGGCTACGAGAGCCACGACGGTTACCATCCCGATGTAGGCGGTGCCGGCGTTTCCTCGCGCGCCCTTTCGTGCTGATGCCATCGGTTGAGGAGGTCAGCCCCCGTACGACCAGCTGTTCTGGGCGTTCTGGGTGGACTTCAGGTCGACCGGCGCTGCCGTGGCAGAGGTCGCCCCCGCGGTCACGAGAGCGGCGAGGAGAGCGGCAGCGGCGAGAGTACGGATCGTGCGCATGATGGTTCCTTCCAGAGGGTGAATGACCTCGGCCAAGGCTCTCCGGGGCAGCCGGGGTCAGCGAAATTCTTTCACGAGGAAGGGTGTGCGACAATCACAGCGGCACCAGTGCGCCTCCGTGTCGCAGATTCCGGAGGCCGTTCCCGACGAGAGGTCACCATGAGCAAGCGCGCCCGCAAGCGTCGTTCGCGCAAGGGCAACAAGGCCAACCACGGCCGCAAGCCCAACGCCTGAGCAGCTGACGAGACGGGGCCCGGAGTGCATCTGCACTCCGGGCCCCGTCGTCTGCGCGTCCGCTGGTGCCGGTCAGTCGTCGTTCTCGAGGCGGACCATGGTGATCCGCTGCACGACCTGCAGACGCACCGCGGCGGGGGCGGCCTGGTCGTGGCACGAGCGCTTGACGACCTGCTTGACGGCCGCGTCGAGGTCGTGCTCGGCGAGGCACGGCCGACACTCGGCGAGGTGGGTGGCCACCCGCTTCACCTCGGCGGGGCTCATCTCGCCGTCGAGGTACTCGTAGATGTGGGTCAGGACCTCGGAGCAGTCGCTGTGGCCCTCGTGGGCGGGGTGCTCGGCGTGGTGTCCCATCACTCCTCCTCCGCCCGGACGAGGCCACGCTCTCGCGCGTAGCCGGTGAGCAGCGAGCGCAGCTGGCGCCGGCCGCGGTGCAGGCGGGACATCACCGTGCCGATGGGGGTGCCCATGATCTCGGCGATCTCCTTGTAGGCGAAGCCCTCGACGTCGGCGAGGTAGACGGCCATCCGGAAGTCCTCGGGCAGCTCCTGGAGCGCGCGCGTGACCTCGGTGTCGGGGAGGTGCTCGAGCGCCTGGGCCTCGGCGGACTTCAGCCCCGCCGAGGTGTGCGACTCGGCCCGGGCCAGCTGGTAGTCCTCGACGTCGGAGGCGTCGGACTGCTGCGGCTCGCGCTGCTTCTTGCGGTAGGTGTTGATGTACGTGTTCGTGAGGATGCGGTACATCCACGCCTTGAGGTTGGTCCCCGGGCGGTACTGGTGGAACGCGGCGTACGCCTTCGCGTAGGTCTCCTGGAGGAGGTCCTCGGCGTCGGCGGGGTTGCGCGTCGTGCGCATCGCTGCCGCGTACAGCTGGTCGATGAGGGGGAGGGCCTCGCGCTCGAAGCGCGCCTGCCGCTCGGCGGTGGTCTCGGTGGCGAGGTCGACCTCGGTCGACGGCTCCTCGAGCGGTGTCTGGGGGCTGGTCATCGCCTCCCAGCCTAGCCGGGCCCGCGGACGGGGCGAGGTGTCGAGGACGAACACTGGCAGCGCCTTCGGTCGGTGGAACGGTGACGAGGGCAGAACGCCCGCGACGCGCCGCCTCATTCCCCCGGCGCCAGGCGCCGCAGCACGTGGGCGGCCACCCGGTCGGCGACCCGCCCGAGGGAGTGCGGGCCGGGGACGACGTCGAGGGTGGCCAGCGGCGGCAGCACCGCCTCGACCTCGGCCGGGGTGCCGAACGGGTCGGTGCTCCCCTGGACGACGTGCACCGCGAGGCCCGTGGCGGACGGCTCGGCGAGCTCGTGGGCGCGTGAGGCCTCCGGCTTCCCGGGTGGGTGCAGCGGGAACGAGAGGCACACCACGGCATCGGCACCGACGGCCGACGCGGTGCGGCAGGCCACCCGGGCCCCGCGCTGCGGCCCCCGACCACGAGCCGCCCTCCCCCGGCGCCCCGGGTGACGTCCTCGAGCACCGGCAGCCACGCCTCGTCGAGGGCGGGCGGGCGCGGCCCGAGCCGGCGCTCGGCGACCCGCCACGGCTGGTCCACGAGGACCACCCGCCAGCCGGCGCCGAGCAGCGCGTCCCGGACCGCCAGGACGTCGAGGGTCCAGCGCAGGCCCCCGGCGCCGTGGCCGAGCACGAGGGTCCCGACGGGGTCGCCGGCCGGTGCGCTCGTCGTCGTGCGCGCCGGCCCCTGCGGGGTGTCGACGAGCCGCTCGGTGCCCGTCATCCGCCGATGACCTCACCGGTCATCGGGTCGACCACCCCGACGAGCTCCTCGGCGGGTGCCGGCGCCAGCAGCCCCGGCCCGTTGGACCGGTTGCTGCTCACGGCCCGACCGACGGGGTGGGCCGTGAACCGGCCGGCGGCGTGCGGTTCGAGCAGGTCGGCGACGTCGGCCGCAGTGGCGTTCGGGTCGAGCCAGCGGGCCCAGTCGGCCGGCTCGAGCACGACGGGCTGCCGGTCGTGGATGCGGTCGAGCCCCGGCTCGGCCTCGCCGGTGATGACGGTGAAGGTGCTCAGCCAGGCCATCGGGTCGTCGGGGTCGGTGACGGCGGGGTCGCGCCAGAACTCGTAGAGGCCGGCCATCGCGACGCTCGTGCCGTCGGCCCGCTCGGTGAAGAACGGCTGCTTGCGGGGCTTCCCCTTGGCGTCGAGCGCGGTCGGGGAGGCCTGCCACTCGTACCAGCCGCGGGCCGGCACGAGGCAGCGCCGGGCGGCCAGGGCCCGGGCGAACGCCGGCTTCTCGCGCACCGACTCGACGCGCGCGTTGATCATCCGCACCCCGCCCTTCGGGTCCTTCGACCAGCTGGGCACCAGGCCCCAGGTGAGCAGGCGCAGCTGGCGCCGGGGCGGCGCGTCACGGTCCTCGCGGGGGGCGCGGGAGAGGACGACCGGAGCCTGCTTGGTCGGCGCCATGTTGTGGTCGGGGCGCCCGGGCGGCGGCTCCTGGGGGTTGACGAGCACGCTGCGCCCCGGCTCGGAGCTGCGGTCGACCTCGACCTCGAACTCGAGCACGAGCTCGCCGGTGTTCGCCGTCGCGGCGTAGCGCCCACACATGTGCTCAGGCTACGCAGGGCCGCCCCGAGCAACTACGGTAGGCCGGGAGGTCCTGACCAGCAGGAACCCCGACCCGGAGGTACCGGATGTCCGTGGTGCGCCGCATCGCCCGACCCCTGCTCGCGTCGATGTTCGTCGTCGGAGGGGTCGACCAGCTGAAGCACCCGTCGGCCAAGGCCGGCACCGCGCGCCCGGTCGTCGAGAAGGTCGCCCCGCTCCTCCGGCTCCCCGCCGACACCGAGCTGCTCGTGCGCGCCAACGGCGTGGCGATGGTTGGGGCCGGCGCGTTGCTGGCCATGGGTCGCTTCCCACGCGTCTCGGCCACCGTGCTGGCCGCCACCCTCGTGCCGACCACGCTGGCCGCCCACCAGTACTGGCGCGAGGACGACGAGACGGTCCGCGCCCAGCAGCGCGTCCAGTTCCTCAAGAACCTCGGGCTCCTCGGCGGGCTGCTCCTCGCCGCCGTCGACACCGAGGGCCGCCCGGGGCTGGCCTACCGGGCCCACCTCGCGAGCGAGAGCGTGCAGCGGGCGGCCCGCACCACCCGTCGCGAGGCGCGCCACGTCGTGCACGAGGCCACCACCGAGGCGAAGCTGAAGGCGGCCCAGGCCCAGCATGCCTTCTCCTGACTGGCCCGCCCCCACCGCCGCGGGGCCGGTGCACGCCCGGGTCGTCCTGCCGGGCAGCAAGTCCCTGACCAACCGCTACCTCGTCCTCGCCGCGATCGCCGGTGACGTCTCCCGGCTGAGGGCTCCCCTGCGCTCGCGCGACACCCTCCTCATGGCCGGCGCCCTGCGCGCCCTCGGAGTCGGCGTCGACGACGTCGACGACGGCGACTGGCTCGTCACCCCGTCGGCGCTCGTCGGCGGCGGCCTCGTCGACTGCGGGCTCGCCGGCAATGTCATGCGCTTCGTGCCGCCGCTCGCCGGGCTCGCCGACGGCCCCGTGCGCTTCGACGGGGACCCGGGCGCCCGGGTCCGCCCGATGGCCCCCGTCCTCGAGGCGCTGCGCACCCTGGGCGTCGAGGTCGACGACGAGGGCCGCGGCGGGCTGCCCTTCACCGTCCTGGGCCGGGGGTCCGTGCGCGGTGGCGCGGTCACCATCGACGCCTCGGCCTCCTCGCAGTTCGTCTCCGGGCTGCTGCTGTCGGCCGCCCGCTTCGAGCAGGGCGTCACCGTGCACCACGACGGCAAGGCGGTGCCGAGCCTGCCCCACATCGAGATGACCGTCGAGACCCTGCGCGACGCCGGCGTGGTCGTCGACGACGGCGACGTGCACACGTGGCGGGTCGAGCCCAGCGACGTCAACGCCCTCGACGTGCAGGTCGAGCCGGACCTGTCGAACGCCGCCCAGTTCCTCGCGGCGGCCCTGGTCACCGGCGGCTCCGTGCACGTCCCCGGCTGGCCGCAGTACACGACCCAGGGCGGCGACTTCGTCCGCGAGGTCCTCGACATGATGGGCGCCGAGGTCGTGCTCGACCGCTCGGGCCTCACCGTCTCCGGCGGCGACGGCATCGGCGGCGTCGACGTCGACCTCCACGGGTCGAGCGAGCTGACGCCCGTCGTCGCAGCGCTGGCCGCCCTCGCCGACGGTCCGAGCGTCATCCGCGGCGTCGCCCACATCCGCGGGCACGAGACCGACCGGCTCGCCGCCCTGCGCACCGAGCTCACCGGCGTCGGGGCCGAGGTCGTCGAGACCGACGACGGCCTGCACATCACGCCGAAGCCGTTGCACGGCAACCTCTTCCACACCTATCACGACCACCGCATGGTCATGGCCGGTGCCGTGCTCGGGCTCGCCGTCGAGGGGGTCGTCGTCGAGGACGTCGACACCGTGGCCAAGACGATGCCCGACTTCACGAGCCTGTGGGACCGCATGCTCCACGAGCGGGTCACCGCGGACGCCTGATGGCGAGGTCCTCGCGCGACTACGACGAGTCCGACGTCCGCATCCGCCCCAACCGGCGTGGCTCGCGGCCCCGCACCAAGGAACGACCGGCCCACGCCGACGCCGTGTCGGGGCGGGTGCTCGGGGTCGACCGCGGGCGCTACCGGGTCCTCGTCGGCGACGACGGCGGCCGCCACGACGTCACGGCGATGCGGGCCCGCGAGCTCGGTCGCAAGGGCATCGTCGTCGGCGACGAGGTGCACCTCGTCGGCGACACCTCGGGCGCCGAGGGCAGCCTGGCCCGCATCGTGCGGGTCTCCCCGCGCATCACGGTGCTGCGGCGCACCGCCGACGACACCGACCCCGTCGAGCGGGTCCTCGTCGCCAACGCCGACCAGCTCGTCGTGGTGTCCGCGCTCACCAACCCCGAGCCGCGGCCCCGGCTCATCGACCGCTGCCTCGTCGCCGCCTACGACGCGGGGATGGAGCCCCTCCTGCTGCTCACCAAGGCCGACCTCATCGACCCCGCGCCGTTCCTCGAGCAGTACGCCCCGCTCTCGGTACGCGCCGTCGTCACCTCGCGCGGTCCGAACGGCACGATCGTCGGGCTCGACGCCGTGCTCGAGGCCCTGTCCGGGCGGGTCAGCGTCCTCGTCGGGCACTCCGGCGTCGGCAAGTCGACGATCGTCAACGCCCTGGTGCCCGACGCCCTGCGCGCCGTCGGGGTCGTCAACGACGTCACCGGACGCGGCCGGCACACCTCGACCTCAGCGGTCTCCCTCCCCTGCCCGACGACGACGGCTGGGTCGTCGACACCCCCGGCGTGCGCTCCTTCGGGCTGGCGCACGTCGACCCGGCCCGCATCGTCACGCACTTCCCCGACCTCGAGCCCGGCACCGAGGAGTGCCCGCGCGGCTGCACCCACGACGAGGAGGAGTGCGCCCTCGACGCCTTCGTCGCGAGCGGCGCGGCCGGCCCCGCCGGCCCGGCGCGGCTGGAGTCGCTGCGACGGCTCCTGCGCACGCGGACGGCCGCGGGCGAGGAGTAGGTCCTCACCCGCGGCCGTCGTGGCGCAGGGTCAGCGCGGGTTGTCGGTGGTGTCCTCGACCACGCGGGTCGGGTCCGACGGGCGCACGGCGTCCTCGGTGGCCGGCGGACGGGCCCGGTCCTCGGCCTGACCGCTGTCGAGCTCCTCGCCGCCGCCCTCGACCCCGAAGCCGGCACCGGCGTCGTCGGTCTCGGTGCTGACGAACCGTGCGTCGGGCTGGAGGTCGCTGACGTCGACCGTCTCGACGATGACCCGCGGCTCGGCGAAGTGGCACGCCGAGAGGTGCTCGCCGTGGCCGTCGGGCCGCGGCTCGAGCTCGGGCTCGAGGGTCTTGCAGGTGTCCTGGGCCTTCCAGCAGCGGGTGTGGAAGCGGCAGCCGCTCGGCGGGTTCGCCGGCGACGGCACGTCACCGACGAGCACGATCTGGTCGCGCTTGCCGCGCAGCGTCGGGTCGGGCACCGGCACGGCCGACAGCAGGGCCTGCGTGTACGGGTGCGTCGGCCGCGAGTAGACCTCGTCCTCCTCGCCGATCTCGGCCATCCGGCCGAGGTACATGACCCCGACCCGGTCCGAGATGTGGCGCACGACCGAGAGGTCGTGGGCGATGAAGACGTAGGCCAGCCCCAGCTCGTCCTGCAGCTTCTCCATGAGGTTGACGACCTGGGCCTGGACGGAGACGTCGAGGGCCGAGACCGGCTCGTCGCAGATGAGCACGCGCGGGTTGAGCGCGATGCCGCGCGCGATGCCGATGCGCTGGCGCTGGCCGCCGGAGAACTGGTGCGGGTAGCGGTGGATGTGCTCGGGGTTGAGGCCCACGAGCTCGAGGAGCTCCTGGACCCGCTGGCGCCGACCACCCTTCGGGACCACGTCGCCGTGGATCTCGAACGGCTCACCGATGATGTCGCCGACCGTCATCCTCGGGTTGAGCGAGGTGTACGGGTCCTGGAAGACGATCTGGATGTTCCGGCGCAGGTGCCGGGTCTCCCGCGGCGAGGCGCCGGACCAGTCCTGGCCCTCGAAGAACACCTGGCCCGCCGTCGGCTCCTCGAGCCGCATGAGCAGCCGGCCGAGGGTCGACTTGCCGCAGCCGGACTCACCGACGATGCCGAGCGTCTCGCCCTTGTGCAGCTCGAAGCTCACACCGTCGACGGCCTTGACCTGACCCACCGTGCGGCGCAGCACCCCCTTGCGGATGGGGTAGTGCTTGACCAGGTTCTGGGCGCTGAGGACGACCTCAGGCATCGACGACCTCCTCGGCGAAGTGGCAGGCCGAGAACCGGCCCGGGGTGACCTCCCGCAGCTCGGGACAGTCGGTACGGCAGATGTCCCGGGCCATCCGGCAGCGCGGGTTGAACGCACAGCCCGACGGGATCCGCATGAGGTTCGGCGGGAGCCCACCGATCGCCGCGAGGGTCTGGCCCTTCTGGTCCAGGCGCGGGATCGACTCGAGCAGCCCGCGCGTGTACGGGTGTGCCGGAGACGCGTACAGCTCGTCGACCTCGGCCTTCTCGACGAGCCGGCCGGCGTACATCACCGTGATCCGGTCGGCGACGTCGGCGACGACCCCGAGGTCGTGGGTGATGAGGATGAGGCCCATCTGGCGCTCCTCCTGCAGCTCCTGCAGGAGGTTCATGATCTGGGCCTGCACCGTGACGTCGAGGGCCGTGGTCGGCTCGTCGGCGATGAGCACCGCCGGGTCGAGCGCGATGGCCATCGCGATCATGATGCGCTGGCGCATGCCGCCCGAGAACTGGTGCGGGTAGGCCTTGACGCGCTCGCGCGCGGCGGGGATCTGCACCCGCTCCATGAGCCGGATGGCCTGCTGGAGCGCGTCGGACTTGTTCATCCCCCGGTGCACGCGGAACATCTCGGCGATCTGCCAGCCGACCGGGAAGACCGGGTTCAGCGATGAGAGCGCGTCCTGGAAGATCATCGAGATCTCCGGGCCGCGGGTCTTGCGCCGCTGCTCGTCGGGCATGGTCAGCAGGTCCTGGCCGCAGTAGCGGATGTGACCGTGGGGGATGACCGCCGGGGGCATGTCGAGGATGCCCATGATGGCCTGGGCGGTGACCGACTTGCCGGAGCCCGACTCCCCGAGGATGGCCAGGGACTCGCCCTGGCGCAGGTCGAAGGAGACGCCGTTGATGGCCGTCGCGACCCCGTCGGGGGTGTGGAACTCGACGAACAGGTCGTCGACCTCGAGCAGCACCCCGTCCTGGGGCTCGTAGCGGACCCGGCCGTCGTCCGTCCGGGTGGTGTCCTGAACCGTCATGACGTCTCCTTCACCGGTTCTTCGGGTCGAGGGCGTCACGGACCACGTCACCGAGCATGATGAACGCGAGCACCGCGAGGGACAGGAACAGGCTGGGGAAGAACAGCATGTGCGGGGTGGTGCGCATGCCGACGACCGCGGCGCTGATGTCGACGCCCCACGAGACGGTGGGCGGCTGGAGGCCGATGCCGAGGTAGGACAGCGTCGCCTCGGCCGAGATGTAGGCACCGAGGTTGATCGTCGCGACGACGATCATCGGGGCCAGCGCGTTCGGCACGATGTGCGAGCGGATGACCCGCCACGGGCTCGCGCCGAGGGCGCGGGCGGCCTGCACGTAGTCGTTGGGCTTGACCTGGATGACGCTGCTGCGCATCAGGCGGGCCATGCTCGGCCAGCCGAGCACGACGAGCGCGACGACGACCTTGAGGACGATGAGGAAGTAGTTGTCCGTGGCCGGCAGCGTGACGAGCACGATGACCGCACCGAGCAGCAGCGGGATGGCGAAGAAGATGTCGCCGAGCCGCGAGAGCACGGTGTCGACCCACCCGCCGGCGTACCCGGCGAACACGCCCACGATGCCCCGATGAGGGTCGTGAGGATGGTCGTCAGCAGGCCGACGAGGATCGAGGCGCGGGCGCCGTAGATGCAGCGGGCGTAGATGTCGTAGCCCTGGATCTCGCGCCCGAACCAGGCGTTCGCGTTGGGCCCGACGCGGGCGTCCTTGAGGATCGCCTCGGTGGGGTCGGTGCTCGTGAACAGGCTCGGCCAGACCGCCATGAGGACGAACAGCGCGATGAGCGCCGAGGAGATCCAGAACAGCGGGTTGCGGCGCATGCTGCGCCAGGCGTCGGACGTCAGGGACCGGGCCGGGCCGGTGTCACCGGCGTCGGGCGCGGAGGCGGCGACGGTGGTCTCGGCGATGGCGGCGTCACTCATGGCTGATCCTCGGGTCGAGCAGGCCGTACAGGAGGTCGACGAGCAGGTTGGCGACGAGGTAGACGATGACGAGCAGCGTCACCGCGCCGACGACGGAGGCACCGTCGCGGGCCCGGATGGCGCGGAACACGTAGCCGCCGATGCCCGGGATGTTGAAGATGCCCTCGGTGACGACCGCGCCACCGAGCAGCGCGCCGAAGTCGAACCCGATGAAGGTGACCACGGGGATGAGCGAGTTGCGCAGGGCGTGCAGGCCGATGGCGCGACGCTTCGTCAGGCCCTTGGCCACGGCGGTGCGCACGTAGTCGGCGCGCAGGTTCTCGACGAGGTTGGTGCGCATCAGGCGCGCGACGTAGGCGACGGAGACCGAGCCCAGCACGATGGCCGGCAGCAGCAGCTGGTAGACCGACGGCGTCGAGGAGGTGACCGTGACCTCGAACCACCCGAGCTTGACGCCGAGGTAGAGCTGGGCCACGTACCCGATGACGAAGATGGGGATCGAGATGAGCACGAGGGTCGACACGAGGATGAGGTTGTCGAGGAACCCACCTCTGCGGATCCCTGTCACGACACCCGCGAGGATGCCGATGCCGGCCTCGATGATGACCGACATGAGGGCCAGCTTGGCGGTGACCGGGACGCGCAGCTTGAGCTGGTCGGCGACCGGGATGTTGTTCGACGTCGTCCCGAGGTCGCCCTTGGCGAGGTTGAGGACGTACTTGCCGTACTGGACCGGCAGCGGCTTGTCGAGGTTGTACTTCTGGATGTACGCCGCCCGGTAGGCCGGCGAGCACGGACGCTCTCCGCACTTGCCCGCGACGGGGTCGCCCGGTAGGGCGAAGACCATCGCGAAGATGAGGAACGTGGCGCCCAGGACCACCGGGATCATCTGGAGGATCCGTCGGATGATGTAAGTGCCCACCGTCACCTCCTGAAGACTCGGGACGCCCTGTCGGGTGTTGCGACGGCGGCGTCGGGTTGGGTTACCGGGATGAACCTAGACCATGCACTGAGACGGTGGTAGCGCCGGGACCCGGCATCCTGACGCACCATCGCCCCGACACGGCCGTCGGCCTGCCAGCAGTGCGCTGACAGGCCGACGACGTGTGGAGAGGGACCTGACGGTTCCTCAGATCACTTGACGGACACCGACGTGAAGTCGATGGTGCCGAAGGCCGTGATCTTGACCCCGGTGACCTTGTCGGACCAGCCCATGGTGGTCTTGCCGTACCACATGGGGATCGCCGGCATGTCGACCGCGAGGAGCGCCTCGGCCTCCTGGTACTTCGCGTTCGCCGCAGCGGCGTCCTGCTCGGCAGCAGCCTCGGAGAGGAGCTTGTCGAACGCCGGGTTGGAGTAGTCGCCGTCGTTCGAGGACGCGCCGGTCTTGAAGATCGGGGCGAGGAAGTTCTCGATCGAGGGGTAGTCCATCTGCCAGCCGGTGCGGAACATGCCCTTCATCTTGCGCTCACCGATCTCGGTGCGGAAGGTGGCGAAGTCGACGACGCCGGTGGCGACGCACTCGACACCCAGGGCCTGCTTGATGCTGTTGCAGGTGGCCTCGGTCCAGTCCTTGTGGGCCGCGTCCGCGTTGTACGAGAGGGTGATCTTGGAACCCTTGAAGCCGCCGGCCTCCTGGAGGAGGGCCTTGGCCTTGGTCGGGTCGTACTTGCACCACTCGCCGCACTGGTCGGCCTTGTAGCCGTCGACGACCGGGGAGACCCAGCCGGTGGCGGGCTGACGCGTGCCGTTGAAGATCTGCTTGACGATGGTGTCACGGTCGATCGCCATGGAGATCGCGTGACGGATCTTCGGGTCCGCGTAGTTCGGGTCGACCTTGGTCGGCGCGAAGGTGACCGTCTGGATGACGCCGGTCTCCTTCTCCGCGTTGCGGTCGGGGAGGTCCTGCTTGTACTTCTCGTCGATGAGCGCGCTGGTCGGGATCTCGTCCGTGATGTCCAGGTTGTTCGCGATCACGTCGTTGTACGCCGCGTCGGACTGCTGGTAGATCTTGAACGTGATCTTGTCGACCTTGCCGCCGAAGTCGCCCTTGTAGTCGGCGAACTTGGACAGGACGATCGACTGCTCCTTGTTCCACGCGTCGAGCTTGTACGGACCGGAACCGATCGGCTTGTCACCGAAGGCCTTCGGGTCGGTGAAGAACGCGTCGGGGAGCGGCGAGAACGCCGAGTAGCCGAGACGGACCGGGAGGTTCGAGACCTTCTCGGTGGTCTTGATCGTGAAGGTGGTGTCGTCGACGACCTTGAGGCCGGTCAGCGTCTTGGCCTTCGGCACGCCGGCGCCGGCGCACGGGTCGTCGCCCTCACCGGTGCACTGGGTGTCGCCGAAGCCCTCGATGGGCTCCATGAAGTAGCCGGAGCTCTGGCCGTTGGGGCCGTACGCGGCGTAGTTCCAGGCGTCGACGAAGTTCTTGGCCTTGATGTCGGTGCCGTCGTGGAACTTGCGACCGGTCTTGAGCTTCACGGTGAAGTTCTGGTTGTCCGTCGTGTCGATGGACTCCGCGAGGTCGTTCGTCGGCTTGGCGGTCTCCGCGTCGTAGTGCACCAGCTTGGAGAAGATCGCGTCGATGACGTTGCCACCGCAGGTCTCCGTCGTGTTGCTGGGGATGAGCGGGTTCTCCGGGTTGCAGCCACGGACGGTGATCTCGCCACCCGTCTTGCCGCCTGCCGCCGAGCTCTGGTCGCCCCCGCTGTCCCCGCTACCGCAACCGGCGGCGAGAAGAGCGAAGGCGGACATGGCCGCAACGGCGACCGTGCGAGCAGTTCCTCGCATGGATGTCCTCCTGTGTGAAGTGGTCGCCACCCGGTGTCGGGTGGCATCTCCCTGAGGTGCCCCGGTCGGGTGCACCTCGATTGGCAGCGCCCTCCGGCGTGCGCGGTCCAGACAACACCACGTTCGGGCCGTTTGGAAGTTCCGTACCGCGCCGAGACCCGATTGTGACCGGATCGCGACCCACTCGACGCCGGCGCCGGAAGATCTTCGGTGCGAGCCGCTACGGTGAGGCTCGTGCCCGGCTACGACGACGACCTCCGCCTCGCCCACGTCCTCGCCGACGCGGTCGAGCGGGTCACCATCGAGCGGTTCCGGGCCGAGGACCTGCACGTCGAGGCCAAGCCCGACCTGACCCTCGTCAGCGACGCCGACCGCACGGCCGAGGAGGTCGTGCGCGGCCAGCTCAAGCGCACCCGCCCGCGCGACGCCGTCATCGGCGAGGAGCTCCCGCCCACGGGCTCCAGCCCGCGCCAGTGGGTGCTCGACCCCATCGACGGCACGCACAACTACGTCCGGGGCGTGCCGGTGTGGGCCACCCTCATCGCGCTCGTCGACGACGGCGTGCCGGTGCTCGGCCTCGTCGCGGCCCCGGCGCTGGGGCGGCGGTGGTGGGCCACGCTCGGCAGCGGCGCCTGGGCCGGACGCAGCCTGACCAGCGCCAAGCGCCTCCACGTCTCGGGGGTCTCCCGCCTCGAGGACGCCTCCATCTCGCTGTCGAGCACGACGTCGTGGTCGGACGTCGGTCGGCTCGACGCGGTGCTGGCCCTGAGCCGGGCCTGCTGGCGCGAGCGGGCCTTCGGCGACTTCTGGTCCTACATGCTGCTCGCCGAGGGGGCGGTCGACATCGCGGCCGAGCCCGAGCTGGCCCTCTACGACATGGCGGCGCTCGTGCCCATCGTCACCGAGGCCGGTGGCCGCTTCACCTCGCTCGAGGGCGTCGACGGGCCGTTCGGCGGCAACGCGGTCGCGACCAACGGCCTCCTGCACGACGAGGTCATCGCCCGGCTGGCGTCCGACGGCCGCCCCGCGTCGGTCCCGCACGCCTGAGGTCGTCCGAGGACTTGTCGTCCTAGAAGAGGGCGCCCTGGTCGGCCTCGGTCGCGACGTTCTCGAGGCGCAGCAGCAGGGCCTTGCGCTCCAGCCCGCCCGCGTAGCCGGTCAGCGTCCCGTCGCTGCCGACCACCCGGTGGCACGGCAGGACGACGGGCAGCGGGTTGGCGCCGTTGGCCGCCCCCACCGCGCGGGAGGCCCCCGGCGGCAGCCCCAGCCGGTCGGCGATGGCGCCGTAGGTCGTCGTCGTGCCCCAGGGGACGGTCGCGAGCAGGTCCCACACCCGGTGCTGGAAGTCGGTGCCCCGCGGACGCAGCGGCAGGTCGAAGACGCGCAGCCGCCCGGCGAAGTACTCGACGAGCTGCCGGCGGGCCTCGACGAGCACGGGCGAGGCCCCGCGCAGCGTGCCGGGCGTGCCGTCCGGGGCGGCGTCGAAGCCGATGGCGACGAGGTGCTCGTCGCGGGCCAGCAGCTCGAGCCGCCCGATCGGCGACGGCATGACGAGCGAGTGCGCGCCGACCGGGTCAGCGGCCAACGGTGGTCACCGGGCCGGGGACCCGTCCCTCGAGCGCGGGCACGACGGAGGCGGCGTCACCGACGAGGACGACGGTCCACTCCCCCGTCGCCGTGCGCCGGTAGGCGGCGTCGAGGTCCTCGAGGGTCAGCGCCGCGACGGCCGCGAGGTTGCGCGTCGTGAAGTCGAGGGGCAGGCCCTCGAGCGCGAGCGCCGCGGTCTCGTCGGCGACGGCGTCGGCCGTGGCGTAGCGCCCCGGCGCGGTCTTGCCGACGAAGTCGACGCCGGTGCGCAGCTCGGTGGCGGTGAAGCCGTCGCGCGCGCCGTCGAGGATGCCGAGGAGGATCTCGACGGCCTCTCCGGTGACCTCGGAGCGCACCGAGCCCGAGGTGACGAACGAGCCGCCGGCGACCCGGGGGCGGAAGGCGGCCCGCACGCCGTACGTGTAGCCCTTCTCCTCGCGCAGGACCGCGTCGAGCCGGGCGCCCGGCGACCCGCCGACGACGAAGGAGGCGACGGGGTGCGGCGCCCATCCGTGCGGCGTCGAGCGGTCCGGACCCGGGCAGGCCACGACGATCTCGGTCTGGACCGCGCCGGGACGGTCGACGACGACGACCCGCGCGCGGTCGGCCGCCGGGACCGGGGCGAGCGCGGCCGGCGGGGGCACGTGGTCGGGGGCCTCCCAGGCACCGAGGGAGTCGGTGAGCAGGTCGAGGACCGGGAGCCCGGTGAGGTCGCCGGCGAGGACGAGGGTCGCGCCGCGGGGCCCGACGGTGCGGGCGTGCCGCTCGACGAGGTGGTCGCGGGTGATCGCCGAGACGGTCTCGACGGTGCCGGCCGTGGGGCGCGAGGCGCGGTCGGTGTCGGCCCAGAGGGTGCGGGCCACCTCGCGGGCCGCCCGGTGCGCGGCCGAGGCCCGCTCCTGCTCGATCTCGGCGAGCCGGCTGCGCAGGATGCGGCGCACCTCGTCCTCCGGGAAGACGGGAGTGGCCAGGGCGGCGGTGACGAGGTGGGCCGCGGTGCCGAGGTGGGACTGGGGGACGTCGACGTCGACGAGGAGGCCGCCGTCGGAGACCCCCGCCCCGATGGCCATGCCGTGCCGCTCGAGGAGCTCGGCGAACTCCTCGGGGTCGTGCTCCTGCGTCCCCTCGTCGAGGAGGCGGGCCATCATCGAGGAGACACCCTCGACCTCGCGGTCCTCGGTGGCCAGCGAGGTGGGGACCACGGCCCGCATCGAGAGGACGTACTGGCCCGGCAGGTCGTGCAGCAGCACCCGCAGCCCGTTGGGCAGGACGTGCTCGGTGGCCGCGGGGAAGGACCAGGGCGCCGGCGGTGCGACGACGGGGCGGGTCACGCGACCGCCTCCTCGTCGGCGGCGTCCGGCACGAGGTAGGCGACGACCGCCCGGCTGCGCGGGTCCAGCCAGCGCCGGGTGGCGGCGACGACGTCGTCGGCGGTCACGGCCCGGACGCGGTCGAGGTGGGTGTTGACCACGTCGGGATCGTCGTGGAGCAGGGTGTAGCGGCTGAGCAGGTCGGCGCGCTCCTCCTGGGAGGCCAGCGCCGACAGCCAGGCCCGCTCGGACTGGGCGACCGAGGCCTCGAGCTCGGCCTCGGTCGGGCCCTCGGCGGCGAGGCGCTCGAGCTCCTCGACGAGGGCGGCCTCGAGGTCCGCGGGGTCCGAGCCGGGGGCGACGTCGAGCACGACGAAACCGAGGGAGACGCCGTCGACGAAGCCCCAGGCGGTGGCGTGCACCCCGACCGCCGTCTGCTCGCGGCGCACCAGCCGGCGCACGAGCCGCGAGCTGGACAGGCCCCCGAGGCAGTCGAGGGCGACGGTGGCGGCGACGAGCTCGTCGCTCTCGTCGACGGGGAGCCGGAAGGCGACGTGCAGCCGGTCGTTGGGCACCGCCTCGCGGCGCTCGACGCGCACCGGGTCGGTGAGCGGCTCCAGCTGCGCCAGCGGCGGGCGGGGGTCCTGCACCCGGGCGTCGAGGTCGCCGAAGTACCGCTCGACGAGGGCGAACCCCGTGTCGGGGTCGATGTCGCCGCAGAGGGTGAGGACCGTGTTGTCCGGGGCGTAGTGCCGCCGGAAGAAGGCGTGGACGTCCTCGAGGCTCGCGGCGTCGAGGTCCTCCATCGAGCCGATCGTCGGGTGGTGGTACGGGTGGCCCTCGGGGAAGACGGCCGCGTAGACGTCGATGAGCGCGTTGCCGTACGGCTGGTTGTCGTACCGCTGGCGCTTCTCCTCCTTGACGACGTCGCGCTGGTTGTCGAGGTTCTCCTGGGAGACGGCGTCGAGGAGGTGGCCGTGCCGGTCGGCCTCCAGCCAGAGGGCCAGCTCGAGGGCACCGGTGGGCACGGTCTCGAAGTAGTTCGTCCGGTCGAACCACGTCGTCGCGTTGAGCCGGCCGCCCTCGGCCATCAGGGCCTCGAAGTGCTCGCCGCTGCGGACCTGCCGCGAGCCCTGGAACATCAGGTGCTCGAAGAGGTGGGCGAAGCCGGTGCGCCCGGCCTGCTCGTGCCGTGACCCGACCCCGACCCAGAGGTTGACCGTCACGTTCGGGACGGTGTGGTCGGGCGAGACGACGACGCGCAGGCCGTTCGGCAGCGTGCGCCGGTGGATCGGGTAGTCGAGCGGCATGGCGGTCACCCTACGGTTCCGGGGCCCCCGACCGCCCGCAACCCGGCTCAGCCCGCGTCGCGCAGGTCCTCCCCCGCCGCCTTGATGGCCCGGCGCGCGAAGACCTGCTGCTCGGTGGCGACCCGCTCGGCCCGGCCACGGCCGAGGAAGCTGACCGCCCAGTGCAGCAGCGTCGTCACGCGGTTCTTGAAGCCGATGATGTAGACGATGTGCACGCCGAGCCACAGCAGCCACGCGACGAACCCGCTGAAGCGCAGCCGGCCGATGGAGGCGACGGCGCTGAAGCGCGACACCGTGGCCATCGACCCCTTGTCGCGGTAGGTGAACCGCTCGTCGGTGGGCCGCCCGTCGAGGCGGTGGGTCACCTGCTTCGCCGCGAAGCGGGCGCCCTGGATGGCGACCTGGGCGACGCCGGGGAGGTCGTCGAGGCTGATCATGTCGCCGACGACGAAGACCTCGGGGTGGCCGGGCAGGGTGAGGTCGGGGTCGACCTTGACGCGCCCCGCGCGGTCGAGCTCGGCGTCGGACTGCTCGGCCAGCTGCCGTCCGAGCGGGCTGGCCTGCACCCCGGCCGCCCACATCTTCGTGAGCGCCTCGACCCGGACCTCGTGGCCCTCCCGGTCCTTGTAGGTGAGGCCGCTCTCGTCGACGTCGGTGACCATCGAGCCCGTGCGGACGTCGACCCCCATCTCGGTGAGCCGCCGGCGGGCCGCTCCCCCGAGCCGCTCGCCGAACGAGGGCAGGACGGTGTCGGCCGCGTCGAGGAGGATGACGTGCGCCTGGGTGGGGTCGATGCGCCGGAAGTCGTGCTTGAGGGTGCGGCTCGCGAGCTCGGCGATCTGGCCGGCCATCTCGACCCCCGTGGGGCCGGCACCGACGACGACGAAGGTCAGCGCGCGACGCACGTCCTCGTCAGTCGTCGCCAGCTCGGCGATCTCGAAGGCGCCGAAGATGCGGCCGCGCAGCTCGAGGGCGTCGTCGACCGACTTCATCCCGGGCGCGAACTCGGCGAACTCGTCGTGGCCGAACCACGACTGCCCGGCGCCTGCGGCGACGAGGAGGGTGTCGTACTCGCTGACCGTCCGCTGCCCGAGCAGCTCGGAGGTGACGGTGCGCGCCTCGAGGTCGATGTCGGTGACCTCGCCGAGGATGACGCGGGCGTTCTTCTGCCGGGCCAGCACCTCGCGAGTGCTCGGGGCGATCTCGCCCTCGGAGAGGATGCCCGTCGCCACCTGGTAGAGCAGCGGCTGGAAGAGGTGCTGCGCGGTGCGGGCGACGAGGGTGATCTCGACGTCGTCGCGACGGCGCAGCGCGCGGGTGCCGAAGAGGCCGCCGAAGCCGGAGCCGATGACGACGACGCGGTGGGGCCGGGAGTGGTGGTCGGGGTGGGGGTGGCGGCCTGGGGTGGTGGTCACGTCAGGTGCAACGCCGTGCCGGCCGGGAGATTCCGGCGACACGCCGGTGTGACGGGGCTCGCTGGCCGGGGTGCGGGTGATCTGCGCGAGTCCGCGTGCGGTGGCGTGCGGAGGCGCGCATCTCGCACGGACTCGAGAGCGGACATCGTCCTGTGGCCCGGGTGCGGGGGCTGGACGCCGCGCTCACGCGGGGGCACTGCGCGGTCGCGGGTCGCGGGGCAGGACGCCGCGCTCACGCCCGGGCTCCTGCGTCGCCCGGTCGTTCGCGCTCCCGGCATCCTGACCACGAGAAGGGGCCCCCTACCGGCTGCGCCGGTAGGGGGCCCTTCTCGTACTGGTAGCGGGGGCAGGATTTGAACCTGCGACCTCCGGGTTATGAGCCCGGCGAGCTACCGAGCTGCTCCACCCCGCGTCGAGTGAGTCACGTCCTTGCGGCCGTGCTCGGTATGTCCCCGAGGTTACGCGAGGGTGGCCGCCACGGCCAAATCGGCTACCCGGACGACGCCGTGGTCGAGGCCGACGGCGCCGGTGAGGGCGACGCGCTCGGGGTGGGCGTCGGCGCCACCGTCCCCAGCTGCTGGGCCAGCCGCTCGGCCTGCGCGATCGCGGCCGAGAGCCGCTTCTGCGCCTCGCCGTACGCCGTGAAGTCGCTCTTGCTCAGCGCTTCCTGGCCGTCGGCGTACGCGGCCTGGATGGCCGCGATGGCCGCGCTGAGCTGTTGCTGCAGCGTAGTGTCCGGCTCCGTCGGCGTCCCTCCGTCTCCGCCGTCGGACCCGCCGGTGTCCTGGCCCTCGCCGAACAGGCCGGTGACGGCCTGGTCGATGGTGTCGCCCCAGGCCACGCTCGAGCCGTAGACCGCGACGGTGACCTTCTCCTGGGGAAGGCGCCGGCACCGCTGGAGGCCTGCACGTAGATCGGCTGCACGTAGAACATCCGTCCCTGCAAGGGGAAGGTCAGCAGGTTCCCGAACGTCAGGGACTTGCCGCCGCCGGAGTTCTGGGTGATGTACTGCGCGAGGTTCAGCTGCTCGGCGGCGTTCTGCGAGCGCGCCGTCGAGTTCTTGATCTGGTTGACGATCTGCCCCGGCCCCGACGGGCTCTGGGAGCCGAAGTCGAGCAGGCGCAGGGCCCCGAACGTCGAGGCGGGCCGTCCGGCCTGGTTCCCCGCGTCCGCGTTGACCGCCAGCAGCCCGCGCAGGATCTCGCGCCCGGCGTCGCTGTTGCTGTTGGGCACGAACGGGGCGGTGATGGAGAAGGACGCGGAGCTCTCACCCGGCAGCGCGATCGACTGGAAGACGACCGGCTGGTCCTGGGTCGGCGTCGAGGGGTCGCGCGGGACGCGCCACTTGTCGGAGTTGGAGAAGAAGTCGCCCGGGTTGCTCACGTGGTACTCCGTGAGCAGCTCGCGCTGCACCTTGAGCAGGTCCTGCGGGTAGCGCAGGTGGGCCATGAGGTCGCCAGAGATCTCCGAGATCGGCCGCACCGACCCGGGGAAGGCGCCGCTCCAGGCCTTGAGCATCGGGTCGCTCATGTCCCAGCCGTAGAGCTTGACGGAGCCGTCGTAGGCGTCGACCGTCGCCTTGACGGCGTTGCGCATGTAGTTGACCTCGCCCGAGCGCACCTGGACCACGTTGGAGCGGCCGGCGACCGAGTCGGAGGTGGCGTCGGACAGTTCCAGGAGACGGCTGTTCGGGTAGCTGGCCGAGGTGGTGAAGCCGTCGACGATCCACTGGACCCGCCCACCGACGACCGCCGGGTAGACGTTGCCGTCGAGCTGGAGCCACGGAGCGACCCGCTCGACGCGCTCCTGCGGGCTGCGGTGGTCGAGGATGCGCGACTCGGAGTTGACGGCGTCCGAGAGGAGGAAGTTGGCCTCGCGGTACTTGACGGCGTAGGCCAGCCGACGACCGAAGGAGCCGATCGAGACACCGCCCTTGCCCGAGTACGTGTTGTTGACCGCGACCTCGCCCTCCTGCCCTGCAGGGTAGTCGAACTCGCGCTTCTTGGCCCCGGCCGGCGCACCGACCACGGAGTACTGCTCCGACAGCTCGCCGAAGTAGATGCGGGGCTCGTACTCGCCGATGGCGCTCTTGCCGTTGCCCTCGAAGAAGACCGGGTCACCCTCGGAGGTGCGCTGGTTGCCGTACGCGGCGTAGAAGCCGTAGCCGTGGGTGTACGTGGTGTGGTCGTTGAGCCAGTTGCGCTGGTTCTCGGGCAGGCCCTGGAGGTTGATCTCACGCACCGCGACGACGGCGTCGTTGACCTTGCCGTCGATCGTGTACCGGTCGACGTCGAGGGTGTCGGGAAAGGCGTAGAAGTCGCGCTCGCCCTGCAGCTGCCGGAACGTCGGCGCGACGACGTTCGGGTCGATGATGCGCACGCCCGGGATCGACTCCGCCGAGGAGCGCAGGGCGGTGTTGTCGGCCTCGGCCGGGGGCTCGGGGTTCTCGATCCGCTCGACCCGGTCCAGGCCGTAGGCCGTCCGCGTCGCCTTGATGTTGCGGTCGATGTAGGTCTCCTCGAGCGACTTCTCCGAGGGCCGCACCTTGAGCGACTGGATGAGCGCCGGGTACGCCGCGCCGGCGACGATCGCCGTGACGAGGAGCAGGGCGACGCCGATGACGGGCAGCCGCCAGGAGCGGCTCCAGATGGCGGCGAGGAAGAAGCCGGCGCACATCACGGCGGCGACGGCGAGGATGGCCTTGGTGGGCAGCACCGCGTTCGCGTCGGTGTAGGTGATGCCGGTGAGCAGCGACCCCTTCTGGCTCGACAGCGAGTAGCGGTCGAGCCAGTACGAGGCGGCGCGGGTCAGGGCGATGAGCGCGCCGAGGGCCCCGAGGTGCACGTAGGCCGCACGGGTCGACGGACCGCGCCCGGGCAGCTGGAGGCCGCCGTAGACGTAGTGGGTGAAGGCGCCGGCCAGGAAGGACAGGACGAGCACCACGGTCGCGAAGCTCACGAGGAAGTTCAGCCACGGCAGGGTGAAGACGAAGAAGCCGACGTCGAGCCCGAACTGCGGGTCCTTGACGCCGAACGGGACGGCGTTGGCCCACAGCAGGAACGTCTTCCACGCGCCCATCGAGCCGGAGCCGGCGAGCAGCCCGAGGACGACGGGGATGGCGATGAGCGCCACGCGGCGCAGCGGCTCGATGGCCTGCCGGTACTGCTCGAGCACCTGCTGGGCCGGCGTCACCGGGATGTAGATCGGCCGGGTGCGGTAGGCGGCGACGAGCGAGGCGGCGACGGCGCCGCCGGTGAGCAGCGCGGCGACGACGAAGATGCCGAGCTTGCTGAGCAGCTCCTTGACGAACACGCCGCTGAAGCCGACCGACTGGTACCACCACACGTCGGTGAGGACGTCGGCCGCGATGCCCCCCACGACGGCCAGCCCGATGAGGACGAGCGCGGTGGGCAGCAGCGGGCCGCGTCGGCGGCGCGCGGGGCCGGCGGGCCGGTCCCCCCGTCCGCCCGCGGCGCCGGGGCGCCCGGCGCCCTCGTCGGGCCCGTTGGGTCCGTCGAACCAGTCGGAGCGACTCACAGCTCTCCTCGTCCCGTCAGCCGGGGTCGTCGTCGTGCGGCGGTGAAGGTCAACCTACCTCGCGCTCCTGAACGCTCGGAGGGGCCCGAAGGTTCGCCGTCGCCGGGTCGGGCACCATGGAGCCCGTGAGCCCCGACCCGCAGCCCGTCACCGACCCGCTGACCCTCGCCGCCCTCGACACCGAGCGGCACGTCGCCCGCGGCGGGTGGGACCAGCCGGTGCGGCTCTTCGCCCTCGTGCCGACCGCCGACCTCGTCGTCCGCGAGCCGCAGCTCGCCGAGGGCCTCGCCGCGCACGACGCCGTGGCCGGTGCGCTCTCGGCGGTCGAGCAGGAGGACCTGCCCGACGCCGACGGCATCGAGGACCTGCTGGCGCGCATCGCCTGGCCCGACGAGGTCACCGGGTGCGCGCTGGCCGTCGAGCGCGTCGTCCTCCCCCCGGCCGCCGAGCGGGACCTGCCCGAGGACCCCGACGCCGCCCGGCGCGCGGTCGCCGAGCACCCCGACCGGTCCGACGTGCGCCTCGTCGTGGCCGTCACCCGGGACGGGGCCGCGCGGTGCCTGCTGCGTCAGCGCGCCCACGACAGTGACGACAAGGTGGCCCTCGGCGACGACATCGCCCCCGGCATCGTGCACGCCCTGCGGGCGACCTTCGACTGAGCCGGTCGCCGACCGGCGGACCGCTGCCGACCGGCGGAGTCCGCCTCAGCCGCAGGTCGGCAGGCCGCTGATGTCGTTCTCGGCGATGCCCTCGACGGCCGTGCGCGCCTCGGTGAAGGTCGTGACGCGCAGCAGGGTCATCCCGTCCGGGACGTGGCCCACGGCGTCGGCGCAGTCCTCGGCGGGCGAGAGGAAGAAGCGCGCCCCGGCCGCGTGGGCCCCGGACATCTTCTGCCGGATGCCGCTGATCGGACCGACCGACCCGTCGTCCTCGATGGTGCCGGTGCCGGCGATCTTCTTCCCGCCGGTGAGCTCACCGGGGGTCAGTGCGTCGTAGATGGCGAGGCTGAACATCAGTCCCGCAGAAGGGCCCCCGACCTGGCCGGTGTTGAGCGTGACGTCGACCGGCAGGTCGTACTCGGTGCGCAGGAGGACGCCGATGACGGCGCGGCCCTCGGAGTCGGCGGAGCGCACCGTGACCGTGCGCTCGGCGCCGTCGCGCCGCACCCGGAGGCTGACCTGTTCACCGGGCTGGCGCTTCTGGACGGCCTCGCGCACGGAGGCCGTGTCGGTGGTGGGCGTGCCGTCGACCGACAGCACGGTGTCGTCCTTGGCGAGCTTGCCGTCGGACGGGCCGCCCTTCGGCACGTCGGCGACGGCGACGGTCGTGGTGACGGTGCGGCCGAGGGCCCGCAGCGCGGTCGCGGCGGCGACGACCTGCGACTCGTTCATCATCTCGGTGTTCTCCGCCTCGACGTCCTCCTCGGTCACGTCGTCGGGGAAGTAGTAGCGCTCGGGGCGACGTCGACGTCGCCGCTGACCCACGCCTCGAGGAGGTCGTAGACGGTGACCTTGGCACCGGGACCGCCGTCGAACGAGACGGTCGTGAAGTCGAGGGCCCCGGAGGTGGGGTAGGTCTTCGCACCCGAGATGGACAGGACGGGCTTCCCGTCGAGGTCACCGAGGACGTTGGTGGCCGGCCCGGGCGACAGCACGACGTAGGGCAGCCCGACGAAGGTCAGGACCGCCGCGAGCACGACGAGGAGGAACGTCGCGGTGAGCATCCCCGCGGCGAGCCGGCCGGGCCGGTGCACCGGGTGGTCGGGGACGGGTGCGGGCGGACCCGCGTCGAGCCGGACCCCGTCGGGGGCGCCGCTCACGGCATCCCCACCCACTCGGCCGAGCCGTCGCCCAGCTGCTGGTGCTTCCAGATGGGCGTGCGCTCCTTGAGGGTGTCGATGACCGCCCGGCAGGCGTCGAAGGCCTGGCCGCGGTGCGGGGCCGCCGCGGCCACGACGACCGCGAGGTCGCCCACCTCGAGGGTGCCCGTCCGGTGCACCGCGGCGATGCGGACCGCCTCGGAGGAGGCCAGCACCTCGTCGCAGACCGCGCGCATCGTGGCCTCGGCCGTGGGGTGGGCGGAGTACTCGAGCCGGGTCACGGAGTCGCCGTGGTCGTGGTCGCGCACGACCCCGACGAAGAGGGAGACCCCGCCGCAGACGGGGTGCCGGACGGCGGTGAGGAGCTCGTCGACGGACAGCGGCTCGTGGCGGACGGCGACGAGCACGACCGCGGCGTCATCTGTGGGCACGGGTGGTCCTCCGGGCAGCGTCGGCCGGAACGATTCCCGGGCGACCGTGGTTGGGTACGACAGGAGCACATCCTCTCACCCGAACCGCAGGAGACCGGCCGTGACCGACCACGCCGACGACGACGAGACCCCCGACCTCCCCCCCGAGCTCGAGCAGGTGCTGCGCGGGCTGACCGGCGGCGGGGAGCTCGACCCGCAGCTCGCCGCGATGGTCAAGGGCATGGGCCTGGACCAGGTCGACCCGCAGATGCTCCAGATGGTCATGGGCCAGGTGCAGGCCATGTTCGCGGCCCCGGCGGGCGACACCACGGTCGACGCCACGCTGGCCACCGACACCGCCCGCAAGACCGTCGCCGCGGCCGGTGACGCCCTGGCCGCCCCGGCCGACCAGCGCGCCGCCGCCGAGGCCGTGCAGGTCGCGGGGCTGTGGCTCGATGCCGTCACCGACCTCTCCGGCCCCGCCGTGCACGGCACCGCGTGGAGCCGGGCCGAGTGGGTCGAGGCGACGATGCCGGTGTGGACCGGGCTCGTCGAGCCGGTGGCCGAGGGGGTCACCGACGCCGTCACCGAGGCGATGGCCCGCCAGCTGTCCGACCTGCCCGAGGGCGCGCTGCCCGAGGGCATGGCCGGGATGATGGACCAGGCCGGTCCGATGCTCCGCCGGATGCACGGCTCGATGTTCTCCCTGCAGCTGGGCCAGGGCGTCGGCCAGCTGGCCGGCGAGGTGCTCACCGGCTGCGAGGTCTCGCTGCCCCTCGTGCCCGCCCCCGACGTCGTGCTCATGCCCGTCGCGCTGCGCGAGCTCGCCGAGGGGCTCGAGGTCGACGAGCCGCAGGCCCGCCTCTACCTCGCGGTCCGGGAGGTCGCCCGGGTGCGCCTGTTCGGCGCCGTGCCCTGGCTGTCGGCCGGCCTGCTCGCCGCCGTCCGCGACTACGCCTCCGACATCACCATCGACACCGACGGCATCGAGGAGGCGGTCCGCTCCATCGACCCCGCGGACCCCGAGGCCGTGCAGGAGGCGCTGCGCGGGCGGATGTTCGCGCCGCAGCACTCCCCCGCCCAGGTCGCCGCACTCGGCCGGCTCGAGACGCTGCTCGCGCTCGTCGAGGGCTGGGTCGACGTCGTCACCGAGCGGGCCGTCGCCGAGCACCTGCCGGCCGCCGACGCGCTCGGCGAGGCCGTCCGGCGCCGCCGGGCCGGTGGCGGGCCGGCCGAGAAGGCCTTCGGTGCGCTCGTCGGGCTCGAGCTGCGCCCGCGCCGGCTGCGCGACGCCGCGAACCTCTTCCGGGCCCTCGAGGACTCCGCCGGCGCCGAGGCGCGCGACGGCGCCTGGCGCCACCCCGACCTCGCCCCGTCGACGGCCGACCTCGACGACCCGCTCGGCTACGTCGAGCGCACGGCCGCGCCGGCCACCGACGACCTCGACGCCGAGCTCGACGCGCTGCTGCGCGACGAGGGCGAGCGGTGACGGCGGCCGCCGAGGTCGCCCGCTCCTTCGCCCACCTGCACGCCGACGTCACGCGCGTCCTCGGCGGGTGGTCCGCGCCGGACGCCGCCCAGGAGGAGCTGCGCCGCTCCTACCTGACCTTCCTCGCGTCGCACCCGGACGGGGTGGCCAAGGCCGGGCCGCCCGCGCACCTCACCGCGTCGTGCGTCGTGCTCGACGCCGCCGGCGAGCGGGTGCTGCTGACCCACCACCGCCGCGCCCGGCAGTGGTTCCAGTTCGGCGGCCACCTCGAGCGGGCCGACGTGTCGCTGTGGGCCGCCGCCCGGCGCGAGGGGCGCGAGGAGTCGGGGCTGGCCGCGCTCGAACCGCTGCGGGACCCGGTGCAGCTCGACCGGCACGTGCTCGAGGGCGACTTCGGGCACTGCCGCGAGCACCTCGACGTCCGGTTCGCGGCGGTGGCGCCCGAGGGCGTGGGGCCGACGGTCAGCGACGAGTCCCTCGACGTGCGGTGGTGGCCGGTCGACGCCCTGCCCGAGGGCACGCGGGCCGAGCTGTCACCCCTCGTCGCCGTCGCCCGGGGCGCCCTCGGGCTCCTCTGACGAGGGCATCCCGGAGGCGTGTGCGAGCCCGTCGAGGAAGCCGCGCGAGCGCTCGAGGCGCGGGTAGGACGCGAGCAGCCGCCAGAACGCCGGTCCGTGGCCCGTGACGAGCAGGTGGGCCAGCTCGTGGAGCAGCACGTAGTCGAGGACGTGGTCGGGGACCTCCTGCAGCCGGTCCGAGACCCGGATGCTGCCGTCGGCGGGCGTGCACGACGCCCAGCGCTTCCCCATCGTCGAGACCCAGCGGACGCTCTCGGGGCGCGCGTGACCGCCGAGGTAGCGGACCGAGAGCCGCGCGGCGCGCTCGGCGAGGGCCTGGTCGCTCAGCGTGCGGCGGGACTCCCCGCGCTCGAGCCGGGCGAGCATCCGCTCCACCCAGCGGGCCTCCTCGGCCGCCGAGAAGGAGGCGGGGATGAGCACGACGGTGCGACCGCCGTCGCGGTAGGCGCTCACGGTGCGGCGGCGCCTGCGGCTGCGGCGGACCTCGACGTCGGGGCTGGCCACGGGAGGACTCTACGGCCTGGGGGCTGGTGTGACAGGTGGTGCGCATGTGGCCCCACCTGCGGCGATTCCCCGCGTGGCGCCGCGTGGCCCGGGGGCCGCAGGGCCCCGCGTGGCTAGGGTGTGGACGTCCAGGCCGCCCTCGGGTGGCACCTCTTTCCGGCACCGGGGCCCCCGATGCCTGCGACAAGGAGAGCGTCGATGGCTGACGAGACCTACAAGGGCGAGTTCTACTGCGTGAAGTGCAAGGAGAAGCGCGAGGCCGAGGGGAAGGTCGTCGTCTCCGAGAACGGACGACGGATGGCCAAGGGCAAGTGCCCCGTGTGCGGCACGAACCTCAACCGCATCCTCGGCAAGGCCTGAGCCACCCCGAGCCACCGACGGCCCCGGACCCGCGTGGTCCGGGGCCGTCGCCGTCCCCGGGCCCGCCCGGCCCCGCCCGGGCCTGTGGATGACTCCGCCGGCCCCGGCGCGCGTCCCGGCAGGATGACCGGGGACACGACGGGAGGTCGCGATGGACGCGGTGCGCGGGCCGGTCGTCGTCGACGGGTGGGGGCGGGTCGCCGACGAGGTCGCCGCCCAGCTGCGGCGCTGCCGGGTCACCGTCCGCGCCGGGGCGCACGCCGCCGACGCCGCCGAGCTGGCCCTGGCGGCCGGCGTCCCACCACCGTCGGCCGTCCTGCTCGTCAGCGAGGGACGCGAGCCCGTGTGGCGCGGCGCCCCCTCCCTCGCGGCCCCGTGGGAGTCCGGCGGGGTCCCCGTGCTGCCCGTCGTCGCGGGCGACGGGGTGGTCGTCGTCGGCCCCCTCGTCGTGCCCGGCCGCACGCCGTGCCTCGCCTGCGCCGCGGCCGCCGCGCCCCGTCCGGGCCTCTCGCCACCCGATCCCGCGGCCGTCGTGCTCGCCTCCGCCGTCGCCGTCGTCACGACCTGCGCGGTGCTGCGCGGCGACCACTCCCTCGGCGCCGTCTCGACCGAGGTCGGGCCCCGTGGAACCTCCGTCCTGCACAGGGTCTGGGGCTCGCGTCCCGACTGTGCGTGTTCGTCGGTGAGAATGGCGGGGTGAGCGAGCGCGAGCGAGACATCCCCGGGTCCTCGATCGCGCGCGCCGCGCGGCTGGCCGGGCTCCCGCTGGGGCACGCCGGGCGGGCGGCCCTCGGCGTCGGCAAGCGGGTCGGCGGGCGGCCGGCCGAGGCGGTGGCCGCCGAGCTCCAGGCCCGCACCGCCGAGCAGCTCTTCTCGGTGCTCGGGCAGCTCAAGGGCGGTGCGATGAAGTTCGGCCAGGCCCTGTCGGTGATGGAGGCCGCGATGCCCGAGGAGGTCGCCGGCCCGTACCGCGCGACCCTCACCCGGCTCCAGGAGTCCGGGCCGCCGATGGGCGCCGAGCGGGTCCACACCATCCTCGCCACCGAGCTCGGGCCCCGGTGGGCCAGCACCAAGCTCGTCGAGTTCGACGACGTCCCCGCCGCTGCCGCCTCCATCGGGCAGGTGCACCGGGGGTCTGGCGCGACGGCCGCGAGGTCGCCGTCAAGATCCAGTACCCCGGCGCGGGCAAGGCCCTGCTCTCCGACCTCAACCAGATCTCCCGGGTGGCCCGGATGGCCGGCTCGATGGTGCCCGGCATCGACGTCAAGCCGATCATGGACGAGCTGCGGGCCCGGATGTCCGAGGAGCTCGACTACTCCCTGGAGGCCCGTCACCAGCGGCACTTCGCCAAGGCCTTCGCCGGCGACGAGGACGTGCTGGTCCCCGACGTGCTCGTCGAGTCGCCGCAGGTCCTCGTCACCGAGTGGGTCGAGGGCACACCCCTGGCCCGGATCATCGCCGACGGCACGCCGGAGCAGCGCGACGAGGCGGCCGCGCTCTACCTCGAGTTCCAGCTCCGGGCGCCGACCCGCGCGCGGCTGCTGCACGCCGACCCGCACCCGGGCAACTTCCGGGTCACGCCCGACGGCCGGCTCGGGGTCCTCGACTTCGGGGCGGTCAACCGTCTCCCCGAGGGCATGCCGCCGGAGATGGGCGGCATCCTCACCAACGCCCTGGCCGGCGACGGTGAGGGCCTGGTGCGCGTCCTGCGCAGCGCCGGGTTCATCCGTCCCGGCATCGAGATCGACCCGGAGGGGCTGGTCGAGTACCTCCAGCCGCTCGTCGAGCCGATCCTCCACGAGCAGTTCCGGCCGACCCGTGAGTGGCTGCGGGGGCCGCCGCCCAGATCCAGGACCCGCGCCGGCCGCAGTTCCTCATCGGCCTCAAGCTCAACCTGCCGCCCGAGTACCTGCTCATCCACCGGGTGTGGCTCGGCGGCATCGGTGTGCTCAGCCAGATCGGCGGCACCGTGCCGCTGCGCGAGATGGTCTGCGCCTACCTGCCGGGCGTCGACGAGTCGCGCATCCCCCCGGACCCCAGCGCCTGACTCACCACCAGGCGGAGTCGAGCTTGCCCTCGATGCTGCGCAGGTGGCGACGGCTGCAGGCCGCGCAGGTCCAGACCTCGCGCCCGTTCTCGCTGCCGCGGCTCCACGTGAGCAGGGCGGCTGCCTCCTCGCCCGCCGGCGGCGAGGCACCGCAGGTGGCGCACACCGCGACCCGCTCGGCGCCGGAGCCGCCCGGGGCGTCGGGCACGGTCAGGCCCCGGCCTTCGCGGCGGCCTTGGCGGCCTTCTTGAAGTCGCGCACCTTCTGCAGCGAGTCGGGGTCGACGACGTCGGCCACCGAGCGGAACGAGCCGGGCTCGGCGTAGGCGCCGCAGGCCTCGGCCCAGCCCTGCGGACGGACGCCGAGCTGCTTGCCGAGCAGGGCCGCGAAGATGCGGGCCTTCTGGTCGCCGAAGCCGGGGAGGGCCCTGATGCGGGCGACGAGCTCGGCACCGCTGGAGGCGGTGGTCCACAGCGAGGCGGCGTCGCCGTCGTACTCGTCGCGCACGACGGCGGCCAGCGCCTGGACGCGACCGGCCATCGAGCGCCCGTAGCGGTGGATGGCCGGAGGGGTGGCGCACAGGTCGGCGAACGGCTCCGGCTCGGCCGCGGCGAGCGCGGCCGGCTCGAGGGTGCCGAAGCGCTCGAGGATCTTGGCCGGGCCGGCGAAGGCCCGCTCCATCGGGAACTGCTGGTCGAGGAGCATCCCGACGAGGAGCGCGAACGGGTCCTCGGAGAGCACCTTGTCGGCGGCGGGGTCCTGGGCGATCGTCAGCGCGGCCATGGGGTCAGCGTAGCCAGCAGGGTCGAGGCGACGGCGCGCCAGAAGTCCCGCTCGCGCAGGGGTGGAACGGGCACCGCCCCGACGCGGTGTCGGGGGCGGTGCGCTCTGCGGGTCGCACGCTCATCGGACGATGGCGTGGACGACCGCGCGCATCTGCTCGCGGTTGGCCGCCTCGCGCTCCCGACGCTGCGCCTCGTGGACGCTGCGCTGGTGCACGATGCGACGGACGCGCTGCATCCGGCGGTTGTACATCGGCTTCTCCTGTCGTGTGAACTGGTGTCGGACACCGCCGTTCAGGCGGCGACCTCGGTCTTGCGGGGGCGGCCGCGCGGACGCTTCCGCGCGACGGTCTCGCCCTGGACGAAGTACTCCCCGCCCCAGACGCCCCACGGCTCGCGCCGGTCGAGGGCGCCCGCGAGGCAGGTCTCCCGGACCGGGCAGGTCCGGCAGAGCGCCTTGGCGAACTCGACGCCCTCGGGGGTGTCGGCGAACCACAGCTCGGCGTCGTTCTCGCGGCAGGGGATCCCCTCGCCGTCGATGACGGCCGTGTCGTGCAGGTCGAGCAGGTCGGTCAGCTGCATGGGGGTGTCACCTCCGTTCGTCGAGCGCCGGGTGTGGCGCGGGGTGGTACTCGGTGGGCGGTGCGGGTGGCGCCGCTCGCTCGTGGTGGTCATCTCTGCTGGTCCTCGCGTGGTGGTGGTCTGGGCCCGGTCCCCCGGGCGGGTGCATACGAGAAAGGCCGCGGATCCCTGGGGGGATCCGCGGCCTCGAGGTGGTGGCTACCTGGTGCTAGACAGGTGGCCCCTCGAGGCGTGGGCAGACGGATCCCGTGGACGGGGCGGTGGCGATGTCGAGGCCGGCCTTGACGCCGGTGCCGACGGCCTCACGCGTGCCGAAACCGGCAGCGGAGACAGTGCGCCCCTGGACCCGACCGCGATCGACCGCGTGGGCCGTGTTGGAGCCGTACCAGACGGCATCGAGGAGGGTCGTGCGGGCAGCGGCCATCGCCGGCATGCCGTTCATCGACTGCGTCGTGTCCATGTCTCCAACCCTCCTTCGCGGTCTCGGTCGTGGTCCGTGCCCGGACGGGCACGCGAGGTGTTCCCGGACACTGTAGAACCCGCCCCGAAGCGGCGGCAACGGATTAAGACGGCGGGTCGGCGAACCAGGGGCGCCCGCAGACCGAACTCCGTTGCGCCTCAGGCGTTCTGTGCCTCAGAAAAATTCTTCACAATCGTCAGGACGGCGTCGCCGAAGCGCTCGAGCTTGGCCGGACCGACGCCGGTGATGCGCGACAGCTCCCCCGTGTCGGTGGGCTCGCGCTCGGCGATGGCGGTGAGCGTGGCGTCGGTGAAGACGACGTACGCGGGGACGTCGAGCTCGCGGGCGGTCTCGAGGCGCCAGCCGCGCAGCTCCTCGAAGAGCTGCTCGTCCATGGTCGGCGGGCACGCGGTGCACCGGCCGATGGTGCGCTCCTTGGCCGTCGCGAGCCCGGTGCCGCAGACGCGGCAGACGGTGGGCGCCGCCGCGCGCTCCTTCGCCGAGGCCTTCTTGCGGCGGGGCTGGCTGCGCGCGGCCGCGCCGAGGACGGACTCCGTGCCGTCGAGGAAGCGCGACGGCCGACGGGTGCCCTTGGCCCCCGGCGTGCGGGCCCGGGAGTAGGACAGGACGAGGCGGTCGCGGGCCCGGGTCAGCCCGACGTAGAGCAGGCGCCGCTCCTCCTCGATCTCCTCGGGGGTGTCGGCCATCGTGATGGGCATCAGGCCGTCGGAGCAGCCGACGAGGAAGACCGTGCCCCACTCGAGGCCCTTGGCGGCGTGCAGCGAGGCGAGGGTGACGCCCTGCACGGTCGGCGCGTGCTGGGCGGCGGCCCGCTCGTCGAGCTCGCGGACGAAGGCGGGCAGCCGCGCCTCGGGGTCGGCGGCCGCGACGTCGTCGGCGAGGCCGGCCAGCGCCGAGAGGGACTCCCACCGCTCGCGGGCGGCGCCGCCGGACGTCGGGGCCTCGCGCGTCCAGCCCGCGCCGAGGAGCACGTCGCGCACGAGGTCGGGGAGGGTCACCTCGCCGTCGTCGGAGCGGGCCGCCCCGCGCATGAGGACGATGGCGTCGCGCACCTCGCGGCGCGAGAAGAAGCGCTCGCCGCCGCGCACGAGGTAGGGGATGCCCCGCTCGGCGAGCGCGGACTCGAACTGCTCGCTCTGCCCGTTCGTGCGGAAGAGGACCGCCACCTCGGAGGGCGGGTGCCCCGACGCGACGAGGTCGGCGATGCGCGTGGCGACCTGCTCGGCCTCGGCGGGGTCGTCGTCGGCGACGAGCAGCTCGGGGACGACTCCGTCCTCGCGCTGGGCGCGCAGCTCGACGGAGCCGGCCCGCCGTCCGCCGCCGGGGCTGCGCAGCACGAGGTTGGCCAGCCCGACGACCTGCGGGGTCGAGCGGTAGTTGCGCACGAGCTCGACGACCCGGGCCTGCGGGTGGGCGGTGCGGAAGCCGAGCAGGTGCTGCGGCGAGGCGCCGGTGAAGCTGTAGATGGTCTGGGCCGGGTCACCGACGACGCAGACGTCCTCCCGGCCGCCGAGCCAGAGCTCGAGGAGGGTCTGCTGGAGCCGGTTGACGTCCTGGTACTCGTCGACGACGAAGTGCCGGTACTGGCCGCGGACCGCCCGGGCGACCTGTTCGTGCTCGCCGATGATGCCCGCGGTGAGCAGCAGCACGTCCTCGAAGTCGATGACCCCCCGGTCGGACTTCACGTCCTCGTACGTGGCGATGAGCCGGGCCATCGCCGTGGCGTCGAGGCCCCCCGGCGGCTCGCGGCGGGCCCGGGCCGCTCCGGCGGCGTAGGTGTCGGCGGTGAGCATCGAGACCTTGGCCCACTCGATCTCGGAGGCGAGGTCGCGCAGGGCCGGGGAGTCGAGGCGCAGCCGGAGCCGGCCACCGGCCTCGGCGACCGCGCTCGCCTTGTGCGGCATGACCTCGGGGGCCGCTCCCCGACGGCCTGCGGCCAGAAGTAGTGCAGCTGGCGCAGGGCCGCCGCGTGGAAGGTGCGGGCCTGGACCCCGCCCACCCCGAGGTCGCGCAGGCGGGTGCGCATCTCGCCCGCCGCGCGGGCGGTGAAGGTGACCGCGAGCACCCGCTGCGGCTGGTAGGCCCCCGAGAGCACCCCGTACGCGATGCGGTGGGTGATGGCGCGCGTCTTGCCCGTGCCGGCGCCGGCGAGGACGCACATGGGCCCCAGCGGGTGCGCGGCGACCTCGCGCTGCTCGGGGTCGAGGGCGTCGAGCACGTCGTCGGCGCCGGGGTGAACGGGGAGGAGGGACATCGGGTCGATCCTAGGTCGCGGCACCGACGGCGTCCGTGGCCGGGCGGCCGCCCTGTGGACGGCCGGCGCCGGCGCCCGGGAAGCCCTCCGGCCCCCGCGCTGTTGACCAGGCCATGAGCACCCCCGCCCTGCCCGCCGCCGGCACCGTGACGATGTTCTCGACGACGTGGTGCGGCTACTGCCGGCGCCTGAGGTCCCAGCTCGAGCGCGAGGGCATCGCCTTCACCGAGGTCGACATCGAGCGCAAGCCCGACGCCGCCGACTACGTGATGCTCGTCAACGGCGGCAACCAGACCGTGCCGACCGTGCTCTTCCCCGACGGCTCGGCCGCGACGAACCCGTCGGTGGCCGAGGTCCGCGAGCGCCTGGCCTGAGGCCGAGCGCGCCGCCTCAGCGCAGCGACGCGACCTCGGGGGCCTCGACCGGCCCGCCGAACCAGTGCTCGACGATGCGCCGGGCGATGCTGATCCCCCCGGGCACCACGAGCGAGCCGTCGGCGATCGCGGCGACCAGCTCCTCGCGGCTGAACCACCGCGCCTCGGCGATCTCGGACTCCTGGAGGCGCAGCCGCGTCCCCAGCGCCCGGGCCGTGAAGCCCACCATGAGCGAGGACGGGAACGGCCACGGCTGGTCGCCGAGGTAGGTGACGTCGGTGACCTCGACCCCGACCTCCTCGAACACCTCGCGCGCCACCGCGGCGGCGAGGGTCTCCCCCGGCTCGACGAAGCCGGCCAGCACCGACATCCCCCGCGAGGTGAACCCCCGACCGCGGGCCAGGAGGATGCGGTCGGCGTCGTCGACGACGGCCATGATGACGGCGACGTCGGTGCGCGGGTAGTGCTCGCTGTCGTCGGCCCGGCAGCGGCGCACCCAGCCGGCCAGCACCGGCACGGTCGGCCCCCCGCAGCGCGGGCAGAACCCGTGTGCCCGGTGCCAGTTGGCCAGCGCCAGCGTCGTCGCGAACACCGAGGCCCCGATGTCGTCGACCCGGGCACCGACCTGGCGCAGGGTGCGCATCCCCTCGGGCGGGGCCCCGCCGTCGGGCAGGTCCTCGGCCACCCCGAGGTGGTGCACGCCCCCCGACTCCCCGAGGTAGACGACGAGGTGGTCGGCGTCGGCGGGCACGGGAGCACCGAGGACGACGCGCAGGCCGCCGTGCCCGTCCTCGACGACCTCGGCCGCGTCGCCGCGCAGCCGGAACACGCGGGTGGCGGGGTCGGCGAGCAGCCGGGTGAGCAGGGCGGAGTCGGAGCGCAGGTCGCCGCGGCGGTCCATCGGGCGTCGGGTCAGGGCGACCTCGGGAAGAGAATGGTCGGCTCGGGGCACGGGTCCCAGCCTAGGCGGCGGACACCGCCTACCGTGGGGGCGTGGACCGCAGCCCCTCCTTCCTCGCGGCGCTGGCCAGTGCTGCCGTGCCGGGCCTCGACCCGGTGAGCGTCGAGGCCCTGCCGACCCTGCCGGGCCAGTCCTTCGACGTCGCCTTCGTCCAGGACCAGGAGCACCGCCGCTGGGTCGTGCGGGCGCCGCGCACCGACGTCGCGGGCGCCGAGATGGACCGCGCGGTCGCGCTGCTCGGCCTGCTGGCGCGGCGGCTGCCGTTCGCCGTCCCCGCGCCCAAGGGCTTCGTGGCCCTCGAGGCCGGTGGCCGCGCCGCCGTCTACCCGTTCCTGCCCGGGCACCCCTCGAGCTCGCCGCCCTGCCGCCCGGCCCCGGCCTGGCCGCCGAGCTCGGGCGCGCGCTGGCCGCCCTGCACAACACCGACCCCGCGCTCTTCGAGGAGGCCGGCCTCCCGACGTACGACGCCGACGCCTACCGGACCCGCCGGCTCGCCGAGCTCGACCGGGCCGCCGAGACCGGCCGCGTGCCGACCAGCCTGCTGACCCGCTGGGAGAAGGCGCTCGAGGACGTCACGCTGTGGCGCTTCGCGGCCGTCCCCACCCACGGCGACCTCACCGGCGAGGAGGTGCTCGCGGTCTTCGACGACGAGCGCGACGCCTCGACCGGGCGCATCAAGGCGGTCACCGGCTGGGAGGACGCGAAGGTCGCCGATCCCGCCGACGACTTCGCGGCCCTCGTCGCCGACGCCGAGCCCGCGGCCGTCGAAACCGTGCTCGAGGCCTACGCCCACGCCCGCGTCGAACGGCCGGACGCCAACCTGCTCGTGCGGGCCCGGCTGTGCGCCGAGCTGGGGATGCTCACCCGGCTCATGCATGCCCTGGCCCGCAAGGACGTCGCCGCCGTCGAGGTGCTCGCCACCCAGCTGCGCCGTCTCGACGACGAGGTGCACCTGGCCGAGGACGCCGGCGACGACGACTACCGGCGCACCTCGCTGGCCCCCGTCGCGATGCGCACCCGCCCGACCCCGCCGCCGGCCCTCGTGGTCGACGACGACGACGAGGACGAGCCGCTGCCCGAGGTGGCCGGCGCCGGCTCGCCGGAGCCGGCGCGCGACGAGGCGGAGCCGGCGGGCGACGAGGCGGCCGAGGAGCTCGAGGCGACGTCACCGGCCCCGGACGACGCGGACGGCGACTCGGACGCGGACGCCGACGCCGACTCGGACGACGAGTGGTCGGTCGAGACCACCGAGGTGCCCGTGCAGGCGGCCTCCCGCCGGCCGGAGCCCCCGGCCTGGCTCGAGATCGACACCGACGAGGCGGTGGCCCCCGAGGGCGACGTCAGCGAGCCGCACCGAGGACTCGGCTGACCTCGTCCTCCCCCGGCAGCTCGGGCCAGGTCGTCTCGCCCGTCGCCGCGTGGAAGAACGCGCCGCGCACCCGCTCGGGCTCCACGCCGCGCAGCCGCGCCCAGGCCAGCCGGTAGGCGGCCAGCTGCAGGGCCCGGGCCCGGGCGCGCTCCCCGGTGGCCGGGTGCCCGGTCTTCCAGTCGACGACCGTCCACACCGGCTCACCCCCGGCGTCGCGCTCCTCGAACACGGCGTCGATGCGGCCGCGCACGGCGATCCCGTCGATGACCGTCTCGACGCTCGTCTCGACCTCGGCCGGGGTCATCGCCGCCCACGGCGAGGCGAGGAAGGCCGCGCGGAGGGCCTCGAGGTCGCCCTCGCCCGGGTCGTCGTCGGCGGACCCGGGCAGGGCGTCGACGTCGACGATGGCCGCCCGGGCGAAGTGCTCCTCGACCCAGGCGTGGAAGGCCGTGCCGCGGCGGGCTGCGAGGGCCGGAGGCTGGGGCATGGGACGGCGCAGGCGGCTCGTGAACGCCTCGGCGTCCTCGGCGAGCGCGACGAGCGCGGAGGTCGACAGGTGGGACGGCAGCGGCACGTCGACGTCGGCGCCCGAGCCTCGCCGGGCCCGCTCGTCGAGGAGCATCGTCACCTCGGCGTCCCACGGCCCCGGCGCACCCTCGGCGGCAGGTTCAGCGGAAGGAGCGGCGGCGGCCTCGGCCACGACCCGGGCGGGTGCGAGCAGCCGCTCGCGCCGCTCGAGGTGGTCGGGGGTGGGCCACGGGACGGCGGCGGTCTCGGCCGTCCGGGGTTCTGGGGCGCGCCCTCCTCGACGGGCGGCAGGTCGACCCACGGCCCCGGCGCGACACCGGCACCGGCCCGCACCTCCTCGAGGAAGCGGGAGGTGATGCGCGGGGTCGAGGCCGACCCCCACACGTGGGCGGTGAGCAGCAGGTCGGTGCGGGCCCGGGTCGTCGCCACGTAGGCCAGCCGGCGCTCCTCGGCGACCCCGTGCTCGGCCACGGCCCGGGTGAAGCGTTCGTGCGCCTCCTGCACCGAGTCCCAGTCGTGGGGGTCGCCCCAGCCGAAGCGCGGGAGGCCGGCGCGGTCGCCGCGCAGGTCGTAGGGCAGCGTCGCCAGGCCGACGAGCCATCCCTTGTCGTTCGGTTCGGCGTGGCCCCAGCCGTCGCCGACGACCTTGCCCTGCGTCGCCGAGTGCGCCGGGAACGAGGACTCCACGAGCCCCGGCACGGCGACGACGTCCCACTCCAGCCCCTTGGCCGCGTGCACGGTCATCACCTGCACGGCGTCGGGGCGGGCCTCGACCCAGCCGAGGTCGAGCCCGCGCTCCTCGTCGACCGCCGCCTCGAGCCAGGCGAGGAAGCCGCCGAGGGAGGCGCGGTCGGCGCTGGCCCCGAAGGTGCCGGCGACGTCGGCGAAGGCGTCGAGGTGGGCCCGGGCGGCACCGGGGCTGTACCCGGGGCGCGCGAGGACCTCGATGTCGAGCCCGAGCGCGACCTCCGCCTCGGCGACGAGCTCCGGGAGCCCGAGGCCGGTGAGCGAGCGCAGCCGGCGGACCGCCCGACCCAGCCCCTCGAGGCGGGTCAGCGCGACCGGCGAGAGGCGCTGGCCCTCGTCGCCGACCCAGGCGGCCGGCGGCAGGTCGTCGAGGGCCTCGACGATGCTCGCCCGCTCGCTGGCGTCCGGCGCGAGGTCGGCGCCGCGCCCGGGACGGCGGATGTTCTGCCGCACGCGCGACCACTCCCCCAGCCCGTCGAGGTCGGCGGCCCCGAGCCGGCACGACGGCCCGGTGAGCAGGCGCATCAGCCGGTCGCCACGGGTGGGGTCCTGGACGACGTGGAGGAGGGCGACGAGGTCGGCGACCTCGGGGGTGTGCAGCAGCCCGCCGAGGCCGACGACCTCGAACGGCACGCCCGCCGCCTCGAGCGCGTCGACGACGGGGTCGAACTGGGAACGCTTGCGGCACAGCACCGCTGCCGTCGAGCGCCCGGGCCGGGCCATCCGGCGCGTGACCCAGTCGACGACGTGGCGGGCCTCGTCCTCCAGCGTGGGGAGGCGCGCGACCGAGACGTGCCCCGGGCCGGCGCCGACCCGCTCGGTGAGCTCGCGGACCTCGACGCGCGAGGTGGCGGCCAGCGGCCCGGCCACGACGTTGGCCGCGGCGAGGACGGCGCGGTCGTTGCGCCAGCTCGTGGAGAGGTGCAGGACCCGGGCGGGCTCGGGGTCGCGGAAGTCGGTGCGGAAGCGGTCGAGCGTGGTGGACGAGGCGCCCCGCCATCCGTAGATCGACTGGTGCGGGTCACCGACGGCGGTGACCGGGACCGGTTCGCCCTCGGCGACGAAGAGCGCGCGCAGCAGCTGCAGCTGGGCCTCGGAGGTGTCCTGGAACTCGTCGAGGAAGACGGCCCGGAAGCGCTGCCGCTCGGCCGAGCCCACCTGCGGCACGGTCGTGGCGAGCCGGGCGGCGAGGGCCATCTGGTCGGCGAAGTCCATCGCGTCGCGCGACCGCTTGAGCCGGTGGTAGGCCTCGACGAGGGGGACGACGGCGGCCCGCTGGCGCAGCACGCCCACGGTCTCGCGCATCGGGTTCGCGCGCTTGCGGGAGCCGTCCGGCTTCGTGAGGGCCTCGAGGGCGCCGACGACCTCGGCGAGGTGCTCGGCGACCCGCCCGGGCTCGACGAGGTGCTCGGCCATCTCGCCGGCGAGGTCGACGACGGCCGTGGTGACCGTGGACTCGGCCTTGTCGACCTCGTCCATCGGCCCGTCCCAGGCGACGACGGCCTCGTGCGCGAACTGCCACGCCGCGGCCTCGGTGAGCAGCCGGCTCTCGGGCTCGACCCCGAGCCGCAGGCCGTGCTCGCGCACGATGCGCCCCGCGTACGCGTGGTAGGTCGAGACCGTGGGGGTGTCGTCGAGGACCGCGGCCCCGTCCTCGGCGGTGGGGGTCCACAGGCCCGTCTCGCGGAGGGTGGCCAGCCGGGCCGCGAGCCGCTCGGAGAGCTCGCCGGCGGCCTTGCGCGTGAAGGTCAGCCCGAGCACCTCGTCGGGGCGCACGAGCCCGTTGGCGACGAGCCAGACGACGCGCGCGGCCATCGTCTCGGTCTTGCCGGAGCCTGCGCCGGCGACGACGAGGAGCGGGCTGAGGGGGGCCTCGATGACGGCCGCCTGCTCGGGGGTCGGCGCGTACGGCTGACCGAGGGCGCGGGCCAGGTCGACGGCCGACCAGCGGTGTGCGGCAACGGTGCTCACAGTCGTCTCCCCTCCGGCTGGGCAGGGCAGGAGTCCTTGACCTGGCAGGTGCCGCAGACCTCGCGCGCCGGCAGGGCGGTGAAGGTGGCTGCTGCCATCCCCTCCGCGGTGCGCTCGAGGAGCTCGCGGGCCCACCCGGGGTCGACGGGGTCGTCGGCGAGGGGGATCTGGACCTGGAGGGTGGTGGTCTTGTTGGCGGCCCTCCCGAGCTGGAGGAGGGCGGCGCCGCCGGAGCCCGTGCCGTGCTCGGCGAAGGCGCCGGCCTCGACCGCGAGCTGGTAGGCCCCGAGCTGGCCGTGCCGGGCGAGGTCGTCCTTGGTCGGCTTGCGCGAGCCGGTCTTGAGGTCGACGACCCGGACCGCGCCGCTCGGGCCGACCTCGACGCGGTCGACGGTGCCGCCGACGACGGCCCGGCCGAGCGCGACGCGCATCGCCTGCTCGGAGGCCGCTCGACGCCAGCCGCCGGCGTCGGCCTCGCGGTGGTAGGTGGCCAGCCGGTCGGTCATCGCGGTGGCCCGGGCCAGGTCTCGGCGGGAGAGCCATCCCGGCGGCAACCCGAGCCTGCCCCAACGGCGTTCGAGCTCGGCCGCGTACGAGGCGGCGTCGGTGTCGCCGAGGTCGTGGGCGATCTCGTGCACGAGCGTGCCGATGTCCTGGGCGCCCATCGACGGTCCGTCGCCGCCGCTGGCCCGCAGCACCCACTGGAGGCCGCACTGGCCGAAGCGGTCGACCATCGACGGCGAGACCCGCACGGGCGCCTCGGGCGCGCGGCGGGGGCGGTCGTCGGTGGTGGCGCGCAGGGCCCACCACTGGGCCGGGTCGGCGCCGGCGACGCCGTCGCGGGCCAGCCGGGCGAGCGTCGTGACGGCGGCCCCGCGCTGGGAGGGGTCGGGGTGCAGGAGGGTGCGGCGCAGCTCGCCGACGAGCCCGGGAGGGTCATCGGCCGCGGCACGTCGGTGAAGGGGCGGGCGTCGGGCCGGGGGTCGACGACGTCGAGGTACGGCGAGGGCTGCTCGTCCTCGCTGCGCACCGCGGTGACGACGAGCCGCTGCCGGGCCCGGCTGACGGCGACGTGGAAGAGCCGGGTCTCGTCGTGCCGCACGACCGCCCGGGCGGCCCGGGCCGAGGTGTCACGCCCGAGCACGGCGTCGACGAGGTCGGCCGAGCCGAGCAGTGACCCGCGCAGCCGGAGATCGGGCCAGACCCCTTCCTGCACACCGGAGACGACGACGAGGTCCCACTCGAGGCCGGCGGCCGCGGCGGGCGTCAGGAGGGCGACCGACTCGCCCCGGGCCGACCGGGCGCCGAGGGTGTCGCCGGCGACGTCCTGACAGAGCAGGTGCTCGAGGAACGCGGCGGGGGTCGAGCCGGGCAGCCGGTCGACGTACCGTGCGGCCGCCTCGAACAACCCGAGCACGGCGTCGAGGTCGCGGTCGGCACGGGCACCGGCCGGCCCGCCGGCCAGGGCCGACTCGCGCCAGGGGGCGGCGAGGCCGGCGGCGCTCCACATCGCCCAGAGCACCTCCTCGACGCCGTCGCCGTCGCGCAGCCCCTCGACGGCGGCGGCGAGGACGCGGTGGACCCGGCGCGCGGGCGTCGCCTCGGGGCCGACGTGGTCGAGGGCGGCCGGGGTGAGCACGGCCTCGGCGAGCAGGACGTCGCTGGGCCGGCCTCCGCCGGAGTCGAGCTCGAGCCGGCGCAGCGACCGGCGCAGTCGGCGCAGACCGACCGCGTCGGCACCGCCGAGGGGCGAGGTGAGGGCGTCGACGACGACGTCGGGGTCGAGGTCCTCGGCGCCGGCCTGCACCTCGAGGGCGCACCCGAGGAGGGCGAGCAGCGGACGGACGGCGACCTCGTCGCGGACGGGCAGGTCGGCGACGGCGGTGTCGAGCGGGACCCCGGCCGAGCGCAGCGACCGCCGCAGGGTGGCGGTGCGCGACCCCCCGCGGACGAGGACGGCCATCCGCGACCACGGGACGCCGTGCAGCAGGTGGGCCTCGCGCAGCAGGCCGGCGACGAACGCACCCTCCTGGGCGGCGGTGCGCAGCAGGTGTGCCTCGACCGGGGCGGGCTGTGCCCGGTCGGAGCCGCCGACCGGGTCGGGGGCGCGGTGGGCGGCTCCGCCGACGACGCCGATGTGCTCGACGACCCGGCGAGTGGCCTCCGACACCGTTCCGGCACAGCGGTACCCGGTGCGCAGGACGTGGGTGGGGGCATCAGGCCAAGCCGTGACGAACAGGCGCGGGTCGGCGCCACGAAAGGTCTGCGTGGCGGCGTCGGGGTCGCCGGTGAGGACGAGGGGGGCGCCGGTGCCGGACGTGACGACCTCGAGGAGGCGGCGGGCGGCGGGCGTCAGCTCCTGGGCGTCGTCGACGACGACGAGCCGCAGCCGGGCGCGCAGCCGGTCGAGCGCCTCGTCGTCCGTCTCGAGCAGGTCGGCGGCGGCGGTGAGGATGGCGGCGGGGTCGAAGGCGCCCGGCGCCCCGAGGGCGGTGACGTCCTCGTACTCGCGCAGGACGGCGGCGCCGGCGACCCACTCGGGCCGGTCGTGCGCGGCGGCGAGGGCCTCGAGGTCGGCGGGGGTCAGGCCGAGCTCGAGGGCGCGCATCAGCAGGTCGCGCAGCTCGGCGCGGAACCCCCGGGTCGGGAGGGCGAGCCGCACGGACTCCGGCCAGGGCGGCGCCGGGGTGTCACCCGCGGCGTGCCCGGCGAGGAGCTCTCGGAGGATGACGTCCTGCTCGGGCCCGCTGAGCAGCCGTGGGGTGTCGCCGCCCTCGAGCGCCGCGGCCTCGCGCAGCAGCCCGAAGCCGACGGACTGATGGGTGCGGGCCAGCGGGGTGGTCGTCGTCCCGCCGAGACGCACCGTGACGAGGTCGCGCAGGCGGGCGGCGGCCAGCCGGGTGGGCGCGAGGAGGAGGCAGCCGTCGGCCGGCGCGCCGTCGTGCGTCACCGCCCGGACCACCCGCTCGACGGCCACCGTGCTGGTGCCCGTGCCGGGGGCGCCGAGCACCCGCACGACCGGCGCCTGCGCGTCGACGGCCGCCTGCTGGGCCGCGTCGAGGTGCGGGGCCGCCGCCGAACCGGGCGCGGGACGACGGAGGACGAGCACGCCGCGATTCCACCACGTCGAGGTGACACCCGGGCCCACGACCCCGCCGCCTCGCTCGACACGCGCGAGTCGATGTGGGGATGCTGGCCTTCGTGAGGAGCCGGCGACGATGGGTGGCGGTGGTCGCACCGCTGCTGCTCCTCGCCCTCGCCGTGCTGTGGTGGCTCGAGCTGCGCCGTGGCGAACCGACCCCCGTGACGTCGTTCGCCGTCGACGGGTCCCGGGTCGACGTCACCTACACGGGAAGCGACTGCCAGGACGGGTCGCGGCTCGAGGTCACGGAGGAGGCGACCCGGGTGGTGCTCACCGTCCGGGCGTGGGAGTTCCCGACCGGGTGCAACGACATGGGCGTCACCTACCGCGTCTCCGCCACCCTGGATGAGCCCCTCGGCACCCGCGAGGTCGTCGACGGCGCCTGTTTCGACGATCGGGTCGGCGGCTACCCCGCGTGCTCCGCACCCTGACGTCGGCGCCCAGTCCGCGAGCAAACGGGTGGAAGTGGGTGCGGTCAGCCGGCGCCGTCACTCGGGGCTGGTCGCGTCGGCGGAGGACATGTCCCCTTCGTAGCGGACTCTACGGGTTCCACGCGCGGTCGACCATTCGCCAGAGGTCGTTGTCCTCTGACGGTAGGTCCGTCGCCAAGAGGGCGCTGAGCAGCCGCGCAAGACAACCGAAGACGTGAGGGGAAGAGCCGAGCGAGCCGTGGGCGGCCGTGGTGATCAGAACGGGCTGGAGCTGCGCGCCCAGTGCAGCCATGATGGCTGGCTCGTAGCCCTGCTCCAGTCCCCAGCGCACGTCGTCACTCGCCCCGGCCAACGAATCGCGAAACGTGGCTCCCGATTCTGCAACTCGGATCGAGGACGCCTGCGCGCGTGTGCCGCCGAGGAGGCCGTACGAGGATGGGTGCCCGACCCGGCCAGCCCACTCGCCGTGCAGCCATCCGGGTCTACGTGACCCATCGGGTGTACCGACGCCGCGAACCACTCGCAGGCGCGTCTGTGGTCCCTGCCGCTCGACGAGTCGGGTCGTCGGCTCGTCGAGCGCGTTCACTGTCGCATCCTCTCGAACGTGAGCACCTCGTGGCCAGCCGAACAGGATCTCTTCGAAGACGGTGAACGTGACTTCATCGATTGCCGGCGCCTGACGGTCCAGCGCGACCCGGAGTCTCAGCAGCGCGTCTTCGTGCGGATCCTGAAGCAGTAGGTCAAGCAGGTATTTGGGGCAACTATCGCAACGCGCACGTCGCGGCACGACCGTGCGTGTCGGCAGTCTTCAGGGAGCGACATCACCACCGCTGTCGTCGGATACTCATGCCCATGCGCTCCGGAGTCGTCTTTGCCCTCAGCTTGGCGCTCGCCGCTCAGGGGCTCTCGGGTTGCAGTAGTGACGCAGACCCGACCCCGCATCCTCAGGTGACCGCAATCGACTCCCCGGTACGGCTCGTAGGTCCAGACGACGCGGACCTGGTCCTCTACGTCAGCAACCAGTCCTTCGAGGATGACAACGTCCGCCTGAAGCTGGCCGTAGACGGCGTCACGGTGGTCGACGGTGACTTCCCCGTCAAAGGGCAGCACAACTGGATCCGCTTCCCACTCAGTCTCTCGTCCGGCAGCCACGACCTGACCGCGGAGTCCGACACCGGAGCCACCTTGAGAGAGTCGTTCCAGGTACCGGGCGACGAAGCGCGTTACGCGGTCGTCAACTACTGGGCCGACGACGAGCCGCCCAAGCTCGAATGGCACTTCCAAACTGACCCGGTCTACTTCAGCTGACGCCCTTGGCCAGGCCCACCAACTCTGCCGTTGCAGGAGACACACAACGCGGGCGGAAGCTCTCCCTGCGAAACCACCGAAACCCGTCGGTCGCGCTTGCTCGGTTAGTAGAGTCGCCGGCCTTGGGTGGTCATCGGGCTTGGGGAGGGCACGTGGATACGGGTTGGTCGGTCGTTGAGGAGATTCGCCTGGAGTGTCGCGACCGAGGGGTGCAGCTACCGGATGGTGCAACGGAGGAGGACCTGGAAGCTCATCGGCGGGTCTTCCCGCAGCCTGCTGCTGACCGGGTGCGGTTGCTCCTGAGGGAGTTCGATGGCACGGGTCTTCCCTATGTGTTGCAGCCGTCGGACAGGTTGTTGGCGGCACGGGAGGCAGTGCGCCGGCACGACCAGATGGTCGAGGTGTCTCTCAGCATCTGGGGGAGGTGGTCGTTGCTGAGGTGGACGAGGATGAGGCGGGCGACTCCGCGTCGGTCTACTCGCGTCTATGGATGCCGGTGACTACGAACGACTGTGGCGACATGTGGTTCGCCGACCTGCGTCAGGGCTCTGGCCAAGGCCGACTCTTCCGATGGTTTCGCGATGGAGGGGCCGTGCACGACTCGGACGATTGGCGGGACATCGGAGCACTCGTGGACCGGAGGTTGTAGGCCGCATCATCCGCAGAGCGACATAAGCGATGGACACTCGGCGGATCCAGCGGCCGGGGAAACCGGCGCCCTGACCCCGGTTTGTCCGAATGCTTCTGGTGCTCCCCGCACGAAGGGCGGCAGACGGCTCTCGATGTGCGGGGATGACGACCGTCTGCCACCCTTCGGGCAGACATCCTCAATTCGGCGGATGCGGATGGATCGGTGAGGCGCCGGCGTACTCAGACGGCGAGGCGGTGCTGGGGTTCGGTGGTGCGGGTGCGGCCGTTGGGGCCGTGCCAGGTGATGGTGCCGTCGGGGGACAGGTCCGGGCGCCAGCGCTGCTGTTGCTTGAAGCGGTGGTGGCGTCGGCAGAGGCAGTGCAGGCAGGTCGGGGTGGTGGCGCCGTCCGGCCAGGGATGGACGTGGTCGAGGTCGCAGGCGACGGCGGGTCGCGAGCAGCCCCACATCCGGCAGGTCCCGTCCCTCGTCTTGACGAAGTCGGCGATGGCCTTCGGGGCCGGTAGGCCCCGTGGTCAGGGAGGCCAGCGTGCCGGTGTCTGCCTCGAGTACGGCTCGGGCGACGTCCAGCGGGAGGAGCTTGAGGAGGTTCGCGAGGGTGGCGGGCTCGACCCAGCCGAGGTTCGGCAAGTGGGTCCCGGAGACGGCGAACCCGGGCGACACCTCGGCCAACACCACGGCCCGGTCGCTGGGGTCGAACTCTGGCTCGGTGACCCAGGACAGGGCTTCACGGCTGGCGGGGTCGAGGTCGCCGTAGCGCACCTCTGCACCGGTGGTGGCGTCGATGATCGTCTCGTCGTCGTCCCACTCCACCCGGAACCGTTCCCCGGCAGCGGGTTCCGGTGCCGGACGGTCGGTGACGACGGGCACGCCGAGGGTGACCTGCGCGGACACGGTCACGTTCCGCAGCACCAGATCGGTCAGGGCGTCAGCGCACGACTCCCGCACTGTCAGCGTGTCGTCGACCGCTCGGTACTCACCGGCCAGCTTCTCGACGGCCGACCACATCGCCGCACTCGTCGCCGTGGGGAGGGAGGCGAACCAGTCGGTCAGCCCGTCCTCCCCGGGCCGGACCTCCACGCACCGACCCCGCTTCCGCAGAGCCATGTGCGCAGCCACCTGGTCGGCAGCCACCCGGGTCGCCACCCGACGCGCTTCCGACATCACCCGGGCCGGGTCCATCACCGGCAGCCGGGGCGCGAGCTCGGCATCCACCCGCGCACACGCCTCGACGTCCAGCCCGGCGCAGGCGTCGACGACCTTCTGGGCGGTGATCGTGCCGACCGACCCCGCCACCAGCAGGTCACGCGTGGCGGGAAAGCGCTCACCCAGGACGGCACCCAAGGTCACCTTCCGGCCGGCGACGCCCTCGGTCAGGCCCGCCTCCAGGCAGAACATCGACGCGGCCATCTGGTCGACGTACCCCACCGGGTGCACCCGCTCCACCGGACCATCGCCCGAGAGCCGCAGCTCCACCCGAGCCCCCACAGACGACGCCACCGCGACCAGACCATCAGCAGCGTTCGCCAACCCCTGCGCCTCACCCGCGAGGGCGAAGGCATCCTCCGGCGCCAAGCCATGACCCCCGTCGACCAGCTCACGACCCAGCCGCGCGCACTCCTCACGCAGTGCCGCGATGCGGCTCGAGATCGTCCCCCTGTCCATGCCTCATCCTACCCCGAACCACCCACTTCGGGAAGGCCTGTCCACACCCAATCATCCTCCAGCACAACCAACTTGAGTCAGAGCTCGACGCAAGTTCACGACCCCAGGAGAGCCAGCGTAGCCGGGTCCTCTCCACCCCCGAAGTACCCGCCGAGCACCGCCCGGAAGACCTCGTCGGCACCCTCCCCCGCGGCCCGCGCGAACAGCGTCATGGACGACTGCAGCTTCATGGCGTCGATGCCCCCGAGCACGGCCACCGGGTCCGACCCCGGAAGAGCCAACAGCGCCTCGCAGCACTCCACCAGCCGCGGCCCGAGCACCGCATCGGCCAGGTACGCACGCGCCTCCGCCAGCCCGTCGACACCGTAGAACACGGCTGTCGGGCTCTGCCCCAGCCCGGCCACCTGGGGGAACACGAACCACATCCAGTGCGACCGCTTCTGCCCGGTCCGCAGCTCGGCGAGCGCAGCCGCGTACGTCCCGCCCGAGTCCTGGGCCTCCACGAAGCGCGACACGTCGACAGGCATCCGGCGAACCCCTCAGTACCCCGGCACCGACGGGTCGACGTCCCGCGACCACGCCAGCACCCCACCCAGCACGTCCACCGCGTCGACCCCCCGGGCCCGGAGCAGGTCGACGGCCTCGGCCGAGCGTCCGCCGGACTTGCAGTGCACGTACACCCTTCCCGCAGAACCCGGTACGTCGACCCCCGCTCGTACCCGCCCGACCGGGAGCAGCACCGACCCGGGGATGGCCGCGACGTCGCGCTCCCCCGGCTCGCGCACGTCGAGCAGCGTGAACGACTCGCCACCCTCCGCGCGGCCACGCAGCAGCCGCGACAGCTCGACGACGTCGACACCCGGCCGGTCACCCTCTGCCGCAACCGCTCCGCCATCACCGACGCGCTCCGTCGCCCAGCCCAGCGGGCGCGCCACCTCGGCCCCGGACCCGCACACCCGACAGGCAGGGTCCCGGCGCACCGGCACGGCGTCCCACGTCTGGGCCAGCGCGTCGTGCACCAGCAGCCGCCCGACGAGCACCTCCCCGACGCCCGTCACGAGCTTGACCGCCTCCGTGGCCATCACCGACCCCACCGACGCGCACACCGCCCCGAGCACCCCACCGACGGCGCACGACGGCACGGCATCGGGTGGAGGCATCGACGGGAACACGCACGCGTAGCAGGGCCCCTCCCCCGCCCACCAGACCGACACCTGCCCGTCGAAGCGGTACACCGACCCCCACACGTGCGGCACACCGAGCCGCGCACAGGCGTCTCCGACGAGGTAGCGGGTCGGGAAGTTGTCGGCGCCGTCGAGGACGAGGTCGTAGTCGGCCACCACCTCGAGGGCCGTCGCCGCGTCGAGCCGCGACCCGTGCCGCACCACGACCGTGTCGGGCGAGATCGCCGCCACCGCGTCCGCCGCCGAGTCGACCTTCGCGCGCCCCACGTCGGACACCCCGTGCACGACCTGGCGCTGGAGGTTGGTCGCCTCGACGACGTCGTCGTCGACCACACCGATGGTGCCGACGCCGGCCGCCGCGAGGTAGAGCAGCGCCGGCGACCCCAGGCCCCCGGCGCCGACCACGAGCACGCGGGCCGCCCGCAGCCGGCGCTGGCCGTCGAGGCCGAGGTCGGGCAGCAGCAGGTGGCGGGCGAAGCGGGTCCGCTCGGCGGCGGTGAGCTCCGGGCCCGGCGGCACCAGCGGGGGTCGCGCCATGTCCGCGAACCTAACACCGGGACGGGTCGCACCCCCGGCCGCGGGCTACCCGTCCGTAGGATGTCGAGCCACGCCACCCGCCGGAGGACCCATGACCAGCAGCACCACGACCGCCCGCAGCCCGCGGATGCCGCGCAGCGAGCGCCGCGCCCAGCTGCTCGACGCGGCCCAGGCCGTGTTCGTCCAGTCCGGCTACCACGCGGCGGCGATGGACGAGATCGCCGAGCGGGCAGGGGTGTCCAAGCCGGTGCTCTACCAGCACTTCCCCGGCAAGCTCGACCTCTACCTCGCCCTCCTCGACACCCACTGCGAGACCCTCGAGCAGCTCGTGCGCAGCGCCCTGGAGGCCACCGACGGCGACAACGAGCAGCGGGTGCGCGCCACCGTCGCCGCCTACTTCGACTTCGTCAGCCGCGAGGACGCCGCCTTCCGCATGGTCTTCGAGTCCGACCTCACGAGCGTCCCCCAGGTGCGGGCCCGCCTCGATGCCGTCGAGCTCACCTGCGCCGAGGCCATCAGCGAGGTCATCGCCGAGGACACCGGCGTCGACGACGAGCGTGCCCTGCTCCTCGGCTCCGCCCTCGCCGGGATGGCCCAGGTCGCCGCGCGGCACTGGCTGGCCCAGGACGGCGACATCCCCGAGGGCGAGGCGGCCCGCATCATCAGCCTGCTCGCGTGGCGGGGCCTCGGGTCCTTCCCCAAGGTCGGGGGCTGACCGGCCCGGCGGCTGACGCCCTCGGCGAACACGGCCCCCCGGCCGGAACAGCGACCCGGCGCCGGGAGTTAGCCTGAGCGCGAGATCCCACCCGAGCGCGGGCCCGACCCGCGACCGAACCCGAAAGGTGTGTGCCCCGTGGAGGTCACCATCGGCGTCCAGAACGTCGCCCGCGAGCTCACCGTCGAGACCGACGCCGACGCCACCGAGGTCGGCAAGGCCGTCGACGCCGCCCTGGCCTCCCCCGACGCCGTCCTGCGGCTCACCGACACCAAGGGCCGCACGATCCTGGTGCCCGGCCGCGCGGTGGGCTGGGTGCAGGTCGGCGAGTCCGAGAAGGGCAAGGTCGGGTTCGGCGCCGTCTCCTGACCCGGTCCGCGCGCTGACCTGCGGCGATGACCGCCGGTGACGCGGCCGTGTCGAATGTTTGACGAGGGTTCGTCGAGGGTCTAGCGTCGGTGCCGCACCGGGTCCCCCGGAGCCCGCCTCAGCGCGGACGGAGCACGTTCCGGGTCCCAGCCCGGGAAGGAGACACCGTGTCCATCATCGGTTCGATCATCGCCGGCATCATCATCGGCGTCCTGGCCCGCCTGGTCCTCCCGGGTCGGCAGAACATCAGCTTCCTCGTCACCGTGGTCCTCGGCATCCTCGGCGCCCTCATCGGCTGGCTCGTCGCCGGCTGGCTCGGGGTCCAGACGACGTCCGGACCCGACTGGCTCCGCTGGATCATCTCGATCATCGTCGCGGCGCTGCTCATCGTCGGCTACGAGCGCGTCATGGCCGGCCGCACGGTCGGCTCGCGCAAGGCCTGAGCACCCGCACCACCTGAGCACGCACGAGGCCCCCGCCACGCGGCGGGGGCCTCGTCGTGTGCCGAGCGCCCGGCGCCGGGGCGAACCGCGACCTACGAGTCCAGGCCCATCCGGGTCATCCGGCGCTGGTGGTTGTCGGTGAGCCGGGTGAACATCCGCCCGACGTCACCGAGGTCGGCGCCGCCGCCCACGAGCAGGGCGGCCATCGCGTCGCGCTCGACGGCCACGGCCTGGGCCTGCGAGAGCGCCTCGCCGAGCAGCCGCCGCCCCCACAGGGCGAGCCGGCCCGCCGTGGTGCGGTCGGTGCGGATGGTGTCGCGGACGATCTGCACGACGAAGTCGGCGTGGCCGGCGTCCTCGAGCGCCGCCTGCATGACGGCCTGGGTCGGCTCGTCGACGAAGGCGGTCATCTCGCGGTAGAAGTCCTTGGCGATGCCGTCGCCGACGTAGGCCTTGACCAGGCCCTCGAGCCAGCCGCGGGGTCGGGTTCTCTCGTGGAAGGCGGCGATGGGCGCCACGAACGGGGCCATGGCGGCTTCGGGGTCGATGCCCCGCCCGACCATGTGCTCGCTCAGCTGCTGGTAGTGCAGGTAGTCGGCGGTCGCGAGCGCCCCCATCTGCGACTTCAGCGACAGGGTCGGGGCGAGGTCGCAGTCGGCGGCCATCCGGATGAAGGCGGTGAGCTCTCCGTAGGCGAGGACCCCGAGCAGGTCGACGACGGCGGCGTCGTAGCCGGAGGCCTCCGACGGGTCCTGGTCCATGTCACCGGAGCCTAACGGTAGGATGGCGGGCGTTAACGGTGCCCGGTCGGCCCGCAGAACAGTGACCTTGCCGGGCGAGCGCGAGTCGTCGTCCCGACGCCGTGCCTCGTCCACGAAGACCTCCGATCGGCCCGCAGCCCCCTGCGCAGGTGCGCGCCGCGCGCGCCCGCCGATCGAAGAAGAGAGTCCATGACCGACGTCACCGACGCCCTCGGCACCGAGCCCACCACCGACGCTGCTGCCGAGGCGCCCGCCACCCCGGCCGCCCCCGAGCCGACCTTCGCCGACTTCCCCATCCACGCCGACATCGTCGCCGCGCTCGCCGAGCACAACATCACGAGCCCGTTCCCGATCCAGGCGATGACCCTGCCGGTCGCCCTCGGCGGGCACGACATCATCGGTCAGGCCAAGACGGGCACCGGCAAGACCCTCGGCTTCGGCATCCCGATCCTCAACCGCGTCGTGGCCCCCGGCGACGACGCCTTCGCGACGATGCACGCCCCCGGCAAGCCCCAGGCCCTCGCCGTCGCCCCGACCCGCGAGCTCGCGGTGCAGGTGTCCGGCGACCTCGAGCGGGCCGGAAAGAAGCGCGGCATCCGCGTGCTCACCGTCTACGGCGGCCGCGCCTACGAGCCCCAGATCGAGGCCCTGCGCAAGGGCGTCGAGGTCGTCGTCGGCACCCCCGGCCGGCTCATCGACCTCGCCCAGCAGGGGCACCTCGACCTCGGCAACGCGCGCATCGTCGTCCTCGACGAGGCCGACGAGATGCTCGACCTCGGCTTCCTGCCCGACGTCGAGAAGATCCTCGCGATGACCCCCGCCGGCCGCCAGACGATGCTCTTCTCGGCGACCATGCCGGGCGCCGTCGTCACCCTCGCCCGCCGCTACATGAACCAGCCGACGCACATCCGCGCGATGGGCGACGACCAGGAGAACGCGCACACGGTCAAGGCCGTGCGGCAGTTCGTCTACCGCGCGCACGCCATGGACAAGGTCGAGATGCTCGCCCGGATGCTCCAGGCCAAGGACCGCGGCCTGACCATCATCTTCAGCCGCACCAAGCGCACCGCAGCCAAGGTCGCCGACGACCTCACCGAGCGCGGGTTCGCGGCGGCCGCCATCCACGGCGACCTCGGGCAGGGCGCGCGCGAGCAGGCGCTGCGCGCGTTCCGCAACGGCAAGGTCGACGTCCTCGTCGCCACCGACGTCGCGGCCCGCGGCATCGACGTCGAGAACGTCACGCACGTCATCAACTACCAGTGCCCGGAGGACGAGAAGACCTACCTGCACCGCATCGGGCGCACGGCCCGGGCCGGCAACACCGGCACCGCGGTCACCTTCGTCGACTGGGACGACCTGCACCGCTGGGGCATGATCAACCGGGTCCTCGACCTCGGCATCCCCGAGCCGATGGAGACCTACTCCTCCTCGCCGCACTTCTACAGCGAGCTGTCCATCCCCGAGGGCGCCAAGGGCCGCCTCCCCCGCGCCCAGCGCACCCGCGAGGGCCTCGGCGCCGAGGTGCTCGAGGACCTCGGCGAGACCGGCAAGTCCGGCGGTCGCGGCCCGGGTCGCGGTGGTCGTGACGGCGGTGGCCGCGACGGCGGTCGCGGCGGTCAGGGTCGTGGCGGACGCGACGGCGGTCGGCGTGACGGCGACCGTGGCGGTCGTGACGGTGGGCGTGGCGAGCGTCCCGAGGGTCGCACCGAGACCCCCGCGGCCGAGGGCTCCGACCGCCCGCGCCGCAGCCGCAACCGTCGCCGCACGCGCGGCGGCAAGACCGCCGGCGAGGGTGCGCAGGGCTGAGCCCCGCACCTCCACACACGACGAGAGGGGCCGCATCCCGGGTGGGATGCGGCCCCTCTCGTCGTGGGGCGGCCCGTCAGCCGCCGGAGAGGGTGCTCGTGTCGATGACGGCGCGGTAGCGCACGTCACCGTCCACGACGCGGTCCCAGACCTCGTCGACGTCCGCGGCGTCCACGACCTCGATGGTCGCGGCGATGCCGTGCTCGGCACAGAAGTCGAGCATCTCCTGGGTCTCGGCGATGCCGCCGATCTGCGAGCCGGCCACGGCCTTGTTGCCGCCGATGAGCGAGCCCGGCGGGATCTCGTACGGAGCCGGCGGCAGGCCGACGTTGACGACGACGCCGGCCGGCTTGAGCAGCCGCACGTAGTCGGCGATCGGGATGTCGGCGCTCACCGTGTTGAGGATGATGTCGAAGGTGCCGCGGGCGGCCTTCATCGCGTCGGCGTCGGACGAGGCGATGTGCGCGCTCGAACCGAGCGACTTCGCGTCCTCGGCCTTGGCGTCGCTGCGCGAGATGGTCGTGACGGTCGCGCCCATGGCCGCGGCGATCTTGACGCCCATGTGCCCGAGGCCGCCGACCCCGACGATGGCGACGTTCTTGCCGGTGCCCGCGCCCCAGCGGTGCAGGGGCGAGTACGTGGTGATGCCGGCGCAGAGCAGCGGCGCGGCGACGTCGAGCTCCATGCCGTCGGGGATGCGCAGGACGAAGCGCTCGCTGACGACGACCTCCTGGGCGTAGCCGCCCATCGTCCACTCGCCGTCGTAGCCCTGCGCGTTGTACGTGCCGACGGACGGCCGGGTGCAGAACTGCTCCATGCCGTCCTTGCACGGCTCGCACTCGCCGCACGAGTCGACGAGGCAGCCGACGCCGACCCGGTCACCGACCGCGTGGCGGGTGACCTCGTCACCGACCTCGACGACGGTGCCGGCGATCTCGTGGCCGACGGTCAGCGGGAAGTGCGCCGGGCCCCACTCCTCGCGGACGGTGTGGATGTCGGAGTGGCAGATGCCGGCGAAGGCGATGGCGATGCGGATGTCGTCGGGGCGCAGGTCGCGGCGCTCGATGGTGCCCTGGTGGAAGCCGGAGGTCGCCGAGTCGGCGATCAGTGCGGGGGTGGTGGTGGTCATCCCCTCACGCTAGGACCGCGCGCGGCGCCGGGTCCAACCACGAGCGCTCCTTCGACGGTGAACACCCTCACCGCCCGGAGGGGAATACGGCTCAGAGCTGCTCGAGCAGGCTCGCCGCGACCTCCCGGTAGGCCCTGGCCCCCTTCGACGTGCGCGACGTCGCGAGGATCGAGCGGCCCACGGCCGGTGCCTCGGCGAAGCGCACCGTCCGCGGGATCGGCGGCGAGAGCACGGGCAGGCCGTACCGCTCCCCCACGTCGTCGAGGACCTCGCGGGCGTGCGTGCTGCGGCCGTCGTACAGCGTCGGGAGGATGCCGATGACCCGCAGCTTCTTGTTGAGGATCCGCTTGACGTCGGCGACGGTGTCGAGCAGCTGGCCGACCCCGCGGTGGCTGAGCATCTCGCACGGCATCGGGACGATGAGGCCCTGCGCGGCGGTCAGTGCGTTGAGGGTCAGCACGCCGAGGCTCGGCGAGCAGTCGAGGACGATGACGTCGTAGTCGCGCCGCACCGGGTCGAGGGCGGTCTGCAGCACGTACTCGCGCGCCGGCCGGCCGAGCAGCACGGCCTCGGCCCCGGCGAGCTCGATCGAGCTGGGCACGAGGTGCACACCGTCCTCGCACTCGTGGACCACGTCGGCGACCGGGGTCCCGCCGACGAGCACGTCGTGCACGGACGCCTCGACGGTGTCGGGGTCGATGCCGAGGCTGAAGGTGAGGCAGGCCTGCGGGTCGAGGTCGACGAGCAGGACCCGCTTGCCGGCCTCGGCGAAGGCCGCGCCGAGCGAGGCGACCGACGTCGTCTTGGCGACGCCGCCCTTCTGGTTGGCCAGGGCGATGATCGGGGCCTTGCGCGTGGGCGCCATCGAGCGAGCCTCTCGGTCGGGGATCGGGCCGGGTCGGGCGGGGTCGTCCGTCGGCCCCGATCCTCTCATCCGCTCAGGGGGCGGAGGACGCCAGCACGAACCGCCGGAAGGCCTGCGCCGAGGGCAGCAGCGGGCGGCCGTCGACCCAGGCCAGCCCCACCTCGCGCTGGGCCTTCGCGTCGGTGAGCGGCAGGAGCCGGGTGCGGGCGAAGGTCGTCGGGCAGCGCAGCCCCTGGGCGGGCACGACGGCCACCCCGAGCCCGGCGGCGACGAAGCCCCGGATGGTCGGCAGGTCCTCGGCCTCGGTCGCGATGTCGGGCTCGAAGCCCGCCGCCCGGCACAGGTCGAGGGTCTGCTGGCGCATGCCCGAGGGCGCACCCCGCAGCACGAACGGGTCACCCGCGACCTCGGCGAGCGCGACCGACTCCCGGTCGGCGAGCGGGTGGCCGAGGGCGACGGCGAGGACGAGTGGCTCGACGAGCACCCGCTGCCAGGCCACCCCCTGGCCCGCGACGCGGGCCGCGGTCAGCTCGAGGTCGGCGCGCCGGGTGGCCAGCTGGGCCGAGATGCGGCCGTCCTCGCCGACCGACGTGCGCTCGAGCGCGATGCGCACCCGCGGGTGCTCGCGGCGGAAGGCCACGACGAGGTTGGGCACCAGCCAGCTGCCGAGGCTCAGGGGGAAGGCGAGGGTGACGACCCCGCTCTCGGGGTCGACCAGCTCGCCGACCGCGGCGAGGCCGTCGTCGAGGTTGTTGACGAGGGCGTCGACGTGCCGCTTGAAGGCGGCGCCGGCGTGGGTCATCCGCAGCACCCGGCCCTGCCGGTGCAGGAGCGGGGTGCCGACCTCGGCCTCGAGCCGGGCCAGTGCCCGGGACACGCCCGGCTGGCTGACCCCGAAGACGTCGCTGACCTCGGTGACCGTGTAGCCGTCGGCGACCAGCTGGAACCAGCGCAGCGCGTCCGTGTCCATCCCATGACGATAGTGCATACGTCTTATGTGTCGTTTTCATTGGACGCATGGGAACCGTCGACCGGACACTGGATGCATGACCACCAGCACCGCACTCTGGACCACCGTCAAGGACGAGCTGCGCGAGCGCCGCGAGCGCCGGGCCGCCCTGCGTTCCCTCCGCGAGGACCTCTCGCACTACCGCACGCCGGCCGAGATCGAGGACCTCCTCGTGGCCGTCGACGCCCAGGAGGCCACGGGTGAGGGCGCCGCCGAGGCTCCCGTCATCCGCGCGATCCTCAGCGAGAACCTCCAGGAGTACTACGGCCTGCACAGCCCCGTGCGCCGCGCCGCCGGCCTCTGAGCCCACCCCCACCCCTCAGCCCCCGCAGCCGCGGCGAGGTCCACCACCTCGCCGACGGACACGGGGGCTCCGTGCGTCCTGGGGACGGGTGGAGAGGCGAGGAACCGGGGGTGGACGGGCTCTGGCGCGGGCTCCGCGCGGCCCCTACGCTGGGCGACGTTCGGTGCGTATGACGAGACAGGTTGCCCCATGAGCAACGAGTTGCCCACCGTCGCGACGGCCCGCCTCCTCGAGGGCGCCCGCTACGAGGTGATGCCCACGGCCTCCATCGCCGATGCCGTGGCCCGCCACGTCCCCACCACGGTGACCGTGACGGTGACGGCGGCCCCGGGCAAGGGCCTCGGCGCCACCCTCGACCTGGCCACCGGCCTCGCCGGCCAGGGCTACGACGTCGTCCCGCACCTCGCGGCCCGGATGGTCACCGGCCGCGACGAGCTCGTCGACGTCGTCGCCCGCCTCGGAGAGGCCGGCATCACGTCGGTCTTCGTCCCCGGCGGCGACGCCGACCCCCCGGCCGGTGACTACACCTCGGCCCTCGACCTGCTCCAGGACCTCGCGACGATCGAGCACGGCTTCACGCATGTCGGCATCACCGGCTACCCCGAGTCGCACCCGACCATCGACGACGACGTCACCGTGCAGTCGATGTGGGACAAGCGCCGCTACGCCACGCACGTCGTGTCGAACATGACCTTCGACGCCGAGCACCTCGGCACGTGGTGCGAGCGCATCCGACGCCGCGGGGTCACCCTGCCGCTCCTCGTCGGGGTGCCGGGGCCCGTCGAGCGCACCAAGCTCCTCGGGATGGCGACCAAGATCGGTGTGGGAGAGTCGCTCCGCTTCCTGCGCAAGCAGAAGTCGGTCTTCGCGCGGATCGCGGCCCCCGGCTTCTCCACCGACCGCTTCGTCAGCCGGGTGGCGGCACTGTCGGCCAACCCGCGCTGGCCATCGAGGGGCTGCACGTCTTCACGTTCAACCAGGTCGAGGTCGTCGAGGCGTGGCGGCGGCGGATGCTCGAGGAGGCCGCGACGGCCCGGGTGCGACCGCCCGGGTGACGCGGCGACGTCCGGGGCGCGGGACACCGTGGCCGGTGGGCGTGCGGGCTCGTACCGTGGTGCCGTGACGAACCGCCTGAGCACCCTCCTCGCCGGACGCCCCGCCGTGTTCGACGGCGGCTACGGCTGGCTGCTCCAGGAGCGGGGCCTGCCGATGGGCGAGTGCGCCGAGTCCTGGAACCTCGCCAACCCCGAGGCCGTGGCCGCGCTGCACGACGAGTACGCCTCCGCCGGAGCCCTGTTCCTCACCACCAACACCTTCGGGGCCACCGAGCCCCGGCTCTCCCAGCACGGCCTGTCGGGTCGCGCCGAGGAGGTCAACCGGGCCGGCGCCGCCGTGGCCCGCGAGGTCGCCCAGCGGTACGGCGCCCTCGTGGCCGGCGACATCGGGCCCACCGGCGAGCTGCTCGAGCCGCTCGGCACCCTCTCCCCGAGGCGACGACCGCCCTCTTCGCCGAGCAGGTCGCGGGCCTCGTCGCCGGCGGAGCCGACCTCGTGCTCGTCGAGACGATGAGCGACCTCGGCGAGGCGCGGGCCGCCGTCGCCGCCGCCCGCGAGGTCGCCCCCCACCTGCCGGTCGTCGTCACGCTGTCGTTCGACACCAACCTGCGCACGATGATGGGCGTCGACCCGTCCACCGCGCTGCGCACCCTCGTCGACGACGGGGTCGACGCGGTCGGGGCCAACTGCGGCCGGGGCCCGGACGAGATGCGCACCATCGCCGAGCAGCTGGCCGCCGCCCGGCCCGAGGGCCTGCTCCTCGTCGCGCAGTCCAACGCGGGCCTCCCCGAGCTCGACGGCGACCGCTTCGTCTACACCGTGGGACCGGAGGCGATGGCCGAGCACGCCCGCGAGCTGCGCGACCTCGGCATCGACGTCATCGGCGCGTGCTGCGGCTCCTCGCCCGAGCACACCCGGGCGATGGCCGCGGCCCTCGCCACCGGGTAGGCGGCGAGGGCCGGTCGGCCGTGGCGCGGCTCAGGCGGCGCGGCGGGCCAGGGCGGTCCCGGCGTCGGCCGCGGCCTCCTCGGCCGTCTTGCGCAGCAGCGTGCCGAGCTCGACGAGCTCGTCCATCGCGGGGTTGACGCCGGCCAGGGTGAGCTCGCGCTCGATGACGGTGAGGTCGGCGCCCCAGACGTCGACGAGGACCCGGCGCAGGTAGTCGGTGCTGTGGTCCCAGCCCTCCTTCGGCGTGCCGGGGCGTAGGAGCCACCCCGGGTCACGAGGGCCACGACGGGGGTGCCGTCGAGGAGCCGGGCGCCCTGCTCGGCCCCGGCGATGGCCAGGTCGAACCACGCCTTGACGTGCTGGGAGACCCCCCAGTTGTAGAGCGGCAGCGCGAGGACGGCGGCGTCGGCCGACCGCAGCTCGTCCGCGACGGTGCGGGCCAGCTCGACGGCCGCGCGCTGCTGCTCGCTGCGCTGGTCCTCCGGGGTGAAGTTCCCGCCGACGGCCAGCGGCCAGGCGTCCGACGGCAGCGGCTCGGCGCCGAGATGGCGGCGCACGACCTGCTCGTCGGGGCGGACGGCAGTGAAGTGCTCGAGGACGAGGTCGGCGAGCGCACTGCTCGCGGACCGGTCGCCCTGGATGCTGGCGTCGACGCGGAGGACGGTCATGGGAGTGCTCCTCAGGTGCAGAGGTTGAATGTTCAACTCAGGGTAGAGGCCCTGACTTGAATGTTCAAGTCCCGGGTATGCTGGTGCCCATGCCCCCCGAGCCGAGGGCCACCGCCGACCCCGTGCCGTGGCTCGACGACGACCAGCTCCACGACTGGCGGTCGCTGATGTCGCTCGTCACCGCCCTGCCCAGCGCCCTCGACGCCCAGCTCAAGCGCGACTCCGGCCTCAACTCCTTCGAGTACCACGTGCTCGTCGCCCTCTCCGACGCCCCGGACGCCACCCTGCAGCTCTCCCAGCTGGCGACGATGTCGCGGGGTTCGCTGTCCCGGCTCTCCCACGCGGCCAGCCGGCTCGAGGCCGACGGCTGGATCACGCGCACCGTGTGCAGTGGTGGCGGTGGCCGACGGGTGGAGGCCCGCCTCACCGACGCCGGGTGGGACAAGCTGCACGAGAGCGCCCCCGGCCACGTCCGCGAGGCGCGCCGGCTCGTCGTCGACGTGCTGTCCCCCGAGGAGCTGAAGGCCCTGGGGGTGGCGGCTCGCAAGGTCGCCCGGGCCGCGGGGATGGACCTCGAGTCCTGTGACGAGGGCCCGCTCAGCGGGTCGTGCTGAGCAGGCCGGCGAGGGCGCGCTCGAGCCCGCCCGTGCCGGTCGGGCGGACCTCCAGGGGCAGGCCGATGCGGGCCGCGGCGTCCTGGGCGAGGGCGCGCAGCTCGGCCTGCTCGGCCGGGTCGGTCGTCTGCACGAGCCACACGACGCGGGTGTAGTGACGGAAGTAGTCGTCGCGCAGCTCGGGGTGGCGGTCGAGCCCGAGCTCCTGGACCACGGTGCGCGAGAACGACTTCACGAGGAAGTCGGTGAGCAGGTAGGTGCCGGGCTCGTCGTCCCCCAGCTGCTCGACGGCCGACGCGCCGGCGAAGAGGTCGTAGCAGTGCAGGCCCGGGAGGCGCTCGACCCCGAGCCGCTCGCACACCGCGTCGAGCGCGCCGTAGGTGCCGCAGTCGGCGTACCCCACGGTGACCCGGTCGTAGCGGTCGCGCAGCGCGAGCACGAGCTCCTCGACCGCCCCGGCGATCCGCTCGGGACGGTTGTGCAGCAACGGCGGCAGCGGGTGCACGTCGAGCGGCCACCCGTTCGCCGTCGCCGCGTCGGCCGCCGGCTGCGCGATGGCACCGCACGCGACGAGGGCGACGCGCCCGGCAGCCGCAGGCTCAGACGGGGAAGGCGAGCTGGTCGACGAACCGGTCGTTGAAGTCGGGACGGTCCGAGAGCTCGACATAGGCCACCTCCTCGAGCAGCGCGTCGGCGCCCGTCCGCTCGCGTGCGGACAGCAGCACCATCTTCGCCCCCTCCCCGCGACGTTGCCGGCGGAGACGATGCGCAGCACCGACAGCTTGGGCACGAGCCCGATCCGCACGGCCGAGGCCGGCGAGAGGTAGGACCCGAACGACCCGGCGAGCAGCACCTGCTGGACCTCGGACGCCTCGAGCCCGAGCTCCTCGAGCAGGAGCGTCCAGCCGGTGGAGATGGCGGCCTTGGCGAACTGCAGCTCACGGACGTCGCGCTGCGAGAGGTAGACCGACTCGACGGCCGGCGCGTCCGGGGTCGGCCGGTGCAGCACGAAGACGCGCTCGCCGTCGCGCACCGTCGTCAGCCGGTCGGCGAGGGCGGGCGCGACACCGGCCGCGGCCTCCTCCGGGACGAACCGGCCCGAGGCGTCGAGCAGCCCGACCCGGGCCAGCTCGGCGACGGCGTCGACGAGGCCCGAGCCGCACAGCCCCCGCGCCTCCACGTCGCCGATGACTCCCAACGCGACTGCGGCAGAGGGGTCCTCGGCCTTCGGGTCGAGCCGGATCACCTCGATGGCGCCGTCGGCGGCCCGCATCCCGCAGCGGATGGCGCCGCCCTCGAAGGCCGGCCCGGCCGGGCGGCGGTCGTGACGATGCGGTCGCCGTCGGTCAGCGCGATCTCGCAGTTCGTGCCCACGTCGACGAACAGCCGCACCCGCTTGTCGCGGTCGAGCCCACTGGCCAGCATCCCCGCGACGATGTCGCCGCCGACGTAGGCCCCGAGGGCGGGGAACACGACGGCCCTCGCACCGGGGTGCACCGCCAGCCCGAGGTCGCTCGCGAGCAGCACCGGCCAGTCGGCCGTCACCTGGATGAACGGCGCGACCCCGAGGGGCTCCGGGTCGACGCCGAGCAGCAGGGCGGTCATCGTCGCGTTGCCGGCCAGGGCCACCTCGTACACCTCGGCCGGGTCGACGCCGCCCTCCTCGCAGACCTCGGCGGCGAGCTCGGCCAGGGTGTCGCGGGCCAGGGAGGTGAGCCGGGGCAGCGCCTCGGGGTCCATCATCGTGGCGCTGATGCGGGTGATGACGTCGCCGCCGAAGGGCTGCTGCTTGTTGAGGATGCTCGCCACGGCCACCGGCGTCCCGGTCTCGAGGTCGAGCAGCGTCGCGACGACCGTCGTCGTCCCGAGGTCGTAGGCGATGGCGTGCCGACGCCCGGTCGTGTCGCCGGGCTCGACGTCGACGAGCACCTCGTCGACGACGACCGCCGTCACCTTGAAGTCGCTCTCGCGCAACACCTTCGGCAGCCTCCGCAGCGCGTGCAGGTCGGGCACGAGGGTGAGGTCGTCGACGGCGTCGCGCAGGCGGGCGAGGTCGGTGCGCTGGTCGGCCAGCGTCGGCTCGGTGAGCTCGACGTACCGCTTCTGGACCGCCGGCCGGAGGATGACCTGCCGGCCGACCCCCACGGTCGAGGCCTTCGGGCGGGTGACGAGCGGCGGCACCTCGACCGCGAGGTCGTGCGTCGCCCGGACGAGGCAGGCCAGCCGCCACCCCTCGCCGAGCTGCTCGTCGGTGAAGGTCCGCCGGTCGTGCCGGGTCACCGGGGAGACCGCGTCGGTCAGCCGGACGAGGCACTTGCGGCAGGTGCCGTGCCCACCGCACGTCGAGTCGATGGCGATGCCGTTCCACGAGGCGGCGTCGAACACCGACACCCCCGGCGGCACGCGGACGCTGCGGTCGGCCGGCGCGAAGGACAGGGTGACGCGCCCCGTGCCCTCGGACACCTCGTCGGTCTCGCCGACCGACGGGGGCGGCTCCATCAGGCCCTCGCGGCGCAGCCCCTCGACGACGTCCTCGAACGGCTGCTCGGGCCCCCGGTCGCGGCTCACGCGGGGCTGGCCGCGGCCTCCGCCGCCTGGCGGGCCCGGTGGGCCGCGATCCACGACATGCCCCACTCGTCGTTGCCGAGCAGGAGGTCGGAGGCGCGCACGGCGTCGACGATCTGCGGGGTGCGGGCGTCCATGATCGCGCTCGTCATGCCGGCCGACATCGCGAGCGGCAGCCACGCCGAGTTGATCGCGTGTCGCCCCGGCATCCCGAAGCTGACGTTGGACGCGCCGCACGTGGTGTTCAGGCCCCACCGCTCGCGGATGCCGCGGATCACCTCGAGCGTCGTGCGCCCCACCGTGGAGTCGGCGCCGATCGGCATGGCCAGCGGGTCGATGACGATGTCCTCGATCGCGATGCCGTACTCCTCGGTGGCGACCCGGACGATCTTCTCGGTGAGGGCGAGGCGCTTCTCGGCCTCCATCGGGATCTCGTCCTCGTCGTTCGGGAGCGCGACGATCGCGGCGTCGTACTTCTTGACGAGCGGGAGGATCGCGGCCATCCGGTCGTCCTCGGCGGTGATCGAGTTGACCAGTGCCCGACCCTGGTACACCGACAGGCCGGCCTCGAGGGCCTCGACGACCGAGGAGTCGATGCAGACCGGCAGGTCGGTGAGCGACTGCACCAGCTGGATGGCCTTGACGAGCAGCTCGGCCTCGTCGGTGAGCGGCACGCCCATGTTGATGTCGAGCACGTCGGCCCCGCCGGCGACCTGGGCCGCGACGTCCTTGGCGATGATCGACAGGTCGCCCTCGCGCAGCGCGGCCTGGAGGACCGGCCGACCGGTGGGGTTGATCCGCTCGCCGATGACGCAGAAGGGCTTGTCCGCGCCGATGACGACCTCCTTGCTCGCCGAGCGGAGGACGGTGTGCCGCAACGGGGCGCTCACGCGAGAACCTTCGCGCGGCGCTCCTGGAGGAGGGCCTTGGCCCGCTTGACGGTCGCCGAGGCGTCGGCCGCGTACCCGTCGGCCCCGACCGCGTCGGCGTACTCCTGGGTGACCGGCGCACCGCCGACCATGACGATGACCGAGTCGCGCATGCCGGCCTTCTCGAGGGCGTTGATGTTCGCCTTGAACATCGGCATCGTCGTCGTGAGGAAGGCCGAGAAGCCGACGATGTCGGGCTGGTGCTCGTCGATGGCCGCGACGAACTTCTCCGGGGCCACCTGCACCCCGAGGTCGATGACCTCGAAGCCGGCGCCCTCGAGCATGATGTTCACGAGGTTCTTGCCGATGTCGTGCACGTCGCCCTTGACCGTGCCCATGAGGAACTTGCCGATGGTCTGCACGCCGGTGTCGGCGAGCAGGGGCGCAGCACCTCCATCGAGCCGGCCATCGCGCGCCCGGCGATGAGCATCTCCGGGACGAAGAAGTCGCCGCGCTCGAAGCGCGCGCCGACCTCCTCGAGCGCCGGGATGAGCGCGTCGAAGAGCAGGTCACCGGGGGCCATCTCCATCGACAGCGCCTGGTGCGTCAGGTCGAGGACCGCGGGGCCGTTGCCGACGAGGGTCTCGTCGTACAGCCCCTTGAGGATGTCGTCGGGGGTCATGCCGCACCTTCCTGTGGGTGGTTCTCGAGCCTGGCGGAGAGCGCCGCGGCGTGGCTGGCGACCAGCGCACCCGTCGACGGGATCTGGTCGGAGAGACGGGAGGTCGGCCCCGAGATGCCGAGCGCGGCGACGACGACGCCACGCGCCCGCACCGGCGCCGCGACGCCGGTGAGCCCGGGCTCGAGCTCGTCGACGGTCGCCGCCCAGCCGGACCGCCGGATGCCCGGCAGCTGCTCGGCCAGCCGGGCGCCGGAGGTGACGGACGCGGCGGCCGGCGCCTCGAGCCGGCCGGTCGGCACCGGAAGCGCGCCGTACGCGTAGAGGACCTTGCCGAGCGCCGAGCAGTGTGCCGGGACGTCGGTGCCGACCCAGTCGCGCGAGCCGAGGAAGTACGACGCGTCGACCTGGGCCACCTGCACGACGGTGCCGCGGCGCGGGACCCCGAGGTTGACGGTCTCGCCGGTGAGCTCGCCGAGCTCGCGCATCGCCGGGCCGGCCGCCTCGACGAGCACCTCGTCGTCGGCGCGGCGGGTGGCGTAGAGGTCGAAGAGCGCACCGGGCGCCCAGCTGCCGGCCTCGTCGCGGGCCAGCAGCTCGGCGCGCTCGAGGGCGCCGAGCAGGCGCTGCGCGGTGGAGCGGGCGAGCCCGGTGGCCTCGGCGAGCGCCGTCGCGGTGACCGGCCCCTCGGCGCGCACGACGCGGCCCACGAGGTCGGCGGCCCGGTCGATCGACTGGGTGCCGGTGCTCGGGCTGGGCGGCGTCATGGCCGGGTCCTCCTCGGTGGTGGGGCGCGTTCGTCAGATGCCCATGATGTGGGCCTTGTCGGTCCACATGATGAGGCTAGGATGTGACCCCGCTCACCGTCAACGCTGTCCAGCCCCCGGAGGCCCGCGCATGTTCACGAACCGGATGCCGCGCTACGAGATCCTCTCGGCCGACGCGATGTCCCAGCTCGACGCCGGCTGGCGCCGCCTGGTCACCGAGATCGGCGTCGAGTTCATGAGCGAGCGCGCCCTCGAGCTGTTCCGGCAGGCCGGCCAGCGGGTCGAGGACAACACGGTCTTCCTCGACCCCGAGTTCATGCTCGAGCAGGTCGCCAAGGCGCCCCGCGAGTTCGACGTGCAGGCCCGCAACGCCGAGCGGAGCATCCACATCGGCGGCGACTCGATGGCCTTCGGCGCCGTCTACGGGCCGCCGTTCGTGCGCGAGGGCGAGACCCGCCGCGACGGCACGATGGAGGACTACCGCAACTTCGCCCGTCTCTCGCAGTCGTTCTCGGTGCTCGACTCCGCCGGCGGCGTGGTCTGCGAGCCGAACGACACCCCGCTCGACTCCCGCCACCTCGACATGACCTACGCCCTGATGACGATCACCGACAAGGTGTTCATGGGCAACGTCGTCTCCGGCGAGAACGCCCGCGACGTCATCGCGATGTCCGAGATCCTCTTCGGCGGTCGCGAGGCCATCGAGAAGTCCCCGGTCTCGATCAGCCTCGTCAACTGCAACAGCCCGCTGCGCTGGGACGACCGGATGCTCGACGCGCTCTTCGAGTACGCGGCCGCCGCGCAGCCGGTCGTGCTCACGCCGTTCATCCTCATGGGGGCGATGTCGCCGGTCACCATCCCGGCCGCCCTCGTGCAGCAGATCGCCGAGGCGCTGTCGGGCATCACGCTCGCCCAGCTGATCCGCCCCGGCTGCCCGGTGATCTTCGGGTCCTTCCTCTCCAACATCGACATGCAGTCGGGCTCACCGACGTTCGGCACACCGGAGTCGGGCATCGGCCTGCTCTGCACCGGGCAGATCGCGCGCCACTTCGGGCTGCCGTTCCGCACCGGCGGCGGCCTGACCTCCTCGCAGGTCCCCGACGCGCAGGCCGGCTACGAGGCGCTGATGACCCTCATGCCGACCTTCCTCGCGGGCACCAACTGGGTGATGCACTCCGCCGGCTGGCTCGAGGGCGGGCTCGTGGCGGGCTTCGAGAAGTTCGTCATCGACTGCCAGATCGTCGAGATGCTCCAGCACGAGTTCACCCCGCTCGAGATCGACGCGGGGTCGCTCGGCTTCGACGCCCACCAGGAGGTCGGGCACGGCGGGCACTTCCTCGGGTCGATGCACACGATGGAGCGCTTCCGCACCTGCTTCTACCGGCCGTTCCTCAACAGCTCGGAGAACTACGAGCGGTGGATGCGGAACGGGGCCCAGGACACCGCGGCCCGCGCCGCGACCATCTGGCGGAAGCGGCTCGAGGAGTACGAGCAGCCGGCCCTCGACGAGGCCGTGCGGGCCGAGCTCGAGGAGTACGTCGTGCGCCGCCGCCGCGAGCTCGGCGACTGACGAGAGCAGCCGACGCGGCTCGCGAGCCGTCCGGTCCGTCACGAGCCCTGTCGAACGGGCTCGCGACCGCACGAAGCGCTCGCGAGCCGTCGTGGGCGGATCACCACTCTCCTCCCCGCCGCTCGGGGGGTTGCGCCATTCGCTACGGTTGCGCCATGCGCACCACCACCCGGGACGGGGCGAGCACCGTCCAGTCGGTCGACCGGGCCGTCACCATCCTCGAGCTGCTCGCCCTCCACGGCGCGGCCGGCATCACCCAGCTGGCCCGCGAGCTCGGCGTGCACAAGTCCACCGCGAGCCGGCTGGTCTCCGCGCTCGAGCGGCGCCGCCTCGTCGAGCAGGTCGAGGAACGCGGCCGCTACCGGTTGGGCGTCGGCGTGCTCAAGCTCGCCGGCGCCACCAACGCCCGCCTCGACCTCGTCCAGGAGGCCCGGCCGGTCGTGCGGCGCCTCGCCTCCGAGACCGGCGAGACGGTCAACCTCGCGGTCCTCTCCGGGGGCGCGGCCCTCTACGTCGACCAGGTCTCGGGCGCCTCGAGCCTGTCGTCCTACAACTGGGTCGGCCAGCACATCCCCCTGCACGCGACGAGCAACGGCAAGGTGCTCGTCAGCGAGCTCGCCGACCCCGAGCTCGGCCGGCTCCTCGGCGAGCTCGTGCGCTACACCCCGGCGACCATCACCGACCGGGCGACCCTCGACCTCCAGCTCGCCGAGGTCCGCGAGCGCGGATGGGCCGTGGCGGTCGACGAGCTCGACGTCGGCCTGACCGCCCTCGCCGCCCCGGTGCGCGACGCCCACGGCGACGTCGTCGCCTCGGTGTCGGTCTCCGGGCCGACCTTCCGCTTCGGCGGCCTGCGGGTCGACGAGCTCGTCCCGCTGCTGCGCGCCGCGACGGCCGAGATCTCGGGTCGCCTCGCGCACGGTCCCGGCGAGCGATGACCCTCCGCCCCAGCCGGACCCGCTGACCACAGGGCGTCCACACCCTTGACCCCGCCCGGGTGCAGGGCCATTCTGTTGCGCAGAACACACGATGTTGCACATCGCGCAACTCCGGAGGTGGACGGTGACCGACCTGGCCGTGGACAGGGCGACGACGCCCGAGACGGACCCGTCCTCCAGCGCGCTCTGCGTGCGCGGGCTGTGGAAGGTCTTCGGGCCCAACGCCGAGAAGCTCGTCGGGACCCCCGACCTCGAGCTGAGCCGGCAGGAGCTGCAGGCCAAGAGCGGGCACGTCATCGGCGTGCGCGACGTCTCCTTCGACGTCGCCCCGGGGGAGGTCTTCGTCGTCATGGGCCTGTCGGGCTCTGGCAAGTCCACGCTCGTCCGGCTCATCACCCGGCTCATCGAGCCGACGGCGGGCACCGTGCTGCTCGGCGGCGACGACCTCACGGCGATGGGTGAGGAGCAGCTGCGCGAGATCCGCCGGCGCAAGGTCTCGATGGTCTTCCAGCACTTCGGCCTGCTCCCCCACCGCAAGGTCATCGACAACATCGCCTTCGGCCTCGAGGTCCGCGGCGAGGACAAGGGCGCCCGCCGGGGCCGCGCCCAGGAGATGGTCGACCTCGTCGGCCTCTCGGGGTACGAGCAGAACTACCCCGACCAGCTCTCCGGCGGCATGCAGCAGCGCGTCGGGCTGGCCCGCGCCCTCGCCGGCGACCCCGCCGTGATGATGTTCGACGAGCCGTTCAGCGCCCTCGACCCGCTGATCCGCCGCGACATGCAGAAGGAGGTCATCCGGCTGCACCACGAGGTGGGCAAGACGATGGTCTTCATCACGCACGACCTCGACGAGGCGCTCAAGCTCGGCGACCGGATCCTCATCATGCGCGACGGCGCGATCGTGCAGGTCGGCGCACCCGACGAGATCATCGGCGCCCCGGCCGACGAGTACGTCCGCGACTTCACCGCCGAGGTCCCCAAGTCGCACGTCCTCACCCTCCGGTGGGTCATGCGCCAGCCCGCCTCCGCCGACGAGGGCGCCGGAGCCCCGGCCCTCCCCGACACCACGGTCGTCCGGGAGGCCGCGCGCGCCGTGCTCGCCGCCGACGGACCGGTGCGGGTCGTCGACTCCTCCGGCACGGTCGTCGGGGTCGTCGACGACGAGGACATCCTGCGGGTCGTCGTCGTCGAGCACCACGACGACTCCTCGCCGGCGGCCGGCTCGTGACCACGACGCTCGAGCCGGCACGGACGCCGGCACCCATCGAGGAGGAGCAGCCGCGCACGGTCCTGCCCCCGTCGCGACGCACGGGCCGCAAGCTCCTCGTCGTCCTCGCGCTGTGGCTCCTCGCCTGGGCGACGCTGCGCGGGCGGCAGACCCTCGTGCTGGCCAACGCCGACACCACCGGCCTGCACGAGTGGTTCAACGACCTGCGCGACAAGGTCCAGGTCCTCGGGCAGGACAACTGGTTCTTCCACGGCGTCCTCGGCACCGTCGCGACCGCCCTCGACGACTTCGTCGGCTTCCTCCAGGACCACCTCAGCGCGGTGACCCCGGGCGACTACGTCGGCTGGTTCGGGGTCCTGGCCCTCGCGGCCTGGGTCACCTACGGGCTCGCCGGGCTGCGCTCGACCCTGCTCGTCTCGGCCGTCCTGCTCTACCTCGGCGTCGGCGGCCTGTGGACCGACGGCCTCGACACCCTCATCGTCACCCTCGTCGCCGTCGTCATCTGCATCGTCATCGGCCTGCCGCTCGGGATCGCGATGTCCCGCAGCCGCCGCACCTCCTCGCTCCTCACCCCGGTGCTCGACGTCATGCAGACGATGCCCTCCTTCGCCTACCTCACCCCGATCTCGCTCTTCTTCGGCATCGGCCCGGCCTGCGCGATCGTCCTCACGCTCGTCTACGCCCTGCCGCCGCTCGTCCGCATCACCGAGCACGGCCTCAACTCGGTCGGCGAGAACACCGTCGAGGCCGGGCGCTCCCTCGGCGTCACCAAGGGCCAGCTGCTGCGCCAGGTCCAGCTGCCGATGGCCAAGCGCACCATCGTCGTCGGCATCAACCAGTGCACGATGGCCGCCCTCTCGATGGCCACCATCGCCGCCCTCGTCAACGGGCCCGGCCTCGGGAAGCCGGTCGTCGCGGCGCTCCAGACCCTCAACGTCGGCGCGGCCTCGGTCGCCGGCCTGGGCATCGTCTTCATCGCGATCATGCTCGACCGCACGACCACCGCGGCGAGCGAGCGGTCCGCGCCCGGTGGCCAGCGCGTCGCGGCCGTCGGCTCCCCCGGCATCTTCGGCGGCCGCACCCTCGTCCTCGAGAAGCTCCCGCGCTGGGCCACCGAGGAGGGTGGCCGCGGCGCCACCGCCAAGCGGCTCACCCCGGGCGGGCGACGGCTCGTCCTCGGCGCCCTGCTCGTGCCGGCCCTGCTCGCGGCCTTCTACTCCACCCGCTACCTCCAGCTCTCCGAGTTCCCCGACCTCTCCGGCGTGCCGGTCATCGGCGAGCTGACCGCCGGCCCGCTCGGCGGCCACATCAACGACATCACCGACGCCGTCGTCAACGCCATCTCGGGGTGACCAACGCCTTCAAGGACTTCATCAGCGGCGGACTGCTCAACCCCCTCCAGTCGCTGATGTCGGACCTGCCGTGGTGGGTCATGGCCGCGGTGTTGCTGGCCGTCGCCTACCTGCTCGGCGGGTGGCAGCCGGCCGCCGTCACCTTCGTGTGCGAGGCGGTCATCCTCGGCACCGGCCTCTGGAACGACGCGATGGTCACGCTGACGATGACCCTCGTCGCGACCCTGCTCGTCATGCTCATCGCGATGGTCCTCGGGGTGGCGATGGGGCGGGGCCGGCGGGCCGACACGCTCATCCGGCCGTTCCTCGACGGCTTCCAGACCATCCCGGCGTTCGTCTACCTCGTCCCCGCCCTGGCCCTGTTCGCCGCCAGCCGCTTCACCGCGATCATGGCCGCCGTCGCCTACGCCGTGCCGATCGCCACCAAGCTCGTCGCCGACGGTGTGCGGGGGTCTCACCGGCCTCGGTCGAGGCGGCCCGCTCCACCGGCATCACCCGCTGGCAGATGATCTCCAAGGTCCAGCTGCCGATGGCCCGCGAGGCGCTGGTGCTCGCGACCAACCAGGGCCTGCTCTACGTGCTGTCGATGGTCGTCATCGGCGGCATGGTCGGGGCGGGAGCCTCGGCTACCTCATCGTCCAGGGCTTCGTGCAGGGCCAGCTCTTCGGCAAGGGCCTGGCCGCCGGCATCGCCATCACCGCCCTGGGGATCATGCTCGACCGGATCGCGCGGTACGCCGCCGCACGGTACGGACGGTGACCGGGCCACCCCGGACCCCGGTCACCACGCACCACCACCACGACCCGCGCAGGACGCGGACACCTGAGAGGGAGAAGTCAATGCCACGAGGAAACCACCGGCTCGCACTCATCGCCGGCCTCGCCACCATCGCTCTCGGCCTCTCGGCCTGCGGCGGGGGCAACATCGACCAGCCGAGCAGCTCGGGCACCGACGCCGGCGGCAAGAAGTGCGGCGACCTGCGCATCGCGGTCAACCCGTGGACCGGCTACGTGAGCAACGCCCACGTCATCGGCTACGTCGCCGAGAGCAAGCTCGGGTGCAAGGTCACCTACCCGGACGTCAAGGAGGAGGTCGGCTGGCAGGGCATGGCGTCGGGCTCGATCGACACCATCGTCGAGAACTGGGGCCACGCCGACCTCACGAAGAAGTACATCACCGAGCAGAAGACGGTCCAGGACGCCGGGCTCACCGGCAACCAGGGCATCATCGGCTGGTTCGTCCCGCCGTGGATGGCCGAGAAGTACCCGGACATCACGGACTGGAACAACCTCAACAAGTACGCCGACATGTTCAAGACCTCCGAGTCCGGCGGCAAGGGCCAGCTGCTCGACGGCGACCCGTCGTACGTGACCAACGACGAGGCGCTCGTGGCCAACCTCAAGCTGAACTACAAGGTCGTCACCGGCGGCTCGGAGGCGGCCCTCATCACGAGCTTCCGCCAGGCCGAGAAGAACAAGACGCCGCTGCTGGCCTACTTCTACGACCCGCAGTGGTTCTTCTCCGAGATGAAGCTCGTCAAGGTCGAGCTGCCGAAGTACACCGACGGCTGCGACGCCGACGCCAAGAAGGTGGCCTGCGACTACCCGCCGTACGAGCTCAACAAGCTGATCGCGACGAAGTTCGCCGAGTCCGGCTCCCCCGCGGTCGACCTCATCAAGAAGTTCCAGTGGACCAACGACGACCAGAACGCCGTGTCCGAGATGATCGCGAACCAGAACATGACCCCGGAGGACGCCGCGAAGAAGTGGGTCGAGGCCAACCCCGACAAGGTCAACGCCTGGCTCGGCTGACCCCGCGACACCGGCCCCCGAGGACCGGGCCACCCGCCCCCCCGTCGTGCGTGGTGGCCCGGTCCTCGCGTTGACGGGTGGAGTGACCTGGATCACACTGCTGGTGTTGTGTCATGCGCACGACGACTCGCCCAGCGCAACGACGAAGGGGACCACCATGGCCACGAGCGCACCCGAGAGAGTCGAGCAGGACCATCCCGGGACCCGGCGCCACCGGCCGGTCGACCGCGTCGTCTTCGGCACCGCCGCCGGGCTCGCCCTGACCTTCCTCCTCTACGGAGCCCTCGACCCCTCGGGGTTCAACGACGGGACGAGCTCGGCCCTGGCGTGGATCACGAGCAACGTCGGCTGGTTCTTCGTCCTGACCAGCGGCGGCTTCGTGCTCTTCAGCGCCGTGCTCGCCATCACCCGGTACGGCAACATCAAGCTCGGTCCCGACGACTCCGAGCCGGAGTTCTCCACCTTCTCCTGGGTCTCGATGATGTTCGCGACCGGTATGGGCATCGGCCTGATGTTCTACGGCGTCGCCGAGCCGCTGACCCACCTCAACACCCCGCCGCTCGGGCTCGCCGAGCCGGGCAGCGACGAGGCCGCCCACCTCGCGATGGAGTACACGTTCTTCCACTGGGGCTTCCACCCGTGGGCCATGTACGCCGTCATCGGCCTGACCATCGCCTACTTCGCCTACCGCAAGGGCGGCGGTAACCTCATCAGCGCCGCCTTCCGCCCGTTGCTCGGTGACCGCGTCGACGGCCCGGCCGGCCGGGGCATCGACACCCTCGCCATCCTCGCCACGCTCTTCGGCTCGGCGACCTCGCTCGGCCTCGGCGCCCTGCAGATCACCGGCGGCCTGGCCAACGTCTTCGGCCAGAGCGGCTACGGCACCACCGCCGCCGTCCTCGTCATCGCCTTCCTCACCCTCTGCTTCGTCGTCTCCGCCGTGAGCGGCATCGACAAGGGCATCAAGTGGCTCTCCAACGCCAACGCCGTCGCCGCGGCCCTGCTGGCCCTCTTCCTCTTCGTCGTCGGGCCGACGGTCTTCATCCTCTCGACCTTCACCGAGTCGGTCGGCGGGTACCTCACCCACCTGCCGACGATGAGCTTCCGCACCGGCGTCTTCGGCGGCCAGGACTGGGTGAGCGGCTGGACGATCTTCTACTGGGCCTGGTGGGTCTCCTGGACCCCGTTCGTCGGGATGTTCATCGCCCGCATCTCGAAGGGCCGCACGATCCGCCAGTTCGTCATCTTCGTCATCGCCATCCCCTCGCTCGTCTCGTTCGCCTGGTTCTCGATCCTCGGCGGCGCCGCCTTCGACCTCCAGCTGAACCAGGGCAAGGACATGGGCGCCCTGGTCGAGGAGGGCATCGAGAGCACACTCTTCGACACGCTGCGCTCCTTCCCGCTCTCGACCGTCACCGTCGTGCTCGCGGTCTTCCTCATCGCGATCTTCTTCGTCACCGGCGCCGACTCGGCCTCGATCGTCATGGGGATGCTCAGCCAGAACGGCGACGAGGAACCGCGGCGGGGCCTGGTCGTGTTCTGGGGCGTCGCGACCGGCGCGGTGGCGATCGTGCTGCTGACGGCCGGCGGCGAGGACGGGCTCAACGCGCTCAAGACGGGCGTCATCATCGTCGGCTTCCCGTTCGTCCTCGTGCTCATCGGGCTGTGCGTCTCGTTGTGGCGGTCGCTGCGGCAGGAGCCGTTCGAGTCCACCCTCCGCGGCCCGATCCGGCGCCACCTGCGCGAGCACCCGGGCGACGCCGCCGGCGAGCGGCCGGTCGTCGAGCCGGCCCGCACCGAGGGCTGAGGCCACCCGCCGCCCACCACCCGTCCACGCTCGTGGACGGGTGGTTGGCAGCCGGGGGACGGTCTGCCATGCTGTGACTTCCTGTTGCACCATGTGCGGCATGTTGCGCATCGCGCACCACCAGACACGCCCGGAAGGACCGCCCGATGGCCGCTCTCCCCTCCTCCGCCCGCTGCGTCGTCATCGGCGCCGGGATCGTCGGGAACTCGCTCGCGTACCACCTCGCCGAGCTGGGGTGGACCGACATCGTCCAGCTCGACAAGGGGCCGCTGCCCAACCCCGGCGGGTCCACCGGCCACGCGAGCAACTTCATCTTCCCGGTCGACCACTCCCGCGAGTTCGCCGACATCACGCTCGACTCGATGCGCCAGTACAAGGAGCTCGACGTCTTCACCGAGTCCGGCGGCTACGAGGTGGCCCGCACCGAGGAGCGGATGGAGGAGCTGCGCCGCCGGATGTCCAGCGCGAAGGCCTGGGGCATCCCCGCCGAGCTGGTCACCCCCGAGCAGGTCGCCGAGAAGGTCCCCTTCCTCGACAAGGACCTCATCATCGGCGCGGCCTGGTTCCCGACCGTCGGCGTCGTCGACAGCCTCCGGGCGGGCACGATCATGCGCGAGCGGGCCGTCGAGAAGGGCGCCCTGACCACCGTGCCGAACGTCGAGGTCACGGGGATGGTCGTCGAGGGCGGCCGGATCCGCGCCGTCGAGACCAACCAGGGCACCATCGAGGCCGAGACGGTCGTCATCGCCTGCGGCGTGTGGAGCCCGAAGATCGCCCGGATGGCCGGCGCCCACATCCCGCTGACGCCCGCCGTGCACCAGATGATCTCGGTCGGCCCGTGCGAGGTGCTCGCCGAGCAGCCGGGCGAGATCAGCTTCCCGATCGTGCGCGACATGGACACCTTCTGCTACGAGCGCCAGCACGGCTCGGACATGGAGGTCGGCTCCTACGCCCACCGCGCCATCCTCTGGGACCCCGAGGACATCCCGTCCATCGAGCAGGCCAAGCTCTCCCCCACCGAGCTGCCGTTCACCGAGGACGACTTCGACCCGCAGCTCGAGCAGGCCCTCGAGCTGATGCCCGAGCTGCTCGGCGACGAGCGGGCCGAGATCCGCTACGCCATCAACGGCCTGCTCTCCCTGACCCCCGACGGCTACCCGATCCTCGGCGAGACCCCCGAGGTCAAGGGCCTGTGGTCGGCCGCCGCGGTCTGGATCAAGGAGGGTCCCGGCACCGCCCGCGCCGTCGCCGAGTGGATGACCCACGGCAACCCCGAGATCGACCTGGGGCACAGCGACATCGCCCGCTTCCACCCGCACCAGAAGACGCGGGCGCACGTGAAGGCGCGCACGTCGGAGTCGTTCATCAAGACCTACGGCATCGTGCACCCGTCCGAGCAGTACACGAGCAACCGCGACGTGCGGCTCGCCCCGATGCACGCGTCGCAGCAGGAGCTCGGCGCCGTGTTCTTCGAGGCCGCCGGCTGGGAGCGCCCCCAGTGGTACACCTCGAACGCCGGGCTCGTCGAGAAGTTCGGGCCCGAGCAGACGATGCCGCGCGAGCACGAATGGGACGCCCGCTGGTGGAGCCCGATCATCAACGCCGAGCACCTCCAGATGCGCGAGACCGCCGGGCTGGTCGACCTCTCGGCGTTCGCGATCTTCGACGTCGTCGGGCCGCGGGCCCTCGAGGCCGTGCAGCGGATCATCGTCGCGCAGGCCGACGTCCGCATCGGACGCGTCGTCTACACGCCGGTGCTCGACGAGACCGGCGGCTTCCGCTCCGACCTCACCGTGATGCGCCTGGCCCACGACCGGTTCCGCGTCGTCACCGGCGGCGCCCACGGCATGGCCGACAAGAAGTGGTTCTCCGACCGGATGCCCGAGGACGGCGGTGCGGTCGTCGTCGACCTCACGTCGGCGTGGACCACCATCGGCGTCTGGGGCCCCAAGGCCCGCGAGATCGTCTCGGCCGTGACCTCGGCCGACCTGTCGCACACCGGGTTCCCGTTCGGCACGTGCCGCGAGATCGAGGTCGGGACCCTGTCGGTGCTCGCCTCCCGCATCTCCTACGTCGGCGAGTACGGCTGGGAGCTCTACGTGCCCATCGAGTCCGGCGACGCGCTGTGGAAGCGGCTGCTCGAGGTGGGCACCCCGCTCGGGATGGTCCCCGTCGGCATCGGCGTCTACGGCACCACCGGGCGCATCGAGAAGGGCTACCGCGCGTACGGGTACGAGCTCGACACCGAGCGCACGCTCATGGAGACCGGCATGTCACGGGCGAAGTGGAAGGAGCAGGACTTCGTCGGCAAGGACGCCGTCATCGCCCAGGCCGGCGAGGCGCCGAAGGCCGTCCTCTGCTCCCTGACCGTCGACGACCACACCTCCGCCAGCGGCGTGAAGCGCTACATGCTCGGCGGCGAGCCGATCCTCACCCGCGAGGGCGGCACCCTCACCGACGGCCACGGCCACCACCCCTACGTCACGACGGCGGGCTCGGCCCGAGCCTCGGCAAGCACGTGCTCATGGCCTTCCTGCCGCCGGACCAGGCGACGCTGGGCAACGAGCTCGCGGTGTCGTACATGGAGGAGCTCTACCCGGTCACGGTCGCCGCGGTCGACGCGACGCCGCTCTTCGACCCCGAGAACGCCCGCATCCGGGGGCTCGCGTGACCGACGTCCTCGTCTGCGTCAAGCGGGTGCCCGATCCCACCGGCGAGGTGGTGCTCACCCCCGACGGCCTGCGCGTCGACGGCCGCTTCGCCGGCTACACGACGAGCGCCCACGAGGAGGCGGCCGTCGCCCTCGCGGTGCAGGTCGCCGAACCGTCCGGCGGGACCGTCACGGTGCTATCGGTGGGGTCCGAGGAGAGCATCGAGCAGATCCGCTCGGGCATCGCGGTCGGAGCCACCGACGGCATCCTCGTCGAGACCGACGCCGACCTGCTCGGGCCGGCCGACGTCGCGGCCGCCATCGCCGAGGCCGTGCAGACCCGGGCCGCCGCCGGCACGCAGTACGACCTCGTGCTGCTCGGCAACGACGCCGCCGACACCGGTGACTTCCAGGTCGGCATCCGGCTGTCCTACCTGCTCGACCGTCCGGTGGTCGCCGGCGTCCAGACCGTCGAGGTCGAGGACGGCCGGGCGACGCTGCGCGGCGAGGGGCCCGAGGGCACGGAGGTCTACGAGGTCGACCTGCCCGCCGTCGCCACCGTCCTCGAGGGCGGCGTCGCCCCGAGGTACCCCAGCGTCATGGGCCGGATGCGGGCCAAGAAGGCGAGCGTCGAGACCATCGGGTGGTCGGGGACCGCCGCCGGGTCGGGGCGCGAAGCGCTCACCGTGCCCGAGCCGCCGCCCAGCGAGGTCACCGTCCTCGGCGAAGGACCCTCTGCCGCACCGGCTCTCGTGGCCGTGCTGCGCGAGCTCAAGGTGGTGCACGGATGAGCGTCGTCGTGCTCGTCGAGGTCGAGGAGGGGCGCGCCTCCCTCGTCTCCCGCGAGACCCTGACCTTCGCCCGGTCCCTGGGCGCCGGCGACCTGCACGCGGTCGTCGTCGGCGAGGCCGTCCCGGCGCTGGTCGACGACTGCCGAGAAGCCGGGGTGGCCGTTGTGCACGAGGCCGTCGACCCCGCCCTCGAGCGCTACGCCGCAGCCGCCTGGGCGGCGGTCGTCGAGGCCGCCGGCCGCGCCGCCCGGGCGAACGTCGTGCTCGCCCCCGGCACCGGACGCGGCATGGAGGTGCTGGCCCACGTGGCCGCCCGCCGAGGCCTGCGGATGGCCGCCAACGTCGTCGCCGTCGAGTCGCTGGACCCTCTCGTCGTCCAGCGGCAGGTGGTCGGCGGGGCCGCGCTCGAGCGGGCCGTGGTCGACAGCCGGGTGCGGCTGCTGACCATGGCCGGCCACGCGGTCGACGCCAAGCCCGCCGACGCGGCGGGTGCGGCCACGGTGGCGCGGCTCGCGGTCACCGTCGACCCCCGGGACCTGCGGGCCCAGGTCGTGCGGCTCGAGAAGCGCGAGCAGGCCGACACCTCGGGGCTCACCGGGGCGCGGGTCGTCGTCGGGGCCGGCCGGGGCGCGGGCGGGCCCGACGGGTTCGCCGCCGTCGACGCGCTGGCCACCCGCCTGGGCGGGGCCGTCGGGGTCTCACGCGTCGTCACCTCGCTCGGCTGGCGGCCCCACCACGAGCAGGTCGGGCAGACGGGGTCGCGGATCGCCCCCGACCTCTACCTCGCGTGCGGCATCTCGGGGTCGATCCAGCACTGGGCGGGCTGCGCCTCGAGCCGGACGATCATCGCCGTCAACACCGACCCGGACGCCCCGATGGTCACCAAGGCCGACTACGCGGTGATCGGCGACATGCACGAGGTGCTGCCGGCCGTCCTCGAGGAGCTGGGCTGACCCGCCGGTCGCCCTCAGTCCTCGAGCGCGGCCCAGCCGGGCTTCTCGGGAGCCGCCGCCTGCCCCTCGGGGCAGTGGGCGCGCAGGTCGCACCAGCCGCAGAGCGGCCCGGTGACGGGCGGGAACATCGTCGACTCCGCCCCGTGCCGGGCGAAGTCGGCGTCGGCCCGGCGCGCATCGCGCATGATCGAGCGCGCCCGCTCGACGTGCCGGCCGAGGGACTCGCCGGTGTGCTCGTGGGCGGCCACCGTGCCGCTCGGCACGTGGTGCAGCTCGACGCGGCGCACCGGCCGACGGAACATCTTCCAGACCGCCGCGGCGTAGAGCGCCAGCGGCAGCGAGGTGCGGGCGTCGTCCTCGGTGGAGACCTGGCGAGAGGTCTTGTAGTCGACGACCACGAGCTCGCCGTCGCGGTCGTCGAGACGGTCGATGCGGCCCTGGATGCGCAGGTCGTCGCTGACGAACGAGACCGTGCGCTCGATGCCCACCGGCCGCTGCACCGGACCCGAGGTCGCGAGGTAGGCGGTGACGGCGTCGCGCATCCGGGCCCGCCAGCGCCGGGACTGCTCGGCGTCGCGGAAGCCGACGTCGATCCAGGCCTTCTCGACGAGCCGCCCGCCGGCCTCGGGCGTGCGCTCGGGGGCGTCCCACCAGTCGCGCAGGGCGTTGTGCACGCTGCTGCCGAGCGAGGTGTGGGCGCGCTGGCCGCGGGCGACCGGCCGCGGGGTGTCGAGGTAGGACATCCGGTACCGGCGCGGGCAGTCGAGGAAGGCGAGCAGCTTGCTCGGGCTGCCGCCCCAGAGGGGCTCGGGCATGCCGGGCAGGGCGCCCTGCTGCGGCCCGGTCTGCTCCCCCGTCGTCGTCATGCCGTCGACGGTAGCCGTTCCCCCCGACCGCCCCGGACGGCCGTCCCCAGGACGCGCCGACGGGTGACACACTGAGCCCGCCATGGCCATCTCCTCCTTCGACCTCTTCTCCGTCGGCATCGGGCCCTCGAGCTCGCACACCGTCGGACCCATGAGGGCCGCCCACACCTTCGCCGCCGGGCTGCGCGAGTCCGGCGTCCTCGAGCGGGTCGGCCGCGTGCGCGCCGAGCTGTTCGGCTCGCTCGGCGCCACCGGGCACGGGCACGGCTCGGTCAAGGCCGTCCTCCTCGGCCTCGAGGGCGAGGCCCCCGAGTCGACCGACCCCCGGGCCGCCGAAGGCCGGGTCGACGAGGTGCGCGCCGCCGCGGTGCTCCACCTGGGCGGCACCCACGACGTGCGCTGCGACCCCGACACCGACGTCGTCCTGCACCGCCGGGCCACGCTGCCCTTCCACTCCAACGGGATGCGCTTCACGGCGTGGGCCTCGCCCGAGCCGGCCGACGACGAGGAGCCGCTGCTCACCCGCGAGTACTACTCGGTGGGCGGCGGCTTCGTCCTCGACCAGGACGAGGTGGGGCAGAACGAGATCGTCCCCGACCACACACCCGTCCGCTACCCGTTCACCACCGGCGAGCAGCTGATGGCCCAGTGCGACGAGAGCGGCCTCCCGGTCAGCGGCGTCATGCTCGCCAACGAGCTGTCGTGGCGCACCGAGGCCGAGGTCCGCTCCGGCCTCCTGCACCTCTGGGAGGTCATGCAGGAGTGCGTCGACAACGGGTGCCGCACCGACGGCGTGCTGCCCGGTGGGCTCAAGGTGCAGCGCCGCGCGCCCCGGCTGGTGCGCCAGCTGCGCGGCGAGCACCCCGGCGACCCGCTCGCCGCGATGGACTGGGTGACGCTCTACGCCCTCGCCGTCAACGAGGAGAACGCCTCGGGCGGGCGCATCGTCACGGCACCGACGAACGGCGCGGCGGGCATCATCCCCGCCGTCCTGCACTACTACACGCGCTTCGTGCCGGGGGCCGACGACGACGGGGTGGTCCGCTTCCTCCTCACCGCCGCGGCCATCGGCACGCTCTACAAGGAGAACGCCTCGATCTCCGGCGCCGAGGTCGGCTGCCAGGGCGAGGTCGGCTCGGCCTGCTCGATGGCCGCCGGGGCCCTCGCCGAGGTGCTGGGCGGCACGCCGCGCCAGGTCGAGAACGCCGCCGAGATCGGCATCGAGCACAACCTCGGGCTCACCTGCGACCCGGTCGGCGGGCTGGTCCAGATCCCCTGCATCGAGCGCAACGCCGTCGCGTCGGTCAAGGCCATCACGGCCGCCCGGCTGTCGCTGCGCGGCGACGGCCGCAGCGCCGTCGTCTCGCTCGACAAGGCCATCAAGACGATGCGCGACACCGGGCGCGACATGAAGGTCAAGTACAAGGAGACGGCGCGGGGCGGCCTGGCCGTCAACGTCATCGAGTGCTGACCCGCTGACGCCGCGCCGGGGCCGGCGGGTCAGGGCCCTCGGGTGCCGCGCCCCTGCGCCGACCCGAGCTCGGCCAGCACCCGGGTCAGCAGCGCCGCGACGTGGCGTTGCTCGTCGTCCGTGAGGGGGGCCAGCCAGCGGCGCACTTCCTGGTGGTCCTCGAGGTCGCGCTCCGCGAACGTCGCGGCCACCCGGTGGGTGACCGCCAGCCGGCGGACCCGCCCGTCCGAGGCGTCAGCGCGGACCTCGAGCAGGTCCTTGCGCTCGAGTGCGGCGACCACCTGACGCGCGTTCTGGTGCGAGGTGCCCAGCGCTCGGGCGACCTCGCCCAGGGTCGGGGAGCCGGGGTGCGCGCTCACGAACGTGAGGACTCCGGCCTGCTGGGTCGTCAGGTCCACGGCGCCCAGCCGCTGGTCCATCCGGGTGCGCAGGTGGGTCGCGAGGGTGAGCACCACGCGGAAGAGCCGCACGCTGGGATCGGCGGGAAGGAGGGGATGGACCTCGGGCGACATAGGTAATACCTTACGTAAATCCGATGGAGGTGTCAGCCGTGATCCTCATGCTCCCCAACGCGCAGTTCCTCTCCGAGGTCTCCCGTGCGATCGAGATCGCCCGCGCCCTGCGGGCCCGCGGCCTACCGGTCGCCTTCGGCACCCGCGGCGGCAGCCATGCCCATCTCATCGACGCCGCCGGGTTCACGGCCACGAGGCTCGACCCACCGGTCACACCGGAGTCCGAGGCCGCCTTCCTCGAGGCCGTCCTCGCGATGGGGCCCCGGACGCGGCACGACTTCTTCACCGACGACGAGCTGCGGGCGGCCGTGGACTCCGAGGTGGCACTGATCCGCCACCTCGACGCCGACCTCGTGGTCACCGGCTTCACCCTGTCGGCCTACCTCTCCACGCGGATCGCCGGCGTGCCCCTCGCGAGCGAGCACGGCGGCTCCTTCGTCCCCCCTGTGCTCGCCCGCGGCCTGTGCCCCGCCGCCGTCAACCCGCCGGACCCGAACCTGGCGCGACTACCGCTCCGGGTCCAGCAGCTGGTGGCGAACCGGGCCCCGGCCTTCATCCGCGGTCCCGTCGCGCAGCTCAACCGGCACGCCCGCGACCGCGGGGTCGATCCGCTGCCGAACATGCTCTCGCTGATGTGCGCCGACCTCACCCTCGTCACCGAGCTCCCCGAGGTGCTCGGGCTCACGACCCGGGATCTGGAGGAGTGGCGCCCACGGTGGCCCCTGCGCGTGCGCCGCGGCACGTCCTTCCGCTGGAGCGGGCCCCTCTACGCACGCCTCGACCTGCCCGTCCCGGCGGCCGTCGAGGCATTCCTCGCCGACGGGCCGACCGTCCTCGTCGCCCTGACCTCGGTCACGGAGACCCTGCTGCGCGCCGTGGTGGAGAGCGCCCGGACGAGCGGGCGCCGCCTCCTCGTCGCGACACCGCACGACCTCGCCGACCTCGCCGACGAGCACACCCTCGTCACGGGGACCCTGCCGAACCACCTCGTGATGCCGCGCGTGGCCGCGGCGGTCGTCATGGGCGGGCAGGGCAGCGTGCAGACCGCGCTGGCCTCCGGCACACCGTTCGTCGGCCTCCCGTACCACGGGGAGCAGGAGCTCAACGTGGCCGTCGCCGAGCGTCTCGGCAGCGCCATCCGGATGGCGCCCGCCGCCGCCGCGACGACTGCGCTCCCTGCGGCGATCACCCGCCTGCTCGAGGAACCCGCATTCGCCGCCGCGGCGCGCGCTGCGGCGGCACGCTACGCCGGCGTCGACGGCGGGAGCCTGGCCGCCGAGGTCATCATCCGCTGGCTCGGCGAACGCTCGCCGGGGCGGACGATCCGACCGTCGGTGGAGCGCCGGTGACCTGCGGCCCTTGACGACCCCGCCGCCCCTCCGAAAGGGTGGTCCATCCGTCCCCCCACCCCGACAGTCAGGACGACCATGGCCGACCTGTACCTCGACGGCACCTGGGTCGGCGCTTCCGCCGGCGGCCGGCGCACCATCGTCTGCCCGGCCGACGGCACGCTCGTCGGCGAGGTCGACGAGGCCGACGAGACCGACACCCTGCGGGCCATCGACGCCGCCCGGCGGGCCGCCGACGACGGCCGCTGGCGCGACACCCCGCCCACCGAGCGGGCCGCCGCCCTCGGGCGAGTCGCCGACGCCCTCGAGCGCGACACCGACGAGATCGCCCGCGCCGAGGCCCTCGACACCGGCAAGCGCTTCGAGGAGGCCAAGCTCGACGTCGCCGACGTCGTCAGCGTCTTCCGGTTCTACGCCGGCAAGGGCGAGGACGTCGAGCGGCCGCGCGAGGTCGACCCCGGGCAGGAGCACGTCCGGAGCCGGGTCGTCCGCGAGCCCATCGGCGTCTGCTCGCTCATCACGCCGTGGAACTACCCCCTGCTGCAGGCCAGCTGGAAGGTCGCGCCCTGCCTGCTGGCCGGCAACACCTTCGTCCTCAAGCCCAGCGAGATCACCCCGCACTCGACCATCCTCATGGTGCGGGCGATCGAGGAGGCCGGGGTCCCTGCCGGGGTCGCCAACCTGGTCCTCGGCACCGGGCCCGGCTGTGCCGCACCGCTGTCCACCGACCCACGCGTCGACCTCGTCTCGTTCACCGGCAGCCTGGCCGTCGGCAAGCACCTGATGCGCGAGGCCGCCGGCACGGTGAAGCGGGTCGCCCTCGAGCTCGGCGGCAAGAACCCGAACATCGTCTTCGCCGACGCCGACCGCGAGGCGGCCATCGACAACGCGATGACCGCGGTGTTCCTCCACTCCGGGCAGGTCTGCTCGGCCGGCGCCCGGCTCCTGATCGAGGAGACGGTGGCCGCGGAGGTCGTCGACGCGATCGTCGAGCGGGCCCGGCACATCCGGATGGGCCCGCCCTTCGACGAGGACGCCCAGACCGGCTCGCTGACCAGTGCCGCCCACCTGGCCAAGGTCGAGGACTACGTCGCGCGTGGCATCGCCGAGGGGGCCCGGTTGCGCTGCGGCGGAAGGCGGCCCGACGACGAGCGGCTGGCGAGCGGCTACTACTACCTCCCGACGGTCCTCGACCGGTGCACGGTCGACATGCACGTCGTCCAGGAGGAGTCGTTCGGCCCGGTGCTCACCGTCGAGACCTTCCGCACCGAGGAGGAGGCGGTCGCGCTGGCCAACGGCACGATCTACGGCCTCGCCGGCGCCGTGTGGACCTCCGACCCCGAGCGCGCCCGGCGGGTCGCCCGCGCGCTGCGGCTCGGCACGGTCTGGATCAACGACTACCACCCCTACGTCGCCCCGCGGAGTGGGGCGGGCACAAGCAGTCCGGCATCGGCCGCGAGCTCGGTGAGCTCGGCCTCGAGGAGTACCAGGAGACCAAGCACGTGTGGGAGAACACCGCGCCCGCCCCACGGGGTGGTTCTCGTGAGCGCCGTCACCGACCGCCTCGCCGCCCTCCGCGACCGGACCACCCTGGCCGAGGTGCCCGACCGCGTCGACTACGTCGTCGTCGGGGGCGGCAGCGCCGGCTGCGTCCTGGCCAACCGGCTGTCCGAGGACGCCGGCACCACGGTGCTCGTCCTCGAGGCCGGCCGCAGCGACCTGCGCATCGACCCGTTCATCCACATGCCGGCGGCGCTGCCCTTCCCCATCGGGAGCCGGTTCTACGACTGGAAGTACGAGTCCGAGCCCGAGCCGCACATGAACGGCCGGCGGGTCTACCACGCGCGCGGCAAGGTCCTCGGCGGGTCGAGCTCGATCAACGGGATGATCTTCCAGCGCGGCAACCCCAAGGACTACGAGCGCTGGGGCGCCGACCCGGGGATGTCCGACTGGGACTTCGCGCACTGCCTCCCGTACTTCAAGAAGATGGAGACCTGCCTCGCCGGCGCCGACGAGTGGCGCGGCGGCGACGGCCCGCTGGTCCTCGAGCGCGGCCCCGCCACCAACCCGCTCTTCACCGCCTTCTTCGAGGCCACCGTCCAGGCCGGCTACCCGCGCACCAGCGACGTCAACGGCTACCGCCAGGAGGGCTTCGCGCCCTTCGACCGCAACGTGCACCGCGGCCGCCGGCTCTCGGCGGCCCGGGCCTACCTCCACCCGGTGCTCCACCGCCCGAACCTCCACGTCCGCACCCTCGCGCTGACGACGAAGGTGCTCTTCGAGGGCACCCGGGCGGTCGGCGTCGAGTACTCGGTCATGGGGCGCCGGCACACGGTGCGGGCCGGCGAGGTCATCCTCTCCGGCGGTGCCATCAACACCCCGCAGCTGCTCCAGCTCTCGGGCGTCGGCGACCCCGGGCTGCTGCGGCCGCTCGGCATCGACGTCGTCTCCGGGCTGCGCGGGGTGGGCGAGCACCTCCAGGACCACCTCGAGGTCTACATCCAGCACAGCTCGACCCAGCCGGTGTCGATCGCGCCGGGGCTGGCCTACCGGAACCGGCCGAAGCTGGCCGCCGAGTGGCTGTTCCTGCGCAAGGGACTCGGGGCGACGAACCACTTCGAGGGAGGCGGGTTCGTCCGGAGCAACGACGAGGTCGACTACCCGAACCTCATGTTCCACTTCCTGCCCATCGCCATCCGGTACGACGGCTCGAGCCCGGTCGAGGGCCACGGCTACCAGGTGCACATCGGACCGATGTACTCCGACGCCCGGGGCTGGCTGCGCATCCGCAGCGCCGACCCGCGGATGAAGCCGGCGATGCAGTTCAACTACCTCTCGACCGACCAGGACCGGCGCGAGTGGGTCGAAGCGATCCGGGTCTCGCGCGACATCCTCTCCCAGCCCGCGTTCGCACCGTACGACGGCGGCGAGATCTCACCCGGGGCGCAGGTCGAGACAGACGAGCAGATCCTCGACTGGGTGCGCGCCGACGCCGAGACCGCGCTCCACCCCAGCTGCACGGCCCGGATGGGCACCGACGACCTCTCGGTGCTCGACCCCGCGTCGATGCGGGTGCACGGCACCGAGGGCCTGCGGGTCGTCGACGCCAGCGCGATGCCGTACGTGACCAACGGCAACATCTACGCACCGGTCGTCATGCTCGCCGAGAAGGCCGCGGACCTCATCCGCGGTGCGGCGCCGCTGCCGCCCTCCGACGCCCCCTGGTACGACCTGCGCGCCGGGAGCCCGCTCGACCCGCCGACCACCTGATCCCCCTGGAGGACCCGATGAGCGCCGCGACCGACACCCCACCGACCGACACCCCGCAGGACGGCGGCACCGCGCCGGACGGCGCCGGGACGACGGGTGTCCTCGGCGGCCCGCCGGTGCGCACGCCGGTGTTCGTCGCCTCGCTCGTGGGCGTCCTCGTCGTGGCGCTCTGGGCCCTGGTCGCGCCGGCCTCGGCCGAGAACGCGCTCGGCGAGGCCACGACGTGGGCCACCGCGTGGTTCGGCTGGTTCTACGTGCTCCTCGCGACGGCCGTGCTGGGCTTCGTCGTGTGGCTCGGCCTCTCGCGCTACGGCCAGGTCCGGCTCGGGCCCGACCACTCCCGCCCCGAGTTCTCGACCTTCGCGTGGGCCTCGATGCTCTTCGCCGCGGGCATCGGCACCGACGTGATGTTCTACTCCGTCGTCGAGCCGGCCACCCAGTACATGGCCCCGCCGGAGGGCGGCCCGGCCCCCGAGAGCATCGACGCCGCCCGCGACGCCACCGTCTGGACCCTCTTCCACTACGGGGTCACCGGCTGGGGCATGTACGCGCTGATGGGCCTGGCGCTCGGCTACTTCTGCTACCGCAAGGGCCTGCCGCTGGCCGTCCGCTCGGCCCTGGCCCCGGTGCTCGGCAAGCGGATCGACGGGCCCCTCGGGCACGCCGTCGACACCGCGGCGGTGCTGGGCACCATCTTCGGCGTCGCGACCTCGCTCGGCATCGGCGTCGTGTTCCTCAACGTCGGGCTCAACGTCCTCTTCGGGGTCGGGGTCGGCACCGGTGCGCAGATCGCGCTCGCCACCCTGGCGGTCGTCATGGCGGCCGTCTCCGCGACGACGGGCGTCGACCGCGGCATCCGCTTCCTGTCCCAGCTCAACGTGCTCCTCGCCCTCGGGCTCGCGGCGTGGGTGCTCGTCACCGGCAACACGGCGCTGCTGCTCAACGGGGCCGTCGCCAACGTCGGCGACTTCCTGCGGACCTTCCCCGCCAAGACGATGGAGACCTTCCCGTTCGTCGACAACGCGACGTGGATGAGCACCTGGACGCTCTTCTTCTGGGCCTGGTGGGTCGCCTGGGCGTCCTTCGTCGGGCTCTTCCTCGCGCGCATCTCCCGGGGCCGGACCATCCGCCAGTTCGTGCTCGGCACGCTGGTCATCCCGTTCGCGTACATCGTCATGTGGATCTCGATCTTCGGGAACGCGGCGATCGAGCGGATCCGGGACGGCGACACGACGTTCGCCGAGACGGCGCAGGACTTCACGGGCGTCGGCTTCTACGACCTGCTCTCGCAGTACCCCGCCGGCAAGCTCGTCATCGGGCTGGCCTTCTTCGTCGGCCTGCTCTTCTACGTCACCTCGGCCGACTCCGGGGCCCTGGTCATGGCCAACCTCACGAGCCGGCTCGGCGACCTCACCGAGGACGCCGCGGGCTGGCTGCGCATCACCTGGGCGGCGGCCACCGGGCTGCTGACCATCGCGATGCTCCTCGTCGGCGGCATCACGGCCCTGCAGTACGCGACGATCATCTTCGGGCTGCCCTTCGCCGTCGTCCTCGTCCTCGTCATGGTCGGGCTCGTGCGGGCGCTGCGGGTCGAGGGCCGGCGGGCGGACAGCCGGACCCAGAGCATGTACGGCCTGCTCTCGGCCCGGGCCGCGACCGCCCGGCGCGAGGACCGCGCGACGTCCTGGCGGGCGCGGCTGGCCCGCGCGACCAACTTCGTGGACCGACGCGACGCCCTGGAGCACCTCCGTAAGGTGGTGGCCCCCGCCCTCGCCGAGGTCGGGGAGGAGCTCTGCCGCCACGAGGTCGAGGCGACCTGCGAGGCCGACCTCGACGGCGAGAGCCCGTCGGTCACCCTGCGCACCCCGGGAGCCGAGCCGCCGTTCGTCTACCGCGTCGAGGTCGAGATGGCCCCGGTGCCGACGTACGGCGGGCGGATGGTGCAGAGCCGCGACTCCTACGCCCGCCTCGAGGTGCACCTCGCCGACGGCGGGCAGGGGTACGACGTCATGGGGTGGTCGGCCGCCCAGGTGATCCACGACTGCCTCGACCACTACGAGCGCCACCTCGAGTTCCTCCGGCTCGCCGAGCCGACGACCACCGCCTGACGCCGTCCGGCGCCGTCTCGGCCGTCCGGCGCGGTGACGGGTCAGGACGCGGGTCAGGACGCGAGGTGATCGGCGGCGGCGAGCGGCCCCGGGTAGGACCGGACGGCTGCCGGCGTCGCGACGAACGCGGCGGTGAGGCGCACGTCGAGGCGCCGGCAGACGTCGAGGAGCACCTCGTGCCAGCGACGGTCGGCATCGGTGATCAGCACCGAGCCGTCCCGCCCCCGGGCGAACACGACTCCCCCGAGGCCGGCCCCGCCGAACACCGTGACGAGGTGGTCGCGCAGGTCCCACGGGTCGGCGCCCTCGGGGACCTCGCCCAGGAGGCAGGGCTGGGCCAGCCGCAGGTCGTCGTCGAGCAGCAGGAACGCCGCGCAGCCCTCGACCCGGTCGGCGTGCGCCACGAAGAGGTCGACGACGTCGGCCGCCAGGAGCGGGTCGGTCAGCGGCAGGTCGGGCCAGGTCTCGGGCAGGTCCTCGAAGCTCATGACGAGAGGGTGGCCGAAAGCACTCCGGGCGCCGCGGGCTTTTCCACAGCCCTGCCGCCGTAGCGTCGTCCCATGAGCCACGACTCCGTCGACGACGCGCACACCCGTCCCACCGGTACCTCCGACGCCACGGTCGCGGCCCTCGGGAAGCTGTCCGAGGCCCTCGAGGTCGTCGAGGAGGCCCGCGGCCACCTCTACGCCTTCCACCGCCGGTGCGGCACCGCCGACCTCACCCTCGGCGAGGCGGTCGACGCCCTCCGCGGCGCCGGCCACGACGAGCTCGCCGACCGTATCGCCGAGGACCTCGTCGGGCGCAACATCCTGGCGGGGCGCTGGTCCTTCCAGGTCGTCGAGGAGTACGACGACGGGTACTACGCACGCTTCCGCGACCACGAGCGGTCCGCCCGCGAGGAGCTGATGGAGGGTCGCCGGCACGTTTTCGAGGCCGAGATGAAGCAGGACCGCCGCACCGCCGGGCGCCCCGGCCACGCCGCGACCCCCGAGGACTCCTCCCGCGGCTGACCCCGGCGTATCAGGACACCGCCCCGGCGCCTCCTCAGGGTCATGATGCTCATGACCCCCGGCCTCGCCACCGCCCTGACCCCCCGGGACTGGACGCCCCGGCAGCTCGAGCGCCGCGAGCGCGCGCCGCGTCCGCGCGCGGTCCGGGTCCGGCTGCACCTCCCCCGGGTGCACGGCCGGCACGCCATCGGCTGACCGGGCCCGCCGACCCACCCCACCGCCCGCGCCGGCGAGCGTAGGCTGGCCGGGCGCGTCAGGGCGCACCCGGTCCGCGGGCAGGGCGAAGCCCACCTGACCGATGGTCGATGGTCACGTCCCGTCCACCTCCTTCGCCCGGCGCCGCGGACCGCCAAAGCCGTGAAGGAGGCCGTGATGGCCACACTCCCCGACGACCCCGACCTCGGCTGGCTGCGCAAGGCCGCCAAGCGGCGGTGCCGTGAGCACCCGGACCGCCCGCTGGCCGACGCCCAGCGCGACCTCGCCCGGGACCTCGGGTTCCCGAGCTGGCCCGCGCTCAAGCGGCACGTCGAGCTCCGGCGGGCGTACCGCCGGGCTCCCGACGGGGTCGGCCCGCAGGACGACCCCGCCCACGAGTACCTCCGGCTCGCCTGCCTCACCTACGGCGCCGACGACCCGCAGCGCCGGCGCCGGGCCACCGCCCTCGGGGCCGTCCTCTCGACCGGCGACGACGTCTGCGTCGCCGCGGCGCGCGCCGACACGGTCGCCCTCCAGCGCATCCTTTCCCGCGACCCGGGCGCGGCCGTGCGCGAGGGCGGTCCGTTCCGCTGGGCGCCCCTGGCCTACCTGGCCTACGCCCGGCCCGACCCCGCACCGGGCGAGAGCGCGACCCTCGAGGCCGCCCGGCTCCTCCTCGACCACGGCGCCGATCCCGACACCGGCTACCTCTGGCACGGCCTCCCCTCCCCGTTCACCGTCCTCACCGGCTGCTTCGGCGAGGGCGAGGGCGGGCGGGTCGCCCAGCCCGAGCACCCGCACGGGTTCGCCCTGGCCCGGCTGCTCCTCGAGCGCGGCGCGGACCCCAACGACGGGCAGACGCTCTACAACCGCTGCTTCCGTTTCGACGACCGCCACCTCGAGCTGCTCCTCGAGTTCGGCCTGGGCACCGGCGACGGGGGCCCGTGGAAGCGCCGACTCGGGCGGGCGGCCATGTCCCCCACCGAGATGCTCCAGCGGCAGCTGGCGTGGGCCGTCGTGCACGGGATGGACGCCCGCGTCGAGCTGCTGGTGCGTCACGGCGTCGACCCGGACACCCCCATCGAGATGTACGGCGTCACGGCGACGTCCGCCGAATCTGCGGCGCTGGTCGCCGGGCAGCTCTCCACCGCAAGGCTTCTCGAGCGACTCGGTGCGGCGGATGCAGACGTGCGGCCCGAGGACCGCACGGTGGCTGCCGTCCTCTCGGGCGAGCCGGTCGACGAGGTCGACGCGCGGGTGGCCGTCGCCCACCGCCCGGCCTGGTCGCGTGGGCGGCCGAGCTGGGCAACCACGCCGGCCTCCGGCGGGCCGTCGCGCTCGGGTGGGACGTCGACCGCCGGGCCCGCACCGACGTGCCGTCGGACGAGCCGTGGCAGACCGGGCTCCACGCCGCGGCCGCGCACGGTGACGTGGCGACCATCGCCCTGCTCCTCGAGCTGGGTGCCGACCCGACGGTCACCGACGCCCGGTTCGGGGCCACGCCCCAGGCGTGGGCCGAGCACCTGGGTCACCCCGGGGCTGCCGCGTACCTGGCCGACCACACCCGCGAGTCCCCCGAGGACGGGTGAGCGTCAGTCGAAGACGACGGTGCGGGTGCCGTTGAGGAGGATGCGCGAGTCGCAGTGCCAGCGGACGGCCCGCGCCAGCACGCGCGACTCGACCTCCTCACCGGCCCGCACGAGGTCCTCGGGGGTCATCCGGTGGTCGGCGCGCACGACGTCCTGCTCGATGATCGGACCCTCGTCGAGGTCGGGCGTGACGTAGTGCGCCGTGGCCCCGACGAGCTTGACCCCCCGCTCGTGCGCCTGGTGGTAGGGCTTGGCGCCCTTGAACGACGGCAGGAACGAGTGGTGGATGTTGATGACCCGTCCGGACAGGTCTCGGGCCAGGGTGTCGGAGAGCACCTGCATGTAGCGCGCCAGGACGACGAGGTCGACGTCGTGCTCGGCCACCACCTCACGCAGCCGGGCCTCGGCCACGTCCTTGGTGTCGGCGCTCACGGGGAGGTGGACGAACGGGATGCCGTACGACGCGACGAGGGGCTCGAGGTCGCGGTGGTTCGACACGACGGCGGGGACCTCGAGGTTGAGCCGCCCACTGCGCCACCGGAACAGCAGGTCGTTGAGGCAGTGCCCGAAGCGGCTGACCATCAGGACGGCCCGGTGCGGCACGGACGAGTCGCGCAGGGACCACTCCATCGCGTACCGGTCGGCGACCGGTGCGACGAGGTCGGACCAGCCGTCGGCGCCGGGGTCGGAGGGGCCCGCGGAGAACCGGATCCGCATGAAGAACTGGTCGGTGCCGACGTCGTCGAACTGCTGGCTCTCCTCGATGTTCGCGCCGTGCTCGTAGAGCAGCGCGGTCACCGTGGCGACGATGCCCGGGCGGTCGGGGCAGGACAGGAGGAGCACGTACTCGGTCACGGCACCACGCTACGGAGGGCCGGCCCGGCGTCGCTCGCGCGTCCGCCGGGCCGGGTCCGCTCAGCTGCCCGAGGGCGTGGCCGACGGGGCGCCCGACGGGCCTCCGCTCGGCGCGCCCGAGGGGACCGGCGCCGGGGCGGCCGGGGCCTGCCCCGTGCCACCACCCGCCGGGCCACCGGCCGGGCCACCGGCGCGTCCACTGCCGGGTCCACCGGACGGGGCGCACGGCTGGGCCCCCGCGGTGTCACCCCCGGTCGGGGCCGGTGGCGCGGCCGGCGCACCGCCCTCGGTCGGCGCCGGCGGGGTGGCCTTCTGTGCACCGGCCGGCGGCGCGGGCGGCGCCGGCGGCGCGGGCTGCGCGCACCCGCAGTCGGGCGTCGTGGCGCCGTCCTGCGACCCACCCGAGGGCGCCGCACTCGGCGTCGAACCCGACGTGGACCCGTCCGTCGGCGCCGACACCGACGCGGTGGGCTGCGGGGTGGACGGGCCGTCGGCGTAGGCGGCGCCCATCCACATCCCCCCGCCGAGGAGGGCGAGGGCGGCCACCCCGGCGGCGACGGTGAGGCGGGAGCGAGTGCGGCGCGGGGGCGCCTCGGCCGCCGAGGCCGCCGGAACCGTCGGGGCCGCGGGCAGGCCGGCCAGCTCGTGGGTGTCCCACCGCGGGTCGCGGTCGGGCTGGTTGCGGTACTGGTCGTCGTCCACGGGGACTCCTCGGGCTCGGGCCCACCCGGTGGCGGGCTGTCGACATCGAGCCTGCGGAGGCATCCTCAAGCGGACCTCAATCCGGCGACCGCCCCGCGCATCTTGAGGAAACGTTGAGGTCAGGGCCCCAGACTGGCCGGGTGAGCGCGCCCCGGATCCTCCTCGTCGAGGACGACGAGTCCATCCGCGAGGCGGTGGGCGCGCCTGCGCGCCGAGGGCTCCGCCGTCTCGGCGCACCCCGACGGCACCGGGCTCGAGGACGCGCTCGAGGCCTTCCGGCCCGACCTCGTCGTCCTCGACTGGATGCTCCCCGGCCGCGACGGACCGGCCCTGGCCCGGGTCGTCCAGGGCTTCGGCGACGTCGGCGTCGTCCTCCTCACGGCGCGCGGGGAGGTCGGCGCCCGGCTGCGTGGCTTCGAGGCCGGGGTCGACGACTACGTCACCAAGCCGTTCGACATGGCCGAGCTGCTGGCCCGGCTGCGGGCGCTGCTGCGGCGGCTCGGCCGGGTGTCGACCACCATCCAGGTCGCCGACCTCGTCGTCGACGCGGGCGCCGGCGTGGTGACCCGGGCCGGGCAGCGCGTCGATCTCACGGCCACCGAGCTGCGGCTGCTCGGGTTCCTCGTCGAGAACCGCGGCCGGACGATGTCGACGACGCAGATCCTCACGCAGGTGTGGGGGTACGAGGACGTCGCCGAGAACCTCGTCCAGGTCCACGTCAGCGCCCTGCGCCGCAAGCTCGAGGCCCACGGTGACCGCCTGCTGCACACCGTGCGCGGCATCGGCTACGTGGTCCGCGCGTGAGCGCCTCCCCCGACGTCCGCCTGCGCACCGGCTCGCTGCGCCGCCGCCTCGTCGTCTCGGTCATGGCGCTGCTCGTCGTCCTCCTCGCGGTGCTCTCGGTGACGGTGGACGCGGTCCTGCGCTCGCGCACCGAGGGCCAGCTCGAGCAGCGCCTGCTCGACCGGCTCGCCGTGGCCCGCGCCCTCGAGGACCAGGTGCCGGCCAGGGACCTCGTCGAGCGACTCGGTGGCGAGGGCGTCTCGGTCGTGCTCGTCACCTCGGACGGGACGCGGCTCACCGCCGGTCCGGGTGTCGAGGGCGCCCCCGACGCTCAGCCCACGAGCGACCCGTCGCCCGCGCCCGGCGGCCCCGGGAAGCCGGCACCACCAGCCGCCCGCGACACCGTGATCCAGCAGGGCGACGTCTTCTCCATCGACCGGCAGCTCGGGTCCTCCCGGCTCGTGCTGGCCACCGACGCCGGCGGCCTGCGCCAGACCCTCGCGCAGGTGCGCGTCGTCCTCGCCGTGAGCAGCCTCGGGGTGCTCGCCGTCGCCGCGTTCCTCGTCGGCGCCGTGACCCGGCGACTGCTGCGGCCCTCGACACGATGACGGCGACCGCCCGCGACATCACGGCCGGCGACCGGGGCCGCCGACTCCGGCCCGACCGCCCGGACAGCGAGCTGGGGCGCACCGCCACCGCCTTCGACGAGATGCTCGACGCCGTCGAGGGCGCCGAGTCCCGGGCGCAGGCGGCCGAGGTCCGGGTGCGCGACTTCGTGCTGGAGGCCGCCCACGAGCTGCGCACCCCGCTGACCGGGGTACAGGCCGCGGCCGAGGCCCTGCTCGTCGGCGAGCACGACCGGGCCCAGCGCGAGCGCCTCACGGTCGGGGTGGTGCGAGAGGCCCGGCGTGCCTCGCGCCTCGCCGAGGACCTCCTCCTCATGGCCGGCATCGACCGCGGGCTCGAGCTGCGGACCTGCCCGACCGACCTCGGCCGCCTCGCCGCGACCGTCGCCGAGGACGCCGCCCGCCTCCCCGGGGCCCGAATGGAGGTGCGACCGGTGGGGGCGAGCGCCCCGCTGGACGCCGACCCCGACCGGGTGACCCAGGTCCTGCGCAACCTCGTCGACAACGCGCGCCGGGCCGCGGGTCCGGAGGGGGTCGTGCGCGTCGAGGTCGGCCCCGGCGCGCGGGTCGTGGTCCGCGACGACGGCCCGGGCATCCCGCCCGAGGACCGCGAGCGAATCTTCGAGCGGATGGTGCGCCTCGACGACGCCCGCTCCCGCGACCTCGGCGGGTCGGGGCTCGGGCTGCCGATCGCCCGGGGCCTGGCCCGCGCGCACGGCGGCGAGCTGCGGCTGCTCGACGACCACCCGGGCGCGGCGTTCGAGCTGACCCTGCCCTGAGCCTCGGCGCCCGCGCGACCGCCGCGTCAGTCCGCGAGCGCCCGCGTCAGCCCGTGGCGCCGGCGCCGCGCACGAAGGCGGTCACGGCGTCGGCGACCATCTGCACGGCGATGGCCGAGAGCAGCAGCCCGGCGATGCGCGTGAGCAGCACGATGCCGCTGTCCTTGAGCACGCGGGCGAGCGGGAGCGCGAACCGGAAGACGAGGAAGACGAGGAACAGCGCGGCGACGAGGGCCGCAGCGACGGCGACCACCCCGCCCGTGCCGTCGGCGTCCTGGACGGCGAGCATCGTCGCGACGATGGCGCCCGGGCCGGCGAGCAGCGGGGTGCCGAGCGGGACGAGGGCCACGTTGACCCCGGCGTCGGCGTGCTGCTCGGACTCGGCCCCGGTGAGCAGCTGGAGCGCGACGATGAGCAGCAGCAGCCCTCCGGAGGCCTGGAGCGCCGGCAACGAGATGTGCAGGTAGTCGAGGATGCGCTGGCCGAAGACGGCGAACGAGGCGATGACCCCGAGGGCGACGAGGCTGGCCCGCCGGGCCGCGGCCACCTTCTGCTTCTGGGTCAGCGGGCCGGTGAGCGCGAGGAAGATCGGGATGGCGCCGGGTGGGTCGAGGATGACGACGAGGGTGACGAACGTCGTCGTGAAGACCGAGAGGTCGAACACGCTCACGACCGCACCACGTCCGTGCCGGTGCCCTCGGCCTCGATGCGCTCGAGCACCTCGGGGTCGGTCGTGTTCTCGCCGAGCCGGTTCCGCTTCCCCGTGCCGTGGTAGTCGCTCGAGCCCGTGACGAACAGCCCGAGCTGTGCGGCGAGGTCGGTGAGGTGGCGGACGTCGGCCTCCTCGTGGTCGCGGTGGCGCACCTCGAGGCCACCGAGCCCGGCGGCCGCGAGCTCCTCGATGAGCACGTCGCCGACCGTGCCGGTGCGCGTGCGCGAGGACGGGTGCGCGACGACGGGCACTCCCCCGGCGGCCCGCACCACCCGGACGGCCCGGACGGGGTCCGGCGCGTAGTGCGACACGTAGTAGGGGCTGTCGTCGGAGAGCCACCGGGTGAAGGCCTCGTCGCGGTGGTCGACGACTCCGGCCCGCACGAGCGCGTCGGCGATGTGCGGCCGGCCGGGCGTGGCCCCCGGCTCGACCTCGGCGCGCACCGCCTCGATGCTGACGGGCACGCCGGCAGCGGCCATCTTCCCCACCATCCGGTCGAGGCGCGAGTCGCGGCTCTCCCGGGCCCGCTCGAGCTCGGCGACGAGCTCGGGGTGGGTCGGGTCGGGCAGGTAGGCCAGCAGGTGGAGCGACCCGCGGCCCCTCCCGCAGGAGACCTCGATGCCGGGGACGAGCGCGAGGTCGGTGTGGCGCGCGGCCTCCGAGGCCTCGGCCCAGCCGAGCGTCGTGTCGTGGTCGGTGAGCGCCACGACCCGCAGGCCCGCCGCGACCGCCGAGGCCACGAGCGCCGCCGGCGCCTCCGTGCCGTCGCTGGCGTTCGAGTGGGTGTGCAGGTCGATCACCCGGGTGATGCTATCGGCGCGCGGACCGGCCGTTCCGCCGAGGCAACCTTTCGCCGCGGACCACCGTAGGAGAGGGTGTGAGACACCACGAGGAGGGGCGATGACCACACGGTTCGGGGCCGAGCGCGACGCCGCGTTCACGGCCTTCGTCGAGCAGGCGTCGCCGTCGCTGTTGCGCACGGCCTGGCTGCTCACCGGGAACCACCACGCCGCGCACGAGCTGGTCCAGGCCGCGCTCGTCAAGACCTACGTGGCCTGGCCGCGGGTGCGTCCGGAGGGGGCGCTCGCGTACGCCCGCAAGGTGCTCGTCAACGAGCGCACCGACACCTGGCGGCGACGGCGCGGGGAGGTGGTCGTCGAGGCGGTGCCCGAGCGGGCCGCTCCCGAGCCGTCGACCAGCGAGGACCGCGACCTCGTCGTGCGGCTCCTCGCCGGCCTGCCCGACCAGCAGCGGCGCGTCGTCGTCCTGCGCTACTACACCGACCTCCCGAGCAGGCCGTCGCCGACCTGCTCGACATCTCGCTCGGGTCCGTGAAGTCCGCCGCCTCGCGCGGCCTCGCCGCCCTGCGCACCCAGCTCGCCACCACCGACGGAGGCCTCCGATGAGCCACGACCTGTTCGAGGACCGGCTGCGCACCGAGCTGCGCGGCGCCACCGAGGCCGAGGCCCCCGCCTTCCTCGACATCGACCCCGCCGCCGTGCTCGGCACCGGCCGACGCATCGTGCGCCGTCGCCGGATGGCGGCTGTCGGCGGGACCCTGGCCGCCGTGACCGTCCTCGGCGTGGGGTCGTGGGCCGTGCTCGACGGGTCGTCGGACCGTGCGCTCCAGGAGGTCCCGGCAGGGCCGTCGGCGACGATGACGACCGGCACGGCCACGGCCGACCTCGAGACCAGCACGCTCGAGGCCGACGGCAACGGCACCAGTACGCTCCCCGGCGAGAGGATCCGGGTCACGATCGACCGGGCCACCGGGGTCCTCAAGTGGTCGACGCTGCGCGACGGCACGCCGCGGCTGATCGAGGAGGGGCGGGTGCCATCCGTCCAGCGCGGCGTCGTCTGGAGGAGCCTGTCTTCCATGAAGCTCCTGCTCGGCGTCGTGCCCGGGGACGCCGAACAGTTCCAGCTCGTGACGCCGACGTACGACGAGGGCGGGCACGCGTCGACCACCGCGACGGAGGCGCTGCCAGGGACGGGCCTCAAGGCGATCGCGGTGAGCTTCGCCGAGGTCGGCGACGCCGAGGCGGTCAGCCACGTCCTGTGGTGGGACGGGGGCCTCTCCGTCCAAGACGAGGACGGGTCCACCGTGCCGTCGGTCGCGCTTGGCGACCCGGACGGGACCGTCGTCTACGTGTCCGAGGAGCTTGACCGGATGGGGACCTTCTCCGACAGCGACGGCACGACGATGATGGAGATCGACGGCTCGAGGAACAGCAGCGGGCGTCCGGTCCTGTCCACCGGTCGCGGTGACGGCGACACCGTCTCGTGGCTCTTCGCAGCAGTCGTGCCCGCCGACGCCGAGCCCGGCACGCTCACCCCCGGGCAGGGTGCGACGGTGACGACGCCGCTGACCAAGGTGCCGGTGCCCGGCACCGACCTCGCGGTCCTGTGGTCGCGGCAGTCCTCGCCGAAGGACGCGAAGGGCTCGGGCTACGCCTCGGTCACCTGGACCGAGGACGGCCGCACGGTGACGCAGACGCCTTGACGGGAGTCAGCCCTCGCTCGACGCCGGTCCCGGCCAGTTCCGGTCCGGCTGCGGCACGGGGCGGCCGGGCTGCTCGCCGCCACGCGCCTCGAGATAGCTCTCCCTGGGCACCATGACCTTGCGACGGAAGATGCAGACGACCGTGCCGTCCTGGTTGTAGCCGATCGTCTCGACGTACACGACCCCGCGGTCGTCCTTGCTCGTGCTCCCCCACTTGTCGAGCACCGTGGTCTCGCCGTAGAGGGTGTCGCCGTGGAAGGTCGGGGCGACGTGGCGCAGGCTCTCGATCTCGAGGTTGGCGATGGCCTTGCCGCTGACGTCGGGTACGGACATCCCGAGGAGGATCGAGTAGACGTAGTTGCCGACGACGACGTTCTTCCCGAACTGCGTCGTCTCCGCGGCGTAGTGGCTGTCGAGGTGGAGCGGGTGGTGGTTCATCGTCAGCAGGCAGAACAGGTGGTCGTCGTACTCGGTGACCGTCTTGCCCGGCCAGTGCTTGTACGTCGCGCCGACCTCGAACTCCTCGTAGCTGCGCCCGAACTGCACGTCACGTCTCCTTCGCTCGTGGGGTCCGGCCATCCTCCCGTGCCGACCCGCGGAGGAGAACGCCGGGCGGGCGTGCCCTTCCCCACACCCCCTGAGGAGATCCACACCAGGGTTCCTGCGGGATGTCGCGGAAACTCCGTGGTCATGCGGCAGGATCCCCGGCGTCACGCGGCGGCGAGCGCCCGCCGGAGCAACCGGCAGAGGCGGACCGGGTCGTCGAGGTCGGCCCAGGTGACCCGGACGACGACGTAGCCGAGCGACCTCAGCTCGTCCTCGCGACGCTTCTCGGCGACGAGGGCAGCGCGGCCGTCGGCCCCGCCGTACTTGAGCGCCCCGTCGAACTCGACCACGACCCGGCCGCCGACGAGCAGGTCGACCCGGGCCACGAAACGACCGGCCTCGTCACGGATCGTCACCTGGCTCTCCGGCGTGAGGCCCAGGTCGTGGAGCACGAGTCGGGTCAGCGTCTCTCCCGGAGACTCCGACGCCCCGTCGGCCACCCTCAGCAGGGTCTCGGCTCGTCGCCGGGAGCCCGGGCCGGTCACCCGCAGGTCGAGGGCGGCCGCGACCTCCTCGAGTCCGAGCGCCCTCCGCGCCAGCGCAGCATCGAGCGCCACGAGTCCGGAACGGAGCCCGGCCCGCAGCGTGACCTGGGCGATCGCGACGGCTGCGGGAACGACCCGGTAGCCATCGGCGACGACACAGGGCTCCGGGCCGCGAGGCGAGACGCGAACCGTGCCGTGCAGGCGGGTGCGCGTCACGGCCGACTCGAGGTCGACGACGGACGGCACCGGCGTCAGGAGAGGCAGGCCGTGCAGCGCCACAGCGGCCTCGTGCCCGACCACCGCTTCGTCGTCGCGACTGGCGAGGACCGCGCGGGCCCGCAGGGCGAGCCGCTCCTCGGGGCCGGCTATCCGCCACACCTCACCCAGGACGTAGGTGTCGCGCCGCAGCCGGACGAGGGTGCCGGTGCGTCGAGCGGCGACGAGCCCGTGCTCGTCGACTCCCACCGACGCCGCGAGGGCAGCGGTCACCACACCACGTCGGGCCCGGCCCACGGTGAGCAGTCGCTGCATCGGGCCAGCGTGCCCGGAGCCGCGCGGGAGCCGTCCGGGTTCTCCACAGGTCCTGCGCCTGCCGCCGGGGTTCCTGCTGGATGGCGCAGCAGCTGCCCGGCCATCCGGCAACAACCCCGGCGGCCAGAGAGCGGCCCTAGGCTCGGGGCATGGCGGACTTCATCGGCGCGGTCGACCAGGGCACGACGAGCACCCGGTTCATGGTGTTCGACCACGACGGGCGGGAGGTGGCCCGCCACCAGCTCGAGCACGAGCAGCTGCTCCCCCGCGCCGGCTGGGTCGAGCACAACCCGCTCGAGATCTGGGACCGCACCAAGACCGTCATCGGCTCGGCCCTCACCGGCGCCGGCCTCGCCTCCTCCGACCTCGCCGCCATCGGCATCACCAACCAGCGCGAGACGGCGATCGTCTGGGACCGGCGCACCGGCCGCCCGCTGCACAACGCCATCGTCTGGCAGGACACCCGCACCGCCGCCATCGCCCGGGCGCTCGACGCCGACGGCCGGGGCGACGTCATCCGGCGGAAGGCCGGCCTGCCCCCGGCCACGTACTTCAGCGCCGGCAAGGTCCAGTGGATGCTCGAGAACGTCGACGGCCTGCGCGACGCCGCAGAGCGCGGGGACGCCCTCTTCGGCACCCCCGACACCTGGGTGGTCTGGAACCTCACGGGCGGCCCGGACGGCGGGCTGCACGTCACCGACGTGACGAACGCCAGCCGGACGATGCTCATGGACCTCACGACGCTCGACTGGGACGACGAGCTGCTCGGCTTCTTCGGGATCCCCCGCGCCATGCTGCCGACCATCTCCCCGAGCAGCCATGCCGAGGCCTACGGCAGCACCGCCGGCGACCGCGGCACCGCGCGGGTGCCGATCACCGGCGTGCTCGGCGACCAGCAGGCAGCCACGGTGGGGCAGGTCTGCTTCGAGCCCGGCGAGGCCAAGAACACCTACGGCACAGGCAACTTCCTCCTCCTCAACACCGGCGAGGAGCTCGTGCGCAGCAAGAACGGGCTGCTGACCACGGTCGCCTACCAGCTCGGCGACGCCAAGCCCGTGTACGCGCTCGAGGGCTCGATCGCCGTCACCGGCAGCGCCGTGCAGTGGCTGCGCGACCAGCTGGGCATCATCAGCGGCGCGAGCGAGGTCGAGCGGCTCGCCGCCCAGGTCGAGGACACCGGCGGGGTCTACTTCGTCCCCGCGTTCAGCGGCCTCTTCGCCCCGTACTGGCGCAGCGACGCCCGTGGCGCCATCGTCGGCCTCTCGCGCTTCAACACCAATGCCCACCTGGCCCGGGCCACGCTCGAGGCCATCTGCTACCAGTCGCGCGACGTCGCCGAGGCGATGGAGGCCGACTCCGGCGTCGAGCTGACCTGCCTCAAGGTCGACGGTGGGGTCACCGCGAACCGCCTCTGCATGCAGCTGCAGGCCGACATCCTGGGCGTCCCGGTCTCCCGTCCCGTCGTCGCCGAGACCACCGCCCTCGGCGCGGCGTACGCGGCCGGCCTGGCCGTCGGCTTCTGGGCCGACACCGACGAGCTGCGGGCCAACTGGGCCGAGGACGAGCGGTGGGAGCCGACGTGGTCCGAGGACCAGCGCCGCGACGGGTACGCCGGCTGGAAGAAGGCCGTCGAGCGGACCCTCGACTGGGCCGAGGACGACTGAGGCGCCGTCAGCGCAGCGGCTGGTCGAGGGCGTCGAACACGATGCGGCACAACCGGTTCACCGTCGTCTGCCCGTACGCGTACCCGTCGTGCGAACGCGACATGAAGGCCGTCTGGTAGCTGCGCCCGGCGCCGGACACGTACCCGACGCCGTTGAGCCGGTAGCCGTCCGATCGCGGCCCCCAGCCGTTCTTCAGCTCGACCCGCACCGACGACGGCAACCCGTCGCCCAGCCCCACGTCTGGCTCGGGGTCACCGAGGCCATGAGGCCGCGCGCGTAGGCCCGCCGGCCCGAGGACAGGTACGTGCCGAGGACGAGGTGGTTCATCAGCTGCACGAGGTCGCGTGGCGAGGACGTCGAATGGCCCCACCACGTCGGCGCCCGGAACACGGTGCTGCCGTGGACGGTCGTGTCGCGCATGCCGAGCTGGTCGGCGACGATGCGCAGCCGGCGCAGGGTGGCCTGGGTGACGAGGGCGTCCGTCGCGTCGTTGTCCGAGCTGCGGATCATCCGGGAGGCCAGCGACTTCTGCGTGCTCGTGAGGTCCTGGCCCCGGTCCTGCATGATCTTGAGCGTCGTGACGAGCACGAGGACCTTGATCGCGCTGTGCGTGTGCCGGTCCGACGGTGGGCGCCAGGCGAAGTAGCCACCGGTACGGTTGTCGCGCACCATGAGTCCCGCGTTGCCGGCCCGCGTGGCCATGTACGCGTCGAGGGCCCGGGTCAGCTGCGCCCTCGTGTCCACACCCGCCGCCTGCACCGGTCCGGCCGCGAGCCCGAGGCCCAGCGCCGTCCCGAGCGTCCCCACGACGACCTCGCGCCGTCCTGCCACCGACCCCATGCCCGCTCCTCCCGCCGTGGTGCGCGATCGTCCCACGACCGGCCGTCCGGCACCACCCGTCAGGCGCTCCGGAGCTCGAGCGGCGGGCCGTGGTGCCCGCAGCCGCCGATGACCTCGCCGTCGAGCTCGACGACGGGCAGGCGCCCCGGTGAGGTGTCCGGCCGCAGGCCGTCGGGCGTCCACGGGTTCTCCAGGGCCACGTGGGCCACCGGGATGCGCGGGCGCGCGCGCTCGACCGCCGCCTCGAGGGCCCGCGACTCCTCGAGCGGCCAGTAGAGCCGGGTGACGGAGTGCCACACGACGGTGAGCACACCCTCGTCGACCGGCTCCGTCAGCTGGTCGGCGACCCACTCCGCGACACGCGCCCGGTCCAGCCGCACGGGGGTGCCGGCCAGGGTCGCGAGGGCGCCGTCGAGGCGGGCGTGCCGCTCGGTCATCCACGGCCAGACGAAGGAGCGCAGGTACAGGGCCCCCTCCTCGGTGGAGGCGTCGACCGGAGCGACGTCGCACCCCCGACGCTCGACGACGGTGAACTCCTCGGGCTCCAAACCCGTTGCACCGCAACCCGACACGACGAGTGACGCGTCCGCGGGTCCGTGCGCCCAGCCGTCGCCGACGAAGCGGTACCGGTCGACGAGGAGGCCGAGCCCGGCGGACGCCCCGGGCTCGAGCAGCCGGACCCGCCGCAGCCCGCTGCGGCGCACGGCCTCGGACACCCCGGCGAGGAGCGCGAGGGTGCGGGCCGGCTCGTTGGTCTGGGGGGCCTCGTCGAGCGAGGCGCGCAGCTCCTCGACGTGGGCGGCGAGCACGGGCCGGACGGCGGCCCAGGCATCGGCCGGGTCCTCGTCGCCGCCGAGGCACGGGTAGTACGGGACGAGCTGCGGCGCCTCGCCGCGCAGGACGACCCGGAACAGGCCGGCGAGCAGCCGCAGCTGCGGGAACTGCCGCGCTTCGGCGTCCTCCCACCCGGCGAACAGCTCGCGGGTGACCCCGCCCGCGTCCCAGTCGTCGGCCATCTCGGCGAGCAGCACGCCGTAGAGGTGGCCGCGGTGCGCGAAGTGCTCGCGGAGCCGGTCGGCGAGCGTCGGCCCCGCGTCGGGCGTCACCGGAGGTGGCCGCCGACGACACCCGGGAGGAGGTCGAGGAGGCTCCGCGTCGGGGTCGGGGTCGGGGTGGTGGGCGCCGTCGTGGGCGGCGTCGCCGTGGGGCTCGGCGAGGCCCTGGGGGTGGCCGACGGCGTGGCGCTCGGGGTGGGCGAGGCCGAGCGGGCGGCGCTCGGCGACGCGGAGGGCGAGACCGACGGGCTCGGGGTGGACGACGGCCGGCCGGCACCGCCTGCCGGGGCCCTGGTCGGGCTGGGCGGCGCGGTGCGGGTGAAGGAGCGGGAGGCCTTGTTCAGGCCGTCACCGCGCGTGGACGTGGCCGTCGGCACCGCGTCGGTCGTGGTCGGCGTCGACGAGTCGTCGGGGGCCGTCGAGGCCCGCGGCACCACCTGGCTCCCGTCGACGAGGGTGGTCGCGAAACCTCCCGCGGCGAGGACCGCCGCGACTCCCGCGACGGCCCCGAGGGGCGCCCGCCGGCGTCGCGCGCTGTGCCTGCCCATCCGGCCAGTGTCGCAACGGCCGCCTGCCGCCCGCAAACCCGCAGGACAGGGACGTGGCCGACCCCACCCCCGGCCGTGGCAGCATGGGCCGGATGAGCGAGGAGCAGAAGCAGGCCGACAACCGCGCCCGGGCGACCACCGACGAGCTGCGGGCGTTCATCCGCGAGGACTGGGCGCCGCGCCGCCCCACGGCCGAGGCCGAGGCTCCCGCGGCCGCCTACGCCGCCGCCCGGCGGGCCGTGCTCAGCGCCGCCTACCCGAAGCAGCGGGTCGTCGTCCCCGCCGGCGGCCTGAAGGTCCGCAGCAACGACACCGACTACGTCTTCCGCCCGCACACCGCGTTCGCCTACCTCACCGGCCTCGGGGCCGACCGCGAGCCGGACGCCGTGCTCGTCCTCGAGCCGCTCGACGAGGGCGGCCACGAGGCCGTCCTCTACTTCCGGCCGCTCGCCGAGCGCGACAGCGACGAGTTCTTCGCCGACGCCCGGTACGGCGAGTTCTGGGTCGGGGCCCGCCCGAGCATCGAGGACGTCGAGCTCGAGCTCGGCCTCACCGCCCGCCACGTCGACGGCCTCGTCGACGCCGTCGCCAAGGACGCCGGCGAGGTCACGGTCCGGGTGGTCCGCGACGCCGACACCGAGCTCACTGCCCGCCTCGACGCGGCCCGCGTGGCCAACGGCGCCGCCGAGGAGGGTCTCCAGGAGTCCGACGACGCCCTGGCCCACGAGATCTCGCTGCTGCGCCTGTGCAAGGACGAGCACGAGGTCGAGCAGATGCGCCAGGCGGTCGCGGCGACGGCCGAGGGCTTCGAGGCGATGATCGCCGCGCTTCCCGACGCGGTCGGGAACGGTCGGGGCGAGCGCTGGCTCGAGGGGACCTTCGGGCTCACCGCGCGGCACCGGGGCAACGGCGTCGGCTACGACTCCATCTGCGCCGCGGGCGACCACGCGAACACGCTGCACTGGATCAAGAACACCGGCGAGGTCCGTGAGGGCGAGCTGGTCCTCATCGACGCCGGGGTCGAGGTCGACAGCCTCTACACCGCCGACATCACCCGCACCCTCCCCGTCGACGGCACCTTCACCGACGCCCAGCGCGAGATCTACGACGCCGTGTACGCGGCGCAGGAGGCGGGCATCGCGGCGGTGCGCCCGGGGGCCAGGTTCTCCGACGTGCACGCGGCGGCCATCCGGGTCATCGCCGAGCACCTGCACGCGTGGGGGCTCCTCCCCGAGGGGGTCTCGGTCGAGGACACCCTCGACAAGGAGCACGGGCAGTACCACCGCCGGTGGATGGTGCACGGCACGTCGCACCACCTCGGCCTCGACGTCCACGACTGCGCCCTCGCGACCCGCGAGGAGTACATGGACGCCGAGCTCAAGCCGGGGATGGTGCTCACCGTCGAGCCGGGCCTGTACTTCAAGGCCGACGACCTCAAGGCCCCGGAACGCTTCCGCGGCACCGGGGTCCGCATCGAGGACGACGTGCTGGTCACCGAGGACGGCTGCGAGAACCTCTCGGCCGCGATGCCCCGCAGCGCCGACGACGTCGAGGCGTGGGTCAGGCGCGTGCAGGGCCGTTGAGGCGGTCGCCGGCCCAGGTCAGGTCGTCGGTCACCGCGACGTCGTAGGTCTCGAGGTCCGGTTCGGCGCGCAGGGCGTCGGCGACCCCGTCGGCGCACGCCACCAGGGTGAAGTCCCAGTCGATCTCGGTCGCCACGCACCACGAGCGATCGGCCGGCCAGACGAGGTTCGCGCTCTGGTGCCACGGGGTGTCGAGGCCGGGCCAGTCGGTGACTGCGGCGCGGGGGCCGGCGAAGAGCGCGTAGCAGCGTCCGTGACCGGGCAGCAGCGGCGTCGCCGGGTCGACGCCGCCGAAGCCGTCCCACACCGCGTGCACGACCTCCCCGTCGGCCGGGCAGTGCCGCAGCACCGCCTCGAGCGTCTCCGCCGGGATGCTCCCCTCCTCGGGGTCGATGTCGCTCGACCGGCCGTCGACCGCGTGGTCGGCGATGGACCGCCACTGGACGAGCGGGTGCATCGTGCGACCGGTGCGAGCCGCGACGGACGCCCACGTGGCTCCGCCCTCCCCGACGGGGTGCAGCACGCGCACCACCCGGGCGAAGCCCGTGGGCACGACCGACCCTGCCGTCCCCCACGCGTCGGGTCGACGGTCGAGCCGCTGCACGAGCCACTCGCCGACCGAGACGTCGGCCAGCCGGCGGAGGTCGGCCACGGGGCTCAGCGGCGGTCGATGACCACCCGGGCGGTCCACGCCCGCTCGACACCGGCCGCCTCGCCGCCCGAGCCGAGGATCATCGAGATCAGCTCCCGCGGCGCCGGGAAGTCCGACGGCAGCGCCGAGTTGTAGGCGTCGTGGGCCTCGAGGGAGTGCACCGAGGCCTCGAACTGCTCCTCGGTGACCTCGACGGAGTGGGTGGGCTCGGACGACCCCGCGACGGCGACGACCCTCACGCCACCCCAGGGCTCGAGGCCCTCCTCGAGCAGGTCGCGGTGCAGCCACCGGTTGCCGGCGTCGGCGACCGCGTCGACGGTGGCCAGGCCGACGGCGCGGTGGTCGGCCTGGTTGAGCATGTTCGGCCCGAAGAACTCGGCCCAGTTCTGCGCGACGACGAGGTCGGGCCGGTGCCGGCGGATGGCCGCGGTGATCTCGCGCCGCAGCGGCACCCCGTACTCGATGGCCCCGTCGGCGAACCCACCGAACTCGACGGTCTCGACCCCGACCCGGCGGGCGCTCTCGCGCTCCTCGGCCTCCCGGACCGGACCGGCCTCCTCGGGCGCCATCGTGTCGATGCCCGCCTCGCCGCGGGTCAGCAGGAAGTACGCGACGTGCGCGCCCTCGGCGACCCAGCGGTGAACGGCGGCCGAGGTGCCGTACTCGATGTCGTCCGGGTGCGCCACGACGCACAGCACGGACGTGAACGGGCCCTCGAGGGGCGTCAGGGCAGGGCGGGCGTCGTCGGCCATGGCGCGACCATACGCTCCGGGCTCAGGCCTGCGGAGGCCCTTGCTGCGGGGTCTGCGACGGGTGCGTCTCGATGGCCATCCGCGCCCGCTCGGCCTCCTGGGCCTGGCGCACCTGCTCCTGGGCGGCCTTCATCGGGTCCATCTGGGTGAGCAGCTCGCGGCCCCGGCTGACGTGGCGGTGCTCGCAGAGCACCTCGTACTTGGCGGCCACGACCTGGCTCACCGAGGTGAAGTCGCGTTGCCCGCGGGTCAGCCGGTAGCCGAACCACGCCCAGATCGTGCCGAAGACGGCACCGAAGATCACCGTGGAGATGATGGAGACGATGTTGAACCCGCTCGGGTCGAAGAGCGCGAGGATCGTGCCGACGAAGAGACCGAGCCACATGCCCGACAGCGCCCCGGCGCCGATGACCCGGCCCTGGGTGAGCCGGCCGGTGACCCGCTCGAGCTGCTTGAGGTCGGTACCGACGATCAGGACGTCCTGCACCGGGAACTCGTGGTCGGACAGGTAGTCGACGGCCTTCTGCGCCTCCTCGTAGGAGTCGTGGACCCCGAGGCTCATCGGGTACTCCAGCGACAGGGCGGCGCGCAGGCCCGGGCGCATCGGCTGGCTGCTCATGCCACCAGTGTGACACCGTTCGCTGGACGTGGGCTGGACGCCCCCTGTGCGGAACCGCCCGGGCCGGGGCTCAGCGGGCCTTGTAGTCCTCGAGCAGGCGGCGGCCGATGATCATCTTCTGGATCTCGGCCGTGCCCTCGCCGATGAGCAGCATCGGCGCCTCGCGGTAGAGGCGCTCGATCTCGTACTCCTTGGAGTACCCGTACCCACCGTGGATGCGGAAGGACTGCTCGACGACGTCGGCGCAGTTCTCCGAGGCGAGGTACTTGGCCATGCCGGCCTCGAGGTCGTTGCGCTGGCCGGCGTCCTTGAGCCGGGCGGCCTTGACCATCATCTGGTGGCTCGCCTCGACCTTCGTGGCCATGTCGGCGAGCCGGAAGAGGATGCCCTGGTGCTCGGCGATCTTCTTGCCGAAGGTCTCCCGCTGCTGCGAGTACGCGATGCCCAGCTCGAAGGCGCGGCGCGACAGGCCGCAGGCGCGGGCGGCGACGTTGACGCGGCCCACCTCGACGCCGTCCATCATCTGGTAGAAGCCCTTGCCCGCGACGCCGCCGAGGATCTGCTTGTCGCTCGTGCGGTGGCCCTGGAAGACGAGCTCGGTCGTGTCGACGCCCTTGTAGCCCATCTTCTCGATCTTGCCGGGCACCGTGACGCCCTGGGCGGTCTCGCCGAAGCCGGACTCCTTCTCGACGAGGAAGGTCGTCATGTTCTTGTACGGGCTGTCGGACTCGCCGAGGTCGGTCTTCACGAGCACCGCGACGAGGTTGGCCGAGCCGCCGTTGGTCAGCCACATCTTCTGGCCGTCGATGGTCCAGCCGCCGTCCTCGCCCCTGACCGCCTTGGTGCGGATGGCGGCGACGTCGGACCCGAGGCCCGGCTCGCTCATCGAGAACGCGCCCCGGACCTCGCCGGTCGCCATCCGCGGCAGGTACTTCTGCTTCTGCTCCTCGGTGCCGTGCTGGAGGACCAGGTAGGCGACGATGAAGTGGGTGTTGATGATGCCGCTGACGCTCATCCAGCCGCGGGCGATCTCCTCGACGACGAGCGCGTAGGTGAGCAGGCTCTCGCCGAGGCCGCCGTACTCCTCGGGGATCATCAGCCCGAAGATCCCCATCTCCTTCATGCCCTCGACGATGGCCGTCGGGTACTCGTCCTTGTGCTCGAGCTCGGTGGCGACGGGGAGGATCTGCTCGTCGACGAACTCACGGACGAGCTTGATGAGCTCGTGCTGCTCCTCGGTGAGGCCGTCGGTGGTCTGGAGGCGCGACATGGTGGCGAGTATGCCCGCGCGGCCGGGGCGCCGGAACGCCGTGCGGGTGTGAGTCCCCCCACCGTGTGAGCCGCCCCACCCGGCAGCACTTTCTCTCCGGATGCCGGAACCTTCAGCGTCCTGCCGGTTGTGACCGGCAGGTCGGCGAAGGTTCCGGCAGGTCCCGGGAAAACGCGTGGCGCGCGGGCGACCGGGTCGGGCACGCTGGACCCGACGCACGGCGCCCGGCCGTGCCCTGAGCAGTGGAGGTGGACCCGATGTCGATCGCCGTCGCGGGCCGTACCCCGGTCCCCACCCCCTCCCTCGCACAGGAGCACTCCGTTGTCGCACAAGCCGTTCCACCTGCCGGAGAAGCAGGCCGCGTTCTCCACCGACACCTCCCCTGACGCCCCGCCCGAGGGCGAGCGCTGGTCCTCCTGGGACGGCTCGACCCACGGGCCGACGCCCCGACCACCCTGGGTCATCACCGCGCTCGGCGCCGTCGACGCAGACCTCGGCGTGCTCAAGACGGGCAAGGAGGCCGACGTCCACGTCCTGCGTCGCTGGGTCCCCGGCGAGCCCGGGGTCGTGACGATGGCCGCCAAGCGCTACCGCAGCGGCGAGCACCGCCTCTTCCACCGCGACGCCGGCTACCTCGAGGGCCGCCGGGTCCGCAAGAGCCGCGAGATGCGGGCGATGACCCGCCGCACCGACTTCGGCAAGCAGGTCATCGCCGGGCAGTGGGCCGCCGCCGAGTTCGCGGCCCTCGGCGCCCTCTGGGAGCTGGACCTGCCCGTCCCGTACCCCGTCCAGCTCGACGAGTCCGAGATGCTCATGGAGTTCGTCGGCACGACCGACGGCGACGCCCCGGTCGCCGCTCCCCGCCTCGTGTCGCTGCGCCCCTCCCCCGAGCAGCTGGCCGACCTCTACGACCAGCTGCGCCGCGCCATGCTCACCCTCGCCCACCACGGCTGGACGCACGGCGACCTCAGCCCCTACAACGTCCTCGTCCACGAGGAGCGGCTCGTCCTCATCGACTGGCCGCAGGTCGTCGACGTCATCGGCAACCCGCAGGGGTTCGAGTTCCTCGAGCGCGACGTCACGACGATGGTCACGTGGTTCCGGCGCAAGGGCCTCGAGGTCGACGCCGGCGAGCTGGTCGCCGACCTCGTCGCCGAGGCCACGACGCGCTTCTGACCACCGGCGCCGGTGGGGGCGGGCCACCTACGCTGGCGGGGTGCCTCGTCCCACCCGTCGAACGGCTCTCGCGGCCGGTCTCGGCGTGCTCGCGGCCGGTGCGGCGGGGTGCTCACGCGACCTGCCGGGAACCGACGTCGGCCCGGACGTCGAGGTCCACCGGGGGACGCTGCGCTCACGCCACCTGCCCGGGCGCGACCTGCCGTGGGTGATCGCCGTCCCGCGCGACGGCGACCCGCACCGGCCACCGGTCGTCGTGCTGCACGGCAAGGGCGGGCACGCCGAGCAGGCCCTCTCGACCCTCCACCTCGGCGACCACGTCGCCGCCACCGGCCTGGCGGTCGCCGCGGTCGACGGCGGCAACGGCTACTGGCACCGGCGCCGCGACGGCACCGACGCCGGCCGGATGGTGGTCGAGGACCTCCTCCCCCTCGTGGCCCGCGAGTACGCGCCGACCGACCGCGTCGCGCTCCTCGGCTGGTCGATGGGCGGCTACGGGTCACTGCTGCTCGCCAGCGACCTCGGGCCCGAGCGGGTGGCCGCCGTCGCCACCTCGAGCGCCGCCCTGTGGACCTCCCCCGGCGCCTCGGCCCCCGGCGCCTTCGACGACCGCGACGACTTCCTCGCCCACGACGTCTTCGCCGACGAGCGCCTGGCCACGCTCGCGACGGTCCCCGTCCGGCTCGACTGCGGACGTGACGACCCCTTCGTGGCGGCCAACCGGGCCTTCGGCGGGGCCCTCCCGAGCGCCACCCTGACCGTCGACGCCGGCGCGCACACCGGCGCGTACTGGCGGGGTCACGGGCGCGCCCAGCTCGAGTGGGTCCGCGCCCGGCTCGACGAGGCCGCCACCGCCTAGGGTGCTGGTCATGCCCGCCTCACCCCGCCTCGCCGCCCCCACGGTGCCGGACCCGATGGACGCCCCGCCCGTGCGCTGGGGGGTGCTCGGCCCGGGCGGCATCGCCGAGACCTTCGCGCACGCGGTCCGGGAGGGCACCCGGTCCGAGGTCGTGGCCGTCGGCTCCCGGTCGGCCGCGCGGGCCGAGGACTTCGCCCGTCGCTTCGGCGTGGCCCGGGCGCACGGGTCGTACGAGGCGCTCGTCGCCGACCCCGGGGTCGAGGCGGTCTACGTCGCCTCGCCCCACAGCGAGCACCACGCCCACGCCCTCCTCGCCCTCGCCGCCGGCAAGCACGTGCTCGTCGAGAAGGCGTTCGCCCGCAGCCTCGCCGAGACCGACGAGGTGCTCGACGCCGCGCGCGCCGGTGGGCTGCTCGCCGCCGAGGCGATGTGGAGCCGCTACTCCCCGCACTACGACGTCGTTCGCCGCACCGTCGAGGCCGGGACGCTCGGCGACCTCGTCCTCGTGCAGGCCGACCACGGTCAGCGCCTCTGGCCCGACGGCCCGCAGCGCCTGTGGGACCCGGCCCTCGCCGGCGGCTCGCTGCTCGACCTCGGCGTCTACCCCATCGCCTTCGCCGACCACGTGCTCGGTGGCCTCGACGACGTCGCGGCACGCGGCACCCTGAGCCCCGAGGGGGTCGACGTCACCGTCGGCGTCACCGCCCGGCGCGGGGACACCCTGGCCCGGATGACGAGCACGATGGCGGCGGCGACCCCGTGCGACGCCCTCGTCGTCGGCTCGGCGGCCCGCCTCGAGCTCACCGACCCGGGCTTCTTCTTCGACATCGCGAGCTCCGTGCGGCTCGTCGCCCCCGACGGCACGCTCCTCGACACCTGGGAGCCGGACGTGACCGAACACGGCTTCCGGTTCGAGGTGGCCGAGGTCGCCCGGGCGCTCGCCGAGGGGCGCACAGAGGTCCGGTCGGTGCCGTGGGAGGCCACCCGACGGGTCATGGCCGTCATGGACGAGGTCCGCCGTCAGGTCGGCGTGGTCTACCCGGGAGAATGAGCCGCATGCGACCCGTGCACCTGTGGCTGCGCCACGAGACCCGCTCCACCGAACGCCGCGCGCCGCTCGTGCCGCACGACGCCGCCCGCCTCGTCGCCGACGGGGTGCAGGTCACCGTGGAGGAGTCCCCCCAGCGGGTCTTCGGCATCGAGGCGTACCGGGCCGGTGGCTGCCGGGTCGTCGAGGCCGGCTCGTGGGTCGACGCCCCCGAGGACGCGCATATCCTCGGGATCAAGGAGCTGCCCGACGAGCCGGACTCGTTGCGGCACACCCACATCTTCTTCGGCCACGCGTACAAGGGCCAGGACGGCGCCGACGCCCTGCTCGCCCGGTTCGCCACCGGCGGCGGGCAGCTGCTCGACCTCGAGTACCTCACCGTCGACGGCCGCCGGGTCATCGCCTTCGGCTACTGGGCCGGCTACGTCGGCGCCTCGCTCGGGGTGCTGGCGACCCGCGGCACCCTCGCCCCGCTGCACCCGATGGAGCGCGCCGAGCTCGACGCCCTGGTGCGGGCCGCCGGCGCCGACGGGATGACCGCGCTGGTCGTCGGTGCGCAGGGCCGTAGCGGTCGGGGCGCCCTCGACGCCTTGATCTCGGCCGGGGCGATCCTCGACGGCTGGGACCGCGAGGACACCCTCGTCCTCGACCGGGAGGCGCTGCTCGACCACGAGCTGCTCGTCAACTGCGTCCTCTCGACGACGGCCCAGCCGCCGTTCGTCGGCCCGGACGACCTCACGGCCGAGCGCGAGCTGCGGGTGGTCGCCGACGTGACGTGCGACGTCACCTCCGAGTACAACCTCGTCCCGGTGAACACCGCGATCACCTCGTGGGAGGAGCCGGCGCGCCGTGTGGCCGAGGACCCCCGGCTCGACGTCATCGCCGTCGACAACCTGCCGTCGCTGCTGCCCCGCGAGGCGAGCGTGGCCTTCTCGGCCGACCTCGTCCCCCTCGTGCCGACCCTCGCCGGGCGGCGCGGGCCGTGGCGCGAGGCGCAGCGCTCCTACGAGGCGGCGCAGGCCGCGCGCGCCTGAGCCGGGGACGCCGGACACTCAGCGGACGAGGACGCGGCTGCCGATCGGCATCCAGCCGCCGGACCACAGCATGTTCATCGCGGAGTTGCTGACCCGCGCGCAGCCGTGGGAGGCCGGGTAGGGCGGGATGTTCGGCGAACCGTGCACCGCCCAGCCCCGGTAGAAGTACTTCGGCCGCCAGAGCACGCCGAGCTTGCTGTCGTCCTGGCCGTCGACCTGCCGCTGGACGGCGAAGGAGCCCCGCGGGGTCGTCGCGATGGCCGGGTTGCCGGCCGAGGAGGTGTACTCCTCGCCGCTCCCGGTCGAGGTGTTGAGGACCATCACGGAGCGACCACCGCGCACGACCATCAGCAGCTGGCGGTCGAGGTCGATCTCGACCCCGTTGCCGGACAGCCGGTTCCGCGGTCGGACGCCCTGCTCGAGCGCGCGTTTCGTCCGCGGCCCGACGACGCCGTCGCGCGAGGTGCCGGCCGCCTTCTGGAGCGCGTACACGGCCTGCTGGGTGAGCGAGCCGAAGCTGCCGTCGGGCTCGCCCAGCCAGTAGCCGAGGGCGGACAGGCGCTTCTGCAGGGCCAGCACGTCCTTGCCGCGGTCGCCGTAGCGCATCGTCGTGCGCGGCGTCGTGGGGGTCGGGCTGGGCGTCGGGCTCGGGCCGGCGGAGGGCGTCCCGGGCGCTGACGCGGTCGGGGTGGGGCTCGCGGTGTCGGTGGGCGACGCGGTGTCGGAGGGCGACGGCGTGGCCGTGGGCGTCCACGAGGGGGTCGGGGTGACGGCCGCCGAGGACGGCGCCGGCACGCTCGTCGACGAGCTCGGCGCGGCCACGCCCGTCGGTTCGCCGCCCCCGACGCACCCCGACAGCACCGTCGTCGCGGCGAGGGCGACGGCGGTGAGGACGGTGGCGCGGGCGGTCGAGGTGCTCATCAGGTCACACGAGACGGCATCGACGCACCCGGGCGCAACCGACGCGGCCGCCCCGTGACCGCATCGTTGTGCACCGGCGGTGGCGGTCCCTGCGCGCCGACGGACGTCAGGAGCGCGCGCGGATCGCCTCGTCGGTGGCCAGCACGCCGCGCGCGACCTCGACGTGCAGGTTCTCGACCATCCGTCCCCTGTAGGTGACGACCCCGCTGCCGGCGCCGGCCTCCCAGGCCTCGAGCAGGCCGTGGGCGTCCTCGACCTCGGCCTCGCTCGGGGCGAACACGGCGTTGCACGGGTCGACCTGACCGGGGTGGATGAGCGTCTTGCCGTCGAAGCCCAGGTCGCGGCCCTGCCGGCACTCCTCCTCGAAGCCGTCGAGGTCCTTGACGTCGTTGAACACGCCGTCGAGGACAGCGACCCCGGCGTCGCGGGCCCCCAGCACGACGAGCGCGAGCGAGGTGAGCAGCGGGGCACGACCGGGGACGAAGCGGGCGCGCAGCTCCTTGACGAGGTCGTTGGTGCCGAGGACGAGGACGGCGAGGCGCTCGGACGCGGCCGCGATGTCCCGGGCGTCGAGCACGGCGCCGGGCGTCTCGACCATCGCCCAGAGCCGCGTGCGGTCGGGGGCGCCGTGGCGCTCCATCGCGTCGACGAGCCGGTGCACCTCGCCGGCCGAGCCGACCTTCGGCACGACGATGCCGTCCGGCCCTGCGGCACAGGCGGCCTCGAGGTCGGCGTCGTGCCACTCGGTACCGAGCCCGTTGACCCGGATGGTCAGCTCGCGGTGGCCGTACTCCCCCGATGCGGCTGCGGCGCAGGCGTTCTCGCGGGCACCCGGCTTGGCATCGGGCGCGACGGCGTCCTCGAGGTCGAGGATGAGGCCGTCGACGGGCAGGGTCTTCGCCTTCTCGAGCGCCCGCTCGTTGCTGCTCGGCATGTAGAGCACGGAGCGCCGCGGGCGCAGGTCCTCGCTCACGCGCCGGCCTCCCCCGCGCTCGGGGCGTAGAGCTCGGCGAGCTCGGGGTCGTTGGCGGACAACCGGTCCGCCAGCTCGAGGATCACGAGGCACTGCTTGAGGCTCGCATCGTCCTCCATCTTCCCGTCGAGCATCACGGCGCCGGTGCCGTCGCCCATCGCCTCCCTGACGCGCCGGGCGTGGGCGACGTCGGCGGCGGACGGGCTGAACACCTTCTTGGCGATGGCGATCTGCACGGGGTGGAGGGTCCAGGTGCCGACGCAGCCGAGGAGGAAGGCGTTGCGGAACTGGTCCTCGCACGCGACGACGTCCTTGATGTCGCCGAACGGCCCGTAGTAGGGGAAGACGCCGTGCATCGCGCAGGCGTCGACCATCCGGGCGATCGTGTAGTGCCAGAGGTCCTGCTGGTAGGTCGCGCGCTGGCCCTCGACGTCGCCGTCGACCGGGTCCTGGCGCACGAGGTAGCCGGGGTGGCCGCCCCCGACGCGGGTCGTCTTCATCCGGCGGTCGGCGGCGAGGTCGGCCGGGCCGAGGCTGATGCCCTGCATCCGTGGGCTGGCGCCGGCGATGGCCTCGACGTTGGCCATGCCGCGGGCGGTCTCGAGGATGGCGTGCACGAGGATCGGGCGCTGCACACCGGCCTTCGCCTCGAGCTGGGCGAGCAGGCGGTCGGCGTAGTGGATGTCCTCGGGGCCCTGGACCTTGGGGACCATGACGACGTCGAGCCGGTCGCCGATCTCGGTGACGAGGGTCGTCAGGTCGTCGAGGGCCCAGGGGCTGTCGAGGGCGTTGACCCGGGTCCAGAGCTGGGTGTGCTCGCCGAAGTCGGTGGCCTTCGCGATGTCGACGAGCCCCTGGCGCGCGGCCTCCTTGTTCTCGGCCTTGACGGCGTCCTCGAGGTTGCCGAGCAGGACGTCGACGCTGCCGACCAGGTCAGGCACCTTGGCCGCCATCTTCGGGTTGCTCGGGTCGAAGAAGTGGATCATCCGGGACGGCCGCGCCGGGACCTCGCGCACGGGTGCGGGGGCCCCGACGGCGAGGGGGCGAAGAAGTCCTTGGCGCTGCGCATCATCGAGCCTTCCGAGGCGGGTGCACGGTCGCGTCGGACGCTAGCAGCGGGTCACCACCACGAGGCATGAGCCAGGTCACGGTGTGACCCACGCCGCGGCGACGGCTCAGCGGACGGACGCCCGGGACTCGCCGCCGAGGGCCTCGCGGGCGTCGTCGGGGACGGCGACGGCCGGCCGGGTGCTGCGTTGCTCGTGCAGGGCGAGGGCGAGCACGGCGCCGAGGACGAGCACGAACCCGCCCCACTGCGAGGCCGTGGGCCGGGCACCGAGGGCCACGATGCCGACGACGACTGCCGACACCGGGAAGGCCAGCTCGGCGATGGTGGCGCGCGAGGCCGGCGTGTGCCCGAGCGCCCGGTAGTAGAGGACGAGCGCGAGCAGCCCCGGAAAGAGGGCGAGCAGGAGGATGTTCACCGCAGCGTCGCTGCCGACGGCGAGCGGCGTCGAGGTGACCATGGCCGTGATGGAGAGCGTGACGAGCCCGAGGGCGAAGCGCAGGGACGTGAGGTCGGCGAACCCCAGCTCTGCGCTGGCCGCGCGGCCGAGCACCGTCCCCGCCGCCCAGAGCGCGGCCGACCCGAGGGCCAGCAGGGCGGCCTGGGCGCTCGAGACACCGACCGAGGTCGGGTCGGGGAACGCGAGCAGCCAGGCCCCGACGAGCGCCGGGGCCGCGAACCAGAGGTAGGTGCGCCGCAGCCGCTCCCCGAGGAGCACGGCGGCCAGGGCGATGGCGATGAGGGGCTGGAGCTTCTGGAGGACCTGCGGCGTGATCGGGTCGCCGAGCCGGAAGGCGGCGGTGAACATCACCGTCGCGAGGGCCGAGGAGCCCGCGCCGATGACGAGCACGCTCAGCTGGGTGCGGGCCGAGGAGCCGGCGAGGCGGCGCAGGGCGGGCACGAGCCACCACGCGGTGAGCAGGGTGAGCACCGCGTGCTCCCAGAACACGATCGCCAGCGACGGGTACTCGCGCGCGAGCGGCCCCCGCCACAGGGAGGAGATCCCCCAGAGCGTCGCCGCGACGGCGACGAGCCAGGTGCGGTCACCGGTGGGTCGGGTCGTGCTCATGCGGGTCCTTCCACGGAGCGGGGTTCGGTGGTGAGCGCGGGTGGGCGAGCGAGAGCGCGTCGCCCACCCGCGCGACCGGGGGCCCGCTCAGGAGGCCTCGACCTTGGGCATGATGTCGTACTTCAGCCGCTTGAGGTCGTCGAGGGTCTTGGACACGGGCACGTCGGCGAACGGCGGCCACAGGAGCGGCATGGTCAGGCCCGCCTCCTGGTACGCCTTGAGCCGGTCGGTGATCTGCTGCTCGGTGCCGACGAGGATGTTCGTCAGCTTGCGGTTGTCGGTCTGGTCGGTCTCGGTGTCGGTGATCGTGAACCAGATCATGCTGCTCATCTCGAGGTCGTCGATCGACTTCCCGAGCGCCTCCAGCTCCTGGGCGATGGCCGCGCGCCACTCCGCGAGCTCGCGCGGGGTGTCCTGGATGCCGATCCACCCGGCGAGGCCGTACTTCGAGACGCGACGGGCCGAGCGCTTGGGGTCCTTGAGGCCGCTGAAGAAGATCGGCGGGCCGGGGCGCTGCAGCGGCTGGTGGCCGAAGCCGGAGGGTGCGAAGTCGGCGAACTCCCCGTGGTACTCGAAGGTCTCGTTGGCCCAGATGCCCTGGCAGATCTCGATCGTCTCGCGGACGTGGGCGTGGCGCCGCGGGAAGAGGTGCGTGGCGCTCGCGGCGTCGAACTCCTCGGGCATCCAGCCGGCGCCGATGCCGACGTTGAGCCGGCCGCCGGACAGGTGGTCGATGGTCGCGCACTCGGCGGCGAAGACTCCGGGCGAGCGGTACGGCGTGTCCGTGATGCTCATGCCGATGCGCAGCTTCGAGGTGCGCGCGGCGAGCCACGGCAGGAGGGGCCAGCCCTGGAACCACTTGCCGTTGGACGCGACGGGCATCTGGGGCGGGAACTGCTCCATCATCCCGAACGGGTACTGGAGCTCACCGCGGTCGGAGGCCTCGGGGACGATGACGCGGTCGAGGGTCCAGACCGAGTCGAAGTCGAGCTCCTCGGCCAGGTCGGTGAGGTCCTCCAGCTCCTTGACCGTCACGTGGTTGCGGAAGTTGGGCAGGTAGAGGGCGAGCTTCATCGGTCACACATCTCCTCACGAGGTCGTGGCCGGCCGGCTCACAGGTCCCCTGCCACGAGGTCCACGCCGACCGGTGGACCCAGCGAACCTCCCGGCGACGAGGCGTGACAAGGGGTCGCGCCCTCATGGTTTCCTCAACGCTGGTCGGGGACCCTCCCCTCCTCGAGCCACGTGCGCAGCTCGCGCTTGAGGACCTTGCCGTAGTTGTTCGTCGGCAGCGCCTCGACGAGGTGGTACTGCTTCGGGCGCTTGAAGCGGGCGATCCGCTCGAGGCAGGTGCGGTCGAGGTCCTCCGCGGACGGGCCCGATCCGTCGCCGCCGAGGACGACGAACGCGACCACCGACTCACCCCACTCCGGGTCGGGCCGGCCGACGACGGCGACCGCCTGCACCCCCGGATGGGTCATCAGCGCCTCCTCGACCTCGCGCGGGTAGATGTTCATCCCGCCGCTGATGATGAGGTCCTTGGACCGGTCGTGCAGGGTCAGGTAGCCGTCGTCGTCGAGGCTGCCGACGTCCCCGGTGTGCAGCCAGCCGCCGCGCAGGGTCTCGGCCGACTCCTCCTCCTGGTCCCAGTAGCCGGCCATGACGACGGGGCCTCGCACGAGCACCTCCCCCGCCTCGCCGGGAGGCAGCGGTCGGTCGTCGGCATCGGCGACGCGGACCTCGACGTCGGTGCGCGGGAACCCGACTCCCTGCATCCGCTCGCGCCAGCGCGGGTGGTCGGTCTCGGCGTGGTCGGCCAGCGAGAGGGCCGTGATGGTCATGGGCGTCTCGCCCTGCCCGTAGATCTGGGCGAGTCGCGGGCCGAACGTCGCGAGCGCCTCCTCGAGGTCGGCGAGGTACATCGGCGCCCCGCCGTAGATGACCGTCTTGAGCCCGGAGAGGTCGGCGCCCGCGAGGGCGGGGTCGGCGGCGAGCCGCTTGACCATGATCGGCGCGGCGAAGAACGACAGCCCCGGCCAGCGCCGCACGAGGGCGGCGAGCTCGGCGCCGTCGAGGGCGCCGGAGGACGGGAAGACGCTCACCGCCCCCTTCGCGACGTGCGGCAGCCCGTAGAGGCCGGAACCGTGGGACAGGGGCGCGGCGTGGAGGACGCTGTCGCGGTCGCCGACCGGGCCGATGTCGGCGAAGTAGCTGAGCGAGGCCATGAGCAGGTTGCCGTGGGTGAGGGTCGCACCCTTGGGTCGACCGGTGGTGCCGCTCGTGTAGAAGAGCCAGGCCGCGTCATCGGATCCCCTGTCCGACAGCGCGATCGGTGTCGAGGCGGCGAGCCCATCCCACTCCGGACCCGGCGCCACGACCACGGCGCGCAGCCCGTCGAGGCGGTCGACGAGCGGCCCGACGAGGTCGGCGTGCTCGTCGTCGGTGACGACCGCGGCCGTCCCGCTGTGCTCGAGCACGTACGCGACCTCCTCGCGGTGCAGGCGGGCGTTGACCGGCACAGCGACGAGCCCGGCGTGCCACGCCGCGAACTGGGCCTCGAGGTACTCCGGCCGGTTGGCCATGACGATGGCGACCCGGTCGCCCGGAACGAGCCCGAACCGGTCCCGCAGACCGCCGGCGAGGGCCGCGACGCGTGCGGCGGTCACCTCCCAGGTGCCGTGCACCTCCTCCCCCACCGCCAGGGCCGGACGGTCGCGGAGCCGTCGCCCGTTGCGCTCCACCCACGTCGCGAGGTTCATGGACCCAACCTCTCCGGCGGCCGTCGGCCCGTCAAGGCGCTCACGTGCGCGTTGATCTCCCGATGATGCGAGCCGTCTAGCCTGACGGCCCGAGGACGCCACCCGCGTCGTCCCCGAGAGGCCGGAGGGCCCCATGAAGCTCGACCCCGACGAGGCACGCACCCGGCTCGCCGCCGAGGTGCACGGCGTGCTGGTCACCCTCCACCCCGAGCGCGGCCCGGACCCGCAGCCGGTCGTCTACGCGCTGAGCGAGGACGGGCACGTCGGCGTCCCCATCGACACCGTCAAGCCCAAGACCTCCTCACGGCTGCGGCGCGAGGACAACCTCGAGGCCGACCCGCGCGGTTCGCTGCTCGTCGAGCACTGGGAGACCGAGGACTGGTCGCGGCTGTGGTGGGTGCGCGCGCAGCTCGAGCACCTTCCGGACCCGCCGACGACGTTGACCGACGAGCTCGCCGACCGGCTCGCACGCACCGTCCCCCAGTACGCGGACAAGCCGTTCCACCGGATCCTCGTCTGCCGGGTCGTCGCCGTCACGGGGTGGGCCGCCTCCGACGACGCCTGACGCCCGACGCCTGATGCCTGACGCGTCAGGGTCGACGCAGGCGCACGAGCATCGAGGTCCCCGCGGAGGAGGACGCGCCCACCGTCAGCTCGCCGCCCATCGCCTCGACGAGCCCGTGGGCCAGGCCCAGACCGAGCCCGATGCCGCCCTCGTCGTCGGCCGCCACCGGGGTGGCCCTGACGAAGGGGGTGAAGACCCGCGGCAGGAGCTCGGGCGGGATGCCGGGGCCGTCGTCGTCGACCGACAGGACGACCCATCCGTCGTCAGCCGTGCGCGTGCGGACCTCGACCCCGCCGCCGGCCACCCCGTGCCGGATGGCGTTGCCGACGAGGTTGAGCAGTACCTGGCGCAGCCGGCGCCGGTCGGCGAGCACGACGTCGTCGTCGAGCGACTGCGCCAGGCCGACGTCACGCCGTTCGGCGACGGGCGCCAGCAGCCCGAGCACCTCGGCCACCACCTCCCGGACCCGGACCGGCTCGGGGACGAGGGGCAGCGCTCCGGCCTCGAGCCGGCTGAGGTCGAGCACGTCGGCGAGCAGGTCCATCACGTGACCGGCGGCGGCGTCGATGCGGGCCAGCGCCTCGCGGCGTCGGTCCTGGTCGAGCTCGATGGTGCCGAGCAGCTCGACGAAGCCGACGATCGCCTGGATGGGGGTGCGCGCCTCGTGCCCGACCGCCGCGAGCAGTGCGGAGCGTTCCCGCAGCAGCTGCTCCGCGGTGCGCCGGGCCGTCTCGGCCTCGAGCCGCGCCCGGCGGTGCTGCTCGGCGGCCCGCCGCTCGGTGAGGTCGAAGACGTTGACGACGTACTGCGCCGGCGCGCCGTCCCGGGCGTGGACGAGGGAGACGGTGACCTCCACCTGCAGCTCCCGGCCGGAGGGCCGGTGCAGGGTGGCCTCGAAGACGACCGGTTGGGCGTCGCCGGGGCGCAGGGTGTCGAGGCGGGCGTCGAGGGACCCGTCGGTCGGTGAGAGCACCGCGGCGAGCGGACGGCCGGCGAGGTCCGGGGGCTCGCACCCGAGGACCGCGGCGAGGGCTGTGTTGGCCGTCACGACCCGGCGGTCGAGGCCGAGGATGGCCATGCCGAGCGAGTTGTCGTCGAACGAGCGACGGAAGCGCTCCTCGCTCTCCACGAGCTCCCCGAGCACGTCGGCGTGCTCGATCGCGACCGAGGCGAGGTGGGTGAACCGGTCGACGAGCAGCTCCTCGCGCCCGGTCGGGCGGTGGGGGTGCGGGTGGTAGACCGCGAAGGTCCCGACCGGCAGGCCGTCCCGGCCGTCGATGGGCGTCGACCAGCAGCTGCGCAGCCCGGCCGCCTCGGCCACCGGCCGGTAGGCGACCCAGCGGGCGTCGGTCCGCACGTCGTGGGCGACCACCGCCGTGTTGAGCGCCGCCGCCGTGCCGCACGACCCGGCGCCGTCCCCGATGGGCAGGCCGTCGATGGCCGCGACGTACGCGCCCGGGAGGCTCGGGGCGGCTCCGTGGTGCAGCGTCCCGCGGTCGCGGTCGAGGAGGAGCACCGAGCACCGGGCGCCCGGGATGAACTCCTCGAGCGAGGTGAGGATGCGGGTCAGCACGTCGCGCAGCGGGGCCGCCGCCGCGATCAGCTCGAGCAGCTCGGTCTGCCGCTCCAGCATCTCCCGCACGTCGTCGGGCCGCAGTGCGGTCGCGACCTCGGGCAGCTCGGCGGTGCTCATCCGGCGTCGCTCAGCTGGTAGCCGACGCCCCGCACCGTGAGCAGGAGCCGCGGGTGGGCGGGGTCCTGCTCGAGCTTGAGGCGCAGACGGTGCACGTGCTCGGTGACGGTGGCCTCGCCGAGCCACTCGGACGACGAGCTCCACACCCGGTCGAGCAGCTGGCTGCGGCTGAAGACCTGGCGGGGGTGGGTGACGAGGAAGGCGATGAGGTCGAACTCCTTGGGGGTGAGGTCGACCTCCGTGCCGTCGACGACGACGCGGCGGCTCGCCGGCTCGACCTGCAGCGGCCCGACGGTGATGGTCTCGCCGGACAGCTCGGGGCTCGTGCGGCGCAGCACCGACCGGACGCGCGCGGCCAGCTCGCCGGGCGAGAACGGCTTGACGAGGTAGTCGTCGGCCCCGAGGTCGAGACCGACGATGCGGTCGGTCTCGCCGTTGCGACCCGAGAGCACGATGACCGGGGTGTCGGACCGGCCCGTCCCCCGCTGCGGACCCGGCGCAGCAGGTCGAGGCCACCGAGGCCCGGGAGCGACAGGTCGAGCACGACGAGCGCCGGCCGGTCGTCGCGGATGCGGCGGAGCGCGGTGGCACCGTCGTCGGCCTCGACGGTCCGGAAACCGTCGTCCTCCAGCTGCCAGCGCACGACGGTGCGCACGGCCTCGTCGTCGTCGACCACGAGGACCACCGGCCCGTCGGCCGGCGCACGCCGCTGCGCTGCGGACTCCATGCGCGATGGAACCACACGAGGCCCCGTCCGCGCAGTAGCCTGCGGGCGAACGGGCGTGGGCCACTCCGGTCCGTCACGTGACACGAGCGGACGAGTCCTCAGCCGAGCACGAGCCCGCCCCACGACACGTCGCCATGGGCGTACACGACCCTGCGGTCGCCGCTCATCCACACGTCGAGCCACGTGGAGGCACGATGCCTCCCCGTGAAGATCGGCGGCGGCCCGCCCCTCAGCTCGCGCAGCTGCTGGTCATCCAGCCAGATCGCCGTGCAGCCCCGAAGCCTCCGCCGCAACCACAGCTCTCGGCCACCACGAGGGCTCCGGCATCGACGAGCTGCTGGGCGACGTCGACGCCGATGTCCGCACTCTCGAACACGAGGCGCCGGCCACTCGGGTCGAAGAAGTCGCCGGCGACGTTGACGCCCCCCGGCCGCACGGCGTGCTCGCCCTGTCGCGCGGCCGCCGTCTCCGACCACGTGGGTTGGCCGGCCAGCTCGGCGAACGTCGTCGCACGCCGCCGCTTCTTCACCATGCCGGCATCGTCCCACCCACGACGAGCACCACGCGGGTATCGGCCACCCGCGGTAGATGAGGGCGCGTGTGCGCAGGCCACGGCGTCGCTCCTCGCTCGGGGCGGCAGGAGCGGATGCCTAGAGCCGCTGGTACGGGATCGAGGCGCTCCGCTTCCCGATCCGCCACTCACCGTCCTCGGTGCGCAGGACGAGGACCGGGCGGGTACCGAAGACCCCTCGTGCACGCTCCACCTGGCCGCCACCCCGTGAGTACTCCAGGGCCGCCCGAGCGAGCTTCGCCAGCGCCTCGAGCACCTCGTCCTCATCGGTGGTCGTGACGATGACGACGCTGCACGGAGGCACGTCGAACCGTGCCTCCTGCACCTCGGGCGAGGTCAGCACATGGCTGAGGCGCCCCCCGGCGCCGTGCAGCCGCACGTGCGCTGTCCACCCATCACCGGGTTCCACCCACTCGACCTCTGCGGCCCCTCCGACGACGGCACCGACGACCTGCTCGAGCAGGGATCGTGGCCCCTCCGGCGTCATGGGCACGAGCATGCCAGCCCCGGACCGAGCGTTCCGCTGCGGCACGGTCGGACCGGCTCCGCGGCAGGAGCGGATGACTGCCGGGACTCAGTCATCGATGTACCCGCGCCCCGCCGAGTACCGCTGCGGCCGGCCCGGGCGGCCTCGCCGCCAGGCTCTGGTCATCCCAGCCATGCGGCCGCCCGCGAACGCGAGGGAAGTCATCCACGGGACGAGCACGAGCGCGAAGACGAGCAGGTTCGTGGCGAACGGATCGTGCCCGGCGACGTAGACCTGGGTGTCGCCGGCGCCGTCCGGTGCGAGGTAGTCCACCGGGAACGTGGCGCCCACCCGATGGGGTGCCTCGCCATTGACCTCCTGGTCGCTGGCAACGACCTCCCCAGAGACGCTACGGACCTCCACGACGGCGACCTCGCCTCCGCGGGTTGTCTCTGTGCTGGTGACTGTCGCGGATCCCTTCAGGGCCTTGCCGTTGTGCTGCGCCCAGTCAGCGGGGAGACCCACACCCAGGAGGAGCACGATCGGCGACAGCAGGCCGAGCAGCAGCCAGTCCCACACCTTGCCCACGCTGGGTTGTGACCACATCGCTGCCTCCGTTCAGGAGACAGCCTTGCACCGAGTCCATGACACGACCGGCCCCTTCACGCGGACCACCTGGAACATGGACCTCCCCGGAGCGGCATGACCCAGTGGCCGCGCGATGCACCGAGCGCGGTCCATCGTCCGCGGTGCATCGCGGTGATGCAGGGCGCGGCCCATGTGCCGCGTCGTGCATCACCGCACCGTCGCCGGCTGAGCTCATGTGGGGCACCGGCGGATGGAGGGCTCGGGTGACTGAATGCCGCGCACGGCGGCGCCGCCCACGACGAGGGCCACGGTGACACGTCCCCCTCTGCTCAGGATGCTCGCGCAGCCGGACCCGACCTGGTGGGCGAGCGTCGAGTGGTGCCCGTCATGGACCGAAGACATGTCGGGCACCGGGCAGGCGTCCACTCATCGGCGGCCGATCCGGACGGGTCGGGGCGCGGGCGGTCAGGCGGCAGGGGTGGTTTGGTGGTCGCCGTCGAGGGGCCGGCGGTTCGGTGACGGGCCGTGCGACATGAGGGCGGCCAGACCGCGGTCGTAGGAGCCGTCGGACAGGTCCCACACGACGTACCGGCCGTGCTCGTCGGGTCGCTCGCGCACCGTGGCCCAGAGCCTCCGGCGATGGACGGTCGTGTGGTGGCGCTGGCACAGGAGCGCGGCGTTCGTGACGTCCGTGCGGCCGCCGTCGACCCAGTGCCGGACATGGTGGGCGCGGGCCCACGCGGCCGGCGCGGTGCATCCGGGGAAGGTGCACCCTCGGTCGCGAAGGCGCAGATGGCGGCGGTGGGCACGGGTGAACAGCCGCACGAGGCGGCCCACGGTCAGCGGCTCGTCGGCGCTGCCGAGCACGTGCGGGACCAGTGCCGCGTCACAGGCCAGCCGCCGCAGTGCTTCGGGCCCGACGAGGGTGCCCTCGGCCACGGAGTCGAGGACCTCACCGGCACCGGTGACCCGCTGGAGGTCGCCCAGGCTCATCGTCACGTGCAGCGTGGTGGCCGCACCCCGGGTGTCGGAGGACTCCGGACCGCTCGCGACGCGGCACACCTCCGTCAGCGCCTCGACCCGGCGCTGCCCGGCCGTGCGCAGGTCGCGCTCCCCCGTCTCCGCGTTGGGCGCCGGCGCCGAGAGGGGCCCGATGGCCGCCTCCAGCGTCGCCGCCTGCTCGGGGGTCATCCAGAGCTGGTACTCCGTGAGGCCACCGGACTCGATGCGCGGCATCGACAGCCGGGCGGCGGACTCAGCCGCCGGTGGAGGTCGTCGAGCTCGCCACGCTGCCCGTACTGCGCGACGAGCCTCGGGCGCAGCCGGCGCATCATCGTCGTCCCGTGGGCGACGGTCAGGTCGACGAGCGCCTCGGTGACGGTGGGCCGCGCCTCGGGCCGCAGGACCGGCTCGAGGCGGGCCGCCTCACGCAGCACCGCGCACGCCGTGCCGGCCCCGAGGCTCCCGTCCCGGACCGCCGCCCAGACCAGACCGAGCGGGGACTCCTCATCCGGCCCGACGCCCCGACCCGAGGACGAGCCGGAGGCCACGACGTCGACGGCGATGCGGGCGACCGCGGCCGCCCCGCCCTGGCGCAGGGACGGCGCGTTCTCGCACAGCCAGGCCTGCACCCCCGCACCGGCCACCTCACCCCGACTTACGGCCTCCACCGCGATCGACACCCGGGCGGCCGCGCTCAGGGCCGCGACCTCGTCGACCACCGACAGCAGCTCGCACAGCTCCGCACCGGACGCCGCCGAGAGCACCCCCCGAACCCCAACAGCGCGTCCCGGGCAGCCCTGAGCGTGGAGCGTCGCTCCGCGAGTTCGGTTGTCCCCGTTGCCATGCCGCCACTCTCCCACCGTCCACCGACCCCCGCCCAGACGGAACCGTCGCCCTGTGGACAACCCCTCGAAACCCGCCACCTGTGGACGACGGATCCCGCGCACCGGCCAGCACCACGCCCCCGTGTGGAAGAGTGCGGACATGCCCGAGGAGGCCGCGCCCGACCCCGCACCGGACCCGTCCGCGGGACCCGACGTCACGCGCCTCGTCCACGAGGCGGCGAGCAAGTCCGGCCTGCTCTGGATCCACGTCCCCGGCGGCGGGACCCATCCGGTGTGGCACGCCTGGCACGACGACGGCGACTCCCGCGGCACCGGCCCGGCGGCCTACGTCGTCTCCGGACCCGGCGAGCAGTCCCTCCCCTGGCTCCCCACCCAGGTCGAGGTGATCCTGCGCAGCAAGGACTCCGGCGGCCGGCTCCTGACGATGCGCGCGACCGCCGAGGAGCTGGCCACCGGCTCCCCCGAGTGGGAGGCCGCCGCCGAGGTCCTGCGCCCCGAGCGCCTCAACGCGACCGGCGACGTCGTCGAGCGCTGGCGCCAGGGCTGCACCATCCACGTCGTCACCCCGCACGGCCGGCCCGTCGAGTCCCCCGGCCACTACGAGGACGGCTCCGGCGCCGCCCCCGTGCGCCCGGCCGGCCCGGCCACCACCCGCTGGCGCCCGTGGCACTGGCGCGGTCGGGCCCGGGCCCGGCGCAACACGACTCCCTGAGCCACCGGAGCACGGACCCGCGGCCCACCGGCGGCTAGCCTGTCAGCCGTGAGCACGCCGACCCGCGCCTTCGTCGGCCGCCTGTCCGAGCTGGACGTCTTCGACCCGCTCGGTGACAAGGTCGGCCGCGTCCGCGACGTCGTCGTCACCTTCAGCGCCAGCCGCAGCCGCCCGCGCGTCATCGGCCTCGTCGTCGAGGTGCCCGGCCGCCGCCGCGTCTTCGTCCCGATGACCCGGGTCACGAGCGTCGAGGGCGGCCAGGTCATCACGACCGGCCTGGTCAACATGCGCCGCTTCGAGCAGCGACCCAACGAGACCCTCGTCGTCGCCGAGCTCTTCGAGCGCGAGGTCCAGGTGCGCGTCGACTCCGGTGACGTCGTCGGCGCCACCGTGCAGGACATCGGCATCGAGCAGCTCGGCCCGCGCGGTTGGGGCGTCACCCGCGCCGCCGTCCGCCTCTCCGCCTCGCGCCCCGGACGGCTCGGCATCGGCCGTCGTCGCGGCGAGACCTTCGTCGCGCCCATCGAGGACGTCCGCGGCATCCGCGACGCGAGCGAGGGCCAGGGCGCCGCCCGCCTCCTGGAGACCTACGAGGACCTCAAGCCCGCCGACCTCGCCGAGGTCATCCACGACCTCACCCCGCAGCGGCGGGCCGAGGTCGCCGCCGCCCTCGCCGACGAGCGGCTCGCCGACGTCATCGAGGAGCTGCCCGAGGACGACCAGGTCGAGATCCTCGTCGGCCTCGAGGTCTCCCGCGCCGCCGACGTCCTCGAGGCGATGGAGCCCGACGACGCCGCCGACCTGCTCTCCGAGCTGCCGCCGGAGCGCCAGGAGGAGCTGCTCGCGAAGATGCAGCCCGACGAGGCCGCCGACCTGCGCCGCCTCCTCACCTACGACGAGAACACCGCCGGTGGCCTGATGACCACCGAGCCGGTCATCCTCGGGCCCGAGGCCTCGATCGCCGAGGCGCTGGCCGTCGTCCGGCGCCAGGAGCTCTCGACCGCGCTGGCCTGCACCGTCTTCGTCTGCCGCCCGCCGCTCGAGACACCCACCGGCAAGTTCCTCGGCATCGTCCACATCCAGCGGCTGCTGCGCGAGCCGCCGCACGCCGCGGTCGGCGGGATCATCGACAAGGACGTCGAGCCGCTGCCGCCCACCGCCAGCCTCGGCCAGGTGACCCGGATGCTCGCCACCTACGACCTCGTCGGCATGCCGGTCGTCGACGAGGAGGGGCACCTGCTCGGTGCGGTCACCGTCGACGACGTGCTCGACCACATCCTTCCCGACGACTGGCGCGAGGAGCGGCACGACGTCGTCGCCCACACCGAGGTGACGCGTGGCTGAGCGCGAGCGGCGGGCCCGCATCGACCAGCCCCGCGAGAGCACCCGACGGCGCTTCGCGCTGCCCAGCGCCTTCTCGGAGGAGTCCTTCGGGGTCCTCTCCGAGAAGTTCGCCCGCTTCATGGGCACACCCGGGTTCCTCATCGGGATGACGATCTTCATCGCCGCGTGGATCGCCTTCAACACCCTCACCCCGTGGGCCTTCGACCCCTACGCGTTCCTCTTCCTCACCCTGATGCTCAGCCTCCAGGCCTCGTACGCCGCCCCGCTCATCCTCCTCGCCCAGAACCGGCAGGCCGACCGCGACCGCGTGGCGCTCGAGCAGGACCGCTCCCGCGACGAGCGCAACCTCGCCGACACCGAGTTCCTCACCCGCGAGGTGGCGGCCCTGCGCATCGCCCTGCGCGACATGGCCACCCGCGACTTCGTCCGCAGCGAGCTGCGCGACCTGCTCGACGAGATGGAGGAGCGTGGGCTCGCCGTCACCGTGGCGGGAGCCGACGACGGGGCCGACGACGGCGAACGGCCGGACCCGACCTAGACTCGGGGCATGCCGCAGGTCAGCACCGCCGCCCTCCACGCCGCCCTCGAGACGGTCATCGACCCCGAGATCCGTCGCCCCGTCACCGAGCTCGGGATGGTCGGCGACCTCGCCTGCGACGACGACGGCCGGGTGGCCGTCACCATCCTCCTCACCGTGGCCGCCTGCCCGCTCAAGGACAAGCTGACCGGCGACACCACCGCGGCCCTCTCGAAGGTCGAGGGCGTCACCGACGTCAGCGTCACCCTCGGCGTCATGAGCGAGGAGCAGCGCGGCGAGCTGAAGACCAAGCTGCGCGGCGGCACCGCCGAGCGCGAGGTCCCCTTCGCCCAGCCCGGCTCGCTGACCCGCGTCTACGCCGTCGCCTCCGGCAAGGGCGGCGTCGGCAAGAGCTCGGTCACGGCCAACCTCGCCGCCTCCCTCGCGCAGGAGGGCCTGTCGGTCGGGGTCGTCGACGCCGACATCTACGGCTTCTCGATCCCCCGGATGCTCGGTGTCGAGCACAAGCCGACCCAGGTCGACGACATGATCATGCCGCCGGTCAGCCACGACGTGCGCGTCATCTCGATCGGGATGTTCGTGCCCGGCAACCAGCCCGTCGTGTGGCGCGGGCCGATGCTGCACCGGGCCCTCCAGCAGTTCCTCGCCGACGTCTTCTGGGGCGACCTCGACGTCCTCCTCCTCGACCTGCCCCCGGGCACCGGCGACATCGCGATCTCGGTCGCCCAGCTCGTGCCGGGCGCCGAGATCCTCGTCGTCACCACCCCGCAGCAGGCCGCGGCCGAGGTCGCCGAGCGCGCCGGCTCCATCGCGCTGCAGACCCACCAGCGGCTCGCCGGCGTCATCGAGAACATGAGCTGGCTCGAGCTGCCCGACGGCACCCGCGAGGAGATCTTCGGGTCCGGCGGCGGGCGCGAGGTCGCCGAGTCGCTGTCCCGCTCGATCGGCTCCGAGGTGCCCCTGCTCGGTCAGATCCCCCTCGACACCCGGCTGCGCGTCGGCGCCGACCAGGGGGTGCCGGTCGTCCTCGGCGAGCCGGACTCGCCTGCGGCAGTTGCCCTTCGCGGCATCGCCAAGGGGCTGGCCAGCCGCTCGCGCGGCCTCGCCGGCCGCTCGCTGGGCCTCTCCCCCGTCGGTCGCTGACGCGAACCCCACCGCCCCCGCGGTCCGGGCGTCAGGTGGCGTCGGTGTCGTACGGAGTCGGCCGTCCGGGGTCGAACTCCTGCGGCGCGAGCCACGGCTGGTAGGCGGCGTCGAGGTCGGCGCCGACCTCGTCGTAGGGCAGCGGCTCGTCGACCACGTCGTCGGCCACGCCGTCGGTGGTCGTCCCGGTGGCACCGGCCGCCGCCCCCGCGGCCGCACCGGCCGCCCCTGCTGCCCCAGCACCCGGCGGAGGCGGGTCGCGTCACGCACCGAGTCGATCTCACCGCGGATGGGCGCCACGGCCTCGTCGAGCGGCTCGAGCAGCGCCTCGCGGACGATGCGGCGCGGGTCGTACTGGCGCGGGTCGTACTGGCGCCAGTTGATGTCCTCGTACTCCGGGCCGAGCTGGTCCTTGAGCTGGTCCTTGGCACCCTCGGCCATCACCCGCAGCCGCCGGATGGCGTGCGCGAGCTTGGCGGCGTACTCGGGGAGCTTGTCCGGGCCGAGCACGAACACCGCGATGAGGGCGAGGAGGACGACCTCCCAACCGTTCACGCCGAACACGGCGTCACACCCCTTCCGAAGGCACCGGGGCGCTCGCGGTCACTCCGACCCCTGGAGGACCATGGTGACATCCCGCTCCTTGCCGTCGCGACGCACGGTCAGCTTCACCGAGTCGCCGACCTTGCGGGCGCGGATCTTCACGACCAGCTCGCCGTCGTCGCTCACCGGCTTGCCCTCGAACGCCACGATGACGTCACCGGCCTTCAGGCCCGCCTTGTCGGCCGGTCCGCCGGGGTTGACCGCGGGCGAGCTGTTCGGCCCGCCGTCGGCGATGCGCACGCCCTCGCCCTGGTAGGCGCTGTCGAGGTAGACCCCGATGACGGGGTGCTCGGCCTTGCCGTCGGCGATGAGCTGCTGGACGGTCGTGGCCACCTGGTCGCTGGGGATCGCGAACCCCACGCCGATGTTGCCGCTCTGCCCGCTGATCGAGCTGCCCGGCACCCGGGCGATCGCCGAGTTGACGCCGATGACCTGCCCGCGCATGTCGAGCAGCGGCCCCCCGGAGTTGCCCGGGTTGATCGCGGCGTCGGTCTGGATGGCGTTGATGTAGGACTGGTCGTCCTGCTGGCCCGGCGTCACCGGGCGGTCGAGGGCGCTGACGATGCCGCTGGTCACGGTGGAGTCCAGCCCGAGCGGCGCCCCGACGGCGATGACCTGGTCGCCGACGACGACGTCGGCCGAGCGGCCGACGGGCAGCGCCGCGAGCGAGGCCCCGGAGACCTTGACGACGGCGAGGTCGTAGGAGGCGTCGCGCCCGACGACCTTGCCCTTGACCTGGCGCCCGTCGGAGAGGACGACGGTGATGTCCTCTCCGGGGTCGGCGCCGGCGACGACGTGGTTGTTCGTCACGACGTGCCCGGCGTCGTCGTAGACCCAGCCGGAGCCGGTCGCGGCGCCGTCGGCACCCTCGACCCGCAGCGTGACGACGCTCGGGAGGGCGCTGGCCGCGATGTTGGCGATGGAGCCCTGCGGACGCGTCGTGGCGCCGGCACCCGGGCTGGGCGCGGCGACGGGTGCGCCGGACGAGCCGGATCCCCGGTCGGCGAGGTAGCCGCCCACGATGCCGCCCCCGGTGCCCGCGAGAAGCGCCGCGGCGACGGTGGCGCCCACGAGCGCGCCCCAGCCCGGGCCGCGTCGGCGGGAGGGCTCGGGGGCCGACAGCGGGGTCGCCGGGTGGTTGGGCGGGGCGGGGGGCACCGAGGCCCACGAGCCGCTGATCGGCGGGTAGGCCTGCGTCGTGGCCGCGGCGGACGCGGGCTCGGGAGCGACGGCGCCGTGGGGGCGGACGTCGGAAGCTCGGTCGTCGGCGTGCCGGCGGTGGCCCAGACCGGCGCGGGGGCGTGGGGCGGGGCCGGCGTGCCGTCGGCCGGCGAGGACGTCTCGACCGGACCGGGGTGGGGGGCCGGTGCCGTCGGGTCGGTGGGCCCCTCGCGGTCACCCCGGTCCCACGGCTGCCAGTCGTCGGTCCCGGGCTGCCGTTCGCTCATGGGGTCGATTCTGCCCGCTGGCCGCCCGACCCGGGCGCCGAGGGGCCACTCGTCCACCGGACGGGCACGACCACGGTCGCCGACAGCGGCGCGGCCGGTCGGCTCGTGGCCACCGCGGGGGCCGATGTCCCCGGCACGGCGCCCTGGCGCGGCGCCACGGGGACGCCGATGACGGTCAGGCTCCAGGCGGCCGCCGCGGCCACCCCGCCGGCCGCGGCCGCGACGACGGTGGCCCGCAGGGCGCTGCGGTGGCACGGCGGGTCGTTCGGGGCGAGCAGCGCCAGCGGGCCGGGTCCACCGGCCGGGCGGGGCTCGGCGGCGATCCCGCGGCCGAGGGCGAGGAGGGTGACCCGCAGGTCACCGGGCATCGAGGGGGCGCCGGCCAGCGCCTCGCGCAGCCGCCGCTCCTGGCCGACCGCGTGGCGGCACAGCTCGCAGGCGACGAGGTGGTGCTCCCAGGCGTCGCGGCGCTCGTCGCCGAGCCGCCCGGCGGCGTACTCGGAGAGCTCGTCGTCGAGGCACTGCACGCCCACCCGAGCCGTCATACCGCTCCCGCGGCGGGCCGGCGGACGATGGGTCCGCGGCGCGGCGCGACGGTGACCTCGGGGCGCGGCGTCGGGGCGCGGTGGGCGAGGGCCTCACGCAGCTGGGACCGGCCGCGGTGGATGCGCGAGCGCACGGTGCCCAGCTTGATGCCGAGGGTCGCCGCGACCTCCTCGTAGGAGAGCCCCTCGATGTCGCAGAGGACGACGGCGGCGCGGAAGTCCGGGGAGAGGGCGTCGAGCGCGCGCTGGACGTCGTCGTCGAGGTGGGTGTCCTCGAAGGACTGCTCCGGACCCGGACCGCGGCTGGGCAGCCGGGCCGCGGACTCGTCCGACAGGGCGTCGAAGCGGATCCGCTGCTTGCGGCGCATCTTGTCGAGGAAGACATTGGTCGTGATGCGGTGCAGCCAGCCCTCGAAGGTGCCGGGCTGGTAGGTGTGCAGCGACCGGAAGACCCGGACGAACACGTCCTGCGTGAGGTCCTCGGCGTCGTGGACGTTGCCGGTCAGGCGGTACGCCAGCCGGTAGACCCGCGCCGAGTGCTGCTCGACGACCTCTTCCCAGGACGGCGGGACCCACGCCGGGGCGGCGTCCTGCTGCGTCGTCATCGGCTCGTCCCTCACCAGGCTGCTCATGTCACCCATCGATACGCGTCGTGGCCGTGAATTGTTCCCGGGAACCCTGAACGCCGGCTGGGAATCGCCGTCGCGCCGACCCCCTCCGAGCGCACTAGGGTTGCCGCCATGAGTGGACTGAAGCCGGCCAGCTGGTCCTACGCCGAGGAGTTCGTCCCCGAGCCGGAGGTCCACGAGGCCGCCCGCCGCCGGGGGGTCGAGCTCGGCGCGGCCTCCCCCGTCGGCACCGGTGCCGGCGCGGTGCTGCGCCTGCTCGCCGCCACCGTGGGCGCCCGCCACGTGCTCGAGGTGGGCACGGGCGCCGGCACGTCGGGGCTCTGGCTGCTCGCGGGGATGCCCGACGACGGCGTGCTGACCACCATCGACGTCTCGGCCGAGCACCAGCGCCTCGCCAAGCAGGCCTACACCGAGGCCGGCTACCCGCACCAGCGCACCCGCGTCATCACCGGTGCGGCCGCCGAGGTCCTGCCGCGGATGGCCGACGGCGGCTACGACATGGTCCACGTCGACGCCGACAAGGACACCTACCCCACGTACGTCGAGCACGCCGTGCGGCTGCTGCGGCCCGGGGGCGTGCTCGTCGTCGACAACATGCTCTGGCACGACCGGGTCGCCGACCCCGCGGCCCGTGACGAGACGACCTCGACGCTGCGTGACCTCGGCAAGGCCCTGCGCGACCACGACGACCTCGTCACGGCGCTGCTGCCCGTGAGCGACGGCGTGCTCGTGGCCGTCCGGCGCTAGGGCTCGAGGCGGGCGCGAGCGTCCGCCCGCGGGTCGCTCAGCTGACCGACGGGCCGGCGCCGCGCCGGAAGCCGGCCGGGCCCTCGGCGATGGCGACGACCTCCCACTCCTCGAGGAGCACGGGTCCCGATCCGATGATCGCGCTGCCCGGGGCGGTCGCCGCGCCGGGCTCGAAGCCCTCGCGGAAGTGCTGGCGCTCCTGCTCGCTGTCGAAGACGTAGGTGCCCTCGAACCACTCCCCCTCGCGCATCCGCCACACCTTGAAGGCCAGGCCGTCGAGGAACATGAAGCGGGCGATGGAGGTGCCGACGACGTACTCGCGCAGGTCGTCGGCGGCCCCCGCGGGGCGTCCTCGAGCGACCACCGCACCGTCAGTCCGTAGCCAGCGTTCATGGCCCCGACGCTAGGTGGCGGGCCGGGGCCTCGCCACCGCGTCTCACGACTCGTCCCGGCCCGGGACGGACGCGACGGGGCCCCCGACCGGTGCTGGTCGGGGGCCCCGTCGAACGGCTCAGGAGCGGGTCAGTTCAGGCCCTCGCAGTTGTCGATGGCCTCGCCGAGCGCACGGACCTCGTCCGGGGTCATCTCGACCACGAGCCGGCCACCACCCTCGAGCGGCATGCGCAGCACGATGCCGCGGCCCTCCTTGGTGACCTCGAGCGGGCCGTCGCCCGTCCTCGGCTTCATTGCCGCCATGGCGTGTTTCCCTTCTTCTGCGCGGCAGCGGAGATCGCGCCGCGTGGCGGTCCGGCGCCGGACCGCCGGACGGAGGAACCCATTATCGCGTAGGCCTCCGACCTCACGAAATCCGCAGCGCACGAATCACGGCGGGAACGAGCCCCACGGGGTGTACGTGAGCAGGCTGCACGTCCACCAGAGGATCCCGCCGACGAGCACGAGGGCCACCACGGCGACCCGCCGCTTCCAGTGCGCCACGACCTGCTGGCCGTTCGCGGTGCGCATCGCGACCGACGCGAGGAGCGCGGCCAGCGGCATGTCGAGCAGCAGGAAGCGCCACATCGAGGTGATCGGGCGGACCACCGCGAAGAGGTAGAGGGGGTAGGCCAGCGCCCAGGCCCGCACCTCGACGCTCATCCACCGGCCGTGCCGGCCGAGGACGAGGGCGACGTAGGTGGCCACGAGCGCGACGAGGACGCACACCCCGAGGACGCCCTTGGAGTCCCAGGCCCAGGCGAACCAGAGGACGAACGGGCCGTCGGCGGGCTTCTGGCCCCAGGCGGCCTGGACGTCGAAGAACGCCGTCGGGACCCCGGTGGCGATGCCCGCGATGACCGGCCAGGCGATGCCGCTGACCCCGAGGGCGGCGAGCATCGTCACGACCGCGGCGCGCTGCCCGGCGAGCGGCCTCAGCCCGGCGGCCCGCTCCTCGCGCCAGCGGACGACGAGGTGGATGAGGGCCGCGATGCCGAGCGCCGGCGCGACACCGCGGGTCAGCCCGAGCGGCAGCGCGACGGCGGCCACGAGGAGGTACTGGCGCCGGACGAGCAGGAGCAGGGCGCCCGCGACGAGCGCGACGGCGAGGGCCTCGGTGTAGGGCTTGAGCATCACCGACGTCGTCGGGTAGAGGCACCACAGGCAGGCGGCGACGAGGGCCAGCCGCTCACGCTGCGGCTGGCGGGCGGCGTGGTAGGTGCTGCGGAACAGGGCGTTGACGAGCACCGCCGCCACCGCGCCGAGGACGAGGTTGAGCACCGCCCCCGCGACCTCGAAGGACAGCCCGGTGACCATGACGGCCTTCACGAGGTACGGGTACAGCGGGTAGAACGCCCAGGCGCTGTAGGTGTAGAACCCGGTGTCGGCGTCGACCGGCAGCGGCACGGGGTAGCCGTCCTCGACGATCCGCCGGTACCAGACGCCGTCCCAGAGGCCGATGAGGTCGCCGACGGTCGGGTCGGCGTGCCCGACGCCGGCGGGGTTCTGGAACCACGTCGCCGCGACCCACAGGGCGACCAGCGAGACGACGCGGGAGAGCGCGTAGACGGTCAGGACCGTGAGGATGGGCCGGGCCAGCGCGCGCCCGGCGAGCTCGTGGCGGCCCTCGCTGCTGAACAGCCGGCGCAGCACCGAGCCGCGCACCGGCTGCTCGCCGGTCACCGGCTCCGGCGCCGGCGCCACCTCAGCCCTGGCCATCGGTCAGCTCCCTCACGTCCCACAGGTACACCCCGCCGAGCCGTCGTGGCGCGCCGAACACCGAGGTGATCGAGTCGCGCAGCGCCGCTGCGGCCGGTCGGTCCTCCGGCAGGACCACGGCGTCGACCCGCCCGGCCCGGAGGTCCTCCACGAAGCCTGCCCGTTCCGAGGGGCCCACGGGGACCTCGGTGCCTGCCTGGGCGACCTCGGCGAGCCACGTCGTCAGGCCCGTCGGTGTCGCACCGTACTGCCCCCCGCGCTCCTCGGTGCCGTCGGGTCCGACGAAGTAGCCGGCGACGACGGGGAAGCCCCAGCGCGCCGCGGCCTGCCACTCCAGGGCGCGCGCGTCGGCGACGTTGGGGGGCGGCGCGGCCAGCACCGAGCCGCCCTCGTCGACGTGGTCGCGCCACCGCCCCTCGGTGAAGAAGGCCGGGACGACCGGGCGCGGGTCGACGACGAGCGGGGTCGGCACGACGGGCAGCAGCACGAGCACGGCCGTCACCGTGGCGAGCGCCAGGCCGGGGCCGGGCGTCCCGACGTAGCGCTCGACGGCCCGCCGCAGACCCTCCGCACCCAGCGCGAGCAGGAGGGCCAGGGCCGGGAGCGCGACGAGGGTGAACCGGGTCGGCAGGACGTTCTCGACGACCGGCACGTGCTCGAGCAGCGCCCACGGGCCGGGGATGCCGAGCGGGGTGCCGTGGAGGGTCAGCTCCTCACCGAGCGAGAGCCAGCAGGAGACGAGCACGACGGCGGCGAGCACCCGGACGAGGACGCTGCGCCACAGGAGGACCACGGTCGCGGCGGCCGCGACGAGCAGCGGCACCCCGAAGAACGAGTTCTCCTCGGTGCGGTTCATCGACACCGCGGCCGAGGCCCACGGGTCGGCCCCGACGGTGCGGGTGGCCCGGCCCCACAGCTGGGCGAGGTCGTTGCCGGCCGGTGGGTGCCAGATCGAGGCGTAGGACTGCGGCCCGCGGAACTGCCACCACAGCGGGACGGCGACGAGCACCAGGGTGACGAGGGCGCCGAGGCCGAGGCCGGTGAGCACGGGGCGCCAGGGCGGCCGGCGGTGCGCGAGCCACACGGCCGCCGCGACGAGGACCCCGATGGCGGTGAGCAGCAGCACCTCCTCGCCGATGAGCACCTGCCAGGCGGTGAGCAGGCCGAGCACGACGCCGTCACGCACCGGGCGCCGGCCGGCGAGCACGCGCAGCAGCCGGTCGAGGATGACGGGCACGAGCGCCTGGACGACGAAGTTCGGGTGCCCGTTGGCGTGGCTGACCATCCCGGGCCCGAAGCCCGCGAGCGCCCCGGCGAGGAGGGCCGCGACGGGGTGCACCGGCAGCCAGCGCCGGGTCATCCAGTACCAGCCGGTCGCGGTGAGGGCCAGGCCGAGCAGCTCGAGGAGGACGAAGGTGACGTGGGGCCCGGCGAGGAGGGTCAGGGGCGTCAGCGGCACCCCGAGGCCGAGCACCGCCGCGTTGGCCATGAGGTTGACCCCGGCGGGGAAGTTCTGGAGGTCGCTGGACAGCGGGTTCGAGAACGTCGAGAGGTTGTGCGCCGTGGCTCCGAGGTACCACTCGAAGGCCTGCTGGTCCTGCACGCCCTGGGAGAGGTAGCCCGAGCGGACCGCCCGAGGAGGTGCATCGTCACGTACGCGGCGACGGCGAGGTAGGCCAGCGGGGCGAGGAGGTCCCAGCGGGTCAGCGGCGCGGGGCGTCCGGCAACGGGGTCACGCCCGGCTGCCGGACGGGGTCGGGGGGCGGGTCGTCCTCCGGGTCGGCGGTGGCCGGGGGGCGGTCCGGGGGTGCGAAGGGTGTGGTGGTGCCGGCTGCGGCGGCATCGGGTGCCATGACGTCGAGCCCCTTGAGCCGGGCGATCTCGTTCTCCCGCGAGGCGATCCGCGCCTCGAGCCGGTCGACGACCTCGTCGACCTGGTCCATCCGGTACCCGCGGAAGGTCAGCCGGTAGGTGGGGTCGGCGACGCCCACGGCGTCCGGGACGGGTGCGGCGCCCGGGCGGTCGCGGCCCAGCCACCAGGCGCCGGCGACGACCGCACCCACCCCGACGAGCGCGGCGAGCACCGACCAGGTCACGACGACCCCCGGCGGGAGGGTCGGTGGCCGCCCGCGCGTCGGTGGCCGCGCGCGCCTCGGCCCCGGCGACGAGGCCCTCGACGACCCGGCCGAAGAGCAGCGGTCCGAGCCGGTCGCCGAGCGGGCGGGTGAGCCGGCGCAGCCCGGGCAGCCAGATCTCCTCGGTCCAGACGACCTCGGTCCGGCCCGCGGCGCCCGGCGCCTCGTCGACGGTGATGTCGGCCCAGCCGCGCAGGAACCACCCGGTCTTGACCAGCCGCAGGCGGCGGCCGGGCTCGAGGGCGGTGACGAGCATCCGGTCGGCGCCGGCGACCGGCCCGAGTCGGGTGACCGCGTTGACCTCGGCCCCGAGCACGAGGCCCCCTCCGGCACGGCGACGTCGGTGAGCGGCACGTGCCGCGTGTGCTCGGGCAGGTCGGTGACGACCTCCCACGCCCGCTCCCGCGGCAGGCTCGTCGTGCGGCGGACCGTGAAGGCCATCAGTCCTCCCGGTCGCGCAGCGCGGCGGCCTCGCGCTCGCGCTCGGCGAGCGTCTCGCGCAGGGCGTCGAGGTGGGCGTCGACGTCGGCCATCGCGTAGCCGCGCGCGGCGGTGTCGAAGCGGACGGTGTCGACGTCGGCGGCCTCCGGCTCGTCGGGCAGGCCGTGGTCGGGGGTGGTCGTCACCGCGTCGGCGAGGGGGTCGACCCGCAGGCGTCCGGTCGCGACCCCGAGGACGGTCGCGACGAGCGCGACGGCGACGAGGACGAGGAGCACGGGGACCACCCCCCGATCCTACGGTCCGGCCCTGCGGCTACTCCGCGTGCGTGCTCGGGGCGGACAGCCCGCGGCCGGCGCTGCGGTCGGCCTCGACGACCGTGCGGACCGCCTCGTCGACGTCGTCGGTGACGGTGAGGAGCGCGAGGTCCTTCTCGCTGATCGTCCCGGACGCGGCCGCGGTGTCGCGCAGCCAGCCGATCAGCCCGCCCCAGTACTCCGTCCCGAGCAACACGATGGGGAAACCCGTGACCTTCTGGGTCTGGACGAGGGTCACCGCCTCGAAGAGCTCGTCGAGGGTGCCGAAGCCACCGGGCAGCACGATGAACCCGCAGGCGTACTTGACGAACATCGTCTTGCGGGCGAAGAAGTAGCGGAAGTTGACGCCGAGGTCGACGTGCGGGTTGAGGCCGGCCTCGAACGGCAGCTCGATGCCGAGGCCGACCGAGACCCCGCCCGCCTCGCGCGCCCCCTTGTTCGCCGCGGCCATCGCACCGGGACCGCCGCCGGTGATGACGGCGTAGCCGGCCTCGACCAGTGCGCGGCCGACCTGCTCGCCCAGCCGGTACTCGGGGGCGTCGGGGCGGGTGCGCGCCGAACCGAAGACGCTGACCGCCGGGCCGAGCTCGGCGAGCGCCCCGAAGCCGTTGACGAACTCGGAGGTGATGCGCATGACGCGCCACGGGTCGGCGTGCAGCCAGTCGGTCGAGCCCCGGGAGTCGAGCAGCCGCTGGTCGGTCGTCGAGCGCGGCACCTGCGACCCGCGCATGACGACCGGACCCTGGAAGTAGTCGCGGTCGCCGGGGCGCGGTGCGGGCGGCTCGGGCGGCGTCGGGGTCTCCACGGTCGTCACCCTAGCCGCGCGGTGCGCGGCGTCAGCCGAGCCAGCGCAGCAGCGCGGCCTCGCAGTCGACGTACTGGCGCACCGGGCACTGCTCGTCGTCCATGTGCGCGAGGTTGGGGTCGCCGGGGCCGAAGTTGACGGCCGGAACGCCCATCGCCGAGAAGCGCGCGACGTCGGTCCAGCCCTGCTTGGCCTCGACGGGCAGGCCGAGGGCCTGGACGAAGGCCCGAGCCGCCGGCAGGTGCAGCCCCGGGCGGGCGCCGCCGGCGTTGTCGACGACCTCGACCTCGAAGCCGGCGAACACCTCGCGCACGTGGGCGTCGGCGTCCTCCTCCGACAGCGAGGGCGCGTACCGGTAGTTGACGGTGACGACGCAGCGGTCGGGGATGACGTTGCCCGCGATGCCGCCCTCCACCTTGACCGCGTTGAACGCCTCGACGAACTCGAGCCCGTCGACCTCGCGGGTCTGCGGGCGGTAGTCGACGAGCCGGGCCAGCACCTCGGCGGCGTCGTGGATCGCGTTGTGCCCCTTCCACGGTCGCGCCGAGTGGGCCGCGATGCCCTTGGTCCACACCTCCGCGCGCAGCGTCCCCTTGCAGCCGCCCTCGACCCGGGCGTCGGTGGGCTCGAGGAGGACCGCGAAGTCGGCGTCGTCGATGAGGTGCGGCGCCTGCTGCTGCACGTGGAGCAGGCCGTTGTACTGCGAGTCGATCTCCTCGCCCTCGTAGAAGACGTAGGTGACGTCGCGGCTCGGCTCGGCGAGCTCGTGGAGGACCCGGAGCATCACCGCCACCCCGCCCTTCATGTCGACGGTGCCCCGGCCCCAGAGCACCTCGCCGTCGGCGCCCTCGACCCGGCGCGTCGGCAGGTTCTCGGGGTCGGTGGTCAGCGGCACGGTGTCGAGGTGCCCGGCGAGGACGACCCGCTCGGCCCGGCCGAGGTCGGTTCTGGCGACGACGGTCCGGCCGATGCGCGTGACCTCGAGGCGGCCCGTGGCGCGCACCGCGGCCTCGACGGCGTCGGCGAGGGCGGCCTCGTCGAGGCTCACCGACGGGACGTCGCAGATCGCGGCGGTCAGGGCGGTGACGTCGAGGGAGAGGTCGAGGGCGGGGGTGCTCGCAGCCATGCCGACCACCCTAGTGAGGCACCGGGGGGCCACCCGGCCGGCGCCCCCTCCCCCGTACCCTTGGGCCCATGACGCGCACCGCCTGGGCCCACGGCCTGCTCACGAGGACCCACGACGGCACCGTCCTCGACGCCTGGTACCCCGCCCCCGCGCTCGGCACCCCGGACGGCTCCGACGTCCCGGCCGAGCTGGCGGCCCTCGTGACCGCCGACGACGCCCGCCGGGTGGCCCGCGAGGCGGTCACCGTGCAGGTCGACCTCGACGCCGCCCCGGTCTCCACCGAGGACGCCTACCTGCGCCTGCACCTGCTCTCCCACCGGCTCGTCGCCCCGAACACGGTCAACCTCGACGGCCTCTTCGGTGTGCTGCCCAACGTCGTGTGGACCACCGCCGGCCCGTGCGCCGTCGACGGCTTCGAGGCCACCCGGGCCCGGCTGTCGGTGCGCGGCCCGGTGCAGGTGCTCGGCGTCGACAAGTTCCCCAGGATGGTCGACTACGTCGTGCCGTCCGGCGTGCGCATCGGCGACGCCGACCGCGTCCGGCTCGGCGCCCACCTCGCGAGCGGCACCACGGTGATGCACGAGGGCTTCGTGAACTTCAACGCCGGCACGCTCGGCACCTCGATGGTCGAGGGCCGGATCAGCCAGGGGGTCGTCGTCGGCGACGGCTCCGACATCGGCGGCGGCGCCTCGACGATGGGCACCCTGTCCGGCGGGGGCACGGAACGCGTGAGCATCGGCGAGCGTTGCCTGCTCGGGGCCGAGTCCGGGCTCGGCATCGCGCTCGGTGACGACTGCGTCGTCGAGGCCGGGCTCTACCTGACGGCCGGCACGAAGGTGACCCTGCCCGACGGCACGGTCACCAAGGCGCGCGAGCTGTCCGGGCAGTCGAGCCTGCTGTTCCTGCGCAACTCGGTCACCGGCACCGTCGAGGCCCGCCCGCGCGACGGGCACGGCATCGTGCTCAACTCCGCCCTGCACGCCAACGACTGACCCCCTCGTCAACCCGCCCGCTCGTCCACCCGCCCACGACCCACCGGAGGACCACGCCATGCCGCGCACGCCCCGGGGCGCCGTGACGCTCGCCGAGGAGCGGCCGCGCACCCGCCGGCGCCGGTGGGTCGCCGCGGGGGTCACGCTGCTCGTCCTCGGGGTGCTCGTCGCCGGCGGCTGGGTCGGCATCCAGCGGCTCGTCCACGCGGTGTCGGGCGAGCAGTGCCGGGTCACCGCCGCCGGGGCGGGCTGGGACTGGGGTCCGGACCAGGCGAGCAACGCCGCCGCCATCACGGCCATCGCGGTCCAGCGCGACCTGCCGCCGCGGGCCGCGTCGATCGCCATCGCGACGGCCATGCAGGAGTCGAAGGTGCGCAACGTCCGCTTCGGCGACCGCGACTCGCTCGGGCTGTTCCAGCAGCGGCCCTCGCAGGGCTGGGGCTCGGCCGAGCAGATCCTCGACCCCGAGTACTCGACGAACAAGTTCTACGACGCCCTCGTCAAGGTCAAGGGCTACACCTCGATGGACATCGCCAAGGCCGCGCAGGCGGTGCAGCGCTCGGCGGCCGGCGAGGCGTACGCCCAGCACGAAGCCCAAGCCCGGGCGACGGCGTCGGTGCTCTCCGGCCAGACGCACGCGGGCATCGGCTGCGCCCTGCGCGACCCGGAGTCACCGGGCTCGGCCGAGGCGGTCGCCGCGCTGCTCGCCAAGGACTTCGGCATCAAGGGCACGGTCGAGGGCTCGACGGTGCGGGTGCGGGCGGGTTCGCAGGACCTCGCCTGGGCGGTCGGCTCGTGGGCGGTGGCGCGGGCCACCGACACCGGCGTCGTCCGGGTGTCGACGAACGGGCGCGAGTGGACCCGGTCGATGGAGGACGCCGCGCTCGCCTGGTCGACGGGCGGGTCCACCGACGAGCGCGAGGTCGTCATCCACCTCGCTTGACCCCCTGCTACCCCGCCCCCTCACGCGTCGAGTGCGGAAACGGTCGCCGGGGCGACCACTTCCGCACTCGAGGCCGGGGACGGTGGGTCAGCGCCGGTCGAGGGCCACGTAGTCGCGCTCGCCCTCACCGGTGTAGACCTGCCGCGGGCGGCCGATCTTGGTCGTCGGGTCCTGGATCATCTCGCGCCACTGGGCGATCCAGCCGGGCAGGCGGCCGAGGGCGAAGAGGACGGTGAACATCCGCGTCGGGAAGCCCATCGACTTGTAGATCAGGCCGGTGTAGAAGTCGACGTTCGGGTACAGCTTGCGCTCGACGAAGTAGTCGTCGGCGAGGGCGATCTCCTCGAGGCGCATCGCGATCTCGAGCAGGTGGTCACCACCGCCGGTCTTCTCGAGGATGCTGTGCGCGGTGTCCTTGATGATCGCCGCGCGCGGGTCGTAGTTCTTGTAGACCCGGTGCCCGAAGCCCATGAGCCGGACGCCGTCCTCCTTGTTCTTCACCTTCTTCATGAACTCGTCGGTGGAGAAGTCGGCGTTCTCGATGCGCTCGAGCATCTCGAGGACGGCCTGGTTGGCGCCGCCGTGCAGCGGGCCGAAGAGGGCGTTGATGCCGGCCGAGACCGAGGCGAAGAGGTTGGCCTGCGAGGAGCCGACGAGGCGGACCGTCGAGGTCGAGCAGTTCTGCTCGTGGTCGGCGTGGAGGATGAGCAGCAGGTCGACGGCCTTGACGATCTCGGGGTCCAGGTCGTAGGCGGTGGCCGGCACGCCGAAGGTCATCCGGAGGAAGTTCTCGACGAGGCTGAGGTCGTTGTCCGGGTAGAGGAACGGCTGGCCGATCGACTTCTTGTACGCGTACGCGGCGATGGTCGGCAGCTTCGCGAGGAGGCGGATGGTCGAGATCTCGACCTGCTCCTGGTCGAACGGGTCGAGGCTGTCCTGGTAGAAGGTCGACAGCGCCGAGACCGCCGAGGACAGCACGGGCATCGGGTGCGCGTCGCGCGGGAAGCCCTGGAAGAAGCCCTTGAGGTCCTCGTGGAGCATCGTGTGCTCGCGGATGCGCGCCTCGAAGTCGGCGAGCTCGGTGGGGGTCGGCAGCGACCCGTAGATGAGCAGGTACGACGTCTCGAGGAACGTCGACTGCTTCGCGAGCTGCTCGATGGGGTACCCGCGGTAGCGCAGGATGCCCTCGTCGCCGTCGATGTAGGTGATGGCGCTGGTGCAGCTCGCGGTGTTCGTGAAGCCGGCGTCGAGGGTGACGTTGCCGGTCTCCTTGAGCAGGGCGGAGATGTCGTACCCGCTGTTGCCCTCGGTGGCGGGGACGAGGCCGAGGTCGAGCTGCTTGCCCGCCGCGTGGAGGGTTGCTCCGTCGGTCATGTCGCGATCCTCTGGGTCTCGGGGGTGGCTCGGACGTTTTTTCGACCCTACCCGCCAGTCAGCGAGCGGTGAAACGGGGCCGGCGTGAGATTCCCCGCTCCGGTCAGCCCAGCCGTCGGGCGGCAGCGGCGATGCGCTCGTCGGTCGCCGTCAGGGCGATGCGGACGTGCTCGCGACCGGAGGCACCGTAGAAGTCGCCGGGCGCGACGAGCAGGCCCCGCGCGGCCAGCCGGTCGAGGGTGACCCGCGACGGCTCCCCCGCCGTGGCCCAGAGGTAGAGCCCCGCCTCGGAGTGCTCGACCCGCAGGCCGAAGGCCTCGACGGCCGGACGCAGGACCGCGCGCCGGGCGGCGTAGCGGGCCTTCTGCTCCGCGACGTGGGCGGTGTCGCCGAGGGCCGCGAGCATCGCCCGCTGCACCGGCCACGGCACGATCATCCCGGCGTGCTTGCGGACCTCGAGCAGCCGCCCGACGAGTGCCGGGTCGCCGGCGACGAACGCCGCCCGGTACCCCGCCAGGTTCGACTGCTTGGAGAGCGAGTAGACCGCGAGCAGCCCCTCGTGCGAGTCGCCGCAGACGCGGGGGTCGAGGATCGACGGGGTGGTCGGCGGCTCGGTGGAGCCGGCCTCCCGCGGCCGCCAGTCGAGCTCGGCGTAGCACTCGTCGGAGGCGACGACCACGCCGTGCTCGCGCGCCCAGGCGACGACCTTCGCGAGGTGCTCGACCCCGAGCACCGCACCCGTCGGGTTGCCGGGACTGTTGAGCCACAACAGCTTCGGCGTGGTGGCGGGGGTCAGCGGCCCGAGCGCGGTGAGGCCGTCGACGGCCATCGGCACGGCGCGGGCCAGCCGGGCGCCGACGTCGTAGGTGGGGTAGGCGACGCGGGGGAACGCGACGACGTCGCCCTCGCCGAGCCCGAGCAGGGTCGGCAGCCAGGCGACGAGCTCCTTGGAGCCCATGGTCGGCAGGACGCCGGCGGGGTCGAGGCCCGGCACCCCGCGCCGGGCCGCGAACCAGGCGGCGACGGCCTCGCGCAGGTCGGGCGTGCCGTACGTCTGCGGGTAGCCCGGCGCGTCGGCGGCCGCGGCGAGGGCCGCGCGCACGACCTCGGGCGTCGGGTCGACCGGGGTGCCGACGGACAGGTCGACGATGCCGCGCCCGGCCTCACCCTCGATCGAGGGGTCGGAGAAGGCGCTCGCCCGCTCCTTGGCGGGAGCGAGCGAGTCCCAGGGGAAGTCGGGGAGGGTCAGCACCCCGTCACTCGTCGTGCTCCTGCGGGGGGAGGTCGGCGATGATCGGGTGGTCCTTGGCGATGACGCCGAGCTTGGCGGCGCCGCCCGGGCTGCCGAGGTCGTCGAAGAACTCGACGTTGGCCTTGTAGTACTCGGCCCACTGCTCGGGCACGTCGTCCTCGTAGTAGATGGCCTCGACCGGGCAGACCGGTTCGCACGCACCGCAGTCGACGCACTCGTCGGGGTGGATGTAGAGGCTGCGCTCGCCCTCGTAGATGCAGTCGACGGGGCACTCCTCGATGCAGGCCTTGTCCTTCAGGTCCACACAGGGCTGCGCGATCACGTACGTCATGGCGCCCATACTATGCGGGCCATGGAGCCTCCGACGTCTGGGTCCGCGGGCCTGCCGCCGGTGGGTTCGCGGGTCGTCGTGCGGCACCGTCTCCCGGCCCCGGACCCCCTCACCGGGGCCACCCTCACCGACGTCGTCGGCACGCTCGTCCACGTCGACGAGGCCGTGCTGCTCGTCCGCGCGCGCCGCGGCGAGGTCGCCGTCCCGCAGGCCGCCGTCACCGTGGTCAAGGAGCTGCCGCCCGCCCCGTCGCGACGCGGCGCGCCGCACCTCGCCCTGTCGGTCGAGAACCTCCAGCGCGTGATGGTCGGCGCGTGGCCGGCTCCCGACACCGAGCACCTCGGCGACTGGCTGCTGCGGGCCGCCGGTGGCTTCACGCAGCGCGCGAACTCGGTGATGACGGCCGGCGACCCGGGGCGTCCCCTGCCGGCGGCGGTCGACGCCGTGCAGGCCTGGTACCGGGCCCGGTCGCTCTCCCCCCGGCTGACCCTGGCCGGCCCGGTCGGCTTCGTCCTCGCCGACGACCTCCTCGGCGCCGAGCTCCTCGGGCGCGGCTACCAGCCGCGCGTCCCGACCACCACACTCACCGCCGCCGTCGCCACCGTCCTCGGCACCGCACCGGCCGGCCCCTCCCCCGGCGTCACGGTGACGACGTCGACCACGCTCACCGACGAGTGGTTCGCCGCCTACCAGGGCTACCGCGAGGCGCCGGCCGGCCCGGCCCGGGCCGTGCTCACCGGGTCGCCCGAGCAGGTCTTCGCGAGCGCGGCCGACGGCGAGGGCGTGCTCGGGGTCGGACGGCTCGGGGTGGCCGCGACGTGGGGCGGCATCGCCGCGATGTGGGTCGCTCCGCGGGCCCGTCGTCGGGGCGTCGCCTCGGCCCTGCTCGCCGCACTCGCCCTCGAGGCCCGGGAGCGGGGCATCCGGTCGCTGCACCTGCAGACCGACACGGACAACGGTGCGGCACAGGCGCTCTACCGGCGCGCGGGCTTCGTGGCGCACCACGAGTACGTCACCCTCAGCGGTCCGACGACACCCGGGGGTCGATGAGCCGCGACTCGTCGCCGGGGGTCGGCGGGCCGTCGAGCGGTGCGGTCGGCGACACGGCCTCCGGCGCCACCTCGACGCCGTCGTCGTCGCCGTCGTCCCTGCCCGCCGGGGCGAGGACCAGCGTGAGGACGAGCTGGGCCGCGAGCTGCGCGGTGTGCTCCTCGCGGCCGACGTACGTGTACTCGGTGGGGTCGACGTACATCCGGCCGTCGGCGGAGCGCGCCTGCATCTCCACCGCGTGGGCGAGGTGCCGGGATGCCGACCCCCGGGCGTCGAGGTCCTCGGCGCCGTCGTCGAAGCCGAAGGCGACGGCCTGGGCGTCGAGCAGCGCGAAGGGCAGCACCTGCCCCTCGCCCCAGTCGCACCCCTGCGGGTAGTAGACGCCGTAGCCGGCCTGCTCCTGGCCGTCCCCCGTGTTGGGGCGGTAGACCGAGCCACCGGGGGCCGCGTACCCGGCGCCGACGTCGTAGACGTTCGTCGCGAGGCCCGCGTAGACGGACGAGAGCCCGACGAGGGCCGACTCGGGGGCGTCGGCACCGGCCAGCCGGGCCAGGAGCACGGTGTCGATGTTCTGGTAGGCGTTCGTCGAGTAGTCGGGCGCGATCCGGTCGTGGTTGACGACCGAGCCGTCGGCGTTGACGTTCCAGCCGACGAGCAGGCTGCGCAGCGGGACGCCGTCGACGGACGCGGTGCTCGTCAGGTCGGCCTTGCGGCTGAAGGAGTTCGCGAGGAAGCGCACCTCCGTGGCCCGCCAGGTGTCGCGGCGCTCGGCGGTGGGGAGCATCGCCAGCGCGACGGCCGGGGCGAGGGAGAACCACGAGTTCTCCTCGGCGCCGGAGTTGCCGGGCCGCAGCACGACGCCCGAGCGCGAGACCATGACGTAGGGCGCGACCGTGCTCGCGAAGTCGGCCTCGGAGACGACCATGTCCCGCACGCACGTACGGGTCCGCTCGGTCAGCCCGGACCAGGACAGCCAACCCGCGCGGGCGGCCAGCGACGACCACATCGGGCTCTGCCACGAGTGGCCCCACCCGCCGAGGCGCGTCGCGCGGTGCCGGCAGGCGACCGTGCCCACGACCTCCTCGACGACCGCGAGGCCCTGGGCGCGGCTCATCCCCGCCTCCTGCGGGTCGTAGCTGCCGGTGGCGAGGGCCGTCGACACCCCGAGCGCCTCCATCGACAGGCGGCGGATCGCGTCGGTGGCGTCGGACTGGGCGTTCCCGTCCATCGGGCGCGCCAGCAGTGAGGGTGCGGTGCGCGGCCACCAGACGGAGAGGCCGTGGCGCACGGCGTTGCCGAGGACGGAGACGGCCTCGTCGCGCAGCGGCCCCGCGGGGACGCCCGGCGCCAGCGTCGCGGCCGCCGCCGGGGCGACCGCGGTGGGCGCCGGGACGGCGGTGACGTACCCGACGAGGTCGACGACCACGTGGCCGGTGCCCCCGGACCGCACGACGGCGACCCCGCCGTCGACCCCGAGCGGCACGAGCACCTGGCGGGCCACCGGGACGTCGGCGCGCGCGTTGAGGTCTGAGGTCGGCGGGGTGCGCTCGCCGTTGCCGACGAGGACGAGCGTCCCCGTGGCACCGCGGCCGGGGACGGAGGTGACGGTGAGCAGGGCGGCCGACGCACCGACCGGCACGCCGCCCCGCCCGGTGACCCGCTGGGCGAGCCGCTGGCCGGACGCGAGGGGGACACCGGTGGTCCGGGTGTCGACGAGGCGGGTCGCGGGCACCGGGCGGAGGTGGCCCCCGGACGACCCCGGGCCGATGACGTAGCCGACGACGTCGACGACGAGGTGCGTCGAGCCGCCGCCCGTGGCGAGGGCGATGCGGCCGTCACGACCCACGCCCACGACGGCCTGGGTGGCGACGGCCTGGCCACGCACGGTGTTGCCGTTCGAGGTCGTCGGGCGCGGCTGGCCGCTGGCCCACGAGAGCAGCGGCAGCCCGCTCGCGGAGGCGGACACGGTCGTGAGGTTCGCGACGACGGCGGTGGCGCCGGCCGGCACCGGACCGGTCGTCACCCGGACCGTCGTCGGGGTGACCGACACCGGGCGTCCGACCCGGCGCGTGTCGAGGACGCGGGTGGGTGCGACCGGGTGCACCCCCTCGGAGGTGGCGCGGGGGCTCGCGGCGTACCAGCCGACGACGTCGACGACGACGTCGACGGCCGAGGCGCCGTTGGTGACGGTGACCGCGCCGTCGGCCCCCGGGCGGGCCAGGACGGTGTTGGCGACCGCCAGGCCCGGCGCGAAGTTCAGCGAGGAGGCGGTGGGAACGGCTGTGCCGGAGGCGTGCACGGTGAGGTGGCTGGCACTCGCGCCACCGACGGCGGTGACGTGCAGCTGGACGGCACCGACCCCCGAGGTGGGGGTGCCGGCGCGGCCCAGGACCGGGACGACGAGCCGTCCGCCGGGGCGCAGCCGGGAGCCGGTGGTCCGCGTGTCGACGAGCCGGGTCGGGAAGACCGCCCGGTAGCTGCCGGCGGTGGGTTGGACGGGTGCGGACAGGCCCGGGGCCCCGGCGACGTCGGACGCGTGGACCGGTGTCGCGGAAGCGGACTCGGAGGCGGCCAGGGCCAGTGGCGGGAGGAGGGCGGCCGCGGTCGCGAGCACGACCGATCGCCACGCGTGTCCCCTGCGCACCCCGGCCTCCATCCCTCGGTCGATAAACGCTAACGCGCAGGTGGCGGCCGGTGTGCACCCGCTCGGGCGGGTCTGACCGAAGGGACGAGGCAGGGGTCGGTCAGGGAGCCTTCTTCGTGCAGGTGACGTCGTCCTCGGGGTCGTAGCGGGTCGTGAACGAGGAGGTCTTCACGACCTTGCCGCCCTGCATGAAGATCCGGCCGATGTCGACCTTGAAGCCCGGGACGGGGCTCTGCGGCTTGCAGGTCGGGCTGTCGTCGGTGATCTTCTTCGGCGCGACGATGTCGTACCGCGCGCTCTTCGTGGCCTTGACGTCGTACTTCTTCGTGCCCCAGTACGTGACGGTGATCGACGTGGCGGTCGTCGAGACCTCCATGAGGATCCCGCCGTCCGTCGTGTTGGTCCACTTGTTGTGCAGGTCCGGCCACGAGATGGTCGCCTCGCGGCCCTCGGGGTAGCGCGAGATGTAGAACGAGTGCGCCTGCCACGCGTCGAGCTGCACCCCGGCGAAGAAGGAGGCGTTGAAGATCGTCGTGGACACCTGTGAGATGCCCCCGCCGTAGCTCTCGGCGAGCCGGCCGTCGCGGATGATGCCCGCCTTGATGTACCCCTTGTCGGGGGTCCGCTCGCCGAGGACGGCGTTCATGCTGAACTGCTCGCCCGGGGCACGTAGGTGCCGTTGATGATCGAGGCCGCGAGCCGGATGTTGTGCACGCGGGGCGCCCCGGCCTCGTAGCGGGTGGTGAAGGTCGAGATCTTCTCCTTGGGGAGGGTCTTCTTCGCCACGTCGGTCGTGAACTCGGGCTGGACCTCCTTGGTCGTCACCGTGGCCGTGCGCTGGCTCGTCGAGATGGCCTGCCACACGGCGGCCGAGATCGAGGCGTCGTCCAGGGCGGTCCCGACGACGCTGGGGGTGACGGTGGGCTTGCGGGCCTTGAAGGTGACGACGGCGTCCTTGGCCGCGACCTCGAGCTTCGCGGCGGTGGCCGCCTCGTGCACGACGGCCCGCAGCTTCTTGTCGTCGGCCCTCGGGGTGATCGTGCCGTCGGCGCCCGGGGCGAGGACCACGGCCGGTGCGAAGTCGGCCGGTGCGACCTGGAAGCTCTTGGCACCGACGGCGACGGTGACGGGGGCCGAGACCGCGACGGTGGCGAACTCGTCGCGCACCCGCTCGAGCTCCTTGGCGGAGACCTTGGTCGGGGTCGTGCGGGCCGCCACGGCGACCGACTCCTGGGTCGGCCACCAGCGCCGCACCGCGGCGAGGGTGCCGGGCACGTCGGTGGTCGTGCCCTCGACCGGGGCCTTGTACGCGACCTTGCCGCCGGCCAGCGAGATGCTGCCCTCGGTGGGCTTGCCGTCGAGCCGCGAGCGGGCTCCCTCGAGGACCTTCGTCAGCTTCGCATCGTCGAGGTCGACCACGGGCGGCTCCTCGCCCCCGCCGGCGACGTGCTTCCAGACGTCGGCCGGTGCGAGGGAGAAGCCCGTGAGCCCGTCGACGGTGGCGGGGACGTCGACCGAGAGGCCGGCGTCGGTGGGCTTGACCGTGACCTTGCCGGCCGCCGAGGTGAGCGTCAGCGGCAGCGACGCGGGGTCCCCGAGGGCGCGCTGGAGGGTGGAGCGGGCCGCCGCGGCCCCTGGCCGCCGACATCGACCCCCGCCACGGTGGTGCCGCGCGGCACGCGGTCGGCGGCCCACGCGGCGGCGCCGCCGTAGAGGGCGGCGAGCACGACGAGCCCGCCGAGCACCGCGAACGGCCAGCGGCGCGGGCCGGGGGCGGGGTCCTCCCAGGAGGGCTCCTCCTCCCACGACGTCTCGTCGAACAGCTCCTGGGTCATGCGATGCTCCCGTAGCGGCCGCGGTAGTGGACGAGGGCCGGGCCGACGGAGTCCGGCAGCCCGATGTCGAGGACCTCCCCGACGACGATCACATGGTCCCCGCGGGGTGGGCGTCGACGGTGCGACACTCCAGGTGGGTCAGCGCCCCGTCGAGCAGGGCCACACCGGTGTGCCGGCCGCGGGTGAACTGCGCGCGGTCGAGCTGGCCGTGGAGGGGTCGGCCCCGGGTGGCGAACCACTCCGAGAGCGGGCGCTGGTCGGCGGCCAGGACGCTGACACCCCACACCCCCGCGGACACCACCGCGTCGTGGAAGCGCGCCTCGGTCTCGACGCAGACGAGGACGAGCAGCGGCTCGAGCGACACGGACGTGACGGTGTCGGCGGTCATCGCGTGGTCGTGGCCGCCGTCGACGGTGGTCAGCACGCTGACGCCCTGGACGAGGCGGCCCATGGCCTGGCGGTAGAAGGCCGGGTCGAGGTCGCTCACGCTGCTCCTTCCGGGAGGGGACGACCCGACGCTGGGTCGAGCCGCGCGAAGCCCTCGCGGCCGGGCAGCCGGAAGACGTGGCGGTTGGACAGGGCGTACCAGCCGTCGCCGACGACGACCTGGGTCTCGTGCGCCCGCAGGGCCGCGGCCTGGGCGGGGACGACCCCCGGGTCGACGACGGCGTGGGTGACGACCTCGTCCGGGACGACGTTCGCAGCGTAGGGGCTGTCCGGGCCGGGCAGGACCCAGCCGTCGGAGGCGGGGACCCGCTCGAGCAGCCAGGCGGCGTCCTCCTCGGCCCAGGTCAGCGGCGTGAGGGTGCCGAACAGCGGCACGGCGGTCGGCGACGCCGCGACGGCCGCCCGGGTGGCCTCGTGGGTGCGGACGTGGTCGGGATGGCCGTAGCCGCCGCCCGCGTCGTAGGTGACGACGACGTCGGGGTCGACGGCGGCCAGCACCTCGCCGACCGCGGCCGCGGCGACCTCGAGGGGCACGCCGGCCCAGGCGCGCGGGTCGGCGGCGGCCGCCGACCCGGCCATCCCGGAGTCGCGGAAGGCGGGCTCGTCGCCCGCTCCGGGCGCCCCGAGCAGGTGGTGGGTGACGCCCAGGGCGGCCATCGCGGCGGCCAGCTCGCGGCGGCGGTGCGCGGCGAGCGCCGGCCCGTCACCCTCGAGGTGGGCCAGGCCGGGCGGGATGACCTCGCCCTCCTCGCCGAGCGTGCAGGTGAGGACGTGCACCTCGTCGCCGCGCGCGACGTGGTGGGCGATCGCGACGCCGGTGGTCAGCGTCTCGTCGTCGGGGTGGGCGTGCACGAGGAGCAGGCGGCCCGGGCGGTCTCCGGGACGCACGTCGTCGAGCAGCCCCCTCACGGCACGACCGCGATGTCGGCGAACTCGACCACTCCCCCGAGCACCCCGTTGGACGACAGGTTGCGCACGTCAGAGCCCGCGACGTAGAGCGCCCGCCGCTCGGCCAGCCCGATGTACGCGCCCTGCTGGAGCAGCCGGCGGTCGACGTCGGCCCAGCCGCGCTCGCGGGCCTCGCGGTCGGCGACGGCCGAGGTCTTGGTCATCTGCTCGTCGAGCTCGGGGTCGGTGAAGTAGCCGTAGTCGCGCCCGGGGCCCGCTGCCGTGACGTTGATCGTGCTGTCGAACAGCGGGGGCAGGACCGTGGAGCCCGAGGCCCACGCCGGCGCCCAGTTCGACCAGAAGACGTCGACGTCCTTCGCGGTCCGGGGGTCCGAGATCGTCGCGAAGTAGTCGTCGGTGACCGGCTTGGTCTCCGGCTCGAAGCCGGCCTGCCGCCAGCTCGCGACGAGGGCGGCCATCGCCTTGTCGGCGGTCGGGTCGGAGCGGTAGGCCACGGTGAACTTCACGGGCGTGGTGACGCCGGCCTGCTCGAGCAGGCTCTTGGCCCGGGTGGGGTCACCGCGCGTGCCGGCCGCGACGGGGTCGTCGTCGTGCGCGGCGGGCAGCGCGCGCGGCAGCAGCGAGACGGCGGGGTCGGCGGCGGTCTTCCCGCCGATGGCCGTGACGTAGGCGTCGCGGTTGGTCGCGGCGGCCAGCGCGAGCCGGACCTTCTCGTCCTTGAACACCGCGCTGCGGGTGTTGGGGACGAGGTAGTCGACGACGCCGGTGAGCGGGTTGACCGAGCGCTCCTCGAGGCTCTGGACGGCCGTGATGTGCTGCTGGATCGCCGGCGGGGCCGACCCGAGCGAGACCGACACCCGGCCGGTGGCGTTGTCGGCCATGACCTGCTGGGCGACGGCCTGGGTGTCGAGGCCCTCCTGGTAGCGGATCTCGTCCGGGTAGGCCTTGCGGACCGGGTCGCTCGCGGCCGACCAGTGCGGGTTGCGGACGAACGTCCCGCCGCGCCCCTTCTCCCACGTGCCGCGCAGCATGTACGGGCCGGCGCTGAAGACGTCGTAGGAGCCGTCCGCGCCGCGGTCGACCGACTCCTTGACCGGGCCGAACGCCGGCTGGGCCAGCATCTCGGCGAAGTCGCCGGTCGGGGTGCTCAGGGTGAAGGTGATCTGCCGGCCGTCGCAGGCGACCGCCTTGTCGTAGGCCGCCTGGCCCTTCTCGGCCGCCGCGCCGGTGGCGTACGGCCCGGCGTAGGTGCTCGTGCCGTCGGCGTTGCGCGGCACCGCGAGCACGGCGAGGGCGTCGGTGGGTCCGCCCACGACGTCCTGGGTGGCGAAGGTGCGGGAGATGCCGTAGGCGACGTCGGCGCAGGTGACGGGGCTGCCGTCCTGCCACTGCACGCCGTCGCGGAGGGTGAAGGTCCAGGACTTGAGGTCCTTGCTCGGCGTGCCGGTGTCGGTCGCGAGGTCGCCGACGACGGTCGACTGCGCCTTCGGGTCGGTCGTCGCCTCGTACGCGGTGAGCGAGCGCGCGAAGACCCGTCCGGCGAAGGCCATGTCGCCCCGGGCCGCGATGCGCTGGGGGTCCCACGTGGCGACCGGCCCGAGCGAGAGGGCGTTGAGCGTGCCGCCGCGGGTGTCGACCCGGTCGCCGACCGCGGAGGACGGCAGGGTGTCGGGCGTGGGCTCGGACCCCCGCTGGCGGACGACGACGACACCGGCCGCGACGAGGGCGGCGACGACGAGGCCGACCACGAGCAGCAGGCGGACGGGGCGACGCCTCCGGGAGCCCCGCCGCTGCGAGCGGCGGGTCGGGTGCTCCGGGGTCGCGTCAGGGGTGTGGCGGTCTCTCCTGGCCATGCGGTGTCGGTCAGCTCCTCCTGGCCCGGGCGGCGGCGCGGGCGCGCAGGGTCTGGTCGAGCTCGACCTTGCGGATGCGCACGGCCTCCGGGGTCACCTCGACGCACTCGTCCTCGCGGCAGAACTCGAGCGACTGCTCGAGCGAGAGGGCACGCGGCGGCGCGAGCCGCTCGAGGACGTCGGCACCGGCGGAGCGCACGTTGGTGAGCTTCTTCTCCTTGGTGATGTTGACGTCCATGTCGTCGACGCGCGAGTTCTCGCCGACGATCATCCCCTCGTACACCTCGGTCGTCGGCGCGATGAAGAGCGTGCCGCGCTCCTGGAGGTTGGCCATGGCGTAGGCGGTGGCCGGCCCCGAGCGGTCGGCGACGAGCGAGCCGCTGATGCGGGTCGAGATGTCGCCCTGCCACGGCTCGTAGCCCTCGAAGACGTGGTTCGCGATGCCGGTGCCGCGGGTGTCGGTGAGGAACTGGGTGCGGAAGCCGATGAGCCCGCGCGACGGCACGAGGTACTCCATCCGGACCCACCCGGTGCCGTGGTTGGTCATCTGCTCGAGGCGACCCTTGCGGGCGGCGAGCAGCTGGGTGATCGCGCCGAGGTACTCCTCGGGGGTGTCGATGGTGACGCGCTCGATCGGCTCGTGGACCTTGCCGTCGACCTCGCGGGTGACGACGACCGGCTTGCCGACGGTCAGCTCGTAGCCCTCGCGGCGCATCTGCTCGACGAGGATGGCCAGCGCGAGCTCGCCGCGGCCCTGGACCTCCCAGGCGTCGGGGCGCTCGGTGGGCAGTACGCGCATCGACACGTTGCCGACCAGCTCGCGGTCGAGGCGGTCCTTGACGAGGCGCGCGGTGACCTTGGCGCCCTTGACCCGCCCGGCCATCGGGCTGGTGTTGATGCCGATGGTCATGGAGATGGCCGGCTCGTCGACGGTGATGAGCGGCAGCGGGCGCGGGTCGTCGAGGTCGGCGAGGGTCTCGCCGATGGTGATCTCGGGGATGCCGGCGACGGCGATGATGTCGCCGGGGCCGGCGGACTCGGCCGAGCGGCGCTCGAGGGCCTCGGTCATGAGCAGCTCGGTGATCTTCACCGACGAGATCGAGCCGTCGCGGCGGCACCAGGCCACCTGCTGGCCCTTGCGGATCGTGCCGTTGTGCACACGCAGCAGGGCGAGGCGGCCGAGGAAGTTCGAGGCGTCGAGGTTGGTCACGTGCGCCTGCAGCGGGGCGTCGGAGTCGTAGGACGGCGCCGGGATGGTCTCGATGATCGTGCGGAACAGCGGCTCGAGGTCGTCGCCGTCGGGGAGGCCGCCGTCGGCGGGGCGGGTCAGCGAGGCGATGCCGGCCTTCGCCGAGGCGTAGACGACCGGGAAGTCGAGCTGGTCCTGGTGGTGCTCGGCGTCGACGAGCAGGTCCATGAACAGCTCGTAGACCTCGTCGACGACCTCGGCGATGCGCGCGTCGGGCCGGTCGACCTTGTTGATGCACAGGACGACGGGCATCTGGGCCGCGAGCGCCTTGCGCAGGACGAACCGGGTCTGGGGCAGCGGGCCCTCGGAGGCGTCGACGAGCAGGACGACGCCGTCGACCATCGACAGGCCGCGCTCGACCTCGCCACCGAAGTCGGCGTGGCCGGGGGTGTCGATGATGTTGATGACCATGCCGTCGGTGATGCCGGCGTCGACCGCGGCCTTGCCGGCGTAGCGGACGGCGGTGTTCTTCGCGAGGATCGTGATGCCCTTCTCGCGCTCGAGGTCACCGCTGTCCATCGCGCGCTCGGCGATGTGGTCGTGCTCGCCGAAGGCTCCGGACTGCCAGAGCATCTTGTCGACGAGCGTGGTCTTTCCGTGGTCGACGTGCGCGACGATGGCGACGTTCCGGAGGTCGTCGCGGCGGGAGGCAGACATGCCCACCAGTCTCTCAGGGATTGCGGCTGCCACCGAATCGGGTGTAACGCCGCAGGACCGGCGCCCACCGGAAGGCTTCCGGCGCTCGTTCGGTCTCACTTGGGTAACCACTGGGATCGGAGCGTTCCCCCGAGCGGATTTGCTGGCTAGGGTCCGTGCAACCGCGGACGGGAGGGCTCACCCCTGCCGTGCGTGGACCTCAGCCGCCCGACCCGGGCGGTCAGAGTGACCGCACACCCAAGCGAGGTTCACACTGATGACACTCAAGCGCACGGCGCCACTCGTGCTGCTCACGGTGGCTGCCCTGAGCATGTCCGCGTGTGCCCAGTCCGACCGGGACTCCGGTAGCGACGGCGGCACGAGCGGCGGCGACGTCAAGGACACGTTCACCTTCGGCGCCGCCGGTGCCCCCGACGTCTTCGACCCGCTGTACGCGACCGACGGCGAGACCTTCCGCATCACGCGGCAGATCCACTCGGGCCTGCTCGGCATCAAGCCCGGCACCGCCGACATCCAGCCCGAGCTCGCCGAGAGCTGGACCCCGTCCGAGGACGGCCTGAGCTGGAGCTTCAAGCTGCGTCAGGGCGTGAAGTTCTCCGACGGCACCGCTTTCGACGCCAAGGCCGTCTGCTACAACCTCGACCGCATGTACAACCAGAAGGGCGCCGGCCAGACCGCCGCCGAGTACTGGACGTACTTCTTCGGGACCTTCAGCGACGACCCGTCCGGCTCGCTGTACAAGTCCTGCGAGGCCAAGGACGACGCGACCGCGGTCATCAACGTGACGCGCACGACCTCGAGCTTCCCGACGATCCTCTCGCTCGACTCCTTCTCGATGCAGTCGCCGACGGCGCTGGAGAAGGGCGACGCGAACAACGTCCAGACCGCCGGTGAGGGCTTCACCTACCCGGAGTACTCGAAGAACCCGGTCGGCATCGGCCCGTACAAGCTCTCGAAGTACGACGAGGCGAACAAGACCGTCACGCTCGTGGCCAACGACGCCTTCTACGGCGAGAAGCCGAAGAGCAAGACCCTCGTCTTCAAGATCATCCCCGACGAGAGCACCCGCCGCCAGGAGCTGCAGGCCGGCTCGATCGACGGCTACGACCTGCCGAACCCGGTCGACTGGAAGGGTCTCGAGGACTCCGGCAACAAGGTCGAGGTCCGGCCCGCGTTCAACATCCTCTACCTGGGCCTGAACCCCGAGCGGAACCCGAAGCTCAAGGACCTCAAGGTCCGCCAGGCCATCGCCTACGCGCTCAACCGGGACCAGATGGTCAAGAGCCAGCTGCCCGAGGGCGCCAAGGTGGCCTCGCAGTTCATGCCCGACACCGTGTCCGGCTACAACACCTCGCTCCAGCCGTACCCGTACGACCCGGAGAAGGCCAAGTCGCTGCTCAAGGAGGCCGGCGCCGAGGGCATGACCCTCAAGTTCGCCTTCCCGACCGAGGTCTCGCGGCCGTACATGCCGGACCCGCAGAAGATCCACGCCGCGTTCACCAAGGACCTCGAGGCCGTCGGCATCAAGGTCGACTCGGTGAGCAAGCCGTGGAACGGTGGCTACCTCGACGACGTGTCGGCCAACGGCGCGTACGACATGTGGCTGCTCGGCTGGACCGGTGACTACAACGCCGCCGACAACTTCCTCGGCACCTTCTTCAGCGACATCAAGGGCAACGACTTCCACACGAGCGTCATGCCGTGGGGCAAGACCCTGTCCGAGGACCTCAAGAAGGCCGACGCCATCGTCGACGAGGGTCAGCGCGAGGCCGCGTACCAGGACATCAACAAGCGCATCGCCGAGGAGTACCTGCCGGGCATCCCGGTGAGCCACTCCCCGCCGGCGCTCGTCACCAGCGGCAAGGTCAAGGGTCTGACGGCCAGCCCGCTGACCGCCGAGATGTTCGACACCGTCACGGCCGGCAAGTGACCGCCCGCGGGGCCCACCCCGCGCGCACTTCCGTATAGGGTCGGTGGCCGCCCCGGACGACGACGTCCAGGGCGGCCACTGCCGTCCACCGGAGACACCAGGAGCCACCGTTGGCGAGATTCATCATCAGACGACTGCTCCAGATGGTCGGGGTGGTCTTCATCCTCTCCCTGCTCCTGTTCTTCTGGCTGCGGTCCCTCCCCGGAGGCACCGTCTCGGCGATCCTCGGTGAGCGGGCCACGCCCGAGACCCGGGCCGCCCTCACCAAGGCCCTCGGCCTCGACCAGCCCGTCTGGGTGCAGTACGCCAAGTTCCTCGGGCGGGCGCTGCGCGGCGACTTCGGCGCCTCGACCAAGGTCCTCCCGGGCGCCGACGCGCTCGACATCTTCTTCAGCCGCTTCCCGGCCACCATCGAGCTGAGCTTCTTCTCCCTCGCCATCGCCGTCGTCCTCGCGATCCCCCTCGGGTACGTGTCGGCGCGGCGGGCCAACGGCGTCCTCGACAGCGGCCTGGTCATCGCCTCGCTCGTCGGCGTCGCGGTCCCCGTCTTCTTCCTCGCCTTCCTCCTCAAGTACCAGCTGGCCGTCGAGCACAACGTCTTCCCGGTCTCCGGCCGGCAGGACAGCCTCGGCTGCACGCGGGTCACGAACTTCTTCGTCCTCGACGGGCTGCTGACCCGCGAGTTCGACTGTTCGGTCAGCGCGCTCAAGCACCTCGTGCTGCCCTCGATCGCGCTGGCCACCATCCCGTTCGCCGTCATCTACCGGATCACCCGGGCCTCGGTCATCGAGGTGCTGGGCGAGGACTACGTGCGCACCGCCGAGTCCAAGGGCCTCACCGCCCGGGTCATCCGCGGTCGCCACGTGCTGCGCAACGCCCTGCTCCCCGTCGTGACGACGATCGGCCTCCAGACCGGTGGCCTGCTCGCCGGGGCGGTGCTCACCGAGACCGTCTTCAACTTCGGCGGCATCGGCAGCGCCCTCGCCGACGCCTTCCGCAACCGCGACTACGCCGTGCTCCAGGTGCTCATCCTCGCGGCCGCGGTCATCTACGTCGTGATCAACCTGCTCGTCGACATCGCGTACGCGGTCATCGACCCGAGGGTGAGGACCCGATGAGCCCCACGAACCCCATGAACCGCCGCAAGGACCGCATCGACGACCTCGCCGCCACGGCCGGCGGCACCGACACCCTCGTGCGCGAGGCCGGGACGGTCGACGAGAAGCCCGGCGTCTCGCTCATCGCCAGTGCGTGGAAGCGCCTGCGCCGCAACCCGGTCTTCCTGCTCGGCGCCGTCATCACCCTGCTCTTCGTCGTGCTGGCGCTCTTCTCGCCGTTCATCGCGCCGAACGACCCGGCCGCCGCCCCGCTCATCGACCAGGTCCGCCAGCAGACCAACCCGATCCCCGGCCCCCAGCCGGGCTTCCCCCTCGGCGGCGACAACGCGGGGCGCGACTTCCTCTCCCGCCTGCTCGTCGGCAGCCAGCAGACGCTCATCGTCGGGGTCTTCGCGACGGTCTTCGGTCTCGCCGGCGGCATGTCCCTCGGCATCCTCGCGGGGGCCTTCGGAGGGTGGGTCGACGCGCTCGTCATGCGCATCGTCGACGTCCTGCTCTCGATCCCCTCGCTGCTGCTCGCCTTCTCCATCGCGGCCCTGGCCTCCCGGCCGAGCCAGCTGACGGTCATCATCGCCGTCGCCGCCGTGCAGGTGCCGATCTTCGCCCGCCTGCTGCGGGGGTCGATGCTCGCCCAGCGGCACAGCGACCACGTGCTCGCCGCCCGCGCCCTCGGGGTCAGCGAGCGGGCGGTGGTGTTCCGGCACATGCTGCCCAACTCGCTCGGGCCGCTCATCGTCCAGTCCACGCTCGTGCTCGCGACCTCGATCATCGACGCCGCGGCGCTGTCCTTCCTCGGGCTCGGCAACCCCGACGACCGCCGGCCGGAGTGGGGCGCGATGCTCGGGTCGGCCCAGCAGTTCATCTACGACAACCCGCACCTCGCCGTGTACCCGGCGCTGTGCATCATCGTCGTGGCCCTCGGCTTCACCCTGATGGGCGAGTCGCTGCGCGAGGCCCTCGACCCCAAGAGCAGGAGGTGAGACGCCGATGACCGCCACGGCGACCACACCCCGGGAGAACCGGCACGGCGACGAGCCGCTGCTCTCGGTCCGCGACCTCACGGTCACCTTCACCCGCCAGGGCGAGGAGTCCTTCACCGCCGTCGACGGCGTCTCGTTCGACGTCCGCCCGGGCCAGACCGTCGGCCTCGTCGGCGAGTCCGGCTGCGGCAAGTCGGTCACCTCGCTCGCGATCATGGGCCTGCTCCCGGACCGGGGCAACCGGGTCGAGGGCAGCGCGACCTTCGACGGCACCGACCTGCTGCGCCTGTCCCCCGGCGAGATGCGCGACCGGCGCGGGCGCGACATCGCGATGATCTTCCAGGACCCGCTCTCCTCGCTGAACCCGGTCGTGCCCGTGGGCCTGCAGGTGACCGAGATCCTCGAGCGGCACCGCAAGATGTCGCGCAAGGCCGCGACGCCGCTGGCGCGCGAGCTGCTCCAGCGGGTCGGCATCCCCGACCCCGACCGCCGGCTCAAGGACTACCCGCACCAGATGAGCGGCGGCATGCGCCAGCGCGCGCTCATCGCGATGGCGCTGGCCTGCGCACCGCGGCTGCTCATCGCCGACGAGCCGACCACCGCGCTCGACGTCACCATCCAGGCCCAGATCCTCAGCCTGCTCAAGGAGCTGGTGCAGGACACCGGCACCGCGCTGGTCATGATCACCCACGACCTCGGCGTCGTGGCCGGGCTGTGCGACGAGGTCAACGTCCTGTACGGCGGGCGCATCGTCGAGCGGGCCGAGCGCCACGCCCTGTTCGGCGAGCCGCGCCACCCGTACACGAACGGGCTGCTCGCCTCGATCCCCCGGCTCGACACCGACCGGGCCCCGCTCACGCCCATCCCGGGCTCGGTGTCGGACAACCTGCCCTGGGCCCACGCGTGCGCGTTCGCCCCCCGGTGCTCGCAGCCGATCGACGTCTGCACGCAGCAGACCCCGCCCCTCGAGGAGTCCGCCGGTCGGGCCCTGCGCTGCTTCAACCCCGTCGGAGGACCGCGATGACGACCGCCGCCGAGACCGCCTCGCCCGGGCCCGAGGGCGTCACGCCGGAGGCCGACGACCGCGACCTGCTCGTCGACGCCCGCGGCGTCAAGGTGCACTTCCCCATCAAGCGCGGCGTGATCTTCGACAAGACCGTCGGGTACGTCTACGCCGTCGACGGGGTCGACCTCCAGATCCGCAGGGGTGAGACCTACGGCCTGGTCGGCGAGTCCGGCTGCGGCAAGTCGACGCTCGGCAAGGCCATCCTCAACCTCGAGCCGCCCACCGACGGAACGGTGCTCGTCGACGGCACCGACATCTCCTCGCTCAGGGGCACCGAGCTCCGGAAGCGCCGCAAGGACTTCCAGATGGTCTTCCAGGACCCCATGAGCAGCCTCGACCCGCGCCAGTCGGTCGAGTCCCTCCTCGTCGAGGGGATGAAGGCGCACGGCCTCGCGACCGACGACGCGGCCACGGCGAAGCGGCTGCGCGAGCTGCTCGCGGCCGTGGGCCTGCCCGCCGCCGCGCTCAAGAAGTACCCGCACGAGTTCTCCGGCGGCCAGCGCCAGCGCATCGGCATCGCCCGCGCGCTCGCCGTCGAGCCGAAGCTCATTGTCGCCGACGAGCCGGTCTCGGCCCTCGACGTCTCGGTGCAGGCGCAGGTCATCAACCTGCTCGAGCAGCTGCAGGACGAGTTCGACCTCACCTACCTCGTCGTCGCGCACGACCTGGCCGTCGTCCGGCACATCAGCGACCGGATCGGGGTCATGTACCTCGGCGGGCTCGTCGAGGAGGCCACCGCCGACGACCTGTACGCGACGCCCCTGCACCCGTACACGCGGGCGCTGCTGTCGGCCGTCCCGGTGCCCGACCCGGCCGCCGAGGACGCGCGCGAGCAGATCCTGCTCGTCGGCGACCTGCCCTCGCCCTCGCGCCCGCCGGCAGGGTGCCGGTTCCACACCCGCTGCCCCTGGCGCCAGGAGACCCGCTGCGACGACGAGCGCCCGCAGCTGCGGGTCGTCGAGGTCGACGGCGTGCCGGCGTCGCACCGCGTCGCCTGCCACTTCGCCGAGGAGATCGCGCGCGGTGAGATCCAGCGGCACGAGGTGACGGCCACGGCGACCGTGCAGGACTGGCGGGGGTCGGACGACGGCGACGCCATCGGGCCGGCGTCCGTCGCCGAGGCCCAGATCCACCCGACGGGCAACCAGGCCGGCCCCGCGGGCTTCTGACGGGTGAGGCTCACCTGACCTGCCACCGGGGTCGCCGGTGGCCGATGATGTCGGGATGAGCCGACTCCTCACCGACGACGAGGTCACCCGCCAGCTGGGCGACCTCCCCGGCTGGGCCCGCGAGGGCGACGCCATCGTGGCGACCCTCGAGGCCCCCGACTTCCCGGCCGCCGTCCGCCTCGTCGTGGCCGCCGCCGACGAGGCGGAGCAGATGAACCACCACCCCGACATCGACATCCGCTGGCGCACGACGCGCTGGCTGCTGAGCACCCACGACGCCGGTGGGCTGACCCAGCTCGACATCGAGCTGGCGCACCGCATCTCCGCGGCGGCCCGGGCCGAGGGCGTGGTGCTCGATGGCTGAGGTCCGCCCGGAGACCCCGGAGTCGCTCGAGGAGGCCCTCGACGCGCACACCGAGGCGCACGACGGGTCGATGGCCTCGCGCCTCAACTGGCTGCGCGCCGGTGTCCTCGGCGCCAACGACGGCATCGTCTCGACCGCCGGCCTGGTCATCGGTGTCGCCGCCGCGACGACCGACCGCGGCGCGGTGCTCACCGCCGGTCTCGCGGGGCTGGCCGCCGGTGCGCTGAGCATGGCCGTCGGCGAGTACGTGTCGGTGAGCACGCAGCGCGACTCCGAGCGCGCCCTCATCGCCAAGGAGGTCCGCGAGCTGCGCGAGGAGCCCGAGGCCGAGCTCGCGGAGCTCGCCGAGATCTACGAGGGCAAGGGCCTCTCCCCCGAGCTCGCCCTGCAGGTCGCCTCCGAGCTGACGGCGCACGACGCCCTGGCGGCCCACGCGGAGGCCGAGCTCGGCATCGACCCCGAGAACTTCACCAACCCCTGGCACGCGGCCTGGGCCTCGATGGTCGCGTTCACCGTCGGCGCCGTGCTCCCGCTGCTGGCGATCGTCCTGCCCCCGACGGGGTGGCGTGTGCCGGTGACCGTCGTCGCCGTCGTCCTCGCCCTCGCCTTCACCGGGCTGCTCAGCGCCCGGCTCGGCGACTCCGACGCCCGGCGGGCCACGGTGCGCGTCGTCGTCGGCGGGCTGCTGGCGATGGCCGTCACGTACGGCATCGGGTCGCTCGTCGGCGCCCAGGTGGGCTGATGGCTCGGCGGCTCCTCGTCGTCCAGCACGAACCGGACGACCCGCCGGGCTGGCTCGGTGGGTGGTGGGAGGACCTCGGGGTCGAGCTGTCGGTGGTCCGCGGCTTCCTCGGCGAGCCGGTGCCGCAGCGGCTGGCGGGGACCGGTGCCGACGGGCTCGTCGTGCTCGGCGGTGCGATGGGCGCCAACGACGACGCCGAGCACCCCTGGCTGACACCGACCAAGGAGCTCGTGCGCGACTCCGTGCGGCGCGGGCTGCCCGTCCTCGGCGTGTGCCTCGGGCACCAGCTGGCGTCGGTGGCGCTCGGCGGCCGAGTGGACCGCAACCCCACGGGGCGCACGGCCGGGGTCGTGCCGGTGGCCCTGACGACCGACGGCATGGGCGACCCGCTGCTCGCCGGGCTGGGCGGCTCGCTCGCGGTGCACTTCAACGACGACGTCGTGCTCGACGTGCCGCCCGGCGCGACGGTGCTCGCGCGGCTGCCCGACGGCCGGCCGCAGGCGCTGCGGTTCGGGCTGCGGGCCTGGGGTGTGCAGTTCCATCCCGAGACCTCCCCCGAGGTGTTCGCCGACTGGCTGCGCTGGGAGCGCCCGCACGGTCTCGAGGACGCCGACCGGGAGGTGCTGGCCTCGGTCGAGGCGGCCCGGGAGGCGCTGCGTTCCTCGTGGGCGCCCTTCGCCGAGCGCTTCGCCGCCCAGCTCGACTGACCGGCCCCGACCCCGCGGTTCGAGGTATCCCGCTGCCGTCACACGGTGGCCGGATACCTCGAACCGCCCGCTACCGGGTCCGCCCGCACCCCACGTCTGCCGCCAGGACGGCCTCCTGGCGGCTGGGATGGGGTGATCGCCCCCAGCCCGACCCCAGCAAGGCCGCCACTCGGCCCGCCGTCGTCCACAGGTCCGCCTCCACCGGTCGTCGTCCACAACCCCGGCGGCGCCCTCGACGACGACCGTCGTCGATGCGCACGATGGCCGCGTGCCAGAGCTGCCATTCGCGGTCCTCGAGCTGCTCGCGCGCCAGGACGGCGTCGCGAGCCGCTCCCAGCTGCTCGCCCACGGGGTGACGCCGGAGGCGTGGCGCTGGAACGCCGGCCGTGCCTGGCGTCTGCTCCTCCCCCACGTCGTCATGCTGACGCGCCAGGAGCCCAGGCCGCGGCAGAGGCTTGTGGCGGCACTCCTCTGGGCCGGCCCCGACGCGGTGCTCGCCGGTCCTACCGCCGCGCGCCTGCACGGCATCACCTCGGCCGACGAGGGCGGGACGGTCCACCTCGTCGTGCCGCGCTCCGGCTCCGACCGGCAGGCCGGGTTCGCCTGCGTGCGTCGCACGGCCTTGCGTGATCCCGGCGTCGTGGTCCGCGGCCCGCTGCGGATGTCGTCCCCCGCTCGAGCCGCAGTCGACGCCGCCGGCGCCACCCGCACCGGTGGTGAGGCGACGGCCATCCTCGTTGAGGCGGTGCAGCGACGCGCAGCCTCCCTCGACGATCTCACCGAGTGGGTCCACCGCACGCGCGCTGCCCCCGGAGGCGTCGTCCGGGTTGGCCTGGCGGCTGCCGCCACGGGGGCGTGGTCACGTCCGGAGAGCGGGTTGCTGACCGTTCTCCGGACCTCCACCGTCCTGCCCGAGCCGTGGCTGAACCCCGGTCTCGAGAGCGCCGGAGGCGTCGTGCTGCTGACCCCCGACGTCTGGTTCGACGAGGTCGCCCTCGCCGGCATGGTGCATTCCCACCGGTACCACTCACACGGTGAGGACTGGGACGCCACGGTCGACGGCGACAGCTCGCTGACGGTGGCCGGCATCGTCGTCGTCGGGGTCACGCCACGCCGGATCGAGCACCAGCCGGAGGTGGTGCTGCGCCGCTTCGAGGACGCCTACGCCGTCGCCACCCGACGGCCGCGTCCAGACGTCCGCGCGACTCCTCACTCACCGTGGTCGCATCGCGCCGCCTGACGCACCCGTGCCGGGAGCAGGTGGTGGCGCCCGACACGCCGTCACCGCCACCAGGAACGATTCCTGGCAGCCCAGCAGGGGCAGTCACCCCACCCACACCACCAGGAACGCTTCCTGGCAGCCCAGCAGGGGCAGCCACCCCACCCACACCACCAGGAACGCTTCCTGGGAGCCCAGCAGGGGCAGTCACCCCACCCACACCACCAGGAACGCTTCCTGGCAGCCCAGCAGGGGCAGCCACCCCACCCACACCACCAGGAACGCTTCCTGGCAGCCCAGCAGGGGCAGCCACCCCACCCACACCACCAGGAACGCTTCCTGGCAGCCCAGCAGGGGCAGTCACCCCACCCACACCACCAGGAACGCTTCCTGGCAGCAAGGCAGGGGCGGGCCCCCGCTGCGCCGCTCCGGGCTACCGGCCGCGGAGGGCGTCGAAGAGGGGGTCGGCGAGCGGGGACTCGCGGATGTCGTCGAGGTCCACGGCCATCCCGTCCGGCCCGGCCAGCGGCAGCCGCCAGTTGGGGTACTCGTCGTTGGTGCCCGGCTGGTTGATGGCCCGGCGGTCGCCGACGATGTCGGGCAGCGACACCGCGAGCATCCGGCTCGGGGTCTGCGCGAGCCAGCGGTGCAGCGCGACGACCGTGTCGTCGACGTCGGCGCCGGGCGCCAGCAGCCCGCGCGACTCCAGCGCCGCCCGCACCCGCCCGATCGCCGACTCCTCGAGGGCCCGCTCCTCCTCGACCGGCCGGGTGAGCAGCCCGAGCTGCTCGCGCACGGCCACGTGCTCGAGGGTCAGGTACCCCGCGGTCGGCGGGAGGTCGTGCACCGTCACCGACGAGAGGCACAGGTCGCGGTAGGACTCCGGCGGCCGCACCCGGTCGCCGTCCCACTCGAACCAGAGGATGGACGTGCCGAGCAGCCCCCGCTCGGTGAGCACCTCACGGACGTTGGGCGCCACGACCCCGAGGTCCTCGCCGATGACGACCGCCCCGGCCCGCTGCGCCTCGAGGACGAGGATGCCGAGCAGCGCCTCCTCGTCGTAGTAGACGTACGTGCCGTCGGCGGGCGTGCCCCCGGCGGGGATCCACCACAGCCGGAACAGCCCGAGGATGTGGTCGACCCGGATGCCTCCGGAGTCACGCAGCACCGTGCGCACCATGTCGCGGAACGGCGCGTACCCGAGCTCGGCGAGCCGGTCCGGGCGCCACGGCGGCTGGCTCCAGTTCTGCCCCAGCTGGTTGAACTGGTCCGGCGGCGCCCCGACGGTGACCCCACGCGCCAGGGCGTCGCCGAGCGCCCACGCGTCGGCCCCGACGGGGTGGACCCCCACGGCCAGGTCGTGGACGACCCCGAGCGACATCCCGGCGGCCGTGGCCTCCCGTTGGGCGACGGCGAGCTGGTCCTCGAGCAGCCACTGCATCCAGCGGTGCAGGTCGACCTCGTCGGCGTGGCCGGTGCGGAACGCGGCGACGGCCGGTCCGTCGGGGTCCTGCAGCTCCTCGGGCCAGGCGGTGAACGGCAACCCGTGCACGTCGGCGAGCGCGCACCACGTCGCGAAGCGCAACAGGCCGTCACCCTCGCGCTCGCAGTAGGCCGCGAAGGCCTCGGCCCGGGCGCCCGAGAGGCCGGCGTCGTGGACGAGCCGCAGGGCCTCGCGCTTGACCGCCCAGGCGGCGTCGCGGTCGATCCGCTCGCCCGCGTCCAGCGCCCGGCCCCGCGCCGCGAGGTCGAGCATCCGGCGGTGGCCGCTGGCGTCGAGGGAGGCGACCTCGGACACGTCCTCGACCCGCAGGTACAGCGGGTTGACGAACCGCCGGGTCGTCGGCAGGTAGGGCGAGGGTTCCATCGGGCTGACCGGCTCGGCGGCGTGCAGCGGGTTGACGAGGACGAAGTCGGCGTCGTGCGCGGCCGCGGCCCACGACGCGAGGTCGGCGAGGTCGCGCAGGTCGCCGACGCCCCACGAGCCGGGCGAGCGCACCTGGTAGAGCTGGGCCATCAGCCCGACGACCCGCTGCGAGGCCACCGGCTCGGGCAGCTCGAGGCGCTGGGGGGTGACGACGAGGGTGCTGGTGAGCGTCGTGGGGTCGAGCGGCGTGGCGTCGACGTCGGCGACGAGGCGGTGCCACCCGAGCGGCAGGTCGGCCGGCACCTCGAAGGTCGCCTGCCCCACCGGCACGCCGTCGACGACGCGGTCGGGGACCCACCGGTCGAGCTGGGTGAACGAGCGCCGGCCGCCGTCCTCGAGCTCGGCATGCAGGCTCACCCCCGACCCGGCGGGCACGTGCACGAGGACCTCGCGCGAGCGCCCGGCGCGGGCGACGACCGTGGCCTGGAGGGTCCGGCGCCACGGGGCGTCGGCGTGCTCGGCGAGGGCGGCCTCGACCTCGGCGTCGTCGGCCGCGGCCACCCCGAGGGCTGCGAGCACCGCGCGGATGGAGGGCGCCGACACCGCGACGTGCTGCCCCAGCCAGTCCCAGTACTCCGTCGCGACCCCGTGGGCCTGGGCGAGCTCGACGAGCCGGGGTGAGGGGGTGGGAGGCATGGCCCCATCCTGCCAACTGCCCGGGCGGGCGAAGACCACGGCTCACACCACGGCCCGCCGCCCGCCCGGCACAGGGGTCAGGGGTTGGGCGCCTCCTGGTGGATGGGCTGGGCGACCTTCTCGACCCGGGGGTCTCCCGCGTCAGCGAAGTAGTCGCCCCGGATCGTCTCGTCCTCGCCCTCCGGCGCCTTCGCGAGCCGCAGCACCAGCGTGCCGACGACGGCCACGAGCAGGTTGATGACGAACGCCGTCATCGCGATGTAGCCCATCTGCCCGATGATCGGGATCGTGTCGAGCGAGCCGCCGAAGTGGTTGATGCCGGCTCGCGGGTTCGCGACGCTCCACGCCTGCCACGTGCCGTAGACCATCCCGACGGCCCAGCCGGCGGTGAGGGCCCAGCGGTGCAGCCAGCGGGTGTAGAGCCCGAGGACGACGGCGGGGAAGGTCTGGAGGATCCAGATGCCGCCGAGCAGCTGGAAGTTGATCGCGTTCTGCTTGTCGAGCGCGAGCACGAACACCAGCGCGAAGGCCTTGACGACGAGGGAGACGAGCTTGGAGACCTTGGCCTCCTGCTTGGGCGTCGCGTCGGGCTTCAGCCACTCCTTGTAGATGTTGCGTGTGAAGGTGTTCGCGGCCGCGATGGACATGATGGCCGCAGGCACGAGTGCGCCGATCGCGATGGCCGCGAACGCGACTCCCGCGAACCACGACGGGAACGAGTCCTCGAAGAGCTGCGGGATGACCAGCTGCGCGTTCGGCTTGCCGTCGAGCCCGATCGGCCTGGTGCCGGCGGCGATCGCCACCCAGCCGAGGAGCGCCAGCAGCCCGAGGACGAACGAGTACGCCGGAAGGATGGCGGCGTTGCGCCGGATGGTGTTCCGCGAGCTCGCCGAGAGGCTGGCCGTGATCGAGTGCGGGTACATGAAGAGCGCGAGCGCCGACCCGAGCCCGAGCGTCGCGTACGCCCACTGCGCCTGGGCACCGGGGATGAACGCGCCGGTGGGCTTGCCGTCCACCGGGTTCGGCTTCGCCATCTTCTGCTCGGCCGCCGAGAACACGGCGTCCCACCCACCGACCTTGCTCGGCAGGTAGACGATCGCGATGATGATCACGAGGTAGATGAGCGTGTCCTTGACGAAGGCGATGACCGCCGGCGCGCGCAGGCCGCTCGAGTACGTGTACGCCGCCAGCAGCGCGAACGCGATGAACAGCGGCAGGTCCTTGGCGATGACGTTGCTGCCGCCGCCGAGCCCGATGACCTCGAGCACCGCCTGGATGCCGACGAGCTGCAGCGCGATGTACGGCATCGTCGCGAGGAAACCGGTGACCGCGACGGCGAGCGACAGTCCGCGAGAACCGAACCGGCCGCGCACGAAGTCCGCGGTCGTCACGTAGCCGTGCCGGTGGCTGACCGACCAGAGCCGCCCCATGAAGACGAAGATGATCGGGTACAGCACGATCGTGTAGGGCACCGCGAAGAAGCCCGAGACCGCACCCGCGCCGAACATCGCGGCGGGGACGGCGACGAACGTGTACGCCGTGTAGAGGTCGCCGCCGAGCAGGAACCACGTCACCCAGGTGCCGAACGAGCGTCCGCCGAGGCCCCACTCGTCGAGCGACTCCATCGACGTCGGCCGCCGCCACCGGGTGGCGAGGAAGCCCATGACGGTGACGAGGAGGAACAGGACGACGAGGACGACGAGCGCGGTGCCGTCGATGCCGCTCACGACCGCTCCCCCGTCCGGTTCGTGGCGTCACCCGAGGCGTCGCCCGAGCCGTCGACCATCGGCCGGTGCGGCCGGGCGACGAGGACGATGCGGTACGCGGTGTAGGTGAACGCGGAGCAGAGGAAGACCCAGAGGAACTGGTACCAGATGAAGAACGGGAAGCCCCAGAGCCTCGGCTCGACCCGGCTGTAGCTGCTCACCCACAGCAGCGCCACGACCGGGACCGCGAGCAGCACGCCGGCGACGACGAGCAGGCCCGTGCGGGCGGGTGGGACGGTGTCGTGGTCGACCTCGTCGCGGCGTCCTCCGCCGGCGTCGGCCTGGTCTGTGGTGGTCACAGGAACCTCCTCGTTCCCCCGGGACGTCCGGCGGTCGCCGGACCACGAGCCACCGTAGGGACTCCGCCCCCCGGTGTGGGGGTTGCGTGCGGGCCTGATCGCGGCCCCTCGGGACGCCGCGTGTATCAGCACCCCCGGGCCACCCTCCTCACCCCCGACCGACCGCACGAGGAGAGGCGAGACGATGACCGACATCAGGTTCGACGGCGACTGGATCCACCTGGAGGCCGCCGTCACCAAGTCCGCGACGAGCGACTTCATGCTCGACACCCCCGGCCGCCGCAAGACCAACACCCCGTTCCGGCGCGCGCTCGTCCACGACTTCGACGACGGCCTGACCCTCAACTGGGACCGCGACTACCCCGGCGGCGTGACGATCAACGACCTGAAGACCGTGCACGGCGCGACGAACGGCGACTGGCTGGTCGTCCGCTCGCGCATCGTGCAGCAGTTCGGCACCGACCTCATGCTCGACGGCGGCAAGGAGCGCCGGGCCGTGACGACGATCTTCCGTCCCCGGCGCGGCAACCCCTACCGCCGGGCGCTGGTCCACGCGTGGGAGGACACCCTCGTCGTGAACTTCAACCGCGACTACGTCGGCGGGGTGGTCATCGAGGGCGCGGTCAGCGTGCCGGGGCAGCTGAACGTCGGCGGCCAGGACGTCGCGACCGTGCTCGCGTCGCTGCAGAGCCAGGTCACCGCGCTCACCGCCCGGGTCACCGAGCTCGAGGGACGGGTCGGGCCGTGACCGTCGCGTCCGTGCGGCAGGCGATGTCCTGCATGGGCCTCGGCGGCACGGGGAACCTCTCGGTGATGCGCGAGGTGCTCGGCTTCTGGCGCGGCACACCACCCACCGACCCCGACACCTCCGCGCCGGTCGCGGTCTCGCTCGGGCAGGCCTTCGACGGCCTGTCGCGCGGCCACGTCAACCTCAACCTCATCGAGGTCGGCCTCGACCTGCTCTCCTCGTCCGACATGGCCGCCGCCGACGACAAGGTCGACTACGCCGTGCACCGCACCCGGCAGATCTACGCGACCCGCCAGCTCGGCCTCGGTCGGGTGCAGTACTTCTGGGTGACGGCGGCGGCATCGAACGGCCGCGACGACCTCGGTAGCGAGTCGGAGGCGGACAGCCTCTCCGACGAGTGGAGCGTCCGCAACGACGGGGTCGACATGTTCATCGTCCGCAACATCAGCGACACCGACTTCGTCGGGATCTCGCCGGTGCCGGGCGACTGCGACAAGGGCGACAAGGACGACGGGCTGATCGGCGGCGAGATCGGACGCGACGCGGAAGGGTTCTCCCGCACCGTCGCCCACGAGCTCGGCCACTTCCTCAACCTGTCCCACAACCACGGTGAGGACTGCCCCACCGCCACGAGCGCCCGGGAGAACCTCATGGCCCAGACCCGGTGCGCGGTGAGCACCCGAAGCTCGGTGCTGCTCACCTCCTCCCAGGGCTCGACGATGCGCGGCCGCTGCCAGGTCCGCGGCGGCTGCTGAGGAAGGAACACCATGCCCACCGACCCCACACCCCTCGACCACCGCTCCGACGCGGCGCTCGCCCGGCTGGCCCGGGCCACCCGGCCCGACGTCGCGCGCGAGAGCCTCGCGGTGCTCGCGCGCCGCGACGCCGGCACGCTGCCGGCCCTCAGCCGTGACCTCGTCCTCGGCCACGCGGACGAACGGGTCCGCGCCCGGGCCGCCGTCGTCCTCGGCCGGATCCCCGGCCGGGCCACCCAGGACGCCCTCGAGGCCGCCCTCGGCACCGACAGCCCGGCCGTGCTGCGGCGCGTCGTCGGCGCCCTCGGCCGGGTCGGCGACGCCGGCGCCCTCGAGGCCCTCGACCGGCTGCCACTCGACCCCGCGACACCGGTCGGGCGGGACCTGCGGATGGCCCGCACGCTGCTGTCGTACCGGCACGGCCTCGAGGCCGCCCTCGTCGAGCCGCTGCCGACGACCTCGTACGCGGCCGAGCGCGGGCGCACCATCGAGTGGGCGCGCGGCGGCTCGATGCCCAAGCGGGCCATCGTCGCCTCGGCCGAGCGCGAGCTGCCCGGTCTCGCCGTCGCGACGTCGTCGGTGCACCCGTACGTGTGCTCGGGGCACCCGGGCGCACTGGCCCTCGACGCCGGCCTGCGGGGCAGCGCGCCGGAGACCGTGCTCGGTGCACCCCGGTTGCTCGGGGCGATCCTGCGCGAGCGGGTCTGCTCCGAGCGCTACAGCCTGGACGCCTACCTCCTCGCCGACCAGCGGGACGGCGGCCGGGTCTGGCTCGTGCGACCGGACGGCACGCTCGTGCACTCCGGCACGACGTCGGTCGACGGCCCGGTCGTCTCCTTCGTCGTCGACGGGTCGAGGGCGCCCTACGGCTCGCCGGTGCGCGTCACGGGCCGCTACGACACGGGCACGGGCCGGCTGGTGGTCGACGAGGCGCTCGTCGCCTCGCCGTCGACCCGGGCCGTGCGCGCCACCCCACCGGCGCTGCGTCCGGTCGGCTGACCGACGCCTTCCGACCCACCCCGCACCCATCCCGGACCCACCCCTCCGGGGTGCCGACCGTCCCCGTGTCGGGGGCGGTCGGCATGATGGGCGGGTGCCGACCATCGTCTTCCTCCACGCCCACCCCGACGACGAGGCCTCCCAGACCTCCGGGACGATGGCCCGCGCCGTCGACGAGGGGCACCGGGTGGTGCTCGTCGTCTCCACCGGAGGCGAGCACGGCACCTCCCCCGACGACCTCGCACCCGGCGAGACCCTCGTCGACCGGCGCCGTCGCGAGCTCGAGGCCTCGGCCCGGGCCATCGGCGTCCACCGCGTCGTGTGGCTGGGCTACAGCGACTCCGGCATGACCGGCTGGGAGCAGAACGCCCACGACGGTGCGTTCACCTCCGCCGACCTCGAGGAGGCGGGCCGGCGGTTCGCCGACGTCCTCGACGAGGAGGACGCCGACGTCGCGGTCGGCTACGACTGGCACGGCGGCTACGGGCATCCCGACCACGTGCAGGTGCACCGGGTGCTGCACCGGGGCGTCGAGCTCGCCGCCCGTCGCCCGCGCGTCCTGGAGTCGACGATGAACCGCGACGCGATGCGCGGGATGTTCGAGGCCGCCCGAGCCGCCGGCATGGACGGCGACTGGGACCCCGACGCGCCGATGGACGACGGCAACCCGATGGGCACCCCTGCGGCAGAGCTGCACTGGCGGGTCGACGTCCGCGACCGAATCGAGCGCAAGCGGGCCGCCCTGGCCTCCCACGCCAGCCAGACCAGCGATGTCGGGATGATGCTCGCGATGCCGCCCGAGGTCTTCACCACCGTCTTCGGCTTTGAGCACTTCATCGAGCCCGGGCGCCCCGAGGGGATGGTCGAGGCCTGGCCGTTCGCCCCGGTTGCGGGGTGAGCCGACCCGGGTGAGAGTGAGCGCACCCGGGGCGCGTCGTCGCCCGTGACGCCGCACGAAGGAGTGCCCGTTGTCCGCTCGCCCCCGCCTGAGGTCCCTGGCCGCCGCCGTCGCGGCCCTCCCCCTGCTCCTCGCCGCGACGCTGCTGCCGTCGGCGGCCGCCGCCGAGCCCGACCAGTACGTCGCCCTCGGTGACTCCTACGCCGCCGGCAACGGCACCGGGTGGCCCGACCTCAGCCTGTCCTGCTACCGCAGCAGCCTCGCCTACGCCCCGCTCGTCGCGAAGGCCCGCCCGAACACCAGCCTGTCGTTCAAGGCCTGCTCGGGGGCCGAGACCGGGGACGTGACCGGCGGCCAGACCGCCGCGCTGTCGGCCTCGACGGACTTCGTGACCATCAGCATCGGCGGCAACGACGTCGGCTTCACCGATCTCATCCTGTCCTGCTTCAGCAGCTGGGACGAGCTGCTGTGCCGCTCCACGGTCGCCAAGGTCGACTCTCGCATCGACGCGCAGCTGCCCGCGAAGCTCGACGCGACGTACGCCGACATCCGCACCCGTGCGCCCGGAGCCAAGGTGATGGTCGTCGGCTACCCGAAGCCGTTCGGCGCCTCGGTGTCGTGCACGCAGGCGAGCGGGGTCAACAGCCGGGAGTCGGTGCTGCTCAACGGGGTCGCCGCGCACCTCGACCGCGTCGTCGCGGCCCGGGCGGCCGCCGCGGGCTTCACCTACCTCGACCCGGTGCCGTCGTTCACCGGCCACGACGTCTGCGCCTCGACCCCGTACGTCTGGGGCAAGGCGACCGGCCTCCTCGACATCTACCACCCCACCAAGGCCGGCTACCGCGACGGGTTCGCTCCGCTCGTGCGCGCGGCGATGGGCTGAGCCACCCGCACCGACGACACCGACCGGCCGCAGCCCTGCGGTCGGTCGGTGTCGTCCGTCGGGTCGCCGGACGTCAGTGGACGACGGCCACGGGGACGGGCGCGCGCTGGGCGACGGCCCGGCTGACGCTGCCCATGAGCAGCCCCGCGAAGCCGCCTCGGCCCCGCCGCCCGACGACGAGCAGGTCGGCCTCCTCCTGCCGGGCGACCTCGAGGAGCGCCGCCGCCGGCTTGCCGTGGCGGACGACGACCTCGAACGGCACCTCGGGGTGTGCGGCGTGCGCACCGGCGAGGGCGGCGCGGGCCGACCCGACGAGCCGCGACTCCGTGCGCGACCAGCGGTCGCTGCCGGGCTCGGTGACGACGACGCCGTCCTCGATCTCGACGGTCCACGCGGTGACGGCCGTGACCCGGCCACCGACCGACGCGGCCTGTGCCACGGCGTACGCGACCGCCCGCGCCCCCGCCTCGCTCCCGTCGGCGCCGACGACGACCCGGTGCGGCTCGACCGGCGGCAGGGACTCGGGCACGACGACCACCGTGCCGTGCCCGTGGGCCACGACGGCCAGGGCCACCGAGCCGAGGACCAACCGCTCGAGCCGGTCGTGCGCGGAGGCCCCGACGACGACCGTGGCCCGCTCCGAGAGCCCGACGAGGACGGCGGACGGCGAGCCGAACGGCACGTGGACCCGGACCTCGAGCCCGGGGTGGCGGGCCGTGAGCCGGCCGGCGGCCACCTCGAGCCGGGCCCGGGCGTCGGTCTCGAGCTGCTCCCCGTACCACGGGGTCTCGGCCGCGAAGACCGAGTACGGGGTCATCGCGATCCCCAGCTCGACCACGTGGACGAGGTCGAGGCGCACCCCCTCCCGGACGGCGAGGGCCGCCGCCCACGCGAGCACGGCGTCCTCGTGCGAGGACCCGTCGAGCGCGGCGACGACCGGTCGGGGGCCGGTCCCTTCACGGGGCTGGCCCGACTGCCTGGAGAGCTCGTTCTCGGCCATGCCCCCACTCTCCTCCGCCGCCCACCGGGGTGCCGTCTCGTGCGTCACACGCGGGGTGTGACCCCGCAGACGTGGGAACGCACGCCGGGTGCGGCAGACGGGGGATGGACGCCGGTTGCCGCGGACGGGGGACGGCCCGGAGACTGCTCGGACCGACGGGACGCCGCACGAGGAGAGGACACCCCATGACCGAGCAGGGACTGCAGGACCGGCTGGCGGCACTCTCGACGACGAGCCTCGTCGACGCCTCGTCCGTCCTGCGCGTGCTGCCGCACCGGCTGCGCCCGGTCGTGCCCGGGGGGCACCTCGTGGGCCGCGTGGTCACGGCCCGGGCGAACCGCGACCTGGTGTCGGTCATCCACGCGCTGCGGGACTGCGGGCACGGTGACGTCCTCGTCGTCGACGCCGGGGGCGGTGACCGGGCGGTGGCCGGCGAGCTGTTCGGCACCGAGGCCCAGCGTCGCGGCCTGGCCGGGCTCGTGGTGCTCGGGCGGACTCGCGACACGGCCGCCCTCTCGAGGTTGACGATGCCCGTGTGGTCGGTCGGGTTCGCGCCCAACGCCTTCGGCGCATCGGCGTTGCCGGAGACCGGGGTTCCGCTGTCGCTCGACGGGGTCGAGGTGCGCCCGGGTGAGGTGCTCGTGGGTGACGACGACGGCCTCGTCGTCGGGTCCGAGGAGGAGATGGCGGCCGCGCTCGCCGGGGCCGAGGCCATCGAGACGCGGGAGAAGGACCTGCAGGCCCGCATCCTCGCCGGCACCTCGCTGTTCGACGTCATGACCTACGACGAGCACCTGGCCGCCCTGCGCGAGGGCCGGCCGGGCGGGCTGGCCTTCGGATGACCGCCTTCGCCCGACGCGCCGAGCGCGTGCAGCCCTCGGCCATCCGCGAGTTCCTCTCCCTCGCAACCGACCCGCGCATCACGTCGTTCGCCGGGGGCTACCCGGACCCGACGCTCTTCCCGGTGGAGGAGCTGCACGAGATCTACGCCTCGCTGCTGACGGCCGACAACGCCTCGGCGCTGCAGTACACCGCGTCCGAGGGGCTGCCCGAGCTGCGCGCCCTCGTCGCCGCCCGCCTCACCGCCGACGGGATGCCCTGCACCGCCGACGACGTGCTCATCACCCAGGGCGGCCAGCAGGGACTCGACCTGACGGCCAAGCTCTTCGTCGACGCCGGCGACGTCGTCGTCACCGAGCGGCCCACGTTCCTCGGGGCGCTCATCGCCTTCAACCCGTGCGAGCCGTCGTACCGCTCGGTGCCGATGGACGACGAGGGGATGGACACCGTTGCGCTGGAAGAGGTCCTGCGCACGACCGACCGGGTCAAGCTCGTGTACACGGTGCCCGACTTCCAGAACCCGACCGGCCGGACGATGAGCCTCGCCCGGCGCCGGCACCTCGTCGAGCTCGCCGAACGGTACGACGTGATGATCCTCGAGGACACGCCCTACCGCGAGCTGCGCTACGAGGGCGAGCGGTTGCCGACCATCCGCAACCTCGACCCGAACAACCTTGTCGTGCACCTCGGTTCGTTCTCGAAGATCCTCGCGCCCGGCCTGCGGCTGGGGTGGGCGCTGGCGACGCCGGAGGTCCGCGAGAAGCTGGCCCTGCTCAAGCTGGCCGCCGACACGCAGAACGGCACCCTGAACATGCGGGCGGCCGCCGCGTACCTCGGCGGTCACGACGTCGAGGCGCACATCGCCTCGATGCTCCCGGTGTACCGGCACCAGCGCGACCTCATGCTCGCGACGATGGCCGAGCACTTCCCGCCCGGCATCTCCTGGACCCGGGCCGAGGGCGGCCTCTTCACGTGGGTCACCTTCCCCGAGGGGCTCGACCTCGCCGCGTTCCAGCGCGACGTCCTCATCCCCCGGGCCGGCGTCATCATCGTGCCGGGTACACCGTTCTTCGCCGAGCGGCCGGAGGCCCACCACGCCCGGATGAGCTTCTCCGGCGTGCCGGACGACCGGATGGTCGCCGGCCTGCGCGCGATGGGCTCGTTGCTGGCCGACGCCCTCGGTTGACCGGGAGCGACCGCCGGACGGTGGGCGGGTCGCATACCCCTAAGGGTATGATGGTGCTGCCCGACCCCGACCACGAGGAGGTCGTCCCGTGGCCCGACGTGTGCTCGTCGTCGACGACGAGCAGGAGATCCGGACGGTCCTGCGCGCCTACCTCGAGCACGAGGGCTTCGACGTCGCCGAGGCCGGCACGGGAGCCGAGGCGCTCCGCCGCAGCCTCGCCACCGACGGCACCGCGCCCGACGTCGTCCTCCTCGACATCGGTCTTCCCGACCTGGGCGGCCTCGACGTCCTGCGCACCATCCGTCGCTCGTCCGACGTCTACGTGCTGCTCGTCACCGCCCGCGCCGACGAGGTCGACACCCTCGTGGGCCTCGGGGCCGGCGCCGACGACTACGTCACCAAGCCGTTCAGCCCCCGCGAGGTGGTCGCGCGGGTCGGGACCGTGCTGCGCCGCTCGGCCGACCGGGCGGCACCGCACGTCCCGGACGAGCGCGTGCTGCGCTTCGAGCGGCTGACCCTCGACGAGCGGCGCCGCGAGCTGACCGTCGACGACGGTGAGGTGCGCCTCTCCACCCTCGAGTTCGACCTGCTGCACGCCCTCGCCGCGTCGCCGGGGCGCGTGTTCTCTCGTGCCCAGCTGCTCGAGAAGGTCTGGGGCTACGACTTCTACGGGGACGAGCGGGTCGTCGACGTCCACGTGCGCAGCGTGCGTCGGGCCCTCGGCGACGACGCCGCCGACCCCCGCGTCATCGGTACCGTGCGAGGGGTCGGCTACAAGTTCCTCCTACCCCGGGCCGGGGCGGCGTCGTGAACCGGCTCGCGGTGCGACTCGTCCTGTCCCACGTCCTCGTCGCCGTGCTCGGTGGGCTCGCCACCTTCCTCGTGGTCCGCACCCTCACCCCGGCGCTCTTCGACCGGATGATGGGCGGCCAGGGCTCGATGATGGGCCAGGGCCGGGGTGGCACGCTGCGGGGCCAGGTGGCCGACGCGGTGACCCAGGCGCTGCTCGTCGGGGTCCTCGTCGGCGTCGTGGCCGCCACCGCCTTCGGCGCGGTCGCGGCCCGACGGCTCGTCAGGCCGCTGCGCCAGCTCAGCGACACGACCCGCGAGATCGCCGCCGGTCGCTACGACGTGCACGTGGGCCGCCCCCGCGAGGACGAGCTCGCCCTCCTCGCCGACGACGTCAACACCCTCGGCCGCACGCTCGCCGAGACCGAGTCGCGGCGCGTGCGCCTCCTCGGCGAGGTCGCCCACGAGATGCGAACCCCGTTGACCGTCATCGAGGGGTCCGTGGAGGGGATGATCGACGGCGTGCTGGCCGTGGGCCCGGAGCGCCTCGGCCTCGTGAGTGACGAGGTGCGCCGCCTCCGCCGGCTCTCCGACGACCTGTCGGCCCTCTCCCGCTCGGAGGAGGGCCGCCTGGGGATGGTGCTCGCGCCGGCGGACCTGCGCACCGTGGTCGCCACCGCTGCCGAGCGGCTGCGCCCCCAGGCGGAGGACGCCGGGGTGGCCCTGGGGGTCGGCGTCCCGGACGACCCGGTCGTCGTGGCCGTCGATGGCGACCGGCTCGGGCAGGTGGTGACCAACCTCGTCGGCAACGCCCTGCGGGCCACGGGCTCCGGCGGGCGGATCGACGTGGAGGTCTCCTCCGCCGGCAGCACGGCCTCGGTGACCGTCACCGACACCGGGGAGGGCCTGGCACCCGAGGACGTCGAGCGCGTCTTCGAACGGTTCGTCCGGGTGCCCGAGCGGCGCCGCAGCGGCACCGACACCGGCTCGGGCATCGGCCTCACCATCGCGCGCGGCATTGTCGCCGCGCACGGCGGCACCCTCGACGCGCGCTCGCCGGGCCGTGGTCGTGGGGCGACCTTCACGGCTCGGCTCCCGCTCGTGCCGGCTGGTCAGGTGGGGTCGACGTCGGCGTAGGGGCAACCCCCGCCCGCCCCGCTTCCCGAACCGTTGCGAGCGCCGTTGCCGAGGCCGTTGCCCCCGCGGCGACCGGGGCCCATCATCCCGCCGGAGGTGGTGGCACGGCGGGAGCGCTCGCCCGGCATAGCCGTGCCGGTGCCGGTGCCGAGGTCGCCGGAGACGGCGCGCTCGAAGGCCGCCAGGTGGTTCCGGGACCCGTCGAGGAGGCGCCCTAGGACGGCATCGACGTCCGCCGGGAGATCGGCCGCGATGCTCTTCTCGAGGTCGGCGATGTCGCGCTGCTCGAGCTCGACACCGACGCGGTAGGCATCCGCGAGTGAGGACCGGCCCTCGGCGAGCCAGCCGTCGTAGAGGTCCTGCACGGCCGGGACGGCATAGGTCCCGGCGGCCAGGCCGACGGACGGGTCGGCGACGTCGTAGCGCTCGAGGAGGGCCCCCACGGCCTCGAGGTGCCGGTCCTCGCTCGTCGTGATCATGCCGAAGGGCCGGGCACCGTCGTACGTGGCGGCCAGGGCGGCGTACAGGTCGCGGGCCATCCGCTCCTCCTCGCGAGAGAAGGCCAGGGCGCCGGCCAGGGCACCCGCGTCCGTGGCGGGGCCGTCGTCGGGGTGCCTGCCGAGGACGTCGTCGCGGTCCCGGCCGCCGCCTGGCCCACGGCCAGGCCTGCGGCCAGGAGGGCGCCGATGCCCAGGCCCGCTGCCGTCCGGCGAATCGTCGTGCTCATGGTGTTCTCCTCGGTGGGTCGGTTCGTGGGGTGTCCACTCGCAGGGAACCGCGAACGGATGAAGGGACTCCCGTCCCGACCGTGAAGCCTTCGTGAAGGTCCACACCGCACGACCGGCGACTCGACGACTCGACCCGAGTTCGCGCGATTGATACCCCCTAGGGTATGCTTGCCAATCACGACCCCGACCTTCGAGGAGACCGGCATGTGCCGAGCAGTGACCTGCCGCAAGTGCGGCAAGACGACCTGGGCCGGCTGCGGCCAGCACGTCGACAGCGTGATGCGCGGCGTGCGCGCGAGCGACCGCTGCCAGGGCCACGAGGACGAGCCGAGCACCGGCTTCCTGGCCAAGATGTTCGGCCGCTGAGCGCCTGACACCACCGACGAGCGCGCCGGACCCGATCGAGTCGGGCCCGGCGCGCTCGTGCGTCCGGGGTGCGCGTGGGGTCAGTGATGACCCTTGAGCACCATCCGCACGATGCGCAGGTTGAACGCCGCGAACCGGTACGCCTGGTAGGGCAGGTTCCGCCGCATCCGCAGGGTCCGGGCCGTGGGCAGCGGCGCGCTGCGCAGGTCGGGGGTGGAACTGAGGGTTTTGTCCGTCATGTCGCTCACTCCGGGATCAGCTGCCAGCCGAGGCGACCCTTGGCCTTGTGGATGAAGAGGTGGTGCATCATCAGCTTCGCCCAGTGGCCGCTGAGCCCGATCTCCCCGCGGGTGTCGGCCAGGTCGCGGCCGGTCGGGTGGACGGAGTAGTCGGGAACGACGGGCATCATCGTCATCGCCGCGGCGGACCCGCGACGCATTCCGGCCCCGGCCGAGGCGACGCAGGCCGCACCCATGTGGGCCATCGACGCCTCGTGGGCGGGGCGGTCGTCGCCGTGCTTGATGCGGTCGACGATGGTGAGCGCAGCCGTCTTGCCCATGACGCCGGACGGCATCCCGGTGCGCGGCGGCGAGGGGGCGATGAGGGTGCCGTTGGGACTCTTGCGCGGCCGGGAGATCTGGTGCGGTGGCGCGAAGGCGATGCCGACTGCGAAGACGTTCGGGTGGCCCACCGCCTGGTAGGTCTTCGGCCAGTCGCTGCCGCGCCACTCCTCGTACGGCTTGGCGGTGTAGTCGGCGTCGACCTTCATGAAGCCGCTGGGGGCGAAGAGCTCGGACGTGATGTCGGCGCCCTCGCGGTCGAAGGCCTCGAGCGCCACCCCGCCGAAGGGCGGCAGGAGCATCCCGAAGTCGAAGGCGAGCTCGTGCATCTCGCCGTCGAGGGTCTCGTAGTGGACGACGCCGGGCTCGACCCGGTGGACGTGTGCGCCGAGGATCGCCTCGACGCCCCGCTCGCGGTACAGGCTGGAGGTCCACAGCTCCGACGTCGTCTCGAAGCCGTGGTCGTCGAACGTCATCCCGTCGACTCCGAAGTCGCCGAGGTGCGCCTCGTTGGTCAGGTACACGAGGCGGGCGCGGTCGCGCACACCGGCTTCGCGCAGCTCGTGGTCGACGTTGAAGACGTACTCGAACGCGGCGCCCTCGCAGGTGCAGGTGCCGTGGCCCATCCCGACGACGAGGGTCTGCGGCTCACCGGCCCGGAGGCGCTCGATCGTCGCCCGCAGCTCGGTGGCGGCGTGCACCGCGTGGTCGGCCGTGCAGACGGAGACCGTGTGCCCGGCGTCCGGACCGAGCCCGGGCGTCATCCCGAACTTCAGCTGCGGCCCGGTGGCGTTGACGAGGTAGTCGTACCGGATCCGTTCGGACTCCCCCGCCCGGTCCGGGCTGGTGTACACGACGTCGACGGCCCCCCGCTCGTCGTCCAGGTCTCCCTCGGGGCGGATGGCGACCGCCTTTGCCTGCCGGTAGCCGATGCCCTTCTTCGCGTACACGGGGGCGAGGGGGAAGACGACGGCCTCCTTGGGCATCCTCCCGACGCCGACCCAGATGTTGCTGGGGATCCAGTTCCACTGCGAGTTCGGGGAGACGACGGTGACCGCGCTTCCCCGGGGTAGCAGGCGGCTCAGGTGGAGCGCGGCGGTGTGCCCGGCGACTCCGGCCCCGAGGATGACGACGTCAGCCATGGCGTCTCCTTCGACGTGGGTGGTGGTCTCACCATATACCCTTGGGGGTATCATCACGCGTGATCGACGGCACATCCATCCTTACCCCCATGGGTATATGGTTCCGGCATCGGTCGACCCGAGACGAGGCACCGGATGTCCACTCCCCCACGCGTCGTCGTCATCGGCGACCTCGAGGCGACCCGGCTGCTCTGCACCCTCCTCACCGACGAGGGCGTCACGACCCTGCACCTCCTCGCTCCGGACGAGACGTCCCTCCGGTCGGCCTTCGCCGGCGGTGTCGACGGCGTCGCAGTCGTCGTGCGCGGCGACGTCGCCGCCCTGCGCTACGCCCTGCTCGCCGAGAGCCTCCAGCCCTCGGTCGCCATGGTGGTCACCGTCTTCGACCGAACCATCGGAGCCCAGCTCGCCTCCGTGGCGCCGCACTGCACCGTCACCTCGCCGGCGGACGTCGCGGCACCCTCGGTGGTGGCGGCCTGCACCGAGCCGGGCGCCCTCGCCGTGCTCGGCGGTCGCGGCGCCAGCAGGGTGGTCGTCGACGACGACGGCACCGCCGTGCAGCGGCCGTACCACCCGAGACGCCCGGGCCCCGCCGAGCGACTGGGCCGGTGGCTCCCCCGCCGGCACGGGGCACACCGGGCCTGCTCGCCGCAGGGCTGGCGGGGTTGTCCGGGATCATCGCGACCGAGTGGCTCCTCGCCGTGGCGGTGCTCCACGAGGGCGTCCCCGACGCCTTCTACGCGGCCGGACGGCTGGTCGCCACCGTCGGCCCGGCCGATGCCTCCGCCCACGACGCACCCGGGTGGTACCTGGTGGTCTCCGCACTGCTCATGCTGGCCGGCATCGGCTTCACCGGGGCTCTCGTCGCGGGCCTCGTCGACTGGATCGTCGGGACCCGCACGACCTCACTGGTGGGGCCGCGCAGCCTCCCGCGGCGCGACCACGTCATCCTGTCCGGCCTCGGCCAGGTCGGCCTGCGCGTCGGCCAGCTCCTGCGGGAGGTGGACGTGCCGTGCGTCCTCGTCGAGCGCACGGCGGCGGCGCGCAACCTCCCCCACGCGCGGGCGAGCCGGCTGCCCGTCGTCATCGGCGACGCGGCCGAGCGTGCCGTGCTGGAGCGCGTGGGACTGGTACGGGCCCGCGCGCTGGCGGCGCTCGGGTCCGACGACCTCGACAACGTCGCGGTCGTCATCAGCGCCCTGGCCCTGGCTCCGGACGTGCAGACGGTGCTGCGGGCCGGCGAGGACCCGGCCGTGCAGGAGACCACGTCGCTGTTCCGGATCGGTCGGGTCACGGACGTCTCGGCACTGACCGCCGCCTGGGTCTGCGCGTCCGTGCGGGGCCGGCGCCCGGTCGTCGCCTACGCCCACGCCGGTCTCGTCGGAGTGCTCACCGACCGGGGAGACCGCCGCCGGAGCACCCCGGTCCGCTGTGACTGTTATACCCCTAGGGGTATATACTCGGCGCGTGAGGGACACCGTGGTGACTGACACCGACACTGCTCCGACCGGGGCGGGCACGCAGACCACAGCGGCCGTGAACGACCCCGAGCACTCCCTGGCACACCTACCGGTGACCCTGTTCGCCTCGGTCATGGGGCTGGGCGGGCTCTCCCTGGCCTGGCGCCGCGCCGCCGTGGTGTGGGACCTGCCGCGATGGCCTGCCCTGTCCCTCCTCGGCCTCGCGAGCGCCTCGTTCCTCGTCGTCGCAGCCCTGTACACGCTCAAGTGGGTCCGGCACCCCGCCGCCGCGCGCGCCGAGCTGCGCCATCCGGTGCGGATGACCTTCGCGCCCACCGTGACGATCTCGCTCCTCGTGCTGGCCACCGCAGGCCAGGACGTGGCGCCCGCGCTCGCGTCGGCCCTGTGGTGGGTCGGTGCCGTCGGCCACCTCGCCGTCACGGTGGCCGTGCTCAGCGCGTGGTTCTCCCGCCCGGACATCGGCCTCGGCCAGGTGACCCCGGCATGGTTCATCCCGGTGGTCGGCAACGTCGTCACGCCGCTGGCCGCCGCGCGGTTGGGGTCGGTCGAGCTGGCCTGGTTCGCGTTCGGCGTCGGCCTCGTCTTCTGGATGGGGCTGCTCCCGCTGCTCCTGCACCGGGTCCTCCTGCACGACCCCCCGCTCCCCCGAGATTGCTGCCGACCATCGCGATCTTCGTGGCGCCGCCGGCCGTGGCCATGCTCTCCTGGCAGGCGCTCACCGGTGCGGCCGACGGCGTGGCCGTCCGTCTCCTCTACGACGCCTCGATGGTCTTCGTCGTGCTCCTCCTGGCCCAGGTGCCCGAGCTGCGCCGGCTGCCGTTCGGGCTGCCGGCGTGGGCCTACACCTTTCCCTGGCGGCGGCGTCCGCGGCCGCCGTCTCGATGGCCGCCGTCCGCCCGCAGGCGGCCTACGACGTCGTCGCCGTCCTGCTCCTCGGTGGCGCCACGCTGCTCGTGTTGGCGGTCGCCGCGCTCACCCTGCGGGCGGCCGCCCGTCGGCTCATCTGCGTGGCGGAGTGAGTGCCGTGCACTGGCCCCCGGACTGGCAGCGCGTCCTCGTCGTCGTGGCACACCCGGACGACGAGTCGTTCGCGCTCGGAGCCCTCCTCGACCGGTTCGCGGAGGGCGGCGCCGAGGTCCACGTGCTCTGCCTGACCCGAGGAGAGGCCTCGACGCTGGGCGCCGGATCCGTCGACCTCGCCACGGTGCGGGCGGCCGAGCTCGCCTCTGCCGGGCAGGTCCTCGGCATGGCCTCCACGATCGCGATGGCCCACCCGGACGGGACCCTCGCGAATGTCGACCCCGACCTGCTCGCTGCGGACGTCGACCGCAGCATCGAGCGGACGCGGCCCGACGGCCTCCTCGTCTTCGACCCCGTCGCCGGCGTCACCGGACACCCCGACCACGCGGCGGCGTCGGTCGCCGCGATGGGCGCCGCCGGTCGCGCCGACCTGCCGGTGCTCGGGTGGGCCCTGCCGCAGTCCGTCGCCGACAGCCTGAACGCCGAGTACGGGGCCGCGTTCGCCGGGTACCCGCCCGATGGCCTGCGTGAGGTCACCGTCGAACGGCGGCGTCAGCGGATGGCCATCGCCTGCCACGCGAGCCAGGCCGTGCCGGGCAGCGTGCTGTGGCGCCGCCTCGAGCTGCTCGGCGACCGCGAGTACCTGCGCACCCCCGGTGCCGCCCCCTCGACGCCCACCGCACCCGCCGCACCCACCATCCCAGGAGCATCCTCGTGACCCGTCGCACGACCACCGCACTCGTCCTGGCGCTCGCCCTCGGCGGGACCCTCGCCACCTCGGGGTGCGGTTCCTCCGAGCCGTCCGTCGCCGTGTCCGGAGGACCCACGGCCTCCGCAGCCCCCGCGGCCGGCAGCGCGCTCGGCGCGGCCGACTTCGCGGCGGCGCTGCACCGCCCCGGCACCACGATCGTCGACGTGCGCACCCCTCAGGAGTTCGCGCAGGGCCACCTGGCCGGCGCCGTGAACATCGACGTCTCCTCCCCCGACTTCGCGGCCCGGCTCTCCGCCCTCGACCCGGGCGCGCCGTACGCCGTCTACTGCCACTCGGGCAACCGCTCCGGTGCGGCCGTGGCCTCGATGGCGCAGCTGGGCTTCACCGGCGCGTACCACCTGGCCGGCGGCATCGGCGCCTGGCAGGAGGCCGGAGGCGAGGTCGTCACAGGCTGAGCCGCTCGGCGATGGCCGGGGGCACCACCGAGTCGGGGTCGCGCAGCCGGCCGACCGCCGCCGACACCCCGACGATGCTCGCGTAGAGGCCGGGGCAGGTCGGGCAGGACGCGAGGTGCCCCTCGAGGAGGGACCGCTCGCGAGCTCCCAGCTCGTCGTCGAGGTAGTCGCCGACGAGCGAGCGGGCCTCCGAGCAGCGCATGGGTACTCCCTCCATGGCCAGGTGACGGTCCGCGTCGTCGGCGAGCAGGGTGACGAGCAGGGCCCTCCCACGCCGCAGCCGTTGCTTCGCGGCCGGTACGCCGATGCCGTGCACCGTCGCCACCTCCGCAGAGGTCAGTCCCTGCATGTCGTGCAGGACGACCGCCGAGCGCAGGATGACCGGCAGGTGCTCCAACGCATCCCGCAGGTCGGCGCGCTCCTCCGCCCTCGCGAGCACCACCTCGGGGTCGACGGTGTACGCGTCGTCCCGCCAGGCCGCCTCGACACGGGCCATCAGCTCCTCGTCGGCGGTCGGTTCCGGGGTGCGCCGCCGTCGGGTGTCGAGGAAGCGCCGGTGCATGACCCGGTGCAGCCACGTGGTGGGGGAGCTGTCGCCCCGGAACGTGCCACCCCGGGCCACGGCGCGCTCGAGGGTGTCCTGCACCAGGTCGTCCGCATCGGCCCGGTTCCGCGTCAGGTACACGGCGTAGCGCACCAGACCGGGGAGCTCCTCCGCGAGGACGTCGGGGTCGAGGGGCATGGGCGGACCCGGGCCGGGGGCTCAGCGGCGGACCGGGCAGGTGCTCAGGCCGAACACCCGGTAGAGCGGGCAGAAGCCGGTGAACGCCGTGACGGCCAGCACGGCAGCCACGACGAGCAGCACGATGCCGAGGACGGACCCCAGCCCGGTGAGCAACGCGACGCCGAGCGCCACGAGGGCGAGGACGAGGCGGACGATCTTGTCGGTGGAGCCGACGTTGGCGGTCATGGCGGGTGTTCTCCTTCTGGTCGGGCCGGTCCCGGGTGGGACCGGTCACCTCCTTGGACGGCCGAGCGGTCCGCAGGGATACATCGATCCGCCGCGGTCGCCGCCCTCAGGCGAGGGAGAGGAAGAGCTTCTCCATCGCGTCGACGTCGACCTGCCGTGAGGTCGGGTCGAGGAGGCACTGGCGCAGGCCGAGGGCGATGACGGCGAAACCGGCCCGGTCGACCGCCGTGGAGACCGCCGACAGCTGGGTGACGATGTCGCGGCACGCGCGGCCCTCCTCGATCATCTTCACGATGCCGCCCAGCTGGCCCCGGGCGCGGTTGAGCCGGGCGACGACGGCCTGCATCTCGTCGGCGTCGAGCGGTGCACCCGGTCCGGGCGCTCGCGTCGTCATCGCGGGTCCACCATCACGCGGCCAGCGGACCGCGGACGAGCGGACCACCCGCCGCGACCCAGGCGGACGTCCCGCCCTCGACGGACACGGCGTCGTAGCCGAGCGAGGTGAGCAGGCCGGTCATCGAGCGGCTGCGGTTGCCGCTCTGGCAGATGACGTGCACGACCCGGTCGCGGGGCACGGGTCCCAGCGCCGAGGTGATGCGGCTCATGGGGGCGAGCACCGCACCGGGCACGTGGCCGGACAGGTACTCGGCCGGTTCGCGGACGTCGAGGACGAAGGCGCCGTCGGCGTGCCGGGCGCGGAGCGTGGGGATGTCGACGAGCTGGGTCATACCGACAAGCATACCCCCTGGGGTATAGTGTTCCGCAACGACCACGCCACGACGACCACCGGGAGGAACCCATGATCTTCACCCAGTACTACCTCGAGTGCCTGTCCCAGGCGTCCTATCTCGTCGGCGACGAGTCGACCGGGAAGGCCGTCGTCGTCGACCCCCGACGGGACGTCGAGGAGTACCTCGACGACGCCGCGGCCAGGGGCCTGACGATCATGGGGGTCGTCAACACCCACTTCCACGCGGACTTCGTCTCCGGCCACCTCGAGCTCGCCCGGGAGACCGGCGCCTGGATCGGCTACGGCGAGGCCGCGTCCGCCGACTTCCCGGTCCGCCACCTCGCGGACGGCGAGCGGATCAGCCTCGGCGAGGTCACCCTCGAGGTGATGGCGACCCCCGGTCACACGCCGGAGTCGATCAGCGTCCTCGTCCTCGAGCACCCGGGCGACGAGGTCCCCTACGGCGTGCTCACCGGCGACGCCCTGTTCATCGGCGACGTCGGCCGCCCCGACCTCCTCGCCTCGGTCGGCGTCAGCGCCGACGAGCTGGGCCGGATGCTCTACGACTCGGTGCAGCACAGGCTGATGGGCCTCCCCGACGCGGTGCGGGTCTTCCCCGCCCACGGCGCAGGGTCGGCCTGCGGCAAGAACCTGTCCACGGAGCGGCAGTCGACGATCGGCGCCCAGCGGGCCTTCAACTACGCGTGCCAGCCGATGTCCGAGGAGCAGTTCCTCGCCGTCGTCACGGAGGGCCAGCCGGCCGCTCCCGGCTACTTCGTCTACAACGCGACGCTCAACAAGCAGGAGCGGACCGTGCGTGAGACCGATGCGACCGTCCCCGCCCTCACCGACGCCGAGGTCGAGCAGGCGCTGGCGTCCGGGGCCGTCCTGCACGACGCCCGCGACGTGCAGGAGTTCGCCGCCGGGCACCTGCGCGGCTCGGTCAACGTGCCTGCCGACGGTCGGATGGCCGAGACGGTGGGGATGGTGTTCGCGCCCGGGCAGCCGGTCGTCGTCATCGCCCCCGAGGGCGTCGAGCAGGAGGTTGCGACGCGCTTCGCCCGCATCGGTTTCGACCACGTCCTGGGCTACCTCCCGGACCCCGAGGTCTACTTCCTGTCGCACCAGGACGACGTCGAGCGGGCCAGCCGGCTCGGTGCGTCCGCCGCGGACGACGCGGTGGCCGACCCCGACGTACAGGTCGTCGACATCCGCAACGCCGGGGAGGTCGCCGCCGGGATGGTCCCCGGAGCCCGTCACATCCCGCTGGCCGAGCTGGCCGACCGTGCGGGCGAGCTCGATGCCGGGCGCCCCGTGCTGGTCTACTGCGCCGGCGGCTGGCGCAGCAGCGTCGCTGCGAGCCTGTTGCGCGCCAAGGGTCTTGCCGACGTGTCCGACATCCTCGGCGGCTACGGCGCCTGGGACCAGGCGCACCGCCGGAGCGCCTGACGGTGCTCGTCGTCACGATCGTCGCCGGGGCCGTCATCGGCCTGTCGATGGGGGCCCTCGGCGGCGGGGGCTCGATCCTCGCCGTCCCGGTGCTCGTCTACGCGCTCCTCCTCGACCCCCGGGAGGCCACCACCGCGTCGCTCGTCATCGTCGGGGTGACGGCGATCGTGGCCGCGGTCAGCCACGCCCGCGCCGGCCGCGTCGACTGGCGGGCCGCGCTCGTCGTCGGGGCACTGGGCGTCCCGGCATCGGTCGGCGGCACGCTGCTCAACCGCGCGGTCGACCCGCAGGTGCTGCTGCTCGCCTTCGCCGGGCTGATGCTCGTCGCGGCGGTCGCGATGTACCGGCGGTCACGGGCCGCCTCCCCCGTTCCGGCGCGCACCGGCGCCGGTGGGAACCACCTGGCCCGGGTCGTCTGCGTGGCCCTCGTCGTCGGCTTCCTGACCGGCTTCCTCGGGGTGGGCGGCGGGTTCCTCATCGTGCCCGCGCTGGTCCTCGCGCTCGGCTTCGGGATGCCCACGGCGGTCGGCACGTCGCTCGTCGTCATCTCCCTCACCAGCCTCGCCGCCTTCGTGGAGCGGATCGGTCACGGCGGCATCCCCTGGGCGGTCGTCCTCCCCTTCGCAGCAGCGGCCGTCGCTGCCTCACTCCTCGGAAAGCGCCTCTCCGAGAACGTCTCCGGGACGACACTCACGCGGGCGTTCGCCGTCATGCTGGTGCTCGTCGCCGGCTACGTCGGCGTGCGTGCCGGGAGCCAGCTCCTCGAGCCACCCCACAGCACCGCCCTCGCGCGGGTGCACGACGCGCCGGGGGTCAGTGCGCCCCGGTGACGTGCCCGGCGAGCCGCTCGTGCCGCTCCTGGCTCGCGTCGTTCAGACCCACGACGGTGACCTCCTTGCCCTTGGCCGCGTACCTGGTCCGGATGGCGTCGAGCGTGGCGACCGACGAGGCGTCCCAGATGTGGCTGCGGGACAGGTCGATCACGACGTTCGGGGGGTCGCCCACGTAGTCGAACTGGTGGACCAGGTCGTTGCTGGAGGCGAAGAACAGCTCACCCACGACGGCGTACACGCGCGTGTCCTCGTCGGGGTGGGCGACGTCGACGACCTGGGTGAAGTGGGCGACGCGTCGGGCGAACAGGACCATCGCGACGACGACACCGACGATGACCCCGATGGCGAGGTTGTGGGTGACGACGACGACCACCACGGTCGAGACCATGACGAGCGTCTCGCTCCGGGGCATCCGGCGCAGGGTGGCCGGCCTGATGCTGTGCCAGTCGAAGGTGCCGACCGAGACCATGACCATCACCGCGACCAGGGCGGCCATCGGGATCATCCCGACGAGGTCGCCGAGCCCGACGACGAGGACGAGCAGGAAGGTGCCTGCGAGGAACGTGGAGATGCGGGTCCGGGCGCCGGAGGCCTTCACGTTGATCATCGTCTGGCCGATCATGGCGCAGCCGCCCATGCCGCCGAAGAAGCCGGTGATGATGTTGGCGGCGCCCTGACCCCAGGCCTCGCGGGTCTTGTGCGAGTGGGTGTCGGTGACGTCGTCGACGAGCTTGGCCGTCATCAGCGACTCCATGAGCCCGACCAGCGCCATGGCCAGCGCGTAGGGGCCGATGATCCTGAGGGTCTCGAGGGTCAGCGGAACGTCGGGGACGAACAGGCCGGGCAGGCTGTCGGGGAGCCGGCCCTCGTCGCCGACGGTCGGCACGGCGATCGCGGCGCCGACGGTGACCACGGTGAGCCCGACGATGGCGACCAGGGGCGCGGGCACCGCGGTCGTCACCCGGGGCAGGAGCACCATGACGACGATGCCCACCGCGACGAGGGGTAGACCGCCCACGGGACCCCGACGAGGTGCGGGACCTGGGCCATGAAGATGAGGATGGCCAGGGCGTTGACGAAGCCGACCATGACCGAGCGGGGCACGAAGCGCATCAGCCGGGCCACCCCGAACACCCCGAGGACGACCTGGATCAGCCCACCGAGGATGACGGTGGCGATGAGGTGGTCCATACCGTACTGGCGCATCACCGGCGCGATGACGAGGGCCACGGCGCCGGTCGCCGCCGAGATCATCGCCGGACGGCCGCCGAGGAAGGCAATCGAGACCGCCATCGTGAACGACGCGAACAGCCCGACGCGGGGGTCGACGCCGGCGATGATCGAGAACGAGATGGCCTCGGGGATCAGGGCGAGGGCGACGACGAGGCCGGCGAGCACCTCGGTGCGCAGCCGCTTCGGCGAGCGCAGGGCGGCGCGCACGGAGGTGACGTCCCGTTCGTGCGGGAACGTCGTCGTCTGGTCCAGCGCGGGGCTGGGCGGGGTCTCGGACACGGTGCTGCTCCTGGGTGACGTGCGGACGGCCACACGGGCCGGTGCCGGCACGACGTCGTGCGCGGGCGAGGTCTGGGGCGGGGCGGGCTCTAGTGCAGCTCGTCGCGCAGCTGGTCGGCGAAGGCCTGGGCGCTGTCGACCCGCTCGCGCAGGACGGCGAGCTGGTGCTCGACGAGGCTCTGGTACGTGGCGAGCCGTTCGGTGAGGGTGGCGCGCGTCGCCGCCGACAGGCGAGGGCGGCCAGCCGGTCACGCAGGTCGATGAGGTCGCGCATCTCCTCGAGGGTGAAGTCCAGCGGCTTCATCCGCTTGATGAGCAGCAACCGGGCCACGGCCTCCTCGCCGTAGAGGCGGAACCCGCCGCTGCTGCGCCGGGCCTCCGGCAGGAGCCCGACCTCCTCGTAGTGGCGGATGGTGCGCAGGCTCAGCCCGGTGCGCTCGGCGACGTCGCCGATCTGCATCGTGGCGACCTGCGCGTCGGGACCCATGCACACCGCTCTCGTCATCGGGCCGCGCGGGGTGGGAGTGGCTCGGCCCGCGCACGGCGTCATCCGGGCCACGCCCGACCCTACCCTCACGTGAGGGTAGGGTCGTCATCGGCGACGGTGCGCGTCAGACGTTGAAGCGGAACTCCACGACGTCGCCGTCCTGCATGACGTAGTCCTTGCCCTCCATGCGCGCCTTGCCGGCGGCCTTGGCGGCGGCCATCGAGCCGAGCTCGTCGAGGTCGGAGAACGAGACGATCTCCGCCTTGATGAAGCCACGCTGGAAGTCGGTGTGGATGACGCCGGCGGCCTGCGGGGCGGTCCAGCCCTGCCGGATCGTCCAGGCCCGCGACTCCTTGGGGCCGGCCGTGAGGTAGGTCTGCAGCCCGAGGGTGTGGAACCCGACGCGCGCCAGCTGGTCGAGGCCCGACTCCTCCGCGCCGAAGGACTGGAGCATCTCGAGGGCGTCCTCCTCGGACATCTCCATGAGGTCCATCTCGAGCTTGGCGTTGAGGAACACCGCGTCGGCCGGCGCGACGAGAGCGGCGAGGCGGGCGTGCAGGTCGGTGTCGGCGAGCTGGTCCTCGTCGAGGTTGAAGACGTAGATGAAGGGCTTGGTGGTCAGCAGGCCGAGCCCGGCGGCCATCGCGAGGTCGACCCCGGCGGCGGCACCGTGCGCGTACAGCGTGTGACCCGCCTCGAGCACCTTCTGCGCGGCCAGGGCGTTGTCGAGGAGCGGCTTGGACTCCTTCTTGATCCGCGCCTCCTTCTCGAGCCGCGCGACGGCCTTCTCGAGGGTCTGGAGGTCGGCGAGGACGAGCTCCGTGTGGATGGTCTCCATGTCCGACTCGGGCGAGACCGCGCCGTCGACGTGGACGACGTCGCCGTCCTCGAAGGCCCGCACGACCTGGCAGATGGCGTCCGCCTCACGGATGTTCGCGAGGAACTTGTTGCCCAGGCCCTCCCCCTCGGACGCGCCGCGCACGATGCCGGCGATGTCGACGAAGGAGACGGTGGCCGGGAGGATCTTCTCGCTGCCGAAGATCTCGGCGAGGCGGGCCAGCCGCTCGTCGGGGAGCGGGACGACACCGACGTTGGGGTCGATGGTCGCGAACGGGTAGTTCGCCGCCAGCACGTTGTTCTTCGTGAGGGCGTTGAACATCGTCGACTTGCCGACGTTCGGCAGCCCGACGATTCCGATGGTGAGCGCCACGGCGCGTCCTCCTGGGGTTCGTGCGCGCGCCGGCCGGACGGGCGGGCGCGACCACCCATCGTGCCGCACCGGCCCCGGCGGGCCGAAATCGTCGCGTGGGCGGCCCGTGCCCGAGAGATGGGTCAGGCGGTGAGCGCGGAGACGACGATGTAGCCGACAATGCCGACGCTCACGAGCGCCAGCGCCCCGAGCAGCACGAGCGCGAGGCGGTTCTCGTCCTTCATGCCGCGATCACGCGGCGCCGCCGGGCAGCGCGCCGTCCTCGAGGTACAGGGTCTCCCCCGGCGACCACGAGGCGACGGCGGTGAGCATCCGGGCCGTGTACGGGGCCACGTGGTCGGCGGCGGCCGCCGGGTCGACCCAGTGGGCGCCGGCGATCTCGCGCGGAAGGAAGCGGGCCGGGTCGAGCTCGCCGTCGAAGACCCCGAGGTCGAAGAGGAAGAGGTGTGCGTCGTCCCAGCCGCGCCACGGGGGCAGCCAGTTGACGGCGACGAGCCCGCCGACCGCGACCTCGAGCCCCAGCTCTTCGTCGATCTCGCGCGACACGGTGGTGGCGGGCGGCTCGCCGGGGTCGACGACGCCACCCGGCAGGTCCCACTCCTGCTTGTAGGACAGCTCGCACAGGAGGACGAGGCCGGCCGGGTTGCGCAGCAGGCCCTGGGCGATGTTGCGCTTCTTCGGCAACCGGTTGTTGAGGATGGCGATGCGGCGCAGGCGCTCGGCCTCGGTCTCCTCGCGTCTGGCCATGGACCCGAGGCTACGCGAGAGCCCGGGCCGCCCGGAGGCCGCGCCGATCGGAGGATCGCCCCCGTCATGGCGGGGACGATCCTCCGTCCGGGACCGCCCGCCGGACGCCTCAGGCGGCGAGGGCCTTCTCGATGGCGCCGCGCAGCTTCTCGGGCTTCGTGCTCGACCCGAACCGCTTGATCGGCTGCCCGTCACGGCCGACGAGGAACTTCGTGAAGTTCCACTTGATCTTCTCGCTGCCCAGGGCGCCCTTCGCCTCGCTGCGCAGCCAGCGGAAGAGCGGGTGGGCGTCGTCGCCGTTGACCTCGACCTTGTCGAAGAGCGGGAAGGTCACCCCGTGGTTGACCCGGCAGAACTCGCCGATGTCCTCGGCGCTCCCGGGCTCCTGGCCGCCGAACTGGTTGCAGGGGAAGCCGAGCACGACGAGCCCCTGGTCGCGGTACTCCTGCCAGAGCGCCTCGAGCCCGTCGTACTGCGGGGTGAAGCCGCACTGCGACGCGGTGTTGACGACGAGCACGACCTGGCCGGCGTAGTCGTCGAGCGTCTGTGGCGCACCGGAGAGGGTGGTGGCGGAGAAGTCCTGGAGCACGGGCACGGGGGCGTCCTTCCGGTGTGGCGGCAGGCTGCCGCGAGGGTCGTGCGTGGTTCGGACCCCCCGCCCGGCGTGGATTGCCGCGCCTGTCGGTGGTCGCTGCGAGCATCACGGCATGGACGGATGGGTGTGGGTTCTCCTCGGGGTGGTCCTCGGTGCGCTCGGGGCGGCCGCCGTGGCGCGGCTGGTGTTCGCGGCCCGGGTCGCCTCGGTCGAGACCGAGCGCGACCTGCTGCGCGAGCGGGTGCTCGACCTCGAGACCTCGCTCGCCGAGGACATGGAGACCGCCGCCCTGCTCGCCCCGCTCAAGGACGCCCTCGTGCGGGTCGAGCAGCACGTCGGCGTGCTCGAGCGCGACCGGGTCGAGCAGTTCGGCTCGCTGCGTTCCCTCCTCGGGCGCGTCGAGTCCGAGACCCAGGGCCTGGGGCGCGCCACGGCCTCGCTCGCCGGCTCGCTGCGCTCCTCGTCGGTGCGCGGCGCCTGGGGCGAGGTGCAGCTGCGCCGCGTCCTCGAGGCGTCCGGGATGCTCGCCCGCTGCGACTTCGACGAGCAGGTCACCGCTCTGAGCGCCCACGACCGGCGGGTCCGCCCAGACGTCGTCGTCCGGCTGCCCGGCGGCAAGTCCCTCGTCGTCGACGCCAAGGCCCCGATGACCCACTTCCTCGACGCCCAGGCCGAGGACCTGGCCGACGACGAGCGCGCGGCCCTGCTGCGCCGGCACGCCGACGGGCTCGCCTCCCACGTCGCCGCGCTCTCGGGCAAGGAGTACTGGTCGGCCTTCCGCGACGGCCCCGAGGTCGTCGTGTGCTTCGTCCCCAGCGACGCGATGCTCGGTGCCGCGCTCGCCGCCCAGCCCTCCCTCCACGAGCGCGCGCTCGCCCAGCGCGTCGTCCTCGTCGGCCCGGGCGCGCTGCTGGCCCTCCTGCGCACGGTGGCCTTCACCTGGCAGCAGGACGCCCTCTCCAGCAGCGCCCGCGAGCTGCTCGACCTCGGCCGCGAGCTGCACGCCCGGCTGGCCACCCTCGGCGGCCACACCGCCAAGCTCGGTCGCAGCCTCCAGGGCAGCGTCGAGGCGTACAACGCGATGGTCGGGGCGCTCGAGTCGAGGGTCCTGGTCACCGCCCGGCGGATGCGCGAGCTCGACGTCGTCACCGACGACCTCGACGTCCTCGAGCCGGTGCGCTCCGGGCCGCGCCCGCTCACCGCCCAGGAGCTCATCGACGCCGTCACGGCACCGGACGCCCGCCCGCAGCTCCTCGACGATCTGCCCGAGCCGGGGCCGGAGGGTCAGAGGTCGATCTCGTAGTGGAACGAGAGGGGCCCGCCGACGCCCTCGGTCGCGTGCAGCCCTTCGCTCTCGTAGAGGGCCCGCGCCTCCGGGTCGTCCCCGCTCGTCGCGAGGTCGAGCAGGTCGCAGCCTCGCCCGCGCGCCCGCTCCAGGGCCGCCCGCAGCAGCGCCCGTCCGAGCCCCGTACGCCGCACCGAGGGGTCCACCCACAGCTCGGCGAGGTAGGCCTCGTCGGCATCGCTCCACAGCGACGCCCGGTACCGGACGACGGCCACCCCGTGCTCGTCGCCGACGAGCACGTCGGTGTCACCGGACGCCACGAGGTCGCCGAGCCGGGACGCGAGCGCGTCCGCGCCCGGCGTCGGGTCGTCGTAGGCGGTGTTGAACTCGTGCAGCAGCCGGCCGGCGAGCGCGAGGGCGCCCGGCGTCGTCGCGAGGGTGACGCGGGCGTCCATCACGACCTCCCGGGCGTCAGTGCAGCGAGCCGGTCTCGGCGAAGCTCGCGTCGTGGCGCATCTTGTCCGAGAGCCCGGCGGCCTTGAGGTCGCGGCGGATCTCGTTCGGCAGCGCGAACATCAGCGACTCCTCGGCGGCCACGACCGGCGCGACGTCCTCGTACCCGCGGGCCGCGAGGTAGTCGAGCACCCCGCGGACGAGGATCTCGGGCACCGAGGCACCGGAGGTCACCCCGACCGTCGACACACCCTCGAGCCACGCCTCGTCGATCTCCTCCGCGTAGTCGACGAGGTGTCCGGCGCGCGTGCCGTGCTCGAGCGCGACCTCGACGAGGCGCACCGAGTTCGAGGAGTTGCGCGAGCCGACGACGATCATCAGGTCGCAGTCGGCGGCCATCTGCTTGACGGCGAGCTGGCGGTTCTGGGTGGCGTAGCAGATGTCGTCGCTCGGCGGGTCCTGCAGCGAGGGGAAGCGCTCGCGCAGCCGGCGCACGGTCTCCATCGTCTCGTCGACCGACAGCGTGGTCTGCGAGAGCCAGACGACCTTCTCGGGGTCGCGGACGGTGACGTTGACGACGTCGTCGGGGCCGTCGACGAGCTGGATGTGCTCGGGCGCCTCGCCGGCGGTGCCGACGACCTCCTCGTGGCCCTCGTGGCCGATGAGCAGGATGTCGAAGTCGGAGTCGGCGAAGCGCACGGCCTCGCGGTGCACCTTGGTGACGAGCGGGCAGGTGGCGTCGATCGTGCGCAGGCTCAGCGCCCGCGCCTCCTCGTGGACGACGGGGGCGACCCCGTGGGCGGAGAAGACGACCGTGGCGCCCTCGGGCACCTCGTCGGTCTCGTCGACGAAGATCGCGCCGCGCTGCTGCAGGGTCGTGACGACGTGCTTGTTGTGCACGATCTCCTTGCGCACGTAGACGGGGCGCCGTAGAGGCCGAGGGCCTTCTCGACGGTGACGACCGCCCGGTCGACGCCCGCGCAGTACCCGCGGGGGCGGCGAGCAGGACGCGCTTGGTGGGGTCAGCCATGCCGTCCATCGTAGGTCGGTCCCCGCGCCGACCCGAATCGCCCGGACGCGCGGGGCCCGTGGGCGCCCACGCCTAGAGTGCGGTGCCATGAGCACCCCGGCGCGCCCTCCGCTCCCTGAGCGGGCCGCCGACACCTCCGCCGAGCACCCGTGGCCGGTGCGGCTGCTCTCGATGAAGATCGGCGAGTACGTCGAGAAGATGTCGGTGCTCTGGGTCGAGGGGCAGGTCGTCCAGCTGACCCGCCGGCCGGGCGCCCGCACCGCCTACCTCACCCTGCGTGACCCCGACGTCGACATGAGCCTGTCGTGCTCGGTCCACGTCAACGCCCTCGACGCGATGCCCGGTCCGCTCACCGAGGGCGCCCGCGTCGTGCTCCAGGCCAAGCCCGCGTTCTGGACCCAGCGCGGTTCGCTCGTCCTCGACGCCCGGCAGATCCGTCCGGTCGGCGTCGGCGAGCTGCTCGCGCGGCTCGAGTACCTCAAGCGCCACCTCGCGCAGGAGGGGCTCTTCGACCGCGAGCGCAAACGTCCCCTGCCCTTCCTCCCCCGGCGCATCGGGCTGGTCTGCGGGCGGGCCAGCGCCGCCGAGAAGGACGTCGTCGAGAACACGCTGCGCCGCTGGCCGAGCGCGGTCTTCGAGATCCGCCCGGTCGCCGTGCAGGGCGCGGCCGCCGTCACGGAGGTCACGGCGGCGCTCGCCGAGCTCGACGCGAATCCGGAGGTCGACGTCGTCGTCATCGCGCGGGGCGGCGGCGGTGTCGAGGACCTCCTGCCGTTCTCGAACGAGGCGCTCCTGCGGGCGGTCGCTGCGGCCACCACCCCCGTCGTCAGCGCCATCGGGCACGACGTCGACACCCCGCTGCTCGACCTCGTCGCCGACCACCGCGCCTCCACCCCCACCGACGCCGCGAAGGCGATCGTCCCCGACGCCGAGGCGGAGCACCGCGGGGTCGAGGCGGCCACCGCCCGGGGTCGGCGGGCCCTCGCCGGGCGGCTGCACCACGAGCGGCGCCGTGTCACCGAGCTCGCCAGCCGTCCGGTGCTCGCCGACAAGGGCGCCTTCGTCCGGGGGCAGCACGCGGTCGTCGACGCCCTCGCGTCGCGAGCCCACCAGCGGGTCGAGGCGGTCCTGCACCGGCAACGCGACCGCGTCGACCACCTGCGCGTGCAGGCCCGCACGCTGTCGCCGCAGTCGACCCTGGATCGCGGCTACGCCGTCGTGCAGCGGGCCGCCGGCGCCGTCGTCTCCGACCCCGCCGACCTCGAGCCCGACGAGCTGCTGCGCGTGCGGGTGGCCCGTGGCGACTTCGGGGTCCGCGTCGTCGGGTCCCCTAGGGCCGGCGCAGCGCCGCGAGGTGGTGGGCCACGACGGCCCGCACCTGCGCGGGGCCGGCGGCGCGCGGGTGGAGCACCCCGTGCAGCGCCAGGCCGTCGAGCAGCGCGTGGAGGCGCAGCGCCTCCCGGGCGAGGGTCCGGCGGTCGGCGCCCGGCAGGAGCACGGAGACGACCCGGTCGGCGACCCGGCGCAAGCCGGCGTGGGCCGCGTCCGAGACGTCCGCGAGGGTCGGGTCGGTGCGGGCCAGCGTGACGAGCTCGAGCCAGACGGCGGCCTCGGCGCGGCGCTCGTCGTCGAGCGGCAACACCTCGCCGCAGAGCTCCACGAGGTCCCCGACGTCAGGAGGCCCCGCGGTGGACCAGCCCGACACCCTGGCCCCGATGCGCGACGCGACCCGCTCGGCGACGGCCTCCATCGCGAAGGCGACGAGGTCGGACTGGCTGGTCGCCGTGTGCCGCATCGACCCGACCGACAGCCCGGCCTGCGCGGCGACCGACCGCACCGACACGGCCCCGACGCCGTCGCGCCGGACGACGGCGAGCAGCGCCTCGGCGATCTGCTCGCGACGCGCGACGTGGTCGACGACCTTGGGCACCTCCCCTGTCTACCAGCCGGGTCGCGCGCGTGGGACGTTTTGGTACAGTCGTATCAAATCAAGGGAGGGACCACCGTGCTCATCGCCGTCATCATCACCTGCGAGGTCCTGTTCTGGGTCCTCGTCCTCGCCGGGCTGGCCACCCGCTACCTGCTGCGGCGCCCGCGCCTCGGCGGATGGCTGCTCGTCGCGGCACCCCTCGTCGACCTCGTGCTCCTCGCCGCGACCGTGCTCGACCTGCGCGGTGGCGCGACGGCGACCACCGCGCACGCCCTGGCCGCGGTCTACCTCGGCGTCTCCGTGGGGTTCGGGCACTCGATGGTCCGCTGGGCCGACGCCCGTTTCGCCCACCGGTACGCCGGCGGCCCGGCGCCCGAGCGGGCCCCGAGGACGGGTCGGGCCCACGCGGCCCGTGAACGACGCGGGCTCGCCCGCCACCTCGTCGCGTTCGCCGTCGGGGCCGGCCTGCTCGGCCTGGCCGTGCTCGTCATCGGCGACCCGTCGCGCACGGGGGCGCTGACGCAGATGCTGCGGCTGTGGGGGCTCGTCGTCGCCGTCGACGCCCTCGTCAGCCTCAGCTACACGGTGCGCCCGCGTCCCACCGAGGTCGGTGCCCGTCGGTAGGCTCGCCGCATGCCGAAGGACGCCGCCCGGGCCGAAGGGACCACACCGGCCGAGGAGCCGAACGCCGACGTCGCCACGCTCGGGTACGAGCAGGCGCGCGACGAGCTCGTCGACCTCGTCGCCCGCCTCGAGAGCGGGCAGGTCGGCATCGAGGAGAGCATGGTGCTCTGGGAGCGGGGCGAGGCCCTGGCCGCGCACTGCCGCCAGTGGCTCGACGAGGCCGAGGAGCGCATCACCGCCGACGGCGAGTGACCTCAGTCGGCGGGCCGCAGGGCGTACGTCATGATGACGTTGCCGACCCCGGTCTGCGTCGTCTCGAGCAGCTCCAGCCGGGTGACCGGCACGGACTCGTCGAACAGCCTGCGGCCCACGCCCACCACCGGGTGGGTCGTGAGGATGAGTCGGTCGACCACGCCGCCGAGGAAGAGCGAGCGCACGGTCTCGATGCCGCCACCGACCGAGATGTCTCCACCCTCGCCGGCCTTGAGCGTCCGCACGTACTCGATGGGGTCGCCCTCGATGCGGGTGCTGTTCCAGCCGAGCTCGCCGTCGAGGGTGCTCGTGACGACGTGCTTGCGCAGCGGGTTGATGAACTGGGCGAAGAAGTCGTCGGCCGGCGCGGAGGGCCAGTACTCGGACCACTCCTGCCACAGGGTGCGGCCGAGGACCATGTCGGTGACGGGCCCGATGACCCGGCCCATCAGCTCGCCCTCCTCGGGACCGAAGGCGTCGAACTGCCACTCGTTCGGTGACTCGACGACCCCGTTGACCGAGCTGAAGAGGTGGGCGGTGACCTGGCGTGCCATGGGGTGCTCCTGCCGTGGTGCGGATGGTTGTCCCCAGCATGGACCCGGCCCACGACGCGAACTCATCGGTCGCTCAGCCGCGCTGCATCTCCCACGCGTCGCGCAGGGCCGCGCAGACGACCGCCACGTCCCCCGACCCGACGTCGGCCAGGACCTTCTCGTGGGTCCTCGTGCCGCCGCACCCCCTCCAGCCCGTCGAGGAACGCCTCGACCTCGCGCCAGCTGCTCCCCCGCGACATGGTCCGATCCTCCCGGACGCGGCCGGACCGGGCCACCCGGGAACCGCTCCGAAGCGGGCGGCGGCGTCAGCGGGCGGCGGCCAGGCAGGCGCGCAGGTAGCGGCCGGCCATCCACGCCTGCAGCCCGCGCGTCACGGGCCCGCCCACCCGGGCCGCGCGGGACCCGGGTCGCGACGTCGCCGCGACGGTGAACACCACCCGCCCGTCGGGCCCGACGGACAGCACGAAGCTCTCCTCCCCGATCTCCGGGTGACCGACGAGGGTGCCGTACGCGAACCCCCGACGACCCGGCTCGTCGACGACGTCGACGACGCGGACCGGGGCCACGAGGGCGAGGGGCCCCACCCCGAGGCGCAGGTCGGCCACCACCCCCGGCTCGACCCGCGGCGAGGAGGCCCGCACCCCGATGCCGACACCGGTCTGGACGCCCCAGCCGAGCACCACCTCGGCGCACGCCTCGAGCGACGCCCCCTCCATCACCAGCGAGCGCGACAGCACGTGGAACCCCGGCCGCGAGGTGCCCGCGAACCCTCCGGGCGGCCCGTACGTGAACGGCGCGGACGCCAGGGCCGCGGCGCGCTCCGTGGCGAGGACCTCGACCCGCCCGGTCACCGGACCGGCTGGAGCGACTCGATGTAGGTCGTCATGTCCTCGAAGCTCGCCGTCCCGGTGACGAGCGTCGCGAGCTCGCCGGACCCGGAGGGCGGCACGGTCAGGAGGCTGTTCTGGACCTTGTTGTCCCGTACGTACTTCTCCCAGGTCCTCCCCGCGACGGACAGGCTGCCCTCGCGCGGAGCCCGGTTGGTCTGCGCGGCGATCCAGGCTCGGCTCGGGTCCTTCGTCTGCTCGACCGCGAGGAACGTGCCGGACGGCGTCTCGTAGCCGACGTGCCACGTCATGAACCCGTCGGTGACCCCGACGTAGCGCACCGACGTGGGCTTCCACCCCGACGGCAGGCGGCCCGGCTCGACGATCGGCCAGCCGGACTGCTGCTTGACCTCGAGCGCCTTCGCGTGGACGTCGACCGGCGGCCCCCGACCGAGTCGACCCGGGGCACGAGGAGGACGAGGAGCAGGACCATGCCGAGCACCGCGAGCAGCGACAGGACGAGATTCTTCGTCGACCCCATCGAGTAGCGGCTGGTCGGCGCGGGCGCCGGGGAACCCGACGGGGGCGCGCTGGGCGTGGTCACCGCCCCATCGTCGCCGACGGACCCCGCAGACTCCCAATCGGCGGCGGCGATAAGGTTTGACCGCCGCCCGCGACCGTTCCCGGCCGTGCCGAGCGGCGCACCGCCCTGCAGAGAGGTTGGGATGCCGTGAGCGCCACCGCGCCACCGGTCGTCGTCGTCGGCGAGCTGCTCGTCGACATCGTCAGCTACCCCGACGGGAGCAGCGCCGAGCACGTCGGGGGTTCGCCCGCCAACGTCGCCCTCGGGCTGGCCCGCCTCGGGCACGACACGCACTTCGCCTGCCTCGTCGGCGAGGACGCCCGCGGCCACCGCTGCGCCGAGCACGTCGAGTCGGGGGGGTGCACCTCCTGCCCGGCAGCCGGAGCGCCGAGCACCCCACCTCCACCGCGCTGGCCACCATCGACGACGCCGGCGCCGCGTCCTACGTCTTCGACCTGCACTGGGACCTGCCGCCGGTGCAGCTGCCCGACGGCACCGGCCACCTGCACACCGGCTCGATCGCCACGACGCTGCGCCCCGGCGAGGCCGAGGTCACCGCGGCCGTCCGTCGCGCGCGCGAGCACGGCACCGTCTCGTACGACCCCAACGTGCGCCCGACGATCATGGGCGACGTCGACGACGTGCGCCCCCGCGTCGAGGAGCTCGTGGCCCTCGCCGACGTCGTCAAGTGCTCCGAGGACGACATCGACTGGCTCTACCCCGGCGACGACGCCTCCACCGTGATGGCCCGCTGGGCCGCCCTCGGCGCCTCGCTCACCGTGGTCACCCTCGGCGGCGACGGCGTCGTCTGGCGGGCGGCGTCCGGTGAGGAGGGCCGTGCCGCCGCCCGCATCAAGGACGTCGTCGACACCGTCGGCGCCGGCGACTCGTTCATGGCAGGGCTCGTGTCCGGCCTGCTCGACGACGGCCTGCTCGGCAGCACCGCCGCCCGCGCCCGGCTCGCGGCCGCGACGCTCGCCGACGTGCAGCCGGCCGTCGACCGCGCCCTGGCCACCAGCGGTGTCACCGTGCGCCGCGCCGGCGCCTACGCCCCCACGCGGGAGGAGATCCGATGACCGACTTCGCCTACGAGGACCTCCTGCCCGTCGGCGCCGACGAGACGCCGTACCGGCTCCTGACCACCGAGGGCGTGGAGGTCGTCGACGGCCCGGGCGGCCGCCGCTTCCTCCAGGTCTCCCCCGAGGCGCTGCGCCTGCTCACCGAGACCGCGATGCACGACATCGCCCACTACCTGCGGCCGGCCCACCTCCAGCAGCTCGCGAACATCCTCGCCGACCCCGAGGCCAGCAACAACGACCAGTTCGTCGCCCTCGACCTCCTGAAGAACGCGAACATCGCGGCCGGCGGCATCCTCCCGATGTGCCAGGACACCGGTACGGCCATCGTCATGGGCAAGCGCGGCCAGCACGTGCTCACCGAGGGCACCGACGAGGAGGCGCTGAGCCGCGGTGTCTACGACGCCTACACGCGCCTCAACCTCCGCTACAGCCAGATGGCACCGGTCACGACCTGGGAGGAGCGCAACACCGGCTCCAACCTCCCCGCACAGGTCGAGCTCTACGCCGACACCGCTCCGGGCCACGAGACCACCTACAAGTTCCTCTTCATGGCCAAGGGTGGCGGCAGCGCCAACAAGTCCTTCCTGTTCCAGGAGACCAAGGCGATCCTCAACCCCGAGGGGATGCTCCGCTTCCTCGACGAGAAGCTCCGTGGCCTCGGCACCGCCGCCTGCCCGCCGTACCACCTCGCCATCGTCATCGGCGGCACGAGCGCCGAGTTCGCCCTCAAGACAGCCAAGTACGCCAGCGCGAAGTACCTCGACCACCTCCCCAAGCAGGGCGACCCCGCCACCGGCCACGGCTTCCGCGACACCGAGCTCGAGGAGCGCGTCCTCGAGCTGACCCGCGAGTTCGGCATCGGCGCGCAGTTCGGCGGCAAGTACTTCTGCCACGACGTGCGGGTCGTCCGCCTCCCCCGCCACGGCGCCAGCCTCCCCGTGGCCATCGCCGTGTCCTGCTCCGCCGACCGCCAGGTGCTCGGGAAGATCACTCCCGAGGGCGTGTTCATCGAGCAGCTCGAGACCGACCCCGCCCGCTTCCTCCCCGAGCAGACCCACGACGGCCTCGAGGACGCCGAGGGCGTCAGTGGTACCGGCGCCGGCGCGGTCGTGCCCATCGACCTCAACCGGCCGATGGCCGAGATCCTCGCCGAGCTGACGAAGCATCCGGTCAAGACCCGGCTCAGCCTCACCGGCCCGCTCGTCGTGGCCCGCGACATCGCGCACGCCAAGATCAAGGAACGGCTCGACGCCGGCGAGGAGATGCCGCAGTACCTCAAGGACCACCCCGTCTACTACGCCGGCCCGGCCAAGACCCCGAGGGGATGCCGTCGGGCTCGTTCGGCCCGACGACGGCCGGCCGGATGGACTCCTACGTCGACCAGTTCCAGGCCGCCGGTGGCTCGATGGTCATGCTCGCCAAGGGCAACCGCAGCCAGCAGGTCACCGACGCGTGCAAGGCCCACGGCGGCTTCTACCTCGGCTCGATCGGCGGCCCGGCCGCCCGCCTCGCCCAGGACTGCATCCGCAGCGTCGAGGTGCTCGAGTACCCGGAACTCGGCATGGAGGCGGTCTGGAAGATCGAGGTCGAGGACTTCCCGGCGTTCGTCGTCGTCGACGACAAGGGCGAGGACTTCTTCGCCGCCGTCACCAAGCCCGTGGCGTTCACCATCGAGAAGAGGACCGGACTGCTGTGACCGAGACCCCGCGCGTACCCACCGACTTCGACGACCTGCTCGCCGCCAACAAGGCCTTCGCCGACTCCTTCGACCTCGCCGGCTTCGACGGCGTGGCGCGGGCCGGGGTCGCCATCGTCACCTGCATGGACTCGCGCATCGCCCCGCTGGCGATGCTCGGGCTGCACCCCGGCGACGCCAAGATCTTCCGCAACCCCGGCGGCCGGGTCACCCCGCAGGCCCTCGAGGCCCTCGTCCTCGGGGTGCACCTGCTCAACGTCGACCGCATCCTCGTCGTCCCGCACACCCGCTGCGCCGTCGCCTCGAACACCGAGGAGGAGCTGCAGCAGCGCGTCGGCGAGTCCGCCGGCGTCGACGCCTCCTGGCACGACTTCAACGTCGTCACCGACCAGCAGGCCGCTCTCGAGCACGACGTCCACGTCCTGCGCTCGCACCCGCTCATCGGCCGGCGTGCCCTCGTCGGCGGCTTCATGTACGACGTCGACACGGGCCGGATCAGCCCGGTCGCGTGAGCGGCACGCTCGAGGCCCTCGCCCTCCACCCGGTCAAGAGCACGGCCATCCGGCCCGTCCGCCGGGCGGCCGTCGAGGCCTGGGGCCTGCGCGACGACCGGCGCTGGATGGTCGTCGACGCGGCCGGCGAGTGCCTCACCGCGCGCGAGCACCACGCGATGTTCGCCCTGACGGCCGACACCCCCGACACCGACCCGTCCGTGTCGAACGCGTTGCGGCTCACCGCATCCGGTCACGACCCGCTCCTCGTCGACGAGCCACGCGGGGACGCGCACCCGGTCACCGTCCACGCGCGCCCGCTCAGCGGTCGGGACGCCGGCCCGGAGGCCGCCGCCTGGCTGCGGTCCGCCCTGGGGCACGACGACGTGCGGCTCGTCCACGTCGCCGAGCCGCGCGCGCTCAATCCCGCCCACGCCCGGCCGGGTGAGGCCACGGCCTTCGCCGACGGCTACCCCGTGACGCTCGCCTCGGCCGCGTCCCTTCGCCGACTCCAGGACTGGGTGACCGAGACGGCGCTGGAGCGCGGGGAGGAGCCGGTCGAGATCCCGATGGCCCGGTTCCGTCCCAACCTCGTCGTCGACGGGGACCTCGAGCCCTTCGCGGAGGACCACTGGCGCACCGTCACCGTCGGCGCGGTCACCTTCCGGGTCGTCAAGCCCGTCGACCGCTGCGTCATGACGACCATCGACCCCGCGACGCTCGCCGGCGGCCACGAGCCCATCCGCACCCTCGCCCGGCACCGCCGGTGGGACGGCAGCACCTGGTTCGCGGTCCAGCTCGTCCCCGAGGTCACGGGCGAGGTCCGCCTCGGCGACGAGGTACGGCCCGCCCGGTAGGTTGCCGCCATGACGAGCACCCCCACCTTCCCGGCCGGCTTCCTCTGGGGAGCGGCCACGGCCAGCTACCAGATCGAGGGCGCGACGACGGAGGACGGGCGGGGGCCGTCGATCTGGGACACCTTCTCGGCCACGCCGGGCAAGGTCGCGAACGGTGACACCGGCGCGGTCGCCTGCGACCACTACCACCGGGTTCCCGAGGACGTCGCCCTGATGCGCGACCTCGGCCTGGAGGCCTACCGCTTCTCCGTCGCGTGGCCGCGCATCCTGCCCGAGGGCGTCGGCACCCCCAACCCGCTCGGGGTCGCGTTCTACGACCGGCTCGTCGACGAGCTGCTCGGCGCCGGCATCCGCCCGGTCGTCACGCTCTACCACTGGGATCTCCCGCAGGCCCTCGAGGACCGCGGGGGCTGGCGCTCGCGCGACGTCGCCGGGTGGTTCGCCGACTACGCCGAGGTCGTCGTCGGCGCGCTCGGTGACCGGGTCCGGAACTGGACGACGCTCAACGAGCCGTGGTGCTCCTCGATGCTCAGCCACGCCATCGGCGCGCACGCCCCCGGGCACCGCGACCCGATGGAGGGCCTGCTGACCGCCCACCACCTGATGCTCGCCCACGGCACGGCCGTGCCCGTCATCCGCGCGCACTGCGCCGATGCCGAGGTCTCGATCACCCTCAACCCCACCCAGGTCCACGGCCCCGAGGACGCCACCGAGGCCGACCTCGATGCCGTGCGCCGGGCCGACAACGCCCTCAACGGCGTCTTCTTCGGTCCGCTGTTCCACGGTGCCTACCCCGAGGGGATGCTCGACGACGTCGCGCACCTCACCGACGGCTCGTTCGTCCACGACGGCGACCTCGCGACCATCGCGGCCCCGCTCGACAACCTCGGTGTCAACAACTACTTCCCGACCCGCGTGCGGGCCACGTTCGACGGCGCCGACCCCACCGGCGACACCCACCTCCTCCCGGGGTGCGAGCGCGTCGACGAGCTCCCGCCGCGGCCCCCGCTCACCTCGATGGGATGGGAGCAGTCGCCGGAGTCGCACCGGGCGATCGTCGAGCGCTCGGCGCGCGAGAGCGGCCTGCCGGTCTACGTCACCGAGAACGGCTCCGCCTGGCACGACACCGTCTCCCCCGACGGCGGCGTCCACGACCCCGAGCGGGTCGGCTACCTCACGGCGCACCTCGGGGCCCTCGCCGACTCCGTCGCCGCCGGCACGGACGTCCGGGGCTACTTCGCCTGGAGCCTGCTCGACAACTTCGAGTGGGCCTACGGGTACGACCAGCGCTTCGGCATCGTCCACGTCGACTACGACACCCAGGTCCGCACCGTCAAGGACTCGGGACGGGAGTACGCGCGCATCATCGCCGCCCAGGGCGACGGGGGCCGGTCATGACGCGTCGGGTCGTGGTCGTGGGGGTGGCATCGTCGGGCTGGCCGTGGCCCACCGGCTGGTCACCGACGACCCCTCCGTACGGGTCACGGTGCTGGAGAAGGAGACCGGCTGGTCGAAGCACCAGACCGGACGCAACAGCGGGGTCGTCCACTCCGGTCTCTACTACGCCCCCGGCAGCGCGAAGGCGCGCTGGTGCCGCGCGGGCGTCGCCGAGCTGCTCGCCTTCGCCGAGGAAGCCGACATCCCCCACGCCGTCACCGGCAAGCTCGTCGTCGCCACCGACCGCGCCGAGCTCCCGCGCCTCGAGGCCCTGCGCCAGCGCGGCCTGGCCAACGGCCTCGCGGTGCGCGAGATCGACGCCGACGAAGCCCGCGAGCACGAGCCGCACGTGGCGGCCCTCGCCGCGCTGCACGTGCCGGAGACGGGGATCATCGACTACCCCGCGGTGTGTGCCGCCCTCGTCGAGCGGCTCGCGGCGGCCGGCGCGGACCTCCGGCTCGGCGCCGAGGTGCTCGGCGCCCGTGAGGGCGCGACCGAGGTGACGGTCGAGACGAGCGGTGGCCCCGTGCCGGCCGACCTCGTCGTCAACTGCGCGGGCCTGCACACCGACGTCGTCGCCCGTCGCCTCGGCCACGACCCGTCGGTGCGCATCGTCCCGTTCCGCGGCGAGTACCGCGAGCTGGCCCCCGGGGCGACCCACCTCGTCCGCGGCCTCGTCTACCCGGTCCCCGACCCCGAGCTGCCGTTCCTCGGTGTGCACCTGACGCGCGGCATCGACGGCCACGTGCACGCCGGACCCAACGCCGTCCTCGCGCTGGCCCGGGAGGGCTACCGGTGGCGGGACGTCGCGCCGCGCGACCTCGCCGGCACCCTCGCCTACCCCGGGTTCTGGCGGCTGGCCCGCCACCAGGTGCGCACCGGCGCCCAGGAGGTCGCGCGCTCGCTCAGCGAGCGGCGGTTCGGCGACAGCCTCCGGCGGCTCGTCCCCGCCCTGCAGGACGAGGACCTGCGCCCGGCCGACGCCGGCGTGCGTGCCCAGGCCGTGCGCCCGGACGGCGGCCTCGTGGACGACTTCCTCGTCGAGCGCTCGGGGCGCTGCGTCCACGTCCTCAACGCACCCTCCCCGGCGGCCACCGCGTGCTTCCAGATCGCCCGACACGTCGTCGGCCTCCTCCCGTGACACGGGAGGAGGCCGACGGGGTGCTGCGGCGGGTCAGGCGGGCTTGCCCACGACGGTGACGTCGATGTTGCCGCGGGTGGCCTTGCTGTAGGGGCAGAACTCGTGCGCCTTGTCGGCGAGGGCCTGCGCGGTCTCGGCGTCGACCCCGGGGATCGTCGTGACGATCTCGACCGCGAGGCCGACACCGGTGGCCGTCTCGCCGAGCGTCACGTCGGCGGTGGTCTCGGCGCCGGTGACGTCGATGCCGTCGCGCTGGGCCACGTGGGCGAGCGCGCCGTTGTAGCAGGCCGCGTAGCCCGCGGCGAAGAGCGTCTCCGGGTTGGCGACCGGGTTCGAGGTGCTCGGCTTGCCGAGGCGCACGTCGACGGTGCCGTCGGCGCTCTTCGTGTGGCCGTCGCGGCCGCCGGTGGAGGTGGCGGCGATGCTGTAGAACTTCTTGGTCACGGACTCGTGGGGCACGGAGGCTCTCCTTCGATGTCGACAGGGTGGTCCTCAGGGCCAACCCCCGCCACCGCCGGGCCATTCCCGGGCCGTGGAAGCCCGGCACTCCCCCGGGGAACACCCCTTCCGGTGCAGCCTCCCGCGGCCCTACTGTTCGCTCGCCGGACGTCCGCACGCAGGGAGCAGGAGGAGCAGATGACCGCACCCACCGACGAGGCCCCGATCGGGTACCCCGAGGCCTCGGAGAAGGGCCTCAAGGGCGGCGCCCTCGGGCTGGTCTCGAGCGTCGTCGTGGGGATGGCCTCCACGGCCCCCGCCTACTCGCTCGCGGCCAGCCTCGGCCTCGTCGTCGCGTCCGGCGGCGCACTGCTCGCCGGCGTCAAGGCGCCGGCCATCCTCGTGCTCGCGTTCATCCCCATGTACTTCATCGCCGTCTCCTACCAGGAGCTGAACAAGGCCGAGCCGGACTGCGGCACGACGTTCACCTGGGCCTCGCGCGCCTTCGGGCCGATGGTCGGCTGGCTCGGCGGGTGGGGCATCATCGCCGCCGACGTCATCGTCATGGCCAACCTCGCGCAGGTCGCGGGGTCCTACTCCTACACCCTCGTCGGGCTCACCGACCTCGCCGACAGCACGCTGTGGTCGACCGTGGCCGGCCTCGTGTGGATCGCCGTGATGACCTGGATCTGCTACAAGGGCATCGAGGTCAGCGCCCGCCTCCAGTACGCGCTGCTCGGCATCGAGGTGGTCATCCTGATCGCGTTCTCGGTCGTCGCGCTGGCCAAGGTGTGGACCGGCCACGCCGAGAGCTACTCCCTGACGCCGTCGCTGTCCTGGCTGTGGCCGGGCGGGCTGTCCTTCGGTGACGTGGTCGCCCCCGCGCTGCTCACGGCGTTCTTCATCTACTGGGGCTGGGACACCGCCGTCGCGTGCAACGAGGAGACCGACGACCCCGGGCGCACCCCCGGCCGGGCGGCCATCATCTCCACCGTCCTCCTGCTGCTCACCTACGCGGTCGTGGCCGTGGCCACCGTCGCCTTCGCCGGGACCGGCACCGACGGCATCGGGCTCGGCAACCCCGAGAACGCGGCCGACGTCTTCCACGCCATCGGGCCGGCCCTGTTCGGGGACAGCGTCATGGGCAAGATCTTCATGGCCCTGCTCGCGGCCTCGATCCTCACCTCGGCCTCGGCGTCGACCCAGACGACCATCCTGCCGACCGCGCGCACGGCCCTCTCGATGGGTGTCTTCCGCGCCCTGCCGCGCGCGTTCGCCCGGGTGCACCCGAAGAACCTCACGCCCACCGTGGCGACCGTGGGGATGGGCCTGGTGTCGGCGGTCTTCTACCTCGCCTTCACCGCGCTCGGCACCAACCTGCTCACGGCCCTCATCGGCTCGATCGGCCTGATGATCGCCTTCTACTACGGGCTCACCGGGTTCGTCTGCGTCTGGTACTACCGGAAGACGTTGTGGCACACCCCTCGCGACCTGCTCATGCAGGGCATCATCCCGCTGCTCGGCGGCGTCATCATGCTCGCGACGTTCGCCTACGGCCTCAAGCAGTTCCTCGACCCCAGTGGCTCACCGACGACGCCGGGACGCCGATCACGATCTTCGGCTACGGCGCGGTGGGCGTCACCGGGCTGCTCGCGCTCGGCCTCGGCGTCGTCCTGATGTTCCTCTGGTGGGGGGTCGACGAGGAGTTCTTCATGGGCCGGACGCTCTCGATGCGCACGTCGCGCGACCTCGTCCTCGCCGGTCCGTACGTCGACGCCACCGCCGCCCGGATGCCCGACTCGGGCCTGCCCGAGATCGTCATCGCCGAGGACCTCTCCAACCTCCCCGAGGGGGTGCAGGCGCTCGACCCGGTGACCGGCGAGCGCTTCACCCGCGAGCCGGACGACGACTGACCCGGGCGGGCGCTCAGAGCGCCAGGCGCTCCTTGACGACAGCGGCGAGGCGGGTGGCGGTGTCCTCCGCCTCGTCGTGGGTGCCGGCCTCGACCATGACCCGCACGACCGGCTCGGTGCCGGACTTGCGCAGCAGGACGCGCCCGGAGCCGTCGAGGACGCTCGTGGCCTCCCGGACCGCCTCCTGCACACCGGCGTCGCCGTCGACCCGGCTGGTGTCGACGCCCTTGACGTTGACGAGCACCTGCGGGAGGCGGGTCATCACGGTCGCGAGCTCGGCGAGCGGGCGGCCGGTCTCGGCGACGCGGGCGGCGAGCATCAGCCCGGTGAGCACGCCGTCGCCGGTGGTGCCGTGGTCGAGCATGATGACGTGGCCGGACTGCTCGCCGCCGAGCGAGTGGCCCGAGCGGCGCATCTCCTCGAGGACGTAGCGGTCGCCGACCCCGGTCTGCACGACCGAGATCCCGTGGCGCTCCATGGCCTGGAGCAGCCCGAGGTTGCTCATGACCGTGGCGACGAGGGTGTCGTGCGTCAGGGCGCCGCGGTCCTTGAGGGCCAGCGCGAGGATGCCCATGATCTGGTCGCCGTCGACCTCGGTGCCGGTGTGGTCGACCGCGAGGCAGCGGTCGGCGTCGCCGTCATGGGCGATGCCGAGGTGCGCGCCGCGCTCGATGACGGCTGCGCGCAGCCGGTCGAGGTGGGTCGAGCCGTAGCCGTCGTTGATGTTCAGCCCGTCGGGGTCGGTACCGATCTCGACGACGTCGGCGCCGGCGAGCCGGAAGACCTCGGGCGAGACGGCGCTGGCCGCCCCGTGCGCACCGTCGATGACGACGGTGAGGCCGTCGAGCCGGTTCGGCAGGGTCCGCAGCAGGTGGGCGACGTACCGGGCCTGCCCCGCGCGGTTCTCGTGGATGCGCCCGACCTCGGCGCCCACCGGCCGCTCCCACTCCTGGCCCATCCGCTCGGCGATCTCGTCCTCGACCCGGTCGGGGAGCTTGTGGCCGCCCTCGGCGAAGAACTTGATGCCGTTGTCGGGCATCGCGTTGTGCGACGCCGAGAGCATCACCCCGAAGGTGGCTCCCATGTCGGCGGTGAGGTAGGCGACGGCCGGCGTGGGGAGGACCCCGACGTTGTGGACGTCGACGCCGGCCGAGGCCAGCCCGGCGCAGACCGCGGCGGAGAGGAACTCGCCGCTGGCGCGCGGGTCGCGGCCGACGACGGCCCGCGGCCGCCGCCCGTGCCGCCGGTCCGGCTCGCCGAGCACGTGGGCCGCGGCGATGCTCAGGTCGAGGGCCAGCTCCGCGGTGATGACGGGGCCGTTGGCGAGCCCCCGCACACCGTCGGTACCGAAGAGTCGGGACATGGTCAGCCTTTCGCGTCGATCGGGACGAACCTACTCCGCACGCGCCGGAGGCGGCACCGTGATGGTGCCGCCTCCGGGCTGCGGGACGCCGCGGCTGCGGCGCCGGATCAGCGCTTGCTGTACTGCGGGGCCTTGCGGGCCTTCTTGAGGCCGGCCTTCTTGCGCTCGGGGACGCGGGCGTCGCGGGTGAGCAGCCCGGCCTTCTTGAGCGCCGGACGGTTCAGCTCCTCGTCGACGCCGTTGAGCGAGCGGGCCACGCCGAGGCGCACCGCACCGGCCTGGCCGGAGGGGCCACCGCCGTGGACGCGCACGAGCACGTCGTAGGCACCGTCGAGCTCGAGGATGGTCAGCGGCTCGGCGACGATCTGCTGGTGCACCTTGTTCGGGAAGTACTCCGCGAGGGTGCGACCGTTGATCTTCCACTCGCCGGTGCCGGGGACGATGCGCACGCGGGCGACGGCCTGCTTGCGGCGGCCCGTGGCGGCGCCGGGCGCCGAGGCGCTCGGGCGGCGGACGGCCTCGCCGGCGACGGCGGTGCCGTCGGACTCGGAGGTGTACTCGGTGACCGGGGCGTCGTTGGCGTCGGTGCCGGCGGACTCGTCGATCTGGGCGTTCTCGGACATCACTGGGCCACCTGGGTGATCTCGAAGGGCTGGGGCTGCTGGGCAGCGTGGGGGTGCTCGGCGCCGCGGTAGACCTTGAGCTTGGTCAGCTGCTGGCGGCCGAGGGAGGTCTTGGGGAGCATGCCGCGCACGGCCTTCTCGATGGCCTTCTCCGGGCTCTTGGCGAGCAGCTCGGTGTAGGAGGTGGAGCGCAGGCCGCCCGGGAAGCCGGAGTGGCGGTAGGCCATCTTCTTCTCGGCCTTCGAGCCGGTCAGCGCGACCTTCTCGGCGTTGATGATGATGACGAAGTCGCCGGTGTCGACGTGCGGGGCGAAGGTCGGCTTGTGCTTGCCGCGCAGGAGCACCGCGGTCTGGCTGGCGAGCCGGCCGAGGACGACGTCGGAGGCGTCGATGACGTGCCAGGCACGGGTCACCTCGGTCGCCTTCGGGGTGTAGGTACGCATGGGGGCTTCCTCATGGGTCGTGGACGGGGGCGTGATGCCGAGTGCTCCCGGGAGGGAGGGGAGCCCTCGCGAGGGCACACGGCACAACAGTCCTCAATGCTACGGGGAGGCTACGGTCGCCCCAAATCGCTCGCAGGACCCCTGCGCACCTGTGCTGACCTGCGACGACACCCGTGCACAGTCTGCCTGCACGGCTCTTGTGCAAAGCAACTGTGCAAAGGTATTATGCACGCATGAGCACGAACGACGTCTCCGCCGACGGCCACCTGTCCGGCCTGCGGCTCGACGCGCAGTCCCTCAAGACCCTCGCCCACCCGCTGCGCAGCCGGCTGCTCTCGGCCCTGCGCGTCGGGGCCCGGCGACCGCCACCGACCTCGCGACGCAGCTCGGCACGAACTCGGGTGCGACGTCCTACCACCTGCGCCGCCTCGAGTCCGTCGGGCTCGTCGCCGACACCGGCGAGGGCGAGGGCAAGCGCCGGCTCTGGCGGGCGGCCACCGAGAGCCACCAGTGGGAGCCGAGCGACTTCGTCGGCGACGAGGACGCCGAGACCGCCCTCGGCTGGCTCCAGCGCGACTACTCCCGCCACCTCGGCGAGCGCTTCGAGCGGTGGCTGGACGTCGAGTCCGGATGGCCCGTCGAGTGGCGGGACGCGATGGGGATGGACGACTCGTGGGTCCTCGCGACGCCCGAGCAGGCCCGGGCGATGCGCGACGAGCTCGACGCCGTCGTCGCGCGCTACCGCCGGGTAGGCCAGGGCAACCCCGCCGCGCGGCGCGTGGCGACGTACGCCGTCCTGTACCCGGTCGACCTCGACCGGGCCCCCCGTGGCGGTGGCGCGCGGTGAGCGCCGCTCCCCTGACCGCCGGCCGGGCACGCCGGGTCCTGCTCCTCCTGACCTTCACCCGCTGGTTCCCGGTGGGCCTGGTCATCGGGGTCACGACCCTGCTGGCCCTCGAGCGCGGCATGTCGCTGGCCCAGCTCGGCGTCATCCTCTCGATGCAGGGCTTCGTCGTCCTCGCCCTCGAGCTGCCGACCGGCGGCTTCGCCGACGCCCTCGGCCGCCGGCCGCTGCTCGTCGTCTCGTCCGTCGTGGCCCTCGGGTCGGCCCTGCTCTACGTCGTCGCCCAGACCTTCGTCGCCTTCTGCATCGCGCTGCTGCTCCAGGGCGTCTTCCGCGCGCTGGACTCCGGCCCCCTGGAGTCCTGGTACGTCGACACCGCCCAGGCCGACGACCCCGACGTCGAGGTCGAGCAGGGGCTGGCGCGCGCCGGCACCGTGCTCGGGGCGGCCATCGCCGCAGGGGCGGTCCTCTCGGGCGGGATCATCGCGTGGCACCCGGTGCGGTCGCTGACCGCGCTCGAGAACGCCTACTGGCTCTCGATCGTCTTCATCGTCCTCAACGTCGTCGCGACGGCGGCCCTCCTGCGCGAGCCGGTCACCCACGTCGACTCCGGCGGCCTGCGCCGCGCCCTCGACTCCGCGCGCGAGGCCCCGCGCGTCGTGGCCCGGGGACTCCGGCTGCTCGGCACCAACCGCGTCCTGCTCGCGCTCGTCGCGGTCGAGGTGTTCTGGAGCATCGGGATGATCGCCTTCGAGACCCTCATGCCGGTGCGCCTCTCCGAGCTCGTCGGCGGGGAGGCCAGGGCCGGCGCGCTGATGGGCCCGGTCTCGGCGGCCGCGTGGGGGCTCTTCGCCGCCGGCTCGGCCGCGGCCGGGCTCGCCGCACGGCGGGTCGGGGTCACCTGGACGGCCATCGCCTCGCGCGTCCTCCAGGGCGCGTTCGTCGTCGTCATGGCGCTGATGACCGGGCCGGTCGGGCTGGTCACGGCGTTCTTCGTCGTCTACACGCTGCACGGCACGGCCGGGCCGGTGCACAGCACCCTCCTGCACCGGCAGGCCGAGGCCCACAACCGCACGACGGTGCTGTCGATGAACTCGATGGTCGGGGGCGGCTGCTACAGCCTCGGGCTGCTCGTGCTCGGCCCGCTCGCCGAGGCCGCCAGCACCGCCACGGCCATCCTCGTCGCGGGCGCGTTCAGCATCCTCGGCGCGGCGTTCTACCTGCCCGCGCTGCGCCAGGAGCGCGCCCACGCCGAGCCGGTGCCCGTCCCCGCGCCCTGACACCCTCGACCCGGCCCTCGGCACCGACGAACGCCCGGGCCGCCACGCGACCTACCCGGTCGGACAGGTGTCATCGTGCCGGGGCATCCGCCGGATCGGTGGGTGCGCGCGGCCGACCCGAGGGTTACCGTTGCGGGACCCGAGGCTCAGGAGGCCGGATGACGGGGTCGCGCGGCAACGGTGCCGGGACCGCCACCACGTGGCCCGTCGACGCGTCCGCGCTCGTGAAGTTCCAGGCCCCCGAGATCGTCTTCGGCATCGGCGCCCTCGCCGAGGCCGGCTACGCCGCCCGCCGGCTGGGGGCCCGCCGTCCGTTCGTCGTCACCGACCCCGGCATCGTCGAAGCGGGCTGGGTGCGCGAGCTGCTCGGCCACCTGCGTGAGGCCGGCCTCTCCCCGTCGTCTGCAGCGACATCTCGCCGAACCCCCGCGACCTCGAGGTCGCCGCCGCGCACGACCTCTACCGCACGAACGAGTGCGACGTCATCATCGGCATCGGCGGCGGGTCCTCGATGGACGCCGCCAAGGGCGTGGCCGTCCTCGCCGGCAACGGTGGCTCGATCCTCGACTACCGCGGTGTCGACCAGGTCCACCGCGAGATCCCCCGCTGCTCATGATCCCGTCGACGTCGGGCACCGGCGCCGACGTCAGCCAGTTCTGCATCATCACCGACACGACGCGGCACGTGAAGGTGACGATCATGGGCCGCGCCCTCGTCCCCGACATCTCGATCACCGACCCCCGCCTCCTCGTGACGATGCCCGAGTGGCTCAACGCCGCCACCGGCCTCGACGCCCTGACCCACGGCATCGAGGCGTTCGTGTCACGGGCCCACAACGCCCTCGCCGACGTGCACGCGCTCAACGCGGTCGGGCTGGTGAACCAGCACCTGGTGCAGACGATGCGCGCTCCCGACGACCCCGAGGCCCGCACGGGGATGGCCGAGGCGGCGCTGGCCGCGGGCCTGGCCTTCACCAACGCGATCCTCGGGGCGACGCACGCGATGAGCCACCAGGTCGGCGGCCTGCTCGACGCGCCCCACGGCGTCATCAACGGCATCCTGCTGCCCCACGTCATCCGCTACAACGCCGCCAGCTCCCCCGACCGGTTCGTCGCGCTGGCCCGCTCGGCGGGCATCCCGGTCGACGGTCTGCCGGCCGACGAGGTCGCCGAGGCCCTCGCCGACCAGGTGCGCGCCCTCGCCGACGAGGTGGGCGTCCCCCGGTCGCTGCGCTCGCTCGGCATCACCGAGGAGCACCTCGGCGTGCTCGCGCAGAACTCCCTCGAGGACGCGTGCCTCACGACCAACCCCCGTCCCACCGACGCCGAGGACATCGAGCGCATCTTCCGGGCGGCGCTGTGACCGAGGGCGCGACCGACCTCTCCCGGCTCACCGGGGTGCGCTCCGGGAAGAACTCGTACTACCCGGCGTACCTGCGCTCCACCGAGCGCACCCAGCGGGCCGTGCGGGCCATGGACACCATCAGCCGGGCCGTCGTCCGCACCGTCGAGGGTCCGCGCGGGTTGCTCGAGGAGGTCGCGATGGCGGCCGCCGACCACCTCGACGCCGACTGGGCCCTGCTCGCCCTCGCCGACAGCCACCTCGAGAAGGCCCGGCCCCGCTTCGTCGTCATCGGACCCGACCGGCGCAGCGTCGGCGACCACACCGAGGTCCCCGAGAACGTGCGCCTCGAGTTGTCGGCCATCCGCTCCGGGTACGCCGGGCCGTCGGCGCGCACCGACGTGTGGGTGCGGGTGCCGATGTACCTGGAGGGCCGGCGGGTCGGGGGCTGGCCGCGCGCCACGGCCTCGCCGAGGACCCGGAGCCCGAGGACCTCGCCGTGCTGCGCATCCTCGCCAACCAGGCGGCCGTGTCGCTGCACACGAGCGAGCAGTACCAGGCCGGGCTCTCGCTGCACCGGCGCGCGCAGCGCCTGCACGAGGAGGCTCGGGCGCAGGCCCGCGACCTCGCGACCCGCACCGCCGAGCTCGAGGCCGCCGAGCACCGGCTGGCCGTCGCCGAGCAGCGCGAGCTCGTCGACGCCGAACGGCACCGCATCGCCCGCGAGCTGCACGACAGCGTCACGCAGTACGTGCTCTCGGCGGGCATGGCCGTCGAGGTGGCGCGGGGCGAGGCGGTCGAGGTCGGTGCCGAGGCGTTGGGACGGCAGCTCGAGACCGCGAAGTCGTTGACGCAGACGGCGGTCGAGCAGCTGCGCTCGGCGATCTTCGCCCTGACCCGGCCCCACAGCGAGTCCGTCGCCTCGCTCGAGGACCTGCTCCGGGAGGTCGTGCACCACCACCGCTCGCTGCTCGACATCACGGTCCGCGTCGCGGGGCGGAGCGTCGCCCTCGACCACGACGTCCACCACGAGCTCGCCCGGGTCGTCGGCGAGGCCCTCTTCAACGTCGTCACCCACGCGTCCGCCCGACGCGCCGTCGTCCGCGTCCGCTGGCTCGGCGAGGCCCTCGTGGTCTCGGTGTCCGACGACGGCGACGGCGAACCCGCCGCGCTGCGCCGGATGCTCCAGCTCGAGCGGCGGACCATCCGCGACGGGCGCCACCAGGGCCTGGCCAACATGGACAGCCGGGTCCGCGGCCTCGGCGGCGCCCTGACCTTCCGTCGTTCTCGGCTCGGGGGCGTCCGGGTCACGGCACGCGTCCCGCTCCCCGTCGTCCGCGTCCGTCCCGGGCTCGACCTGCCCGTCCCCGAGGAGGCACCGCCGTGCTGAGCACCACCGACTCCCGTTCCCCCGCGCGTACCGAGCAGGAGCCCATCGGCGTCATGCTCGTCGACGACCACGCGATCGTCCGCCAGGGCCTGCGCTCGGTGCTCGAGCGCGAGCCCGACATCGCCGTCGTCGCCGAGGCCTCGTCGCGCGGTGAGGCGCTGGCCGTGCTCGAGCGGGTGACACCACGCGTCGTGCTGCTCGACCTCAAGCTCTCGACGTCGTCGGACACCGAGGGGCTCGAGCTCGCCCAGGCGATCAGCACCGGGCACCCTTCGGTGGCGGTGCTCGTGCTCACGACCTTCCTCGACGAGCACCTCGTGCTCGAGGCGGTCCGCGCAGGGGCCAAGGGCTACGTCGTCAAGGACGTCGACACCGCCGCGCTCGTGCGGGCCATCCACGACGTCAGCCAGGGCGAGTCGGCGTTCGACGCGCGCTCGGCCGCCGCCATGGTGCGCGGGATGCAGGCGCCTCCGCCGCCGACCCGGCCCACGCTGTCCGCGCGCGAGGACGAGGTGCTCCAGCTGCTGGCACGAGGGTTGTCCAACAAGGAGATCGGCAAGCGCCTCTACATCTCGGAGACCACGGCGAAGTTCCACGTCGGCAACATCCTGCGCAAGCTCGACGTGTCCGGACGGGCCGAGGCGGTCTACGAGGCGACCAAGCGCGGGATGCTCTGACCCGGTCCGACCCGCTGCTCCGGTGACGACCTCGTCGCCCGGGACCTCAGTCCTCGTCGACCGGGCGGATCTCGACGACCGGGTGCGCCCGGACCAGGACCTCGGCGGCGGTCACGAGGTCGTCGTACCGGTCGCAGGTGACGAGGTAGAAGCCGGACAGCTGCTCGGTGGTCTCGGCGAACGGTCCGTCGGTGACGAACGCGCGGGCGTCGGGTCCCCGCCGCAGCGTCCGCGCCGAGGCAGAGTCCGCGAGGGCCGCCCCGCCGGTGACGCTCCCGCCGCGCGCCCGCAGCGCCGCGACGAACTCGGCATCGGTGTCGTAGGTGCGCTGGTGATCCGCCTCGGTGCCGGCGCTCCACTCGCGCTCGTCGTCGGCGGGGAACATCACGACGTACTGGGGCATTGCGGGTCCTCTCGGGTGGTGGGTCCGACACCACCCTGACGCGCGGGGCGCCCCGATTCGACGGAGAAACCCGGACGATTCGCCGGCCGTCCTCAGACGCGGTCGAGGACCAGCCAGCCACCGTGGTGCTCGTGCACCTCCGCGCGCCACCCCACCGCCTGCTGCCCCCACTCCCGCAGGGTGTCCAGCGCGACCGCCCAGAGGTGACCGAACTGCTCGCTCGGGACGTCCTCGAGCGGGACGGCGACGACGACGCGACGCGCGGCCAGCCGGCGAGCCTCGGCGACGACCCGGGCCGCGTGGTCCCGCTCGAGGTGCTCGAGGAGGTGCACGGCGAGCACGCTCTCGACCCCGGCGTCCGGCACCGGGACGTGCGCCGCGTCGCAGGTGAGCGTCGCGACGTCGACCCCGAAGCGGGGGGCCATCGAGGCGAGGAGGCGCATGGTGCCCCCCGAGACGTCGGAGGCGGTGACCGCGCGACCGGATGCCGCGAGCCGCAGCGCGAGGAACCCGAAGCAGCTGCCCAGCTCGAGCACCGAGCCGGGCCCGACGAGCGACTCCGCGTGCGCATACACCGGTGCGTAGTCACGCACGCAGCCGTGACCGGACGCCGTGCCCGCCTGCTCCACCCCGGCGCCGGCCAGTGCGCCCACCGCCGCGAGGGTGTTGGCGTAGAACGCCTCCCACGCCAGCTCGGGGTCCTCGGCGCAGGTGAGCACGACCCCCGTGAACACCCGCTCGAACACCTCGGAGCCGCGCAGCCACCCGGGCTCGAACAGCTCGTCGGACAGCAGCCCGGCGAGGTCGTCGTCGATGGACTCCAGGGTCAGCGAGTGCTCGACGACGAGGTCTCCCCCGCCCGCCCGCCCGAGGTCGAAGTGCGGCGTGCGGGCTACCCCCAGACGCCGCCTCGCCCCCACCCCGCGCCGGCGCACCACGACGACCCCGTCGCGGTACCAGCCCCCGACGGCGGGGGCGAGGGCGTCGATCGGCGCGACGGTCACACCAGCACCTCCCCCATCCGGTGCGAGAACGACTCCAGGGCACCGAGGTTGCGTACGACCTCGATGTGGTCGCACGACGGCTCGTAGAGCGGGAGGTCGCAGCGCCCCAGCCCCCAGGAGTACCGCGGCTCGGGCGTCAGCCACACGACGTGCCGCGCCCTCCGGGCGATCTCCTCGAAGGCACCCACCGCCGGGTCCTTGCCGTTGCCGCGACCGTCGCCGATGACGACGACGGTGGTCCGGCGCGTGATCGCCGAGCCGAACTCCTCGAGGAACTGGCGCAGTGCCGAGCCGTAGTCGCTGTCGGCGTCGACGTCGACGACCCCGCCGTCACCCCGACCCGCCATCACGGCGGCCAGCGCCTGCTGCACGTGGTGGGCGGCGAAGAGGTCGGTCACCTCGACGACCTCGTCGACGAACGCGAACGACCGCACCTTGGAGGCCACCGACTGCAGCCCGTGGACGAGGTGCAGCGCGAAGCCCGACGTGGCCCGCACCGAGAGCGAGACGTCGCAGAGGACGAGCAGCTGCGGGCGGTCCTCGCGCTTGCTCACGAGCACGGGTCGGAACGGCACCCCGTCGTACCGCATGTTCGAGCGCATCGTCCGACGGCTGTCGATGACCCCGCGCCCGGCGACGTGCCGGCGGGCCGGGGCGCGCCCCGCAGCGCCCGCAGGAGCCGCCGCACGGCCTCCTCGAAGGCCAGCCGGTCGGGTTCGGCGAGCACCTCGGCGCGCGCGACGTCGAGCTCGCGCTCCTCGACCTCGGCCTGCCCGGCCATCAGCTGCTCGAGGTGGCGCTTGATCTGCTCCGGCAGCCCGGCGAGCAGGGGCGCGAGCTGGTCGCGCAGGGCCGCGACGTCGGGGTCGTCGAGCAGTCGCTCGAGCTCGTCGTCGGGCTCCCCGAGCCAGCTGAGCAGCGCCAGCTCCTCGGCGACGGTCAGCTCGACGCCGAGCTCGGCGCCCCGCGCCTCGGTGAGCCGTCCCGGGGTGCCGGGGTTGTGCAGCCGGGAGGTCGACACCTGCACCCGCGCGGCCTCGCCCTGGGGCGTCACACCGTCCTTGGACAGCACCACCTCGTCGGTCATCGAGGCCATGTCGATCTTGTTGGCCTCCTGGTGGAGGTTGTACTGCTGGGCCAGGTCCTCCGGGCGGAAGAACTCGCGGATGTCCTGGGGCTTGCCGTGGCTGTGCCCCTGCTGCGGGGTGTCGGAGAGCTCGTCCGAGATCGTCAACCCGCTCAGCTCGCCGTCGTCCGACAGGTCGTCGTGGGCGTGACCGTGCTCCTCGCCCTCCGGCACCACCCGGCGCAGCCGGAAGAAGCGCTCGAAGACCTCGTCGAAGACCTGCTGGTCGCGGCGGTCCTTGACGAGGGTGACCGCGAGGGCCGAGCGCAGCACCTCGCGCTCGGCCATGATGCCGGGCTGTGACGCGGCCTCGAGCGCGTCGACCGCCTCGGCCACGCTGACCCGCATCCCGTGCAGGCGCAGGAACCGGATGAAGCGGTGCAGCGAGCTCTCCACCGGTCGCCCTAGACCGGCCGTCGCTTGGCGCCGCCCCCGCGGAACGACCGCTGCCCCTGTCCCGGCGCGACCCGCTTCGGTTCTGCCGCACCGGCGCTCGGTGAGCCGTAGTACGCCTCGTCGTGCCGGCCAGGTTGGTCCTTGCCCGCGCGGACGTCGCGTCCGTCCGGTCCGTCGGCGTCGTCGTGGCCGTGGCCGTGGCTGTGCCCGTGGCCGTGGCCGTGTCCCTGGCCGCGGTCCTCGGGCACGGTCCGGTTCGGGTCGACGAGCCGCGGCAGCTCACGGGTGGCCAGGCCCAGGTCGCGCTCGTACTTCGTCACGACGTTGAGCGTCTCGGCGAGGACCGGGGCCGACAGCTCGGTGACGCCGAGGACCGCCAGGGTGCGGGCCCAGTCGATCGTCTCCGAGATGCTCGGGGCCTTGCGCAGCTCGAGCCCCCGGAGGCCGCGCACCACTCCCACCAGCTGCGCGGCCAGCGCGTCGGCGAGGCCGGTGTCCTTGGACCGGATGATCTCCAGCTCGCGCTCGGCGTCCGGGTAGTCGAGGAAGAGGTGGAGGCAGCGTCGCTTGAGGGCGGCCGAGAGGTCGCGGGTGTTGTTCGACGTGAGCACGACGAGCGGCGTCTGCTCGGCGACGAACGTGCCCACCTCCGGCACCGAGACCTGGAACTCGGCGAGCAGCTCGAGGAAGACCGCCTCGAGGGCCTCGTCGGCCCGGTCCACCTCGTCGATGAGCAGGACGACGGGGTCCTCGGACGTGATGGCCTCGAGCAGTGGGCGCGCCACGAGGAAGCGCTCGGAGAAGAACACGCTGTCCTGGGCCGCGATCCGGTCGACGGCGCTGGCGATGTCGGGTGCGTCCTCGACGACCTGTCCGATCTTGTCGCGGAGCATCTGGGTGTAGAGCAGCTGCTTCCCGTAGTCCCACTCGTAGAGGGCCTTGGTCTCGTCCTGGCCCTCGTAGCACTGGAGGCGCAGCAGCCGCCGCCCCGTCGCGGCCGCGACGCTCTGGGCGAGCTGGGTCTTGCCGACACCCGCCGGGCCCTCGAGCAGGAGGGGCTTGCCGAGCGCCGACTGGAGGAAGGCCGTCGTGGCGAGCCGGTCGTCGGTGAGGTACCCGACCTCGCGCAGCCGCTGCCGGGCGTCCTCGACGCCCGCGAACGTCGTCGGTGTCGCGCCGGCCGTCTCCCCGGGTGTTGCCTCGGTGTCCGTCACGGGTCCTCCAGCGTCCTCGGTGGATGGGGTGGTGCCGGTGCCGCTCGGCGGCGTGCAGCCGCCGCCGGGCGGCACCGGGGTCGTCAGCTCAGCAGGTCGTCGAGGTCACCGTTCATGCAGTGGTCCACCACGGGCCGCACCGTCTCGAACGTGCACTCCTTGGCGTTGCCGGGGGTGCAGGCGTCGCCGAGGACGTGGTTGGTGATGCGGTCGACGTCGGCGTCGTCACCCGTGATGACCTTCGCGTTCTCGTAGAACTTCGTCGGGCCCTGTCCCAGACGGTTCTTCGAGTACGAGTCGGCCGTCACGTCCGTGAACTTCTCGGTGATGCCCACGTCGCGCAGCAGCCGGATGGCGGCCTCGAGGGCGGCGTCGGCGGCCTGCACGTCGGTCATCCCGTAGGTGTCGACGCCCATCGCGTCGGCCATGTCGGCGAAGCGCTTGTACTGGGTCGGCATGTTGAAGGCCCAGACCCGGGGCAGCGCGATCGCGTTGTTCAGGCCGTGGTGGGTGTCGTAGAACGCCGACACCGCGTGGCTGATCGAGTGGATGATGCCGAGTCCGCCGGAGTTGAAGGCCTGCGCGGCGATGTACTGGGCGTACATCATCCCCTGGCGGCCGGCGAGGTCCTGGCCGTTCCAGACGGCCTGGCGCAGGTTCTCGGCGGTGAGCTTGATCGCCCGCAGCGCGTTGCCGAGCGAGGGCTCGAAGTTCAGCCGGGAGACGTAGGGCTCGCTCGCGTGGGCGAGGACGTCGAAGCCGCACTGGGCGGTGTAGTCGACCGGGCAGTCGTAGTAGAGCACCGGGTCGTCGATGGCCAGCGTCGTCACCGAGGCGTCGTCGAACGCGACGTACTTGTGCGGGTTGTCCGGGTCGGTCGTCGTGTCGGTGATGACGTACGCCCACGAGGTCTCCGACCCCGTGCCGGCCGTCGTCGAGACGGCGATGTGCGGCGGGTTCTTCGGGTTCTCGGACTTGTTGAAGCCCTCGAACTCGTTGACGTTGCGCCCGTCGTGGGCCACCGCGATGCGGGCGCCCTTACACGCGTCGTGCGAGCTGCCGCCACCGATGGACACGAACGAGTCGCACTCGTTGTCCTGGTAGAGCGAGACCGCGTCCATGACGTTGTAGTCCTTGGGGTTGGACTCGACCTTGTCGTACACGACGACCTCGAGGCCGTGGTACTTCATCGACTCCACGATCTTGTGGACGACGTCCGTGCCCCGCAGGCCGGAGGTCATCACCAGGGTCTTACGGAAGCCCAGCTTGAGGGCCTCGGGCCCGATCATCTCGTGCGCTCCGGGACCCATGAGGGCGCGGGGGAACGGGTGGAACTCCTTGATGGGGAACGGTTTCAGTAGCTCGTCGACCTGCATGGAACATCCTCCTCGTTGAGGCAGTCGCCTACCAGCGACGTCGACGCTAGGGACGGCCGCCCGGCCTTGGGTAGACGAGGTCGTGGAAACCGCCCGCCCGCCCCGGGCCTGACCCGTTCTCCGGAGGGTGGGTGCGCCCCGCCGTCCGGGCAGGGGGCCGCCCCGCCCCTGCCCGGACGGTGGGGCGGCGCCCGTGCGGGCGAGGGGTGCTGGCCCGCGACCCGCGTTCCTAGCGTGGAGGGACGGTTCCCGCCGAGGGGCCGGCCACCACCGACGCAGCTGGGAAGGAGTCGTCATGACCCCTGAGGAGACGGTCGACGAGACCACCACCGAGGCCACCGAGCGTGAGGAGCTCCTCGCCGACGCCCTCGTCGAGGACGTGTCCATCGACGGCATGTGCGGCGTCTACTGAGGCCGCCGTGCTCGAGCAACCGTGGGAGCTGAACGGCTCGGTGGCCATCCGCCCCGAGCCGTTCGGCGCCCTGCTCTACGACTTCACGACCCGCCGGCTCACCTTCCTCAAGGACCCGCGCCTCGTCGCGGTCGTCGAGGGCCTGGCCATGGCCCCCACGGTGGGTGAGGCCCTCGACCGGGCGGGCGTGCCCGCCGCCGAGCGCGCCGGGTTCGACGCCGCGCTGCACCGCCTCGCCGAGCAGCGGATGATCACGAGGAGGACCGCATGACCCTCGCCCCCGAACGCCCCGCCGCCACCGGCACCCGGCTCGTCGACCACTTCGAGCACGGCCTCGACGCCCCGATCTGCCTCACCTGGGAGCTGACGTACGCGTGCAACCTCGCGTGCGTGCACTGCCTCTCCTCCTCCGGCCGGCGCGACCCGCGCGAACTGACGACGGAGGAGTGCTTCGGGCTCATCGAGGAGTTCGAGTCGATGAAGGTGTTCTACGTGAACATCGGCGGGGGCGAGCCCACGGTCCGGCCGGACTTCTGGGAGATCGTCGACCACGCGGTGGCCCACAACGTCGGGGTCAAGTTCTCCACCAACGGTTTCCGCATCACTCCCGAACGCGCCGAGCGCCTGGCACGCACCGACTACGTCGACGTCCAGGTGTCGCTCGACGGCGCCACCCCCGAGGTCAACGACCGCGTCCGCGGTGCCGGCACGTTCGACGCCGCCCTGCGGGCCCTGCGCCACCTGCGCGACGCCGGGATGCAGGACACCAAGCTCTCCGTCGTCTGCACACGCGAGAACATCCCCCAGCTCGACCGGTTCAAGGAGATCGCCGACGAGCACGGGGCGATGCTGCGGCTCACCCGGCTGCGCCCGGCGGGTCGCGGGGCCGAGGTCTGGAACGACCTGCACCCGCTGCCCGACCAGCAGCGCACGATCTACGACTGGCTCGTCGCGCACGGCGAGGGCGTCCTCACCGGGGACTCCTTCTTCCACCTCGCCGCCTACGGCGATGCCCTCCCCGGCCTCAACCTCTGCGGTGCCGGGCGGGTCGTCTGCCTCGTCGACCCCGTCGGCGACGTCTACGCCTGCCCCTTCGCGATCCACGACCGCTTCCTCGCGGGCAACGTCCGCGGCGAGGGGTTCGGGTCGGTGTGGCGCGACGCCCCGCTGTTCCGCGAGCTGCGCTCCCCGCAGACCGGTGGCGCCTGCACCCGCTGCTCGGCCTACGACGCCTGCCGGGGTGGCTGCATGGCCGCGAAGTTCTTCACCGGTCTGCCGCTCGACGGACCCGACCCCGAGTGCGTCAAGGGCAACGCCACCGAGGCCCTCGCCGCCGTGGCCGGCGGCACCCGCCCCAGCCCGTCGCAGGACCACAGCCACAGCGGGCCGGTCCGCAACGCCCCGGTGCCCGTGACCATCGCCCGCCGCCCGCCGGCCTCGCCGTGCGACGAGAGCCCCGTCGGCCCCGGCCGGGACCCGCTCACGACGGGCTGACGGGCGTGGACCTCGGCACGCGCACCTCCGGCGCCGACCTGCGCGGCGCGACCGTGCTCGTGCCGCTCGGCGCGCTCGAGCAGCACGGCGCCCACCTGCCGCTGCACACCGACTCGGAGGTCGCGCGCGCGGTGTGCGACACGGTGGCGGAGCGACTGACCGATCGTCAGGTGCTCGTCGCGGCCACCGTCGCCTACGGCGCGAGCGGTGAGCACGAGGACTTCCCGGGCACCGTGTCCATCGGCACCGAGGCCCTCGTCCACCTCGTCGTCGAGCTCGTCCGCTCGGCACGACGATGGTCCGGGCCGGTCGTCCTCGTCACCGGTCACGGGGGCAACGCCGAGGCGCTCGACCGGGCCGTGGCGCAGCTGCGTCGCGAGTCGCACGACGTGGCGTGGACCTCGTGCGCCGAGCCGGGGTGGGATGCCCATGCCGGGCGGGCCGAGACCTCCCTCCTGCTCGCCCTCGACCCCGGCACCGTGCGGATGGACGCCGCCGCTCCCGGGCCGGTCGAGCCGGTCTCCGCGCTCCTCCCCCGCCTGCGCGCCGGGGCGTGGCCGCGGTCTCGCCCGGCGGTGTGCTCGGCGACCCGAGGGGCGCCTCGGCCGCGGAGGGCGAAGACCTCCTCGAGCAGCTCGTCGACCGGGTGACCCGCCAGGTGTGGGCCGGGCTCGTCGACGAGGCCGGCCGGCTGCTGCGTCCGACCACGTCGGGGGTCCCGGCGTGAGCGCCGGCCCGGTCGCGCTCGTCGGCGGGGGCGCGCGCGGCATCGGCGCCGCCGTCGCCCACCGGCTCACCGCCCGCGGACCGGTGGTCGTCCTCGACGCCCTCGACGGCGAAACCCTCGGCTACGACCACGCCACCGGGGCGGGTGCGGAGGGCCTTCGCGGGCACGGTATCGAGGTCGTCGCCGTCGACCTGCGCGACCCCGGGGCGACCCGGTCGGCCGTCGACGACGTCGTGGCGCGGCACGGCCGGCTCGACGTCGTCGTGAGCACGGCGTCGGTGGTCGCGGGTGGCGCACCGCTGTGGGAGACGCCGGTCGAGGTGCGCGACGGGCTGCTGGCCGCCGACGCCGCGACGGCCTGGAACCTCGCGGCCGCCGCCGTCCCGCACCTCCTGGCCCGCCCGGCCGCCGACCGGCCCACCGTGTGCGTCACGACCTCGGTCGCCGGCGAGCGCGGTCTCTACGGGCTGTCCGCGTACGTCGTCGCCAAGCACGCCGCGACAGGTGTCGTGCGCGCCCTCGCCGCCGACCTCGCGGGTACCCCGGTCACGGCGGTCGGTGTGGCGCCGGGGGCCACCGACACCGACATGCTGGCTGCCACGGCTCGCCTCTACGGCCTCGATGACGTCGCTGCGCTCGCCGAGCACCAGGCCTCCCGGCGCCCCTTCTCCCCGGACGAGGTGGCGGCCGTCGTCGAGCTCGCCTGCACGGCCGGGCCGGTCGTCCACGGGGCCGTCCTCCCCGCCGACGGGGGGTTCGGTCGTGCCTGACCTGCCCTCCGGCTTCCGCGTGCGCCTGGCCGACGACGCGCACCGCTGCGACGACGGCCGGACGATCTTCGGTGGCTCCTCCGGCCGGCTCGTGCACCTGCGCCCTGCCGCCCTTCAGCGGTTCGACGAGCGGGGTGGCCTCGTGGTCGACGACCCCACGTCGCGGCGGGTCGCCCGGATGCTCCTCGACCGCGGTCTGGCCCACCCCTGGTGGAACGGGTCCACCCCGGCCCATCCGAGCGACGTCACCGTCGTGGTGCCGGTGCTCGACCGGGCCGCCGCGCTCGACCGCCTGCTCGCGGGGCTGCCGGGAGTCCGGACGGTCGTCGTCGACGACGGCTCGCAGGACCCGGCCGCCCTCGTCGACGTGTGCCGGCGCCACGATGCGCGCTACGTCCGCCACCCCGAGCGTCGCGGGCCGGCTGCCGCCCGCAACACCGGCCTGCGAGCCGTCCGCTCCGCCGTCGTGGCCTTCGTCGACTCCGACGTCGTCCTCGACACCACCGCGCTCGCCGCCCTGCGCCGTCACCTCGAGGACCCCGCCGTCGCCCTGGTAGCGCCGCGGGTCCTCGGTCTCGACGAGGGCCGCGGCGTGCTGGCCCGCTACGAGGCCGCCCGCTCCTCCCTCGACCTCGGGCCCTCACCCGCGCGGGTCCACCCGCACGGGCGCGTCTCGTACGTGCCGAGCGCCGTCCTCCTCGGTCGCCGCGAGGCCTTGGGCGAGGGCTTCGACGAGGCGCTCGAGGTCGCCGAGGACGTCGACCTCGTCTGGCGCGTGGCCCGCGACCACGTCGTGCGCTACGACCCCTCCGTCGTCGTCCGACACGAGCACCGCACCACCCCGGGGGCCTGGCTGCGCCGAAAGGCCTTCTACGGCAGCGGCGCCGCCCTCCTCGCGACCCGCCACGGCGAGGCCGTGGCCCCTGCCGTCCTCGCCCCGTGGGCCGCGGTGGCCGCCGGTGCCGTCCTCGCCCAGCGCCGCTGGAGCGTCCCCGTCGCCCTGGGGGCCACGGCGTTCGCCGAGCTGTCCCTAGCCCGCCGCCTGCGCGGCAGCGACCGGCCCCACCGCGCGGCGCTGGCCGTCCTCGCCGTCGGCCTGCACGCCACCCTCACCCAGACCACGGGGCTCGTCGTGCGCCACCACTGGCCGGTGACCGCCGCCCTCGTGCCGTTCTCGCGTCGTGCCCGTCGTGTCGCGCTCGTGGCCGCCGTCGTCGACGGGGTCCTCGACCACCGGCGGGTCCGCCCGGACCTCGACCTCTCCCGCTACGTGGTCCTGCGCCGGGCCGAGGACCTCGCCTACGGCGCCGGCCTGTGGTGGGGCTGCCTGCGCGAGAGGTCGACCCGCGCCCTCCTGCCCGCGCTCCGCACCCGCGGCACCACCGCCGACCAGACCCCACGCACCGTCAGCACCGACACCCCACGAGAGGCCACGCCATGAGCAGCACCAGATGGTTCGAGACCGTCGCCGAGGCCCAGCGCCGTGCCGAGAGGCGGCTCCCCCGCTCGGTCTACAAGGCCCTGCTCGCCGGCTCCGAGCGCGGCCTGACCTACGAGGACAACATCGCCGCGTTCTCCGAGCTCGGGTTCGCACCGCACGTGGCGGGCGGTCCGGCGGAGCGCTCGCTCGCGACGTCGGTCATGGGGGTCGACCTCGCGCTGCCCGTCATCATCTCCCCCACCGGGGTCCAGGCCGTGCACCCCGAGGGCGAGGTGGCCGTCGCCCGGGCGGCCGCGGCCCGGGGCACGGCGATCGGCCTCAGCTCGTTCGGCTCGAGCAGCATCGAGGAGGTGACGGCCGTCAACGACCGGACCTTCTTCCAGATCTACTGGTCCGGCGGTCGCGACACCATCGAGCAGCGCTTCGACCGGGCCCGGGCGGCCGGCGCCAAGGGTATCATCGCCACGCTCGACTGGACCTTCTCGCACGGCCGCGACTGGGGCAGCCCGACCATCCCCGAAGCCCTGACGCCGAGGGCGATGATGTCCTTCGCCCCCGAGGTGCTGCGCCGCCCGCGCTGGCTGCTCGACTTCGTCCGCTCCGGTGCGCTGCCCGACCTCACCACCCCGAACATGGCCGCCCCGGGCAGAAGGGCCCCACGTTCTTCGGCGCCTACGGCGAGTGGATGACCACGCCGCCACCCTCCTGGGAGGACATCGCCTGGATGCGCGAGGTGTGGGGTGGCCCGTTCATGCTCAAGGGCATCTGCCGGGTCGACGACGCCCGCCGGGCCGTCGACGCCGGCGTCACCGCCATCTCGGTCTCGACGCACGGCGGCAACAACCTCGACGGCATCCCCGGCGCGATCCGGATGCTGCCCGGCATCGCCGAGGCGGTGGGCCACGACGTCGAGGTGGTCTTCGACTCGGGCATCCGCCGCGGCGGCGACGTCGTCAAGGCCCTCGCCCTCGGCGCCCGGGCCGTGATGATCGGCCGGGCCTACCTGTGGGGCCTCGCGGCCAACGGGCAGGCCGGCGTCGAGAACGTCCTCGACATCCTGTCCGGCGGCATCTCCTCGGCCCTCCTGGGGCTGGCGAAGGCGTCGGTGCACGACCTCACCCCGGACGACGTGCTCGTGCCCGACGGCTTCGCCCGGACGCTCGGTGGTGCCCGCGTGACACCCTGACCGGGTGAAGCGCTTCCTCCTCGGCGTCCTGACCACCCTCGTCGTCCTCGCCCTCGGCGCGGGCGCCCTCCTGCTCTCCCTGGGCTCGGGCGTCGACCCCACGACCGCGGCCCCCGCCTCCCCACGACCCACCACGGCGCCGTCGCGGCCGGCCGACCTCGCCGCCGACGAGACCTGGCTGGGCACCGTCGCGCTCGACAGCAAGGACGTGCTCGCGCAGGAGGGGTCGCTCGCCGACGTCCGGGCGAGCGGCACCGGCGTGCGGTTCGGCCCGGCCGGGCTGCGGGCCCAGCGCCTCGACCTCACGGCGACCCTTCCCTTCGACGTCGTCGCCGCCCAGGTGGGCGCGGGCGTGCGCCTCTTCCCGGCGGCCGGAGGGCTGGCGGGCGTCGAGCGCACCGCGACGGTCCTCGGCCGCGACGTCACCGTGCGCGCGACCGGCCGCGTGGTGGCCGACGGCGGCGGCCTCCTCATCGAGCCCGAGACCGTCGAGCTCGGTGGCCCGTCGTTCGTCGACGCCGCGGCGAGCGCCGTCGCCCGCGGCCTGGTCACCCTCCGGCAGGACGTGCCCGCCGTGCCGGAGGGCATGGTGCTGCGCGAGGTGCGCGTGACGCCCGCGGGCTTCGCCGTGCGCCTCGACGGCGCCGACGTGGTCCTGGGCCGCTGACCCGCTGACCCGCCGCGGCCGGTCGTCACCCGCCGGCGCGACCTCAGCCGACGGCGCTCGTCACCGTCGTCTCGTGGGTCCGCGAGTCGTAGAGGAACGTCGTCCGGGCGCCGGCCCCGGGGACGGTGACGCTCATGTTCGCGCCGTTCGGGACCCCGCCGTCGCCGTAGTTGACGTCCCAGGACAGGTCCTGGGCGATCTTGAACTGGTAGGTCCCCGGCGGGATGCCGGTGAGCACGAGGGCGAAGATCCCGTCACCGTCCGGGTCCTGCAGCCAGGGTCGCAGGCACGTCGCCGACCAGTCGGCGGCGCACCCGAGCTCGGACTGGAAGTCACCGCCCGCGACGACGATCGGGCCCTGCTCGTCGGAGGTGACCCAGTGCGTCGTGGGGTCGTAGTAGAACGTGACCTTGCCGTCGGTGGTCTCGACGTCGATGTTCGCGCCGCCGCGCACGCCGCCGGCGCCGTAGTTCTCCGTCCACGACCCGTCGAGCGCGGCCTTGTACGAGTACGGACCCGCCGGCAGGGTGACCGCCTTGCGCCACGTGCCGGACTCGGTGTCGAGGGTCATCTGGGCGTTCGTGCACTCGGGCTGCCAGTCGGCGCTGCACCCCAGCTCGCTGTCGAGCGTGCCGGCGATGGTCACCGAGGTGGGCTGGGTCGCCGCCCGGTCGCCGTTCTGCGGCACGGTGGCCGACGGCTGTGCCACGACGGTGGCCCAGGACCCCGCGGCCGCGACCCGGCCCCCGGCGTCCTCGACGACCACGCGGTACTCCAGGGGCGTGCCCTTGGCGATGCCGCGCACGTCGTGGAAGACCCGGTACGGGGCGTTGTCGTCGGTGCCCAGCAGCTGCCAGCGCTTCGTGCCGACCGGCCGGTACCAGAAGGTGGCCTGGGCCAGCGTGCCGCTGTCGACGCTCGCCGAGACCTCGGCCCGGTCGTGGACGCCGGAGCCGGGGGCCAGGTCCATCGACACCGTCGGGGCCGCGACGCGGGTGCTGATCGGGGAGGTGGCCTTCCAGACGGCGACGGTGAGCGGCGGGACGGTGACCGTCACCTTCCCGTCGGCCTTCGTGCGCAGGACGGCGCTCGAGCCGGACAGCGGCAGGAAGGCGCCGTTCGGCGTCCAGGTGTCGAAGGTCGCCGACTTCGCCGTCGTGCTGTTGTTGGCCGCGACGAGGTACTCGCGCGGCTTCGAGGAGCCGTGCCGGTCGTCGCGGCCACCGCCGCGGTCGCTCGACCCGACCCGGGAGATCGCGAAGATGCCCGCGCCGTCGTCGGCGTAGCGCTGCACCTGCGCGCCGTCGGCGAGCACCGGGTTCTGGGCGCGCAGGCGGGCGAGGGCCGCGAGGTGGCGGTAGATCGGGTGCGTCGTGGAGTAGCGGTCGCGCGAGCCCTCGGGGCCGCCGAGCACGTCCTCGCCGTTGTAGACGGCCACCTTGCTCGCGAACATGTCCTCGCGGGCCAGCTGGTCGCCGCCGGTGCCGACGAAGCCCTGCTCGTCGCCGTAGTAGGTCACCGGGTTGCCGCGCACGGCGTACATCAGCGAGTCGGCGAACTCGACGCGCTTCAGGTGCTCGGCCTCGCTCTGCCCGTCAGCCTTGAGGAACATCGCGACGCGTCCCATGTCGTGGTTCCCGAGGAAGGTCGGCAGCTGGTAGGCGTTGCTGTCGGCGTCCGTGTACCAGTCGTCCTTGGCGAAGAAGTCGGCGAGGGTCTTCGCCGACTTGCCCTTGGCGAAGTCGACGCCCTGCTGCTGGAACCCGAAGTCGAGGGTGGCCTGGAGCTTGCCGGCGGTCGTGTACTCGGACATCACGGCCGGGTTGCCGTCGAAGACCTCCCCGAACGCGAAGAAGTCCTTGTTCTTGACCCGCTTGGCCTCCCCGAGGATGTCGGGGATGAACTTCTGCCAGAACTCGAGGTTCACGTGCTTGACGGTGTCGATGCGGAAGCCGTCGATGCCGAAGTCGACCCACGTCTTGTAGATGTCGCCCATGCCCTTGACGACGTCGGGCTGCTCGGTGAACAGGTCGTCGAGGCCGGAGAAGTCGCCGTACGTCGAGGACTCGCCGGCGAAGGTCGAGTCGCCGCGGTTGTGGTACTTCGTCACGTCGTTGAGCCACGCCGGGGTCTTGGCGTCCGCGTCACCGGCGTGGAGGAACGGGGTGTAGGGGAAGGAGACCCCCGCGTCGAGCGGCGGGAAGGCGGCGTTGACGTGCTCGCGGTCGTCGAAGGGCTTCCCGCTCGCGTCCTTGTACGGGTACTTCGCCTTGGTGCGGTAGGTGTAGAGCCCCTCCTTGTAGTCGATGACGTCCGCGGTGTGGTTCGTGATGATGTCGAAGAAGACCTTCATGCCCTTCTTGTGGGCGGCGTCGATGAGCGCCTTCATCTCCGCGTTGGTGCCGAGGTGCGGGTCGACCTTCGTGAAGTCGGTGATCCAGTACCCGTGGTAGCCGGCGCTCTCCTCCCCCGGCTTGCCCTGCACCGGCTTGTTCGTGAAGCTCGGCGTCAGCCAGATGGCGGTCGTGCCCATGCCCTTGATGTAGTCGAGCTTGCTCGTCAGGCCCTTGAGGTCACCCCCGTGGTAGAAGCCCTTGTTCGTGGGGTCGAGGCCGGTGGTGAGCGGCCCGCCCGTCAGGCCCCCGGTGTCGTTGGCGCGCGAGCCGTTGGCGAACCGGTCGGCCATGACGAAGTAGAACCGCTCCCGCGTCAGGCTCGAGCGCAGCGAGTCCTCGGCGAGGCGTCGGTCGGACCCGGTCGTGCCCCCGGCGAGCCGCACGGGCGTGATGGTCAGCGCGTGGGTGCCGTCGTCGTAGGCGAACCGCAGGGCCGCCGGTCCCTGGAGCACCAGCGGGATGTTCGCGCCGTTGAGCTTGCCGCCGGCCCCGTAGTTGACGTCCCACGAGTCGTCGAGGGCGACCTTGAGGTCGTAGCTGCCCGCCGGGACGCGGAAGGTGGCGCTCCACCGGGCGGTGTCGCCCTCCTGGACCAGCTCGGTGGCGTCGCACGCTGGGTCCCAGTCGGCGGCGCACCCGAGCTCGGACTGCAGGCTGCCCACCAGCGCGACCGCGGCGGTGGCGGCCGCCGCGGGGGTGGCGGTCGCGACGAGCGGGGCGGCCACGAGGGCGGCTCCGGCGGCGAGGGCGGTCAGGCGTCGACGGGGACGAAGCATCGGTGCTCCTCGGGGTGTGTCGACGCGGGGCGCCGGCCGGCTCGGGTCGTGCGCCTCGCAACCTAGGTGCGAAAACGCTTTACATGAACCCCCGGTGCCGACAACTGACGAACTCTTTACCCTGCGGGCGGCGTCCAGGACGGGTCGCGGCCGATGAACCCGAGCAGCCGGGTCTGGGGGTCGGCATCGTCGGGAACGGGCACCCGCGGACCGTACTGGCCGGAGGAGCGCATGGCGTCCTCGACCCCGGCCATCCCCTCGACGAGGCCCGCGCAGACCTGCGGGTCCATCCGGTCGTCCTGGCCGGTGGCCCGGGCGAGGTCCCAGGTGTGCAGGAAGACGTCGGTCGTGTAGATCATGTCGGTCGCCTGCGCCAGCGTCATCGACCCGATGTGCGGGTTGTCGATGGGTGCGTCGGCGACGGCCGGGTCGTCGAGGAGGGCCTGGACGGCCGCGGTGTGCCCGTCCCAGGCCGCGACCGGGTCGTCGGCGGCGCTCGGCTGCGGCGGGAAGTCGACCCCCGAGCCGGCGAGGAAGGCGGGGTACCACGTGGTCAGGTGCTCGACGACGCCGCGCGCGTCCCAGCCCTCCACGGGCGCCGGCACGTCCCAGTCGGTGGTGCCGCGCACGCGGTCGGCGAAGACCGCCGCGATCTCGCGGTGCCGCTCGGCAGGTGTGGATGGGGCCATGTCGTCCTCGCTCATCTCGGGCGACGGACCCGGCCCTCGTCCCAGACCGGCTCGTCGGTGGCCGCCACCGTACCGTCTGCGCGGAAGACGAGGAACCGGTCGAGGCCGCGGGCGAACCAGCGGTCGTGGGTCACGGCGACCACCGTGCCCTCGAAGGCGGCGAGCGCGTCCTCGAGCGCCTCGGCCGAGTGCAGGTCGAGGTTGTCGGTCGGCTCGTCGAGCAGCAGCAGGGTCGCCCCCGAGAGCTCCAGGAGGAGGATCTGCAGCCGCGCCTGCTGGCCGCCCGAGAGCGAGTCGAAGGTCTGCTCGGAGGCCCGCGCGAGGCCGTAGCGGTCGAGGGCCCGGGCGGCGAGGTCGCGCGGCATCCCGGCCCGGTGCTCGTCGCCCCGGTGCAGGATCTCCAGGAGCGTGCGCCCGTGCAGCGAGGCGTGGTCGTGGGTCTGGGCGAACCAGCCCGGGCGCACCCGCGAGCCGAGGACGACCCGGCCCGCGTGCTCGACCGGCTGCGGACGGATGTCGCCGACCGGCTGGTGCTCGCGGTCGGGGTCGCTGCCGCCCGCGGCCAGCAGCCGCAGGAAGTGCGACTTGCCCGAGCCGTTGCTGCCGAGCACACCGACCCGCTCGCCGAACCAGATCTCGGTGTCGAACGGCTCGACGAGACGGTGCCCGTCGACCCGCAGCTCGAGGCCGGTCGTCACGATGGCTCGCTTGGCCGTCCGCCCGCCGGTGAGCCTCATCGTCACCTGCTGGCGCAGCGGCACGGCCTCGGGCGGTCCGGCCTCGACGAACTTGCGCAGCCGGGTCTCGGCCGCCCGCAGGCGCGAGGCCAGCCCGTCGTTGTACGCCGCCTTCTGGCGGTACATGAGGACCAGCTCCTTGAGCTTGACGTGCTCCTCGTCCCAGCGCCGGCGCAGCTCGTCGAGCCGGTCGTTGCGGTCGATGCGCGCCTGCTCGTAGGTCGAGAACCGGCCCGGGTGCACCCACACGCTGTTCCCCGCGGTGCCCGGCTCGAGCGTCGCGATGCGCGTGGCGACCCGGTCGAGCAGCTCGCGGTCGTGGCTGACGAACAGCACGGTCTTGGGCGACTCGACGAGGCGCTCCTCGAGCCAGCGCTTGGCGGGGACGTCGAGGTAGTTGTCGGGCTCGTCGAGCAGCAGCACCTCGTCGGGGCCGCGCAGCAGCGCCTCGAGGACGAGCCGCTTCTGCTCCCCGCCCGAGAGCGTCGAGACCTTGCGCCACTGCGCCTGCTCGAAGGGGACGCCGATCGCCGCGACCGTGCAGACGTCCCAGAGGGTCTCCCACTCGTAGCCGCCGACGTCGCCCCAGTCGGCGAGGGCCTGCGCGTAGTCGAGCTGGTCCTGCTCGGACTCGCGCTCCATCATCGCCAGCTCGGTGCGGTCGACCGCCTCGGCCGCCAGGCGCACCGGCTCGGGGGCGACCGAGACGAGCAGGTCGCGCACGGTCGTGTCGTCGCGGACCTTCCCGATGAACTGGCGCATCACCCCGAGGCCGCCGCTGCGGGTCACTGCCCCCTCGTGGCCGGTGAGGTCGCCGGCGAGGATGCGCAGCAGCGTCGTCTTGCCGGTGCCGTTCGGGCCGATGAGCGCGGTCTTGGCGCCGTCACCGACGCGCAGGTTCACCTCGCGCAGCAGCGGGCGCCCGTCGGGCAGCGAGTAGCCGACGGCGCCGATGTCGAGGTGTCCCACGAGCGACCATCCTCCCGGATTCCCCGCCGCCACTTCACCCACTTATTGCGCAGAACCCACCTTCCGGGCCGTCCACGGGGCCGGTCGAGGTGGGTTTCGGGCAATCAGTCGGGGTCAGGAGGTCGAGGTCGGGCCCTGGGTCGGGGTGTGGAGGTCAGTCGTCGCGGGAGTCGAGCTCGGCGACGAGCCGGGCGGGGGCGGTCGCGCGGTAGGAGGACTCGACGAGCTCGGCGACCTCGTCCCAGTCGACGTCGCCGCGCAGGTCGAGGGCGAGCCAGCCGTAGGCGCCCTCGTAGCCGGGGACGACGACGCGCGGGTCCTCGAGGAGGGCCGGCCGTTCGTCGGCCTCGGGAAGGAAGACGAGCGACTGCCGCAGGGCGTCGGACCCGTGGTCGCCCTTGACGACCCCACCGAAGATCGCGAAGACCTTCTGGGAGAAGAAGGTCGGTCGGCCGTGGCTGATCTTCTCGGCGGCGCCGGGCAGGGCCAGGGCGATGCCGCGCACGCGCGCCAGGATCGGGTCGTCGTCGTCGAACCGGGCGGGATGGGCCATCGCCCCACCGTAGGCGGTGCGCGCTCAGCCCGGGAGGGTCCGGGTGGCGCGGGCCTCCTCGGCGCGGGACGCGAGCGCGTGGTCATCGGGGTAGACGACCTCCTCGAGGGAGAGCCCGTGCGCCGGCATCACCTTGACGCGCGGGTCACGCACACCGGCCGTCAGGACCTCCTCGGGCCACCCGGCCGGCTCCCGCCCCTCCCCCACCGGCACGACCGCCCCCACGAGCGCGCGGACCATGCTGTGGCAGAACGCGTCCGCGACCACCGTGCCCTCGAGGACGCCGTCGTCGGCCCGACGCCAGGAGTAGCCGAGCAGCGTCCGCACCGTGGTGGCGCCCTCGCGCCGCTTGCAGAAGGCGGCGAAGTCGCGCAGCCCCACGAGCCGCCCGGCCGCCTCGTCCATCGCCTCCGCGTCGAGCCGGTCGCGCACGACGACGGTGTCGCGCCGGCGCAGCGGGTCGAGGGCGGCGGGGTCGTCGCAGACCCGGTAGAGGTAGCGACGCCGCAGCGCCGAGAACCTTGCGTCGAATCCCTCCGGGGCCACCGACACCCGCCGGACGACGACATCGTCCGGCAGCACCCCGGCCAGCCGGGCCACCGCGGCCACCTCCGGAGCGCGGTCCGAGCGCCCCGGCAGTCGCGCGAAGGCGCCCTCGTCGACGTCGGCGTGCGCCACCTGGCCGCGGGCGTGCACCCCGGCGTCGGTGCGCCCGGCCACCGTGAGCCGCACCGGCCCACCGGCCCGCAGCACCGTCCCGAGGCCCTCGGAGAGCACCCCCTCGACCGTGCGCAGCCCGGGCTGGGCGGCCCACCCGGCGAAGTCCGTGCCGTCGTACCCGAGGTCGAGGCGGAGGCGCACGGTCACCCGGCCAGCCTAGCCAGCGCCCGGACAGCCTCGCAGTGAGTGCGGACGTGGCTGCCACAGCGACCACTTCCGCACCCACGGCGGGTCAGACGCGGGACGGCCCCCTCCCGCGAGCGGGAGGGGCCGTCACCGGCATCCGGTGGGGCGAGGCTCAGGCCTCGTCCTCGACCTGCTGCTTCTCGGCGCCACCGGCCGGCTCGAAGCCGGCGGCCTCGGCGGCCTCCGCGCTCTCGAACCAGAACTCGGCGACCGTCTGGTCGTACCACTGCGAACCCTCGACGTGGTACTTGCCGGAGTCGGCGTTGCCCTTGACGGTGTAGCCCTCGGGGGCCGAGCCGTCCTCGGTCGCGGCGACGGCACCCTCGGGCAGCTCGACGGCCGCGGTCTCCTCGGTGGTGTCCTCGGTGGTGTCCTCGACGGGAGCCGCCTCGACCTCGGCCTCGGCGGCCTTCCGGTCCTTGGCCGAACGCTTGGTGGCCGCCTCGGCCTCCTTGACGGTGGCCTTCTTGGCGACGGGCTCGCGGACGAGCTCGATGACCGCCATGGGGGCGTTGTCGCCCTTGCGCGCACCGATCTTCGTGATGCGGGTGTAGCCGCCGTTGCGCTCGGCCATGTCGGGCGCGATCTCGACGAAGAGGCGGTGGACGACGCCCTTGTCGCGGACGACCGTCATGACCCGGCGACGGGCCGAGAGGTCACCGCGCTTGGCGAAGGTCACCATGCGCTCGGCCAGCGGGCGCAGGCGCTTGGCCTTGGCCTCGGTGGTCGTGATCGAGTCGTGCTCGAAGAGCGAGGTCGCGAGGTTGGCCAGGATCAGCCGCTCGTGAGCCGGGCCGCCTCCGAGACGGGGACCCTTGGTGGGGGTAGGCATTGTTGATCTCCTTGGTTAAACGTGCCTGGAGGCGTGGTTCAGAGCTGCTCGTCCTCGGCGAACGCCGAGTCGTCCTCGCCCTCACCGAAGGTGAAGTCGTCGTAGCGGTCGGCGATGAGGCTCGGGTCGAACCCGGGGGGCTGTCCTTGAGCGCCAGGCCCATGCCGGCGAGCTTGGCCTTGACCTCGTCGATCGACTTCGCCCCGAAGTTGCGGATGTCGAGCAGGTCGGCCTCGCTGCGGCCCACGAGCTCACCCACGGTGTGGATGCCCTCGCGCTTGAGGCAGTTGTAGGACCGGACGGTGAGGTCGAGGTCCTCGATCGGCAGCGCCAGGTCGGCGGCCAGGGCGGCGTCGGTGGGCGAGGGGCCCATGTCGATGCCCTCGGCCTCGACGTTGAGCTCACGGGCCAGGCCGAACAGCTCGACGAGGGTCTTGCCGGCCGAGGCGAGCGCGTCGCGCGGGGCCATCGAGGACTTGGTCTCGACGTCGACGACGAGACGGTCGAAGTCGGTGCGCTGCTCGACGCGGGTGGCCTCGACCTTGTAGGTGACGTTGAGGACCGGGCTGTAGATGGAGTCGACCGGGATGCGGCCGATCTCCTGGTCGCCGGCCTTGTTCTGCACGGCGGAGACGTAGCCGCGACCGCGCTCGACGGTCAGCTCCATCTCGACGGTGCCCTTGTCGTTGAGCGTCGCGATGTGCAGGTCGGGGTTGTGGACCTCGACCCCGGCCGGCGGGGCGATGTCGGCCGCGGTGACCGCGCCGGCGCCCTGCTTGCGCAGGTACATCACGACCGGCTCGTCGTGCTCCGAGGAGACGACGAGGCTCTTGATGTTGAGGATGATCTCGGTGACGTCCTCCTTGACCCCGGGGATCGTGGAGAACTCGTGGAGCACGCCGTCGACGCGGATGCTCGTGACCGCGGCACCCGGGATGCTCGAGAGCAGGGTGCGGCGCATCGAGTTGCCGAGCGTGTAGCCGAAGCCGGGCTCGAGGGGCTCGATGACGAAACGGCTCCGGGAGTCGGAGACGACGTCCTCACTGAGGACGGGACGCTGTGCGATGAGCACGGTGATACTTCCTTCCCACGGGCGACCGCCATATGACGCCTCGTGAAACGCGGGAGTCGCCTCCCGCCGGTGGCCTCACATCGGTCCGTGGGGCCACCCACGGTCGGGGACGCCGCACGCGCTCGGCGCGCGGCGTCCCGTCCCGGTCAGTTCTTCGAGTAGTACTCGACGATGAGCTGCTCGGTGAGCACCGTGTCGATCTGCGCACGGGTCGGCAGCTGGTGGACGAGCACCTGGAGGGAGCCCGGGACGACCTGCAGCCAGGCCGGGGTGGGCCGGTCGCCGTAGGTCTCGCGCGCGAGCTGGATCGGGAAGGTCTCGACCGACTGCTTGCGCACGGTGACGATGTCGTACTGCTCGACGCGGTAGCTCGGGACGTCGACGCGCACGCCGTTGACCTCGAAGTGACCGTGCGTGACCAGCTGGCGGGCCGCACGACGGGTGCGGGCCAGGCCGGCGCGGTAGACGACGTTGTCGAGCCTGGACTCGAGGATCGTCAGGATGTTCTCGCCGGTCTTGCCGGGGCGGTTGGCCGCCTCCTTGTAGTACCGACGGAACTGCTTCTCCATGACGCCGTAGGTGAAGCGGGCCTTCTGCTTCTCCTGCAGCTGGGTGAGGTACTCCTTCTCCTGCATCCGGCGACGGCCGTGCTGGCCGGGCGGGAACGGGCGGAGGTCGAAGTTCTTGTCACCACCGACGAGGTCGGTCTTGAGGCGACGCGACTTCTTCGTGATGGGTCCGGTGTAACGGGCCATGTTCTCTCAGTTACCTTTCGCGAAGTCTGTCGGTCGCTCAGACGCGGCGGCGCTTGGGCGGGCGGACACCGTTGTGCGGCTGGGGGGTGACGTCCTGGATCGAGCCGACCTCGAGGCCGGCGGCGGTCAGGGAGCGGATGGCGGTCTCGCGACCGGACCCCGGACCCTTGACGAAGACGTCCACCTTGCGCATGCCGTGCTCCATGGCACGACGCGCAGCGGCCTCGGCGGCCGTCTGCGCCGCGAACGGCGTGGACTTGCGCGAGCCCTTGAAGCCGACCTGCCCGGCCGAGGCCCAGCTGATGACGGCCCCGGTGGGGTCGGTGATCGAGATGATCGTGTTGTTGAACGTGCTCTTGATGTGGGCCTGGCCCACCGCGACGTTCTTCTTCTCCTTGCGGCGCACCTTCTTGGCGCCGGTCGTGCGGCCCTTGGGAGGCATGTGTTTCTCCTACTGAGTCTTCGGGAGCGGAGGCGGGGTGAGCTGCGTCAGGCGCAGGTCACTTACCGGCCTTCTTCTTGCCGGCCACGGTGCGCTTGGGGCCCTTGCGGGTCCGCGCGTTGGTCTTGGTGCGCTGCCCGCGAACGGGCAGGCCGCGACGGTGACGCAGGCCCTCGTAGGACCCGATCTCGACCTTGCGGCGGATGTCCGCGGCGACCTCGCGCCGCAGGTCACCCTCGACCTTGAGGTTCTCCTCGATCCAGTCGCGCAGCTTGACGAGGTCCTCGTCACCGAGGTCCTTGACGCGGGTGTCGGGGCTGACCCCGGTCGCCGCGAGCGCCTTCTGCGAGCTGGTCTTGCCGACTCCGAAGATGTAGGTCAGTGCGACCTCGGCGCGCTTGTCGCGCGGGAGGTCGACGCCCATGAGACGTGCCATCTGTGGATGGTTTCCTTTTCTGGTTGTCCGGAGGTCTGGCACAACACCGGTCCGGCCCATCCTGGTCCGGTCCCCGGCCTCCGGGCCGGGGGTGACGTCCCGCGCCCACCTGCTGTTCCAGGTGGCCCGTCGGGGGTCGGGTGCTGCGTGCTTCTGGTGGTGCGTCTGCTCGAGGATCGGTGACCTCGTGCGGCCTCTCGCGAGGCGGTGCTGCGTCTGACTCGCGTCAGCCCTGGCGCTGCTTGTGGCGCAGGTTCTCGCAGATCACCATGACCCGGCCGTTGCGGCGGATCACCTTGCACTTGTCACAGATCTTCTTGACGCTCGGCTGAACCTTCATGTCGCCTTTGCTGTCTGTTCGATGTGTGGACTTCAGCGGTAGCGGAAGACGATGCGGCCGCGGGTCAGGTCGTACGGGCTCAGCTCCACCACCACGCGGTCCTCGGGGAGGATCCGGATGTAGTGCTGTCGCATCTTGCCGGAGATGTGCGCGAGCACCTTGTGACCGTTCGTCAGCTCAACCCGGAACATCGCGTTCGGGAGTGCCTCGACGATCGTGCCCTCGATCTCGATGACGCCGTCCTTCTTGGCCATACCCTCTCAATCCGCCGTGCGGCCAGCCCTCGCTTGGAGTCGGGCTGGCTCATGGAAATCGGCCCCGTGCTGCTCCGCGCAGGCTTGCACCCATGCAGGAACGCACACGTGACCGACGTTCAATGGTACGGCAGGAGGGGGCCGCCACGAAATCGGTGGGACGGGGGCAGAAAACAGTCCACCGGGCCGGCCGTTGCAGGGTTGGCCGACCCGGTGGACTAGGGCGAGCCGGTCTCCGTGCAGGGGGTGGATCCCGGGCTCTGCGCCCGATGGACAGGGTCGGACCGGATGGTCCGGATCACCGGGTGCGGAATCCACGATGCCCTGCCGGGTCCCCACGGGGCCATCCCGTGTGCTCCGACCTGCCGGATCGGACGACCAGCACGACCCGACCGGCGTAGTCGGCATCGGCCGAACGGCTGATGAAGCCCGTCAGCCTTCGGAATCCGTGGCCCGCAGGTCGGCGGTGTAGAGCGCGAGGATGCGGGCCGTCCCGTCGACCGCGCTCAGCTCGCCGGAGCGCACGCGCGCCTCGACCTCGGCCCGCTCGGCCCGCACCGAGGGCGAGGAGCGGACCCCGTCGGTCAGCTCGGCGTCGACGAGGGCCCACATCCAGTCCTCCTGCTGCTGCGCACGCCGCCCCGCGAGGGTGTGGTGCTCCTCGAGGTAGGCCCGGTGCTCGAGGACGGCCCGCCACACCTCGTCGAGGCCGTCGCCGGTCAGGGCCGAGCAGGTGAGCACCGGGGGCCGGCGCACGTCGCGGCCGGGCATCATCATCCGCATCGCGCCGGCCAGCTCGCGGGCCGCGCCCTTGGCCGGCAGCTCGCCGTCGCCGTCGGCCTTGTTGACGGCGATGACGTCGGCGAGCTCGAGGATGCCGCGCTTGATGCCCTGCAGCTGGTCGCCGGCCCGGGCGAGGGTGAGCAGCAGGAAGGTGTCGACCATCTCGGAGACGGCGACCTCGTTCTGGCCGACCCCGACGGTCTCGACGACGACGACGTCGAAGCCGGCGGCCTCGAGCACGAGCATCGACTCGCGCGTCGCCCGGGCCACTCCCCCGAGCTGGCGCCCCGACGGGCTCGGCCGCACGAACGCGGCGTCGGACGCGGCGAGCCGGCCCATCCGGGTGCGGTCGCCGAGGATCGAGCCGCCGGTCCGCCGCGAGCTGGGGTCGACGGCGACGACGGCCACCCGGTGCCCCTGCTCGATGAGCCGCACCCCGAGGGTGTCGATGAAGGTCGACTTGCCGGCGCCCGGCACCCCGCTGATGCCCACCCGCACGGCCCCGCCGGTGCGGTCGGCCAGCGCCGCGAGCAGCTCGCGGGCCTGCTCGCGGTGGTCCGGGCGCCGCGACTCCAGGAGCGTGATGGCCCGCGCCACCTGCCGGCGCTCGCCGGCCCGCACCCCGGCGACGAGTTCCGCGACCGGGACCGGACCGCTCACCCGAGCCGCTCGCGCAGCTCGCCGACGAGGGCCAGGGCCGCCTTGCTGATGACGGTGCCCGGGGGTAGATGTCGTCGGCGCCGGCCGCCCGCAGGGCCTCGTGGTCCTGGTCGGGGATGACCCCGCCGACGACGATCATCAGGTCCTCGCGGCCGAGGTCGTCGAGGGCCTTGCGCAGGGCCGGCACGAGGGTGAGGTGGCCGGCGGCCAGCGAGCTGACGCCCACGACGTGCACGTCGGCCTCGACGGCCTGGCGGGCGACCTCCTCCGGCGTCTGGAACAGCGGGCCCACGTCGACGTCGAAGCCGAGGTCGGCGAACGCGGTGGCGATGACCTTCTGCCCGCGGTCGTGGCCGTCCTGGCCCATCTTGGCGACGAGGATGCGCGGCCGGCGGCCCTGGGCCTCCTCGAACGCCTCGACGGCGGCCTGGGCCTCGCGGACGGTGGCGTCCTCCCCCGCCTCGGCGCTGTACACGCCCCCGATCGTACGGATCTGGGCGGTGTAGCGGCCGAACGCCTCCTCCATGGCCAGCGACATCTCGCCGACGGTGGCCTTGGCGCGCGCGGCCTCGATGGCCAGGGCGAGCAGGTTGGTCTCGGGGGTGCCGTCGGACCCGGCGCGGGCGGCCTCGGTCATCCGGGACAGGGCGGCACGGCAGGCGTCCTCGTCGCGCTCGGCGCGCAGCCGCTCGAGCTTGGCGACCTGGCTGGCCCGCACGGCGGCGTTGTCGACCTTGAGGACCTCGATCGGCTCGTCGACGTCGACGACGTAGGTGTTGACGCCGATGACCGGCTGGTGGCCGGAGTCGATGCGCGCCTGGGTGCGGGCGGCCGCCTCCTCAATGCGCATCTTCGGGATGCCGGCCTCGATCGCCTTGGCCATCCCGCCGGCGGCCTCGACCTCCTCGATGTGCTGCCACGCGCGCTGGGCGAGGTCGTGGGTCAGCCGCTCGACGTAGGCCGAGCCGGCCCACGGGTCGATGGTGCGCGTCGTGCCCGACTCCTGCTGGAGGACCAGCTGGGTGTTGCGGGCGATGCGGGCCGAGAAGTCGGTCGGCAGCGCGATCGCCTCGTCGAGGGCGTTGGTGTGGAGGGACTGCGTGTGCCCCTGCGTCGCGGCCATCGCCTCGATGCAGGTGCGCACGACGTTGTTGAAGACGTCCTGGGCGGTGAGGCTCCACCCGGAGGTCTGGCTGTGCGTGCGCAGGCTGAGCGACTTCGGGTTCTGCGCGCCCTGCTCGCGCACGAGGCGGGCCCAGAGCAGGCGCGCGGCCCGCATCTTGGCGACCTCCATGTAGAAGTTCATCCCGATCGCCCAGAAGAAGGACAGGCGCGGGGCGAAGCGGTCGACGTCGAGGCCCACCGCCTGGCCGGCCCGCAGGTACTCGACGCCGTCGGCGAGGGTGTAGGCCAGCTCGAGGTCCTGCGTGGCCCCGGCCTCCTGCATGTGGTACCCGGAGATCGAGATCGAGTTGAAGCGCGGCATCTCCTGGCTGGTGAAGGCGAAGATGTCGCTGATGATCCGCATCGAGGGCTCGGGCGGGTAGATGTAGGTGTTGCGGACCATGAACTCCTTGAGGATGTCGTTCTGGATGGTCCCGGTCAGCTGCTCCGCCTTCACCCCCTGCTCCTCGGCCGCGACGACGTAGAGCGCGAGCACCGGGATGACGGCGCCGTTCATCGTCATCGACACCGACATCTGGTCGAGCGGGATGCCGTCGAAGAGGGTGCGCATGTCGTAGATCGAGTCGATGGCCACTCCGGCCATCCCGACGTCGCCGGCGACGCGGGGTGGTCGGAGTCGTAGCCGCGGTGGGTCGCGAGGTCGAAGGCGACGCTCAGGCCCTTCTGGCCGGCCGCGAGGTTGCGGCGGTAGAAGGCGTTGGACTCCTCGGCGGTGCTGAAGCCCGCGTACTGGCGGATGGTCCACGGCTGGGTCGTGTACATCGTCGGGTACGGGCCGCGCAGGAACGGCGGGGCGCCGGGCACGGTGTCGAGGAAGTCGAGGCCGGCGAGGTCGTCCTCGGTGTAGACCGCCTTGACGGGGATCTGCTCGGGGGTGAGCCAGGGGTCGGTGGTGTCGGTGGTGGTCCCGGTCGCGGCGTCCGGGGTGCCGGGGCCGAGGTCGAGGGTGGTGAAGTCCGGGACTCCGGTCATCGGGGGTCTCCTTCCGCCGGGGCGCCGAGGTCGTCGAGCAACTCGCCGAGGAACGCGACGACGTCCATCCCGTCGAAGAGCTCGCCGTCGACGAGGTCGGCGTCGCCGAGCTCCGCGGCGCGACCGGCGACGAGCACTCGACCGGCCCCGGCGGCGCGGAGCTCCTCGACGGCCGCGCGGCCGTGCTCCTGGTACTGCGCCCTGCTGCTGGCGAGGACGGCGGTCGGCGTGACCTCGTCGGTCGTGGCGATGCCGCCCGAGGCGAGAAGGTTGGCGACGAACCCCTGCCGGGCACCGAAGTCGCGCTGGGCGCCGAGCGTGCGGACGGTGACGGCGGGGTGCTCGAGGGTGCGGGCCCGGTCGCGCAGTGCCTCGAAGGCGGCGGCGTCCCGACGCGGGGCGAAGGCGGCGTCGCCACTGGTCAGGGGGCGCGGGGTCGACGCTCGGCCGCGGTGTCGGCGAGGTTCGGGAACATCGAGACGCCGGTCAGTGGGCGGCGGCGGGTGGCGATGAGCCGCTCGCGCTCGGCCGTGGCGGTGTCGACCCACTCGCGGAGCAGGCCGGAGGCGAGGGCGTCGAGGACGCCACCGGCGCGCTCGACCTCCTGGAACCGGGCCCACGCGTGCTGTGCGACCTCGTCGGTCAGCGACTCCAGGTACCACGAGCCGCCACCGGGATCGGTGACCCGACCGACGTTGGACTCGGCGGCGAGGAGGATCTGGGTGTTGCGGGCGAGCCTGCGCGAGAACCGTTCCGGCAACCCGGAGACGGTGTCGTGGGGCAGCACCGTGATGGCGTCGGCGTCTCCGATCGATGCGCCGAACGTGGCGAGGGTGTTGCGCAGGACGTTGACGAACGGGTCCTCGCGAGTGGCCATCCGCAGGCTGGTGACGGCGTGGGTGCGGGCGCCGCGGTCGGCCTCGGGGACGCCGACGGCCTCTCCGACCCGGGCCCAGACGCGCCGCAGGGCGCGGAGCACGGCCGCGGTGAGGAACTGGTCGGCGGTGGCACTGACGCGGAACTCGATGTGCGGGAACGCTTCTGCCGGTTCGAGCCCAGCGGCCTCGAGGTAGCGCAGGTACGCGACGCCGGTGGCGACGGCGACGGCGAGCGCGTCGACCTCGCTGCCGCCGGCGTCGTGCAGCACGCGCGCGTCGACGGTGACCGCCCGCCAGCCGTCGTGGTCGGCGGCCGCACGGACGAGGTCGGCGAGCGGCTCGAGGTCCGGAGCGGTGCCGGTGCGCAGGGCGGCTCCGACGGGGTCGATGCCGAGGTTGCCGCCCGTCGTCGGCCGGTCGCCGACGACGTCGAGCAGGGCGCGGGCGGCGCCCGGCTGGTCGGTGGAGGAGCTGACGACGACGGGGGCGAGGTCGAGCCGCACGTCGGCGAGCACCGTGGCGAGGTCGGCGGAGGCGACGCCGTCCTCCCCCACGTGCACCCACACCGACGTGACGCCGTGCTCGAGGTCGTCGAGCACCGCCTCACCGGAGCGGCCGGCATCCGGGTCGTCGTGCAGCTGGCGGACGTCCCACGGCATCGTGCCGTCGCGCACGACGCGGCCGCGCGTGAACGGCATCGCGCCGGGACGCCCGAGTGCGCGGTCCTCGCGCAGGTAGAGGCCGTCGGTGGCCAGGCCGCCGTCGAGGGCGGTGACGAGGGCCTGCCCGGCGGCGTCGGGGTCGAGGCGGTCGTCCTCGGCACGGCGCTTGTTGAGGACGTCGGCGACGAGGCCGAGCCAGTCCTCGCGGGTGCGCGGGTCGAACCCGTCGGCGAGCGGCATGAGGTCGTGCGGAGGCGACGACGTGGTCATCGAGCTCTCCTCGGTCGGTGGTCTTGGGCCACCCTCAACCCTAGCCACGCGCAGGGCCGACCTCACCGAGAGATCGGTCACCCGGTGGGGACGGCCGGGACGTCGCCCGAGGTCAGGCGGGGGTGATGTCGGCGTACGCGACGCCGAGGGACGCCAGCCGCTCGCGGCCGCCGTCGATCGCCGTGAGCACGCACGTGCCGGCCGAGGTGACCGCCACCGAGTGCTCCCAGTGCGCGGCCCGCGAGCCGTCGCGCGTGACGACGGTCCACTCGTCCTCGAGGATCGTGTTGTCCTGGTCGCCGAGGGTGACCATCGGCTCGATGCAGATGGTCATGCCGTCGGGCACGCGGGGGCTGCGGCCCTGGATGCGGTAGTTGGGCACCTGCGGGTCCATGTGCATCGAGGTGCCGATGCCGTGGCCGACGTAGTCCTCGACGATGCCGTACTCGCGCCCGCGCCGGGTGCCGGCGTCGACGACGGCGTCCTCGACCGCGGCGCCCACGGCGTAGAGCGGCGCCCCGACCGTCAGCGCGGCGATGCCGGCCCAGAGCGAGGCCTCGGTGTCCTCGCTGAGCGCGAGGTCCTCGGGGCGGGCGGCCTCGGGTCCGCCGACGACGACGGTGACGGCGGAGTCGCCGTTCCAGCCCGCGACCTCGGCCCCGCAGTCGATGGAGAGCAGGTCGCCGGCGGCGAGCACGCGCGGGCCCGGGATGCCGTGCACGATCTCGTCGTTGACGCTCGTGCAGAGGGTGTGCCGGTAGCCGGGGACGAGCTGGAAGTTGGGGATGCCGCCGTGGTCGCGGATGTGGGCCTCGGCGAGGGCGTCGAGCTCGAGGGTGGTCACGCCCGGGCGGACCGCCGCGACGACCAGCTCGAGGGTGCGCCCGACGAGCAGGCCGGCGGTGCGCATCATCGCCAGCTGCTCGGCCGTCTTGCCCTCGCAGCGGTCACGGCTGAACAGTCCCATGCCGCGGAACCCTACCCGCGCCGCACCGCTCCCCCACATCCCACCCGCCCCCTCCCCACCCGCTCCCCCACACCCCGTCGAAAGTACAGAACGCGCCGTCCGCTCCCGTGACGGCACGGCGTGTTCTGTACCTTCGACGGGGTCAGAGGTCCAGGTGTCGGGGGTCGATGCCGAGCTCGTGTGCGAACCGGAGCAGGCACGCCGTCCGTCGGCCTCCCACGAGGACGTCCTCGGCCCAGATCTCGAGGACGGTCCAGCCCTCGCCCTCGAGCGAGGTCCGGCGCGACGCGTCACGGCTGCGACGCCGGCGCGAGGCGTGGTCGGAGCCCTGGTACTCACCGACGACCCGTCGATCCCGCCAGACGAGGTCGCCCTCAGCCAGCCACTCCCCGGCGCGGTCCGTGAGGTCCCCATTCACCTCGGGCTCGGGGAAGCCGGTCCGCACGAACATGAGACGTGCCCGCGACTCCATCGGCGACCGCACCCCGGGACGTATCAGGCTGAGCGCCTCCACGAGCATCACCTTGCCGCGCGGTCGGACCCGGCTCTCCATGGGGCCTCTCAGCTGCCACGCTGCGTCGCGCAGGGAGGCGACCGGTGCCACGACGGCGTCGCCAAGGACGACGAGGTCGTCAACACAGACCCGCCGCCGACCGAGCTCGCCGAGGTCGCACCACGTGTCCTCGGGCGAGACCACCGGCAGACCGTGGACGTCGGTCGAAGTCCGCCACTCCAGTCCGCGGTGTCCGGTGCATCCGCCACGACGCGTGTGTCCGGCGGTGGTGCGGGCCATCACGTGCAATGGCCCGTCGTCTGCCTCCCGCTCGAGGTGAGCCGGGAGCGGGAGCCCGTGCAGGCGGGCCGCTGTCAGGTGCGAGAACGCACGGCCGTCCGGCAGTCCCGCGAGGTAGGCCGCAGCGCGGTCGACGAGTACCGAAGGCACGGTGCGGACGTGGGCCCCTCGGGTGGGGTGGTGCAAGTCCGAACGGCGCAACCTGCTCGACGGCACCCCGGCCGCCCGGGCCGCGCTCGTGCTGAAGGCGCCTGTGCCCAAGCTCGCAGGCAGGTCTGAGGGGCGCATGGAGGCAGGGTCGCGGGTTCGACCGGCTCGCCCGCCGAGTTCTCCACAGAACCCCGTCGAAAGTACAGAACACGCCGTCTGGCAAGAGGCGCAGACGGCGTGTTCTGTACTTTCGACGGGTGGGGGCCGCCCGGATCAGGGCGGCTCCGCGGGTCAGGTGAGGGCGGTGGTGATCCGCTGCGTCACGTCGTCGACAGCTCCGTCGCCGTCGACCTCGACGAGCAGGCCGCGCGACCGGTAGGTCTCCGACAGCGGACGCGTCTCGCGGTGGTAGATGGCCATCCGGTCCCGGATGACCTCCTCGGTGTCGTCGGAACGACCCTCGGTCTCGGCCCGCTTGAGCAGCCGCCCGACGACCACGTCGTCGTCGACGGTCAGCTCGAGGACGTGGTCGAGCGCGCCCCCGTGGGCGGCGAGCACGGAGTCGAGCGCCTCGACCTGGGCGAGGGTGCGCGGGTAGCCGTCGAGGAGGAAGCCCCGTGCGCAGTCGTCCTGGCCGAGGCGGTCCTCGACGATGGCGTTGGTGATCTCGTCGGAGACGTACCCGCCCGAGGCGAGGATCTCCTTGACCTGCAGACCGAGCTCGGTCTCGTCCTTGATGTTGGCCCGGAAGATGTCCCCGGTCGAGATGGCCGGGATGCCGAAGTGCTCGGCGATCCGGGACGCCTGCGTGCCCTTACCGGCACCGGGCGGCCCGAGGATGATGAGTCGCATCAGCGGAGGAACCCTTCATAGTGACGCTGCTGCAGCTGGGCCTCGATCTGCTTCACCGTCTCCAGGCCGACACCCACGATGATGAGGATCGAGGTGCCACCGAAGGGGAAGTTCTGGTTCGCATCGACCAGGACCAGCGCGACGAGCGGGAGGAGCGAGATCAGCGCGAGGTAGATCGCGCCGGGCACGGTGATCCGGGTCAGGACGTAGTTGAGGTACTCGGCCGTGGGTCGCCCGGCGCGGATACCCGGGATGAAGCCGCCGTACTTCTTCATGTTGTCGGCGACTTCGGTGGGGTTGAACGTGATCGACACGTAGAAGAACGTGAAGAAGAGGATGAGGCCCGTGTAGAGGGCCATGTAGTACGGGTGGTCACCGCGCACGAGGTGGGCCTGGATCCAGTCGACCCAGCCCGGGTTGACCCCGTTGGCGCCCTGGTTGAACTGCGCGACGAGCGTGGGCAGCGTCAGCAGCGAGCTCGCGAAGATGACCGGGATGACACCGGCCATGTTCACCTTGAGCGGGATGTACGTGGAGGTGCCGCCGTAGACCCGGCGCCCGACCATCCGCTTGGCGTACTGGACCGGGATGCGGCGCTGACTCTGCTCGACGAACACGACGAGCGCGATGACGACGAACCCGAGGGCGATGACGCCGAGGAAGGTGCCGAAGCCGGAGCGCTGCTGGATCTGCCACAGCGAGGACGGGAACTGCGCCGCGATCGAGGTGAAGATCAGCAGCGACATGCCGTTGCCGACGCCCTTGTCGGTGACGAGCTCACCCATCCACATGATGACGCCCGTACCGGCGGTCATCGTCAGCACCATGATGAGGATCGTGACGACCGAGCTGTCGGACAGGATGTTCGTGCACGACGGGTTGTTGAACAGCGTCGAGGGGTTCTGCGCGAAGGTGATGAGCGTCGAGCTCTGGAGGACCGCCAGCCCGATCGTCAGGTAGCGCGTGTACTGCGTCATCTTCGTCTGACCGGCCTGGCCCTCCTTCTTGAGAGCCTCGAACCGCGGGATGACGACGGTGAGCAGCTGGACGATGATGCTCGCCGTGATGTACGGCATGATCCCCAGCGCGAAGATCGACAGCTGGAGCAGCGCGCCGCCGCTGAAGAGGTTGATCAGGCCGAGCAGCTGGTTGCTGTTGTCGGCGCCCTTGATGCACTGCTGCACCGCCGGGTAGCTGACGCCGGGGGTGGGCACGTGCGAGCCCAGCCGGAACACCACGATGATGAACAGGGTGAACAGCAGCTTCCTGCGCAGGTCGGGCGTCTTGAACGCGCGGCCGAAAGCGGTGAGCACAGGGTCCTCCAGGGTGCGGCCGGGGGTGTGGCCACGTCGTCAGCGATCCGTCACAACATACCCGGTGCCCCGGCACGGGCCGAGGCGGGCGGGTGGGGTGAACGCGGCGCAGGGCCGGGTCCGGGGTGAGTCCCGGAGCCGGCCCTGCGACACGCGGTCATCGAGCGGGGTCAGGCGGTCGTCGCCGAGCCGCCCGCCGCCTCGATCTTCTCCTTGGCGCTGGTCGAGAACGCGTCGGCGGTCACGGAGACCTTGACGTCGATCTCGCCGGTGCCGAGCACCTTGACCGGGTGGCCGTCGCGGACGGCACCCTTGGCGACCAGGTCCTCGACGGTCACGTCGCCACCCTGGGGGTAGAGCGACGCCAGCTTGTCGAGGTTGACGACCTGGTACTCGGTCTTGAACGGGTTCTTGAAGCCGCGCAGCTTCGGGAACCGCATGTGCAGCGGCGTGGTGCCGCCCTGGAAGCCGGGGCGCACCTGGTAGCGGGCCTTGGTGCCCTTGGTGCCGCGACCGGCGGTCTTGCCGCGCTTGCCACCCTCACCGCGACCGACGCGGATCTTGGCGGACTTGGCGCCGGGCGCAGGGCGCAGGTGGTGCACCTTGAGCGCCGGGGCGCCCTCGGACGCAGCGGCCTTCGTGGCCTTCGTGGTGTCGGCCATGCTCACTCAACCTCCTCGACGGTCACGAGGTGCGGAACCGTCTTGACCATCCCGCGGATCTCGGGACGGTCCTCCTTGACGACGACGTCGCCGATGCGCTTCAGACCGAGGGAGCGCAGCGTCTCACGCTGGTTCTGCTTCCCACCGATCCCGGACCGGGTCTGGGTGACCTTGAGGCGCCCCATCACGCACCGGCCTTGGCCTCGGCCAGGCCGGCGGCCTGGGCGCGGAGCATCGCGGCGGGCGCGACCCGGTCGACCGGCAGCCCGCGACGGGCGGCGACGGCCTCGGGGCGCTCGAGGCCCTGGAGGGCCGCGACGACCGCGTGGACGATGTTGATCGCGTTGTCGGAGCCGAGGCTCTTGGACAGCACGTCGTGGATGCCGGCGCACTCGAGCACCGCACGCACCGGGCCACCGGCGATGACACCGGTACCGGGGCTGGCGGGGCGGAGCATGACGACACCGGCAGCGGCCTCACCCTGGACGGGGTGGGGGATGGTGCCCTGGATGCGCGGGACGCGGAAGAAGTTCTTCTTCGCCTCCTCGACACCCTTGGCGATCGCCGCGGGCACCTCCTTGGCCTTGCCGTAGCCGACACCGACGGTGCCGTCACCGTCGCCGACGACGACGAGGGCGGTGAAGCTGAAGCGACGACCACCCTTGACGACCTTGGCGACACGGTTGATCGTGACGACGCGCTCCAGGTACTGGCTCTTCTCGGCCTCGCGGGAGTCGCGGCCTCCGCGGCCGCCGTCACGGCCGCCGCGGCGGTCGCCGCGCTCGGCGGAGCCGGCCGTGGCTCCGGTGCCTCGACGCTGGGGTCCTGGCATCAGATGTTCCTCTTCTCGACGTTCGTGGTGGTGCGGGCAGCGTGGGTCACAGGGCCAGCCCGCCTTCCCGAGCGCCGTCCGCGATGGCGGCGACGCGACCGTGGTAGCGGTTGCCGCCGCGGTCGAACACGACGGCCTCGACACCGGCGGCCTTGGCGCGCTCGGCGACGAGCTCACCGACCTTCTTGGCCTTGTCCCGCTTGTCACCCTCGAGGGAGCGCACGTCGGCCTCCATCGTCGAGGCGGACGCGACGGTCTTGCCCACGGTGTCGTCGACGACCTGGACGAAGACGTGGCGCGAGGACCGCGACACCACGAGGCGGGGACGCACGGCGGTGCCGGCGACCTGCTTGCGGACGCGGGTGTGACGGCGGACGCGTGCGGCCGACTTGCCCTTGGCGCGCTTGACGATCAGAGCCATCGGTTACTTACCAGCCTTTCCGACCTTGCGGCGGATGTGCTCGCCCGCGTAGCGGACGCCCTTGCCCTTGTACGGGTCGGGCTTGCGGAGCTTGCGGATGTTCGCGGCGACCTCGCCGACGAGCTGCTTGTCGATGCCCTGGACCGAGAACCGGGTCTGGTTCTCGACCGCGAACGTGATGCCCGACGGGGGCTCGACGGTGATGGAGTGCGAGTAGCCCAGGGCGAACTCGAGGTTGGAGCCCTTGGCCAGCACGCGGTACCCGGTGCCGTGGATCTCGAGCTTCTTCTCGTAGCCCTCGGTCACACCGAGCACCATGTTGTTGATGAGCGAGCGGGTCAGGCCGTGGAGCGAGCGCGAGGTGCGCTCGTCGTCGGGACGCTTGACCTCGAGGGTGCCGTCGGCCTGCTCGATGGTGATCGGCTCGGCGACGGTGTGGGTGAGCTCGCCCTTGGGGCCCTTGACGGTGACGGTCTGACCGGCGATGGTCACGTCGACACCGGAGGGGACGGTGACGGGGAGTCGTCCGATTCGCGACATGTCAGCTACCCCTTACCAGACGTAGGCGAGGACTTCCCCACCCACACCCTTGTTGGCGGCCTGACGATCGGTCAGCAGGCCGGAGGAGGTCGAGATGATCGCGACGCCGAGCCCGCCGAGCACCTTGGGAAGGTTGGTCGACTTGGCGTAGACGCGCAGACCGGGCTTGCTGACGCGGCGCAGGCCGGCGATCGAGCGCTCCCGGTTGGGGCCGTACTTGAGCTGGACGGTGAGGGTCTTGCCCACCTCGGCGTCCTCGACGGTCCAGCCGCCGATGTAGCCCTCGGCCTCGAGGATCTCGGCGATGTGGCTCTTGAGCTTGGAGAACGGCATGGAGACGTCGTCCTTGTGCGCCGAGTTGGCGTTCCGGACGCGGGTCAACATGTCCGCGATCGGGTCGGTCATGGTCATTGGGCTTCTCCGCCCTCTCTCAGCACGGTTTCCTCCGGACGGTTTCTCCGGCGGACCTGCGCTGTAGATGGTCTGTGGATGGGGTGCCGCGCGAGGCGGCGGGGTGAGGACTTACCAGCTGGACTTGGTCACGCCCGGGAGCTCGCCCGCGTGGGCCATCTCCCGGAGGCAGATCCGGCAGAGGCCGAACTTGCGGTAGACCGAGTGCGGACGGCCGCAGCGCTGGCAGCGGGTGTAGCCGCGGACAGTGAACTTCGGCTTCTTGTTCGCCTTGTTGACGAGGGCGGTCTTGGCCATGCTCAGTTCTCCTTGAACGGGAAGCCGAGCGCCTTGAGCAGCGCGCGTCCCTCGTCGTCGTTCGTCGCGGTCGTCACGATCGTGATGTCCATGCCGCGGACCCGGTCGATGCGGTCCTGGTCGATCTCGTGGAACATCGACTGCTCCGTGAGACCGAAGGTGTAGTTGCCCCGCCCGTCGAACTGGCGCGGCGAGAGGCCGCGGAAGTCACGGATGCGCGGGAGCGCGACGGTCACGAGGCGGTCGAGGAACTCCCACATGCGGTCGCCGCGCAGCGTGGCGTGCGCACCGATCGGCATGCCCTCGCGCAGCTTGAACTGCGCGATGGACTTGCGGGCCTTCGTGACGACCGGCTTCTGGCCGGTGATGGCGGTGAGGTCGCGGACGGCACCCTCGATGAGCTTGCTGTCCTTGGCGGCGTCACCGACGCCCATGTTGACGACGACCTTGACGACGCCCGGGACCTGCATGACGTTCGCGTACGCGAACTGCTCACGCAGGGAGCCCTTGATCTCGTCCTGGTAGCGCGTCTTGAGGCGCGGCGTGGTAGCGGTGTCAGCCATCTCTCTCACAGGTCCTTGCCCGAGCGCACGCCGACGCGGACGCGGGTCGCCTTCTGGCGCCCGTCCCGCTCGACGGTCTCGACGCGGGTCTTCATCCGGGTCGGCTTCTTGTCCGAGGGGTCGACGATCGCGACGTTGCTCACGTGGATCGGCGCCTCCTGGACGATGAGGCCACCGGTGCGGCTGCCACGGTTGGACTCGCCCGCCTTGGTGTGCCGGGTGACCCGGTTGACACCCTCGACGGTGACGCGGTCGGTCTCACGGTTGACCGCGATGACCTTGCCCGTGCTGCCCTTGTCCTTGCCGGCGAGCACCTGGACGGTGTCGCCCTTCTTGATCTTCGCCATGGGTCAGAGCACCTCCGGGGCCAGGCTGATGATCTTCATGAACTTCTTCTCGCGCAGCTCGCGGCCCACGGGGCCGAAGATGCGGGTACCGCGCGGGTCCCCGTCGTTGCGGAGGATGACGGCGGCGTTCTCGTCGAACTTGATGTAGGAACCGTCGGCACGACGGCGCTCCTTCTTCGTCCGCACGATGACGGCCTTGACGACGTCACCCTTCTTGACGTTCCCGCCGGGGATCGCGTCCTTGACGGTGGCGACGATGGTGTCGCCGATGCCGGCGTACCGGCGACCGGAACCGCCGAGAACACGGATGCAGAGGATCTCCTTCGCACCGGTGTTGTCGGCGACACGCAGTCGCGACTCCTGCTGGATCACTGTCTAACTCCTACTCGTCGTGCTGGTTCTCGCCGGGGCGAGCCTGGCCGAACTGACTGGGTTGCCTTGCGGCAGAGGCTTACTTGGCCTTCTCGAGGATCTCGACGACGCGCCAGCGCTTCGTGGCGGACAGCGGCCGGGTCTCCATGATGAGGACGCGGTCGCCGACGCCGGCGGCGTTGGCCTCGTCGTGCGCCTTGACCTTGCTCGAGCGGCGCAGCACCTTGCCGTAGAGGGCGTGCTTCACGCGGTCCTCGACCTCGACGACGACGGTCTTGTCCATCTTGTCGCTGACCACGTAGCCCTGGCGGGTCTTGCGGTAGCTGCGGTCGATGGTCGCGGTCACGGTCTCGTCCTTCTCGTTGCTCACTTGGCCTCACCCTTCACGCCGATGCCCAGCTCGCGCTCGCGCATCTCGGTGTAGATCCGGGCGATGTCCTTGCGGACGGCGCGGAGCCGGCCGTGGTTGTCCAGCTGGCCGGTGGCCGACTGGAACCGGAGGTTGAACAGCTCCTCCTTGGCCTTGCGGAGCTCGTCGACGAGGCGCTCGTCGTCGAGGCCCCGCAGCTCCTTGGAGGTCAGGTCCTTGGAACCGACTGCCATCAGAAGTCACCACCCTCACGCCGGACGAAGCGGCACTTCATCGGCAGCTTGTGCATCGCGAGGCGCAGGGCCTCGCGCGCGACGTCCTCCGGGACACCGGAGAGCTCGAACATGACACGGCCCGGCTTGACGTTCGCGATCCACCACTCCGGCGAGCCCTTGCCGGAACCCATGCGGGTCTCGGCGGGCTTCTTGGTGAGCGGACGGTCCGGGTAGATGTTGATCCAGACCTTTCCGCCACGCTTGATGTAGCGGGTCATCGCGATACGCGCGGACTCGATCTGGCGGTTCGTGACGTAGGCGGGCTCGAGGGCCTGGATGCCGTAGTCGCCGAACGCGATGGTCGTACCACCCTTGGCAGCGCCCGAGCGACCCGGGTGGTGCTGCTTGCGGTGCTTGACCCGACGGGGGATCAACATGTCAGGACTCCTCGGTGCTCGGAGCGGCCGCGGCCTGCTCGGCCGGGGCCTGCGCGGCGGCGGGGGCGTCGGTGCGACGGGCACGGGCCGGACGGTCGGCGCCGTCACGACGCGGGCCACGACCCTGGCGCGGAGCGGTGGCCTGCTGGGCCGCGAGCTCGCGAGCGGTCATGTCGCCCTTGTAGATCCACACCTTGACGCCGATGCGACCGAACGTGGTCTTGGCCTCGTACAGGCCGTAGTCGATCTGCGCGCGGAGGGTGTGCAGCGGCACGCGCCCCTCGCGGTAGAACTCGGTACGGCTCATCTCCGCGCCGCCGAGGCGGCCGGAGACCTGGACGCGGATGCCCTTGGCGCCGGCGCGGGTGGCCGACTGCATGCCCTTGCGCATGGCGCGACGGAACGAGACGCGGGCCGACAGCTGCTCGGCGATGCCCTGCGCGACGAGCTGGGCCTCGACCTCGGGGTTCTTGACCTCGAGGATGTTCAGCTGGACCTGCTTGCCGGTGAGCTTCTCGAGCTCGCCGCGGATACGGTCGGCCTCGGCGCCGCGGCGGCCGATGACGATGCCCGGACGCGCGGTGTGGATGTCGACGCGGACCCGGTCACGGGTGCGCTCGATGTCGACGCGGGCGATGCCGGCGCGGTCCATGCCCGTGGACATGAGCTTGCGGATCGCCACGTCCTCCTTGACGTAGTCGCGGTAGCGCTGACCCTCCTTGGTGGAGTCGGCGAACCAACGGCTCTTGTGCTCCGTGGTGATCCCGAGACGGAAGCCGTGCGGGTTGACCTTCTGACCCATCAGCGGGTGCCTCCGTTCGTGGTCTTGGCGGGCTTGGGAGCGACGACCACGGTGATGTGGCTCGTGCGCTTGTTGATGCGGCCGGCGCGACCCTGCGCGCGCGGACGGAAACGCTTCATGGTGGGGCCCTCGTCGACGAAGGCCGCGCTGACGAAGAGCTCGCGCTCGTCGAAGCGCTCGGCCGTCTTGTCGGCCTTGACCCGCGCGTTGGCGATGGCCGACTCGAGGACCTTGAGGACCTGCTCGCTGGCCGCCTGGGGGGCGAAGCGCAGGACGGACACGGCCTCGGGGCGGCCTTGCCGCGGATGAGGTCGACGACCCGGCGGGCCTTCATCGGCGTGATCCGCGTGTGGCGGGCGACCGCCCGCGACTCGACGGTGGTGGTGGTCTCGGCGGCCATCAGCGACGACGCCCCTTCTTGTCGTCCTTCACGTGACCCTTGAAGGTGCGGGTCGGCGCGAACTCGCCGAGCTTGTGCCCGACCATCGCCTCGGTGACGAACACCGGCACGTGCTTGCGGCCGTCGTGGACGGCGAGGGTGTGACCGAGCATGTCGGGCGAGATGACCGACCGGCGCGACCAGGTCTTGATGACGTTCTTGGTGCCCGCTTCGTTCTGGATATCCACCTTCTTCTGAAGGTGGTCGTCGATGAAGGGGCCCTTCTTCAGGCTACGAGGCATTCCAGGCTCCTATCAGCGCTTCTTGCCAGTACGGCGACGACGGACGATGAGCTTGTCGCTCGGCTTGCCGGGGCGGCGGGTGCGGCCCTCGGGCTTGCCCCAGGGGGACACCGGGTGGCGTCCACCGGACGTGCGACCCTCACCACCACCGTGCGGGTGGTCGACCGGGTTCATGACGACACCGCGGACGGTCGGGCGCTTGCCCTTCCAGCGCATGCGGCCGGCCTTGCCCCAGTTGATGTTCGACTGCTCGGCGTTGCCGACCTCGCCGACGGTGGCGCGGCAGCGCACGTCGACGTTGCGGATCTCACCGGACGGCATGCGCAGCTGCGCATAGGGGCCGTCCTTGGCGACGAGCTGCACGCGCACACCGGCGGAGCGGGCGATCTTCGCGCCGCCACCGGGCTTGAGCTCGACGGCGTGGATGACCGTACCGGTCGGGATGTTGCGCAGCGGCAGGGTGTTGCCCGGCTTGATGTCGGCACCCGGACCGTTCTCGATGGTCGCGCCCTGCTCCAGGCCGCGCGGCGCGAGGATGTAGCGCTTCTCGCCGTCGGCGTAGTGCAGCAGCGCGATGCGCGCGGTGCGGTTCGGGTCGTACTCGATGTGCGCGACCTTCGCGGGCACGCCGTCCTTGTCGTGACGACGGAAGTCGATCACGCGGTAGGCGCGCTTGTGGCCCCCACCGATGTGACGGGTGGTGATGCGGCCGTTGTTGTTGCGGCCACCGCTCTTGGTCAGCGGGCGGACGAGGGACTTCTCGGGGGTGGAGCGGGTGACCTCGACGAAGTCGGCCACGCTCGACCCGCGACGCCCCGGCGTCGTCGGCTTGTACTTACGGATACCCATGTGTTGTCAGTCCTCAGTTCCTCAGGCGCCGGCGCTGCCGAAGATGTCGATCGAGCCCTCGCGGAGGGTGACGATCGCGCGCTTGGTGTCCTTGCGCTTGCCGATGCCGAACCGCGTGCGACGGGCCTTGCCCTTGCGGTTCATCGTGTGGACGGAGTCGACCTTGACGCCGAAGACGTTCTCGACGGCGATCTTGATCTCGGTCTTGTTCGAGCGCGGGTCGACGATGAAGGTGTACTTGCCCTCGTCGAGGAGCCCGTAGGACTTCTCGGACACGACCGGAGCGATCAGGATGTCGCGGGGGTTCTTGCCCTGGCTCACTTCTCGTCCTCCCCATTCTCGGTACCGGCAACGTCGACTGCGTCGCCCTTGGCGGCACCGTCAGCGGGGCCCGGCACATCAGCCTTGGCGCCGGCCTTGGTGAAGCCGGCCTTCTCGGCCGCCGCGGCCGTCTTGAACCAGAACTCGGCGACGGTCTGCTCGTACCACTGGCCGTCGGGCTCGTGGTACTTGCCGGAGTCGGCGTTGCCCTTGACGGTGTAGCCGTCGGGGGCGCTGCCGTCCTCGAGCGCGGCGACCGCACCCTTGGGCAGGTCGGCGGCCGGAGCCGCCTCGGCGACCTCGGGCTCCGCGGCCTTCTTGGCGGGGGCCTTCTTCGCCGGGGCCTTCTTGGCCGGTGCGGCGGCCTGGACCGTCTCGCCGGTGAAGACCTCGTAGGCGGCCTTGGTGAAGACCACGTCGTCGGCGCACAGCACGTCGTAGGTGTTGAGCTGGTCGACCGCGAGCACGTGCACCTCGGCGAGGTTGCGGACCGACTTCATCGAGACGATGTCGCTGCGGTCGAGGACGACGAGCACGTTGGGACGCTCGGTGAGACCGGCGAACAGCTCGCGGGCCGCCTTCGTCGAGGGCGCGTCGCCGGAGGCGATGACGTCGATGACGTGGATGCGGCCGTGGCGCGCCCGGTCGGAGAGGGCACCGCGCAGGGCGGCGGCCTTCATCTTCTTGGGGGTGCGCTGGGCGTAGTCACGCGGCTGCGGGCCGTGGACGGTGCCACCACCGGCGAACTGCGGCGCACGGGTCGAGCCCTGACGGGCGCGGCCGGTGCCCTTCTGGCGGTACGGCTTGCGACCGCCACCGCGGACCTCGCCACGCGTCTTCGTCGCGTGCGTGCCCTGGCGGGCGGCGGCGAGCTGCGCGACGACGACCTGGTGGATCAGCGGCACGTTGGTCTGGACGTCGAAGATCTCCGCGGGGAGGGTGACGTCGAGGGTGTTGGTAGCCATGTCAGGCCCCCTTCGCGGCCGAGCGGACGAGGACGACCGCGCCGCGGGGACCGGGGACGGCACCCTTGAGCAGCAGCAGGCCCTTCTCGGCGTCCACGGCGTGGATCGTGAGGTTCTGCGTGGTGTGGCGCACGCCGCCCATGCGACCGGCCATCCGCATGCCCTTGAACACGCGGCCCGGGGTGGCGCAGCCACCGATCGAGCCGGGCTTGCGGTGGTTCTTGTGCGCACCGTGGGAGGAGCTGACGCCGTGGAAGCCGTGACGCTTCATGACGCCGGCGAAGCCCTTGCCCTTGGTCGTGGCGGTGGCGTCGACGGACTGGCCGACCTCGAAGGTGTCGGCGCCGAGCTCCTGGCCGAGCGCGTACTCGCCGGCGTCCGCGGTGCGGATCTCGACGAGGTGGCGGCGCGGCGTGACGCCGGCCTTCTCGAAGTGGCCGGTGAGCGGCTTGGTGACCTTGCGGGGGTCGATCGCGCCGTAGCCGAGCTGCACGGCGGCGTAGCCGTCGGCCTCGGCGGCGCGGACCTGGGTCACGACGTTCGGGCCGGCCTGGATGACGGTGACGGGCACGAGTCGGTTGTTCTCGTCCCACACCTGGGTCATGCCGAGCTTGGTGCCCAGCAGACCCTTCTGGGTCTTCGTGGCAGTGGTGGTCATCGCGAGCCTCAGAGCTTGATCTCGATGTTGACGTCAGCCGGGAGGTCGAGACGCATCAGCGAGTCGACGGCCTTGGGCGTCGGGTCGATGATGTCGATGAGGCGCTTGTGGGTGCGCATCTCGAAGTGCTCGCGGCTGTCCTTGTACTTGTGCGGCGACCGGATGACGCAGAAGACGTTCTTCTCCGTCGGGAGCGGCACGGGGCCGACCACGGTCGCTCCGGCCCGCGTGACCGTGTCGACGATCTTGCGCGCCGAGCTGTCGATGACCTCGTGGTCATACGACTTCAAGCGGATGCGGATCTTCTGTCCCGCCATCTGACGTTCCCGTCTCTCTACTCGCCGTCCATCTGTCAAAGGCCGGTTCCTGGACCTCCGACCCCCGCGGTCGGGCGTGTCGCCCTTTCTCCGCAGTCCGGGTGGCGCACGGTCTCCCGTGCCTCATCCGTGGGTTCGGCTGTCCCGGTGGAACCGGGGCCTGGCACTTCGCGAACCGAGCCGCCCCGCCGAGAAGGCGGTGCGAGTACCTCGTCGCGGTGGGCGCAGACGACCCTCGCGGGTCGCTCACGCACGCCAAGCAACCCAGCCAGTGTGCCAGAGCCCCGGGCCCTCGTCCAAATCGGGCGATACACCCGCCCTCCCCGGTCGGCCGGCACCGCCGATCACGTGGCGCGTCGCCGGCGCCGACACCGGGCACGGGCCGGCCGATCTGACGGCAGGCGCACACCTCACGGTCAGGCGCTCGCCCTCCGGGGTGTGCGGATGACGCGCAGGTGTGCGGATGGAGCGGCCCACCCCGCCAGGCCTCAGGCCGGCGGAGTCGACGCCCCGGGGGACGACGTGTCCGCCGCTGCGGACGGTACGGCGGCCGGCCGGCGTCGGATCCTCGGACCCAGGGTGACGAGGGCGACGCCCGCGATGAGGGCCGCTCCCCCGAGCAGGGCCAGCGCGGTCGGCACCTCCCCGTCGGCGAGCCACGCGGTGAGCATGCCCACCGGCGGCACCAGCAGGGTGAAGGGCGCGACCTCGGAGGCGGGGTGGCGGTGCAGCAGGCGGTTCCAGATGCCGTACCCCACGAGGCTCGCGAGCACGGCGGTGTAGGCCGTCGAGGCCCAGTTGACGAGCGACAGGTGGGTCAATGCCCGCCCCACCTCCGCCGGTCCGTCGACGGCGCAGGCCAGGGCCAGCAACGGGAGCGGCACGACGAGCGCCGACCAGACCGTGAGCCCCAGGCCACCCGGGACGCCGAGCCGGCGGACCAGGACGTTGCCGGTCGCCCACGACGCGGCCGCGAGGACGCAGAGCACGGCGGCGACGGCCGGGACGCTGCCCCCGCGGCCGAGGGCGACGACACCGAGACCGAGGACGCCGACCCCCACCCCGAGCAGCTGGACACGCAGGGGCCGCTCCCCCAGCACGAGGGCGGCGAGCACGACGGTGATGACCGCCTGCGCCTGGAGGACCAACGAGGCCAGCCCGGGCGGCATCCCGACCGCCAGCGCCGTGTAGAGGAGCCCGAACTGCCCGAGGCTCATGAACACCCCGACGGTCAGGACCCGGCTCAGCGGGGCCTGCGGGCGGGCGACGAACGGCAGGGCGAGGAGGACCACGGCGAAGCGCACCGCGACGAACACCAGCGGTGGCACACCCTCGAGGCCCCGGTCGATGACGACGAAGTTCATCCCCCAGATGACCATGACGAGCACGGCGGAGAGGACGTCGCGCAGGGGCATGCGGTCCATCCTGCTCGCCCCGACCGTTCAGCACCAGCAACGGTTCGTGCGCCGTTTCGTGTAGCGTCGCTACATGATCGACGTCGACCACCTCGTGACGCTCAGCGCCGTCCGCCGCACCGGGTCGATCGGTGGCGCGGCCTCGCACCTCGGGTACACCCCGTCGGCCGTCTCCCAACAGGTCAAGCGCCTCGAGCGACGGGTGGGCGGCGCGGTGCTCGAGCGGGTCGGGCGCGGTGTGATGCTCACCGAGCTCGGGCGCCACCTCGTCGACGAGGGGGCCGAGATCCTCGACCGGCTCGAGGCCCTGGAGTCGGGGCTCGGACGGGTCGCCGGCGGACCGGTGAGCGGGGCGGTCCGGCTCGTGGCGTTCTCGACCGCCGTGCGCGGCCTCGTCGCCCCGACCCTGCGCGCGCTGGCCGACACCGAGCCGCTCCTCGAGGTCACGGTCGTCGAGCACGACCCGCACGAGGCGATCGACCTCGTCGCCGGCGGGTCGGCCGACGCCGCGCTCGTGCACAACTGGGGCGAGCTACCGCTGCCCTTCCCCGAGCACCTCGAGGTGCTGGCGCTCGGCACCGACACGGCCGACGTCCTCGTCCCCGCCGACCACCCGCTCGCCGGCCGCGGACCCGTCGACGCCACGGCGTTCGCCGACGAGCCGTGGGTCTGCGCGCCCCCCGGCTCGGTGTGCGACGGCTGGCTGACCCACATGTTCGACCTGCACGGCCGGCGGCCCGACATCCGGCACCGCGCGATGGAGTTCTCGTCTCAGGTCGGGCTCGTCTCCGAGGGGGTCTGCGTCGGGCTGGTGCCCCGGCTGGGTCGCGAGGAGCTGCCGGCCTCGGTCGTCCCCGTGCCGGTCACCGACCCGGTCCCGACCCGTCGCGTCATGATGACCTGGCGCCGGACGATGGCCCCCTCCCCCGCCATCGGGCGGGTGCGCGAGGAGCTGCTCCGGGTGGCCGGCGAGCGGCTCGACCGGGCCTGAGCACGGGGGCGCGTATCAGGGGGACCGGGGAGCGCTCTTCTCGCGCAACGGCGGGTCCTCGCCGCCCCACCCCACGAAAGGTGCCCCCCATGAGCACGACCTCCCGTCTGCGCCGCCCGGCGCTCGGACTCCTCGCCACGGCCTGTGCGGCCGCCCTCACCCTCTCCGCCACCGCGGCCGTCGCGGCGGGCACCCCCTCGCCCAACCCGCGCAGCAGCGCCAAGGCCGCGGGGGTCGCCCCGGGTGTGGCCGCGGTCTCCGCGCTCTTCCCGCCCGGCTCCGAGGTGCGCTTCGTCGCCGTCGCCCCGTGCCGCATCATCGACACCCGCGTGTCGGGAGGCGCCCTCGTCGCCGGCCAGCGGACCTTCGACGCCACGCTGGCCAGCTACGCCGTGCAGGGTGGCAAGGCCGGCACCTGCAACATCCCCGACGTGGCCACCTCGGTGCAGCTCAACCTCGGCGCCATCTCGCGCAACGGCTCGACGAGCGACCTCAAGGGCTGGGCGACCGGCACGGCCGAGCCCCTGGCCTCCCTCGTGAACTTCAACCCGTCCGGTCCGGTGGCCAACATGGTGACCATGCCCGTCAACGGCTCCGGGCAGTTCACCGTCAAGACCCCCGGCGCGGCGCACATCTTCGCCGACGTCGCCGGCTACTACGTCAAGCCCCTCTACGCCGCCATCGAGCCGGGTGGGGGTGTCTACTCCAGCACCGCCTCCGGCGTGGTCAGCTCGGCGAAGAGCTCGACCGGCGTGTACACCGTGACGTTCAACCGCGACGTCGAGCGCTGCGCGGCCGCCGGCACCGACATCATCTTCTCCGCGTCGCGCGAGATCACCGTCGACAACGGCTTCAGCGCCGACCCCAACACGGTGACGGTGTACGTCCGCAACACCGCGACCGGCGCCTCCGAGGACACCTACTTCTACGTGTCGCTCACCTGCTGACCGAGGTCACCACGCACGACGAAGGGCCCCGTCCCACCTGGTGGTGGAGCGGGGCCCTTCGGGGTGCCGGTCGCGGACCGGCGTCAGGTCACTTGTTGATCTTGGTGACCCGGCCGGCGCCGACGGTGCGGCCGCCCTCGCGGATGGCGAACTTGAGGCCCTCCTCCATCGCGATGGGCTGGATGAGCTCGACGGCCATCTCGGTGTTGTCACCGGGCATGACCATCTCGGTGCCCTCGGGCAGCTTGACGACACCGGTGACGTCCGTGGTCCGGAAGTAGAACTGCGGACGGTAGTTGTCGTAGAACGGCGTGTGACGGCCACCCTCGTCCTTGGACAAGATGTAGACGTTCGCGTCGAACTCGGTGTGCGGGGTGATCGACCCGGGCTTGACGACGACCTGGCCGCGCTCGACGTCCTCGCGCTTGATGCCGCGCAGGAGGAGGCCGACGTTCTCGCCCGCACGACCCTCGTCGAGGAGCTTGCGGAACATCTCGATGCCGGTGGCGGTGGTCTTGGTGGCCGGGCCGGTGTGGATGCCGACGATCTCGACCTCCTCGTTGACCTTGAGGACACCGCGCTCGATGCGGCCGGTGACGACGGTGCCACGACCGGTGATCGTGAAGACGTCCTCGACGGGCATGAGGAACGGCTTGTCCGTGTCACGCTCGGGCTCGGGGATGTAGGTGTCGACGGCGTCCATCAGGTCGAGGACGGTCTGGCCCCACTCGGCGTCGCCCTCGAGGGCCTTGAGCGCCGAGACCTTGACGACCGGCAGGTCGTCGCCCGGGAACTCGTAGGACGTGAGGAGCTCACGGACCTCCATCTCGACGAGCTCGAGGATCTCCTCGTCGTCGACCATGTCGGCCTTGTTGAGCGCGACGACCACGTAGGGGACGCCGACCTGGCGGGCCAGGAGCACGTGCTCCTTGGTCTGCGGCATCGGGCCGTCGGTGGCGGCGACCACGAGGATCGCGCCGTCCATCTGCGCCGCACCCGTGATCATGTTCTTCACGTAGTCGGCGTGGCCCGGGCAGTCGACGTGCGCGTAGTGACGACCCTCGGTCTGGTACTCGATGTGCGCGATGGAGATCGTGATACCGCGCTGCTTCTCCTCGGGCGCCTTGTCGATGTCGTCGAACGCGAACTGCGGGTTCAGGTCCGGGTACTTGTCGTGCAGGACCTTGGAGATCGCAGCCGTCAGCGTCGTCTTACCGTGGTCGATGTGACCGATGGTGCCGATGTTGACGTGCGGCTTGGTCCGCTCGAACTTTGCCTTCGCCACTTGATGTCCTCCTCAGGACTCTTCTGGTGGAACGCCGTTACGACCGGGCAGGACGTGGCGTGTCATTGGGGATGGGGTGTGGATGCTTCTCTACCGAGACCAGCGACCAGTCTAGCGGTCACTCGCCCCGCGTCTTCTTGATGATCTCCTCGGCCACCGACTTGGGGACCTCGGCGTAGGAGTCGAACTCCATCGAGTAGTTCGCGCGGCCCTGGGTCTTGGACCGCAGGTCGCCGACGTAGCCGAACATCTCCGACAGCGGGACGACACCGCGCACGATCTTGGCGCCGCTGATGTCCTCCATGGCCTGGATCTGGCCACGGCGTGCGTTGATGTCGCCGATGACCTCGCCCATGTAGTCCTCGGGCGTGCGCACCTCGACGGCCATCATCGGCTCGAGGAGGACCGGCTCGCACTTGCGGACGGCCTCCTTGAGCGCCATCGATCCGGCGATCTTGAACGCCATCTCCGAGGAGTCGACGTCGTGGGCCGCACCGTCGAGCAGCGTGGCCTTGATGCCGACCAGCGGGTACCCGGCGAGGACGCCGTACTGCATCGCGTCCTGGATGCCCGCGTCGACCGACGGGATGTACTCGCGCGGCACGCGACCACCGGTGACCTTGTTCTCGAACTCGTAGAGCTCGCCGTCGGCGGTGTCGAGGGGCGCGAGCGCGATCTGGATCTTCGCGAACTGGCCGGAGCCACCCGTCTGCTTCTTGTGGGTGTAGTCGAAGCGGTCGAGGGCGCGCTTGATGGTCTCGCGGTAGGCGACCTGCGGCTTGCCGACGTTGGCCTCGACCTTGAACTCGCGGCGCATGCGGTCGACGAGGATGTCGAGGTGGAGCTCGCCCATGCCGGCGATGATCGTCTGGCCGGTGTCCTCGTCGAGGTGCACCTGGAAGGTCGGGTCCTCCTCGGCGAGCTTCTGGATCGCCGTGCCGAGCTTCTCCTGGTCGCCCTTGGTCTTGGGCTCGATGGCGACCTGGATGACCGGCTCCGGGAAGGTCATCGACTCGAGGACGACGGGCGCCGCGATGTCGCAGAGCGTGTCGCCGGTGGTCGTGGCCTTGAGGCCGATGGCGGCGTAGATGTGCCCCGCCATCGCGTCCTCGACCGGGTTCTCCTTGTTGGCGTGCATCTGGAAGAGCTTGCCGATGCGCTCCTTCTTCACCTTGGTGCTGTTGAGCACCTGGGTGCCGGCCGAGATGTGGCCGGAGTACACGCGGATGAAGGTGAGCGTGCCGAAGAACGGGTGCGAGGCGACCTTGAAGGCCAGCGCCGAGAACGGCTCGTCCTTGCTCGGCTTGCGCAGGACCTTCTCCTCCTCGTTGCCCGGGGCGTGGCCCTCCATGGCGGCCACGTCGAGGGGCGAGGGGAGGTAGTCGACGACCGCGTCGAGCATCGGCTGGACGCCGCGGTTCTTGAACGCGGAGCCGCAGAGCACGGGGTAGAGCTCGGAGGAGATGGTCAGGGCGCGGATGCCGGCCTTGATCTCCTCGGGGGTCAGCTCGCCGCCGTCGAGGTACTTCTCCATGAGGGCGTCGTCGGCCTCGGCCACGCGCTCGACGAGGTGGTGGCGGTACTCCGCCGCCTTCTCGGCGAGGTCGGCCGGGATCTCCTGGATCTCGTACTTCGCACCGAGGGTGACGTCACCCTTGGCGTCGCCGGGCCACACGAGGGCGCGCATGTAGACGAGGTCGATGACCCCGACGAAGTCGTTCTCGGCACCGATCGGCAGCTGGAGCACGAGCGGCTCGGCGCCGAGGCGGTCCTTGATGGTGTCGACGGTGAAGTAGAAGTCCGCTCCGAGCTTGTCCATCTTGTTGATGAAGCAGATCCGGGGGACGTCGTACTTGTCGGCCTGGCGCCAGACGGTCTCGGACTGGGGCTCGACGCCCTCCTTGCCGTCGAAGACGGCGACGGCGCCGTCGAGGACGCGCAGGGAGCGCTCGACCTCGACCGTGAAGTCGACGTGACCCGGGGTGTCGATGATGTTGATCTGCGACCCCTCCCAGAAGGAGGTGACCGCGGCGGAGGTGATGGTGATCCCCCGCTCCTTCTCCTGCTCCATCCAGTCGGTGGTCGAGGCGCCGTCGTGCGTCTCGCCCATCTTCCGGTTGACACCGGTGTAGAAGAGGATGCGCTCGGTCGCCGTGGTCTTGCCGGCGTCGATGTGCGCCATGATGCCGATGTTGCGGACCTTCGTGAGGTCCGTCAGGACGTCCTGTGCCACGTTCAGTGCTCTCGTCTCGTCGCTTCGGGTGGTGCGGTGTGGTGCGGCGGTTGCCACCGGTGCCCCGGGGAGCCGGCCGTGGTGCGGCGCGGCTCCCCGGCGGGTGTCACCAGCGGTAGTGCGCGAAGGCCTTGTTGGACTCGGCCATCTTGTGGGTGTCCTCGCGACGCTTCACCGCGGCGCCGAGGCCGTTGGACGCGTCGAGGATCTCGTTCATGAGGCGCTCGGTCATCGTCTTCTCGCGACGCTGACGGGAGTAGCCGACGAGCCAGCGCAGCGACAGGGTCGTCGCGCGGTTCGGCTTGACCTCGATCGGGACCTGGTAGGTCGCACCGCCGACGCGGCGGGACTTGACCTCGAGGGTCGGCTTGATGTTGTCGAGCGCGCGCTTGAGCGTCTGCACCGGGTCGGTGCCGGTCTTCTCGCGGCAGCCCTCGAGCGCGCCGTAGACGATGCGCTCGGCGGTGGACTTCTTGCCGTCGAGGAGGACCTTGTTGACGAGCGAGGTCACCAGCGGCGACTGGTGCACCGGGTCGGTGACGAGCGGCCGCTTCGGAGCGGGACCCTTGCGCGGCATCAGCTCTTGCCCTTCTTCGCGCCGTAGCGGCTGCGCGCCTGCTGACGGTTCTTCACGCCCTGGGTGTCGAGGGCGCCACGGATGATCTTGTAGCGCACGCCGGGCAGGTCCTTCACGCGACCGCCGCGGACGAGCACCATCGAGTGCTCCTGGAGGTTGTGGCCGACACCGGGGATGTAGGCGGTGACCTCGATGCCGCTCGTGAGGCGCACGCGGGCGACCTTGCGGAGGGCGGAGTTCGGCTTCTTGGGGTGGTGGTGTACACACGCGTGCACACACCGCGGCGCTGCGGCGAGCCCTTGAGGGCAGGGGTCTTGGCCTTGACGGCCTTGTCCTGCCGGCCCTTGCGCACCAGCTGGTTGATGGTAGGCAACCTGAGTCCTTCGTCTTGTCTGGTCAAGCCACGGCAGCGGCGCCGTGGCTCCTTGTCATGACCGGCGGCGACCCCCGCGTTCGGGTGTGTCGTGCCGGCTGCTCCTCCCTGCACTCCCCATGCACCACCCCGGAGGATGGTGTGCGGGGCGCCCGGCAGGAGGTGGGCGAGGCCGTCCCCGTCGCCTCTCGGCAGCGGATGCGACTCCTGGGTCCGGACCTAGCCAGACACAGCAGTCAAGGGTACCGGCCTGCGCACGGGCCCTCCAAATCGGTTCCCCTGCGTCGACCCTGCTCGTCCACGGTGTCCAACGCCCCCGGGGCGGTCGGCTGTTCCCCGCGTCAGCCCTCGAGGGCCTCGAAGGCGGGCGCGTAGCGGAACGGGCCGGCGAGCTCGGGGCGCCAGGCCCGCAGGGTCAGCACCTGGAAGAAGCGGTCCTCCCAGGGCCCGGGCGACCCGATGCCGAGCGGGGCGGCGGTCTCGAACCCGAAGGCCCCGTAGTACCCGGGGTCGCCGAGCAGGACGATGCTCGGCTCCGCGCGCTGCTCGGCCGTGGCGACGACCGAGGCGACGAGCGCCGAGCCGATGCCCTGGGCCTGGTACCCGGGGTCGACCGCCAGGGGCCCCAGCCCGACCGAGGTCCCCTCCCCCATCGTCGCCCGGCTGCAGACGACCGACCCGACGACCCTGCCGTCGAGCTCGGCGACGAAGGTCAGCGCCGGGAGGACGTCACCGTCGGCCCGCAGCGCGTCGACGAGCGCGGACTCCGGGCGTCCGTCCGAGTACTCCGTGCCGGCGAAGGCCGCCCGCACCAGCTCGCGGACCGCCTCGGCGTCCTCGGGTCGTTCGGGACGGATGACGAGGTCGGTGCGCACCGGGTCATCCTCCCCCGGCGGCGGGGGCCCGCGCGAACGAGTACAGCGCGTAGTCGAGGTCCCGTCCGTCCCGGTGCACCGGGAGGACGACCTCGCGGGCGGCCTCCCCCGGGCCGGCAACCTCCTGGAGGGCGGCCAGCAGGCGGGGAGCCCGGTGCGAGGACCAGACGACGAGCAGGCCGCCGGGGGCCAGCACCTCGCGGGCCCGGGCGAGCGAGTCCGCCTCGTACAGTGCGGCGTTGCCGGCGTGCACGAGGAAGTCGGGGCCGTTGTCGACGTCGAGGAGCACGACGTCCCACGGGCCGTTCGGCGGGCCGGACCCGCGCAGCACGTCGGCGACGTCGGCGACGTGGAGGGCGCAGCAGGGGCCCTCGAGACCGGCCAGCTCGTCGACCACCCCGCCGCGGGCCCAGCGCACGAGCGGCTCGGCGAGCTCGACGACGTCGACGTGGCGGACCCGGGGGTCCTCGAGCACCGCCCGGGTGGTGAAGCCCAGCCCCAGGCCGCCGACGAGCACGCGGGCCGGCGCGCGGTGGCGGCGCAGCGCCTCGGTGGCGAGCAGCACCTCGGTGGAGGTGTCGACGGTGTCCATCGCGAAGGCGCCGTCGACGACGAGCTCGAGCACGCCGTCGCGCCGGCGCAGCGCCACCTCGCCCGACGGGGTGTCCTCGCGGGCCAGCGTCACCGGCGGCTCGCTCATCCGGTCACCCTAGGGCGCCCGTTCGCCGGGCCGCGCCGCCCGGAACGCCGACGGGCGGGCACCCGGTGGTCTCCCACCGTGGTGCCCGCCCGTGCGGCGGAGCGGCGACTCAGAGCCGGTCGAGACCGAGCTCGCTGTCGTCGAGGCGGACGGCCTCGCCCGACCCCGGGCCGAACGAGAACGCGTAGTCCTCGTAGTTCGGCATGGAGTACATGGCGGCCTTGGCCTCCTCGGTGGGCTCCACCGCGATGTTGCGGTAGCGCGGCAGGCCGGTGCCCGCCGGGATGAGCTTGCCGAGGATGACGTTCTCCTTGAGGCCGAGGAGGGAGTCGGACTTGCCCTCCATGGCGGCCTCGGTGAGGACGCGGGTGGTCTCCTGGAAGGAGGCCGCCGACAGCCACGACTCGGTCGCGAGCGAGGCCTTGGTGATGCCCATGAGCTCGGGACGACCCGAGGCCGGCTTGAGGCCCTCGGCGACGACGCGACGGTTCTCCTCCTCGAAGCGCCCACGCTCGGCGAGCATGCCCGGCAGCAGGTCGGCGTCGCCCGACTCGATGATCGTGATCCGGCGCAGCATCTGCCGGACGATGACCTCGATGTGCTTGTCGTGGATCGACACGCCCTGCTGGCGGTACACGTTCTGCACCTCGTCGACGAGGTGCTCCTGCGTCTTGCGCGGGCCGAGGATGCGCAGCACCTGCTTGGGGTCGATCGACCCCTGCGTCAGCTGCGCACCGACCTCGACGTGCTGGCCGTCCTGGACGAGCAGGCGGGCCCGCTTCGTCACCGGGTAGGCGTGCTCCTCGGAGCCGTCGTCCGGCGTGAGCAGGATGCGACGGGCCTTGTCGGTCTCCTCGATCGTCACGCGGCCGGAGGCCTCGGCGATCGGCGAGACACCCTTGGGGGTGCGCGCCTCGAAGAGCTCGACGACACGCGGCAGACCCTGCGTGATGTCGTCACCGGCCACACCACCGGTGTGGAAGGTGCGCATCGTCAGCTGGGTGCCGGGCTCACCGATGGACTGCGCCGCGATGATGCCGACGGCCTCACCGATGTCGACGAGCTTGCCGGTGGCCAGCGAACGGCCGTAGCACTTGGCGCAGGTCCCGACCTTGGAGTCGCAGGTGAGGACCGAACGGACCTTCACCGAGTCGACGCCGGCCGCGAAGAGCGCGCCGATGACGACGTCCCCGAGGTCGATGCCGGCCTCGGCGAGGACCTCGCCGTCCTTGACGACGTCCTCGGCGAGCGAGCGCGCGTAGACCGAGGTCTCGACGTCGTCGTGGACCGCACGGTTGCCCGTGCGCTCGTCGGTGGCGGCGATGGGCATCGGCAGGCCGCGCTCGGTGCCGCAGTCGTCCTCACGGATGATGACGTCCTGCGACACGTCGACGAGGCGACGGGTGAGGTAGCCCGAGTCGGCGGTGCGCAGCGCGGTGTCGGCCAGGCCCTTGCGCGAGCCGTGCGTCGAGATGAAGAACTCGAGCACGGTGAGGCCCTCGCGGAAGTTCGCGCGGATCGGCCGCGGGATGATGTCGCCCTTCGGGTTCGACACCAGGCCACGCATACCGGCGATCTGGCGCAGCTGCATCCAGTTACCGCGAGCACCCGAGGACACCATCTTGTAGATGGTGTTGGTCTTCGGGATGTTGGCCTCCATCTCCTTGGCGACCTCGTTCGTGGCCTGCGTCCAGATCTCGATGAGCTCCTGACGGCGCTCGTCGTCGGTGATCAGACCGCGCTCGTACTGCGTCTGGACCTTCGTGGCCTTGGTCTCGTAGCCGTCGAGGATCTCGAGCTTGCGCGGAGGCGTGACGACGTCGGAGATGGCGACCGTGGTGCCCGAGCGGGTCGCCCAGTGGAAGCCGTACTCCTTGAGCGCGTCGAGGCTCGCCGCGACCTGCACCTTGCTGTACCGCTCGGCGAGGTCGTTGACGATCGTCGACAGGCGCTTCTTGTCGACCTGGTCGTTGACGAACGGGTAGTCCATCGGCAGCGTCTCGTTGAAGAGCGCGCGACCGAGGGTGGTCTCGACCGTCAGGGTCTGCACGTAGCCGTCGGCGTCGACCTCGACGCCCTCGGGCAGCTCGGACAGCGGCGTCGGCACGAGGTGCTCCAGCCGGATCCGGACCCGGGAGCCGAGCTCGATCTCGCCGCCGTCGAACGCCATCCGGGCCTCGAAGACGCTGTTGAACACGCGTCCGGCGCCCTTGCCGTCCTCGACCTCGGAGGTGAGGTGGTAGAGGCCGATGATCATGTCCTGGGTGGGCATGGTCACGGGGCGGCCGTCGGCCGGCTTGAGGATGTTGTTCGAGGACAGCATGAGGATGCGGGCCTCGGCCTGGGCCTCCGCCGACAGCGGCACGTGCACGGCCATCTGGTCACCGTCGAAGTCCGCGTTGAACGCGGTGCAGACGAGCGGGTGGATCTGGATGGCCTTGCCCTCGACGAGCTGCGGCTCGAAGGCCTGGATGCCGAGGCGGTGCAGCGTGGGTGCGCGGTTGAGCAGCACCGGGTGCTCGGTGATGACCTCCTCGAGCACGTCCCACACGACCGGGCGCTGGCGCTCGACCATCCGCTTGGCGGACTTGATGTTCTGCGCGTGGTCGAGGTCGACGAGCCGCTTCATGACGAAGGGCTTGAAGAGCTCGAGGGCCATCTGCTTGGGCAGGCCGCACTGGTGCAGCTTGAGCTGCGGGCCGACGACGATGACCGAACGGCCGGAGTAGTCGACGCGCTTGCCGAGCAGGTTCTGGCGGAACCGGCCCTGCTTGCCCTTGAGCATGTCGGACAGCGACTTCAGCGGACGGTTGCCGGGGCCCGTGACCGGGCGACCACGACGGCCGTTGTCGAAGAGGCTGTCGACGGCCTCCTGGAGCATCCGCTTCTCGTTGTTGACGATGATCTCGGGGGCACCGAGGTCGAGCAGTCGCTTGAGGCGGTTGTTCCGGTTGATGACCCGTCGGTACAGGTCGTTGAGGTCGGAGGTCGCGAAGCGGCCACCGTCGAGCTGCACCATCGGGCGCAGGTCCGGCGGGATGACCGGGATGGCGTCCAGGACCATGCCCGAGGGCTGGTTGGTCGTGGTCTGGAACGCCGAGACGACCTTGAGCCGCTTGAGGGCACGGGTCTTGCGCTGGCCCTTGCCGGTGGCGATGGTCTCGCGCAGCGACTCGGACTCGGCGTCGAGGTCGAAGGTCTCGAGCCGCTTCTGGATCGCGGCGGCACCCATGCCGCCCTCGAAGTACAGGCCGAAGCGGTCGCGCATCTCGCGGTAGAGGACCTCGTCGCCCTCGAGGTCCTGGACCTTGAGGTTCCTGAAGCGGTCCCAGACCTGCTCGAGGCGCTCGACGGTGGCGTCGGCGCGACGGCGGATCGCGTTCATCTCGCGCTCCGCGGAGTCGCGGACCTTGCGCTTGGCGTCGGACTTGGCGCCCTCGGCCTCGAGCGCGGCGATGTCGTTCTCGAGCTTCTTGGCCCGGGCCTCGACGTCGGCGTCGCGACGGTTCTCGATCTCCTTCTTCTCGACCTGGATCTGGGCCTCGAGCGACGGGAGGTCGGCGTGCCGCTGGTCCTCGTCGACGGAGGTGATCATGTAGGCCGCGAAGTAGATGACCTTCTCGAGGTCCTTCGGGGCCAGGTCGAGCAGGTACCCGAGACGGCTCGGGACACCCTTGAAGTACCAGATGTGGGTGACGGGGGCGGCGAGCTCGATGTGGCCCATCCGCTCACGACGGACGGCCGCACGGGTCACCTCGACGCCGCAGCGCTCGCAGATGATGCCCTTGAAGCGGACCCGCTTGTACTTGCCGCAGGCGCACTCCCAGTCCCGGGTGGGGCCGAAGATCTTCTCGCAGAAGAGGCCGTCCTTCTCGGGCTTGAGGGTGCGGTAGTTGATCGTCTCGGGCTTCTTGACCTCACCGTGGCTCCAGGCACGGATGGAGTCGGCGGTGGCGAGGCCGATCCGGAGCTCGTCGAAGAAGTTGACGTCGAGCACGTGGTTCCTTCTTTCGTTACTGACTTGCGTCTGTGGTCTGACCGGTGGTGTGACGGTGGGTGGCGGGCCGGGACGCACGGGGCGTCCCGGCCCTGCACCTGTCAGACCTCTTCGACGCTGCTCGGCTCGCGCCGGGACAGGTCGATGCCGAGCTCCTCGGCGGCACGGAAGACGTCGTCCTCCGCCTCGCGCATCTCGATGGTGGAGCCGTCGCTGGACAGCACCTCCACGTTGAGGCAGAGGGACTGCATCTCCTTGATGAGCACCTTGAAGGACTCGGGGATGCCGGGCTCGGGGATGTTGTCGCCCTTGACGATGGCCTCGTAGACCTTCACGCGGCCGTTGACGTCGTCGGACTTGATCGTGAGCAGCTCCTGGAGCGCGTAGGCCGCGCCGTACGCCTCGAGGGCCCAGACCTCCATCTCACCGAAGCGCTGGCCACCGAACTGGGCCTTACCGCCGAGCGGCTGCTGGGTGATCATCGAGTAGGGACCCGTGCTGCGCGCGTGGATCTTGTCGTCCACGAGGTGGTGCAGCTTGAGGATGTACATGTAGCCGACCGAGACCGGCTCCGGGAACGGCTCGCCGGAGCGGCCGTCGAACAGCCGGGACTTGCCCGTGCCGTCGATGAGCCGCACGCCGTCGCGCGTCTTGGTCGTCGAGTCCAGGAGGCCGATGATCTCGTCCTCGCGCACGCCGTCGAAGACCGGCGAGGCGACACGCGTGCCGGCCGGGGCCTGGCGCGCGTCCTGCGGGATGAGCTCGGCCCACTCGGGCGTGCCCTCGATCTCCCAGCCGCGGCTGGCGGCCCAGCCGAGGTGCAGCTCGAGGATCTGGCCGACGTTCATGCGGCCGGGGACACCGAGCGGGTTGAGGACGACGTCGACGGGCGTGCCGTCCTCGAGGAAGGGCATGTCCTCGACCGGGAGGATCTTGGAGATGACACCCTTGTTGCCGTGACGGCCGGCGAGCTTGTCACCGTCGGTGATCTTCCGCTTGTTCGCGACGTAGACGCGGACCAGCTGGTTGACACCCGGGGGCAGCTCGTCGCCCTCGTCCTTGTCGAAGACCTTGACGCCGATGACGGTGCCGGTCTCGCCGTGGGGGACCTTGAGGGAGGTGTCGCGGACCTCGCGGGCCTTCTCGCCGAAGATGGCGCGCAGCAGGCGCTCCTCCGGGGTCAGCTCGGTCTCGCCCTTGGGCGTGACCTTGCCGACGAGCAGGTCGCCGTCGCGGACCTCGGCACCGATGCGGATGATGCCGCGCTCGTCGAGGTCGGCCAGGACGTCCTCGGAGACGTTCGGGATGTCCCGGGTGATCTCCTCGGGGCCGAGCTTGGTGTCGCGCGCGTCGACCTCGTGCTCCTCGATGTGGATCGAGGAGAGGACGTCGTCCTGCACCAGGCGCTGGCTGAGGATGATCGCGTCCTCGTAGTTGTGGCCCTCCCACGGCATGAACGCCACGAGCAGGTTGCGCCCGAGCGCCATCTCGCCGCCCTCGGTCGCGGGACCGTCGGCGATGAGCTGGCCGGCCTCGAGCCGCTGGCCCTCGTCGACGCGCACGACCTGGTTGTAGCTGTTGCCCTGGTTCGAGCGGTCGAACTTGGCGATCCGGTAGGTGCGGGTCGTGCCGTCGTCACCGGCGACGGTGACGAGGTCGGCGGAGACCTCCGTGACGACGCCGGCCTTCTCGGCGACGACGACGTCACCGGAGTCGACCGCGGCGCGGTACTCCATGCCGGTGCCGACGAGCGGGGCCTCGGCCCGCACGAGCGGGACGGCCTGGCGCTGCATGTTCGAGCCCATGAGGGCACGGTTGGCGTCGTCGTGCTCGAGGAACGGGATGAGCGCGGTGGCCGCCGAGACCATCTGGCGGGGGAGACGTCGATGTAGTCGACGTCGTCGCCCGGGATGTACTCGACCTCGCCGCCCTTGACGCGCACGAGCACGCGCTCGTGAGCGAAGCGCTGGCCGTCGTCGGTCAGCGTGGCGTTGGCCTGGGCGATGACGTGCTCGTCCTCCTCGTCGGCCGACAGGTAGTGGATCTCGTCGGTGACGCGCCCCTCGGTGACCTTGCGGTACGGGGTCTCGATGAAGCCGAAGGAGTTGATCCGCCCGTAGGACGCGAGCGAGCCGATGAGGCCGATGTTCGGGCCCTCAGGGGTCTCGATCGGGCACATGCGGCCGTAGTGCGACGGGTGGACGTCGCGGACCTCCATGCCGGCGCGGTCGCGGGAGAGACCACCCGGGCCGAGCGCCGACAGGCGACGCTTGTGCGTCAGGCCGGCGAGCGGGTTGTTCTGGTCCATGAACTGGGAGAGCTGGCTGGTGCCGAAGAACTCCTTGATGGACGCCACGACCGGGCGGATGTTGATGAGCGTCTGCGGCGTGATCGCCTCGACGTCCTGGGTCGTCATCCGCTCGCGGACGACGCGCTCCATCCGGGACAGGCCGGTGCGGACCTGGTTCTGGATGAGCTCGCCGACGTTGCGCAGGCGACGGTTGCCGAAGTGGTCGATGTCGTCGGTCTCGACGCGCACGTCGACGGCCTCGCCCTTGCGCTGGCCCGGGAGGGTCTCCTCGCCGGCGTGCAGGGCCACGATGTACTTGATCGTCGCGACGACGTCCTCGATGGCGAGGGTCGAGTGGCTCAGCTCGCTGTCGATGCCGAGCTTCTTGTTGATCTTGTACCGGCCGACCTTGGCCAGGTCGTAGCGCTTGCCGTTGAAGTAGAGGTTGTCGAGCAGGGTCTGCGCGGCCTCCTTGGTCGGCGGCTCGCCCGGACGCAGCTTGCGGTAGATGTCGAGCAGCGCGTCGTCCTGGTCGGTCGTGTTGTCCTTCTCCAGGGTGAGCCGCATCGACTCGTACTCGCCGAACTGCTCGAGGATCTCGGCCTCGGTCATGCCGAGGGCCTTGAGCAGCACGGTGACCGACTGCTTGCGCTTGCGGTCGACGCGGACGCCGACCATGTCGCGCTTGTCGATCTCGAACTCGAGCCACGCACCGCGGCTCGGGATGACCTTGGCCGAGTAGATGTCCTTGTCGGACGTCTTGTCGGGGGTGCGCTCGAAGTAGACGCCCGGGCTGCGGACCAGCTGGGAGACGACGACGCGCTCGGTGCCGTTGATGATGAAGGTGCCGCGCTCGGTCATGAGCGGGAAGTCGCCCATGAAGACCGTCTGGCTCTTGATCTCACCGGTGGTGTTGTTCATGAACTCCGCGGTGACGAACAGGGGCGCGGAGTAGGTCTGGTCGCGCTCCTTGCAGTCCTCGATCGAGTACTTGACGTCCTCGAAGCGGTGGTCGCGGAAGCTCAGCGACATCGAGCCGCTGAAGTCCTCGATGGGCGAGATCTCCTCGAAGATCTCCTCGAGGCCGGAGCGCTCGGGGACGTCGTCGCGGCCGGCCTCCAGGGCGGCGGCGACGCGCTCCTGCCAGCGCTCGTTCCCGAGCAGCCAGTCGAAGCTCTCGGTCTGGAGGGCCAGGAGGTCGGGGACCTCGAGGGGCTCCCGGATCTTGGCGAAGGACAGACGGCCCGAAGCCGTCCGGGCGGAGTTCATGGGATTCGACGTGGTGCGCGAGGCAGCCAAGGAGAGTTCCTTCCAGGCCTGGTCTGACGTGCGGGCTGGCGGCTCCCGACCGGACCGACCGTCATGGACCACTCCACGCGCAGGTCTCCCGGGACAGCCGGGGGCATGGCGGTGGAACGGCTCATCGACGAGCGGGGGAAGGTTAGGGGCAGCGCAAAGAGATAGCATACCCGAAGAAGGCAGCACCGTCCAACCGCGTCAAGCCCCTCGGCTCCCGGTGCGGCCGTCCCGCGCGAGCGGGCGACGCGAACAGGATGGCCCCCGCCCCCCTCCCGTCAAGCGATCCGGGGAATTCGGGCGTGCCGCGTGCGTGACCGGTGGCCTCGTCAGTACGCCGAGAGCTTCTCGATGAGCCACCGGCCGTCGACCCGGCGCATCGTCGCGATGACCCGGTTCTGGTCCACGGAGGGCTGCTCCTCGCCCTTGGCGGTCTTGGCCTGGTTGAGGAAGACCTGCACGGTGACGGTGTCCGGGGTCTGCCCCATGACGCCCGCCTCGTAGCTGCGCGCCCGCACCGTGACCTCGTCCTTGACGGCCACCGGCGCGATCGTCGTGCTCATCGTCTTGGCGTACTCGCCCTTGAAGGCTCCGGTCAGGAGCGCGGCGTTGGCGGCGGCCTGCTGGTCGAGGGTCTGGTAGCTGTAGGACAACAGCTGCTCGAGGCTGGAGCGGGCCGCGGCCGTCGCCGCCCGGGCGTCGGCCTCGCGGGCGTGCGGGTCGCGCAGCGAGACGCTGAGCACGAGGGCGAGGGCGACCAGGGCGAGCACGAGGGCGGCCAGCGGCGCACCGGCCCCGGCGGGCAGGCGTCGACGGGTCCGCTGCCCCGAGTGCCCAGCGGGGTCGATGTCGGGATCGGTGTCGGCGTCCGCGTCTGCGCCCGAGGTGTCGTCGGCCTCCTCGACGACGGGCTCGGTCCCGGCGGGCTCGGTCCCGACGGCGTCGGTCTGCGCGGGTTCGGGAGTGGGCGCCTCGGAGGGGGCGGCGGCGGCCGGTCCGGAGACCTCCGGCGTCACCTCGGGGGTCGCCCCCGGAGCCTCGGGCCCGCCGCGGGCCGGCCGTGCCGGCGGCGCTGGCCGGCCACCCGGGGGCGGCGGCGGTCATCCGACGAACTCAAGGCGCTCCACCTTCCACGTGCCGCCGACCTCGCGCAGGCCGAGCTTGATCCGGTAGGTCTTGGTCTCGCCGTCCGGGGCGTTGCTGTTCGACGTCGGCGCGACGACCCCGACGATGACCTGGGCCGAGTCGCGGTCGCCGGAGACCAGCGCGGCCTCGGCCCGCTCGACCCGCGAGGTCGACCTGTTGTCGGTGACGACCTTGCGCAGGTCGGTGAGACTCGTCGTGTAGCTGTCGAGGAACTCGCCGGTCGCCCCCTGCTTGACCCGGTCGGTGTCCTCGTCGACCTTGCGGTAGTCGAGCGTCGCGAAGTTCACCGCGAGCTGGCGGCCGGCCGCGAGCGCCTCGCGCTGGGCCTGCTGCACCTGCCGGGCGTCGTACCAGGCCCGTCCGCGGGTCGCCGCGAGCACCACCGTCGCGAGCACGACGAGGGCCACGAGCGCCCACAGCAGGCGCACCGTGCGCGTCATCGGGCTGCCTCCTCCATGATCCAGGACCACGACCCCGCGGCGCTTCCGGCGGGAGCGAGCGGTGCCACGACGCGGGTGGGCGCTCCGTAGGCCGTGGTCCCGAGCGGCACCGGGTCGGAACCATAGGCGATCGCGTAGCTCGCGCTGCCGGCCGGGCGGGCTCCGGGGGCGTTCTGCGCCCCGCGCACGGTCGAGGCCGAGCCGCGCGGCAGGGTGCAGCGCGCGGCGGTGTTCACCGGCGGCAGGCCGAAGGTCTTGTTCGGGTCCGTCCTCGTCGTGCCGCCGTAGCCCTTCGTGCAGGGCGCGGGCGACTGGGCGAGCTGGAGGCCGAAGTGCGCGGACCCGTCGCCGGGCACCACCGTGTAGCCGCCGGCGACCACCTCGGGATAGGTGATGAGCAGCTGGTCGATGCCGTCGACCCGGGCGCTCGTGACCTGTCCGATCGTCACGAGGTTGGCGATGAGCGTGCCGAGCGACTCGCGGTTCTCCTTGACGACGCCCTCGAGCTCCTTGGACGCCACCGTGCCGCGGTCGAGGACGACCCGCAGGTCGGGGTCGGAGGCCTTGAGGGTCTCGGAGATGCGGGCCAGGTCGCCGGAGAAGTCCTTGATCTGCGAGGCCGTGTCGCGCTGCGTGTCGAGGACGACCTTGCCCGACTTCAGCAGGGCGATGGTGTCGGGCAGCGCCTGGATCGCGCTGCGGGTCAACGCATCTCCGTTGTCGATGAGCCGGCCGAGGTCGTCGCCGGTGCCCTCGAAGCCGGTGCCGAGCTCGTCGACGACGGTGCTGAGGTCGTCCTTGGGCACCGAGCGGACGGTGCGGTCGACGTCGAGCAGCAGCTGGTCGACCCGCAGCGGTGTCGCGGTGTTCTCGCGGGCGATGACGTCACCGTCGGCAAGGTAGGGCGACCCGTCGGAGCGGGGCTGCAGGTCGAGGTACTGCTCCCCCACGGCCGAGCGGTTCTCGACGACGGCGAGGGTGTCCTCGGGGACCTCGGTGCCCCGGTCGAGGCGGGCGTGGACCCGGACGCCGTCGGCGCTGAGGCTGAGCTCGGAGACCCGGCCGACGCGCACGCCGCGGTAGGTGACCTCGGCGCCCTCGAAGATGCCGCCGGAGCTCTGGAGGTCGGCGACGACGGTCGGGCCGCCGCCGAGGACCCGCTCGGTGAGGCCGACGTAGCGCGCCGACAGGTAGGAGGTGGCCACGATCGTGATGACGAGGAACAGCGCGAGCTGGACCTTGGTGAGCCGGCGGATCACGGCTGCCCCCGGTGTAGAGGGTGGTCCACGACGTGTCCTCGCCCGAGGTGGCCGCGGCGCTGCCGATGCAGATCGGCGGGCAGAGCGGGCCACCCGACTTCGTCGGCAGCGGCAGGCTCTTCGTCGGCAGCGGGAGGCTGGGCAGGGGCACGGTGATGGTGGGGACCGGGAGGCTCGGGATGGGCAGCGTCGGCAGGGTCGTCGGGATCGGCAGGCTCGGCAGCCCGGTCGGCGTCGGCAGGGTGAGGTGGCGCAGGTCGAGGTCGGCCGTGACGCGCAGGTTCGTGTAGTCGCCCTTGATGGCCTGCAGCGAGGAGTCGGGGAACGGGTAGGTCAGCAGCAGCTGGAGCGACCTCGGCAGGTCGTCGCCGGCCTTGTTCAGCTGCGCGAGCACCGGCTTGAGCGCCGCGAGGTTCGCCAGGACGTCGTCGCGCGAGGCCTCGATGACCGTGCTGCCGACCTTCCCGAGCCGGCTGAGGGCCGTGAGCATCGAGGTCAGCTGCTCGCGCTGGTCGGCGAGGATCGCCAGCCCCTTCGGCAGCTCCTGGAGCACGGCCGCGAGCTGGTCCTTGCGCTCCGCGAGCGAGGCGCTGAGCCGGTCGATGCCGTCGATGGCCCGGATGATCTCGGCCTTCTGCTCGTCGAGGCCGCCGACGAAGGTGTCGAGCTGGGTGATGAGGCTGTCGATCTCCTCGTGGTTGCCGCGCATCGCGTCGTTCAGCTCGGACTCGATGATCTTCAGCTGGCCGACCCCGCCGCCGTTGAGCAGCATCGAGAGCGCCGAGAGGACCTCCTCGACCTCGGGGTTGCGCCCGGTGCGGGCCAGGGGGATGAGGTCGCCGTCGGCGAGGGTGCCGGTGCCGCCGCTCTCGGGGCGCTCGAGGGCGATGTACTTCTCGCCGAGGAGCGAGGTCTGCTTGAGCTCGGCGCGGGTGTCGTCGGGGAGCGTGCTCGCGGCCGGGATGCGCATCGTCACGCGGGCGGTCCAGCCGTCGAGCGCGACGCCGGTGACCTCGCCGACGGTCACCTCGTCGACCTTGACCGACGAGCGCGGCACGAGGTCGAGGACGTCGGCGAACTCGGCCTCGACGGTGATCTGGCGCCCCTCGGCGCGCGGCCCGCCGGGCAGCGGGAGGTCGTAGACGCTCGAGCATCCGGCGAGGACGACGAGGGCGAGGACGCTGAGCAGCGCGGTCGCCGCGGTGCGGGTGCGGGTGCGGTTCATCCGAGCAGCCCTCCCAGGGTCGGGTCGGCGCCGCCCAGCAGGCCGGGCGAGGCACCGGACGAGCCGGTGAGCCGGCCGAGGAGGTCGGGCAGCTTGAGGTCGAGCAGGCCGGAGTCCTTGCAGAGGTCGGTGTTCCCCGTGCCGGTCGGGCCGGTGATGATCGAGCAGAGCAGCAGGCCCGGCGTGTCGGTGCCCTGGATCGTGGCCCGGGTGTCGAGGGTGCCGTTCTTCGGATCGTAGGCCAGCTGGAGGTTGGAGAGGGCGACCGGCGCGTCGTCGAGGGTCTCGGCGAGGGCCTTGCGCTCGTCGACGACGGCGCCCGTGACGTCGGTGAGCCTCGCGACGTCGTCCTTGAGCAGGGCCCGGTTGTCCTTGACGAACGAGGTGATCTGGTCGAGGGCGACGGCGAGGTTGGCGAGGGCGGCGGACAGGTCGTCGCGCTCGCTGTCGAGGGCCGTGGTCACCGACGCGAGGTTGGTGTTGAGCCGGCGGACCTGCTGGTCGTTCGCCGCGAGGGTCTCGGTGAAGGTGTTGAGGTTCTTCACCGTCGAGAAGAGGTCGCCCCGGCCCTCGGAGAAGGTCTGCACCGCGCGGGAGAGGTTGACGGTGGTGTCGTGGAGGCTCTGGCCGTTGCCGTCGAGGTTGGCCGCCCCGGTCTCGAGCACCCGCGACAGCGCGCCGTCGGCGTTGGCCCCCTTCGGCCCGAGCGCGACCATGAGGTCGTCGAGGCTCTGGCTCACCCGGTCCAGCTCGACGGGCACCGCGGTGCGCTCGAGCGGGATGTGCGCGCCGGTGCGCATCCGGGCGCCCTTCGTGAACACCGGCAGGAGCTGGACGTACCGGTCGCTGACGAGCGACGGGGCGACGACCGCGGCCTGCGCGTCGGCCGGCACCGGGTGCTCGGAGGTGAACTCGAGGTCGACGCGGACGTGGTCGCCGGACGGCCGCACGTCGGTGACCTCCCCGACCTTGACCCCGAGGATGCGCACGTCCGAGCCCGGGAAGAGCCCGACCGCGCGGACGAAGTCGGCGCTGACCCGCACCGGCTCGGTGCGCGGCCAGAGGACGACGGCCGCGGCGACGAGGGCCACCGCGACGACACCGGCCACGACGCCGGCCCAGCGCGGCAGGCCGCGGAGCCGCTCGGGCACCCGGAGCGTGGGCCGCCTCATCGTCCGACCCCACCGATCGGGTTCGTGAGGTTCTGGATGTAGGTGTCGAACCATGGCCCGGTGCCGAGGGTGTTGGCGAAGAGCCGGGTGAACGGGGCCATCGCGGCGATCGTCTTCTTGAGGTCGGCCTCGTGCTTCTGCAGCGTCGCGAGCACGCCCTTGAGCTGGGTGAGGGCCGGCTTCAGCTGGGCCCGGTTGTCCTGCACCAGTCCCGTCACCTGCTGGGCCAGCGCGCTGGTGTTCGTGAAGAGCGTGTGGATGGCCTCGCGCCGGGTCTCGAGCTCGGCGACGAGCAGGTCGGCGTCCTTGATGAGGGTGTCGACGACCTTGTTCTGCTCGGCGACCGTGCCCGTCACCGAGTTCGCCGAGCGCAGCAGGTCGCGCAGCTTCTCGTCCCGGCCGGCGATGGTCGCCGAGAGCCGGCTCAGGCCGTCGAGGGCGGTGCGGACGTTATCGGGGGTGTCCTTGAACTCGGTCGCGAGCACGTCGAGCGACCGGGCCAGCTGTTGGGTGTCGATCTGCTCGGTCGTGCGGGTGAGGTCGGAGAAGGCGGTGATGACGTCGTAGGAGGAGACGGTGCGGTTCAGCGGGATCTGCGTCCCCTCCTTCATCTGCCCCGTCCCCCGCGGCTCGAGGGCCACGTACTTCTCGCCGAGGAGGGTCTTGATGCGCACCGACGCCGCCGTGCTCGGCCCGAAGGCCACGTCGCCGGTGACGCGGAAGTCGACGCGCACGTGCGAGCCCTCGAGGTCGACGCCCGTGACGTCGCCGACCTTCACCCCGGCGATGCGCACGTCGTCACCGTCGCGCAGGCCGCCGGCCTCGGAGAAGGCCGCGCTGTAGCGGTCACCGCCCCCGATGAGCGGCAGGCTGGAGGCGTTGAAGGCCAGCACCATGAGCACGGCGACGACCACGAGGCCGACGATGCCGAGCCTGACGGTGTTGCGGTCCCGCGGCGGACCGGAGCGGCGCCACCTCATCCCTTGCACCTCGCGGCGGCCACGTCGTACCCGAGGTTGCCCGGGGTCTTGCCGGTGGGGAGCAGCAGGTTCTGGACGTCGAACCGGCAGAGGTAGAAGTTGAACCACGAGCCGTAGGTCGCCGTCCGGGTGATCGTCGAGATCTTCGTCGGGGCCTGGCCGATGAAGCGCTCGAACTCCTTCGTGTTCGCCGGCTCGTTCAGCGTGCCGGCGAGGTGGCCGAGGTTCTTGATGTCGGCCTTGAGGTCGGGGCGGCCGGCCTGGAGCAGGCTCGCCGTGTCTCCGGTGAGCCGGTTGATGTTGGTCAGCGAGTCCCCGATGGCCTTCCGGTCGGCCGACAGGCCCGAGACGAAGCGCTGCAGCTGGGTCAGCAGGTCCTTGAACGCGGTGTCGTTGGCCTCGACCGTCGTGAGCACCGTCGTGAGGTTGTCGATGGTGCGGCCGATGACCTCGTCGCGGTCGGCGAGCGCCGTGGTCAGCGAGGCGGTCTGCCCGAGGAGGCTGTTGATGTCGCCGCCCTCGCCCTGCAGCACCGAGATGACCTGTGCCGACAGCTCGTTGACGTCCTGGGGCGACAGCGCGGCGAACAGCGGCTTGAACCCGTTGAAGAGCACCGTGAGGTCGAGCGCAGGGTGCGTGCGCTCGACCGGGATCGTGCCGTCCTCGGGCAGCGGGGCGGCGTTGCCGGGCTCCTGGGTCAGCGCGACGTAGCGCTCGCCGACGAGGTTGCGGTACTTGATGGTCGCCGCCGTGCCGCGGGTCAGGCTCGTCGAGCGCAGCACGTCGAACGTGACCTCGGCGTGGACCCGGTCGCGGGCCACGGCGATGTCGGTGACGGTGCCGACCCGCACGCCGGCGATGCGCACGTCCTGGCCCGCGGACAGGCCGGTGACGTCGGTGAAGACGGCCTTGTACGACGCCTTGTCGCCGGGCAGGACGTTGGCGATGGTCGCGGCGAGGATGCCGGTGGCGAGCACCGTGACGACGACGAAGGCGATGAGCTTGACGAGGCTCGAGGTGGTCCTCACTGGTTCACCACCCTGCCGCGGAGCATCGGCCCGGCGAGCAGCGTCGTCAGGGCCGACGGCTCGCCGCCACCCTCGGACGCGAGCGCGATGGCCACGACCTGCTGCTCGGCCTCGGTGCCGGCCAGGCCCGAGTCGACGTTGCCGACCGCGAGGCCGGTGGGTGCCAGGAGGGCCGAGGGCAGGGCCGAGCGCGCGCCACCCCCGCTGCCGTCGGCGAACGAGGCGCCTCCGCGCGGGTTGGCCTGGCTGCCACCGGGGTTGGGCAGGCCGCGGCAGCTGGGCCCGCGGTCGTCGTTCCACGCCGGCTCCTGGCCGGGGCGGTAGCCGTTGCGCTGGGGCGGCGTCTCGAGGGTGATGTGGAACTGCCCGTTGCTGAAGATCCCCTCGGCCCGCGGGATCCAGTTGACCAGCCCCTTGGCCAGGCACGGGTAGACCGGCGCGTGCTTGGCGAGCACGGCGAGGGTCGGGCGCTGCACCCGCCCGACCTGGATGATCCGGTCGTCGTTCTTCTCGAGGAACTCCGCGGTCGTGTTCGCGAAGCCGGCCGTGCCCGCGAGGAACCCGGCGAGCTGGTCCTTCTTCTCGACGATCGTCGCGTTCGTCGTGCGCAGGGCATCGGCCGCCCGCAGCAGGTTCGGGGCGGCGTCGGCGTAGGTGCTCGCGAGGTCGGCGAGCCCGCTGATGTCGGCCTGGATGAGCGGCATCTGCGGGTTGAGCTCGGTGAAGTACCGGTTGACGAGGACGAGGTTCTCGCCGAGCTTCGTGCCGCGGCCGTCGAGCGCGGTGGCCAGGGCGTTGAGGGTCGCGGCGAGCTTCTCGGGCTTGACGGTGCGCAGCAGGGGCAGCAGCTCGTCGAAGACCCGCTCGAGCTCGATGGCCACGGTCGTGCGGTCCTGGGGGATGACGTCGCCCTCGCGGATGGCCCGGCCGGCCGCACCCTGCGGCGCCACGAGGTCGACGAACCGCTCGCCGAACAGCGTCTTGGGCAGCAGCCGGGCACTGACCTTCGCGGGGATGAGGTCGACCGACGCGGGGTCGAGGGCGAGGGTGAGCGTCGCCCCCTCGGGGCCGGAGCGGATCGAGCGGACCTCGCCGACGATGACGCCGCGGATCTTGACGTCGGCCGACTCCTGCATCTGGCTGCCGATCCGGTCGGCGCGCAGCGAGACGGTGACGACGTCGGTGAACACCTTCTCGAACGTGGCGATCGACAGGGTGACCCCGAGCGCGACGACGAGGAGGAACGCGACGCCGTACGCGCGTTCCCGCAGCCCCCGAGGAGGCCCGTCATCCGGCGATCCTCACCGTCGTCGTGGCCCCCCAGATGGCCAGGCTGAGGAAGAAGTCGACGAGGTTGACCGCGACGATCGAGGTGCGCACGGCCCGGCCCACGGCCACGCCGACACCCGCCGGGCCGCCGCTCGCGGTGTAGCCGTAGTAGCAGTGGATGCCGATGATGACGACCGCGAAGATCAGCACCTTCACGAACGACCAGAGGATGTCCCCCGGTGGCAGGAACAGGTGGAAGTAGTGGTCGTAGGTGCCCTTGGACTGCCCGAAGTAGTCGGTGACGATGAACCGCGTCGCCGCGTACGACGAGAGCAGACCGAGCACGTAGAGCGGGATGACGGCGACGAAGCCGGCGATCATCCGGGTGGTGACGAGGAACGGCAGGCTCGGGATGCCCATGACCTCGAGGGCGTCGACCTCCTCGCTGATCCGCATCGCGCCGAGCTGGGCGGTGAACCCGCAGCCGACCGTGGCCGCGAGCGCGAGGCCGGCGACGAGCGGGGCGATCTCGCGGGTGTTGAGGTAGGCCGAGACGAAGCCCGCGAACGCACCGGTCCCGAGCTGGTCGAGCGAGCTGTAGCCCTGGAGGCCGACCTGCGAGCCGGTGAAGAAGGCGAGGAAGGTCAGCACCCCGACCGTGCCGCCGATGACGCTCAGCGCCCCGGTGCCGAGGGAGACCTCGGCGAGCAGCCGGAAGACCTCCTTGCGGTAGCGGCGCACCGTGCGCGGGACCCAGCGGACCGAGGCGACGTAGAAGCGCATCTGCGCGCTCAGCTCGTCGAGGAGCCGCAGCGGGGCGCGGGAGGCGGCGGAGAGGCGTGACATCGGCGTCAGATCTTCTGCGGCACGACTTGGAAGTACACGGCCGAGATGACGAAGTTGACGACGAACAGGAACATGAAGGTGATGACGACGGCCTGGTTGACGGCGTCCCCGACACCCTTGGGGCCGCCCCCGGCGGTCAGGCCCTTGTACGAGGCGACGAGGGCGGCGATCGCCCCGAAGAGCAGCGCCTTGATCTCCGAGGTGACGAGGTCGGCGATCTGGGCCAGCGCGGTGAACGAGGCGAGGTAGGCGCCCGGGGTGCCGCCCTGCACCATGACGTTGAAGACGTAGCCGCCCGCGACACCGACCACGGACACGAGCCCGTTGAGCAGCGCGGCGACGAGCATCGTCGCGAGGACCCGGGGCACGACGAGGCGCTGGATCGGCGCGATGCCCAGGACCTCCATCGCGTCGATCTCCTCGCGGATCTTGCGCGACCCGAGGTCGGCGCAGATGGCCGAGCCGCCGGCCCCCGCGACGAGCAGGGCGGTGACGAGCGGCGAGGCCTCGCGGACGACGGCGAGCACGGAGGCGGCACCGGTGAAGGACTGCGCCCCGAGCTGGCGGGTCAGCGTGCCGAGCTGGAGGGCGATGACCGCGCCGAACGGGATCGAGACCAGGGCGGTCGGCACGATGGTGACCGACGCGACGAACCACGCCTGCTGGATGAACTCCTTGAGCTGGAACGGGCGCTTCGGGACGGCCTTCGCGACGTCGACGACGAGCCCGAAGAAGGAGCCGGCCTGCCGCAGGCCGTTGGTGACCACGGTCATGCCTCGGCCCCCTGCGCCACCCCGACGATCCCGGCCGTGGTGGAGGCGAAGCTGCCGGGCGGCGGGGTGACGCCCTGGGCGCGGCACCACTCCCCCGCCTCACGCTCGGCCCGCCGCGGCGTGCCGTCGCTCGTGGGCAGCTGGAGCGGGATGGGCGGCAGCGGCGGCAGCTCCTGGCCGGACTCGGCGGCCAGCTCGTCGGCGTCCTTCTCCTCGGACATGCCGATCGGGCCGATGGTCTGGGCGTTGAGGAACTGCCGGACGACCGGCTCCTCGGACGACAGGAGCATCTCGCGCGGCCCGAACATCGCGAGGTGCCGGTGGTAGAGCAGGCCGATGTTGTCGGGCACCGTCCGGGCGGTGTTGATGTCGTGCGTGACGATGAGGAAGGTCGCGTCGATCTGGGCGTTGAGGTCGACGAAGAGCTGGTTGATGTAGCTCGTGCGCACGGGGTCGAGGCCGGAGTCGGGCTCGTCGATGAGGAGGATCTGCGGGTCGAGGACGAGGGCGCGGGCCAGGCCGGCGCGCTTGCGCATCCCCCCGGAGATCTCGCCGGGCAGCTTGCCTTCGGCGCCCGCGAGGCCGACCAGCTCCATCTTCTCGCGGACGATGTCGCCGATCTCCTTCTCGCCCTTCCTCGTGTGCTCGCGCAGCGGGAAGGCGACGTTGTCGAACAGGCTCATCGAGCCGAACAGCGCGCCGTCCTGGAAGAGCACCCCGAAGAGCTTGCGGACCTCGTAGAGGTCGTCGCCGCGCAGCTGCACGACGTCCTGGCCCTCGATGACGATCGAGCCGGCGTCGGGGCGGATGAGGCCGACGAGGGTCTTGAGGAAGACCGACTTGCCGGTGCCCGAGGGGCCGAGCAGGACCGAGATCTCGCCCGCCGGCAGGGTGAGCGTGACGTCGTCCCAGATGAGCTGGCTGCCGAAGCGCTTGGTCAGCCCGCTCACCGCGATCTCGACACCCATGTCGCCCTTCCCAGCCGTCGTCGCCACCTGCCCCGCCCGGAAGTTACCTGTCGGTAGCCGGGCCGCGGACCATCAGACCATGTCGACCGCGACGACGGTGCTTTGGTGACCTATGGCTTTTCTCAGGTGCCCCCCGTCCCGCCCGCGGTGCGGGACAGGGTGCCACGGACGAGGGTTCGGCGTGGGCCGGTCGGACGGATTGGTCGACCCCGGGCACGCGAACGGGGCCCGACCGCGAACGGTCGGGCCCCGTAGGGCGTGGCGTCATCCCCTCACGGGGACGATGTCACTTGAGGGTGACGGTGGCGCCGGCGCCCTCGAGCTGCTCCTTGGCCTTCTCGGCCGCGGCCTTGTCGACCTTCTCGAGGACGGGCTTCGGGGCGCCGTCGACGAGGTCCTTGGCCTCCTTGAGACCGAGGGAGGTCAGCGCGCGGACCTCCTTGATGACGGCGATCTTCTTGTCGCCGGCGGCCTCGAGGACGACGTCGAACTCGTCCTGCTCGGCCGGGGCGTCGTCGCCGCCACCGGCGGCCGGGGCGGCGGCACCGGCGACCGCGACGGGCGCGGCGGCGGTGACGTTGAAGGTGTCCTCGAACTGCTTGACGAACTCGGAGAGCTCGATGAGGGTCATCTCCTTGAAGGCGTCAAGGAGCTCGTCGGTGCTGAGCTTGGCCATGATGGCGTCCTTTCGTTGCTGCGTGGTGCCGTGAGTGGCGGTTGAGTGGTGAGCGGACCCGGGGGTCAGCTCTCGTCGCCACCCTCGGCGACGTCGGTGGCCTCGGCATCGGCCTCGGCGGGGGTCTCCGGCGCGGCCTCGGCCGGGGCGTCGGCGGTGGCCGCCGGGCCCTCGGTCTCGACCTTGGCCCGCAGCGCCTCGACCGCGCGGGCGGCCTGGGAGAGCGGAGCGGCGAAGAGGTAGACGGCCTGGCTGAGCGAGGCGTTCATGGCGCCGGCCAGCTTGGCGAGGAGCACCTCGCGGGACTCGAGGTCCGCGAGCTTGGTGATCTCGGCGGCGGAGAGGGACTTGCCCTCGAGCACACCGCCCTTGATCACCAGGAGGGGGTTGGCCTTGGCGAAGTCGCGCAGACCCTTGGCCGCCTCCACGGGGTCGCCCTCGACGAAGGCGATCGCGGACGGGCCGACGAGCTGACCGTCGAACGCGGTCACCCCGGCGTCCTTGGCAGCGAGCTGGGTCAGCGTGTTCTTGACCACGGCGTAGGTCGCGTTGCCACGCAGGGTGTTGCGCAGCTCGGTGATCTGCGCCACCGAGAGTCCCCGGTACTCCGTGAGGACGGCGGCGTTGGAGCTCTTGAACTTCTCCGAGAGCTCGGCGATCGCCGAAACCTTGTCGGCACGTGACATTCGGGCCTCCTTCCGTCGGGTCGGACCGCCCGTGAAGGACCCGGGAACGAGAGAGAGCCCCGGCGCAGGGCACGGGGCTCGGGGCGCGGCGGGGGCATGACGCCACCGGTCGCTTCCGGTACTTCGTGGCCTGCGCTGGTCGCCCGCTCTCGGCGGGGCCTTCGGTCTCGTGCGGGTGCACGTGACCACCGGCGGTCTTCGGTCGTGGACCAGCGTACGGGACGGCCCGCCCCGCTCCCAAATCGCTGCGGCGCCCCGGGAGGTCCCGGGGCGCCGCGGCGGTGCTGCTCGTGCGTGCGGGGTGTCAGCTCGTGGGGAGCTCGAAGGTGCCGACCTCGGAGGCCGCGGGGGCCTTGATGCTGACCGGCTCGCCCCACTTGGAGTAGGTCATCTTCAGGGCCTGGCCGCTGACGTCCATGCTCATCGTCAGGGGCAGCTGGTCCTTGTCGAAGGTCAGGTCGTAGGTCATGCCGTCGGGCATCTGCTTGAGCGACTCCTCGGTGAGCCCGGGGACCCCGGCCGCCTGCTTCTTGACCGCCGCGGCGAGCTGCTCCTTGGTGAGCTTGACCGTGTAGGTGGTGTTGCCGCCCTCGATCGACTTGACCGTGGCCTTGGCGCCCTCGAAGCCCTTGAGCTGCTCGGCGGGGTTGGACATGCTCGACTCCATCTGGCCGAGCATCGGACCCATCATCTGGGACATCTGGTCCTTGCCGTTGGGGTCGATCTTGATCCACTTCTTGCCGCCGGCCATCTGGGCGAAGCTCGCGCCGCCCATGTACATGACCTTGTCGACGTAGACCAGGTCGAGCTTCTCGCCCGAGACGGTCATCGTCATGGCCATCTTCGGCGAGGTGCCGCTGTAGTCGACGTCGGCCTCGGCCTTGCCCTCTGCCCCCAGGTCCATCGTCATGTGGGCGCTGCCCTTGTCCTTGACGGCGGCCGAGCTCTTCGTCGCGAGCTCGGCGAGGTCGACGGTGTCGCCGACCTTGACGGCGGCCGCGGGGGCCTCCTGCGAGGTGCCGGCCTTGCTGCCGGTGCCGGTGTCGGCGGTCGTGGAGCCGCAGGCCCCGAGGGCGAGGGCCCCGGACAGGGCCAGGGCGGTGACGATGGTGCGCTTCATACGGAACTTCCCCCGTGAGGTCGTCGTGGGAGCGGGGCCGTGGCGGCCGCCGCGTGGTGCCAGCGTACGGGTCCGACGTGGGTGGGGATGACCCGGTTCCGCGGTCGTGACCCTCTCGTCACCATCGTCGCGACGCGAACGGGCCCGCCGCCCCGTGGGGGACGGCGGGCCCGGTGCGCGAGGGCGGGGGCTCAGGCCTCCACGGACTCCTCGGTGAGGTTGCGGGTCTTGCTGGCGTCGAGCGGGATGCCCGGGCCCATCGTCGTCGACAGGGTCGCCTTGGTGATGTACCGGCCCTTGGAGGCGGCCGGCTTGAGCCGGAGCACCTCCTCGAGGGCGGTGGCGTAGTTCTCGACGAGGGACTTCTCGTCGAAGGAGGCCTTGCCGATGATGAAGTGGAGGTTCGCGTGCTTGTCGACGCGGAACTCGATCTTGCCGCCCTTGATGTCGGACACGGCCTTGGCGGTGTCCATCGTGACCGTGCCGGTCTTCGGGTTGGGCATGAGACCGCGCGGGCCGAGGACCTTGCCGAGCCGGCCGACCTTGCCCATGAGGTCCGGGGTCGCGACGACGGCGTCGAAGTCGAGCCAGCCGCCGGCGACCTTCTCGAGGAGGTCGTCGGAGCCGACGAAGTCGGCACCGGCCGCGGTGGCCGCCTCGGCCTTGTCGCCGTTGGCGAAGACGAGGACGCGGGCGGTCTTGCCCGTGCCGTGCGGGAGGTTGACCGTGCCGCGGACCATCTGGTCGGCCTTGCGGGGGTCGACGCCGAGGCGGAACGCGACCTCGACGGTCTCGTCGTACTTGGCCGACGCGACGTCCTTGGCGATGCGGATCGCCTCGAGGGGGGCGTAGACCTTGTCCGCGTCGATCTTCTCGGTCGCGGCGCGGTAGGACTTGCTGCGCTTCATGTGCTGCTCCTGGTGTGGTGGTGGAGTCGTGGTGATCGGGCCGAAGCAGGCCCTGCCACAGGGGGGTTCGACCGGGCTCAGAGCTCGGTCTCGATGCCCATCTGACGGGCGGTGCCGGCGATGATCTTCATCGCGGCCTCGACGTCGTTGGCGTTGAGGTCGGGCATCTTGGCCTCCGCGATCTCGCGGAGCTGGTCGTTGGTAAGCTTGCCCGCCTTGGTCTTGTGCGGCTCGCCCGAGCCCTTCGCGACGCCGGCGGCCTTCTTGATGAGCTCGGAGGCCGGCGGGGTCTTGGTGATGAAGGTGAACGAGCGGTCTTCGTAGACCGTGATGACGACGGGGATGATGCTGCCGCGCTGGTGCTCGGTCGCCGCGTTGTACGCCTTGACGAACTCCATGATGTTGACGCCGTGCTGACCGAGCGCGGGGCCGACGGGGGGCGCGGGGGTCGCGGCACCTGCCTGGATCTGCAGGTTGATGTAGCCGGAGACCTTCTTCTTGGGGGCATGTCTGTCCTTGTTCTGGTGGGGGTGGGCCGACGCCGTGGGCGATGACCCCTTTGCAGTGTCCGCGGGTCCCCCGCGGAGGGGGTCCTCCGGTCAGATCTTGGCGACCTGGCTGAAGGAGAGCTCGACCGGGGTCTCCCGGCCGAAGATCGAGACGAGCACCTTGAGCTTCTGGGTGTCGGCGTTGATCTCGGAGATCGTCGCCGGCAGGGTCTCGAAGGGGCCGTCCATGACGGTGACCGACTCGCCGACCTCGAAGTCGACGACCGTGGTCTCGCCGGACGAGCCGCCCGAGGAGGCCTGCGCCCCACCGGAGGCACCCGCGGCGGCCGGCGGCTCGAGGTCGGCCGGCTTGAGCATCGTGAAGACCTCGTCGAGGGTCAGCGGCACCGGCTGGTGGGCGTTGCCGACGAACCCGGTGACGCCCGGGGTGTGCCGGACGGCGCCCCACGACTCGTCGGTGAGGTCCATCCGGACGAGGACGTAGCCGGGCATCCGGACCCGGCGGACCAGCTTGCGCTGCCCGCCCTTGATCTCGGTGACCTCCTCCATCGGGACCTGGGTCTCGAAGATGTAGTCCTCCATGTTGAGGGACTGCGTCCGGTTCTCGAGGTTGGCCTTCACGCGGTTCTCGTAGCCGGCGTAGGAGTGGATGACGTACCACTCGCCGAACTTGGCGGCGAGGTCGTCCTTGAACGCCTGGACCGGGTCGATGCCCTCGAGGACGTCGCCGTCCTCGTCGACGGGGGTGGCGGGCGCGTCGTCCGCGTCGTCGGTGCCGTGCTCCTCGGCGTCGTCCTCGTCGGTGCCGTCGTCGTCGGAGGCGGACTCCTCGGTGTCGGCCTCGGCCTGCGCCGCGTCGAAGGACTCGGCGGCCTCGAGGTCGACCTCCTGGACGGGGGTGTCGTCGACCGGGAGGTCGCTCGGGGCGTCGGCGGCGGACTCCTCCGTCACGGCCTCGGGCGCCACCTCGGGGGCGTCGTCGGACGCCACGTCGGGGTTGTCGGTCCACTGGTCGGACACGGGTGACCTCTTCCTTGTTCTGCGGGGTGCCGGGGGGCGGTGTGCTCTGGCGCGGCGGTGCGGGTCAGGACCCGTTGCCGAGGACCAGCCCGATGAGCTTGCTGAAGCCGAAGTCGAGCCCGGAGACGATGGCCATCATCACGACGACGAACACGATGACGACGATGGTGTAGTTCCACAGCTCGTTGCGCGTGGGCCGGACGACCTTGCGCAGCTCGTCGAGGATCTGGCTGACGAACAGCCCCACGGCGCGGAACCACCGGGAGATGGGGTTGCCGCTCCGCTCCGTGCCCTTGGCGGGGCGGGAGGGAGTCCTGGTCTGACCCACGTCAGTCACGGTGCCTCTTCACGTCGAGCTGCTCGGTTCGGTTGCCTTCCGGGCGGCACGACCGCGAAGGCAGCCCGACGGAGCGGGCCGCGTTTCGTGGACGTACCACACGTGCGACGCAGGGCAGGAGGGACTCGAACCCCCAACCGCCGGTTTTGGAGACCGGTGCTCTACCAATTGAGCCACTGCCCTGTGGGACCGCCGTTGGGGGGCGGACCCGGGTGGTGCGACCGGCCTGACGGCACGCCGACAGATGGTGGTCACACCGAACGGACAGCATACGGGACGCCCCGGGCCGGACGCGAACCGCCCGACCCGGGGACCCCGCAGCCGTCACGCGACGTCGTCCTCAGCGCAGGGTCGTCGTCACGCGGAGGATCTTGTGCCCGGAGGTCGGCTCCTGCGCGAGCTTCCCGCCCGCAGAGAGGGGCGTGTGGTTCTCCGAGAAGAACACGTAGTCGATCTTGCCCTTGCGGTGCGTGGCCGGCCCGACCCGCTTCTTCCGCTTCTGGGCCAGCTGGCCGGCCTCGACGAAGCGGCCCTGCGAGCGCGACTCCGGGTAGAGGTACAGCGGGTCGAGCTCGGAGGAGGTGAGCTGGGAGTTCAGGTCGCCCGCGACGATGACCGCGTCCTTCGCGTCGATCCAGGGGGTCGTGATCGCGCGGATGCGTTCGGTCTCACCGCGCCGCACGACGGCCGCGTTCGTGTCGTAGGTCGACAGGTGGGTCGAGCAGGCGTGGGTCCGGTGGCCGCCGAAGCCGAAGGCGACGCACGCGATGCCGAAGTTCTTGCCCTCGCCGGGGACGGCGTAGGCCTCGGCGAACCGGCTCCCCTTGCCGGGGCGGATCGCGACGTTCCCCTTGCCTGCCGGGCACTGCGTGTTGGAGGTCTGCTCGTGGTAGCTGACCGCCCACCCCTTGTGCTTCTTCTTCAGGTCCTTCACCCAGGACTGGCAGACCTCCTGCATGGTCGCGACATCGGCCTTGCCCTGCTCGAGGTCGCGCACGACCTCGAGGAAGCGGTCCTTGTGCTGGTCGGTGTTGTGCTGGATGACGCGGATCGTCGTCGGGCCGGCCGCCTCGGCGGACGGGGCGGTGGAGATGCCGGCGGTCAGGCCGGCGGCGGCCACGCCGACGGCGGCCAGGGCGGCGAGGAGCGGGCGGGTTCTGGTGTGGGTCATGCAGTTCCCCCGGGTGGGTTGGTGGAGGGCGCCGTTCGCCCCCCGGCAGTCCACGACCGTGCCACCCCGGGAGGTGCCCCGCGATGGGGAGCACTCCCCCGCCGGCCGCTCCGCGGTCGGGGCCGACGGCACCCGGGGCGCCTCTGCCACGATGGGCGGGTGAGCACCTCAGCCACCGCCCCGACCCCCCTCGCCGACCGCTCCCCCGAGGAGCTGCGCGCCTTCCTCGACGAGCAGCGTGCGGCGTACGCCGCCCTCACCGAGCGCGGGCTGCGCCTGGACCTGACCCGCGGGAAGCCCAGCGCCGAGCAGCTCGACCTCTCCGAGCGGCTGCTCTCGCTCCCGGAGGGCCATCGCGACCGCGCCGGCACCGACGTGCGCAACTACGGCGGCCTCGAGGGCCTCCCGGAGCTGCGCGAGATGTTCGCCGAGCTGCTGGGCGTCGACGCCGACCAGGTCCTCGCCGGGGGCAACGCGAGCCTGTCGATGATGCACGAGGTCCTCGTCTTCCACCTGATGCACGGCGGGGTCGACTCGCCGCGGCCGTGGAAGGACGAGGAGAAGGTCACCTTCGTCTGCCCGGTGCCCGGCTACGACCGGCACTACACGATGCTCGAGTCCTACGGCATCGAGATGGTCACCGTGCCGATGCTCGAGGACGGCCCGGACGTCGCCGCCGTCCAGGCGCTCGTGCGTGACGACCCGCGCGTCAAGGGCATGTGGATCGTGCCGACCTACGCCAACCCGGCCGGTTCGGTCGTCACGCAGGAGGTCGCGGCCCGGCTGGCGGCGATGCCCACGGCCGCTCCCGACTTCCGGCTCTTCTGGGACAACGCCTACGCACTGCACCACCTCACCGAGGACGAGGCGAAGTCGGCCGACATCCTCTCGCTCGCCTCGGCCGCGGGGCACCCGCACCGTCCGGTGGTCTTCGCGTCGACGAGCAAGATCACCTTCGCCGGCTCGGGCGTCGCCTTCCTCGCCGGGTCGCGCGAGACGGTCGCCTGGTACCTCTCGCACCTGAAGTTCGCCTCGATCGGGCCGGACAAGGTCAACCACCTGCGGCACGTGCAGTTCTTCGGCTCGCCCGACGGCGTGCGCGCGCACATGGGGCGCCACCGCGAGATCCTCGCGCCGAAGTTCGCCGCCGTCGACGCGGCACTGACCGCCGGCCTCGAGGGGCTCGGCATCGCCGAGTGGACCCGGCCGCGTGGTGGCTACTTCGTGAGCCTCGACGTGCCCGACGGGTGCGCCTCGCGGGTCGTGGCCCTCGCCAAGGAGGCCGGCATCGCGCTGACGCCGGCCGGGGCGTCCTTCCCGTACGGCAAGGACCCGCGCGACCGGAACATCCGTCTCGCGCCGTCGTTCCCGGTGCTCGAGGAGGTCGAGACCGCGATGGCCGGGGTCGCGACGTGCGTCGCACTGGCCGCCGCCGAGCAGCTCGCCGGCGACGTAGGGTGACGGGATGAGCGAGCACCCCGACGAGCGGTCCGACGAGCCCACCTACGGCGACGAGGACCAGCTCCAGCCGGAGGACACCCTCGAGCAGGAGGACGTCGACGACGTGCTCGACCGCGGGTACTCCCCGCCCGAGAAGCTGCACGGGTCGCTGGCCCACGGCGTGACCGCCGAGGAGCAGGGCCGCGACGAGACCATCGAGGAGCGCATCCACCAGGAGGTGCCCGACCCGACGTCGGCGTACGGGGCCCCGGACAACGAGTCCGGGCTCGACGAGGACCGTGTCGGGGGCGACGACCCCGACGCGATCGACGCCGAGGACGACTGGCTCGGCGACGGCGAGGTCGGCGACGAGCGGGCGGGCCGGCTGGTCGCGCCCGACGAGGGCCTGGGCTCGGACGACGAGAAGGACCTCGTCGGCGAGGACGTCGGCATCGACGGCGCCGCGGCCTCGGCCGAGGAGGCCGCCGTGCACGTCATCGGCGAGGGCGACCTCGACGAGGAGACCTCGGAGGAGTGAGCCAGGGCGCCGGGGCCCCGCCGCCGGGCGCCGAGGGTGCGGCGTCACGCCCGGTCGGCACGCTGCCGAAGGCCCACCTCCACCTGCACTTCACCGGCTCGATGCGGGTCGAGACCGTGCGCGACATGGCGCGCGAGCACGGGCTGCGGCTGCCGGCGACGCTGACGACCGACTACCCGCCGCTCTTCGACGCCTCGGACCAGCGGGGGTGGTTCCGCTTCCAGCGGCTCTACGACGTGGCGCGCGGGTGCGTGCGCGGCGAGGCCGACATGCGGCGGATCGTGCGGGAGGCGGCGATCGACGACGGGGCCGAGGGGTCGCACTGGCTGGAGCTGCAGGTCGACCCGACGTCGTACGCGCCGTTCGTCGGGGGGATCACGCCGGCGCTGGAGATCGTGCTCGACGAGGCGGCGGCGGTGTCGCGGGTGCCGGGAGCGGCGCAGGTGGCGGTGGTCGTGGCGGCGTCGCGGATGCGCCACCCGCTCGAGGCGCGCACGCTGGCGCGGCTGGCGGCGCGGTACGCCGGCGAGGACGCGGGGACGGTCGTGGGGTTCGGGCTGTCGAACGACGAGCGGCGCGGTGACACGGAGGAGTTCGCGGCGGCGTTCGGCATCGCGCGCCGGGCCGGGCTGGCGTCGGTGCCGCACGCCGGGGAGCTGCTGGGGGCCGACGCGGTGGCGGCGACGCTGGACGCGACCACGCCCGACCGGCTCGGGCACGGGGTGCGGGCGGTGGAGGACCCGCGGGTGCTCGACCGGGTGGTCGCGGCCGGGGTGGCGCTGGAGGTGTGCCCGGGGTCGAACGTGTCGCTGGGGGTGTACGACGTGCCGGAGGACGTGCCGCTGCGACGGCTGCTGTCGGCGGGGGCGGTGGTGGCGCTGGGGGCGGACGACCCGCTGATCTTCGGCTCGCGGCTGGCCGAGCAGTACGAGACGGCGCGCACGGTGCACGGGCTGTCGGACGTCGAGCTGGCGGGGCTGGCGCGGTCGTCGCTGGCGGCGAGCCGGGCGCCCGAGGCGGTGCGGGCCGCGGCGGAGCGGGACATCGCGGCGTGGCTGGGGCGTCGACCGGCGGCTGAGGTGGTGTCGCCAGGGGCTCGGCGCCCGGGCGGGACCCCGGGCACCACAGGTGCGACTCCTCTCGGATGAGTCAGCACCTGAAGCAACCGAGAGCAGCCGACGCACACCGGGTCCGGCCGTCGCCGTCCACAGGGACGCCTCGTCAGCCGGCGATCCACAGGCTGCAGACCGGGTCTGGACCCAGCGTCCACCGCCCGACGACGCTCGCTCCATGGACGACCGACCGAACAGCTACCCCACCTTCGCCGCCGAGCTCGTCGAGGCGCGTGCCACCCTCGGCCTGGGCGACGAGGTCGGGCTCGCCTTGCGGGCGACGCGGCACCGACTCGGGCTGAGCCAGCGCGCCTACGCCGCCCTGCGCGGATGGTCTCTCAGCCGGCTCGCCCGCCTCGAGGCCGGCGCGGAGCGACTCCGGCTCGGTGACGTCGTCGCAGCCCTGGAGGGCACGGAGTACCGGCTCGCCCTCTGCCGACGCGCGGTCGGCGGCCCCTCACCCCCGCCGGCAGGCGCTCCCTCACCGGCCGGTGCGGCCCTGCCCGTTCCTGTCCCGCCGGACCACTGGCCGCGCACCGAGCTGCTGGCCCGGGTCCGGGACGGCAGTCGGCGCTTCCCCGGGCACCGCGACGCCGAACAGGTCGACTTCCCGCCGCAGTGGTGGTGGAACACCGAGGCGACGCGGTTCGGCACCGTCCCCCCGCACTGGAGCGCCCCGGTGCCTTGGGAGCGCCGCTCCGCCCCACCGGAGGAAGGAGCCGCCTAGAGCTCCTGGCCGAGCAGCACGGGCTCGTTGACGAGGGTGATGCCGAACGCGTCCTGCACGCCGTCACGCACCTCGCGGGCCAGCGCGACGACGTCGGCCGCCCGCGCCGAGCCCCGGTTGGTCAGGGCCAGGGAGTGCTTCGTCGACACGGCGGCCGGCCCGGGCATCCCGTAGCCCTTCCCGAACCCGGCGCGCTCGATGAGCCACGCCGCGGAGGTCTTGACGCGCCCTCCGGCGTCCGGGAACCGCGGCGGCGCACCCGCCTCGGACCCGAGCCGCTCGCCCGCACGCTCCTCGAGCGCCGCGAACTCCGCCTCGGAGAGCACCGGGTTGGTGAAGAACGACCCGCACGACCAGGTGTCGTGGTCGTCCGCGTCGAGCACCATCCCCCGCCGCCGCCGCTGGGCGAGCACCGCCTCGCGCGCCTCGGCGAGCGGCACGCGGTCGCCCGACTCGACGCCCAGCTGGGCCGCCAGGTCGCCGTAGCGCACCGGCTGGGAGAGGGACTGCAGGACCAGCTGGAACATCACGTCGAGCACGACGTAGCGGTCGGTGCCCTTGAAGAGCGAGTGCCGGTAGGTGAAGCGGCAGTCGACCGACATCATCGTGCGGACCTTCTCCTCGAGCCGGTCCCAGACCCGCACGCGGGCCACCGTCTGCGAGACGTCCTGTGCGTAGGCCCCGACGTTCTGGATCGGCGTCGCACCCGTCGACCCCGGGATGCCCGAGAGCGCCTCGATGCCCGACCAGCCCTCGGCGCAGGCTCGCTCGACGAACGGGTCCCACGGCTCGCCGGCCGCGACGGTGACGTTGGCGCCCCCGCAGGAGTCGGCCGAGTCGAGGTCGACCCCACGGGTCGCCACGACGACGACGGTTCCGGCGAACCCCTCGTCGGGCAGCACGAGGTTCGACCCCCCGCCGAGCACGAGCAGCGGCTCGTCGGCGTCGTCGACCTCGCGCACCGCGTCGACGAGCTCGTCGGTGGTCTCGGCGACGACCATCCGGGCGGCCGGGCCGCCCACGCGCATCGTCGTGTACCCCGCGAGGGGCTCGTCGTGCAGCTCGCGCATCAGCCGAGGCGCACGACCGCGACGCAGCGTCCGAGCACCTTCTGCCCCTCGCTCGTCACGGTGAGCTCGACGCCCACGCGCCCGGTCTCGGCGTCGACCGAGGTGACCTTGCCCTCGACCTGGATCTCCGCCCCCGAGGAGGGCACGACCACCGGCTTGGTGAACCGCGTGCCGTACTCGACGACGCGACCGGCGTCACCGGCCCAGTCGGCGAGGACGGTGGCGGCGGCGCCCATCGTCCACATGCCGTGGGCGATGACGTCGGGGAGCCCGACCGAGCGGGCGAACTCCTCGTCCTGGTGGATGGGGTTCTGGTCGCCCGAGGCGTTCGCGTAGGCGACGAGGGTGTCGCGGCCGACGGGCACGGAGACCGGCCCGAGGACGTCGCCGACGGAGACGGAGTCGAGGGAGCGCGCGCCCATCAGTCCTCCCCTCCCCGCACGACGATGGTCGAGGTGCAGGTGGCCAGCGCCTCCCCGGCCGCGGTGGCCAGCTCGGTGCGCGTGGTGATCATCGAGTGCCCGCCGGCCTGGCGGATCTGGTCGACGGTGAGGGTGCCGAGCACCTCGTCGCCCGCGGTGATCGGGCGGTGGTGGACGAAGCGCTGCTCGCCGTGGACCACCCGGCTGTAGTCGATGCCCGCCTCGGGGTCGGCGACGTAGGCCCGGTCGGAGGCCTGGGCGAAGCGCACGGCCATCGTCGGCGGGGCGACGACGTCGGCGTACCCGGCCGCGCGGGCGGCCTCGGGGTCGGTGTGGACCGGGTCGGACGAGCCGACCGCCGCGGCGAAGGCCGCGATGAGCGCGGCGTCGACCGGGTAGGGCCCGCTGGGCGGGTAGGTGCGTCCGAGGAAGTCGGCATTCACGGCCATGGCGACCACTCTAGGGGCCGGGCGCCGCACGCCGGCGACCCGGCCGCGGACGCGACGAGGCCGCCGGCACCGGGTGGGTGCGGGCGGCCTCGTCGGGTGACGCGGGTGGAAGCGTCAGCGGGTCTCGCGGTGCGCGGTGTGCTTCTTGCAGCGCGGGCAGAACTTCGCCAGCTCGAGCCGGTCGGGGTCGTTGCGCCGGTTCTTCTTGGTGATGTAGTTGCGCTCCTTGCACTCCGTGCACGCCAGGGTGATCTTGGGGCGGACGTCGGTGGCCTTGGCCATGGGGGCAACCTGCTCTCGGAAAACGGTGGTGGATCTCGGGATGCGGCGCGGGCGAGGGACTCAAGCCCACGCGCGGCACCAGCACAACAGGGTACGCGACCCCGGTGTTCCCGGGAAATCGCGACCGATGCGTAGCGGGAGCGGGGCTCGATCCCGCGACCTCACGATTATGAGTCGTGCGCTCTAACCAGCTGAGCTACCCCGCCTTGGGGAACGACCGGGAACCCCTCTCGGGGAGCTGGGCTCCGGGCGGACCAGAGCCCCCTGTCGGAATCGAACCGACGACCTTTTCCTTACCATGGAAACGCTCTGCCGACTGAGCTAAGGGGGCGCGCGCGAGGGCTGGAAACCACCCCTGAGCGCGACGGAGACACTACACGGTCACGCTCGGTCGAGTGAAATCCGGGCCTCCACGAGGGCCGGTCCGTACCAGGTGAGCAACCGGCCGGAGACCAGCCGGGTCGGCACGCGCGTGAAGGCCTCGGGTCCGTCGGTCGCCGTGAACTCGTACGGTTCGTCCGGGAGCAGCGCGACGTCGGCCACGTCCGGGTCGTCGAGCGCGCCCACGTCGACGTGCGGGTAGCGTCCCTCCGTTCCCCCGATGACGACCTCGAAGCCGGCCCGCGCGAGGAGGTCGGCGGTGAAGGTCGGGCGGCCCACGACCATCCACGGGTCGCGCCAGATCGGGACGACGGCCCGCGCCCGTGGCTCCGGGACCGGACCGGACCAGGCCGCCGCGGCCTCGACCAGCCACGGCGGCTCGTCGAGGCCCAGCCCCTCGGAGAACAACCGCCGCATCGAGGCCAGCGACTGCGGCACCGTCTCGATGTCGGTCACCCAGACGGCCAGGCCGCGCTCGCGCATCCGGCTGACGTCGAGCTCGCGGTTCTCCTCCTTGTTCGCGACGACGAGGTCGGGCGCCAGGCCCGTGACCGCCGCGAGGTCGGGGTTCTTGGTGCCGCGCACGCGGGTGACGTCGAGGTCGGCGGGGTGGGTGCACCAGTCGGTGGCGCCGACCAGCCGCTCCGGGCAGGTCGCGGCGAGCGCCTCGGTGAGCGAAGGGACGAGCGAGACGACGCGGCGCGCCGGGCCCGCGAGGGGCACCGGCGCGCCGAGGTCGTCGAGGAGGGGCATCAGCAGGGCGGCGGGGTCAGCGCGGGGCCATCCGCAGCGCGCCGTCCATCCGGATGACCTCGCCGTTGAGGTAGTCGTGGTCGACGATCGCCAGGGCGAGCTTCGCGTACTCCTCGGGGCGGGCGAGCCGCTGCGGGAACGGCACCCCGGCGGCCAGCCCGGCGCGGAAGTCGTCGGAGACCGTGGCGAGCATTGGCGTCTCGACGATGCCCGGCGCGATGGTGACCACCCGGATGCCGAACTGCGCGAGGTCGCGGGCGGCCGGCAGGGTGAGCCCGACGATGCCGCCCTTGCTCGAGGCGTACGCGGCCTGGCCGACCTGGCCGTCGTAGGCGGCGATGCTCGCGGTGTTGACGACGACGCCCCGCTGGCCCTCGGCGTCGGGCTCGGTGGCCGCGATGGCCTCGGCGGCGACGGTCATGACGACGAAGGTGCCGAGGAGGTTGACCTCGAGGACCTTCCGGTACAGGTCGATCGAGTGGGTGCCCTTGCGCCCGAGGATGCGCGCCGACGGCCCGATGCCGGCGCAGTTGACGACCACGCGCAGCGGTCGCTCGGGGTCACCGGCGGCCTCGTCGACGGCCGCGCGCACGTCGGCCTCGGAGGTGACGTCGGTGGGGACGTAGGAGACCCCGGGGACGTCCGGCCCCGCGGCGCAGGCGTCGGGGAGGTCGAGGGCGAGGACCCGGGCGCCGGCCGCGGCGAGGGCGGCGGCGGTGGCCGCACCCAGCCCGGAGGCACCGCCGGTGACGAGGGCGGAGGTGTTGGCGATCTGCATGGCCGTCATCCTGCCACCGCAGGCCGGGCCCTCCGGTGGCGGTCAGGGGCGCCGGGGGTCCGGTCGGGGTCGACCCCGATGGTCGCCGCGACGGCGCCGCCGCCAGTCTCTGGCCATGACGCTCTCGCAGACCACCCCGCCGCCCGTCGACGTCGACGAGGGCATCCCCCAGTGGTCCCTGGCCCGCATCCTCGGCGTGTGGGCCGTCGTCACGGTGCCGATGGGCCTGCTCGCGTTCGTCGTGACGCCGTGGGCGATCCCGCGCGTGGACCTCCACCCGGGGCTGGTGTTCTGGCTGGCGATGGTCGTGGGGATGGCCTGGCAGCTCGTCGTCGCGACGGTCCTGCTCGCGGCGGAGGGCGGCCTCTCCCGGGCATCGCTGGCCCGGCGGATCCGCGCCAACGGCCCCCGCGACCCGCGGACGGGGCGTCCCCGTCGCCGCCTCTGGTGGTGGGCCGTCGCGGCGATCGGCGTCAACGCCGTCGGCGGCCTGCTCGCCGGTCCGCTCGACGTCGCATGGGTGCGGGCCATCCCTGCGGTGACCCCCGCCTGGTACACCGACGTCGCGGTGCTCGCCGACCGGCAGTTCGCCGGGCAGTGGTGGATCCTCGGGGTGGCCGTCGTCAGCTCGGTCCTCAACTACGTGCTCGGGGAGGAGCTGGTCTTCCGCGGCCTGCTGCTCCCCCGGATGCGGGGCGCCTTCGGGCGGTGGGACTGGGTCGCCAACACCGTGCTGTTCGGGCTGTACCACGTGCACCGGGTGGGGACGATGCCCTCGGTGCTGCTCTCGTCGTTCGGCATCTCCTGGGCCGCGGCCCGCTACCGCTCGTTCTGGATGGGCGTCGTCGTCCACGGCATCGAGGGGTTCTTCGTCGTGCTCGTGCTCGCGGTCGTCGCGGGGTGGTACCCGTCGTGAGCCGGGCCGTAGCGTGGGGGCCGTGACGCTGCGCATCGGAGGACACGTCGACCAGGCCGACCCGGTGGCCGAGGCGCTCGCCCGCGGGGCCACCCTCAGCCAGTTCTTCCTCGGCGACCCGCAGAGCTACAAGGGTCCGGTCGTCGAGTACGCCGGCGGGGCGGCCGCGCTCCGGGCCGCGGCGGAGGAGGCCGGCATCGACCTCTACGTCCACGCGCCGTACCCCATCAACGTCGCCGCGACGAACAACCGCATCCGCATCCCGGGGCGCAAGCTGCTCCAGCAGCACCTGCACGCGGCGGCCGAGATCGGGGCCAAGGGGGTCGTCGTCCACGGGGGCCACCTCGGCAAGGACGAGGACGCGGGCGTCGGCTTCGACAACTGGCGCAAGTGCGTCGACGGCCTCGAGATGCCCGTCCCGCTGCTCATCGAGAACACCGCCGGTGGCGACAACGCGATGGCCCGCCGGCTGGAGGCCGTCGAGCGGCTCTGGGAGGCCATCGGCCGGGCCGAGGGCGGCGACACCGTCGGCTTCTGCCTCGACACCTGCCACGCGCACGCCGGCGGCAACGACCTCGGCAGCGTCGTCGAGAAGGTACGAGCCATCACCGGGCGCGTCGACCTGGTGCACTGCAACGACTCCCGCGACACCTTCGACTCCGGCGCCGACCGCCACACCAACCTCGGGTCCGGGCACATCGATGGCGCCGACATCGCCCACGTCGTGCGCGAGGCCGGGGCGCCGGTGGTCGTCGAGACGCCCGGCGGCACCGAGGGCCAGCGCGCCGACATCGACTGGCTGCGCGAGCACGCCGACGCCTGAGCGCCGGGCCTCAGCCGGCCAGGTGACCCCAGCGGCCGGACAGCTCGCGCCACGGCCCGACGGCGGCGACCCGCCCCTCGACGAGCACGACGACCCGGTCGGCCTGGGCGAGGGCGGCCCGCTTCGAGGTCGCCCCGATGACCGTCGTGTGCCGGGCGCGCAGCCCCGACCAGAGCTCGACCTCGGTGGCGGCGTCGAGCGCGCTCGAGACGTCGTCGGCGAGCAGCAGCTCGGTCTCGGCGGCCAGCGCACGGGCCAGCGCGAGGCGCTGCACCTGCCCGCCCGAGAGCCGGACCCCGCGGTGGCCGACGAGCGCGTCGTGGCCCCCGGCCTCGCGGACGTCCTCGTCGAGGCGGGCGTCGGCGATCGCGGGGCCGAGGGTGCGCCCGTGCCCGAGCACCACGTTGTCGGCGAAGGTGCCCGAGAGCACCCGGGGGACCTGGGCCACGTGCGAGACCTGCCCGGGGCGCAGGAAGACCTCGGCGTCCTCGACCTCGACGCCGTTCCAGGTGATCGAGCCGGTGTGCTCGAGCAGCCCGGCGAGCGCCCCGAGGAGGCTGGACTTGCCGGAGCCCACCTGCCCGAGCAGCAGCACGAGCTCGCCGGCGGGCACCGTGAGGTCGACCCCCTCGACGCCGCGCGTGCCGTCGTCGTGGACCGCGCCGACTCCGGTGAGTCGCAGCTCCTCGAGCGGCACCCGGCTCGGCACCTCGGCCGTGGGCGCCGTGCCCTCGACGAGGTCGATGCCCGCCGGCAGGCGCACGAGGTCGACGCCGCCCGCGAGCCGGCTCGTGGCCCGCTGCCACGAGCGGGTGCCGGGCGCCTCGGTGACCACGGCCCCGGCGACCCGGCCGAACCAGTCGAAGCCGTTGACCGCCCCCGCGACGAGGATGGCGGTGGCCAGGCCCCAGCCGCCGACGACGTAGGTGGCCCAGGCCGCGACCACCCCGGCCTGCACCATGACGATGGGCACGCCGTCGAGGACGGCCTGCACCCGGTGCTCGAAGACCGCGGCCCGCACCCGGCCGGCGTCGACCCGGCGCAGGTGGGCGTGGGCCGCCGGCGTGGCGGCCGCCAGCTTGACGGTGCGCGCGGACTCGAGGACGGAGACGACCGCCCGCCCGAAGCGCGCCCGGGCCCGTGAGGACTCCGCTGCCGAGCGCCCCGCGATGGGCCGCCCGACGGCCGAGGCCAGCGCCGCCCCGAGCAGCACGGCGAGCAGCACCCCGCCGGCGAGCAGGCTGCCGCCGAGGGCCGCCGTGACGGCGACGATCGCCAGCCCGTTGAGGAAGTCGACCCAGCGGTCGGCGTAGAGCGCATACCGGTCGGCGTCCATCGAGCGGGCGACGACCTCGCCGGCCGGCGTGCGCTCGAGGCGGTGCTGGCGGGTCTGGCCGAGCAGCACGGACATCCGGACCCGGAGCATCACCTCGATCCACCAGCGGGGGTAGCGGCGCATCGCGGCGACGAGGACGAGGGGCGCGAAGAGCACCGAGACGGCGGTCAGGGCCGTGAGCACGACCGTCTCGGTGTCGCCGCCGGCGCCGGAGCGCAGGTGCTCGACGACCCGTCCCCAGACGAACCCGGTGGCCGCGCCGAACGCCCCGCCGAGGGCCGAGACGAGGAACAGCAGTGCCGGCCAGACGCCCCAGCGCGGGCGGACGAGCAGGGCGGAGAGGATGCCGCGCGCGAGCGAGGGGCCCTCCCCCGGGTCGGCGAGCTCGGGCGGCGGACCGGCCCGGCGCGCACCGGCGACCGCGGCGCCCACGGCGGCAGCCGACGCGTCACCGGACGACGAGGGACCGTCGGCGGCGGCGGTGAGGTCGTCGCCGCTGGCCAGCAGGAGGGTGCGGAACGGACCGTCGGCGTGCGCCAGCTCGGCGCGCGACCCCTGCTGGACGACCCGCCCGTGGTCGAGCACGGCCACGTGGCCGGCCCGCTGGGTGGTCGAGAGCCGGTGCGCCACGAGGATGCCGGTGCGTCCGGTGAGCAGGCGGTCGGCGGCCCGGACGACGAGCGCCTCGGTGAGCGGGTCCATCCGGGCCGTCGCCTCGTCGAGGACGACGACGGCGACGTCGCGCACGAGCAGGCGGGCGAAGGCGACGAGCTGCTCCTCGCCGGCGGACAGCGCGGTGCCACCGGGGCCGAGCAGCGTGTCAAGGCCCTCGGGCAGGGCGCCGACCCAGTCGTCGAGGCCGAGCTGGGCGACGGCGGCCTCGACCCGGGCCCGCGGGAGCGCGGCGAAGAGGGTGATGTTCTCGGCGAGCGTGCCGGCGAGGATCTCGGTGCGCTGGGTGACGACCCCGACGGCGGCGCGCAGCTGCTGGAGGTCGAGGTCGAGCACGTCGACGCCGCCGAGGAGCACCGTGCCCGGCGCCGGCTCGACGGCCCGCGAGACGAGCGAGGCCAGGGTCGACTTGCCGGACCCGGTGCGGCCGACGAGGGCGCAGGTCTGGCCGCCGGGCACCCGGAGGTCGACGTGCCGCAGCGCGAACCCGCCCTCGGGGTAGGCGAAGTCGAGGTCGCGGAACTCGAGGTCGAGCCGGCCGGCCGGCACGGGAAGCCCGCCGTCCGGCTCGGGCTCGGCGCCGAGCAGCTGCCGCAGCCGGGTGACGGCCCGAGGCCGGCCTGCAGCTCGGGCAGGTGCCGGGCCATCTGGTCGACCTGGCCGACGAAGGTGCTCGTGACGAGGAAGAGCGTGACGAGGCGGGCGACCGACAGGCCGCCGCCGGCCACCATCGCCACCCCGGCGACGAGCGTGCCGGCGAGCATCCCGTAGAGGAGCAGGCCGGTGCGCCGGGTGACCCGGACCTGGAGGTCGATGACCTGCCGGAAGCGCTCGTGGACGAGGGCGGACAGCCCGCTGAGCCGGGCGACGACGTGCGACTGCCCGAGGCTGGTGCGCAGGTCGTCGCGAGCCGTCACGCCCTCCTCGAGGGCGGCCGCGTGGTCGGTCCAGGCCATCTCCTCGACGACCTTGCGCTCGGCGATGGTGGGCAGCAGGCGCCGCACGAGGAGGAAGGAGCCGGCGGCCGCGACCGGGAAGAGGGCCCAGGCCGGCCACCACGTGAGCCCGGCGACGACCCACATCGGCACGGCGGCGAAGACGGTGCGCAGGGCGTCCCAGACCTGCCGGCGCAGCATCGCGCCGACGTCGTGGGTGTCGGCGTCGACGCGGTCGAGGACCTCCCCGACCGCCTGCTCGCCGAGGGCGTGCAGGGGCTGGCCGAGCGCGGCGTCGACGAGGTCGTCGCGCAGCCGGCCCTCGGCGCGGTCGACGACCGCGGCCCACACGGTGCGCCCGGCGGTGTCGAGGACGGCCGCGCCGACGACGCAGAGGGCGAGCAGGCCGACGAGCCGGGTGGACGGGTTCGCGGCGAGCAGGCCCGCGACCACGGTGCCGAGGGTGCGCCCGACGGCGCCGGTGGCCGAGGCGACGAGGGCCCACCCGGTGGGCCAGCCGCGCAGCCGGCGCAGGTCGAGCCGGCGCCCGGGCGCGACGGGACGCACCCCGGCCGGCGCGACGGCGGGCGAGGTGGGTGGCGTCACGGTCGTCGTCCCCATCGGGGGAAACCTACGTCGCCGCACCGACGCCCGGCACCTCGGTTTCCCGCTCGCCCCCGGCCGTCGGTGCCCGGGGCTAGGGTCGCGCCATGCCCGAGTTCACGTGGCGCCCGGCCAACGAGGCCGCCCCCGAGCACGTCGAGGCCCTCTTCGAGGCCGGCGGCGCCCGGAAGTGCCGCTGCCAGGCGCTCAAGGCGCCGGGGTGGATCTGGCGCGACACCACGCAGGACGAGCGCGAGGCCGCACTCGTCGCGCAGACCGGCTGCGGCACCGACGGGCCCACCTCCGGCCTCGTCGGGTACGTCGACGGCGAGCCCGCCGGCTGGGTCGCCGTCGAGCCGCGGGAGGAGTACCCCCGCATCTGGGCCCGGAAGCAGCCGTGGATGCGGATGGACCCCGACGCCGAGGGCATCTGGTCGGTCACCTGCTTCGTCGTGCGCAAGGGCTTCCGGCGCCAGGGCCTGATGTACGAGCTGGCCGCGGCCACCGTCGAGTACGGCCGGCAGGTGAATGCCCGGGTGCTCGAGGGCTACCCCACCGAGCCGCCGCCGGGGAAGACGGTCATCTGGGACGAGGCGTCGGTCGGCCTGCTCCAGGTCTTCCTCGACGCCGGGTACGAGGTGCACGCCTCGCCGACCCTCCGCCGGCGGGTCGTGCGCCACCACCTCGGCGCCTGACCCACGCCGGCCGAGCGCGCCTCAGACGTTGCGGCGGTACTGCCCGCCCACCTCGAAGAATGCCTCGGTCACCTGCTGGAGCGAGCACACCCGCGCGGCGTCGACGAGCACGGCGAAGACGTTCTCGCCGTGGGTGGCCGCCTCCTTGAGTCGGGCCAGCGCCAGCTCGGCCTCGTCGCGGTGCCCCTCGCGGAACGCCTCGACCCGGGCCAGCTGCCCCTCCTTCTCGACCTCGGTGGCGCGCGCCAGCACGACCTCCTTCGGCGAGACCTCGGCGTCGGGGCGCACGAAGGTGTTGACCCCGACGATGGGCAGCGAGCCGTCGTGCTTGCGGTGCTCGTAGAGCATCGACTCGTCCTGGATGCGGCCACGCTGGTAGCCGGTCTCCATCGCGCCGAGGACTCCCCCGCGCTCGGAGATGCGGTCGAACTCGGCGAGCACGGCGGCCTCGACGAGGTCGGTCAGCTCGTCGACGACGAACGAGCCCTGGAGCGGGTTCTCGTTCATCGCCAGGCCCCACTCGCGGTTGATGATCAGCTGGATGGCCAGCGCCCGGCGCACCGACTCCTCGGACGGGGTCGTGACGGCCTCGTCGTAGGCGTTGGTGTGCAGGCTGTTCGCGTTGTCGTAGATGGCGGTCAGCGCCTGGAGCGTGGTGCGGATGTCGTTGAAGTCCATCTCCTGGGCGTGGAGGGAGCGACCCGACGTCTGCACGTGGTACTTCAGCTTCTGGCTGCGCTCGTTGGCGCCGTACTTCTCGCGCATCGCGACCGCCCAGATGCGCCGGGCGACGCGGCCGATGACCGTGTACTCGGGGTCCATGCCGTTGCTGAAGAAGAAGGACAGGTTCGGCGCGAAGTCGTCGATGTCCATGCCGCGGGCGAGGTAGGCCTCGACGTAGGTGAACCCGTTGGCGAGGGTGAACGCGAGCTGGCTGATGGGGTTCGCCCCGGCCTCGGCGATGTGGTACCCGCTGATCGAGACCGAGTAGAAGTTGCGCACCTTCTGCTCGATGAACCACTCCTGGATGTCGGCCATCATCCGCAGGCTGAACTCGGTGGAGAACAGGCACGTGTTCTGGCCCTGGTCCTCCTTGAGGATGTCGGCCTGCACCGTGCCGCGCACCGTGGCCAGGGCGCGGGCCCGGGCGGCGTCACGCTCTGCGTCGTCGGGCTCACGGCCGTTCTCCTGCACCCACTTCTCGATCTCGCGGTCCATCGCGGTGTTGAGGAAGAACGCGAGGATGGTGGGCGCCGGGCCGTTGATCGTCATCGAGACGCTGGTCGTGGGCGACGTGAGGTCGAACCCGTCGTAGAGCGCCTTCATGTCCTCGAGGGTCGCGACCGAGACGCCGGACGTGCCGACCTTGCCGAAGATGTCGGGGCGACGGTCGGGGTCGCGGCCGTAGAGCGTCACGGAGTCGAAGGCGGTCGACAGGCGGGTGGCCGGCTGGCCCTCGGAGAGGAGCTTGAAGCGGCGGTTGGTGCGGAACGGGTCGCCCTCGCCGGCGAACATCCGCGCCGGGTCCTCGCCGTCGCGCTTGAAGGGGAAGACGCCTGCGGCGAAGGGGAACACGCCGGGGAGGTTCTCGCGGCGGAGGAACGACACGAGATCGCCGTCGTCGCTGTACCGCGGCAGGGACACACGGCGGATCTGGTTGCCGGAGAGCGACTCCCGGACGAGCTTGGTGTGGATCTCCCTGTCGCGCACCGTGACCACCTGCTCGTCACCCGAATACGCCTCGACGACCGAGGGCCACTGCTCGAGCTGGCGGCGGACGGCCGCGGGCAGCGCGTCACGCGCCTCCTCGAGCAGGGCGTCGAGGTCGGCGGTGTCCTTGCCGGCCGTCGCGAGCGCCTCACGGGCGTCACCGAGCCGCTGGACCCGTCGGGCGGCATCGGCCCAGCGCTCGGTCTCGGCGTGGTAGCCGCGGACGGTCTCGGCGATCTCGGAGAGGTAGCGCACCCGCTGCGGCGGGACGACCTGCCGCAGCATCGTCGAGTGCCGGACGTCGACCGCGGGCAGCGTGCCCTCGGCGACGGACAGCCCGGCGCCCGCCAGCTGCGCGCGCAGCTCCTGGTAGAGAGCGGTGACGCCGTCGTCGTTGAACGTCGCGGCCGAGGTGCCGAAGACCGGCATGTCCTCGGGGCGCTTGCCGAACGCCTCGCGGTTGCGCACCATCTGGCGGCCGACGTCGCGCAGGGCGTCCATCGCCCCGCGGCGCTCGAACTTGTTGACGGCCACGACGTCGGCGAGGTCGAGCATGTCGATCTTCTCGAGCTGGCTCGCGGCGCCGAACTCGGGCGTCATGACGTAGAGGTTGACGTCGGCGTAGGAGGTGATGGCGGCGTCGCCCTGGCCGATGCCCGGGGTCTCGACGACGACGAGGTCGTAGCCGGCCGCCTTGAGGATGGTGATGACGTCGCCGAGGGCCTCGGGCACCTCGCGTCCGCCGCGGGTGGCCAGCGAGCGGAAGTACACGCGGTCGCCGTCGAGGCTGTTCATCCGGATGCGGTCGCCGAGCAGGGCCCCTCCCCCGCGCCGGCGGGTGGGGTCGACCGCGACGCAGGCGATGCGCAGCTTGTCCTGCTGGTCGACGCGCAGGCGGCGGACGAGCTCGTCGGTGAGGCTGGACTTGCCCGAGCCGCCGGTGCCGGTGATGCCGAGGACCGGGACGGTGCGTCCGGCCGCCGCGCGCTCGAGCTCGGAGCGCATCGCGTCGGAGAGGTGACCGGTCTCGGCCGCCGTGACGGCCCGCGCGACGGCACCGCGCTCGCCGCTGAGCACGGCCTCGACGGTGGTCGGCGCGACCTCCCAGAGGTCGGTGTCGCACGCGGCGACGACCTGGTTGACCATCCCCGGCAGGCCGAGGCGCTGTCCGTCCTCGGGGCTGAAGATCGTCACGCCGGCCTCCCGCAGCCGCGCGATCTCGGCCGGGACGATGACCCCGCCGCCGCCCCCGACGACCTGCACGTGGGGTGCGCCGGCCTCGCGGAGCAGCTCGACGAGGTACTCGAAGTACTCGACGTGCCCGCCCTGGTAGGAGCTGACGGCGACGCCCTGGGCGTCCTCGTCGATGACGGCGTCGACGACCTCGCGCACCGAGCGGTTGTGCCCGAGGTGCACGACCTCGGCCCCCTGGCCCTGCATGATCCGCCGCATGATGTTGATCGAGGCGTCGTGGCCGTCGAAGAGGGCGGAGGCGGTGACGATCCGGACGGGGTGGGTCGGGACGTGGAGCCCCTGGTCGCTCGGCTGCGCTGCCATGGGTGGGTCCTTCGCTCGGGGTGTTCCCGAGATACTAGGACGTCCTAGTACCTACTGAGAAGTCACCAGCCGCCCGGTCGGGAGGTGACCTGCGACGCGTCGACGACCGCTCGGGTCAGGCCCGCCGCCCGGCGAGCCAGGCGATGGCCTCGGCGTACCCCGCGACCCCGTGACCGATGACGTGGTGGTCGCAGACGTCGGTGAGGTACGAGAAGTGCCGGAACTCCTCGCGCGCGTGGATGTCGCTGATGTGCACCTCGACGCGCGGCACCCGGCAGGCCGACAGGGCGTCGCGCAGGGCGACCGAGGTGTGCGTGTAGCCGGCGGCGTTGAGGACGATGCCCGCCGACCCGGCGCGCCCCTCCTGCACCCAGTCGACGAGCGTGCCCTCGTGGTTGCTCTGCCGGAAGTCGACGACCAGGCCGTGCCGCGTGGCCTCGGCGACGCAGAGGGCCTCGACGTCGGCGAGCGTGTCGTGGCCGTAGACCTCCGGCTCTCGCTCGCCGAGGAGGTTGAGGTTCGGCCCGTTGAGCACGAGCACCGTGCGGTCGTCCATGCCGCCGAGCATGCCACCAGGGGCCGGCACCCCGTCAGCGCTCGTACGTGTCGGTGAGGTAGCCCTCGCACCCGGCCGGCACCGTCCCGACCCCGACGAGGGCGTCCGCCGCCCGCGCGCGGCCGAGGTTCCACGAGAGGCCGTCGTCGTCGAGCCCGAGGCTGCCCGCACCGCTCGAGGAGGGCCGGGCGAGGACGCAGGCCGCCATCTCCTTCGGCAGCCGCTCGGCGAGGACCGGCGTGGCGTCCGCGGAGAGGGTCGAGAGGTAGAGGGTGTCGACCTTGCCGGTCGCCTCGTAGCGGTCGATGTTCTGCCCGGCGACCCACGCGTCGGGGTTCATCGCGGCGAACCCGAGGGTGAAGAGCGCCCCCGACACGAGGACGGCCCGGGGCACCCAGCGCCAGGACAGGCCCAGCACGCCGCCGAGGAGCATGAGGACGACCAGCCCCAGCCACAGCTCGAAGCCGTCGACGAACACGCGCAACACCGTGTAGCCGAATGCGTCCTGGTAGAGCGACATCCGGTACAGCGCGGAGGCGACGACCGCGAGCGTGAACACGCCGAGCGCGCCGAGCAGGAGGCGCACGACGAGCCGGTCGCGGGCGCTCTCGCGCGAGGTGACGCGCAGGGTCAGGGACATGACGAGGACGGTGAAGGCCGTCGCCACGGTCAGCTGGCCGAAGCCCTGGTGCACGTACTCGGCGTGCGTGAGGCCGGTGGTGCGTCGCAGGTAGGCGTCGCCACCCCACAGCGCGGAGGCCTGTGCGACGAGGAAGCCGCCGAAGAGCAGGACGACGACGCCGACGGGCACCGCCCACTCCCAGACCGGCCGGGTGCGCCGCCCTCGGGCAGGACGACCCGGTCGGCGTTCGGCGGGTTGAGGGCGAGGTAGGCCCCCGTCAGCGCCACACCGGTGACCAGGACGAAGAGGAAGCCGCGCAGGACGATCGTGTCCCAGCCGAGGTCGGGCACGAGGGCCGAGGCCCACGAGCCGAACACCGCGTCACCCGTGGCGAACAGCCCGCCGAAGACGACGAGGACGAGGAGCGAGAAGGCCACCGTGCGCACCACGGGCCAGAGCACCGACACCCGGCTGGTCGCGGAGATCGTCCGCCCGAGCAGCGGCAGGCCGCGCAGCGCCGAGAGCGGCCAGGCCGCCCAGCTGGCGACGATGGCGAGGAAGCCGTGGGCGCGGGTCAGGGCCGCGGCCGCGACGGCCACCCCGGCGAGCACCGAGAGGGTCACGACTCCCCCGCGTCGCGCAGGGTCGCCACGAGCGCGAGGAGCAGGGCCAGCACGCCGCCGCCGATGGTCCACGGGTCGCGCCGGTGGCGGGCGACGACCCACATGAGGGCTCCCGTGGCGACCATGACGAGCGAGGTGGACAGCCCGATGCCGCGGTAGGGCCAGGTGAGGGCGGCGAGCAGGCCGATGCCGGCCGCGGCACCGACGACCCCGACGCGCGGACGGCGGTCCGGCTCCGGCCACACCCGCGACAGGGCGGTCTCGACCGGGCCGGGGCCGCCGCCGCCGTAGGGGCCCACGGGGCCGGCCGTCGGCGGGACGGGAGGAGCGGCGGGTGCGGCGGAGGCGGGAGGGACGGCGGTGCTCATCGGGGTCTCCTGGGTCGCAGGTGCGGACGGGGTCGTGCTCGTGCTCTCGGTCGTCACGGCCGTTGTCGTCACGCGCGGTGTGGGAGTGCGCTGTTCGCGTAGGTGCGTCGGGCGCTCGGTGCTCGGCGAGACGGGGAGGGTCACCCGCAGGAGGGCACCGCGGGTCGCGGGCACGACCTCGACCCGGCCTCCGTGCAGCTCGCAGACCCAGCGGACGATGGCCAGCCCCAGACCGGTGCCGCCGGCCTGGTCCGACCCGGTGCCGAAGCGCTCGAAGACCCGCTCGGCGTCCGCGGCGGAGATGCCGGGGCCGTCGTCGCCGACCTCGAGCACCCACCGGTCCTCCCCCTCGCGGCGCGCGTGGAGGCGCACCTCCCCGTAGGGCGGGCTGTGCCGGACGGCGTTGTCGGCGAGGTTGGCCACGAGCTGGGCGAGCCGGGCCGGGTCGGCGGTGACGGTGAGGTCGGCGGGCTCGACCCGGTGCCGCAGCCGCACCGGGCGACCGGAGACGCCGGCCTCCTCGACGGCGGCCGCGAGCAGGTCGCCGACGCGCACCGGGGCCAGGCCGAGGGGCGCCACGCCGGCGTCGATGCGGGAGAGGTCGAGCAGGTCGCCGACGAGGGCGCTCAGCCGCTCGGCCTGGGCGAGGGCCGCGCGCAGGGTGTCCGGGTCGGGGCGGGTGACGCCGTCGGCGAGGTTCTCCAGCAGCGCGCGCTGGGCGGTGAGCGGGGTGCGCAGCTCGTGGGACACGGTGGCGATGAGGCGCCGGCGCTCGAGGTCGGCCCCGGCGAGGTCGGCGGCCATCGCGTTGAAGGTGCGGGCCAGCTGGCCGACCTCGTCGGAGGAGGTCGCGGTGACGCGCTGCCCGTAGTCGCCGACCGCCATCCGCCGCGCGGCCTCGGTCATCGCCCGCAGGGGCGAGGTCATCCCGCGGGCCAGCCACTGGGTGACGCCGACGGCCGCTCCGGCCGTGACCGGGAGCGACGCCCACCACGGCACGCCGGCCCCGTCGCCGATCGCGGCGACGAGCACGGTCGCGACGACCGAGGCGCCGACGAGCAGGCCGAGCTTGAGCTTGATCGACGTGACGCCGTCGAGCGGGCGGTCGGGGTTCACCGGCCGACCTCGAGCGCGTAGCCGACGCCGTGCACGGTGCGCACCCGCTCGGCCCCGATCTTGGCCCGCAGCGCCTTGACGTGGCTGTCGAGGGTGCGGGTGCCGGCGGCGTCGCCCCAGCCCCACACCTCGCGCATCAGGTCCTCGCGGGAACGGACGGTGCCGGGGACGGCCGCGAGCGCACACAGCAGGTCGAACTCCAGCGGCGTGAGGTGCACGTCGGCGCCGTCGATGCTCACCCGGCGCCCCGCGGCGTCGACGACGAGGCCGGCGAGGTCCATCCGGGTGGTGGTGCGGGCCAGCTCCGCGGCGCGCTCGACCCGGCGGAGCAGGGCGCGCAGCCGGGCGACGACCTCGCGCATCGAGAAGGGCTTGGTGACGTAGTCGTCGGCGCCGACGCCGAGGCCGACGAGCACGTCGGTCTCCTCGTCGCGGGCGGTGAGCATGAGGACCGGGACGGGCCGCACGGCCTGGATGCGCCGGCACACCTCGAGCCCGTCGAAGCCGGGGAGCATCACGTCGAGGAGCACCGCGTCGGGGTCGTGCTCCTCGAAGGCGGCGACGGCGGACGGGCCGTCGAAGGCCTGGTGCACGGTGAAGCCCTCGGCGCGGAGGCGGTCGGTGACGGCCCGGTTGATGGTCGGCTCGTCCTCGACGACGAGCACGCTCTGCGCGCCGGCGGTCATCCCCTCGGTCATGCTGCGAGCGTAGGACCGCCCGGCTGGAGCCCGCGGGGGCTCCGTGTGGAGATCGTGTGAAGGTCGCGCCGAAGGTCAGGCGGTGACGCGGTGCTGCGTGCGGAACGTCGTGGGGCTGATGCCCGTGCACTTGGCGAAGTGGTGGCGCAGCAGCGCGGCGGAGCCGAAGCCGGCGTCGCGCGCGACCTCCTCGACGGACAGGTCGGTGGCCTCGAGGAGGTGGCGGGCGCGCAGCACGCGCTGGTCGGTGACCCACTGGTGCGGCGTCGTGCCGGTCTCGGCGACGAACCGCCGGGCGAAGGTGCGCGACGACATCGTCGCGCGGCGGGCGAGGTCGTCGACGGTGAAGGTCTCGTCGAGGTGCTCGACCATCCACTGGAGCACCGGCCCGAGGCTCTCGGCCTCGCAGGTCGGCACCGGCCGCTCGACGTACTGCCGCTGCCCGCCGTCGCGGTGCGGGGGCACGACCATCCGGCGCGAGATCGTCGCCGCGACACCGGCGCCCAGCTCGAGGCGCACGAGGTGGAGGGCGGCGTCGATGCCGGCCGCGGTGCCGGCGCTCGAGATGACGTTGCCGTCGCGGACGTAGAGGACGTCGGGGTCGACGTGCACCTCCGGGTACATCGCCGCGAGCTCCTCGGCGTGCCGCCAGTGGGTCGTGCAGGTGCGTCCGTCGAGGATGCCCGCGGCGCCGAGGCTGAAGACGCCCGAGCACACCGACATGATCCAGGCGCCGCGCTCGTGCGCCGCGCGGATGACGTCGAGGACGGCCGGGCTGGAGTCCCAGGCGGCGGGCGAGGCCGGGACCGCGACGAGGTCGGCGTCGGCGGCGGCGTCGAGCCGGTGGGGCGCACCCACCGTCGTCCCGTTGCGGGCCTCGAGCGGACGGTCCTCCTCCGAGCACACCCGGTAGTCGAAGGCGGGCACGCCCTCGTCGGTGCGGTCGATGCCGAAGACCTCGGCGAGGACGCCGTACTCGAAGAGTGCGACGGGTTCCTGGAGGATCACGGCGACGGTGCGCAGGGCCATGCCACCCAGTATGGCAGGAACTTGGCGACCAGAGACAGATCTGCCACTCGTGGCAGGATGCCGATGAGCGTCAATCTAGTGCCATGACCACGACAGAGATCCTCGACACCGTCACCTCCCTCGCTGCCGCCGGCGCGCTCGTCGCCCCGGTGCTCTACCTCCTGGAGCGCACCCACCGGCGCGCGTCCCTCGACAACGGCGGCCGCGTCGCGCACTGGCTCCGGGCCGTCGACCACGACGCCGACGCCCGCCGGCTCGACGCCGACCTGCGCGCCCTGCCCACCCCGGCGCCCGAACCCCGGGGCACCTCCACCACCTCGGCCGCGCGCCACCACGGCCGTCGGCCCGTGCGGGTCACGCCGGCACGCTGACCGGCGCCACCTCCCGGGCCACGGCGGTGCCGGCGGACCAGGTGCGGTACCCGCCGTCGAGGTTGCGGACCTCGCGCCCGTGCTGCGCGAGCACCCGCGCAGCGAGGTAGCCGCGCAACCCGACCTCGCAGTGGACGACCAGGGGTCCGGCCGGCAGCTCACCGCGCCGGGTGCGAAGGTGCTCGAGCGGGACGTTGACGGCCCCGGGCAGCGGCCGGGCCGCGTGCTCCTCGGCACTGCGGACGTCGACGAGGTGGGCCCCGGCCGCGAGCGCGTCGTCGAGCTCGTGCCACTGGAGGGTCGCGACGTCACCGTCGGCCACGGCCCGGTCGACCCACCCGAGCATGTTCACCGGGTCCTTGGCCGAGCCGAACTGCGGCGCATAGGCCAGCTCGAGGTCGGCGAGGTCACCGGCCGTCAGCCCGCCGGTCATCGCGGTGGCGACGACGTCGATGCGCTTGTCGACCCCGTCCCGCCCGACGGCCTGCGCGCCGAGGATCGCGTCGGTCGCGGGGTCGACGAGCAGCTTGAGGGCCATCGTCTCGGCGCCCGGGTAGTAGCCCGCGTGCGACCCCGGGTGGGTGTGGAGGACCCGGTGCGGACGACCGGACGCCCGCAGCCGCTTCTCGCTCCACCCCACGGTGGCCGCCGCGAGCCCGAACACCCCGACGACGGCCGTGCCGAGCACCGGGCGGTCGAGCCCGGGGCGCCCCACGATGACGTCGGCGACGACCCGACCCTGCCGGTTGGCGGTGTTGGCCAGGGGCACGAGGACGGCGGAGGCGTCGAGCCCGTCGCGCTTCTCGACCGCGTCGCCGACGGCGAAGACCGCGGGGTCGGAGGTGCGCAGCCGCTCGTCGACGAGGATGCCGCCGCGCGGACCGAGCTCGAGGCCGGCCCGCTCCGCCAGCGTCGTCTCGGGGCGCACCCCGATGGCGGCGACGACGAGGCCGGCCGGCACCGTGCGCCCGCCGGAGAGGTGGACGAGGTGCGTCCGGCCCGCCCCTGCGGGGTCGATGCGCGTGACCGACTCCCCGAGCACGAGGTCGATGCCCGCGCCGCGCAGGACCTCGTGGACGGGCGCGACCATCTCGGGGTCGAGCGGGGTCATCACCTGGCTCGCGGCCTCGACGAGGGTGACGGCCAGCCCGCGGTGCACGAGGTTCTCGGCGACCTCGACGCCGACGAACCCTCCCCCGACGACCAGCGCCGACCCGGCGCCGCGCGCCGAGGCCACGAGCGCGTCGAGGTCCTCGACGTCGCGCAGCGTGCGGGCCACCTCGATCCCCGGGACCGGAGGCACCACCGGCCGGGCACCGGGCGCGAGGACGAGGACGTCGTAGGGCAGCTCGAGCTCGGTGCCGCGGGCGAGGTCGCGGACGGCCACGGTGCGCCCGGCCCGGTCGATGCCGACGACCTCGTGGCGCACCCGGACGTCGAGGGCGAAGCGGACGTCGAGCGACTCGGGGGTCTGGAGCAGCAGCGCCGACCGCTCCTCGATCACCCCGCCGAGGTGGTACGGCAACCCGCAGTTCGCGAACGACACGTGGCCGCTGCGCTCGAGGACGACGATGGACGCCTCCTCGTCGAGGCGGCGCAACCGGGTCGCGGCGGACATGCCGCCGGCCACCCCTCCGACGATGACGACTCTCCGCATGCGTCGATGCTATACCCCCAGGGGTACTTGTTCCGACGCGGTGTGGGACGTCTCCCGGCCGGTCAGCCGCGACCGATGAGCCACCCGACGACCAGGCCCACGACGCCGACGACGACGTACGGGGCGTAGGTGCGGATGAGGACCGGCAGCACCGTGGCACCGAGGTCGAGCGCGTCGTCGTCACCCGAGGAGTCGGGCCGAGCAGGAGGTCGGGGCGTCGTCGACGGCGTGGGCGCCGAGGCGATCGGCGCGGCCGTGGCGGCCGGCGCCGCAGCCACCTCCGGGGCGGGCTCGGTGGTCGCCGGCTCGGTGACCGCCTCCGCCACCGGCGCGGCACCCTCGGCCTCCGCGGGGGCCGCAGCCGCCTCGCCGGCCTGCCCGAGCTCGCCCTCGATGCAGGCGATGAACTGGTGCAGCAGCTTGTCGGAGACGTCCTGCATCACCCCGCGGCCGAACTGGGCCGGCTTGCCGGTGACCGCGAGGTCGGTGGTGACGTCGACCTTGGTGCCCGTGCCGTCGGGCGACAGCTGGATGGTCACGGTGGCCCCGGCCGTGCCGTTGCCCCGCTTGTCCTTGCCCTTGGCCTCGATGACGGCGTGGTGCGACGTGTCGTCACGTTCGAGGAAGTGGCCGGTGCCGTTGTACTGCAGGGCGATCGGACCGAGCTTGACCTTCACCGTCCCCGCGAAGCCGTCCTCGGACACCTCCGTGACCGTGGCCCCCGGGAAGCACCCCCCGACCCGCTCGAGGTCCATGAAGGTGCGCCAGGTCGTGTCGACGTCGGCGGGGACGGTGAAGTCGTGCGTCAGCTGCATACGGGGATCAGCCCTCCATGGCCTTCTGCACCGCGCGCCGCGTGAGGACGGTCGCGAGGTGCCGGCGGTAGTCGGCGTCGCCGTTGAGGTCGCTCGGCGGGTTGGTGCCCTCGGCGGCCGCGGCGCACGCGTCGGCGAGCCCGGAGGCCGAGGACCCGACGAGCGCCTGCTCGACGGCGGTGGCCCGCAGCGGCGTGTTGCCCATGTTGGTCAGCCCGACCCGGGCCTCGGCGATCGAGCCGCCCTCGACCCGGACGGTCGCGGCGACGGCCACGATCGACCACTGGTGCGAGACCCGCACGAACTTCTCGTACGCCGAGCCCCACCCGGTGTGCTTCGGGATGCGGATCTCGGTGAGCAGCTCGCCGTCGCCGACCGCGGTCTCGAAGAGGTCGTGGAAGAACTCGGTGGCGGGGACGGTGCGCTCGCCGCCCGGCCCGACGACGACCATCGTCGCGTCGAGGGCGAGGACGGGCGCACCGACGTCACCGGCGGGGTCGGCGTGCACCAACGCGCCGCCGAGGGTGCCGCGGTGGCGGATCTGCGGGTCGGCGACGGTCTCGACCGCCCGGGCGAGGAGCCCGGCGTGCTCGCGCACCAGGTCGTTGGCGACGACGTCGCTGTAGGGCGTCATCGCGCCGATGGCGAGGTGGTCGCCGCCGTCGCGCACGCCGCGCAGCGCCTCGATCCGGCCGAGGTCGACGACCTTCTCCGGGGCGTTGAGCCGCATCCGGAGGATGGGCAGGAGCGACTGGCCACCGGCGAGGACCTTGGCGTCGTCACCGGCCTCGGCGAGCACCGAGAGGGCCTCCTCGACGCTCGTCGGCGCCAGGTAGTCGAAGGATGCGGGGATCACTGTGCTGCTCCGTCCGTCGAGCCGGCTGCCGGGTCCTGGTTGGGCGCGTCGTCACCGAAGTGCGGCTGCGCGTCGGCGACGGGGGCCGCCGCCTGGTGCGAGCCGGCGCTCTGGATCGCCTTCCACACCCGCTCGGGCGTGCACGGCATCTGGATGTCGTCGATGCCGAGGTGGCGCACCGCGTCGACGATGGCGTTGACGACCGCGGGGGTCGAGGCGATGGTGCCCGCCTCACCGACTCCCTTGGTGCCCAACGTGTTCGTCGTCGACGGCGAGACCGTGTGCTCGCTGACGAAGTTGATCGTGTCCGCCGCCGTCGGCAGGGTGTAGTCGACGAACGAGCCCGACACCAGCGTGCCCTGCTCGTCGTACTCCGCACCCTCCCAGAGCGCCTGGGCGATGCCCTGGACGAGGCCGCCGTGCACCTGGCCCTCGACGATGAGCGGGTTGATGATCGTCCCGATGTCGTCGACGCAGACGTACTTGCGCATCGACGTGGCGCCGGTCTCGGTGTCGACCTCCATCGCGCACAGGTGGGTGCCGTGCGGGAACGAGAAGTTCACCGGGTCGTAGGTGGCGTCCGCGTCGATGCTCGGCTCGACGCCGTCGGGCAGGTTGTGGGCCGCGAACGTCGCGAGCGCGATGTCGGTGAGCCCGATGCCCTTGTCGGTGCCCTTGACGGTGAACTGGCCGGCGCTGAACTCGAGGTCGTCGACGCTGGCCTCGAGGAGGTGGGCCGCGATCGGCTTGGCCTTCTCGATGACCTTGTCGGCGGCCCGCACGATCGCCTCGCCGCCGACGACGAGCGAGCGCGAGCCGTAGGTGTCCAGGCCCTTGGGCGCGGTCTGGGTGTCGCCGTGGAGGACCTCGATGTTCTCGAACGGGATGCCGAGGCGGTCGGCGACGATCTGGCTCCAGGCCGTCTCGTGGCCCTGGCCGTGCGGGGTGGCCCCCGAGACGACCTCGACCGTGCCGGTGGCGAGCATCCGGATGCTGGCGCTCTCCCAGCCGCCGGCGCCGTAGCTCAGCGAGCCGAGGACGCGGGAGGGGGCCAGGCCGCACATCTCGGTGAAGGTCGAGACGCCGAGGCCGAGCTGGACGGGGTCGCCGGACTCGCGCCGCTGCTTCTGCTCGGCGCGCAGCTCCTCGTAGCCGAAGAGCTCGAGGGCCTTCTCGGTCGCGGCCTCGTAGTTGCCGGAGTCGTAGGTCATCCCGGCCACGGTGGTGAACGGGAACTCGTCGTGCGTGATCCAGTTCTTCTCGCGGATCGCGATCGGGTCGACCCCGACCTCGGCGGCGAGCTCGTCCATGATCCGCTCGATGGCGTAGGTGGCCTCGGGCCGGCCCGCGCCGCGGTAGGCGTCGACCCACGTCTTGTTGGTGAGGATCGTCTGGCAGTTGAACTGGTAGGCGGGGAACTTGTAGATGGAGTTGAACATCCACGCGCCGAGGACCGGCACGCCACCACCGACGATCGCGACGTAGGCGCCGAGGTCGGCGAGCAGCTCGACCTTGAGGCCGGTGACGGTGCCGTCCTTCTCGGCCGACAGCGTCAGCTTCTGCCACTGGTCGCGGCCGTGGTGCGCCGAGACCATGGTCTCGCTGCGGGTCTCGGTGTACTTGCACGGCTTGCCGAGCTTGCGGGCCACGGCGATGGTCGCGAACTCCTCGGGCGTGGTCTGCAGCTTGCCGCCGAAGCCGCCGCCCACGTCGGGGGCGATGACCCGGACCTTGGACTCGGGGATGCCCATCGTCGCGGCGATGGCGAAGCGCAGGATGTGCGGGACCTGGGTGGCCGACCAGATGCTGATCTGCTCGCCCGTGGGGTCGACGACCGTGGAGCGCGGCTCCATGAAGGCGGGGACGAGCCGCTGCTGGCGGTACTCGCGCTCGATGACGATGCCGTCCTGGCGGGCCTTGGCGATCGCCTCGTCGACGTCGCCGCCGCTGCCCTGCTCCTTCGAGTCGAGCTTCCAGAAGGCCGACTTGTTCGTGCCGGAGTCCGGGTGGGCGAGGACCTCGTCCTTGAGGGCCTCCTTCATGTCGAGGACGGCCGGCAGCTCCTCGTAGTCGACGTCGACGAGCTCGGCGGCGTCGCGGGCCTGGGCCGCGGTGCGCGCCACGACGACGGCGACGATCTCGCCGCTGTGCGCGACGCGGTCGGCGGGGACCGGGAGGTGGGTCGGGGTGACCTGGTCCGGGGTGATCGGCCAGGCGTTGATGTTGACGCCCTGGCTGTCGGCGAGGTCGGCGCCGGTGTACACGGCGACGACACCGGTGGAGGCCTTGGCCTCGTCCGTGCCGATGGAGAGGATCTTCGCGTGGGCGAAGGGGCTGCGCACCATCGCGAGGTGCAGCATGCCGGGGAGCTGGATGTTGTCGGTCCAGCGGGTGCGGCCGGTGATGAGCCGCTGGTCCTCCTTGCGGCGGCGGTCCCTGCCGACCTCGGTGGTGGGGCGGTCGTCGACGGCGGTCATCAGACACTGCTCCTCTCGCTGGACGACGAGGCCGCGACGGCGGCCACCGCCTTGACGATGTTGTGGTAGCCGGTGCACCGGCAGAGGTTGCCCTCGAGGCCGACCCGGATCTCCTCCTCGGAGGGGTTCGGGTTCTCCTTGAGCAGGTCGACGGCCTGCATGATCATCCCCGGCGTGCAGTAGCCGCACTGGAGGGCGTGGTTCTCGTGGAAGGCGGCCTGCATCGGGTGCAGCTCGCCGTTCGTGGCGAGGCCCTCGATGGTCGTCACCTCGTGGCCGTCGGCCTGGACGGCGAGGACGTTGCAGGACTTCACGCTCCGCCCGTCGAGGTGGACGGTGCAGGCTCCGCAGTTGCTCGTGTCGCACCCCACCACGGTGCCGACCTTGCCGACCACCTCGCGGAGGTAGTGGACGAGGAGCATCCGGGGCTCGACCTCATCTGTACAGGAGACGCCGTCGACGGTGACGGTGATCCGAGTCATCTGTGACTCCTTCGCGAAGGGATCCGTGTCGTGTCCGTGATCTTGCTTCACGCATCGTCGGTCGGCAAGGGCTTCGACGGAACCACCCGACCGGACAGGCCCTTGGCGGTTTCCCCGCAGGAAAGGTCGCGACCGGTCGTCGAATCCGGTTGTGCGCGTGCGGTTTCCAGCAGCCGGCTCACAGGAAAGCGCAGGTGCGGACTCAGACGCGCGAATCCTCCGCATCTGCGTCGGCGAGTGCGGCCTCGGCGTGGTGGTGGATGGGCCCGTCGCGGTGCTGGAGCCGCTCACCGCCGCCGCCCCACTGCAGCGCGACGATCTCCGCGGCGATGGAGACCGCCGTCTCCTCGGGGGTGCGGGCACCGAGGTCGAGCCCGATGGGGCTGGAGAAGCGGGCCAGCTCGGCGTCGGTGACCCCGGCCTCGCGCAGCCGCTCCAGCCGGTCGTCGTGCGTGCGCCGGCTGCCCATCGCGCCGACGTAGGCGACCTCGGGCATCCGCAGCGCGACCTCGAGGACGGGCACGTCGAACTTGGGGTCGTGCGTGAGGACGCAGACGACGGTGCGTCCGTCGGTGCGGCCCGCCTCCACCTCGGCCGCGAGGTACTTGTGCGGCCACTCGACGACCACCTCGTCGGCGGCGGGGAACCGGGTGTTCGTCGCGAACACCGGCCGCGCGTCGCAGACGGTGACGCGGTAGCCGAGGAAGGTGCCGACGTGGGCCACGGCCGCGGCGAAGTCGATCGCGCCGAAGACGAGCATCCGCGGCCGGGGGGCGAACGCGGAGACGAAGACCCGCATCCCCTCGCCACGCCGCTCGCCGTCGGGGCCGTACCCGAGCGTCTCGGTGCGCCCGGCGGCCAGCAGGCCGCGCGCGTCGTCGGTGACGGCGGCGTCGGCCCGGGGCGACCCGAGCGAGCCCGTCGGGGCCCCGTCGGCCCCCTCGGCCCCCTCGGGGCGGACGACCAGGCGCCGGCCGAGCCAGGCCGGGTCGGGGTGCTCGATGACCGTCGCGACGGCGACCGGGCGACCGGCCTCGACGTCGTCGGCCACGGCGCCCAGCTCGGGGAAGGTCGTCTGCGACACCGGCTCGACGAAGACGTCGAGGATGCCGCCACAGGTCAGGCCCACCGCGAAGGCGTCGTCGTCGGAGACGCCGTAGCGCTGCAGCACGGGGGTGCCGTCGCCGACGACCGACTCCGAGAGCTCGTACACCGCGCCCTCGACGCACCCCCCGGACACCGACCCGACGGCCTCACCGCCGGGCCCGACGAGCATCGAGGCGCCGGCGGGGCGCGGGGCGGAACGGAACGTGGCCACGACGGTGCCGACGCCGACGGTCTCGCCGGCACGCCACCACCCCATCAGCTGGTCCAGGACGTCACGCACGCGCGACCACCTCCACGAGTTGCTCGAAGGCCGCCATCGAGTGGCCGGCGACGAAGTCGTCGACGTGTGGCAGCACGGCCATGATGCCTCCCTGCACGGGTTCGTAGCCCGCCCTGCCCCGGTGCGGGTTGACCCAGACCACCCGGTGGGCGACGGCCGAGAGGCGGCGCACCTGCTCGCCGAGGGCCTCGGGCGCGTCCCGCTCCCAGCCGTCGCTGAAGATGACGACGACGGCGCCACGGGCCATGCCCCGCCGTCCCCAGCGGTCGAGGAAGACCTTGAGCCCCTCGGCAAGTCGGGTGCCACCGGACCAGTCGGGGATCGCGTGGCCGGCCGCGACGATCGCCCGGTCGACGTCGCGCTGGTGGAGAGGCCGCGTGATGTGGGTGAGCCGCGTGCCGAGGGTGAAGACCTCGGTCGGCACGCCGGCGACGCAGTAGGTGTGGCACAGCCGGATCAGGGCGTCGGCGTAGGCGCTCATCGACCCCGAGACGTCGACGAGGAGGACCACCCGGCGGGCCCGGGTGCTCCGGCGGCGCCACGCGACCTCGCCGGGCTCCCCCATCCGGCGGAGCATCGCGCGCAGGGTGCGGTGGGCGTCGACGCGGCCGCGGCGGGCGGCTTCGCGACGGTGGGCGCGGCGCCGCGGGGCCCGAGGGCGCAGGGCCCCGTAGAGGCGGGCCAGCTCCTCGCGTTCCCGGCGGCTGAGGGTCGCGACGTCCCGCTGGCGCAGGACCTCGGTCGCGCTGGCCCGGGCGTGGACGGCGTCGGGGTCCTCCACCCCACCGCTGCCGGGCGGCTCCTCACCGGTGAGCGACGCGCGCGGCGTCATCACGGGGAGCGCGTCGCGCTGCCTGGACCCGGCGCGGGTGCCGCCGAACCACTCCGCGAAGACCGTGTCGTGGCGCTCGAGGTCGGCCGGCGAGGAGCAGAGGGTCGCCCGGCCCGCGTGGTAGACCCCGCCCGGGTCGTCGAGGCCGACGGCGGCGACTGCCTCGAGGTACGTGCGCTCGCGGTCGGCGGTGACGTTGACCCCGGCCGCCCGCAGGGTCCGCGCGAAGCCGACGAGCACCTCCTCGGGCGACCGCACGTGCTCGCGCACGTCGATGCGGTGCTGGGCGATGCTCATCGCCGGGCCCGCCGGCTCACGGCGTGAGCATCTCGTCGAGGGCCTTCTTCACGCGCTCGGCGTCCTCGCGGTACTTGACCGCGACGCCGAGCGTGGCCGCGGCCGTCTCGGTGTCGAGGGTGCGGGTACCGAGCTCGTGGAGCGCGCGGGCCCAGTCGAGCGTCTCGGCGACACCGGGGGGCTTGAGCATCTCGCGATCACCACGGATGGCGTGGACGGCCCGGACAACCTGTGCCGCAAGGGCTTCCGGCACCTCTGGAGCCCGCGTGCGGACGATGGCCAGCTCGCGCTCGATGCCGGGGTGCTCCAGCCAGTGGTAGAGGCAGCGGCGCTTCAGGGCGTCGTGGAGCTCGCGGGTGCGGTTCGACGTGAGGATGACGACCGGCGGGGTGGCGGCCACGATCGGGCCGAGCTCGGGGATGGTCACCTGCCACGTCGAGAGCACCTCGAGGAGGAAGGCCTCGAACTCGTCGTCCGCCCGGTCGACCTCGTCGACGAGCAGGACGGCCGGCGCCTCCCGCAGCGCCCGCAGGACCGGCCGGGAGAGCAGGAAGCGCTCGTCGAAGAGGTCCTCCTCGAGCTCTCGGACGTCCTGTGCCCCGCCCTCGACGGCCTCGAGCGCACGCACGTGGAGGATCTGCCGGGGGAAGTCCCAGTCGTACAGGGCCTGGCTGGCGTCGATGCCCTCGTAGCACTGGAGCCGGATGAGCGGGAGGTCCATCGTCTCGGCGAGCGCCTCGGCCAGGGCGGTCTTCCCGGTGCCCGGCTCGCCCTCCATGAGCAGAGGGCGGCCCAGCCGCAGGGAGAGCCACGTGACGGTGGAGAGTGCGTCGTCGGCGAGGTAGCCGGTGCCCCCCAGTGCACTCGCGAGGTCGGTGGCCGAGGCGAACGTCGTCCGGGGGTCCATGGCGACAGCATCACCCACGACGGCCCCTCACGGAAGGACGACGGTCACACGATCGCGGCGACGGACACGACGAGCACCCCAGCGCCGAGGGCCACGACCACGAGCGAGACGGCCGCGACCAGGCGCCCGTCGCGCATCACGGAGTACCCGGGCTCGTCGGCATGCGTCTCCCCGACCCGGCTGTGCCGCAGGGTTTCCGCGACGACGTAGGCCGCGAGGGCAGCGAGCAGAACGGTCGGCAGGACGACGGCCGGGCCGACCGTGTCGAGGGTCAGCCGTCCGACGCCGAGCGCACCGACGAGCAGGGCCAGCCCGGTGCGGCGCCACGCCAGGGTCGTGCGCTCCTGCTGCATCCCGGGGTCGCGGGCGACCGGCTCTCTCACGTGACGGCCCGGACGATGCTCGACACGGCCAGGGCGAGCCCGGCCAGCCCCACGGCCACGAGGACGACGACCATGGCCGGGTTGCCGGGCAGCGGAGTGCCTTCGCGCATCGCCCGTTCGACGCGCGCCCAGTTCCACCACGCCGTGGCGGCCACGACGGTGCCGGCGGCGGCCAGCAGCGCACCGAGCACCGACTGGAGGGTGCCGGGCAGCGGGAGGTCGAGGGCGTCGAGGGCGGCGGCGCCGGCCAGGAGGGCGAGAGCCGTGCGGGTCCACGCCAGGAAGGTGCGCTCGTTGGCCAGCGAGAAGCGAGGGTCGGGGTCGGTGCCGTGGTCGTAGACGGAGCGGGGCCGGCGGCGGGCGGGGGTCACGGCGCCTCCCGGTGCAGGGCCTCGGGGGTGTCGGCGTCGCGGCCGCTCGCGAGGTCGCCGCACTCGACGAGCCGGGGCGGGTGGGCGGCGAGGTGGTCGCGGGCGCCGCGGTCGCCGTGCGCGGTGCGCACGACCTCGGCCCAGTGGTGGCGGCCGAGGAGCACCGGGTGCCCGGCGACGCCGTCGTAGGTGGCACGGGCGAGGGCGTCCGGGCCGTCACCCCCGGCCGCGATGACCCGGCGGTGGACGTCGGCCCGCACGTCGAGCAGGTCGACGAGGGTGACGAGCGCGGCGTCGACCGTGGCCTCCGGGTCGGTGTCGAGGTGCGCCAGCCCGGCCCGCAGCGAGGCGCCCATCCCCTCCTCCCAGTCGTCGGCGACGACGGCCTCGGCGTGCAGCGAGAGGGCGAGGGGCAGGGTCTCTACGGCGGCGGCCCCGAGCACGACGACGACCCGCTCGAGGCCGGCGGCGGACAGCCGGCCCAGGGCGGTCTCGAGGAGCGTGGGCCCGGCGGGGTCGGGACGCACGAGCGCCTTGGGTCCGCCCATGCGGCGCCCGGCGCCGGCGGCGAGCAGCAGGCCGACCGTGGTCACGCCTCCACCCTGCCATGCGGACGCGGCCCGTCCGCATCTCCGGTTACGGTCGCGACATGCCCATCGAGCTCTCCCGTCGTGACGCCCGGAGGGTCGCGGTGCGCGCCCAGCTGCTCGCGAAGGAGCGGCCGACCGACGTGCTCGAGGTCGTGCGCCACCTCGGGCTGGTGCAGATGGACCTCACCGCCCACGTCGCCGTCAACGCCGACCTGGTGCTCTGGAGCCGGCTCGGGTCCGCGTACTCCCCCGCTGCCCTCGATGACCTCCTCGAGTCCCGGGCCCTCGTCGAGCTCCTCGGGTACCTCCGGCCGGCGGAGGACGTCGCGCTCTTCCGCGCGGAGATGGCGGCGTGGCCGGGTGTCGAGCCGCTCAGCAGCTGGCGGCGCGAGCTCGAGGCCTGGGTCGAGGACAACCGGGCCTGCCGCGAGGACATCCTCGTCCGCCTGCGGTCCGAGGGGCCGATGCCGGCGCGCGACCTCCCGGACACCTGCGTCGTGCCGTGGCGCTCGTCGGGGTGGACCAACAGCAAGAACGTGCAGCGGATGCTCGACATGATGGAGCAGCGCGGCGAGGTGGCCGTGTCGTCGCGCGAGAACCGGGAGCGCAACTGGGACCTCGCGTCGCGGGTGTACCCCGACGGGCCGACCGTGCCGTACGAGGAGGCCGAGGCCGAGCGCGACCGCCGGCGCCTCGCGGCCCTCGGCATCGCGCGGGCCCGGGTCACCTTCCCGCCGGGCGAGCCGAACCACGTCGGCGACGCGGGTGTCGAGGCGGTCGTCGAGGGCGTGCGAGGGCGGTGGCGGGTCGACCCCGCGGCCCTCGACGAGCCGTTCTCGGGGCGCACGGCGCTGCTCTCGCCCCTCGACCGACTGGTCCTCGACCGCAAGCGGATGGCCGAGCTCTTCGAGTTCGACTACCAGCTCGAGATGTACAAGCCTGCCGCGCAACGGCGTTGGGGCTACTTCGCGCTGCCGGTGCTGCACGGCGACCGGCTGCTCGGCAAGGTCGATGCCCAGACCGACCTCGCGGCGGGCGTGCTGCGGGTGCACGCCGTGCACTGGGACGAGGACCCGCCGAAGGCCGCCGTCGCCGGCGTCGAGCGCGAGCTGCGGTCGCTGGCCTCGATGCTCGGCGTGGACGTCGTGCCCCAGGGCAGGGACCGACGGTCCTGACCGCGTGCGCGACGGTGACCGCTCGGTGTCGGTCGAGTCGCCGGAAGCTGCGGGTCGGCGCCCGATGTGGCCCGCGGCTCCTTCACCCCCAGCGGCATCGGCGGTGGTGAGGAGGTCGCGTCAGTCGGACCAGTAGGCCAGGTGTGAGCGGTGCAGCCAACCGTCGACGCATGCCCGATCCGGCCCGTGGTGAGGAGGTCGACGCCCTGGACGCCGAGCCGCAGCGCGTGCATTGCGAACTTCGTGTCGTAGCCGTGCACGGCGACGAGCTCGGGGCGGTTGGTGTGGGCTCCGACGGCGCCGGTCATCGCGTCGCGCTGCGACTGCAGGTAGCCCAGGAAGCGTCCGGCTGCGAGCTTGGAGACGAAACGGTGAGCGTTGTCGACCAGCTCGGCGCCGAACCGGTTGCGGTAGACGACTTCCTCGTCCGGGACGAACAGCGCGAGCAGAACCGTGGGGTTGCCGGCGAGCGCCAGCCGGCACCACTTGCGTGCCGAGTAGATGACCACGTCGAGGTCCGCCGCACCGGAGCGGTTCGCCAGGCCCCCTGGCCTGTCCCAGACCGTGTGCCGCTGGTACTGCTCGAACTCGACCTCGGCGTTGCCGGCGTCGATGCCCCGTGGGACGCGGGCCAGTCAGGTCACGAAGCGAGCGGGTTCGAGGCAGATTCCCATCTCGTCGCGGTCGTCCTGCCCGCTGATGGACGTGCCATGGATGCCGGACCCAACCTGGACTCGCAGGATCATGCCCGCCTGGGCGATCGCCCGAGCTTCCTCAGAGGCGTGCGGGTGGCCGAACCCGTGCGGCAGTGATGTGTCCCCGTGGATCTCGGTAGCCGTTGTCATGGCACCGAACCGTGCGGCGCCCACGAGTCACGGACGACGCATATCTCTTCACCCAACGCGGTATGAGCGGGCAGAGGAGGAGGAGAAGGAGGAGGACAGCCGATCCCCTGACTCACGCCACGAAGGGGACGTTGTGGCGCCCTCAGGTCTCGACCCGGCACCTCTGTAGTTGGTGCGCCAGCGAGGACCACTTCGCGACAAGGGCCGCTGTCTCAGCAACCGACGCCGTCAGCAATCCTGCTCTCAGGTCCACGGCTCGCCGGTGTTCTTCCATGAGCTCGTTTCGCAGCAGAGCCTGGGCTTCGGGGCCGCTGTGCTCTGGGTCGCCCTAGACACGTAGCCGGGGCTGTCCAGCATGACTGGGTGCGTCGGACAAGAGCGACCCCCAGAACCCCTCCCCGTCGGGGTACTTCGGGAATCCGAACCTTCTGGCCCATTGATAGTGGAGCTCCCCGGCGGCCTCCTCGGGAACCCGCTGGTACTCGGAGAGCAGCCACCTAGCCGCGACGCGAGAGTTCCACACGAGCGGGTGAAGGACTGAAGGGTCCTCGACCGGGAAGAGCATCCTCCCCGATCGGACCCTCGCATCGACGAGCTTGAGCCGCTCATCTGTGCCGTGGAGCACTGCCTCCACGTCCATCGGCTCGATCAGCGTTCCTCGTTGATGCATCGACTCCCACTCGCGGACGGCGTTGAAACCAGGGTCGTGCTGCGGCGTCATGTACTCCCCGACCAGAGCTACGGCGTCTGCCGCCTCGGCAGCCCATCGCCGGACATCCTCGGCCAGCCTCACCACCTCCTCGGCAGGGCTGACCTCATTCGTCACCACGGTCGGCCGGCGCCCCGACCGCCGCGGATCGGATTGCACGCGTTGCGTCGTAAGCCAGGTGTCGAAGGCGCGGATGAACCGCTGGACGGCCTCACGCATCCGCTCGACGTCCTTGGCCCCCATTGCGCTCGTGTCCACCCAGTCACTCTAGAAGTGGCACGGGCCGCCCACCTTCGTTCACGTGATCCACCGGAACTCACCGCGCCGTCGCCTGCTGGTCGGAGCAGACCGGCCCCTCTCACGACTGACGCCAACCCATCGGCCGCTCATCGGCATGATCGCGACGCCCGCGATCCGCGGCATGAGCGGACGTCCAGACGTTGTGCTCGGTCAGCCAGACGCCCTACTCAGAAGATGCTTGGCCGTCCGGTACGACGGTCCTGCGGCGGTGCCGAAAGAGCTGGACTCCCAGGATCGGCAGCCCGATCCAGGGCACTAGAAAGATGAGTCCGAACCACCACAGCGGTTTCAGTCCCATCCACGGTCGTGACCAACCGCCTGAGGCGCGTTGCGCGATGTACGCCGTGACGATGGCTACGACAGCGAAGATCAGCACGCTGACCCAGTTCACTCGGAAGTCGAGCCCAAAGCCTTCCACCCGCCGAGTGTAGGGAGGCCAGGCGCGCGCGGTGCCGGCTTCAAGAGCCTGGCACCGACACGCGGGCCATCGTGCGCCTAGCGGCATGAGCGCTGGACTACTCGGCGGAGCCAGCGGCCGGGGAAACCGGTGCCATGACGCCGGTTTGTCCGGTTCCTTCCCGTGATCGCGCGCGAAGGGTGGCAGACGGCTCTCGATCTCCGCGGTTGACGACCGTCTGCCACCTTTCGGGCAGACACCCTCAATTCGGCAGATGCGGATGGATCGGTGAGGCGCCCGCGCACTCAGACGGCGAGGCGGTGCTGGGGTTCGGTGCTGCGGGTCCGGCCGTTGGGGCCGTGCCAGGTGATGGTGCCGTCGGGGGCGAGGACGGGTCGCCAGCGGGCTTGTTGCTTGAAGCGGTGATGCCGTCGGCGCAGACACTCCAGGCAGGTCGGGGTGGTGGCGCCGTCGGGCCACGCGCGCACGTGGTCGAGATCGCACGCCAACGCAGGTCTGGTGCAGCCCCACATCCGGCAGGTGCCGTCGCGGGTCTTCACGAAGTCGGCGATCGCCTTGGGTGGGCGGTACGCGGTGCTGGTGACTGAGGCCAAGGTGCCGGTGTCGGCGTCGAGGACAGCTCGGGCGACGTCCATCGGGAGGAGCTTGAGGAGATTCGCGAGGGTGGCGGCCTCGACCCAGCCGAGGTTCGGCAGGTGGGTCCCGGAGACCGCAAACCCGGGCGACACCTCGGCCAGCACCACGGCCCGGTCACTGGGGTCGAACTCTGGCTCGGTCACCCAGGAGAGGGCTTCACGGGAGGCGGGGTCGAGGTCGCCGTAGCGGACCTCCGCACCCGTGCTCACGTCGATGATCGTCTCGTCGTCGTCCCACTCCACCCGGAAGCGTTCCCCAGCAGCAGCCTCCGGTGCCGGACGGTCGGTCACCACGGGCACGCCGAGGGTGACCTGCGCGGACACGGTCACGTTCCGCAGCACCAGATCGGTCAGGGCATCCGCGCACGACTCCCGCACCGTCAGCGTGTCGTCGACCGCCCGGTACTCACCCGCCAGCTTCTCAACGGCCGACCACATCGCCGCCGACGTCGCCGTCGGTAGGGAGGCGAACCAGTCGGTCAACCCGTCCTCCCCGGGCCGGACCTCCACGCACCGACCCCGCTTCCGCAAGGCCACGTGCGCGGCGACCTGGTCCGCGGCCACTCGTGTGGCCACTCGACGGGCCTCCGACATCACCCGCGCCGGGTCCATCACCGGCAGCCGCGGCGCGAGCTCGGCATCCACCCGCGCACACGCCTCGACATCCAGCCCGGCGCAGGCGTCGACGACCTTCTGGGCGTTGACGGCGGCGAGGTCACCGGACAGGAGCAGGTCACGAGTCATCGGGAACCGCTCACCGAGCACCGCACCCAACGCCGCCTTCCGCCCCGCCACCCCCTCGGTCAGCCCACACGCCAACGACATCTCCGTCGGCGCCATCGCATCCACGAACCCCACCGGATGCACCCGCTTCCACGACCCCGACCGCATCGTCGTCTCCACCCGAGCACCCCACGCACCCGCCACAGCGACCGCTCCATCCGCCGCGTTCGCCAGACCCTGCAGCTCGCCGGCGACCTCGAAGGCCTCCTCCGCGGACAGCGAGCGACCGGACTCGGCGAGCTCACGACCCAGCTGCGCGCACTCCTCGCGCAGTGCCGCGATGCGGCTGCTGATCGTCCCCCTGTCCATGCCTCATCCTACCGAACACCCGTACGACCGACAATGGTTTGCGAGGGTCAATTCCGCTGTACCGCAGACGGTTTGCTCCGACATTTGGAGCAACCCGGCAGTCAGCCACGCTCAGCCGAGCTCGGCCTCCAGGGCCGCGATGATGCGCGGCCGCAGCTCCTCGGGGGCGATGACGGCGTCGACCGACCCGACCTCGACCGCGCGGTGGATGTCGTGCACCCGGTCGAACTCCGAGGCGACCTTGCCGAGCATCTCCGAGCGCACGGCCTGGCGCACCGTGGCCAGCTCGGTGGCCAGCACCGGCCGCTCGGCAGCCGATGCCTCGCGCACCCGCGCCTCGAGGTCGCTCACCCGCGGGTCGGCGGCCGTCCGGGCGTCGACGTCGCGGGCGAACACGACCGCCGCGGCCGGGGCGCCACCGATGACCGAGGCGAAGGACCCCTCGATGGCCAGCACCGTCATCCGGTCGTTGAGGGCCTTGGAGAAGACGACGAAGGCGCCACCGTGGTACCGGGACACGACGACGAAGACGATCGGGCCCTCGAAGTTGACGATGGCCCGGCCGATCTCGGCGCCGTACTCGAGCTGGAGGCTGCGCATCGACTCGGGTGAGCCGTCGAAGCCGGAGAGGTTGGCCAGGACGACGAGCGGGCGGTTGCCCGAGGCCGCGTTGATGAACCGCGCGGCCTTCTTCGAGGACCGCGGGAACAGCGTCCCGGCCGTGTAGGTGTCCGGACCGTCGGTGGGCGGGAAGCCGCGGCGCGCCACGTTCTGCGACTCGATCCCCAACAGCGCCACCGAGATCCCGCCGATGCGCGCGTCGAGCACAACGGCCGTCTCGGCGTCGGCCATGCCGGCCCAGCGCTCGAGCGTCGCGTGGTCCTGGTCGGCGACGGCCCGCATCACGGTGCGGATGTCGAAGGCCTTCTTGCGGTCCGGGTTGGTCGCCGGCGAGAAGATGTCGCCGACCTTCGTGAAGTCACTGCCCTCCAGCACGTGCGGGTACACCGACACGTCGCGGTCAACGGGGTCGGTGGTCGGTGCCCGGCGCGGGCCGGCCTCCCCCGGCGCCACCCAGCTGGACTCGTAGTGCGACAACAGGATCCCGTAGGCGTCGACGAGGTCCTTGGCCCAGTACTGCGCCTGCCCGTTCGGGCCCATCACGCGGTCGTAGCCGCCGATGCCGAAGTTGTCCTCCGCCGAGACGCCGCCGGAGAAGTCGAGCGACTGCTTGCCGGTGAGGACCATCGCCGAGTCGGGCGTCATGACGAGGATGCCCTTCGTGTGCATGAGCATCGTCGCCTCGGCGTTCCAGTACGGCTGCGCCCCGACGTTGATGCCGGCCACGACGACGTTGATCTCGTGCCCCGCCTGGGTGAACTCGATGATCCGCTTGAGCGCCTTGGCGACCCAGTCCATGTTCTCCGTGCCGGAGTCCATCGAGATGCGCGCGCCGGCCGAGAGCGCGAACCACTCGACGGGCAGACCGCGCTCCTCGGCGAGGTCGAGAGCCGCGATGACCCGCCGGCACTCGGCCTCCGCGACCGCGCCGAGGGCGCGCAGCGGGTCGCCGCACAGCAGGACGCGCGTGACGCCCTCGGGGTGGAGGGGCGTCGGCGTGGTGACGACGCCGCAGATCATCCCGGAGGTGTTCTGCCCGTAGGGACGGTCGACGGGGACGAGCCGCCCGGACTCGTCGAGGTCGTGCTCGACGGCCTCACCGCCACCGCCGGCGATCATCGACACCAGCTCGTACGGGTACACGAGGCCACGACGTCGGGCGCGAACCACCTTCTCCGCGTACGAGTCCAGCGGCGCGAGGCGCTCGGTCGGCGGCTGCTCGACCGTGAAGGTGACGCCCGACCCCGGCTGGTACGTGAAGCGCGCGCAGATGGGGACGGTGTGGCCGTTGTCACCGGCGATCTCGCCCTCGATCCGCACCTCCTCGATGCCCGCGCCGGCCGTCATCGGCGCGACCTTGCCCTGGAGCGCGGTCAGCTGGTCGAGGTCGCCGTCGACCGGCGGCCAGATGTGCAGCCACACGTGGTTCATGTCGAGCCGCGCGCCGCCGCCGAGGGTCTGGCGGGCCCGCCGCACCGCCTCGAGGCAGTTGGCCAGCGCCCGTTCGACGTGCGGCAGCGCGGTGACCTTGCCGTCGTCGTCACGGACGACGACGAGCTGGCGGACCTGGGCCAGCGCGACGAGCCGCTGGTCCTGCGGGTTGTCGTGCGCGACCGCGTGGAGCAGCAGGACGTCCTCGGGGGCCTCGAGCCGGGTCAGCCCGAAGTCGCGCAGCCGCCAGAGGTTCAGCCGGCGCCCGACCATCGGGTGCACGCCGCGGACCGGGGTGTCCTCGACGACGGTGCCGTCGGGCTGCGGGCGGTAGGTGAAGTAGCCGACCTCGCGCTGGTCGTCGGGGACGACGCCGACGGCCACCCGGCGGCAGGCGTGCGCGAAGGGCAGGGCGGCGACCCGCGTCGCGAGCTCGGCCGACGCGGCCTCGGGGTCGGACGGCAGGTCGGGCCAGTGCACGTAGAGGTCGACCACCGCGTCCTGGCCCTCGGCCCGGGCGGCGACCAGCCGCTCGAGCAGACCCGCGAGCGCGGACCCCGCCGACAGCTCGTCGACCGTGCCGACGGTGCTGACGAGGTGGGTGGCGCGCTCGTCGAGGACGTAGTCGGCGACCGCGACGGCGCGCCCGTCCTCGGTCGACTCGGCGAGCCCGGACAGCTCGTAGCCGCGGTAGTGGCGCTTGACGAGGACCTCGAGCATCGGCTCGCGGGCGGCGACGCCGGTGCGCAGCCGCTCGCCGAGGAAGCGCACGATGCGCTCGGGGATGGCGGCCAGCGCGTCGACCCGGGCGGTGCGCTCGGCACCCGGGGCCATCGCGTCGATCTGCTCCAGCTCCGTTCCGACGGAACCCAGCACCGAACGCCGGTCGGCGTCGACGAGGGGCTGGTCGAACCAGCGGAAGCGGACGCTGCGGGCCAGGTCGCCGACGATCGGGAAGCGCAGCTGGGTGGCGACGACGAGCCGGTCGAGCAGGTCGTGCGCCGCCGCGGACGCCTCGCCCTGCGGGGCCGGCTCGGCGAGCCAGCGCTGGAGCAGCGAGGTGGCCATCTGCACCTCGGGGGTCGAGCGCTGTTGGGAGAGGAAGACGCGGAAGACGGCGCCCTCGAGGTCGGCGGTGCGGTCGAGGGAGTCGACGCCGTAGTGCCGCAGCACCCGCTCGAGGCGTCCGACGAAGTCGGCGGGCAGCGCGCCGCGCTCGGGGTCGAGGGTCTGCAGGAAGGTCCGGAAGTGCTCGCGCGGGCTGTGCACCCGGTTCTCGACGTGGGCCTCCTGACCCACCGGGCGGTTGCGCCCGAGCTCGGCGAGGTCGGCGAAGACCTCGAGCAGCGAGAGCTCGTCGGCGACGACGGGCGCGCCGCTGCCGGCCAGCTCGTCACGGGCCGCGAGGTAGCCCTCGAGCGCCCGGCTCTCGTGGGCCGGGTCGAGGTCGTAGCCGAGGAGCATCGCCGACAGGTCGGCGCGCGCCCGGGCGGCGCGCTCGGCGGCGTCGGACTCGTCCGGGGCGTCGGGAAGGTCGAGGTCGGCGCCCCCACCGGTCTCGGCGGCCACCTCGGCGGCGTCGCCCAGCGGTTCGAGGCGCACCAGCGCGGCGCCGGTCTCGACCTGGCTGCCCGTGGCGACGAGCAGCTCCTTGACCCGGGCCGCGAACGGCGCCGGCAGGACCGTCTCCATCTTCATCGACTCGAGGACGAGCACCGGGGCTCCCGCGGCCACCTCCCCGCCGACGGCGACGGGGGTGGCGACAACGAGGGCCGGTGCGGGAGAACGCAGCACGCCACCCTCGTCACGGCTGACGCGGTGCGTGACGCCGTCGACCTCGACGAGCTGCACAGGGCCGTGGGCGGCCGTGACGAGACGGTGAACGCGTCCGGCCACCCGCACGCGGCTGGCGTACGGCCCGACCCGCTCGAGGTCGGCGTCGACCGTGTGCGTCGCACCCGACGCCTCGGCGACGGTGACCCGGTACCGCGACGGCCCGGTGCGGAAGACAGTGACCTTGTAGGCGGTTCCGCGCAGCTTGAGGTCGACCGCGCGACCGACGTCGTGCTGCGCCTGCGGGCGGCCGCCCCGTGCGGTCTCCAGGAGGCGGGCCCGCTCGATGGCCTCGGCGTCGAGGTAGGCCTCGATGCCGGCGGCGACCAGCGCCACGCCGGAGTGCTCGCTGGCGACCAGCCGGCCCTCGCCGCGCACCCGGTCGATCCATCCCGTGTCGGCGCTGCCGTCGACCACCTCGGGCTGGTCGAGCAGGTCGAGGATGAAGGACTTGTTCGTCGAGCCGCCCTCGATGACGACGGTCGTCTCGCGCATCGCGCGCCGCAGCCGGGCCAGTGCCTCGTCCCGGTCGCGACCGAACGCGATGACCTTGGCGATCATCGAGTCGAAGTCGGCGGGGATCGAGTCACCCTCCGCCACACCGGTGTCGACCCGGATACCCGGGCCTGCGGGCAGCTCGAGGTGGGCGATGCGACCGGGCGAGGGTGCGAAGTCGCGGTCGGGGTCCTCGGCGTTGAGCCGGGCCTCGACGGCGTGCCCGAGCTCGGCGGGTCGCTCGCCCTCGAGCCGGCCGCCCTCGGCGACGTGGATCTGCAGCCGGACGAGGTCGGTGCGGGTGACGACCTCGGTGATCGGGTGCTCGACCTGCAGGCGGGTGTTGACCTCGAGGAACGCGAAGAACCGGTCGCCCGGGTGGTACAGGAACTCGACCGTGCCGGCGCCCGCGTAGTCGACGGCGACGGCCAGCCGCTCGGCGGCCTCCTTGAGCTCACGCGCCTGGTCGGCGTCGAGCACGGGCGAGGCCGACTCCTCGATGACCTTCTGGTTGCGGCGCTGCACCGAGCAGTCGCGCACCCCGATGGCCCAGGCGGTGCCCTGCCCGTCGGCGATGACCTGGACCTCGACGTGCCGCGCCCCGGTGACGAGCTTCTCGAGGAAGACCACGCCCGAGCCGAACGCGCGCTCGGCCTCCTCGCGGGTGCGCTGGTAGGCGTCCTCGAGGTCGGCGTCCGACGCGACCATCCGGATCCCGCGCCCGCCGCCGCCGGCCGTCGCCTTGAGCATCAGGGGGTAGCCGATGCGCCCCGCCGCCGCGACCGCCTCCTCGAGGGTGTCGACGCCGCCCCGGCTCCACGGGGCCACCGGCACCCCGACCTCCTCGGCGATGAGCTTGGAGCCGATCTTGTCGCCCAGCCTGCGCATCGCCTCGGGGCTCGGGCCGATGAAGGCCACCCCGATCTCGCGGCACAGCTCGGCGAAGGCGGGGTCCTCGGCGACGAAGCCCCAGCCGACCCAGACCGCGTCGGCGCGGGTCTCGAGCAGGGCGGTGCGCAGCCGCTCGAGGTCGAGGTACGGGCGGGCGGACGCGGGGCCGAGGTCGTAGGCGACGTCGGACTCGCGGACGAACATCGCCGACCGCTCACCCTCGGTGTGCAGGGCGACGACCTCCGTTCGCGGTTCCCCCGGCGCGCGTCCGGCATTGAGGTCACGCACGGCGTGGACCAGCCGCATCGCGGCCTCTCCCCGGTTGACGACGGCGATCCGCGAGAACATGCGCCGAGCCTGCCACCGAACTCCGGTGACTCGCGAGTAATGCGCAGTGACCGGGCGGGGCGCGGCCTCAGCGCTCGCGGTCGTCGGCGCCGTCGGCCTCATGCCGGGCGGCCCGGGCCTCGGCGAGCGCGGGCAGCTCGGGCTCCTCGGCCTCGGGGTCGACCCGTGGCGCGACGAGGGCGGCGACCCGCTCCTCGGTCTCGGCGCTCACCTCGTGGCGGCGCTGGTAGATCTCGAGCATCGCCATGATGGTCGCGGCGAGCGGCACGCCCATCAGCGCCCCGGAGAGCCCGAACAGCTGGGCGCCGAGCAGCGCCGCCCCGAACGACACCGCCGGGTGGACGTCGACGGCCTTGGCCGAGATCCGCGGCTCGATGGTGAGGTTCTCGACCTGCTGGTAGGCGATGCCGTAGACGAGGACCCACAGCCCGAGCCACGGGTCGCCGGAGGTGAGCCCCACGAGGACCGGCAGCGCGATCGAGACGTAGGTGCCGATGTTCGGGATGAACTGGGCGACCAGTCCCGTCCACAGCGCGAGGGCCAGCCAGTACGGCAGGTCGAGGAGGAAGAACGCGACGCTGCTCGCGGCGGCGTTCACCGCGGCGAGCACGACGCGGGCGGCGATGTAGTTGCCGACCTTGACCTTCGCGAGGTCCCAGGCCGTGAGGAACGGCACCTGGACGCGCGGTGACATCCGGCCCGCGAGCCACAGCCGCAGCCGGGGCATCCCGACCGAGATGTAGAAGACGAAGAACGCGACGACGAAGATGCCGAAGAACGCCCCGAGCAGCGCGGTGAGGAAGCCGAGGACGCCGAAGGCGACGTTCTGGGCGTAGCCGCTGAGGTCCGAGGGCGAGATCCCGGCCTGCTCGAGCAGGTTGTCGTAGGTGTACTCGGACCCCGTCGCCCGGTTGACCTGCTCGAGCACGTCGGAGGCGATGCCCGGGACGGCCGTGACGAGGGCGGTCAGCTGGTCGACGAGCAGGCTGCCGAAGAGCCAGAGGAACGCGCCGATGCCGAGCAGCAGCGACAGCATCACGGTGGCCGTGGCGGCCGCGCGCGGCATCCAGCGGGTGAGGCGCGCGACGGCCGGCTCCATCGCGAGCGCGACGAACCAGCTCATGACGACGTAGAAGACCATCGAGCTGCCGCGCCACAGGACGAAGCCCAGCACCGCGACCCCGAGCAGCACCCCGACGACGGCCAGGGTGCGGCGGCGCTGCCCGCGCTGGCCGGGGTCGAGGATGCCCTCGGGCGCGGTCGCAACGGCCGTGGAGTCGCTCATGCGCACCGATGCTAGGGGGCCGACGCGGGGTCGGCCGCCGCGACGCGGCCTCAGGAGTGGTGGCCGTCGGAGGGCTGGTCCTGCCCGAAGATCTTGACGCCCGAGGGGCAGAGGCGCACGGCGGGGTTCCAGTCCTCGAGGTCGCCGCGGACGTTGTCCTTCCACAGCCACGCGTGCAGCACGTACAGCGGCAGGCTGGGGTGCCGGTGGAAGGCCACCCCGAACAGTCGCGGGGGCGAGGACCGGTGCCACGCCTCGAGCGGCACGATGTACTCGTGGGCCACCAGCCCCGTCACCCGCCCGCCGCGGCCGAGCTCGTACACGAGCGCCTCGGGCCGCCGGATGTCGACGGTGTCGTCGAGCAGGGCGTCGTTGACGTAGTGGACCCCCATCCCGCCGCGCTCCGGATCCTGGAAGCACCCCAACGTCGTCAGGCTGCTCTTCCACCCGGCGGCCTCCGCAGCCCGCACGTCCTGGAAGGCCGCGGTGGCCAGCTGCGCGCCGGCCCGGGCGGTGCGGGTGACCGACCCACCGTGCCCGTCGTGCGCGGGTGCTCCCCCGGACCGGGTCGCGAGGTAGTGGTTCCGCTCGAGCCTGTCGTCGGCGTGCGAGCGCTCGTGGACGGTCCCGCTGACCCCCTCGGCCGCGGGTCCGGCCGCGGGTCCCGGGCCGGTCGCGCAGCCGCCGGTGCCGAGGAGGGCGCAGCCGAGGACGAGACCCAGGCCGCGGCGACCCAGCCCGTGGGTCGATGCCATGTCAGCCCTCCTCCACCCGGTAGATCTCGTCGGCGACCAGACCGTGGGCCTCGCGGTGCACGGTGGCGGCGGCCTCGGCGTCGGGTGCCTGGACGAGGCAGAAGATCTGCCCTCTGTCCTCGTCGACCCAGTAGCGCAGGTAGCTCACGTCGTGGGCACCCTGGATGGCCAGGTCGGCCGCGTGGGCCTTCGCCACGTCGGTGAGCGTCACTCCGTCGCCGAGGCTGTGGACGTCCATGAAGAGCGGCATGGTGGTGGGTCCTTCCCTGAGGTTGTGGTCCCTCAGGTGTAACCGCCGCGGGCAGCACACCTCATCGGTGGCGGCTACCCATCCTGCGGCGCACGGCTACCCACGCCGACCAGCTCACGGCGGGAGCCCGCACCCACCTTCGCGAGGATCGAGGCGACGTGGTGCTCGGCGGTCCGCCGGGAGATCTGGAGCCGCTCGGCGACCCCGGCGTCGGTCAGCCCCTCGCAGACGAGGGCGAGCACCTCGACCTCGCGCGCCGTCAGCCCGTGCGCGTGGGGAGCGCCGCGCGGCGACCGGGGCGCGGGCCACCCCCGGCCCGCAGCATCGCGCGGGCGCGCGCGGCCGCCCCGGTGGCGCCGAGCCGGTCGAACCCCCGGACGGCGTCGGTCAGGGCCGACCGCTCACCGCTGCGGGCCAGGGCCAGGGCCCGCTCGAAGGGACACCCGAGCCCGTCCCACAGGGCGGCAGCCTCCGCCCAGCGTCCTTCCCGCTCGGCGGCGTACGGCGGCGCCAGCGAGCCCGTCTCCACCTCGACCTCGGGCGACAGCCACGTGGCGACGGACCCGCGGTTCCAGGGGCAGTCGGCGCCCACCGCCGCCGGCCATGCCGCGGCCGCGGCGGCGGCGGACCCGGCGGGGTCCCCGGCGACCCAGGCCGCCTCGCTCTGCGCGGCCGCGGCGGGGGCCACGCGCTGCACCTCCCCCATCCCTGCGGCGAGCGCGTGGGCCCGGGCAAGGTGGCCGGCAGCGCGGGGGTCGCCACGCCGCGCGTGCGCGTGGGCCAGCACGATGACCGGCTCGATGGCGTCGATGGCGGCCAGGTCCTCGCGCCGCAGCAGGGCCTCCGCGCGGGTGCAGGCCGCCTGGGTGTCACCGCGGTCGAGCAGGAACCGGCAGAGGATGCCCTCGAGGTAGGCGGTCCACGAGTCGAGGTCGCGGTCGACGCAGTACTCGATGCCCTCGTCGAGGTAGCGCCTCGCCTCCGGGTGCCGGCGCTGGACCACCGCCGCCGAGGCGAGGTTGCAGTAGGCCCGTGCCGCGTGCTCGTGCAGGCCGGCGGTCCGCGCCCCCTCCAGGCTCTCGAGCAGCAGCCCCTGCCCGGTGCCGAGGTCGCCCGCGGTGACCTCCATCGTGCCGAGGTTGTTCAGGGCGTGGACGCGCACCTCGTCCCGGCGCGGCCCCTCCGGGACCCCGCGAGGACCTCGAGCGTGGTGTGCCCCCAGGTGCGGGTGCCGGCGAGGTCGCTCGCCAGCATCCGCAGCTGCGCGCGGTTGCTGTACGCCATGGCGAGCTCGACCGACGGGCTGCCGTCGAGCAGGTCGATGGCGACGTCCGCCTGCCGCTCGGCGTCCTCGCCACGACCCGCGAACCAGCTGAGCCGGGACAGGCACCGCCAGGCGTCCCCGACCCGCACCGTCTCGCCCGACGCCTCCCAGATGTCCAGGGCCTCCCGGGTGTGGACGATGGCCTCCTCGATGCGCTCGGTGAGGTAGCACTCGTAGCCCATCGACCAGTGCAGCTCCGCCCGGGCCGGGTCCGCGAGCCGGTCGGCGTACTCGAGCGCGCGTCGGTACTGCCGCACGGCCTCCCGATGGGCCCCGAGCTCGCCCGCCCGCACCGCGGCCACCGGGGCGTGCCGGAGCACGGCGTCGGCGAGGCGCGCGCCGTCGGCGTGGTGGGCCAGGACCGCGGGGTCGGCGCCCCGCGACTCGAGAGCGGCCAGGAGCCGCCGGTGGAGGTGGACGCCGCGACCCACCGGGACCTCGCCGAGCACGGCGAGGCGGGCCAGCTCGTGCCGGAACGTGACGTCGCCGTCGACCTGGCGCAGCAGGCCCCGCCGGACCGGCTCGTCGATCGCGTCGAGACCGTCCGCGAGGAGCTCGGCGACCAGCTCGACCCGCGGGTGGGTCCCCGCCAGCGCGACGACCTCGAGGGCGCGCCGCGCGGGAGCGGCCAGCCGCGCGACCCTGGCCAGGACGGCGTCGCGCACGGTCTCGGGCACCTCGTCGGTGTCGGCGGAGAGCGCCTCGGTGACGAAGAACGCGTTGCCCCCGGTCACCTCGTACAGCCGGTCCGCGTCGACCGCCGCCAGCCCGGGACGGGCGGCGGCGTGGTGCGCCGCCAAGGCCTCGACGGCGGAGGGGGTCAGGGCGGGAAGGTCGATGCGCCGGGTGCCGACGGCCGAAGCGGTCTCGCCGAGGAGGAGCCGCAGCCCGTTGGCGGCGGAGTCCTCGGGCCGGTAGGTCACGAGCACCAGCGCGTGGCAGTCGTGGATGCGGCGGGCGACGTGCCGCACCAGGTTCAGGGTCGCCTCGTCGGCCCAGTGGGCGTCCTCGACGACGAGGAGGTACGGCCGGCGCCCGGGCGGGTCCCGCAACACCGCCACCAGCCGCGCGAAGACGTCCTGACGCGTCGCGCCCGGCGGCCAGACGTGGTCCGGCAGTGCGGGGAGCATCTCGACGAGGGGCCCGAGCGGTGCCGGGGTGGCGGCCCCGTCGCAGCTGCCGACCACGGCCCGGGCCGACCCGCGCGCGTCGGCGAGCACCTGCGCGACGTACGACGTCTTGCCGATGCCCGCCTCACCCGCGACGTACGCGAGGCGCCCGTGTCCGGCCGAGGCCTCCTCGAGGTACCCGGCCGCCGACCTCAGCTGCTCGTCGCGCTCCATGAGCGTCACGTCCCGATGCTACGTCCGGCGGGCGGCCGGAGTCAGCGTCCGGCAGGCCCGGGCAGCGGAAGGGCCCCCGGGCAGCGAGGCTGCGGTCGGGGGGCCCTTCGCACGGGTGGCAGGTGAAGGATTCGAACCTTCGAAGCTTTCGCGACGGATTTACAGTCCGCTCCCATTGGCCGCTCGGGCAACCTGCCTGGTGCGCATGGAAGGATAGCAAGCCGGACCCGACCCACCGAATCGACTGGAGGACCCGTGGCGGACAGCAGCTTCGACATCGTCAGCACCTACGACAAGCAGGAGATCGCCAACGCCGTGAACACCGCGGCCAAGGAGATCTCGAACCGCTACGACTTCAAGGGCGTCGGCGCCTCGGTGAAGCTCTCCGGCGAGGTCATCGCGATGGAGGCCAACAGCGAGGAGCGCTGCAAGGCCGTCCTCGACGTCGTGCAGACCTGGCTGGTCAAGCGCGGCGTCTCGCTCAAGCACCTCGACGTCCCGGAGGCCGGGCCGCGCCTGTCGGGCAAGGAGTACAAGCTCGACTGCCCGCTCAAGGAGGGCATCTCGTCGGAGAACGCGAAGAAGATCACGAAGCTGATCCGCGACGAGGGGCCCAAGAGCGTCAAGACCCAGATCCAGGGCGACGAGGTGCGGGTCACGAGCAAGTCGCGCGACGACCTCCAGGCCGTCCAGCAGCTGCTCAAGGGCGCCGACCTCGACATCGCGCTGAACTTCACGAACCGCCGCTGAGTCCGGCACCGGTCGCCGGGGGGCACGACTCCCGCCGCGGCGGATCCTGACGTAGCGTGAGGCGATGAGCGCCCCACCGGCCATCTCCACCGTCGGCGAGCTGCGGGCATCCGGGCACGAGGCCCGGTCCGTGCGAGCCGAGATCCGCCACAACCTCCTGGCCGCCCTCGCGGCCGGCACCGACCCCTGGCCCGGCCTCCACGGCTTCGGCCAGACGGTCGTGCCGCAGCTCGAGCGGGCGCTGCTCGCCGGGCACGACGTGGTCCTGCTCGGCGAGCGCGGTCAGGGCAAGACCCGCCTGCTGCGCAGCCTCGTCGGGCTGCTCGACGAGTGGACGCCCGTCATCGACGGCAGCGAGCTCGGCGAGCACCCGTACGACCCGATCACCGTCGAGTCCCGGCGCCGTGCCGCCGAGCTCGGTGACGCCCTGCCGGTCGCCTGGCGCCACCGCGACGAGCGCTACTCCGAGAAGCTCGCCACCCCCGACACCAGCGTCGCCGACCTCATCGGCGACGTCGACCCCATGCGCGTGGCCGAGGGCCGCCGGCTCGGCGACCCCGAGACCATCCACTTCGGGCTCATCCCGCGCAGCCACCGCGGCGTCGTCGCCATCAACGAGCTGCCCGACCTCGCCGAGCGCATCCAGGTCGCGATGCTCAACGTCATGGAGGAGCGCGACATCCAGATCCGCGGCTACGTCCTGCGCCTACCCCTCGACGTGCTCGTCGTGGCCTCCGCCAACCCCGAGGACTACACGAACCGCGGCCGCATCATCACGCCGCTCAAGGACCGCTTCGGCGCCGAGATCCGCACCCACTACCCGCGCGAGCTCGACGACGAGGTCGCGGTCATCCGCCAGGAGGCCGAGCTCGTCGCCACCGTCCCCGACGCGCTCGTCGAGGTCGTGGCCCGCTTCACCCGGGGCCTGCGCGGCTCGAGCTCGGTCGACCAGCGCTCCGGCGTCTCCGCCCGCTTCGCCATCGCCGCGGCCGAGACCGTGGCCGCCGCCGCGCTGCACCGGGCCACGACCCAGGGCGAGGCGGAGGGGGTGGCGCGGGTCGTCGACCTCGAGGCCGCGCTCGACGTGCTGCGCGGCAAGGTCGAGCTCGAGACCGGCGAGGAGGGCCGCGAGCGGGAGGTCCTCGGGCACCTGCTGCGCACCGCCACGGCCGAGACCGCCCGGCACCGCCTCGGCGGCATCGACATGGCCCTGCTCGTCGAGGCCATCGAGGACGGCGCGATGGTCACCACCGGCGAGACGGTCAGCGCCCGGACCTTCCTCGACGCCCTGCCCGTGCTCGGTGAGTCCGACCTCTACGACGAGATCGCCCGGCGCCTCGACGCGCGGTCCGACGGTAAGCGGGCCAGCGCCGTCGAGCTCGCTCTCGAGGGCCTCTACCTGGCCCGCCGCATCGGGAAGGACAGCGACGGCTCGGAGACCGTCTATGGCTGAACGCGGTTCTCGCCGAACGCGCTTCACGCGGTACGGCGGCGGCGACCCGCTCGCCCCGCCGGTCGACCTGCGCGAGGCGCTCGACGCCATCGGCGAGGACGTGATGGCCGGGTACTCCCCCGAGCGGGCGATGCGCGAGCTGCTGCGGCAGGGCACCCGCGACCAGAGCGGCCTCGACGAGCTGGCCCGCCGCGTCGCCGAGCGCCGTCACGAGCTGCTGCGCCGCAACTCCCTCGGCGGCACGCTCGACGAGGTGCGCAAGCTCCTCGACGAGGCCGTCCTCGCCGAGCGCAAGCAGCTGGCCCGCGACCTCGACGACGACGCACGCTTCGCCGAGATGCGGATGGAGAACCTGCCGCCCTCGCCCGCCGCCGCCGTCACCGAGCTCTCCGACTACGCGTGGCGCTCCTCCGACGGTCGCGAGAAGTACGACCAGATCAAGGACCTCCTCGGCCGCGAGCTGCTCGACCAGCGGTTCGCCGGCATGAAGCAGGCCCTCGAGAACGCCACCGACGAGGACCGCGCCGCCGTCGAGGAGATGCTGCGCGACCTCGGCGACCTGCTCGCCGCCCACGCCCGCGGTGATGACACCACCGAGCAGTTCCGGCAGTTCATGGAGCAGCACGGCGACTTCTTCCCGGAGGGCCCGCAGGACGTCGACGAGCTCATCGACTCCCTCGCCGCCCGGGCCGCCGCAGCCCAGCGGATGATGCAGTCGATGAGCGCCGAGCAGCGCGCGGAGCTGGCCGCCCTGTCCCAGCAGGCCTTCGGCTCACCGGGACTCATGGACCAGCTCTCGCGGCTCGACGACCTCCTGCGCGGGCTGCGCCCCGGCGAGAACTGGGACGGGTCCGAGGACTTCCGCGGCGACCAGGGCCTCGGACTCGGTGACGGCACCGGCGTCCTCCAGGACCTCGCCGACCTCGACGCCCTCGCCGACCAGCTCGCCCAGTCCCACCCCGGCGCGCGGATGGACGACGTCGACCTCGACGCCCTCACCAGGCAGCTGGGCGACGACGCCGCCGTCGACGCCCGGGCCCTCGCGGCGCTCGAGAAGGCGTTGCGCGACAGCGGGATGCTCACCCGGGCATCCGACGGGTCGCTGCGCCTGTCGCCCCGGGCGATGCGCGAGCTCGGCAAGTCGCTGCTGCGCGACGTCGCCGGCCGGCTCTCGACCCGCGGCGGCCAGCGCGACACCCGGCAGGCCGGTGCCGCCGGCGAGCAGAGCGGCGCCACCCGGCCGTGGGAGTTCGGCGACACCGAGCCCTGGGACACCACCCGGACGATGACCAACGCCATCACGCGCGTCGCGTCCGAGGGCGGCGACCCGCGCGGTGGGATGCGCCTCGACATCCGCGACGTCGAGGTCACCGAGACCGAGGCGCGCACCCGGGCGGCGGTGGCCCTGCTCGTCGACACCTCGTTCTCGATGGCCATGGACGGCCGCTGGGTGCCGATGAAGCGCACCGCTCTCGCTCTGCACCAGCTGATCTCGAGCCGGTTCCGGGGCGACCACCTCCAGCTCGTCTCGTTCGCGCGGTACGCGCAGGAGATGGACATCGAGACCCTCACCGCGCTCGACGCCGAGTGGGACAAGGGCACCAACCTGCACCACGCGCTGCTGCTGGCGAACCGGCACTTCCGGAAGCACCCGAACGAGCAGCCGGTGCTCCTCGTCGTCACCGACGGCGAGCCGACCTCGCACCTCGAGGCCGGCGGTGACGTGTTCTTCGACTACCCGCCGCACCCGCGCACGCTGGCCCTCGCGGTCCGCGAGCTCGACGCCTCCGCCCGGCTCGGGGCGCAGGTCACCTTCTTCCGGCTCGGCGAGGACCCCGGGCTCGCCCGCTTCGTCGACTCGATGGCGCGCCGGGCCGGGGGACGGGTCGTCGCGCCCGAGCTCGGTGACCTCGGCGCGGCGGTCGTCGGCTCGTACCTCGACGGGCGCTCGCCCGGGCAGGCGGCGTTCGGCTCCTACCGCGACCTGTTCGGTGGCCGCGGCTTCTGGGCCGGTTGAGACCAGCCACGATGACCGGTCTGGAGGCGGTCTACCGCGACTACCTGACGGCCCTCGACGAGCGCCGCTTCGACGAGCTGGGGCAGTTCGTCCACGACGAGCTCACGTACAACGAGCGGCCCATGACCCGAGCCGAGTACGCGGCGATGATCGCCGACGACGCCCGACGCATCCCCGACCTGCGCTTCCACGCCCGGCTCGTCGTCGTCTCGGGTGACGTCCTCGCCTGCCGCCTGTGGTTCGCGTGCACGCCCGAGCGGGAGTTCGCCGGCGTGGCCCCGACCGGCGTCCCGGTGTCGTTCGCGGAGCACGTCTTCTACCGGTTCCGCGAGCGTCGCATCGAGAAGGTGTGGTCGCTGGTCGACCTCGACTCCTTCCGCGCGCAGGCGGCCGGCCGCACCGAGCCCTGACCCGGCACACCCTGCCGACCGCCGCCGGCCGGGGTCATGGACGACGGGTCGGCTCGCGCAGCCGGCGCCGCTCCACCGCGCTCGTCGCGGTCACGACGCTCAGGGGCGGAACGTCCTTGGCGACCACCGCTCCGGCTCCGACCACCGACCCCCGCCCGACCGTGACGCCCGGGCAGATGGTCGCCCCCGCCCCGACCCAGACGTCGTCCTCGAGCACGATCGGGGCGTGCGTGATGGCCTCGAAGCGCTCGTCGACCTCGACCGGGTGTCCGGCCGTCGTCAGCGTGACCCGCGGCCCGATGAGCACCCGGTCGCCGATCGTGATGCCGCCGAGGTCGAGCAGGTAGCAGCCCTGGTTGACGAAGACCTTCTCGCCGAACGTGGTCCGCAGCCCGTGGTCGCAGAAGAAGGGCGGCAGCACGGTGAGGCTGTCGGGGACCGCGCCGGCGAGGATCTCGCCGAGGAGGGCGCGGCGGCCGTCGAGGTCGTCGAGGGGCAGGGCGTTGAGACGGGCGGTCAGGGACATCACGACGCCGACCCGCTGCGCGAAGGCTCGCGACTCGGGGGTTCCGGTGGGAAGGCGTTGCTCGTCGCGCACGCGTCGATGCTGCCACGCCGTCCCGACGGGACCGGTCGGCCGCTCCACCCTTCCGCGCGGCCCCTCGCTGCGCGACCATGGAGCCGGCCCGCGACGACGCGCGGCCGAGGCGAGGAGAAGCGATGGCCACCACCGGACAGGGGACCGCCGAGGACCCGTGGGTCCTGACGACGGCCCCGGGCACCTCCGAGTACCGGATGCACCGCGACGACACGGCCGACCCGCCGCTGCTCGTCTGCCAGGTCGGCTCGACCCGGCTCACCTACCTCGCCCGCGCGGTCGACGACCTGCATGCCATGCTGCGCGACGCCGGCGACTGGGTGCCGCTCGGCGCCGCCGACGAGCAGAAGACCGCGGCCGACGGCACGGTCGAGGCCTGGGGCCGCGCGCAGGACAACCCGGCCGGCGGCTGGTACGGGCAGCGCAAGGGCTACCGCGGCCGGTTCGGGATGTACCTGCCGCCGCTGCTCGAGGCCCTCGGTCTCGTCGAGCTCGAGCACAACGCGCGCAACAACCGCGTCCGCGCGCTCTGAGCCGCGTCGCGACCGACGTCCCGCGCAGCCGTCAGCGGTAGGTCTTGCAGTAGACCGTGGTCACGTAGTGGTAGACCGAGCCGCGCTTCTCGTAGACCTTGTCGTGCCACTGCACCGTGCCCCACTGGCCGGGGAGACGGGTGCTCGTCGACCCCGCGTTGGCGACCTTGTAGTTAGCCGTTCTTCGTCCACACCTGGACGTCGAGCGAGGACGAGAACAGGTAGCGGCTGCTTCCGTTGTTCGTCACGTTCGAGGAGAACGTCGTCGGCCCGAGGACGACGCCGTCGGTGACCGTGGCCTGGCGGTACTTCGAGACCCCGCCGTAGGTCGTCGAGCAGCCGATCGCCTGTGTGGCCGCAGAGGCCGGCGAGGCCACGAGCGTCACGGGCAGCACTGCGGCCACGGCGGCCACTGCGCTCCGGGTGAGCAGGGTGGATCGGTTCATGGTGTGTCCCCTCCGTGTGGTCCCGGGTCCTCCCCGCGGGCTCGGACGCACAGGCTAGCGGGCTCGGACCCGGCCTCCGACCCCGAGGACCGACTGATTGCCCAGAACCCACCCCGGGAGGCCGTTCCGGGCCGTCCCGAGGTGGGTTCTGGGCAATGAGTGGCGGTGCGCCGGAGGTCAGCTCACCGCGTCGAGCGCGTCGACCAGCCCCTCACCGAAGTAGCTGTTGTCGCTCGTCGGCCCGACGCACGGGACGCCCGCCGTCGCGGCCGAGCAGGCCTTGTCGTCGGCCTGCCGGCGCAGCCGGTCGATCATCTTCGCCGGCTTCCACGAGGGGTGGGCCGACTTCATGAGCGCGAGCACACCGGCCACGTGCGGCGAGGCCATCGAGGTACCGCTCTTCAGGCCGTAGCCGTTGCCGACGACGACGGTCGAGAGGATGCGCGAGCCGGGGGCCGCGACGTCGATGACGCCCAGACCGCGGTTCGAGAAGCTCGACAGTCGGCTGCCCAGCGTGTCGGTCGGGAAGCGCTCGACCGACGAGACCGTCACGACGCCGTCGAGCTCGGTCGGGATGTCGCTGCAGGTGTTGTTGAGCGTCCGGGTGACCGGGGTCCCGTCGTCGGGGCTGCCGGTGTCGGTCAGCAGGGTCTTGTCCGACAGGTCCTTGCCCGAGTTGCCGGCCGCGGCCGCGTGGACCACGCCCTGCTTGGTCGACCAGGTGACCGCGCGGCGCACGGCCTCCTTGGCGGCGTGCTGGTCGGGCTGGTCGTCGCAGTAGAACTCGAACGGGTCGACGTAGTAGCTGTTGTTCGTGACGTCCATGTGCTTCAGGCCCGCCTCGACGAAGCCGCAGACGGCGTACTCGGGGTAGATGAAGCCGTCGTCGTTGACGACCTTGACCGACGCGAGGCGCACGTTCGGGGCGACGCCGACGATGCCGACGCCGTTGCGGGCGGCCGCGATGGTGCCGGCCACGTGGGTGCCGTGGTCGCTCGTCGTGGGCTCCCAGCCGGTCCGGCTCGGGCGGCCGGAGTCGGTGCAGTTGACCGACTTCTTGACGTCGATGTTGGCGACGAGGTCCGGGTGGTCGGGGTCGATGCCGCTGTCGAGCACACCGACGAGCACCTTGCGCGACCCGTCGGTGATGTCGTGGGCGTGGTCGGCCTTGATCATCTGCATGTCCCACTGCTCGACCTCGCGCGGGTCGGTGGGAACCGGCTGGCTCCACCGCGACTCGACGTCGGCGGCCTTCCGGGCGGTCCGGGCGTCCTTCGCCGCAGCCGTGCTGCGCGCGGACGCCCCGGCGGCGGGCGCGACCTCGGACACGGGGACGGTGCGCGAGGCACCGACCGACTCGAGCGCCTTGCCGGCGGACTTCGCGACGTCGGCCCGGAACGCGGCCCGGTCGGAGTGCGCGACGACGACGCCGATCTGCGGCCAGGCCTGGACGACCACGCCGCCGGAGCGCTCCACGGCCCGGGTCACCAGCCTGGTCTGGCCGGGGTTGGCGTGCTTCGCGTTGAGGACGTAGCTGAAGACCTCGCCGTCGGGGGTGACGATCGGCACCGGGGTCGAGGGCGGCTCGGCGGCGGTGGGGGCGGCCGAGGCGGTCCCGGTGGTGAGTGCTCCGGCGAGGGCGACGGTGGTCGCCGCCGCCACGGCCATGCGGCGCAGGTGGGTGGGTCTGGGCACGGGTGGTCCTCCTGGTACGGGCCGGTGGGCCCTTCGGTGTGGGCCCCGCGATCATCACCCGCGACGGGGCGCCCCGCATCCCGGGGCGGCAACCACCCGGGTCACCCCGCCGCCACCGGGCCCACCCGTCAGGCGAAGCGGCGGTGGCTGGCCAGGGCCTCGCGCAGCACGTGGTCCTCGTCGAGCAGCGCGCGCCGGACCCCGGGCGAGAGGTCGTCGCGGCCGATCATCGCCTCGGACGCCGAGAGGGTCGCCGCCTCGACGACCGGCTTGGGGTGCAGGGCCACCGCGACCCGCGACAGGGCGTCCTCACCCATCCGCACCCCCAGGTGGGCGAGGAGGTCGCCCACCTGTGCGACGTAGGGACGCAGGAGGCCCGGGTCGGGCGCCGCCCAGAAACCGCGGGCCAGCTCGAGGGCGCCGTAGTTCGACAGCTCGGGGTCGTCGTGCAGCCGGTCCCAGGCCCACTCCTTCGCCTGAGTGGTCGGTCGCACGGCCCGCACCCCCAAGGCCGCCAGCGACCCGGCGAGCGAGCGGTCGGCCTCCTCGGCGGCGGTGAGGGTGGCGTCGTCGAGCGCGTCGAGGGCGGAGAGCCGGCGCAGCACGAGCCAGCGGAAGTCGTCGTCGCCGGCGAGCCCCGCGGGCAGGTCCTCCCCCGCGGCCCACCGACCCAGCCGCCCGACGTCGGACCCGGAGCGCGCCCACACCCGGGCGGCGACGAGGGCCAGCGCGTCGGCGGCGGCGCCCTCCCCCGACGACGCGCGGTCGGCGAGCACGTCGGCAGCGGCCGCGAGCCGCTCGAGGGCCTCCCCGCGCTCCTCGGGGCGCAGGAAGAGCGGGACGACCGAGCTCGTGACGACGAGCGCGACCCGGGAGAGCACCGAGGCGTCGTCCTCCCGCGGCCAGGCGGCCTCGACGACGTCGAGCACGAGCCGGGGGTCGACCTCGGCCCGGTGCATCCCGCCGAGCAGCGAGGTCCACACGACGGTGCGGGCCATCGGGTCGGGCACGTCCGACAGGCCGCCGACGAGCCCGCCGGTGGTGCGGTCGTCGAGGCCCACCTCGGCCCAGGTGAGGTCGGCGGCGTTCGGGACGACGAGGGCGTCCGCGGGCAGTCCGGCGACCCCGGGCACCTCGACGCGGTCGCCGTCGAGCACGACCTCCCGGCGCAGCACCTCGTCGTCACCGACGAAGGCGGCGACGTCGAGCGTGTGCGGACGCGACGCCGGGTGTGCCGCAGGCGTGCTGCGGGTCAGGACCCCGTCGCGGTCGAGGGCCAGCCGGTCGGCCCCGGCCGTCCGGAGCCAGGCCTGCGCCCAGTCTCCGAGGTCGTGACCGGCGGCCCGGGCCATCGCGTCGAGGAACTCGGAGAGCTCTCCGTTGCCGAACGCGTGCGAGCCGAGGTGGTCGCGGACGCCGGCGAGGAAGGCCTCGTCGCCGATGTGCGCGATGAGCTGGCGCAGCACCGAGGCACCCTTGGCGTAGGAGATGCCGTCGAAGTTCTGGAGGGCCGAGAGGGCGTCCGGCGCCGGCGAGCCCGCGACCGGGTGGGTGCTCGGCGAGCGCTCGGCCGCGTACCCCCAGAGCTTGCGGACCACCCCGAACTCGACCCACGCCTCGGCCGACCCCAGTGCTTCGGTCGAGGCGCGGTAGGCCATGTACTCGGCGAAGGACTCGTTGAGCCACAGGTCGTCCCACCACCGCATCGTCACGAGGTCGCCGAACCACATGTGCGCCATCTCGTGGGCGATGGTGTTGTCGCGCTCGAGCACCTGGTCGGGCGTCGCGGCGCCCCGGAAGACGTAGGTGTCGCGGAAGGTCACGCAACCGGGGTTCTCCATCGCGCCGGCGTTGAACTCGGGCACGAACACCTGGTGGTACTCGCCGAACGGGTACCGGATGCCGAACATCCGGTGGTAGTGGTCGAGGCAGGCGCGGGTCGTGGCGAGCATCTGCTCCGCCTGCTCGCGCAGCGGCCCCTCGAGCGAGCGGCGGGCGTGCACCCCGAGCGGCACGCCGTCGTGCTCGGCGGTGACCGAGGCCCAGGGCCCGGCGCACACGGTGACGAAGTACGTGGCCAGGGGCTGCGTCGTGGCGAGCTCCCAGCGACCCGGCGAGACCTGCTGTGCCGCACCGTTGCCGACGACGGTCCACTCCTGTGGTACCGACACGCGCACGGTGTACGGCGTCTTGAGGTCGGGCTGGTCGAAGCACGCGAAGACCCGCGGCGCAGCATCGAGGAAGAGGTGGCCGTAGACGTAGTCCTCGTCGTCGGCGGGGTCGGTGGAGCGGTGCAGGCCCTGACCGTCGTGCCCGTAGGCCATCGTCGCCTCGACCTCGAGGACGTTGTCGTCGACGAGGTCCTCGAGCGGCAGGCGGCCGTCGACGAGCCTGCCGGGGTCGAGGGCGCGGCCGTTGAGCGTGGCCGCGTGGAGGGTGACCGGGCGCAGGTCGGCGAACGTCGAGGACCCCGGCACGTGGGCGGTGAACCGCACGGTGGTGCGGCTGCCGAACTCCTCCGGACCGCGGTCGAGGTCGAGGTCGACCTCCATCGCGTCGACGGTCAACAGGGCGGCACGGGCGACGGCCTCGTCGCGGGTCAGGGACGGCATGCACCCACCCAACCAGACGCACCACCCTCTCCGACCACCCGGCGGCGGCCCGCCGTCGGCCACCCCTGAGCGCCGCGGAAGGGCAGGTCACGATCCGGTCACGGCTCTTGCCGATCTTTAGTTAGTACTCTTTACTAACCAACTGTGAGCCCCACTCCCCGCCGTATCAGCACCTCGACGGCCGTCCTGCCCGCCGACGGGCGGCGGCAGAACCTCTCGCTCGTGCTGCAGACACTCCGGCGGCTCGGACCCACCTCCCGGGCCCAGCTGGCGCGCGAGGTCGGGGTCACGAAGGTGACGATGTCCGACCTCGTCGCCGAGCTGATCGGCGAGGGCCGCGTGCGCGACGTCGGCACCGCCGAGCAGGCCGGTCCCGGTAAGCCGGCCACCCTCGTCGACCTCGACCGCAGCGGCCTGCTGACCCTCGCCGTCGACCTCTCCGTGCCCGCCCGCCTCCAGGCCGCGGTCGTCGACGTCACCGGCACCGTGCTGCACCGCGAGGAGCGCGCCGCCGCCGTCGACGCCGGTCAGGGCCGCGGTCTCGACCCCGCCGTCGTCGTCGAGCTCGTCCGCTCCGTGCTCGCCACGGCCCAGCACCCGGTGCTCGGCATCGGCATCGGCACCCCGGGCCTCGTCGCCCCCGACGGCACGGTGCGCACCGCTCCCAACCTGGGCTGGACCGACGTCGCCCTGCGCGAGCTGGTCGCCGAGGCCACCGGCGTCCCCGTCCTCGTGACCAACGACTCCGACGCCGCCACCCAGGCCGAGCTGAGCACCTCGCCGGCGAGCCAGGACATGGTCCTCGTCCAGGTCGGGCGAGGTGTCGGCTGCGGCGTCGTGAGCGGCGGCCGCCTCGTGCGCGGCGCCCACCACGCCGCGGGCGAGATCGGCCACGTCACCGTCGGCACCGACGGCGGTGAGACCTGCTCGTGCGGACGCGCCGGCTGCCTCGAGACCTGGCTCTCCGTGCCGCGGCTGCGCGCCGCCCTCGACGCCGGCGACGACCCCGCCGCCGCCGACTCCGTCGCCGAGGTCGGCGGCCACCGCCTGGCCGTCGCCCTCGCGCCCCTCGTCGCCGCGCTCGACCTCTCCGAGGTCGTGCTCGCCGGCCCCGCCGCGCTCCTCGAGCCGGTCGTCCCCGTCGTCGCCCGCAGCCTCGCCGACCGGCTGCTGCCGAGCCTCGACACCCCCCTCACCGTCCGCCTCGCCACGTCCCCGGAGGACATCGTCCTGCGCGGCGCGGCGGCACTGGTCCTGTGGGACCGCCTCGGGGTCGTCTGACCCCACCCCGCACCCGGGTGCACCCAGGGGGCCCACCGCCCCTCGACCCACCGAAAGGAACCCGAGATGAATCGGCGCCTTCCCCTCGTCCTGCTGACGAGTGCGGCTCTCGCCCTGACCGCCTGCGCGAACGACGGCGGGTCGAAAGAACCGGCGGCCACGAGCACGGCCGACAACGCCGGCAAGACGGTGACCCTGTGGCTGGCCGGGGGCGACACCCCCGACGAGCTGCGCACCTACCTGACCGACACCTTCAAGGCCAAGACCGGCGCCACGCTGAAGATCGAGGAGCAGGCCTGGCCCGACCTCGTCACCAAGCTGACCACGGCCCTGCCCGACGCCGCCAACACCCCGGACGTCACCGAGCTCGGCAACACCCAGAGCCCGACGTTCACCAACGTCGGCGCGTTCCTCGACATCTCGGACATGTACGACGAGCTGGGCGGCAGCAAGCTGCTGAACTCGTTCGTCGAGGCCGGCTCGGTCGACGGCAAGAAGTACGCCCTGCCCTACTACTTCGGCTCCCGGTACATGTTCTACCGCAAGGACGTCTGGAAGAAGGCGGGCATCGAGGTGCCGACGACGCTCGAGCAGTTCAACAGCGACGTCGAGAAGATCGCCACCGACAACCCCGACCAGATCAAGAACTTCTCGGGCTTCTTCATCGGCGGCCAGGACTGGCGCAACGGCATCTCCTGGGTCTTCGCCAACGGCGGCGACCTGGCCAAGAAGCAGGACGGCAAGTGGGTCTCGACCCTCTCCGACGCCAACACGCTCAAGGGCCTGCAGCAGCTCCAGCAGATCCAGCGGTCGGCGAGCAAGGCGCCGGCCGACGCCAAGGACCAGTCGCCGTGGCTCTACATCAACGACTCCGACACGATCCTCGACGACGCGGGCAAGGCGGCCGGCAAGACCTCCCTCGCCGCGGCGACGATCATGGCGCCGGGCTGGGCGCACTGGTCGATCGGTGACCTGACGAAGAAGGACGGCAAGGAGGTCCGCACCTGGGACGACGCCAAGTTCGGCGTCTTCACCCTCCCCGGCACCGACGGCAAGCCGGCCCCGGTCTTCGCGGGCGGCTCGAACATCGCGATCTCGGCCAAGAGCAAGAACCCCGCCCTGGCCAAGGAGCTGATGAAGATCATCTTCAGCCCCGAGTACCAGCAGAAGCTCGGCGGCGCCGGCCTCGGCCCGGCCAACTCGGACTACGTGTCCTCGCTCGGTGACGACGCCTTCGCCAAGGCCCTCGTCGAGTCGGCCTCGAACTCCAAGCTGACCCCGGCCGCGCCGGGCTGGGCCGCCGTCGAGTCGGCGCAGGTCCTCGAGGAGTTCTTCGGCAAGATCCGTGGCACCGACGACCTCGCCGGGCTCGCCCAGCAGTACGACGCCAAGATCACCCCGATGCTCAACCTGTCCTGAGCCCCGGTGATCCCCGCCCCGGCGCCGGGCCACCACCCGGCGCCGGGGAGCCCGGGCCCTCGCCGCCCCCTCCCGAAGGACACCCCATGACGTCGCGGACCACCGCCCCCTCGTCACCGGCGACCGCCCCCGTGCCGCCGGTCCCCCCGGTCCCGAGCGCGACCCCGGCCCGCCGGAAGGGTCGCGGCTCACGACCCGGCGGCCGGCTGCCCCTCCTGCTCGTCCTCCCGACCCTCGTGCTGCTCGTCGCGGCGCTCGGCTACCCCGTCGCGTGGCAGCTCGTGACCAGCCTGCGCAAGTTCGGCCTCAAGCAGCAGTTCGGCGCCCCGCCGGAGTGGGTGGGCCTGGACAACTACGTCGCCCTCGTCACCGACCCGGCGCTCTGGGCGGTCGTCCTGCGCTCGGTCGTCTTCTGCCTCGTCACCGCGTTCGTCACCGTCGCGGTCGGCGGCGGCATCGCCGTCCTGATGAACGCCCTCGGCCGCGGGGTCCGCCTCGTGCTCCAGGTCTCGCTCCTGCTCGCCTGGGCGATGCCCGTCGTCGCCGCGATGACGGTGTGGATCTGGATCGTCGACTGGCGCCGCGGGCTGCTCAACTGGCTGCTCGTGCACCTCGGGGTCGACGGCGCGGCGGGCCACAACTGGCTCGCCGAGCCGCTGTCCTTCTTCGTCGTCGCCTCGACCATCGTCGTCTGGATGAGCGTGCCGTTCGTGGCGCTGAGCATCTACGCCGGGCTGACCCAGGTCGGCACCGAGGTCGTCGAGGCCTCGATGCTCGACGGCGCCGGCGGCTGGCAGCGACTGCGGTACATCTACGCCCCCCTCGTGGCCCCCGTGCTCTCGATCGTCCTGCTGCTGCAGCTGATCTGGGACCTGCGGGTCTTCACGCAGATCAAGCTGCTGCAGGACGCCGGGTCGGTCGCCAACGAGACCAACCTGCTCGGCACGTACGTCTACCAGCTCGGCACGGGCAAGGGCGACTTCGGCACCGCGAGCGCGGTCAGCGTCCTCATGCTCCTCCTCACCGTCGCGCTCAGCTGGCGCTACGTCCGCTCGCTCATGGCCCAGGAGAACTGATGCGCCGCTCCCGCACCTCCCGCGTCCTGCTCTCCGTGCTGGCCCTCGCGGTGTCGGCCGTCTGGGCCTTCCCCGTCTACTGGATGCTCAACTCGGCCTTCCTCCCGAACGTCGTCCTCCAGTCCACGACACCGACGTTCCTCCCGTTCGGCGGGTCGTTCGACAACTTCGGGGTGGTCGCCGGCGACCCGGCGTTCGGTCGGGCCCTGGGGGTCTCGCTCGTCGTCACGCTGACGACCGTCGTCGCGGCCCTCGCCGTGGCCTTCCTCGGGGCGCTGGCCGTCAGCCGGTTCCGGTTCCGCGGTCGCACGTCGTTCGTCCTCGCGCTCCTGCTCATCCAGATGCTCCCGGCCGAGGGGCTGTTCATCGCGCAGTACAAGATGATGTCCTCGCTCGGGCTGCTCAACCGCTCGCTCGGGCTGGCCGTCCTCTACACGGCGGCCGTCGTGCCCTTCACCATCTGGATGCTGCGCGGCTTCGTCGCCGGGGTCCCCGCCGACCTCGAGGAGGCGGCGATGGTCGACGGCCTGTCCCGCACGCAGGCCTTCCTGCGGATCACGTTCCCGCTGTTGGCTCCCGGGCTCGTGGCCTCCGGTGTCTACGCGTTCCTCCAGGCGTGGAACGAGTTCACGGTCGCCCTCGTCGTCATGACCGAGGAGCAGTCGCGCACCCTGCCCCTGTGGCTGCGCGGCTTCGTGCAGGCCAGCGCCAGCCGCGAGACCGACTGGGGCCAGGTGATGGCCGCCTCGACCCTCGTCGCACTGCCCGTCATCGTCTTCTTCCTCGTCGTGCAGGGTCGGATGAGCAGCGGCCTGGTCGGCGGGGCGGTCAAGGGATGACCCTCGAGGAGGACGTCACCGCGACCCTCCAGCCCGGCTTCGTCGGCACCGAGGTCCCGTCCTGGCTGCGTGACGCACACGCTGCCGGCTTGGTCTCGGTGTGCCTGTACGGCGACAACGTCGGACCGGACGGCGGTGTGGCAGAGGTCTGCTCGGCGTTGACCCGCGAGCTGCCGGGGGTCCTGCTCGCCGTCGACGAGGAGGGCGGCGACGTCACGCGCCTGCACTACCCGTCGGGCTCGACGTCGGTCGGCAACGGCGTGCTCGGGCGGGTCGACGACGTGGCCGTGACGCGACGGGCGGGTGCGGCCGTGGGGCTCGAGCTGGCCGCGCTGGGCATCGGCCTCGACCTCGCGCCGGTCGTCGACGTGAACTCCTCGCCGCAGAACCCGGTCATCGGCGTCCGCTCGTTCGGTGCCGACCCGGAGACGGTCGCGCGGCACACGACGGCGTGGGTCCACGGACTGCAGTCCACCGGGGTCGCCGCGTGCGCCAAGCACTTCCCCGGCCACGGCGACACAGTGGCCGACTCGCACCACGACCTCCCGCGCGTCGACGTGCCACTCGACGTCCTGCGGGGGCGTGAGATGGTCCCCTTCCGGGCCGCCGTCGAGGCCGGGGTCGCCTGCGTGATGACGTCGCACATCCTCGTGACCGCCCTCGACCCCCACCGACCGGCGACCTTCTCCCCCACCGTCCTCGGGCTACTGCGTGACGAGCTCGGCTTCGACGGGGTGGTCGTCAGCGACGCCCTCGACATGGCCGGGGCGTCGGCGCAGACGGGCATCCCCGAGGCGGCCGTGCGGGCCCTGGCCGCGGGTGTCGACCTGCTCTGCCTCGGGTCGGCGACCGGTGGCGAGCGCTTCGGCGAGGTCCGGGCCGCCGTGCTCGAGGCGGTGGCGTCCGGGCGGCTGCCGGCGGAGCGGGTGGCTGAAGCCGCGGCCCGGGTGCGCGCGCTGGCCCGGCGCACCCTCGTCGCCGGTGCGCCCACGACGGGGCCGGCGGTGCCGGACGAGCTCGTGGCCGCCGCCTTCACCGTGACCGACGCCGGGCGCGAGCTCGTGGCCGACCCCGCGCCGCTGGCCGTCGTCCAGGTCGGCTCGCGGGCGAACCTCGCCGTGGGCGCCGTCGCGTGGGGCCCGGCCGCCCTCGGCGAGACCGTGGCCGAGGCGGACGTCCCGGCCGGGGCGCGGGTCGCCGTCGTCGCCCGGTCCGCCGGACCCGACCACCCGGCGCACGAGGTCCTCGCCCGGCTGCGGTCGGCCGGTCACCGTGCGGTGCTCGTCGACTGCGGCTGGCCCCGGGGCGGTGCCGACGTCGAGACGTGGGGCGCGTCGCCGGCCGTGGCGCGGGTCCTGCTCGCGCTCCTGCGCGGCGGCACCGACGGCGGGCCGACCTCGTGAGGCCCGGCACCGACATCGGAGGCTCCGCGCCGCTGCCGGCCAGCGGGGCCGCGCTGCTGACGACCCCCGTCAGCGCCTAGGCTGGCCGGCGATGGAGATCCTCGTCAGCCCCGGCCCCGAGCAGACCGCCGCCCGTGCCGCCGACGCGGTGCTCGCCGGCCTGGCCCGGGTCGGCCGGCGCACCCCCGTCCTCGGGCTGGCCACCGGCTCCTCGCCGCTCGGGCTCTACCGCGAGCTCGGCCGGGCCGTCGCGCAGGGGCGGGCCGACTTCTCCGCCGCGCACGGTGTCGCGCTCGACGAGTACGTCGGCCTGCCGCCCGGCCATCCCGAGGGCTACCGGCAGGTGCTGCTGCGCGAGGTCTGCGACGTCATCGGTCTCGCGCCCGAGCGGCTCGCCGTGCCCGACGGCTCGGCCACCGACGCCGCGTCGCTCGAGGCCGCCGCCGCCGCGTACGAGCAGCGCATCCTCGACCTCGGCGGGGTCGACGTTCAGGTGCTCGGCATCGGGGCCAACGGGCACCTCGGCTTCAACGAGCCGGGGTCGGCGCTCACGTCGCGCACTCGGGTCAAGCGGCTGTCCTCGCGCACCCGGCGCGACAACGCCCGGTTCTTCCACGGTCTCGACGACGTGCCGACGCACTGCCTCACCCAGGGCCTCGGCACCATCCTCGACGCCCGCCGGCTCGTCCTCGTCGCCACCGGTGACGCCAAGGCCGATGCCGTCGCGGCCGCGCTCGAGGGTCCGCTGACGGCCTCGGTGCCGGCGTCGGTGCTGCAGTGGCACGCCGACACGGTCGTCTGCCTCGACGAGGCCGCGGCGGCCGGGTTGCGCAACCGGCAGTACTACGACGACTCCGCCGAGGGCCTGCCCGCGCACTAGGGCCCCCATCCCCTCCCCCTTCCCGCGAACGTGTGTGGAGACCGTCGGCATACCGACGGTCTTCACACACGTTCGGGGTCGGACGCGGGGGCGGATGCGGGGAGGCGGACGCGTTCCGTCCGGAACCGGTCATACCGTGGCGGGCATGGTCGACGTCGACACCGCCGCGCTCACCGTCCGCCCGCTCGGTCCCGACACCTGGGCCGCCTGGGAGGACCTCGCCGCGCGGCACAACGGGGTCTTCGGGGGCTGCTGGTGCACGTGGTTCCACACGATGCCGGCGGAGAAGACGCGGGACGCCGACGACAACCGCTCGCTCAAGCGGCGCCTCGTCGACGAGGCGCGGGCCCATGCCGCCGTGGTGTTCGACGGCGACGAGGCAGTGGCCTGGGCGCAGTACGGACCGCCCGCCGAGCTGCCGAACATCCACCACCGCACGGAGTACGAGGCCGGCCTGACCAGCCCGCCCGACTACCGCGTCACCTGCTTCTTCGTCGACCGGCGCTACCGGCGGCACGGGCTGGCCGAGATCGCCCTGCACGGGGTCGTCGACCTCGTGGCGCAGGCCGGCGGCGGTGTCCTCGAGGGGTACCCGCACGACCTCGCGGGCGCGACGAAGAAGGTCGCCTCGTCCTTCCTCTACGCCACGACGCGCACGATGTTCGAGCGGGTCGGCTTCGAGCTCGAGCGACCGAAGGGCCGGCGCAACACCGTCATGCGCCTCGTCGTCCCTCCGGCCTCCTGATCCCCGGGAGGAGCCGCCCGGACCGTCAGGGGTTGATGCGGTGCCCGTAGGCCATCTGCTCGAGGCGGGCGATGCGCTCGGCCATCGGCGGGTGGGTCGACATCATCCGCGAGATGTCCTGGGCCCGGAACGGGTTGGCGATCATCATGTGGCTCGCGTTGACGAGCTGCTGGCTCGGGGCGAGCGGCGCCCGGGCCACGCCGAGCTCGAGCTTCTTGAGCGCCGACGCGAGGGCCAGCGGGTCGCCGGTGAGCGTCGCGCCGTCCTCGTCGGCGTCGTACTCGCGGGTGCGCGAGATGGCCATCTGGACGAAGACCGCGGCGATGGGCGCGAGCAGGGCGAGGGCGAGCCCGGCGATGGGGTTGCGGTCCTCGTCGCTGCCGCCGCCGAAGATCGCGCCGAAGGCGAGGAACTGGCCGATCGAGGAGATGACGCCGGCGATGGCGGCCGCGACCGAGCCGGTGAGGATGTCGCGGTTGTAGACGTGCATCAGCTCGTGGCCGAGGACCCCGCGCAGCTCGCGCTCGTCGAGCAGCCCGAGGATGCCCTCGGTGCAGCAGACGGCGGCGTTCTCGGGGTTGCGACCGGTCGCGAAGGCGTTGGGGGCCTGGGTCGGCGAGACGTAGAGGCGCGGCATCGGCTTGCCGGCCCGGGTCGAGAGCTCGGCGACGATGCGGTACATCGCCGGCGCCTGGGCCTCGGTGACCGGGTACGCGTGCATCGCCTTGATGGCCAGCTTGTCGGAGTTCCAGTACCCGTACGCCGTGGTGCCGAGGCCGATGAGCGCGAAGACGAGGATGAAGATGCTGCTGCCGGTGCCCTGGGCGACCGCGAAGCCGATGGCGAGCAGGATGGCCCAGAGCCCGCCGAGCAGCGCGGCGGTCTTGAGGCCGTTGAAGTGGTTGTGCATGTCGGGTGAACGCTCGCGGTGGCCGGTTCGGTTCCGGGCTCAGCCCAGGGCGCCGAGCAGCCCGTGCGGCAGCACGCTGGTCGCGAGCAGCACGAGGGTGCCGAGCACGATGACGACCGTCGTCGAGCGGCCGGCGGGCGGGCCCGGAACCTCGGCGGCACCGGCCACCGGCTCCGGGCGGCCGACGAGCACCGCCACCCACCGCAGGTAGACGGCGATGCCGAGCACGACGGCGACCACCGCGACGGCGGCGACCGGCCAGACGCCCTCGGCCACCGGTGCCGCGACGGCGAGCACCTTGACGACGAGCCCGACGACCCCCGGGGGCAGCCCGGCGAGCACGAGCAGGGCCAGCACCAGCGCGCCGCCGGCGAGCGGGTCGCGACGCAGCAGGCCCCGGGTCGCGCCGAGGGTGCGGGCGCCGGTGCGGGCCACGACGGCGAAGGCGACCGTCGTCGCCGCGGCGTAGGTGAGCACGTAGCCGGCCGAGGCGCGCAGCCCGTCGGCCGTCAGCGCGGTGAGCGGGACGACGACCCAGCCGGCCTGCGCGATGGTCGACCAGGCGAGCAGGCGGACGGGGTCGTCCTGGCGGAGGGCGACGACGGTGCCCAGCAGGAGGGAGGCGGCCGTGGGCAGGGCGAGGAGGGTGACGACGGCCGGGCCGTGACCGACCGCCCCCACGAGGGCCTCGACGACGACGAGCAGTGCTGCCGCGGCCGAGACCTTGGAGGCCGCCGCGAGGAACAGCGTCGTCCCGAGCTCGGCGGCGGCGTAGGCCTGCGGGGTCCAGGCGTGGAAGGGCACGAGCGAGAGCTTGAAGCCCAGCCCGGAGACGAGGGCGGTCACGGCGAGCACGAGCACGGCCCGGTGGTCGGCGTCGGCCCAGGCGAGCGCCACGGACTCGGGCGAGAAGGCGGCGTCACCGGTCGCGGTGAGCCACAGCCCGGCCCCGAGGACGAGCAGCGCGAAGGACGCGAGCGAGGTGACGAGGAGGCTGAGGCCGCCGTGCGCCGCCGAGCGCGTCCCGCGCAGCACGACGAGGGCGACGACGGGCACGGTGGCGAGCTCGAGGGCCACGACCCAGGTGCCGAGGTCGCGGGAGGCCGCGACCGCAACGCCACCCGTCGTCGCGGCGAGCAGGAGGGTCGCGGTGACGCCGGTGTCGTGCACCCGCGGTCGCGCGTCGTGGAGCAGGGCGAGGGCGGCCGCGGCGGCGAGCAGGATGCCCGCCTGCAGCGTCGAGGCGCGCGGCCCGGCCGTCCACAGGCAAGCCCCCTCGGGGCGGGCAGGCAGAGGGTGCGCAGCGGTGTCGTGGGGTCGAGGAGGCTGCCGCGCAGGGCGAACACCGCCCCGACGACGAGCACGACGGCCGCCACCGGCAGGGCCCAGCGGCCACCCCGGCGGGCCGGCGCCACGGCATCCCCGACGAGGACGGCCACCACCCGAGCACGGGCGCGAGGGCGGGCGCCAGGACGAGGGCGTCGACGCTGACCAGCGCGCTCACCGGGCACCACCGACAGAAGCCACGGCGTCGGCCGTCACCGACAGGACGAGCATCGGCGCGACCCCGAGGACGACGACGAGGGTCGCGAGCCCGGCGAGGAGCCAGCGCTCGACGCCGACCGTGTCCGGGGTCCGGCGGACCTCCGGGTCCGGCCGGTCACCGGCCCAGACCAGCCCGGCCACCCGCAGCGCGTAGGCGGCGGCGAGCGCCGCACCGACCGCGGCGACGACCGCGCAGGTGACGAGGAGCGCTCGCGGCCGGTCGGCGGCGGGTGCCCACGCCGAGTACACGGCGAGCAGCTCGCCCCAGAACCCGGCGAGCCCCGGCAACCCGAGCGAGGCGGCCAGCCCGATGACGAGGGCGAAGCCGAGCCGCGGCGAGGTCTCGCGCAGGGCGGGCCGGCGGACGGCGAGGTCGACGTCACCCCAGCGCTGCTTGAGCCCGCCGACGAGCACGAAGAGCAGTGCCGACACCACGCCGTGCGCGACGTTGGCGAACAGCGCGGCCTGCAGCCCGGTCTGCGACCCGCTGGCCAGCGCGAGGACCACGAAGCCCATGTGCGCGACCGACGAGTAGGCGATGAGCCGCTTGAGGTCGCGCTCGACGAGGCAGACCAGCCCTCCCCAGACGATGCCGAGCGCGCCCGCCACGGCGAGCACCGGGGCGAGCCGGCCGAACCCGTCGGGCACGGTGGCCACCGGCAGCCGCACCAGCCCGTAGGTCCCCATCTTGAGGAGCACGGCGGCGAGCAGCACCGACCCGGCGGTCGGCGCGGTCGTGTGGGCGGGCGGCAGCCACGTGTGGAACGGCAGCACCGGCACCTTGACGGCCAGGCCGGCGACGAGCAGCGCGGCGACGGCCAGCTGGGTCCCGGACCCGAGCGCCGCCCCCGCGCCACCGGCCAGCGCGCGCAGGTCGGCCGTCCCGGCGGACGCGACGAGCAGGAGGATGCCGACGAGCATCGTCGTCGAGCCGACCGCGGTGTAGAGGACGAAGCGTTGGGCGGCCTCGGTGCGGGCCCGCGGGTGGTGCGGGTCCCCGTAACGGCCGACGAGCACCCACATCGGGACGAGGACGACCTCGAACGCGACGAGGAAGAGCACGGCGTCGCGGGCGGTGAAGGTGGCCAGCGCCCCGGCCTCGACGAGCAGCAGGCAGCCGAGGAAGGTGGCGGGCGTGCCCCCGGACGGCACCTCGACCCAGGCGTGCGCGGTGACGACCACGCCCATCAGCGCGGTGAGGAGGACGAGGGGCACCGAGATGCCGTCGACGCCGAGCGACCAGTGCACCCCCAGCTCGGGGAGCCAGGCCCGGTCGACCTCGCTGCCGGTGAGGGCGACCGCGACGGCCAGCCCGAGCGTCGCGACGGCCATGCCGGCGGCGAGCGGCCGGGCGACCCGCAGCGGCAGCCCGCGGCCACCGGAGACGAGCCACAGCCCGAGCGTCGCGGGCAGGGCCAGGAGCAGGCTCACGACCACGCCAGCACCCCCACGAGACCGAGGACGACGACCGCCCCGAGGACGAGACCGACTCCGGCACTGGGCCGTTCGCGCCGGTGCAGGCGGACCCCGGCCCAACCGGCCGCCCGCGTGGCGACCGCGGCGCCGCGCACGTAGGCGTCGACGACCTCGGTGTCGACGAACGCGACGACCCGGGCCAGGCGCAGCACCGGCCGCGCGACGAGCCGGCGGTAGAGCACGTCGACGCCGAAGCCGCGGTCGGCGAGGGGGACGAACCGCCGGGCGAGCACCTCGGCGGGGTCGCGGTCGAAGCCGCCGCGCAGGGCCACGGCGACACCGACCCCGACGACGAGCACGGTGAGCAGCAGCCAGAACAGCGAGACCCGGTGCACGGCGAAGGACCCGGTGAGCACGACGAGCCCGCCGAAGACGGTGAGCACGACGAGGACCCACAGCAGCCCGGGGACGGTGGCCGGCACCCGGCCGGCGCTCGGGCGCTGCCGGACGTGCGCGGTGAGCACGAGGTAGCCGCGCGTCGAGTACGCCGCCGTGACGGCCGACGTCAGCACCAACGCGACGAGGACCAGCACGCCCGGCCCGTCGGCGGCCACCGCGCCGTCCCACGCGGACGACAGCACGTGCTCCTTGGAGACGCCGCCGACGACGAGCGGCACCCCGGCGAGCGAGAGGAAGCCGACGAGGAACGCGGCCCGCAGCACTGGGGTGGACGCCCCGCTCCCCCGCAGCGCGGACGCCGCCGTCCCTCCGCCCACGACCGCGGCCCACCCGATGGCGAGGAAGAGCAGCGACTTGTAGATGGCGTGCGACCACAGGTGCAGCAGACCGGCATCCGGCCCGGTGCCCGGTCCGGCCACGGCGATGGCCGCGAGCATGATCGACACCTGGCTGACGGTCGACCACGCGAGCATCCGCTTGAGGTCGCTCTGGGCGAAGGCGAGCAGGGCGGCGAGCAGCATCGTCACCGACACCGCGACGCCGAGGAACCAGCGGGCGCTCGGGCTGTCCTCGAGCAGCGGGTGCAGGCCGGCGAGCACGACGGTGCCGGCGGCCACCATCGTCGCCGCGTGGATGAGGGCGCTGGCCGGCGTCGGGCCCTCCATCGCGTCGGCGAGCCAGTCCTGGAACGGCACCTGCGCCGACTTGCCGAGCACCCCGATGACCACGAGGGCCAGGAGCACGGCCCGCAGCCGGGCGTCGGGCGCCGAGCAGGCGGTGAGGGCGTCCCCGAGCACCGACCCACCCGCGACGGCGCTGTCGATGCACTGCGTCGGACGGTCCCAGGCCGCGACGACGGCGCGCAGGTCGGTGGACCCCGCCCCCGCCGCGAGCCCGACGATGCCCAGCACGAACCCGATGTCGGCGACACGCGTGACGAGGAAGGCCTTGAGCGCCGCCCGGCGCGCCGTGGCCCGGCGCGACCAGTGCCCGATGAGCAGGTAGGAGCACCACCCCATGAGCTCCCAGCCGACGACGGTGAGGACGAGGTCGGACGAGACGACGACGAGGAGCATCGCGGCCGTGAAGAGCGAGACGGTGGCGGCGAACTGTCCGTAGCGGTCGTCGGTCCGCAGGTACCACGTCGAGTACAGCTGCACGGCGGTCGCGACGAGGGCGACCACGGTCACGATGGCCAGCCGCGCGGGGTCGGTGACGACGGCCAGCGGGACGTGCAGCTCGCCGACGGGGAGGGCCGGACCGAAGCCGGTGACGCTGCCGGACTGGCTGATCCACGCCACGAGCGCGAGCAGCAGGGTGGCTCCGCCGGCCACCACGGCCACGACCTGGGCGATGCGGTCGTCACGACGCACGGCGACGCCGAGCAGCGAGGCGACGGCCGGCACGACGACGAGCAGCCAGGGGTTCACCGGGGGTCCCCCGGGTCGGCGGGGCCCGCGGCCGGCGCACTCGGGGCGTCGAGGTCGATGCTGCCGCGCAGCCGGAACACGGCGAGCACGACGGCCAGCGCGACGACGACCTCGGCGGCGGCGATGGTGATGACGAAGAGCGGGAGGACGCTGCCGGCGGCCCAGCGGTCGGCACCTGCCGCCTGCGTGGTGACGAGGAGGACGAGCCCGCCGCTGAGCACCAGCTCGACGCCGACGAGCAGCAGGACGGCGTTGCGGCGCACCGCGATCCCCGCCACGCCCAGCCCGACGAGCGCGGCGGCCAGCAGGTACGGGCCGGCGAGGTGGATCACGAAGCGACCTCCCGGCCGGCCTCCGCCGACCCGCCCCGCGCGACGGCGAGCCCGCCGACGAGGGCGGCGAGCAGCAGCAGGGAGAGCAGCTCGAACGGCCAGACCCAGGTGCCGAACAGCTGCCCGGCGACCTGCGTCGTCGTCACGTCGGAGCGCCGGACCGTGCCGTCGGCCAGGGGCAGGAGGACGGACGCGAGCAGCCCGGCGGTGGCCAGCCCGAGCAGCGCGGCGCCGACCGCCCGCCAGGGGCCGACGGCGTGGGCCCGGTCGGGCCCGATGGGGGCACGCGTGAGCATCAGGGCGAAGAGCACGAGGACGACGACGGCCCCGACGTAGACGAGCACGAGGACGAGCGCGACGAGCTCGGCGCCGAGGACGAGGAGCGAGGCGGCCACCCCGAGCAGCGCGACGACGAGCCACAGCGCCGCGTGCACGACGTGCCGCGTCGTCACCGCGAACAGGCCACCGACGACGGCGAGCACGGCGCTCGCCGCGAATGCGGTGTCGAGCGCGGTCACGAGGGATCCTCCGGAGCGGCGGCCTCGGGGGCGGCCTCGGGCGGCGCCGGGCGGGCCTCGCCTGCCACCCGCGGCCGGACGGTGCGCGGCGGACGGGCGCCGGCGCCCGCACCACCGACGAGCCCGGTGCCGCGCGCCGGCCGGTTGACGGCGGCGACCTCGGCCGGCTCGGCGGCCTTCTCGTCGAGCGCCGGCGGTGGCGGCACGGTGGCCATCCACTCCCCCAGCCGGTCCTTCTCGTGGAGCAGGTCCAGGATGGACACCTCGGCGTACTCGAACTGCGGGCTCCAGAAGAGGGCGTCGAAGGGGCACACCTCGATGCAGATGCCGCAGTACATGCAGAGCGAGAAGTCGATCGCGAACCGGTCGAGGACGTTGCGCTGCCGCTCGCGCCCGCCCTCGGTCGGCGCCGGGATCGTCTCCTTGTGCGAGTCGATGTAGATGCACCAGTCGGGGCACTCGCGGGCGCAGAGCATGCACGAGGTGCAGTTCTCCTCGAGCAGCGCGATGACCCCGCGGCTGCGCGGCGGCAGGCTCGGCGCGACATCCGGGTACTCGTGGGTGTGGCTGGGGCGCAACGCTGTTCGCGCTGTCGTGGCCAGCCCCTTGAGGACGCCCGGCAGCCCGCCGTCGCGTCCGCGCTCGTCCCTCGGCTCCGTGCCCGACCCGTTGCTCACCATCCCGCCACCACCCCGACTCCCGTGAGGACCAGCTGGCCCAGCGCCAGCGGAACGAGCCACAGCCACGCGATGCGCTGCAGCTGGTCCTCGCGCAGCCGCGGCCAGGCGACCCGCACCCAGATGACGACGAACGCGACGACGAAACCCTTGAGCAGGGTCCACAGCCAGCCGACGCCGTCGCTGAACGGCCCGTGCCACCCGCCCAGCCACAGCACGGCGAAGAGCAGCGACATGACGACGATGCCGGCGTACTCGGCGAGCAGGAAGAAGGCGAAGCGCAGTCCGGTGTACTCGGTCCAGGCGCCCATGACGAGCTCGGCGTCGGCGACCGGCATGTCGAAGGGCGGCCGCTGGAGCTCGGCGACGGCTGCGACGAGGAAGACGAACGCGCCGGGCAGCTGCCAGAGCAGCCACCACGGGCTCCACGCCTCGACGAGCCCGGCGAGCGAGAGCGACCCACCCGCCAGCGCGACCGACGCGACGGCGAGGACGACGGGCAGCTCGTACGACACGAGCTGGGCCGCGGCGCGCAGGCCGCCGATGAGCGAGTACTTGTTGGCGCTCGACCACCCGGCCATCAGCGTGCCGAGCGCACCGACCGAGGTGGCCGCGAGGACGAGCAGCACCGACCCGGGGACCTCGACCGCGGCCACGCCCGGGTGCACCGGGATGGTCGCGAGCGCCACGAGGTAGGGCACGAGGGCGACGGCCGGGGCGAGCCGGAAGACCCACCGGTCGGCGGCCGCCGGGACGATGTCCTCCTTCTGCACGAACTTGACGCCGTCGGCGACCAGCTGCGCCCAGCCGTGGAAGCCGCCGGCGTACATCGGCCCGAGCCGGCCCTGCATGTGGGCCATCACCTTGTGCTCGGCCTGCCCGACGAGCAGCGGCAGGACGAGGAAGGCGGCCAGCGCCGCGACGGCCCGGAGCACGACCTCGAGGAGGGTCATCGCGGCCCCCACTCCGGCGGCGGGACGCCCGGGGCCTGCACGCGCCGGCGGCTCGGCGACTTCGCCGACTCGTGCCCCTCGCCGGGTTCCTTGCCGCCGGGCCACGGCTTGGAGGCGCGGGCCGCGAGCTGGAAGGACTTGCGCAGCGGCGTGCCCTCGAAGCCGTCGGGCAGCAGCAGCGGACGCAGCCCGAGGCCGCTGCCGTCGTCGAAGCCGTCGACGTCGATGCCGAACATCTCGTGGGTCTCGCGCTCGTGCCAGGCGGCGCCGGCGAACACCGGGGTGAGGGACGCGATGGCCTCGCCGTCCGGCAGCCGGGTGGACAGGAGCAGGCCGCGCAGGGCGCCCGGGGTCGAGACGTCGTAGAGGTGGAGGACGACGTCGAAGCCCGGCGCGGACGCGTCGTCGGTGCGGTCGACGGCGCTCAGCCAGTCGAGGAAGGCGAAGCCGTCGTCGAGAGCGGCGGCGGCGGCCTCGCGCCACCCACCGGGCTCGACCACCCGCGTCTCGTCCGCCACGTCCGGCAGCCTAGCGAGACACCGCCCCGGCGCACCCGTGCGCACCCACCGGCTCGCCCCCGAAGCGCCGTCGGGGGGAGGGCGTGCTGGCTACGATGACGGCGTGGTCGACCCGGATGCCGCGCAGCCGCGCGAGGAGCCCCCGGTCGGCGGGGTCCACGACGTCGACGGCGACACCATCCCCCGCTCGCGGCTGCGGGCGGCGTGGGGCCCGCCGGAGTCCGGCACCCATCCGCCGCCGACGACTGCTGCTCCCCCGACCACCCCGGTGGCCGCACCGCCTCCGGCGCCGATGGTGCGCGACGCCCCGGAACCGGCCCGGGCGGCCGCACGGCGCACCGGACCCGACCTCGAGCACCGCATCGCCCCCTGGGCCGTGCCTTCCGCAGCACCGGCTCCGCCCGGAACGCCGGACGCTCCCGCACCGGGCCACACCGCCCCGGCGCACGCTGCTCCCGCGCCCGCGTCCCGCTCCCGGACGCGCGCGCACGCCCGGTTCGCCCCGCCGCGTGGCGCCGTCGACCTCGCCCCCGAGCGCCCGACCCCGCTCACCGACCCACCGCGTCGCCGCTTCTGGCCCTGGCGCCGGTCGGCCGGCTGACCCGGGCCGGACCGGCGGCCGGAGCTACCGACCCCAGCGACCCGCGGGCAGCCGCACGGTCGCGCTGAGGCCTCCCTCGGCCCGGCGCGCCAGCAGCAGTGCGCCGTCGTGCGCGCGGGTGATGCTCTCGGCGATGGCCAGTCCGAGCCCGACGCCCTGGTCGCCGCCCGTGCGCGCCGACCCGCGCAGGAACGGCTCCTTGAGGATCGCGACGAGCGAGGTGCCCAGCGCCTCACCGGTGTTCACGACGCTCAGCTCGACGCCCTCGTCGCCCGCCCGCGTCGTGACCCAGACCGTGCCGCCGTCGGGCAGGTTGTGGACGACCGCGTTGTGCACGAGGTTGGTCGTCAGCTGCTGGAGCAGCGCCGGCGACCCCGTGGTCGGTGCCGCGTCGCCGGACACCTCGATGGCCACCCCGCGCCCCTCGGCCAGCGGCAGCAGGGTCTCGGCGGCGTCCTCGGCGAACAGCGACAGGTCGACCGGCTCGTGCGTGAACGAGCGCCGGTCGGCCCGGCTGAGCAGCAGCAGCGCCTCGGTGAGTGCGACGGCCCGCGTGTTGACGTGCAGCAGCCGCTCGAGGAGCTCGTCGTGGTCGTGCGCAGGGTTGCGGCGCGCGACGTCGAGCAGGGTCTGGGTGATCGCCAGCGGGGTGCGCAGCTCGTGGGAGGCGTTGGCGGCGAACCGCTGCTGCTCGGCGACGTGCGCGTCGAGGCGCCCGAGCATCCCGTCGAAGGCGTCGGCCAGCTCGCGGAACTCGTCGTCGCGCCCCTCCATCCGGATGCGGTGCGAGAGCGACCCGGCGGCAGCGGTGCGGGTCGCGTCGGTGATCCGGGCCAGCGGCGAGAGCATCCGGCCCGCGAGGAACCACCCGCCGACCAGGCCGACGACGAGCAGGAAGACCATCGCCTGCCCGGCACGCGGCACGAAGGCGTTCTGCAGGTCGGTGCGGCTCGGCTGGAACGGCCCCGGCCCGGCGACGGACTGGTCCGGGACGTAGCGCAGGAGGAAGACCCAGACGGTCGCCAGCAGCAGCCCGCCGGCGGCCAGCAGGAACCCCGCGTAGCTGAGGGTCAGCTTGAGCCGCACGCTCATCCCGGGCTCCCTGGTCACCCGGCGTCACCCCCGGGAGCGGCGGCCGCGACCTCGATGCGGTACCCGACCCCCGGCACCGTCGCGACGATCCCCGGCTGGCCGAGGCGCTTGCGCAACGCCGAGACCGTGATGCGCACGGCGTTGGTGAACGGGTCGGCGTTGACGTCCCAAGCGCGCTCGAGCAGCTCCTCGGCGCTCACCACGCCGCCGCCCGCGGTGACGAGGACCTCGAGAACGGCGAACTGCTTGCGGGTCAGGGCGACGTAGCGCCCGTCACGGTGGACCTCCCGCCGGAACGGGTCGAGCCGCAGGCCGGCGACCTCGAGCACCGGCGGGCGGTGGTGGGCGCGTCGACGGTGCAGGGCCCGCAGCCGCAGCACGAGCTCCTGCAGCTCGAACGGCTTGGTGAGGTAGTCGTCGGCCCGAGCTCGAACCCGGAGGCCTTGTCGTCGAGCCGGTCGGCGGCCGTGAGCATGAGGATCGGCAGACCGCTGCCGGAGGCGACGATGTGCCGCGCCACCTCATCGCCGGACGGGCCGGGGACGTCCCGGTCGAGGACGGCGATGTCGTAGGTGTGGACGTCGAGCAGCTCGAGGGCGGTGTCGCCGTCGGGTGCCAGGTCGGCGGCGATGGCCTCGAGCCGCAGACCGTCCCGGATCGCCTCGGCCATGAGGGGTTCGTCCTCGACGACGAGCACACGCATGACCCGATGCTAGGCACGCCGGTGTATCGCCGGCGTATCCGGAAGTGCATACGGCGCGGCAACACGGCCCGACCTTGACTGGCCGGCATGTCCAGAACCCCCGCGCGGACCCGCGGACGACGCCGCGTCGTCGTCGGCCTCACCCTCGCGCTCCTCGCCGCCGTGCCGGCGGTCCGCATCGCCACCGGGGCCGCCGCGGACCCGCCCGGTGCCTCGGCCGACGTGCCGTCGCGGGTCGAGGCCGCACCCCGGCCGCCCCCGCGCGACCGGCGCGCACCACGAAGCCCGCGAGGACCGTGAAGGCCTCGACGCCGGGGGCCGCCGGCGACCACCCCCACTCCCTCGGCACGGCCGACGGCCGGCTCCCGGACGGGGCCACCGTCCGCGACACCCTCTACCCGGGGGTCGCCCGGCTCGACCCCGAGCTGCGCGCGGCCCTGCGCGCCGCGACCGCCGACGCCGCCGACGACGGCGTGCGCATCCGCCTGGAGAGCGGGTGGCGGTCGCGCGCCTACCAGGCCCACCTGCTCGCGGACGCGGTGTCGCAGTACGGGTCCGCGGCCGAGGCCGCCCGCTGGGTCGCCACCCCGGACACCTCGCCGCACGTCGGCGGGGACGCCGTCGACGTCGGCCCGGCCGACGCGATGACCTGGCTGGCCCGGCACGGCGAGGAGTACGGCCTGTGCCGCGTGTACGCCAACGAGCCGTGGCACGTCGAGCTGCGCGAGGACGCCGCGCGCGACGGCTGTCCCGCCCCGTACGCCGACCCCACCCACGACCCGCGGATGGCCCGATGAGGCCGCGGGAGGTGTCGCGTCCGGCCCCGGGGCGCTCCCTCGTCCTCGTGCTGCTCGCGGTCTACCTCCTGCTCCTGGTCTGGACGGTGCTGTGGAAGCTCGAGCCGCCGTGGACCGGCAGCGAGCGGTTCGTCAAGCTCGTGCCGTTCGTCAGGACTGCCACCTCCGGCCCGAGCACCGGGCTCGAGGTGGCCGCCAACGTGGCCCTGTTCGTGCCCTTCGGGTCCACCTCGGGCTGCTCGTGCGGGCCCGACCGGCCGTCGTCGTGGCCGTCGTGACCCTCGTCGTGGCCACGGCGAGCGCGGCCCTCGAGGTCGCCCAGTTCGTGCTGGGAGTCGGCCGCTCGGACGTCACCGACGTCCTGTCCGACACGGCCGGCGGTCTGCTGGGGCTCGCCGCACTGGCCGTCGTCCGGGCCGCCGGGGGCGCCCGGGCGACCACTCTCGTGCGACGCGCCTGCTCGGCGGCGACGGTCGTGGCGGTGCTGGCCGCCGGGCTCTACGCCCTCTCGCCCGTGCGGCTCCTGCACGTGCACGACGTCGGGTCCGCGGCGGGTGCCGTCGACGAACGCATCCCTCTGCCCGCGGTCCCCGGCGGCTGAGTCAGCCGACGAGGACGGTCTCGGGGGCGGTCGCGCTCGAGGCGTCACCGACCCGGGCGGCGTGGATGCCCGACGGCGTCCGGCCGGCGGTGGCCCGGCGCGCGGGCAGCAAGGAGGTCAGCGAGACGGCCCGCCGCCACCGCTCCCGGCGCGAGCGGCCCTCGGCGACCTCGTGGCGGGCCCGACCCGCGAGCGCCCAGGTGCGCTCGGCCGTCGCGTCGTTCGCACCCGCCGGGCCGAACACCGCGCCGTCGACCGCCCGGGCGGTGTCGAGCAGCGCCGCTCCCCCGACCACCTTGGCCACCTCGCGCCGCGTGTCCCGGCGCGAGACCGCGTAACCGGCGTCGCGCAGGGAGTCGAGCACGTCGTCCCAGGCCGCGGCGGCCCGCGCCGCCGGAGCACCGCGCCGCCTGCGCACCAGCCGGCGCAGCCCCTTGACGAGCACGAGCAGCCCGGTCCACAGGGGCAGGCCGAGCACCGGCACGGCGACTCCGGCCAGCGTGACCCTGACCCACAGCGGCAGCGGCGTGCTGACCTCGGGGGCCGAGGTGCGGCTGCGCCCGCTCGCCGACTCGTCGAGGGTGAAGCCGTCCTCGCTGCTCGGCGGGCGCTGCGCGGTGGGGGGCGGCACCGCGGCTGCTCGGCTGCGGTCCTGCTCGAGCACGGCCCGGGGCTTGGGCGCCTTGTCGCGCGGGGGCACGAACTCGTCCGGGGCGATGAGCTGCCAGCGGGTGCCGTCGTGCACCTCGACCCAGGCCCGCACGTCGCTGCCGCGCACGACGCCGTCGCTCGCGGGCACCGCACCGAGCACGATCCGCGCCGGCATCCCGAGGTAGGCCGCCGACAGCGCGAGGGTCGCCGCGAACTGCTCGTCGTTGCCGGCCGGCTCGGCCTCGGAGACGAAGGAGGCCAGCCGCCCGGAGGAGTGCCCGGGGAGGATCGTCTCCTCGCCGGTGCCGCCGTCGCTGTAGGCCCCGATGGTGCGCAACCGGGTCGCGACCGACCGCAGCTGGGTCATCGGGTCACCCCCGCCGGCGACGCTCGCGGCGACGAGCCGGGCCACCGGCTGGGCGAGGGTCGGGTCGACGGGGGGCGTCGCGGGGACACCGGTGTCGGGGGCCCCGAGCTGCTCGTCGAGCACGTACGTCTCGTCGGTGGACAGCCCTCGGGCAGGACGGCCGCGCCGGTGTCGAGGTTGTAGCGCAGGTCGTCGTCGCGGTCCTGCGCCCGCGGCCCGTCGAAGGCGATGCGCGTCTCGCTGCCGACCGTCGGCACCCAGATGCGCAGCTCGCGGCGCTCGGCCCAGGCCGCGCCGATGGTCACCGTGGCCGTCGCGTCGCGGCCGCCGTCGGCCCGGGGGATGCGGGCGCCGACCCGCAGGAAGCTGCCGGACCCGCCTGCCGAGGTGGACGTCGCGTTGCCCGCGGCCCACACGGTGCCGGAGTAGCTGTCGACGGTGGCCAGCCGCAATAGCGTCCCCTGCGGGAGCCCGGTGACCCGCAGCAGCTGCCGGTCGGCGAGGTCGAGGGCGACCGGGCGGAAGGCGCGGAAGGCGGCGAGCGGGCTCGGGCGGTCGGTGGCGGCGAACGGGGGCTCGACGTGCTCGCGCAGCACCTGCCGCTGGGCGGTGCCCACCCACGGGATGGCCCCGAGCACGATGACCCCGACGACCGCGAGCAGCAGGGCGGCGGTGGCCATCCGCTCGAGGTTGCGGGCCGTGTGGACGACGACCGAGCGGCGCGAGCGCGTGGTGCCCCAGACGAGCGCGGCGGTCAGCAGCACCGCACCGCGGGCGACGACCCCGCCGGGGGCGACGACCCCGAGGGCGACCGACGCCACGCCGACGAGCGCGGGCACGAGGACGGGGAGGTAGGGCGACCACGTCCGACGGGCGACCATCAGGGCGGCGCACCCGCCGACGAGCGCGAGGAGGAACGGCAGCAGCGCCAGCGGCCCGGCGCCGTCGACCGGCGGGAGGGTGGTGAGCAGCCGGCGCCAGCCGTCGGTGGAGGTGTCGGCGAGGGTCGCCCACGCGGTGGGGGTCGGCCACGGCCCGGCGGCGGTACCGCGCAGGGTCAGCGGCGGCGCGAGGAGGGCGGCGACGACGACCAGGGCCGGGGCCGCGGTCCACCACGGCAAGCGGAAGCGGTCGAGGACGAGGGTCAGGAGCACCCCGGCGACCAGCCCCACCGCGCTCGTCACGACCCACCACGGGCCGTCGAAGGTGCCGGCGAACGCGCTGAGGGCCGTCGCGGTCAGGACGAGCACCCCGAGGACGTCGGCGGCGGCGTGGCGGCGGCGACGGGCCAGGGCCCGCGCCCGGCGGGTCATCGGGGCGCTGGGGAGGTCCGACGGAACCAGCACCGCGGCCCCGGAGGGCGCGGGCGTGGCCACGGTGCGCTCGGCGGTCCTGGTGCTCACTGGCCCCCACCACCCGGACGAGGCGCGGGAGGTCGTCGAGCGACCCGACGGTGAGGAAGGTGATGCCGAGGACGGTCGAGGCGCTGCTCCGCTCCCCCGGGGCCATCCGCAGCACGAAGAGGCGGACGTGCGGACCGAGGTGGCCCGACGCCCGCTGGACCTCGGCGACCGGGGTGTCGGGGCCGGTGACGACGACGGCGATGGACGTGCCGGGCGCCAGCCCCGCCATCCGGGCGGCGAGGGTCGGCAGGTCGGTGTCATCGGGCTCGACCCGCGAGAAGCCGTCGAGGGTGCGGGCCACGCCGGCGCGGTCGACGGCGTGCGAGCCGGCGACGACGCTGACGTCCATCTCGTCGCGCAGTGCCCGGACGGCGACCGACGCGGCGGCGGTGACACCGGCCTCGAAGGTGTCCTCGTCGGCGTAGCCCTCGAGCCGGGCGTCGAAGAGCACCCCGAGGTGCGAGCGCCGGGTGTCGGTGTAGCCCTTCATCATCAGCGTCGTCGTGCCGGCGGCCGCCGACATCCGCGCCGACGACTGCCAGTGCACGTGCCGCCGGTCGTCGCCGGGCAGGTAGGTGCGCAGGGTGTGGAAGTCGAGGTCGGACATCGACGGGTCCTGGGTGGGCCGGCCCTCGAGGTCGCGGATGAGGCCGGCGTCGAGCGAGGGCAGGCGCACCACCTCGGGGTGCACGAAGAGCTCGACGGTGCGCGAGGTGTTGAGCGTGCGCCGGGCCAGCCCGAAGGGGTCGCCGAGCACCGTGGTCACCGGCCCGACGACGAGCACGCCGCGCTTGCTCGTCGGGATCTCGAACGGGTAGTCGACGCGCACGCCGGGGCCGAGCGAGGCCATCCGGAAGGCCTCGATGCGCCCGTCGACCGGCACCTCGAGGTCGGCCGGCGCGACCCGGCGGCTGCGGCCGTTGGTCACGAGCAGGGACCCGTCGGCGGTCATCCCGGGGCGCACCCGGCCGGGGTGCACCGTGAGGTCGAGGTCGACCCGCGAGCCGCCGAGCGACATGAGCACCGAGAGCACGAGCAGGACGACGAGCCCCAGCCCGATGATGCGTGCCTCGTCCCACGACAGCACCCAGCCGAGCAGTGCCGAGACCACCCCGACGACACCCGCGCCCCAGCCGGTGCGGGTCACGACGGACCGCTCCCGGAGGAGGTCGAGGAGGTGGCGCAGGGAGGTCATGGCGGGCTCAGGCGTCGGTGCCCACGGCGGCGGGGAGCGGGATGGCGGCGAACAGCTCGTCGATGACGTCGAGCATCGTCACCCCGTCGAACTGGGCGTCGGCGTCGAGCAGCATGCGGTGCTGCATGACGGGGACGGCGAGCTCCTTGAGGTCGTCCGGGACGACGTAGTTGCGCCCCTGCCCGGCGGCCCAGGCCTTCGCGGCGTGCACGTAGCCGAGCAGCCCGCGCACCGACAGCCCGAGCCGCAGGTGCCGGTGCTCGCGGGAGCGCTCGGCGAGGGTCTGGGTGAACTCGAGCAGCGGGCGCGAGACGTGCACCGAGCGGGCGACCTGGCGCAGCCGCAGCACCTGGGTGCCGTCGATGACCGGGGTGACCGACGCGGCGCGGTCGCGGACCGCCATCCCGGAGAGGACGCCGATGGTGGCCTCGGGGTCGGGGTAGCCGATGGCCGTCTTCATGAGGAAGCGGTCGAGCTGGGCCTCGGGCAGCCGGTAGGTGCCGGCCTGCTCGATGGGGTTCTGGGTCGCGATGACCATGAACGGCGACGGCACGGTGTGCGTCGTGCCGTCGACGGTGACCCGTCCCTCCTCCATCACCTCGAGCAGCGCCGACTGGGTCTTCGGCGACGCGCGGTTGATCTCGTCGGCGAGGACGATGTTCGCGAACACCGGCCCGCGGCGGAACTCGAAGGCCTGCGCCTTCGGGTCGTAGATCGAGGCGCCGGTGACGTCGGAGGGCAGCAGGTCCGGGGTGAACTGGATGCGCTGGTGGCTGCCGCGCACCGCGCCGGCCAGCGACCGGGCGAGGCTGGTCTTGCCGGTGCCGGGCACGTCCTCGAGCAGCAGGTGCCCACCGGCGGCGAGGCAGGCCACGCTCAGCTGGACGACACGCTCCTTCCCGACGAGGGCGGCGCCCACGGCGTCGACGATCGTCGCGAAGGTCTCGCCGAACCAGGCGATCTCGTCCGCGTGGGCCAGGGGCTCGGTGCTCATGGGGTCCTCGTCATCGGTTCGGGGTGCTGGGGCTGAGGGGTGCTGGGGTCAGCGGGCCGGGGTGTCATGGGGCGACCCACGTCCGTCGCACGGGGGTCTCGGGCGCCTGCCCGTCGTCGCAGGTGATCGTGTAGCGCCGGCCGGAGGTCGCCGTGAACTCCGACTCGGGGACGGTGCGGGTGCCGTTGCCGTCGGCGTCGGTGTCGAGGCCGACGCTCGTCGTGCCGCCCGAGCCCTGCTCGTCGACGACGCACTGGAGGGTCGTGCTCGCCGTGAGGTTGGCGGCGGTCAGGGTGAGCTGCACCGAGCCGTCGGGGAGCGGGTCGCCCGTCGCCGTGACCGACCCGCCGCGGGTGCGGGCGCTGCCGTTCCCGGACACCGAGTCGCTCCCCCGGGTGACCGTGACGGCGAGGCCGATGTCCCGCGAGAAGCCGACCTTGCGCTTGTAGGTCTGCGTGAAGCTTCCGCCGCCGGTCGTGTCGTCGACGCGGACGTCGCCGGCGACCCCGCCGGACACGACGACCGAGACGTCGGCCGGGCGCCCGTTGGGCTCGGCGCTGACCGTGAACGTGACCCACGGGCCCACCGTGGAGACCACGTCGACGCTCGCCGGCCCGAGCGGGCCGTAGACGACGTCGGAGGTGACGGAGGTGCTCGAGCTCTTGCCGCCGCTGTTCGTCGCGGTGAGCGTCAGCGTGTACGCGGAGCCGTTCGCGGGCACCGTGACGACCTCGTCGAAGGCCTGCGGGCCCGTGCCGTTCGGCTGGAACGAGCGGCACGCCGTCCCGCTGACCCGGCAGGTGATGGTCAGCGGGGAGTCGTCGCGGGCGGCCGGGGACGTGAACCGCAGCCGGACGGCGCGGTCGTCGCCGGTGGCCGTCGCGGAGACGCCGGAGAAGTCACCCGGTGTGCCGATGGCCTCGAGCGAGGTGGGGGCGCTCGGCGGGGAGTCGTAGTAGGCGTTGGAGGCGACGACGCGGTACTCGTAGGTGGACCCGTCGTTCTCGACCGCATCGGCGTCGCAGCGGGTGGAGGTGGTGCGGCACACCTGGGTGGAGCCACCCGGGCCGCTGCGCGTGACGGTGTACGAGGTGTCGCCGGGACCGTTGGGGGACACCGAACCCCAGCTGACGACGACCGCCTGCCGCGCGCCGCCGGCGACCTCGGTGGTCTCCAGGCGCGGCGCGTCGGGGGTCGCCGGGGTGCCGGCCGACTGGCCCTCGACGGTGACCCCCGGACCCCAGCCGGCGGTGTTGTGCGCCTTGATGGTGAACGGGGTCGGCAGCGTGTTGTCGAGGCCGGTGGGCGACACCGAGGTCGTGCTCGTCTCGAGGCGCCCGCCCGGCCAGGTGACGAGGTAGCGGTCGACGGCCGAGCCCTGCGTGGGCGCCGGCCCCCAGGTGACGGTGACGGTGCGGTTCGCGGGGTCGACGACCCGGGGGTCGACCGGGGCGCCGGGCACCTCGTCGGGGGTCACCGGGGCGGAGGCGGCGCTCGGCGGGCCCCATCCGACGGCGTTGCGGGCCCGGACGGTGAAGCGGTGCGGGGTGGCGTTGGCGAGGCCGGTGACGAGGCAGGGCGAGGCGTCGCAGAGCTGCGTGCCACCGTTCTCCCAGCGCACCTCGTAGGCCTCGATGGGCAGGCCGTTGTCGTTGGGCGCGCGCCAGGTCATGCGGGCCGACTGGCTGAGGGTCGGGCCGGTCTGGGTCGGGGCACTCGGGGCGTCGGGGACCCCGAGGACGTCGATGCTCAGCGTGCCGGTGCCCTGCCGGTCGCGACGGGTCGTCGAGTCGACGTCGGTGATGGTGACGCGGAAGGTGATCCGTCCGCGCGCGTTGGCGGCCGGCGTCACCGACAGCGTCGTCGGGCCCTCGCGGGTGACCGACGCCGCCGACCCGGAGGTGCGCTCGGGGTCGCCGACGATCGAGAAGGCCGGGTCGCCGAGCTGGGAGCGCAGGTAGCCCCTCAGGTTGACCGTCGCGGTCGTGCCGGCCCGCACCCCGGACACGACCACGGGCGCCATCGTCGGCGGCTGGGCCGGGGCGACCCGCACGGTGATGACGGCCGGCACCGCCTCGGTGCCCTCGGCCGTGACGAGCATCCGGGCCGTCGAGCCGGGGACCGCGGCCGGTCCGGCGGCGACGACGAGCGTGCTGTCGTCGCGGTTGGAGACGCTCAGCCCGGCGACCGCCTGCTCGAGCTTCCCGGTGAACCGCAGCTCGGCGAGGGTCTCGGGCCGCGCGGTCCAGACGTGGCACAGCTGCGGGATGGCCAGCGGCCGCGACGAGCCACCGACGACGACGTCGACGGCGGTCGGCGGGCAGCGCAGCACCGGGGTCTCCGGCCCGACCTGCACCGGCACGGTGAGGAACGCCCGTCGGGCCCTGGGGTCGTCGGCCCGCGCGGAGGTCGAGACCTCGAAGGAGACGGCGGCCGGCCCGACGTAGCCCGCGAGCGCCGTGACCCGCAGCTGCGAGGCGCTCTCGGCCTCGACCCGCAGCTTGCCGGACGGCGAGGCCGCGAGCCGGTCGTCGGTGGTGAGGGTCAGCTGGCGGCCGGCGGGGTCGACGACGACGTCGTCGAGGTTGACCGTCGCGCTGCCGTTGCGGTCGACGCGCACGAGGGCGTCGTCGCGCACGCTCGGCGCCCCCGAGCCACCCGCCGGCACGTGGACCAGGCCGAGGGCCGCGGCACCCCCCGCGTCGGTGATCTCGAAGGACAGCACCTGCGGGGTGTCGGTGACCGGCAGGGTCACGGTGCCGTCCTGGATCCGCGCCCCCGAGGCGTTGAACACCCGCGTCACCTGGATGGGGCCGCCGGGCGAGTCGGGGTCGACGGCACCGGCGAGCAGGTCGACGTCGACCGTCGTGGCACCCGGCGCCGGCTGGGCGAGGGCGTTGCGCGGGACGGGCGGGAGGTTGACCCCGTCGCGACCCCGGACGCGGATGGTGGCGACCGAGGGCTGGCCGCTCGCGCCGACGATGGAGTAGCGCAGGCTGAGCGGCTGCGCGGCCGGCGGAGCGGTGACGGTGACGCGCCCGGTCGTCGGGTCGAGGGAGGCCCGCCCGCCGAGGCTCGGGTTGAGCTCCTCGAGCGGTGCGATGGTGGCCCGCTCCCCGATCGGCTGGATGTCGTTGGCGAGCGGGTCGACGACCACGGTCGCCCCGGGTGCGACGGTGACCTCGTCGTCGACGGCCACGACCGGCTGCGGGTCGCCGGGCGGCGCGACGGCGATGCGCACCGTGCCGGTGCCGATGTTCCCGTAGCGGTCGCCGAGGAGGTAGGTGAAGTCGTCGGTGCCCCCGGTCGTCGGGTACGCCTGGTAGGTGATCGAGGAGGGCGTGACGGCGAGGACGCGCCCGAGGCTCGGGGCCGAGGCCAGTCCGGCGAGGGTGGTCGAGTCGCCGTCGGGGTCGGACCCGGAGTCGGCGACCGCCACCGTGATGGTGTCGCCGGCGACGACCCGCCCCTCGAGGGTCGGCGGCGCCGGCGCGCGGTTGGGCAGGACCGCCGACGGGGGCGGGACGATGGTGACCCGTGCCAGCCCGGAGGCCCTTGCGCCGGAAGCGGACTCGACGACGTAGGTGATGGCCACCGTGCGCTGGGTCGTCACCTCCGGGGCCTGGAAGCGCACGACCGTGCCGGCGACGTAGGCCGCCCCGACCTGGTCGGTGGTCGGCCCGCCGTTGGGTCCGCCGACCGGCAGGGTGCCTGCGCGCGGGGCGCCCTCGACGCGCGGCGAGAGGCGCAGGGTGGCACCACTGGGGTCGATGTCGTTGTCCAGCACCGAGATCGACACGTGGTCGCCGGAACGCACCGTGGCGGTGTCGTCGACGGCGATGGGGGTGTCGTCGGCCGGCTCGGGCAGCTGCAGCACCGACACGTCGCCGGTGGCGGTGCGTCCCTCGCCGTTGGTCACCGTGTAGTGCACGAGCACCGGGTTGGGCCGCAGCGACGGCCGCGTCGCCGCGATGCGCAGCCAGCGCCCGCGCAGCACCGCCACCTCGACGGCGTCGGACGAGTCGGTCTGGGTGCCCTGCACGACGAGCAGCCCGCCGGCGGGGTCGACGTCGTTGGCGAGGACGTCGACGATCGTCGCGGTCTGGCCGCGCACGACGGCCTGGTCGGGCATCGCGGTGATCGCGCCCGGCCGCTCGGTCGCGGCGCGCACGTCGACCCGGATGGCCCCGCGCGCCAGCGGGGCGTCGCCGTAGCGGACGGTGTACGCGAGCAGGTAGGTGCCGGGGGCGCCCGCGGTGACCGCCACGGTGCCGGACTCGAGGCTGGTGTCGACGGTCGTGCCGTCCGGAGCGGTGACCGCACCGGCCAGCTGCAGGCTCGCCGACGGCGTCGTGGGGTCGGCGCCAGCGATGTCGTTGTCGAGCGGACGCAGCACGATCGGCTTGCCGACCTGGCCGCGGCCGACGTCGGGCAGCGGCGTGGCGGCCGTCGGCGTCACGGCATCCGGGCCGAGGACGTCGATGGACTGCCGTCCGGTGCTCGAGGCCGTCCCGTCGGAGACCGTGTACTCGATGATGCGCGGGCCGGCCTCGGCCGGGGCGGTGTAGCGCAGCCGTCCGTCGCTGGTCAGCCCGACCGGGGTGTCACCGTCCTTGGCCGCGGTGACCGCGACGGGGTCGGAGTCGGGGTCGCGCCAGTCGCCGACGACCGGGAGGCTCACCGACCCGCGGTTGACGACCGTCGTGACGCCCGGCACGAAGTTCGGCCGCAGCGCGGGGGCGCCGTTCTCGGACGGCTGGCGGACCTGGACGGTGACCGCGGCCGACGAGCTGTTGCCGCGGCCGTCGTCGATGACGTACTGGAAGCTCGTCGAGCGCGCGGTCGGCTCGAGGTTCAGCTGCACGGCCTGCCCGTCCGGCGAGATCGCCACCGTGCCCGCCGACGTGGGCAGGCCCGAGACGCGCGTGATCGACAGGACGCTGCCGGACGGGTTCGCGTCGTTGTCGAGGACGTGGAGGATGCTGGTGCGCCCCGGCCGGGCGCCCACGGTGTCGTCGCGCGCCTGGGGCGGCTTCGAGCTGCGGTCGACGGTGGTCGACTGGTCGGGGTCCTTGGGCGGCGACTGCGACGACGGCGGCGCGACCGCGGCCCAGTTGTCGAGGCGGTTGCCGGTGTCGAGCGACCACACGCCGCCGTTCGCGCTGTCGTTGAGCGCGACCGAGCGGTGGTTGAGGCGCAGGTGCGGGGAGAGCAGGTTGGTGGCCTGCTTGAGCACGACGTCGGCGAAGGGGCCTCCACCGCAGGCCTTGACGACCCGTCCGGGGCTGCCCGACCACGCGGCGTAGGTGCAGCCGTCGAGGACGACGGGGGCCGCGGCCGGGCCGGTGCCGCCGGTGACGAGGGTGCGCACGGCACCGGACGTGAGGTCGACCGAGAGCAGCGAGCGCGGCGTGGCGACGAGCACGGCGCCGTCGGCCTCGCCCTCCTCGGGCACCCCGTCGGTGAGCGTGCCCCCGGTGAGCGAGGTGCGCGTGCCGTCCGGGCGGGCGATGACGCCGGCGACGGTGTCGAGGACGACCGGCCCGGACGCGGTGAGGACGACGTGGGCGTCCTGCAGCGCCCCGCCGAGCGAGCGCGACTCCAGGCTGAACCGCCCGTCGCCGGTGGGTCGCAGGGTGAGCAGCCGGCCCCCGGAGCCCGCCGCGTACGCCGTGCCGTCGTCGTCGACCGCGACGTCGGCGGTCAGCGCGTCGCCGGTGACGTCGGGGGCGATGGGGACACGGCCCACGGCGTCGGCGGTGAAGCCGTCGACCGCCACGGCGGTCGGGGTGGTGGAGGCGGAGGCCCGCACCTCGCCGGAGTCGGGGTCGACGAACACGGACGTGCCGCCGCCGACCGCCAACGGCGCCGCCGCCGGGATCTCGGCGCTGCGGTCGGTGAGGAGGGTGCCGGCCCGCACGTCGACCGGGGCGACCTTGCCGCTGATGCGGTCGCGGGTGAGCACCGAGGACCCGGACTGCACGACGTCGAGCTGGTAGGTCGGGCTGCGGTCGTCGCCGGGCGCGAAGGCGGCGTCGAGGTGGGCGGCCGGCGCGTTGAGCCGGCCGAAGAGGCCGCCGCGGTCGTTGGTGACCCACAGGGTGCCGTCGTTGGCCTCGAGGTGGTCGGTCGTGTAGCCCGGGCTGCGGGTGGCGGCGTAGCCGTAGCCGCCGGCGACGAGGGCCAGCACGACGGCCACGACCGTCCCCGTGCGGGGTCGCCGAGGACCGCGGCGTGCCTGGTGGCCGCGCCGCGCCGTCCCACGCTCCTCGCTCATGTACCCGGTTTCCGACCGTCCGGGGCGCGTTCACGGCCGCGCCCCGGACCCATTGTGGTTGACGGGCGGCTCCTCCGTGGCCGGGTTCGGGCAATCCGACCGGGCGTGTTGCGGACGAGCGGTCAGCCGACGGTCAGCGGGCTCTCAGGCCCGGGTGACCTGCACGATGCTCGGCCGGGGCCCGCCCCAGCGACCGTCCGCGAGCGAGCCCGGTGCGACGTAGTCGGGGAAGTAGGAGTGCTGGTCGGCCCAGGACCCCTCCTCCCCCGGGTGCTGCACGCAGACGAACACCGACCCCGCGCCGTCGCGGTCGTGCACGACCGGGCCGCAGGTCTCGGCCTCGCGCGGCACGGCGAGGAACTGCTCGACCCGGCCGCGGTCGCGGCCCTCGAGGGTCACCCGGTGCAGGGCGTCGCACAGGCCGAGGGTGCCCGGCTGGCCGTCGGTGGAGATCCACAGCGCGCCGGTGGAGTCGAAGGCGACGTTGTCGGGGCAGGAGATCGGCGAGACCGGCCCGTCGTAGCCCCCGAAGTACGTGCCGGCGCTGTCCGGGTCGCCGCAGACCAGCAGGAGGTTCCAGGAGAACCGGGTGGCCGTCGGGTCGTCGCGGTCCTCGGTCAGCTCGAGCACGTGGCCCTCGCGGTTGGTCACGCGAGGGTTGGCCTCGTCGGCCGGGGCGTTCGTGCCGACCCCACGGTTGGTGTTGTTGGTCAGCGCCGCGTAGACCCTGCCGGTCACCGGGTTGGGCTGGACGTCCTCGGGACGGTCCATCCTCGTCGCGCCGACCTTGTCGGCGGCCAGGCGCGTGAACACGAGCACCTCGGCGACGTCCATCCCCGGCACCCGCGAGCGCCCGTTGCGCACGAGCGGCACCCACTCGCCGCGGCCGTCGAAGCGCTCGTCGGACGGGAGCGTGCCGGTGCCGTCGATCTCGGCGGCCGGGCTGTCGCCGGTGAACCGGGCGACGTAGAGGTCGCCGCTGGCCAGGAGGGTCTTGTTGTGCGCCCTCGCCGCCCGGCTGCTGTCGCGGGCCATCCGCTTCTCGGAGACGAACTTGTAGACGTACTCGAAGCGCTCGTCGTCGCCGGAGTAGGCGACGACCCGGCCGTCGCGGACCACCCGGACGTTGGCGCTCTCGTGCTTGAAGCGGCCGAGGGCGGTGTGCTTGACGGGCGTGGAGTCGGGCTCCATCGGGTCGACCTCGACGACCCAGCCGAACCGGTTGACCTCGTTCTCGTAGCCCGGCTGCCGGGCGTCGAAGCGCGGGTCGACGGTCCACCAGTTGCGGCCGCTGGCGCTGACCGTCGTCGGGATGCCGTAGCGCCTGTTCTGCGGGGTGTCGGCGGCGACGAAGTACTGGTGGAAGTTCTCCTCGCCCGAGAGCACCGTGCCCCACGGGGTCGTGCCACCGGAGCAGTTGTTCTGGGTGCCGAGCACGGTGCGGCCCACCGGGTCGTCCTTCGTGCGCAGCAGCCGGTGGCCGGCGGCGGGCCCGGAGACGGTGAACCTCGTCTGCACGTGGACCCGGCGGTTGTAGTGGCTGCCGCGCACGTACTCCCAGGGCTCGCCCTCGCGGCTGCGGCGCAGCTCGACGACGCTCAGGCCGTGCGCGGCCATCGCGATGCGTTTCTGCTCGGCGAGGACCTCGGGGTCGCTCGACGGCGGGAACATGATGCCCTCGTTCGTGTACTCGTGGTTGACCACGGCCAGGGCGCGCCGGCCGCGGCCGCCGTCCAGCTCGATGACGTCGAGGTAGTCGCAGTTGTAGCCGAGCTGGCCGAGCTGCGAGCGCTCGCTCTGGTGCTCGGGGTCGAAGTCCTCGCTGTGCCGGAAGAGGGGGTCGCCCCAGCGGATGACGGGCGTCCAGCGCCAGCCCTCCGGCACCGTCAGGGCGTCGGTGGCCGCGGGCACGGGGGCGATGGGCGTGAAGCGCAGGCCCCGCCCGTGACCCGGGCCGTGGCCGTGCCCCGAGCCGGCGGCCGCCGCGTCGGCGGTGCCGACCGCGAGGGCCAGCGCCCCGGCCGCACCGAGGGCGCCGCGGCGGCTGAAGGCCCGGGCCGCGACGTCACGGAAGTACTCGTTGCCGCTGGTGTTCGGCGCCTCGTGGGCGCACTGGTCGCCGCACTTGAGGCGGCAGGTGACGGGGCTGCGCTTGCCGCGGGCGTGGGCGGCGAGGGCGAGCAGGGGGCGGTTCTCCGGGGCGGTCGTCATGGCCAGGACGCTAGGAGCGGTGCCCGGACCACCGGGCGACGTCGACCTGAACACCGGATGACGGTTGCCCGAGGGTCCGGTGGCCGGCCGGTCAGGCGCGGGTCAGGAGGTCTCGCCGGCCGGCCGGTGCAGCACGGTCTGCGCCGCGACGACGACCAGCCCGGCGATGCCGACGAACCACGCCCACCCGGTCTGCCCGATGGCGAGCAACCCGAAGGCCACTCCGTACACGAGGACGATGGCGGCCGCCGTCCGCGGACCGGGCGCGAGCCGCAGCCGGGCCTTGGGAGCCATGAACAGCCCCCAGAGGACGAGCACGAGCAGCGTCGCCCCGACGGCCGCGGCCCAGCCGGCCGCCCCTCCCCCGGTGGCGTGGTGCGCGAGCGCCCCGACCCCGCCGAACAGGGCGAGCTCCGTGACGAACGCCACGAGGGCCACGAGCGCGAGGGCGGGCGTCGTCACGGCTTGGTGACCAGCCCGCGCGTGACGTCGGCGGCCGTGGCGGCCCGGTGCCCGGCGAAGCGACCGGCCCGGCGGGCGGCGATGGCCCCGCCGCTGACCCGCTCGGCGGCGATCTTCTCCTGCAGCCGGATGATCCCCTGGAGCAGCGCCTCGGGCCGCGGGGGGCATCCGGGCACGTAGACGTCGACGGGGATGACCTGGTCGACACCCTTGGTCACCGAGTACGAGTCCCAGTACGGCCCACCGGAGTTCGAGCACGCGCCGAAGCTGATGACGTACTTCGGCTCGGGCATCTGGTCGTAGAGGCGGCGGATGGCGGGCGCCATCTTGTCGGTGACCGTGCCGGACACGACCATGAGGTCGGCCTGCCGGGGGCCGGGCGCGAAGGGGATGACCCCGAGCCGGATGAAGTCGTGCCGGCCCATCGAGGTGGCGATGAACTCGATGGCGCAGCAGGCGAGCCCGAAGTTGAACACCCACAGGCTGTAGCGGCGCCCCCAGTTGAGGACGACGCGCACCGGCTTCGGGGCGTGCTCGCCGAGCGGGCCGACGCGCGGCATCGGGAGGTCGACGCTCACCGTGGGTCCCAGTTCAGGAGGCCGCGGCGGCCGGCGTGCAGCAGGCCGAGCAGGACGATGCCGACGAAGACGACGACCTCGACGAGCGAGGCGACCCCGAGGTCGGCGTCCCGGAGGACGAGCGCCCACGGGAAGAGGTAGACGGCGTCGACGGCGAAGACGACGTAGAGGAAGGCGAAGGAGAGGTAGCGCACCCGTGACTGCGCCCAGCCGGCGCCAACGGGGTCGACGCCCGACTCGTAGGTGGTGCGTCCGACCGGCCCCGCGGCGCGCGGCGCGACGAGGCGCCGGACGACCATCGCGGCGGCGACCAGCAGCACGCCCGCGAGGACGACCGCGGCGACGGCGAGGTAGCCCTCCATGGGACGTCACCCTAGCCCGGCGGCCCCTCCCCTGCGGAGGCGCAGCGACCGGCGGTCGGGTCGCACCGTGGATAGCAGTGAGGCGACCCTCACCTGCGACGTAGGATGGTTCGCGGTGCGCCCACGAGCGTGTTGGGCCCCTCCGAGAGCACTCCCGACACCCCAGGGACCACCGTTGACCAGCAAGGCCGTCCAGACCCTCGACCGCGTCGTCATCCGTTTCGCCGGTGACTCCGGCGACGGGATGCAGCTGACGGGTGACCGGTTCACCTCCGAGACCGCGGCGATGGGCAACGACCTGTCCACGCTGCCGAACTTCCCGGCCGAGATCCGCGCACCCCAGGGCACCCTCCCCGGCGTCTCCAGCTTCCAGCTGCACTTCGCCGACCACGACGTCCTCACGCCGGGCGACGCCCCCGACGTCCTCGTCGCGATGAACCCCGCGGCCCTCAAGGCCAACCTGCGCGACCTGCCCCGCGGCGCCACGCTCATCGTCAACACCGACGAGTTCACCAAGCGCAACCTCGGCAAGGTCGGCTACGCCGAGAACCCGCTCGACGACGGCTCGCTCGAGTCGTGGCACGTGCACCCCGTCGCGCTGACGTCCATCACCGTCGAGGCGCTGGCCGAGTACTCCGGGCTGACCCGCAAGGAGAAGGAGCGGGCGAAGAACATGTTCGCCCTCGGCCTGCTCTCGTGGATGTACACCCGGCCGACCAGCGGCACCGAGGCGTTCCTGCGGAAGAAGTTCGGCGGCAACCCCGAGATCCTCGCGGCCAACCTCGCGGCCCTGACGGCCGGCTGGAACTACGGCGAGACCACCGAGGACTTCGCGTCCACGTACGTCGTCCAGCCCGCGCCGATGCCCCGGGCACCTACCGCAACGTCACCGGCAACACGGCGCTGGCGCTGGGCCTCGTGGCCGCGTCGCACCGGGCCGGTCGGCCGCTCGTGCTCGGCTCGTACCCCATCACGCCGGCGTCCGACATCCTCCACGCGCTGTCGTCGATGAAGCGGCACGGCGTGACGACCATCCAGGCCGAGGACGAGATCGCCGGCATCGGCATCGCCCTCGGCGCCTCGTACGGTGGCGCCATCGGGGTCACGACGACGTCGGGCCCGGGCATCGCGCTGAAGTCCGAGACCATCGGGCTGGCCGTGTCGCTCGAGCTGCCGCTGGTCGTCGTCGACATCCAGCGCGGTGGGCCGTCCACCGGGCTGCCGACCAAGACCGAGCAGGCCGACCTGCTCCAGGTGATGTTCGGCCGCAACGGTGAGTCGCCCGTGCCGGTCATCGCCGCCCAGACGCCCGCCGACTGCTTCGACGCCGCGATGGAGGCCGTCCGCATCGCGACGACCTACCGCACGCCGGTCGTCCTGCTCTCCGACGGCTACCTCGCGAACGGGTCCGAGCCGTGGTCGGTGCCGGGCGTCGACGAGCTGCCGGGTGCTCCCGTCGAGCTGGCGTCCGCACCGAACGCCACCGACGACCAGGGCGAGCCGGTCTTCCGGCCCTACCTGCGCGACCCCGACACCCTCGCCCGTCCGTGGGCCGTGCCGGGCACCGCCGGGCTCGAGCACCGCATCGGCGGCATCGAGAAGGCCGACGTCACCGGCGACATCAGCTACGACCCCGACAACCACGACCGGATGGTGCGGCTGCGCCAGGCCAAGGTCGACGGGGTGTCGGTGCCCGACCTCGAGGTCGCTGACCCGTCGGGCGACGCCCGCGTGCTCGTCCTCGGCTGGGGCTCGACCTACGGCCCGATCGCCGCGGCGACCCGGGTGGTGCGCAACACCGGGGCCGCGGTCGCCCGCGCGCACCTGCGCCACCTCAGCCCGTTCCCCGCGAACCTCGGCGAGGTCCTGCGACGGTACGACCGCGTCGTCGTCCCGGAGATGAACACCGGGCAGCTGGCACTGTTGCTGCGCGGCACGTTCCTCGTCGACGTCCGCACGTACAGCTCGGTCCGCGGGCTCCCGTTCACCACGGTCGAGCTCGCCGACGTCATCTCGTCCACCCTCGAGGAGGTCCGGTGACCACCACCGACCTGGGGATGCCCGTCAGCGGGCTCCAGCACGTGCCGCACCTGCCCGACGGCGCCGCGAAGCAGACCAAGCGCGACTTCACCTCGGACCAGGAGGTGCGCTGGTGCCCCGGCTGCGGCGACTACGTCATCCTCGCCGCGGTCCAGTCCTTCCTGCCCGAGCTCGGGCTGAAGCGCGAGAACATCGTCTTCGTCTCGGGCATCGGCTGCTCGTCGCGCTTCCCGTACTACCTCGACACCTACGGGATGCACTCGATCCACGGCCGCGCGCCGGCCATCGCCACCGGTCTCGCGACGTCGCGGCCCGACCTGTCGGTGTGGGTCGTCACCGGTGACGGTGATGCGCTGTCGATCGGCGGCAACCACCTGATCCACGCGCTGCGCCGCAACGTCAACATGACGATCCTGTTGTTCAACAACCAGATCTACGGGCTGACCAAGGGCCAGTACTCGCCGACGTCGCGGGTCGGGCAGGTGACGAAGTCGAGCCCGCTCGGGTCCGTCGACTCGCCGTTCAACCCGGTGTCGCTGGCGCTCGGGGCCGAGGCCACGTTCGTCGCGCGCGCGATGGAGTCCGACCGCGCCGAGCTGACGACCATCCTCAAGGCCGCTGCGCAGCACCGGGGTACGGCCCTGGTCGAGATCTACCAGAACTGCCCGATCTTCAACGACGGCGCGTTCGAGGTGCTCAAGGACCGCTCGCAGCAGGAGGCCCGCATCGTCCGGATGCGCGCCGGCGAGGCCATCACCGTCGGGGCCGAGGACGACCGCAAGGTGCTCGTGCGCCAGGGCTCCGGGGTCATGAAGTTCGTGTCCGAGGCGCAGGCCGAGACCGGTGAGAAGGGCGCGGTCGTCGTCCACGACCCGGCGCTCGACGACCCGTCGCAGGCCTTCCAGCTCTCGCGGCTCGACACCCCCGAGATGACGCACGTGCCGATGGGCATCTTCCGGCAGGTCTCGCGGCCGACGTACGACGACCTCGTGCGCGCGCAGGTGACCGGTGCGGTGGATGCCGCGGGCGGGCCTGCGGGCGACGACGACCTGGCCGAGCTGCTGCGCGGGCGCGACACCTGGACCGTGGGGTGACCTCGGAGGCTGCGTCGGCCTCCGAGCCCTCCGAGTCCGAGCTGGCTGCTGCCGAGGTCCGGCGGGGCACCGGGTACGGGTTCCTCGCCTACGGCATCTGGGGGCTCTTCCCGCTGTACTTCGCGGCGCTCGAGCCGTCCGGGGCGTTCGAGATCCTCGCCCACCGGATCCTCTGGACCCTCGCTGTCTGCGCGCTGGTGCTGCTGGTCCGGCGCGACCTGGGCTGGATCCGCGGGTTCGTGTCGCGGCCGAAGCTCGTCGCCGGCATCACGCTGGCCGGGCTGCTCATCGCCGCCAACTGGGTCATCTACGTGCTGGCCGTGCTCACCGGGCGCACCTACGAGGCGGCGCTGGGGTACTTCCTCAACCCGATCGTCACGGTGGCGCTCGGGGTGTTCGTGCTGCGCGAGCGGCTGCGACCGCTGCAGTGGGCAGCCGTGGGCATCGGGGTGCTGGCCTCGCTGTGGCTGGCGATCGCGGGCGGCGTCGTGCCGGTCATCCCTCTGGCGCTGGCCTTCTCGTTCGGGCTGTACGGGCTGGTCAAGAAGAAGGTCGGGGCCTCGCTCGAGGCGATGCACTCGCTGGCCGCCGAGACGACGGTGCTGGCGCCGGTGGCCGTCGTCGTCCTCTTCGTGCTGGCCGCGCGGAACGAGATCACCTTCGCCGGGCACGGCGGGTGGCACACGACGTTGCTCGTGATGTCGGGTGTCGTGACGGCAATCCCGTTGCTGCTGTTCGCTGCTGCGGCCCGCCGCATTCCTCTGGTGACGGTCGGGCTCATCCAGTTCATCACGCCGATGCTCCAGCTCGTCGTCGGCGTGACGCTGCTCGGCGAGCACGTCTCCGGGCGACTGTGGGTGGGGTTCGGCATCGTCTGGGTCGCGCTCGTCGTGCTGTCCTACGACTCGTTGACGGCAGCGCGTTCGTCGCGTCGGGCCGCGGCCGCCGCCCGCGACCCGGAGTGCCCCGAGCCCACCGTCTGAGTGCCTCGCTGCGGGTCCGGATCGTCGTCGCGAGGGCTCACCGACCGAACGTGGCGCGGTAGTCCGACGGGGTCGAACCGGTCAGCTCGCGGAACGCGGCGTTGAAGGCCGAGAGCGAGCCGTAGCCGACGCGGTGCGCGACGGTGGTCACCGGGGCGTCGTCGGCGGCGAGCAGCTCGACGGCGCGCAGCACCCGCATCCGGCGGAGCACCGCGCGCCAGGTCATCCCGACCTCGCCCTCGAACCGGCGGGCCAGCGACCGCGGCACAAGGCCGACCGCGCGCGCGACGTCCTCGAGGCGGACCTGCTCGCCCAGCCGCTCCTCGGTCAGGGCGAGCGCGGCCCGCACCTCGGCGGAGCGCCCGGCCGGCGCCACGACGGGGCTGGGCCGCTCGGCCAGCCGCCAGGCGACGGCCGCCAGGGCGGCGAACATCGTGCGCGGGTAGGGCGGCAGCGGGTCGTCCGACTCCGGCCACCCGCTGCACTCGGCGAGCAGCGCCCGGGCCAGCGGGTCGAGGTCGAGGACGGTGAGGTCCCGCGGTGGCGGCGGGACGAAGTCGACGTCGAAGAGCACCGAGGCGGTCCGGGCGGGCTGCGGGATCGACACGGTGACCGGGCACCCGGCCCGGAGCAGGGCCGCACGCGCCGGCGGCAGCAGCCAGCGCTGACCCTCGGCCTCCAGTCGCAGCGCCCCGGATGACGCACACAACAGGTAGTGCCGGTCGACGACCAGGACGTCGGGACCGGTCGGCGCGAAGGAGCGGGTGAACGCGAACGCCTCGCGGGTCACGGAACCACCATGGGCCCCGATGGTAGGGACGCCACCGACGCTCAGGCCACCGACTCGACGAGCTCGGCGCGGAAGCGCCGGCTGACCGGACCGTCGACGACGAGCGGGCGCAGCACCGCGTTGGACCGGGCGAAGGCCTCCGACGCGAGGTAGCCGGCGAAGGAGGCCTCGTCGGCCCACTCGTGCACGACCGTCACGGTCCGCTCGTCCTCGCGCGAGGCGTAGACGCGAAACGCGACGTTGCCGGGCATCGAGCGCACGATCGGCCGCTCCGCCTCGAGCTGGGCGAGGGCGCGGGGCCGGTCGGCACCGGTCGTGGCGAGGTCGAGGATGGCGATGAACACGGTGGTCTCCAGGTGCGTTCGGGCGACGGTCGGGGTGGGACCACCAGCCTGACCCGCGCGCCCGGTCCTCGCCTCCGTGCACCGGACGCGTTCGCGCTCGCACCGGACGGCCCGCACGGCGTCAGGCGTCGAGGAAGGACCGGACCGTCGCGACGAAGCGGCCGGGCTCGGTGGCGTGCACGAGGTGGCCCGCCTCGATGACCACGAGGCGTGCGTCGGGCAGGGTCTGCACCAGCTCGCGGACGTGCTCCTGTGGCACCTGGCTGGTCGACCCCCCGCCGATGACGAGGGTGGGTGCGACGACGCGGCGCAGCACGTCCGGCCATCCGGGGTCGGGGTCGTCGATCTCGGGGCGCACCTGCTCGACGACCGCCCAGTCGAAGGCGAGCCCTCCCGGTGGTCGGTCCGGCATCCCGGGCGGGCGCCGGTGTGGGACACCGATGTCCTCCAGGACGAGGCGGCGCACCAGGTCAGGACGCTCGGCGGCCACCCGGCAGGCGACGAGCCCACCGAGCGAGTGGCCGACGAGGTCGACGCTCGGCTCCTCGAGGGCGTCGAGCAACGCCACGACGTCCGCCGCCATCAGCGCGATCGAGTAGCGGCCGGGATGGTCGCTGCCCCCGTGGCCGCGCAGGTCGACGGCATGGGTGGTGCGGTCCTCGGCCAGCTCGGCGGCGACGATGTCCCAGTCGCGGGCGGTCATGCCGGTACCCGGCAGGAGCACCACGGGGGGCGCAACCACCCGCTCCCGCGGTGCCCGGACCCTTCGGGAGAGGTGCACTCCCCCACCGACGTCGACCCGCTCCACGCTCTCCACACCCCGACCCTGCGGTATGTGCCCGTGTCCGGCAAGCCTGTCCGCCACGGGCGGACGAGGACGCAGGCGGTGCAGGATGGCCCGATGGACGGCGAGGTCGAGGTCAGCGCGATGGCCATCAACGTGACGGTGCCCGAGCACCTGCAGTGGACCGACGAGCGGCGCGGCGAGGAGTTCCTCCTGACGACGCTCAACGTCCGGATGCTCCCTGACGGCGCCCTCGCTGCGAAGGCCTACGGCCGGCCGACCGCCGGCGGGCGGGGGCGTACACGTCCTTCCGCCTCCCCGACTCCCCCGAGCTGCGCACCCTCGTCGACGCTGCAGCCACTCACGCCGCGAGGAGATGGGCCGGCCACCGCGGCCTCGCCTGACGACGCGGACGCGGGTCCGCCAGGTTCAGTCGTGGCGCGGTGAGGTGCGGGCCCAACCCAGTCCACCACGGGTCCACCTCGTCGGTCACCGACGTCCCGCGGCGTCCCCATGCTCCTCCGAACGGATCCTTCTGGGAGCGCCGGCCCCGAGACCGCACGAGCCATCGTCGGCGGTGCTGTCCCGACGACTTCGAGCGCGCCATGGCGGCCTCCGGCGCTGCGTACAGGACCAGGTCGGTGAGTCCGCCCCAACGCCCCACACCGCGCTGGTGTGGGGCCTTGGGGTGATCCTCAGATGCCCTTGTACTTCTCCCACCACGTGAACGAGACACGGTAGGCCGAGGGCGTGTTGTCCAGGCCGTCACCGGCCAGGCCGTTGTGTCCCCTCCAGAAGGAACAGACCTGGTCGCGGGCGACGTGCCCGCCATCCTGCTGCCAGATGTCAGGGTCGGCGATGGCCACCGCGTGGATGTGGTAGTCGAAGTTCTGCGCCGGGGTGCGCAGCCAGGCCGCGAACCCCACCGTGCGTAGGGCGCGGACCTCCTCCCACATCTGGGTCGAGGAGAGCCCGGCCACGCTGACGTCGACCACACCGCCACCGTCGTGGGTGCCGGCGGACGCCCCGACGCCACCGGGGTTGTAGCTGCCCTGCACGAGGCTGAAGTTCCAGCGGGGCAGCAGGTTGTCGGCGGCCTGCAGCATCAGCCTGGTGCGGGTGTTGACGCGCTTGCCGCCGTAGCTGTCGGTGCGGCTGCCGATGTTCACCTTGTGCGCCAGGGTGAACCGACCGCTGCCGAGGCTGGTGAGGGACGACAGCCCGGGGAGGCCGTTGGCGTCGATCCCGGAGTAGCCCAGCCTGCGCTGCCACGCGGCGTACGACGACGTCGTCCCGTTGCCGTACCACCCGTCGGCGGTGGTGGCGATGCCCTTGGCCGCCAGGGCCTGCTGCACCGGGATGGTGGACGCGTTGTCAGACAGGGCCGCGGTCTGGCCGCAGTCCGGCTCGATCTGCGCCGCAACCAGGACCCGGGCCATGTCGATCGTGGGGGTCGCGGCCCGTGCCATGCCGTTGCTCATCCCGATGGCGAAGCAGGCGGCCGCGGCAGTGACCCCGACGGCCCTGATGGTGCGTGTGCGAGTGTTCATTTCGGTGTCCTCTCATGAGTGGTGCGCCCCTGCACGCACGTGGCATGACACCAACGTCGGCGACCGCATGACCAGACCCGCTGCCACAGCGTGCACGCGGTGTTGACAGGAGGGGTGGGCCTTCCACCTCGCGTGCTGCCGGGTTCTCATGCAGTGTGTCCCTGGGTGCCCTGGGACGTTCCGTCCCCCTCGTGGTGGAGGTGGATTGCGTGGATGACGTCTCGCCGGGCGCCATGTTGCCGGGGCTCTGGTCCGCCCTGACGGCGACGATGTGGGAGATGACTTCGGCGGCCCTGGCCGGCCGTACCCCTCACGGCATCCGGCTGCTCGGTGTCGGCCTCGACGGCATCCAGGATGCGCTGGCCGGGATGGAGCCACGATGCCGCACTTCGGGCATGGCCCTTCAGCAGCGGACGCAGTTCGACCCCTCCGGGCGAGGTCCGGCCCTGGACCGCGCCTCCCGACGGCGTGGTGTCATCACCAAGGCCATCGCCTGCGAGGCAGCCGGTCACGAGAACCCGTTCCTGTGGTCGGAACAACCCCACGTGCGCTGCGGACCTGTCTACGGCGGCGCCATCCTCCTCGACCGCGCCTGTGCCATCCTTCCCGGGTTGCCGACCACCTCTGGCAGCCGCACCGCCTGGGTCGTCACGCGCCAGGAGATCGTCGCCAGCGTGTGTCGCCTGTGGGACGAGACGGCGGCATGCTCGCGACCGGCGTGCGACACCGGCTGGCCGAGGTGCACCGAGCGCCAGCTCGAGGTGGCTCGGCGCCGTGCCCGAGGATGGACCAACCACGCCATCGCCCGTGACCTCGGAACGTCGGTGCGCACCGTCGGGGCAGAGCTGCAGGTGATCCGCGCGCTGACGACGCCCCCGAGCGTCGACACGAGCGGACGCTCCATCTGGGCACTGTGACCCTGACCAACGAGTTGCCAGGACGTCCGGGGTCAGGCGACGAGCCCACCGAGCGAGTGGCCGACGAGGTCGACGCTCGGCTCCTCGAGGGCGTCGAGCAACGCCACGACGTCCGCCGCCATCAGCGCGATCGAGTAGCGGGTCCTTGCGGCTCCCCGACTCCCCCGAGCTGCGCGCCCTCGTCGACGCTGCAGCCACTCACGCCGCGAGGAAGTGGGCCGGCCACCGCGGCCTCGGATGAGGGGTGTCGGTTGCGGTGGTACGGGCAGGCTTCGGCGGGCGGGGGTTCCGTCCCGTGGGGGTTGGCGGTGCCAGCGGTCAGGGCAACCGTGGACCCACCGCGAGATCACAGCGCGTCGAGGAAGCGCAGGGCGTGAGACCACGCGGACGCGCAGGCTTGCCCGTCGTGGTCAGGGGTGTCGGGGTCCGTGAACAGGTGGCCGACGCCTGCGTACGTGCGCACGTGCACGTCGGCACCGGCCTCGACCAGGTCCTGACGCCAGGCGGTGACGACGCCGGGCGGGCAGATGTCATCGGGGTCCGCCACCTGCAGACACACCGGCAGGCCGGCGCGCACATCGGCGGGCTGACCGCCGACGCCATGCAGCAGCAGCAGCCCTGCCGTCTCGCGGCGGTCGGCCAGCAGGGCGCCGACGACCCCGGCTCCCATCGACAGCCCGGCCAGGACCGTGTCGCCCGGGAGGCCGCTGACGGCGGCACGTGCCCGCCGGGTGATCGTGTCCCACCCGACGTCCTCCATCAGTGCGTAGCCCTCCCGGAGCGAGCCCGCCACCCGTGCGCCGAAGAGGTCCGGGGTCGTCACCGTGTGCCCGGCGGCCTGCAGCCGTTCGCCGGCGGCCACCACGGCAGGACGCAGTCCGTTCACCGAGTGGAACAGGGCGACCGTGGCCATCACGCGATCCTGTCAGAGCCCGGGGACACCGGAGGGCCTGACCTCCCTTCGTGACGTCGGGCGGCGGAGGGTGGCGCCGTGCTGCCACTGCTCCCAGCGCCCGGCTTCCCCGTCCGCTGCGGCGCGGGCGACCGATGAGTCGGCCGGCTTCGGGCAGTCTGTCCAGGCATGAGCGACCCTGTCGACCCGCGGGTCGACGACTACCTGCGCGGCCTACCCTGGTGGCAGATCGACCTGTGGCGTCGCCTGCGCGAGGTGATCCACGCGGCCGACCCCGACGTCCAGGAGACCGTCAAACGCAGGGGCCAGCCCTACTTCGTGCTCGAGGGCAACGTGTGCGCCCTGCTCGCGGCCAAGGACCACGTGAACCTGTTCACCTACGACGGGGCGATCGTCCCCGACCCGCACGGCATCATCACCGGCGGCCACGACAACAGCACCGGCGGCCACGACAACAGCACCGCGCGGACGATTGCCTTCCACGAGGGCGATCCGGTCCCGGTCGGGCCACTGACGGACATGCTGCGTCAGATCATTGCCAACAACCGGGCCGGCGGCTGGCGTGTGCTGAAGGCCGCGGCGACGGCTCGCGGGGACGGCGACACGTGACCCGAGCCCACTTTCCACCCCACTCCCGCCGCGAGACGCCGCCTGGCGGCGATGAGACGCGGGTCCGCCAAAGAGCCGGGCGAGTCCCGGGGAGGCCGCATTGCCCCGCCCAAGGACGGCGGGCCGCACATCTCCTGGTGGCATGTGTACCTGGCGGTGAGTGTGGCATTGCGCAGTGCCATCTCGAAGTCCGTTGTGATGGGTGCTCCTATGACGGGCGCTGTTTGGCCGCGCGACACTGAGGCTGTTGCAAACTCTGTGCCCTGGCACAACCGGGCTGGAAAACAGCACCGGGGTTCTGCCATATTTTGCCCGTGGCAGCGGCTCAGTCACGGCGACGACCGGCCCCCGACAAGGGTGATGGTCCGGGAGTCGACTGTGCCATCACGCTCACCGACGCGGTGACCGCGATCGCTATGACGTTGCTCGTGCTGCCTCTGGTGGAGATGTCGGGCGAGGTCGAGGCCGACCGCCTGAGTGCGTTCTTCACCGAGCATTGGGACCTGGTGCTGTCATTCATCATCAGTTTCCTGGTCATCTACGTGTTCTGGGCGGCGCACGGGAGTGCGTACCGACGAGTTGTCGAGGCGGATGTCGACATCTCGGCTCTGCGGCCGCTGAACATGCTCTGGCTGCTGGTCGTGGCGTTCCTGCCGTTCCCCACCGCCGTGGTCGGCCGAGAGCTGACCACGACCTCGGCCACCTTCTACATCGGCACCATGTTCGTGCTGTCTGGGCTCACCTCTGCCATCACGACCGTCGTGGACGGTCACCTCGGCACGAACGGCCGCACGGGTTGGGCGTGGGCCACCACTGCCGTGTTCGCCGCGTGCACCCTGCTGGCACTGGTCGACCCGGATCTCGGCCTCGTCGGCCTGCTGGCCCTGGCCCTGCTTCGTGTGGTCGAGGTCCGCATCGCGCTGCGTTGGGCCCCCAACCCGCCGGCCGAGGCTGCGGCCGGCACCCCACCCGTACAACCGTCCACACCCGACAACGAGGGAGCCGCAGATGAGCACCTCCGAGCCGTCACGGCCGATACCGGAACGAGCGACCCGTCCGGGGGTAGCGCCGGGAACTGATCGCGACCGGGCCGCGCCCTCACCATTCGCAGGCGCTTCGGGCCCCGGCACCCCTAGGGCCGCCGCGTGGTGGGCGGATCGTCCCCGACCGGTCTGGACCGCGGCGGCCTTGGTGGCGGCCCCGGTCGCGTTGACGGTCGCCATCGGGCTGCTGGGCGGCCCGCTGGTCGGCGACAGTGACGAGGCCGTGATCGCCACCCGGCTGTTCGCGGTGCTGCTCGTGACGGTCGCTGCACTGGTCGTCGTCGGCCGTGCCGGCGCGTGGCGGCGCACTGGAGCGGCCGGCCCCCCGACCTGGCGCGAGGTCGGCACGCTCGGCATCCCGGCGGTGGTCGCCCTGGCGCCGTTGGTGACCGGCGTCAATCTCCCGGAGGTCAGCCTTTTGGCCGCGCTTGTTGTGGGGTACTGCGCCACCGGTGTGTTCGAGGAGCTGTGGCACCGCGGCGTCGTGCTGGACACGTTGCGTGTGCTCGGCGTGCGCCGTTCCGCCGTGGTCGGCGGTGCCCTGTTCGGTGCCAGCCACCTGGGCAACGTCGTCTTCGGACAACCGCTGGCCGTGTCGCTGGCGCAGTCGTTTGGTGCCTTCTGTTTCGGTGTCGGATTCGGCGTCTTTCGGTGGCGTACGAACGCCATCTGGCTACTGGCTGCCATCCACGCCGTGAGCGACCTGATGTTCAAGGTGACCAACCTGCACGGGGGAGCACTGTGGGGCTTCCTGGTCGGCAATGACATCCTGATGCTGCTGTGGGGGCTGTGGTGCCTACGCGGCCTGGACGACCACGTCAGCCAGCACGACGGACCCCTCGCTGGGGAGTAGATCCCAGCTGCGCCTAAGTTGGCCACGGCGAAGAGCGCGGTTCACGTGGGCGCGGGACTTCGTGAATGATCCGCGTCGGCGATGATGACTAGCCGAGGCGACCGGCGAGGACACCAGAGCAGGAATGGAGGGTGGCGCCGGCACCAGCACAACGGCGAAAGACTCGCTACTCGTCCTACGATTACTTGCCATGGCAAATGCTGCTGATCTTGAGTTTGCGGGGCAGGTCGCGCTGGTGACCGGTGGTTCGTCAGGGATCGGCTTCGCCACTGCTCGGGCCTTCTTGGAAGGTGGTGCCGCGGTGGCCGTCTGCGGCCGGTCTGCTGAGCGGGGGCGGCAGGCCGCCGAGGCGCTGGGCGCGTTCGGGGAGGTGGAGTTCTTCGCTGCCGACGTGACGGACGACTCGGCGGTGGCGGCCCTGGTCACGGACGTCGTGGCGCGTTTCGGCAGGATCGACCACGCGTTCAACAATGCCGCGAACACCGAGGCCGCGACGGGGGAGGGGGGTTTCACCGCGATGGAGCTGGCCGAGTTCGAGGGCATCGTGCGTGCCAGCCTGACCAGCGTCTGGTTGTGCATGAGGCACGAGCTTCCGGCGTTGCTCGCCGGGGGCGGGGGCTCGATCGTGAACACCTCCTCGATGGACGCGCAGCTGCGGTTGGCGGGTACCGGCAGCTACGCGGCCGCCAAGTCCGGCGTGGAGGCGCTCACCGTGGCAGCGGCGAAGGAGTTCGCCGCCCAAGGCGTTCGGATCAACGCGATCCGGCCCGGGGCGATCCGCACCCCGATGCTCGAGAGGAACCTGCAGGCGTGTACGGCGGCCCAGCGCCAGGAGCGTGAGGACCGATACCGGTCGATGATCGCCATGCGCCGCATCGGGGAGCCGAGCGAGATCGCTGATGCCGTGCTCTGGCTCTGTTCGTCGCGCTCGTCCTACGTCACCGGTCAGGTGATCACGGTCGACGGGTCGTTGGGGCTGTGACCGCAGAGCGCTGAGGGCCTGCTGCGGCTGCTGAGCTGAGCCGGGATCGAACCCGCTGACGGCCGGCCGCCCCGTCTCTCCACCCGGGGGTGGAGAGGGTAGCGCGCAGGTTTCCACCCGGGAGGCGACGCGACGAGCTCCGCGTGCTGGCGACAGTGGTGGCACACCAGTTGGACCACCTCGACCAGGAGCAGCAGCCATGACCACCAGCCAGTACTTCCTCAACCTCGCACTTCTCGCCTGGATCATCTCGAGCAACCTGGGAACCCGCACGCTGACCCGGCGCCGGGTGACTGTGCCCCTGGTCATCGTCGCCAGCGCCGGCTGGTTCTACCTCAACGACCTGCCCACCCTGGGCAACGACGGGCAGCTCGAGCTCGTCGGTCTCGTGGTGGGCGTGCTGCTCGGGGTTCTCGCCGCCCTCACGGTGCGCGTGCACCGCGACGGTGAGCGGGTCCTGGCGACCGCCGGCGCCGCGTTCGTGGCCATCTGGGTGGCGGTGATCGGGGGCCGTGTCCTGTTCGCGTACGGCGCGGAGCACTGGTTCGCCCGCGACATCGGCGAGTTCTCCCGGGCACACCTGATCACCGGCGCGGACGCCTGGACGGCGGCGTTCGTCATCATGGCGCTGGCCATGGTCGTAAGCCGCCTGGCCGTGACCGGCCTGCGCGCGGCCCGCCTGCCGAACCAGCAGGTGCTGACCGAGGGCCCCGTCGCCCTCTACCGTTGACCCGCAGAATGTCTGGCGTCACGCGAGGAGCACGATGGTCGAGAGCACGACTCGTGACGACCGGCCCGCCGATCTTCGGCGGGTCCTGGTCGTCGCCGGGTGGGTGGCCGCCGGGTTCGTGGGCGTGGGAACCGTCTTGGGTGAGCTCCCCGACGGGACGGCACGGGTCGTGGTCGTGACGTTGACCGTGGTCGGCCTGGGCCTGTGGCTGGTCTCGCTCAGCCCCCGGGTGACCGACCAGCGCATCCTGTTCGCCTGCCTGGTCGCAGCGGGGCTCATCGGGGCGGTCATCGACCGCCTCAACCCCCACGGTCCGGCCTACATCCTGTCGTTCATGACGGTGGCCGGGATCGGTTTGAGGTTGGGCCGTCGACCCGCGATCGTGGCCGGGGCGGTCGTGATCGCGGCCCTGGCGTGGGCGGAGGGTTCGACCTCGAGCAACCCCACCGGGGCCGCTCTCAACGTGGCGATCGGCGCGGGCTTCCTGCTCGTCGCAGCCGCGTTCGCGGGGGCCAACCGCGACGCGAACGACCGCGCGCAGGAGATGCTGCGGCTCGAGGCCGAGACCCGCCGGGCTCGCGAGGAGTCCGCCGTGCTCGCCGAGCGCGGCCGGATCGCGCGCGAGCTGCACGACGTGCTGGCACACACCCTGTCGGGCCTGGCCGTGCAGCTGGAGGGTGCCCGGCTGCTGGCCGAGCACACCCATGCCGACCCCCGGCTCGTCGAACAGGTCAGTAACGCCCAGGGCCTGGCTCGCAGCGGGATGGCCGGCGCCAAGCGGGCGGTCGCGACGTTGCGCGGGGAGGCGCTGCCCGGTCCGGAGCAGATCCCCGAGCTCGTCGAGCACGCCCGGCTCGCCACCGGCGCGGCGGTCACCTATCGCGTCGACGGTGAGCCCGGTGCGCTGGCGCCCGAACTGGGCCTGCCCCTGTATCGGGCGGCCCAGGAAGCCCTGGCCAACGTCGCCAAGCACGCCAGTGGGGCGCTCACCGAGGTCATCGTCACCTGGACGCCCGCCCACGTCACCGTCGAGGTCACCGACCACGGCGGCACCCCCACCGGGCTGCCCTCGGGCGGGTTCGGCCTGACCGGCCTGGCCGAGCGGGCGGCCCTGGCCGGTGGTCACCTCGAGGCCGGGCCGCACGCCGACGGGTGGCGGGTGTGCCTGACCATGCCCAGAGCCAAGCCGGAGGTGCCCCGGTGAACGCCAACACCCCTGTGCGGGTGCTCGTGGTCGACGACCAGAAAGTGGTCCGAGACGGTTTGGCCATGATGCTCGGCCTGCTCGACGGCATCGAGGTCGTCGGCGTAGCCGTTGACGGTGCCGACGCCGTACGTCAGGTTCAGGACGTCGACCCCGACGTGGTGCTGATGGACCTGAACATGCCGACGGTGGACGGCGTCGAGGCCACCCGACAGCTGGCCGCCCGCGGCGCCCGGGCCCGCGTGGTGGTGCTCACCACCTACGCCGACGACCAGTGGGTGTTCGGGGCGCTGCAGGCCGGCGCCCGAGGGTTCCTCACCAAGGATGCCGGCGCCGACGAGATCCGCACGGCGGTGCTGTCCGTGGCGGCCGGCGACGCGCAGCTCGACCCGTCGGTGCAGCGCCGCCTCCTGGAAGCCCTGGCTGCCGGCGCCCACGTGGGCATCCAATCGGCGACACCGGAGCCGATCGACGACGGCCTCACCGCACGTGAGCTCGACGTGCTGACCGAGATCGCGCGCGGGCTCAGCAACACCGAGATCGCGCAGCGGCTCTACGTCTCGGAGGCCACGGTCAAGACCCACGTCAACCACCTGCTCGCCAAGACCGGATGCCGCGACCGGGCCGCCCTGGTCGCCTACGCCTACCGCACGGGCCGGGTCCCACACGACTGAACGCCGCCCGCCCCGCCGAGCGGACGGCATCCGACGATGCCGCGGCGCCGCGCTCCACCCTGGGGTTGAGACCGGGCCTTCCAGGTTTCAACCCGTGCGGCGATGGCCGAACTGGGGCATGTCGCGAGAGTTGTGACCAGCCCCAGTCACCCACTCCCGAACGGAAACCCGACGATGCGAAGCACACCGCAGACCACACCCGACCGTGCCGAGCACGGGACGCCGAGCACGGCGGCAGCCACCACCACGATCGAGGATGCCGTCGTCGCCAGGACTGCCGGCAACCGCCACCTCGCCATCGCGATCGCCGCCATGTTCCTGATGCCGTGGGTGGTGTGGGGTTCGGCGATCGCGCAGGCGCACGACCTGATCGGTTGGCGGCTTCCGCAGGGTGTGGCGCTGTGGGTGCTGACCCCGAGCATCGTCGTGGGGGTGCTGCTGATCGGTGGCCGCCCGGCCCTGGCCGACCTCACCCGCCGGGTCCTGCGCTGGAGGGGCCCGCTGTGGGTCTACGCGGCGGCGGTCGCCGTACCGGTCGTCATCGGGGCCACCACGCTCGGCCTCACCGTCGCCGCCGGGCGGCCCGTCCATCTGGGGCAGAGCGAGGGCCTGGCCGGCTGCGCGCTGTACTTCTGCTACGCCATCGGCCTGTTCCTGCTCACCGAGGAGGCCGGGTGGACCGGGGTGCTGATGCCGCGACTGCAGGTTCGGCTACGACCGCTGGCCGCGAGCCTGGTCCTCGGTGTCATCTGGGGGCTGTGGCACCTGCCGCTGCTCAACGTGCCCGGCGAGCGCGACCACGGGCTGCCCTTCCTCGCCTTCGTCCTGCTGATCGTCCCCACCCGCGTCCTCATGAGCGCCGTGGTCAACGCCGGTCGCGGGGCGGTGCTCGTCGCGGCGCTCTTCCACGCCGCGTTCAACGCCACCTGCCTCTACGTCGGCGTCGTCGGCTCCGACCGCGCCCTGATCTGGACCGCCGGTGCCGTCACCACGGGGCTCGCCGTCCTGGCCGCAGTCGCGACCCGCGGGCGGCTGTTGCACGACGTGGCCGCCTGACCTCCGCCGCTTCCCACCCCCTCACCACCGAAACAAGGAGTTCCTGATGAACCTGCATGACCTCACCTCCCAGATCGAGCGCGCCCTCGACGTGCTGCGACCGATCGTCGACGGCATCCACGTCGACGACTGGGGCCAACCCACCCCCTGCGTCGACTGGGACGTCCGAGAGGTGCTCAACCACACCGTCGGCGGCATGCGGATCTTCGCAGCGGAGCTGACCGGGCAGCAGCCGCCAGCAGACCACGACTCGGACTGGCTGGGCGACAACCCGACCCACGCATTCGAGGTCGCAGCAGCCCTCGACGCGGATGCGTGGGGTGGCCCCCTGTCACCTGAGCAAATGGTGACCATCTCCCTCGGGCGGCTCCCACTCGGCCTGGCCGCCGTCATCCACCTGACCGAGCTCGTCGCACACGGTGCCGACCTCGCGTGCGCCACCGGACAGCAGCACCTCCTCGACGAGGAGCTGTGCGCCGGCCTGCTGGAAGCAATGCACGCGATGGGCGGAGTCGACGACTACCGGATGCCAGGCGTCTTCGATCCCGCGGTGACCGCCCGCCCGGACGCAGCCCCCCACGAGCAGCTCGCCGCCTACCTCGGCCGCGACCTGTCCGTCCGAGTGACGCAGAGCTCACCCACCCAAGCGTGAAAGCTCCCTCGGATATCGGCCTGTGCGGTCACCCAGTCCTACTCGCTCGGACGCGCCGGTCCGTTGTCTCCGACGCCATCCATTCCTTAATAGGAATTCGTAGGACGGGCGTTCAAGGCCAGTGGCACCGCCGAATCCACTCGTCGACGGCGGTCAGGCGGCGCTGAGACGCAGGTGCAGCCTCCCGGGCGTAGGGCCCTTCAGGGACGTTGTTCCGGCGAGCTGCGGGCGGCTTTCCTCTTCGCGGCGATGGTTCCTGTCCAGACCCCGAACAACGTGAGCAGGCCACCACCGACGACCGCTGCGACTCCAAAGGTGATCGCAATTTCCTTCAGCTCGTTACTGCGGTTCTCAGGCGAGAGCGCCCCCAGCACGTACCACGAACCCCAGACGATGACGCCCACTCCGGCAAGAGCTAATAGCACCCCCACCACCTCGTAGCGGAGCGCCAACTTGATCACCACGTAGAGCAACACGATGGCCGCAACGAGGGGCAGCAACTGCCGTGCGAACTGCAATGGGTCGCGCATGTCACCTATTGTGGCTGCCCCACCGCGCCAGCCCATGAGTCGCCGTGCTCAACTCCGCCGCCCAGCGGCAGGCCACCCGCGCCCCCGGTGGACCAACAGGAAGGGGAGGCGACCAACACCGCGGCGGCCAAGCCCAACGCGATCCCAGACGGCCGTCTCGGCCACGCTGGACGATCGGCCCTCCGCCGAACCCAGCACAACAACAACACGTAGGGGCGGCCGATCGAGACGTGTCCTCACGAATACTGGGAGCTCGACGACGAGCCAGCTCGCGTGCATGAAGACCGCTGAATCGGTGCCCTACCGCCAACGCATGGCTGTCCGAGTGCTGACCGCGCCAGCTCCGATACTGACCGCGTACCCACCTTGCCCTGACACGCCCGCGGTAGCTGCGTTGGGTAGACGCAGGTTCCTCTCGACTGTCGGCCGACGGACATACCCTGATGCGTGAATGGACCCGACACCAAGGAGCGCAGATGCTGCCCGCCCATTTGCCTATTGAGCCGGACGAGTGGGTGGAGCTCGTGGTCCACGTCGCATCTCGCGACGACCGGATCGAGTCCTACGCAATCGAGCGAAAGGGAGGCGACGTTGACCCGCGTAGCAAGGAGGGTGCGGCCAAGATCGCCAAGTTCGTCCTCGGCGCAGCTAACCGAACGCCGGGTGAGCACGCGGAGATCCTGGACGGCCACGCAGCGATGTTTATCGGAGTGGAGAAGGACGGCCAGATCACCGGGACGGCATCCGTCGAGAACAACGAACTTCGCCGCCGAGTCGTCCGCTACACAGGCGTTCAGCCTAAGTGGTCCATCCAATGGGTCGAGACGTCGGGCGGCGCTGAAGTACTCGTGATCCTCGTGCGCCCCAGCGCTCAGGGCGACCATTTGCACGTCTCAATGGCCGACGGGAACGGTATCAATGGCAGCCGCATCTACGTTCGTCGCGACGGAGAGACGTCCGAGGCGACACCTGGAGAGATCCAAGCTCTCGTAGCACGCGCTAATCCCCGAACCGCGTCGCTGCCCAAGTTGGAGGTCCAGTTCATCGGAACTGCGCACAGCTTCACCCTCGCAGAATCCGACTTCCTCCTTCCGATCGAGGGCAAGGCTGCAGAGTTGTTAGCCGGCGTCGACAAGCTCCGAGGCGCCGAGCTCGGCCTTCGGCCCATGGAGGGTGCCCGCACTCTCCTTGAGGCGATCCAGCGCACCATCCCCGAGAAGCGTTCGCCCGAAGCGTTCGTGGCGCACGTCAAGGCGTGGAGAGAGGAATGCGCTCTATTGAGGGAGGAGGCTCGCACCACCTACATCCCATTCACACAGACTGCGGGCCATTTTGTCGTTGTGAACTCCACGGAGCAGAACCTAGAAGATGTGCGCGTGGATCTTCATATCCCTGGTGAGGTCTTCGGCTACGAGCCCGAGGAAGGAGAAGTGAGGCGCACTGCTGTCCTTCCCACGGCGCCACGCCGGTGGGGGCCTGTCCCCCTTCCAGATTCCGGCCTGGTGTCCAGTCGCTACGCCCCCATGCGCCCTCCCCGGCTTTTCAGAACTTGCTCCCCGCAAGGCCCCAAGCGACACCAACGCGAGCTTCCGCAACGGAGGGTCCGTCACGGTGACCTTGAACGTCAAGGCTCTGCGTCCCATGTCGCGGGTGAACCTCGAGGATCACCCGATGTTGCTAGAAGTGCGTGGCGCTTCCCTGCCCACTTCCGTGACTGCGGCGTGGACCGCCACCGCCGCCCGAAGGGAGGGCGTGATGCAGGGCGAGACGACGATTCCAGTTTCGGGCGACTTCGACCTTCGCGACATGTGGCTCGGCAGGCCCGCGAAGGAGTGAGGCCGGCGCTGGCTGAGGTCGAGAGCGGAGCGACAAGGGCGGGGCCTGGTGACCGAAGCGCGCCACATCCAAGTGGGCGCAGTGACGCATCTGGAGAAGTAGCCGTATCTGGGCGGTATGACGCAGCCAGCCAGCGCGCTGTGACGCTGTCGCGTGCCGGTCAGAGATCCGGGAGGACGGACAGCACCTCGGGAGGCTGCTTCTCGTAGGGGCTGAACTTCTGCACGACCTGCTCGGTGACGCGGTCGAAGTCGTCGGTGTTGACGTTCGTCGCGTACGCCGTGGCCCACGCCGCCACCTTGTCGGCCTTCCCCGCACCCAGCCCGTCCAGCCACGTCCCGACCGCGCTCTGCCCGGACTCGAACGCCGCCCGCACGTCCGCCTCCGAGGTCGTCACCCTCGACCACTCCAGCCGTCGGGCCGAGAACCTCACTCCCGCAGCCTTGGTCGCCCCGAACGCCTCGTACGCAACCCGCGCCGCGGCGCCATCACGCTCGGCGACGTTCAACGCCAGCTGCAGCCCTCGCGCTTGGCCTCGTCGACGAGGTAGGCGCACCCGGCGATGACGACGACCGTGCCGACGACCGTGCCCACCGCGACGATCCCCGGCGCACTGGCCGCGATGCCCAGTCGCGCCATGAGCCGCGGCGACGGTCCGATGTCGATGCGCACCTGGCCCTCGAGCTCGAGGTCGAACGTCAGCCCCTCGAGCTCGATCGGCTCGACCTTCACCTTGCCGAGCGACACCGTCACCGTGAAGAACTGTGGCTTGGTCTGGAAGCCGGCCTCGACGGTGAACCCGAAGACCTGCCCCGCGACCGTGGCCTTGGCCGAGGGGGCCTTCCCGTCACCCCCGGGGTCGAAGCCGAGCTTGCCCTTGAGGTGGCCGACCAGCTCGGCCTCGAACTTCGCCGACAGCTTGCCGCCCTTGAGGACGATGCCCTCCGCGTTCTTGGCCTCGCCGCGGGTCACCTTCACCTTGAGCTTGGCGACGAGCGTCAGCGTCGCGTGGACCTTGCCGTCGTCGACGTCGTCGAGCTGGATCTCGACCGGCACCTCGAAGAACCCACCCACGCCGCCGTTCGACGGCGGGTCACCACCCGTGGGCGTCGGCTTCCACGGCTCGATCGGGAGGCGCGGTTCGGGCTCGACCGCAGGCGTGTACAGCGTCACCTCGACCCGGCGGTTGCGGGCCAGCGCCTGCCCGCTCGTGCCGGGGTCGGCCGGCTGAGCGGCGCCGGCGGTCGAGACATCCATCTTGACGAAGCCGAGCCGGCGCAGGTGGGCGGCGATCTTCTCGGCCCGCTGGCGCGCGATGCCGTCGTTGCCCTCTCCAGTGACGCTGGCGTGCCCGACGATCTCGATGCTCGTCGCGGTGAGCGCCGGCGCCAGGGCCAGCACCGCCAGGAACGACTGCAGCGCCGCCGCGTGCGCCGGTGCCAGCTCCGTCCCCGCCACCGGGTAGTTCCACAGGGTCAGCCGGTCGGCGGTGCGGGTGACCTGGGGGTCGGGGTGCTCGCGCCACCACGCCCGTTCCTCGGCGAGGCTCGGCGCGGTCCTCGTGGGCACTCAGCCCGTCCCGCCGGCGGGCTCGGTGTGGTCGACGAGCTCGACCGACACCGGGAACGGCTCCGGGTTCGTCGGGCCGCTGAGGTCGTCGGCCTCGATCTTGGCCAGCCGCCGCTGGATCTCGGTCTCCGTCAACCGGTTCGCCAGCTCCAGCCGGTCGAGCTCGAGCCCCTCGCGCCGGATGATGGCGTCCTCGCACGCGCAGCACTCGCCCGGCACGGCCTCGGCGTACAGCGCCGCGGTCGGGAGGATGTGCTCGTCGACGTCGACCGGCGACATCTTCTTCAGGGCCGCGACGCTCGTGGTGAAGAAGCTCTCCAGCGTCGAGCCCACCGGGATGCGCAGCGGCACCGCGAGGTAGTCGTCGACCGAGCCGACCGGCGCCCCCTCGGTGAGCCCGGCCATCGCGAGCGCCAGCAGCTGCGGGTCGGCCGAGCCGGCGCGCTCGTTCCACACCGCGAACCGGTAGTGGTCGATGTTGCGCGGGTCGTTGAGGTGCGCGACGAGCGCGTCGAGCCGCTCCTGGTGGTCGGCCGTCGTGCGCAGCGGGAACGCGTCGAGCACCCGCAGCGCCCGCTCCTCGGCCTGGATGCGCTCGAGCTCGGCGCGCGCCTCGTCCAGCTGCCGCAGCTCGGCCTGACGGGCCTGCCACGTGGCGTAGGTCGTGCGGACGGAGGCCATCGCGTTGAGCAGGCCGGCGTCGTTGTACGTGCCGTTGCCGAGCGCACCGACGATGACCCCCGTCGTGATCGACGTCGCGATCGGGTCGACGAGGACCGCGGCCACGACGGCCCAGACCTCCCACCACACGTCGTTGGCGAGCTGCGACGGGACGGTGGTCAGGGCGTCGATGGTCTCGCTCGACAGCCCGTTGATGATGCCCGCCGCGGCGTCGGCCACGGCCGGCGTGGGCGCGGACAGGCCCAGCCCTCCGAGCCCGGGCACCAGCCCCGGCGCCTTGCTCGCGAGCGCCCTCGTGAAGATGTAGCGGTGGAAGGCGTCCCGCACGGTGGCCGGGATGCTCGTCGGGTCGGCCATCGCCGAGCGGATGACGCCGGCCAACGTCGTCGTGGTGCGCAGCGTGCCGACGGCCGTGCCGAGGGCCCGCAGGGCGGCGGCGAGGGCATCCCACTCCGGGTCGCGGGCCGGGGCACTGCTCGAGCCGCAGTCGCAGCCCTGGCAGAGGATGGCGCAGGCCCGCTCGCGGGCGTCGAGGTAGCGTGCGGCCTCGAACCCGGGCAGCAGGGTCGAGTCGAGCAGCGCCAGGGTGAGGGTGCGCTCGTGCGAGCGGATGTACGCGCGGTCGAAGGTGCGGATCTGGGCCAGGGACGCCGACTCGAGCAGCACGACGAGCTTGATGGCGTCGGCGCGCAGCGCGGTCTCCACGCTGTAGTCGGCGAGCACCTCGAAGTACGCCGTGGTCAGGGTGTGGCAGGAGTTCGGGTTGCGGATGGTGCGCGTGACCCTTGTCTCCGAACCGGACTCGCGCGTCTCGACGACCTTGAGCACCCGGCTGGAGCGCACGGTGGTGGCGGCGCGCGAGGTGGCCTCGCGCACGGCCTGACGGGCGTTCTTGTCGCCCTCGTTGAGGCCGCTGCTCGCGTTGGCGCCGGCCGAGAAGTCGGCGTTGACGACCTCGAGCTTCATCCCGACCTTGGCGTCGGTCGTCACCTCGAAGCCGGACTGGCGGGTCACCTCGCGGCTGATGTCGCTCGTGTCGCGGCGGGTGCCCGACGACTCGTTCGTCTGCTCGAGCTCGAAGCTCGTCGTGGAGTCGCTGGTGCGGGAGAACCGGTCCCACGTGAAGATCTCGATCGTCTGTTCCTCGCTCGGGCCGAGCGTGATCGAGCTGACCATCCGGCCGCGGTTGTAGCCGAGGAGCTTCCAGTCCTGCCGGTACGGGAGGTAGAACGCCAGCCGGGCCCCGGCGGTGACCGCTCCCCCGTTGACCCCGGTGTCGTGCGTCTCGCGGCCGTCGGCGGTGTCCCTCGTCGCCTTCCGGGCCGCTGCCTCCCCACGCCCGGCCTGGAGCCGCTCGCCGATGCGGCGCGCCTGGTTCCACTCGGTCTTGCCCTTGGTCAGCGGTGCGCCCATGAGCACCTCCGGCGCCGCGGTGTCCATCTCCTCCGCCGTGAAGCCGGTCTTGCGCATGGCCTGCATCGAGCTCGACAGGGTCACCGGTCGACTCAGGTCGCCGAGCTGGGCGTTGACGACGAAGAACTTGTCGAACTCGATCGACTCGACGACGTCGTTGGGCGGCAACGAGATCCGGCAGCCCTCGATGAGACCGCCGCTGCCCTCGTGGCTGCCACCGTGACCGCACCCGCAGTCGTCGTCAGGATGCTCGTGGCCCTCGTGCGGGTCGTTGGCGAGGCCGGAGTCGGCCTCGCGGGCTCGTGAGCCCGCACGGTGTCCAGACGTCGACGGCATCGAGCATCCCCTCTCCCGGGTTCCTCAGCACGCAGCCCTTCATTCAAGCGGCCACGGGTCGCCCGTGCCTATAGCCCGAAGTGACCATGCGCCCCGGTCCGCTCGTCCCCGGAGGGCTCGACCGGGCTCGGTGCTTTCCCTGATGACGGAGCGCCCCCGCCGGGAGGACGCTGGCACCGGACCGGACGGCCGCCGGACGTCGTGAAGGGAGAGCACCGTGCCAGGACCACGCCACGCGCTGGAGGACGCACTGGCCGCGGGGGTCAGCGAGACCCTGCTCCAGACCCTCGACCTCGACCGCCTGCACACCGACCTGCGCGAGCCACCGAACCGGGACGCCCTGCTCGGGGGCCTGCTGGGTGAACGCTCGGTGGGCGTCGCGCTGTCCGACGACGTCGCGCCCCTGCCCCAGGCGTTCCACCGGCTCGACCCCCCGGGCTTCGGCCGCGACCTCGTCGGCACGCTCGAGGGCAGCTGCACCGGGTACGTCCTGCGGGTGGCGGTGGCCGGTGCTCCCGGCCTGACCCACCAGTCCGGGAGGGCGCGCACCGCCCCCGACGGCGACCTCTACTGGACCGTCGACGCCCGGATGCACGTCGCCAGCGTCAGCAAGCTCGTCACCGCGATGGCCGCCCGCAAGGCGCTGGCCGACACCAACACGCCCGCGGCGACGGAGATCTGGCCCTACCTGCCGTTCTACTGGTCGCGCGGGCCGAGCCTCGACAAGGTCACCTTCGAGATGCTGCTGACGCACCGGTCGGGGTTCTTCAACCCGGTCACCGACCTCGCCGACTACGGCGAGCTCAAGGCCCAGGCCGCTCGCGGTGCGCTCCTCGGCGTCCCGCTCGGCGACGCGACCTACCAGAACGTCAACTTCGGCATGTTCCGCGTCCTCATCCCCGTGCTGACCGGCGCCGTCGACCAGACGCTGACCGTGCCCGGCGGCACCGAGGACGACAACGACCGGCTGTGGGAGGCGCTGACCATCCAGGGCTACCACGACTACGTGCAGGACAACGTCTTCGGCCCGGCGGGCGTGACCGGGGCGGCGACGGCCGGCGCACCGGGCAACGTCCTGGCCTACCGGTGGCCGATGCCCCAGGGCGGCTGGAACTCGGGCGACCTGTCCGCCACGTCCGCGACGACCGGGTGGCACGTGACCGCCCACGAGCTCGTCGGGGTGCTCGACGCCTTCACCGGAGGTGCGATGGTCCCCCGCAAGGACGCCTGGGCGATGCTCGAGCGCGGCTGGGGCGTCGACCGCAGCGGCCGCACCGACGCCGGCCCCTACTTCCTCAAGGCCGGACGCTGGGAGAGCACGACGAACCAGCTCGAGCAGGCGGTCGCCGGCTGGCTCCCCGGCGGGCTGCCGTTCGCCCTGCTCGTGAACTCCAAGGTCGGCAAGGACTCGCCCTCACTCGTCGACGTCGTCGCCTCGGCCGTCCACGCCCACATCGTCCCGCTCTGACCGACCCCGGCGCGACGCCTGCGGATGGGCCGGGGCCAGGGCTTCACAGCGCCCCTCGCCGGGTGGACCATCGACGCGTGGACGACCGTCCGGCTCCCGACGCGACCGAGGCCGCGACGTCGACGACGAGCGCACGGACGATGCCGCGCTGGCTCCGACACGGGCTGTCGTGGGCGTTGGCCGTCGGGCTCCTCGCACTGGCCTGGTTCGACACCAGTGAGCCCGCGACGACACCGGGCCCCGGCGACGACTGGCTGGGCCTGGTGTTCCTCGTCGTGCTCGCCACCGCCGCGCTCGTGGTGGGTCTGGTCACCCTGCTCAGGGACTGGGAGCGCATCGGGCCCGTGCCGGCCCTCTCGCGCAGCGTCGTGCTCTTCGCCCTGCTCCTGGTCTTGCTGACGGCCGCGCTGTCGCTGTCGCGCGAGTGGGGAGTGCACATCCCCGCGTGCCGGGTCGTCGCCGGGGTCGAGCGGTGCGGCGGCGAGGCCACGGCCCGCGAGGTCCTCTCGATGCTCGGCTGGAACGCGGCGGACGTCGTGCCGGCACTCGACATCCCCGCGTCCTTCACGTGGTCGCGACCCGCGCGCTCGGACGACGCCCTCGTCGGGGCCTGCCTCGTGCTCGTCCGGCTGTGGGTCGTGGTCGGTGTACTCGGTGTGCTCCGACGCCTCTGGGACCGGTGGTCCACCCTCGGCCGCCGGGCGGGAGACCAGGAGCCGACACCGTGACCGGTCAGCCGCCGGCGAGTTCGCGGCTGCGCTGGTCGACGCCCATCTCGCCGTAGGGGTAGTCGGTGGCCCCGAGGTCGCTGGCGTCGTCCAGCGCGGCGCGCTCGTCGTCCGACAGCTCGAGGTCCGCGGACGCCAGGTTGGTCCGCAACTGCTCGGTCGTGCGGGCGCCGAGGATGGTCGACGTGACCGCCGGCCGGTCGGTGACCCAGGAGAGCGCGACCTCGGCCATCGACACCCCGCGGGCGTCCGCGACCTGCTGCACGACGTCGATGACGCGCCACGTGCGGTCGCTGCCCCGGCGGTCGTAGGCCTCCATCCCGCGGTTCGGGTCGTCACCGAGCCGGGTGTCGCCGGTGGGCCGCTCGTCGCGGCGGTACTTGCCGGAGAGCCACCCGCCGCCGAGCGGGCTCCAGGGCAGCAGGCCCATCCCGGCGTCGAGGGCGGCGGGCACGACCTCCCACTCGATCTCGCGGACGATGAGGCTGTACTGCGGCTGCTGGGTGACGGGCTGGCGCAGCCCGAGGGCCCGGGCTCGGGGTCGGGCCCGATCAGCTCGAAGTGCACGACGGAGATGGTCACGCCGTCGCCGTCTCACGAGAAGCCCGCGCACGGAACGTCTGCAGGCCCCGCCGGAGGTCTGGCAGGGCTGCCTCTCCGCCCTCCACGAGATCGACCCGTGGCACCCCGGCGGCCTGCGCGCCGCCCTCGAGATCCAAGCGGCGAAGTGGTTCGGGGCGTACGAGCAGGGTGCGTCCGCACCGGGCGCGCGCCGCTCCTCTACCGCTTGACGTCCGCTGCTGTGTCCGCCACCGTCGGGGGACGTGCAGCGACCGAGGGAGGCACCCATGAGTCCCGCCCACGCCACCGCCCAGGGGGAGCGACAGCCGAGGAGGACCGCCACCCCACCTCCCGACACCGCGGGGACGGACGCGGCGGAGGCCCCGGCGGAGCAGCGCCGGACTGCCGACGAGCAGCGCCTCGCGCGCCTGAGACGGGCCCGGCAGGACGTCGGCTGGGCCGCCGACGCACGGCTCGCCGAGGAGCTCACAGCGGCGCGACGGGTCCATCTGCGGGACACGGCCGTCGCGGTGGCCGACATCCTCTCGGACCTGGCCCGCGACGACGACTTCTGGGCCGAGATCGACAGCGCGCAGAACGCCGCCACGCGGCTGTCGGGTGCCAGGCTGTCCGACGTCCAGCAGATCCTCCAGTCCGACCTGACGGCGCTCCTCGACGTCATGGGCTACACCGACCCACCACCCCCGCCCGGCGCGGAGCTCGCCGTCGAGATGCAGGTCGCCTTCCACGCTGTGGTCTTCGGGGCGGACGTCGAGCGCGACGGCCTCGTCGGTCACCGCGTGCAGCACCGGATGCTCGACTACGTCTTCCACCTGCAACGCCTCGTGCGAGAGGTCGACGCCGTGGCACAGGTGGCGTCCGAGGCGGACGGCCGGACGCGCCGGCTGGTGGTCGCGCTGCGCGACGGCGTCCGCGCCATCGGCCCGGCTGCCGTCGCCGCCGGCGTGACGGCGACGCTGTTCCCTCCCGCCGCGGTCGGCGCGGCGGGCGCCCTTGCGGTGGCCGGGGTGGACGCCGGGATGAAGGCCGCCGTGGGGCAGGGGGCCCAGCTCGGCGCCGCCGCGCTCATGGACCAGGCCCTCAACCGCGGACATCGGACGAGCAGCCCGGACGAGGCGTTCGCGACGGTCCTGTGGCCGTTCGTCGGTGCCCTCGACACCGCCTCACTCGTCGTCGAACACCTGCTCTCGGAGCGCACGGACGCCGCCCTGGACGAGACGAGGGCCTACGTCCTCGACGCGATGCACTGGTCGTTCGAGCTGGACCGGGCGATGAGTCGGCAGCCCGGCAGGACGTGGACGCCATCGGCACTCCTCGCCGCCCGTGCCGTCCAGCGTGAACTCGTCGCGCTGCGGGACTGGCTGGACGACGACCCGGACTTCGAGGTGCTCGAGGACATCAGCGACAGGCTCGCCCGCGGCGCCGATCTCTTCTACCGGCGCGTCGCCTGAGTGCCGACGGGACCGCCCGGCGCCGGCTTCTCCATCGCGCGACCGCTCACACCATGTACTGGTCGTGCCGCCGGTAGAACTCGGTCCACTCCTGCGGGGTGAGCTCGCGGCCCGACTGGCGGATCTCCAGCAGCTCGAGGACGCACCGCTCACGCGGGATGCCCGGGGCGAAGAGCGTCAGCACCTCGCGGCCCGTCGGCCACGCGCAGCCCGTGGACGCCGCCGCGCGGCACGTACGCGAGGTCGCCGGCTCCCAGCCCTCGCCACGCCTCCCCGTCCCACAGCTCGAGGCGCCCCGCGAGGACGTAGAAGGACTCCGAGAAGGTCCGGTGCACGTGCGCGGCCACCTCACTGCCCTCGGACATCTCCCCGCGGAACAGCCCGAAGTCCTCCTGCGTCTGCGCACCGAGTGCCACGGCCCGTCCGACGCCCGGCCGGGACAGCTGCTCGTCCTCGGCGACGACGACGGCGCTCACCTCGCCTCGCTCGAGATGGGTCATCGCACCTCCGTGTCGTCGCGCCGCACCGGTACGGATCCACCATGACGCGACGGTGCCCATCTGTCGACTGCCGGCGCTCGCCCCCTGGCGGGCGCTCGACCGTTGACCGCGTTCGACGCCCGTCGGTATCGTCGATCGACTCCCTGGATGGAGGTGGCGCCATGTCATGGTCCGACCCGCAGGTTCGCCGTCGTTTCTGGGTGGAGGTGGGGCTCGCCGCACTGACCGCGGCCCTGGCGCTGCTCACCCTCGTCTCGCGCGAGTGGGTCGAGTGGTTGACCGGCACCGACCCGGACGGCGGGTCCGGCGCCCTGGAGTGGGTGCTCGTCGGCACGCTGGCGGCGGTGTGCGCCGTCAGCGCGGTGGCCGCACGCAGCGAGCTGCACCGCCGACCGGTCACCGGCTGAGGACCTCCCGTGCCGGAGGTCGTCCAGTGGCAGGTGCTCGGACCCGAGGGACCGGTGCAGTCGGGATGGGCGTTCACGCTGCGCTGCACGGTCAACAACCGGTCGCTGCGGTACCGCGAGCGCGAGTACGGCATCAACCTCGACTGGGACAAGGCCGAGGACCTGGGCAACATCTCGTTCCAGACCGTCGACGGGGCGCCCCTCCGGTACGGGGACCTCGTCTCGGTCCTCGTCGCCGACGGGGGACACCTGCGGTACGGGCCCCGTGCGAACGGCATCAACCTCGTCTGGTCGGACGACCCCGTCCACGAGTGGATGGTCGGCGGTGGCGAACCGGGAACGCCTGTGATGCACCGCGACCGGGTCAGCCTCTTCGACGCCGCGCACGGCGACCACCTCGTCTACGCCGCGCGCGACCGCGGTATCAACCTCCGCTGGTGGTCGGACGTCGCGGGAGCCGGTGCGGCGTACCCGCCGCTGCCGATGCCGGCCGCCTACCGCGGTCCCAGCGGCGAGGCCGGGCAGCTCGAGCTCCACGGCGTGATGGGCAAGGTCACCGTGTTCCACGGCGGGACGGCCGACGAGCTCGACTGGAACCTCTACGTGCACCTCGACGAGCCCGACCGCGTGGCGCTGCGCGACCACCTGCGGCAGCACTCCGTGGCGACCGTCGGCGGCAGCGTCGTGCCGATGCCGATCCCCGACGACGAGCCGGCCGAGATCGGCTGCGAGCTCATGGTGCTGGACTGTTACGACAACCAGTTCTTCGACGAGCTGTTCTTCTCCGCCGACGTCACCCAGGCCTTCCGGCTCGAGGGGAGCGCCTGGCAGCTGAGCGTCGAGGCCGGCGAGGCCCAGAACATCAGCGGGTCCTCGCAGCCGGCGGCCACCGCGCTGGCCGGGCACCGGGTATGGGTGCAGGGCCCGCTCGTCAACGACAGCGACCACGTCGTGCGCCTCGAGCTGCACTCGCTCGACTCGATCGCCTACCCCATGACGGCCGACGGCCAGCACGTCGACGCCGAACCGGGGGCGAGGGATGGCCCACGGACACGGTCGTCTGGCGGATCGCCGTCTTCTCGACCTCGTCGATGCACCGCATCGCCGCCTCGGACTACCTGCGGCGCGATCGCAGGACGCGGTGGTACCTGCCCGGGCCGAGGGTGGCCCCCGGCACGATGCTCACGCACACCGCGCAGCCGGTCGGCTTCACCAACGAGGGTGTGCGGCACGACCGTCCGGGGATCCGTCGCCAGACCGACCTCACCTACGAGTCCTACGGCGTGCGCGACCAGGCGGCCCGCATCGCGAAGGACCCCCGCGACGGTGCGGCGAAGCTGCGAGTCGACGTGACGATGGCCGATCCCGGCGCGGACCGCTGGGGCGGGATGTACCTCGTCGACCACACCGTCGGGAGCCGCTCCTGGCACGTCGACCCGGGCACCGTCCTGCACGACGTCACCTCCGACCTCACGCCCTTGGCCTGACGCCGGCGTCACGCACCGGGCCCGGACACGGGGGCTTCCGCCCGGGGCGGCTGCCGCGTCGGGACCGGATGGCCGACGAGGTCGAGGGGCCGGCTCCGGGCCGTCAGCGGTCGAGCAGGCGCGCGACGTGGGCGTTCGTGAACAAGCGGCCGGGGTCGAGGCGGTCGCGGACGGCGCGGTAGTCGTCGAAGCGGGGGTAGAGCTGCTGCAGCCGGTCGGCGCCGAGGGTGTGCACCTTGCCCCAGTGCGGACGCCCCTCGTGCTCGGCGACGATGGCCTCGAACGCCGCGAACAGGCGGCTCGGATCCATCCGGTGGTACTGGTGCACCGCGACGTACGCGTTCTCGCGCTCGTAGGCGGTGGAGAGCCAGATGTCGTCGGCGCCGACGAAGCGCACCTCGACCGGGAACGGCACGGGTGCGCCGGTGCGGTCGAACCAGGCGCGCAGCTCATCGAGCACCGGCACGACGGACGCGCGCGGCACCGCGTACTCGGACTCGACGAAGCGCACCTCGCGCGAGGAGCAGAAGACCTTCCACGAGTCGTCGGCGAACTCGCGGGCGCCGAGGACGTTGGCGCTCAACCGGTTCACGCGCTTCGTGGCCCCGGGCGCTCGGGTCAGGACGCGGTTGACGCCCTCGAACAACCGGTTGGCCAGCAGGTCGTCGTCGAGCCGGGCCCGCCAGGCAGGCAGTGGACCCGGGCCCTCCCCCGGACCGACCCGGTCGTTGCGCTTGAGCAGCACGCGGTCGGTGTGCGGGAACCAGTGCATGTCGACGTGGTCGTGTGCGTCGGCGAGGTCGTGGATGCGGCCCAGCACGTCGCTGAACGCCTCCCCCGACTCGCGCGCGTGCAGCCGGAACGCCGGGACGCACTGCAGCTCGACCTCGACGACGACCCCGAGCGCCCCCAGCCCGACCCGCGCCGCCTCGAAGACGTCCGGCGACTCGTCGGCCGCGCAGCGCAAGACCGACCCGTCCGCCGTCACGAGGGTCAGCCCGCACACCGCCGCCGCGATGCCCTGGAGCCGGACCCCCGTGCCGTGCGTGCCGGTGGCGACGGCCCCGCTGATGGTCTGCCGGTCGATGTCGCCGAGGTTCGGCAGCGCGAGCCCGAGGGCCTGGAGTGCCGGGTTCAGCTGGTGCAGAGGCGTTCCCGCGGCAACGCGCACCCGCATCCGCTCGCGGTCGACGTGCAGCACGCCGCGCAGGCCGTCGATGCGCAGCAGCACCCCGTCGGTGGCGACGAGCGGCGTGAACGAGTGCCCGGTGCCGGCGACCCGCAACCGCAGACCGCGCGAGGCAGCCGACCGCACCGCCCCGATGACGCCGTCGACGGTCGCGACGTCGGTGACCACCGCCGGGTGGGCCACGACGTTCCCGCCCCAGTTCCGCCAGGTGGCGCCGGCAGCGGTGCTCATCCCCAGTTCCTTCCCTCGCCGCGGTACGTCGGCACGGTGTCGACGAGCTCGCCGCTGCGCACGAGGTGCAGCGCGTCGAAGCGCTCGAGCAGCTCGCCGGCCTTGGCCCCGCGCATCCACACCCGGTCGCCGACGGCCAGCCCGTCGACGTCGCCCGACACCGGCGTCTGCACCTCGCCGGCCGCCTCGCTCTTGAGCAGCGACCACCCGCGCCGCACCGGCGACGGCACGCGCGACCACCCCGGCTCCCCGCTCGCCACGTACCCGCCCCGAACGCCGTGACGATGCCCCGCGCCGGCCGGCGCACGACCGGCAGGGCGTAGGCCATCGCCGGGCGCGGTGAGAAGTCGTCGTAGCCGTCGAACAGCGTCGACGCGTAGAGCCCCGACCCCGCGGCCAGCTCGGTGACGACCGAGTCGGCGCCGAACGTGTGCAGGCTCCCCGTGCCGCCACCGTTGACGAAGCGCAGGTCCGCCTCTGTCCGAACCGCATCCACGACGGCCGCCCGCCGTTCGAGCAGGTCGGCCACCGAGCGCTTCTTGAGCAGCCGCACCGGCGGCGAGTCCGGCAGGCCGGCGATCTGGGCGTCGTAGAACATCACGCCGCGCACGTCGAGCCCGACCCCGAGCGCCGCGCGCACCACGGCCAGCGCCTCGGCCGGCGTGCGCGTGGGCGAGCGTCGCACCCCGAGGTGGGCCCGGCCGACCCGCACCGACGCGTCGACGTCGAGGGCCACCCCGAGGCCGCGCACGCCGTCGCCCAGCTCGTCGCGCAGGAAGCGCACGTGCTCGACGGAGTCGACGGTCACGGTGACCTCGCGGCGCAGGTCCGCGTCGGCGGCGACCCGCCGCAGCGACGGCACGTCGGCCGACGGGTAGGCGACGAACAGGTCGCGCACGCCGGCCTCGGCCAGCCACACCGCCTCGCCGACGGCGTAGGCCATCACGCCCGAGAACCTCGGCCGGGACAGCACGTCCGACAGGACCCAGCGGCAGCGCAGCGACTTCGAGGCCACCCGGATGGGCCGTCCGGCCGCGCGCCGGACGAGGTCGGCCGCGTTGGCCTCGTACGCGTCGAGGTCGAGGACGACGAGGGGGGCCGGCAGGCCCGACACGGCGGCGTCCCAGCCGGCGGTCACGGCGTCGGAGACGTGTTCCACAGCCCGACCCTAGTGCGACGATGGCCCGGTGACCGAGGACCTCGAGGAGTTCGTCGGGGACCGCGGGCGTGGGCCCCGCACCCTCCCCCACCGCGCCTGGCTCGTCGCCGCCGTGACCCTGGCCGCCCTCGTCGCCGCCGCGGCCTTCCGCTCCTCCACCGGCGTCCTCCTCGAGCCCGTCGAGAACGAGTTCGGGTGGTCGCGCGCCACCACGTCCGGCGCGGTCAGCCTCAACCTCGTCCTCTACGGCCTGACCGCCCCGTTCGCCGCGGCCTTCATGGAGCGCTTCGGGGTGCGCCGCACGGTCGCCATCGCCCTCGTCGTCGTCGGGCTGGCCAGCGGGGCGACGACGATGATGACCGCCGCCTGGCAGCTCTGGCTGCTCTGGGGCGTCTTCATCGGCATCGGGACGGGCGCGATGGCCCTCGTCCTCGGCGCCGTCGTCGCCAACCGGTGGTTCGAGACCCACCGCGGCCTCGTCACCGGCCTGTTCTCGGCGGCCAACGCCACCGGGCAGCTGCTCTTCCTGCCCGTCATCGCCCGCGCCGCCGCCGGGCCCGGATGGCGCTGGGCGGCAGGCATCGTCGCGGTGCTGGCGCTGCTCGTCGCGGTCCTCGTCTCAATCCTGCTCGTCGACCACCCGCGCGACCGCGGCCTGCTCCCGTACGGCGCCCACCCGGACACTCCACCGGCCGTCGCCGCCGCCCCCACCGAGTCACCCGCCCGTCGCGCGATCAGCACCCTCGCCCGCGCCTCGCGCAGCTGGCCGTTCTGGGCGCTCGTCCTGACGTTCTGGGTCTGCGGCTGGTCGACGAACGGCATCATCCAGACCCACTTCGTCCCCGCCGCCCACGACCACGGGATGCCCGCCACGACCGCCGCCGGCCTGCTCGCCGTCGTCGGCCTCTTCGACATCGCCGGGACGGTCGGGTCCGGGTGGCTCACCGACCGGGTCGACCCCCGCCTCCTCCTCGCCGGCTACTACCTCGGGCGCGGGCTGTCGCTGCTGGCCCTGGACGCCGTGCTCGCACCGGGCGTCGAGCCGGGGATGTGGGTGTTCATCGTCTTCTACGGCCTCGACTGGGTCGCCACCGTTCCTCCGACGGTCGCGTTGTGCCGCACGCACTTCGGGCTCGAGGACTCCGGCGTCGTCTTCGGCTGGGTGTTCGCGTCGCACATGGTCGGGGCCGGGGTCGGAGCGAGCGTCGCCGGCTGGGTCCGCACCGCGCAGGGCGACTACCACTGGGCGTGGCTCGGGGCCGCGGTGCTGTGCTTCGCCGCGGTGGCCATCGCGCTGGCCATCCCGAAGCAGCGGGTCGAGCAGCAGGAGCCGGTGCTCACCCCGCTGTCCTGAGCGCCGACCGCTCGGGTTGCGCCTCGCCGCAAGGTGGCTAGCCGCGTGGCCAACGGCCGCACCGGCCCGGAACTTCGTCCGGGACACCTCCACCGGGGTGAACGGTTAACTCCGCTCGGACGCGCTGAACTACCGGTTCGAGGTGGCCGGGCCCATCCCCCACTGCTGAACCTCGCGGCCGGGCAGCCATCGCCCGAGTCGAGTGCGCCGGCGGTCGCTGGGGCGACCACGTCCGCACTCGACTCGGAGCGGGGTCAGCCGACTCGGGTGACGACTCCCGTGGCCAGGGCGTGCAGCGCGTCGCGGGCATCGCTCGGGGCAGCACGTCGAGCACCGACTGGGCCCGGGTCGCCACGGCGAACGTGTGCTCGCGGGCCCGCTCCATCGCCGGGTGCGCCCGCAGCAGCGTCAGCGCCTCCTCGAGCTCGGCGTCGCCGGACAGGTCGCCGGTGAGCAGGCCCTGCAGCCGCGCGTCCCGGGGTCGGAGGACTCGAGCACGAAGAGCACCGGCAGGGTGCGCTTGCCCTCGCGCAGGTCGGTGCCGGGGGTCTTGCCCGTCTCGTCGGCCTCGGAGGCGATGTCGATGAGGTCGTCGGCCAGCTGGAAGGCCATGCCGAGCCGCTCGCCGTACTCGCGCATCGTCTCGACGACCTCGGACGGACAGCCGCCGAACATCGCGCCGTAGCGGGCGGCGGTGGCGATGAGGACGCCGGTCTTGTCCTCGAGGACCCGCAGGTAGTACTCGACCGGGTCCTGGCCCTCGGGGCACGGCCGGTCGTCGCGGATCTGCCCCGCGCACAGCCGCACGAAGGTCTGGGCCTGGATCTTCACGGCCTCGGGGCCGAGGTCGGCGACGATGTCGGACGCCGTGCCGAACAGCAGGTCGCCGACGAGGATCGCGGTCGAGTTGTCGTACAACGCGTTCGCCGACGGAGCACCACGCCGCACGTCGGCCTCGTCCATGACGTCGTCGTGGTACAGCGACGCCAGGTGGGTGAGCTCGACCCCGGCCGCGGCCGCCACCACCGAGGAGGACGCCCCCGACCCCAGCTCGGAGGCCAGCAGCGTGAGCAGCGGACGGAACCGCTTGCCGCCGGCCGCCGTGAGGTGCGACGAGGCCTGGGCGATGAACGGGTCGTCGTGGTCGACCCGGGCGGCGATGAGCGCCTCGACCCGGGCCAGCCCGTCACCCAGCCGGCCGCGCAGGTCGTCGCTGGCCCCGGGCAGCGCGAGGACGGACGGCGTGCCGCGCTGCGCCGTGTCGCCGCCCACCCCGCTCACTGGAGGAACTGGGACGCGTTGCCCGCGAGCTGGAGGATGGCCGCCGGGGCGACACCGGCCACGAGCGTGACGATGACGCCGAGGCTGATGGCGATCGTCGAGGGCACCGACGGCTGGAGCGCGACGACGCCGTCGACCGGGTCGGAGAAGTACATGAGCACGATGAGCCGGAAGTAGACGAACGCGGTGACCGCCGAGGCGAGCACACCGACGACGACGAGCACGACGCCCGTGGTGCCGGAGTCGAGGGCCGGCGCGAAGGCCGCGAACTTCGCCGTGAAGCCGGAGGTCAGCGGGATGCCCGCGAAGGCCAGCAGCAGGAAGGCGAAGACGCCCGCGACGACGGGGTGGCGGCGACCGAGGCCGGCCCACTGCGACAGGTGCGAGGCCTCGGAACCGTCCTGGCGGACCATCGTGACGATGGCGAAGGCCGCGATGGTCGTCGCGCCGTAGGCCAGCAGGTAGAACATCACACCACCGACGGCCGCCCGCGAGAACGCGAGGACGCCGACGAGGATGAAGCCCGCGTGCGCCACCGACGAGTAGGCGAGCAGCCGCTTGACGTCGGTCTGGGTGACCGAGAGGACGGCACCGACGACCATCGTGAGGATCGCGATGACGGCCACGCCGATCTGCCAGTCCCAGCGGTTGGCGCCGACGCCGACGTAGGTGAGCCGCAGGATCGCGCCGAACGCGGCGAGCTTCGTGCAGGCGGCCATGAAGCCGGTGACCGGGGTCGGGGCGCCCTGGTAGGCGTCCGGGGTCCACTGGTGGAACGGCACCGCGCCGACCTTGAAGAGCAGCCCGACGAGGGTGAGCACGACACCCGGCAGCAGCAGGCCGTCGAGGTCGCCGTTGCCCGTCGTGATGGCCTCGGCGATGGCCTTGAGGTCCGAGGAGCCGGCGTAGCCGAAGAGCAGCGCCGCCCCGAAGAGGAAGAACGCGCTCGAGAACGCCCCGAGGAGGAAGTACTTGAGGGCCGCCTCCTGCGAGAGCAGCCGGCGCCGCCGGGCCAGGCCGGTCATCACGTACAGCGGCAGCGAGAGGACCTCGAGCCCGACGAAGAGGGTGATGAGGTCGTTGGCGCTGACGAAGATCAGCATCCCGAAGACCGCGAAGAGGGTCAGCGGGAAGACCTCGGAGGTGGCGTAGCCCGCACGGGTGGCCACGGCCTCCTGGGTCGAGCCCGGGGTCGAGGCACCCATCGGGGTGAAGGCGTCGGAGCCGACCCCCCGAAGCGCTCGGCCATGACGAGCACGCCGATGACGGCCAGCAGCAGCAGCGTGCCCTGGAGGAAGAGCGCGACGCCGTCGATGGCGACCGACCCACCGAGGGTGACCGACTGGTGGCCCCGGCTCCACAGCACGAGGACGACGAGCGCGACGACCAGCGTGCCGCACGTCAGCCCGACCTGGAGGACGTGGCGGCGGGCGCGCGGCGCGAAGGCCTCGACGAGCACGCCGACGAGGGCGCCCGCGACGACGAGGAACATCGGCATGACCGCGGCGTAGTCGATCGAGACCTGCTGGAACGCGGCGGGCATCGCGGCGGGCATCACTGGGCACTCCCGGAGGCTTCGGCCGGCACGGGGTCGGAGACGCCGATGATCTGCAGCGTCTTGTCCACGGCCGGGTTGATGAGGTCGAGGACCGGCTTGGGGTAGAAGCCGAGCACGACGAACGAGAGGATGATCGGCGCGACGACCCAGCGCTCGCGCAGGGACAGGTCGCGCGGCGGTGCCTCACCCTCGGGGAACGCGGGCTTCGGCCCGGTCATCACCTTCTGGTACATGAGCAGGATGTAGAGCGCCGCGAGCACGATGCCGAGGGCCGCGATCACCGCCGCCACCTTGTAGCGCTGGAAGGTGCCCTGCAGGACGAGGAACTCCGACACGAAGCTCGACAGCCCGGGCAGGGCCAGCGAGGACAGGCCCGCGACGAGGAAGGTGCCCGCGAGCACCGGGGTGACCCGCTGCCAGCCGCCGTAGTCGGGGATCATCTTGCTGCCGTGGCGGGTCACCAGGAACCCGGCGAGCAGGAAGAGCCCGGCGGTCGAGAACCCGTGGTTGACCATGTAGAGGGTCGAGCCGGCGCCGCCGACGCTCGTCATCGCGAAGATGCCGAGGACGATGAAGCCGAAGTGGCTGATCGAGGTGAAGGCGATGAGCCGCATCATGTCCTTCTGGCCGATGGCCAGCAAGGCTCCGTAGATCACCGAGATGACGGCGAGCGTGATGACGACCGGGGTCGCCCACTGCGAGGCCTCCGGGAAGAGCTGGAGGCAGAAGCGGATCATCCCGTAGGTGCCGACCTTGTCGAGGACACCGACGAGCAGCACGGCCGTCGCCGGGCGCGACTCGGTGGCGGCGTCGGGCAGCCACGTGTGCACCGGCCACATCGGGGCCTTGACCGCGAAGGCGATGAAGAAGCCGACGAACATCCAGCGCAGCGCGACGGTGGAGCCGTCGAGGTTGCCGATGAGCTTCTCGACAAGGAAGCCCTGGTCGCCGCCGGGGCCGACGAAGTACACGGCGATGACCGAGACGAGCATGATCAGCCCGCCGGCCAGCGAGAAGAGGAGGAACTTCATCGCCGCGTACTGGCGACGGCCGCCGCCGTAGAGCCCGATGAGGAAGTACACCGGGATGAGCATCGCCTCGAAGAAGACGTAGAACAGGAAGACGTCGGTGGCCGCGAAGACGCCGACCATGAAGGCCTCGAGGACGAGCATCAGCGCGAAGTAGCGCTTCAGCCGGCCGGTGTCGGCCTCGTCGACGTCGTTCCACGCGGCGAGCAGGCAGACCGGCACGAGGATCGTGGCCATGACGATGAGGGCGAGGGCGATGCCGTCGACCCCGACCGCGTACGAGACGCCGAACTGCGGGATCCAGGAGTGGGTCTCGGTGAGCTGGAAGAGCCGGTCCGAGCCGCTGTCGAAGGCCACCCACCCGGCGACGGCCAGGGCGAGGGTGACGAGCGAGGCCCCCAGCGCCACCGGCCGGACCAGCCGCGCCGAGCCCGCGGGCAGCGCCGCGACGACGACCGCGCCGAGGACCGGCACGACCATCATGAGCGTGAGCAGGGGCAGGGAGTTCACTGGATCACCCACAGAGCACCGAGGACGGCGACGACGCCGGTGAGCATCGTCAGGGCATACGACCGGGCGTACCCGGTCTGGAGGCGACGCAGCCTCGAGGACAACCCACCGACCAGTGCCGCGAGGCCGCCGGCGGCGCCGTCGACCCCCTTGGCGTCGGCGAAGACCAGCACCCGGGTGAGGTGGTTGCCGGGACGCATGAACAGGCCCTCGTTGACGGCGTCCTGGTAGAGGTCGACGCGGGCGGCGCGGGTGAGCACCGAGCCGCGCGGGGCGACCTCGGGCACGTCGTCGCGCCAGTACTGCCGCCAGGCGAGGAAGACGCCGAGCGCCACGAGGAGCAGCGTGATGATCATCAGCGGGTACTTGCCGAGCGGTCCGTGCTCCTCGGCGTGCTCACCGACCACGGGGGCCAGCCAGGTGACGATCGGCTTCTCGGCCGAGAACGGCCAGGCCAGGACCAGGCCGAGCAGGGCCGAGCCGACCGCCAGCACGCCCATCGGGACGGTCATGAGGCGCGGCGACTCGTGCGGGTGCACGTCGTCGGTCCAGCGCTTCTCGCCCTGGAAGGTCATGAAGAACAGGCGCGACATGTAGAACGCGGTGATGCCTGCGCCGATGAGCGCCGCGCCACCGAGGACCCAGCCGCGCCAGCCCTCGCCGGCGAAGGCCGCCTCGATGATCGAGTCCTTGGACCAGAAGCCCGAGAACGGCGGCACACCGAGGATGGCCAGCCAGCCGAGGCCGAAGGTGACCCAGGTGATCTTCAGGGCACCCGACAGCCCACCGAAGCGGCGCATGTTCACCTGGTCGTCCATGCCGTGCATGACCGACCCGGCGCCGAGGAACATCCCGGCCTTGAAGAAGCCGTGCGTCAGCAGGTGGAAGATCGCGAAGGCGTACCCGGCCGGGCCGAGGCCCGCGGCGAGCATCATGTAGCCGATCTGGCTCATCGTCGAGGCCGCGAGGGCCTTCTTGATGTCGTCCTTCGCGCAGCCGACGACGGCCCCGAAGAGCAGCGTGATCGCGCCGACGATGGCCACGGCCAGGGCGGCGTTCGGGGCGGCGTCGAAGATGACGTGCGAGCGGACGACGAGGTAGACGCCGGCGGTGACCATCGTCGCCGCGTGGATGAGCGCGGAGACCGGGGTCGGGCCGGCCATGGCGTCACCGAGCCAGGACTGCAGCGGGAACTGGGCGGACTTGCCGCACGCGCCGACGAGCAGCAGCAGCCCGATCGCGGTGAGCGTGGCCTGGTTCGCACCGGCGACGCCCTCGTTGACCGTCGCGTAGTCGACGCCGCCGAAGGTGACGAACATCGTCATGATCGCGATGGACAGGCCGAGGTCGCCGACGCGGTTGACGAAGAACGCCTTGTTCGCGGCGGTGGCGTAGGCCGGGTTGTGGTTCCAGAACCCGATGAGCAGGTAGGACGCGAGGCCGACGCCCTCCCAGCCGACGAAGAGCAGGAGGTAGCTGTCGGCGAGGACGAGCAGGAGCATCGCCGCGACGAAGAGGTTGAGGTAGGCGAAGAAGCGCCGCTTGTCGGGGTCGTGCTCCATGTACCCGAGCGAGTACACGTGGATGAGCGACCCGACGAAGGTGATGAGCAGGACGAAGGCGATCGACAGCGGGTCGACGAGCATCCCGAGGTCGAGCTGGAAGCTCCCGGCGGGCACCCAGTTCCACAGCGTCAGGTGGTGACCGCGGTCGGCGCCGTCCTGGCCGAGCAGCTGCAGCACGATGGCCGCGCCCACGACGAAGCTGCCCCAGGACAGCCCGGTGGCCAGCAGCGGCCCGACCTTGTCGGTGCGTCGCCCGCCGAGGAGGAGGACGGCCGCCCCGAGGAGGGGCAGCGCGACGAGCAGCCACGCGAGCGAGGCCATGCCGCTCGCGGCGCCCGCGGTCATCGCGTCGCCCTCGGTGATCAGAGAGTGCACGTCAGCTCCTTACAGCTTCAGCAGGTTCGCGTCGTCGACCGAGGCCGACCGGCGGGACCGGAAGATCGCCATGATGATCGCGAGGCCGACGACGACCTCGGCGGCCGCGACGACCATGACGAAGAGGGCGAGGACCTGGCCGTCGAGCGTGCCGTGCATCCGCGCGAACGTCACGAAGACGAGGTTCGCCGCGTTGAGCATCAGCTCGACACCCATGAACACGATGATCGCGTTGCGCCGGGTGAGGACGACCGCCCCACCGATGACGAAGAGGATGGTCGCCAGGTAGACGTAGTTGACGAGGCTCATCGCTCGCTGCCCTCCTGGACGTCGCGCTCGATCTGGAGCTCGCCCTCGGTGTACGGCTCGGGCGAGCGGTTCTGGTCGCGGGCCGTGAGCACGCGCGAGACCGACAGCTCGGACGGCGTGCCGTCGGGCAGCAGGGCCGGGGTGTCGACGGCGTTGTGCCGGGCGTAGACGCCGGGCGCGGGGAGGCCGGCGAGGTGCTGGCCCTCCTTGAAGCGCCGCTTGCTCCACTCCTTCTGGTCCGGACCCTTGCCGAGGCGCTCGCGGTGGGCGAGGACCATCGCGCCGAGGGCGGCGGTGATGAGGAGGGCGCTCGTGGTCTCGAAGACCCAGACGTAGCGGCCGAAGATCAGCTGGGCGACGCCCGAGACGTTGCCGGTCTCGGCGTTGACGTCGGCGAGCCCGACGGCGGAGCCGAAGGTGGCGTGCCCGATGGAGAAGCCGAGCAGGCCGCCGAGCCCGAGGGCGAGGACGACCGTGGCCCAGCGCTGCCCGGTGAGGGTCTCGACGAGGCTGTCGCTGGAGTCGACCCCGACGAGCATGAGCACGAAGAGGAAGAGCATCATCACGGCGCCGGTGTAGACGAAGATCTGGATGACCCCGAGGAAGTCGGCGTCCTGGGCGATGTAGAAGACGCCGAGGATGATCATCGTCATCGCCATGCCGAGGGCGGCGTGGACGGCCTTGCGGGCGAAGACCAGCCCGAGCGCGCCGAGCACGGCCAGCGGCCCGAGGATCCAGAACATCACCTCTTCGCCGGTGCCGGTCACGAGGTCACCTCCGCGTCGTCGGCGTGGGTCCGGGCCGAGACGACCTCGCGCTGGGAGTCGCTCGCCTCGGTGACCTTCCCGAGGTAGTAGTCGCGCTCCTCCATGCCCTCGGCCATGGGGAACGGCGGCCGCAGCATCCCCGGCTGGAGCGGGGCGAGCAGCTGGTCCTTGGTGTAGATGAGGTCGGCGCGGTTGTCGTCGGCGAGCTCGTAGAAGTTGGTCATCGTCAGCGCGCGCGTGGGGCAGGCCTCGATGCACAGCCCGCAGAAGATGCAGCGCAGGTAGTTGATCTGGTAGACGCGGCCGTACCGCTCCCCCGGGCTGAACCGGCCCTCGCCGCCCTCACGGTCGTCGTTGTCCGCGCCCTCGACGAGGATCGCGTCGGCCGGGCAGGCCCAGGCGCACAGCTCGCAGCCGACGCACTTCTCGAGCCCGTCGGGGTGGCGGTTCAGCTGGTGGCGCCCGTGGAAGCGCGGCTGGGTCGGGCGCTTCTCCTCCGGGTACTCCTCGGTGACGACCTTGCGGAACATCGTCGAGAAGGTGACGCCGAACCCGGCGACGGGGGCGAACAGGTCGGAGAAGAAGCCGGACTTCTTCTGCTCGTCAGCCACGAGTGGCCTCCTTGGTCTCGGGCGCCGAGGTCAGGGCGGGCCCGGTGGGCGACGGCTCGCGCAGCCGCTGTCCGGGCATCGGGGGCACGGGGTGCCCACCGGCGTACGGGTCGATCTCATCGTCGACGTGCGGGTGGGACGAGGCCTCGCGGCGCTCGACCCGGCTGTCCCACAGCCAGCCCCCGACGAGGGCGGCGACGGCGATGAGGCCGACGAGCGCCAGCGAGATGACGGGGAAGCTGCGACCCGCGAAGTCGATGTTGCCGCCGAGCCAGCCGTTCTGGCCGGCGCGGAAGAAGGCGACGAGGACGACCCAGCCGAGCGTCGTCGGGATGAGGAACTTCCACCCGAAGCGCATGAACTGGTCGTAGCGGACGCGCGGCAGCGACCCGCGCAGCCAGACGAAGACGAACATGAAGGCCCACAGCTTGGCGGTGAACCACAGCAGGCCCCACCAGCCCTCGTTGAACATCCCGCCGTTGATCGCCGCGATGCCGGGAGGAGCCTGCGGGCCGCCGAGGAACATCGTCGTGGCCAGGGCCGCGACGGTGAACATGTTGATGTACTCGCCGAGGAAGAACATCGCGAAGCGCATCGAGCCGTACTCGGTGTGGAAGCCACCGGTCAGCTCGCCCTCGCCCTCGGCGAGGTCGAACGGGAGGCGGTTGGTCTCGCCGACCATCGTGATGACGTAGACGAAGAAGCTGAAGAACGCCGGGATGATGAACCACAGGTCCTGCGCCTGGGCGGCGACGATCTGCGAGGTGGACATCGAGCCGGCGTAGAGGAAGACGGCGACGAGCGAGAGGCCCATCGCGATCTCGTAGGAGATCATCTGCGCCGACGAGCGCAGGCCACCCATGAGCGGGTACGTGGAGCCGGAGGACCAGCCCGCGAGGACCACGCCGTAGATGCCGACGCCGGCGACGGCCAGCACGAGGAGCACGGCGACGGGGGTGTCGGTGAGCTGGAACGGCGTCGTGTGCCCGAACATCGAGACCTCGCCGGCCAGCGGCATGATCGAGAAGGAGACGAAGCACATCGTCGCCGTGATGAGCGGCGCGAGGGTGAAGACGAAGGCGTCGGCGGCCTTGGGGCGCACGTCCTCCTTGAGCATCGACTTCATGCCGTCGGCGAGGGTCTGGAGCAGGCCGAAGGGGCCGTTGCGGTTCGGGCCCGGGCGCTGCTGCATGCGGCCGATGACGCGGCGCTCGAACCAGATGACGAGCAGCGTCGAGACGAGCAGGTACACGAAGACGATGAGCGCCTTGACGAGGCTCAGCCACAGGGGGGTGTCGGTGAAGTCGGCGCGCGGGTTGTCGGTGCCGGCCGTCGCGAGCGCGACGAGGTCGGGCAGCGCGGTGACGGTGGCGCTCATACGGAGACCTCACTGTCCTTGGTGACGGTGACGAGCGCGCCGGGGGCGCCCGCGAGGGTGGCCCGCAGGTCGCAGCCCGCCGAGTTCGTGGGCAGCCAGACGACGTGGTCGGCCATCTCGCGCACGAGGACCGGTGCGACGACGGTGGTGCCGGCCGCGGAGACGCGCAGGTGGTCACCGTCGACGACGCCCAGGGCGGCGGCGGTGGCGGCCGAGACCGCGGCCTGCGGGCGTGGCGCGGTGCCAGCCAGGTGCGGCTCGCCGTCCTGGAGCGACCCCTGGTCGAGCAGGTGGCGCCAGGTGGCCAGGACGAGGGTGCCGGGCTCGAGGCTCGGGACCTCACCGGCCTCGACCTGCGGCGCCGCGGGACGCTCGCCGGCCCACGGGCCGAGCTGCTGCATCTCGGTGCGGACCTCGCGCAGCGTGCGGGTGCCGAGGAACTCGCCCATCTCGTCGGCGAGCATCTCGAGGGCGCGGTAGTCGCTGACGAAGGAGGTGTCGAGGGCGGCCTCGAAGGCGCGCGTGCGGCCCTCCCAGTCGACGAACGTGCCGCCCTTCTCGGCGTGCGCCGCGACGGGCAGGACGACGTCGGCGACCGCGGTGACCGCGGACGGGCGGATCTCGAGGGAGACGACGAAGGCCGTGGCGAGGGCCTCGGCGGCACCGGCGACGCCGATGTCGAGGGGGTCGACGCCACCGACGACGAGGGCGCCGAGCTCTCCGGAGGCGGCCGCGGCGAGGATGCCGGCGGTGTCGCGGCCGGCGGCCTCGGGCAGGCCCTGGACGCCCCAGGCCGTGGCGACCTCGGAGCGGGCGGCGGCGTCGGCGACCGGGCGTCCCCCGGGCAGCAGGGTGGGGAACGCACCGGCCTCGAGGGCCCCACGCTCACCGGCCCGGCGGGGCACCCACGCGAGGCGGGCGCCGGTGGCCTCGGCCGCGGCGACCGCGGCGCTCAGGGCGCCGGGGACCATCGCGAGCCGCTCGCCGACGAGCAGGATGCCGCCCTCGGCGAGGGCCGCGGACGCGGCCGCGACGGCCTCGCTGCCGGTGCCGCCCGCGAGGGCGCGCAGCACCTCGGGCTCGGTGCCCGGGGCGGTGGGGATGAGGGTGCCGCCGGTCTTGGCAAGGCCGCGGGTGGCGACCGGCGAGATGCTGAAGACGCGGGTCTTGTTGCGGCGGAACGCCTTGCGCAGCCGGAGGAAGACGATGGGCGACTCGTCCTCGGGCTCGAAGCCGACGTGGACGACGGTCTTCGCGGCCTCGAGGTCGGCGTACGTGACGGCGCCACCGGCCGGACCGGTGCCGACGACCGTGGCGGCCAGGAACTCGGCCTCCTCGGCGGAGTGCGGGCGGGCGCGGAAGTCGACGTCGTTGGTGCCGAGCACGGTGCGGGCGAACTTGCCGTAGGCGTAGGCGTCCTCGGCGCTGACCCGACCGCCCACGAGCACGCCGGCGGGGGTGCCGCGCAGGCCGGCGGCGGCCCGCTCGAGGGCCTCGCGCCACGAGGCGACCCGCAGCTCGCCGTCGTCGCCGCGGACCTGGGGCAGGGTGAGGCGGTCGCCGACACTCGTGTAGGCGAAGGCCCAGCGGCCCTTGTCACAGTTCCACTCGTCGTTGACGGCGGGGTCGGCCTGGGCCAGCCGGCGCAGGACGGTGCCACGGCGGTGGTCGGTGCGCTGGGAGCAGCCGCTCGCGCAGTGCTCGCAGACGCTCGGGGTCGACACGAGGTCGAACGGGCGGGAGCGGAAGCGGTAGGCCGCCCCGGTGAGCGCGCCGACCGGGCAGATCTGGACGGTGTTGCCGGAGAAGTAGCTCTCGAACGGCTTCTCCTCGTAGATGCCGACCTGCTGCAGCGCCCCGCGCTCGACGAGGGCGATGAACGGGTCGCCGGCGACCTGGTCGGAGAAGCGGGTGCAGCGCGCACAGAGGACGCAGCGCTCGCGGTCGAGCAGCACCTGCGAGGAGATGTTGATCGGCTTGGGGTAGGTGCGCTTGACGTCCTCGAAGCGCGAGGTGCCGCGGCCGTTGCTCATCGCCTGGTTCTGCAGGGGCACTCGCCACCCTTGTCGCACACCGGGCAGTCGAGCGGGTGGTTGATGAGCAGCAGCTCCATGACGCCCTTCTGCGCCTTGTCGGCGCCCTCGGACGTGTACTGCGTCTTGACGACCATGCCGGGGGCGACGGTCATCGTGCAGGAGGCCTGCGGCTTCATCCGGCCGGGGGGACCCTGCATCTGGGTGGGCTCGCCGGGCGTGCCGTCGGGGCCGGGGCGTCCGGGCATCCAGACCTCGACGAGGCACTGGCGGCAGGCACCGACCGGGTCGAGACCCGGGTGGTCGCAGAACCGCGGGATGTCGATCCCGGCCGTCTCGGCGGCGCGGATGATGAGGGTGCCCTTGGGCACCGCCACCTCGACGTCGTCGATGGTCAGCGTGACGAGCTCGACCGGGGCCTGGGTCTCGGGCGTGGCAGTCATGCGGAGACGGTCTCCTTCGCGCCGCCGTCCTTGGCCCACACGGTGGCGGCGGACCGGTCGAACGGGCAGCCTCCGTGGGTCAGGTGGGCGACGTACTCGTCGCGGAAGTACTGGATCGAGCTCGTGATCGGGCTCGTCGCGCCGTCCCCGAGGGCGCAGAAGCTGCGGCCGAGGATGTTGTCGCAGATGTCGAGCAGCTTGTCGAGGTCCTCCTCGGACCCCTGCCCGTGCTCGAGCCGGCCGAGGATCTGCTTGAGCCACCACGTGCCCTCGCGGCACGGGGTGCACTTGCCGCAGGACTCGTGCCGGTAGAAGTCGGTCCAGCGGTCGACGGCGCGCACGACGCAGACCGTCTCGTCGAAGACCTGGAGGGCGCGGGTGCCGAGCATGGACCCGGCCTGGGCGACCGACTCGAAGTCGAGCGGCACGTCGAGGTGCTCGTCGGTGAAGAGCGGCGTGCTCGACCCACCCGGGGTCCAGAACTTCAGCGCCTTGTCGGGGTCGCGCATGCCGCCGGCCATGTCGATGAGCTCGCGCATCGTGATGCCGAGCGGGGCCTCGAACTGGCCGGGGTTCTTGACGTGCCCGGAGAGGCTGAAGATGCCGAAGCCGGTGGACTTCTCGGTGCCCATGCCGGTGAACCAGTCGACGCCCTCGAGGATGATGCCGGGGACCGAGGCGATCGACTCGACGTTGTTGACCGAGGTCGGGCGGGCGTAGAGGCCTGCGGCGCCGGGGAACGGCGGCTTGCTGCGCGGCTGGCCGCGACGACCCTCGAGCGAGTCGAGGAGCGCGGTCTCCTCACCGCAGATGTACGCGCCGGCCCCGGCGTGCACGGTGATGTCGACGTTGATGCCCGTGCCGTTGATGTCCTTGCCGAGCAGCCCTGCGGCGTAGGCCTCCTCGACCGCGCGCATCAGCCGGCGGTAGACGTGGACGACCTCGCCGCGCAGGTAGATGAACGCGTGCTCGCAGCCGATGGCGTACGAGGAGATGGCCACGCCCTCGACGAGCACGTGGGGGTTGGCCATCATCAGCGGGATGTCCTTGCAGGTGCCCGGCTCGGACTCGTCGGCGTTGACGACGAGGTAGCGGGGACCGCCGTCCGGCGGGGCCATGAACGACCACTTCATGCCGGTGGGGAAGCCGGCGCCGCCACGGCCGCGCAGCGAGGAGTCCTTGACCATCGTGAGGATGTCGGCGGCCTCCATGCCGAGCGCCTTGTCGAGCGCCCGGTAGCCGCCGCCCTCGCGGTAGGTCTTCAGCGTCCACGACGTCGGGTGGTCCCAGTCGCGGCTGAGGATCGGGGTCAGCGTCGTCATCACTCGCCCTTCCCGTCGGTGCTCTCGTCGGTGTCTGCGTCGGTGCCCGCGTCGAAGAGCGTGGCCTCGGGGGTGGCGTCGTCGCCGACGGGCACCGAGGCGCTCTGGGCCGAGACGTTCGCGGCCTTGTCCTCGGCGTCCTGCGGGTCGGCGCCCTGGACCGGTGCGACGTCGACGCGGTCGGCGGCGGCCTCGGCCTGGCGGGCCACACCGCTGACGCCGTCACCGGTGGAGACGACGGCCGGACCCTCGGCGGCCTCGGGGGCCTTCTTCGTGCCCTTGGCGGCCTTCTTCGCCGGCTTCTTCGCGGCGGGCTGCTTCTCACCGGGGGTGTCGTCGGACGCGTCGCGCTCGGCGGCCGGCTCGACCTTGTCGGCCTTCGCCTCGTCGTGGGCCGGGGTGACCTCGGTGCTGCCGGCGGCCTTGCCGCCGCCGGCGCCGTTCGCGGACCCGCCGTTCGCGGAGCCGCCCTCGGGGCGCTCCAGCCGTTGCGCTTGGCGAGCTCGAGGCCGACGAGCGAGGCCGGGCCGGCGCCCACGCCCTCGTCGGCGAGCCCGTCGGAGAACCCGGCGAGGGTGCGGCTGACCTGCTTGAAGGTGCAGACGCGGTTCGGGCCGCGGGTCGGCCTGACGTCCTTGCCCTCGCGCAGGTCGTCGACGAGCTGGTTGGTGGAGGCCGGGGTCTGGTTGTCGAAGAACTCCCAGTTGGCCATGACGACGGGGGCGTAGTCGCACGCGGCGTTGCACTCGATGCGCTCGAGGGTGATCTTGCCGTCGCCGGTCGTCTCGTCGTGGCCGATGCCGAGGTGCTCGGAGACCGACTCCCAGATCTCGTCGCCGCCCATCACCGCGCAGAGCGTGTTGGTGCAGACGCCGACGGTGTACTCGCCGTTGGGGTGGCGCTTGTACTGCGTGTAGAACGTCGCGACACCGCTGACCTCGGCCGTGCTCAGGTCGAGCAGCTCGGCGCACAGGTCGATGCCGCGACCCGTGACGTAGCCGTCGACCGACTGGACGAGGTGGAGCAGCGGGAGCAGCGCGGACCGCTTCTGCGGGTAGCGCGCGATGACCTGCGCGGCGTCGGCGCGGAAGCTCGCCTCGACGTCGGCGGGGTAGGGCTCCTTGGACTCCCCGGACACCGTGAGGTGCCCGGAAGCGGACTGCAGACCGAAGTCACCGGCCATCAGCGGTCGACACCTCCCATGACGGGGTCGATGGAGGCCACGGCGACGATGACGTCGGCGACCTGCGAGCCTTCGCACATCGCGGCCACGGCCTGGAGGTTGTTGAAGCTCGGGTCGCGGAAGTGCGCCCGGTAGGGACGGGTGCCACCGTCGGAGACGGCGTGGCAGCCCAGCTCGCCCTTCGCGGACTCGACGGCGGCGTAGGCCTGTCCCGGCGGCACGCGGAAGCCCTCGGTGACGAGCTTGAAGTGGTGGATCAGGGCCTCCATCGAGGTGCCCATGATCTCGCGGATGTGGTCGAGGCTGTTGCCCTGGCCGTCGCCGCCGATGGCCAGCTGGGCCGGCCAGGCGATCTTCTTGTCCTCGACCATGACCGGCTGGCCCTCGGTGCGCTGGAGCCGGTCGAGGCACTGCTCGACGATCTTCAGCGACTCGTACATCTCGTCGATGCGGATGCGCAGGCGGTCGTAGGCGTCACAGCCGGTGCGGGTCTTGACCTCGAAGTCGTAGGTCTCGTAGCCGCAGTACGGGTCGGACTTGCGCAGGTCGTGGGGCAGGCCGGTGGAGCGCAGCACCGGTCCGGTGACGCCGAGGGCGGTGCAGCCGGTGAGGTCGAGGTAGCCGACGCCGACCGTGCGACCCTTGAGCAGCGGGTTCTCGACGAGCAGCTTCTCGAGCTCGCCGAGCCCGGTGCGGAGCTCGCCGATGACCCCGCGGATCATCGCGACCGCGCCGTGGGGTACGTCCTGGGCCACCCCGCCGGGGCGGATGTAGGCGTTGTTCATGCGCAGGCCGGTGATGGCCTCGAAGACGCGCAGGATGCGCTCGCGCTCGCGGAAGCCGACGGTCATCACCGTCGTCGCGCCCATCTCCATGCCGCCGGTGCCGAGGGCGATGAGGTGGGAGCTGATGCGGGTCAGCTCCATCATCATCACGCGGATGACGGAGGCACGCTCGGGGACGCGGTCGGTGACGTCGAGGAGCTTCTCGATGGCCAGGCAGTAGGCCGTCTCCTGGAACATCGGCGTCAGGTAGTCCATCCGGGTGCAGAACGTGACGCCCTGCGTCCACGTGCGGAACTCCATGTTCTTCTCGATGCCGGTGTGCAGGTAGCCGATCCCGGCGCGCGCCTCGGTGACGGTCTCGCCGTCGAGCTCGAGGATGAGCCGGAGCACGCCGTGGGTCGACGGGTGCTGCGGGCCCATGTTGACGACGATGCGCTCCTCGTTGAGGGCGGTCGCCTCGTCGACGAGGTCGTTCCAGTCGCCACCGGAGACCGTGAAGACGCGCGCGCCCTCGGTGTCGTCCTCGGTCGAGGCACCGTAGGGGTCGGCGACGGTGGGGTCGTCGGCGAGGGTGTCGTGCTCGTGGGTCGTCATCAGCTGTACGCCCTCCGCTGGTCCGGCGGCGGGACGGTGCCGCCCTTGTACTCGACGGGGATGCCGCCGAGCGGGTAGTCCTTGCGCTGCGGGTGGCCCGGCCAGTCGTCGGGCATGAGGATGCGGGTGAGGGCCGGGTGGCCGTCGAACTCGATGCCGAACATGTCCCACGTCTCGCGCTCGTGCCAGTCGTTGCCCGGCCAGACCTCGACGACCGAGGGGATGTGCGGGTCGGTGTCGGGGCAGGTGACCTCGAGGCGGATGCGACGGCTGCCGTGGGTGATGGAGAGCAGCGGGTAGACGGCGTGCAGCTCGCGCCCTGTCTCGCCGGGGTAGTGGACGCCGGAGACGCCCATGCACATCTCGAAGCGCAGGCTCGGGTGGTCGCGCAGCGTGCGGGCGACCGTCAGCAGGTGCTCGCGCCGGACGAAGACGGTCATCTCGCCGCGGTCGACGACGACCTTCTCGACGGCGGCACCGAAGCCGGCACCCTCCTCGAGCGCGGTGGCCAGGACGTCGGCGACCTCGTCGTAGTAGCCGCCGAACGGGCGCGGGGTGGCACCGGGCAGCAGGGTGGGCGTGACCAGGCCGCCGTAGCCGGAGGTGTCCTGGCCGCGGGTGGCCCCGAACATGCCGCGCCGCTCGCCGATCTGCACCGGCTCGGAGTCGGCACCGGCGAGCTCGACGACGCGACCGCCGCCGGTGTGCTGCGCGGTGTCGGAGGAGCGCGGGTCGTCGTCGGTGCGGGTGGCCGGGGTGTCGGCCGCCTTGTCGGGGACCGGGGCCCCCTCACCGGCGTCGAGGTGCTTGGGGTCCGTGCTCTCGTCGCTCATCCGAGGAGGTTCTTCCCGGCCGGCGCCGCGAGGTGCGCGAGGTGGTCGTGGGTGGGGGCCATCTGCGCGGTGGGCGTGGCGCGCAGCGCGGCGGCCTCGGCGGCGCGGGCCGCCGCCACGCGGTTGACGCCGAGCTTGCTGTTCTGGATCTGGTCGTGCAGCTCGATGATCGCGTTGAGCAGCATCTCGGGGCGGGGCGGGCAGCCGGGGAGGTAGACGTCGACCGGGATGATGTGGTCGACCCCCTGGACGATGGCGTAGTTGTTGAACATGCCGCCCGAGGACGCGCAGACGCCCATCGAGATGACCCACTTGGGGTTGGGCATCTGGTCGTAGACCTGGCGCACGACGGGGGCCATCTTCTGGCTGACCCGGCCGGCGACGATCATCAGGTCGGCCTGGCGCGGGGTGGCGCTGAAGCGCTCCATGCCGAAGCGGGCGATGTCGTAGTCGGGGGTGCCGACGGCCATCATCTCGATGGCGCAGCAGGCGAGGCCGAAGGTCGCGGGCCAGATCGAGGCCTTGCGCATGTAGCCGACGACGTTCTCCAGCGTCGTGAGCACGAACCCTGCGGGCAGCTTCTCCTCGATTCCCATCACGCCTCCTCGGCGGTGTCGACGGTCGTGCAGGTCGTGGTCGGTGCGGTGCGGTGCGTGCTCAGTCCCACTCGAGGCCGCCCCGCTTCCAGACGTAGGCGTACGCGACGAACACCGTGATGATGAACAGGACCATCTCGACGAGCGCGAAGAGCCCGAGCTGGTCGAAGGCCACGGCGAACGGGTAGAGGAACACCGACTCGATGTCGAAGATGATGAAGAGCATCGCGGTGAGGAAGTACTTGATCGGCACGCGGCCGCCGCCCTGGGCCCGCGGCGTCGGCTGGATGCCGCACTCGTAGGCCTCCATCTTCGCGCGGTTGTAGCGCTTGGGGCCGACGACGAGGCTGGTCCCCACCGACAGCGCCGCGAAGCCGAAGCCGAGCGCCAGGAGGATCAGGAGGGGGACGTAGGGGTTGCTCATCGCGGGCGAACTCCCCTTTCGCTGCTCGGTGTCGTCGGGTGGTCGACGGGCGCCGGGGCCGCGTGCGGCGTCCCGGCCATCCTAGGGGGCGTGACGCACGTCGCACCCGGGGGTGTCTGTCCTCCGGTCACGGCGCGTCGCGGGGCGCACGGCGTGGTGGTCACGGGTCCTCTGTCGCTTGTGAATGTCTTCACGAACGGACGGAAGTCTAGGACGCCCCTCCGCTGACCTGCACTGAGGTATGCCTAACCCTCGACGGGGGCCTCGGGGGCCGGTGCGGCGGCCGGCTTCGTGGCGCGGTGGAGGGCGACGATGCCGCCGCTGAGGTCGCGCCAGCGCACCGCCTCCCAACCGGCCTCGGCGACCTGGCGGGCCAGGCCGCGCTGGTCGGGCCAGGCCCGGATCGACTCGGCGAGGTAGACGTAGGACTCGGGGTTCGAGCTGACCTTGCGGGCGACCGGCGGCAGGGCGCGCATCAGGTAGTTCGTGTAGACGGTGCGGAAGGCGCCGTTGGTCGGGGTGCTGAACTCGCACACCACGAGCCGGCCACCGGGCCTGGTGACGCGGAGGAACTCGCGCAGCGCCGTCGACGGGTCGGCGACGTTGCGCAGGCCGAAGCTCATCGTCACGACGTCGAAGGAGTCGTCGGCGAACGGCAGGCGCATCGCGTCGGCGGCGGTGAAGCCGAGGTCGGAGCGGCGGCGGTGCCCCACGCGCAGCATCCCGAGGGAGAAGTCGGCCGGGACGACGTCGACGCCGGAGTCGGCGAACGGCTCGCTGCTGGTGCCGGTGCCGGCGGCGATGTCGAGGACCCGCTGGCCCGGCTGCGCGTCGCACGCGGCGACGACGGCCCGGCGCCACAGCCGGTCCTGGCCGAGGGAGAGCACGTCGTTCGTCACGTCGTAGCGGGTCGCGACGTCGTCGAACATCGCGGCGACGTCGCGGGGGTCCTTCTCGAGGGAGGCGCGGGACATGCCGGACATCCTCCCACCGATGCCGGGGGTGGCCGGACGGCGCCGTATCGTTGCCTGCTGATGACCTCGCTCCCCGCGGGCCGCCCGGCCCCTGCTGCTGCTGGTGCGGCCGGCGCCTCGGCCGCCGCTGCTCCCGTCGCCGCTGCCGCGCCGCTGGTGGCGCGCACCGTGCGGCTCGACTCCGCGCTCGCCTCCGACCTGCTGGCCGTGCTGCCGGCGGGCGGCGGCGCCACCGGGCCGTGCTCGTGGGTGCGCCGCGGCGAGGGGCTCGTCGGGTGGGGACGCGCCGCGTCGCACGTGGCGTCCGGCCCGGACCGCTTCGCCGAGCTCGCGTCGTGGTGGGAGGGGCTCGTCGGGTCGGCGGTCGTGCGTGACGAGGTCGACCTGCCGGGCACCGGTCCGGTCGCCTTCGGCTCGGTGGCCTATGCCGACGGATCCCCTTCCGGCGGAACGCTGGTCGTGCCCTCGGTGGTCGTCGGACGGCGCGGCGACGTCGCGTGGCTGACGACCGTGAGCGCCGAGGGTGCCGTCGCGGCGGTGCCGGGGCCGGCCGAGGTCGTGCGCCAGCCGGCACCCGCGCGGCCCCTCGACGTCGCCTTCGCCGACGGCGCGCTGTCGGCCGCCGCCTGGGAGGGCGCGGTCGCCGACGCGGTGTCGCGCATCACCGCCGGCGAGCTCGACAAGGTGGTGCTGGCGCGCGACCTCGAGGTGTCGGCGCGCGAGCCGCTCGACGTGCGCTGGCTGCTGCACCGGCTCGCCGAGCGCTACGACACGACGTGGGTGTTCGCCGTCGACGGGCTCGTCGGCGCGACCCCCGAGCTGCTCGTCCGCCGGGAGAAGGGGCTCGTCACGTCGCGGGTGCTCGCGGGCACCATCCGGCCGACGGGCGACGACGCGCACGACCTCGCGCTGGCGGCCTCGCTGGCCCGCTCGTCGAAGGACCTCGAGGAGCACGAGTACGCGGTGCGGTCGGTCGCGGATGCCCTTGCGCCGCACTGCTCCTCGATGAACGTGCCGGAGGCGCCGTTCGTCCTGCACCTCTCGAACGTCATGCACCTGGCCACCGACGTGGCGGGGGTGCTCGTCGACGACACGTCGTCGCTGAGCCTCGCCGCGTCGCTGCACCCGTCGGCGGCGGTGTGCGGCACGCCGCGCGCGGTGGCCGACTCGGTGATCGCCGAGCTCGAGCACATGGACCGCGGACGGTACGCCGGCCCGGTCGGCTGGATCGACGCCGCCGGCGACGGCGAGTGGGGCATCGCGCTGCGCTGCGGGTCGGTGTCACCCGACGACCCGTCGCGGATGCGCGTGTTCGCCGGCTGCGGCATCGTCGCGGGGTCCGTGCCGGCCGACGAGCTGGCGGAGAGCTCGGCCAAGCTCGTGCCGATGCGCGACGCGCTGACCGCCGACGCCCCCTGACGCCGCGAGGGTCCTCGCGCCCCTGCCGCGATCGTGTGTGAACACGCCGGTGCGTCCCGGCGGGTCCACACACGTTCGCGGTCGGGTCGGTCAGGTGAAGGGCGGGCGGGCGTCGACGGCGACCGAGCGACGGCCGGCCCAGCGCCAGATCCGCGCGGAGGCGTCGCGGTCCTCGTCGGTGACGAGGTTGCCCATCCAGCGCAGGGCGAGGGTCATCAGCCAGTCGCTGCGCATCCCGACCGGGCCGAGGGCGCCGAGGATGCGGGGGGTGGTGAACACACCGGCCAGCCGGCGGGCGATGGAGAACGCCTCGCCGTAGTGGTCGGCGAGCAGGGCCGGCCAGGTGGCGGCGAGGTCGTCGTCGAGGTGGTCGACCACGAGCCGGCCGGTCTCGAGCCCGTAGTCGATGCCCTCGCCGTTGAGCGGGTTGACGCACGCGGCGGCGTCCCCGACGAGGGCCCAGTTGGCGCCGGCCACACCGCTGACGGCGCCACCCATCGGCAGGAGCGCGCTCGTGGGAAGGCGCTGCTCGCCGGTGAGGCCGAAGTCGACGCGGCGCTCGTCGGTGTAGTGGCGCATGAGGGGCTTGATGGCGACGTCGGCCGGGCGCCTCGTCGTGGCCAGGGTGCCGACGCCGACGTTCACCTGGCCGCCGCCGAGCGGGAAGATCCAGCCGTAGCCGGGGAGGGCCTCGCCGGACTCGGACCGCAGCTCGAGGTGGCTGCTGATCCACGGGTCGTCCGCGCGGTCGGAGTCGACGTAGCAGCGCCCGGCGACCGCGTAGACGGTGTCCTGGTGCCACTCGCGACCGAGGACCTTGCCGAGCCCGGAGCGCACGCCGTCGGCGACGACCAGTCGCTCGCAGGCGATCTCGTGCGTCGAGCCGTCGGTGTTCCGGAAGGTCACGCTGCGGACGCGGCCGCCCTCGAGCGTGGCGTCGACGGCCTTGGCGCCCTCGACCCCGGTGGCGCCGGACTCGAGCGCGGTGGTGCGGATGCGGTCGTCGAGCTCGGTGCGCGGGACGGCCGAGCCGTGGTCGGGGAGGGTGCCGCCGGGCCACGGGAGGTGGAGGGTCTGGCCGAAGCCGTGGGCGCGCAGGCCCTGGTTGACGGTGTGCTCACGGAGCCAGCTGCCGAGGCCGAGGCGGTCGAGCTCGGCGACGGCGCGCGGGGTCAGGCCGTCGCCGCAGGTCTTGTCGCGCGGGAAGGTGGCGGCGTCGGCGAGCACGACGTCGCGGCCGGCACGGGCCGCCCAGGCGGCGGCGGAGGCTCCGGCGGGGCCGGCACCGACGACGAGGACGTCGGTGCGGGTGGGGGTCGTGGGCACGGCCCGATTCTCGCAACCCGGGGCCCTCGCCCCGAAATCGACCCCGCCCCGACCCTCGACAGCCCCCCGCCCGCTCCCGACATATTGCCCAGAACCCACGCCCGGGACCCCTCGGGAGGTGGGTTCTGGGCAATCAGTCGGGAGGGGTGAGGGCGCGGGCGGCGAGGGCCCGCAGGTCGGCGTGCGCCTGCCGGTGCCCGGACCGGTCGACCCGGACCTCGACGACCCGCAGGCCCTCCGGCTCGCGGCCCACCTCGTCGGCGAGCGCCGCGGCGGAGTCGACGCGCACGTGCCCGACGCCGTGCGCCGCGCAGAGCGACGCGAGGTCGGTGCCGGTCGGGGTGCCGAAGGCGCGCTCGAACGAGGCGGACCGCTCGGGCGCACCGGGCTCGAGGGTCGTGAAGATGCCGCCGCCGTCGTCGTTGACGACCACGACGGTGAGGTCGGGACGCGGTTCGTCCGGGCCGAGCAGCAGACCGTTGGCGTCGTGGAGGAAGGTCAGGTCGCCGAGCAGGGCGTAGACCGGCTCGGCGCGGGTGAGCGCGACCCCGATCGCGGTGGACACGAGCCCGTCGATGCCGGCGAGCCCCCGGTTGCCGAGCACCTCCTCGGCCACGCTGTGGGCGACGCCGAGGTCGAGGTCGCGCACGGGGTTGGACGACCCCACGACGACGACCGCCCCGTGGGGCACCGACGCCGAGATCGCCTCGGCCACGGCCAGTCCCGTTCCCCACGGGGACGGTTGCGCGGCAACGGCCTCCGCGAGCGCCGCCCCCGCCTGCCACCAGCGGCCCGCCCAGGCGTCGTCCTCGTCGGTGCGGGCGGTCTCGGCGGCGGCTCGCAGCACGCCGACGGGGTGGACGGCGGCGGCGACGTGCGAGGGGTCGGGCCAGGCGTCGCCCTCGGAGACGACCTCGACGCGCAGCCCCGGCCGGCGCAGCAGCGCCCCGACCCCGCGCGCGAGCGTGACCCGCCCGACGACGACGACCCGCTCGGGGGCGTGCGCGTCGAGCCAGTCGCCGGCCGTGAGGACGAGCGGCCCGTGGGCGACGGCCGCCTCCCGGACGGCCGCGGGGCCGAACGGCTCGGCCACGACCGGGTGCCCGCGGGCCTCGGCCCAGGCGACGGCGTCGAGCCCGACCCGGGGGTCGCCGAGCGAGCCGACGACGACGAGCGTGCGCCCGACGTCCTCGAGCGGCTCGGCGGCGGGCGGGGTCGCGCGGTCGACACGGACCCAGGGGGCACCGTCGGGACGACCGTCGAGCGGGTCGGGCCACGGCTCCCCCGCGCCCGCGGCATCCGGGACGAGGGGCTCGCGGAGGCACACGTCGAGGTGGACCGGCCCGGGCCGCGCCCCCGTGGACCCGGTGGCGGCCGTGAGCGCCCGGCAGACGGTGCTGCGCCAGAACGGCCCGAGCCCGGGGCGCACGACCGGTGCCGGCAGGTCGGCGGACCAGCGGACCGCGCCGCCGAAGATCCCCGGCTGCTGGGTCGTCTGGTTCGCGCCCGTGCCGCGCAGCTCGTGGGGCCGGTCGGCCGACAGCACGAGGAGCGGCACGGCGGCGTGGTGGGCCTCGAGGACCGCGGGATGGAGGTTGGCGACCGCCGTGCCCGACGTCGTCACCACGGCGACCGGGCGCCCGGACCCCTTGGCCAGCCCGAGCGCGAGGAAGCCTGCCGACCGCTCGTCGACCCGCACGTGCAGGCGCAGCCGCCCCGCCGACTCGGCGTCGAGCAGCGCGTAGGCGAAGGGGGCCGAGCGCGACCCCGGCGCGAGGACGACGTCGCGCACACCGCCCCGGACCAGCTCGTCGACGAGGACCGAGGCGAGCGCCGAGGAGGGGGTCACGGGCGTGGATTCTGCCACCCCCTCTCGAGCACGACCTCGGTGACGGAGCGCACCGGCCGGTGGAGGAAGCGGTGGGCGGACACCTCCCAGGCCCCGAGGCCGGGCACGGTGCCCCGCGGGGCACCGGCCGCGGCCCGCACGGTGCGGACGTACTCGTCGAGGGCGTGCCGGCGCACGTCGGTGGCCGGCCCCTCCCCCGCCCGCAGCGTCAGCCAGGTGGGCCGACCCGGGTCGGGCGTCAGGTCGAGGGTCGGCACGGGGTCGTCTGCGTGCTCGACCGAGAGCACGCGCACCGAACCGGGCACGGCGAACACCCCGACCGGCGACCCGGTGGTCACGACGTGCGTGACCCGGTGGCGCGACCGGAAGCCGGCGTCCGACGCGAGCGCCGCCGCGAGGATGCCGCCCTGGCTGTGCCCGACGAGCAGCACCGGCCCGTCGTCGCCCGGGGGCTGTGCCGCCTCGAGGGCTGCCGCCACCCCGGCCGCGGCCAGCGTGGCCCCACCGGTGACCGACCGGACGTCGCTCGTGAGGTCGAAGGGGTTCGGCCCGGCGCGCGGCGACCACTCCTGGGTGCCCGGCACGGCGACGACCCAGGCCGACCCGCCGTCGGGCGCGGCGAGCTCGACGACCCGCACGTGCCCGCCGTCGAGCCCGCGCCCCAGCGCCACGAGGTCGGCCGGTCCGTCGAACGGCCGCGCGTCCCACGTGGGAGCCACCGCCGACACCACCGGCAGGGCCCCCGCGTCGGTGAGGAGCCCACCACGGCCCAGACCGTCGGCCCCGACGCGCACCGCGGCGAGCACCGCGCCGGCCCACTGCTCGACCTCCTCGTAGGCCCGGGCGGCCAGCCGCAGCCGCACCGCGAGCGCGTCGAGCGCCAGGGCCTCACCCCACAGACCGGCCGGCCCGACCGCCCGCACCGCGTCGGACTCGACCCGCACCCACGCCCCGAGCAGCGCCGGCCCGCCCGCGAGCCCGGGCGAGCGGCAGCGGGCCAGCCCGGCGGCCAGCGCGTCGGCCTCGTCGCGCAGCTCGCCCGCCACCGACGACAGCCGCCGTGCGAGCGCGAGCAGCGCCTCGGACCGCACCCCGACGACGCTCACGACGCCCGCCCCAGCCCCGCACCACCGAGTCCTGCACCACCGAGCCCGGTGCCACCGGCCAGCCGTTCGGCGCGCACGGCCGCGGCGAGCTCGGTGACGGCGTCGGCCAGCCACTCGAGCTCGTCCTCGAGCCCGGCGAGCCGCGCCACCCGCTCCTCGACCGACGCCCGGTACCGCTCGGCCGCCGGCCCGACCCATCCGGGCCCGCCGTCCACCAGCAGCCCGGCCCGCCGCACGCCGACCAGCTCGGCCGCCGCCCGGACCCGGGCCGCCAGCCGTTCGTACGCCTCGACGTCGTCCACCGCGTCCCCCTCTCTCCGGGTCCCAGCAGACCCCGCCGCACCTCGGCGGCTCCACCCCGGACCCCGCGCCTGTGGACGCCACCACCCGGCTCGCCCGCCTGTGGACGGCCGTCTAGCCTGTCGAGGGTGGACGTGGCCGACCCCGGAGGACCCGACGTCAGCGTCGTCGTCGCCACCTTCCGCACCGGTGCGCCGCTCCTCGACCTCGTCGACTCCCTCGCGCGGCAGACCATCGGCACCGACCGCCTCGAGCTGGTCACCGTCGACGACGGGTCGGGCGACGACACCCCCGACGTGCTGCGCGCCCTCGCCGCGGACCGCCCGTGGATGACCGTCGCGGAGATCCCGAACTCGGGCTGGCCGTGCCGGCCGCGCAACGTCGGCACCGACCTCGCCCGCGGCCGCTGGGTCCTCTACATGGACCACGACGACCGGCTCTGGTCGCAGGCCCTCGAGGCGATGGTGTCCGCCGGCGACCGGGCGGGGGCCGACGTCGTGATCGGCAAGGAGGTGCGCACCGGCGGCCGGACCATCGGGCTGGAGGCCTTCCGGTCCTCGACCGACGACGCCCACGTGACCCGGGACCACGCGTTCGAGGTGCTCACGCCGCACCGGATGTACCGGCACGCCTTCCTCGACGAGCACGGCGTCCGCTTCGAGGAGTCCCTCCGGCGCCTCGAGGACGTCCACCTGCTCGCGGCCGCCGAGGTGCACGCCCCGACGACGGCCGTCGTCGCCGACCTCGCCTGCTACCAGTGGGTCATCCACGGCGAGAACAGCTCGCTGCGCCACCCCGACCCGGTCGAGTACTTCGACGCCGCCCGTCGCGTTCTCGACGAGGTCGACCGCTGGCCGCACCCCGAGGAGGTCCGCGACGACGCCCGACGGGTGCTGCTGCGTGCGCTCGTGCTCAACCGGGCCAGCCCGTCCGGCCTGCCGGCCTGGGACGAGGAGTACCGACGCGCCTTCTTCGCCGAGGCCCGCCGCCTCACCCGCGAGCGCCTGCCCGCCTCCCTCGATGCCGGGCTCGGCGCCCACGACCGGTTGCGGGCGGCGCTCGTGCGCCGGGGCGACCTCGACCTGCTCGTCGCCCTCGGCACCCCGCGCCGCATCCCGACGACGCGCCCCCACGTCGCGGCGGTCGAGGCAGCGGACGGCCGGCTTCGCGTGACCGTCACCGTCCGCCTCCTGCAGGGTGACGGCGCCGACCTCGTGCTCCGGCGCCGGGGCGACCGGCTGCTCCTGCGACCGGACCCCCTCGTCCCCGACGACCTCGCGACCGTCCTCGACGTCGCCGCCGAGTTCGACGCGGCCCGCGTCGACCTGCTCCTCGTCGAGCGGTCCACGAATGCCGAGTGGTTCCAGCCCGCCGAGGTCGGCACCCGTCTGGTCGAGGGACCCGACGGGCCGGTCTGGGAGGCGACCCTCGTCGCCGACGTCGACCCGGCCACCGCCCGCGCGGGCCACCCGGTCGTCCCCGGCCGGTGGGACCTGCGGCTCCACACCCACCTCGCCGGGATCGACTCGCGCGTCCTCGTCCGGCTCGACGAGGACCTCGCCCTGCCGGCACCGCTGCGCCAGGGCCCCATGACGACGGCTGCCTACCGCACCGCCGGCGGACGGATGGCCCTGCACGTCACCCGGACCCGACCCCCAGGCCCCTCCCGCTCGCGGCGCGCACGGGTCCGTCTGCTGGCCGGCCGCGTCCGTCGCCGGCTGCGGCTCCGCCTACGCTGACCGGCATGCCCCACCACGACCTCGTCATCATCGGCAGCGGCTCGGGCAACTCCCTGCTCACCCCGGAGCTCGAGGGCCTCGACGTCGCGCTCGTCGAGAAGGGCACCTTCGGCGGCACCTGCCTCAACGTCGGCTGCATCCCGACGAAGATGTTCGTGCTGCCGGCCGACCGGGTCGTCGAGGCCGAGGACGCCGCCCGGCTCGGCGTCACCTTCGCGCCGCCCACCGTCGACTGGCCGGCCATCCGCGACCGCGTCTTCGGGCGGATCGACCCCATCTCGCGCGGCGGCGAGGAGTACCGGCGCAGCCAGGACGCCGTCACCCTGTACCGCACCCGGGCCCGCTTCACCGGCCCGCGCACCCTCGTCCTCGACACCGGCGAGGAGCTGACGACCGAGCGCGTCGTCGTCGCCTCGGGCAGCCGGGCGGTCGGCCTGGCGGTCGACGGGCTCACCGACGTCGACCCCGACCGCGGCGTGCACACCTCCGACACCGTGATGCGGATGGACGAGCTGCCGGCCCGCATGGTCGTCGTCGGCGGCGGCTTCGTGGCGTGCGAGATGGCCCACGTCTTCTCGGCGCTCGGGGTGCACGTCACGCAGGTGCAGCGCTCGGGGCGCCTCCTCATGGCCGAGGAGCTCGAGGTCTCGCAGCGCTACACCGACATCGCCCGCGAGCGCTACGACCTGCGCCTCTCGACGCGGGTCACCGCCGCCGAGCACGGCCACGGCACCTGGCGGCTCGCCGTCGAGGGACCCGACGGCGAGGACCACCTCGAGACCGAGACCGTCCTGCTCGCGGTCGGCCGCCGACCCAACACCGACCTGCTCGACGTCGTGGCGGGCGGGCTCGACACCCACCCCGACGGACGGCTGGTCGTCGACGCGCAGCAGCGCACGAGCGTGCCGGGGGTCTGGGCGCTCGGCGACATCTCCTCGGTGCACCAGCTGAAGCACGTCGCGAACGGCGAGGCCCGCACCGTCGCCCACAACCTCGCCGTCGACCTCGGCCGCATCCCCGGGCCCCCGCTCGAGGACGACGGCCGCCCCGTGCCGCACGCCGTCTTCGGCCACCCCCAGGTCGCGTCCTTCGGACCCACCGCCGCCCAGCTGCGTTCGGACGGAACCGAGTTCGTCTCGTACACGCAGCAGGTCGGCGACGTCGCGTACGGATGGGCGCTCGAGGACACGACGGGCCTGCTGACCATCCACGCGGCCCCGGACGGCCGCCTCCTCGCGGCGCACGCCCTCGGGCCGCAGGCGTCGAGCATCATCCAGCCGCTCATCCAGGCCGCCAGCTTCGGGCAGCACGCGCACGACGTCTGCCGCGGCCAGTACTGGATCCACCCGGCCCTCGCCGAGGTCGTCGAGAACGCGCTGCTCGGGCTGCCCCTCGGGCGCTGACCCCCGGCCGGCTCAGCGCGCTGGGCGCGGCGGGCGGTCGGTGAGGCAGTAGACCCGGCCCACGGGGTCCTCGAGCACCGTCCAGAAGTGGTGCTCGGCCATCACCCGTGCCCCGGCCTCCTCGTGCCGCGCGACGTCGGCCCGCCGGTCCGCGCAGGCGAGGTCGACGTGGGCGCGCACCTCGCCGTCCTCCTCCCCGAGGGTCTGCAGGAGGAGGCGCAGCGGCATCGGCGCACCCCGGCTGACCGACGCGTACCCGGGCTCGTCCGACTCCCGCCACGGCCACCCGGTGAGGGCGGCCCAGTAGGCGTTCTCGGCCTCCCACCGGCGACACGGCACGTCGAGGCAGACCTGGTCGAGGATGCTCGTCAGGCCCTCGCGGTCCTGCCCCGCCTCGCCCTGCCACGTCGTCAGGCAGTGCACGAACCCGCCCGGCGAGCGGAGGATGACGACCTCGTCGCCGATCGCCCCGACGCGCACCGCCCCGAGGGACTCGGCGTGGGCCGCCGCTGCGTGCACGTCGTCGACGTCGAGGTCGACGTGCACACCTCCCGGACCGTCGTCCACGGCCTGCAGCTTGACCCACGGGTCGCCGTGCACCGGTGCGAGGGTGGCGAACTCACCCGACTCACCCCGCCGGTCGGCGACGGCCTGACCGGTGACCTCGGACCAGAAGCGCCACGAGCGCTCGGCGTCCGCACGCGGGGTGTCGAGGAACATCCACGCCCAGCGGGGCGACGAGGGGGCGGTCATGCGGCGCCTCCGGCGTCGAGGTGTGCGTACGTGGCGACGAGCCGTTCGCGCCACCACGCGGTGCGCTCGGGCGGTGCCGACCAGCGTTCCAGGAGAACGGGATCCGCAACGACCTGACGGACGGCCAGCGACCCGTGCTCGGGAACCAGGGGCTCGGCGGTGACGTCTCCGGCGAGCAGGGCGACGGTGCCGAGGCCGCAGGCGTACTCGAGCGAGGGCAGTGCGGCGGCCAGCGCCACCCCACCCGCGATGCCAACGCTGGTGTCGAGCGCGGACGACACGACGGCCGGCAGCCCGCAGGCCTCGACGACCTCGAGCGCACGTCGGACGCCACCGAGCGGCGCGACCTTGACCACCACGACGTCGGCCGCCCCGAGTGCTTTGACCCGCAACGGGTCCGCCGCCTTGCGGATCGACTCGTCGGCGGCCACGGGAAGGTCGAGCCCGCGCCGGCCGAGCAGCACCCGCAGGTCGCGCAGCTCCTCGAGGGAGGCGCAGGGCTGCTCGGCGTACTCGAGGTGGTAGCGCGCCAGCCGGCACAGCACGTCGGCGGCCTCGTCGATGCCCCATCCCCCGTTGGCGTCGACCCGGATCCGTCCGCTGTGGCCGAGGACCGAGCGGACCGCGGCGACCCGGTCGACGTCGGCCGACGACGGCTGCCCGCGCTCGGCGACCTTGACCTTCGCGGTCGTGCACCCGGGGAAGCGGGCGAGCACGTCGGCGACCTCGTCCGGCCCGACCGCCGGCACGGTCGCGTTGACCGGGACGGTGGCGCGCACCGGGTCCGGCCAGCGGTCCCAGGCCGCCTCGACGGCCGCGGCCAGCCACCGGGAGGCCTCCGCCGGGCCGTACTCGAGGAAGGGCGCGAACTCCCCCCATCCGTGCGGGCCGTGCAGCAGCACCGCCTCGCGCACGAGGACCCCGCGGAACGGCACGCGCATCGGGACGGCCACGACGTGCATCCCGTCGAGCAGGTCGTCGAGCGGTGGGGTGGTCACGCCCCCACGGTAGGACTCCGCGCACCGGGGGCCCAGCCGCTCGTGACCCGCTTCACCGCGGCTAGCCTTGCGCGCGTGAGTGCGATCGACGGCGTCAGCGAGACCTTCGACCCGGCCGCGTGGGAGGACGTCCCCGGCTTCGAGGACCTCACCGACGTCACGTACCACCGCGCCGTCGGCCTCGGCTGCGTGCGCGTGGCGTTCGACCGGCCCGAGGTCCTCAACGCCTTCCGCCCGCACACCGTCGACGAGCTGTACCGCGTCCTCGACCACGCCCGCCGCACCGCCGACGTCGGCGTCGTGCTGCTCACCGGCAACGGTCCCGGCCCGGACGGCAACGGCGCCGCCGGCAAGTGGGCGTTCTGCACCGGGGGCGACCAGCGCATCCGCGGTCGCTCCGGGTACCAGTACGCCGACGGCACGACGGCCGACACCGTCGACGAGCGTCGCGTCAAGGCCGAGGGCGGACGGCTGCACATCCTCGAGGTGCAGCGGCTCATCCGCACGATGCCCAAGGTCGTCGTGGCCGTCGTCGGCGGCTGGGCGGCCGGCGGCGGGCACAGCCTCCACGTCGTCTGCGACCTGACCGTCGCCAGCCGCGAGCACGCCCGCTTCAAGCAGACCGACGCCGACGTCGGGTCGTTCGACGGCGGCTACGGCAGCGCCTACCTCGCGAGGATGGTGGGGCAGAAGGCCGCCCGCGAGATCTTCTTCCTCGGACGCACCTACTCCGCCGAGGACATGCAGCGGATGGGTGCCGTCAACATCGTCGCCGACCACGCCGAGCTCGAGGCCGAGGCGCTGCAGGTCGCCCGCGAGGTGATGGGCAAGAGCCCGCAGGCCCAGCGGATGCTCAAGTTCGCCTTCAACCTGGTCGACGACGGGCTGATGGGCCAGCAGGTGTTCGCCGGTGAGGCGACCCGGCTGGCGTACATGACCGACGAGGCCGTCGAGGGACGCGACCAGTTCCTCGAGAAGCGCGACCCCGACTGGTCGCCCTTCCCCTGGTACTTCTGACCCCGACCCCCCGGCGCGATCGCGTGACCGCGCGTCCCGCGACCCGCGAAACCCGTGTGCTGACACCGGTTTCGCCGGGTCCAGACGCCCTGCACCGGAGCGGCCCACGGCCGACGCGCTCTGGCAGGGTGGTCTGCCATGTCCTCGACGACCGCACCCCCTGACACCGGGGAGCGCGGGCTCGCCCGCGTCGCCCAGACCTTCGCCGCCTTCACCGAGAAGTGGTTCCCCGACGCCTGGATCTTCGCGGCGCTCGGGGTCGTCATCATCTCGGTCGCGGCGCTGGCCAACGGCTCGACGCCCGCCGCCGTGGCCGAGACGTTCGGCACCGGCTTCTGGGACCTCACCGCCTTCACCCTACGAAACGTTCAGTTGTTGGTGTTACCGTAGCACCCGTGCGCGCAGGAATCCACGCCCGAGTCAGTCAAGACCAGGGCGGCCGCTCCCGGTCGGTCCCCGAGCAGGTCGAGGAGTCCATGGCGTGGGCTGCCCGCGAGGGCTGGGACGTCGTCGAGGTCATCCGCGAGACCGGCTCGGCCTCTCGCTACGCCAAGACGGCCCGCCCCGGCTGGGACGCCCTCGTCGAGCTCGTATCCTCCGGTCGGATCGACGTCCTGCTGACGTGGGAGCACTCCCGCGCCACCCGCTCGCTCGAGGCCTACACCGACCTGCGCCGGCTCTGCGCCGAGAACAACGTCTCGTGGGGCTACATGGGCACCGTCTACGACCTGGCCAAGCGCGCCGACAGGTTCCGCACCGGCCTCGACGCACTCCTCGCCGAGGACGAGTCCGCCCGCAACAGCGAACGGATCCAGCGCACGATGCGCTCGCGGGCGCTCGAGGGCTCCCCCGTCGGGCGGCTGCCGTACGGGTACCGGCGGGTCTACGACGACACCACTGGAGAGCTGCTGCGCCAGGTCCCGGACGAAGAGACCGCGCCGGTGGTGCAGGAGATCTACCGGCGGGTCGTCGCCGGCGACCCGATCTACCGGATCGCGGCCGACCTCACCGCGCGCGGCGTGCCGACGCCCCGACCGCCGTTGAAGCGGTCCGGGGCGGCGGGGTGGCTGCCGGCGTCGGTCAAGCGCATGGTCCAGCGCCCCACGTACGCCGGCCTGCGGGTGCACCGGGGCGAGGTCATCGGCGAGGCGCAGTGGCCGGGCCTGGTCGAGCGCGACACGTGGGAGCAGGCCCAGGCGGTGCTGCAGCACGTCAGCGCGGGACAGCCGCGGATCGACCGCGCCGTGAAGCAGCTGCTCTCGGGCATCGCGAAGTGCGGTGAGTGCGGCGGCCCCATGGTCCACCACACCGACCGCGGCTTCTCGACGTACGCCTGCAAGTACTGCTCCAAGGTCACCCGTCGGCGCATCCCCGTCGATGAGCACGTCGTCGAGCGGCTGATGTTCGTCCTGTCCAACCTCGACACCCCGGACCCCGACACGGCCACCCCCGAGCTCCTCGAAGCCGAGGCCGAGGTGACCGCGCTCCGGGCGCGGCTCCGCGGCTTCGTCGACGGCGCCGCCGATGGCGCGGTCTCGCTGGTCTCGCTCGCCCGGATCGAGGCCAAGCTCCTCCCCCAGATCGAGGAGGCCGAGCAGCGCGCGCGCCGGCTGCGGAGACCGCCGTTCCTGGCGTCGCTGGACCTGTCGGATCCCATCGCGATGTGGAGGGGCATGGACCTCGGCCAGCAGCGCACCCTCCTTGCCGAGGCCGTCACCGTGAGGATCCTCAAGGCCGGCCCGCAGGCTCGCGGCCGGAAGACGTTCGACCCCAACCTGATTGACGTGCGCCCGCGATGGTGACCCTGCTCAGTTCACGAGCACGAAGATCACAAAGCCGACGACCACCGGCAGCACAATCACGATCGGCGCAAGCATCAGCCCGAGCTGGATGTTCGACATCCACGCCTGCGCTCGCAGCGCCCGGTAGGCCTGCACGTTCGGGTCCCGTCGCGACCGCGCCACCTTCTGAGGTCGAGCGGCACCCTCCGAGCGACTGCGAGCCCAGGTCTCGTCGACGGCCTGCTTCTGCTCTGCCAACGCCGCGCGCTGGCCCGAGAACTTCTCCTTACGCGCAGCCTCGGCCTCGGCGAACCTGGCGCGGCGCTGCTCCTTCGTCCGCTTGTGCCACGGCACCTCGCGCCAGTCCTGATCGGCCATAGGCATTCCCCTTCGCATCCGCAATCCGGCTGTGACTCAACTGGCCTGCCCGCCCCCGCTAACCAGCGCTGCTCTCGGCGCGAGCAACCACGGCGGCTAGATCGAGCCCAACAGCATCACAAAGCTTGATCGTCTCGGCCAAGCTCGCTGGCGACTTCGCAGCCAGCATCCGAGAGACCTGGCCCTGGGACACCCCGATGAGTTCGGCCAGCTGTTCCTGACTCATCCCTGAGGCCTTCCGCGCGTCGTCGATCTGCTTCATCACGCGCATCTCGACGTCCATGAGGCGCTGCTTCGCTGCGTTCGGCACGCCCATGAGTCTGGCACGTCGGGAAGAAATCCGATCAGGGTACTTGTACTTATGCAGTTTCGCATTTATGTTGTACCGCATGACGCCCGAGCAGTTCATCCCAGCAGTCCTCGCGGAGATCCGCGCAGAGCTCGGTCGGCAGGGCGTCAACGTGACGCGGCTGTCGGCCGTCACCGGGATCTCGCAGCCGTCTCTCTCGCGGAAGCTGCGCGGCGAGAGCCCCCTTGGCCTGCTGGACACGCTCCTGATCTGCGACGCGTTGCACGTCACCGTCCCCACCCTCCTCGGCCGCGCGAGCGACATGGCGGCGGCGTGATGGTCACCGTAAGCGAGACCACCCACGGCCCGCAGGCGAACAAGCGTTCGACTGTAAATGACGTCGAGACCGCGGCGCAGTGGTGGGAGCGAGTGCGGGCCGAGCACGGCCCCCCGCCGGCCCGCTTGGGCCAGCTGTACCGGGCGACGTGTCAGGCCGTCGTGGACCGCGGCGAGCGGGCCGTGCCCCGCACACGGGTCGCAGGGGGGCGGTCCTGATGGTGTGGATTCGAGTCGAGGACCGGATTCGCCCGATCGACGGCAATGGCGCTGTCAGCGACCTGCTGTTCCGTCGCTCCTCAGTCGAGGGCGATCAGACCGTCGGGGCGGTCGTTGAGCAGCGCGACGAGCGAACCGCCCGGGATTCGGAGGGTCTGGCCGTCGCCAAGATCCACCATGACCGCGACTCCGTTGCGCTCGCTGTCCCGGACCTTGTCCATGAGCTCGGCACCTTCGGCGGTCGAGATCTCGAAGGTGTACCTGTCGACGCAGAACCACATGGCGTCTCCGCTCTCCGGTGGCGCTCCTTGCGGCGCCGTCTGCGCACGGTAGCGCGGCTCGTGGCGAGGGGCGAGCGGTGATGGCCACCGTGACCCGGGTCGACGCGCACGGCTTCGTGCGGTGCGACCTGTGCGGGCAGCGCTTCAAGAACCACCACTCGTGCCGGTCGAGCGCGCTGGGCTACACACCCCGCCGCCCGGAGGGTTTCGAGGACCTCGTCGCCCAGGCCGCCGAGCAGGAGCGCGTCGAGCGTGCCGCCGGCGCCCAACTGACGTTCGACGACGTCGCGAACCCATGCACCCGTTGCGGCGCCACCGACCGGCACGTCGACGTGGAGTCCGGCCTGTGCACGAAGTGCATGGCCGCCGACGCCCGCGAGCAGGCCGCGCGCGTCGCGGACTGGTACGCCCCGGGCGGCCCCGGCCGCTCTCCGCCCTAGACCCGGGGCGGCCGCCACCCCTGTGTCGGGTCCGGGCTCACCACGCGCAGCTGTAGGGGCAGCGCACCGAGCCGTCAGGACCTTGCGGCGGCCGTCCCGACCTCAGTCCCCGGCCAGGCGAGACCGGCCACCTGTCGAGCGGAGTCCCCCCCTCTGTTCCGGGGCACGCCTCTCGCCTGGTCGGGGACCACCTCACCACCGCACCACCCCAGCCGAACAGCCGAACAGGAAGCGAGGTCCCGTGATGGACCAGCCGACCACCGCAGAACACCACCCCTCCCCCGCCGATCTGGCGGGCACCGTCCGCCCGATCCGGCCCTCGGTCGCCGACGTCGATGCCCCCGCGGCCCAGGTCATCACCGACGACGTCGACGACATCCTGATCGCCCTCGGTGAGCCCGGCCCGGGCGAGGCCGACGCGGGCATCGCCGTGCAGGTCCAGCTCCTCTCGACGAGCCGCCAGCGCAGCCTCTTCGCCGCCCTGATGCGTGGCCGCGTCGCGTACGTCATCGTCCCTTCCGGCGGCAAGACCCACGGCCAGACCCTGACCGTCCGGTTCCGCCACCGCGCCGAGCTCAAGGTCACGTTCGCAGCGGCCGCCGTCGCCGACCTCGACGCCCGCGGCCTCTGGCTCGTCGACAAGGACCTGCTCCCGTGACCGCCGTCGCGACCCGCCGCCCCGCCGCCAGGCAGCACCCGGCCCTAGCCGACGCGATCGAGCGCCGCCTGCTGCGCCTGTCCGCCCGGCTCGCCGCGCACTCGGTCACCCTCCGCGAGGCCACCGACGAGCTGTACGCCATCCACCTGCGCCAGCAGACGATCAGCGCGCAGACCTCCGCGCTCCGGATGCCGGCCCCGCTCGCTGACGCCTACGTCCAGACCGCGGCGTCGTCCGCGCTCCTCGAGGTCCGCGTCGACGAGCAGGCCTCGGCGCTCGACATCGCCCGCGCCGAGCGTCCACTCGGCGCAGTCCTGGTCCTCGCCGACGGTTCGACCGAGGGCGCACGCCCGGTCCCGGCCCGCGAGCCGCTCGACGTCAAGGACCTGTGGTGACGACCGCGACAGTGTCGGCCGGCCCGAGCGTGGAGCAGGCAGTGCAGGCCGAAGAGCGAGCGTGGTCTCGCAGCGGGGCGCTGGGCAGGCAGTGCGCCGCAGCCTTGCGGCGCGGTGATGCCGACACGGCAACGGAGCTCGCGCATCAGACCTTCGCTGCCGAGGAATGGTGGGCGGAGACCTTCCAGCAGCTCAAGGACCTACGGCGACTCAACAAGGCGCTCTCGGGAGGTGCGTCGTGGTCCTGACCCGCCGCGGCCGCCTCGTCGTCCGGTTCACCAGGACCGTCGCCGCCGCACTCGCGCTCGTGGTCGCGTTCCGGGCCGCCGCCGAGTTCGGCCTCGCCCACCCCGCCGGCAACGCCTGGGCCCTGCCGCTGCTGATCCTCGTGCTCCTCGGCCTCGTGACCCGGTGGTTCATCCGCAGCGCGGACCGCTCCCCCTTCGACCAGCGAGCCGGACGCTCCCAGCTCGACGCACTCGACCTCCCCACCACCAGTCAGGACCTTCGATGAACCGCACCCGCATCCTCGCCGCGACGCTCCTCCTGGTCGTCGGCGCCCTCACCACGGCCGTCCCCGCGCTCGCGACCGGGCACGGCGAGACCACGACCCGCACCTGGTACCTGCCGGCCGGGATCGACCCGACGACGGATCCGTTCGGCGACTGGTGGCCCCAGACCGTCGAGGTCGTCGAGTGCTCGTGGCGACAGGTCGACACCTACCGGTACGAGACCCACCACGACCGGCGCGTCGTCGACGCCCTCGACGACGACGGGCTGCTGACCATCGCCGGCGGCGTCCCGGAGGACCAGGCCGTCTACCTGAGCCACCAGTTCCTGCCGCCCGGCCCGGGATGCTCGAGCACTCCCTCGCCGAGCCCCACCCCCACCCCGTCGGAGACCGTGTCGGTGCCGACGCCGTCGGTGACGCCCAGCGGCACCCCGACGCCGTCCGAGACGCCCTCGTCGACGCCCACGCCCACGGAGACCCCGAGCGGCACCCCAACGCCGTCCGAGACGCCGAGCCCGTCGCCGACACCGTCCGAGACGCCCTCCCCCACGCCCACGGAGACCCCGTCCGAGACGCCGTCGTCGACCCCGACCAGCACACCGTCGACGACGTCGTCCTCGAGCAGCAGCCCGTCGACGAGCACGAGCGCCACCCAGCTGCCGGTCACGTCGTCGACGACGAGCCCGGCGCCGGCGGTCACGCAGCGCGCCCAACTCGCGGCCACCGGGCCGCAGGACGTGCAGCTGACGGCGCTGCTCGGCGGTGCCATCCTCTTCGCCGGCATCGTGACCCTCGTCGCCGCCCGCCGCCGGGGTGAGCGCCAGTGAGCCTCAACGGAGCCCGGTCGTGAAGCGCGCGACGGTCTCACAGGAGCTCGAGGTGCGCCTCGTGGAGGTGGCGCTGCGCCAGTCCGTGGCGAAGGCCGCCGAGGTCACCGGGCTGTCCTACCCGCACGCCGCGGAGATCGCCCGCACCCACGGCTACCCCGACACCGAGGCGATGCGGGCCTCGCTCGAGCAGCTTCGCGCGGCCGCCCAGGAGAAGCCGGCCGCGGCCGCCGAGGCGATGACCGGTCGCACCCTCGTCACGGTGGCGCTCGCAGACGTTCACCCGGACCCGGACAACCCGCGCGAGGACCTCGGCGACGTCGACGAGCTGGCAGAGTCGATCCGCCAGTCCGGTCTCCTGCAGCCGATCGTCGTCCGCCGCCACGGCGCCGCCCTGGTCGTCGTCGCCGGCCACCGCCGCCTCGCCGCGCTGCAGCGCTTGGGCCACGCCTCCACCGAGGTCATCGTCTCGAAGGACCTCCGTCCCGACGACGTGCTCGCGGCGATGCTCATCGAGAACGGCCAGCGGCGCGACCTCTCACCGATGGAGGAGGCGCGGGCGCTGAACCGGCTCAAGGTCTCGAAGAGCTGGACCGGCCAGGAGCTCGCGAAGCGGATCGGACGCTCCGACTCGTTCGTGAGTAACCGCCTCGCCCTGCTCAACCTCTCGACCGAGCAGCAGGACCTCGTCGAGGCCGGCCAGATGGGCGTCACCCAGGCGAGCACCGTCGGCCGTGCCCGGGCCGGCACAGCTCGCCCCCACGCCACCTACCGCTTCCACCTCGGCGCGGAGCACCCGCTCGCCGGTCGCGTCCGAGCACGCTGCCTCAACGAGCACGGTCGCGGTGCACGACAGATCGGGATGACCGGGTGCGGTGAGTGCTGGGAGCACGTCATCCGCGCCGACGAGTCCCGCCACGCCTACCGGCGCTCCCTCGACGAGGGCCAGTGCCGCGTCTGCGGGCAGCCCGTCGAGGGTCACGAGCAGGACCTCGTGGAGGTAGCCGGATGACGCCGCGCGCCGTCGTCGTCGAGGAGGTCGAGCACTTCCTGGGGTTCGGGGACCGGCCGCTGTCGATCGCCTCCCACCTCGGGATGCGCCCTGAGTCGATCGCCCGGGCCCTGTACCGGGCGGAGCGCCCCGACCTGGCCAACCGGTTCGAGCAGCTGCGCGGCCGGACGTGGCTCAAGCCGCCTCGCCCTCGCACCCACCCCTGCGCCGACTGCTCGAAGCAGGTGACCCGCAACGCCGTCCGCTGCCGGGAGTGCCACGCCCGCAGCCGAGCTCGCGCCAATGGCGGCCGATTCATGGGGAGGGCCGCGTGAGCACCAAGAGCGACGAGCGGATGCGTCTGCGCTTGACGGCGCTCGCCGACGAGGTGCGGACCTGGTGCAAGGCGATCGACCACGTCGACCCGGCGTGCCAGTGCCGGCTCGCCGAGCAGCCCGGCTTCCAGGCCCTCGACAACGTCTCGTGCACCTCGGGCCGCCGGTGCCGCGGGATGACCGTCCTCGTCGTGCGCACCCACATGGGGATGCTCCGGCTCAACACCCGCCACCTCGCCGCGGCGCAGGTCCCGCAGATGCTCGAGGACCTCAAGGCGTTGTTCGACGAGCTCCCCACCACGACCGCCTGGCGCCCGTTCGCGGAGCGCCTCGCAGCGACCCTCGACACCGGTCGCGACCCCAGCCGAACCACAGCCGAAGGAGCACCACCGTCATGACCGCCACCGCCACCACCCCGACCGCGCAGACCCGCCTCGAGCACGTCGCCCTCTCGCAGGTCAAGGCCCACCCGGACAACGTCCGCCTCGACGTCGGCGACGTCACCGACCTGGCCGCCTCGGTCGAGTCCGTCGGCCTCCTCGAGCCGCTCGTCGTCGCCCCGCCGCACACCGGCATGACCGCCCGGTCGATGGGCAAGGCGACCTGGCTGCTGATCGCCGGCCACCGCCGCCTCGCCGCGGCGAAGAAGGCCAAGCTCACCACGGTGCCAGTCCTCATCCGCGAGGACCTCACGACCCGCGGCGCACAGATCGAGGCCATGCTCGTCGAGAACCTGCAGCGCGTCGACCTCACCCCCGTGGAGGAGGCCGACGCCTACCAGCTCCTCCTCGACATCGACGGCCTCACCCAGAAGGCGCTCGCCGCCAAGGTCGGCCAGCCCGCGACCCGGATCCGCGACCGCCTCAAGCTCGCGAAGATCGGCGAGGCCGCCCGCTCGGCGCTGCAGGCCCACCAGGTCACGATCGAGCAGGCCCTCGAGATCTCCGAGTTCGACGATGACCCCAAGGCCCAGAAGACGCTCCTCAAGGCCGTCGGCTCGAACAACTACACCTTCACCCTCAACAGCGCGCGCCGGGAGCGCGAGGAGGCCGCGGCGCTCGCGGTCCGGCTCGAGAAGCTCAGCGAGGCCGGCGTCACCGTCCTCGCCAACCAGCCGAAGGGGTCGAAGCACCTCGAGGACCTGCTGCCGAACTTCCCGCGCACCTGGGGGACGACGGCAAGATCGACGCCGCCGAGCAGCGGACGCACAAGGACTGCCCCGGCCGGGCCACCTACTGGGTGACGGAGTACTCGAGGAAGAAGCTTGTCCACGGGTGCACCCAGCCGAAGCTGCACCCGAAGCCCAAGCCGACGAAGACCAAGGCTGAGCTCAAGGCCGAGGCCGAGCTGGCCGCCCTCAAGGACGAGCTGACGAAGAGCGCCGGAGCGGCCGCCGAGGCGCGGGCCACGTTCCTGCGCGACCAGCTGGCGAAGGTCTCCGACCCCGCCGTCGTCCGGACTCGCCTGCAGGCCCTCGTGGTCGACGCCTTCCAGTTCGACGTCTCCTGGGCCCGGGACCTCAAGGGCGCCCGCGTGATGCTGGACATCCTCGGGGCACCCGTCCCCGAGGTCGTCAAGGGCACCGACGAGGAGCAGCAGACCGACGACCTCGCGGAAGCGCTCGGAGAGGCCCTCGTCGGGCTCAACGTCAACGCCCTGGTCCTCGCCCTTGACATCGCGACCCACATCGCCGGCGAGACGAGCCTGCGGAAGGTCGACCCCTACCCCGGGCTCCACACCTACGGGGCCCCCGGCCGCGCCTGGACCGCGACCCTGACGGCGTACGGCTACCCGTGGTCCGACTGGGAGCGGGACCGGTTCACCGGCACGGAGTACTCCCAGTCGGGATCCGCCAGGTGGAACGTCGACGGGCCCGTCGCCGATGAGCCGGCCGACGGGCCGGCCGACGACGAGCTCGGCGGACCGGACGAGACCGCCTGATGGAGATCCTGACCTGCCTCGTGCTCATCGTGCTCGCCGCGGTCGGCGTCGCCCTCGCGATGTTCTTCACCTCACCGATGACGGTCGGCAGCGCCGTCGTCACCGTGCTCTGCGCTCTCCTCGGCATCCTCATCGTCTCGAGGGGCCCACGCCGATGACCACCCAGACCGCCCCCGACGACGTCGCGGCCATCACCGCCCAGGCCGCCCGCATCGCGAAGTACTGCGCGGCCATCGACGACGCCCTTCCGATCCCCGTCACCGCCGACGAGTTCGACCGCCTCGTCAAGGCCGTCGTCGCGCTCGCGGACGAGGAACAGGCCCACCTGCACGACCTGGCAGTGCTCGCCGGCAGGGTCGTGCAGCAGGCCGACCGGACGAATGCCACGGTCTTCGAGCACGGTGCCGCACCGCACCGGGACGCCCTGCACGTCGTCGTCGGCGTCGACGGCTGGGGAGGCCTCCTGCACGTGCACCCTCGGCTCGACGTCGACCTCGGCCGCGACATCACCGACGGAGACCGGGTCCCCCTCGTCCGATGGGACATCCCGCTCTTCCGCTCGCTCGAGCTCGCCGACGCCCTCGACCTACTGACCCAGCTCGGGCACCTGCTCGACGCCGGGATCGAGGCGCCGACCTTCTGGGACGACGAGGCCCGCGCGCTGCGCGAGGCCCACGAGCACCTCGTCCGCACCGGCCGCGTCGTCCGCGACGACGACACCGGCCAGATCCGCTTCCCCGACACCGAAGGAGCCGAGCTGTGAGCGTCGAGTGGGAGTGGGCCACCGACCAGGTAAAGCCGATCGCGGACCGCCTGATCGCGGACGTGAAGCAGCACGAGGACCTCAAGCACGCCCAGATCCTCTACGTGTTCCGCGACGTGCACGCCGTCGCGCGCGGCCGGGCCATCCTCGGCAAGGCGCGCAAGATCGCCGGCCTGTCGCAGTTCCTCGTCGACGACGAGTCGGTCGGCGTCCCGCTGTTCGTGCTCGAGTTCCCGAAGGACCTGTGGGAGGGCATGAAGCCGGAGCAGAAGCGTGCCCTGGTCGACCACGAGCTCTCGCACCTCGCGGTCGAGCGGAACGGCGAGGGCGAGTGGGTCGGCCGCACCCGCGGCCACGACGTCGAGGAGTTCCTCGGGGTCATCCAGCGCAACGGCCTCTGGAAGGCCGACGTCGCCGCCCTCGTGAAGGCCGGCGCCGGCCAGATGCCGTTGGACTTCTACGACCCGGACGCCATCGACGACAAAGACGTCGAGGAGGCCCCGGCCGAGCCCGGGCCGGCCGTCGAGGAGATCTCCGAGCCGCCAGCTGACGACCCCGAGTGGGATGAGGCCGCGCCGCGCACGGGCCTGCGCGTCGTCCCTGACCCCTTCGCCGCGACGGGAGCCACCCCGTGAGACTTCCGCCGCCCGGCCACGGATACCGCCCGAAGCCGTCCGGACGCGCCGAAGTCCCCCGTCCCCCCGCCGGGGACGCAGGCGTGTCCGCACTGGACTCACTTCACGCCGCTGCGCTCGTCGCTCTCTCACAGTGGATCGACGCTGGCAACGCCGACCTCGACCCGGGGTGGTCACCTGGGCCCGGGTAGCGAAGATCGCCGAGGAGTGCGGCGAGGTGGTGGCCGCGTACATAGGTGTGACGGGTCAGAACCCGCGCAAGGGCGTCGCCGGCTCGATGGACGACGTCGTCGACGAGCTCCTCGACGTCGCCCTGACTGCGCTCGCAGCCGTCGAGCACCTGACCGGCCACCGCGGCGAGGCGCTCGGTCTGCTGAACCGCAAGATCGTCCGCACCGGCATCCGCGCCGGGGTGATCACCTGATGGCTGACTTCATCTACACGGACCCGACGAACGGGCGGGATTGCGAGATTCACGACGTCACGAGCGTGGAGTTCGCCCCGGCGCACGTGGTCTTCCGCAGAGGTCGACGGATCCTCCTGGCCGAACTCAACGAGCGGGTGGACCACCTGGGCCAAGTGGGCGACACCCCGCTTGCCCAACCACCTCCGGACAGGTCATGGATCGACTCGCCCACTCCGCGCCTTCCAGATCCGGGTCGGGGACGATGACGCTCGCTGCCTCCCAGACCGCGCAGAGCTGCCCCACGTGTGCTGAGGACCCGAAGGCGGCGCCGGGCCGATACTGCCCTGGCTCGGTCTGCTACTGCTCGCACGAGGCGTGCCCCTCGTTCGCGGCGGACGTCGTGCGGCACCTGGTCCCAGAGACCGTGCCGGACAACGTGATCCCGCTCGCCGAGCGACGGAGGTTGTCGGCGTGAGCGGCGCGGACGAGGTCCTCGACGACATCGACGCCGCCCTCGAGGACTACGTCGAGTGGAACGGCGGGGTCGATGCCGCGTCGTGGTCGGCCGACGGCTCTCACGAGGTCGACACCGGCGGCGAGTACTACGGCGCCGACATCGCCCGACGGCCTTGGGCCAGCCTCAGCAGCATGTACGCCGCGGTCACCGAGCAGCTCGGCGACGAGGACGACTGGCACCGCCTCAACGCGGCGATCCTCGGAGCCAGCCGCCAGCTTCAACGCGCTACGGAGGAGCGGCGTCGCCAGCTGGCGGCGGAGGTGGCCCGGCTGCGTGCGCACCCGCTGTTCATCGACGAGGCGTGGCAGATGGAGGGCTGGCAGCTCGAGCGGGTCGCCCAGATCCTGCTCGAGCACCCTGCCAACGCCCTGCACGACTCGATCGTCGTCGGCAGCGGCCCACGAACCCGGATCCTCCCGCGCAACCCCGGCGTCTTCATCATGCACAGCACCGAGTACGCGGAGGACGCAGGCTTCGCCCGGGCGACCCTCGACAGGTTCACCGACCAGCAGCCCGCCGAGCCGTCCCAGCCTCAACTGGACGACGCTCGCCGATCGAGGGACCGCCGCACCGGCCGAGAGGCCCAGCAGAGCCCGTACGGCCCCGCACAGCGGGCGGGCGGCCGATGACCAGCACCAGCGCCCCGCGGGCTCGTGAACGCGCCTTGACGGCCCTCGAGAGCGAGGCGAAGTACTTCCGCGAGCGGGCCGCCATCGACGACGACGTCCCCGACGTGCGCGACCTCTGGCTGGCGCTCGCGGACAGCCTCGACGGCTACGTCGACATCCAGCGCGGACGGGCGATCGCCGCCCCGCTCGAGGCCCTGCTCTTCGACGTGCACCCGCCGCCCTAGGCACCCCAGCCGCCTCGAACGCCCTCGACTCGATGGAGCACCCCACCGAATGCCCTGGCTCAAGTCCAGCGACAAGTCCGGCCTGCACATCCGTGTGCTGGCCATCCGGCGCACCCATCGCGCCGACGCTCGCTCGGCCAACGAGGTGTTCGGCTTCGTGTCCCGCTGCGCCACGATGTCGGCCGGCTACATGACGGACTACGTCGTCGACATCGGCACCGCCGAGCTCATCGGCGGCGACCGCGCCCAGCTGCTGCTGCGCCAGGCCGTCGAGGCCGGTCTGATGACCGCCGAGGGCCGCGGCCGCACTCGACGCTGGCGCATCGTCGAGGACGACGACCTGTGGCACATCCGCCTCAAGGAGGACGTCGCCTGGGACCGCCAGCGCGACCAGGACCGCCGCAACCCCGAGCTCACCGCCCGGGTGCTCCTGCGCGACGGTGACCAGTGCCGCTACTGCCGTGTCGTGCTCGTCAGCTCGAAGGACACCCGCTCCGGGCGCGGCGCCACCTACGACCACCTCAACCCCGGCACCGCGGCCACGTTCGAGACCTACGTGCGGTGCTGCCACAAGTGCAACTCGACCTTCAAGCACATGCCCCGACCCGAGAAGGAGACCCACCTGCTCCCACCCCCGCCCATGCCCTACTTCTCGAAGGCCTCCGGCAGCCGCAAGAGGGTCGAGGACTTCCTCGGCCACCCGGTGCCCGCCGCGAACGACCCCTTCGAGACCCAGTCCACGAGCTCGAGAGGTTCCGCAGCCACAGGCGCGCATCCGGGCGAGCAGGGAGGTGCCGCAGCCACAGGCGCGACCTCCCACGAGGGTGCCGCAGCCGCAGGCGCGACCCTCGAGCCCCTCGGCGGGGCGCCGCCGGGACCACCGTGGTCCGAGGGTGGACGCCGGGCCGGGACGGGACGGGCCGGGCCGGGTCAGGCAGGGACTGGGGCGGGAGCGCCCCCTGCCCAGCCTCAGCCTGCCCAGAGATCTCGTGGTGCTCGAGGCCGTCGTGGTGGTGACCAGTGACCAAGGCGAAGACAGCGAGGACGACGGTGGCCCAGTCACGCAAGCCTGAGCCGGCGGGACCGCTGACGCTGACGCAGGTGGTGGCCCAGCTGGTGGATGAGTTCTACGACCCGCGGGACGTACCTGCTGGCCACCGGTGCTCGACGGAGGGCCCGGCCCGGTGCTCGCACGAGGAGATCGCTCACCGTGCCCTGCTGGTCCGCCTCGCGTCGATCACCATGCCCGGCACCGGCGCGCCGCGCGACCCTGGCGTGCCGAAGGCCAAGAGCCAGAAGGGATCACCGGCGCCGTGGGCGGCCGGCCCGGCCCACCTCGTCGACGAGGTCCACCGCGGCGCCATCCGCTTCGACCACCTGCTGCGCGAGGCGCTCGACCTCGGGCCCCTCCACGTTTACCGAGGCGTCGCGTCGAAGCCGCGCATCGGCCCCGTGCACCCCGCCGGCCAGTGCAAGCACCCCACGTGCCAGCCGATCCGCAAGAGCATCACCACCGTGTCGTCGGCGACCCCGTCGGACATCGCCGGTCCGGCCGCCCTGCGCGGGCTGCCGCTCCTCGTCGATCTGCTGCTCGAGCACGACCCGACGCACGCCCTCGTCGCCGGCGCGCTGGTCGATCCCGGCCACCCTGAGCGAGGCCGGTCCTGGGGCAAGGTCGAGCGCACCGTTCGCCGCTGGCACAAGGAGGCGCGAGCCCTGACCGGCCACAAGGACAAGCCGGTGGTGCTGCGGCAGCGTCACAACCCGTTCGCCGGGCAGAAGTGGGCCGGGCCGACGTGCGAGGACGCCTGGTCGTGCGGGCACCTGTCGTGCCGGCTGCTGTTCATGGCCCCGCGGCCGGCGTGGGAGGCGGCGGCCTGCCCGGGCTGCGGCTCCATCGGCTTCCCGTGGGACCCGACCTGGGGCGTCCTCCGCTGCGACCACCCGCGCTGCCGCGACGAGAACGGCCGCCGCCAGGCCTGGTCGATGGAGGCGTTCATGCGACCGATCACCGAAGTGTCCGACGCGTTCCGGAGGCAGCTGCCATGACCACCACCCCGCCCCGTCCCGGGATCGTCCTCGGCGGCCCGGCCACTGAGACCGAGTGCCTGACCGAGGACATCGTCTCGACCGAGGCCGCGGCCCACCGTGTCGGTGTGGCCACCGACCAGTTCAAGACCTGGGCTCGCCGCCGCGGGCTCAAGCCAGCCGTGAGGGTCCGCGTCGGGAGGTCGACCCGCGCCGGCTGGTCGCTGGCCGCGGTGCTCGACGCTCAGAGCGCGAGGCGTTGACCTGGTGCCTCTGCAGGACGATGCGTGGCGGTGCACGATCTGCGGCGAGCACTACCCGGTCCCGACGCTCGCCCGCACCTGCGAGTCGCGACACGATCCCGATGGTCATCCACCCTCGCTGCCTAGTCGGCGCGTCGACGTAGCCTTGGAACTGTGACCGATGACCACGACGGGCCGAGTGAGAGGCCCGAGACGTTGGGTGACGTGATCCGTCGCGGCCCAAGGGCGCCGATGAGTGACGAGACGAGGGCAGCGCTGGCCCGGCTTACCCGCCAGCTGCGCGAGACCCGGGTGGACGTGTTATCGCCCGCTGCCGTCAAGATGGTCCGCGAGTCGCAGGCTCGCGCGGCATCTGCTGTCGGCCCAGGCCCGGCCAAGGTTGCCGCCGCGGGCGACCCGATCATGAAGGCCGCCAAGTCGCTCGATGAGTCTGCGATGAAGCCCAGCCGGATCCTTGCTGAGCGCGAGGCCGAGCGCCGGCGTCAAGAGGAGGAGGCGGATGAGAGAGCAGAAGCCATCGGCCGGCTGATCGCAGAACCTATTGAGACGACGGCCGACCTCCTGCGCCCGGTGCTCGAGGAGATCGCCAAGAGCACTCACGCGACGATGGAGCTGCAGGCGGCGCAGGCCGACGAGCTCGGGCGCGAGTCGAAGCGATCGCGCATCATCCTCGGCACCGCCATCGCCGGTGTCGTCATCGGCGTCCTTGGCCTCATCATCACCGGCATCGGCGTCGCGGTTCAGCTGATCGGCACACCCGGCGGGTGACACGCTTGTAGTTCGATCGGGCCGGTGTTACCGTGAATGCCAGCGGACGAACTCTGTCCACGAAGGCCCAGCCCATGCGGCTGGGCCTTCGTCGCGCCGCCAGAAAATCTCGACCCCCTCAGGGGCCCGGACCCCTCCGACCCCCTTCCTCTCTCCCCCCGGGGATACCAATGGTGCCCAGGAGGAAACATTCGGGGCCCTCGCGAAGTTAGGTCGGTCCCAGATGGCTCAGCCGGACCCGTACGGCGCCGATCACCAGCGTCGACGCGCGCTGGCGATCGAGGAGGCGTACAACACGCCCTGTCCTCGCTGTGGGCTCCCGATGTTGAGGGGTCAGAAACTCCACTTCGGTCACACGCGCGACCGGGCGATCGAGCCCTGGTCGAAGGCGGACCGGATCGAGCACGCCGACTACGACGACTGTCCTCTCGGCGGGAACACAGCCGCCGGCGGCGTGCTCGGCCGCCAGATCCAGGACCTGCAGCCCTCACGCGTCTGGTGACGCGCCGGCGGGCGCGGTCGCCTCCCGAGGAGTCAGCCGATGACCCAGACCACCCGCCGCTTCCAGCTGCAGCGCGACCACGACGTGTCCGGGATCTCCGGAACCGGCATCGTCGCAGAGGGCGTGGAGTTCTCCGACGGCGTCGCCGTGGTGCGCTGGCTCGGCGAGCACCGGTCAACCGTCGTGTGGCCGTCGATCGACTCGGTACGACACATCCACGGTCACGGCGGCGCGACGCGCGTCGTGTTCGTCGACTGACCCCGTCATGGCCAGCAGCGACTACAGGCCGCGGACGCTGTCGAAGACGGCGCTGCGCGATCTTCGTGTTCTCGAGCTCGTGGCGCAGGGCAAGGGCTTCGACGAGGTCGCGGCGCTCTGCGGGTACGCGAACCGCTCGGGCGCGCACAAGGCGTACCACCGCGCGCTCAAGGCGAGATCGGCCGACCTGAGCGACGAGCAGATGCGCGTGCTCGAGCTGCACCGGCTCGACATCCTCACGGACGCGGTGTGGGAGGCGGCGATCAGCGGCGATCTCGCGGCCGTCCGTGAGGCGCACCGCCTGCACGTCGCGCGTGTGCGCCTGCTCGGCCTGTCGGTCGCGCCGGGCCGCTCCAACGGCCGCGGCGAGCCGGAGGAGGACGGCGACGACGAGGGTGTCGTGACTGGGCCGGACCGCATGGAGCAGCTGCGAGAGGAGCGTGCACGCCGTGCGGCTGAGCGCACTTCTCGAGCCTGACGCCGACTACGAAGAGCGCGACCTGCCGCTGGGCTGCCAGACCCCGACCGACAGCCTGGTGCCCGAGTCGGCCTTCTCGCACGGCGAGGACGCGATCACGCTCGCGGAGTACTGCGGCTACGACCTCATGGACTTCCAGCGCCAGGGTCTCGTCGAGAAGCTCGGCGCGAACATGGTCGAGCAGCGCGACGGCACGTTGATCGAGCGCTGGGCCGCCGGCGAGACCGCGGACGTGATCTCGCGCCGCAACGGCAAGTCGTTCGAGATCGAGATCCTGATCCTGGCCGGGCTGTTCATGCTCGGTGAGCGGAAGATCATGTACACCGCGCACCGCGACGACACGGCGCTCGAGGTCTTCAACAACGTGGTCGCCGCGATCCAGCGCACCCCGAAGTTCTGGGCCGAGCTCGACGAGGCCGGCCCGCGTCGCGCAAACGGCCAGCGCGCGATCAAGCTGCGCAACGGCGCGGTCTGCTACTTCCGCACGCGCACGATGGACTCGGCTCGCGGGCAGGGGTACAACCGGCTGATCCTCGACGAGTCGCAGAGCCTTACCGAGGAGCACCTCGCGGCGCTGATGCCGCTCGTCACCGGTGCCGAGAACGCGCAGATCAACTACGCCGGGTCCGCCGGCGGGATGCGCGCCACGATCCAGGCGAAGCTGTGGCGCTCGTACAAGAAGAAGGAGCGCGGCCTCTGCTACCGCGGCTGGCACCTCGACCCTGACGAGGACTTCGACGACCTCGACAAGATCGCGGCCGTCAACCCACGGCTCGGCCGCGGACTGTCGTACGAGTTCGTGGCCAAGGAGTTCTCGCGGATGTCGCGCCAGGACTTCGGCCGGGAGCGCGGCGGCGCGTCGACGTACCCCCGCGAGGAGGGTGCGGGCTGGCTCGTGCCGGAGAAGGCGTGGGCCCGCGCGCAGGACGCCGAGTCCGCGATCGCGTCGGGGAGCACGCCGCGGTACGTCCTCGAGGCCGACCCGCAGCTGGAGCGCGGCACGATCGGTGTCGCCGGCCGACGGTCTGACGGCGCGATGCACATCGAGGTCATCGACCACGAGCCGGGCGTCGCATGGATGCTCGAGCGGTCCCGCCAGCTGGTCACCGACCACGGCGGCGAGCTGTGGGTCGACCCGAAGGGCCCGTGCGGCTTCATGCTCGGCGACCTCGCCGAGGCCGGCGTGCCGGTGAAGCTCTTCGACGCCGACGACCTCAAGAACGCGTGGACGTGGTTCTACACCAACGCAAACCCGCGACCGCTGCCTCCCGAGCCGGGCGAGGACGTCGACCCCGACGCACCGCGCCCGGTGCCGGCCCCCGGTGTCCGGCACCGCGGCGGCAAGCTGATGACGCAGGCGCTCGCGGCCGCCGAGCTGCGCAAGCTCCTCGACCGGCACACCCTGCGCCGCACGGTCTCGACCGAGGTCAACCAGGGCCCGATCGTCGCGCCGATGCTCGCCGGCTACGCCGTCGGCAAGAGCGAGCGGGACGTCAAGGAACCGCCTCCGTCGCCCGTGCGCGCCACGGGCGCCGAGGGCCGCCGCACCCCGCCCCAGCGCCGAACCCGGCGCACCCGTGACGTCGACGTCGCGACGACCGGCTTCTGACCTCGAGGAGGTGCTCTGTGGCTGAGGAGACCCCTCCCCCGTCGCCGAAGAGCGCTCGCACGCAGGCCGGCGTCCGCGAGGTCGGCTACGCCGTCGCCCCCGAGTCCGCCAACGACTGGTGGCAGCCCGGCGGCATCGAGGAGGAGACCACACCCGAGCTCGCGTGGCCGCTGAACCTCGCGGTCTACGACGCCATGCGCAAGCAGGACGCCCAGGTCGGGTCAGTCCTGCGGGCGGTCACCTTCCCGGTGCGCTCGACGACGTGGCGGATCGACCCGAACGGCGCTCGCGACGAGGTCGTGCAGCACGTCGCCGGCGACCTCGGGCTGCCGATCAAGGGCGTGCAGGACGTCGCACCCGGGCGGCTGCGGGACCGGTTCTCCTGGTCGACGCACCTGCGGCACTCGCTCCTGATGCTGCCGTTCGGGCACATGGCGTTCGAGCAGCTGTACCGCTACGACGAGGCCGCGAACCTGCTGCACCTGCGCAAGCTCGGCCCGCGGATGCCGCGCTCGATCGCCAAGTTCAACGTCGCCCGCGACGGCGGCCTGATCTCGATCGAGCAGAAGGGCGTCGGGACCGACCCGAAGGACATCACCATCCCGGTCTCGCGGCTGGTGATGTACGTCAACGAGCGTGAGGGCGGCAACTGGCGCGGCATGAGCCTGCTCCGGACGGCCTACAAGAACTGGCTGCTCAAGGACCGGCTGCTGCGCACCGAGACGATGACGATCGACCGCAACGGCCTCGGTGTCCCCGTCTACACCGCGGCCGAGGGCGAGAAGAGCCTCGACGCCGGCCAGGACATCGCCAGCGGCTTCCGCTCCGGCGACAACGCTGGCGCCGCGATCCCCAATGGCGCACTGCTCAAGCTGCTCGGCGTCGACGGCCAGCTGCCGGACGCGCGCAAGCCGATCGAGTACCACGACCAGCAGATCGCCCGGGCGGTGCTCGCGCACTTCCTCAACCTCGGCACCCAGACGGGGTCGTGGGCGCTCGGCTCGACCTTCGCCGACTTCTTCACACAGTCGCTGACGGCGGTCGCGCAGGACGTCGCCGACGTCACGACCGCGCACGTCATCGAGGACCTGGTCGACCTCAACTACGGCGAGAACGAGCCCGCCCCGAAGCTCGTGTTCGACGAGATCGGTTCCAACGCAGGAGCGCTCGCCGTCGCCATCAAGACGCTGGTCGACGCCGGCGTCCTCACCCCCGACGAGGGGCTCGAGGCGCACGTGCGCCTCGGCCTCGGGCTGCCCACGAAGACCGAAGGAGACACCCGTGACAACTCCGCTGCGTGACCCCGGCGCCGAGGTGATGGCCGCGCTGAACGACGCCGGCCCGCCGCCGGCGGCGCTCGACGTGCCGCGCATGCGGTTCTGGGGCGAGAAGAAGCCGCCGAAGAACCGCTCCGAGATGTGGTCGGTCACCGTCGCGGCCGCCGGCGACGGGGAGTCCTCCTCGGCCGGCAGCTCTTCGACGGCCGGCTCCGTGGCCACGCTGCGGATCTACGGCCCGATCGACGCCTGGGGCGGCTGGTGGGGCATCAGCGCCCGGGACGTCGCCGAGGCGCTCGACAGCCTGCCCGACGACGTCGTCGAGATCCGCGCCCGCATCAACTCCCCCGGCGGTCACGTCTGGGAGGGCATGGCCATGCTGAACATGCTTCGGGCCCACAAGGCGAAGGTGGTCGCGGTCGTCGACGGCGTCGCGGCATCGGCGGCCTCGGTGATCGCCTGCGGCGCCGAGGAGACCGTGATGTCTCCCGGCACGCAGATGATGGTGCACGACGCCTCCACGTTCGCCTACGGGCCGGCCGCCCTCATGCGCAAGGCCGCCGACTTCCTCGACTCGACGTCCAACGCGATCGCCTCGGTCTACTCCGAGGTCGCCGGCGGCACCGACGAGGAGTGGCGCGCGGTCATGGTCGAGGAGACCTGGTACACGGCCAAGGAGGCCGTCACGGCCGGGCTGGCCGACCGGGTCGGCGTCGTGGCCGACGCCGGCGAGACGAGCACCGCGGCTCCCGACGAGCCGGACGTCCTCGAGGAGGACATCGAGGTCGAGGACCGCTTCGACCTCTCGATCCACATGCACGCCGGGCGCTCGCACGCCCCGGCCCCCAAGCAGCCGGCCGCGTCCGCGGCCGGTTCCCCGTCTCCGGCCGCTGCGGCGCCCAGGGACACCTCACAGGAAGGAGCGTCTGCGATGAACGACACGCAGATGACCGCCCTGCGGCAGAAGCTCGGTGTCTCCGCGGACGCCGATGCCGACACCGTGCTCGCCGCCGTCGACGAGGCCCTCGGGGAGCGTGCGACCAGCGCGCCGACCGCGCCGGGCACCGTCGCCGTCGACGAGGGCACCCTCGCCCAGCTCCGGGAGGACGCGGCCGCCGGCCGCCAGGCCCGCAACGAGCAGCTCGAGGCCGACCGCGTCGCCGTCGTGGCGGCGGCGATCCAGGACGGCCGCATCCCCGCGGCCAGGCGTGACCACTGGCTCGGCCAGCTGCGCGCCGACGACGAGGGCGGCCGCACCGTCCTCAACAGCCTCGCCAAGGGCACGATCCCGCTCGCGGAGCTCGGCCACGCCGACGCCGCGGACGACAAGACCGTGACCGACGAGTACGAGGAGATGTTCCCCGAGCACGCCCGCCAGAAGCAGGAGGCCTGAGTCATGGGTGACTACACCCCCGTCGTCGCCGGCGGCCAGCCGGAGACGTTCACCGCGTCCGCCGCGGTCACCGGCGGCACCCCGGTCGAGGTGACCGGCAACATGCAGGTCGGCCCCGCGGCCAGCGGCACGCAGAAGTACGTCGGCATCGCCGGCCACGACGCCCCCGCGGGCGAGAAGGTCACGGTGCACATGCCGGCCGGCTCGATCGAGGAGGTGGCCGTCTCGGCCGCCGTCACGGCCGGCCAGCACGTCAAGGCCTCCGGCTCCGGCCGCGTGGCGCCCTTCACCGTCGGCACGGACGCGGAGGTGCTCCGCCTCGGGCTGTGCGTCTCCGGCCAGGCGACCGTCGGCCAGACCTGCCGTTACCTGACGGCCTGAGCAAGGAGAACGACATCATGGGTGCCATCTACCCCAGCGTGCCGACGCAGGCCGAGATCGACATCGCGCGCCTGCACCAGTTCATGAAGGACCCGACGAAGGTCAACCGGCTCGTCAACGACGAGAACGCGAACACCTTCCTGTCGGACTTCATCTTCCCGACCACGATCGAGACGAACGGCGCGGTCCTCTACGAGGTCTCCGCCGGCGTCTACCTCACCCGGAACCCGGAGGAGGTCGCGCCCGGCGCGGTCTACCCGCGGGCCATGCCGACCGACGGCGACGCCGCCTTCGCGAAGGTGCCGAAGGTCGGCATCGACGTCCCGGTCACCGACGAGAAGCTCCTCGAGTCCAACCGGGACGAGATCCAGCGTGCGGCCCGCCAGGTGGGCCGCTCCGTGCGCCGCCAGATCGACACCCCGGCGGTGGCGATCGTGCAGACCGTCGTGACGAAGACCGTCGCCAAGGACGCCAAGGGCTGGTGGTACACCATCAGCAAGGCGGTCGGCGAGGTCAACAACGAGCCCGAGGACTACGAGGCCGACACGGTGCTCGTGCCGTGGGACAAGTGGGCCGACGTGGCCTACGACGTCCTCGGGATCCTGCCGCGGGAGAACCAGAACGGCGTCGTGCAGACGAACCGCCTCCCGGAGATCGCCGGCATCACGATCGCGCCCGCGGTCATGCCGGCCGGGTCCGACCCGGTCGTCCTCGACCGGAAGGTCTTCGGCTCGCGCGCCTTCAAGCGCATCCCGTCGCCGGAGTACACCGGCGACCCGAAGACCGGCATCGAGACGTGGACCCGGCGCAACCCGCTGGGCAACGACGAGACGCTGATCCGCGGCCGCCGGCCCATGATCGCGATCGCCCAGGAGCCGCGCGCGGCCCGGCGGATCACGGGGGCCTGACATGGGCCTCACGTACACCGCCAACGTGCCGCTCTGCGTCCGGGTCAAGGACAAGGAGAAGGTCGTCGACAAGGGCGACAAGATCCCCGACGGCGTCGACCAGTCCGTCCTCGACGCGCTGCAGCGTTCGGGCCTCGCGTCCGTGATCGGCGAGAGCGCCCCGCCCGCGCCGCCGCAGGTGACGGTCCCGGAGGCGCTGCCGGCCGAGCGGGACACCCGCGAGGTCTGGGAGGCCTACGCCGGCGTCGTCGGCGTCGACATCGCCGAGTTCACCGCGGAGAAGAAGCCGGTCCTCGTCGCCGCGGTGACCAAGGCCGACGAGGAGCGGGCGAAGGCCCGGGCCAAGGAGCAGGCCGAGGCGGCCGCCGCCGAGGCCGAGCGCCTCGAGGCCGAGAAGAAGAAGGCCGCGGCCGGGTCCTGACGACCGGCTGACGCCACCTCCCCGCAGACCGCCCGCCCGGCCCTCTTCCCCCAAGACGGCCGGGCGGGCGCCTGCTGCCCCACAGCGCCTCGAGGAGGTCCCCGGCATGACAGTCCTCTTCGACGCGGCCAAGCTCGGCAGCTGGCTCGGGTACAGCACCGGCGACGTCGACGACGACCAGTGCGCCGCGGTGCTCGAAGTTGTCGAGGGCTGGATCCTCGGCGCGACCGGCTGGAACGACATCCCCGCCGAGCCGGCGAAGCCGCTCAGGGCGTGGGCACTCGAGCTCGGCGGCATCGCCTACGAGAACCCCACGAGCCAGACCGACGACCAGACCGACCTGGTGCGCTCCTCGTGGCGTGACCGGCGCTCGCAGATCCTCGCCGAGATCCGCACGTGGTCTCAGTCCAACGGCTCAGCCGTCGGCGGCCAGCTCTCGCCCCGCGGCTCGTTCCCACCGGCCCGCCCGTACCCGGACCCCGCGGACCGCCGCTACCCGTTCGGCCTGCGCCCATGAGGCGCCTCAGCCCGCGCCAGGCGCGCGAGGTCATCATCGTGACCCCCGCCGGCGGCCAGAGCTCCGACGCGCCCCTGCCCGGCGACCCCGTCCCGGTGCGGGTCGTCTACTCCCCCGGTCGCAAGCTCGTCCGTGACCGCGAGGGCGTCGAGACCGTCGCCGAGGTGACCGTGCTCGCCGCCCCCGAGCACAACCCCGACGTCGACGACCTCGAGCAGCTGCTCTCCCCCGGTACGGCGGTCACCGTCCGCGGCGACCACCGCGAGGTCATCAGCTCCGCCCCGGCCATGAACCGCGGGCGCGTCATCTACGTGGCGGTCAGCCTCACCTGATCGCGAGGAGGGTCCGATGCCTGTCTCCTCCGACGTCAGCTTCGACGACGCCCGCCGGCGGATGCGGCGTCGTCTGCCCCGGGCGCTCGACCGCGCCGGCCACGTCGTGCTCGACGCCTCGAA